>NZ_JAOVZV010000002.1 GCF_026460945.1 Chryseobacterium luquanense
TAGAAGTTAGAAGTTAGAAGTTAGAAGTTAGAAGTTAGACAAAACTAATTCATAATTCATAATTCATAATTCATAATTCATAATTCATTTTAAAAAAATTCACTTCATTTGTAACATTTCACAAAAAAGAGAAACCAATTAGAATATATAACAAATCTACATGGAAAAAATTTTATCAGTAAAAAATCTGACGAAAAAATTCAAGAGAGTCGTAGTTAACAATATTTCCTTCGACGTAGAAAGAGGTAATGTTTACGGACTTCTCGGCCCAAACGGAAGCGGAAAATCTACTACTTTCGGAATGCTTCTTTCGACCATCAATCCTACAAGCGGAGATTGGTTTTGGTTTGGTAAAAAAGGTACTGATCCCGAGACGCTTAAAAAAATCGGAGCCATCATCGAGCAGCCCAATTTTTATCCTTACCTGAGTGCAGAAACCAATTTGAAAATTGTTGCTGAAATTAAAGGAACTCCTTTTGCGAGAATTGATGAAGTTTTGAATACGGTGAAACTTTTAGAAAGAAAAAAAGATACCTTCAAAACCTTTTCTTTAGGTATGAAACAACGTTTGGCAATTGCTTCAGCTTTGCTTAATAATCCTGAAGTTTTGATTTTGGATGAACCGACAAACGGTTTAGATCCGGAAGGAATTATTCAGATCAGAGAAATTATCGGAACGATTGCAAAACAGGGAATTACCATTATCATTGCAAGTCACCTTTTAGATGAGATTGAAAAAATATGCAGCCATGTAATTGTTTTGAAAGAAGGTAATGCTATTTATTCCGGAAGAGTAGATGAAATGACAAGTAATCAAGGCTTTTTTGAATTGAAAGCAGATAATAATGTTACGCTTTTGAGTGCTTTGGAAGAATTGCAATGGTTTACATCTGTAGCTATTGAAGGAGATTTAATTAAGGCACAAATTCGTGACGACGCCTCAATTTCTGCATCAGCTTTAAACCAGAAACTTGCTGAAAAAGGTATTTTCCTTTCTCATTTGGCGAAGAAAAAGAAATCACTTGAAAATCAATTCCTTGAACTTGTAAAAAACAATAACTAATCATGATGAAATTATTAAAATTAGAATATTATAAAAACCTGAATTATACACCGTTTAAGGTTTTCACGATTTTATATTTTGCAATATTAGTCATCTTTCTTTGTATTGGTTTGATTGATTTGAAGCTTTTCGGAAGTACAATTAATTTGAAAGAACAAGGAATGTATAATTTCCCTGAAATTTGGAATTTTACAACCTGGACTGTCGCTTTACTAAAGATTTTCCTTGGTTTAATCATTGTATTTTCTATCTGTCAGGAATTTAGTAACAGAATGTTTAAACAGAACACAATTGATGGTTTAAGCAGAGAAGAATTTATTGGTTCGAAATTATTGACTATCGGTATTTTTACATTTATTTCTACTGTTTTAGTTTTTGTAATCACAATACTTTTAGGATATCAATATTCAACTTCTACAGAATCATCGTTAGTTTATAAAGAAATATTTTTCATTGGAAATTATTTCCTTAAACTTTTCTCTTTTTTCTGTTTTTTAATGTTTTTATCCATTTTACTGAGAAAATCAGTATTTGTTTTTCTGGCATTTTTTGTAGTCTGGATTGGTGAATCTGTTATCGGAGGAATTGAAACTTATAGTAAAGTAGCAGGAACACAGTCTGCAGAAAGAAACGAAATTTTTCAGAATGGATTTTTCTTCAGCAAACTTTTACCATTAGAAAGTATGTCAAGTTTAATCCCTAATCCAATGATGAGGCTAAATATGGCTAAAATGATGGGGTTAAAATATGAATTTACCTATCCTACAGAAAGCCTTGTTGCATGTTTAGTTTGGTGTGGATTATTTATTTTCGGGTCTTACTTGATTCTTAAAAAGAGAGACTGGTAAAATTTATTTATATTATTCAAAATTAAAAGTGATTCAAATGAATCACTTTTTTTCATTTTAAGGAAACAAAAAATCCGCACTCTTTCGAGCACGGATTCATTTATATAAAATCTAATCAATTAGAATTTCAAATCACCATTTACTTCTCTTACTGCTTGTGCAGCTTCAGCAAATTTTGCTTTTTCTTCTTCAGTTAAAGAAATGTTTACGATGCTTTCAACACCGTTTTTCCCGATAATTGCAGGAACACCTAAACAGATATCGCTTTCGCCATATTCTCCGTCAAGCATTAATGAACAAGGAATCATTTTCTTTTGATCACAAGCAATCGCCTGAACCATTACAGAAACTGCTGCACCTGGAGCATACCAAGCTGAAGTTCCTAATAATTTTGTTAATGTAGCACCACCCACTTTAGTTTCTTCGATTATATATTTTTGTTTAGCATCGTCAAGGAACTCAGTTACAGGAACCCCGTTTCTTGTTGCTTTGCTCAATAATGGAAGCATTCCTGTATCACTGTGAGCTGCGATTACCATACCGTCAACATCAGAAATTGGAGCTTCTAGAGCTTCAGCCAATCTGTATTTGAATCTTGCAGAATCTAAAGCACCACCCATACCGATGATTTTGTGCTTAGGAAGACCTGAAGTTTTGTGTACCAAATAAGCCATTGTATCCATTGGATTAGAAACCACGATGATGATTACTTCAGGAGAATTTTTTACTAAATTTTCAGTAACTTCTTTTACAATTCCCGCATTAATACCGATTAATTCTTCTCTTGTCATTCCCGGTTTTCTTGGGATACCAGAAGTAATTACTGCTACATGAGA
The DNA here is from genome assembly GCF_026460945.1 of Chryseobacterium luquanense. Taxonomy (GTDB): domain Bacteria; phylum Bacteroidota; class Bacteroidia; order Flavobacteriales; family Weeksellaceae; genus Chryseobacterium; species Chryseobacterium luquanense. Next base: position 2,748 of record NZ_JAOVZV010000002.1, read on the forward strand.
ACCTGCTGTTTTGCTGTAATCTCCTGTTGTTCCTGTAATTTTTGTATCAAATCCGTTCAAAGATGCAGTCTGCATCAAGTCCATTGCCTTTCCTTCTGCGAAACCTTCTTTGATATCTACTAAAACTACTTCTGAACAGAAGTCTTTCATTGCGATGTATTCTGCACAACTTGCTCCTACAGCACCTGCACCTACTACGGTTACTTTCATAATGTTACTATTTTATTATTTATTTGTTAGTTTACTTTTTTGCTTCCCAAATGTACAAATTCCCGAAAAATTGAGCAATTTTTCGGGAATTTTAATTATTATTTAAGAAAATTAATTAACGTTTAGTAAAAACGTATATAATTTTTTAGCTCCTGATAACACTTCATTGTAGTTTTCTTCGGTAACTTCAGTATCCAAAACCTCTTTGAAGTTTTTCCACATCGGTCCTGTATTTTCCTGATAACATCCAAAAAAGTTGAAAGTAACATCATCAAAACCTTCCGTTTTAGAAAGTTGTTTTGCGATAACATTTCCACCTAAAGTAGAGCCTTCAATTACATACATTGCTCCCAAAGCTTCATGCTCATTTGCCAATTCAAAATCATGAGAAGCCGTTTGGTTTTCTAAAGCTAAACTTGCCAAATCCTTTTCAATTAATGGAAGTTTTACTCTTTGATTTAACTGAAGTTTCTCGCTGAATTTATCAGAAAGACTTTTGAATATTTTGTTTTCACTATGAAGAAGCATCAGATAATTGGTATTGATGATTTTTTTGTAATCTTCTAAAGTGAAAGTTTTGCTGAAAATTTTATCAGAACTAAATAATTTTTCTGCTGCATCGTGAAACTCGGCAGTGTTTTGTTTTAAATACTCAGATACCATTGTTTTTTTAACGTTTAAAGTTTCACAAATTTAGGCTTTTGAAACGTTAAAATAAAACAAGTTCCCTCATTACTGCTTTCGTAATCTACATTTCCGCCCAATCTGTTCATAATTCTGTGAACAATGGATAATCCTACTCCGTTTCCTTTGAATTTTTTGGCATTATCCATTCTGTTGAAAATCTTAAACATCTTGTGTTTATTTTCTTCAGGAATTCCGATTCCATTGTCTTTGATGCGGTAAATAATTTTGTCACCTTGTTCAGTTCCCTCAATTTCTATAATCGGTTGTTCCTGATCTGATGAATATTTCACAGCATTATTGATGATATTTAAAAATACTTGATGCAACATCGTTTTGTCTGCCAAAACTTCGGGACATTCTTTGATTACAACAATACTTTTCTGTGTGTCGTATGTCATTTTTGCATTCTCTGTAATTTTCTGAATAGTAGGATTGGTCTCAATATTTTCAAGCTGAATCTCGCTGTGTTTTGCACGGCTCAACTGAAGAACATTCTGCATCATTTCTGCCATACTGTCGATTTCGTCGATGATAGAATTGATTTTATTTCTGTTCTTGTCTGAAGTTTCTCCAAAGCTTTTAAGCAACATTTGAGCATTCAGTTTCATCACCGTAAGCGGAGTTCCCAAATCGTGTGAAATCGTGTAAGAAAAACTATCTAGTTCTTCATTTACTTTTTTCAGCTGATCATTCAGTTTTTTAATCGTAATATATTGTTTGTGTGAAGTTTCTAAAACTAAATCACGGATAAGATTTACTGCAATTACGTTTTTAGAACCCCATCTTTTAGAATTTCCTCTAATATTTTCTGTAAAAACCTCAAAAGACTGACGTGGAGAAACAAATTGAGTCTCAATACCATCTTTGGAAAAGACATCGATTTTTTTCTCAGGATTTCCTGCCCAATTGATGTGTTCGTCAAATTCTTTTCTGAACCAGATTAAGATTTCTTTTTTACTTCTTTCAATAAAATAAATAATAATTCCGGCACTCTCAGAACTTAAATTTAATTCTTTACCGTAATCTTTCAGAAAACTATTGCTTATGAAAACGTTCTCTGAAATATTTTGATATGCCCAATCAATGATATTGTTTATGATTTCTTTTTCAGGAGTAATTCCGTCTGTAACGATTTCGTTATCTGAAATAATAGCCAATCCGTCTGCTTTTGGGATTGATCTTAAATCACATTTATTCGCATCCAAAGAATCAAATAAAGTTCCATGTTTTAGAAATTCAGATTTCAAATAGCTTAACTTTTCATTTAAATCTAATCGATATCCTAATTCTTTTTTAGCCTTAAAAGAAGAATAAGCATTGGAAGCTAAAACTGTAAAAATTCCTGCCTGAACGCGATCTTCAAGATCGATATGTTTGGCTTCAGAATTTTGGCAAGTTACCAATCCCCACAATTTATCATCAATAATAATCGAAATACTGAAACTTGAAGAAGCTCCCGAGTTTTTGATGTACTGACCGTGAATTGGTGACATCGCTCTCGAAGCAGCGAAAGTAAGATCAATATCGGTTTCTGTACGGCTCAAAATACGAACTGGCTCTGAATGAACATTCGAAAATATTCTTTTTCTCTTTTTTTTGTACAATTCACGCGCCTGTCTCGGAATGTCGTGTTCCGGATAATGAAGTCCCAAATAACTTTCAAGATGATTGTTGGTTTTCTCAGCGATTACTTTGCCGGAACCGTCGTTCATGAATTTATAGACCATTACGCGGTCATAATTGATGATGTTGAAAAGGGTATTTAGAAGTTGATCCCAAATTTCCTGATCATTATCAACAATATAAAAGTTATCGTATTTGTTTGTGATGCGTTTCTGAAAATTTTTAGAAACTGCTTCAAACTCAAGGAAAATATAATTATTTGCACGAAAAACAGAAAAATGATACTGATTTTCACCTATAAAAATTTTGTCAAAATAAGTTTCGTTCTCTCTTCTTTCAAGAAAACCTGCATCCTGAAAAATTTCCGAATCGATAACGTTCTGGAAAACATCAGGAAACTGTGAAAGTTTTTTTCCAAAAAGCTCGTTGGAATTTTCTAATGGAAAAATATCTGTAATATTTTCACTAAAAAAAGTGATGGTAAGAGAAGCTTTGTCAATGCCAATCAAGTATCCAAAACTTTGTACATAGCCCGGAATATGAATGGGCTCATCATGACATTCTACAAAATTCATAATATCTAATAAAATATCAAAGTTACTCAATTTGAAGTTCAAATACACACATGTGGTACCTAATTAAGAATCTGTATAAATAATTAACAAAAATTATGATTTATTAAAACATTTTATATAAAAACATATAAACAAACATTTAAAAATTATCTTTTTTAAAAAAATATTAATTTTATTTCACCCATTATAGAATGAATAAAAAGCAACTGTAAATTTTATTTAATTTCTGTAATTTCGTTGGTTAAACCATTGGTTTTTATCATGTAAGAATGTTTTTTATTCAGAGAATCCAAAACTTCAATTTGTGAAATATTTTCTTCTGTGAAATCATAATTTTCGAGCTGAATAAGAATGGGAGAATTTATTTTATTAATTTTTAAAGGAAAATTTACTTTCCATTTTACATCATTATTTTGGTTTTTAATATTGGTAATCGTCGCACTTCCGCCATTATTACTTAGAAATACAAAAACTTTTTTATTGGTGTAATCATTGTCTTCTTTTCTGATTTCACCTTCGAGAAACGGACTGTTAAAATTGTAGATTTCTTCGATTTTATACTGAATTCCAGACTTGAAAAAATCCATTGTTTTTGGAGTATTGTAAAAATCTTCGATTGTTTCGGGAGAAATATTTGCCAACTCCTGTTTTTTAATAACAAAAGTCTGCGCCGTATCTTTTTGCTGCTCGTAAAGATTTTTAGCATAAGAAAAATCTGCACCCGAAAAATATCTTCCGGTGATTCTTCTAATAGTGATGTTATCGCCTTCAATTTTTTCAATTTTAAAACCGAAATTCAGAATATCTCCATAATAATTACGCGCATCTACAACATAAAACTGACTGGTATTTGGATTTTTAATTTCAGACTTTAGGTTCGTAAATTGATTAGACATTGTTTCTTTATACTCAACAGAAGCTTTATAAGCTTTATAATAAGTCTTCCCGAAATACATTACTGCAAGATAAATTGCTAAAACTGGTAAAATCCATAATAATTTGCTGGTTTTAAAGCCTGTTCGTTTCTCTTTTACGACGTAAGTTTCAGACAATGAATCGTGCCATCCTCTTTTCCAGAAAAAAGAAACTGCATCAAATGGAATATTTCTGCATAAAGTTCTTAGGAAAATAGTTGAAGAATCGGGAGATTCTACTTTTGAACTTACAACTCTTGATTCCGTTAAAAATTTTGCAGGAGAAGAACCAAACAGAATTTCCGAAACAGGATAATAAATAAAAATGAAAATGATAACTAGAAAATAAAGCGCCCATCTGCTTTCTAAAAACATCGCTAAAGTTTCATTTCTAGCTAAAAATTCGGAGTTCATCATCGAATATCCTAAAGTAATTACAAAAGGAGTTGCCAATAATGACATTACCGTCAAATCTACAATCCAGTGAAAAAATCTCTGCCATTTTGGAGTATCTGTAATGGTAATTTTCTCTTCTGTCTGTAAAATATCAATCTCTTTTTGACTTTTAATTATTCTTAAAACCCGTACACTGATGTATAAAGCCAAACCTAAAGTAGCTAATCCAAATGTGGAATAAAATATCTGTAAAGAAGTGAGTCCGCCCCATTTTGTAATAAATATCTTATAACATAAACTTTGAAAAAGCAAAATAATTGACTGTAAAAAAATCACAGAAAACACGAACCCTACAAGACGTGTTTCTTTACCTTTTGATTTGATAAACTGCAAACCGCCGATAAAAAGCAATACATAAAAAACGAAATTCCAGATTTCTAAATGCTCAAATTTATTGGTGAAATTGAGATTCAGCGTTGTAAAAAGATATAAAAACTGTAAAACATCCGGAATAGATTTAAATTCTTCAGCACCTTTCCAGACACCGTAAAATGTATAAAAACAGCAAAGTATACCAATGATTGATATCACCATCGAACTGATGGCAATAAGCTTGTAGTTTTTCCCCATAAAATCTTTTGAAAGTTATTAAACCTTTTATCTTACACCTCTTTATCGAAGTAAAGCATATAAAATTTTCCTTTTTCATCCTGACCTTGCTCAAGCATTTTTCGGTCTCCATGAATGTAAATATGAAAATTTTTATCTAATTTAATAATACTTTTGAAATGACGCTGCGTTTTTTTCACCGCCGCTTCACTGATTGGAAATTCCTCAGAAATATTGATCTGCATATCTTGTTCGTAATCAGTTTTAAAATTATTAAAACTCTCAATTACATGCTCATCAACCAAAACTTCAGCGGCAAATTCATCCAGCTTAAATTCTTCTTTTTCTTTAAAGAAATTAATCGATTTATTTAAAAAATCTGCCTGATCTGCTTTAGAAACCTCAAATTCCTGTGGAAGTTGCTTCACAATGTAATCTTTGTAAACCATCAAAGCTTCCTGTGTGTGAAAATATTCATCATCACGTTGTTTCACTTTTAAGAAATCTTCAAACCAATAGTACATATCACCGTTTTTGTTGTTGTCAACCACGGAAAGTACATAGCCATTTTCTTTATGATTATTGTAAATAAGAGCAGCTTTATCGATTTTTGACAAACTGATTCCCTGATCTTTTTCAATTTCGAACGATTCGTTTTTAGGGAATATTTTTAAGAAAGAATCTCTTTTTTCGGTTTTAAAAATCCCGATTTTATCAACTCTCTCGTCGCTTTCTCTTTCGTCTTCAAAGAAAACAATAAACAGTTCTCCACCCTGAACTCGTGGATTTTCTGCCGCTTCGAAAAGATGTTTGGCAATATTTTCAGCTTCCCAAAGAAACTTCGCTTTGTCTTCAAAAATCTCGGAAACCGAACTAAAAACCGGATTGTTTACCAAATAAGTATCGCTGTAAAACTGATATGTTTCCTCAGTTTTAAATGAACCTAAAAAATAATTTTCAAGCATTTCTACAGTTCCTTCATCCAATTGAAGCTCTTCCTGCGAAAGTATAAGTGATTCTCCGTTGATTTTATTTCCGACTCTGTGGACTACAATTTTTGTAAACATCTTTGATTTTTATGGACTGCAAATATATTTATTCTGAAAGTTAAAAAGTAATATTTTTTTGTTCAAGCAGATTTTTTTGATTTAACAGATTTAAATTAGAAAAAAACATCGGCGTAGTCTGCAAAATCAACGAGATAATAATTATAGACAAGAAATTAAACAGATTTAAAATATGAACTTCCGCTATATCTCATACTATTTAAATTTAACGCAAAGTCAAACAAAGAATTCTAAATATCACCTCTTTTTAAGTTATACAAAGGCGTAAACTTAATAAAGAAATACAAAGTACTGTCAACTATAATGAATTACAGACAATCGATTAAAAATTTTCATTACATAATTTAAATGTTTCATTACAAAACAATAAAAACACTCATTAATTAATCATGTTAAAAATCAACGAATTACACATTTAATCCCAAATAAAAGAAATAATATTATTTCAAAACATCTATAAATAAACAGTTTGGAGAGAATTAAAGATTTTAAATTAATTTTTAAAAGAAACAATTTTTTAACATACAAAAGGAAAACTTGGTACAGTTTTAGCTAATGTATGAGTGTTCTAAAAAAATATTTAAAATGAAAAATATTGAGAAGAAGGTAATTAATGAAAATGGGGCAATTGAGCATTTAAAAGTATTCTATCCTACATTACAGAATGAAATTGAAAAGCTTTCTGTACAAAATAATTTTGCAGGCGTGATACAAACCACAGTAGATCACCTGAAAAATCTTTTGCAGGAATCGAAGATTAATATAGTAAATCACAACATCAAAATGATGGGCTGGCTTTACCGAAACGGAACAAATACCGTAAAACAAATGATTGAGAATCTTTTCGTGAGATCTTTCAGAAGTTTTAAAAAGCAAACCGATACTCACCAATGGAATATTTTATACCAATATATGCCTGTAAGTTTTCAAAAAATTTACGTTAAGCAGACAAAAATGGACGAAGTATTATTCAAGAGACACTAAATCACATCATATATCACGAAAAATCCCGAGGCAATTGCGCTTCGGGATTTTCTATTTTTTGGTGATTTTTTTTATTTTTACCTAACTGCTTGATATTCTTTTTCAGAAACTGCTTCAAACCATTGTGACGGATTTTTCTCATGGTCAATACTCACTGCAATATGTGTCATAGATTGATCAGCGCTTCCGCCGTGCCAATGTTTCACATTTTTACCAATTTTAATGACATCTCCTTTTTTGATGATTTGAAGAGGTTTCCCTTCTTCCTGATGATATCCTACTCCATCAGTAACCAAAAGTGTTTGTCCTCCTGGATGATTGTGCCAATTTGTACGACCTTTTGGCTCAAAAGTGACGTTACTTACACGAGTTCCATCATCACTCAAAATTGCCTGATACACATTTCCGTCAAATTTATCATTGGGAACTTTGTTGCCTTTTGGAAACAAGAGTTCTTGCTTTGTAGAATCTTCGTAATTTTTAGTGGGACTTTGTTGACAAGAAAATATGGAAATTCCAATTAAGGCTAAAAAAATCTTCTTCATTTCAAATTTATTTTGATTGATTTTATCTTGGTTTAACTGCAAGTTAGGGATTATTTATTAAAAGCTTTGATGTCTATAAGACTTCAATTTATTATTCTAAAATTTATATTTCAAATTTTTTATCAATATAAAAAATTATTTAACAAACAAATTCAACATCCGATTATTATTTCAGTAGTTATACTGATTGCAGTGAAAAATATTTTTCCAAATTTTGTGATATAACTAAAACTAATCTAACAGATCATGAAAACTTTAATTCTTTTAATATTTATCGTTTTATTTACGCACAATTCACAAGCACAAGTAGGAATTAATACCACTCGACCAATGTCAACATTAGATGTCAACGGAAATGTGATTATTAGAGATGTTACTGCAGTGTCAACTTTGAGTTCAGACTACAGTTTAATGATTAGAGACAAATCGTCAATTGGCGACAATACCGTTAAAGAAATAAGCAGTGATCTTTTTTCAGGAAAGAAAACGGTTTATTATGCCACAAAAAACGGGGCTTGGTCATTACTTAATTTAAGTCTTGGAGGAGGGTGGCAAAAATTGAATTTAACAGGAACTTCCGATACAAAAATGGGAAATGCATCTCTTTTTACAGACGGAGTTTATACAGCAATACAGCCTGGAATTTATTCGATCAACTATGAATTACAACTGGAATCGGGAATAAATATTGAAGCATTAGGAGGGAAAAAATTAGGCATTTTGAAAAATGATGCTCTATGGGAAGAAAAAAAACTTGATGGAGTAAGAGTTTCATTATTAGGTATAACCTTGGCTTCGATTCCAATTACGTCTACAGGTATTCAATCTATTTTATCTTTAGAAACCGGTGACACTGTGACATTTGCAGTTAATACAAATGGCCTTTTGAATGTAGGTCTTCTTACTGACTCTAAGGTTAATGTCTTTATCTATAAAATCTCTAATTAATTCTCCAATCCTGCACAGGTTGAAATTTGAAATAATTACAGTAACATTATTACAATATAGAAAAAATTAAAACCTCCCAAAAAGATGAAAGGTTTTAAATAGATAAAATATGAATGTATTAACTTGTGTTATTATTTTACTGAACAATAATTTTAAAGTTACTGTTTAGGTTTTCTCCAGAAACGTTCAGAATATAATTTCCTGAAACTTTTTTGTCGGCAATATTTAAATTAAAAATTCCGTTTCCGTTTGTTTTCACATTTTCTTTTACGATAACTTTTCCAGACATATCCATGATTGTAGCCGTTAAACTAGATTTTTTATATTCGGGAAGCTTAATGTTTATCTGATCTTTTACAGGATTGGGATATACAGAACCTACATTTTTACTGATGCTGAATTCTGCATTACTTAAAACTGCCTGATTGTACAAAGCAGATATTTCGGTTACAGATAACGCATAATTATACATTTTCAGTTCATCAAACGCACCTTTGTAAGGAGCAGGAGCAGTAGTTGTCTGGAATTCCAATTCACCGATATTACCTATAATCAAATCACTTGCTTCGCCAATTCCGGTAACTGCAGTTTCATCACCTTCAGAACTTAAAACTCCGTTGGTATAAATTCGCATTTTATGAGCCGTAATGTCTCTTTGAATCACCACATGTACCCAATTATTGGTAAAATAATTGGCAATTGGAGACGTGATTTCTTTTTTCGTAACATCATCATCAATCGCATATCGCAGTTGGCCGCCTTTTATTTCAATATTAAAACGTTTTCCTGTAGCACCTGTAGTAAGATTTTTAGTAAAAGAACCTTTACACAATACATATAAACTTGTCGCCGAAGATGATGGAATCATGCTTTGTGGAGCTTTCATCCAATAAGACACAGTGAAAGAATTATTATTAAATAATATCTGATCCTGATGAGGAATACTTGCTATATAAGGAGTATTGGGAGAAGTTGCCAAATCTAATGCATAATTTTCTTTTCCAGGAACTCTCACATTTGCATTGTCATAGGCAACATTTAGTGTTCCGTTGTTGGCATAAGAAGTAAGATCTGCAATTTGCTCACCCGAAAGAGGAGCTTCCGAAAATGGCCAGTTTCCGACAAGACTTGGAGTCAGCGCACGAAAACTCCAAACATCTCCCGTCACTGCACCCAAAGTATTGGAAGAATCTATTCTCCAGTAATAATTGGTTGCCGTATTTAAACTCGTTAACTGATAAGATGGTGCAACAGAATAAGGAACTGTAGCAACATTATTTAAATTTTGCGGATCTGTTCCAAAATAGACAGTATAATTGGTTGTGTTTGTACTTCCTGTCCATTTTAAAAGCAGATTTCCATTGGTTAATTGCACATCATTAAATCCGTTTGCAGGATTCGGAGAAGTTGCTTTGGTTGGAGCTGAAGGAACAGGAGGTGTAGTAACAGAAGCATTCGGTGTATAAACTGAAGAATCTGTAGCATTCATTGCTTTTACTCTATAATAATACTGAGTATTTGGAGTAAGCCCTGTTTCGTTATAACTCGTCGTATTTGCAGGAAGTGTAGCAATTACCGTGAATGAAGTTCCGTTTGGTGAACGTTCCAAAACATAATTGGTTTCATTCGTTGCATTATCGCTCCAATTAACTGTTAGAGAGCTTGAAGCTGGAGAACCTGAAGTTAATGAATTAGTAAAATTCACCCCAGAAGGCGGAATAACAAAAGCCGGAGCCGGAGTATTTGGTAAACCGTTAATGTAAACTTCAATATTCAGGTAAGGTGCATTGGTAGTACTTACCGCCAAAGCATCGGCTACATTAGGATTTAAACCATGTGCAATTTCCCATGCATCGGGCATTCCGTCATTATCTGTATCTAAAGGAGCCGGAGCGCCATAAATATGTCCTGCTCCCCCGTTTGTAAAACCAAACTGAGTTGTTAAATCACTTTGTACATAAACATAAGTAGCGGTTGTTCCTTTCGATTGTAAATCTGAAACCATCAGCTGATCTACCTGATCACGTACAGGATAAGATGCTCCAACACCTGCAATAATATTATCGAATGCACCTTGAGCCGTCAAGGCCGGGTTTTTCATCGGATAATCATACGAAGTTGACTGAATTGCTGTTGCATCTCCAACCGGATAACCTGTCAAATCCTGTGGAACCAAAGTACCATCTAAAACTCCGTTTTTATTATTATCAAAATAATTTCCTGAGCCATATAAATTGAAATTGGCATTTCCAACACTGAAAGGTGTAGAAACCGTACCACTCGTATTTGGTCCTCCGATAAAATAATTATTAATAATATTTACATAAGAGGCTCCAGCAGAATCTCCACCCATAATGTAAGCTTCACCAGATTGTGTATGACCGTAAGTATTGCCGTAATTTCCCCAATTATAAACAACATTGTTTACAAATTCGTTGATTCCCTTTACTTTATTATTTCGGGTCTTATTACAGATATATAAATTTCCGATCAAACTGATTTTTCCTCCTGCGGAAGGTTGCATTAATCCACCTGCAGAATGGTTGTGACGATGTAATCCTTGTCCGATAATAGAATTTTGGATCGTAATATTATCAGGACTGTTTCCGTTGTTATCCCAATTTATAGAGAAAACTTCGTCTGTTCCCCAAGTAAAGGTCATGTGATCCAGAATAATATTTGCACCGTTGGAAATTCCTGATGCATCCTGATTTTGAGCTGTACCGCCATAACGAAGACGCATAAATCTTGCAATCGTATTATTAGATCCCGAAAATGAAACTCGTGGCCCTAAAAATAAAATTCCTTCTCCGGGAGCAGTTTGTCCCGCAATTGTCGTATTACTTGCAACAGCTACAACAGATTGTAAATTGACAATTCCACCCACTTTGAAGATAACAAATCTTCCCGGCTGACTTACCGCATCACGGAAAGATCCTGCTCCACTGTCATTTAAATTCGTAACCAGATAAATTTGAGGATTGGCGGCACCTCTTGCTCCTGTTGTAAATCTGCCAAAACCGGTAGCTTCCGGAAATGCCAAAGTCTGAGCATTGAGATCAAATGTGGACAAGGTAATTCCACAAAGCAGTAAGGATTTAAGAGTCTGCTTAAAAAGTAAGGATTTTTTCATGAATATTAATTTTGTGTGAACTAATCTACCAACAAACCCAAATTGGAGCATCCTGTCCCATCCTGCTACTCTCTAAATATCAAATGATTACAAATGAATCATTGGAAATTCCACAAAAACATCTGCTCTGATCTCTAAGTTTTCACCTCATTTTTCATCAAGAGAATATATAATTCAGAAAAAAAAATAGATAAAATAGTATTAGATTTGAAAATCAAATGTTCTTTTACTGAGTTAAACTTTAAAATGACACATCCTCTTAAAAATTATTATCATGCAGATGTTTTAGGCAAAATAAATCATCTCATTCAAGAAAGGGAATTTACAGATTTGATTTAAAATTTACAAAAACATCAATTTATAAATCAATAAAACATGGCAACAAAAAATAAAACCACAGAAACCCAGGTTAGTGTTACAGATTTCATCAATTCATTTGTTGATAATGAGCAGAAAAGACAAGACAGTTTTCAACTTATTGAGCTTATGAAAAAATGGTCAGGTTTTGAGCCTAAAATGTGGGGACCTACAATGATAGGCTTTGGAAGCTATCACTACAAATATGTAAGCGGACATGAAGGAGATGCCATGATTATTGGTTTTTCGCCTAGAAAAGCACAGTTTTCGCTCTATGTGGCAGCTCCAGGAGAGGAAAATCAACAACTGCTCGAAAAATTAGGAAAAATTAAAATGGCAAAAGCCTGTATTTATTTCAGAAAATTATCAGATTTAAATCTTGAGGTTTTAGAAATATTAAGCAAAGCAACTATCAAATATATCAGCGCAAATAATGAGTGTGCCTGCAGAATTTCGGATTAATATTTAAAATAATTCTAACTTTTCACCAAGCAATCTATAACAAACAAATTGACAACATGATCAACATTTACCGTAAAATAGCAATTATCGAGGGCATTTCTTATTTAATTTTACTCTTTATTGCGATGCCCATAAAATACATTCTTGATATTTCAGAGCCTGTAAAATATTTTGGCTGGATTCATGGAGTTTTATTCTTAGTTTATATGGTGATTCTCATTATTGCTTCTATAAAATACCGATGGAGCCTCAAGAGAATTGCAATATACCTTATCGGATCTGTTTTACCATTTGTTCCTTTTATTTTAGATAAAAATTTAAAGAAAGAATATCAATCGATAAATAATTGATGTTTAAATGTATCGAAATCGCTTACTACTTTTGTTTATTTTCCCTTATTAAAGAAATAAAATTCTGGCTAAATCTTTTATCTTTACGAAATATTAAACTAAAGTTAAAACTTGATGGATAAAAGCAATTTGTTAATTATTGTAACGGTCATTTCTCTGTTCATTGCTTTTTTTCTTGCCTTTTTTCTTCTCACTGTTAAGAACAGAAATAAACCCAGCAATTCACTTTTTGCATTCTATCTGATTCTTATTGCAATAGATGTAAGCGAACCTATAGTTAGTTTAATTATTGACAGACCCTCAAATCTGGGAATGTTCAGAAGTACATTTGCATTTTTACAGATTCCTGTCTTCTATCTTTATGTAATGTCGGTTTGTTATTCAGATTTTAGGCTAAAATCAAAACATTTGCTTCATTTTTTGCCCTTTTTAATCGTAAATATTATCCTGATTCCAGATTTTTATTCCGTTGATTTGATTTCTAAATTTGATTTTATCAAAAATCGACAAAGTATGATAGAATTTCAATTCATTCATATTTTGATACATATTCAGTTAACAGCCTATCTTATTGCTATTTTCCTGATACTGAGAAGAACAAAAAAACTTTATCTGGAAAATTTCGCCGGTACAAATATTCATTCATATCATTGGCTGTTCCAATTTACAGTTGTTCTCACGATTTTATATTCGGTGGCTCTTTTAAAAAACATTTTTAAATTTTCAGATTATCCCGAGATTTCCGAATGGATAAAAATTTTCGGATTGGTTTTGCAAATGTTTATTGTCTGTTGGTATTTGTATAAAGCACTCAATAATCCTCATTTATTCAGAAATATCGATTCTAAACTAAAACTCGTTTCCGATATTATTTCAGAACAAAAAACGACTGAATTATCATTTATAAATGAACAAGAACACAATGAAGATTTACAGAAACTAAAGAAATATATGAGCGATGAAAAACCATTTTTGGATCCGTCAATTACGATTCAGAATATTTCTGAAAATATCAATATTCCTGTTCGGGAATTATCGGTTTTAATTAATCATCAATTAGGTAAGCATTTTTATGATTTTGTGAATACATATCGAATTGAATATGCAATGGAAATATTAAAAAATCCGGCAAAAACCAAAGTTACAGTTCTCGAAATCCTGTACGAAGTCGGATTTAATTCTAAATCTTCTTTCAATACCGCTTTCAAAAAACATACAGGAAATACGCCAACTTCGTATCGTAAAACACTACATAACAGTATTTTGTAATTACTCTTACTTTTTCAATTCATCATTCGAACTCATTTTTTAATAGAAATTCGTCTCACTGCATTTATTCGGTCGTGTAAGATTTTGTTCTTCCGCACATTTGTACCCTAATCTTAAAACAAGGTACAATGAAAACTACATTCACACTCTTAACAGCATTATTATTCATCAGTAATTTTGCTTTTTGCCAAGACTTTTCTAAGAAGATTGATTCTATTATTAAAGCCAGTTATAATAAAAACCCGGACGTTGGAATCAGTGTTGGTTTTATCAGCAACAACAAAGAATTTTATACTTCTTACGGAAAGCTGAGTAAAGAAAGCAAAGTCAATATTGATAAAAATTCAATCTTCGAAATTGCTTCCATTACCAAAATCTTAACCGGAAATATGATTGCTCAGGCTTCTTTGGAAAAGAAATTAAAACTGGATGATTACATCGACAATTATCTTCCTAAACAATACATTCTGCAGAAGAATCTTCAGAACAAAATCAAAATCTCAGATTTGGCTTCACATCAGTCGGGCTTACCCGATTTCGATTTTCAGGAGTTGATTAAAATAAATTCTCAACAACCGATAAACAGCATTACAAGAGAATCATTAGCAAAAATGATTAATGAATCTATAGACCTCATCGATTATGGAAAATTCAGATATTCTAATATTAATTTTACTTTATTGGGACAGATTCTAGAGAAAATATATGGTAAAAGTTATGATGAAATTATCCGGGAAAAAATATTTAAACCTGCAAAAATGCATAATACACTGACTCAAGATTTTAATGTAAAAAATATTACAACAGGTTATAATCCTGAAGGAGGCGCTCAAGAGTTTTTCTTGTGGAATGTAACTGCACCTGCCGGATTGGTAAAATCTAATGCTTCTGATATGACGAAATATCTTAAAGCACTTTTAACAAATGGAAATCCAATCTCAAATGCAGCTTTATTAACCGAAAAAATCTATTACAAAGATGAAAAACGTGAAATGGGATTAGGTTTTAACATCAATACCGAAGATAACGATACTATTTTCCTGAAATCTGGTGATTCTATGGGACAATCTTCTATTATTTGCTACAATAGAGATAAGAATTGGGGATTTATCATCCTTTTGAATCAGAGGAACTCAAAAATGAGACAAGATTTGTTGAATCAGATTTACGGAACAGTTTTAAAGTAAAAAACGTTTCATATTTTGAAAAGATTTATTTATTCTGATTATGAAAAAGAACTTTAACCGTAGTTTTGTAGTTAAAAATAAAAAAGTGATTGAGGAATATTTTCGCAGTTTCAATATATTTAAAGAAGAAGAGATTAAAGATTTCGTTCAGTTATTTGAAGTCAGAAAACTTGTTAAAAATGATTTCTTTGCAAATGAAGGTGAAAAATGCAATGAAGTTGCTTTTATTAAATCAGGAATTTTCCGGTCGTACTATACAACTTCAGAAGGAAATGATATGACGTATTGTTTCAGATTTCCAAATGATATGCTTGCTTCTTATTCCTCATTTATCACAGGAAATCCTAGTTTGGAAACCTTACAAGCCATTTCATCTGCAGAATTATTAGTCATCGGAAAAGATACGATTGATAAACTTACAACCAACAATTATAATTGGACGATATTTTTGAAAATAATTGCTGAACAAAACTATATTGAACTGGAAAAACGAATTTTTCAACTTCAAAAAGAAACTGCTATTCAAAGATATACTGCTTTAGTTGAAAATCAACCCGCATTTATACAGCAAATCCCACTACAATATCTTGCTTCTTATCTCAACATTACACAAAGACATTTAAGCAGAATCAGGAAAGAAATTACTTTTTAGACATTTGTCCTACATCAGGAAAACTGCTCGAACTATTTTTGCCGTATTAATTAATAAGTATGAAAAAAATAGTAGTTATAAATGGGCATCCGAATAAAGATTCTTTCAATTTTGGAATTGCCCAAGCTTATAAGGAAGCAGCTGAAGAATCAGGAGCTGAAGTGAGAGAAATTGTGATTGCTGATTTAAATTTCGATCCAAATTTAAAATTTGGTTATCAGAAAAGAACCGAATTAGAGCCAGACTTACTTCAAGCTTGGGAAACTATAAAATGGGCAGATCATTTGGTTTGGGTACATCCTGTTTGGTGGGGCGGTTTACCCTCGATTACCAAAGGATTTATAGACAGACTTTTTTTACCTGGATTTGCTTTTCAATATCGAGAAAATTCTATTTTTTGGGATAAATTATTGAAAGGAAAATCTGCAAGAATAATAACAACTCTCGACCAACCGGGCTGGATTTACAGACTTTTATTTGGAAGACCAAGTGTTAATCAACTTAAAAAATCCACACTCCAATTTTGCGGAATCAATCCTGTAAAAGTTACTTACATTGGTGTTATAAAAACTTCCGATGAAAAAATGCGAGCGAAGTGGTTAAATAAGGTTAGAATTTTAGGGCATAAGAATAAGTAATTTTTTTTGTGCTACTTTATTAAAGTTCTAAAAAAAAGAGTTTGGTAATCAAACTCTTTTTTATTCATATAAATTTAACATAGAAAACATAGATATTTATCTGTAAAATTAACTCTAACTAAATTCAGATGTTTGTTTGTATGTTAACTAAAAAATTTCGCGGATATTTATATTCCCTGTAGCGCCCTGTGGCAGAAATACAACTTTCCTTTTAATAGCTTTTGCTTTTTCTAAAGCTTTAATTGCTTTTTGACGCTCAATCTCTCTTGTGTAGTGAGAAGCAATGTTCTCAGATTCTGTAGATAGTTTCATATTAATTGATTTAGGTTTATACCTGAAGTAATCTAATTCTGTACCAACCAAAACCAATTTTGCAATCTGTGGTATTTAAAACTCAAATTAGTTAAAAAAGATTTTTAAAGTGAAAAAAAATAGCAGAAATTACCATCAGTATAATCTATGTTTCTTAGTTTGAATATAGTTTTCCATGAAATAAACCAATTTATATCTAAAATATTGCAATTTGATATATAAAAAATCCCACACTTCGGTGGGATCATTTTTTAAGACTGAGTGATAAAAATTACTTTACAGCTTTTTTTGCTTTTTCAGACTCCATTAAATGATGTTCCAAAGCAGGAATAGTTTTCGATGCAAAAGCTTTCAGAGAAGTTTCTGATCCTTCAGCAGATTCCTTTTTAAAATCAGCAATTGTTTTCTTATGATCATTTACCATCATATCTGCATACACTTTGTCGAATTCTGTCCCTTTTTTGGCTTTTAGCTCATCATACTTCTTTTGTTGATCAGCATCTACCGCAGATGGCAAAGTATAAGAATTTGCAGAAGCCCATTGTTTCAATTCATCATTTGCTTTGGTATGATCTTTTACCATCATTTCAGCCAATGTTTTCACAGTTGCGTTGGTTGCATTTTGAACAGCTAATTCTCCTGCCATTACTTCCATCATACCACCCTTTGCTGCAGCATCAACAAACTTTTTGTCCTGATCGTTCAGAGAAACTGCTGCTGAACTGGTTGTAGAAGTAGAAGCCGAATCACTGGTAACAGGAGTTGAATCAGTTGGAGTTGTCATTTCCATAGAATCACCAGATTCATTGACTGTTGTAGATTCCTTTTTGTTGCACGACATTACCGTAGCGATTGCTAAAAGCATTACAATTGATTTTTTCATAAATAAATTATTTGGTTTGATAATTAAAGATAGCGTTATTCACAAATCAACTTACCTGTTTTTCTTTTCAAAAACTCTTTCATATGAAAATAGCTTATTAAATAACACGGTGTATGATAAAAAATCTTTATGGCAGAAATAAGAATCTTTCTGACAATTGTCAAATTGTTTATTCACATAAATATTTGATTGGTGACTGTCAAATTTAAAAACTAACATCCAACTATTTATATGACTGCAATCATAAGAATTAGTTAATCTATTAAATAAAAAAATTTAGGTAACATTCTTTTTTTAGCTCACAAATGCACATGTGTTAAATTAAATTTATATATTTTTTTAATAATTAAAACAAAACCGCTGTAAACATTACATTTACAGCGGTTTATTATTTTTAATTGATGTTACTCAATAATTATTTAACTTCTTCGAAATCTGCATCCTGAACATCTTCTGCTCCGTTTGCATTTCCTTGAGTTTGTTGAGCTCCTGCATCAGCACCTTGACCTTGTGCGTACATTTCTTCTGAAGCTGCCATCCAAGCTGCGTCAAGAGCTTCGGTTTTAGCTTTTACATCGTCACCGTTTTTAGCTTCAAAAGCGGTTTTCAATTCTGCGTGAGCAGTTTCGATTGCTGCTTTTTTGTCAGCAGACAATTTATCACCGAATTCTTTCAATTGCTTTTCAGTCTGGAAAATCAATCCGTCAGCTTTGTTGAAGATTTCAACCTCTTCTTTTCTTTTGTTATCTGCAGCAGAGTTTTCCTGAGCTTCTTTTTTCATTCTTTCGATTTCCTCGTCAGAAAGTCCAGAAGATGCCTGAATTTTGATAGATTGCTCTTTACCAGTTCCTTTATCTTTAGCAGAAACGCTCAAGATTCCATTCGCATCAATATCGAAAGTAACTTCGATTTGAGGAACTCCTCTTTGTGCTGGTGGAATATCTGTTAAATCAAATTTACCAATCTCTTTGTTGTCGTTGAACATTGGTCTTTCACCCTGTCCTACTCTAATGCTTACAGCCGGCTGATTGTCAGAAGCTGTAGAGAATACTTCAGATTTTTTTGTTGGAATTGTAGTGTTTGCTTCAATCAATTTAGTGAACACAGAACCCATAGTTTCGATACCTAAAGAAAGTGGTGTAACGTCTAATAAAAGTACGTCTGTCACATCTCCAGTTAAAACACCACCTTGGATTGCTGCACCAATTGCTACAACCTCATCTGGGTTAACTCCTTTTGAAGGTTTTTTACCGAAGAATTTCTCAACTTCCTCTTGGATAATTGGGATTCTTGTAGAACCACCTACCAAGATTACTTCGTCGATATCGCTGATAGAAAGACCTGCGTCAGAAAGTGCTTTTTTACAAGGCTCCATTGATCTTCTTACCAAGTCAGCAGATAATTGCTCGAATTTAGCTTTAGTCAAAGTCTTCACTAAGTGTTTAGGACCTGTAGCTGTAGCTGTGATATAAGGAAGGTTGATTTCAGTCTGAGGAGAAGAAGACAACTCGATTTTTGCTTTTTCAGCAGCTTCTTTCAATCTTTGTAATGCGATTGCATCAGATTTTAAGTCAACGCCTTCTTCAGATTTAAATTCATCTGCCATCCAGTTGATAATTACATCATCAAAGTCATCACCACCAAGGTGCGTATCACCATTTGTAGACAATACTTCGAAAACGCCGTCTCCTAAATCAAGGATAGAAACGTCAAAAGTACCACCACCTAAATCGTAAACTGCGATTTTTTGGTCTTTATGAGACTTATCCATACCATAAGCCAAAGCTGCTGCTGTAGGCTCATTGATGATTCTTTCTACTTTAAGACCTGCGATTTCGCCAGCTTCTTTTGTAGCTTGTCTTTGTGCATCGTTGAAGTAAGCCGGAACAGTGATTACCGCTCTTGTAACTTCTTGACCAAGATAATCTTCAGCCGTTTTCTTCATTTTCTGAAGCGTCATTGCAGAAATTTCCTGTGGCGTATACTCTCTGTCGTCGATTTTTACTTTTACAGTATCGTTTGGTCCAGCAACTACTTTATAAGGTACTCTTGAGATTTCAGCAGAATCATCTTTGAAATGAGTTCCGATAAATCTTTTAATAGAATAAACCGTTTTTGTTGGGTTTGTTACCGCTTGTCTTTTAGCAGGATCACCTACTTTTCTTTCTCCATCTTCTGTAAATGCCACAATAGATGGCGTCGTTCTTTTACCTTCTGCGTTAGGAATTACAACAGCGTCTTTCCCTTCCATTACGGCAACACAAGAGTTTGTTGTACCTAAATCGATTCCGATTATTTTACTCATAATATTTATATTTTTTCTAATTTTTAAATTTAATAACACTCTCACATTCTCAATATTTGTACCATTCATTTTTTTATGACAAATTGACACAAAAATAAAAACCGCCTAATAAAGACGGTTTTAGTTATTATAAAAAAAGAGCTATTATTCTACAACGAATTTAAATGTCTTACTACTATTTTCAGTATAAATAGTAATCATGAAGAAACCTGTACCTAAGTTTTCTTTACTTATTTTAAGATCTGAGTCTGATTTTACTTCTTTTTTCAAAACTTCCTGACCAACTGCATTGTAGATAGAATATCTCAATACTTTCAGACCTTTTTTAGAATAAATATTTAAATAATCTTTTACCGGATTTGGGTAAATATTGATTTCATCTTTTGATAAGCCTGTTTCACTTACTGCAAGAGGATCACTACAAACCGTAGAAGTAGTTAATGACGCTCTTCTAGGAGAATTTTGTAAAACAGTTAAAATTCTTGTCTTCTGATTTTGTGTGAAAATATTCATACAAGCATCATTTGAGTAATCCATATAATTTTCTGTCATATCATTACCTGCATTAGATGGACAAGTATCGTATATTGCATCACAGTCATAATGCTCAGTATTTTGAGCCGGAGTATCCAAGCAATAATCTTTGTTACTGTCTAACGCATTAACAACACAAGAAGTATTATCCCCCCAAATATGTCTTAAAC
This sequence comes from Chryseobacterium luquanense, assembly GCF_026460945.1. Lineage (GTDB taxonomy): Bacteria > Bacteroidota > Bacteroidia > Flavobacteriales > Weeksellaceae > Chryseobacterium > Chryseobacterium luquanense. Next base: position 23,558 of record NZ_JAOVZV010000002.1, read on the forward strand.
CAAAAAAATGACCAATTTCATGAGTAGCTGTTCTTCCCTTATCAATATCAGGAAAATAAGATCCTCCGACATAATTACTTGATCCAAATGCTGCCCAATGTATAATTACCCCATCAGTTTCAGCAGTGTAAGGTCCTTGTAAACCTTGTAAACCTGAAGATTGTGGAAATTGGGCATATCCTAAAACACCATCTAAATCACCTCCAAATTCACAAACCCAAATATTAAAATAATTACTTGGATTCCAAGAAGTCTGAGGCTTAAGAATACTTTCTACATTAGATTCATTCCATACTGTGCTTCCTAAATTCACTCTGTCAATACCTGTTGTAGCTCCACCAGAAGGGTTTGTTTTTGCTAGACAAAATTCAATTTCAATATCTGCACCAACAGGATTAGAATTATAGCCAGGCGTATTTAGCATTCTTCTGAAATCCTGATTCAGAACAGTGATCTGTGACTGAACTCTTGCATCCGATATATTTCTTCCAGACCCAACAGCTTGCCCACTATGAATTACGTGAACAACTACAGGAATAGTTACAACCACTTTTTTAGAAGAATTTTGTGAAATAGATTTCTCCATTTGAGCCACTTTTGGAGCCAGCCAATTCTCAAATTGTTCCTTACTTTCAAGATTATATTTTCTTCCTAGCTCTTGATTATACTCATCAGCAGCACATCTAATAAGACTAGTCTTAGGATTTTTCTTGTATTCAGACAATTTCTTACCAAATAGCACATCAACATTTTGTCCGAAACTTTGCCCTGCAAAAATTGCAATAGCGAAAGAGATAAAAATCTTCTTCATGTTAAATTATTTATTTTTGAATTATTTATAAAAGTTGCTAAATTTACGAAACTTTCTAGTATAATTTTTTTTATTATATCAAACTTCTGAAATCTTCTTTTTCTCAAAACTTATCTATTCAATTTTGTTAAATTTAATCATCAATTAACTTACAATAACCACTTATATTACTATTTTTGAGAAATTTTACTCACAAATATGTCATTACATTTTAATCCCAGAGATATTACATGGTTATCATTCAACGAAAGAGTTTTGCAAGAAGCGATGGACGAAAATGTGCCGCTTCATCTCAGAATTCGTTTTCTTGGGATTTTTTCAAATAATTTAGATGAATTTTTCAGAGTGCGTGTTGCAGGTTTAAAGCGTGCCATGGATTTTAAAGAAAAAGTTATTGCTGAATCTTTTTATCAGCCGCCTTCAAAAATTCTTCAGAGAATCAACGAAATTGTAATTACTCAACAAGCCGATTTTGACAGAACCTGGAAAAGAATTCAGGTTGAAATGGCAGATCATCATGTTTCGATTAAAACTTCAAAAAATTTAAGTGCAAAACAGAAAGAATTTGTAAGACAGTATTTTGATGAAGTGGTAGAAGCTAATGTCATCCCGATTCTTCTTCACGAAAACACGCCAATGCCTTATATGAGAGACAAAAGTCTTTATCTGGGTGTCGCCATGAGAAAAAAAGACTGGAATTATCACAGCAATTATGCGATTATTGAGATTCCGTCTCGTTTTGTAGGGCGATTCGTCTTATTGCCTACTGAAAATCCTGAAGAAAAGAATGTGATGTTATTGGAGGATGTTATTACATTTAATCTTCCACATATTTTCTCCTATTTTGGGTATGATGAGTTCGCCGCAAATGCTTTTAAAGTAACAAAAGATGCCGAAATGAATATCGATAACGATATCAAAACCAATTTCGCAGAAAAAATTGAAAAAGGACTTAAAAACCGTAGAAAAGGAAAGCCTACAAGATTTGTCTTCGATAAAGATATGGACAAAGCTTTGCTAGAACTTTTAATTCGAAAATTAAATTTAAGCAAAAGAGACAGCATTATTCCGGGTGGAAAAATTCACAATTTCAAACATTTCATGGATTTTCCGGACGTTTTTGAATATTATAAAAAGCCTGTAGAAAGAACTTCATTCACGCATCAGGCTTTTGAACATGGAGAAAGAGTTACCGACGTTATTTTAAAGGACGACGTTTTGCTTTCTTTCCCATATCACACTTACACTCCCGTAATTGATCTTCTTCGTGAAGCAGCGATGGATCCGGATGTAAAATCGATTCAGATTACGGCTTATCGTTTGGCAAGCAATTCAAAAATCAGTAATGCTTTGATTTATGCGGCGAGAAATGGTAAAGAAGTGACGGTTATGCTCGAACTTCAGGCAAGATTTGATGAAGAATCAAATTTAATGTGGAAAGAAATGTTTGAACCTGAAGGAATCACTGTTTTAATAGGAATTCCGGACAAAAAAGTTCACGCAAAATTGTGCGTGATTAAAAAACGTGCGCATAACAAGACTCTGCAATATGGATTCGTGAGCACCGGAAATTTCAATGAAAAAACAGCAAAAATCTACGGTGATCATTTAATTATGACTTCCGACCGTGGAATTATGGCAGATATTAATAAAGTTTTTAATGTTTTAAAGAAACCGAAAGAGGATTATTTAACGGTTTTAAAAACATGCAAGTCTTTAATGGTTTGTCCGCAGTTTATGCGTGAAAAAATCATGCAGCATATCGACAAAGAGATTGAAGAAGCGAAAGCAGGAAGAAAGGCTGAAATGATTGTTAAAGCCAATTCCGTAAGCGATCGAGCTTTAATTACAAAATTATATGAAGCCGCAGAAGCAGGCGTAATAATCAGAGTAATCGTACGTGGAATTTACTGTGCGGTTAATCAGAAAGATTTTAAACAAAAAATCAAAGCAATCAGTATTGTTGATGAATATCTGGAACACGCAAGAGTAATGTATTTCTATAATAAAGGTGCTGAAGACATGTATATTTCTTCAGCAGACTGGATGAACAGAAACCTAGATTACAGAATTGAAGCTGCTGCAAAAATCACCGATAAAAATCTTAAAAAGGAGCTAAAAGATATTCTGAATATTCAACTGAGCGATAATATGAAAGCTAGAATTTTAGATAAAAAATTGAGCAACGAATACATCAAAAACGATGAAAAAGATTGCCGTTCTCAGATTGAAACGTATAAATATCTTAAAGCTAAAACTTCAAAGAAGTAATTAAGAAATAACTGATTTTCAGAAAGCTGAAATTTATCAATTCAAAAAGCAAATAATTTTTGTAAATTTCGACTTTAAAGTTTTTTTATAGATTTAATAAATCATTGAATTTCAATAAAATACATCATAAAACATGATTATTGCAGCGATAGATATAGGAAGTAATGCAGCCCGACTTTTAATAAACGAAGTAAAAATCCAAAACGGAGAACCCGAATTTATTAAACTTAATCTTTTACGAGTTCCACTGAGATTGGGAATGGATGTTTTCACTCTCGGAAAAATCGGCGAAGAAAGAGAAAAAATGGTCATCGATACTATGAGAATTTTCAGTGATTTGATGAGTATTTATAAAGTTGAACACTATCGCGCTTGTGCAACCAGTGCAATGCGTGATGCTGAAAACGGACAGGAAATTATTCAAATTGTAAAAGAGACTTCAGATATTAATATTGAAATTATTTCAGGAGACGAGGAAGCTACATTAATTTACGAAAACCACGTTGCAGAAGGACTTGATAAAGATTTCGCCTATCTTTATGTAGATGTTGGTGGCGGTTCTACCGAACTTACTTTCTACGAAAACGGAAAAATGGTTTACGAGAGATCTTTCAACATTGGAACAATCCGTTTATTGAATAACCTTGTTACAGAAGACAATTGGAAAGAGATGAAAGAGGAAATTAAATCTCATATCGTCAGCAAAAAACCAATTGTAGCCATCGGATCCGGAGGAAATATCAATAAAGTGTTTTCGATGAGTAAAACAAAAGACGGAAAGCCGATGGTTGCTTCTTATCTGAAAAAAGTGTACAAAGAATTAAGCGTTCTTACCGTTGACGAAAGAATGACGAAACACAATCTGAGACAAGATCGCGCCGATGTTTTGGCTCACGCTTTGAAAATTTATAACAATGTCATGACTTGGTCTGAAATCAACAAAATTTTTGTTCCGAAAATTTCTGTTGCGGATGGTTTGATTCATAATATTTATGATAAAGTTTCGGGAAAGAAGTAAATTCTATGATACAGAACATCTATACAACCTACGATACAATATAAAGTCAAAACATATTTAAAAATATTATGCAAAAATATCTAGTTAATATTTGCGCAATATACATTTGGATGTTTTTAGTAGTTTATTATATCAAATTCAAACTTTGACCTATGAGCAATATATCAACATTACTACTAACCAATAGCAAAAAAGATATATACAATTACATTGTAGAAAAATTATGGGATAAGTCATCAGACGGGTTTCAACTATCTTTGTTAAATGATTTCGAAAGACCGCTTATTTTATCACAAATGTTACAAGATAGTATTAATGGTGGTGGTATTAATTCTTTTTTCTATAACAATGCTGGAAAGTTCGCTTATGAAAGTTTGAAAGCATTAGAAGTGATTGGTGCGCTTGAAGTTGTTGCAATAATTAAAGAAGCAATTGAAATTTTTCCTGAACAACCTATTCCGGAAGATATTGAAATATGTAGAAATATTATGGAAATGATGCCAGATGAAAATAAAATTGATAACCGCTGGAACGAACTTAGTAATGAATTCTATAATATGGATGACTGTATAATTGAAGTTACACTAAGTTATGTCAAGCAGAATGAAGATAAGTTTTTTTTAAAACCTAAAAGAGAATCTAAGCTCTAAATAACCAAATTACGTAATTCTCAACAACGAAACAATTAACAATTCCTTAAAGAACCCCCTTTATTTAAACAAAATATTAATCATTTCTTAAAATTAAATTAAAAGCCTCACAACTTACAATCTTCATTTTTGCAACAATCTAAAATTAATAAAAATGAAGAACAAATACCTTTTGAGAGGTCTTTTGCCTATTGCCGCTTTATTTCATGGCGCAGTTTCAGGACAAAACACATTGATCCATTACTGGAACTTTAATACCAACACATCTGTTGCATCAATTACCACGCCTTCATCGGCTGCAACATTACAAACCGGAACAATTACAGCTTTTCAAAACGGTACTGCTGATCCTAATACTTTTATTAATTTATCAAGTGCTACTGGTAACGGTTTTGGCACAATAAACGGAAGAAATGGAGATGCTGCAGGCACCCATTTACGTTATAACAATCCTATCCCTGGAAATATTCAATTTGCTTTGCCTACAACAGGCTACAACAATGTTGTCGTAAAATTTACAACCAGAAGATCAGGCTCCGGAGCAGGAAAGCAAAAATGGTTTTACTCGATTGACGGAGTAACTTTTTTACCTTTCACTTATACCGCAAACAACGATCCCGAAGGTGCCGTTTTACCGGTTGACGGAGATCCAACCTTGGTAACCCTTGATTTCTCAAACAACTTTAGCGTAAACAACAACCCAAATTTTAGGCTGAAAGTTGAATTTACTGCAGGAGCGGGAGGAACAGTTGGTAACAACAGGTTCGACAATTTCACGGTTGATGCTACGGCTATGAGCGGAGTTGATACTACTCCACCAACGGTTGCTTATTTGCCTGCAAACAATGTAAATAACGCTTCAACAACAGTAAATCCTACCATTACTTTTAATGAAAATGTAAGATTAATTGACAACTCTGCGATTACTGCTGCAAATGCACAAAATCTTGTAGAATTAAGATTAAATAACTCAACAGGAACAGTTGTTCCGTTTACGACAACATTTGCAAATAATGCAATCACAGTAATTCCTACAACAGCACTGCTTCCAAATCAGGCTTATTATTTAGCCTTAAAACCAAATATGGTGGAAGATACAAGTGATAATGCAGTTACAACCACAACATCAAGCACTTTCACAACAGCAGGAACGAGCGTTTCTTTAGATAAAACTTTAGTTAAAGTAAACGAAAATGCAGGAACTTTAGCCTTTAAAATAAATGTTACAAATCCTTCGAATGCGACGGTAAATTTAGTAGCAAAAGCTGCTTACGGTACAGCAAATGCAAGTGATTATACATTTACAAACCAAACAATCAACATTACACCTTCTACGACAAGTGTAACGGTAAATATTCCAATTATTGATGATACTTTGGAGGAACAACAGGCTGAATATTTTGTTTTAAGTCTTGAAAATCCTGTTGGAACAACGATTACAGGAGATACTTCTTCTACAGTTTATATTATTGATAATGATAAAGCTGCACCTGTTCCATCAAATCCAAATATGTTAAGCTATATTGGAAGTTTTGACCCTTCAGGAAACAGTACAAGTTCTACAGAAATTGTTGTTCATGATCCTGCAACTCAGAGATTATTTACGATTAGTTCTTTAACGGACGTTTTTGATATTATTAATTTTTCCAATCCGCTATCTCCATCAGTTATTCAAACGGTGGATATGCTTCCTTATGGCGGAATTACAAGTATTGCCGTTAAAAACGGAATTGTAGCTGTAGCTTCACCAAACGCAACTAATCCTCAAGGAAATGGTTCTGTTGTTTTCTTTACTACGAATGGAGTATTCTTGAAGCAGGTTACTGTAGGAGTTTTACCCGATATGATTACTTTCACTCCGGACGGAAACAAAATAATGACAGCAAATGAAGGAGAACCAAACGATGCTTACACAGTAGATCCGGAAGGTTCTATCAGTATTATTGATATTTCCGGAGGGATTTCAAATTTAACACAATCAAATGTTACCACGCTTTCTTTGACACCATTTAACGGACAAGAAGCAACTTTAGCTCTTACGGGCGGAAGAAAAGTAAAATCTACGAGCACTTTAGCTCAGGATCTTGAACCGGAATACATTACAATCAGTCCGGATAGCCAGAAAGCTTGGGTTTCTTGTCAGGAAAACAATGCCATTATTGAGGTTAATTTAGCAACAAATACTTTAGGAAATATTTGGGGATTAGATAAAAAAGACATGAGTCTTCCAGGAAATGGTTTCGATGCTTCAGACAACAATGGAGAAGTTCTAATTGCAAACTGGCCTGTAAAAACATACTACAATCCGGATGCGATGGCATCTTTCAAAGTTGGAAATACCAATTACCTGGTTACAGCGAATGAAGGAGATGAAAAAGATTTAGGCGGATTCAGTGAAAGAACGACAGTTGGAGCCAACGGATACACTTTAGATTCAGCAATTTTCCCGAATGCATCTATTTTGAAAGCTTCGCATAATTTGGGAAGATTCAGAGTAACCAACGTAAACGGAAATACAGATGGTGACGCAGATTTTGAAGAAATTCATGCTTTGGGAGCTCGTTCATTCTCAATTTTCAATGCAGACACCAAACAGTTGGTTTTCGATAGTGGAGATCAGTTTGAAAGACACACCGCAGCTTACCATCCTTTGATTTTCAATGCAGATAATGAAGCAAACGGTGCAAAAAGCAGAAGCCGCGCAAAAGGTCCTGAACCGGAAGGCGTTACTTTAGGCACCATCGGAACTCAGACATTTGCATTCATTACTCTGGAAAGAACCGGAGGTGTGATGGTTTACAACGTTACAGACCCAAATAATGCAACTTTTGTAGATTATAAACATTCAAGATCTACTTCTGCATTTGGTGGAGACAACGGTCCGGAAGGAATTACTTACATTCCACCAGCAAATATGAATAACGGAAAAGGTTATATCATCGTTGCCAACGAAATCAGTGGAACTTTATCGATGTATGAAGTAATGACTTCTCCAACTTTAGCTACTGGCGAAGTTAAGCCTGAAAAAGCAACTTTCAATATCTTCCCGAATCCTGTGAACAAAGGAAATACTCTATATTTCAACAGAGCTCAGGGTTATGAATTATACGATATGAGCGGAAAACTTCTTGGAAAAGAGAAATCTGCCCTAACCATCGACACCTCAAAACTAAATACCGGAGTTTATCTAATTAAAGCTTCAGAAGGTGAAGTGAAAAGAGTAATTGTGAAGTAAAATCTTCATATTTGATTTTAATGAAGCCTCGGAAATTTTTTCCGGGGCTTTTTTGTTTAATAAATAAGACTTATCAACTTAAAAAAAATATTATATTTGTAAACATTAATAATTAAAACACAATTATGAAAAAGAAATTTACTACTGTGACCGTAGCAATGATCTCTGCATTTTATCTTAATCTTAACGCACAAACAATTAATTTAGATACATCTTTTGGAAACAATGGAATAGTTTCAATACCATTAACTGGTGAAGCTGATGATTTGCAGATTATAGAAAGCACCGACAATAAACTTTTTGTTTACGGAAAAGACGTTCCTTCATCTGTTTCATTAACTCCAAATAAAATTTACAAACTTAATTTAGATGGAAGCTATGATACTTCTTTTGGGATTGGTGGTACTTTAACGTTACCAAATTATGTGAGCGATTTTACAATAAGACCTCAAGGATCGGATAAAATTTTAGTTTCATTTCAAAAAACGTCGGAAGATCCATCAGCACAAATAAGTATCAGAAGGTATAATCTAAATAACGGGTCGCTAGATACTGCATTTGGTACTGCAGGAGAATTTACCACTACTTTCAATGGAGTCAACGGTTTCCGAAACAACAACACCGTAGTTTTATCAGATAGTTCAATCTTATTATCTACAGGTACAAGATTTATTAAGCTTTTATCAAACGGCACTACGGATAACAGCTACGGAAATAATGGAATTATTGTACAAAACAATAACGGTTATATATTAAGCTCTGGTTCAGAAATACTAAATTTTCATAATGATAAAATAAGTAAAACGACATCAACAGGAACAATTGTAAACAGTTTTGGCTCTAATGGAAACTTTACTTATCCGGCATCAAGTTATTATTTTTCAAAAATTGACTTCAATAGAAATATTAATTCTTTGGATCTAGACAACAACCTATTTTATAATATCAACACGGCGGGAAGTCTATCGAGTACGATTAATCTGACCAATGATAATAATACTCTTGATTTCTACAGTAATTTTGTTAATCATGGAAACGAATTTTATTTTGTAGGAGAATCAACCTCTGGGCATCCATTTATTTCTCATTATAATAATTCGGGGAATTTGGTGCAAATCAATAATCAAAATTCATACAAAGAAACAGGCATTGATGGGTCTTACACCTCTCTAATTGTAAAAAACAATTCTATCTACGCGGCAGGAGACAAATACACAGGCAATACATCATACTACATTATTGCTAAATATAATATTTCAAATACAAGCCTGCCAACTAGCGAAGTTAAGCCCGAGAAATCAAACTTCAATATCTTCCCGAATCCTGTGAACAAAGGAAATACCCTATATTTCAACAGAGCTCAAGGTTACGAATTGTACGATATGAGCGGAAAACTTCTTGGAAAAGAAAAATCTGCCTTAACGATCGACACTTCAAAACTAAATACCGGAGGTTATTTAATTAAAACTTCAGAAGGTGAAGTGGAGAGAGTAATTGTAAAGTAAAATTTTCATATTTGATTTTGCTAAGCCTCGGGATTTTCCGGGGCTTTTTTGTGGAATAAAACTAGTCGTAAACCTTGTCAAGGTTAATATACTGAGCGATTATAACCTTGACAAGGTTGGGTGATATTTTCAAAAAAAAGACAGACCCAAAAAGTCTGTCTTTAAAAAATATATCGTCGTATTTTTTACTCTACATTCACTACCTTTTCAATTTCGGGAGCGTGTTGCTTGATGGTATTTTCTACCCCTAATTTCAATGTTGAGAAATTAAGAGAGCAACCTGAACAGTTTCCCAGAAGTTTTACAAAAACGGTATTATCTTTTACATCTAAAAGCTCGATATCGCCACCGTCTTTGTTCAAAAACGGACGAATGCTTTCCAGAGCTTCCAATACCTTGGTTACAGTTTGTTCGTGTGCTATATTTGTCTCCATATTCGAATTTGGTTTTTCAAAAATTAATTTGAAATCATTATTTATTTTTTCGGTGAGCAACCTGCCATTGTCGTGATTTTCACGGCTTCTGTAGGCGGTAAAAATTTGTTTCTTTCTACTAAGCTCTCTACCATTTTTCTTGCAGTTTCTGTATAAATTTCTGCAATTTTTGAATTTTCCTGAAGCGCTGCAGGTCTTCCTACATCTCCCGCCTCTCTGATGCTCTGAATCAACGGAATTTCTCCCAAGACAGGAATATTTAAATCATCTGCCAGATATTGCGCTCCCTGATTTCCAAAGATATAATATTTATTGTCAGGTAGTTCTTCCGGCGTAAAATAAGCCATATTTTCTATCAGTCCAAGAACCGGAATGTTGATACTTTCCATATTGAACATTGCAATTCCTTTTCTAACATCCGCTAAAGCAACGTGTTGAGGCGTACTTACGATCACCGCTCCCGTTACCGGAACTTCCTGAATAATTGATAAATGAATATCTCCAGTTCCAGGAGGAAGATCGATTAGTAAGAAATCAAGTTCTCCCCAAGCTGCATCTCTGATCATTTGGTTCAACGCTTTTGAAGCCATTGGCCCTCTCCAGACTACTGCCTGATTGGCTCCTGAAAAATATCCGATGGAAAGCATTTTCACACCGTAATTTTCGATTGGTTTCATTAAGCTTTTTCCATTCACGTCAACAGAAATCGGCTTCTGTCCTTCTGTATCGAACATTGTAGGAACAGAAGGTCCGTAAATATCGGCATCTAAAATCCCAACTTTAAAACCCATTTTTGCTAAAGTTACCGCAAGGTTCGCAGCAACTGTAGACTTACCAACACCTCCTTTTCCGGATGCGATGGCAATAATATTTTGAATTCCAGGGATTTGTTTTCCTTTGATCTGACTTAGCTGAACTTCGCTTGGCTCGGGAGAAACTATTTTAAGTTTTAAATTGATTTCTTCTCCAAATTCACTTGCGAAAGCCTGTTTCATTGCAGCTTCAAGCTTTTTCTTTTCGTGCATTGCCGGTGAATGCGCAGTCATATCTATATAAACATCATTCCCCATCAATTGGAAGTTAGAAACCAAGTCGTCTACTTCTATTTCTTTAAGGAAATCCTGAATTTTTTCTTTAGTCAACATAAAAATATAAATTGACCACAAATTTACGGAATTTTTAGCTATTTAGAATCAATAAACATGGTGATAGATAAATTCTTTTGTGAAGCCAAAATTTGTGTATTTTAGGGCGATTTAAATTTAATATCAATGAAGAAAATATTATTCGTTCTTTTAGGATTAATTGCTCATAATTCGTTTTCACAAAATTATTCGCAATACGTCAATCCTTTTATCGGAACGGGCGGTCATGGCCATACTTTTCCAGGCGCGATCGTACCTTTTGGGATGGTTCAGCTTTCTCCCGACACAAGAATTGACGGAAGTTGGGATGGCTGCAGCGGCTATCACTATTCAGATTCGGTAATTTACGGTTTCTCGCATACGCATCTGAACGGAACAGGAGTTTCAGATTATGGTGATATTATGCTGATGCCGACAATGGGAACTCCGGGACTGACTCCGAAAGAATATTCATCCAAATTTTCTCATAAAAATGAAAAAGCAACAGCCGGATTTTATTCTGTCAAATTAGACAGACACAACATTGATGTCCGTTTAACCACGACAAAAAGAGTCGGATATCATGAATATAAATTCAATAAAGCAGGAAACGCCAACATTGTTTTAGATTTAAATCACAGAGATAAATTGCTGGAAGGTGAAGTGAGAATTATTGACAGCAAAACGATTGAAGTTTTCAGAAGAAGTGAAGCCTGGGCAACCAACCAATATATTTATTCAAGAATTGAGTTTTCAAAACCGATGAAAATTTCAAAAAAGGAATTTAATGGTAAAAATGAAAACAATACATTCTCAGGAACCAAATTGACTTTAGCTTTTACAACTGCGGTCAAGGGTGGTGAAAAGATCAGTGTAAAAGTTTCAATTTCTCCAACAGGTTACGAAGGTGCAGGAAAAAATATGCTGGCAGAAGGAAAATCAAATGATTTTAATGAAATTCAAACTCAGGCGGTCGCAGACTGGAATAGAGAACTTTCAAAAATTGAAGTGAAGTCTGACGATAAAGATAAACTCACAGTTTTCTATACCGCAATGTATCATGTTTTCACGCAGCCAAACATCAATATGGATGCTGACGGAAAATACCGTGGCAGAGACAACAAATTCTACATGGCAAAAGACTTCGGCTACCACTCTGTTTTTTCGCTTTGGGATACGTTCAGAGGTGCACATCCTCTAATGACTTTGATCGACAGAAAAAGAACGGCAGATTTCGTCAATACTTTTATTAAGCAACGTGAACATGGCGGAAGGATTCCGGTTTGGGAGCTCGCTTCGAATGAAACGGAATGTATGATTGGTTATCACGGCGTTTCTGTAATCGCAGATGCGATGGCAAAAGGGATTACAGGATTTGATTATGAAAAAGCCTTTGAAGCATCCAAAAATTCGGCAATGCAGGATATTTTTGGTTTAAGTGCTTACAAGCAAAATAATTACATCAGTATTGATGATGAGCATGAAAGTGTTTCTAAAACTTTGGAATATGCCTATGACGATTGGTGTATCGCTCAAATGGCAAAAATTTTAAACAAAAAAGACGATTACGAATACTTTATGAAGCGTTCTCAAAACTGGAAAAACCTTTACAATCCAAACAACGGTTTTATGCAGGCCAGAAAAAACGGAAACTGGTATGAGCCGTTTGACCCGAGAGAAGTGAATAACAATTACACGGAAGGAAATTCATGGCATTATTCGTACTTCGTTCCGCAGGATATTCCGGGATTAATTCAGGCGCATGGCGGAAAAGAGAAATTTGAACAGTTTATTGATGCAATTTTCGCTGCTCCTGATAAAACGACGGGAAGAGAACAAGTGGATATCACTGGTTTAATGGGACAATACGCTCAGGGAAATGAGCCGAGTCATCACATCGCTTACCTTTATAATTTCGTCGACAAACCACAAAAAACAGAAGCAAAAATCAAGTACATCCTTGATAATTTCTACAAAAATGCTCCGGATGGTCTGATTGGAAATGAAGACTGCGGACAGATGAGTGCATGGTATATTCTGAGCACAATGGGGATTTATTCGGTAACTCCCGGAAAACCTGAATGGGAAACGGTAACGCCATATTTTGATGAAATTAAACTTAATCTGGAAGACGGAACGACAAGAATCATCACAAAAAACACTCCTAAAAGTGAACTTAAAAAATTAGGTTTTGAAAACGTAAAAGTTGCCAAAGATTTAAAATACACCGAACAAACTGCTTCTCCTGTTATTGCTGCAGACAGACTTTTTGATTTCACCACTCAGGTTAAAATCACACCTTTGAATGCGAAAGATAAAGTCTACTACATGACGATGGATGAAAATGATGCCAACGTGCGAAAGACTTTTAAAGTGTACAAAGAACCTTTTACCATCAACAAAACGACACAAGTTTCAACTTACGCGGAAAGAAGTGGTGAAAAAAGTGCAATCACTACAGCTCATTTCAACAAACGCCCGAATCATTGGGATGTGACGATCAATGCAACTGCCAATCCTCAGTACACAGCAGGTGGAAAACTGGCAATCATCGACGGAATCAACGGTGACGTAAACTGGAGGAAAGGCGAATGGCAAGGCTATCAGGGACAAACCGTGGAAGCCATTATTGATTTTAAATCTCCTCAGCAAATGAATCATATTTCCTCAACTTACTTACAGGACAGCCGTGCATGGATTTTAATGCCGAAAAAAGTAGAATATTACGCTTCAATGGATGGAAAAACTTTTATTCTTCTGAAAACTCTGGAAAATAACATTGATGCTAAGGATGAAACCGTTCAGGTGAAAGATTTTGCAACAGACATTCTTCCGACCGAAGCCCGCTATCTGAAAGTAAAAGCGTATCATTTCGGGAAACTTCCTGCATGGCATCAGGGAGCAGATGGTGATGCGTATGTTTTTGTGGATGAGATTTCTGTGAAATAAAATTCGAGATTTACAATTTTAAAATAATGAAACCTCTTTCGATTTGGAAGAGGTTTTTTTGGTTTTTATGATTAAATCTTGAGAATTGGATTCTAAAAAAAACGCTGAATTTCTAATGATCTTAATGCATTCTCTCCGACCAATTCAATTCCTCTGGCAATTCCCGATCAGAAAATTCAATGTGTATTACCCTCCTTTTCTTTCCATTCGTCGTTCGGTTAGAACCGTGAAGAAGCAGAGGTTTCATAATCATCACTCCGCCTTTCTCAACACTGCATATATTTTCAGTTTCCACATTCCAGTCAATGGTTTCGGGTCTGTAGATTCCTTTTGCGTGGGATTTTGGAACTACTTTTAAAGCTCCATTATGTTCATCAGTATCGTCTAAATGAATTCTTATGGTAAAAATATTTTCAAGAATATTTAAAGGCGGCTGAACGGCAAACTGATTTTGTTTCGTTGTCCAGGGCCCGAAGTTTTCCAGTTCGACCTTCTTATCAACTGAGATAGTCAAATCCTGATGATAGGCAACGTACCAGTTTGATTTTTCAGGTTTATCGAAGTAAATACTTTTGACTACAAAATAATTTTCGCCAAAAATTTCTTTAATGATTGTCTTTAAATTTTCATTAAAAATCAAATCTTTCACCTCAGGAATTTCCTTTAAAAACTGACGGATGGCAAAAAGATCTTCCGACTTCCTGAACGTTTCTTTTGAGGTGTCAATATTTCGGATCACTTCACTTATTTTTTCAATTTCTTCTGTAGAAAAAACATTGTCAATCACGGAAAATCCTTTATCAGCAATTGTATTTTTATGATGTTGTAAGTTCATTTAATGATAGGTTTTTAATCTATTTTTAACGCAAAGTTCGCAAAGTTTTTTTTTTTATTCTCAAAAATTTCCCTTCATTTTCAAATCAAAATTTCCTCCTATTCAAAAACACTAATTCTTAAACTGAAAGGAATTTACTCCGAAATATAATAAAATTTGATAATTAAGTTTGACTGACTACCACCCTAGCCCCGATTGTAATGAAAATCCTTTTTTGCAAAAAAAGATTGCAATGGAAAGCGGGATTAAGCTCCTAAAAACAAATGGTCAATAATGAAAATAAAAATTCACTATTGACCATTCACTAACTTAAGTTAAATTAATATTTTACATATCACCACCATGATTATCGAGCTGCCCTTCCCATTTCGAAACGGCAGACGTCGCCAGAGCATTTCCTAAAACATTCGTCATACTTCTCGCCATATCACAGAAATGGTCAATCGGTAAAATTAATGCAATTCCTTCGGGCGGAATTCCAAACATGGAGCAGGTTGCTACGATGATTACCAAAGAGGCTCTCGGAACTCCCGCAATCCCTTTTGAAGTTAACATTAAAACCAAAAGCATGGTGATTTGTTGTCCAACAGACATTTCGATTCCGTAAATCTGAGCGATGAAAATGGAGGCAAACGTCATGTACATCATACTTCCATCCAGATTAAATGAATATCCTAAAGGTAAAATAAAAGAAACTACTCTATTATTGCATCCGAATCTTTCCAGCTCTTCAACCAATTTAGGGAAAACAGCTTCCGAACTTGTTGTAGAGAAAGCGATTAACAAAGGAGATTTTATTCTTCTTAACAAATCAAATAAACGGTTTCCTAAAATCATATATCCAACTAACAATAATACAAGCCAAAGAACAGCAATGGCAAAGAAAAAATCTCGGAGATAAATCGCATAAACCTTAAAGATTTCAAAACCATTGGTCGCAACAACGGCAGCGATGGCTCCTAAAACTCCAAGCGGTGCAAACCACATGATATAACCCACCATTTTCAGGATTGCATGAGCAATGACGTCGAACAATTTAATTACAGGCTGAGCATATTCGTCACCTAAATTCGCCAAAGCCACCCCAAACATAATGGAGAAAACCACAATCTGAAGAACTTCATTGGTTGCAAAAGCTTCAAAAATACTTTTAGGAATAATATGTTTTACAAAGTCTTCCAAAGAAAAACCTTTGCTTGATTTTAAAAGCTCATCGGCAGATGCTGCATCCTGAATGGGAAGTTTTGTAACGTGCCCCGGCTCAAGCCAATTAACTAAAATTAAACCAATAAAAAGAGAAACCAATGAAGCGGAAATGAACCAAAGCATGGCTTTCGATCCTACCCTTCCAATCATCTTAATATCGCTCATTTTTGCAATTCCCACTACCAAAGTTGTGAAAACCAATGGTGCAATAATCATTTGAACAAGCCTGATGAAAACCGTTCCTAGAAGTTTTATATTTTGAGAGAATGGTTTTGCACTGTCAGGATATTGAAGATGTACAAATCCTCCTATTGCAACACCAAGGATTAATGCAATGATGATTGCAAAAAATAGTTTATTCTGTCCTTTCATATGTAGATTTCTATTATTTTTTTAGGTTATTTGGAATTGTGCCTTCTTCATCAGAATTTGCCTTTTCTTTATAATTAAACGGCGAACTTCATTTGAGTTTGCAAATCGTGACAATTTCATCGTATTATCAATTGCCACAAATATAATAGTTTTAAAGTTTAGGCTTAAATTATTATTAAAAAGCAATTAAAATTCAAAGAATTTAAATTTAAGATTCAGATTATTAAAAACTTAGCATAAAATCCTATCATATTTATTAAATTTTTCAATCATTGGTATAGATTTTATTATTACATTTGAGTCTAACGAAAAACATTAAATAAAATCAATTATGAGAAAAACAATCACAATGTCTGCTTTAGCTTTAGCAGTATCATTTGGGGCTATTTCGTGCAAAAAGAAAGTTTCTGACGCTGATCTTCAGACTCAGGCAACAACTATTGTAGCTGCAACTCCTACTGCAACTATTGAAGTAAAAGAAGGTGTTGCTCATCTTGGAGGAACATTTGCTTCTCAGGCTGAAAAAGATGCTGCAATTAAATCCTTAAAAGAAATTAAGGGAGTAAAAGATGTGCATGATATGGCAACTGTAGAAACACTTCCACCTCCACCACCGCCTGTAGAAACTACTTCAGCTGTAGATCCTATGGTTCAGCAAAAGGTACAGGATGCTGTAAAAGATTTCCCAACGGTAAAAGTAGAAGTTGTTAATGGAGAATTAACGCTTACTGGAAATGTTTCTTCAGCTCAAGCTAGAAAAATTAAAGAATCTGTAGATGCTTTAAAAGTTGGAAAATATAACAATAAATTAGTAGTAAAATAATCAGACATGAGCACATTACAAGATAAATATTCAAGTGTAGTTTCTGCTGCCCAGTCTGCAGGAGTTTCAAATTTACAAGTTCAGGAGCAGGATGGAATTCTTTATGTTTCCGGAAATGCTTCAAACACAGCTGCTAAAGATGCAGTTTGGAACGCTCTAGGAGCAATTGATTCTACGTATTCTGCTACAGATATCAACATCGATGTGCAGGTTGCAGGTCTTTCTGCAGGTGCAAATCTTACGGTTGCCACTGAAGAATCAAATTTAAATATCAGACAAGAGCCTTCAACTGAAGCTGCTGTTGTAGGAAAAGCTGCTAAAGGTGCTTCTGTAACTTTAGTTGAGCAGACTTCAGACGATTGGTGGAAAGTAAAAACTGCCGATGGACAGGAAGGTTACGCTTATTCAAGATATTTGAAGGCTTAATTTTAAGAATTTAACTGACTTTAACTATAAACATCCCCTACAAGGGATGTTTTTTTATTACTTTTGCGCCATAAAATCAATAAATGGGGAAAAAGTTTTGGTTGCTGATCTTTGTAATCAGCAATTTATTATTAAATGCACAAAAATTAAGCATCGATGGAAAAGTTTTAAATTTTGAAAAAAAATCAATTGAAAACGTCACCGTTTATTTACTTAAACAAAAAGACTCTTCTATTGTCAATTACACAGCGACTAATCGTGAAGGAAAATTTTCTCTAAAAACAGATGAATTATCAGAATCAACTATTTTGAAAATTGATGCTGAAAAATATATCACCTACTCCAAAAGCTTTGATATAATTAAAGAATCGGTTTCTTTAGGAGAAATTGAGCTGGAGAAAAACTCTATTCAAAATATCGAAGAGGTAAAGATTACAGCTTCACCGGTTAAAATTAAAAAAGACACCATTGAATTTAATGCTTCAGCAATAAAAGTACGACCAGACAGTAAAATTGAAGAACTTTTAAAGCAAATTCCGGGAGTTGAAATTAGCAATGAGGGAAAAATAACGGTTAACGGAAAAGAAGTTGACCAAATTATGATCAACGGAAAACCATTCTTCGATAAAGACGGGAAAATCGCATTGCAGAATCTTCCGGCTGATATTATCAAAAACATCCAGTTTACTACTACGAAAACTAAGGAAGAGGAATTGAGTGGGAAAGCTGCGAAATCGAATAATACAACCATCAATTTTAATATTGATGAAAAGAAAAACAAAGGGCTTTTATCCCGACTGACTGCAGGATATGGTTCTGACGAGCGTTATGAAGGCAGTTTGCTTTTGAGCTATTTTAAAAAAGATACCAAAATCAGTCTTTTGGCTTCGTCAAACAACATCAATTCGCAAGGATTTTCTAATGATGAGGTTTTCGACAGTATGGGACACGGTAGAAATTCGTGGATCATGCAGGGCGGATCTGTGATTACAGACGGCGGAAACACCTATTACACACAAGGCGGAAACAATACCAAAGGAATCCAAAGAAGTACAACGGTTGGCTTTAATTATAGTGACAAATTTGACAAAAATGCAGATTTGGAGACTTTAAGTTTAATGCACGTCAACAATAATTTGGAGACAAGATCTAAAGTTTCCAGAACGACATTACTTCCTGATTTTACTTTAAAAACAAACTCGGAAAACAATGGTGAAAACGAAACGCAACAATATAGTTTTGACACCGCTATAAGAATTAAAATTGATACGCTTACCAATATTTATTTCTCGCCCAACTTCTCAAGAACAGAAGGTTTTAGTTTTAATAATTCAAAATCATCCACTTTAAGAGACAATATACTCCTTAACGAAAGTGATTCTTACACAAGCAATAAATCTGAGAGCAATAATTTCTCGCCAAATCTATATTTCTCAAGAAAATTTAAGAAAAAAGGTCGTATAGTTTCTGCCAATATGAATACCACTATTTCAGAATCAAAAAAAGAAAATACAAATACCTCTTCAACTATTTTCTATCAAACCACAGATCCAAATGATATAAGAAACCAGCTTTCTAAAACAAAAAATCAAACCAACAGATATCGATTTACAACTGCATATTCTGAACCTCTATCTGATTCATCGAATGTGACCGTAAATTTAACGTACGAAAATAAATTATCCAGAAACTTACGAGACGTCAATGATTTTGATCTGACTAACGGACAGTATTCCGATTACAACGATGTTTTATCGAATACGATGAGCCAAAAAATCAACCAACTTAGCCCTGAAATATCTTATGAACTTAATAAAAAGAAAATCAATGTTTGGGCAGCGGCAAGCTTGGATATTACAGATATGAATGTAAACTCATTTTTTAACAGTCAGCGATACAATTTGCAAAACAGTTTTACATTGCCGAGCTTTAACATGAATTTTCAATATCAGTTTTCAGACAACAAAAGACTGAGTATTTATAACAACTCCGACTTTTCAATTCCAACTGCAGAACAGCTGAGTCCGTTTACAGATAACATCAATCCTTTGGTGAGCTATCGTGGAAATCCGGAATTGAAAAACAAATGGCAAAACTCTACTTACATTTACTACAGCAATTATAATATGTTGAAAAACATGAATTATTATATGAACCTAAGTTTCAATTACTATAATAATGATGTGACTAACTATTCTTACTACGACGATTCCGGGAAGCAGTTTGTGACGTACACCAACGTTAGCGGAAACAAATATGTAAACCTGGGTGGTGGATTTTCAAAGACGTTCAAATGGAAACAAAATAAACTGACTTTAAATCCGAGATTTAATATGAATTATGGTTACAACAGAGGTTTCATCAATGCAGATCAGTTTATCAGCGAAACATACAGCATTAACCCTGGATTTAATTTTACGTATGAATTAAAAGATAAAATCACCATCAAACCATCCTATTCCTTGGGTTACAATTTCTCAGAATACAAAAATTACAGTATTGGAAATGTTAAAACCAGCAATCAGATTTTAAAGATGGAATTGACCAATTATATTTTTAAAAGTAAACTTGTTTTCGGAAATGATTTTGAATACAACACAACGTCAAACATTGCACCCGGTTTCAAGAGAGATTTTTATTTCTGGAACACCAGTCTGGGATATTCATTCTTTAACAAACAGCTGACCGCAAAAGTAAAAGTATATGATGTCTTAAATCAAAACCAAAGCGTAAGACGTACCATTACAAACACTTACTTTGAAGACCGTGAAGATTTGATTCTGAAACGTTACGTGATGTTTTCTTTAACCATGAAGCTTAATAAGTTTGCAGGAAAGAAAGCAGAAGTAAAATAAAACATTATCATTACTACTAAAATATACGGAGAAAATTCTCCGTATATTTTTTATTTTTAAATTATTTTTTGATGAAATAAAGTTACAGTTAATACATTGTGTATTTTGAAACTACATTCGTCAATTCGAGTGTTTTTTCGTAACAAAGTGGAGAAAAAATGTATCGAGAATAGAGATTATCTTGTAGTTATAAACTTCTCGATATGATTTTTTCAGAAATCTACTCAAAGCGACGAAAATAAATTAAAATATACAGCGAGCTAAACTTATTCAGGTTCTTCATTATTTTTCTTTCTCGCAACAGCAGAATTTCTCGCTGCTTTTACCAACTCATTGACCTCAGCGTATGCATCTTTCCAATCGGGAATATCTTTCAGAGCGGTGAGCATATTAAAATAAGATTTCAATGTTTTTTCTAAACTTCGGCGCACTGATGATGCGCTTTGCATTTGCCGAAGACCCGCATTAGCTTCTGTCTGTTCTTCGAAAATTTCTTCAAAATACTCATGTTTGGTCTTCATCTCTGTAAAAGCAACAGATAGAGACAGATTTCCCAGTTTCTGAGTATTGTCAGGACTTTCCATTGCTTCAATCAGTTTTTTCATCTGAGCATTCTGCGAAGAATAGCTCATGCGGTCGAGGTTTAAACCAAACTCCACAAACACCTGATACAGATCTTCCGCATCCTGCACATTCGGTACCGAAGCCACCTGTCGGTAACCATTCACAAACGCTTTTATACCGCTGAAAGCAAAATCTCTGTCGCGATCCGCTTCCGCCACATCTTTCACTTTTCCGCTAAACGTTTTCTTGGTGTAGACGGCATCATAATTTGTATAGTAGGTCGACAATTCGTTAACCAAAGGATGGTTTGTAAGTGCCGGATATTTTCCGGAAGCTGAAACATTGATGGTTCTTTTTGTGAGCGTCGCCAAATCTTTGGTGCTCAATCTCTGTACTGAAATTTTCATACGTCAAATGTGTTTTTATTATTAATAATTTAAAAAATAACTTGATCAAATATAAAATAAGTTGTATTTAAATACAAACACCATTGTTTGATCTAAATGTAAACGTACAGAAAGGACAAACACCCCTGTTTTAATTAAATGTAAAATGATTTTAAATATAAACACGGGTGTTTGGACTTAATGTAAAGTGACGGAAAGGAGAGACAAGCGTGTTTGAGCTTTATGTAGAATGAGTTTAAGGATGATTTACCTTGTTTTATTCAGAGTACTTTCTATTTTTTTTTCTTTGAATTGTAAGACCATAAAAATCTTTTACTATTGAATTGTATATTTGATAAAGAAATAATATTACTAATAGATTTTTCTGAGATAGCAAAATTTAATACTTAACAATGATTGAAGCAACAATAATAGTAAGCATCCACAATCTAGAATTATCTAGAAAGACAATTTTTCCACTCAACGACATTGTTACTTTAAGTAATGATATCAATTTTATTAAATAACATAATTCAAAATGAAAATGTAAAAATATTACTTGGCTTAAACGAGATAAATTTCATAATTCAAAATGAAACATTCTTGTTAATTAAACAATCAATTAACAAAAACCTCAATGATTTTAATGAAAGAGAAGTACTTTCTAAAACACTAAGTAATATTCAAATTCTGTGTCAATGTTTTTGGCTTGTTAAAGATAATGCTATCAGAAGCGAACTTGGGCATTTAATTTATTACTCAGATGAAAATAAAACTACACACTTGCATACAAATCTTTGGAGCTCAACTCTTACAAATTATTCCGGAAACAACATGGAACTTGTTGAGCTCAATTTAGAAGAAATAATTCTAAGCAATTCTGCATTTTCGACACTTGCTGAAAACCTATATAATAGTAATAATATAAATAAAAATGTTAAATTAACAAGTAAACAAACTAGATTAAATAGAGCATTTTATTTTTTACAATCAGCAAGACAAAGTGAAGATATTGGTACGAAAATTGCGCACTATTGCTCAGTTTTAGAAAGTTTATTTTCTCTTTCAAATTCCGAGCTAAGACATAGGTTATCAGAAACTGTATGCTTTTTTCTTGGAAACAATAAAGAAACTCGAATTGAAATATATAAAAAAGTTCAAACAGCTTATGATATAAGGTCATCAATCGTTCATGGTGACGGAATTTCAGAAAAATTTATTAAAAATGACTTTAAATTACTGTATGAAGTTTCAAAAAACGCTGATGATATATTGAGGAAGTGCTTAGATAAAATTCTGAGAAATGAAGATTTAATATTATTATTCACTGAAAAGTCTAAAGATGAACTTTCTGAATTCATTCAGCATTTAATTTTTAAATAAAATCAATAAGATAAAAGTATTACGCCCTATTTGTCGAAAAACAACAAAAGACCAGAAGTAATTCCTGTCTTTTTCATTTCCAGACTTTTCATTTTAAAAAGCATTAAATTAAAAACTAATTAATCATTAAATTAGCGACAAATTTCAAGCATGAACATCCGATATTCATTTTTACTGCTTTTGCTTTTCATCTTTGGAAATGCACAAACTCAACCACAAGAAAATTTTGTAAAAGACAATTTCACCAAGCAGGAATTTTACATTCCAATGCGTGATGGGACAAAATTGTTTACAGCAGTATATATTCCGAAAGATATTTCTAATAAAAATAAATATCCTTTTCTGATGCAGAGAACCTGCTACAGCATTGCGCCGTACGGAGAAAATGAATACCGCAGAAGTCTCGGCCCGAACAAATATCTGATGAATGACAAATATATTTTTGTTTATCAGGATGTTCGCGGAAGATATATGAGTGAAGGAACTTTCACCAATATGACCCCTCAAGTTGAACGAAAAACAAAAAAAGATGTCGACGAAAGTACCGATACCTACGACACGATAGAATATTTAATTAAAAACATCAAACACAACAACGGAAAAATTGGCCAATACGGAACTTCTTATCCAGGATTTTATACGGCTGTAGGTACATTGGCGCAGCATCCGGCTTTGGTGGCTTCGTCTCCACAAGCTCCGATTTCAGATTTCTGGAATGATGATTTTCTGCATAACGGAAGATTTATGTTAGGTTATTTTAAAACATTTCCTGTATTTGGCGTTCAGAAAACAAAGCCTGAAAACAAATCGTGGTACAGCAATTCTATGATTAAATCGACTTCTGAGGATGGTTTAAAATTCTACCGGGATATGGGAACGTTGAAAGATGGTTATAAGAAGTATTATAAAGATAACTTCTTCATGACAGAAATAATGAATCATCCCAATTATGATGAATTTTGGCAGAAAAGAGGCATTTTACCACATCTGAAAAACATCAATCATGCAGTAATGACCGTTGGTGGATGGTTTGATGCGGAAGATCTTTCAGGACCTTTAAATATTTACAAAACCATTGAAAAAACCAGTCCGAAAGCTAAAAACACTATTGTGATGGGACCATTTTCTCATGGAGGTTGGGGACGTGAAGAAGGAAAGCATTTTCATAATCAGATTTATTTCGGAGACAGCATTGCAACCTATTATCAGAAAAATATTGAAACGAAATTTTTCAATCATTATTTAAAAGGAAATACCAAACAAGACGCAGGTTTACCCGAAGCTTTGATGTATGACACCGGAGCAAAACAGTGGCGTGAATTTGCAACCTATCCGCCAAAAGAAGCTCAAAAAGTCAATTTCTATTTAGCCAACGGAACTTTAAAAAATTCTGCAGGACAAGGTTCATCAGAATATTACAGTGATCCGAATCATCCTGTTTTAAGTTCTGATAACCTGAAAGACTTTAACGGATTTACGCCAAGAAATTATATGTCCGAAGACCAAAGATTTGCAGTCGGAAGACCTGATGTGTTGACTTTCACAACAGATATTTTAACAGAAGACATGACTTTCGCCGGGGAAATTTTATCTAAATTAAATATTGCCTCAACTTCTACCGATGCAGATTTTGCCGTAAAATTAATTGATGTTTATCCTGAAGATTTTAAACCAGCTGAAAAGAAAGACGGGGTGATTTACGGAAATTATCATCAAATGGTAAGAAGTGAGATTATGCCTGCAAGATTCAGAAATTCGAGAGAAAAAGGAGAAGCTTTGGTTGCGAATCAGAAAACTGCAGTGAATTTCAGGTTGCAGGATGTGGTGCATACGTTTAAAAAAGGGCATAAAATTCAAATTCAGATTTCTTCTACATGGTTTCCTTTGTTTGCTGTGAATCCTCAGAAGTTTATGGAGAATCCTAATTTTGCGACTAAGGAAGATTATACCAAAGCGTTCATCAAAGTTTTTGAAGACTCTTCGATTGAAGTTGAAGTTTTGAAATAAGTTAGAAGTTAGAAGTTAGAAGTTAGAACGAAATTAAGCTTGTAAAGAATAGCAGTGTGATTTGCACTGCTTTTTTTATTCCTCAATCGTTCTGAAAGTCAAGTTTACTCGTGGCGATTTTACTTTTGTGGTTGGCGGAAGTCTATGAAGCCAGTTTTCCTGGGTTGTTCCTTTCATCACGAGTAAACTTCCGTTTTCCAGTGAAATATCAATTCTTTCTTTAGAAACTTTATGTTTGAAAGAGAATTTTCTTTCTGCTCCGAAAGTCAGGGATGCGATTGCTCCGTGTTTCTTCAAATCCTTTTCTCCATCGCTGTGATAGGCCATTCCTTCGCTTCCGTCATGGTATAAATTCAGAAGACATGAATTGTAGGTTTCGCAGGAAACTTCTTCACATTTTTGTTTTAAAGCTAATAATTCGGGAGTCCAGAGTTTTGCATATTTTGTACGGTTGGAATAAGTGTATTCAAATTCTTTTTCGCCAAACCATGCGACTTTTCTTTTGGTATAAATCAGTTTTCCGAAAATAACCGCTTCATCATTTTCCCAGGGAATTTGGTTGAATAAATACTGATAATATTTTTCACATTCGGCATCGGAAAAAACCTTACCGTAATATTCTGTAACTCCATCTTTGGGAAGAATATTGATGGGAAAATCTTGTATTTCGTCGAACAAATTATTCACTTTAATTTAAACTATTCATTAAAATTACAATCAATATACTTTTGCACTTTCCCAGCCAATCATCAACTGTTTCCTATCACTTCCCCACATATAACCGCCGATTTTTCCTGATGACTGTATTACACGATGACAGGGAATTAAAAATGCCACAGGATTACTTCCGATTGCAGTGCCAACTGCTCTTGAAGCTTTTGGATTACCAATTTTATCGGCTAAATTTCCATAAGTGGACAGTTTTCCTAATGGAATTTTCAGTAAACTTTCCCAGACTTTCAACTGAAAATCTGTTCCTTTTAAGTGAAGTTTAATCGTATTAAGTTCCGACCAGTCTTTATTAAAAATAGACAAAGCATTTTGTTGAAGATCATCTTCTTTTTCAATAAAAAATGCATTGGGAAATCTACTCTGTAAATCTCTCAATGCATGATCTTTATTTCCCTCAAAAGCCATGTAGCAAATTCCTTTTTCGGTAGATGCTGTAATAATTTTTCCAAACGGGCTTTGGGAGAAACTGTAATTTATTCTCAGATTTCTTCCGCCGTTTTTGTATTCTGCAGGCGACATTCCTTCAATATTCACAAACAAATCGTGCAATCTGCTCGTACTTGAAAGTCCTGTCTCTAAAGCTGTATCAAACAAACTTGCTTTTTCTTCTTTCAATAAACTTTTTGCGTGTTCAAGACTGATAAACTGCAAAAATTTCTTCGGACTCGTTCCTGCCCAATCGGTAAATATCTTCTGAAAATGTGCCGGACTCAAATTTACTTTTTCAGCAACCTCATCCAAATTTGGCTGAAGCTTAAAATTGCTTTGAATAAACTCAATCGCTTTGGCAATTCTCTGATAATCTATTTCGTCTTGTGTGGACATTTTATTTTGTTTTGTATCACAAATTTCCAAAGAAAAACTGAAAGAAAAAATCCGTTTCGTGCGGAATTTAGTCTTTGTTGATGTGATAATATGCCAACATTTTATAATACAGTTTTGCTGCTAAAAATGCACTTGGCTTAGAATACGCAGAATCCATCAATTCTACAATATCAAACGCAACAACATTACATTTTTCGAAAACTTTCCTCAATAATTCTAACGTTGGATACCACTGTAAACCGCCTGGTTCAGGAGTTCCTGTAGATGGAGCGATTGATGGATCAAAAGCATCTAAATCGATCGTGATGTACACATTTCCTGAAACTTTTTCTAAAACATCATTTACCCAATTGTCATTATTGGCGATTTCGTGAGCGAAAAACACTCTTCCTTCCGGTAAATATTCAACTTCTTCAACATCCATTGAACGGATTCCAACTTGTACCAAATTATGCTTCTGATTTGCTTCAAAAACCGCACAAGCATGATTAGAAGTAGAACCATGAAATTCCGGACGAAGATCTGTGTGAGCGTCTAATTGAAGAACCGTAAGATTTTCAAATTTTTCTCCAACCGCACGAATAGAACCAATAGAAACAGAATGCTCTCCACCGAAAAGTGTAAACAACTTATCTGTTGCCAAAAGCTCTTTTGTTTTTTGATAAACTGCTTCTGTCATCGCTTCAGGAGTTGAATTTTCAGAAACTTCTCCGGCAAGATAAACTCCTTCAAGATAAGGTTCAGTTCCCGTTTCGATGTCGTACAGCTCCATGTTTTCCGAAGCATCTAAGAACAATTCGGGTCCTTTGTCGGCACCTTTTCCCCAAGTTGAAGTTCCATCATAAGGAACCGTTACCAAAACTACTTTTGAATTTTCTAATGAAGCATTTTCTTCAGGAATTCCTGCGTATGTTTTCATAATTTATAATTAAAAAAAATTAATGATTTAAAAATTGAAATATTTGCGGCAAAGATAAGAAGAAGTTAGGAGATAGATGGAAGTTGGAGGATGGAAGCTGGGAGTTTTGAAGTAGATAAATTTAAATTACCTATTTTAAGCTCCTATCATCCCGCTTAGGGCTTCCATCCAAATTTCCCTACCTTTGTAAAAAATTCAAAACATGTCCTTAAAAGCTGTGCTGTTCGATATGGATGGCGTTATTGTAGATACAGAACCTTTGCACAGAAAAGCGTATTTCAAAACATTTAATCAACTGGGAATTGACGTTTCCGAAGAACTTTACACTTCTTTCACCGGTGCTTCTACGAAAAGAGTTTGCGACACTTTAATTGAGAGATTTGTTCTTTCTGAAACCTATGAAGAAATTGCAGCAATCAAGAGAGCGCACTTTAAAGATTACTTTTATAACGACGCAGAATTCGATTTAATTTCGGGAGTCAGAGAATTAATCCAACATTATTACGAAAATGGAATTACTTTAATTCTTGCTTCATCTGCAACGATGGTAACCATCAATATGGTGTTTGAAAAATTTGGACTTGAAAAATATTTTAGCGGAAAAATCAGTGGTGCCGATTTGAAAGAATCAAAACCTCATCCTGAAATTTTCATTAAAGCAGCAGAAATGGCGGTTCAGCCTCTTGAAAACTGTATGGTGATTGAAGATTCTACCAATGGAATTTTAGCGGCACACCGAGCAAATATTTTTTGTGCGGCTTATAAAAGTTTTCATACCCATAATCAGGATTACGATTTGGCAAATATTGTGGTTTCAGATTATTCTGAATTGGAAGTGGATAAGATTTCGAAATTCTTTTAAAGAAAAAAAGCAGCTCTTAAATGACATGAGAGCTGCTTTTTTTCTAAGTTTTGGCTAAAACCAATTGAATTTTTATTTATAAAATAAACTTCCTTCGCCAAGGTCAGGATTACATACCTTTCCTATTGAATGACTTAATAACCCAATATTTTCAAAATATCTTCAGGTTCCTGTCTTTCTCTAAAAATCTCATACTGAAACTCACCATTTTCATCTTTTTGAATCAAAATATGTCTCGGTTGAGGCATCAAACAGTGATGAACTCCGCCGTAACCGCCAATTGTTTCCTGATACGCTCCTGTATGGAAGAAACCTATGTATAAGGGTTTTGTATCACTGAAAACAGGTAGATAAATTGCGTTGGTATGCTGTTCTGAATTGTAATAATCATCTGAATCACAAGTCAAACCACCCAAGAAAACTCTTTCATAAGTATCATCCCAACGATTCAGCGGAAGCATGATAAAGTGCCTTGAAATCGCCCAAGTATCGGGAAGCGTTGTCATGAAAGATGAATCAATCATATTCCATTTTTCTCTGTCGTTCTGACGTTTCTGAGAAATAATTTTATAAATATTCGCTCCACTTTCTCCAACGGTAAAACTTCCAAATTCTGTATATATATTCGGTTCTTCAACTCCTTCTTCTTCACAGAATTTTTTTATTTGAGAAACAATTTCCTCAACCATATATTGATAATCGTAATCAAACTGCAAAGATGTTTTGATTGGGAACCCCCCTCCAATATTCAATGAATTTACTTCGGGAGCAATTTTCTTTAAACGTGCATAAACACGAAGACATTTATATAATTCATTCCAATAATACGCTGTGTCTTTGATTCCGGTATTAATGAAAAAGTGAAGCATTTTCAGTCTTGCATTCGGATGTTCTGCAATTTTCTGACTGTAATAAGGAATAATGTCTTTATATCCGATTCCTAATCTTGAAGTATAAAATTCGAATTTAGGCTCTTCCTCAGATGCAATTCTGATTCCGATATCAAAAGTCGTATCGATACTTTCAGTAAGCTTATCTAACTCGCGGTAATTATCCAGAATCGGTGTAATGTTTTCAAAACCACTATTGATCATATCTGAAATTTTCGCCAGATAATCATCGGTTTTAAAACCGTTGCAGATTACTTCAATATTTTTATCAACTTTCCCTTCATTGTAAAGAGATTTTACAATATCCATGTCGTAAGCTGAAGAAGTTTCAATCGAAATATCGTTCTTCAACGCTTCTTCAATTACAAATTTGAAATGGCTGGATTTTGTACAGTAACAGTATCTGTAGTTTTTTTTGTAATCGATTTTCTCAAAAGCTTCTTTAAACCAGCCTTTTGCTTTCTGAATATTTTGAGAAATCTTCGGGAGGTAACTTACCTTAAGAGGCGTTCCAAACTTCTCAACAACATCCATTAAAGGAATATCGTGAAAAGACAAATTGTTCTCAGAAACATTGAATTCTTCCGTTGGAAAATACAATGTCTGATCAATAAGTTCCGAGTATTTTATTTTCATTTTATAACAAGTGAATTAAGAATGCAAAATTGCTAAAAAAGTTTGATTTTTTAATTTAAATTTTTCTTAAAGTTTGATATAATCGCAGTTTTAAGAATTTTAATTGAATCTTACTTAATTAAATTAACAATAGCACAAAACAATCGCTATTTTACTTCTTTTTTCCTGCAAAAAACAACAAATCGCCTTTCAAATATTCAATCGAAACTTTATCTTCTATTGCTAAATTTCTCGTTAACATATCGGTCGTCATATTCGCATCAATATTTTCCAAATTCCATTTCAAACCTCTTGTAGTAATACTTTCAGCTACAGGAAATGGATAAAGTGAAATAATTTTGTCTTTTACTCCTGTGATTGAAAAACTTTTAGGAATAAAATAATATTCTGAAAATTCATCAAAAAACTGAATATTCATTTGATTTTTATAGCCAAATGCAACGGTAAGATTTCCCAAAAAATGATCCTGTTCGCCTCCGCTTCCGCCGAAAACATCAACATTTTTTAAACCTTTTTCAAAAATAATTTCTAAAGCTTTATAAAAATCTGTTCGATTCTGATCCGGGGTATGAATAAATTTTTCATGGTAAACATTTTCGTCTGAACCTGAATGAGAATCAAAATCACCGGAAATAAAATCAAGCTTATCCAAGGGAAAATTGAGCTCTTTTAAATAATGAAAAGCACCGTCTGTGCAAGCAATTAGCCTATAATTATCTAAGTTTGGAAAAGATTTTGGAGCGTCACCGTTGATAAATAGTAAAACTTTGTCTGTCATTATTCTTTCTTCTTTAGCAAATCTCCAACATTTTGATCTGAAGTAATAATCCATTTTCCAACATTTTTTCCGGGTCTTTTTTCTTCCACTTTTTTCACAAAACTTTTTGCGTCAATAATATCTTCGGCATTGGGTTGTAATTCAATATATTTTTTATACGTTTCAAGCATTCTTTCAACCTCATTATAAGTAAGCCCTTCTCTGTACAAAAGCTTTCTATAAGATCTTCCGATGTAATAATTTACTCCGAAAAACTGTCCGGAATTTGCATCAATTAAATGATAAGCTTTTTCAAAATATTCGATTGCCTTTCTGTAATCCGGTTGATGATTATTGAAATTATTAATTCCACCATACCAAAGTGCGGCAGTAAAATCAGGATGAATATTTAAAATTTCCGTGATAAGAGTTTCTGCTTCCTCATTTTTCTCCTGACTGATTAATGTTAAAACTAATTGAGATTTTAGAATCAAATCATTTGGAGTTTCCTGTAAACCTTTTCTAAAAATCTTTTCAGCTTCAGAAAATTTATTCATTGAAATCAGTTCATTTCCTTCATCAAGAAGCGCTGCACTGTTTTGGGAAAATGCGAAATTTGAAAATAATATAAGAAGGAAAAAGATTTTTTTCATTTTATCTCTCATTCGGATTCCAGTATTCTTCCGGTTCGTTATTGATTTTTGAAATGTATCTTGCCAAAACAAAAAGGTAATCTGAAAGTCTATTTAAATATTTAATTAATTCAGGGCGCACTTCTTCAGATTCATTCAAAAAAACTAAAGAACGCTCTGCTCTTCTGCAAATCGTTCTCGCAGCATGTAAAAAAGTTGCCGATTTTCCACCACCAGGAAGAATGAAGTATTGAAGAGGTTCTAGTTTTTCTTCAAAAGCATCCATCCATTTTTCTAAATCTTCAATTTCCGTTTCAGAAATAATCAGAGGAAGACGAGATTTTCCGTTTGCCAACATTAATTTATCAACCGGAGTTGCCGCTTCAGAACCCACCGTAAACAAATCAAACTGAATTTTTTTTAATTGCTTTAAAACCTCTTCATCATTGATATGACTTTTAGAAATTCCTATAAAAGAATTCAGCTCATCGATATTTCCGTAGCTTTCTACTCTTGCACTGGCTTTTGAAACCCGAGTTCCGCCGTATAAAGCGGTTTGACCTTTGTCTCCTGTTTTGGTGTAAATTTTCATAGGTATATTTTCATTGATTTAAACACCATGTGTAATAATGGTGATTTCGAAAGACTAAATTACTTTTTTATAATTATGCAGACAAATTAAGATTGATTTTGGTATTTTTTATTTAATTTTAAAACACCAATCATAAAAATTATTTCCATGCAAACCAATCAACAACTAAGCGACTTAATGGCGCTCGATTTGGGAATCAACTTAATTAACAGAAGGCCTTATGCAAAAGAGGTTTTTAAATGGCAGGATATTGAACTGCTTCCCCATTCTTCCACAGATACTTTACTATGCGAAATCTACGAATGGAACGGAAGAAATTGGCGAACTACCAACAACAATCTCATAGGGTATTTGTTTTCAGGTGAACAATTGAATACTGTAAAAAATCAATTATTGAATATTCCAAAACATACTGCGCTCATTCCTGATTTTGAATTTACAAAAGACAGTATGATCGAATACGGATTATCTCTACCTTCTTTATTTAATATTGGAGTGAATGGAAATATCAACAATGCAAAAAATTTCTCAGTTCGTGTAAATGGAGTAACAAAATCGAGAATTACCAATATCGATTCGCCGGGAATTGAAATTTTGAAGAGTTTTTCAGCGTTTACACAGTCGAAATCTAAAACTTACCGCAAAAATATTAAGTTTAATTATCTCAGTATTTCTTTATTTTATGCAGAAAGTGTAGAAATTTTCCTTGAAAAAGAATCAGGAGTAGGTTTGGATGTCAGTTTTCAGACAACAAATGTAAACGTAGAAGCAAAAATTGATACCGATACTAAAAA
This sequence comes from Chryseobacterium luquanense, assembly GCF_026460945.1. Taxonomy (GTDB): domain Bacteria; phylum Bacteroidota; class Bacteroidia; order Flavobacteriales; family Weeksellaceae; genus Chryseobacterium; species Chryseobacterium luquanense. Next base: position 56,051 of record NZ_JAOVZV010000002.1, read on the forward strand.
ACATTTTGTCTTAAAATACTCAGGAAATCAGGCGCCTTTTGCGGCAAAATTCACAAAAGGAAAAGATTTTAATGTGGAATGATTTTTTTGAATTATAAGTTAAAAATTATGAATTATGAGTTAATTGGAAACTAAAGATTCTTCGGCAATAACTCATAATTCATAACCTCATTTCAAACTTTTATCTGTTTAGAAGGATCGCAGCTTCTTTTGCGGCATAAGTGAAGATCATATCGGCTCCTGCTCTTTTAAAACAGGTTAAACTTTCAATAATTGCTTTATCATTGTCTAACCAACCGTTTTGAGCTGCAGCTTTCAACATTGCATATTCTCCGCTTACATTGTAAACGGCAATCGGTAAATCAATAACTTCACGAACTTTTGCCACAATATCCAAATACGGAAGTCCGGGTTTAATCATAATAATATCTGCACCTTCTTCCACGTCTTTAAAAACTTCGTTTAAAGCTTCACGGGAATTGTGAAAATCCATCTGATACGTTTTTTTATCTTTTGGAATTTCCATATCGTCTTTTGGAGCGCTGTCTAAAGCACTTCTGAAAGGTCCGTAAAAAGAACTTGCATATTTTGCGGCATAGCTTAAAATTCCCACATCATGAAATCCGCTTTCTTCCAACGCTTCACGAATAGTCGAAACTCTGCCATCCATCATATCGCTTGGTGCCACAATATCGGCTCCGGCTTCTGCATGTGAAACAGCCATTTTTGCTAAAGCGTCGTTGGTTGCATCGTTAATAATTTTTCCGTTTTCTATAATTCCGTCGTGACCGTAAATTGAATAAGGATCTAAAGCAACATCGGGCATAATTATCATTTCAGGAATAGCATCTTTGATTGCTTTAATCGTGTTTTGCATTAATCCATCTTTATTCCAGGCTTCTTTTCCGGTATTGTCTTTCAAATGATCTGAAACTTTCATATAAAGATTAACCGCTTTTACACCTAATGAAAATAACTCTTTACATTCTTTTACCGTTAAATCGATGCTTCGTCTGAAAATTCCAGGCATTGAAGCGATGGCTTCTTCCTTATTTTCACCTTCCATCACGAAAATCGGCATTACAAAATCATTGACTGAAAGACTGCATTCTCTCACTAAACCTCTCATTGATTCATTCACTCTTAGTCTTCTGTTTCTAGAATATATCATCTTTGGAATACTTTTTGAATATTTATTGCAAATTTAATATAAGTTATATAAAAAACTATTGCAGAGAATTATATAATTTATTATTTTTGTTAGTAATATTTATGCAAAATTTACGTTGATGAAAAAACTTTTACTTTTATTTATCTTTATTACAGCTTCTATCGGGTTTTCCGATAATTTAAAAGCGCAAATAAAGGAACCAAATTCAACTTCTCAAAAGTCAGATGATGGAGTGCTTACTGCATATCCTAATCCTGCGAAAGACTTTTTGATGGTGAAAGCTAAAGATACTTCGTTAAAAATAAAGAATGTTACATTTTATTCTATATTAGGAACTCAAGTTGCTACTTATAATGTAAACAGTAACAGTTCAGAAATAAATATCCAAAGATTGAAGCCCGGCAAATATTTAATAAGATATATTCTAAGCGACAATACGCAAAAAGTTACTCAAATAGTAAAACAATAATACTGAAATCCTGATCAACATCAGGATTTTTTCTTTTAGCAAGATTCTCTTTAATTCCGTAACTTTCGGGATATTTTTATACTAACTATAAAAACAATTTAATGCTAAAAGCTGAACATATTACTAAGACCTACAATGCAGGAAAAAAAATAGCATTGGATGATTTTAGCATAAACGTCCCGACAGGAAGTATTTATGGTCTTCTAGGACCAAACGGAGCGGGAAAAACATCATTCATCAGAATTATCAATCAGATTACACAAGCCGATTCGGGAGAAGTTTTAATTAATGGCGAAAAACTTAATCCTAACCATATTAAAGACATCGGTTACATGCCGGAAGAACGTGGTCTTTATAAAAATATGAGCGTGGGTGATCAAATTCTTTATTTCGGGGAACTGAAAGGGATGAAAAAAAGTGACGCTTTAAATGAAGCAAAAAAGTGGTTTGATAAACTGAATATCGATCAATGGTGGAAGAAAAAACTGTCTGAACTTTCCAAAGGAATGGCTCAGAAAATACAATTCGTTGTAACCGTTCTTCACAGACCTCATCTTTTGATTTTAGACGAACCGTTTTCTGGTTTTGATCCTGTGAATGCCAATTTAATTAAAGATCAAATCATCGAACTTAAAAACAACGGAACCACCATTATCCTTTCCACACACAGAATGGAAAGTGTTGAGGAAATGTGTGATTATGTGGCTTTGATTAATAATTCCAAAAAAATTATTGATGGAAAAGTTTTTGATGTTCGTGAGAAATTCAAGAAAAATATTTTTGGCGTTACCTTATCAGAAGTAAATGACACCCAATTTGATCAGTTTAAAGACAAGTATGGAATTTTCAATATGACCAATGAAAATAATCTTATTTCTTTTGATCTGAAAAACGAAGCAGACCAAAACAGTATTCTTTTAGATTTGGTTAACGTAGGAAAAGTAAGGTCTTTTGACGAAAGGATTCCGAGCATGAATGAAGTATTTATTAATGCGGTAAGCAATCACTCTTAATTTTATGAACAATATTTTTTTAATTACAAAAAGAGAATTTCTTACTCAGGTTAAGAAAAAATCTTTCATCATTCTTACTTTATTGGCTCCGTTAATGATCATTGCTTTTGGAGCAGTGATTGGGTTTATGTTTAAAGCCAATGAATCTCACAACGTGATTGAAGTCGTTGACAACAGCGGACTATTTAAAGGACAATTGAAGTCTGATGAAAAAATCAACTATGTTTTTATTCCTTCTGCTGAAGAACAGGCTAAAGTTAAAAATTTAAAAGGCAACGAACACCTTGACGGAATTTTGATCCTTCCAGCTTTATCTGGAAAAAATCTTGATGATATTGAAAAAAGCACAAGATTGGTTGTAAATACCAAAATTGGCCTTGATACGAAACAGCAAATTATTTCTGACATTACGAATGTCATCAAGAAAGAAAAAATAAAGCAACTCGGAATTCAGGAGTCACAACTTGAAAATTTAGATAAAAGCTTTACTTTAAAAACCATTAATGTTTCTGAGGATAATAAGGAAGATTCTGATTTGGCATTTGGGGTAAAAAGTGTTCTGAGTATGGTTTTGATGTATGTGACGTTCATGTTTATCTTAATCTATGGCGTTCGAGTAATGCGAAGCGTTTTAGAGGAAAAAAACAATCGAGTTGTTGAAATTATCATTTCATCTGTAAAACCATTTGAGTTGATGATGGGGAAAATTTTGGGGGTAACTTTGGTTGCTTTAACTCAATTTATCGTTTGGATTACAATGTCTGTTATTGGTGCATTGGTATTAAACACAGGCTTCGCCTCGCTTCAAAAGACGATTCCTGGAGGAAACGAGGAAATGATGAGTAAGCTCGATATTGCTCAAATTGCTACACAAGCTTCCCACAGTTTATTGGAAATGAATTTCCCGCTGATTATTTTTGTATTCATCATATTTTTCCTTTTAGGATATATGTTCTACAGCTCAGTTTACGCTGCAATTGGTTCTGCAGTTGATAATGAAACAGAAACTCAGCAATTCACTTTATTTGCCATTCTTCCGCTAACTTTAGGGATGTATGGAAGTATTTCTGTGATTAATAATCCTGATGGACCGGTTGGATTCTGGATGTCTATCATTCCATTTACTTCGCCTGTTGCGATGGTGGCGAGAATTCCGTTTGGAGTTCCGGCTTGGCAGATTGCTTTGTCTATAGGATTGCTTTTAGGAACAACAATTTTTATGATTTTCTTAGCTGGGAAAATATACAGAGTCGGAATTTTGATGTATGGAAATAAAGCAACTTTGAAGGAAATCTGGAAGTGGATTAGAAGCTAATTGAAATACAGATCAATTTGAAATGGGAATCGGAAGACGAGAATTTATAAAATTAGTGAGCATGAGCTTTTTAGGAGTTGCAATTGATCCTTTGAAAGCTGTACTAACTAATAATAATATTTACGTCAATAAAAAACTTGGAATTTATTTTGTAAAACCCGAAAATTGGGGTTTTATTGCAGTAAAAGATTTCGGCACGCTGAAAAACAAACAGTTAATAGGATCGGGACTTGAAGAAGATAGCGATGAAATATGGAAAGAACTTGGGGACCCAATCTGTATGATCACTAAATTCTATGAAAATGCTCCTGAATATTATGGAATTTTTTCGCCAACAATAACTTTAAACGTAACTCCAAAATCTGAACTTGAATATTTAGGATGTGTAACTTTTGAAGAAATAATTGAAATGTCTGCAATAGGAACTTCATCACTTCTGAAAGATTTCAAAATAATAAGAGAATATATTCCTTATACTATTAACAATATTAAATTTCATGAATTTGATGCGGAATATCTCTTTGAGCATATTGAAATAGATAAACCACTTTTAGTGGAGCTTAAAATTCTTAAAACCGAGCATAATGGATACTATTATGATTTTAATTTCCATCAGTCTAAAACGCAAAATCAAACTGCAGAAGTTGAATTTCAAAAGTTCATCAGTTCAATTCAACTTATTTAAAATTGACTAATATAACAAAACTCCCGAAACTTAGTAGCTTCGGGAGTTTTTATGTTTTGATTTGAAAAAATTTTATTCAAAAATATAGCTTAAGCTCAAGCTTATAACCTGCTCAGATTTCTTTTTCGCTGAGTTTGCATCAATCTTAGTCTCATCCAAAATTGGATAAGTATTTGACAATCCAAAATCATATTTCAAGGCTAATTCAAGCTGTCTTTTATAGCTATATCCTATTCCTGCACCAATGGCAAAGTTAAAAGATTTTGCTTTACCCAGTTGATCTGTTCTGTAGATTTCACGGGATTCGTTTTTCACTTTTTGATCAATTAAAAAGTTGAATCTCGGACCAATCAATCCAAAGAATTCTGATTCTGCTTCAGAAAAATATCCTTTGAAAGAAACAGGTACACTGATGTAATTGTTAGCATAAACTGCGTCATACCCTTTCATACCTTTAGCGTCTTTAGCTTTACCGGATTCTCCGGCTCCGTAATAAACAACCTCCGGCTGTAAATAAAACTGATCTGCATTTCCTAAAGGAATTAGTGCCAAAACACCCCCTTGAAAAGCAAACCTTGCTCCCGAAGGATTGTGAGCATTTTTAACTCTGGAATAGTTTCCACCTGCAGTAAGACCAAATCTTGTGTTGCGTAAATCAATCTGGGCGAATGATAAAACAGAAAAAGCCAGTGCAGATGTTAATAAAATTTTTTTCATATCGTATTTGTATTTATATTATCCTAAGATTTTCGCTACAGTAGCACCAATATCAGCAGGGGAATCTACTACAGTGATACCGTTTTCTCTCATGATTTCCATTTTAGCCTGAGCTGTATCTTCATCACCTCCAACGATTGCACCAGCGTGACCCATTGTTCTTCCTTTAGGAGCAGTTTGTCCAGCGATGAAACCTACAACAGGTTTTGTAGAACCACTAGCTTTGTACCATCTTGCAGCTTCAGCTTCAAGACCTCCACCGATTTCTCCGATCATTACAACCGCTTCAGTTTCAGGATCGTTGATGAATAATTCTAAAGCTTCTTTAGTTGTAGTTCCAATGATTGGGTCTCCACCAATTCCAATTGCAGTAGAAATTCCGTAACCAGCTCTTACAACTTGGTCAGCTGCTTCATAAGTTAAAGTTCCAGATTTTGAAACGATACCTACTTTACCTGCTTTGAAAACGAAACCTGGCATAATACCAATTTTAGCTTCATCAGAAGTGATGATTCCAGGACAGTTTGGCCCGATCAATCTGCAGTCTTTGTCAGCGATATAAGATTTTACTTTCACCATATCTGCAACAGGAATACCTTCTGTAATACAAACGATTACTTTAATACCTGCTTCAGCAGCTTCCATGATAGCATCTGCAGCAAATGCAGGTGGTACGAAAATGATACTTACATTTGCTCCAGCTTTTGCAACAGCATCAGCCACAGTGTTGAAAACAGGCTTACCTAAGTGCTCGCTTCCTCCTTTTCCTGGAGTAACACCACCTACTACGTTTGTTCCGTATTCAATCATCTGACCTGCGTGGAAAGTACCTTCGTTACCAGTAAATCCTTGTACAATTACTTTAGAATCTTTGTTTACTAAAATTGACATTTTATTGTTTTTTAAATTTATTTTCTTAATTTATTAATGCTCACAAATTTACTTATTTTTCTTTAATTTTAAATAAATTAGAGGCATTTGTTTACTCAAGATTTCTCAATTTCACCTCTTTTTTAAGGTAAGTTTTGTAATCTTCGGCAAACATTCCGATGTAGGTTCCTTTTTTCAGATCTCTATTGACTCCGGTTTTACCTAAAATAACTGAGCCACTTTCAATATGATTTCCTGAAGCAATACCAACCTGGCCCCATAAAGTCACCTCATCGCCTATAATACAGCATCCTGCAACGCCAACTTGAGAAGCAATAAGACATTTTTTACCGATTACAGTATCGTGACCAATTTGAATCTGATTATCTAAAACTGAACCTTCACCAATAATTGTAGAATCTGTAACGCCTCTGTCGATTGTACAACCGTTCCCGATTTCTACGTTGTTTTCGATGATGACATTTCCCACAGAAATCAGGCGGTCAAAATTTCCATCTAATTTTCTGTAATAAAAAGCGTCTCCTCCTAAAACAGTGTTGGATTGAATAATCACATTATCACCAATTACCGTACGATCTCCAATAACAACATTTGGAAAAATAATTGTGTTTTTCCCGATTGTGATGTTGTTTCCCAAAACTGCAGAAGGATGTATTTTTGTACCTTCCCCTATTTCCACATCATGAAGTGTCTCTGTGAAATTATAGATTTTGGTAAAATGGGTATTGATTTTATTGAAATCTCTGAAAGGATCGTCAGAAACCAAAAGTGCTTTTCCTTCCGGACATTCCACTTCCTTATCAATCAGGATAATTGTCGCAGCAGAATTTAAAGCTTTATCATAATATTTTGGATGATTAACGAAAACTATTTCACCCGATTTTACTCTGTGAATTTCGTTGGTACCCAAAACCTGAAAATCTTCGGAACCAATAAATTTTGCCCCGATGAGGTCTGCAATAGTTTTTAGTTTTTGTGGCTGATGAAACGTCATACTTTTTAAATGATGTTTTGTTTTAAATCAACCTTGTCAAGATTTTAAACCCTGATAAGGTTCTTGTAATAGTTTTTTAATTTTAAATCAGCTTTGTCAAAGTTTGAAATGATGACAAGTTTTGTTTTTTTGCATAGATTGCAGCCCGGCTTGAACGGAGCTCTTTTTGCGAAACGAAGTGTAGCAAAAAAGCGGGAGTGGAAGACGGAAAAAGCTGCCATAAAAAAATGAAAGCTGAAAGTGATTATCTTCCAGCTTCCTAATATTGTTTAGTATTACTACTCTTTTACTCTTTCTAAGTAAGAACCATCTTCTGTGCTTACTTTGATTTTGTCTCCAGCTTCGATGAACAAAGGCACCATTACTCTTGCTCCGGTTTCAACGATAGCGTTTTTCAGAGCATTAGTTGCTGTATTTCCCTTTACACCCGGATCTGCTTCGATAACCTCCAAGTAAACAGACTGCGGCAATTCTGCAGAAAGTGGAGTTTCGTCTGCTTCTTTCAAGATGATTGTAACTTCTTCACCTGCTTTCATCAAGTTTGAGTTTTCAATCATTTCTTTGTTTAAATATAACTGAGAAAAATCTTCGTTGTTCATGAAGTGAAAACCATTCTCATCATCATAAAGATACTGGAATTTTCTTGTGATTACTTTTACTTCGTCGATTTTGTGCCCTGCAGAAAAAGTGTTATCAAGTACTTTTCCGTTGGTTACTGATTTCATTTTTGTTCTTACGAAAGCAGGACCTTTACCTGGTTTTACGTGAAGAAACTCAATAATTTTGAAAATATCATTGCTGAATTCGATGCAAAGACCTTTTCTGATATCGTTACTTGTTGCCATTAATTTTTTATATTATTTTTTCTTTATTTTGATTTGTAGACCTGAAGACTTAAAACTTTTCTTCCAAGCATATCCATTGCGTCAACTCTTGGTCTGTAAAACGTTCCTGCATCTGTAGGAGTTACAGCACGATTGTTAATTACGGTATTGAAATTGATGGTATTAATTAAAAGTTGGTCTAAATTTTTGTTCACTTCTGATGAACTTTTTAAGTCTGAATTTAAATTTGAAAAAGATTTTTTAGAATAATCCAAAATTGAATTTACATTTTTAACTGCCAAAGAATCTTTAAGATTCACTGAAGCATCTTTTTTCTTCTGAGCAAAAATAAAAGAAGAAAATACTGTAAAAATCAATACTAAATTTTTCATTTTAATTAAATTTAAATTATTCTTTACCCGTTCCGTATCCTTTTACAATACCTCTTGGTGAGTTTTGAATAAACTGAAGAATTTCATCTCTTTCAGCAGTTGGAAGCATTTCTTTTTCGATGTGTGACACAGCCTGAGAAACATTCATCTTCATTTGAAAAATCGCTCTGTAAATTTTCTGAATTTCGAAGATTTTTTCATTGGTGAAACCTCTTCTTCTTAAACCTACAGAATTAATTCCCGCATAAGACATCGGCTCTCTTGCTACTTTTACGTAAGGCGGAATGTCTTTTCTCACCAAAGTACCCCCGGAAATCATCACATGTTTCCCGATTTTACCAAACTGATGAACAGCAGATAAGCCTCCCATTACCGTATAATCACCAATTTCTACGTGACCGGCAATTCCGCAACCGTTTACAATGATAACGTGATCACCTATTAAACAGTCGTGCGCAATATGAGAAGTTGCCATAATCAGACAGTTGGTTCCGATTTTTGTATAACCTAAAGCTTTTGTACCTCTGTTTACCGTTACACATTCTCTGATTGTAGTCTCGTCACCGATGATGGTTTGTGTATCTTCACCATCAAACTTAAGATCCTGAGGAATCGCAGAAATTACAGTTCCGGGGAAAATTCTACAGTTTTTACCGATTCTTGCGCCATCCATAATGGTTACGTTAGAACCAATCCATGTTCCCTCTCCTATTTCCACATCACCTGCAATGGTAGTAAACGGTTCTACTACAACATTTTTGCTGATTTTTGCACGCTTGTCAACGGCCGCTAATTGATGAATCATTTAATCAATTTTATTTTTTGCAACTTGAGCCATTAGTTCAGCTTCTACAGCGATTGTATCTCCTACATATCCGTAACCTTGCATATGAACAATACCTCTTCTAATAGGTGTTATCAATTCAATTTTAAAAACCAAAGTATCACCTGGAATTACTTTTCTTTTGAATTTCACCTTATCAATTTTAATAAAATAAGTTGAATAATTTTCAGGATCCGGTACGCTCGCTAAGACCAAAATTCCACCAGTTTGTGCTAAAGCTTCAACCTGTAAAACTCCAGGCATAACCGGTTCTTTGGGAAAATGCCCTACAAAATATGGTTCGTTGAATGTTACATTTTTCAATCCTACAACGTGCTTATCAGAAAGCTCAAGTACTTTATCAATTAACAGAAAAGGATAACGGTGAGGCATTAATCGCATAATACCATTGATGTCGAAAACCGGCTCTTTTGTTAAGTCGATATCTGGAACGTTTTTTTTCTTTTGTAATTTCCACTGACGGTTCAGTTTCTTTGCAAACTGAGTGTTTACAAAATGTCCTGGCTTATTGGCAATAATTTTCCCTTTAATTTTAACCCCACATAAAGCTAAATCACCGATTACATCAAGCAATTTGTGTCTTGCAGCTTCATTGGGATAATTTAAAGTTAAATTATCTAAAATTCCGTTTGGTCTGATGGATACATGATCTTTACCAAAAGCAGTTTTTAGTTTCTCTGTTGTTTCCGGCGTTAAATCTTTATCAACATAAACAATTGCATTTGAAATATCTCCTCCTTTAATCAAACCATGGTCAAGAAGCATTTCTAATTCATGCAAAAAGCTGAATGTTCTTGCAGAAGAAATTTCTTCTTTAAACTCTGAAATATTTTTTAACGTAGCATTTTGAGTTCCTAAAACTTTAGTTCCAAAATCTACCATTGTTGTTACTTCATAAGTATCTGAAGGAATGATTGTAATTTCTGAACCAGTTGCAGGATCACTGTAGCTCAAAACTTCTTTTATAACAAGATATTCTCTTACGACAGCTTGTTCTATAACACCAACACTTTCAATAGCTTCAACAAAAAACTTAGAAGAACCATCTAAAATCGGAGGTTCTGAAGCATCCATTTCCAAAATAGCGTTATCAACATCGCAACCTACTAAAGCAGCTAAAAGATGCTCACAAGTATTGATTTTTACGCCTAATTTCTCCAAAGTAGTTCCTCTTTCTGTAGCAACTACATAGTTTACGTCTGCTTCTACATGAGGACGTCCCTCAAGATCTGTTCTCACGAAAACAAAACCTGTATTTTCTTTTGCAGGTTTAATGGTCAATTTTACTTCTTTACCAGTATGAAGACCTATCCCAGAAAGAGTAACCTCTTCCTGAAGGGTTTTTTGCATATCACTCATTAGTTTGATCTTTTGAGTTATTCTCAAGATTATTTATTTTTTTCGCAAGCTCAGGAAGATTCCTGAAATGCACGTAGCTTCTAAGATAGTCATTGTAGCTAATTGCGGGTGAACCGTAAACAGTTTCTTTATCATAAACGCTGGAATTTACTCCACTTTGCGCCTGAATTTTCACCTGATTTCCAATTTTTATATGACCTACGATTCCGACCTGACCTCCAATTTGATTCCAGTCCCCAACAATTGTAGAACCAGCAATCCCTGTTTGTGAAGCGATTACATTATTCTGCCCAATTTTTACATTGTGTGCAATTTGGATTAAATTATCGATTTTAGTACCTTTTCCGATTGTTGTAGAACCTATTGTTGCCCTGTCAATACTACAGTTTGAACCTATTTCCACGTTATCTTCAATAATAACGTTTCCTAACTGAGGAATTTTTTGGAAACCTTCCGGAGTCGGCTGAAAACCAAATCCGTCACCTCCAATTACGGTATTCGAATGAATCACACAATTATCACCAATAATACAGTAATCATAGATTCTTGCACCGCTATCGATTTTGCAATTTTTACCGATTTTTACACCTTTACCAATATAAACCTGCGGATAAATCTGTGTACCCTCACCAATTTTCGCTTTTTCAGAAACATAAGTAAATGCTCCGATATACACTTTTTCTCCAATTACAGCAGTTTCGTGGATTGAAGAACCATCTTCAACACCTTCTTTTCTACCTTGCATTTCCTGATACAGATTCATTAAAACCTGAAAAGAAAGATAAGCATCTTTTACAGCAATAATTGTAGGATTGTATTGATCTTTATTGATAAGTGTCTCGGTAACAATAAGTACCGAACATTGCGAAGTCTCTAAATGATGCGCAAAACGATCTTGCGCAACAAAAGAAAGATGGCCGGATTCTCCGCTCTCGATCGGTGAAACTCCGGTAATAAGTGCGTTTTTGTCACCTATAATTTTTCCGTCAATAAAACTTGCAATTTGCGAAGCTGTAAATTCCATATTCTGCAAAGATAAGAAATTCTCTTATTCGCAAACATTTTTTAGTTTATGGAATATCGATTTTAATATTATTTAAGAAAATTCACCGTTACAGTCTCGGAAAAGCAAGGATGTATCTTCGAGTTTTATGAACAATTAAACCCGATAAAAGCTGATCTTCGGACTCGTCTAATTTTAAGACTTCACCACTTTTTTGAAGAAGATAAATCGGCTGTTTTTCAGTATCATAAGGAAGTAAACTTCTGTTTATCTGATGTACAAGTTCATTCCCGTTGTCAATTCCAAAAAAATCATTGGTGTTTTTTATCTTTTCTTCAATAAATTTCTCGTCAAAAGGGTGTGACGAAATAATTGTCTTCGGAAGATTTCGCTGAATTACACATTTACACCAATAAGAAAGAATAAAATCGTCTGATTTCTGCCAAATTTTCATTGCCTGAATCACATCGTTATCATCCAACTGTGTAAAACGCTCTACATCTTCATCAGTTGCTACACTTTTTCCTCGGTTTAAAAAATATTTTAAATTTTCGGTTGCAGGCAAATCAACACCTTTTGAAACTAAATATTTTGCTCTTTCCAAGATTTTCACCAAAATAAATTCCGCCAAAGCTGAAGTTTTATGGTAATAAACCTGCCAATACATAAACATTCTGGCCGTCAGGAAATTTTCAATCGAATAAACTCCTTTCGCATCAATCACCAATTCCTCTTTGCAAACGTTCATCATCGAAATAATCCTTTGTGTATTGATATTTCCTTCCGAAACTCCTGTGAAAAAGCTGTCTCTGTTTAAATAATCCAATCGATCAACATCCAATTGTGAACTGATTAACTGATTGAAAAACTTTCTGTGATATTTTCCCTGAAACATTTCAATTGCAGTTGATAATTGCCCGTCAAATTCATCATTCAATCTATTCATTAATAATAAAGATAGATTTTCGTGATGCCAATCATCCATCAACATACTTTCCAAAGCATGAGAAAACGGACCATGACCAATATCGTGCATCAAAATCGCCAACATTGCACCTTTTTCTTCTTCAAGTGAAATGTCAATACCTTTTTGCTTTAAAGTTTCCAAAGCAGTAAACATCAAATGCATCGCACCAATTGCATGATGAAATCTTGTGTGGGTTGCTCCAGGAAAAATTAAATTTAAAAGTCCGGTCTGCGATATTCTTCTTAGTCTTTGAAAATACGGATGTTCAATGACATCAAATAAGATTTCGTGAGGAATTTTTATGAAACCGTGAACGGGATCGTTGATGATTTTAAGCTTATTCTGCATAGAAATGTTCTGAGACTATTGCAAAATTAGGTTTTTAAAGTCAATTCGAAGAAAACTGACAATTATTATTTAGAATATAAACATTAAAATTTGTTTACAAATTGCCTTATTTATCTTATCTTCATGCGATAATTCAGGATTGAATTTACATCTGAAATCTTTAACTAAGATTTAACTTTTATGCCTTTTTATTTGGCAGTTTTTACCAAATTTTGGTTACAGTTTTGATAGTTTAATCCGCATAAAAAATAAACTTGTATGTCAGACAAAATATTATGGATTGATGATGAAATAGATTTACTAAAACCACATATTGTTTTCCTTGAAAAGAAAGGTTATCACGTAACTCCCGTGAACAATGTAAATGAGGCTTTGGAATTGATGGATTCAGAAAAATTTGATTTAACATTAATCGACGAAAATATGCCGGGAATTTCAGGTTTGGAAGCTATCCCGATGATCAAAGAGAAAGATAATTCTCTGAAAATCGTGATGGTCACCAAAAGTGAAGAAGAACACATCATGGAAGAAGCAATCGGTTCCCAGATTGCCGATTATATTTTAAAGCCAGTTAATCCTAATCAGATTTTACTTTCGTTAAAGAAAAATCTTCAGGAAGACAATTTGGTTGAGCAAAAAACGATTCTTCAATATCAACAGGAATTCAGAAGTCTTTCCATGGAGCTTTCTTATTTGAGAACCTACCAAGATTGGGCAGAATATTATAAAAAAATTGTGAATTGGGAATTGAAATTTGACAAAGTTGCCGATAACGAGTTTGCAGATCTTTTACAATCACAAAAAGAAGAAGCCAATATTCAGTTTGCTAAATTTATTGAAAACAATTACGAAGACTGGTTGAATGGTTCAGATAAGCCTATGATGAGTCATACCTTATTTAAAGATAAAGTGAAACCGGAAGTTGAAAAAGATAAAGTACTTCTTTTGATGGTTGATAACCTGCGTTACGATCAATGGAAAGTGATTGAACCTCTTTTCACAAAATATTACAATAAAGTTTCTGAAGATTATTATTACAGTATCCTTCCAACTGCGACTCAATATGCGAGAAACTCTTTCTTTGCCGGACTTTTACCTTCGGAAATTGAAAAACGTTTTCCTGATAAATGGTTTAATGACAATGAAGATGGAAATAAAAATGAATTTGAGCGTGACTTCCTGGAAGATCAAATGAAAAGAGTTGGCTTAAGTTCAAAATCGATGAAATATCTTAAAGTTTTAAATGCCGATTTTGAAAGAAAGATATACGATGACTTTAATCAACATAAAAATAATGATCTTTTGGTTATTGTATACAACTTTATTGACATTCTTTCACACGCAAAAACAGATAATCATATTGTTGATCAATTGATCAGAGATGATAAAACTTTCAGATCTTTGACTTCAAACTGGTTTGAAAACTCATCTTTAATTAAGATTATTAAACTTGCTGCAGAAAGCGGTTTCAAATTAGTGATTACAACCGACCATGGAACGGTTTATGTGAAAAAGCCAAGTCGTGTTGTTGGAGACAGAGAAACGTCAACCAACATCCGTTATAAAACAGGAAAAAGCTTGACGTATGATGATAAAGATGTTTGGGCAGTGAGTAATCCTGAGAAATTATTTTTACCGAAAGGAAATTTAAGTTCGAAATATATTTTTGCAAAGAATAATACGTTTTTAGCTTATCCTAAAAATTACAATCACTTCGTCAATTATTACAAAGAAACGTATCAGCACGGTGGAATTTCTTTGGAAGAATGTATTATTCCGATTAGCGTTCTTGAGCCAAAATAAGTTTTAATATACATTGAATACTTTTAATTCGGGCGGAAAAAATCTAAGATTTTTTCCGCCCGAATTCTTTATTTTTGATTTATGAAATTAATTACATACAACGTCAACGGAATCAGAGCCGCTTTTACGAAAGATTTTTTAGGCTGGTTAAAAACCGCTGACCCCGATATTATTTGCATTCAAGAAAGCAAAGCCGGAAATGATCAGATTGACATCGAAAGCCTTGAAAAAGCAGGTTATCATAGTTATTGGCATTCTGCGGTGAGAAAAGGCTACAGTGGAGTCGGTATCGCATCTAAAACAAAGCCCAATCATATAGAATATGGTTGCGGAATTGAAAGTTATGATAATGAAGGAAGAATTATTCGAGCTGATTATGATGAATTTTCTGTGATTTCAGTTTATGTTCCGTCTGCTTCAAATATTGAAAGACTGGAATTTAAAATGCAGTTTTGCCATGACTTTTTAGATTATATTAAAAATTTAAAGAAAGAAATTCCGAATCTGATTATTTCCGGAGATTTCAATATCTGTCATCAGGCGATTGATATTCATAATCCGGTTGGTTTAAAAAATACTTCAGGCTTTTTACCGATGGAAAGAGAATGGATGACCAATTTCATCGAAGAATGCGAATTGATTGACAGTTTCAGGTTCTTTAATAATGAACCGGACAATTATACTTGGTGGAGTTACAGACAAAATTCAAGAGCTAATAATAAAGGATGGAGACTGGATTATAATTTTGCTTCATATTCTTTAAAGGATAAACTCTCAAGAGCCGTTATTTTAAAGGAAGCCGTACATTCTGATCATTGCCCTGCTTTAATTGAATTTAACCTCTAAAAACATAAAAGCCAGCTAAATTTAGCTGGCTTTGTTAATTTTCTAAGAATCGTATTAAATTTAATCGACAATTTCGTACTCTACTGGGATAATACCTTTTTGTGTTCCCCCAATTTCATCGAACGCAGCTTTAGACATATCTAATGCTCTTGATGAATGGAAAGGCCCTCTATCATTAATCGTTACAATTACCTCTTCTCCATTGTTCAGATTGGTTACCTTAATTTCGGTTCCAAAAGGAAGCGTTCTGTGCGCTGCGGTTAATTTTGAGTTATTAAAAACTTCTCCGCTTGCTGTTTTTCTACCATTAAATTTGTCGTGGTAGTACGACGCATAACTTGTTTTCTTCGCATCTTCGGCACTGTTCTTGAAAGAATAAATACCTAGTGTTGAAATCATCATTATGATTACGAGAATGAATCTTTTCATCATGTTGAACTTTTACTTGTTTGACGAGGCAAAAGTATATTGAAACTTTTTAGCTACCTATTTTAAATGTTAACAAACGTTAAATAAAACTTAAATAAAACTTAATTAATCATGTAACTGCCTATAAATAGGGATTTTAAAGCATGGTGTTAAAAAACGTTAAAAAAACACCCTAAAAGTTAACATAATTAACTAAATAAGTCGAAAATTGAATTTCATAAAATAATAATTGATTGATAATCAATATTTTAAATAAAATAAAATATTTGTAAAATTCCATGTAATTTCTTTAAAACAATGAATACTTATTAACAAAACAAAAGTTATTAAAAGAAAATTAAAAAGCAACAAAATGCTTCTTATCCTTGTTTTGGTGGTCCTTTTCATTTCGATTTTTTCGGTGGGAAAAGAATTTGGTCAATATCTTTATCAGAGATTTAACTAAAAAATAAAAAGGAACTTTAACGAAAATAAAAAAACCAATGAAAAATCATTGGTTTTTACTTTTATATTTTGCTTAAACAAGCTCTCCGTACAAATCAAATTCTTCTGCGGAAGTAATTTTTACATTGGCAAAGTCTCCAATCGAAATATAAGTATTCTCCGCAGAGACTAATACAGTGTTATCAACATCCGGAGAATCGTATTCTGTACGACCTACGAAATAGTTTCCTTCTTTTCTGTCGAAAACACATTTATAAACCTCTCCAATTCTTGCTTGATTTTTATCCCAAGAAATTTGAGACTGCAATTCCATGATCTCTTCTACTCTAGCCTCTTTCACTTCCTGCGGAATATCGTCTTCTAAAACATAAGCTCCCGTATTTTCTTCGTGAGAATAAGTAAAACATCCCAATCGATCGAATTTCTGCTCTCTTACCCATTCTTTTAGTTCTTGGAATCTTTCTTCAGTTTCTCCAGGATAGCCAACAATTAAAGTTGTTCTGATTGCCATATCCGGAACTTTCTCTCTAAATTTATCTAAAAGTGCATTTGTTTTTTCGTGAGTTGTTCCTCTTTTCATTGATTTCAACAAATCAGAATTAATGTGCTGAAGAGGAATATCTATATAATTACAAACTTTCGGCTCTTCACGGATAATATCTAACACATCTTCCGGAAAACCACTTGGAAATGCATAATGAAGACGAATCCATTCAATTCCTTCTACTTTTACCAATTCTTTTAATAGTTCACCTAAAGCTCTCTTCTTATATATATCTAAACCGTAATATGTTAAATCCTGAGCAATTAGAATTAATTCCTTAACTCCTACCTTTGCTAATTTCTGAGCTTCTTTTACCAATTTTTCAATCGGCGTAGAAACGTGACCTCCTCTCATTAAAGGAATAGCACAAAACGAACAAGGTCTGTCGCAACCTTCAGAAATTTTAAGGTAAGCGTAATGCTTTGGAGTGGTGGTTAATCTTTCACCAACCAATTCATGCTTATAATCTGCACCTAAATGTTTCAACAATATAGGAAGATCTCTCGTTCCGAAATATTGATCAACATCAGGAATTTCTTTTATTAAATCTGGTTTATATCTTTCGGAAAGACAACCTGTAACGAAAACCTTCTCTACTTCTCCTCTATTTTTTGCCTCAACATAATCCAGAATAGTATTGATTGACTCTTCTTTTGCGTTGTCGATAAAACCGCAAGTATTTATCACTACGATATCACCTCTGTCTTCGTGCACAACTTCTTTTCCGTTGGCTTTCAGCTGGCTCATCAACACTTCAGAATCGTAAACGTTTTTGGAGCAACCCAACGTTACAATGTTTATCTTCTTTTTACCTACAGATTTTGTGCGCATTTTATATTGAATAATAAGTAATTAGTAATCAGTAATTTTTGTGGGTGCAAATTTACGCATAAAAAAAGAACCGAAAGATTCGGCTCTCTATTTAGACTTATTATAAACAATAATTTATGTAAAATTCCATTTAATAAGCTTGATCGTCACCTTTCACAATATTATATAACGTTAAAAAGATAATTTTCATATCTAAAAAGAAAGACCAGTTCTGAATATACCAAACATCTTTTTCAATTCTTTTCTCCATATCTCTATGAGAAAATATCTCTCCTCTGGAACCCGTTACTTGTGCCCAACCTGTAATTCCCGGCTTCACAATATGTCTTGTCATATACTTTTTTGTGATCTTGGAATACATTTCTGTCTGAGATAACATATGTGGTCTTGGACCAACAACCGACATCTCACCAAGAAACACATTAATAAACTGAGGAAGTTCATCTATACTCGTTTTTCGTATAAAAGCACCAAACTTGGTAATTCTGGAGTCATTTTTTATTGCAGTCTGAAGATCAGCATTTTTATTGCTCTTCATACTTCTAAACTTAATACAATTGAACGGCTCATTATTAAGACCCGATCTTTTTTGAAGAAAAAATGGTGATTCGTTACTTTCTAATTTTACAATCAATGCAACAATAGGAATTAACCATGATAACAAAAATATTATAACGAAGAGTGAAAATCCTATATCAAACATTCTTTTTAAGAGCTGTTTTTTGGAATTTGAAAGTGGCTCTCGTATTAGTTTAAGAAAAGGGATTTCGTGAATTACATCAAAATAATTAGGGCCTAGATTTGCATATTTGAAATCTGGAACCATATAAATTCTTATCATTTTATGTTCCGCAACCTCTACAATCTCTTTATAAATATCAACTTCAATATTATCGTCACAGAATATTATACTGCTTATTTTAGTATTCTCAATGTCTTGTAACAGTTTATTGACATCTCCCAAATATTGGTTTTTTGTTTCCTTATTTTCCTCATTATACGTACCTCTGATGCCTAAAGATCTTCGTAAATACTTATTTGCCAAAAGTGATGTTGAGAGCTTATTTTCGCCTACAAGTACAGTATTGAATGAATAAAACTTCCTGCCAAGTTTTACTCTGTTTTTTTTCCTATACAAGAATAAAATAAATCTTGTAAGGGTCATAAAAAACCCGATTAAAAGAAAATATAGAATAATATTTCTGTAATTAATTTTCACAGAAAATATAAGACTTAGGTAAACTGCTGTTGAGAGAACAAGCAAAATGAAAGATTTTGCTAGTGCATTAAAATTTAATGACGATTCTCTGATTTTTAAAATTTTGTACGGTTTTGTAATAATTGTGATTACAAGCCAAGATAAATTGAGAAGAATAAACTGTGTACGAAAATTTTGCTCAAAATCGCTTTCGGTAAATTCAAAAAAATATAATTTTCCAAAAATGAAAAGCATGTTGATAATAATATAATCTACTATCAAAAAAATTCTCTGTAAATGTTTAAAAAAATAAACTGACATATTTTACAATCCTAACTTCTGCTTTATAGGCTTCTAATATATTAAAAATTTCTCAAAGAAAATGATGGCAAAATTTTGTCTTTATCAGAAAGAATAATATCACCATGAGGAAGCTGCCAATCTATATTGAGTTCTTTATCATTCCAAAGTACTCCGCCTTCAGATACTTTATCATAAAAATTGTCGCATTTGTAAAAAAAAACGGCAGTTTCGCTTAATACCGAAAAACCATGACCAAAACCTCTAGGAACATATAATTGTAATTTATTTTCACCTGTAAGCTGAAGAGAAAACCATTGACCAAAAGTAGGAGAATCTTCCCTAAGATCAACTACCACATCCAAAACTTTTCCTTCCAAACAAGATACTAATTTTGCTTGGGCTTTGTCTCCTTTTTGTAAATGTAATCCTCTAAGAACACCATAACTAGATGTAGAAATATTATCCTGAACAAAATGCCCATTCATTCCTGTCAATTCTTGAAATTTCTGCTCATTAAATTTTTCGTAAAAATAGCCTCTATCGTCTTCAAAGATAGTGGGTTCTATGACGTAACAATCTTTAAGTGGTGTTTGCTTTATTTTCATAAATATAAGTTTCAATTTTTTTTTTAAATAATCCGCTATTGGTCACAACATTTGTTTATACCTTATAAGTTCTGATTTTCTAAACTAATGAGCGTTTTAAAGTTTTGTAAAGGTGTTTGCTTTAAAATGTTCAATATCACTTAATATCGGAAAACTAAAATTACAAATTATGACAGACTGTGGATGTTCGCTTTTTTATTTAATTTACAAGAACGCAATATTTTCTTTTTCTAAAAAAGATCTAAAATTAATTTTAAAAACATCCTGACTAAATTTCTTGGAATTTTCCCGAATTATTACCGGATTGAAATGCAAGATTTTTTTTTCAAAAGTAATCACAGCATCTTCTATATCTTTAACATTTTGGTTATGGAAAAAAATGCCTGTTTCTCCATCTACAACGGTTTCCAGAACGCCACCTTTTCCATATGCTATTACAGGCGTACCACAAGCTTGTGCCTCTACTGGCGCTATTCCAAAATCTTCTAGAGATGAAAAAACAAAAGCTTTTGCTTCTTTTATATATTTATTAATTTCATAAGAGTTTAAAAAACCTTTAAAAATAATATTACTGTGATTTTTTGCCAGTTTTTCCAATTTTATTTTTTCAGAACCATCTCCAATAATAATTAATTTTTTATTTAAATTAATAAAAGCTTTTATTAGTAAATCAAATCTTTTATATTGAACTAATCTACCAACGGTAACATAATAATCTGCATCTTGTATTCTTGTTGTACGTAAACTAAATTTATCTATAGAAACAGGCGGATATATGACAACTGACTTTCTATTATAATTTTTTTCTATCCAATTTTGAACATATTCAGAATTTGCTATTATATATTCTGGATTCTGTGCCATACGCTTATCAAAAGATTGAAGATATTTTCGAAGAGGTCTACATAATATTCCAAGAGATCCCTTAAAATAATTATCATATTCGTCCCAAACATATTTGAAATTTCTTGCCTGCATATAGCAAATATGCTTTTCATTATTAATTCTAAAACCCTTTGCTAAGCACCAGGAAGAACTGATAACCAAATCAATTGAATTAAACTTACTTTGCTGCTTATTAAATAGTTTACTAATTATTGGAAAAAAAGGTAATGCATAACGAAAATTCTTTCCTAAAATTTTCAATAAGCGACTCGAAAAAACATTCGGAATTTTACCATTAAACATTTTAATCTTATCTCCATCTGTCATAATATCTGCATATGCAAAATAATAATCGAACTTTATACAGCTATCCAATGAGTTTACAACTCTTTCTGCTCCTCCATATTTATCGAGCCAATCGTGTATTACAGCAATTTTCATTTATCCTTTATTATTTTTCAACCTGAGTTTTTATACCATTTGTTATAGAGATGTAATATACTGTTTGGGGATTCAAATTATTCAGTTCAATAATGGATTTTTTTTCATTAACAATTATATTACCATTTTTTTCAAAAACTAAATTTTCTAATGGCTTTTCCCCAGTATCAGGTAAAACAAAAACATCAAATCTCAATCTTTTTTTATTTTTATAAATCTTGATCAAATTTTTTAAGACAATTTTGACATTTTGTATTTTTTGTCCGCTATTATTATTAATAATAAGGTATTCTCCATTTTTATCATAATAAGCAAAGGATGATATACTAGATGAATTACTTATACTCCCAACTCTGTTATTTGTACTTTTATTATATAAGTAATAAGCCCACCAGACAGACCTCTTTTCTTGCTTATTTGTTAGCAGACCATTTATAGAATTGTTACAATTGAAGACACCGTCACTTTCTACCCAACAAGCTTTACACGCCCCGTCAATATTATTATATTCTAACATATTTAGGACACTCAGTACTTTTGAAGGAGAAAACTGTGCATATTGATTGATAATTTCATTCAATATTATACTTTTTATTTTGACATTCGGATATTTAGGAATAATATTATGCTTAAGTTTCTGTACATCGTCTGTAAAGCTTTGCGAATATTCGCCATCTCTTAACTCGTGCCAACTAAGAATATCAACTCTTATTTTATTATCATTGCAGAATCTCAAGAAATCTTCCATCTCTTTTTCATCATATTTATCAAATGATGGACCTGTAATCAAAGCTTTATCTCCTCCAGGAAGTGCTCTTATAATATCATGAGCCTTCTTAAATATCTGGTAATACTCATCTGGATCAAAATCTCCGAATCCTGCCTGATGAAAAGGTTCGTTCCAAATATCATAGATAACAGTATTTTTAAATTTATTATATACTTCTGTAATTATATTTTTCAAATTATCTGTTCGTAGCGGATGCGGCCAATTTTTATTATTTTTTATTCCGGGATAGCCGTACAAATCCGAGATTACCAAGATTGGAGTTATACCAAAACTCTGGAGGTATGCTATGTCATCCGGAGATTTTTCAGACCAGCGAATACCTGTACGCCAATATTTTGGCCTGAGTTCTTTTATATTTTTTTCAAGAAGTCTGATATTATCGTAATGTAAAAACCCAGACATAGACTTTACATTTCCAAGTTTTTTGTTAAAATCAACTTCGACTTTTAATGAGTCTTTGATTATCTGACTTTTGACAGAAAAAAACATCAAAAAAAAGATAATAAAAACAAAAAGTTTTTTGTTTGAAAGTCTTAAAATCATTGTTTTAAAAAAATTTGATTGATTTATATATTATTCAAAATTTTTATATTTATGAGGCTTTGCTGATTAACAATGACAGAACCTGGCTTCACATCTTTAAAAACTACACATCCAGCTCCGATAACAGAATTATCTCCGATTTTGACACCTTTTAAAATCATAACATTGGATCCTACCCAACAGTTTTCTCCAATTATAATTGGTTTTGAGTTATAACCTTGGTTTTTAATGAGAACAGCAGGACTTTTATAATTATGATTGTGATCATAAATTTTTACATTTTCTCCAAAAATTGTATTCTTTCCTATTTCTATTTTATTGATAGAGCAAACAGAACAATAGTTATTAAAAAATACACCATCAGAAATAATAACTTTCCCTTCTCTATCTCCTATCATGAGTGTAAATCCCTTTCTAAAAGTAACTTTTTTTCCAAATTGAAATGATTTACCATATATTATTTTGTATAAAAATAAATAAAAATAGGCATTCAAATGAAAATATAATTTAAGTAAGACCATAATTAATAATTTATTTTTTTTAATATCCTAGTTATATTATTAATTCCGAAATACGAAAGTAGACAAGTAATTCTTGATCTCATTTTTGCTTCTTTGTCCTTTATAACAGTTGACCTGTAAGAATTTATTTTATTAATTAAAAATAACCGATTTTCATTATCAAATGGCATTGAAAGTAAAATATGAAAACTAAAATTTAAAATTCTTGAACTTAGAGCTTTCTTAAATTGAGGAGCGTTACTAAAATCAGATTCTAGTTGATTTATTATTTTAATAGTGCTATCGATTTTTTTTTGACTAAATGGAGACCCTTCTATGCTAGTGGATCTTCTTAAATAAAAATAAGTTTCTTTAGTGGAAAAAGCAACTTTATCACTTTTTTGAAAAAGCTTATATGTGGTTGGTAAATCTTCAAATAATAGTCCTACAGGATAACGTAATCCATCTGAAAATAAAGATCTATGATACAATTTTGCCCAGGCACTGGTATCAAATTTTTGTTGATAAAACATTTCTTTGATAGCATTTTCCGGAGAAAAAACATATTCTTTTATGACCTTATTATCATCTTTTAATTCATCATCTTCTCCAAATCTTATATAACCAGATACAGATAATTTACAGTCATTCTTTTTTATTAATCCATACAAAGTAGAAACATAATCATCACTAACATAATCATCACTGTCAACAAATGTAATATATTCTCCTAATGCCACATCTATTGCTACGTTTCTAGCATCAGAAAGACCTCCATTTTTTTTATGAATTACTTTGATTCTAGAATCTTTTTTTGCATAAGATTCACATATATCACCACATTTATCTGGAGAACCATCATCTACTAAAAAAATTTCCAAATCTCGATACTCTTGATTGATTACACTATCTACACATTTTTCCAAATATTGCTCTACTTTATAAATAGGTATAATTATAGTTATTAAAGGATTTTTCATAAATCTAAAATGCTTTTAGGAAATTATTTTATGTTTTCAAGTGCTTCTACAAATCGATCAGCAGAGCTTGCCCAACTTTTCTCTCCTGAAAAATACAATTTTTCAATATTCTGAGACATTTTTTCTAATAAATCACTGTTGTTATACAGTTCCAGTATGGCATTTTTGATTGCTTCTGGGTTTTTGGGATCAATGATAATCCCAGTCAATTTATCTTTAACCATTTCTGGCAAACCACCGACATTGGTTGCAATGACGGGTTTTTTGAAAGCATATGCAGACATCACCACCCCACTTTGTGTCGCATCGATATACGGGCAAACAACTACAGAAGAATTGAAAATAAGATTGGCGAGATTTTCCGGAATTATAAATTCATTAATAATTTTAATTTCAGGATACTTTTTATACTGTTCTATATCAAAATCAAAATCACCACTACCTGCGATTGTCAGAGTAATATCAGTATATTTTTTGGTTGACAGAATATCTACAAAGGCTTCTAGCAGAAATTTGATTCCTTTATAAGGGGATATACGACCAAAAAACAAGATGCTAAAATTATCAGAAACAACAAATTCTTTCGTTTTGAAATAATTCAGAAAATCGTACACACTCAGAAAAGACGTATGGATGTCTTTTGGATTATAATTATAATGCGCTATAAATTCATTTTTTTGATTTTCATTTAAAAGCATTTTTTGTTTAATCAAGCTAAAATGTATTTTTCTCAAAAGTCTGTCTATTATCAAATTTTCTCCAGAATGCAAAAAAGGATCATGTACTACCAAAAGCATTTTTTTTCTGAAAGCTAATGTGGAAACAAAATAAGTGAGCATATTGTTATCGATGATGATAACATCAGGATTTATTTCTTTTAGATACTGATGAATTTGATAAGATATAAAGAGTTTTTTGATAACATTGGAGTTACGAGTTCCTCTGATCACAAAAGTTTTGTCAAGATCAATCAAATCACGAAAACGTTCTAGCTGATCCACTTCTGTTCCTTTTGAGATGGTCTTCGTCAATTTTTTTTTATCAAGAAAATTAAACACTTCGTATAGTGCTTCCGTAAAAAAATAAACATCATTACTTTGTTTCAGTGCATTTACAAGAGACACATTCGCATCCAAAGCAAATGTAGATAGGAAGGCAATTTTCATGTTTATTATTTCTTTTTAGGGTCAAGTACTTTGTCTAAATGCTTATTAAAAATGAAATACGCTTTAGTAATGGTTGGTTTATCCCATAAGATATTTTCATAATTCCTTAGTATATTATTGTTAGAATAAACCATTTTGTAAATCCCAAAAAGCAATAACACTACCGTAAAAACAACCTTTAGCTCCTGTTTTAGCGTTTCATATAGATAAGGATATAATATCCAATAGGAGAAAACAAACAAGGTTGTAATCCTGTCTATAAAAACAGAATATTCTGACAAAAAGAAATAACTGACGGCATAAAGAAAAAATGAATTATAAAAGATATTAAGTGTATTTTCGTCCTTTATCTTTTCACCAATTTTTTTATAGAATTGATATAAAATGATAAAAGTGAATACCTTTTCTAGATAACCAACAGAAATACTATAACTACTGTTGTATAACTTATTGTTAGAATAGCCTTCTGCCAATAAAGAGTATGCCCCACCAAAAAAATCTCCTACAGCGATTACAACGGGGGTTATGTATTTGATCTGTCCCAAAAAAAGAATATTCCCTAATACAAATGTGCCCCAAACAAAAGGCATTGGAATTTTTTTATGCAAAAAGAAATACACTGGAAAAAAGAAAATTGCTGATGAATGAAATAAAATCCCAATTCCATTACATATAAAAAATTTTGCAGCATTTCTTTCTTTTATAAATTGAAGAGAATAGATAAAAAGAAATATGGATTTGGAGTTTCGTAATAAATTGATTTCTATAATTAATCCAGAAAAAATTAAGTACATAATAAAACCTAAAACATACTGAGGAGAATATTTCTTGAAAAAATAATTCAGAAAAAGAATATCTATAAAAGAAGAGAAAATCTGGAGTGTTAAATAATCCTCATTGATACTTTTTAACAAAATTAAAATGACTTTGAAACCTGGTTCAATTTTCAATAAAACATCTTCATGGATGCCAGAGAAAAATTTTGCAATTCCTTTGGTATCATCGATGGTTGGAGCCATTTCATAAAGTGGATAATATACTGTAAAATCTGTATCCAAATAGCCTCTAAACCCAAAGAAAACAAAAAAGACTAACATACATAAGTATCTAACCGTCTTGATATCCCCTTCTTTCTTTCTTATTTTATTTTCCCAAAGAAAAAGAACAAAAAATATCAAGAAAAGGATAATATATGGATAAGAATACGTTGTACTAAAAGTAGGCTGCATAAATATTGTATATTATTGATTTATTTTTTTAATAAAATCAACTAAAAAATCTTTCTTTCAAATTGATTTTGAGTATCCAATAGATTCGTTTATAAATTATCCGTACGCGGGCTTACTGTTCATATACAAATCCAATCCCTCTTTATAAGATTTCAAAGCAAGGCGCCACTGATTACTTGGATATTTAAAATATAATATGATTAAAATATACAAAAAATTATACAACACAACATATCGTGCGTAGAAAAAGCTATAATTCTTCAATGAAAAATAGACCAAATTCCGCCACAAAAATTTAACATAAAAATCACTCATTTTCTCAGTAGAATTAGATTCGTTATGATGGATGAGCGACTCATAAATATACCAGAGTTTTTTATTTTTTTGGATAGCTCTGTGAACAAAGTCTGTGTCATCATAATAGACAAAATAGTTCTCATCCATCAATCCTACACTGTCAAAAATTTCTTTTTTGATCAGCATAAAACAAGTGGGAGAATAGGTCACATTCTGGTCTTTATCATACTGCCCTTTGTCCTCTTCTTCCTGTCCATAATGTATCGTGAGACCGTTG
This sequence comes from Chryseobacterium luquanense, assembly GCF_026460945.1. Classification (GTDB taxonomy): domain Bacteria; phylum Bacteroidota; class Bacteroidia; order Flavobacteriales; family Weeksellaceae; genus Chryseobacterium; species Chryseobacterium luquanense. Next base: position 83,154 of record NZ_JAOVZV010000002.1, read on the forward strand.
CGTTTTTTATAACCGCCACCTGCACACCATATTTTGTTGGTCCCATAAAAATAGATTTTGGGAACCACCATATCTGCGTTATGTTGATCCAAACCTATCAAAAGCTTTTCGATAGAGTCATCTTCCAAAGCGATATCATTATTGGACAACAAAACCAAATCACATTGATCCATTATTGCTTTTCTAATCCCAATATTATTACCTTTTGCAACACCATAATTGGCATCATTTGCAATAATTACGGTTTCAAACTGATATTCCGAAGCTAATTTTTGGCTTAATTCCAAAGAATTATCAGGCGACAAATTATCCACGACATACAATGTAAAGTTCTTGTATGTCTGATTATTCAAAGTTCTGAAAAATTCTTCGAGAACAGTTTCACTATTGTATAAAACGGTGACTATACCAATTTTTCTACTCATTTGTACAGTCCTTTATTTTTCATTTCCTGGATAGATGCTTCATACTTATCCTCAGGAATCTCTTGCTCATTGACCCAGTTTGTAAAAGTTTCAATTCCTTGTTCGAAACTCCATTTCGGCTTGAAACCTAACTCTGATTTTATTTTAGAAATATCTGCAAAGTTATGTCTGATATCTCCAAGCCTGTAATTTCCCGAGATTTGGATTGGTGTTTCTCTTTTATAGAATTTTGACAAAGTATTGGCAACTGTGATTACGTCTGTTGCAACGCCCGTTCCCACATTATATACCTGACCATTTGCTTTCTCTTTTTCCAATCCTAAAATTGTAGCATCTGCGACATCTTCTATGTAAACAAAATCTCTTGTTTCTTTCCCATCTTCAAAGATATTAATAGAATTTCCGTTTTTGATTCTGGTAGAAAAAATGGATAGAATTCCCGTGTAAGGGTTGGACAAAGATTGTCCAGGACCATAAACATTTTGATATCTGTAACTTACAGCAGCAATATTTAAAGATTTACAAACTGTTAAAATTAACTGTTCTTGATTTTGCTTGGTAATACCATACACTGAAGTTGGATGAATTTTACTGTCTTCTGATGTAGGAAGCAATTTTACATTATTTTTGCAGAAAGGACATTTGCACGAAAAATCTCCAATTTTCATATCTTTATCTTCCCTTTCTGTAGGATAAACAATGCCATGTTCCTCACATTTATACTTTCCTTCACCGTAAATAGCTCTGGATGATGCAATAATGACTTTTTTTATCTGATGGGTATTATTTGTTAAAAAATCCAGCATTATTGCCGTTCCTCCAATATTTACATCAATATATTTTTGGATTTCATACATTGACTGACCGGTTCCTGTTTCAGCGGCTAGATGTATAATTGCGTCTTGTTCATCTATAGCTTCAGCCCATTTTTCTTTGGATGTTACAGAGCCACTAATAAAATTAACTTTATTGATGATACTTCTATAAAGTGGTGAAGTGATTTCTGGATTGTCTCCATGAATCTGTGGTGATAAATTATCTAAAACTGTTACCTTGTATCCTTTATCTATAAGTTTAAGGGTTATATTAGAACCTATAAAACCGGCTCCTCCCGTAATTAATACATTTTTCATCTAGACACTGCCTTTGTTTTGACAAAAGTAATTTCCATACAGTCACCTCGTTTGAATAAATTGCTTAACCGAGCTAATTGATGGAAGATGATTCTATTATATTTGCTATGAAACCATCCATCATCGCTTTTTTTCTTGTTTTTTAAATTAAGCAAAATCTGAATACCGCTAACAAAACTGGAATAATTAGCATTGTAGTTGATTTTTTCCATTTTGAATCCATATTGTTCGCATAATTGGATAAGATTGTCAGGATTATATGAAAATGGATGGAAAGGAACACCCAAGTAATACCAATTTTTCCCAAACAAACGAAATGTCCAACTTTTTGTGTTTGGTACGCCAATAAAAAGCCTCCCTTTTTCTTTTAAAATTCTATTGATTTCTTCTAACAGTTCACGAGGTTCGGTAATGTGTTCAAAAGAATGATTACTTCTTATATAATCAAAAAAATCCGATTGGTAATTTGCCTCAAACAAGGTGCCTTTCGACACATTTAGACCCAGCTTTTCACCGATTAGACAGGCTGATTCTCGAATTTCCGTTCCATACGCTTCGGCACCTTGCTTGTGTAGGACATAAAGTTGTTCACAATCTCCCACACCCAAATCAAGCACTTTCTTCCCAGCAAAAGATAATTTCAAATCTTTTGCTTTTGCTCCTATTAAAAAATCCTTGATAAAATTTGGTTGACTTTTTTTTATAATATCATTAGCTGTTTGCATACTGGTATCATAATAATCTTCTGGATATAGCGCAAATAATTCGCTGTCTTCAATCATCGGATTCAGAAAAAGCAATTTACATTTTGTGCAAGAATAAACATCATAATTTTTTTCTGTGTGCCCATAATGTTTATCATATGTATTTGTGTAAAAAGCAATATTATTGTCGCCGCATACAGGGCAGTTTTTTCTGATTTCTTTCATGTTAGTTAATTCTTTATAGAACTTGTTTATGGTAAAATACAATTCATTTTTTTAACCACAAAAGGCACAAAAGTTATTTGAGTTTTTATAGATTTCTCTTTAAAGTTTAAAAAGAAATTGCCTTTTTTAAACTTTAAAATATCATTTATTTTCTTAAATCTTTTATGGCTTTTGTGCTTATAAATTTACTTTAAACAAATTCATTATTTATATTTTCTCCCAAATTTCAGTGTCTGAATTGTACTTTTTAACAATTTTCGCTGGCGCACCAACGATGACACAATAATCGTCAAAATATCCAGAAACTATACTATTAGCCCCTATTGTACAATGTTTTCCTATTTTTGTTCCTTGCATAATAACAACATTATTATAAATTTTACACCCTTCTCCTATATATACAGGTTTTGTTGTTATGTTTTGTTGTTCTATTGGCAAATGAATATCATCATAAGGATGATGAATATCAGTTATGGTTACATTGGCTGCAATTGCAGTATTTTTACCAATTTCTATAGATTCTGCACAAGTCAAATGTATATTTTGTTGAATAGTTACACCATCATTAATAATAATTTTCGGATCAAATTTTTCAGCTTCATAGTTTTGTATGCCTTCTATTCTTGCATTATTTCCTATAGAAACTCTGTCACCCAAAATAATTGATTCTGGAGTAATCTTTAACGGGTTTATTATAACACAATATTTTCCAATTTTTTTAAATAAAAACCGATACCAAAAAACAGCCTTAAGTCTATGCCACTTACGGTTAAAAATCAACATCAAATTATATATTAATGTCATATTTTTACTTTTTATGAAAATGACAATAATCTTCTATATTCAAAAATAATTGAGCATTTTCATCAATCCAATCAATATTTTTATCCCACCATTTGGATTCATTCAAGACATCTATCTGTTCGTCTTTAAATCTTTTTCTGATGAATTTTGCAGGAATACCACCCATTATCGAATAAGGCTCAACATCTGTTGTTACAACTGCATTTGCAGCTATAATAGCTCCATCTCCAATTTTCACTCCATCCGCAATCACTACATTGGCACAAAGCCAAACATCGTTACCTATCACAACATTTCTTGTTGGATTATGCTGATCTTTGGTTTGAAAGTTTTTGAGACAACAGTCTGGATTAGAAAATATTGCAGGATGAGTACTAACAAAAGTATGTGTTGGATGTTTTCCTGGTGCTGTTCTGACATTGGGACCTATTGAACAAAACTTGCCCATAATTGTTTCATTAATAACTGAACCATCAGATATATATGAAAAATCGCCTATAGAAGAATTTATCATTAGTACATTACTCCCAGTCCAATTATATTTCCCGAAAGTAGTATTGAATAATTTTGTCATATACCCAACCCGAAGATATTTATACTTAGACTGGTATTTTATTTTAGTCACTATCCAATTAAGATATTCTCGCAATGGACTTTGTAAATATGATCTATCAAACATATTTTTTACTTTTTACGGATGAAATTGTTTCTTTAACGTTTTCATTCTTTAAAATGAAAGGTAAATATAGAAAAAGTGTAGATAAGCTAATGGCTATTTTAATAATTTTATTGTCAATAGGTACGAATTGATAAAATAAAATATTAAAAATAATAATTCCCAAACCAACTAATATTAACTTAAAGTCTTCTTTTTGAAACACGTCGAGTATACTAATTTTCAGTGTTTTATTATAATTGAAAATCAGAACCAAAGAACCGCCTGCAAGAGCAATAGCCCATGCAATAATAATTCCATATCCACCTGCATAAGGTCCTAAAATTATCCCAATGACAATATTTGCAAACGCCATTCCTATATGTACTAATACTAATATATTTAATCTACCTTGCCCCATCGAACTGAAATAAGCCGGACCACACATCACATTAAAAAAAGTTGCTACGGAGAGAATTAATACAGAAAAAATAAAATCAAAATTAAAATTACCAAGCCATAATAAAGAAATTAAAGGTGCGGCTATAATTAATGATGTTGATAATGGTAAATTAAATAAAAGCAAAACACGATTCATTTTTATATAAAAAGCTTGCATGAAAGAAGCTTCTTCTAATTTTGCTTTTTCTGCAACAACAGGAACTACAACCTGATTTGCATTTGTTAACAAAGCTCTGAACTGGCTCACGACTTTGTTTGCCATCTCATAATGTCCAAGAAATGCGAGCCCTCCATATTTACCTAGTAGCAACTTTGTTGCAGGTTCATAGAGCATTTGGCATACGGAAACCAATTGGAATTTATAGCCATAATTGAATAGTTCTTTGAAAGATTGTGTACTCCATTTCCAATGACGGATTTTATTATTTGGATTAATTTTTATAGTAAAGATCATGGCTGCTAAAAAAATAAAACCCGATTGTAAAAGTTGTGCAATAGCAACACCTTTTAGCTGGTATAACGGCGTTAATAAAATAGACCCTACATACATTACAATACCAGAAATAATATATATAAAGTTTCTGATGTAATTTTTCTGATGGCCTTCTAATACAGACGTAAACACGCCTCCTATTGCATTAATACACAAAGAGCCTAATGAATATGGGAGTATTACTAGTGCAATATCCAAAAATTTTTTATCAATTACATATCCTAAGAAAAATTGTGCTCCGGAAAGGATAACTAAACTAAGAAATATAAATAAAATGGACATCGATAAAATAGAAGTGAAAATGAGTTTGCCTAGTTTACTTTTATCATCTTCTAGTATATATTCCGCAACAAATTTTACTAATCCTGAAGTTAGCCCCATATTAGCCAAGTTAGCAATCGAAGAAAATGATAATATTAGCGACCAAACACCTAATTGTTCTACACCAACTGATTTTAATAAATATTTATACAGAAAAAAATACAGTAAAGCAGTAAAGACAACCTGAACGACTGCCGAAACTGCATTAATTGTAAGTTTTTTCGATGAAAAATTCATGACATCATTTGTTAAAGATTTGTAAATTTTGGGTTAATTAAATAGAATGAAATTTATATTAGTTAAAATATTTTTGCCACCATTTTTTTTCTTCTGCATTATAACCATATCCATACTTATTACCATATCCAAAATTTGAATCTTTTATACTATTTAAAACAATTCCTACATTTTTCAGTTTATTGTCATCAACAGAACTATTTAAGAAATCTATATAGCTCTTTTCTGTAACTTCAGATCTTGTTACATAAACAATGGCATCACTTTTATCTGCTATAAGGAAAGAATCTGTTACAAGCAATAAAGGTGCTGTATCTAAAACAATATATTTATACTTATTTAAATTCTTCACCATCTTTAAAAGATCATCTAGTTTACCATTCTGCAATAAATCTGTGGGATTTGGTGGTATTGAGCCTGAATAGATAAAATCACAGTTTTCATTATAGCCACTTGGATGAATTATCTCATTAAGTGGTAATTCATCGCCTCCCAAAAATTCAGATAAACCTTTAGCTGACTTCATAGATGGATTATAGCGCTGTAATTGAGGATTTCTTACATCCGCACCTATTACCAAAACTTTACTTCGTGGTGAAGCCAATATTATAGACAAATTTGTAGATACAAAAGTTTTCCCTTCTCCTTTTACAGATGATGTAACTAAGATAATATGCGGATCATCTTTTGCAGGTAACAAGAATTTTAAGTTAGTTACAAATATTCTAAATCCTTCTGCCATAGATGACACATCGTTAAATGAAACCAAAGGATTCTCTTTATTTTTAAGTTTTGGAATTTCAGCAATAACAGGCAAATTTGTAAGCTTTACAAGATCAGATCTTGTTATAATTGTGCTTTGGAGAAGCTGTCTTAAATAAATAATTGCAAATGGAATTAGTAAACCCGCCAAAATAAATACTCCTAAAATAAACATCTTCTTTGGAGCAACCGGCTTTCTGAATACAAAAGCTTTATCAATTACTCTCGCTTTTTCTGCAGTAATCTCCATACTTATTGCTGCTTCTTCTCTTTTTTGCAAAAGTAACAAGTAAAGACTCTCTTTAATTTGCTGCTGTCTTTCAATGCTTCTAAAAAGTTTTTCCTGAGTTGGTATCTTACTTATACTACCTTCCGAACCTCCCAATTGGGTTTCCACTTTTCTTCTTGCTAATTCTAAAGTAATTATATTCTTCTGTAATGTTTCAGATAAAGAAGACTTCATTTCTTCTATTTGTCTGTTAATATCCTTTACTAAAGGATTATCTGGAGTAGCTTCTACTAAATATTTGTTTCTCTGTAATACCATTGTATTATATTCCTGAATAGATTTCACAGCAGCTTCATTGCCTAAACCAATATTAAGAGGTAAAACATCTCCTGTTCCTTTTTTATTAAGAGTATTTTGAAGAATTCTGTTAAGCTCCACCTGAGTTCCAATCTCTAGTACACTTGCTTTACTTTGCTCTTTCATCTGAAGATTAATTCTTGCTTCAGACGGAAGATCTACAATATTATTATTAGATTTAAATCCCTCTTTCTGAGTTTCTACATCTCCTAACTCTTTTGAAATGATCGTTATTCTCCTATCTATAAAATCTTTTGTTCTTTTAGATTCTATATTTTTATCGTTAATAGAATAGATATTATACTGTCTTACAATAGCATTTAGGAAATCTTTTGCTTTATTTTTATTTTCAAAATCGGCAGAAAGAGTAATAATTGTTCCGTCTTTATCTAACAAATCAACTGCAAGACTTTCCTGAAAGTTATCAACCGTATTTTCAAAATCACTGTAATAGAAATAAAGGTCAGACATCTCTACTTTCTTAGGTGCCTTAAAAGAAGGATTTTTGCTAATCATTATGATTGCATAGGGTAAACTAATGGTTTTATTAAAAGTTGTAACGATATCTTTTTTCCATTCTTTTGAAGATAAAGTTATTTGACTACCATTTGTTTTGATGTAAATAGGCTTTTTGGGAAGTTCCTCATCTTTCTTTTCCTGAATTACATTAAAAATATACGGACTTGTAATCCCATAAAGCTCAACATCATTAAGAGCTTGCTTCGAATATAAAGATATTTGAAAATTATGTTCTTTTAAAGCATCTTCTATAATAGTTTTAGACTCAAAAACACCAACTTCATTTTCAATACTATTTGTCCCCATTCCTGTAAGACCTCCTAAACCTTGTAACATACTCATATCACCAGCTGCAGACATTTTTTTAGCATCTTTAATGAAAACAGAAGTTTGAGCTTTATAAATAGGAACTTTAGATTTAAGATAAAAAATTGCCAATACTCCCATCAGAAAAACCATTCCTACGAAATATTTCCAATTTTTCACATATGGGCTAATAAGCTCTTTAATATTAATTTCTTTGTTGTTTTTGTTATCCATTCTGTTGGATTATATTGAGAATTAAGATTTATTTTTAATTATTCTATTTTAAACGCTGCAAATATATCTATATTTTATAAATTGAAGGCATTGATATTTCATTATAATAGACTTTATTACTATTTTTCAGTTATCTTAAGACCTTTAATTGTTATCATTTAAAAAATTTACAAACAATTTTATAATACTACAAAAAATATATAATATAAGAAAACATGTAAAGATAATATTTTACTGAAATTTATACGTCAGCATCACCCCGCCTCTTGTAGGAATAATTTCCCCGCTTTTATTCCAGTCATTTGCGCCATCGTAACGTTCATTGTTATCTTTCAGATATCCTTTATAAATAGATTGAGTTGCTCCAATTCCTGCATAAATATCTAGTCCTAGTTTTTCGTTTATTACAAAATGATAGCCACCGCTTACTCCAAAAATTAAGGCGAGACCTTTTTGATACCGTTCTGTTATTCTGACACTTCCATCCGGCAAAACTTCAGGATTACCATTAGAATCATAAACCGGAGATGCACTCAGGTAATTCCATTTCTGAATATTAAAAGCCGTGATTGATCCGTATGCACCGACGTACCATTTCTTCATTACCTCATCAAAATAGTATCGGCCTTCTAAAGTTCCCATATAAAACTGCAAATTTTTCCCATGTATTGATTTCCATGGAGAAATAAAACCTTCCGCCTGAATAGAAAACTTTTTATTCAAAGGTTTTTCTACAGCTAAATTAATCATCGCTAAAGGTAAAAACAGGGTATTAACTTTCAATTCAACTTTTTGTGCGTTAATCTTCAAAAAATGTAAGGACAGGAGAATAAACACTATTTTTGAAAAGATTTTGATTGTGTACTTCATAATTATATTTCAATATCATTATCTCAAAACAGAAAAAGTTTTAAGTAATATTTTTAAATCATTTTTAAATGAAAGGTGATTGTAATAATCTAAGTTCATTTTTATTTTCTCGGGAAAAAGAACTTCATCATTATATTGTAAGGGATTTTCTTGTTGGTTTAATATTTCTTCTTCATTTCTGTATTTAATTCCTGCTTCACTCGTTAATCCCGGTTTCAAGCCAAGAATTACTCTGTCATTTCCTTTTAATGCATCATAATATCCCGAAATATCCGGTCGAGGTCCCACTAAAGACATGTCACCTTTAAGAATATTAAATAACTGTGGTAATTCATCCAGTTTCGTTTTTCTCATCCATTTTCCTACCTCAGATTTTGTATGAGTGATGGAATGATAAGTTCTAAATTTATAGATTACAAAAACTTTCCCAAATCTGCCGATTCTTTCCTGTTGGAAAATACCGGGAAACCCCGTATCAAAAGACGCGATAAAAAAAAGAATAAAAAAAACAGGGAGTAAAATGACGGTTGCCAAGAAACCTATTCCATAATCCATCATTGCTTTCCACCAAGGATATTTTTTCACTTCCACAAAATTGGTCTGTAAAGATAAGGAAAGATGTGGACTCTCCATTTAAGGAAACTATTTAAAAGGTAATATTAAAAATAAAAAACAGCTTACTTTTTGAAAAGCAAACTGTTGTAATGTATATTAAATTTAATTAAAACAAAATTATTTTATTGCTCTGTGTTCTAAGTAAAGCAAAAAACTTTAATAATATTTTATTCTAACTTCAAATCACCTTCCACCATCTCTTTGACCAAAGCCTGAAGATCATATTTCGGTTCCCACCCTAATTGGGTTTTAGATTTCGTAGGATCACCAATCAAAAGATCTACTTCTGTAGGTCTATAATATTCCGGGTCTACAGAAACAACCTTTTTGCCTATTTCCAATTGATATAAAGGATTATTACATGCTGCAACTTTCGCTACTTCAGATTCATTTTCGCCTTCAAAAGATAGTTCTACCCCAATTTCATTAAATGCCATACGTACAAAATCTCTTACCGAAGTCGTAACTCCTGTTGCAATTACAAAATCTTCAGGTTTATCCTGCTGCAAAATTCTCCACATGGCTTCAACATAATCTTTAGCATGTCCCCAGTCACGAAGAGCATTTAGATTTCCTAAATACAAACATTCCTGTTTTCCCTTTGCAATGGCTGCAGTAGCCATTGTAATTTTACGGGTAACAAAAGTTTCTCCCCTTCTCGGAGATTCATGATTAAATAAAATACCGTTACAGGCAAACATTCCGTAAGCTTCACGATAGTTTTTAGTTATCCAAAAACCATAAATTTTTGCAGCACCATAAGGTGAACGAGGATAAAATGGAGAGTTTTCATCATAAAAACCTGCTGCATTTTTATTTTCAGGCAAACCACCATATAATTCTGAGGTGGAAGCCTGGTAAATTCTAGTTTTCTTTTCTAAACCAAGAATACGAACCGCTTCAAGAATTCTTAAAGTTCCGATTCCGTCAACATTAGCAACATACTCTGGAGAATCAAATGATACTTTTACGTGAGACATTGCTCCCAAATTATAAATCTCATCCGGTTGAACTTCCTGAATAATTCTTATAATATTCATAGAGTCTGTTAAATCACCATAATGCAATGTAAAATGTACATTCTGCTCATGCTGATCCTGATATAAATGATCAATTCTCTGAGTATTGAATGAAGATGCTCTTCTTTTAATGCCATGAACATTATATCCTTTTTCTAATAAAAGCTCTGCTAAATATGAACCGTCCTGCCCGGTAACTCCTGTTATTAATGCTGTTTTCATCTTTGTGATGTATTCGTTTTATAATATGTAAAATGATGAATCAAAAATTCATCTATGACATTTTAACTTCTTTAAAATTATTTAGATTTTCTAAGAACCAATGGTATGTTTTTGTGATTCCTGCCTCAAGATCCACCTTATGTTTCCAGCCTAATTCATGCATTTTTGATACATCCATCAGTTTTCTTGGAGTTCCATCCGGTTTTTCTGCATCCCAAAGAATTTCTCCGGTATGTCCTGTCACTTTCTGAATTAATTCTGCTAAATCTCTGATCGTTAAATCAACTCCGGTTCCTACATTGTATAAATGCTCAGGAAGCCTGTTTTCTAAAGCAAAAATTACAGAAGCAGCCATATCATCTACAAATAGAAATTCTCTCATAGGAGTTCCTGATCCCCATAGTGTTACGGGTGCATGATCATTTTCTTTTGCTTCATGGAATTTTCTAATCATTGCCGGCAAAACATGAGACGTATTCAAATCAAAATTATCATGTGTACCATACAAATTTGTAGGCATCAAAGAAACATAATCTTTATCAAACTGTTTTCTGATTGCTTCACAAGTTTTAATCCCTGTAATTTTGGCAACAGCATACCATTCGTTAGTCGGTTCCAAAGAATCTGTTAATAAGTATTCTTCTTTTAACGGTTGTGGCGCTAATTTAGGATAAATACAAGATGAGCCCAGAAAAATAAACTTTTCGACATCATTTTTCAATGAAGCATCAATTAAATTATTCTGAATCTGCATATTTTCCATCAAAAATTGATAAGGATAAGAGTTGTTAGCTAAAATCCCTCCCACTTTTGCTGCTGCATCAATCACCACATCCGGTTTTTTGGTTTCAAAAAACTCAGCTACCGCTTTTTGATCTTTTAGATCAAGTTCACTGCTGGTTAAACCAATCAAATTAGTATATCCTTTTTCTGATAACTGTCTCCAAATTGCAGAACCTACCATACCGCGGTGACCTGCTATATATATTACTGACTCTTTTGAAATCATTTTTATCGATTTAATTATCTTAAAGTAGATTTATATTTTTCAAGTTGATTATATACTTTCTTTACATCCTGCGATTTTTCTTTGTGGAGAATCAACAGTGCATCAGGAGTATGAACCAAAATAGAATCTTTAAGCCCTACAAAAGCTGTGAAAATTTCCGTTCCGATGACCATATTGCCGTTTTCATCAACAGGATGACCTGTAGAACGTAAATAGTCATATAAAGATTCGAAAGATCCCAAATCATTCCATCTGAAATGAGCCGGAACGACTTTAATTTTTTTTGATCTTTCCATCACTGCATAATCAATACTGATGGAAGGAATCTGAAGTGAAGCCTCCATATTCAAACATTGATTTTCTGATGTTTGCCAAGCTTCACTGCATTTATCGAATACTTCAGACTGATAATTTTTCAATTCCTCTAAAAGTACCCCTGCTTTAAAACAGAACATTCCAGAATTCCATAGGAAAGTTCCTCTTTCTAAAAATTCCTGAGCTGTTTCCGTATTTGGTTTTTCTCTGAACGAAAGTACATCTTTACCTTCATATTCAATATAGCCATATCCGGTTTCCGGTTTAGAAGGAACAACCCCGAAAGTTACAAGAAAATCTTTTTTTGCTAATTCCACCGCCTCTTTTATCGCTTTTTCATAAGCATCCTGGTTTTGAATTAAATGATCTGAAGGGGTGATAATCAATATATCATCAGGATCTACTGCCAAAGCAGCAAATGCTATTGCAGCAGCTGTATTTCGAGCCGCAGTTTCTGTAATAAAAGTTTTAGGAAGAGAAATATCACTTAGAAGCTGTTTGCTCCATTCAATATGATCTGTATTTCCCACCACCATAATCTGATCAACAACTTTCTGATTACGCTCTGCTGTTAATTCAAACAATGCTTTACCGGAAAATAATTTCAGAAACTGTTTTGGATGTTGCTTACGTGAAAGAGGCCAAAGTCTGCTTCCTACACCTCCTGATAAGATTACGTTGTATATCTTCATGCTCTATTTTAATCATCAATTTATAAAAATCATCAACTGCTGAAATGATGCCTGTCAATTCAATCAGCTTTTTATTAGCCTGTAAATATACGAGTATTTCTATTTTAAGACAATTATTTAATGTTTGCGTATTATCTATTATTAAAAAATAAAACCCGATGCATTAGATGTATTATATGCTATCTTTGAACAGGGGGAAGGGAGTGGTATTTTTTATAACAAATATTTGAAGCTGAAAGCTATTAAACCGTATAATTCTCTTAAAGATTTTAAATAATTATAGTCTTACAATTATTAAATCTAACAAAAAAATGACTCTCATGAGAGTCATTTTTTTTGTTATTGCAGTATGGAACCGTAAGTAGATCTATAAATTGTAGAGTGGTGATCCTCTTTTTAACTAATGAAAAATTCCTTAATTATTTTTTCAATTCTTAATCTGTCGTCGTCCGAAAGATTAGATCCAGAAGGTAAACACAAGCCGTCATCAAATAATTTTTCAGCAACATTTGTTCCGTAGTAGGGTGCTTCTGAAAATACAGGCTGTAAATGCATTGGCTTCCACAAAGGTCTGGATTCTATATTGTCTTCTAAAAAAGCCAATCTTAAATCTTCGCGATTTTTACCCGTTATGTTCTTATCAATTACTATTGCCGATAACCAGTGATTTGAATAATAATCGTCTGTAGGTTCTGAAAACACCTCCACCCCATCAATATCTTTGAAAAGTTCAACGTAGAAATCATGCATTTTTCTGCGTGCTTCCACTCTATCGTTTAAAACTTCCATTTGTCCACGCCCGATTCCAGCTACAATATTACTCATACGGTAATTGTAACCAATGTGCGAATGCTGATAATGAGGCGCATTATCTCTTGCCTGAGTCGAAAGAAAAACGGCTTTATCTTTATCTTCCTGATTATGACAAACCAGAGCACCACCGCCTGAAGTTGTGATAATTTTATTTCCGTTAAATGATAAAATACCAAAACGCCCGAACGTTCCACAAGCTTTCCCTTTATAAGTTGAACCTAAAGCTTCGGCGGCATCTTCAATTACAGGAATTTCGTATTTACCTGCAATTTTAAGAATTTCATCCATCTTTGCAGGCATTCCGTATAAATGAACGACAATGATTGCTTTTGGTTTTTTCCCGTTTGAAATTCTATCCTGAATTGCTTCCTCCAAAGCAACCGGACACATGTTCCAGGTTTCTTTTTCGGAGTCTATGAAAATGGGAGTTGCGCCACAGTAAGCGATTGGATTGGCTGAAGCAGAAAATGTCATGGATTGACAGATTACTTCGTCACCATATACTACTGCACATTGAATCAGAGCTAAATGCAAAGCCGCTGTGCCCGAAGAAAGGGCTCCCACTTTTACATCTGCATTTAAAAATGTTTCTAAGTCTTTTTCAAAACCATCTACATTTGGTCCTAAAGGAGCTACCCAGTTTTCAGCAAATGCTTCGTTTACATATTTTTGTTCGTTACCTCCCATGTGTGGTGAAGAAAGCCATATTTTATTTTGCATTACGTTCCATTTTTATTGACCCCAAATTTAACCTTAATTGTAGAAATAACGGACATTTTATTTTTGGAATCCATTCAATTCATTGAAATATTCCATGAGTAGTTTGTAGGGAAAGCATTTTCATGCTGTATTTTTAATTCAAAACCAATTAAGACATAAGACTAAAGGTTATATTTTCTGATTATATGCTCAAAAATATCTCACCTTTACTTCACAATGAGTTTCTAATCATCCGTTTCGAGAGGCAGCGCACTTGCTGTCTTGAAAATACATCGTATTGAAGTGCAAGATGATATTTCATCTTTTCAAAATTTCCGGTACCTTTCGCAAGGCCATCTTGATTTCATACAATAAACTTTTTCAGATGTACAGCTTATATTACCATAAACGCAAACTGATCTGCATACCTCACATAGCATTCTTTCTGCTTTACAAATTCGTCCGGTTTGCTTAGAAGCTTATCTCTAGATCTCGCAACATCATCTTGTTGCCACAAAACTTCATCTGTCATGCTCACAAAGTGATCTGAACATCTCGCAGATCTATTTAATACAAAAAAACCTGAATATTCCGTATTTTACTTACTTTTTAATAATAAAAACCCCGGTTTAAGCCGGGGTTTGTGCTATGTACTCGCAATAAATAATTACCTATCTATACCTAGTCAGGAGGGAGCTGTGTTTCGTGCCGAGTACCCAAATCTGAAATCTTTCTTGATATCTTAAATTTTCCGTAGAAGGAAGGATTCCAGCACATCATATTTTTTCATCAGCCTATCAATTTTTGTAATGCACTGTCTCAGCTTCTTAAAACCTTCGTCTAATTCTTTCGTTGCATTTTGAGCGGTATCGATGCTTAAACCTGCATCGTAAGCTTTGGCATCAAAGTTTGTAATTGCGTTCATCCATTCCTGCATCTCTGCTGCGGTTACATAGTCTGGATCAAGTTGTACCGTATTTTCAGCCACTATATTGTAGAGCTTATCACAATAGATCTTGGCTTCCACTCCACTCAGTCGCTGTATTTTAGACTTACTGTTGGTAAGCTGTTTACTCAGCGGACTGTTTTTCCCGTCAAAAAAATCTGCTGCCGTATTGGCATACGCTACGGTAAGATTTATCATCAGTGTTTTGGCGTTCGACTTAATGGCGGTATTTGCTGTAGTATCAATGGTTTGAATTCCTGCCATGCTGTCGATACTTTCAATGCAAGTATTCAGTTCGGCAATTCTGGCGATAAGAGGATTATTCTGTGAAAATGCGGTCTGCTCTGTTGAAAAAAGCTCTTTTAGTGTTTTGGCCATCTCCAGCCTGTTGGTTTGTTTTGTCGTCATTGTGTCTTTATTTAACTTTATAAAATATATAAAGATTTTAAACATTTGCAACGGTAAAACCAAAAATTTACAAACAATTTATATTGCAATAGGAAAACACAGAAGAATATCTGTGTTCCTTCGTTGTAATTTACATTTGAAATAACATTTATGAAAAATTGCTGATTATGAGTTCGCAAAAATCCAGACTAGCTCCCACGATGTCTTTTATGATCTTTGTCAAACAATCAACCGAAGAAAAATGTACTTGATCATATCGGGGAGGAGAGGAATTCAATGAAGTTGACTTGGAACATAACAAATATTTAGATTATTCTGCATTTTTTTTCGTAGAAACCTAACATTCCAATAAGATTCGTTTACAAATTTTAGTTCGTATCTGTCCACGTGCCATACACTGAACTATACGTTTTATTTATTAAGCGTATTTTTAGATTTGTAATAATTTAAACAGATTGATGGATAGGCTAAATCTTCCATTTTTGAAATCACTTTTTGGATATCAAAAACAAATCCTTTCAACTCTACCGTATTTGTTCGGGTATCTATCACAAGATAGTTAGCAACGTCCAGCAACCCTCTATTTTGTCCCAAACTACCTGTATTATATAAATTTTTATCATTTATTACCCTATGAAATTGTTGGTGAGAATGACCAACTACTGTATTATCTTCAAAATTTAACTTTTCAACATTTGTGTCCTTAAAAATATATAAACCTTCAATAGAATGTGTTACTTTAAAATCACCAATGGAATATCTATCTTGAAATTTAGAAATAAGAGGTAGATATTTTTCATCGAATTGAGGATAGCAAAACTCGAAAAAAGATTTAGCAATTTCATTAGAACCCGGATAGAATTTCTCAAGAAAGTATTCTTCGTGATTGCCTTTCAAAAAAGTTCCATTCGGCTGTTGAGATAAAAATTCTAAGCATTCATTCGTCCATGGTCCGTAATTAACGGTATCACCATGACACACAAATTGGTCGTAATTATCTTTTTCGATTTTGAAAAGCTCTTCTAACGAAATAAGATTTCCGTGCACATCACCAAAAATAAGAATTCTCATACATTAATTATTTTTTTTATACCATTTTTCAGATCGATAAAAGTTTTAGTACTAATAATCTTTTCAAGCTTGCTGACATCAATTTGAGATCTATTTTCCTCAAAGTCAGGATCTACGTGATTTTCTATTTCAATATTTTCGTCAAGACAATCTCTTACAATATTGGCTAAGTCTAAAATTGAAGTTTCGGTTCCTGCTGCACCGTTTACAATTCCTTCCAAATTACTATGTAACAAAGAAAAGATAATGGCAGAGGCATCATCAACATGCAAAAAATCAGCAGTTACTTTGGATGCATTTTTTAAACTGATTTTTTTATCTCTCCTTGCCTGATCAATAAGATTACAAATGACACCACTCCAACTCATGGTTTCTCCATAAAGAGCCGAAAAACGGATCTGAGACAAGCTGATATTTTTAGAATCTGCAAAAGTTTTAAACAAAAGTTCTTGGGTTAATTTTGAACTAGAATACAAAACGTGATTTCCTGATGGATAAGTAGCACTTTCCTCAGATAGATTTACAGGCCATGGCTTATTGACGACCACTAATGTAGAACAGTTTATTATCTTCTTAATCGAATCCTGTGTATTGATCCATTTGCAAATATTCTGAGTTCCTAAAATATTTGTTTTATATATTTTTTCTAAGTATTCGTTATCCAGAAAATTTCCTCCCGGTAAGATAGTGGCACAATTGATAACTGTATCGAAAAAATCAAGTGGCAGTTGCGCAAATTGATTGATATCACTAATATCTAAATTGTAACTAGATCTTTGATCTGAACGAGAAACAGTATAGTATTCAACCTCTTTTTTTTCTAATAATGCACAAAGCGAATTACCTAAAAAACCATTACCTCCAAATATTAAAACCTTCATCACTAATCGTTTAAAAGGGTGAAATTATGAAAAACTGCTGTAGGATGATCTAAATAATTCTTTTCGCTTAACTGGATAAATTCTTGTTCATTAATAAATAAATCTGACCAGGCTCTTAAAACTACGCCATTTTTCAGTTTTGGTGTCTGAATTTTTTCATTAAAAAGATAATATTTTAGTAATGCTTCTACCTCATTAAACCCAAAGAAGTGACGTAGCGGAGTTGTGCCACTGAATCGCCCATTGATTTCGAAAATAACAGGTTTGCCATCAGAAATTCTGAATTGAAAATTAACCGGACCGTCAGGATTGAGCTTCTCTGCTATCGGAATAATGAATTGATCATACTCAGATGTTTTATCATCTCTGTATGCTCTGTAAGTATTTCCATCACGCAAATCTCTTTTTAAAGTTACAATAGCAACACATTTACCATCTACAACTACACAACCACAAGTAAACTCACCTTCATTTTCAGGTAAAAATTGTTGTACAACCAAGTTTGAATTTGGATCGTAAATCTCCATTAGCTCATCATGGTTTTCTATTTTCTTTATTCCTAATGATCGAGCTCCATCAAATGGTTTTGCAAATAAAGGGAAACCTAATTTTTCTGCAATTCCTTCTAATTTATTCTTATCATTTGCCATTACTGACAGAGGAAAAGGGAACTCATTCTTCTGCAAAAACTCAGCAGTAAGAAATTTATCATTCGCTATATTAATTACCTCTTCATCACTTACAATTATTTTACAGTTGTAATTCTCTAAAAATTCTTTTTTATATTTTGCGAGAATTGGTAATTCTACATCCGTACCTACAAGTACTGCATCTATTTTATGATCTTCTATTATTTTAATTATTGCATCAATATAATTAGCGTCGCTTACCTTGGGAATTGTGATCGCAAAATCACCCAACCAATGTCCTGTTGAACGAGGGTCAGGATCTGCAGTGAAAATTTTTTTATCAAAATCAGAAACCTGCAGAAGCCTTAATATTCCTTGTCCTAAAAGTGCTCCAGCTCCTGTTACTAAAATATTTTTTTTCATGTTGATTATTATATTATTATTTTTGATCAAGTTTATCAAATCGAGGCATTGTTGCATGGCCGTCGGCAGTAATTCCGTCAGGATATATTATTTTTTTTATTGTTAAAAAAATAATTTTTAGATCAAGTATAAAAGAGATATGCTCCACATACCAAACATCATATTCAAACTTCTGTTCCCAACTTATCGCATTTCTTCCGTTAATTTGCGCCCAACCTGTAATTCCAGGTTTTACAATATGTCTTTGTTTTTGAAATTCAGAATAAAAAGCAAGATAATCGGGTAATAGAGGTCTTGGTCCTATGAGCGACATATCTCCTTTTAAAACATTTATTAATTGTGGAAGTTCGTCTAAAGATGTTTTACGAACAAAACTACCTATTTTAGTCAGTCTCTTGGAATCTGGTAATAAATTGCCATCTTTATCTTTTTTATCGCTCATGGTTTTGAATTTGATAATTTTAAATAATCTTTCATTTTTCCCCGGTCGTACCTGGAAAAAAAATGGTTTGCCGCTATTAGCAAAAAAAAGCCCGATAGTTACCAAAATAAAAATAGGACTTAGTAACATAAAAGCCATTAATGCTAAAAAAAAATCCAAAAGAGGTTTCACAAAATTTTTATACATCTTGAGCTGCTTTTTTATAATATTCTAATAAGGAATTCCACACTAACTGTTGATTGTATTTTGTGATAACGTCTTTCCTCGTGTCAGATTTTAACTTACTAAGCAAAGAATTATCTTTATACAGTATTAACATTCTACTCTTAAGTTGACTTTTATTATTTACCTCAACAATAAATCCGTTTATCTCATCAGATATAATTTCGTTTGATCCACTTATGTCAGTTACAATACAAGGCAAATTCATTGCACAAGCCTGTAAAACTACATTAGGAAATCCTTCACGATGACTTGGAAAAACAAACACGTCGGAAATTGAAAGATAAGTTCTTATATCTGAAACAAAACCGGTAGCAATGATGTTTTTATGCGTTTCAATAATCTTTAAAACATCTGGTTTTAAAGGATTTAGGTCATTCTCATATGAACCTACAAGTAGTAATTTACACTTCGTAAATTGTTTAGAAATCTCTGTAAAAGCGTAGACTAATTCATTTATACCTTTATCAGCAACTAATCTTCCTATATAAATATAAATAAAGTCATGTTCATTTATATTTAGTTGAGATTTTAGATGCTTTTTATCACCTTCGGTTTGTAAATCTGCGTTGAAATAATCTATATCAATACCATTTACATTTCCGTTTGCTATTATCTGTAAAGACTTCGATGTTACTTTATTAACTATTAAATCATTTTTTACTCCCTGACCTTCCGGTATAATGTGTGTAGCAAATTTGCAAGTGACTCTATCCATATTGAGCAATAACAATCTAAAAAAACCTTTTTTGTAAGGAAAAATTAAACCTGTGAATGTATGAATTCTGATAGGAACTCGCGCAAAAAAAGCAGCAACCATACACAATAGACCGGCTTTTGGAGTTATTGAATGAACAATTTTGGGATTTTCTTCTTTAAAGACACGATATAATTTTACGAGAGAAACAAAATCTTTGATCGGAGAAATACTTCTGCTCATTTTAACATCAATTATTTTTACTCCTTCTCTTTTTTCAACGTTTTTCATATGATCATCTTTTCCTGAAACAGCAATAACTTCATAGTGATTGTTGAGATAGGAAAGTTGACCTTTAAGCAGTATGTCTAAGGAAATAGGAACTGTCGAGGTTCTTATTAATTTCTGTCTGATTGCCAATTATAGTTATTTAAATTTATGTTTTTAAGTGTATTTAAACATTAAGTGTTTAAAATCATTATATATATCTTGATGTATCATTTTGATTTGATGGTTTTTCTGTCCACATAACCAAGCTTTATTTGCATAATCGATTACAAGTTCTGGGTTTTCTGCGATTTTTTTTAATTCATCATCTAAATCTGAAAAATCGTCAATGCAGATTGCCGCATTATTTTTTCTTAAATACTTTAATCCTGCATGTTCTTTCCAGCTAATTGCCATAACTGCGCAAGTACTTGCCAAACAATCAACAATTTTTGTTGAAAATGACAACCGTGTCATCAATCTATATTTTAGTTCAAAAGACTCAACATGAAGCGCAATATCGCTAGATTTATATATTTCTATCAATTCAGCCTGACTTACTGCAGGATTAAGAAAAATATTTTTATCATCGTGTAATAAATGTTGTTGTTTTTCGGTTACAGCATTTTGGGTATAAATGTTCAAAATTATTTTTACACCTTCTTTATTAATATTTCGTAAAACTTCACCAATTTTAGCCAATATTTTCCATCTGTTTATATAAATTCCACCTGCATAAACTATTTTAATTGGATCATTAACGTCTACCTTTTTACACTCGCCAGAAAATTCTGCTCCCTTTCTCAATATTTTCATATTTGCTGCCAAAGATTGTTCTAATTCATCAGATTGTTCCTCGGTCATTGTGTAAACCAAATTATAGTCTTTAAACGTTTTTTTTATATATGTTCTTGACAATATTCGATTAAACCAATAGAAAGGCGAAAGATTAAACTGTCTTAGCGAATAGTTATCATCTGAAATATAGGATATCATATTAATATTGGTAATTTTTTTAACATACCTATCCAGTCTTAGCATAAAGAGATGACTATAACAAGGCGCAAAAATAACATCTGGATTAAATTCTAAAATAAATCGTTCCAATTCTTTAGTTTTCCAAGGCGAAATTTTCCACAACAGTTCTCTGATAGTGCTAAAAATAGAAAATCTATATTTCTTGAAAATATTGAAATACCATTTCTTTGTTTCTATGTCTAGCTTTGTAGCAAATTTTGCTTCATACGGAAATTCTTCAAAATTTATTTCTTTTCCAATTTGCTTTTTTTTAAGCAAACCATTAATTATCATTTTGTCTGTAATCTGAAAATATTTTTTACAAAGCTTATTGTTGGGAGTACCAGGACTGCAGTATATTTGGGCAAATTCAGCATCAAAATCAGAAAAAATGTTGGAAAGCACATTCCCTCCATTATTATTTTCAGACCATAGCTCATGTGATATAATTAAAATTTTCATTTTCTTGTTTTTAAAACATACATTCGAAGCAATAAAGACGTTAGTCTAAAACCAACCAGCTTGATAAAGAGATTTGCTTTTTTAACTTTAGGGTTTAAGTCATTTTTTAAAATACTTTTCAATTCATAAACATCTTTGTGTAATTTTTTAACGCTTTTTTCTTTTGATATACTAAAATTATATAGAAGTGTTAAATATTGCACCGCAAAAAAACTTAAATACTTATATTTATCTTCTAAATTTAATTTTTGTGACTTCACTAATGCCATTTTAAGCATATTTATGATGTCATTTAAATGTATACCATTTACTGTACTCGTAATTGAATCAACCCGATCTTGTCTATACACATAAGGTTGCGTGTCGAGTGAAGTCATACTTGGCATCAGAAATAAAATATTCCCACACCAGGACATGTCTTCACTTTTAATGCCTTTTTCAAAAAAAAGATCATGCTCTAAAATAAAATCTTTTTTTACACACTTATTCCAAGCTGATGCTATGAAAAGATCATTTTTGAGCATTTTTTTTATATATTCCCTATTACTTTCAGACTCGCTCTTAACAATTGAATAATCTCTTCCATCCGGTACGTATCGGTTTGAAAGCTCATAATATTTTAAAAAACCAAAATTTATGACATCTACATTTTTAAAACTGCTGATTACATTAGAAACATTAAGTAAAAAATCCGTATCATTATAATAATCATCACTATCTAAAAATAATATATAAGCTCCTTTTGCTTCTCTTATTCCAAAATTCCTTGCATCAGATAATCCTCCATTTTTTTTATGAATGACTTTTATTCTGCTGTCTTTTAGAGCATATTGGTCGCAAATGGCTGGGCAGTTATCCGGAGATCCATCATTTACTAATATAATTTCAAAATTTTCATAGGACTGCTGTAGAACACTATTGACACATTGGTCAATGTATTTTTCTACATTGTACACTGGGACAATAATCGATAACATAGAATAATATTTATCC
Organism: Chryseobacterium luquanense; assembly: GCF_026460945.1. Classification (GTDB taxonomy): domain Bacteria; phylum Bacteroidota; class Bacteroidia; order Flavobacteriales; family Weeksellaceae; genus Chryseobacterium; species Chryseobacterium luquanense. The sequence continues at coordinate 105,732 of NZ_JAOVZV010000002.1, forward strand.
ATTTTTGAGTAAATTATCTTTATTTTTTACAATGAATATTGTAATTCTTTCAAAACAAAGCTTGGTTTTATTATTAAGGTGTAATTTAAAAGGTAAATCACTTTAATTTCACAAACTTCCTTAATATTAAACCATAAACTTGGTAATAAAATTCAATTGGAAAAAGTAACATCGACCAATCCATTATAGTACGTTTTACTGAAATCTTAGGCTTTAAATCATATCTTATCAATTTGTAAGGATATTGATTTTTAGATTTTAAATCTTCAAGTAACATCTTTCTTTCTTTAAAATCATAGACAAAAATCGCATCAAGCAACATGCTTTTAACTGCCAAATTTACTCTTGCATCTATATTTTTAATTACAGAGTCATTCCCCTTCTTTTCTTTCTGAATAGCTAATTCACCATGATAATAATTTATCAAATTTCTTAATCCATTAATATGTTTTATAGTGCTTTCGCTACTTTTAGTTCTGCTTATCGAATTTGGACTTTCTCTGTAAAAATAGTTAACAGAAGGAGTATAAAAACTCTTTTTTGAATGAAGCTGTACATAAAATAAGAATAGCACATCATCAAGAGAATGTACATCGGTACTCCAACTAATGTTATTTTCACTTAAAATTTCTCTTAAAAATATTCTATTTCCACTACAAGAAATATTATGAGGCTGTTTTTCAAAAACAATTGAATTTTGCTTGTTAGTTGGGATAAAATGAGATTCATTTGAGACATTACACAAACCGATTGTTAAGAAATCAATTTCTTGCTCATCCATACAGTTTATAATTGTCGAAATCGAATTTTCTTCAATAAAATCATCTGAATCGACAAACCATACGTATTTTCCGGTGGCAGCTCTTAATCCAGTGTTACGTGCAGCGGAATGGCCTTTATTTTCTTGACTTATAACCTTTATGTTAGTATGCAAATTTGAATATTCATTTAGAATTTTTAAACTATCGTCAGTTGAACCATCATTGACACAAATAAGCTCGTATTCTGCAGCGTTCATATTTTGAGCCAGTAATGAATTCAAACAATCATCTAAATATCTTGAACTATTATAAACAGGGATAACAATGCTGAGTTTCATAATGTAAGTTATTAATTTTAAAAAGTAGTAAGAATAAAATAATTCAGCTACATAACTAAACTAGAGATAAAATTGAGTTATTATTTACTAAATATTTTTTTTAGTTCAAAGCTTTTATCTAAACGAAAAATTTTCTTTATCAGAATTGAAAAATCTCGCCTAAGTCTTACTTTAAGAGGATATAAGATAATCTTACCCGTCCTTGTTTCAAATTCAGGATCACAAAGTATTACTTTTGGATGTACTAATGGAAACTTCATTTTTTTAGTTTCCAATTCACAGAATCTTTTAGTCATTTCAAAAGATAATGACGAACCCCCATGGGTTGAAAACGCATCAACTCCAATGTTTCTGATTTGGTTATATTTTGGAACAATGCCATATAAGCCATGAGCTCTAATTGAAAAACTCATCTGATAATCCCAAGAAATTGGTTTCAAAGATTTTTCTATTCTTTCAGATTCCATATCCCAACTTATCATGTCTTGCCTCATTAACTTTTTGTCAGAATATGAAAAATCAATTTTTTTCTTAACGTCATTATTTTTCCACAACTCAAGTTTCCCATCATAAAACTTAGTAAATTTATCTGCCCAAGATGCCCAACCACATGGTAACATATGTTGCGTAAAAACATAACTAGCACCATCTAAGGGATGATATTGCTTTAAATAATTTGTGCCACAGATCCATAAAACACGAGAGTCATGCTTGTATTTTTCTAATAATTCTTTACAAAAAGGAAAGAAACTTATTTCTGGCAAATTGTCATCTTCTAAAAAAATAGCAAGATCTTCTTGCGAGAAAACCCACAATGAACCTTCAGCAATTCTATTATATACTCCCTGATTTGTTTCGGCATAGTTCTTTATAATCTCACAATCCCAAAAAATTTCTTTCTCAACTAAATGTCTGCATTCATTTACTATTTTCGCTTCTTCCTCATTCCTTGCACCGTCACTGATTAGGTATATTTTTTGGGGTTTGACCTTAGCGATTTCCCTCACAATCTGAACCGTTTTTTCTGTTCTTTTAAAGAAAAAAATCACGATGGGTATATCAAATGCTTCCATATTATCTTTATTTTTTTATTTTTTTTATAATATTTCCTACAAACAATTTTTCATTTTTTGTTAGACCTGAAATATAAATAATTGGTACGGTCCAAACAATTGAAAGTATTCCGATAATCATTAATCTCACAAAACTTTCATCTATCATATTTCTTATTAGCAAAAGAAATGGATAAGTCAAAATTACTATTAAAAAGTTCTTGAAAATAATTTCTTTTAGAAAGTGACGAACAGAGAATCCTACCGATTTACTCGAAAAAAACACGCATATAAATAATGCGATTGTTTCAATAAAAATGGTAACACATAAAGGTATAATTGGATTGAGAAAATATTTCAACAAAATGTATGATATTGGCAATATCAGCATCTGCAATGTTCCACCAACAGACTGATAAACAGCTATTTTTCCAGTAGCTTGTATCGAAGCTGTTAATGGTCCGGTAATGCAAGTGATTAATATCACGACAAGTGTAAGGATGGTAAAAATAAAAGCCTGCTCTGGAACAATTTTTAACCATAATCGCAATATCTGTTCAATTTCGAGTATAATTGGCAAAGATAATAAGTACATGAGAAAGAAAGAAAGTTTGGCACTTCGAAATAATAATGTAGTAAGATAATCTTTTTCCTCACTTGCATAAGATTTTACAATCTGCGGATTAACTGCCAACTGGAAATTAGTTACAAAACCTTGAACTGTGGCCTGAACTTGATTTGCAATTGCCTGTGCTGCATTTACCATTGGGCCGAAAAAAATATTAAGAATTATATTAATCCCCTGTCCTTTAGCGACAAACGCTAAATTACCAAACAGACTCCAGCTCGAGTACTTAATCAACGTTTTGTAAAGTTTATCATCTTTAACAACTTCAAACTTAGATTCTTTAAAGTTTTTTCGTGTATAAATAATATATATACATGTTATGAATAAAATGACGCAAAAAACAAGTATTCCATATAATTTTAATTTGTCAAAAGCTATCCAAGTTAGGATAAAGACTATAATCAATTTTAAGATTACCTCTATTATACTTACGTACGCATAAACCTTCATCCTTTCATGGGCGATAATTAGCGCATCATAAGGAACCTGCAAAATTGATATGATAAATGCCAAAACCGAAAAATGATATACCCAAATTGCTGCAGTCAATCTTTCTACAGGAATGACAAGATACGTTTTCACGAACCAAAATCCCAGTGTTTCAGCCAGAACAAAGATTATGACAGCAATTCCAATATGAATGATTTGTGTGGCATTAAAAACCTTTTTTAGTCCTACAAAATTATTTTTTCCTATTTCATAGGAAAGAAACCTCTGTGTAGCTGAAGTCATAGCTCCATTAAAAAATCCAAACATTAGTACTACACCACCAGTGACATTATAAATTCCAAAGTCTTCAACACCCAATGTATTAAGTATGACTCTCGAAGTATATAGTGATATTGTCATACTAATGATCATTCTGAAATATAGCACCAATGTATTCTTAGCAATTCGCTTGTTACTTGTTGGGGACGCAGAAGAAGAAATTGTTTTTTTCAAAAGATTTTTATTTAGTAGATCGTGTTACCTTAAATGTTAATGGATCATTTATGATTTAAAATTATTTATCAATATGAATCACCTTTGTAAATAATATTGTTAAGGCAATCAGCCATTTCGAAGTGCCATTTTTATGAAACTATCGCATAGTTGTTTTTATCTTTTTAGTCGGAAAACATGTTTTTTAATTCAAAAATAAAATCTTCATTTAATTTTTCAATTGAAGACTTGAAGTCATAAATTTTAGAATTATCTATAGAAAGAATAGCTTGAACAATGTTGTAAGAACTATCATCTTTTGAGAAAGTTATAAAATGGGATAGTTTTGATTTTTCTATACTTAGTATTTTAGTGCTTACTACTTTCAGATCATGACAAAGGTAAGAAATAACTTTTGAAGGAAATGCTGTATTCATGTAAGCGCCCTCGTTCTGTGGATTAATTGCTATATGGCATTTGAATAGAAAATCATCGTACTCCTTTCCAATTAATACTCCATGATAGTAACAAGCTTTTCTATTGAGACGACTGTTGATCAAATCGGCATGCTTTATCAATGAATCAACATCATTTTTATCACCTGAACCTAAAATGTGAACAACATAATTTTCGGGCAGTAGCGCCGCACATTCAAGAGCTTTGTATGCGCCACCTCTTGTATTTTCTATTGCCCCAGCAAAAACAACATTTATTTTACTGTTATCTTTTTGAATATTTTCAGCTTTCGGCAAGAAGTAATTCCCATATAAAACTGCCCTAACCCTACTTCCTAATATTTCAGCTAATATATCTGAAACAGCTATAAAATAATCAGATTCTTTAATAATGACCTGCTCACATTTTTGGAGAATCTTTTTAATCTGCCATACATTTCCATAAATCTCTTCAACTTCTAAGATTAGTTGAAAACGTTTAATTTTTTTTGCTAGAATTATTGGCAATGATAACCATGGCGAATGATAGACTAAGATCTTTTCGTCTTTTTTTACATTTTTGATTAGAAAAAAAAACAACCAAATTAAGCTCCAAAAAATCTTTAAATAGTCGCCAATCTTGGTATTGGTTCTCCAACTAGAAACAACAGTAATTTTTTTCCAGGAAGATAAATGATCTGTTTTAGTTTTTTCTAAAAAACATGTTCCAGAATGATCTATCATCCACGAAGGTGATATTAAATGAACTGCCATACCCGAAGCATTTAATGAACTAGCAATATAATCCATCTTGTTAGTTGCAGATAAAGCTTGATTCCTTTTGCTTTTGCCAAATGGGCTTTCGTAGAATCCAATATATTTGATTTCTCTTTGCATATATTAATCGTAATTTTCACCTAAAGCCATTTTTTCCCAGAAGAATCCGTAAGGGATTGGATTATTCCAATTTGCCTGTATAAATAAAAGTATAAAAAGTAAAATCGTATACGCATATAAATTGTTTCTCAGAGAAAATGATTTAAAAGAATTTAAGATTTGGGGTATTAGGAGCAACATAAAAATCGAAAAATACATGGTAATACGTAAAGCTGCCGGATGAATCCAAGACATTGGCAACAAAATTAAAACAAGGCCAAATGCAAAATAACTTGCTCTCGCATTCATATTATTTTGAATTACTATTTTACGTCTTAAAAGGGCAATAATTGATATTAATATGAAAAAAGCAGTAAAATAATAGGTTCCAGCTCCTTCAAACTGTTCATATTCGTTGTATCCAGATAAAACTTTAATGTAATCTGCTAATGTATTTCTAAAAACAAACACTATTGGAAATGCGAGAAAACTTATGACAAGAAAAATCCTTTCTTTTTTCAAATGTGCTATAAAGTAAAATGGTAAAAATATAAGAACTGTTTTATGCATTAATGACGCTACAAGCATCAATATTAAAAAACGAAATAGTTTCCTTTTTTTTATTAACTCATATCCGTAAAGCGCTGCTGCTGTTGCTAAAGATTGTCTTATAGCAGAAATTGAAAAGACATTATAAAACATTGCGAAGTATATTACATATGAAAGTGCTATACTGATTAAGCTAGATGAATTTTTAAAAATAAAGTATCCCAGAAAGCTAAAAAAAATAAAGGCTACAACTAATAGAAATACTTGAAATTCATCGGTAAATATCTGGACTGCTTTTTCAAATAGTAAATACCCAACATCCTTTCCAATTCCTAGATGATAATATGTAATAATATCCTCATAAATAGTACTCCAACTAACATTTTTGACATCTTCAAAATATTGAAAATACACGTAAGTGTCGCTACCTACTGCGACATTTCTTAAGCCTGCGTGAATGATGAGAATAAAAGTGATAGTTTTAATATATTTCTTTCTATTAAATGCGGAATTACATTTATCTTTTTGAGAATAATAAAAGCCTAGTACTAATATGATTAAAATGACAATTAAATTAATAGTCATAATTCATTACACTTTTATAAACATTGATAATCGAGTTGATGTTACTATTTTTATCATAATTTTCGATCACATGCTGCCTACAACTATTTCTATAAAAATCTTTACCAGCTTTTTTTATAAGTTTTATTTTATTATAAACATCTTCTACATCTCTTGGATTTGCGGTATAGCCACAATTCTCTCCTACAATTTCTGGACAAGCTGTCGAATCATAAACAACAACTGGTGTACCACAACTCATTGCTTCTGCAATTACTAATCCAAATGTATCCTCCATAGATAAATGAACATAAGTATCAGCAATGGTATAAAGTTTTGCTAGTTCACTCTTACTTTCAACGTAAGGAATATGTATAATATTTGAAGGTATTGAAGTTCCTCTATCTAATTTTCCTACTAAAACAAGTTGCATATCATCACTTAACATTTGAGACAATTTAATAAAGTCTTGAAACTTAATAGATGATGCATTCCATCCTGCGCTAACTCCTAAAATAACGTGCTTATTTTTATTAATTCCATATAAATTACCTTGCAAGATACTTTCTTTAAAAACATCATGGTCAATCCAATTATAAATCGACATGATTTTTTTATCTTTTAAAATTGATTTTTCAACTTCACCTTTAAGCCAATTTGATACTGCCACAATAGTCATATTTTTTATATATCTATACAATTCTATTTTATCATTAAACATGATATTTGTCTGATCTAAAAATAAACTTGGTGGATAGGCATGTATCTGTGGACAGTTATTACAGGCAGTTTGCCATTTTTCACAATTCACGGTAGAATAATATGCACAGTTTCCAGTAAATGCCCAGCAATCATGTAAGGTCCAAACGATAGGTTTTTGTATTTCTTTTAAATACTTGAAAATAATTTCTAAATTTAAATAATTGCCGTGTAGATTGTGCAGATGTATAACGTCTGGATTATAATTCTCTATAAACTGAACTAACTTTTTGGTTCCACGATGAGTAAAATATCCTTGCTTACCTAGTAATCTGGAACCGATATTGTGCAAATGATTTTCTAACCAATTTCCTATTTTAAATTCTTTACCATAGCCTCTAGAAACTTGCCCGTAGGCAATATAACATTCGTGTCTCTGGCGCTCCAATTCCAAAGCAATGTCGACACAGATAGAACCTGTACTACCATATCCAGAAACGGAATTAATCATTAAAACTTTCATCTTCTTATATCTCTTCAGACCAAACAGTCCTTTTGACGTAATCTGTGTACGAAATTATAATTCTCACCACTTTTTCAGAAACATTCGGCATCGAATAATCTGAAACCGGTCTGAAGTTTCTTTCTGTCCCGACTTTTTGCTGCAAAACCTGTGTTAAGCCCTGTAAAATGCGCTCAGGTGATAAGCCCACCAACATCACGCTAGCTTCTTCCATTGCTTCAGGTCTTTCATGCGCCTGGCGAATATTTAATGCTCTGAAATTGAGTATTGATGATTCTTCGGAAATTGTTCCTGAATCTGAAAGTACCGCATACGCTCTTTTCTGCAACGCATTATAATCATGGAAACCTAAGGGTTTTAAGAATTGGATTTCAGGTCTCATTTCGATCTGCATTTTATCAATCATATTTTGAGTGCGCGGATGGGTTGAAACAATAATTGGAAACTGATATTTTTCTGCAATCGCATTTAAAGAAGTCATTAATCCTCTGAAATTCTTTTCAGAATTGATATTTTCTTCACGGTGAGAAGAAACAACAAAAAATTTCCCTTCTTCTAAATTTAATTTTCCTAAAATGTTTGAAGCATGAATTTGAGGTAAATAGTGACTTAAAACCTCAAACATCGGTGAACCTGTTTTAATGATTCTTTCAGCAGGAAGACCTTCTCTTAGAAGATATTCTCTTGCAATATCAGAATATGTAAGATTAATATCCGAGGTATGATCTACAATTTTACGATTAGTTTCTTCCGGAACTCTTTGATCGAAACATCTGTTTCCTGCTTCCATGTGGAAAATCGGAATATGTCTTTTCTTTGCCGGAATTGCACATAAACAAGAATTGGTATCTCCCAGTACTAAAAATGCATCCGGCTTAAGCTCTTCCAGTAAAGGATCTATTTTTATTAAAATATTCCCTACCGTTTGAGTGGCTGTTTTTCCTGCTGCCTCAAGAAAATAATCCGGCTTACGAAGTCCCAAATCTTTAAAAAAGATTTGGTTTAGTTCGTAATCGTAATTTTGCCCTGTATGAACGATGATATGCTCTACTGCTTCCGAAGAGTCTAAAGCATCTAATACTCTTGATAGTCTTATAATTTCCGGTCTTGTTCCAACGACCGTCATTACTTTTAATTTTTTCATATAGCTTTTGGCTGATAGCTTTTAACTTTTGGCTAAATCCGTCAGTATAATTTATAAATTAATATTAAACTTCTACAAAATAGGTATCTGCATTTTCAGAATTAAATGCTTCATTAATCCAAAAGATCGTATATAATTCTTCTTCTCCAATATTCTTGATATTGTGGGTGTACCAAATTGGCATATCAACATACGCAGGCTCATTTCCATCCAGATAAAAATCTAATACTTCTTCGGTATCGATTTTTCTTAACTGAATCAATGCTTTTCCTTTAATCACGGCAAATCTTTCAATTTTTCTTGTGTGATAATGGTTTCCTCTTGTAATTCCTGGAACTGTTGTTGAGAAAGAACATTGTCCCCCAACTCCCAAACGAATTACTTCAACAAAAGCTCCACGAGGATCTGTATGTTGTGTAAATTTCACCGGATAATGCGTTTTATAATCAATATATGAACGATACGTGTTGAATAAATTATGCTCAAATGAATCATTGATTGCAGGAATTTCTCCACTGTCAAAATACTTTGTTTTATAGTCATTTAATAATGCTAAAACTTCAGATACTTTTTTAGTTGCAGTGGGTTCAACAAAATATTCAGCTTTGATGTTACCATCTTTAATTTCATTGATAATGATTTCAACCAATTCCTGAACATAAATCAGTTTAACTTCTCCATCTGTTGCAATAGTCGGAGTTTCACCATGCGTTAACTGATAACAGAATGTAGAAACAAATGAATTATAGAAAGGCTTTCCGAAAGCTCCAAAAACATTAGGAATAATTAAACCTGTAATTTTTCCATCATTTTCCTGAGCCCAGTTTGCTAAAGCTTCTCTACCTTCTCTTTTCGATTTCCCGTATAAATTATCTCTTTCTTCCTGAGTAGAAGAAGAAATCATAACGTGAGCTTTTGAACCTGTTCTTTTTAATGAATCAACTAATTTTTGGGCTAAACCTACATTAGTTTCATAAATAAATTGTTCACTTTCGTGACGATTCATTGCAGCAAGATGAACAATAACATCACATTGAGCGACAAATTCATCTAATTTGCTATCATTTTCAAAATATTCTTTCTGAAAATCAATTCTTTGAAAATCTTCGGGAGATAATCCCAAAGTGTTATATAAATGTCTTCCGACAAAACCATTCTGACCGGTAATTCCGATTTTTTTCATGTTTCTATGTTTTTAACCAGTTACTTTTGGCAATTTCAAGTTTATTAGTTTTTAAAATAATTTAAATCAAATCTATATTCATCAGCAATTTCTCCTAAACCGTAATCTGCCAAAACCAATAATTTGCTTCCTTCAGATTTAGATTGGATTGCGGTAATACAACCAGCCGGAATATGTAGGTAAGTTAATACTTCATCTATTAATAGATATTTCTGAATTGTTAAATCTTTTGAAGGTTTTGTGAAATCATCAACTTCAATTACAGAAATTTCAAAACTTCCCTTCATGCAGGCAAACCATCTTTGTTGTATTTTATGTCCTTGCCAACCCCGAGTAAAATCCATTGAGTGGTTTTCAATGGTATATATTCTTTTGATCGTTGAAGCATCAAAATCATTGTTATACGTAATAATTCCTCTTTCATCTTGATAAGTCTTTCCCTGAAGTAACATTAACTGCTATTTTGATTAATACGGATACTGCATTACATTTTCTCCGAAAACTTCTTTACGGATTAGCGGTAAAGTTGATATCAGTTTTTTCAATCCTTCAACCCCTTGCTGCTCTGTATTGTGTGAATGGTAATCTTCAATCTCGGCAACTTCTTCTTCACCTTCAGAGAAATACTGTGCATAATTCAGGTCACGGTTATCTGCCGGAACACGATAGAAGTCTCCCATATCTTCGGCTTTTGCCATTTCTTCGCGGGTACACAAAGTTTCGTATAATTTTTCTCCATGACGGGTTCCAATCACTTTCACCGGAACTTCTTTACCCGTCAATTCAATTAAAGCTTTTGCTAAATCTCCAATACTTCCTGCAGGCGCTTTATTCACAAATAGATCTCCTGGATTAGCATGTTCAAATGCAAATAATACCAAATCAACAGCATCTTCTAATGACATGAAAAATCTGGACATATGGGGATCTGTAATGGTAATAGGCTCTCCTTTCTGAATCTGATTTAAAAATAAAGGAATTACAGAACCTCTGGATGCCATTACATTTCCATAACGGGTAAGGCAAACCACCGTTTCAGTGGTATTTCTAGACTCTGCAACAGCTACTTTTTCCATCATTGCCTTGGAAATCCCCATTGCGTTGATGGGGTAAGCTGCTTTATCCGTAGACAAACAAATTACTTTTTGTACTTTATTAGCAGTTGCTGCACGTATTACATTCTGTGTTCCTTCAACATTGGTTTTCACAGCCTGCATCGGAAAAAATTCGCATGACGGCACTTGTTTTAAAGCTGCTGCATGAAAGATATAATCTACTCCTCTTGTAGCAGGTTCTACACTTGCGAAATCTCTTACATCTCCGATATAATATTTTATCTTATCGTTTTTGTACAGATTTCTCATATCATCCTGCTTTTTCTCATCACGAGAAAAAATACGGATTTCTTTGAAATGATCTGTTTGCAAGAATCTGTTTAGGACTGCCGTGCCGAATGAACCTGTTCCACCGGTTATTAAAAGTATTTTATCTTGAATTTTCATGTTTACTATAAATTATTTTTATAATCTTTTATCAATATTGAACTTTGATAGTACTCCTTTAACATCATAGATTACTCCTTTTTCTTTAATTAAATAATTTAGATTAAGATTAAGAAACTCCTCATGTGCAACCGTAAGAATTATGGCATCATATTTTTCGTTTTCTGGCAATTCACTTAGAATTTCATTATAGCAAGGAACCCCGTATTCCTCAATTACTTCCATAGGATTTGCCCAAGGATCATAACTTATTACATCAGCTCCATATTCTTGTAAATTTGTAATAACGTCAATAGCTTTTGAATTTCTTATATCCGGACAATTTTCTTTAAAAGTAACTCCTAAATTTAAAATTTTTGCTCCTTTTACTTTAATATCTTTCTTAATCATTAATTTAACAATTTGCGAAGCGACAAATGCTCCCATAGAATCGTTCAATCTTCTGGCTGCCAATATAAGTTCCGAATAGTAACCTATTTCTTGTGCTTTCTGAGCTAAATAAAATGGATCAACGCCAATACAGTGGCCCCCTACCAAACCCGGTTTGAATTTCAAGAAATTCCATTTCGTCCCTGCAGCTTCGAGTACATCGTGCGTATCAATATCCATCAAAGAAAAAATCTTCGCCAATTCATTCATAAATGCTATATTGAGATCCCTTTGCGAATTTTCAATGACTTTGGATGCCTCCGCAACTTTAATGGTCGGTGCTAAATGCGTTCCTGCCGTAATTACAGACTTATATAAATTGTCTACAATCTTACCAATCTCTGGGGTAGAACCTGATGTTACCTTTAATATTTTATCGACAGTATGTTCTTTATCTCCCGGATTAATTCTTTCGGGTGAATAGCCTACAAAAAAATCTGCATTGAAGGTCAACCCTGAAACTTTTTCTAAGACCGGAACACACTCTTCTTCCGTCACTCCCGGATAAACCGTTGATTCGTAAATAACGATATCCCCTTTCTTAAGAACTTTTGCTACAGTTTCACTAGCCTTATATAAAGGGGTTAAATCAGGCCGATTGTGTTTGTCAATAGGTGTAGGAACAGTGATGATGTAAAAAGTAGCACCGCTGATATCTTTAATTTCTGAAGAAAAAAATAAACCTGTACTGGTTACCTCTGATTCGGAGAAAGGGTTACCATTTAGTATCACCTCACTCAAAATTTTGTTTTCTACTTCATGAGTGGTATCAACAGCATTTTTTAATTGTGAAATTCTTTTTTCATTGATGTCAAAACCAACAACTGCATATTTTGTAGCAAAAAGCCTGGCAAGAGGTAAACCCACATATCCAAGACCAATTACAGAAATTTTATATTTACTATTCATTATTTATATTCACCAGGAATACTCGATTATTTTAATACTTGCTGAAAAATTTTTTCCAGAATGATTGATTCCCGTCGGCTGAATATCCATAACCATATTTGTACCCATAACCATAACCACTGTGCATTTTATCAACGTCATTAAGAACCAACCCTACATTTTTAATTTTTTTATCTTTGATCTGTTTCGTGATAAAAGAAACCAGTTCTTTTTCTGTGTACCCAGAACGTGTTACATAAATGGTAACATCTGCCATATCTGCGATTAAGAAAGAATCTGTTACCAGCATAAGAGGTGCCGTATCTAAAATAATGTAATCATAATCTGTTTTTAAGTATTCAATCAACTCCTGGTAACGACCATTCGACAATAACTCCGTGGGATTTGGAGTGATTGCTCCGGAATAAATCACATCACAATACGGATTAAACGAAGTTGGATGGATAATTTCCGAGGCTTTCATTTCACTATCATACATGAATTCTGATAATCCAATCAATCCTCTTCTGCTTTCGTTATATCTTTGCAATTGCGGGTTACGGATATCCGAACCAATAATAATTACTTTTTTTCGCGGAGTAGCCAATGTAAGCGCCAAGTTAACCGATGTAAATGTTTTCCCTTCTCCTTTTACTGTTGAAGTGACAAACAAAACATGGCCTTTTTTATTCTTAGGAAGCATGAAATTGATATTCGTAATCAAAATTCTAAATGCTTCGGCCAAAGGAGATAAATCATTAACCTGCACGATTTCAGGATCTCCTTTCTGTAAAGATGGTAATTCACCAATCACCGTTGTACCACCAGCTAATTTTTCAAGATCATTTTTGGATTTAATCTTATTATTAAATAATTCAGACAAATAAATGATGGCAAATGGAAGTAGTAATCCTATAATCATTGCACCCAGATAGATAAGCATTCTCTTAGGAGAAACCGGAGATGGATTCGTTAACGCATCATCAACAATCCTTGCTTTAGGCGCTGCGATTGCTAAAGAAATTGCTGCTTCTTCCCTTTTTTGCAATAACAATAAATACAATTGCTCTTTGATATTCTGCTGTCTTTCGATGCTTCTGAATAATTTTTCCTGAACCGGAATTTTAGATATTCTTCCAGACAATCTGTTTTGCTCACCCAGAATATTGCTTCTTGAGATCTGAAGGGCAGATCTGCTTTTCTGTAAGCTCTGAATGACAGAACTTCTCATGCTGTTGATCTGTGAAGTCACATCCTGAACAATTGGGTTTGCGGATGTAGAGTTTTCCAACAAGCGGTTTCTTTCAATGACCAATTGATTGTATTTACTGATGTCAGATGAGGTATCTGAGTCTGAAAGCCCTACATTTAAAGGTAGAACCTGAAAATTCCCCTGCCTGTTGATTGAGCTAAGCAAACTGTTTACCAGCTCAAGCTGTGATTCATTTTCAATTTGCTTTTCTCTTCCGGATGCGGCAGTCTGCAAAGATAGTTCTGCCTCTGTCTGGATGTCCGCAATATTGTTCTGTACCTTAAAATTTTCTTTTTGAGCTTCAACATCCCCCAACTCTTTACTGATCAGATTGATTCTTTCATCAATAAAACTAGCCGTTTTCTGCGACTCTGAATTTTTATCTAAAATTGCTTCCCTGTTGTAATTTACCGCCAAACGATTTAAAATATCTTCAGATTTTTCCGGCACAGGATCTGTAATAGAGATTTTCAGAACGGTCGCTTCTTTCTGTACTAAACTTACATTTAATTTAGAAAGATAATATATTGCCCTGTTCATCCCGGACATAAACTGAAGTTTATAAACCTCGTCTGATTTAGAAACTTTGAAATTTGGATTTTTCTGAAACATTACCACACCAAAGGGCATTGAAACCGCTTTGTTGAACGGAGCTTTTATGGGTTTCTTAAAACTTTCCGACTCAAGAATAACTTCACCTCCAATCGTCTTAGCGATTACCTCTTTTCCAGGATAAACTGCTTTGTTTTTCTCACTAATAACCCTTACAAAAAAGGGAGCACTGCTTTTGTACAGTTCCGATTCTTTTATCTTGCCTTTAGAATAAATATTGGTTTCTAATGTCAATTCCCTAACTACAGAAAGCATCAGTTTCTTTGATTTTAAAATCTCAATCTCATTGTCGACAGAATTGGTTCCCATGCCTCCAATTCCTCCAAGTTCTGAAACAACAGACATTTCCGGTTGACCAGATGTGGATTTTTTGACTTCTTTGATTAGTAAAGTGGATTCACTGCTGTATACGGGAATTGTGTAGCGTAGGAAAAACCAGGCAACAACAATTGCTAAAACTGCACCGATGACAAACCAATACCATCGATACAAATAGGGCTTAATAATTTCCCTTAGATTTAAATTTTCTTCCTGAAAGTCTTCCTGATTCTGATTATATTCCACTGTTGATTTGATGTAAAATGAATTTGAATTAATTTTTAGTCAATGCTAAAACACCTATAACTAAAGAAGCAATAACCGATGCCACCGAAATATATAATCCTGTATTTGGGTCTACTCTCGCAGACTTTTCTCTGTTGGCATTGGGCTGAACATAGATCATGTCGTTTTGCTTAAGGTAATAATACGGTGAATTAATGAACTGAGCACTCGTTAAGTCCACTCTTTCCTTAGTAATCTGTCCATCAACATTTCTAACAATTAAAACATTCGTTCGAATACCGTAGGGCGTTGAATCTCCTGCTAAGGCCAAAGCTCCCAACAACGTTGTGCTTCCATCCGGGATGGTATATTGTCCAGGTCTATTCACCTCTCCCAATATTGAAACTTTAAAATTAATTAGTTTTAAATCCACCACTGGATTTTTCACGTACACTGAAATAAGGTCTACTAATTTTGTGCGAAGCGTCTCCACATTTTCTCCTTTGGTACTCACTGCTCCAATCTGCGGGAACATAATACTTCCATCGGTGTCTACTAAATACGTAGGTCCGGAAACCGGTAACTGCTGGGGCAGACTGTTTGAGCTTGGAGTAGAATATTGTGTAATTGTTGAAGTGGAAGAATACGACTGATTAAATGGTTTTACCACATCCATATCTTTTGCAGTAACCGTAATAACCAACTGATCTCCAGGCTGTAATGTACTTCGGCTGTTTTTAACAGCATTGTCCAAAGAAATATTATCGATGTCCTGCATGTAATTTATCTCCTGCCTTGGGGCACAAGAGAATACTGCAATACTTAAAGCTCCAACTAAAATATATTTCTTAAAATTCATTTTTGATAATTTTTTCACAAAAATAGGATTATTATTTTCTAAACAAAACTTGTTTTCAATTATATTAAAAATCTATTATTACAATATGTTAATACAAAATGCTTTTATAATTCAATGACATCCAGAGAATCATTTTTTTTATCTAAAGCTTCGAATTCTGAATTATTACTAATGAATTCCGGAACAATCGCTTTTAAAAGTGTTACCACCTGTATTTTATCTCTTTTAACAGCCGATTTAATAATCTGCTTACATAATATTTCAATTTCATTAAACCCAATGTTAGGATCTCTAGAAATCATTATTTTTTCGTGATGGGTGGGAATCGTTGTTGCATTATTACTTAATAATTCTTCATACAACTTCTCTCCCGGTCTTAAACCAATAAATTTAATCTTAATATCAACATCCGGAGTAAACCCTGAAAGTTTAATCATTCTTCTGGCTAAATCCAAAATCTTGACAGGCTCTCCCATATCAAACACATAGATTTCTCCACCTGAGCCCATTGTTCCTGCCTGAAGTACCAATTCACAAGCCTCAGGAATGGTCATAAAATATCTGATAATATCAGGATGGGTAATGGTTACAGGACCGCCTTTTTCAATTTGTTTTCTAAAGTGTGGAATAACAGAACCATTAGATCCCAAAACATTCCCAAAACGAGTTGTGATAAATTTTGTTATATTACTATCAGAGTTCTGCAGAGACTGTACAAAAAGTTCAGCCGTTCTTTTGGAAGCCCCCATTACATTGGTCGGATTAACCGCTTTATCTGTAGAAACCATTACAAAACGGTTCACTTTATATTTTTTAGAAAGTAACGCCAAATTTTTGGTTCCCAACACATTGACGAAAATCGCTTCGTGCGGGTTTTCTTCGATCAAAGGTACATGCTTGTATGCTGCCGCATGATACACCATCGAAAACTGGTAGATCTCAAAAATTTTTTCCAGCCTGTAGCTGTTTGAGATATCCGCCAAAACAAACTTGAATTTCTGATCCGGAAACTTTTCCAATAATTCCAGTTCTAGTTCATATAAAGGAGATTCCGCCTGATCCAATACAACAATTAGGGAAGGATTAAACTGAGCAACCTGTCTTACAATTTCACTCCCAATAGAACCTGCCCCTCCCGTTACTAAAACACTTTTCTGAAAATGTCTTTTTTTAATATCTTCATTTTCAATTTTAATAGGTTTACGATTTAACAGATCTTCAATCTGAAGCTGACGAATCCCGCCCACTAAGTCTGAATCCCGCATTTTACTTACTGTAGGTGCTTTTAAAACTTTAAGTCCATTATCCAATGCGCAAGTCATCCATTCTTCCAGCTCCTGTTTCGTCATGATCTCTTTTATAATCAAAACGGCATCAAACTGACTGACCAAATTTTTATCACCAAAAAACTTATCTATATTATAAATTTTATGACCTAAGAGAAGTGCTTTATGAGAATCTGATCTTTTTGTAAGAAAACCCTCTAAACGATAAGGATAATTAGGATTATGTAAAATGGCTCTTGCCAAAGAAATAGAAGCATCCCCCACTCCAACTACAGCTATTCGTACTTTTGATGTTGAGCCTTTGAAGTCGATCAAAATATTAAAAAACTGTTTGGTAAACATCCTGAAAAAAAACATGATGGAAACCGAAATAAAGAAATATAAAAATAAGTTAGGATATAAAAACAATGATTTCCCTAACCAGATCTCGGTTGCGAAATTAATTCCCAGTAAAGTAATCAAAGTACTTCCGGATGATAAAATAATTTTAAAAAAATCAAAAAAAGTAGAATGCCTGATAATTCCTGCGTAGGTTTTAAATACAAACATAAACACCACATTAACAGCAATGACTAAAATCCTTTGCTGAACAATATACTCAGGAAAATTCACTTTCACATGAAGCTTCTCAAGAAAAATATATGACAAAAGTATTGACAGCAGTATGATCGAGATATCTATAAGAATAACAATCCATCTAGGTATATATCTTAGCTCTGTGAGCTTCACAATATTATCTCCGTTATAAAGGGTAGCAAAAGCATCATTTAGCTTTCTCATTCAACATTTTTAGTGTTTTAGTTTTATTTTGCAAATGTAATCATATTATTTCTATAAAAAAATTAGTAATTGGTATATTTTTATATCAGCACCTAAATTATAAAGCAATGCATTCTATAGAAAAATCAATAAACACGGGTGTATTTCATGTAAAAAAGTGAAAATAATTAATTAAAACAAGCTCATTCATTAAAATCGTAAAATTGTTTTAATAAAATTTAATATCTGGTCTAAAAAAATCCCCAAAGCAAATGTTTGGGGATTAAGATGAATATAATTAAGTTTTATTCTTAATTATTTTTCGCTGTATTGTTTTTATTTGTGTAAGCAAATGCTAAAGCAGTTGCAACCATTAATAAAACGGGAATGTATTGATCTATGGGAACAGACCCCGGGTCTGGATCTCCAGGACCTGCAGGATTATCTCCATCTGCCATCGTTGACATTTCCGGCTCATCATACACATATGGATTAGTCGATTGCCCAAAAGCGATGCTAGAAACAATCATTGAAAACATTATTATTATCTTTTTCATCGTCTTCTTATTTAATTATTTTTTGAGTATATTCTTTCCCTTCAGATACCGCTTTCAGAATATACATTCCTTTAGCCTGAACTTTTACCGTTACTGATTTTGAATTTGCAGTAATTTGTTGAATCTTTCTACCTGCAGCATCAAAAACCTCAACGCTCTGGATATTTTTATGATTTCTTACCACGAAGTCTTCACCATCTCTGTACACTTCAAAAGCACCTTTTTCAGCTTCGTTTGTAGATAAAACATTTAATTTATATACAATTTCAAATCTGTCTGTGAAATCTCCTGCACTCGCTGAAAAATTATATGTCCCATTCTGAAGGTTTGTATAAGTTCCTGACTGTTTGTCATGTAAATAAATTTCCTGCCCATTTGTAAACAATCCTTCTTTATGAGATAAAGAAATTGTAAAGTTTCCAGTTTCGAAATGTTTGTTACCCAACTGTACAACATCATTTACATTAAATGGCGCTCTACCCTGAATTACTAATTTTTCAGTTCCTGCCAAACTATAGAAAGCGTCAGAACCCATCCCCATCGCTTTTGAATCATAAACATCGTAAGCATCTGAAGCCCCTTGACTGTAAGTGATTGCCTGAGTTACATTATTTCCGTAAGATGTTGTTAGCTTAACCCAGAATTTACCTGCTATAGTGTTAAGATTTTTATTTAAAGTAACTGCTGTATTCGAAGCACGGATTGCATTGGTAAACGTAGCAGATCCTGCAGAAATTGCCTTAACAATAAATCCTTGCCCAATTTTAGCAAAAGCTCCGATTCCATTAAGTGCTGTACTATTGTATCCTGTTGTGTTCGGAGCTTCCGTCCATGTTCCAGATGGTCCATTGAAAGTAGCATAACCTACATTTACTGCTGTATTGCCTGTTTGTGTAGTTACATTTCCTGTTGTATTGTCCCACAACCACATTGTTGGTGCAATTAAAGTACTGTTTGCATTATAGAATGCAGTTAAATTGATATTAGAAGGATACGGATTACCAATAAGATTATATCCGAAACTTGCTGTACTCAAAGCAACATTTACATTCCCGTTGTTAGGAATTTTAGCAGAACCTCCAAAAGAAACACTTGCATTAGTTGCTGGTACCTTTACTGAATATCCTTTCCCTGCATTTCCTGTAAAGCTTGTATCAGCATTCGTGACATTAGGATAAAGATTTGTAGCCGTATCATAAGTCATTACATAAGTTGGAGGTGTTGCAGAAGATCCATTTGAGTATGCTGTATATAAATTTTCATCAGTTATCGGAGAAGACCAGAATACATACTTCGTTGCAGGACTTGCGCTGTTTCTGTTTGCAACAAATGATGCTCCAGTTCCTGCCGTATAAGTTCCTCCAACCGTCTGAACAAAGTTACCCCCGTCATTTACAATAATATTACCATTGTTGGTCATGTTTCCTGTCGTAAACGTTTGACCTGAATTGATTGTAAGTGTTGTACTTTGATTAACAGTCATTGATTGTGCTGTAAATCCATTTCCTGTATAATTACTTGAGATATAAGCATCAAGAGTTGAAGAAGGAGTACCATTTGACCAAACTGTACCATCCCAAATTGTAGCATTAGCTCCACAAGGTGTAGTTGTTGTGTAAGTTGTTGTAAATCCTCCTGAAACCAGCTTAATATCATCAAGATACCTAACTGCAGTCGTTCCATTATATAACAAGCGGACATAAACGTTCTGATAAGCTGATAAAGAAGTTGTTTTTTCAGTCCAAGTCCCATTTATAAACTCATTCATAGGATAAGTTGCAACAGTTGTCCAATTGGTACTGTTTGTTGAAACCTCTACCTGAATATTAGTATTTGTATTGGTGGATGTCCTCAAAAATGAAAACGAGATTGAAGTAGGAGAAGAAACCAAATTATTAAATTGAGTAGGCACTGTATTACTATTAATCCTACCAGAAAAACTTCCTGTTTTAGCTTCAGTGCTTGATTTTGTTGCTCCCGAAGTCCATCCAGTGTCCGCATCCTCAAATCCGTATGAATACGTAACAGCAGGAGTGCCTGTTGTTAACTGATATACAGCATATAAAGTTACATTAGCTGCTGTTGTTGTATATGTGCTTCCACCTAAGTACTGTGGAGCAGAAGTAGTATTTGCATTAGTCCCCCAACCTGCAAAAATAAGATTTCCGCAACTTGGTAGAGTAGGTAAAGAAATTGTATTTCCTTCGTATGTTATAAAAGGAAAATTAGAATTTGAATAAGCAACTGTATTATTAATTAATGATAAAGTAAAGTTGGGTTTTGCTTCAAAATTAATTTGAACCTGTGTAACAGCACTTGGTGTTACTGTAAATTGATTCCCATTTTGAGATACAGCTGCCGCACCACTGATAATTGAGTATGCTGGTGTAGCATATGTATATCCCGCTGCGGGAATAGCTGTAATTATATTATTTGAGACTGAAACAGTTCCGAAAGCTGCATTATTTGAGACAGCAGAAACAGGAAATGCAACTTGTCCAGCTACTGCTTTCACAACATTTGTTGCACCTCCTCCCGAAATCGTAATGCTTCCAGAATAAGTACCTGCAGTAAGTCCACTTATTAAACGAGCATATACGTTCTGATTTGTAAATGTACCATTAGAATAAGACAGTATTTGACTAGGCGCATAAGATGTACCGTCTAAAGAAACTTCAAAATTAGAGGAAGCCGAAACTGTAACTCCGTTAACATTTAAATTCACTCCAGAAACTGAAACTGACTGATTTATAGACGGTCCATTACCTTCTACATATGTAAAATCTATAAAACTACCAGAAGCCGAAAGGGTTGGTGATGTTAGTTTAGTAATAGAAACATCATCCATTGTCATATTTTGATTACCTCTCGTAAAAGTCCATTTTACATATCTTGTAGTAGAGTCCAATTGGTAATCACCTTTTACCGTACATGATGTAGGTAAATCAGCAGTTCCAATCAAATTTACTACTGTAGTATAATTTGTTCCGTCGCTTGATTCTTGAACTAATAAAGATGAGCTTGTAGTAGCATTAGATTTTACAACAAAAGATAATTTGTCAGGCGTAGAATCTAAACGTACTATTTTCGAATCTCCTGTAGCGTCAAATCTAGCACCATTACTACCCGAGCACGCAAAAGTAGTTAAATAGGTTTTAATGGGTGAATCAGTCCAACCTGTAGGCGAAGAATCCCATGTTGTTCTAGTGTGAGGAAGTGTCACGGTTTGCCCCCATCCCCAAACCGAGAATAGAGCCATCAAAAATGCCATTAACATCTTTGACAATTTTTGTAGTTTTAAATTCATATAAATTATTTTTTTCGTCTGACAAATCTAAAAAATATTAATGAATGTTAAAATTACATATATGTTAATTTTCAATTACTTGCAAAATAGCCTCATATTCGAAGCCTCTGCTTAGAAGATATTTAATAGTCTTGGATTTTTTTTGATAATTCTGCAATCCTTTCAATTTACCATCATAATTTTCGTATATCTTATTTATTATTTTTAAATAATCATTTTCATCAATTTCATCAAAACAGCTAGAGATTAGTTTTTCAGTAATTCCTTTTTGTTTTAAGTGCATCTTTATCTTCGTCTTACCCCAGCTTTTTATATAAAATTTTCCGCGAATATAGCTTCGGGTGAAACGTTCTTCATTCAGATAATTTTCTTTCATTAAATACAGAAGAATTTCTTCCTTTGCTTCAGGAATTAAAACGAACTCCCGCATTTTTTGTTCTACCTCAGCATGACAACGATCCTGATAAACACAATAATTAACTAACTTTTGTTTAGTTTCTTCAAAGGTGAAAAGTTTTTTTTCCGACTGCATAATTATATGATGAGTAATGAGTAATGAGTAATGAGTAATGAGTAATGAGTAATTAAAATTACTATTTATTAAAAAGAGGCACAAAATAATTTGTACCTCTTTATATTATTTGATTTATTTAAAGCTAAAAAGCCAATAGCTGATTAGTAATTGAACAAAGCTTTTCCTTCCATCAATCCGTTTACTTTTTTTCTAACTTCAGAAATTACTTCTTCATTTTTAATATTATCAACAACTTCAGAAATTAATCCTGCTATTGTTTCCATATCATTTTCTTTAAGACCTCTTGTGGTAATCGCTGCAGTTCCTAATCTGATACCAGAAGTAGTGAACGGAGATTTATCATCAAAAGGAACCATGTTTTTATTACAAGTAATGTCTGCTTTTACCAAAGCTTTTTCAGTTTCTTTTCCGTTTACGCCTTTATTTCTAAGGTCTACCAACATCAGGTGATTATCTGTTCCGCCGCTTACAATATCAAACCCGTTACTGATCATTGCTTTTGATAAAGCCTGAGCATTAGATTTAACCTGTTTTGCATACGTTAAAAATTTATCATCAATTGCCTCAGCAAACGCAACCGCTTTACCTGCAATTACGTGCTCTAACGGACCTCCCTGAATTCCAGGAAAAACAGCCCCGTCAAGAACCTGACTCATCTGTTTGATTTCTCCTTTTGGAGTTTTATGTCCGTAAGTATTTTCAAAATCTTTTCCCATCATGATCATTCCACCTCTTGGACCTCTAAGAGTCTTATGAGTCGTTGTTGTAACAACATGACAGTGTTCGAATGGAGAATTTAATAATCCTTTAGCTACCAAACCTGCAGGGTGTGCAATATCTGCCCAAAGTGTCGCTCCTATTTCGTCTGCAACCTCTCTGAATTTTGCATAATCTAAATCTCTTGAATATGCCGAGAAACCTGCAATTAACATTTTTGGTCTTTCTCTTAACGCTACTTCTCTCATTTGGTCATAATCAATCAAACCAGTTTCCTGCTGCACTCCGTAAGAAACGACATCGTACTGAATTCCAGAGAAATTCACTGCAGAACCGTGAGTAAGGTGACCTCCCATTGAAAGATCCATCCCCATGATTTTATCTCCAGGCTTTAAAACTGCCAAATAAATTGCAGCATTTGCTTGAGAACCAGAATGCGGCTGAACATTTACATAATCAACACCGAAAAGCTGTTTTGCTCTTTCTATTGCCAACGTTTCAACCTCATCTACCACTTCACAACCTCCGTAATATCTTTTCCCGGGATATCCTTCTGCATATTTATTTGTAAGTACACTTCCCATCGCTTTCATTACATTTTCAGAAACAAAGTTTTCTGAAGCAATAAGTTCTAATCCGTGGGATTGTCTCTCTCTTTCTTTTTCGATAAGGTCAAAAATAATGTCCATTTACTTTTAGATTTTTAGATTTTGAATGTCAAAATTACGGAATTTCATGTAGAATACATTATTCATTCTCATGATTTTTATTTTTTGAAAGTATTTATTATAAGTATAAATTTTAAAATTATAAATTCTGATTAACAAATTCTTTACAGTACATTTTAATTTCATCTGTTATTATCTTGAATTGCTCATCGATTTCTTCTTCCGTTCCCTGAGCTTTCGCAGGATCTGAAAAATTATGATGAAATACTTTTGCAGTAGTAGGAAAATACGGACAGTTTTCTTTGGCATTATCACAAACCGTCATCACAAAATCAAAATCCACATTTTTATATTCATCAATATTGTCGGAAGTATGATGCGAAATATCAATTCCTTCTTCCATCATTGTTTTGATTGCTTTTGGATTGACTCCGTGAGTTTCTATTCCTGCACTATAAATTTCTGCTTTATCTCCGGCAAAACTTTTTAAAAAGCCATGTGCAATCTGGCTTCTACAACTGTTTCCTGTACAAAGTACTAATATTCTCTTTTTCATATTTAAACGAGTAACCAAATGATATTAATGATACAAAATTTAGGATCAAACCCGAAAATCATCTGCAAAATAATTACTGATGAGGTGATGATTAAAGGTTTTTTATATTTAATGATTAAGTTTTTCATTTAGCAACATCCTGATTTTGGATTACAGGAAAATTCGGTATTATTTCTTAACTCATTAAGATTTAATTTGGGCTTTTCATTAGAAATTCCACAAGCTTCTTGAGCTAAACAAGCTGTTGTTTTATTTTTTAAAACGAAATGCTTTCCCTTGAAATCCAAATTATATTTTCCAACAGTTTCAGATTGGTATTCTACTTCGATTTCAAAATCTTTAATACCTAATTTTTCTTCGGAAAGTTGAATGATTTTTAAAAGTTTTTCGGGTTTCAGACGATGTTCAAAATCATCAGCATTCCATAGTTGGAAATTGATTACTTTTTCTGAGCGAACCACACCTCCGCAATCGATGAAATTTTTAGTAATCATTCCCACTTCTGTCACATGAAAATGTTCCGGAACAAAATTCCCGTTTTCCAATTGAAATTCTACATTATCCAGAGTTGGTAATATTTCTTTGATAGCTGATAATTTCATATTTATGATTAATTTATATTTATTGTAATATTGCTATATAACGATTATAATTATTAAAAAAAATGCTTTTTAACAGCAAGTTTTTGACTGAGTATCCTGATTGAAAAATGAAGTTAATTCATCTTCCACACTGTTCCAAATATTATCATCAATACAATAACAAACTGATTTTCCTTCAATGGAGCCTTTGATGATGCCGATATTTTTCAGCTCTTTTAAATGTTGGGAAATTGTTGCCTGAGCCAAACCCAATTCCTCTACCAGATCATTACAAATACAAGCTTTTTGATTGATGATATGTTGCAAAATTGCAATTCTGGCAGGATGCCCTAAAACTTTGAAAAGGGTTGCTAATCTGTTTTGTTTTGCGGTAAAAATTTCTGTTTTTGTAAGTCCCATAAATTATTTTAACATTGCAATATTACGATAATAAAATATAGCAGAGAAATTAATCTTCAAATAATATTTAAAATCATAAAATTTAGTAAAAGTTGGGTTTAAACAATGATAGTTTTTAATGAAAAAGATATATTTGTATAAATCTTAAAAAGAAAAAAAATAGTCTGAGTTATGGGAAAGAAAAAATATAAAAAGCAACTAATCAACTCTTTGAAATCTCTAGGTCAATCTGAACATTATATTCTTGAAAGCATGACTAATCTTATGCTTTTAGGAGAACTAAAGAAAAGTAAAATTGAGTTTAAAGATGGCGATACATTCAGTTTTAAAGACAATATTTTTGATTACAGCGAAGATAAAAACATCAGAAAATTAGCTAAGCTTCGCAGAAAAATGATGACCACGATGAATAAAATTGTGGAGAAAAATGATTTTAAAGATAAAGAAATCAAGTTTTTGAGTTAATATTTAATGTTCATCATTACACAAAATAAAAGAGTCCGTACATTGGTAATGTGTACGGACTCTTTTTATGTTTTCAGATAACTTCTAAACGTTATTTTCCTTCAGCGACATTCATCAGTTCAAAACAAAGCTGATCAATATTTCCCATTTTGGGATTGAAAGCCGAAATATTTGATAAAATAATAACTGCATTTTTATTTTCAGTATTAAAAGCTAAGGATGAAGAATACCCTCCGGTTCCACCGTTATGCCACAAAAACTCTTCCTTATTTTTGCTTTTTAAAATATGCCATCCCAACCCGATTTTCATCTTTTCATTAATCGTAAAACTTGGTTTTCTTGTTAATGCCAGTACTACATTTTTCGGATTGAACTGAGCCTGTACAAATTTTGACAAGTCTTCCGTGGTCGATAAAATTCCGCCGCCGCCAAATAAAGCATCAAAATCCCAATTAGGAACTTCTTTTCCATCTGTGTTGAGTCCGGAAACCAATTGATCTCTCAGGTTTTGTGAACTCGTATAAGAATTGTTCATTTTATATTGATCGAAGATTCTTTTCTGCAGTAATTTCTGAAATGTTGTTTTCTGACTCAGACCCAATGTGTAACCCAATAATCCTGCACCCAAATTAGAATATTCATATTTTTGAGGATTATTTTCTAATTTCAAATTGTTTTTAAGATAACTCTCAATATCACTTTTACCGTAATTTTTATACGGATTTTTTTCGTTTGATGCATTCAAATTATCTGGTAAGCGCGGCAAACCGGAAGTATGATTGGCTAAACTTTCAAATTTGAGTTTTATATTATCTTTAAATCTAAAAGCATAATAAGAATTTATATTATCGTTTAAATTAATCTTTTTATCCTCAACCAATGAAGCCAAAACCGTTGCCGTAAAAGCTTTCGTAAGAGAACCTATTTCAAAAACTTGATTTTGATTTGAAACGCTTTTTACCGAATCATTTCGTTTGATAATTCCATAAAAACTGGTTTTTCCATTTTCAATAAAAGCTATTGAAACCTGAGTATTATTCGGAAAATCTTTGACCTTTAGGAATATACTTTCACTAATTTTTTCAGGAAAGTTTTTTAATGCATTTACCGTTTTGTTATTCGTAACAGCTTTATTTTCTTTTGGCTCTTCAAAAGGTTTTACAAAAAATCCGTTGATTTTATTTTTGTCATCTAAAGAAATATTCACCGACAAAACAGCTCTCTCAAATTTGGTTTTGTAATTAGCATACGTTTGCTGATTATTGACAAATTCTTTACTTTGAATGGCGCCAACCTGCTGTTTTAATCCTGATAAAAACTGTTTTGTATCTTCAAGAGGTAATGCTTTTTGCATTTCAGGGGAGAAACTATTAAAAATGTTTTCGTATCTCCCGGAATTATAATCATTCTGAAAAACATCGAATGCAGTTTTGTAGTTATTTGACTGAGCAAAACACAAAGTAGCCATCAGACTGAGCATCAAAAAAGATAATATCTTCTTCATATCTTTTCGCCGAAATTTAAATTAAATTCTTTCTAAATTTATTTCTTCGCTTTTTCTTTCAACTCTTCTTTGTCTTTATCAGAAGGATTCCACACTTTTACATCTGCGTTTTTATCGATTCCTGAGAGAATCTGCACATTAATTCCGTCGCTTGCACCCAATTTCACATACGTTTTCTTGAATTTTCCGTCTTTTTGTTTCACCTCAACAAAAGGAACGTCTTTACCGTTTTTCTTTTCATACTGAACCAAGGATTCATCCAAAAGCAAAGCATTTTTCTGAGAGCTCATTACAATTTCTCCATTTGCTGAAAATCCGGCTCTGATGTATTCGTTATTTGGATTTTTCACATCACCTTCCACCGGGAATTTTATCGTTCCGTTGGTATCTTTTCCTTTTGGAGCAATCATTGTCAATGTTCCGGGAAAAGATTTATTCTGTAAAGCTCCGATAACGATTTTCATATCCATTCCCTGCTTTAGTTTTCCAGCTTGAGCTTCATCAATTTCACCTTGGAAAATTAATGAATTTAAATCTGCGATTGAACAAATCGTTGTTCCTGCGTTGAATGAATTCGCTTCAATTACCTGACTTCCCACTTTTACGGGAACTTCAAGAACAGTTCCTGCAGCTTTTGATCGAATCTGTGTTGTTGCCAAGCCCTGCAATTCAGGAATAGCACCGGTTTTAACAATCTGTAAAGATTTTTGTGCAGTTATCAATTGCTGATTAGCATTTTTCAACGCTTGCTGCTGCGTATATAATTGCTGTTGAGCCGTCAAATATTCCTGCTTAGAAATTACCCCTTGTTTGTACAGTTTTTCTGACATCGCAAATTGAGTTTGTGCATTTGAAACATTCATTTTTGCATTGCTTATTTGCAGCTGTGAATTCTGAACATTTTGTGTTGCACTATTTACTTCTGCAATGTTTGGAATAATTTTCACCGTTGCAATCAATTGTCCCACTTCTACTCTATCTCCTTCATCCACCAGAATTTTATCGATAATTCCTGCAATGTTTGGTTTAATTTCAATTTCCTCTTTCGGAACAATTTTCCCTGTCGCCATTACCTTGTCTTCCATATTCTGAATAGACGGTTTTCTCGTAAGGAAAGCTTCGCTTTGTGTGGAATTTGATTTTACAAGATAGCTGATTCCTGCAAATAAAGCCCATGCCAATAAAAGTCCTAAAAGTATATAAACAACTTTTTTCCAGGTGAACTTCTTTTTCATATGTAATTTTTTATTTTTTTAATTAAATTAATTTTTAGATTCAGAAATTAAGAGATTTATAAATTCTTGTTCGATCATTTTAAATCTTAACTCATAATTCATAACTCTATTCGCTTCTTAATGCTTCAATTGGGCGGATTTTCACGGCTCTTTGTGCCGGAATCATTCCGATAATTAAGCCTAGAATCACCATTACCGTCATGGCGCTAAAAACATTTCCGTAATTGACGGTCGGATTATAAAAAGGGAACTCATCCTGATTTTGAGTGAGTCCATTAAAAATCATCAACACAAAAATACCGAAGATAAATCCCAGCAAACCCGAACTTAAGGTAATCACCACACTTTCCAGCAAAATCTGATTTCTCACTTCTGAAGGTTTCGCACCTAAAGCCCTTCTGATGCCAATTTCTTTGGTTCTTTCTTTTACCGTAATCAATAGAATATTTGAAATAGCAATTACTCCTGCAAGAATAGTTAAGGTTCCTACAATGATGGTTAAAAGCTGCATTCCGGTTAAAAACCCTGTCAGTTTTTTAAATTCCTTTCCAAGGTTAAAACTTCCAAAAGCATTAGTATCTTCCGGAGAAACCTTATTTTTCTTTTTCAGTTCGGCTTTTACTTTATCTTCCACTAAATTTACATCTGCATTAGGTTTACTTACAATCGCAAAAACATCTACATTATCACCGTCATTATAAATTTTCGTAAATGTAGAAAGCGGGATAAAAACCGTTTGATCATTATCCATTCCACCACCTCTTTTCACTCTGAAAACTCCGATTACATTAAAGAAAATACCTTTTACGTTGATTGATTTCCCAATCGGATTTTCATTCTTTTTAGCATCAAAAAAGTTTTTGTAAACCTCTTCACCAATAACCGCCACACTTTTATTTCCTGAAACATCGGCATCATTCAAATACCTTCCGTAAATCAGTTTTTTTTCTGAAATTTTATTTCCAATCGGATAATCTCCATTCAAAGTATAGGTCGCGGTCTTTCCGTTTCTGGACATTTGTTCTCCTGCACTTCCAAAATTACCTCTTGAATTTTTTGGAGAGATATAATCAATTTCGTTAATTTTTCGTTGCAGCATTTCGACATCCTGAAGTTTCAGATCCATCGCTCTTCCTTTTGGAAAACCTTCGTAAGGAATGGAAGTATTCTGTGCCCAAAGAAAAATAGAATTGGTTGCAAAACCTGAAAATAATTTATCAAAACCATTTTCCATCCCTTTTGCAGAACCCAGTAAAACCACATAAAGGAACATTCCCCAACCCACGCCAATCATGGTAAGAAACGTACGAAGCTTATTATTCTTCAGTGAATAATAAATCTCCTGCCATGTATCTTTTTTAAATAAAATGTTCATCTTTAAAATGTCAATTTTTTACTTTGTAAAAGTGAATTTTGCTTCGCTAGTCAATTATTTTCAATGTGAATTTCTACAAGTGAATTATCAATTTCTCCGAATCAATTGTGAATTTTAATTCTTTAAAATTCACTTGCGAAGCAAAACTGACTATTCACTATTTGCTATTCTGTTCTCAATGCTTCAATCGGTTTAATTTTCGAAGCTCTGTAAGCCGGGACAAATCCTGCAATCAATCCAGAGATGACCAAAGCGATGAACGCTGCGATAATTTCATACCACCCCACACTTGGATTTTTAATAAAATATTCTTCTAAATTATCTCCTATTAAATGTAAAGCTAAAACGCCCAATCCTACCCCTACAAATCCTGAAACAACCGTGATAACAACACTTTCCTGAACAATCAAGGCGACAATACTTCCCGGTTTCGCTCCGATTGCTTTTCGCACTCCGATTTCTTTGGTTCTTTCTTTAACGATGTAAACCATGATGTTGCTGATCCCAATAATTCCTGCCAACAAAGTTCCTAATCCAATGAACGTTACAATCCCTGTAAGAACCGCCATAAACATGAAAGTTTCATTCATATTTTTAGCGTTGTTCCAAACACGAATTCCATTTTCATCGTCTGGAGAAACATTTTTTCGGGCTTTAAGACCGTCTTTCAGTTTATCGCCATATTTTATTGCCTGTTCCGGAGTTAGATTTTCATTATAAGCAATGTATGCTGTACTTATCGTATCCGAACCTTTTTTCATCTGCTGTAAAGTGGTAATAGGAATTGTAATATGTCGCTCATCATTATCTCCACCATCATCAGAAAACACTCCGATAACCTTGAACATCGTTCCGTTAATATCCAAATCTTTACCTACTGGACTTCCGTTTTTTATTAAATCCCTTTGCACCATTCTACCGACAACCGCTACGTTTTGTTTGCGTACCAAATCCATGGATGAAAGATAACGGCCTTCCAACATTTTTCTGTTTTCGATGTATTTTTCTTCAGGATCGGCTCCGTTGATTTGATAGGAACCGCTTTCCTTACCATACTTCACCATCAAATTAGCGGTGTATCTCGGCGTAGAATACCCTACTTTTTCCTTATCATTATTCACTAAGAAATCATAATCTTCATTATTCATCGTCACGGTACGGTCAGATTGCAAACCATTGTAAGCAATCGTTGTTTTCCCCGAATAAATGGTAATCAAGTTTTGAGCATCTCGTGCAAAACCTTCTGTAAAAGCATTTTTTAAACCACTTCCGATTCCGAAAAGAACAATAAAAATAAACAGCCCCAAAGCCACGGTAAAACCCGAAAGCACCGTTCGCAATACATTACTGCGAATCGAACTGAATATTTCCTGCCAACGATCTAGGTCAAACATATATTTGTTTTTTACTTTGTAAAAAAGTCAATTTGCTTTGCAGTGAATTTTGCTTCGCAAGTCAATTATTTTAATGTCAATTTTTGCCTTATTCAAATTCACAATTGACTATTTACAATTCATTATTTCAACATTCCACTCAAAAGGATAAATGTTATTTTTAGTTTAGCTCCTACTTTTTCCACATCAACTAGGTTAAGATATTCAGATTCAATAATTATATCAAAACAAGAATCCAATTCTATTACTGAGCCTCTTGAAATTTCAAAATATCTTTTTCTTCAATTTCAGATTTTCTAGAGCATCCTTCGGTAATATTTAAAACTACTGAAGTTGAAGCTCACCGTATCTGATCTGTTAAATTAAATTTTTCTTCACCTGGAAGATTTAAAAACATTTTTTCTCTTTTTAAAATTCACTTGTGTTTACTTGATAATTGTAAATAATCGCATTTAAAATTCACTTGCGAAGCAAAAATTGACCATTCACAATTCACCTTTACAGCACAATCTGCTTTATAAACTCATCACTCTCAATAATTCCGTCACGTAAAATGACGTTTCTTTTCGTTTGTGCGGCGACATCGTTTTCGTGAGTTACTACGATAATGGTTTTTCCTTCGTTATTGATATCCTGAAGCAATTTCATAATATCGTGGGTCGTTTTTGAATCTAGTGCTCCGGTTGGCTCATCTGCTAAAACCACTTTTGGATCAGTTATTAAAGCTCTTGCAATGGCAACCCTTTGTTTTTGTCCACCAGACAATTCGTTGGGTAAATGATTTGCCCATTGTGCCAATCCTACTTTTTCAAGATATTCTAATGCTTTTTCGTTTCTTTCTTTTCTGGAAACATTTTGATAATATAAAGGAAGTGCAACATTTTCTATTGCTGTTTTATATCCAATTAAATTGAAAGACTGGAAGACAAAACCTAAAAATTTGGAGCGATATTCTGCAGCTTTCACTTCATTTAGATGTTCTATGGGAATTCCGTCCAACTCATAGACTCCTGAATCTTTTTCATCCAGAATTCCGATAATATTCAATAAAGTTGATTTTCCGGAGCCAGAACTTCCCATAATAGAGACAAATTCACCTTCAGAAATATTAAGGTTAATTCCTTTGAGAACGTGCAGTTTACTCTTTCCCGTATCGTATGATTTATGTAGATCCTGAATTACTAACATTAAGCTTTGGATGTTTTTATACCCTATAAGTAGCCATCACAATCGTTTTGTTACAAGATTGGGAAATTCTTTTTACTTTACACTTGTTTAACATATTATTAATTAAAAATCAATTACTTATAAATATCTGTTTAATTAAAATCCACCTGAGCAATTTGTTTTAGACGGATAAGTTCCTATAATCCAATAGCAAAGGGAGTTTCATGTAATTGTGGAAAACTTTTAAGGTTAAAAGACAGCCAATTAGTCTTTACCCCTTTCAAAATCAGTGTTCATTTTCTAACTTTGTAGGTATATTCTGAAAGAAAATAAATGAGATTTAAGATTAATCAATCACATTATTAACTTTCGAAAAATCAAATACTTATCGATATATCGGGAGTGTTTGTAAAATTCTATTTTTTACAAAACAAGAGACAAAATATTTACAATATGGGGATTTTCGACAAAAGAGTAAGCTACAAGCCATTTGAGTATCCTGAAGTTCTTCAGTTTACAGAAGCGATCAACAAATCTTTCTGGGTACACTCGGAAGTAGATTTCACGGCAGATGTTCAGGATTTTCAGTCGCAGCTGGAGCCACACGAAAAAAATGCGGTAAAAAATGCACTTTTGGCGATTGCTCAGATCGAAGTTTCGGTAAAGTCGTTTTGGGGTAATCTTTACAATCACCTTCCGAAGCCTGAACTGAACGGTTTGGGAGCGACGTTTGCAGAATGTGAATTCCGTCATTCGGAGGCGTACTCGCGTTTGCTTGAGGTGTTGGGCTATAATGAAGAGTTTCTTCATGTAGTGGAAGTTCCCGCACTGAAAAAGAGAATTCAGTTTTTATCTAATGTGCTGAAACATGCCAACTCTGCAACGCCGAAAGAGTATGTTTCGTCTTTGCTTCTGTTCAGTATTCTGATTGAGAATGTGTCTTTGTTCTCACAGTTTGCCATTATTTTATCGTTCACAAGATTTAAAGGTTTCATGAAAAATGTTTCCAATATTATTGCATGGACTTCTATTGATGAGCAGATTCACGCAAACGGCGGAATTTATCTGATCAATAAAATCCGTGAAGAGCAGCCGGATCTTTTGACTGATTCTGATATTGAAGATATTTATACTTTGGTAGACCAATCAATCGAGCTGGAAGGTGAAATTCTTGACTGGATCTTTGAAATGGGCGAACTGGATAAATTCTCGAAACAGGATTTGATCAACTTTATGAAATACCGTGTTGATGAAAGTTTAACCAAAATCAACATGGAAAAACGTTACAACACCACTGCCGAGCAATACAGCCCGATGAAATGGTTTGAAGAGGAAGTATTTGCGAATTCTATGGATGATTTCTTCGCAAAAAGACCGGTGGATTATACAAAGCATGATAAGAGTATTACGGCGAATGATTTGTTTTAGTGAAATTCAGTTCATAGACGAATGATTACAAAAAAATTTATAGAAGAATATTCATTATTCAGGAAGTTGAAATTTAATCAAACACTTCCTGACAACTTGGGAAATTGGGATCAAATACCAATAAACATGAATTGTCATAAATGTAGTTCTGTTCAAACATTTAATCTAATAAATCGTTACGGATATAATTCAAATTATAATACTCCTGATAATAACGCAGCAGACAAAGTCGCTTCACTTAAATACAAATGTCAATCTTGTAAAATCTTTGAGAGACACTTCTACATCTACATTAATCCTGAGTTAAATGAAATTTATAAAATTGGACAATATCCGGAGTGGGAAATTAAGATTGATAAAGGTCTAGAGAAAACATTGCATAAACATTTAGGCAATTTCAGAAAAGGATTAGTTTGCGAATCACAAGGATACGGAATTGGAGCATTTTCATATTATAGAAGAATTACAGAAGACATAATTGATGAGCTTTTAGATTCAATTGAAGACTTAATTGATGAAGAAAATAAAGCCCAATATCAAGAAGCCTTAGAGAAAACTAAACAAACGCGAGTAACTCAAGAAAAAATATCACTTATAAAGGATTTGTTACCCTCAATTTTAAAGCCAGGTGGCATGAATACTTTGGGAGTTTTACACAGTGAATTAAGTGGAGGACTTCATTCTGAAAGCGATGAAGTTTGTTTGGAAAAGGCAAATCATGTGAAAAACATTCTTACATTTTTGATAAATCAAGTTTTAAAAAGTAAAGAAGATGCTAAAAATTTCACTGAAAGCATGAAGTTTTTACTTGATAAAAAATCTATTAAATAAAGAATCGTTTCATTCCTCACAATAATAGCGCTTATTGGTAAAGATAAAAGAAACCTCGTCTTAGCCCTGATTGCAGCGGCATCCTTTTTTGGGATTGCGGTGGCAGAAAAGTGAAAATGATAAAATAATGTGGTTCGCAATCACAAAAAAGATATAGCGGAAAGCAGGTAGAACAGTGAGGAGGCAGACAAGAATTTCTGCTCCTAAAAAAATAACAAAACAATGTACTCGGTACATTTTACAATATAAAAAATGGAAGAACAAAACAACAATATCTGGTGGCTCAACGAAGAATCTGAGCAAATGCTGAACAGAGGTTACCTTCTAAAAGGGGAAACCGTAGACGGTGCAATCGACAGAATCACGACTGCCGCAGCAAAAAAATTATACAAACCTGAACTGCAGCCGGCTTTCAAGGAGATGATCATGAAAGGATGGATCAGTTTTTCTTCTCCGGTGTGGGCGAATATGGGAACGCAGAGAGGTCTTCCAATCTCTTGTTTCAACGTGCATATTCCGGACAGCATTGAAGGAATTACCCACAAAATGGGTGAAGTAATTATGCAGACGAAAATCGGGGGCGGAACTTCGGGATATTTCGGGGAACTGCGTAACAGAGGAACTGCGGTAACTGATAACGGAAAATCTTCGGGTGCGGTGTCGTTTATGAAACTGTTTGACACTTCAATGGATGTCGTTTCTCAGGGTGGTGTAAGAAGAGGTGCTTTTGCGGCTTATCTTGATGTTGACCACGGTGATATTGAAGAATTTTTATCAATTAAAGACATTGGTAGTCCGATTCAGAACCTTTTTACAGGGATTTGTGTACCGGATTACTGGATGCAGGATATGATCGACGGTGATGCCGACAAACGTAAAATCTGGGCGAGAGTTTTGGAAAGCCGTCAGCAAAAAGGTCTTCCGTACATTTTCTTTACCGATAACGTGAACAGAAACAAGCCACAAGTTTATAAGGACTTAGGATTAACCGTTAATGCGAGTAATCTTTGTTCGGAAATTATGCTTCCTTCAACCAGAGAGGAATCTTTCATCTGCTGCCTGTCTTCTATGAACTTAGAATTATATGACGAGTGGAAAGATACGAACGCTGTACAGTTGGCGATTTATTTCCTTGACGCTGTTTTGTCTGAGTTTATCGAAAAAACGGAAGGAAATTATTATCTAAAAGGAGCAAGAGACTTCGCAATGCGCCACAGAGCGCTTGGTTTGGGAGTTTTGGGATACCATTCTTATCTTCAGAAAAATATGATTCCTTTTGAGAGTTTTGAGGCGACGCAGTTTAATGCAAGGGCTTTCAAACACATCAGAGCTCAGGCGGATATTGCATCGAAAGAACTGGCAAACATCTACGGTGAACCTGAACTTCTGAAAGGTTACGGAATGAGAAATACAACGGTAATGGCGATTGCTCCTACCACTTCAAGTTCTGCGATTTTAGGTCAGACTTCTCCGGGAATCGAGCCTTTTGCTTCAAATTACTACAAAGCAGGTCTTGCGAAAGGAAACTTCATGCGTAAGAATAAATATTTGGCTAAATTGCTTGAAGATAAAGGTCTTGACAACGAAGAAACGTGGAGAACGATTATGCTGAACCACGGTTCTGTACAGCACTTAACTGAACTGACTGACGAAGAAAAAGCAGTATTCAAAACATTCAAAGAAATCTCTCCGATGGAGATTATTTCTCAGGCCGCACAAAGACAGCAATATATCGATCAGGCTCAGTCTCTGAATTTACAGATTCCGTCTACGATGCCTGTTAAGGATGTAAACTATCTTTATATTGAGGCTTGGAAGAAAGGTGTGAAAACTTTGTATTACCAAAGAAGTTCGTCTGTTTCTAAGGAAATGATGGTGAATTTTGTGAGCTGTTCGGCTTGTGAAGCTTAAGGGAAGAGAAAAGTAAAAGTAAAAAGAGCCAAGTTTTGGCTGTGAATATATTATAACCGTGGAAATTTTTCTGCGGTTTTTTTGTTTACCTTAAAAGAATCAAAAAAAAAAAAAATAATTACATAATTTATTTTGGCAATAAGCTTCATAATCTGATTTATAAATACATAACGAAATAATAAACATTTATTTAAATAAAAAACAAAACCATATATTGCAAAAAATGTGAATTAATCAAAATATGTAGAAAAATTAAAATAATATCTTTGTTTTTTGAATTTAAACTTCTCTCGGTTTTATATTGATCAAAAAACAAAAAACACTAATGAAAAAAATTCTATTTACACTATTTGTAAGCTGCTGTTCTGTAGTTTATTCCCAAAACATTAATTTTACAGATTCTAAGTTTAAAGCTTTAATTCTAAGCTCAAACACCACGAATGAGATAGCAAAAGACCTTAACGGAAATTCTATCACAATTGATACAAACGGAGATGGTGAAATTCAGCTTCAGGAAGCTCAACAGGTAGTGGTTCTTAATGTGAAAATGGATAAGACACAGTATTGTGATCCAATAACCGAAGCTGTTACTAATTATATTTACTATTTTACTCATCTTCCAGAAAACATTTCTGATGCTTTGCTTTTTACTAATGTAGAAGAACTCTATATTTCAGACACTAAAAATGCAAATATCAGTTTTGTAAATAATAGTAAAATTAAAAAAGTGATGTGCATGAATCGTTGGTTTTACAACGAGGCATCTTTCAACGGAAGTTACTATGACTCTGATTTTTTTCCTGTAGATTTTACCATTGATAATTGTCCGTCGGTTTTAACAATGAATGATATTAGTGCTTTTTATCATCCTTCTTTTTTAGGACAGGCCATTTTTAGAATTAAAAATAACCCACAGTTTAATGGTGCATTGGTGATGAATAACAAATTGGTTTCTGAATTGTATATTGAGAATGTCAATTTAACATCAATTGATATCGATGATTGCAGAGGCCTTGTAAAATTATCTGTTCCCAATATTGCAACACTACAGACGATTAATATTGCCAATACACAAGATTCACAAACAGATGATCAGGAAATTAATTTGATTGCGAATAATTGCACTGCCTTGCATGAAATTATTTTAGATGGCGATTATTATGACAGTTGTGCAGTTTATTTATCAGCAATCAATGTAAACGGATGTTCTTCTTTAAAGAAAATAAAAGGCGTTAACGCTTCGAATATTGATTTTTCAACAGCAGGATTAGTGAATCTTGAAGAATTAGACTGTGCATATTATAACAGATACATTTACACAACAAATTCCCTGGGAAGTGTAATACTAGGAAATGTAACATCATTAAATCTTGCAGGGCTACCAAAACTAAAAAAATTAACAGCCTTTAATCAACCTCTCAATTATGCAAATATAAATGTTTGCCCACTCTTGCAAGAGATAAATATCGTAACCTCAAGTCAGTTTTTAAGTAATTTAAATGTAAGTAATTTAACCGCACTGCATACACTAAAAGCTTATAATGGTGCTCCGGAGGATTCTAGCGTACCTATAAATCTACAAAATATAAATGCCCAAAATTGTACAGCTCTTACGGCTTTAGACATCTGGGGAAACTATGATTTAAAAACTTTGAATCTACAAAATTGTTCAAGTCTCCAAACTTTGGCTATAAGTGACAACATACTTTACAATTATTTTAGTCAACTCAATACATTAAATCTCCTTCAATGTTCAGGTCTTGAGGAGTTATATATCAAATACACAAAAATCAGTTCATTAGATATTTCTGATTGTACAGGATTAAAAAAACTTGATCTTATTGAAAATAATTTTCTCAATCAATTGAATATTTCTAATAATATAAATTTAGAAGAACTTCACATAGAGAAACTCCCTTTGATAGCACAATTAAATACTTTAGCTAATGTCAATCTAAAGAATGTATTTTTTAAAGAATGCCCATTATTAACACAACTGGATTTTTCAACCGCTTCACATTTAGAGAGTTTTTCTGCAATAGATAATTTAAACTTAGTTTCAGTTAATCTTCACAACAACTCAATAGAACAGTATGTTGAAAATTATAATTACAATCCCAGCTTATCAGTTTGTGTTGATGATGCACAGCTGGCAACCTTTGTTGATTTTGATATAAATTTCACCTCAGATTGCACAAACCTAATCCAAACTATATGGAATGGTACAACTTGGAGTAATGGAGCTCCTACGTCAGCTATTAATGCATTTATTGCTGGAAATTATTCTACAACAACACAACCTATGTTCACAGCAAAAAATATTATTGTTAATAACGGAGCTGTTTTAGAAATTACATCAGGAAATACAATCAACGCTGCTGATGTAACGATAAAAAATGGTGGAAACCTTATCCAAACAGATGGTTCTATATTAAATTATACCGGCACTTTCAAAGTAAAAAAATACTCAACAAGTGACTTTGATAAGTACGCATTCTGGTCTTCACCAGTTGCTTCACAAGATCTTAATGCAATCTACGGAACAGGAATTACTCCTCAATTTATTACAGAATATAATACCGCAACAGACAATTTCGTAAACGCAGCTTCTGCAACTTCAGCTTTTGGTAAAGGATATTCTATTAAAACCCCTTCAGGATCAATTGGAAACGTAACCTTTACAGGTGCCCCAAACAATGGTTCTCAGACTTACACTTTGGCAACAACAGGAAACAGATTTAATTTGGTGGGAAATCCTTATCCTTCAAATTTGAATTTAGATACTTTCTATATAGCAAACCAAGGAAGAATTTCTAATACCATGTATTTTTGGGATAACACGAGCAATTCTGTAACTACCCAAGGAGGAGCTAGTTCTGTAAACATTGGTTATGCTACTTATAATGCTTCTACTTCGGCTTGGGTTCCTGCGCCAAATATTATAACAGTTCCTACAGGAAATATTGCTAATATCGGACAAGGGTTCTTTGTACGAGCATTACCTGCTCCCTCAGATACTTCTTTAAGTTTCAGAAATGATATGAGAGTGGCTACATCAGGAACTTTCTTTAATAAAAACAATTCTCTTACAGAAGCTAAATTCTGGTTGAGATTAAACTCTTCTTACAATTCTAATAATACTTTTGCAGTTGCATATCTGTCTTCAGCATCTGATTCTTTCGATCAATATGATTCTAAAGCAATTGGAATTGGTTCTGATGCATTCTATACAATAGCAGATGCACAAAAACTGGTAATTCAGGGAAAATCGGATTTCGACATCAACGATGTAGTTCCGGTAGGTACTAAGCATTTTCAGAACGGAAACTTTACGATTTCTTTAGCTCAAAAAGAAGGGGTTTTCAATAACGGACAAGCGATCTATCTTCACGACAAAGAATTAAGTACCTACACTAATTTGCAGAATGGCAGCTACAGCTTTACAGCAAATGCAGGAGAATTTGCAAACAGATTTGAGATTGTTTACAAACTAAATGTTTTGGCAACTGCAGAAGCCACTAAAACTTCTTTTGAAGTATACAGAGAAGGTGAAGATTTCTTTGTGAGAAATGATAAAAATATTGAAACAGTTGAAATATTCGATGCTTCGGGAAGAAAAGTAATGCAGCTAAATGCAAATGCAAAATTGGTGCGAGTGAAATTGGATACAAAAGGTTTATACATCCTAAAGGCATTTTCAGCAGGGAAAGAATACTCTAAAAAAATAATGAAATAACATAATGAAAAAATTAATAATAACATTTTCGATTGTTCTTTCGGGTTTTGCGTGCGCTCAATCTTCAGACGATAATCCTTATCTATATGATGAGCCTTCTCCAACCGAAGGAGATACTTTTCCCGGAAATCCCGGCGATCCTAACGCAGCTCCCGTCGATCAATATATTCCTGCACTTTTTGTTTTAGCTATAACAATCATTCTAGGTGCATCAACAAAAAAAGATTTAGATAAAGCAAAATCAAGATAATATGTATTAAAATCTGTTTCACAAATCATGAAACAGATTTTTTTGTCTTATCTTAATATTAAAAGATCAATTTTCAATCAAAAAATTAAATTTCGCTTGATAAATAATCATGTAAAAAGTTAATATTCCTATCATACAGAATGATTTTGTAATTTTTCATTAAAAAGTAAAAAAAACTTTACATTTTGTAAAATATTTTTTACATTTGTTTTATTAAAAATTACAAACATGAATACATTACAACTTTTATCAAACCGTTTTAAAACAATCGGTTGGTTAATTTTTATTCCTTCTTTAATTCTTGGATTGATTTCTCTCATTGGAATTATGAACGTTGAAATCTCTTTGCCTGTGATCTACAGTTCCGGATTTTTCAATGATGAAAACCAAGGTTTCCTGAAAACAACAGAAATTGATTTGTTTCCAAATTTATTTGGTGTTTTAATTATTATCGGAGGAATTCTGGTAGGATTTTCTAAAGAAAAAATTGAAGATGAATATATTTCAAGCTTGCGTCTAAAGTCCATTTTCTGGAGCCTGATTGTCTCCTACTCTATTGTTCTTCTATTATTTATTACAGTTTTCGGAAGCCTGTTTCTCACCGTTATGATTCTTATTATATTTCTGCCTTTGGTTTTGTATATCTTCAGATTTAATTATTTACTGCTAAAGAAATGAAAAATAAAATTAAACTCGAAAGAGCCATAAAAAATATCACACAGGAAGATTTAGCTAAAACAATCAGCGTTTCGCGACAAACCATCAATGCAATGGAAGCGGGAAAATATGTTCCTTCTACAGTTTTGGCTTTGAAAATTGCGAGATATTTTGAAAAGAAGGTTGAGGATATTTTTCAGTTGGAAGATGGGGAGTGATTGTACATTAACTGATTAATTTCAATTTATACTCACATGAATCAAATCAGATGTTCTGTGTATGATTATGCAATCATTTATCTTGTAAAAAACGAAAGCGTGGGGTTTGTTCATAGAAGAACCTATTACACGCCAATAATTTTAAAGAAAAATGGAAAATGGTATCGTTTTGACAGCTGAGATGAGATCAATTATAAATATGAAAACATTGACGATGAAAGTCTAAATATTAGAAAAAATATAGCGATTGGAAAAGCTTCATTTCAAGAAAAAATAAAGAAAAAATAGCTTATCAATGTCTTTTATTCTGAAAAATTCTCTATTCCAATCAATAAAAATAAAGTCAAAATTAAATGTCTCAAATCAGCAGAAAAACTTTATCAATCTAATTAGATTTACTATTTTTATTAATACAAAAAAACCTAAGTCAAATGAAATTCGGACAAGTAGAAGACCCTTCAAAAATAGATTTCACGTTACCAAAAGATCATTCAAGAACCAAAGAAATTTTAAAGCAGAATAAAAAAGGACTTGAAAATATCTCTATTGGTTGCGCAAAGTGGAATAAAACAGACTTAAAAGGATTTTATCCAAAAGGAACAAAAGATGAATTAACCTATTACGCAACTCAGTTCAATTCAATAGAATTAAACGCTACATTTTACTCTTTGCCAAGTTCTGAACAGGTTTTAACTTGGAAAGAAAAAACTCCGGCAAATTTCAAATTTTTCCCGAAAATCACCAATACGGTTTCCCACTTCAGAAGACTTTTGAATATTGATGATGTCGTAACACAATTTGCAACGGCAGTTTTGAATTTTGATGAAAAATTGGGAATGGTTTTCCTTCAGCTCCATGATAATTTTAAGCCTAAAGATTATGAAAGATTGGAACATTTTGTTAATAAATGGCCAAAAGAAGTTCCTTTAGCTATTGAACTCAGAAATACGGAATGGTTTACCGACGAAGAGATTTTTGATAAAACTTGTCAACTTTTTGAGGAGAATAACATCACCAATATTATCGTAGATACAGCAGGAA
Source organism: Chryseobacterium luquanense (assembly GCF_026460945.1). Lineage (GTDB taxonomy): Bacteria > Bacteroidota > Bacteroidia > Flavobacteriales > Weeksellaceae > Chryseobacterium > Chryseobacterium luquanense. The sequence goes on from NZ_JAOVZV010000002.1 coordinate 148,087, forward strand.
GACGAGATATGCTTCACATGAGACTCACAACTCCAAATGCTTTCATCAGATACGTTGGAGCCAATGCAGAAAGTGATTACGAAAGATTAAACGATTGGTTAAATCATCTTACCACATGGAAAAAAGAAGGTCTTCAGAATCTTTATTTTTTCGTTCACCAAAACATTGAAAAAGCATCGCCCCTTCTTTCAGCATATTTCATCGAAAATTTAAATAAAGAATGGAAAACTGATCTTCCGATTCCAAAAATGGGGCAGGAAAATATGCCGAGTTTGTTCTAAATATTATTTCTTTCTGACCAATAAAACAAAATTCAGGAACAGTAAGAGAAAACAAAGCGTTACCCAGATTCCCATCAACATATTTTGGTAATTGTCTTCCTCAATTTCCTTTTTTGCAATTGCGGAAAGTTTTTCGCTTTGATTGATATAATTCTGAACTTCAATCATCTGATCCATATTTTTATTGGGAACAGAATGCTGGGAAAAATAAACGAGATTTTTTTTACCTAAATATCCTGCAATCCAATATTCATCAGATTTATTCATTTTCAGGTACTCAATTCTGTAATATTCCGGACGAATTTTTCCGATATGCTTGGTTTCTAAAGGCGTATTTTTATCGAGATTATTGATGTTGATTACATAAAAATCTAACGGTTGCGGAAGTTTATTTATCACTTGCAACGACAATGAATCATTAACAATTCTCACCGCCGATTTTTGGATAAACCAATAGGTAAAAACAGAAACCGCAAAAACCACACTCGCAATCCTGAAAAGTTTAGCCAACTGACCCACCTTTCCTTTTTTCAGTTTTGAGAAAAAAAGCGAGAAAACAAGTGACAGAAAAATAACAAAAATGATAAATCCCATATCGCAAAGATACTTATTTATGTACACATACTTTTTCTCATTTACTCAGCTAAAAATATTATTAATAAAAATTTTAATTACCGTTAAAAATTTTAAACAAAAGAGTGAGAACCTATTGAATTTATATATACTTCATAAAAAAAATGAATTTTAACTATTAAATTTATATTAATTGTTTTTTTTATTAAATTCACTAAACATAATTAACAAAATTTAACACACAATGAAAAACTATTTAAATCAAATTTTATTAGCACTATTGCTAATATTATTTTCTTGTCAGAATTCTCAACAAGAGTTACCGAATCAATGCGATGAATGCCAAACTAGTGATTATCTAATTAAAGATTTAAAAATCGGAAGTAATAACTTTAAGATGAGAGATTACAATATTGGTACTCCAAGCGATCCTGATTTTTTTTCAATTAATGCACCCGAAGCAAAAATCTCTGAGGTAATTAAATTTATATCCAACAAAAGTTTAGTAAAAAAAACAAAAGCATTAATATTATTTTCTAACAATGGCAATAAAATTGACGATTTAGCACCTGAAGATATTGATGCATTTGTAGCATATGAACAAAATAATAATGGAAATTATAATGTAAGATTGTTCAGTAAAATCCAAGGAGAATATGTTGAAAATAAAATCTCTAATTTAAAAAGTAATATTATTTCCTCAAATGACTTCAAAAATATATCATTATTAATCAATAATGATTTATATAAAAAGACATTTGCAATCATAGATATTCATAAATTAATTAAAACCCCTCCTCAAAAAATGGAGTTACAAAAGGAATTATCCCACAACCAAGCAATATTAGCAAAGGGAGGTAGCTACTGTAGTTTTCCTTGTAATCCTCCTGGAGCTGATGCATGGTGCACTGTTACAGAAGGCCAAATGGGAGACGAAAATTGGTTTTGCTTGGCAGACCCAAGACCATGTGCCGCAGATCATTCATTAAGTCTAGCTACTGAGCAAACTGAAAGTATACAACAATATAGAAGTTTAAATACAAGAGAATTTCTGCATGGTTTTAGAGACGATTATTTATCTAAATTTAGTAATGGTTCCAGATATATAGAAATATATTATAATCTATCTGAAAAAATGGATTATTCTAAAGTAAACATGGATTTTATAAATGAAAATTTTATCTTAATTAATGATATGAAACCTAAATTAGAATCTCTTATTTCTAATGTAAATTCTCAAAGTATAATTATTATTGATAACGCTACTGCAAATAGACTAAACAACTATTTAACAAAATACTCTTATCTATTCTCAGATGAAGATAGTTCGAATGATATAAACTACTTGATCAACAAAATAAATCAGTTTAAAAACAAAAATAATCAGTATATTACAAATAATTTATAAGCTAAAGCAATGAAATATATGATTATACTTTCTTTTGGTTTTTCAATGCTATTTTGTTCTTCAAATAATCAAAATAACATTTCTGGTATTTATAGATCTCCAAAAAACACTAAAACAAATCAATTTTTATTTGGGACTTTTGTGACCGAGTTAGAATTAAATTTAAAGAGTGACAGCACATACACAATGACAACGTGTGCTCAAAATATTAAAGGCATATGGAAACTAAAAGAAAGTAAAGTCATATTAATATGCGAAGAAAAAAAAATGATAATTGATAGCTTAAACAATCTTCAGAAATTTGCTAAAGGTAAAATTTGTGGTAATGATGAAATTTTTAATATCACAGATGGAAAGTTATCTCGTAAAGATAAAATTGGTATGAGAGATATTAATTTTATTTTATTAAAGAATTAACCTACATTCCACTCTTTCAAAAACTGGTCGAGGAAAGTCAGCATAAACCGATGTCTTTCTTCGGCTATTTTTTTGCCTTCATTGGTATTCATCAGATCTTTTAACAACAAAAGTTTTTCGTAGAAATGATTAATGGTTGTTCCGTTTGATTTTTTGTACTCTTCCTTTGACATATTCAGTTTTGGCTGAATATCGGGATGATACATCAGATTATTTTTGAAACCTCCAAAATTGAATGTTCTTGCCACTCCAATTGCACCAATTGCATCGATTCTATCGGCATCCTGAACGATTTTTAATTCAATAGGTAAATCTTTAGGCGCTTCTCCTCTATTTTTAAATGAAATATTCTGAATAACAAATAAAACCTGCTGAATAATTTTTCCGTCAACACTCTGACTTTCTAAAAAATCTCTTGAAATTTTTAAAGCTAAAGTCTCGTCTCCATCATGAAATTTCGGGTCTGCAATATCATGTAACAAAGCTGAAAGTTCTACTACTTCAAGGTTACAGTTTTCAGTCTGAGCAATTTTTCCGGAAAGTTTCCAGACTCTTTCGATGTGAAACCAATCATGCCCAGCTTCTGCGCCTTCTAGTTTTTCTTTTACGAATTGGATTGTGCTTTCTATTGTGTTGCTCATTTTTGAATTTAATTTTTTTGTTACATATTTTTAAACCACCCGTCAAAAATTCCTTTGGAATTTTCGCCACCCATCCAATGGAGGGAAATATTTATCGCTTAACATCAAATCGTATTTAAAACAATATCCCAAAGTTTTTTATTATAACTTCTAAAAAAATTGATATGACCGATTTCGCCTTTTTCAGATTCTGAAGTTTTCAAGAACCTGTAATTTGGTTTTAGATTAGGATAAGTTTCATCGAGAAGACTTTTCACTCCTTTTTCTGTTAACCAAACATCATCTTCAGCATACAAAACCAATACTTTTTGGTTTAAATCTTTAGAATAATCAGTGGTTTTATGCAATAAATTTTCGGTGGATTTCCTGTTCAAAATTAAGGTTCTCCAATCATAAGCGCAATTTTTTGGAAGACTTTCTCCCAATCCGAACCAATTCGCTGGAAAATAACCAAATAACTCTGTGAAAAACGGCTGAGCAAATCCGAAACCGAAAAAAGCTTCCAGTTTTGTCTTCCATTTTAGGTTTCCTATGTATGCATTTTGGGTAGCAACGAAGATAAATTTCTCAAAAATTTTAGAATGCTCATTCATTCCTATAACTAAAGCACCAACAGAATGTCCCAAGCAAAATTTCTGATAATCAGGGAAATTTTCAACAATAAATTCCGTAACCGTTTTAAAATCTTCACTTCCCCAAATTCGCATAGAAGCTTTAAAATTTTTCATTTTCTGAGGTTTTGAAAGCCCTATTCCGCGATAATCGTAAGTGATTACAGTAAATCCTTTTGTAGAAAAAAACTGAGCAAAAGAAAAATAAACCTGTTGTTTTACACCCGTTGCTGAATTGATCAGAATGATTTTCCTGTTAGATTTTTCAGGTTTAAATAAATGTGCAACAATTTGTGTTTTATCTTTTGTAGTCAGTATGAGTTTTTCCATGAGAAGAAATAAAAAATCCACATCAAATGTGGACTTTTTAGTATTATAAATCTTTATTTTAAAGACTTTTCAATATGCATTAAATAAAGTTTAAATCAAATCTTTAAGATAAGGAAGTGCAGATTGCGCACCTTTTCCTGTAGAAACTTTTGAAGAAACAATATTCCCAAATTTCACGCAGTCTTCAATTGTATTTTGATGACACAAAGCGACTGCAAAACCTGAAGTAAAAGCGTCTCCCATTCCCATTTTGTAGACCATACTTTCATTTTCATTACGAAAATATTTCATTTCTGTTCCGTCAAAATAAATGGTAGAATTTGTTTCGTCTCTTACAAAAAGTTTGTTGAAATATTTTTTCAGAATTTCTTCCCTTTTATCTTCCCCGAAAATGATAGAAAGTTCATTACTTTTAGCAATAATAAAATCAACCTGATCAAGGATCTCTTCATTAAGTTTTTTACCCGGTGAAGCATATAAACCGACCATTTTACCTAGTTTTTTTGCTTTTTTTACGGCATATTCAACTACTTCCATCGGAATTTCCAACTGTAAAAGAACAAGCTCCGAACTGTGAATGTACTTTTCGGCATCATTGATTTGTTTTGTAGTGAGCATTTTGTTGGCGGCAGGATCTACAACGATTGAAAAATCTCCGTTACAGCTTGTCACATAAGCAATTCCTGTCGACTCTTGATCTGTTTCGTATACAAAACCAACATTAACGTTTTCTGTAACCAAATTTCGCATAATTTGCTGTCCTAAAGGATCGAAACCAACACAGCCTATAAAGTAAACACTCGCTCCCAATCTTGCTGTACCAACTGCTTGATTTGCGCCTTTTCCTCCAAAAAAATTTTCAGAATGATTTGCCATTACCGTTTCGTTGCACAAAGGAATTTTGTCGGTATATAATACCAAATCCAGCGAACAGCTACCTACAACCACAATTTTTGGATGCTCTGAAGAAAAATTCATACCTAATAATCTTAGTCTTGTAAATTAAAAACTAAGGCTTTAAAAGTAAGCAATTTTAGTTCACCAATATCTCAATAAATTCAGTAATAATTTTTACCGGATTATTTTTATCATCAAAACCGATATAACTTGCGTAAAAACCTTCTCCGTAACCCGTTTCGAAAGCGAAAATATTCCCGGGATTTTCTTCAGTAGGTTTTAAAAACGCAAACTGATCAATTGCTCCGTTCTCATCAAAGAAATGTTCATGAAAAAATTCTTCATAAATCCCCATAAAGTCATCCCCTTTTCTCTGGAAAATTTTTTGTTCTAAAAGATTTAATTGTTCCTGAGTCTGAACGTCCATAAAGCAGCCCATTCCGCTTTCTACAGGATAACCGTACACTTCACCTTCAGCAAGATCTTTTATGTTTTGTTCTTTTGTTGTCGCTAATTTCCATGAAGAAATTTTTGTATTACTAAAAATAATTTCAGCATACGCAACACAGTTACTTTCTCTTTCTTTATGAAGTAAAACCTGAAAATCTCCTTTTGGAAATTCAGTAGAAAACGGCTGCATATCGTTCGTAATCAAAGGATCACAAGCAACCAATTTTCCTGTCGAAAGATATATTTTCCCGACTTCAAAACTTTCTAACAGAGGACTTTCGACAAAGTCTTTTGAGAAGAGTTTTTGTATATTTTCTAAGTGTGTCATTTTAATTTTAAATTAAGCCTAAGGTTTAGGCTAAAATGAGATTTAACCTAAACCAAAAACCTTTATAAATTATAAATTTTTCAGTTTTTACCAATTACTTTCTTCAGAATAAATTTTAAACAAACCTTCTCTATATGGTTTATTTATCTGTTGAATTCTATTTTGCAAAATTTCCCAGCTTTCTTCGCAATAAGATTGTAAAACATTTTTTAATTCAATCTTGTTATTATTAACATATTCTACAGGAACAGGAAAAAAATCTTCCCAATGAGTAGTTGTATTATCAGAACCTTGATACAATGCAACAGTTCCTATTCTGTCATTCAATTTCCCTTTTCCTTTATAAGGTATAATTTTCACCACAGGATAATTGCCTCCAAATCCTATTGACAGATTTGTTGTAACTGCAACTAATTTGGGATTTTCAGAAATAACGATTCCACCATTTGAATCTCCATGTGCAAAGTGCTCTTTTTTTCTTCTCCAATAAAAAATATTTATTGCTAAAAAAATAAGAAGCGCAATTCCACCCCAAATCAATGAAACATCAATAGTAAATGCTATCGAAGCCAATAAAGCAATTAATAAAAAAATAGGCTCGTGAATATGCCTCATCAAAACCAAAGGCATCACTTTGACTCTGCCCGGGTTTGAAGCAACCGTATTGCTATCTAATGTGAAAATTTCTCTATCGTCTTTCATTCAAAACTAATTGAATTTTTTATAAACTTTTCAACTTCTCTTCTAAAATTGCAATTTTATCCTGAGCATCTTTTTGTTTTTTACGCTCAGATTCTACAACTTCAGGTTTTGCGTTGGCAACAAATTTTTCGTTTGACAGTTTTTTATCCACAGAAATTAAAAATCCTTTTAAATATTTTATTTCTTCTTCAGTTTTTGTTTTTTCTTCTCCTAAATCTAAGTTTTCACTCAAAGGAATTGAAACTTCCGTAGAACCAACCAAAAATGTAAAGCTTGGCTTATCCGTTTTTGTTCCAAAGTGAATTTCTGAAACGTTAGCTAGTTTTCTGATAACAGATTCATTCGCTAATTCAGAAGCGTTTGTATAAATTTCAACTGCTTCTTTTGGAGAAATTCCTTTTGTCTGACGATAATTTCTAACTCCGGAAATGAATTCCTGAGCTGTTTCAAATTTCTTGATGATATCTTCATTAAATGATCCTTCTTTCTTTTGCTGAGAAATCATTAAAGCATCTTCTATATTTCTTTCGGAAATAGTTTGCCACAATTCTTCCGTTAAGAAAGGCATAAACGGATGAAGCAGCTTCATTAGTTCTTCAAATAAATAAATAGTTTTTGTATAAACTTCTTTAGAAATTCCTTCACCATAATTAGGCTTGATTGCTTCAAGATACCAACCGCAGAAATCGTCTTTAACTAATTTTTGAAGTAAATTTAAAGCGTCAGAAATTCTAAATTTGCTGAATTGATCATTTACTTCAACAATAGTTTTATCCAGTTGATTTTCAAACCATTCTATTGTCTGAATTTCAGTTTGATTGGCAGGTTTATCTTCATGATTCCAAATGTTGATTAAACGGAAAGCATTCCAGATTTTTGTTCCGAAGTTTCTTCCCAAATCGCAAAGAGGCGAAGTGTAAATTGCTTCCTTACCTTCCTCCATTCTTTGTTTTATCTGTTTTTCAGTTAAAGCATTTCCTTCTTCGTCAATCTGCTCAGAATCAAATTTCAAATCGTTTCCTGCTGCAGAACTCATCATAATCCCCACTCTTACTGCATCTGCACCATAACGTTCGATCAAATCTAACGGATCCGGTGAATTCCCAAGAGATTTAGACATTTTTCTGCCAATTTTATCTCTTACAATTCCTGTAAAATAAACATTTTTGAATGGAACTTCTTTTCTGTATTCCAATCCGGCCATAATCATTCTGGCAACCCAGAAGAAAATAATATCCGGACCAGTTACCAAGTCTGAAGTTGGATAATAATAATTGATATCCTTATTTTCAGGATTGTTCAACCCGTCAAAAACCGACATTGGCCACAACCAAGATGAGAACCATGTATCAAGAGCATCTTCATCCTGTTTTAGATTGTTGGTTGTTAGTTGTTGGTTGTTGGTTTTCTGCTTCGCAAGTTCTACTGCATCTTCTATGTTTTCTGCAACTACGAAATCATTTTCGCCGTCCCCGTAATAAAATGCAGGAATTTGCTGTCCCCACCAAAGTTGACGAGAAATATTCCAATCACGGATGTTTTCCATCCAATATTTGTAGGTGTTTTTAAATTTTTCAGGATAGAATTTTACTTCATCATCCATTACGACATCCAAAGCAGGTTTTGCAATTTCAGACATCTTTAAAAACCACTGAACAGAAACTTTAGGCTCGATAACTGCGCCTGTTCTTTCTGAAGTCCCTACTTTATTTACATAATCTTCTGCTTTCAACAAAAGATCTTTTTCTTCTAATTCTTTTGCGATTTGTTTTCTTACATCAAATCTGTTTTTCCCGGCATAATGTTGTCCTTGATCATTTAAATTTCCGTCATCATCCAAAGAATCAATCATCTGAAGATTGTGTTTTTTTCCGATTTCGTAGTCATTAATGTCGTGAGCCGGCGTAATTTTTAAAGCTCCTGTTCCAAATTCTATGTCAACATATTCGTCTTCAATAATTGGAACAACTCTGTTAACGATCGGTACGATTACATTTTTACCTTTCAGATGAGCATATCTTTCATCATTAGGATTGATACAAACGGCAGTATCTCCAAAAATAGTTTCTGGACGCGTTGTGGCAACCGAAAGAAACTCTTCTGTACCTTCGATCTTATATTTTAAGAAATATAATTTTCCGTTTTGTTCTTTGAAGATTACTTCTTCATCAGAAATATTGGTTTTCGCTTCTGGATCCCAGTTTACCATTCTGTAACCTCTATAAATCAAACCTTTATTGTATAAATCAACAAAAGATTTGATTACCTGCTGAGAAAGAGACTCTTCCATTGTGAAACGGGTTCTGTCCCAGTCACAAGAACAACCTAGTTTTTTCAACTGCTCAAGAATTGTTCCTCCGTATTTATCGGTCCATTCCCAAGCATGTTTTAAAAATTCTTCACGAGTGATATCCGATTTATTAATACCTTCAGATTTCAGTTTAGCAACAACTTTAGCTTCCGTAGCAATAGAAGCGTGATCTGTTCCCGGAACCCAACAGGCATTAAAGCCCTGCATTCTTGCACGACGAACCAAAACATCCTGAATGGTATTATTCAACATATGCCCCATGTGAAGAATTCCTGTGACGTTTGGCGGCGGAATTACAATCGTATAAGGTGGCTTTTCGTTGGGTTCTGAGTGGAAATATTTGTTCTCCAGCCAGTAATTGTACCATTTCTGTTCTGTTTCCTGTGGATTATACTTTTCTGAAATCTGCATAAATTCTGGTTTCTTTATCTTATAATCTGCAAAAATAGTTTAAAGTAAAAAAATGTAAGCATTAATTAAAATAATTTTTAACTTTGTTTCTCAAAATTTATCTAACAAACATATTAACATTCAAGAATATGAAAAATTTATTTGCAGGAATTGCATTATTCGGAACATTTGCATTAGCAACTGCGCAAACAATTACATTCGACAGAACTACTTATGAATACGGTACAATTAAGCCAAATGCTGATGGTACAAGATTCTTCACAGTAACAAATACTGGTGATAAGCCTTTGATTCTTTCAAATGTAAAGCCGTCTTGTGGATGTACTACTCCTGAATTTAGCCAAGATCCTATTGCACCCGGAAAATCTGCTAAAATTAAAGTTGGATATAATACAGCTAGCCCTGGAGCATTCAACAAAATGATTGAAGTATTTTCTAATGACCCAGTAAACAGCAGAAGCGTAATCTACATTAAAGGTGATGTGAACGCAAATGCTCCAGAACCAAAGCCATTAACTGCTGCAGAACAAAAAGCAAAAGCAAAAGCTGACAAAAAAGCGGCAAAAATAGCAGCTAAAAAATAATTTTTACTCAAAAAAATTCTTAAACCGTCTCAGTCGAGGCGGTTTTTTTGTTACATTTATATTTGATTTGCTAATGATTTGCTAGATTTTGGTTGATGGAATCAAGCAAATCATTAAAATTTAATTTTAAACTTTAAATATTTAAAAAATATGAATAATAATTTCTCAGATGATTTTTTAATTAAAGATAAATTTTCAATAAAAAAAACTTCAACAGAATACAAAGGAAAACTTACTAAAGAAGAAGGTGTACAAATATTAATTCAGGAAAAAGAAAAACTTCGGGAACTCCAGGAAAAATTATATGCCGATGGAAGTAAATCTCTTTTGGTTGTACTTCAGGCAATGGATGCAGCAGGAAAAGACAGCTTAATAGAGCATGTTTTTGGTGGAGTAAATCCGCAAGGTTGTAACGTGACAAGTTTTAAAACACCAAGCTCAAAAGAATATGCTCATGATTTTCTTTGGAGACATTATTTGGCTTTACCGCAAAAAGGGATGATCGGAATTTTCAACCGTTCTCATTATGAAAGTGTTTTGGTCTGTAAAGTACACCCTGAATATAATTTAAGCGAAAAAACCTGGGATTCAGTAAAAGATTTTGATAAAGAATTTTGGAATCAACGCTACGAAAGTATTAGAAATTTTGAAAAACATTTGGCTCAAAACGGAACAACCATCGTTAAAATTTTTCTTCACGTTTCGAAGGATGAACAAAAGAAAAGACTTTTAGACAGAATCAATGAACAGGAAAAAAACTGGAAATTCTCCGCCGCCGATCTACCAGAAAGAGCTTTATTTGATGAATATATGAGTTGCTACGAAACCGCAATTAATGAAACCTCAAAAGATGAAGCGCCTTGGTACGTAATTCCGGCTGATAATAAATGGTTTGCGAGGCTTTCGGCAATTCAAATCATCATTGATACTTTAGAAAAAATGAATCTGAAATATCCTAAGCTTTCTGAAGAAGATAAAGCAGGATTAGATGATGCTAAAAAACAGTTGGAAAGTGAATAAAAGAGCCAGCAAAAGTAAATGAAACAATCTAAATTGCTACGAATACATGAATATTTTTCTTTGAATTATTCGTTTATTTGTGGCAATTTTAATAAAAATCACGAGAAAATCTGTAAGCCGGATTTTGTACTTTAAAAAAGCGCCTGTTATTTATCTACGTTTTACATTACTGCAAAACTTGAGCTGATTACCCCTCGGCTTTCAGGACGAGCCGCCCCTATTTTCATTACTGAAAAGAACCGATATACTTATCATTGCACCGCAAAGAGTTTACCTGGTTTCACTACAGCCGAACTGTACTTGCTTTCTGTTGCACTTGTCCTACCCTCACGGATGACGGATGTTATCCGCTTTGCTGCTCTATGGTGTCCGGACTTTCCTACCCTTACCGAAGCAAGAATCAACAAGCCGACTTTCTCGTGGCTGCAAAGATATGTAAAATGCGAATAGTAATTCACATTTTGTGAATGATGAATAGTCAATTCACTTCCTTGTCAATTTTTAAAACCCTTAAATTGAATTTTAAAACTAAAATTTATAATTGACTAATAATTATTATCTTCGTGCCGTTATACATTTATTTTGATTTCTAAAGAAAAAGAGTTTGCGCAGCTTGTGAAAGATAATCAGGGATTGATTATCAAAGTTTCGCGTCTGTACACCAATTCGCTGGAAGACGAAGAAGATCTTTTCCAGGAAATTGTTTTACAGCTTTGGCGAAGCTATGATTCTTTTAAAGGAAATTCAAAAATTTCTACTTGGATGTATCGTGTTGCACTCAACACAGCAATCACTCTTTTCAGAAAAAAAAGTAAAAGTTTACAAACCAATGAGCTCGACATCAACCACAGAGATTTCATCGAGGATGATGATGACAAACAGCAGCAAATTTCACTTCTTTACACTGTAATCAAGACGTTACCCAATGTAGAAAGGGCAATTGTAATGATGTATCTCGATGACTTACCTTATAAGGATATAGCCGAAAACCTCGGTATTACAGAGGTAAATGCACGTGTGAAAATGAATAGATTAAAGAAAATCCTTAAAGAAAAAATGGAAAAACATGCCTGAATTTGATTTAGACAGCTTTAAGAAGACTTGGCAGGAACAGCCCGTTCAACCAAAATATAATGATAATGAGATTCTGAAAATGCTCAATAAAAAATCACGTAATTACATGAAATATATTTTCTGGATTAGTGTGGTGGAGTTTCTATTTTTCAGCGTTTTGGGTGTGTTTTATCTAATACAGAGTAACGAATCAGACAGCTTCCTGAATATTTTAGAGAAAATGGGGGTTCAAAAAGATAGCCAACTTGTTACTAAACTCGATAATATTTATTTGATTATAAAAATTTTAAGCCTTGTCGTTACCGGATTTTTTGTACTTAAGTTTTATCAAAACTACCGTAAAATAAAAATCGAAGAAGACCTTAAGTTGTTTATTATAAGAATAATTACTTTCAAAAAAACCGTAAATGCATTTATTTTAACCAACATCGGATTATTATTAATTCTAATAACTGCATTAATAGGATTTACTTTTTATATTTTAAATGCTCAAAGTATAGAACTCAACAGTTCTTCATTTACCGGTTTTATTGTTGGAATAATTGTAAGTACAATTTTGTGTGTGATATTAATTTGGATTTACTATCGTCTTGTATATGGGATTATCATGAGTAGACTCGATAAAAATTTAAATCAGTTAAAAGAAATAGAATCTCATGAAAATTAAAAATATTAATAAATATTTTGCATAAAAAAAAAGCATTTCAGATTTGAAATGCTTTTTCTATTTTTAAAGTTCTTTTCTCAATCTAGCAACCGGAATACTAAGCTGTTCACGATATTTTGCAATCGTTCTTCGGGCAATATTGTAGCCTTGTTCTTTCAGAATAACTACCAATGCATCATCAGTTAAAGGTTTTCTCTTATTTTCCTTACTTATTACTTCCTGAAGGTGATTTTTGATTTCTTTAGTCGAAACTTCTTCACCATCGTCATTAGTTAAACTGTCAGAAAACAAATCTTTAAGATAAAGAATACCATTTGGTGTATCAGCATATTTACTTTTCACAACCCTTGAAATTGTTGAAATATCGAAACCGGTAATATCGGCAATATCTTTCAGAATCATAGGTTTTAGAGACTTTTCATCCCCAGTAATAAAATAGTTATACTGAAATTTCACAATAGCAGTAATCGTCTGAAGCAAAGTATTCTGACGTTGATTAATAGCATCAATATACCATTTTGCAGCATCTAATTTTTGCTTGATAAATAAAGCTGCTTGTTTATGCTCAGATGATTTTTTATCGTGAGAATATGTTGTTAAAATATCTTTATACTCTTCAGAAACTCTCAAAGTTGGAGCATTTTTACTATTCAACATAGGAATAACTACCCCATCTTTCACCTGAATAACAAAATCCGGAATAATCTCTTGATTAATAGTAATTGTTTGGGTATCGAAGTTACCGCCAACTTTCGGAGATAATTTTGAAATTTCTTCTAAAGCATCTTTCAAATCTTCTTCCTCAATATCATATTTTTGAATGATCTTGTTGTAATGTTTATTGGTAAGTGCATCAAACTGAAATCTCAGAATGTTTGCAGCCAAAGAAACTGCTTTATCAGAACTCACTTTCTTTTCAATTTGAAGCAAAAGACACTCCTGCAAACCTCTTGCACCTACCCCTGAAGGATCAAGTTTTTGGATATAATTTTCAAGAATATCCTCTACTTTTTCTTTCGTGGTATAAATTCCTTGCGAAAAAGCCAAATCGTCGACAATTGCTTTGATCTCTCTTCTTAAATATCCATCTGTATCTAAATTTCCGATAATATATTCAGCAATTTTCAGATCTTCATCATTAATATTTATAAGATTTATTTGCTCCATTAAATAGTCATATAACGACTGTCCTTCTGTAAGCAAACTTTCATTGTCGAAATCCTCATCATCTGCAGAATAATTACTCGAAGCCGTCTTGTAACTAGGCTCATCATCGTATATATATTCGTTGACATCAAAATCAGTTTCGATGCTTTCTGTACCTTCACTTTCATAGTTATCCTCTAAAGAAGAGTATTCATCTTCTTTAGATTCATCTTTTGCTACTTCAAGTGCCGGATTTTCTTCAAGTTCCCTTTCAAGTTCCTCCTCAAACTCCAAAGTGTGAAGCTGAATCAACTTCATCAGCTGAATTTGCTGTGGAGCAAGTTTCTGTCCTAATTTAAGTTGTAAATGTTGTTTTAGCATATTCTACTTTGTGTTTGTTATCATAACATCTACGAATTTAATAATTTTTTTTGACAAAAACACGTTTAGCACGATTTTTGTAGTAATAAATTTATAAAGCCAAGACATTCGTGTTTTGGCTTATTTTGTTCACTAAAATACTTCATAAAATTAGGCAGAATAAAAAAAAAATTCATGAAGAGTTTAGAAGCTTTATCCGGCTATCTGCTATTACTCCTCGCTCCGCAGCTTTGCCAACTTCAT
>NZ_JAOVZV010000020.1 GCF_026460945.1 Chryseobacterium luquanense
CCGAAACTATAAGCGAAAAAAATTACTGCGTGTAATACGCCGGAAATTCTCTCAGAATAGAATAAAAATCCCGCCATTCAAAATATCTCGGACTTACACTATTTACATTTTCAAATTCTTTATCTTTGAATAATTTTTTCGTTCGTGTCACATGAAAGTATTGCGAAACAACAATAAAACTTTTAAAATGATATTTCTTTTGAATTTTCAAAGTATTTTCAACGGTTAATCTTGTATTATCTCCTTTGTTATCAACGATAATTACAGAATCGGGAATATTTTTACCGATGAGATATTCTTTCATTTTCGAACCTTCATAAAATCCTTCTTTACCCAAACCGCCACTTACAATTATTCTTTTTATGCGATGATTTTGATACAATGCAACTCCGGTTTCGAGACGTTTTTCAAGTCTTTCAGATAATGTTCCGTCTTTATTTACTTTATTTCCAAGAATTACTGCAGCATCTGCCTGAGCTTCTTTATCAGATAAACCATCATAAATAATATACACAGAGTGAAATATAAACCATGTGAAAATGGCAATGAAAATGGTTTTTAAAACTTTAATAATCAGCTTCATTCGCTTTAATTCTGAGTTTTATTGTCTTTTAATTTCTGAATATCATTTTTTACCCAATCTAGCTGTACATCTATTTTATCAATAATATCTTGCATATTTTGGGTAATCTCAATATCAGGAACAACACCTTTTTGAGTATTTCCAAATGTAATGTTGGGTTGAACTAAAAGTACCCCGATTGGTAAATCTATTTTAGAGTTGGGGAGCTTTTGATAAGAATAAAATCCGGCAACTGTACCGTCATTGGCACCACCTGTTTCTTCGCCAACTAAAGTGACACGCTTATCAAACTTTAATTTAGATGAAATAATAGATGATGCCGAAAAACTTCCGCCATTAATCAAAACATACACTTTCCCTTTGAAAGCGTTTTCTTTGGGTTTTGTTGGTTTATTTTCCTTCATTTTATAATACGCAATTCCATCTTTTCCTTTGTAAACGTTGAGAGCCTGATACAAGAAATATCCTGGATAAGCCAAACTTTTATATGTATATTCCAATGGATTTGATTTTCTGAAATAATTGGTTTTCAAAGGAGTCACTCTCGAAACAAGCTGGGAAGGTTTAATCAAAACAAAAGGTTCCGGAGCGAGGTAAGAATACAATTGATTGATTTCGTAAAGTGAGCCGCCGTAATTTTCACGAATATCAATGATGAGATAATCAGATTCTGCATTTTTGATTTTCTCAAAAGATTCCTTATAAAACTTATTTGAAAACGTTCTTGAGAAACTTTTTATTTTCATGTACGCAATCGTACTGTCTTTATCTAAAAATTTAAAATTTCTGTTATAAGAACTTGTTGCAGCCACATAATCATTCAGCTTTTTCTCAGGAGTTCGTTTTTTATCGGCTTTATCTTTTTCAATTTCGGTTTTGTTTTTTGATTCTCTTTTTAATGTTAAAATCTGTCTTTCGTCATTGTAAAGTGTTTCGATTTTAGCACTGTCCATAATTCCTTTTTCGGCAACAAAAAAATTAAAGAAAACATCTTTCAGGTAGTACGGATAAAAAGTGGAGTTATACCCGTCACTGCTTATCAATTGACGGTATTTTTTAAGATAATCAGAAATAGGAACACCATTAATACTTAAAAGTTCAGTTCCGGGTTTAATGTTTTGAATGGAGTCTTTGTTTTCAATAAAATACAAATGGTCGTCTTCTACATGATATTCAAATCTTCCGAAAAGTCCTTTTTTGTTTTTTAAAGCTTTAATTTCCTTTTTTGAAAACCTTTTTGCAGGAATTCTCAACGACAAATGTCCCTCACGGATTTGGGCGATGACAGGCTGTAATTTAAAATAAAACTGAGTGGAAGTAAAAGGTTTATTGATAGTGGTTTTTAAACTGTCAAATTTAAAATCAAGCTCTTTTTTTGAAATATACCAATTCAAATTGGGGTGCATTTCCTGAAGTTTTCGGTAAGCAAAATCTACATCTTCACGAAGTTTTTCTGGTGAGATCATGCTTAATCTTTGTTCGTTGTACTTTTTCACGGTAGTACATGAAAAAAGACAGAGTATAAATAAGATTGTTAAAAAATATTTCAAGGCATAGATTTTTTTGATAGACGAATTTAAAAACTTTTAAATATAATTTAGGTTTATTACATGAAATTTCTTTTTACCGCAAAAGAATCAAAAGATTTTGTTAAGTTGAAGTTATTCAAAAGTTTGCAAAACTAATATAACTATAAGTTTTCTATATTTTGTAAGCTTTTGAACTTCTATTTTCAAGATTATTCTTTTGCTTCTTTTGTGGTAAAATAATTTTTTCTTACCAAAAATTAAAATAAAAAGGTAAAATCCATTTTCAAGCGTCATTGATGAAAGAGTAGTAAACTTAGAGAAAGTTTTTTACATTTGAATTTCAAATTTTCACAATGATTTATTTCATCATATTGGCTGCGGTTATCGCAATTGTAACGTATTTAGTAATGTCTCAGGAAGTTTTTGGTGCAGAACCGAAAGGAGAACGCCTCGAAAGAATGCTGAGATCTAAGAATTATAAAAACAAGCAGTTCCAGAACCAAAGCTTTACACCGTCATTTGCAGAAGGATATAGTATGCCGAAAGTGATGTACAATTTTTTCTTTTCTAAAAAAGATCCCTTGCTTAAACCTTTGCAGACGATACCTGCAGTCCATACCGATTTAAAAAATCTTCCGAAAAATGAAGATTTTTTTATTTGGATGGGGCATTCATCGTACTACATACAGATTGATGGTGTTTCTTTTCTAATTGATCCTGTTTTAAGTACTTATGGTTCGCCCTTTAAATTTTTCAATAAAGCTTTTGAAGGGGCAGATTTGTTTAAGCCTGAAGATATTCCGAATATTGATTATCTGGTGATTACCCATGATCATTATGACCACTTGGATTATCCGACGGTAAAAGCAATCCGTGATAAAGTTGGGAAGGTCATTATGCCTTTAGGCGTGGGTGCACATTTTGAAAGATGGGGATATTCTCAGGATCAATTGATAGAAGAGGATTGGGGAACAACTATAGAATTAAAAAATAATTTTAAAATTACTTTTACTCCGGCAAGACATTTTTCAGGAAGAAAACTCCATAGAAATAATACGTTGTGGACTTCTTACGTTCTTGAAACCCCAACAAAAAAACTGTTTTTAGGCGGAGACAGTGGTTTTGACACTCATTTTAAAATGATTGGTGAAAAGCATGGTCCATTTGATTATGCCATTATGGAAAACGGACAATACAACCCGGCTTGGAAATACATTCACGCTTTGCCGGAAGATGTTATTCAGGCGAGTATTGATATTCAGGCGAAGAATATTATTCCGGTGCATTCGGGGAAATTTGCTTTGGCTTTGCATCCCTGGAATGAGCCTTTACAGAAAGTAACAACCCTTGGAAAAGAGAAAAATTTACATATTCTCACCCCGAAAATCGGTGAGGTTTTAGATTTGAATAAGAGTGATGTTCAGTTTTCCGCATGGTGGCAGGATTAATTTACTCATGCCAGATTCCTTTATAGCGTTTTGGGTGGTTTTCTAATTGCTGTCTTACAAAATCGCATTCCGGATCGATCATCAGATCTTTTTCTTCGGCATAGCTTACCAATTTGTCTAAAAGAAGTTTGGCGTAACCATGACCTTCAAGGTCTTCATCGATTTTCGTATAATACACATTCAGCAGTCTGCCGTCGACCGAGATAGACATATAACCAACCTTTTTGTCGTCAATCAATAACTGTAGTTCGTCCTGATAAGGAGTGATTTCAAATTTTATATTTTCCATAATTTTTGATGTTTATTGGTGAAACTCTTCCTTAAAATTACAAATTAAATTTTTATGAGAAGACTGTTTTCAAATTCTTATCGTTATTTATACTTATTTAAAATTAAAAAAAAATACGGAATATTTTCTCTTGAAGATTTAGTAATTTTAAAAGAATAGCTCGAATATTTATCAAATATTTTAAGAATTGAGTGATAGGTAATTGTTTTAACAAAATTTATGAGCTTTGTTTTTGATTTGGCATTTTTATTGACCATCTATTTAAATATATTTAAATCGATTACAATGAAAAAAATATTCATCACAGCATTTCTCATCGGAACTTTTAGTTTGGGATATGCGCAGTCAGATTATTATAATGATTACAGAAGAAGCGTAACTGATGTAAACTGGCAGACCGTGATTACAGATTTACTGCTTTCTACAACGCAAGCCAACGAAATAAATTCTCTCAACAGAAGATATGATGACTACGATGGCTGGAACAGAGTTTATGCAAACAATCCTGACCGATGGTCGACAGACCGATACTCTGAATTGGAAAGGATTATGGGCAGAGATAAATATGCGAAATTTAAAACTAAATATTACAAAGGTAAAAATCCTGTAGCGGTCTATAACCGTAATAAAAATAATGATAAGAGATATAAGCACATGGATAAAAAAGCTAAATCTTACAAATCAAACAATGGTAAAGCACATAAAAACAAGTAAAATAGGTATCAGCATAAATATTTTCAAAAGTGAATGGCTGTGCGTAAGTTCAGTCATTTTTTATGTGTTAAGTTTTCATTTACCCTTGCGGGATCAAAACGAATCATAAAATGTTTTTCAAAAATAAAAAGTAAAAATATGCTATGTTTGCTTATGTTCTGAACGAATATAAGCAAATTTCATTTTAATTTTGACTAAATCCAGTGGTGAGTTTTTATCATTCTTGTCTATATAAAATCAAAAAGCCCCTTTAAAAAAGGAGCTTTCAATTTATATTAAATCTGAGAATTAAATTCCGTCAATAATTTCATTTAAAACAGTACTTGGTCTCATAGCCTCATACGTTTTGTAAGTATCAGTCTTAAAGTAACCGTCAATATTTTGAGGCTTACCTTGAGCACCAATCAATTCAGAGTTAATTACTTCTTCGCTTTCCTGCAATGCTTCTGCAACCGGAGCAAATTGATTTGCCAATTCAGCATCAGCAGTTTGGTTTGCTAAAGCTTCAGCCCAATACATTGCCAAATAGAAGTGAGAGCCTCTGTTATCGATTTGTCCAACCTTTCTAGCAGGAGATTTATCAGTAGCTAAGAATTTAGCATTTGCATCATCCAATGCATCTGCTAGAACCTGAGCTTTTGTATTATTTTGAGTTTGTGCTAAATGCTCTAAAGAAGCCTGTAAAGCCAGGAATTCACCTAAAGAATCCCATCTTAGATAACCTTCTTCGATGAACTGTTCAACGTGTTTCGGAGCAGAACCTCCAGCTCCTGTTTCGAACAAACCACCACCGTTCATCAATGGAACGATAGAAAGCATTTTTGCAGAAGTTCCAAGTTCTAAGATTGGGAAAAGATCCGTTAAATAATCTCTCAGAACGTTTCCTGAAACAGAAATGGTGTCTTTTCCTTCTCTCGCTCTTTTTAAAGTCTCGGTCATTGCGTCTTTTACATCAAGAATTTTGATGTCTAATCCATTCGTATCGTGATCAGCTAAATATTTTTCAACTTTTTTGATCATTTCTCTGTCGTGAGCTCTTCCTTTATCTAACCAGAAAATAGCAGGCGTATCTGAAAGTCTTGCTCTGTTTACTGCTAATTTTACCCAGTCCTGAATCGGAGCATCTTTCGTCTGACACATTCTGAAAATATCTCCGGTTTCAACTTTTTGAGAAAGAAGAACGTTTCCGTTTTCACCCTGAACTTCAACTGTTCCGTCACCTGTAGCCTGGAAAGTTTTGTCGTGAGATCCGTATTCTTCAGCTTTCTGAGCCATCAAACCAACGTTTGGAACTGAACCCATTGTTGTAGGATCCAATTTTCCGTGCGCTTTCATATCATCGATTACAGACTGGTAGAAACCTGCATAAGAACGGTCCGGAATGATACAAACCGTATCCTCTTCCTTACCTTCTTTGTTCCACATTTTACCGCCGCCTCTTACCAAAGCAGCCATCGAAGCATCAACGATAATGTCTGAAGGTACGTGGAAATTCGTAATTCCTTTGTCAGAATTTACCATTGCCACTCTTGGTCCGTTTGCCAAAGCAGCTTCAATATCAGCTTTAATCTCACTTTCCTGAGCATTTCCTTTAATTTTATCAAAAAGATCAGCCAAACCGTTGTTTGGATTAACATCTAAAGAATCAAAAGTTTCAGCATATTTAGCGAAAACATCTTTAAAGAAAGTCTCAACAATCGCACCGAATACGATTGGATCAGAGATTTTCATCATCGTAGCTTTCAGGTGAGCGGAAAGTAATACATTTTTATCTTTAGCTTCTTGGATCGCTTCTTTAACAAAAGATTTTAAAGAATTTAAATTCATTACAGAAGAATCGATTACTTCCCCAGCCTGAAGACCCGCGAAATCTTTTAGTAAAGTTTCTGCACCGTCATTTCCTTTGAAAACGATCTTATATTTTGTAGCATTCTCAAGAGTGGTTGAGGTTTCAGTTCCGTAGAAATCTCCGCTGTTCATGTGAGCCACGTCAGTTTTACTGTCTGATGCCCAGTCACCCATTCTATGAGGGTTTGCTTTTGCGTAGTTTTTAACAGCCTTTGGAGCACGTCTGTCAGAATTTCCTTCTCTTAACACTGGGTTTACAGCACTTCCCAAAACTTTTGCATACTTAGCTTTGATTGCTTTTTCCTCGTCATTTTTCGGTTCTGCCGGATAGTTTGGAACTGCAAAACCTTTAGATTGTAATTCAGCGATTGCAGCATCCAATTGTGGTGCAGAAGCAGAAATGTTTGGTAATTTTATAATGTTTGCGTCAGGCTGAGTTGCCAATTCACCCAATTGAGCTAAAGCGTCATTGATTTTCTGATCATCTTTCAAAAATTCAGGGAAGTTGGCTAAAATTCTTCCTGCCAAAGAAATATCCGGAACGGCGATTTCAATGTTTGCTGGTTTTGTAAACGCTTTTACAATCGGTAAAAACGAGTGTGTTGCCAACATTGGAGCCTCATCTGTAAGTGTGTAATAGATTTTTGATTTTTCTGACATTATACTGTTATTTATTATTTAAAGTTTTAGTTTCACAAATTTAGTTAAATTTTAATTTTTTACACTTTAATAATCAATGAGATTTTCTACTTTAAGAATTATTTAACCTTTATTTCAAACAAAATCGGCCGAAATTTAAATAAATTTGATAAAATTTTAAATATATAAACTATGTCTACAATTACATTTAAAGGAAACCCCATCCATACGGTTGGAAATCTTCCGGAAGTTGGAAATGATGCTCAGGAATTTACGATGGTATCTTCAGATTTGTCTGAAAAAAATCTTGCAGATTATACAGGTAAAAGAGTTGTTTTAAATATTTTCCCAAGTATCGATACAGGAATTTGTGCGGCTTCAGCAAGAAAATTCAATGAAGAGGCTTCTACTCTTGATAACACTGTTGTGATTAATGTTTCCAGAGATTTGCCTTTTGCATTGTCAAGATTTTGTGCAGCAGAAGGTTTGAATAATGTGGAAACGCTATCGGATTTCAGAGGAAACTTCGGGGAAGACTATGGGGTTACGCTTTCAGATTCTCCTTTAAAAGGACTTTTAAGCAGAGCTGTTGTTGTTTTGGATGAAAAAGCTAAAGTAATCTATACAGAGCAGGTTCCGGAAATCGGACAAGAGCCTAATTACGAAGCTGCTATTGCATCTTTGAAATAAATAAAAATATTTCTCCTTAATTTGAATCATTCTGTTGTTTAACAGAATGATTTTTTTATTTTTGTGCATGAACGTAATAATCTCTCATTGAAAAATAAATTTACCTCTTTTGCGATTGTCTGTTTTTTCTTCTGTGGGAATAATGGGTTTAAAGCGCAGGATTCTAGAGAAATTTTGGATCTTAAAAATAAGTTGCTTTCCGCAAAAAGTGACAGAGAAAAAGCTAAATTCTACGATGATCTTGGGAATAAATATGCAGATAGTAAGATTATTGACAGTGCGTTAGCATATTCAAAATTAGGTTTGCCTATTTACGAGAAATTAAATAACACCGAACAAATAGGTAGGTCTAATATTTTTATTGGTGGATTATTACTACAAAAAATGGATTTTGTGAACAGCGAAAGATATCTTGTGGAAGGAGAACGATATCTTAATAAGACTGAAAATTATGACAAAAGAGCCTGGGCTTACTATCTATTAGCTACGATAAATTCGGTTAATAAAAAAAATAAAGTTGCAAATGATTATTGTAACCAGATCTTAAGTCTTTATCATCAGAAGAAAATTAAAGACAAGAAAGTAGTTCTAACAGCATATCAACGATTATTTCAAAATAATTTTCTTCAAGAAAACCCGGTAGAAGGATACAAATCTTTAAATACATATATTGAGTTTACCCAAAATAATTTTCCAGAATATCTTTATGATGCCTATTTATTTGCAGGAACATTTTATCTTTCAAATAAAGATTTTAAAAAATCACTAAATTACTATCAGAAATCACTTGAAGTTGCAAAGAAAAATAAGAATGAGCAGCAAGTTGCGAATTCCAAAATGTTTATAGGCAATATTTACTCTGAAACGAAGCAGTACGAAAAAGCAAAACCTTTTTTAAATGATGCTAAAGATTACTTTGAAGAGCATCAATTAAACAATGACTTAAAGATGCTTTATTACTATTTTTCAGATATATATTACAATCAAAAAGATTACAATAATGCTCAGTTTTATATTAACAAAACTTTGAGACTGAGCAATGAGCAAGATCCAATGTATCGATACTTTACACATCAAAAAGGTTTGATAGATTTGAAAGCGATCATGCACGATGAAAAAGATTTTAAGAAAGAAAGAAAAACACAGGAACTTCAAAGACTGACAAATGAACAATCAAAAAACTTAGACTATTTTTTGAGTTTGAAAACTATAGTACCTTCTGAAATTTTTATTCAAAATTACAAGATTCTTCAAGAAGCTTACGAACAATTGGGAGATTATGAAAAATCTCTTTTCTATCTTAAAAAAGCGAATGATGAGAATGAGAAAACTTATGGTTTAGACAAAATGAGAAATCTGGCCGAAACGCAATCAAAAAGTGAAATAGCCAGTGAAAGATTAAAAGTAAAACTAGAAGAAGAAAACAAACGCATTCAACTCCAAAAAGAAATCGAATTAAAAGCACTTCGTTTTGAATATGAAAAAAAACAGGCAGTTGCAAAAACAGAGGAAGAAAGAAAAAGATTGGCGCTTGAAGAAGATTTAAAAAGAAAAGAAATCCAGATTAAATTTGAAGAAGAGCAAAAAGCGGTTGCCTTAAAGTATAATCAGGAAAAAAATATTGCCAGACTCAATCAGGAGAAAAAAGATGCCATCGCAAAAGCTGATTTGGAAAGTTCGAAAACTGAAAAAAATATGTGGGCAGTCGGAGCCGGATTATCACTTCTCTTATTAGGCTTTGCAGGGTTTTCTTATAATCAGAAACGGAAAGACAACAAAAAAATCGCTGAAGAAAAACAGAAATCTGATGATTTATTACTGAATATTCTACCTTTCGAGGTTGCGGAAGAATTAAAAGAAAAAGGAAAAACCAGCGCAAAGCATTTTGATATGGTTTCTGTTTTGTTTACAGATTTTGTCAACTTTACAGCAAATTCCGAACGGATTGGCGTACAGGAAGTTCTCAACGAGCTGAATATCTGTTTCACAGAATTCGACAGAATCATGGAAAAATACAATTTAGAAAAGATAAAAACCATCGGCGATGCATATTTAGCAGTAAGCGGACTGCCGGTTTCTAATGATCAACACGCAAAAAATGCAGTGAATGCAAGTCTGGAAATTCTTTCTTACATTCAACAAAGAAAAATAGACAATCCTAATGCTTTGGATATCAGAATTGGAATTCACTCAGGACCGGTAATTGCCGGAATTGTCGGCGTGAAAAAATTCGCTTACGATATTTGGGGCGACACTGTGAATACAGCGGCAAGAATGGAACAAAACAGTGTTTTGGGGAAATTAAATGTTTCCGAAGCAACCTATCAGTTAATAAAAGAAGATTTTACTTTTGAATATCGAGGTAAAATAGAAACCAAAGGTAAAGGTGCATTGGAAATGTATTTTGTAAATTCTTAAAATCTAAAATTTTTGAAAAGACTATATTTTTGTTTTTATGATATTTCAGGAATTTTGTTTTACCACAAAATTCTCTTGAAAACGCGTAACAATGATATGTCTTTTTAATATCTTGCAATACATATTCTCAATTGATGCTATTATCTCAATGAAATACATAAAAAATATTTATTTATTATTTTTAATTCTGTTCTCACTGCTTTTTCAGGCTCAAATAAAGACTGAAAATTCATGCAATGCTACAATAAATGATAAATTCTTTAGGGAAAATCAATACATCCGACTTGATAAGCCTTGGAAATTTAAAATCGGAGATGATAAAATCTGGGCAAATAAAAATTCGGATGATTCGAAATGGGAAAATTCGATTACTGATGAGTTTGTGAATTCAAAACTTCAAAAGAAAAATCCTCAAGATGTTGTTTGGCTAAGAACAATAATCTGCATAGATTCTACTGCGGAACATCAACCTCTGGCTTTGGAATTTAGTAGTGGTGCTGCGATGGATATTTATTGGGATGGAAAGTTGATCAAAAGATACGGGAAATTTGCAAAAGAAGGAGAAGAACCCGAATATGTAAATCCTATTCTTCCGCTTATTCTAAATGGAGGCGCTGCGGGTACTCATTTACTCGCGGTCAGATACGAAAATACTGAGCCTTTCGCTGACCAGGCAATAAAGGGATTTCAAATTTCGATTTCAAATCCCAATTCGACTGTAGCAGTAATGATGAGGCAAATTCTTATGAGAGGGGTACTTATTCAGGGTATTGCTTTTATCTTTTTAACGTTGTTCCTGATTCATTTTCTATCTTTTTTATTTTACAGGAAAGATCGTTCAAATCTGCTGTTTTCCTTATTTAATCTTGGGATGTCTGTTTTTTTGCTGGCATGGTTTTATTCTTTTGAAACAGAAGATGTTAAGACAAATGTACAACTTGGTTACATCAGTTCTTTCGCAGGTTTGTTTGCAGCAGTCTTTCTAAGTGTGATGCTTAATAGCCTTTTCGGTAAAATAGGATTAAGATTTAAAATTTTAGCAAGCTTATCGATAATTCTATGTTTTTTAATCATGTTTCCTTATATGGAATTCGATTTTGAAAAACCGTTATTCATTTTCATTATTATTTCTGTCTGTCTAGAAGCTTTATATCTTGTTATCCGGGCAATTATTAAAAAAATACCTGGGTCAATAATAATTGGGGTTGGTTTGCTTTTTTTCTTTATCATTCTCATTGGGACAGTATTATATTTAATTTATTCAGGTGGTAACTTAGAGGTTAATCCGGGAAATAGCTTTAGCGAAATGTCTGTTTTCATCATTTTTATCATTTTTATATTCAGTCTTCCATTTACGCTTTCGGCTTTCCTTGCGTGGCGCTCTGCCAATGATAATAAAAACCTTAATTTACAGATTGAGCAGGTAAAAAGCCTGTCTTATGAAAAACAACAGATTCTTCAAAATCAAAATGATCTGCTTGAAAATCAGGTCAACGAAAGAACCAGTGAGCTGCAGAAAGAAAAACAGAAAACAGAAAATCTTTTACTGAATATTCTTCCTCATGAAGTTGCTGAAGAATTAAAGGAAAAAGGAAGTTCGGAAGCAAAATATTACGATGAGGTTAGTGTAATATTTACCGATTTCGTTAATTTTACTCAAAGTTCAGAAAGATTGGGTGCAGAGAAAATGTTAACCGAACTGAACGAATGTTTCACCGAATTCGACAGAATTATGGAGAAATACAATTTAGAAAAGATAAAAACCATTGGAGATGCCTATTTAGCAGTAAGTGGTTTGCCAATTGCTAACGAAGCACATGCTAAAAATGCAGTTGATGCAGGGTTGGAAATTCTTTCCTATATTCAACAAAGGAAAAAAGATACTCCCAATGCTTTGGATATAAGGATTGGAATTCACTCAGGATCGGTAATTGCGGGAATTGTCGGGGTGAAAAAATTCGCATATGATATTTGGGGCGACACCGTAAATACGGCGGCAAGAATGGAGCAGAACGGCAGTTTGGGACGATTGAATATTTCCGAGGCAACGTATTATCTAGTAGAAAATGATTTTAGTTTTGAGCATAGAGGAAAAATTGAAACCAAAGGAAAAGGGGCGATGGAGATGTATTTTGTAAATCAAATTTAATTTTAATAATTGTGAAAAAAAATCTACTCTTTACATTTTTATTTTTTGCCTTTATTGCATTACAAAATTTATGTTTTGCACAAAATTCTTTTGAGAAACCCAGAATTTTTACTGAAAAAGATATAGAATCTGGTGCAGCCATTGAAGAAAGTAAATTTATTGCAGGCGATAATCAGGCTTTTGCATTGCCAAAATTTGATGATTCTGCATGGGAAAGTACGGACATCAGTTCAAAAAAATCATACAAAAAAGATCAGGTCTATTGGATTCGTTACTATTTTAAAATAGATTCCGCATCTGTTAACAAATCTTTGTGTTTTGATATAAAACAGATTGGAGCTTCAGAAATTTATCTTAATGGTAAAAAAATCGAAACAGTCGGAAAAATCGGAAAAGGAGCTTCAAGAGAATTTAAAATAAAAAATGAACTTCCCGAACTTTTTTCATTAAATAATACAGAAGTCAACGTTTTAGCCATTCGTTTTTTACCCGTTGTGGGAGGAAAGAAAATGATCATCAATTACAGTCCTATAGCATTAGATGTAGAGTTGGCTTCAGCCAAAGAGTTTTTGGATGAAAAAGTGGAAATGACCGAAGGATTCAATTTCATAACGATGCTCATTTGTGGGGTTTTTTCTGCTTTAGGT
Organism: Chryseobacterium luquanense; assembly: GCF_026460945.1. GTDB lineage: Bacteria > Bacteroidota > Bacteroidia > Flavobacteriales > Weeksellaceae > Chryseobacterium > Chryseobacterium luquanense. Next base: position 12,955 of record NZ_JAOVZV010000020.1, read on the forward strand.
TTCATTCATCTCCTCTTATTTTTGTTTTACAGAAAAGCGGTTTACAATCTGTATTTCTCAATATACAATCTCTCGATAGGTTTGTTGAGCTATATGATTCTTTTGTTTTATGAAATGGATGATCCGGCAAGTATAGATTTGTATGGTTTCTTTACATTCCTTTCAATAGTAGCTTTCGGGGCATCACTTACTGGTTTTGTCAATACTTTATTTGGAAGAAGTAAGATCAGATTAAAAGTTTTGCTGGTTATCGCAGCTTTACTTCTTATTGTCTTTTATTTCAGTGCGGCAGCGGCAATAAGTACTGTTTTTTTCTATCTGTTTTTCGTCTGGTTTGAATCTCTGTATCTCATTATCAGAGCAATGATCAGAAGAGAAAAATCTGCCTATATTGTTGGTGGAGGAATTCTTACATTCTTTGCAATTATTATTCTTACCATCATCTTTAATATTTTAGAATCATTAAATATTGCAACTCCTCAAATGCTTTCAAGTGATGAATTTGGATTGTCTCTGCTTGTTTTGGTTATTGTAAGTTTTCCAATTTCAATTTCTGCTTATCTTGGATGGCAGTTTGCATCAACCAATTTAAGTTTGGTAAAACAGTTGGACGAGGTCAATCGACTTTCTGATGTAAATTTAAAACAGGAACAGGAAAAACAGCAAATTCTTCAGAACCAAAACGATTTACTTGAAAATCAAGTCAATGAACGTACACAAGAACTTCAAAAAGAAAAGCAAAAAACAGAAAACTTATTATTAAATATTCTTCCACATGAAGTGGCCGAAGAATTAAAGGAAAACGGAAGTTCGGAAGCCAAATATTATGACGAAGTCACCGTTTTGTTTACTGATTTTGTTAATTTTACCCAAAGTTCAGAGAAGCTGGGTGCCGAAAAAATGTTGGTTGAACTCAACGACTGTTTTACGGCATTTGATATGATCATGGAAAAGCATGGTTTAGAAAAAATTAAAACCATTGGTGATGCCTATTTAGCGGTTTGCGGATTGCCGCTCAAAAATGAATGTCATGCTTACCAGACGGTTTTGGTAGCTTTGGATATCATTGATTTTATTGAAGAAAGGAAAAAGACAAATCCTAATACTTTGGATATCAGAATCGGAATCAATTCAGGTTCCCTGATTGCGGGAATTGTCGGGGTGAAAAAATTCGCTTACGATATTTGGGGCGACACCGTAAACACTGCCGCAAGAATGGAGCAGAACAGTGAAAAAGGAAAAATAAATATCTCTGAAACAACCTATCAGTTGGTAAAAGATAAAGTTCATTGCGAGTACAGAGGAAAAATCCACACCAAAGGAAAAGGCGATATGGATATGTATTTTGCTCTTGAAACTAAAAAGGATTAACCACAAAAGTTTTGTTGCCTTTGCTGAGTGAAACGCCTTTGCGAATTTAAATTTGCAGAATAATATTCAAAGAAATCCTTGCGCACTTTGCGTTTAAATATACAAGAAACACATTTTCTATTTTAAAATATGGAATACGAAAAATTAAATACAATAATAATAAAAAGACTCAGAGAAAATCTTCCTGAGCATCTTTCCTATCACAGCGTGATGCACGTAAAAGACGTTATCGATTCTGTCGAAAAAATTGCAAAATCTGAGAAAGTAAACGATGAAGATTTGTTGTTGCTGAAAACAGCAGCCTTATTTCATGATACAGGATTTTTATTCGGTTCAAAAAACCATGAAGAAAAATCATGCGAAATTGCAGCTGAATATCTTTTAGAATACGGATATTCTCAGAATCAGCTCGATAAAATCCAAGGAATGATCATGGCAACGAAAATTCCTCAGACGCCGCACAATCATTTGGAACAGATTTTAGCTGATGCCGATTTGGATTATTTAGGGAGAAACGATTTCTTTGTAATTGGAGACAAATTATTTGAAGAACTTTCGATGTTTGGAATCGTCAATTCAGAACGTGACTGGAATCTGTTGCAGGAAAAATTCCTGGAAAGTCATCATTATTTTACCGAAACTGCCATCAACAGCAGGAAAGATAAAAAACAGGACAATCTGAATATTATTAAAACAAAACTAAAAAACGACTAACCCTTTTATGAGCTCAGCAACTAAACATGGCCCGCTTTTTACCATTTCAGATATCATTTATCTGGTTTTAGGTGTAATTTCTGCGAGTTTTGCTCTAAAATCTTTTCTCGTTCCCAACCACTTTTTAGATGGCGGCGTAACAGGAATCTCACTTTTACTGCACGAAGTTTATCATTGGAATTTGGGGATTGTTTTATTGGTTTTAAATATTCCTTTTATCGTTTTAGCTTATTTTCAAATTGGGAAACACTTTGCCATCAGAAGTTTTTTGACAATTTTATTAATCATTGTAACCATTTCTTTCGTTCCTTTTCCGGAAGTGACACACGACAAACTATTGGTTGCTGTATTTGGTGGATTTTTCATGGGAATTGGAATCGGTTTATCCATGAGAGGTGGCGGAACCTTTGATGGAATGGAAGTTTTAGCATTATTGACGTTCAAAAAGAGCAGTTTCAGTATTACTGAAATTATTTTGGGAATGAATGTGATTATTTTTATCATCGCAACCGTTTTTCTTAAATTTGAAACCGCTTTATATGCGATTATGACCTATCTCGTGGCAAGTCAGATCACCAAATATGTGATCGAAGGAATTGAAGCTTACACAGGAGTAACCATTGTTTCCGGGAACAGTGAAGAAATCAAGAAAGCTTTGGTTTTAACGATGAACAGAGGAATTACAGTTTACAAAGGCGAAAGAGGTTTTATGAAAGAATCTTTTGAACAAAGTGCAGAGGCAGATATTATTTTTACGATTGTAACTCGTTTGGAAGTTAGAAAACTACAGAATATCGTTCGCGCCATCGATCCTAAAGCATTTATTTTCACCCAAACCGTCAGAGAACCTCAGGGCGGAATCGTAAAGGAAATTATAAAGCATTAAAGTTTAAATAAATATTTAATATTGCCTTGTAGAATTTTTTTCGCAAGGCTTTTTTATTGATTAAGACACAAGATACCGGATCAATAGGAATTGGTTTTTATCCCATTTTTACTTTATATTAAGACAAGGGTTTGTCCAAAAACTTATGTATTCTATTATAAAATTTTTGAAAAGTATTTGTGTGATTTGTGTTTAAAACTGCTTCAAATCATCAGAATAATTTATAATTTAAACCTACCTTTACCTAATGAAACGCTCCGGAACCGCAACATTACCCCTTCACTACGGCAAAGTACCACCTTGGCTGTACGAACGTATGGCAACTCTCGGGCTTTCAATAGTAGAAGTAATGTTGGCTGATTACGGAAAAAACGAAGTTCTTCGCAGATTGGCAGATCCGTTTTGGTTTCAGAGTTTTGGCGCGGTGATGGGCATGGATTGGCATTCTTCAGGAATCACAACTTCTGTAATGGGCGCTTTAAAACGTAGCATTAATCCAAATTCTAAAGAGCTTGGAATTTATATTTGTGGCGGAAAAGGTAGGTTTTCAAAAGAAACTCCCAATGAACTTTTAGTCATTGCTGATAAAACAGGATTGGATGGAAACGCTTTGGTTCGTGCAAGTAAACTCTCGGCAAAGGTTGATAATACTGCAATTCAGGATGGATATCAATTATATCTTCATAATTTTATTTTATCGGATGAAGGAAGCTGGTCGGTTGTTCAACAGGGAATGAACGATTCAGACGGAACAGCGCGCCGCTATCATTGGCATTCCGAAAACATGAAATCTTTTGTTGACGAACCCCACAAAGGTATTCAGGGAATCAATCAAGGTCAGATCCTGAATTTAACAGCTCATGAAGCTCATGAAAGCCGGAAAGGAATTTTAGAAATTTCTCACACCAATTCAGAAAAGATCATGCAGGATTTTGCCAATTTGATTTTACCTGCACATCATGATGTTCGTGCTTCTGATGTCGATTTGAAAAAACTGGGAACACTTTTGTACATGACCAGAGAAAATCAGCCTGAGAATTTTGAAGAATTGCTTTTATTAAAAGGTGTAGGACCGAGAACTTTACAAAGCCTAGCTTTGGTCAGCGAAGTTATTCACGGAGCGCCTTCAAGGTTCAGAGATCCTGCAAGATTTTCCTTTGCTAATGGAGGAAAAGATGGTCATCCGTTTCCAGTTCCGATCAATGTTTACGATGAAACGATCAATATTTTACAGAAAGGAATTGAAAAATCAAAGCTCGGAAATTCAGATAAATTGCAGTCGATTAACAAACTTCACACTATCATTTCTGAAGCTGAGAAAAATTTTACGCCCGATTTCGATATCAATAAAGTGATTGAAGAAGAAAGACAAAATTCATGGCGATTCGGTGGCAAAACCGTTTTCGGAGACGCTGAAAAACCGGCTCCTCCAAAACCAATTCAGCTTTCTCTATTTTAGAAAATACTACCAATTAATTATACATTATGTTCAAACAGGTATGTTTTAATTAAAATTCACTTTACATTTAATTGAAACAAGGTTGTTTGTATTCAAAATCAATTTACACAAAGTCCAAACAGGAGTGTTTTAATTAAAAGTCATTTTACATTTAATTAAAACAAGGGTGTTTGTATTCAAAATCAATCTACATAAAGTCCAACAGATAATATTCACATAAATTTGATGGGAAATAAAAATCATTTGCATACAGTTTGTCATTCCGAAAGATCCTGAACAGTTTAAGATAATATAGATTTCTACAAAATGATAAATGAGAAAAAGATTTAATAAATAATATTTCATTTTCAATTCCAATAAAAAATTTAATTTTAAGGCTTGAAAAATATTTTAAATGACTACAAAAGCTTTTAACGTTTACCACGATTTTCCTTTTTTCTTTCCTGAAGAATTGGAAGAAATAATTAAAGCTCACGAAAAAGTTATTTTTCAGAAAGGAGATTTCATTCTTAAAGAAGGAAAAACTTCCAACGAATATTTTATTCTTGAAAAAGGTTTAGCCCGTTCTTTTGTTAATGATTTTAACGGAAACGAAGTTACCACCCATTTTTTTGTTGAAAATGAAATCATTATCGAAGTTTCATCATTATTTCAGAGAATCCCTACTCAGGAAAATATTATTTGTATTACAGATTGCGAATGTTGGAAAATAGATTTTGAGACTTTTCAGGAACTATATCACAAAATCCAGAATTTGAGCGAGTGGGGAAGAGCCTGGATGTCTCAGGAACTTTTCAGTTATAAACAGCGTTCAGTAGAAATGTTCACACTTTCTGCGACTAAACGTTATCTCAATCTCTTAGAACAAAAACCTCATGTGATACAGTTTGCACCATTAAAGCAAATTGCTTCCTATCTTGGTGTGACAGATACTTCGTTGAGCAGAATTCGCAAAGAATTGGTTTCGCATCCCAAGAAAATTTAAATCTTGTCTTATGGCAAGTTGATTTTCATTCTGACTTGGTAATTTTGATTAAAAGTTTAACACTAAAAAAAATTACAAAAATGAAAATCAATCAAATCTATGTCAATCTTCCGGTAAAAGATATTCAGAAAACAAAAGAATTTTGGACGAATATTGGGTTTACTATTAACGAACAGTTTTCTGATGAGAAAACAGTTTGTGTTGTGATGAGCGATACTATTTATGTCATGTTTTTGACAGAAGAATATTTCCAGACTTTTTCTGAAAGACCAGTTCCGAAAGGCGACACGACACAGGTTTTGGTTGCGATTGGTTTAAGCAGCCGTGAAGAAGTGGACCAAGTTGTAAATGCAGCCGTTGCAAATGGCGCTTATCAACACGAAGAACCACAGGATTACGGATGGATGTATCAAAATTCTTTTTGGGACATCAACGGGCATGGCTGGAATGTCACTTTTGCCGATATGTCGCAAATGCCGACAGAATAGTTTAAAAACTAATGTTACAAATATTTTCCACAATTAAGATGAAAAATATCTTCGTAATCAGCAAATCTGCGAGAGTAAATTTTCATGAATTTTTTAAGAATCTGTGAAAATCTGTGAAATCTGTGGGAAAAATAAAAACAAAAAATCAAACTTATGGACACCCCAAAATCAAAAAAATTAGACATTATCATTCCTGCATTTCGAGGTCACAGTCAGAGTTTTCTGATGGTTCTTGATGGAATTTCAGAAGAAGATGCCCTAAAGAGAATTGAAGGACGCACCAATCATATCATTTGGATGGTCGGAAACTTTCTTGATATGCGTTTTGCATTAGGAAATGTTTTAGGACTGAATGAAGAATTTGAATTCAAAGATTATTTCTTTCAGGGAAAAGCATTAGACGAAAGTTTTAAATACCCAACTTTAGAACAGCTTAAAGCTAGTTTCCATAAAATTTCACCGTTGGTTTATCAAAAATTACTGGAAGCAACGGATGAAGATTTAGATAAAGCATTTCCTATGGGAATGAATATCGATTTCTTCCCTGAAAATGTTCTGAATTTTGTCGGAATGTGCATCGGTCGTGAAGATTATCTGTGCGGGCAAATCGGTTTAATGCGCAGAATTATGAATTATGAAGGAATGAAATATGACTTTGATACTGATTTAAAATACTAAAATGAATCTGGTAGTAAAAGGTTATAAAAAAATTAACGGAATCAAAATGTACTATGAAATCTATGGTTCTGGAAAGCCTTTGGTGCTGATTCATGGAGGAGCTGGTTCTATTCGGTTTGATTTTAAAGAAATTATTCCAAGACTTGAAAACCAATTTCAACTCATTGGAATTGATCTTCAAAATCACGGTATGACAGAGCATCGAAATATTCCCGAAACTTTCGAGCAGGATGCAAAAGATGTTGCTGCACTTTTGAAAGAAATTAATATTGGAAAAGCTTCTTTTTGGGGTTTTAGCAACGGTGGAAATACTGTGATGCAAATTGCTCATCTTTTTTCCTGATTTGGTTGAAAAACTCATTGTTGCTTCTTCATTTTATAAAAGAAACGGAATGGTGGATGGCTTTTTCGAAGGAATGATGGATTCAAGTTTAGAATCGATGCCGGAATCTTTGAAAACCAATTTTTTAAACTTAAATCCGGACTTTTCAGCACTTGAAAATATGTTCGAGAAAGACAGCAAAAGAATGCAGACTTTCGTAGACTGGAACGAAGATACTTTGAAAGGAATAAAATCTCCAACATTATTTATTTCTGGTGATAAAGACGTTATGAAACCTGAACACGTTGTCGAAATGTGGCGTTTGGTAGAGAATTCTCAATTGATGATTCTTCCTGCAACCCATGGTTCTTACATGATGGCAGATTTTGCAGGTAATATCAATGAAAAGCTGCTTGAGTTTACAGTAAATGAGGTTGAGAAATTTTTAAATAATTAAAAAATTGATTTAACAAATTTCAAACTTTATTTAAACAGATTCTTCACTACACTGCGCTTCGTTTTGAATGACAAACGCATACAAAGATTGTGCATAGTTGTTTTTGCTGAGTGAAACGCCTTTGCGAACGAAAAATATTTTAAACATTTTAGAGGAAAACCTTTGTACTCTTTGCGTTAAAAAATAGCATAAGATTGCCACATCGTAATCTCCTCGCAATGGCAGATTACAAACAAAAAATATTAATTAAAAATAAAAATCATGGCTAAATTAAATCCTTACTTAAATTTTGATGGTAAAGCAGAAGAAGCTTTTACATTTTACAAATCCATTTTTGGTGGAGAATTTCGTGGTGAAATTTACAAAATGGGAAATGCTCCCGGAACAGAAAATCTTACTGACGAAGAAAAAAACCGAGTGATGCACATTGCACTTCCGATTGGCGAAGATTTGTTGATGGCATCGGATATTGTTCCAAGTTTTGGACAAAAACTGAATGTTGGAAACAATAATTATGTTTCAATTTTCCCGGAATCAAGAGACGAAGCAGACAGACTTTTCAAAGGACTTTCGGAAGGTGGAAATATCGAAATGCCACTTGAAGACCAGTTTTGGGGAGATTATTTTGGTAGTTTTCAAGACAAATATGGGGTACATTGGATGATTAATTATAACGACGAATACACAAAATAGTTTTATATTTAAATGACAGAAGGTAGCTTTTCAACTGCACTTCTTTTTACCAATTAAAAACAAAAATAATGGATAAAATTAAAATAGATATCACAATTTTGGCACCTGTAAGAAAGGTTTGGGATTATTATAACGAACCAAAACATATCATTCAATGGAATTTTGCTCACGAATCATGGCATTGCCCGAGTTCGGAAAATGATTTGAGGGTTGGCGGAAAATTCAAAAACCGAATGGAAGCTAAAGACGGAAGTTTTGGGTTCGATTTTGAGGGGATGTATGATGAAGTTATTCCTTTTGAAAAAATTAAATATCACATGGAAGATGGTAGAAATGTGGAGATACTTTTTGAAAATATTGACGAAAGTACGACAAAGGTTATCATAACATTTGATCCTGAAACTCAAAATTCTGTTGAAATGCAGAGAGACGGTTGGTACGCTATTCTGAATAATTTCCATAAACACGTGGAAGAAAATTAACCTCAAAAGTTTTAATCATGATAAATTTGATCATTATGGCGAAATGTTTGAGCTCAATTTGTATAATGAATCATGTCGTGGAAAATAATTTTCTTAAAGGTGTCATCGCAAAACCAGCAAGACGTGCTTTGGAAAAAGAGAAAATCAATTCTTTGGAAAAACTTTCCGAATATTCTGAAAAAGAGCTGTTGCAGATGCATGGTTTCGGAAAAAATACAGTAGAAAAACTTAAACTTTATATGAAAGAAAATCATCTTTCTTTTAAAAATTATTAAAATGAATAACAATATTTTCCCATGTCTTTGGTACGACGGTGATGCAAAAGAATCCGCAGAATTTTACTGTAAAGTTTTCGATGGAAAAATCACTGCTGATACACCTGTAGTAATGAATATTGATGTTTTCGGACAGAAATTAATGCTTTTAAACGGTGGTCCTCACTTTAAGAAAAACGCTTCAGTTTCTTTTATGATTATCTGTGAAACTGAAGATGAAGTCCAGAAATATTGGGATCAATTAATGGATGGAGGAATAGCTTTGATGGAAATAGGAGAATATCCTTGGAGCAAAAAATACGGATGGGTTCGAGATCGTTTTGGGGTGACTTGGCAGGTTTACTTGGGTGAAAATGACGATGTGGAACAAAAAATTATTCCGACTTTAATGTTTATTCATCAGAATAACGGAAAAGCTATGAAAGCAATGGAGTTTTACACAGAAATTTTCCCAAATTCAAAAATAGTAAGTGTCTTAAAATACGGAGAAGGTGTGGGTAATGAAAGCCATGAAGTTCCTGAAAATGTACAACATGCTCATTTTGAAATCGACGGCTACAGTTTTTTCTGCATGGATAATTCCTATGATCATCAATTTGATTTTAATGAAGGAATTTCTATGGTTGTGATGACAGGTAATCAGGAAGAGACCGACCATCTTTGGAATTCTCTTATTTCAGATGGTGGAAGAGAAAGTATGTGTGGTTGGCTGAAAGATCAGTTTGGAATGAGCTGGCAAATTGTTCCTAAGAGATTAATTGAATTAATGAACGATTCAAATCAGGAAAAAGCTCAAAAAGTAGTTCAAACAATGATGAAAATGCAGAAGATTGTTATCAAAGATTTGGAAGAAGCTTATATTTCTTAGTTGGGTGATGGAAGCTAGATGTGAGAAGCTATTTTGGGTAGTTAAAACTTCCAGCTTCCATCATCAAATTTTCCAGCTTTCCTTCTTCGGCTTGCTGTTTGATACTTTTCTATAAAAAGATTTGCTTATGAAGACACAGAACAAGTCAAAATCATTATCAAAAGTGCCTAAAGACGGGTTGTATCCTGAAATTATTAGAAAAAATTATTTAGGAAGTAAAAAGTTACTCAATAAAAAAGCCATTATTTCTGGAGGTGACAGCGGAATCGGGCAATCAGTTGCCGTACATTTTGCGAGAGAAGGAGCGGATATAGCTATTGTTTATCAGGAAAATGATAAAGACGCCAAGGAAACTCAAAAACTCGTTGAAAAAGAAGGACAGCAATGTATTTTAATGAAAGGTGATATTTCTAAAAAAACATTTAGGACCAAATGTCTCGAAAGAGTCAAAAAACAATGGAAAACCTTTGATATTTTAGTTAATAATGCCGGAATTCAGTTTCCAAAAACAAATATTGAAAAAATTAAAGATGAACAGATAAAAGAAACTTTTGATATTAACATTATTTCGATGATTTCTTTTACGAGAGATTGTTTGGATTTAATAAAAAAAGGCGGAAGAATTATTTGTACAACCTCTGTTACAGCGTATCGTGGAAGTGATCATTTAATAGATTATTCAGCAACGAAAGGTGCGATCGCAACATTTATCCGGTCACTATCCGTAAATCTTGCCAACCAGAAAATTTTGGTTAATGGAGTTGCACCTGGCCCGATTTGGACACCTTTAGTGAAAGAAACGTTTGAGGATATTGCCTCATTTGGAAAAGATACTCCGCTGAAAAGAGCTGGTCAACCTTCAGAAGTTGCTCCTGCTTATGTTTTTCTGGCATCCGAAGATTCAAGTTTTATTACAGGCGAAATCATTCACATCAATGGCGGAGATTTTGTCGGCGGATAAATAATTTACATAAAACCTAAACTTAAAAATTATGGAAATTTTAGAATATACAATTCAAATAAACGCATCTCCTGAAAAAGTATGGACTGTACTTTGGGATGATTTTAGTTACAGACAATGGACTTCAGCTTTCACCGAAGGTTCATTTTATATAGGAACCTGGGAACAAGATAGTATTGTGAAATTTTTTGATCCAAACAACAACGGAATGTACAGTCGTGTTCTGAAAAATGATCCTAGCAAAGAAATGACTTTTCTTCATCTTGGGGAAATCTTCGATGGAGTAGAAGTTCCACAAGATTGGGGTGATGCAACAGAATCTTACATTTTAGAAGAGACAGAAGAAGGTACAAAACTAGTTGCAAGAATAAAAACTTCTGAAGAATTTAAAAGTTTTTTCGAAGATAAATTTCCAGTTGCACTACAGAATGTGAAAAATTTAGCAGAAAATCAATTGTAAATAAAACACAATTTGCATGATGAATTTCAGTAATAAATTAATTACTATGAATGATTGTTAATTTTAATTGTGTTATTAGTGCTAAAATTTATGCTATTGTTTTTAAAATAATTCAAAAATAAAAAATATGGAAACCCTATCTTACGAAATTATCATCAATGCGCCTAAACAGAAAATATGGGATATTCTTTGGGGAAGCGAAACTTACAGTGAATGGACAAAATTTTTCAATCCCGATTCTGCATCAACCATAAAATCCGATTGGCAAGTCGGTGGAAAAACCTATTTTGTAAATGCAGAAGGTGCAGGAATGGTTTCTACAATTGACAGCTTAGAAAAACCTGATCAGATTATTTTTAAACATTTAGGAATGGTAGATAAAGAAGGAAATGAAGATACTCAAAGCAAAGAAGTGATGGAGTGGAGCGGCTGTTTCGAAAAATATATTCTGATTGATTTCGATGGAAAAACAAAACTTCACACCGAAGTTCAGGTTGAAAAAGCATGGCGGGATCATATGGACGAAGGTTTTAATAAAGGTTTACAGATTGTGAAAGAGCTTTCTGAAGTGAGATAATATAGACAAAATAGTTTTCAGTCAAGAGGTTTTCACAAGAAACCTCTTTTTTAATTTTATAAAAATATTTAATCATCAGTGAAAATCTGTGAAATTGATTAAAATTAAAAGAATAATAGCTTTGATTTAAACAAAACTCAAAACCCGTTTCACAATTTTTCTCTCTCAATCAAAATCCGTATTTTTGTGCATCTAAAAAGTAAAAGAAAGAATGAATTCCTACAAAAATCCATTGGAAGAGCGCTACTCCAGCGAAGAAATGTTATTTAACTTTTCACATAATAACAAATTCCAAAATTGGAGAAAACTTTGGATTGCCCTTGCTGAAATTGAAAAAGATTTAGGTCTTGATATTACAGATGAGCAAATCGCTGAACTGAAAGCCAATGCTGAAAATATCGATTATGATAAAGCTGCTGAATACGAGAAAAAATTTCGTCATGATGTAATGGCACACGTTCACGCTTATGGTGATGTGGCGCCTTCAGCAAAAGGAATCATTCACTTGGGAGCAACTTCGGCATTTGTAGGAGATAATACAGATTTAATTCAAATTCGTGACGGACTTTTAATTTTAAAGAAAAAGTTGGTTAACGTAATGAAAAATCTAGCTGATTTTTCAATTCAGTATAAAGATCTTCCAACTTTAGGATTTACCCATTTCCAGCCAGCTCAGTTAACAACTGTTGGGAAAAGAGCGACACTTTGGTTACAAAGTTTAGTTCTTGATATCGAAGAGCTTGATTTCTTCCTTGAAACGCTACGTTTCAGAGGGGTAAAAGGAACGACAGGAACTGCTGCAAGTTTCCTTGAGCTTTTCAACGGGGACTATTCTAAAGTAAAACATTTAGATAAAGAATTGTCAAAAAGATTCGGTTTCGAAAAAGTTTTCGGAGTTTCGGGTCAGACTTACGACAGAAAAATTGATGCAAAAGTGGTTGCTTTATTAGGAAATATTGCTCAGTCTGCACATAAATTCACCAACGATTTACGTTTGCTTCAAAATCTTAAAGAAATTGAAGAACCATTCGAGAAAAACCAGATCGGTTCATCTGCAATGGCTTACAAACGTAACCCAATGAGAAGCGAAAGAATCGGAGCATTGGCAAAATACGTCATGTCTTTAACGACAAGTTCTGCAATGGTGGCTTCAACTCAATGGTTCGAAAGAACTTTGGATGATTCTGCAAACAAGAGATTGACGATTCCACAGGCGTTTTTAGCAGTTGATGCAATTTTATTGATCTGGAACAACATCATGAATGGAATCGTGGTTTATCCAAACAGAATCAACAAACATATTATGGAAGAACTTCCTTTCATGGCGACAGAATACATCATCATGGAAGAAGTGAAAGCTGGTGGTGACCGTCAGGAAATCCACGAAGTAATCAGAGTTCACTCAATGGAAGCTTCTAAACAAGTGAAAGAAGAAGGTAAGGAAAACGATTTGATTGAAAGAATCTTAAACGATCATTCATTAAAGCTAGACAAATCAAAATTAAAAGAAGTTCTTGATCCTAAAAACTTCATAGGTTTTGCACCAATTCAGACGGAAGAATTTATCGCAAATGAAGTTCAGCCGATAATTGACGCAAACAAAGATCTGATAGGATTAGAAGCTGATCTTAAAGTATAATTGATATGCAGTCTTTTGGGCTGCATATTTTTTGAGCCTACATGAAAGATAAAATTAATATTACATTTATTTTTTTTGCAGTAGTCATTTCAAGATTACCATTTATCTGGAATAGTCCGGGATTGGATATTGATAATTGGCTTGTACTTCAGACAGGAAAGAAAATTCAGGAGACGGGAATTTATAGAGCATCACGACTTCCGGGGTATCCTGTTTCAGAATATCTGGCTTCGTTTTTTGGAAATACAGCTTGGCTTGTTCTTAATGTATTAAGTGTCTTATTCACAGCTTTTTGTTGTGTGATTTTTTATAAAATATTAGGGCATTTAGATGCTAAAGATAAAACAATGGCTGCATTGGCTCTCGGTTTTGTGCAGGCTGTTTTTATAGCATCTACAAGCAACATGGAATATATGTGGAGCTTGTTTTTCCTGATGTTAGCAATATGGCTTATTTTAAAAAGATATATTGGTTGGGCAGGATTGGCATTAGGATTAATGGTAGGTACAAGATTTACAAATGTTTTATTGTTATTGCCGATTGTGTACTTTTTATATTTTAATGCTAGAATCAGGTCTTTGAAAGACTATTTTTTGATGTTTGGAGTTGCCTTATCAACTTTTGCTATAGTTTTCATTCCGGTTTTTAATAAGTATTCATTGAGTATTTTCCCGGATGTTGGAGAAAGTTCAGTTGATATTAAAAGTATGGTAAGCCAATATACGATGTACATTTATGGTATTTTAGGACTTCTAGGACTGTTGATAGGATTGATTTATATAATTTTTCAAAAAGATTTAATCAAGAATTTTCAGAGAAATAAAGAAATTCTGATTTTTTCGGGATTAATGATTTTAACAACGAGCTTTTTATATTTAAAATTTCCATTTGAAAGTTATTATAATATACCGCTGATTCCGTTTGTAATATTGGTTTTAGTATTTCTGATTCAGAATAAAATGGTAAAGAATATCATATTTTCTTTGTTTATTTTAAGTCCATTTGTTATTTATGTAAGTTCACATAAAACTCAATTAAAAGGTGCTATTTTTGTAAATGAGAAAATGGAAAATGATTATTTAGAATATGCTCATTCTTTATATGAACAATTTTCTCTTCATAAAAACAATAAGAAATTATTAATTACAGGTGGTTTTTATAACTGCTATTTATATAAGTATCAAAATAAAAGTAAAAATGAAAATGTTAAAATTTTAGGTAATCCTACTTTAAAACTAGTAGAATATTATATTTCTAAAGGTTATAAAGTATTTTATCCAAAAGGTATTGAGCAAGAAGTAATGTTTTTTAATCAATATGATATTTCTGAATATGGCGAAAGCTTATTGGAGCCCTTTAATTTTGACAGATAATAAAGTAAAAATGAACAAGAGAATTTTCGTAGAAAAAAGAGGAATTTTCGATGTAGAAAGTCCAAAAATTTTTGATGAAGTAAAAGCGGTGGTCCCGTCGATCCAAAGTGTAAAAGTGTACAACGTGTACGATATTTTTGGATTAAACGACGGTGAATTTGAAAAAGTGGTTAACAGCACTTTTGTAGATCCGGTTACTGATATTTTAATCGAAGAAAATCCTGCAAAAGGAACTCATTTCGCATTAGAATTTTTACCTGGGCAGTACGATCAGCGTGCGGATTCTGCTCAACAGTGTATCGCCTTACTGACTGAAAATGAGAAGTCTAAAGTGAGAAGTGGAAAATTGATCGAATTCGAAGGTGTTTCTGAAGCTGATTTGGCGAAAATTAAAGACCTTTTGATCAATAAAGTAGAATCTCAGGAAAAAGATTTATCAATTTTAGATATTCCTGCAGAAGAAACACCGTCAAAAGTGATTGTTCACGAAGGTTTTATCAATTTTGATGATGCTCAGCTTGAAGAATTTTTTAACAATCACGGTTTTGCTTTAGGACTGGATGATTTAAAATTCATTCAGGAATATTTTAAATCTGAACAAAGAAATCCTACGGAAACGGAACTTAAAGTTTTAGATACATATTGGAGCGACCACTGTCGTCACACAACGTTTGAAACAGAATTGTCAAATATCGAATTTGAAGGACAGTTTAAACATACATTGGAAACGATTTTCAATGATTATATTGAAAAAAGAAAATTCTTAGGACGCGAATTGAAACCGATTTCTTTAATGGATTTGGCTACAGTCTGCGGAAGATATTTCCATAAAACTGGAAACCTGGAGAACTTGGTGGTTTCTGACGAAATCAACGCATGTACCATTCAGATCGAAGCTGAATATGACGGTAAAAAAGAACCTTGGTATTTGTTATTCAAAAATGAAACGCACAATCACCCGACAGAAATTGAACCTTTCGGAGGTGCTTCAACGTGTTTAGGTGGTGCCATAAGAGATCCTTTGTCCGGACGTTCATTTGTTTTCCAGGCGATGAGATTAACTGGTGCTGCTGATGTTTTGGAACCTGTAAGTCATACGTTACCAGGAAAATTACCTCAAAAAACAATCACAAAACAGGCTGCGAACGGATATTCTTCTTACGGTAACCAAATCGGTCTCGCGACCACAATGGTTTCCGAAATCTACGATGAAGGCTACAAAGCAAAAAGAATGGAAGTTGGTTTTGTTACCGGCGCCGTTCCTGTGGACTGGGTAAGACGTGAAAAGCCTGAGGCTGGTGATTCGATCATCATTTTAGGTGGTGCAACAGGTCGCGACGGTGTTGGAGGAGCAAGCGGAAGTTCAAAAGAACAGGACGAAACTTCAATCCACACAATGAGTTCTGAAGTACAGAAAGGAAACGCCGTTGAAGAACGTAAAATTCAGAGATTGTTCAGAAATCCTGAAGTTACGAGACTGATTAAGAAGTCAAACGATTTCGGAGCGGGTGGAGTTTCCGTAGCGATCGGTGAAATCGCTGATTCTTTGGAGGTTAATCTCGATGTTTTACCTTTAAAATACGAAGGTTTGAACGGAACTGAGCTTGCCATTTCTGAATCTCAGGAGAGAATGGCGGTTGTGGTTGAGCCAAAAGATAAAGAACAGTTCATCAAATTCTGTGAAGCAGAAAACATTGTGGCTGTAGAAGTTGCAAAGGTGACAGATTCTGGAAGAATGCAGATGTTCTGGAAAGGTGATAAAATCGTTGACCTATCAAGAGAATTTCTCGATACGAACGGATGTTCAAAAAGTCAGGAAGTTAAGATTACTCATCTTAATGAAGTGAAAGAAGAAACTCAGGTTTTCAATGAAGAGAATTTCTTGAAAATTCTTGCAGATAAAAACGTTGCTTCTCAAAAAGGTTTATTGGAGATGTTTGATTCATCAATTGGTGCGACTACGGTTGCGATGCCTTTAGGCGGAAAATACCAGCAGACTTTGATGGAAGGAAGCGCTCAAACACTACCTATTTTAGGAGCAAAAGATATTGAAACTGTTTCCTTTGCAAGTTGGGGATTTGATGCTGAAATTTCAAAGCAAAACTCATTGTTGGGAGCTTCTTATGCAGTCGTTGAAAGTGTAGCGAAAATCGTTGCGATGGGTGGCGATTATAAAAATATAAGATTAAGTTTTCAGGAATATTTTGAGAAATTAGGTCAGAATCCTGAAAAATGGGGCAAGCCTTTGGCTTCACTTTTAGGAGCTTACGATGCTCAGATTAATCTTGGTTTGGCGGCCATTGGAGGTAAGGATTCAATGAGTGGAACGTATCATGATTTGAATGTTCCGCCGACATTGATTTCATTCGCTTGTGCGAACGGTGAAAAGAAAAATGTGATCTCTCCGGAATTTAAACAGGCAGGTAATAAACTGTATTTCTTCAACCATATTCCACAGGAAAATGGACTTCCAAACTATGAAAATCTGAAGACAGTTTTTGAATTGATTTTCGAAAATATCAAGGCCGGCAAAATCGTTTCAGTGAAGACTGTGAGAGAAGGAGGTGTTGCAGTTGCCTTAGCTAAAATGAGTTTTGGGAACAGATTGGGAGCTGAAATAACCGTTGCTGATGAGAGCGTTTTATTGGCAAAAAATATCGGAAGTCTGATCATTGAATCAACTGAAGAATTAAGTTCTGTTGATGTTCAATTAGTCGGTGAAGTCGAAAATTCAAATATTCTCAAAATCAGTGGTTTGAATTTTGAAATCGAAAAATTACTTGAAGAGAATACAAATACTTTTGAGAACCTTTTCTCAACGGTTGAAAAAGAAAAAATAACGGTTGAATTAGATTCAAATCTGAACTCAATTAAACCACGAAATATTGTCATTAAAAAACACGGAATTGCTCAGCCGAGAGTTTTCGCACCGGTTTTCCCGGGAACAAATTGCGAATACGATACACTGAATGCATTCCAAAAAGAAGGAGCGATTGTAAGCAGTTTGCCCTTGATTAATATCAATCATCAGTTGCTTGACGAAAGCATCGATGCATGGGTAGAAGAAATTAAACAGTCGCAGATTTTAGCATTCTCCGGAGGTTTCTCTGCGGGTGACGAACCGGATGGTTCTGCTAAATTCATCGTGAATGTTTTGAAGAACGAAAAGATGAGAAATGCCGTTCACGAATTGCTCGACAGAGACGGAATGATCATTGGAATCTGTAATGGTTTCCAGGCTTTGGTGAAGTCAGGATTATTGCCTTACGGTAGAATTAAAGACCTGGATGAAAATTCTCCGACTTTGGCACACAACGCGATCAGAAGACATATTTCTCAAATGGTGAATGTGAAAGTTCTGAATGACGAATCGCCTTGGTTAAAAGGAATGAAAGATCAGGTATTCACCATCCCAATTTCTCACGGTGAAGGTCGTTTTATGGCTTCAGAAGCTGAAATTCAGAAGTTGTATGAAAACGGGCAGATTGCGACTCAATATTTAGATTTCGATGGAAACATCGCTCACGGAATGCCTTTCAATCCTAATAACTCATTGTTCGGAATTGAAGGAATCACAAGTCCGTGTGGAAAAATTTATGGTAGAATGGGACACCCTGAACGTTTTGCAGAAGGTCTGATGAAAAATATTCCGACTGCGAATTATCATAACATCTTCAAAAACGGAGTGGAGTACTTTAAGTAGGCGGCTTGCTTTTGGCAATTTGCTTTGGCTTTAAAAATACTGAGTTTAAAATACGACTTTCAAACCTAACGGTTTTTCAAAACCCGTTAGGTTTTAGGAAAACTGTCTGTTGAAATATTTATAATTAAATTGAATATTTCAAATAAAAATAAAAGAGAATCTGCTGTCATCAATGGCAGCCGTTTTTCTGATTTAGCAGGATTTTACGAAGAAGTTTCCCAGGTTTTAATGAAAGATGAAGATTGGAAAGTCGGTACCCTCGATGGATTTGATGATATTTTGTATGGATTTAAAGGTGAAATGATCTGGAAAGATTCTCAAAAATCAAGGGAAGATTTAGGATTAGAAGTGACAAAGAAATTCAATCAGACAAGGAAAGCCTTTTAATATCAATTTAGCTCAAAAAAAAATGGATGATTTGATTGCCGGAAACGGACAGACCTTGTATGAAATCCTGATCGAAATAATTGAATCACATCAAAATATACAATTGATTTTAGACTGATTTTTAAACACGAATGACACAAATATTTTCACGAATACCGCAAATATTTATATAAATGTGATTACAAAGGTGAAATTTTATACAAAAATATATTTCCAGTAAACCAAAATCCCTACAATTACAGATAGAACTACTGTTAAAATAACTCCTCCTGCAGAAATATCTTTTATAAAACCAATTCTTTTATCAAATTCAGGTTGAATGATATCACAAATTTTCTCGATTGCTGTATTGAAAATTTCAGCTGCTAAAACTCCAAAACAAACGATAAGGATGAGAATTGTATCAAAACTTGACAGTTTTAGATAAAAAATCAGAAAAATATTGATGAAAAAGGCGAAAACTTCAAGCTGAAAATTTCTTTCAGATCTAAGCATAAAGAAAATACCTCGAAAAGCATTCAGTAAACTTTTATGAATAGGCGGTTTGCGCATCGTTATTTGATTATTAACAAAGATAAATTTATTTTGATGGTTGTTAATAACTCTCAACATTATTTTTTTCTATCTGTTTTGTATTTGTTATATTTGTAGAAACTTATTTTTAAATCTATGAAATTTATTATTTCAAGTGGTGAACTGCAGAAGGCTTTACAAACTGTAAGTGGCGTAATATCAAGTTCTCAGTCGAGACCGATTTTAGAAAACTATCTTTTTGAATTAAACGAAAACAACGTTACTATTACTGCATCCGATGGCGAAACTACGCTTATTACTTCTCTGGAAGTAAAGTCTGATGATTCTGGTAAATTTGCTGTTCCTGCTAAAATTTTTCAAGATTTTATCAAGACGTATGGTGAGCAACCTCTTACTTTGGCAGTGAAAGACAATGCTGAGGGTACAGGTAGTTTGCTTGAGATTTTAGACGAAAAAGATAATTTTGCAGTTGCATTAGATAACGCAGAAGATTATCCTGAAATTCCTGAATTTGATGCAGCGCAATCTGTAACAATGCCTGCAGGAGTTTTGTCTGAAGCTTTAACGAACACGCTTTTTGCAACAAGTAATGATTCTCTTCGTCCGGTAATGACGGGAGTTTTATTCCAATTCGGGGAAAATGAAACAAATTTTGTTTCTACAGATTCTCACAGATTGGTAGTTTATAAAAGAACAGACTTGATGAATGCCGAACCAATGGAATTCATCATGCCTAAAAAACCTTTGAATATTTTCAAAAATATTTTAGCAAGCTCAAATGAAGATCTTACGATTGACTTCAACGAGAATATGGCTAAATTTACTTTTGGTAAACATATCTGGATTTGTAGATTAATCGACGGAAAATATCCTAACTATACTGCGGTAATCCCGAAAGAGAATCCAAATGTATTGACGATTAACAGAAACCTTTTATTAGGAGCAATTAAGAGAGCGTCAATTATGTCTAATAAATCAACGAATCAGGTTAGATTTAAATTGTCTGCAAACATTCTTCATCTTCACGCAGAAGATACGGAATATGCAAATAAAGCAGATATGCAGATTCCTTGTGATTATAACGGTGAAGATATCAATATTGGTTTTAGTTCTAAATTCTTAACAGAAATGTTGGGTATTTTAGGAGCAGACGATATTACCATGAAAATGTCTCAGCCAAACAGACCGGGAATCATCGAGCCGCTTGACGGTCTTGAAGAAAACGAAAACATCTTAATGCTTTCAATGCCAGTAATCGGATTGTAGTATTAAAAAAATATAAGTAAAAAAGGATTTCAATTTTGAAATCCTTTTTGTTTTATTGTGCAATATTTTATGTTTAAAATTGATCATTTGAAGACTCTTTAAATTTTTAAAAAGCTATCAAGTAATTACGATTAACGGAAAAAGTATTGGCGACAAAAAAAGTGAAAATTTTCAACTTTGACAAAAACCCCGCATTTTGTAAATACAATATTATGTGTAGTATTTTAATTCGGATTGAACTGAATATTGAAATACTTTAAATAATCCTCTATTGGCTCCAGTCCCATTTCTTTTCTTCTTTCGTTCACAGTTTTAGGATTTTCTAATTTATACAATTTACCATTTTCTATTTGTGAACCATATATTTGGGGTTTTCCTTCATCCATTAACATCCTATCTTTCATCAATGCATATTGCTGTTTAGATAAGTCTCCATTTTCTACCGCTTTCTCTATTTGTGGAAAATACTTTTTTCTTATTTCTTTAGTACTATGTTGCAGACCCAACCAGATTGCATCCATTTGTTTTGGACCCACCTCCTTTAATGTTGGCATATCACACTTTTCAATAATGCTAATCACTAATTCTTGATTCCTGTGATCTTCTTTAGCGTATTTGATGAGTTCATTTGATTTTCTAATCCTTTGGTCACTTTCTAAAACTTCGCTGAGGATTTGTCGTTTTTTGCTGCAATCGACTTCAATAATATCCACCGAACCTACATAGACAAATTTATCCCTATTTATATAAAGGAATATTGATATTATTAAAACAAGAGCGGTTAATATACTGAATAATATTTTTTTATTTTCATTTCTATTTTTGGTTTATATTACATATAACTTTTGGATTGACGCATTGCGCAAATCCAAACTATAATTACGCTAAAATAAGAATTTTCAATTTTAAAACAATCTTAATTCAAACCAAAATGAAAAAAGTCATTTAATCATTTCCTCAAATTCGATTTCCAATTCCTTCTTCTGTTTTTCAGTATAAAATTCAGAATCACTCAAAGATTTTTTAAAATTTTCAGATGTTTTAAGATAATTCTTTTTTGATTTAATTTGAGCATTGATGATATTTAAATAACCTTCTGAAAAATTGGGATAAGTATCCATTAGAATTTGCCAAGCCTGAATCGCTTTATCATAGTGTTTTTCATTGTAGAAATGCCATCCTTTTCCATTTAGAATACCAAGAGAGAAATTGAGGTTCGTTCCGTAGTTTGATATTATTTCTTTTTCAAGAGATGGTTTGATACTTAAATCATCTTGCTTTACTGATGAATATTTTGATTGTATAGAATACCAATTTTCAAATATTTCATAGAGCGCATTGCTTATTAATAAACCTGGTGTTGTATCATGGTGCGCTTCATTAAAACGATAGGACTTAATATCTAATTTAGGATTGTTGATGTTGTTCTTAATAACAGAATCCATCTTGTTAAAATCATCCGGAAAATCGTTGCCTATTGCGAAACGGTAATATTTTTTAGATTTGTAGTTGAGATCATTTAGTTTACTAATTGAATCTGTCAAATCAACATTCTCCTGAATAAAAAATGGACTCATGGAAATAACACCGTTTAAATCATTAATTCTTGAACTGAAAAGTGACGTTGTAAAATATCCGTATCTGGAATGCCCGATTAATAATCGAAAAGCAGAAGCATGATAATCTTTTTCAGCAAGCGGGATTAGTTCGTCAAAAATGAATTTTTCATTTTCAGAGGCAAGTCCTTTTTTATCAGAAATTTTGTACTGTGTCTCAATGTAACGATATCGCTGTTCAGATTCTACACTCATGATAATTGACGAAGGCATTTGTTCGGTACTCGTCAAATAGTCAATGGTGTTAATGATATAGTTATGACTTCTTTTATTTTGTCGGTCAAATACAATAATCAGCGGAAAATTATTTTTCGTTCCTTTTTGCCATTCTATGGGAACTGTCACTGAAATTTTTTTTTCAAATCCCAGGTTTTTCGATTTTATTGTTGTGTCCTGAAGCTTTTTGTACCGTTCATAATTTTGTGAAAATAGGGTAGTATGTAAAAACGTAAAAATGAAAAATAACACAAAAGTTGGCCTCATAATCTGATTTTATTTAAATCTAAAATGATTTCTTTTTATAATTCTTAAAAATAAAGAAATATCCAACAAAATACAATTTTTAATTCAAGCCTTAATGAAAAAATTAGCATCATAAGACTTTTCAATTAATGTTAAGATGGCTTTAAATTACTTTCTTTTTCCAACCTCTCAATCAAATTCCCTTTCACCACCGTAAAAGTATAATCCTTCGCTTCTGCAAAAGAAATATCATACTTCCTCTCAATATTTCTCAAGTCTTCAGGGAATTTTAATAAAAGACTGTCATAATAAGAATCCAGAAACTCTTGGGAAGGCATTTCGTACTTTATTTTCAGTTGAAAACGTCTGATGATAGCGGTATCAATGATTTCTGCATGATTGGTAGCACAAAGTAATAAAGCATTTTCAGGATAATAATCAATCAGCTGAATTAAGGTATTTACTAACCTTCTCATTTCGCCGACATCTTTATCGTCGCTTCCACGGGCTTTTCCGATTTGGTCGAGTTCATCAAGGAATAGAACTGATCTTTCTCTCGCTGCTTTGTCGAAAATCATTTTAATATTTTGCGAAGTTTCACCAATTCTTGAGGAAATAATATTACTTAGATTAAGAATGATAATATTTTTGTCTAGAGCATTCGCAATCGCTTTTGCAGTCATTGTTTTGCCGCAACCAGAACTTCCTTCAAGAAGGATTTTATTGTTGACCGGAAGTCCATATTCCTGTAATTCTTTAGCGTAGGTTTGCTCTTTGATGAGCTGTACAAAGTGTTCTTTATTTTTAGTTTCAAGAAAAACATCATCGAGCTTTACAGATTCTTTATCCTGAATAATAAGATTGTACAGATTCATAGTTGCAGAGCATTAAATTGAGCTGCAAAGATAATTGATTTAAAATTTTAACCTTAAGATTTTAGAATAGATTCAAACAACTTAAGGAATTGTTTGTTATCAAAATCAATAAAGAAATCTTTTTGCCAATTTTGAGTTTTTATAGCTTGCTTATTTTCCGGAGAGTCCCAGATTGGATAAACTCTGAAACCTCGCTTTCCATCTTGAGAAAGGGTAGTGATGATATTTTTTTGAATGAGAATCTGTTTTGAGAAAAAGAAGAATCCGGATTTTTTGCCTTGCTCACAGAGAACAATATAAAAATCAAAAGGATCTTCCGAAGTGAAAGGTTCGGTTTGTTTGCTTTCAGGATTTCTTTTCCATAAAGTTACAAATTGTCCGATTTTCTTGGGAGTGATTTTAGCCTTTCTGAATTTAATGCTGAATTGATTTAATTGGAAGCTGTTACCAAAATATTCTTCACATTCAGAATCTGGCTGGAGATGGGAAATGATTAAGTTGAACTTAGAAAAAACTGAATTTTGAAGTTGCTCAAGTTCTGTAATCATTTTGTTATGTTTTTTTTGCGCTGCTTTACTCCGGTTGAGTAAAACAGCGGGCAGTCATTGACTGCAAACATAAATAATACTAACTGATAAATTTGTTAAATAGGCAGGTTTATTTAATACTGATTAGTTGTTTTCCTTCTTTACAGTTGCGATGTAAGATGAAACTAATACTGCACATGTTGCTACTCCGATAATTGCGATCATAATTTTGAATTTTTATTTATTTTAATATTTATTGCGAATTCTATAATGCAATATTACGGCTTTCAATTTGAATGCCAAATAAAAATACTATGATGTATATCAGTGTTTTATGTGTGTGTAAATGTGTTTTTAGATGATTTTGCTATTGTTGTTTTGAATAGTTTTAGGGTGATTTATTTTGTATTTTAATTATTTAATTCGTAAAAAATTGAGAATATGTTAATGTTTATGTATTTGTTGTTTTCATGTTGACAATATCAAGGAAATGAAATGTAAAGCATATTAAATGTTTGAAACATTAAAAACACCAATTTCTTAACATCAATTTTTATTACTTAACTCTCGGTTTTCCAAAAGGATTGTAAGAAATCCCCACATTAAAATAGAAAGACGGCTTGGCATTGGCGTCAAAAATAAAATCTCTCGGAGATTCATTCTTTTCAAAAATTCTTGATGCAGGAGTTGCTCTGATTCCTGTTTTTAAAGTTCCGATAAAGTTTCCTCCTAAATGGTGTTCATAGATAGCTCCGGAATTGATTTCCAATTGTCTGAATTCGTAAGTTTTCCCTGATGGATAAAGGTAAAATGAGGTATTGTCCATCTCAGTACCAAATGAAATTCTTCCGTTTGAAAAAATATCTTTTCTTACTAAAATTTTCTTTGGTAAGATAATATCTGCAACCCAGCCGTTATCAAATTTATGTTCATAGGTAAAAATCGGAAGGGCAGGAATTGGCGTGCTTGGATCAGCAAAAATTGCAACTCCTAAGGTCATTTTAGTTTTTGCATTTGCTTTTAAAACCAAACTTCCGGTCACCATTCCTCTGATTCTTTCAAAATGCTGATCGCTTCCGTCAATCGATGCAGTAGCAGAAAAAATGGCTATTTTATTAAATAATTTGGTGAAATGCGTCACATTTACAGCTTCAGAATGATAATGGAAACTTCCTTTGCTGATATTTTCCTCCGAAAATAAATTGATATTATTTTCTGCATTGATGGACGTAAAACGATAATTTAATGATGCACTCAACAGCCATTTTCTGTTTTTAATAAAATAAACATTGGCATTTGCTTTTACCTGCTGAAAAGATTTGATTTTGTTTTCTGGCAAATCATTTCCATAGAGTTCGGGCGAAAATTTGTAAGGCGTAACTTGTGTAAATTCAATATTCAAATCTCTCGCCTGCGGAAATTTATCGGTAACAAAAGCAATGACTTTGTTGGGAATACTGTCTTTTTTCTGAGCTGAAACCATCGTTGCAACAGGAATAATAACGAAAGTGATTAGATTTTTTTTAAATGTTTTCATAGAAATTTTATTTGATTGCGTTGATAGTGGATTGGAAAAAATTGAACATAAATATTCTGTCGTAAAAAGTATTTATCGCATTCATTTGAATGAAATTGATATACTTTTCAACTTGTGAAACGCTTTCTTCTTCCACAAAAACAAACCATAATTCCTGAATTTGATGATGGTTTCTAAAAAGTTCAGATTCATAAATATCTAAAGCGTGAGAATGCTTCATGTCGTAAAATAAAATCCCTTTTTTTACTCCGTTTTCCTCGATGATATTGATCGGATGGTGGATGTAATCAATCACTTTCAGGCTTTGATTGTAAGATTCTATAAAATGATGAAGGTCAATCAACTGGATGACTTTTTCTTCCTGTTGAGAATCGGTCATAAAATAACACTCTTGTATAATCTGCTCCGTGAGTTTCTGAAAAACGTTTAGTTCCATGTTTTTAATAAATTTTACAGGACAAAGGAATAGAGAAAACCCTTTGACAATTGGTTTTTTATACCAACTGCCTTACAAATTCTACCAAATACCACATATTAAAATTTAGTATAATAAAGTGCAGGGTTCGTATAATAATAGGCAGTTTAAAGCCGTTATTAATTATTTTTGTCAATCCTTAAGAAAAAGTAAAAATGATTCTATGAAACTATCAAAGGAAATAAGTAATAACATCGTCATCGATTTTCTGGTAGAAGATCGTTTCAGATTAGTCAGGCATCTTTCCTTTATGGTTTTCTTTTTTGTTTTACTTTATTTTGCCCGATTTTGGAGGTTTTATACAGCATCAGTTCAGTATTATATTCTGATCATTGTATACATTTCATTACTGATGATGGCCTATATCAATATGTATCTTTTGGTTCCAAAATTTTTTTTCAGAACTTATTATATTCTTTATGTTGTTTTATTAATAACAATGGGATTTTTGGGACTTCATGTAATTTCATACGTCATGAGTTTTTTTGCTGAATATCAAATTGATGAATATAATGAAAAGAGAGGTGGAGTATATGAAGGCTTAATGATGTGTATATCTATTATTTTAGTAACAACCACGATGAAATTGCTTCAGAAATGGATGAGAGACAGTATCAGAATCGTTGAACTGAACAGCCTTACTTTAAACATGGAACTTAACGAGCTTCGGAATCAGATTAATCCACATTTTCTTTTTAATATGCTGAATAATGTAAAAGCTTTGATAAGAACAGACCCCGAAAAAGCAACCACCGTTATTATGAAATTGTCTGAATTTCTGCGATATCAACTTTATGAAAATAATGAAGAAAAAACAATGCTGACTTCAGAAATCGATTTTTTGTCAAATTTCCTGAATCTTGAAAAAATAAGAAGAGAAAATTTTGACGTCAACATTGAAAGTCCGAATGATAAGAGGGTTTTAAATTCTACATTTATTCCGCCCAACTTGTTTACCACATTTGTAGAAAATGCAGTGAAACACAGTGTGGATATCAGCGGAAAAGAATCTTATGTGATAGTGAATATTGAAATTAAAGATAAAAATCTTCATTTTGAATGTCGGAATTCTCAAAATTCTGACTTCCCGATTCCTGAGTCCAATTACAGCGGACTCGGGTTGGCAAACATCAAAAGAAGATTGGAGCTGCTTTATCAAAACACTTTTACGCTGGATATTAACTCCACAAAAAATGAATATATCGTCAATCTAACCCTTCCTGTATGAACAGTATAATCGTAGATGATGAGCCATTGGCAAGAGCAGAAATGCAGTCACTGATTCTTGAAGTTTCAAAAATTAATATTTTGGGATCATTTTCAAATGCTCCTGCAGCTTTAGAATTTTTAAAAACGAATGTTGTAGATCTTATTTTCTTGGATATAGAAATGCCTTTGGTGACCGGTTTAGAATTTGCCAAAATGCTTCCAAAAGATTGCCTGATTATCTTCACGACTGCTTATTCTCAGTACGCTTTAAAAAGTTACGAGCTCGATGCCATCGATTATTTATTAAAGCCAATTGAAAAGCCCCGTCTTGAAAAAGCAATCCAAAAAGCTGTTCTTTATCACCAATTACTTTCGCAGGAGACTACAAAAAATACAGTTGAATCAAACACCAGGGAATTTCTGTTCATCAAAGCAGACAGAAGATTTTATAAACTAAATTTTGATGAGATTAAATTTATAGAAGGTTTAAAAGATTATGTGGTCATTCACACAAAAACTCAAAAACTGATTACCGCAATGAATCTCAAAACCATTCATCAGAAACTTCCGGCAGAAATTTTTTGCAGAGTGAGCAAGTCTTTTGTGGTTAATTTAAATTGTATTGATTCTTTTGATAATCACAATATTTACATTGATGAATCTGAAATTCCTTTGGGCGAAGTGTACAGGTCTGCATTTTTTACGGCCTATTCAGGAGGTTTGCTGAATCTGGATGTTTAAATAATTGTGTTTCTTTACTAAATGAAATGCCATTATTTGTCTAAAAAAAAATAAATGTATTTTAAAAACTTAGTCCTTCTCAGCGATAAAAAAAGCGCAACGATAAACAAGGAATTTATTTAAAATACTGAAATGAAAGTCAACGAAGCCGTTTCACTTATTTTAGAAGTACAAAAATTTAAAATGCACAACGGGTTTCTCAATATAATTTCTGATCAGTTTCACAGAAAAAACTCATGCGTTTGCTCTTTCCGGTTTCTTTCTTAATGATTTCTTCACCACATTTGGGACATTTATTCCTGTGATAAACGTGAAATGTTTTGCTCAAAGTATCTGTCCGTTTATATTTGAGAAACTCAAAGCCATAATCTATGGTTTCTTTAATGATTTTTTTAAGTTTTGATTCACTGAGGTTTTTAATTGAAGACTGCGGATGAATTCCTGCACGAAACAGCGCTTCGTTTTTAATAATGTTTCCGACTCCAGCAAAAATATCCTGATTCATCAGCGCATCGCAGATCATCATTTCAGGATGCTGATGCATTTTTTCAATCGCTTTTTCATCACTCCACTTTTTGCTCATGATGTCAGCTTCCCAGTTTATTTTTGAGAGAAAACTTTCATCGACGACTTTAACGACGCAGGTGTAAAAATACATTCCTTCATCCTTGAAAGTCAGTCCCAACCGTAATGTATCGATATCTTTTCTTTTGTGCAGACTGTAGGAGCCAAACATCATCAGATGGACTTTAAAAATAATGGTATCAAAAATCAGAAACGTCTGTTTTCCAAATGTTTTTATTTCTCGCAAAATTTCGCCGTTGATTTTAGAATTTTTGGGTATTTCGGTTCCATTGACGTCAGTTACTTTTTCACCAACAAATTTTTGCAGATCATCTTTCATTAGAATTATAGTTGGGCCTTCAGGCATAGCTTTGTTTTAAAGAAAAACTCAAATATTATTCCTTTAAAAGTAAAAATTGAATTAATTTTGGAAAATGATGAATTTGAACCAGATTTTTACCAGTCAGCGCACCGGTAACAATCCCAATACTGTTGCTTCAAGAACAGATTTTCAAAGAGATTTTGACCGTATTATTTTTTCCTCGGCATTCAGAAGACTGCAGAACAAGACTCAGGTTTTTCCGCTTCCCGGAAGTGTTTTTGTACACAACAGACTGACGCATTCACTTGAAGTTTCGTCTGTGGGAAGAAGTTTGGGAAGCGTGATCGGAGAATATATTTCAGAAACTTATAAAAGTGATCTCACGGAAGAATCCAAAAATTTTTATCAGCATAATTTAGGAAATGTCATTGCGGCAGCGTGCCTCTGTCATGATGTTGGAAATCCGGCTTTCGGACATTCGGGAGAAGATGCCATCGCCAGTTATTTTGACCGGAATGAAAACCAATTAAAGTCTAAATTTTCAGAAAAAGAATGGGCAGATTTGGTCAATTTTGAAGGAAATGCCAATGCAATTCGTGTTCTTACTCATCAACAACAGGGAAAAGATTTAGGCGGAGCTCAATTGACTTTTACCACCTTGGCGAGCATTGCAAAATATCCGTGTGAAGCCATTGCTAAAAAGAAAGGAATTATTCACAGAAAAAAATTCGGATTTTTCCAGAATGAAAAAGATACTTTTCTTGAAATTGCAAAAGGAGTGAATTTAATTAATGAAAGTGATGAACCCTATATTTTTAAAAGACATCCTTTCGTTTGGCTGGTAGAAGCTGCCGATGATATTTGTTATAATATTATTGACATGGAAGATGCACATCGTTTGGGAATTGTATCGACTGCGGACTGTAAAAATTTGTTTTTTGAACTTGTAAAATCTGAAACTGATGATATTAAAAGAGTCGACACAAAATTGAATTCCATCGGAAATGAAAATGAGCAGATTTCCTACTTGAGAGCAAAAGTAATCAACGCCTTAATCAATAAATCTTTACAACTTTTTAAATCTAATTTCAATACAATTTTAGAAGGAAATTTACAAAGCGGTCTGTTGGATATTTATAAGTCTGAAAATAAATCTTTACAGGATATTGAAAGTTTCTCTATCGAAAAAATCTACAATCACAGAGCGGTTGTGGAAATTGAAAATGCTGGTTACAATGTAATGTACGAATTG
Organism: Chryseobacterium luquanense; assembly: GCF_026460945.1. GTDB lineage: Bacteria > Bacteroidota > Bacteroidia > Flavobacteriales > Weeksellaceae > Chryseobacterium > Chryseobacterium luquanense. The sequence goes on from NZ_JAOVZV010000020.1 coordinate 43,113, forward strand.
CTTGATCATTTTATTCCATCAATTTTAAAATCTAAAGAAGAGAGAAAATCTTATGATACGAAAGCTCTAAAACTTCTTCCGAAACAGTTTGTGTACGAAGAGGGAAGTGATTACCAAAAAACTTTGGGCGTGATTGATTTTGTTTCGGGAATGACCGATAATTATGCAACCGACCTTTATCGAAAAATCAAAGGAATTGATATCGGAATGACAATGTAATTTTATTCATTTTAATTTGATTTATAGCCTGAAAAGATGTATCTTATCAGTTCACTCATAAACTTATACAATATGATTTATTTAGGCATTCTGGTCTTTTTCGGACTGATCACATTATTCGCATCTTTTTTCACAGTTAAGCAGGAATCTGCAGCGGTGGTGGAAAGACTAGGTAAATTTTTAAAAGTAAGCCATGCGGGTTTACACTTAAAAATTCCTTTTTTAGATCAGATTTCTAAACGTCTGAATCTCAGAATTCAGCAATTGGATGTTATTATTGACACGAAAACGTTAGATAATGTTTTTATTAAAATGAAAGTCTCTGTTCAGTATCAGGTGATCAGAGAAAACGTAAAAGATGCATATTACCGTTTGGAAAATCCTGAAAATCAGATTACCTCTTACGTTTTTGATGTTGTGCGTGCAGAAGTTCCAAAAACAAAATTAGATGATGTTTTCGTAAGAAAAGATGATATTGCAGTAGCTGTAAAAAGTGAATTGCAGGAAGCAATGCAAAGTTATGGTTACGATATTATCAAGGCTTTGGTAACGGATATTGATCCGGATGAGCAGGTAAAACACGCAATGAATAGAATCAACGCTGCAGAACGTGAAAAAACTGCCGCAGAATACGAATCTGAAGCACAAAGAATACGAATTGTTGCAGTTGCAAAAGCTGAAGCAGAATCTAAAAAACTTCAGGGACAAGGTATTGCAGATCAAAGAAGAGAGATTGCAAAAGGTCTTGAAGAATCTGTAAAAATGCTGAATGCAGCTAACATCAATGCGCAGGAAGCTTCTGCATTGATCGTGGTTACACAGCATTATGATACTTTACAGTCGATTGGAGCCAATAATAGAAGTAATTTAGTTTTACTTCCAAATTCGCCAACAGCAGCAAGTTCTATGTTGAATGATCTTGTTGTTTCCATGGCGGCAACACAGAAAATGGATGAATTAAGCACTGCCAATTATCCCAAGCCACCGAAAGATTTTGGACAATCTGGACACTAAAATAAAAAACCTCTCAGCAAATTTATACTGAGAGGTTTTTTTTATTTCTTGGTTTTAGAAACCTGTTGCACCAAAGTGTATTTTATGGATGAGGCATCTGCCGGAACATTGGTAAGTTTTTCTGTTTTTACTTTTAAAACATATTCAAATCCGGGTTCGTAGGTGAATCCTTCGATGTTGCTGTAGAAATTTCCCCAGCTATCAGATTCTTTTTCTTTAACCTGAAGGCATTTCATCGGTGCCACTCCGGTGCAGTCGACAGTTTGCGAGGCAATGATAAAGGTTTTTTCAGTTCCTGATGATCCTGAATTGGGCATCGGTTTGCATTGCGTCATTACGAGCATTGATGCCATCGGAAGAATGATGGATAGAGATTTTAGAATATTTTTCATAACAAATATTTAAGGGTAAAAGTTAAGCTTTTTCTTGCGTTCTGAATTTCTGCCTGCCAATCAACAGTTCAAAGAATAATTTAAAATCCGAAAGCAACGACCAAAGCGGATATTTAAAGGTTGCGGGTTTATTTCTTTCAATAAAAGCATGACTGAGCCACGCAAAACCATATCCAACAATCGGAATATACCAAAGAAATCTTTCTTTTCCGGTGTAGATGACAAAACCGATGACGAGAAAAACAAACAGAATTCCAAGAAAGTGAAAAATTCTTGTTCCTAATTTCTTGTGTTCATCGAGATAAAACTCATAGAACTCTTGGTATGTGTTGATTCTTTCAGGCATGGCATTAATTTTTAAAGTTCTTAGATGAACCTTAGCAATTATTTCGCCAATTATTTATTTTAATATAATACTGTCTTTTGTTTAGATGATTTATTCAAATATTGTATTACTTTCTTAAATGAAATGCCTTTGTTTTTTCCTATACAAAATGCAGATTGTCAAAAACTTTGTCTTTCATTGCGATAATTAAACGCAAAGCTAAACAAAGGGTTAGCTAATAAGGTTTTCAAATTAAGATATACAAATCGGTTCCACTTATTTTCGAAAAACAAGGATTGGATTATTATATCAATAATTTAAAGTTCCAATCATAAATGTTTTGGAAGCATTCAGTGCCTGTGAAGTTTGGGTTGATTCCTTTACCACACCTTTGTTTTTGATGTAACTCGAATGAATAAAATAAGTGTCTTTATTTTCTCTCGTGATAAATCCTGTATGAAAGTCAAGACCGACAATATATACTTGGTTTTTATCTTTACTTAAAATATACTTTTCTAAATCTTGTCTATTGCTAAAATATTTGATGTCTTTGCAAAGCTTTTTAATCATCACGGAAGAAGCTTGTTGCGCCAGATACGTTCTGTTGATATCGAAACCAAAGTCAGTCAGCGTATTGGTGACAAAATAACCGCAGGCGATGGTACTTTTCTGAGGTTCTCTTGATGTTCCGTTGAATGACCAAGGCGTACCCAACCAATAATTGGGAACATCATAGTTGATAAATTGAAACAGATAATTTTTCTTTTCTTTTGCAGTCTTTTTATTAATCGAAACTAAAAATTCTTTGTAAGGAATTTTCTTTAATTCTGAATTTTCTGAAGTTACATCATTACCCGGCTCAACTTTAGATTTGCTGCATCCAATCATGATTAAACATAGCAGACAGAAAAGATATTTCATCTTTAATTTACGTTTCTCAGTTTGCTGTTCTGGTATCCATAACAGAAATAAATCACCAAACCTACGGCAAACCATATTCCGAAGTAGAACCAGTTTTCGTGGCTCATGCCTGTCAATAAATAAAGACAAGAGCTTAAACCGATCAATGGAATCAAAGATAAATTTTTGATAAAGGTCAAAATGCAAAGTCCTAAATTAATCAAGATAAAAAAGAAAATTGAAGCTCTGAATTCACCGTTTTTAGGATCATTCCATTCCAATAAATGATCAAAAAAATCAGGCTGGAAATAATGGAATCCTACCAAAGCTCCGATGAAAATTATTGGGAAAATAATTTTTCCATTAATATAGGGAAGATGAAATCTGCCTTTGATTTTTTCTTTTGCAGGAAGCATTAAAACTCCCGCACAAACCAAAACGAAAGCGAAAATAGTCCCAATGCTTGTAAAATCTAAAATGAAACTTTTATCTGTGAAAAGAATCGGAACTCCAACCACAATACCCGTAACTATCGTTGCGAACGAAGGGGTTTTATATTTTGGATGAACAGTCTGGAATTTTCTCGGCATCAAACCATCACGGCTCATCGCATACCAGATTCTCGGTTGTCCCATCTGAAATACCAATAAAACTGTGGTAATTGCTACAATTGCGACAAATGAAACTGTCAGTTCCATCCAGGCAACATTGGCATTTGTTTTTTCAAATATGAATGATAAAGGATCTCCAACGCCGTCAAATTTTCTGTAGTCGACCATTCCGGTTAAAACCAAAGTCAGACAGATGTAAATAACGGTACACAAAGCGAGAGAAATAATCATTCCTTTTGGTAATGTTTTTTGTGGGTCTTTTGTTTCTTCTGAAAGTACACTTAATGCATCAAAGCCTATATATGCAAAGAAAACTCCTGAAACCGCACTCATTACTCCGGCAAAACCATTGGGCATAAATGATCGGGTTCCGGTTTCTATGCTTACCGGCGTCCAATTGTCGGTATTGATGTATGAAAAACCAACCAAGATCACCAAAACGATTACTGCAAGTTTTAATATTACTAAAGAATTGTTGAAGTTTTTACTTTCTTTCACTCCACGGTAACACAGCCACGTAATCAATCCGTTAATTACCAATGCCGGAATATCAACGATCAATTTTAGACTTCCTAGTAGTGGAGCTGACGTCCATGCGTTGATGAGTTCTTTATTTTCAGATCCGTTTTGAAATGCTTTTTTCGCTTCGGTATAACTGCAAGTGAGATAATCAGGGATGTGCATTCCGAGGCGCTCTATGAAACTTGTGAAATAATCTGACCAGGAAAAAGCAACGTAAATATTTCCGAAAGAATATTCCATAATCAACGCCCAGCCAATTACCCAGGCTATTAATTCACCAAAACTGGCGTAAGCATACGTGTAAGCCGAACCTGCGGTAGGAATTCTGCTCGCAAATTCTGCATAGCATAAAGCGGTAAACCCACAGGCAAAACCACAAATCAGATAGAGTAGGATAACACCGGGGCCGCCTCTGAAAACGGCTTCACCCAAACTGCTGAAACTTCCGGCTCCGATGATGGCGGCAATTCCAAAAAAAACGATATCCCAAGTTCCTAAAACCCGCAAAAGATTGGTGGAAGTATCTGTTGCTGAATAGTTTTTCCTTCTGAAAAGTTGATTCATTTAATAGTTATATAAAAGTTGAAAAAAACAAATGTAATTATTTCTGATAAATAATTAAGATTTTCTTAATATTTCTTGTTGAAAAGTTAATTAGTATTAAAAAATAATCCACATACTAACAATATGTTAAAAGGCTTGTTTATACAATATCTTTTCGATATTTTCGTTGATAATTTGTGGATAAAATCTTATCTTAAAATTAAAATATTTGGTCTCATTTTTGAAGGCCTTTCCATTTTAAAATTTGATGTTAATGAAATCAAAAAAAATACTTTTAGCGGCTGCTGTTTTCTATTTCGGGGTTTCCGAAGCTCAACAGTCTCAATACTTTACCCAAAAGGAAAACTACAGGTTTAATCTTGCTCAGAATCTTTATCAGACCAAAATATACAACGCTTCTCAATACGAATATGCACGTCAGTATTTCTACAATCAGAATCTGGAGCAGTCGAGAAAAGAAGCTGCCCAATTTTTTGATAATGTGATAGGAGTAATTCTGCAGAAAAATCATGCGGAAGAAGGATTGACGGCTTTTATGAAAGAATATCCGAACTCTGCATATTTTGCTCAGGCCAATTTACCTTTGGCAGATTATTATCTGGCTAAAAAAGATTTTAAGGAAGCTTTAAAAACTTTAAAAAAGGTTAATCAATACCAACTGACTAAAGAGGAAAATACACAGTATATTCTGAAATTGGGGTATGCTAAATTTATGATGGGCGATTCTAAAGGGGCAATTGATGCACTGGAAGAAGCTCACAAAACGGCAGATGAATCTCAGATGGGTGATATTGCGTACATGTTGGGACATTTGTATTATTCAAGCAAGCAGAATGATCAGGCGTTTCAGTATTTTGATTCTATAAAAGATCAGCCGAAATTTTCAAAATTGGTGCGTCCGTATTATGTGCAGATGCATTACAACGATAAAGATTACGATAAAGCAATTTCGGAAGGAAATGCTTTGTTGAACGAAGATATTTCTGCGTCTTACAAAGCGGAAGTTCATAAAATCATTGGTGAATCTTATTTCATGAAGAATGATTATGAGTCGGCGTATCCTCATTTGAAAGATTATCTGAGCGTACAGCAAAACCCATCAGAAAATGATTTGTATGAAATGGGATTTGTGGCGGCTCAGCTTAAAAAATATGATGAAGCGGTTTCTTATTACAACCAATTGATTAACAGTAATTCAGCGCTGGCTCAGAATGCATATTATCAGCTAGGAAATGCGTATTTAGCGGTTGATAAAAAGCAGGAAGCACTTTCAGCCTTTCGTTCGTCTTATCAGATGGATTACGATGCGAGTGTGAAACAGCTGGCTCACGAACAGTACGCAAAATTAGGTTACGACATCGGAAACCCATTTGAAAGTCCGACGACGGTGATTCAAAATTATATTGCTGCAAACCCAAGCGGTGCTAAAAATGCAGAAATGAGATCGCTTTTGGTGAAATCTTATCTGTACTCCGGGAACTTTAAAGAGACGTTGAATGCGATTGATAAATTGCCAAACTCTACTCCTGAAACCGATAAGGTAGATCAGGAAGTTTCTTATTTATTGGGAACTGAGGAATTCAACAAAGGTAATTTCGACGAAGCAGAAAAATACTTTCTCAGAAGTTTAGAATTTGATTTAAATAAAGAATTCAATAGCAGAGCATTGTATTGGTTGGGACAGGTGTATTATCAGAAAGGAAATTATCCTTCTGCGATTGCCCGTTACGAAAAACTGACCAACGAAACTTTTCCTGAAAAACAGCAGCTGCCTTACGATTTGGGGTATGCTTATTTTAAATCTAAAAAATTCGATCAGGCAGAACAGTATTTTACACAATATTTAAAAAATCCGAAACCTGAATTTAAAAATGATGCTGAGCTTCGTTTAGCAGATATCAATTACGCTAACAACGATCTTGATCAGGCAATTGCGATTTACGATAAAAACGAAGACGCTACCGACTATACGTTGTACCAAAAAGCGTTGGCTTTAGGATTTAAAAACGATAACGTTGCGAAAATTACCAATTTAAAATCATTAATTTCCAAATATCCGGGATCTGAATATATTGACGATGCACAATATGAAATTGGTGTGGCTTATGCGGCTCAGGATGACTTTATCAACTCCAATGATTTCTTCGGAAAGGTCATTAAATCTTCTTCCGATAAAGACTTGATCGCAAATGCATCCATTTACAGAGCGCAGAATTACATCGACCAGAATCAAAACGATAAGGCGCTATCTGAATTAAAATCTCTTGGTGAGCAATATAAAAATACGGCTTACGCACAGAAGATTGTTCAGGCTGCAAAACCTATTTTTACGAAAAACGGTGATGTTTCAGGATATGCTGATTTTGCAAGAAATGTAGGAGTTAATATCGACGCTTCTGAAATTGACGAAATCAATTTATCAACCGGGAAACAATACTTCACGAAGAAAGATTACAAAAACGCAATCTCTTATTACGAGAAATATTTAACGCAAAATCCAACCGGAGAAGGTCTTTATCAGGCTAAATATGAGCTGGGAGAAAGTTATTATCAGACAAATAATCCAACAAAAGCATTATTGGTTCTTCAGGAAATTGCCAATATTCAGAATGATTATCAGGATGACGCAGCAACGAGAGTTTCTCAAATTTATATAGCCCAAGGAAATACTGCTGAGGCTAAAAAATATTTAGAAAATATTAAAAATTCATCCAATATCAACGTTAGAAATTATGCGAATGTTGAGTTGATGAAAATGTATGCCGAAGAAAAGAATTTTTCTGAAGCTGAAAAATTAGCAAATGCTGTTATTGCCAATAATAAAAACTCTGCGGCGGTTATCGAAACTGCAAAAGTAATTAAGGCGAGAAGTCTGATGAATTCAGGAAAAGATAAAGATGCACAGACCGCTTATACTTCACTTGAAAAGTCTTCGAACACTGAAGTTGCGGCAGAAGCTCTTTACGCAAAAGCATTCTATCAGAACAAAGGAAAAGCATTTAAATCTTCTAATGAAACCATTTTTAAACTGGCGAATAATTATGCATCAGAAGATTACTGGGGTGCAAAAGCTCTGGTTTTGATGGCGAAAAATTATATTGGTCTGAAAGATAATTATCAGGCGAGTTACACTTGCGATCAGATCATTTCAAACTATGCAGATTTCCCTGAAATTGTAGCAGAAGCGAAGGAGGTTAAAAAACAGATTAAAAAGTAGTTAAATCAATGAAGTTTAAAGTTTTAATATATTCTTTAATCTCATCTGCTTCGTTTTGCAGCTGTATCCCTTCATACAGTGTTGCGAAAGAATACAGAAACGTAAAAGCTGATTTTCCAAAGCAGAACGTTTTTGTTGTGAATAAAGATTTGAAAGAGGAATATGAAATTTTAAAACATTCAAATATCTACGAAATCGTTGAAGACAGTACAAACGTTGCAAAACTTGAATTGCTACCTATGAAAACTTACACTCCATCATGCGGAAACGCAATGATAGGAAGTATGATAACATTCGGACTTTTGCCTTCAGGTTTTCCTTATGACATTTCGTATGATTACAATTTAACAGAACACAATATCAAGAAAAATCATCAGTACAAATTAAAAGTTTATCAAAGCCTTTGGCTGTTTAATATATTCAGACTGGGCAAAACTTATAACAAACAAGCCGGGAAAGCTTTATTGGGTAATCATCTTACCCTGAATAAATAATCCCCGTTTTATATTTTTCAAACAAAGAAAGTATGAACAAGAAAATTCAAATATTATCTATATTATTCCTAGGAATTTCGTCGGTGGCGTTTTCTCAGATTAAAGAGGAAAAACTGATTCTTAACAAGAAAAGAGAACCGGAAGTAAAGAAAATTGAGAAGAAGAAAACCTCAGTAGAAACGGTAAAAAATTATCCGCCGGAAGAGAAATCAGCCAATCCTGTGAAGTATAATATTACAGATGTTCCTGCGGTTTCAGATTTTAAGACTTCGACCATTCAGGGTGAAGATGTTGCTCCGAAGTTTGACGGAACGGCTCAGAATAACTATTTCCAGTTCGGAATGGGGAATTACGGAAAGATTTTAGCGGATGCCAATATTTCTAAAACACTCGAGAACAAAATCGAAGTGGGAGCGGACGTTCATGTGCTTTCTACCAACGGTTTGAAGAAAGTTTACGATTGGGATTCTAATCAGAGTTCAGCAACTTTGGGAGCTTTCTTAAATTCTTATGGAGAAAAAGGAAAAATCAATGTGAATGCTGAGTATGGTTTAGATAATTACAACTATTACGGAATTTATGCCCTGACGCCTTCTGCGAATGTAGATTTGAAGCAGAAAGTAAACCAGTTTAAAGTCAACGGTTATTATGATTTTTATTCAAACGAAATTTTAAATGATGTAAGAGTAAAATCTTCATTTTTAAGCGATCATTTTGATGCAAAAGAAAATCAGGCTTCCATCTTGGCCAATCTTTCGAAACATGCTGTAGAGCTAGGAAAAAGTGGAATTGTTTTGAATGCTGATTTAGGTTTAGGTTTGGAAACAGTGAAAACAGATTTTGCTTTATTAAATAAAAACTCTTCAACATTCTTCAACGCAGATATTGCTCCGAAAGTAACTTTTGCAAAAGGTGAATCGTATTTGATGTTGGGTTCTTCTTTTTCATTTTTAAATGCAAGAAACTCTAATTTAATTTTAGCCGACGAATTAAAAAATAACAAAACGTATTGGTTTCCACAGGCTGAGTTTCAGGTGGCTGCTGCTAAAGAATTTAAATTCTACGGTGGGGTAGATGGTGGTTTAAAACTGAATACGTACAGCGAATTGTTGCAGACAAACCCGTTCCTGGTTTCAGACCAGATGTTGAGACCAACCGAGACACAGTATCATTTTTACGCAGGTTTAAGAGGTGATATTGATGAAACTTTTAAGTATGATGTTTCTGCAGGATTCGGAAAAATGAGAAACATTATGTTCTTCCAGGGAAATAATTTGTTCGACAATACATTTACTTTAGACCGTCCGGGTTATGATTTTGCCAATACATTTTCTGCCGTTTACGATGATGGAAATGTAAGCGACATCAAAGGTAGTTTACAGTATTTCCCGCTTGAAAACCTAATTGTTGATGCTGATGTTAGATTTTTAAAGTATGATTTAAAGAATTATGACAATATTTACAACGTTCCTTTAGTGACTGGAAGCATCGGTGCAAAATATACCATGTTTGAAAAAAAACTGTCATTAGGCTTCAAAGGAATCTTCGCAACAGACAGAACGACAAACTCGTATATGCTTGAAGGCGTGGGAAGTCCGTCGGTTATTTTCCAGTCTACAGAAGATACGAATGATAAAGTTGGTGGGTATGCAGATTTAAACTTGTCTGCAGAGTATAAAATTCACAAAAATTTCAGTATTTTCGCACTCGGAAACAATCTTCTGAGCTCAAAATACCAAACGTACAAAGGCTACAAAGTTCTTGGTGCGCAGGTTGTGGGAGGTGTGAAGATTACTTTCTAAAATATGGGTAATGAGTAATTGGTAATAAGCAATATTTGCATTACTTATCATTGATTACTCATTATTTATAAAAATGGCTGCGTAGTTCAACTGGATAGAATATCAGATTTCGGCTCTGAGGGTTGGGGGTTCGAATCCCTTCGCGGTCACAAATAAAAAGCGTTTACATTTGTAGACGTTTTTTTGTATTTTTAAACGTAATTTTTTGATAACTAAACCTCATTCATAAGTTCCTGAAACTTTTCAGCAAACAATCCGATATGAAAACCATCCATCAATCCGTGATGTCCATGAATAGAGACAGACATTAATTTTTTACCACTATTTTCAGTGATTTTGCCAAATGAAATTTTGGGACAGCTGTCCGGAAATGTAAAATTTCTTGCATGAGAAAGTGAAGTGAAATCAAGCCACGGAACAGCCGAAAAATGAATGACATTTTCTCCCGAACCTGCAGTAATCAAGCCTTTAGATTGCTGTACTCTTGTAATTTCTTCTTTTGCATTTTGGTAAAATAATTCTTCATTTTTATCATAATCCATATAAGAAAAACCAAATGTTTCATCGGGTCTGTTGATGGTTGCAGAAGCATTGATTTGATCAAACAGATAGACTTCGTTATTAATAATTCTATAACGGAAGTTTTCTATTGTATTGGCAGCTTTTAAAGATCTGTACAGATAATAAAGGAAAAATGAGTTTCCTTTTGCCTTCGCTTGTTGATATGCGAAAGTACAGTCAATAGTAATGGTTACCCCAAAAAAAGTTTCTTCAAATTTTGAAAAAAAGAGAAAATGTTCTTTCCTTTTCCAGTCATCCAGCTTAATAAGTTGTTTCATATTTTATTAAATTTTATATTAAAAATTGATGAGAATTACTAATTTTATTTCTCAGCAGTATTGTTTATTTTTCTGCCGCAAATTTCAACCTATATAAAAAATCCCGAAAGGACATTTGTCCCGAATAAGCATATGTTACGCACAAACCAGACGTTTTTAGATTTTATTACAAAACTTTACGAAAAGCAGGAGCGAAAAGAAGATGTGATTTTGAAACAGTTCACAAAAGGACAAAAGCTGTTCACGCAAAATGACAAATCATCCAAAGTCATGCTGATGAAAGAGGGGATTGTGAAATGCTATTTCAGTGAAGAAAACGATAAAGAATTTATTCTGGAATTTTTAGGAAAAGGCGAAATCCTTGGTGAGATCGAATGCATCAGAAATATTCCCTGTTTATGCAATATCGAAGCGATGACCGATGTTTCAGCGTATGCGTTGTCGGTTCCTTACTTTCGCGAACTTTTAAAAAATAATTTAGAACTCAATGCTTTGCTCGTCGATGCTTTTGCAGAGCGAATTGTAAATACTTCAAAGCGCGCATCTTTTCAACAGTTATACACAGTTGAGCACAGTTTGCAAAAACTTTTAGAGCTTCAGTCAAAACAGGATATTCAACTTTCCAAAGAAGATTCGGCGGCGTACTTGGGAATTTCTGTGAGAAGTTTAAATAGAAGCTTAAAGAATTTGGCGGAGTAATTTTAAGATTAATATTTATAAACCGCTATACTTCATTAAAATATCACTTAAGCCTTCAATTTGCTGAACTTGCTCAAAGCCGGCTTTTAAATAAAAATGTTTAGCTTGTAAATCATCAACAGATACTTCAAGGAAAATCTTTAAATCGTGATATCGTTTCGTAGCTTCTTTTATGGTTTCCTGAACAAAATTCAACCCAATATTTTTTCCCTTAAAAACCTTTTGAATATACATTTGGTAAATGTTTCCGATGTTGTCATTTCTTTTTAGAAAGTGCATATTCCGATCAGTTCACGATTTACAAAAACACCCTGTACAAATTTATTGCCTGTCTGTTTTTCAATATAATCTTCAAAATGAATTTTTCTACATTCAAGTTTCCTGATAAGTTGCAGAAAAAGCTTCCGGAAAATCTTTTAAACTTTCCAAACGTATTTTTCGATACTCTTTACTTTTAGAAGGTAAAATGTTTCGGTATTCAATAAGCGTAAGAAATATTTAAAGTTCAATCTGATAAATTCTGGATTCTTCTTCCCAAGGATGATAGCCTTGTCCGATATACTTGAAACCATTTTGTTCATAAAATCCGATGTGATCGGTACATAAATTCAGATACTTAAATCCTGAATCTTTTGTATCTTCTTTAGCTTTATTGATCAAAAGTTCACTGTAATTATTTCCTCTGTGATCTTCATTGAAGAATAGAGCATAAAGCCATTCTACTGATAAAATCATTGGTAATTAATCCTGCGAAGCCTAAAATTTCTTCATCTTTTTCTAATAAATACCACTGAGGTAAAGATTGTTCTGCATCAATACTATTTGCTATACAATCTTCATAAATAATTGGGTGAAATTTCAGACCATCTTTTTTGAAAAAAATTAATTGCTTTTTCTTTATTCGGGATTTTGCCTTACTTATATTACTTTCATGATTATTAATTTTCAACTTCATTTAATACAAGAAAGGTAAATCTGATAAAAATTCGTTGAATTTGAAAGCTTTATTAAAATCAAAATCATTTTAAAACTTCCCACATGAAAGAGCAGGATGCTGTAAGTACACAAAATGTATATTTTTATGAAAATGAAATGAAAGAATAATTTTTTTTGACTGTCCTTAATCTATGTATAAATAAAAAGCCATTGTGCTCTTTGCTGATTATAAACCTTTGCGAACTTTAAAGCATTTAGTTGTAAAAAATCTTTGCGAACTTTGCATTAAAAATTAGCATTATAATAAACTAAGGACAGCCAAATTAAAAGTTATTTTACTGATTTTTGTGTTTTGCAAATAGATATTCATAAAAATCAGGTTATACAGCAATATAAATACATTATGAAATTTCAAAATACATCCAAATTCATTTGGTCTCTCGTGATTGTCGCATTATGTTCGAATGGATTAAAAAGTCAAGACAAATGGCCAGACAATACCAAAATCGACAAATGGTTTAAAGAAAACAAAACCACAGACATCAATAAATTAGGCAAAAAATACATCTTGACAGCCAACGGCGTGAAGAACGACAGTACAATTCTTCAGACCAAAGAACTTCAGGCTGTGATTGATTTGGCAGCGAAAAATGGAGGCGGAGTAATCATCATACCAAAAGGAACATTTCTTATCAGTTCGGTTTTCTTCAAACAGGGGACACATTTGCATTTGGAAAGTGGCGCGAAATTAAAAGGAAGCGACGATATCAACGACTTTCCGGTTGTCACCACGAGAATGGAAGGTCAGACGGTAAAATATTTTCCGGCTTTAATTAATGCTGATGGATTGGACGGTTTCACGATTTCTGGTAAAGGAACTTTGGACGGAAACGGACTTCGCTTCTGGAAATCTTTCTGGAAAAGACGCGAGTGGAATCCAAAATGTACCAATATGGATGAAATGAGACCTAGAATTATCTACGTTTCAAATTCAAAGAATGTGCAGGTGGAAGGAATTACCATTAAAAATTCACCTTTCTGGAGTACACATTATTACAAAAGTGATTTCGTTAAACTGTTAAATCTGACGATTCTCGCTCCGAAAGAACCGGTGAAAGCTCCAAGTACAGACGCGGTTGACATCGATGCGTGTACCAACTTCCTCATTAAAAACTGCTATATGTCAGTCAATGATGACGCCATCGCTTTGAAAGGAGGGAAAGGTCCTAAGTCCGATAAAGACCCAAACAATGGCGAAAACAGAAATATTCTAATCGAAGACAACAGCTTCGGATTTTGCCACAGCGTTTTGACTTGCGGAAGTGAGTCGATTCACAATTACAATGTGATTCTGCGAAATTCTGAAGTGAACGATGCATCGAGATTATTACATTTAAAAATGCGTCCGGACACGCCTCAGCACTACGAATATCTTACGGTTGAAAACATTACAGGAAATGTAAAAACATTTCTTTATGTAAAAGGCTGGAACCAGTTTTTTGATTTAAAAGGTGAAGAAAGACCGAGGAAAGGTTTGGCGAATAATATTACCATCAAAAATATCGATATCAGTTGTGAAACGGCATTCTCTGTTGAAAAATCTGATTTGTTTGATTTAAAAGATTTCACATTTGAAAATTTCAAAATCAAAGCTCTGAAACCTGAAATGCAAAATCTGAATCACATTCAGAATTTAAATCAAAAAAATATGAATGTGACGCAAGTCGCTTCTCTCACGCAATCTTACGACAAAAAAGACGATTCCGATATTTCTGCTAAATGAGTTTTCATTCCAAAATATTCGTTCTTTTATGCTTTTGCTCACAGTTTCTGCATTCTCAATCTAAGGAAATCCAATTCCTGAGTGGGACAGATTCTGAGCATACAAAAGAATGGGATTTTTGGATAACAGGCGGCAGAAAATCCGGAAGCTGGGATAAAATTCAGGTTCCGTCACAATGGGAACAGCAGGGATTTGGCTCGTATAATTACGGACGAGATTACGTGACCTACGGCAAGAATTTTAAATTCAATGATGAAGTAGGTCTGTACAAACACAAATTTCAAGTTCCCAATTCCTGGAAAGGAAAATCAGTGAACATCGTTTTCGAAGGTTCGATGACCGACACCGAGGTGAAAATCAACGGAAAACTGGCTGGAGAAATTCACCAAGGCGCTTTTTACGAATTTAAATATGATATTTCTGATAAGTTAATTTTTGGAAAAGAAAACATTCTGGAAGTCAAAGTTTCCAAAATGTCTGCTGATAAGTCAGTGAATAATGCAGAACGGTTGGCGGATTATTGGGTTTTAGGCGGAATTTTCCGTCCGGTTTATTTAGAAGCCAATCCTAGAGAATATATTTCATCAACGTCAATCGATGCCAAAGCAGACGGAACTTTCCGTTCGAATATACATTTAAAAGGAATCAATTTTGTCAACAATGTAAAGGTTGAAATTTTTGATGCTAAAAATAATTTAGTTGGTGAATCTCAGGTGGCCGTTCAAAAAGGCGATAGTTTAAAACAGATTCAATTCTCCGTTAAAAATCCAAAACTCTGGACGGCCGAAACGCCCAATTTATACAAGGCAAAATTCAGTTTAAATAAAAACAGAAAAAATATCTTCCAAACTGAAGAAAAATTTGGTTTCCGAACGATTGAAATCCGCAATGGTGACGGCATTTACGTTAACGGAACCAAAATCAAAATGAAAGGCATCAACCGTCACGTTTGGTGGCCTGAAAGCGGAAGAGCGGTCAACAAAAACATCGATTTGATGGACGTTCAGCTCATCAAGGAAATGAATATGAATGCCGTCCGCTGTGCTCATTATCCGCCGAATAAATCCTTTCTTCAAATTTGTGATTCTTTGGGTTTGTATGTTTTGGATGAATTGGCTGGCTGGCAAAAAAAATACAGCACAGAAGTTGGCAAAAAGCTCGTGAGAGAAATGGTTACGAGAGATTCTAGTCATCCTTCCATTATTTTTTGGAGCAACGGAAACGAGGGTGGACATAATTTTGATTTGGATGCAGAATATGCAAAATATGACCTGTCCAACCGTCCCGTTATTCACGCGCATCACAAGCCTGGAAACGCTTTCAACGGAATCGACTGCAACCATTACGAAGATTATTACTGCACCAAAAAAATTCTCGAAGGAGAAAATATTTATATGCCGACCGAGTTTCTGCACGCACAGGATGACGGCGGTGGCGGAACTTCTCTGGCCGATTACTGGGAACTTCACTGGAATTCCAAAAAAGGTGCGGGCGGTTTTCTCTGGGCGTTTGCGGACGAAGGTTTGGTACGAACCGATTTTAATAATCAACTCGATGTGAACGCAATCAACGCTCCGGATGGAGTGGTGGGTCCGCATCGTGAAAAAGAAGGAAGTTTTTACGCGATTCGGGAAATTTACAGTCCGTTAAAAATTGATTTGAAAATGTTGCCGGAGGATTTTAATGGAACAATTCCTGTTGAAAACCGGTATCATTTTACGAATTTAAATGAATGTCAGTTTGAATGGAAACTGGCCAAATTCAAAACGCCTTTTTCTTCTGAATCTGGATTTAATGTTGTTCAATATGGAAATGCAGAATCTCCGAATATTAAACCGACTGAAAAAGGAAGTATTAATTTAAATCTTCCTGCGAATTGGAAAGAAAATGAAGCTTTAAGTCTGACTGCAACAGATTCTTTTGGAAAAGAAATTTATATCTGGACTTGGAAAATTATATCGAACGATGAAATTTCAAAACAGTTTTCGAAATCTTTAATCAAAGAATTTCCAGTTTCATTTATCGAAAATGATTCCTTATTTGTTTTAAAATCAGACGAAAAAGAAGTTTCATTTGGAAAGAAAGATGGATTATTAAAGTCTGTTATTTTAGATAAAAAAGGCAAAAAAATGACCTTCCGGAACGGACCTGTTTTCGTGAATGGAAAAACGGAATTGTCTTCCATAAAATCTTTTGCAGAAGGACAAAATCAAGTCATTCAGATTTCCTACAAAGACGGGAAAAAAGCCGTTTGGAAACTGAATCCGAATGGAATTTTAGAATTAAATTATGAATATTCGCTTGCCGGAGATTATCAGTTTGCGGGTGTGAGTTTTGACTATCCCGAAAATTATGTCATCAGCGCAAAATGGCTAGGCAAAGGTCCGTATCACGTTTGGAAAAACAGAACTCAGGGACAGACTTACAATGTTTGGCAAAACCTGAAAAACTCAACCAGAACAGGTTTTTCACCTTGGATTTATCCTGAATTTAAAGGCTATTTCGACGATATTTCTTGGTTGCAGTTGAATACTGCAGAAGGAAAAATCACGGTTGGAACGAAAGAAGAAAAAATGTTCGTCAGACTCTTTGATTTTTACGGAATTTACGGAGCTGAAGGGTATCCGAAACTGCCGACCGGAAATATTTCCTTCCTCGATTCAATTCCTCCCTTAGGAACCGCTTTGGCGTTTAATATCAATAATGACACTTCGACTTTAGGCCCTGAAAGTGAACCGAACCATTTGAATGGAACTTTTAAAAGAACTTTGTATTTCTATTTTGGCCTGCCGGATTTGGGCGATGAAAATAAACAGTTTACAATGCCGAAAGAAAATATTTTAACAGATTAAGATGAAGAATTGGATGAAATTTTTGACGCTGTTTTTTGGTTCGTTTTTGTTCGCACAACAGACGACTTTTAAGTTTGATTTTGGCACAGACAGAACCGAAAACGGATTTATTCCCATCACGTCAACCTCAAAATTTGATAAGAAAATCGGTTACGGATTTATGGATATTTCCGGTTTGAAATCTGTTGATAACGACGGAAATGCTTTGACGGGAGATTATATTACCAGCGACAAACCATTCTATTTTTCAGTCGCAATTCCTGAAGGAAATTATAATATTACATTAAATCTTGGCGATACTAAAGGAACATCTGAAACAACCGTAAGGGTAGAAAACCGCCGTCTGATGCTGAATGGTATTAAAACAAAAAAAGGTGAAATTGTCGAAAAACAAATCACAGTTCACGTCAAAGACAGCATCATCCGAAATCAGGACGGAACTCAAATCGGAATTGTAAAACTGAAACCAAGAGAACGAAAATATTTACATTGGGACAATTTGCTGACGATTGAATTCAATGACAAAGCACCAAAAGTTTGTTCGGTCATTATTCAGCCCAATAAAATGGTGAAAACTATTTATCTTACAGGCGATTCTACGGTTGTGGATGCGCAGTACGAACCTTGGGCGTCGTGGGGACAGATGTTGCCGTATTTTTTCGTTCCGAATGAAGTTGTGATTGCCAATTATGCTGAAAGTGGAGAAACTTTAAAAGCTTTTGAAGACCGGCATAGAATCGATAAAATTTGGAACAAAATCAAGAAAGGCGATTATCTTTTCATTCAGTTCGGGCACAACGACCAGAAAGCGGGCAACAGTACAAAATCCGGCTACAGAAAACGATTGAAAGAATGGATTTCGAAAGCCAAAGAATTGGGTGCAGTTCCTGTTTTGGTTACTTCAATGAACCGCAGAGTTTTTGACGAGAACAATAACATCGTCAATACTTTAGATGATTTTCCTGATGCGATGCGTGAAATTGCGAAGGAAGAAAAAGTCTATTTAATTGATTTGAATGCCTTAAGCAAAACCTTATTCGAAGCGATGGGACCGGAAGAAGCAAAAAAAGCATTCGTACATTATCCCGCAAATTCTTATCCCAACCAACCGACCGTTTTGGCGGATGATACGCACTTCAACACCTATGGCGCTTATGAATTGGCGAAATGTGTCGTGAAATCTATTGTAGACCAAAATTTACCTTTAAAGAAATATATTTCAAAAAATTATAAAAATTTTAACCCCAATAAACCTGATAAAGTTGAAGACTTCCATTGGCCGGAATCTGTTTTTATGGAATCTTTGAAGCCTGATGGAAATTGAAAATAATAGAATGATTCGAACCGAAATTTTGTTGGCCCCAACCCTAAAGGGAGCAAAATTTTTGTGAAGATTTCATCAAAATTACATCCTTTAGGGTTGGGGAAATAATTTTGATGAAATTAGTAGTCCTGAAAGGACGCTATCAAAAGCATTGGGTGAAGCCCAATGATAAAGTGAAAGAAATAGCAAACAAGCCCTGAAAGGGCGAAATCAGAAACGTATTTAAAAAATCTTTGATTTTTAAAACTAATGTGGTCTTTTTAGCAGTCGAATCATTCACTTATAAATAACTAATGTGTCCAAAAATCTTTTGTGACTTTTGTGGTTAAATTAAACAGTCAAAAATGAAAATTAAAAATATAGTCAGTCTCAGTTTCCTTTGTTTTGCCTTCGGAAGTCTCTCCGCACAAAGCCCGTGGCCCAAAACCAACGAGACCGCAAAACCGTGGACCCGCTGGTGGTGGATGGGAAATGCTGTTGATGAAAAAGGATTGAATAAACAACTCACTACTTTAAATAAAGCAGGTTTCGGAGGTGTGGAAATCGTGCCGATTTATGGCGCAAAAGGTTTTGAAAAACAATACCTCACATACCTTTCTCCGGAGTGGATGAAAATGCTTCAGTTCACGACCAACAAAGCAAAAAGTCTGAATATGGGCGTTGATATGTCAGTCGGAACTGGTTGGCCGATTGGCGGACCGCAGGTTGATGAACAGGATGCGGCGACAAAAATGATTGTTCAGACCTATACGATTGCATCGGGTGAAAAATTTTCAGATAAAATCATTCTGAAAGACGAGAAACAGAAGAATTTAAAAACAGTAAAACTCGATATTGTCACGGCTTACAATGAAAAAAATGAAGCTGTAGTATTAACGAATAAAATCAATGCTGACAGAACTTTGAACTGGAAACCTAGTTTAGGAAAATGGACGGTTTACGCGGTTTTTGTGGGCAAAACTTTACAAAAAGTAAAACGTGCGGCGCCAGGTGGTGAAGGTTACACTTTAGACCACTTTTCGCCGGACGCGACGAAGGATTATCTGAAAACTTTTGACAAGGCGTTTGGAAATTCCAACTACGGAATCAGGTCTTTTTTCAATGACAGTTATGAGGTTTACAATGCCGACTGGACGCCGGATTTTTTAAATGAATTCAAAAAAAGAAGAGGATATGACTTAAGTCCGTTCATAAAATATCTCGTGAGCAACGAGGAAAATGAAACTGCAGGAAGAGTAAAATCGGATTACAGAGAAACTCTGAATGAATTGATTTTAAACAATTTCACCAAAGATTTCACCAACTGGGCGCATTCCAAAGACTCAAAAAATACCAATCAGGCACACGGTTCGCCGGGAAATTTACTCGATTTGTACGCAGCAGTTGACATTCCGGAATCTGAAACTTTCGGAAGTTCTATTTTTGAAATTCCGGGGTTGAAAAGAGATACTGCGGACATTCAGAAATCAGATATGCCGGATTTTAATATGTTGAAATTTGCCTCTTCCGCAGCAAATGTGACAGGCAAAAAATTAACTTCAAACGAAACGTTTACCTGGTTAACCGAACATTTCAAAACCTCGTGGTCACAGGCAAAACCGGAAGTTGAGCAGGTGTTTTTATCAGGAATCAACCACGTTTTTTATCACGGTACGACGTACACTCCGGCTGATGTTCAGTTTCCGGGATGGTTGTTTTATGCGTCGGTGAATTTCGTTCCTGAAAACAGTTTGTGGCCACATCTGAAAGGATTAAATTCTTACATCGAACGCACGCAATCTGTTTTGCAAAGCGGAAAATCGGATAATGAATTACTGATGTATTGGCCGGTTTACGACCAATGGGCGAGTCCGAAAGGGAAGGATGTGACGTTCAAAGTTCATAACGTGGAAAAATGGTTGGTGCCGACCCAGATGTATGAAAATATGAACAAGCTCAGTAAAATGGGGTATTCTCTCGATATGATTTCGGACAAAATGATTGGTGAATCAAAGTCGGAAAATCAGAAAATTCAGGTTTCGAAGGAAGGCTCGGCTTATCAGGTTTTAATTATTCCTGAACTGACGTATTTGCCGGAATCTACTTTAAAAAACATAGTGGATTTAGCTCAAAACGGCGCATCAATTATCTTTCAAAACGAACCCAAAGATATTCCCGGAAACTTTGAAGTCGAAAAAAGAAGAACGCAGTTAAAATCTTTATGGAATCAGATTCCTTTTCAAAACCAAGAAGGTAATTTGAAATTTGCTAACGTTGGAAAAGGTAAAATTGTATTAACTTCTGATGTTGCAAAAGCTTTGGAATATTTAAAAATTGAAAGAGAAAAACTGACTGATACTGGATTGAAATTCGTGAGAAGACAGTTCGACGGCGGAAAATATTATTACATCGTCAACCATACTTCAAAGGAAATCAATCAAAATATTCCGTTAAATTATATTGGAAAACAAGTGACTTTGATGAATCCTGAAAATGGAAATTATGGACTTGCAGAGACTCAGAATAATTCAGTGAAAGTTCAGTTGAAATCGGGAGAATCATTAATTATCAAAACTTCTGAAATTTTGGATAATTCAATTACAAAATGGAATTATACCGAAAAAACCGATGCGCCGATTCTTTTAAATCAACCTTGGCAACTCACTTTCAAAGAAGGTGGTCCCGAACTTCCGAAGACTAAAACTTTAGACAAACTTCAACCTTGGACCAACTTCACAGAAGATGCTTCAACCCAAAGTTTTTCCGGAACAGGAGTGTACACGACGACTTTAAAATTAAAAAAGAAAAACGCCGACGATTATCTTCTGAAATTCGATAAACTCTACGAAAGTGCAAAGGTGATTGTCAACGGTCAGGATGCCGGAATAGTCTGGAGTCTGCCTTTTGAAATCAACATCGGAAAATATCTGAAAAAAGGAAAAAATACTATTCAAATCGAAGTCTGCAACCTGATGGCCAACAGAATCCGGGATATGGACCAGAAGAAAATCCAGTGGCGAAATTACCACGAAATCAATTTTGTGAATATTAACTACAAGCCGTTTGACGCATCCAACTGGAAAGTTCAGCCTTCTGGTCTAGATGGAGAAATTCAATTAATTCCAATTCATTATTCAAAATAAAAATTAATTATGACTAAAAATATCATAAAAACATTCGCATTAGGAACTTTGCTGACCTTCAGTTTTTCCAATGCTCAGCAGAAACCGAAAGTCGTTTTAGACAACTTTTTCAACAACGAAAAAAAGGAAAATAAAGAAACCAAAGTTCTCGAATCTTGGCATTACACGTGGAATGACACCAGCAACGGTGGGTTTTCTTTACTGGGCGAAATCTTCACAAAACGGGGTGCAGAAATCAGTACTTTGAAGACCGCTCCGTCCAAAAAAGATTTAAAAAACGCCAATATTTACATCATCGTCGATGCCGATATTGATAAAGAAGCATACGGCGGAAAGGCGAATCTGATTGACCCGACCAGCATCAAAAACCTCACTGATTGGGTGAAAAAAGGAGGCGTTTTAGTATTGATGAGCAATGATAACGGCAATTCGGAATTCGAACATTTCAACAAACTGGCTGGAGAATTTGGAATTCATTTCAACGATGACAGCTACAACCGAGTTCAGAAACGAGAATTTGAGCAGGGAAAAGTAATGGTTCCAGCAGGTAATGAAATTTTCTCCGAACAAAAATTATATATGAAAGAAGTGGCGACGATTTCTGTGAAATCCCCTGCCAAAGGCATCTTGACGGCAGAAGGGAAAAACATCGGAGCCATTGCAAAATTCGGCAAAGGGACGGTTTTCGCATTGGGCGATCCTTGGTGTTACAACGAGTACATCGACGGCAAAAAGTTACCCGCAGATTTTACCAATTATCAGGGAACTGAAGAGTGGGTAAAGTGGCTGTTGAAACAGGCTTCTATGAAATAATTTTTTTAAAGTGCAATCGGTTGAAAATTGTTTGAGAAGATTTATTTGGGCAGCTTAATCCGCCTTCCACTCCCAATCTTTTTGCAAGACGATTTTCAGTTTAAATAGAACTTGCAGTCTAAGCAAAAAAGGATTTCCGCTCAAGTCGGGCTGCGAGAGATTTAACGTTCAAAATTGCTTTTAAATTTTGAAAAACCCTTGAAAGGGCATAATCAACAGTATTGTATGTAGCCCAATGATAAGAACGACAGATGTGAATCAGCCCTGAAAGGGCAATATCAAAAGCATTGGGTGAAGCCCAATGATAGATTAAAGGAAGATTTCACACAGCCCTGAAAGGGCGGAATCAATATTTAGAAGGATAGAAAAACTATCAGAAAATAATTATTTGTTTTAGCCAAAACTTATAAAATTGGAATTATGAATGCAAAATTCAAATTTATTTTAGGCGCCATTCTTTTTTCAGAACTCCTGTCTGCACAACGACAAATGGAATATCTGAAACGGGGAATCGTTGCCATACCTGCAGATTCAGGTGTTTTTGTGAGTTGGCGTTTGCTCGGCACAGAAGCTCAAAATACGCATTTTGATTTGTACCGAACTGAAAATAATTCAACCAAAAAGCTGAACGAAAAACCACTTTCAAACGAAACTAATTTTTTAGATAAAACCGCAGACAAAACAAAAAACTACACTTATTTCGTCAAATCAAATACGCAGGATAAATCAGTTGATATTGATTCTGCAAACTATGTATCCAACCAAAAACCTTATTTTTCAATTCCTCTAAAAACGCCAGCAGGTTATACTCCAAACGATGCTTCAGTAGCAGATTTGGATGGCGACGGCGAATATGAAATCATCCTTCATCAAATCGGAAGGTCAAAAGATAACAGCCAGAAAGGAGAGACCGACCCACCAATTATTCAGGCTTATAAAATGGATGGAAAGCTTTTGTGGGAAATCAATTTAGGTAAAAACATCAGAGAAGGAGCGCATTACACGCAGTTTTTGGTCTACGATTTAGACCAGGATGGCAAAGCGGAAATCGTAATGAAAACCGCTGACGGTAGCAGAGACGGCAAAGGAAAATTCATTGGCGACCCGACTAAAAATTATGTCAACGAAAACGGAATGATTCTATCCGGACCCGAATTTATGACTGTTTTTGACGGAGAAACAGGCGCAGAAATTCACACCGTGAATTATGAAGTTCCCAGATTTGCCGGCAGTTTAAATCCAACCGACGAAGAAATGACCGAAACCTGGGGCGATGCGAAAGGGAATAGACTCGACAGATTTTTGGGAGCCGTTGCGTATTTGGATGGCAAAACGCCGAGTGTGATTATGTCGAGAGGATATTACACCAGAACGGCAATTGCAGCCTGGGATTATAGAGATAAAAAACTCAGCCTGCGCTGGCTTTTTGATACCGAAAGTTCGGAAGAAAATAAAAAATACCGCGGACAGGGAAATCATAATTTGAGCATTGCGGATGTTGATAACGACGGAAAAGACGAAATTGTTTTCGGAGCGATGACCGTTGATGATGACGGAAAAGTGTTGAATAGCACAGGTTACGGTCACGGCGATGCTTTGCACGTTGGAGATTTAGACCCATCGAATCCTGGATTGGAAATTTTTGATATTCAGGAGAGGTTTGATGATGCAGGAGCGCATTTCAGGGACGGCAAAACCGGAAAAGTTTTATGGAAATTGCCATCAACTGTTTATAGCAAACAAGGCAAATTCCAAGGTCCGGGACGGGGTTTGTCTTTAAATATCGACCCTCGTTACGAAGGTTCAGAATCGTGGGCCGCCGGAGCTGGATTAAAAGGAGTTTATAACACGAAAGGAAAAAAAATCAGCAACAAAAATCCGCCAGCGAATATGGGAATTTATTGGGATGGTGATTTTTTAAGCGAAATTTTGGATGGAACAAACGTATCAAAATGGGACTGGAAAAAAGAAAAATCCAATCTGATTTTTGATGCTAAAAGTTTCCAGTGTGAATCCAATAACGGGACGAAGAAAAATCCGGCATTGGTGGCTGATTTATTCGGAGACTGGCGTGAAGAAGTGATGTACAGAACGGCCGATAATCAGGAACTGAGAATTTTTTCTACGACCATTCCAACGAAACACAGACTGTACACTTTGATGCATAATCCGCAGTACCGTTTGAGTATCGTATGGCAAAATGTAGGCTATAATCAGCCTCCGCATACCGATTATTATCTGGATGAATCGATTAAGGAAATGCCAAAACCGAATGTTGTTACTGTAAAAAAATAGACTTGACAGGGAAGTTTTTTTTAACCACAAAAGGCACAAAAGATTTTAAACACATTAGTAATTTGAAGTTTTTGATTCGACTTTTAAAAAGTGCACATAAGTTTCGAAAATCAAAGATTTTCATTTGGGTCTTACATAAGCGAAGCGGCTTTGCCTCAAATAATAAATTAATTTAAGGAATCGGCTAAACTTCGTTTTGTGAAACAAAAAAAGAATATTTAAATAAAAACGCTGTGAGCTTCGTGTTCAAAAAAATTAAAAGTATTATGAAAATAAAGTTCATACTTCCAATTTTAGCTTTGATTCTAATTATCGGAGCATCTTTTCAAAAACTTCAGGATAAACCGGTGCTTTACATCATCGGAGATTCGACCGTGCAAAATGGTTCTGGTAAAGGTGCAGACTCACTTTGGGGTTGGGGAAGTTTTATGAATTTATTTTTAGATACGACTAAACTTGAGATTCAAAATCACGCAAAAGGTGGCAGAAGCAGCAGAACTTTTATCACAGAAGGCCGGTGGGATTCCATTATGAAAACCATTAAAAAAGGCGATTATGTATTGATGCAGTTTGGTCACAATGATGGCGGTGAACTGGCCGATACTTTACGGGCAAGAGGAACGATAAAAGGAATTGGAGAAGAGTCTAAGGATATCTACAACCCCATCCGTAAAGTGGATGAAACGGTTTATACCTATGGTCATTACATGCGAAAATATGCGAATGAGGCGAAATCAAAAGGTGCAATTCCCATTATTGTTTCGCCAATTCCGAGAAATAAATTTAATGAGAAAGGTAAAATCGAAAGAGACCAATACGCAATCTGGTCACAAGAAGTTGCCCAACAAACCGGCGCTTGTTTTTTAGATTTAAATAAAATGGTCATAGAGAAATATGAAAAAATGGGAGTTGAAAAAGTAAAAGCGTTTTTCCCGAAAGACCATACGCATACCAATGAAGCAGGTGCAATTTTCAACGCAGAACTAGTGGCAAAAGGCATCAAGAATTTAGAGAAACGTGAACTCAGGAATTATTTAAAAAGAAAATAAAAATAAATATATACTTATGAAAAAACTGTTAACAACAGGTTTTTTTGCACTGATCATCGGAGGTTTGACTTCCTGTTCGGTACAGAAGAATGCTTCGGCAAGCAAAGTGGAAATTCCCAACAAAAAAGAAGTTTTGGAAGTTTCAAGAAGAGCGAATCAATACTTTATGGACAAGTGGCCGGATACCAAAAAAGACATCGTCGGCAAGAAAGTCTGGCCAAGTAATCTCTGGACGAGAGCGGTGTACTACGAAGGTTTGATGGCGTTGTATTCTGTAGACCCAAAAAAGGAATATTACGATTACGCCATGTCCTGGGCAAACAATCACAACTGGAATTTACAGCGTGGAACCTACACCAGAAATGCTGACCATCAGGCTTGCGGACAGACCTATCTTGACCTTTATGAAATCGACGGAAGAAAACATCCTGAAAGAATCAAAAACGTGAAAGCGGCGATGGACAGCATGATTGCCACTAAAAAAGTAGATGACTGGTGGTGGATTGATGCACTTCAAATGTCGATGCCGATTTTTACTAAATTAGGTAGAATCACAGGCGAGCAAAAATATTTCGACAGAAACTACGAAATGTATGCCTACACAAAATACAAGCATGGCGGAAATGGTTTGTACAATCAGGCAGACAAAATCTGGTGGAGAGACAAAGATTTCGTGCCGCCTTACAAAGAGCCAAATGGTGAAGACTGTTACTGGAGCCGTGGAAACGGTTGGGTAGTGGCCGCTTTAGCAAAAACGCTGCAAGACACGCCTAAATCTGATCCTCATTATAAAGAATATCTGCAGGATTATAAAGATATGTTGGCAGCCTTACTTCCGATCCAGAGGGAAGATGGTTTCTGGAATGTGAGTTTACATGATCCAAACAATTTCGGAGGAAAAGAAACGACAGGAACTGCACTTTTTGTATACGGAATGGCGTATGGAGTGAACAACGGATTGATCGACAGAGATACTTATCTACCCGTTTTGGTTAAAGCGTGGAATGCGATGGTCAAAGATTCTGTTCAGCCTAACGGATTTTTAGGCTGGGTTCAGGGAACCGGAAAAGAGCCGAAAGATGGTCAACCTCTAGCGGTTGATAAAGTTCCTGATTTTGAAGATTACGGATTGGGATGCTTCTTACTTGCGGGAAGTGAAGTTTATAAATTGAAGTAAATTGTGTTTTTGAAATAATTAAAAGACTTAATAATGAAAATTGTTAAGTCTTTTTTGTTAAACATGAAAAAGAATTTCGAATATTTCAATTCTAAAAAATACAAAATAATGAAGATTAACGGCCTATTTCAGTAAAATAATGAATAGCAAAAAATTATCTAAATAGAACGTAACCTTCAATATATTAATTAGTTGTCACTTCTGTTCTAAATATTAGAAAAAATCTTATTTTTCCATAATGTTTAGGCATGACACTACAAGATGCGCAACCGATTACATCTTGTTAATTTTCAAATTCAATCAATCAGAAAAATTATGAACGCACTATTAGGAGTACTATTTCATTTCCTGGGAGGATTTTCTTCGGGAAGTTTTTATTTACCGTATAAAAAAGTTAAAGGTTGGGAATGGGAAACTTTTTGGTTAATCGGGGGAACCTTTTCTTGGATTATCGTTCCGCCATTGGCAGCGTTTCTTACTATTCCTGATTTTTGGTCAATCATTCAGAATGAATCTTCATCCATCTTAGGATTAACATTTTTATTTGGTGCACTTTGGGGAATCGGCGGTTTTATGTACGGTTTGGGAGTTCGATACTTAGGCGTAGCATTAGGAAGCAGTATTATGTTGGGTTTAACGATGGTTATCGGTTCACTAGTTCCTTCAATTTATTATGAATTTTCTCCACAAGATGGAAAAGACAATATTGGTTTAATGTTTTCTAGCAGTTGGGGACAGTTTGTTCTATTAGGACTTCTTGTCTGCGTTGTTGGAATCATCATCAGCGGAAAAGCGGGTGTAATGAAAGACCGAGAACTTCAAACCGATTCTGTTGATCCGCACGGAATGGAAGTAAAAACAGAATACAAATTTGGTTTAGGTTTAACGGTTGCGATTATTTCAGGAGTTTTAAGTGCTTGTTTTAATTTCGGTCTTGAGGCTGGAAAACCAATGGCATCCGTAGCCAACGAAGCTTGGAAACTGGCAAATCCTAATCAGGGAGAATTTCTTTTTCAAAATAATGTAACGTATATCGTTGTACTTTGGGGTGGGATGGCTTCCAATCTTATCGGTTGTCTTTATCTTTCATTTAAAAATAAATCGTACACAGATTACACTAAAAAAAATGTACCAGTTGTAAAAAATATCATTTTCTGTGCTTTAGCTGGAACAATGTGGTTTTTACAATTTTTCTTCTACGGAATGGGGGAAAGTAAAATGGGGAATGGTCCGAGCTCGTGGATTCTTCACATGGCATTTATTATTTTGATTGCCAATCTTTGGGGGGTAATTATTAAAGAATGGAAAGGTGTTTCCAAAAAAACGATTACTACAATTTCTCTAGGAATGTTGGTGATGTTTATATCAATTTTAATTGTAGGATACGGAAATTCATTAAGATAATTAATGATGAAAAGAATTGCATTTAAAATGTTTCTTCTTAAAGGATTTGAGGAAGAATATAAAAAGCGTCACGCTGAAATCTGGCCTGAACTCGAAGATTTGCTTAAAGAATCGGGAGTGGAAGATTACTCAATCTTTTTAGACGAAGAAACTCATATTTTATTTGGAGTTTTAAAATGTAGTAATGAAATAAAATATCAAAACCTACCATTGCAACCAATTATGCAGAAATGGTGGGAATACAACAAAGACATCATGCAAACCAATGAAGACAATTCTCCGAAAAGCATTAGTCTGGAAGAAGTTTTTTATTTAAAATAAAGAGAATTTAGGCTAAAGAATTCTTCTACAATATGAAATTTTATCTTTTTTATCATATAGTTACGAGTTAAAAGCTCAAAAGCACTGAGAATTTCAGTGCTTTTTTTGTTAACTAAAAATGAACACTGGTAATCGTTTTTGGTTAAAATAATTAAAATATTTTTTCCTTTTAAATTTTAAACAAACCATTATAATAACGTATTTATAATTGAATTGATAATTTTTACATTTAATAAGATGTTTTTATATAATTATTTATCATAAATTATGAATTTTATGATGCAGGATATGGCAGGATGCCAGAAGTTTTGTAACGGTGTACTTTGGTTACATAAAAATTAATATATGTCTTTGATAATTAAACAAAAGAATTTTAAGCCACTCATCGCACCGCTATTTTTGCTTGCGTCGGGCTTTATGTTCGGGCAAAAAGCACCAAGTGATACTGCTAAAGTAGATACAAAAGATATCGAGGAAGTAGTTGTCATTGGTTACGGTAAAGTAAAAAAATCTGATTTAACAGGTTCTGTAGCTTCTGTTTCTGCAAAAGATTTGGCAGCAACACCGGCGATGAATGCTTTACAGGCTTTGCAGGGAAGAGCTTCAGGTTTGAATATTATAACTGCGGGTGGAGCTCCAGGTGCAGGTGCAAACGTTACCATTCGTGGTGGTGCATCAATCACACAGGGAACTTCTCCATTATATATTGTAGATGGTTTCCAGTTGGATAATGCATTGAATATTATTAATCCAAATGATATCGAAAGTATCGACGTTCTGAAGGGAGCTTCTGCTATCGCAATCTACGGAGCACGTGGTTCTAACGGTATTATTGTAATCAAAACTAAAAGCGGTAAAAAGGGTAGAACAACGATTAATTACAACTCTTTTATGATGTTTGATATGCTGTCTAAAAAAGTAGACATGATTTCAAATACAGAGCAGTTTGTAAAATATCAATATGAGTTTGCGCAGCTTCAAAATAAAATGACGGCTTTTAGCAGTGTTTATGATAATGGTTTAGGTTTAGATACACCGGGATATTATCCAGGAGCATTTAACAGAATTACGAATCAATACGCTTCTGCTCCTGCTTTAGATTGGCAGGACAGAATGTTGGGTGGAACTGGTTTGACTCAGAATCAAAACTTTAATATTTCCACAGGTAACGAAAAAACGCAGGCATTTATAAGTTATAATTATAATAAACAAGATGGTTTATTAAATAATTTTAGCGAAACAAGAAACTCATTGCGTGCCAATATCAATTCAGAATTATACAAAGGAGTAAGAGTCGATTTTAATTCGATGTTTAATTCAAATTCTACAAATGGAGGTGGAGCTTATGGTGGAATGAAGAAAATCCTTCTTCAGCCAATCACAGGAGGAACACTTTTTACACAGGACCAATTATTTAACACACAAACTTTCCCTGATTATTCAAGTTTAGATTCTGGTTTTGATACTGAAAACCCATTTGTAGAGACAAATGCATCGACTTCGAATAACCGCTCAAGAACGTTTCTTGCCAATGCAGGAATTGAGTTTGATTTCTTGAAAAATTTTACTTTCAGAGTTGCTGGTCAGTACAACTGGAACAACAGTAAGTCTACTTCATTTTCAGATGAAAATTCAAGAGCATTCCTTACAGATCCTGTTAATACAGGGATCAATGGTAGTATTGGAAACAGTGAATCTTATAGATATCAAATCACAAATACTTTAACGTACAACAAAACTTTCGCTGAAAAACATAAAGTTAATGTTTTGGCAGGTTACGAAATTGTGTACTCAGAGTCTGAGAGCAACAGTATGAGATTGACCAAATTTCCTTTCCCGAATTTCGGATTAGATGATATTGGTAATGCTTTTGTACAAGAAAAATCTACAGGGCGTTCAAGCAACAGTTTATTGTCGTATTTCGGACGTGTAAATTATACTTATGATGACCGTTACCTGTTAACAGGAACAATTCGTAGAGATGGTTCTTCGAAATTTGGACCTAGCAATAAATGGGGGGTATTTCCTTCTGTAGCTGCAGCTTGGAGAGTTTCTCAGGAAGGTTTCTGGCAAAATTCAAAAATTGTTGACTTCATTAATGATTTAAAATTAAGATTTGAATACGGTATTACTGGAAATAACGATATAGGAAATAATTTATTCGTCACAAATTTATCTCTGACAGATTATCCTATAAACAACACTCCGGGAAATCCGGCTTATGTACCAAGCTCGAATTTAGGAAATCCAGCACTTCGATGGGAAGAACTAAAAGCGACCAACGTAGGAATGGATCTTGCTTTATTTAACAACAGAGTGAAATTAACTTCTGAATGGTATAACAATAACGTAAGCGGAATGTTGTTGCAAAGTGTTCTTCCGGTTTCAACAGGATATTCAAGACAATATCAAAATATTGGTTCTTTAAGAAATCAAGGATTAGAATTTACTTTGAATACTGTTAACTTCAAATCAGAAAAATTCAGATGGTCAACAGATTTTAATATTTCATTCAATAAATCTAAAGTAATGTCTCTTGAAGACGGACAAACCAACAGAACATTCAGTGTAGGTGGAAACAGAACCGGTTCTGTGACTTATTATGCTACTGTTGGTGAGCAATTGGGAGATATGTATGGATATGTTTATCAAGGAGTTTATACAACTGAAGATTTCATTCAAAATTCAAATGGAACATTTAGTTTAAAACCTGGAGTTGTAAAACCAGCGACAGGAACAGCCAGACCTGGAGATATGAAATTTGCCGCAGATAATGAAGCGGGAGATCAGTTCACAAGAAAAATGCAGAAAATAGGAAATGGTACTCCAGATTTTATTGGAGGTATCAGTAATAATTTCTCTTACAAAGGTTTCGACATGGCTGTATTTATGAAATTCAGTGTAGGAAATGATATTTATAATGCTACAAAGCACAGTTTGAGTCCGTATGCATTTAATCAAAACGTTCCTGAAGAATTTGGTAATTATTACCGCTTAATTGATCCTAATACAGGATTAATCACAAACAACCTTGCACGATTAAAAGAATTGAATCCAGATGAAAATTCTCGTCTTTGGAGCTTAGGAACTACTAATTCTCAAAATATTACGTATCCTTCATCTTATTATGTGGAAGATGGTTCTTATCTGAGAATTGCTCAGGTAACATTAGGTTATAGCTTCGCAAAAGAATTTCTTCAGCATGTGAAATTAACCAATGCTCGTATTTATTTCACAGTAAATAATTTGGCTACAATTACAGGGTATTCTGGTTATGATCCTGAAGTTTCTGCGGCTAGTGGTGTTGCTGTTACACCAGGATTTGACAGCTCAACTTATCCACGTTCAAGAAGTTATGTTCTTGGAATTAATTTAACTTTCTAATTAATTAAATTTTTTGAATCATGAAAAAATCTAATAATAAATTAAGACTTCTAAGAAGATTAATAATTATACCGTCTTTAATTATTGCAACTCAGGCTATCAACTCATGTAATGATGATTTTTTAGATCAGCCTGGATATAATGTTGCTGATACAGAATCTGTATTTTCAGATCTTGTCACTGCAGATATGTTTGTTCAGGGATGTTACAGAAGCTTAGTTCCTACAGAAATGTATTATCAGTTGGGAGCAGGTGATACCGTAACTCATTCAAGTGAAGATGGTTCTACCAATAATTCAAAATATAATATTTGTAATTATCAGTATGATGCTTATACACCAAATACACTTACCGGAATCTATGCAGCAATGTATGCTTCTATTGAAAGAACGAATATTGCAATAAGTAGGTTGGGACAAATGCCTGCAAGTGCAAAACGTGATGCCTTATTGGGCGAAGTTAAAGCGATTCGTGCATTTTGTTATTATAATTTAATCAGAGTTTATGGTGATGTTCCAGCTGTTTGGTCACCACTTGTAGAACTTGATCCGAATGATCCAAGCACTTTATATCCAAAACGTGCTTCAAGAGATGAGATTTACGATCGTATTATTGCAGATCTTCAGGAATCAATTAGCGCAATGCCAACTCTAGGGCAACCTGGCTTTCCTACTACAGAAAGATTAACAAAACCTGCAGCAAACGCTTTATTAGCAAGAATTGCTTTATATGCAGCCGGATATTCTCTTCGCTGGCCGCTGAATACTTCAACGCCTGGAACAATGTCTCGCCGTCCAGATAATGCAAGAGTTCAGCAACTTTATCAAATCGCAGATGCTGCTGCTGCTGCTGTCATTAATGGTGGAGGGCACTCATTAATGCAGGCTTCGGGAGGAAAAAGTGGTTTTGAAAGTCTTTGGTTTAATTTCTGTCGTAGAAATTTGTCATCTGTTAATAACGAAATCATGTGGCAAATTGCTCAGTATGGTGCCAATACCAATGGAGCATTCGGAGTATATGCGCATCCTGGTACTCGGGGTGGAACTTATGGCTCTCGTAAAGCATTGCAATTTATGCTACCTACTTACTATTTATCTTTCGCACCAGGAGATACAAGAAGAGATGTTACTTGTACATCTTACAGTATTTATTTCTTAAATGCAGGTGCAGCAACAGATACTTATGTTGATGTAGGAACTACATTTTCATGTATTATGCAAGGGAAGTTCAGAATTGGATGGTGTGTAGAACCACAGGCAGCAGATGCAAGAAACCTAAATGTTCCGTTGATCAGATATGCAGATGTATTGTTGATGTATGCTGAAACTCAAAATTACTTAAACGGAGGACCTACAGCTCAAGCTATATCTGCATTAACGCAAGTGAGAACTCGTGCAGGAATTGGTTCAATGGCGATTCCAAGCGGTCAAGCTGCTTTCGAACAGGCTTTAGTTCAGGAACGTAAATGGGAATTCGGAGGAGAATTTATGCTTCGTACAGATTTAATCAGAATGAATAAGCTAGAAAGCGAAATCAACTCTACAAGACAGGCAATGAAAAACTTATCAGACAAAACAGGTGCTTATGCAAATACTCCTGCAATTCGTTTGTATAAATTCCATAAAAATGCACAGGTTTATGGTGATCCATTCCTTGCAGTAACTTATATTGATATTACTAACCCTGCACAAATTGCCACAGTTTCTAATATTCCTGTAAATGGAACTGCTGCTGCTATAGCTACATATCAAACAGCTTTGAGAGGTGTAGCAACAGCAAATGGGCAAACTACAGTAGCAACTGATTTATGGTATCCAGTTAATATGTTCCAGGCATATACAAGTACTTTTAATGCAAATGCAAGAAGAACTGTAGGATTTAGTACTGGGGCAGTTAATACATTACAAATCGGAAATATTATTTATACAAAACCAACAGGTTCAGCAGAAAACGGTGGAACTTATCCAAATTGGATTCAAGGTGGTGGAGACGGTCTTTTCTATGGATTTGTACCAAATAAAACAGAACTACTACCTTTCGCAGCACAATCTGCAGGTCACCCAATGATTGATAACCCGAATCTTACTCAGCTTCCTGGTTACTAATTATTTATAATTTTAACATTCATATTAAACATTAAGAATTTTTAAAGAATTGTGGTTTTCAATCATCAGTTTTTTAGATTTTCTTAATGTTTAAATTTTTTAAACGACACTTAATCACAAATTATTAATCATAAAACTCAATAAATTCACTAAATGACAATTTTATTTCGATAAAAATAAAACGTTAAATTATCTTTAAATAAAGCATTTAGCAGTATAGTACGGGATGCTGAAAAAAGGATAAGAATTTAAATTTGAGTAAAATTCAGAAAAACAAAAGAAAACAAATGGAAAACGTAAAAACATTTAAATATGTAGATTATTTATGGGATGAAGAAAAAGCAGCATCATTTGGCGACGACCAGGTGGCTTTATTTTTATACCGTTCAAACATATTAGGAGCAGACCTTAGAATTACCAATTATGGTGGTGGTAACACAAGTTGCAAAACCATCGAAAAAGATCCTTTGACTAATGAGGAAGTTGAAGTAATGTGGGTAAAAGGTTCAGGTGGAGACATCGGAACACTTACAAGAAAAGGAATCGCCGGATTATATACGGAAAGATTAAGAAATCTTAAAAATGTTTACGGAGGTCTTGCAGACGAAGACAGAATGGTAGGTTTATTTGACCACTGTATTTTCGATCTTGAAAGCAAAGCACCTTCTATTGATACGCCTTTGCATGGCTTGCTTCCATTTAAACATATTGATCACCTTCACCCGGATGCATTAATTGCTGTAGCTGCCGCTAAAAACAGCGAAGCAATTACCAAAGAAATCTGGGGAGATACAATGGGCTGGGTTCCATGGCAGCGTCCCGGTTTTGACTTAGGTTTACAGCTGGAAAAATGTTTAGCCGATAATCCGGGAATCAGAGGAATCGTTTTAGGAAGCCACGGTTTATTCACTTGGGGAGAAACTTCTTACGAATCTTACATGAACAGTCTGGAGGTAATCGAAATGGCTTCTGAATATATCGCTAAAAAAATTGAAGAAAACGGACAGGTTTTTGGCGGACAGAAAGTAGAATCTCTTCCTGCTGACGAACGTAAAAACAAAGCTGCTCAGATTATGCCTTTGTTGAGAGGTTTAGCTTCTTCCGAAAACAGAATGGTCGGTCATTTCACAGACAGCGATGTTGTTTTGGAATACATCAACAGCAATGATTTGGAAAGACTCGCTCCAATGGGAACGTCTTGCCCAGATCACTTCTTAAGAACAAAGATTCAACCGTTAGTGTTGACTTTAGATAAAAATGAAGATTTAAGCGATTCTAAAGCTATTTTAGAAAAACTAAATCCACTTTTCGAACAGTACAGACAGGAATACAAAGACTATTATGAAACCTGTAAACATCCAAACAGCCCTGCAATGCGTGACCCGAATCCGGTGATCATCATCTACCCGGGAGTGGGAATGTTCAGTTTCTCAAAAGATAAGCAGACAACGCGTGTTGCGAATGAATTTTACGTAAATGCAATCAACGTAATGCGTGGCGCAGAAGCAATTTCTGAATATACCTCTCTGCCAAGACAGGAAGCATTCGACATCGAATACTGGTTATTGGAAGAAGCGAAATTGCAGAGAATGCCAAAAGAAAAACCATTGTCAAGAAAAGTTGCGATCGTAACCGGAGCAGGAGGTGGAATCGGACAGGCTATCGCTGACAAAATGCTTCAGGAAGGTGCTGTTGTAGTTTATACAGATCTTAATCAGGAAGCTGTGGAAGCTGTTACTGCAAAGTATAACAAAGATCAGGCAGTATCTGTTCCGTGTGATGTGACGAATGAAGAATCTATTGCCAATGCCTTTAAAGAAGCTGTTTTAGCTTTCGGTGGAGTAGATATCATCGTTCATTCTGCAGGTTTGGCTATTTCTAAATCTTTAGAAGATACAACAACTAAAGACTGGGAATTACTTGAAAATGTATTGGTAAAAGGTCAGTTTTTGATGGCTAAAAGCGGTACTGAAATCATGAAAAAGCAAAATTTAGGTGGTGACATCGTTAATATTGCAAGTAAAAACGGATTGGTTGCAGGACCAAACAACGTAGCTTACGGAACTGCAAAAGCAGCTCAGCAGCACATGACAAGATTATTGGCAGCAGAATTGGCACCTGATAAAATCCGTGTGAATGTGGTGAACCCGGATGGTGTTATCGTTGGAAGCAAAATCTGGGAAGGTTCTTGGGCAGAAGGTCGTGCAAAAGCAAACGGAATTTCTGTAGAAGAATTACCGGCATTTTATGCAAAAAGAAATTTGCTAAACGAAATTATCCTTCCTGAAGATATCGCAAACGGAGTTTTCGCTTGTGTTGCTATTTTAGATAAAACAACAGGAAATATCATCAATGTAGATGGCGGAATGGCGAATGCTTTCCCAAGATAATATTAAAAATTTAACCACAAAAGGCACAAAAGTTTATTAAAGTTATTATTCGGATTCTGAAAAGATCAAATAAGGATTACCGAAATTTGTTGAATTGAAAAGACAAGGCTTATTTGAACATTAATGCGCAAAACATTAAAGCTAGAAATTTTCAGGAAAGCTTTTGTGACTTTTGTGGTAAAAATAAATTTAAAAATAAATCATGATTATAGGAAAAGATATCATTGAACAACACAACAAAAACGAAGTTGAAAATTTCAATTCAGACTTCGCTTATTTATCAGATAAATTAACAAAATCAGGTTCGAACGTTTCTGAAATTGTTGACAAGATCGCTGATTTCCAGGTGGCAATTCCGAGCTGGGCTTTAGGTGCCGGCGGAACCCGTTTCGGAAGATTTTCTTACGGTGGCGAACCTGCAGTTTTAGAACAGAAATTAGATGATGTTGGATTGCTTCACGTACTTACTCATTCTGCTGGAGCAGTTTCACTACACATTCCATGGGATATTCCAAGTGATGTAAGTGCTTTGAAAGAAAGTGCAGCGTCTCACGGATTGATCTTTGATGCGATGAACTCAAACACATTTCAGGATCAGCCGGATGCAAAACATTCGTACAAATTCGGTTCTTTAAATTCTGTAAACGAAGATTCAAGAGTTTACGCTGTTGAACACAACAAAGAAGTAATCAGAATTGGAAAAGAATTAGGTTCAAAAAGCCTAACCGTTTGGTTGGCGGATGGAGCAAGTTTTCCTGGACAGTTAAATTTCCAGACGGCTTTATCAAACACTGAAAAAAGCTTAAAAGAAATCTACGCAGGAATGCCGGAAGACTGGAAATTATTCATAGAATACAAACCTTATGAACCGAATTTCTATTCAACAACTATCCAGGATTGGGGAACTTCTTTCATGCTGGCAAACGCTTGCGGAGAAAGAGCTTTCACCTTAGTTGATTTGGGTCACCATTTACCAAACACCAATATAGAGCAAATCGTTGCAACCTTGATGTACAAAGGTAAATTGGGTGGTTTCCACTTCAACGATAGTAAATATGGCGATGATGATTTGACGGTTGGTTCTATTAAACCTTATGCTTTATTCCTGATTTTCAATGAATTGGTGTACGGAATGGAAAATAATGCCAACAATCCTTATCCGGCCTGGATGATCGATGCAAGTCATAACATTAAAGATCCTTTGGAAGATTTATTACAGTCTCTGGAAGCAATCTTAATCGCTTATGCTCAGGCACTTTTGGTTGATCAGAAGGCTTTAAAAGAAGCACAGCTTAACAATGACGTTGTTGCAGCTCAGGATATTTTGCAGAACGCTTACAGAACAGACGTTCGTCCGTTGTTAAAAGCGGCAAGACTGCAGACCGGTGCGGCTTTAGATCCGATAGCTGCTTACAGAAGTTTAAAGGTGAGAGAAACCTTGATTTCTGAAAGAGGCTGGGCAAAAGCAACCGGATTATAAAATCCGTTTTATTTGATAATTACTTTCAGGTGCAATCGAAAGTTTAATTATATGTATCCTTATTTACCGTTGAGACCCGAGTGTTTAGAAAATTAATAATAGATTCTTTATTTAAGAAATCAGTGGATTTTTTTCTTAATTATTTTTAATCACTAAACACTCCTTGATGGTTTTTTAAAATTATTAAATTTAAAATGATTTTAAACTATTTTAGAAGAATTATGTAAAGGTACTTTTCTAAAAATATTTTGTTAATAAAAAATCTTTTGTGACTTTGCTGAGTGGAACTCCTTTGCGAACTTAAAAATAGTCAGCTTGTCAAAAAAAAACTTTGCGCACTTTGCGTTAAAAATATTAGAACAATTCTAATTCACATTTTGAAAAAAAACTAATAATCATTTTATAATAAATCATTAAATTCATCTCAGGAATGTCCAAAAAAAAGGTAACCATCGTATTTGATATTGGAAAAACCAACAAAAAGTTTTTTTTATTTGATAAAAATTACAAAGAAGTTGTGCGTGAATATACCGAACTTCCCCTTACCACCGATGAAGATGGTTATCCCACAGAAGATCTTGCGGCACTCCAAAACTGGATCAAAGATAACTTCAATGCCATTCTCGATGATGAAAATTTTGAAGTAAAAGCCATCAATTTTTCCACGTACGGAGCAAGTTTTGTGCACCTTGATCAGAAAGGAAATGTTCTGACGCCTCTGTACAACTACACCAAACCGATGGATCAGGAAATTCTTGATCTCTTTTACGAAAAACATGGCAGCAAACTGAAAATTGCCCGCGAAACCGCATCTCCACAAACCGGAATGCTAAACTCCGGACTGCAGTTATTCTGGTTAAAATACAAGCATCCGGAAGTTTTCAAAAAAATCCGTTACAGTCTTCATTTACCTCAGTATTTATCGTATTTATTTACCGGAATTTGCGTTTCGGAATTTACCTCAATCGGCTGTCATACCAACCTTTGGGATTACGACAAAGCAGATTATCACGATTGGGTGTATGAAGAAGGAATCGATGCCTTGTTAGGTCCCATCGTTCCGACTTCCGCAAGCATTAACACGTCTTACAGAAATAAAAAAATTAAAATCGGTGTTGGAATTCATGACAGTTCTTCTGCGCTGTTGCCTTATATTTTAAGTAAAAAAGAGCCGTTTCTACTGCTTTCAACAGGAACATGGAGTATTTCTTTAAATCCATTCAATGATGAAAGTTTAACGGATGGAGATATCGAAAATAACTGTCTGAATTACATGAGAATCGACGGTAAACGTGTGAAAGCATCCCGTTTTTTCATGGGAAATGAATACAAAATTCAGGTTGAAAAATTGTGTGCTTACTACGGAAAAGAATACGGTTTCCATAGAGATGTGCAGTTTGATCAGGATCTGTACCTGCGTCTGATGAAAAATAAAAATATCTATTTCCGTTTTGAAGGGATTATTTTAAAACGAAAAATGATTACCGCAACAGATTTAAATTCATTCGCAACCTTTGAAGAGGCGTATCATCAATTAATGATTGAGTTAATGGATTTGCAGATTCACACGATTACCAACGCCATTGGAAATTCGGAAATAAAAAATATTTACATAGACGGCGGTTTCACAGACAATGATGTCTTTATGAAACTGATGTCGCACCATTTCCAACATTACAATGTGATGTCAACACACTCTCCGTTGGGATCGGCTTTGGGAGCATCGATGGTGATTTCTAACAAAAAAATAGACGAAACATTTTTACAACAGCATTATCAGATGAAAGTGCTTCAGCCTTTAATCCTTAATTTATAAAACATGGCATTTCCATTTGATACCAACTATGCTTCCCTCGAATTGCTGATCGAAAAAGCAAAAAAGAAAATGCCACGTTTCGCTTTCGAATATCTGGATGGCGGCTGTAATGAAAATATTAACCGTGACAGAAATACAAGTGAATTGAGAGATGTTTTGCTTCGCCCACGTTACCTGAATAATAATTATTCTGAGGCCAATATGGAAACGGAATTATTCGGTGTAAAATATTCAGCACCCTTTGGAATTTCTCCTGTTGGATTGCAAGGTTTGATGTGGCCAAACGCACCAGAAATTTTAGCGAAAGCAGCTTTTAAACATAATATTCCTTTTATATTAAGTACCGTAACGACAAGCAGTATCGAAAGAATTGCTGAATTGACGGAAGGAAAAGCATGGTATCAACTCTACCATCCAAGAGAAGAATGGTTGCGTGACGATATTCTTGACCGTTGTGAAGCTTCTGGCTATGACGTTTTATGTGTTTTGTCAGATGTTCCGACTTTCGGTTACAGAGCCAAAGAAATCAGAAACGGTTTGGCAATGCCTCCGCAGCTGAATTTCAGAAATGTTTCCCAAGCTTTGGCGAGACCGGAATGGTGTCTTGAAATTTTAAAACATGGCGTTCCAAGTTTTAAAACAATGGAAAAATACATGGATAAAAACATGAATGTGAAACAATTGGGACAGTTCATGAACTCTACTTTTTCCGGCAGATTAAATTCAGACAGAATCAAAGCCATCCGTGATAAATGGAAAGGAAAATTGGTCATCAAAGGTGTTGCTTCCGATGAAGATGCAGCCGAAGCAGTACGTCTAGGTTTCGATGGAATGATTATTTCCAATCATGGTGGAAGACAGTTGGATGCGGGAGAATCAACCATTGCGGTAGTAAAAGAAATCAGTGAAAAATACAAAGGTCAGATTAAAATTATGATGGACAGTGGCGTAAGAACCGGTCCGGATGTTGCGCGAGCTTTGAGTTGTGGTGCAGAATTTACCTTTATGGGAAGAACGTTTATGTATGCCGTTGGAGCTTTAGGTGAAAAAGGTGGTGATCATATTATTGAAATGCTGAAAATGCAGTTCAGACAGGTGATGGAGCAGGTTTGCTGTGACACGCCGGAAGAGTTGCAGAAGTTTAGGGTGAAGTAGGTTTAAGCTGGAAGTTTTTACGTTTTCATTTAAAGATATTTTATCTAAGTACAACTTTACAGAATGCGAACCATCAATTTTCATATCAAAAGATGTCCTTATTTTGTAATGAATGAAAAGCTTAGTGAGCTTGTATAAGTGAAACGGCTTTACGTAACTTAAAAGCAGATAGTATTTAAAAATTCTTTGTGCACTTTGCGTTAAAATAAAAATATTTTTGAATAATTATAGCAAAAAAAAATACAGTTCGATGAATTGTATTTTTTGTTTTATAATACTATTTTTAATCAACATTCAAAGAATGTTTTCAAGTTTTGCGAAGCAAATTTATTTGCCTTAGCTTTCTTAAAAAATATGCAACATTAAAATAATCTTTGCGTTAAAACAATTTGTGTAATGTTTGAAAAATTATTGCATATGTATTT
Source organism: Chryseobacterium luquanense (assembly GCF_026460945.1). Classification (GTDB taxonomy): domain Bacteria; phylum Bacteroidota; class Bacteroidia; order Flavobacteriales; family Weeksellaceae; genus Chryseobacterium; species Chryseobacterium luquanense. The sequence goes on from NZ_JAOVZV010000020.1 coordinate 84,542, forward strand.
TTTACCACAAGGAACACAAAGATTTTCACAAGGTTCACAAGCCTTGTGTTCGAAGTGAAATGCTTAGTGTTCTTAGTGGTAAAATCACATCATGAAAACAAAAAATTATCAAAAACGAAATCATTTAAAAACCAAACTCCTCTCATGAAAAAATTCCTAATATTTCTCCTCATTATTTTTTCAGTTATTACCTTTTCTCAAAACAAAAAGCAGGAATTACCATGGTCAAACGGAGCGCTGCAGGTCAGTGCAAACAGTAGATATTTACAGCATAAAAACGGAAAACCATTTTTCTGGTTAGGAGAAACCGGATGGCTTCTGCCGGAACGTACCGATCGTGATGAAGTAGATTTTTATCTGAGTCAATGTGCAAAAAACGGATTTAATGTCGTTCAGGTACAGACCATCAATGCTGTTCCTGCTTTCAATAAATACGGACAGCCTTCAATGACTGACGGTTTTGATTTTAGCAACATCAACCAAAAAGGAGTGTATGGATATTGGCATCACATGGATTATATTGTAAAAACAGCCGAGAAAAATGGAATTTACATCGGGATGGTCTGCATCTGGGGCGGACTGGTCAAAGCAGGAAAAATGGATGTAGATCAGGCAAAAAAGTACGGGCAGTTTTTAGCAGAACGGTATAAAGATTCGCCCAATATCATTTGGTTTATTGGAGGCGATATGAAAGGCGATATCAAAACAGAAGTCTGGGAAGCTTTGGCCAATAGCATAAAGTCCGTTGACAAAAACCATTTGATGACCTATCATCCTTTCGGTACTACGAGTTCAGCAGATTGGTTTAACAGTTCCGTTTGGTTAGATTTCAATATGTTCCAGAGCGGTCACAGAAGATACGGACAGCGGAAAGGCGACGGTGAAGCTAAAAAAATCGCCGATACCGAAGAAGACAACTGGAGATATGCCGAAAAAGCACTTTCGATAAAACCTTTAAAACCCATCATCGATGGCGAACCTTCGTACGAAGACATTCCACAGGGACTTCATGATGCCAGCGAACCACGATGGAAAGATCATGACGTGAGACGATATGCGTATTGGTCGGTGTTTGCAGGTTCTTTTGGGCACACTTACGGACACAATTCTATTATGCAGTTTTACAGACCAGGTTTGTCGCCTGCATACGGAGCTCAGCGTGCGTGGTACGAATGTCTCAATGACGCAGGTTTTGTACAGATGCAGTATTTAAAAAATCTAATGTTGCAATTTCCATATCTTGAAAGAATTCCAGATCAAAGTATTATTAAAGGGGAAGTGGGCGAGCGTTACGAAAGACTTATTGCTACCCGCGGAGCAGATTACCTGCTCGTCTACAATTACGCCGGAAGAAGTATGCAGATCGATTTGTCGAAGATCAGTGGTAAGAAGAAAAAATGTTGGTGGTACAATCCAAGAACCGGCGGGTACAAGTATATTGGGGAAGTGGACGGAAATAAAATTGTACAGTTTACGCCTGATAAAGAGAATGGAGATGCTAAGGATTTCGTTTTTGTGGCGGTGGATGCGAGCAAGAATTATCTGTGAACTTCAGTAATTTTTTTGAGGATGATTGAACTGTTAGCATAATGATAAACAGGTGCATAAGAGCAGATGTTGCATGTGCTTTGAGTTGCGGCGCAGAATTTACCTTTATGGGTAGAACGTGTATGTATGCCGTCGGAGCTTTAGGAGATAAAGGTGGTGATCACATTATTGAAATGTTGAAAATGTAGTTCAGACAGGTGATGGAGCAGGTTTGCTGTGATACGCCGGAGGAGTTGCAGAAGTTTAGAGTAAAATAATTACGAAATAATATCAATAGGAACGGGCTTTAGCCCGTTTTTTTATAATCAATTCAGATGGGCTTTACCCAAAATCAATATTTAGAAAAAATTCAAATCAAGCGAATGACATAGAAATATAATTTTAGCTTATTTTAATCACAACAAATGCATTCAATAGTTTTGCTTCGTTGAAAAATGCTTTTAATTCTTCAAATTCGCCTTTTAAATCGGTAAGGTTTTCAGGTTTTAATAATTTATAAACGGTATTTTCCATTTCATCATAGTCGTAAAATTTGACGATGTCTGAAAAGTCTATAGCTTGTAATAAATTAGAAATTTCTAAGGTTTTCAAATTATCAAAATATTGGAAACGTAGATACTGAGAATTGTTTATAATATCTATTCCACCAAAAAATAATTTAGTATTATCAAAATCAATATTTTTCGATACAAAAAATTTAATTAAAAGATAGTTTAAGGTTTCGTATCCACGAGTCTGGCTAAAAAACTGAAACTTATCAATCTTGTTGTCTGGATAATGTGATAAAACGACCTTTGAGTCTTCAATCAATTCTTTTAAAACTTTTTCTGGCGTTCCGTCAGGATTTGACTGAATCATTCTAAGATGTAATCTCAGTTTATTTGTATCTTGAATTTTATCAAAATCATTTGCATAATCTTCGTTTACTTTAGCCTTTTCAAGTACGAATTTTGCTTTGTTTGAGATTGAAAAAAGTGCTAAGTCAAGACCCATTTTAATAATAGTTTTTAATTTGTTGTAACATTCAAACTATCAATTTTCCTATTTTCGGTTAAATTAGCTGATTGATTTTTTTGAATTATATTAATTACAAACGTGATGATTACTTTTTCTTCTCCGACTTCACTGCCTGTCTCGCCAGCAATTTCCAGTCGTTTTTCACCTTTGTCCAGACCAATAAAATATCCAAAGTCACATCACCAGGCTCCTTTCCAAAATCAGCAGTCGTTGCATAAAAATGGTGACGGACAATCGCTGTATTTCCGACGATCTGTATGTTTTGGTTCGTAATATCAATCGTTAGAAAATCTGATTTTTTGCTGACCAGTTTTTCAACAAATTCTTTGGCATCATCAATATGACCTCCCGAATGTCCGTAAGTCAGTTCCGGTACAATTAAAGATTGCAATGCTGATTTTTCACCGCTGATCATTGCTGATCTCAGTTTTTCTGCTATATCTGTTACAGATTGGATATCGTTTTTTTTCTGTCCGAAAACAGTGATCGCCACTAAAAAAGTCATGGCGGAAATTATTTTTTTAATCATTTTAATTAAATATTTTTTGAAGGATTTAAATTTATTCCGATAATTATTAGAATCTTATTCTTTTAAAGTATAATATAATGAATGTCCTTTAGTAGTAATAACTTAGTTTTTTAACGGTTTGTCTGTCATTCCGTAGGAATCTGAACTGCTTTATTTTGGTGTGTTGAGATTCCTACGGAATGACAAAATGACTGCTGATCTTAGCGTTATGATTAACAATCGACATTCATTTATAATTTATATCAATTATCAATTATCTATAGAGATTCTCTCTGAATAAATTTAAAAACATTATTCACCTGCTCCTTCTTGTTCTTCAAAATCATATACGCAGCAGATTCACCCATTGCCTTAAAATCAGTCGTAATCACGGTAATTCCCAGCAATTCTTTTAAAGGGGTTTCGTTGTAGGAAATAATTCCGATGTCTTCACCCAGTTTTAAATTTTTCTGACGGATTTGTTTTACTAAATTGACCAAATCACGTTCACGGATGGTAATGAAAATATCTTTGTCCTGCAATTCCATGTCGGGATAAATCTCATCCAAAATTTCATAATCGAGTTTAAAATCTCTGCAAAACTGCTCGAAACCGCGAACAATACGGAAAGGGTAGGGATGAATGGATTTGTCAGGATAGACCAAAATAATCTTCTCGTACTTTTTGATTTTATCTAAACCTTCCTTCAGCGCATCATAAATATCATGCTCGAAATCCTGGAAAATTGATCCGTAATCTCCTGAAATATTAGGTTTTGTATTGTCTAAAAGTAAAAGTTTGTTCTTCGGGATCTGTTCGATAATATCTAAAACTTCCTGTGTTGAACTCGTATGTTTCGATTGCTCATCACGGAAGTGAGGCATCACAACATAATAATCAAATCCCCCAAGATTTTTTTTCAGCGCATTGATGAAAAGCGTTTCGTCGCAGTGATAGATGTACATCTCCACATTGCCTTTGGTACCGATTGCATTGACGAAATAATTGTAAATCATCATTTTATACGTACTCGGCTTGTTGATCAGAAAGAAAATATTGATAATGTCGTTCTTATTGATGCGGGAAATATAATAACCTTTACCTTTTACAGATTCAATAATTTGCCTTTTGCGAAGCTCTTTGTAAGCCTTTTCCACAGTGTCTCGGGAAAGAAAGCAGGATTCGCTGAGTTCATTGATTGACGGAATTTTTTCTCCGATTTTTATTTGCCCTCCATCAATTCCGTTCAGAATAGAATCTACAATCTGTTTGTATTTCGGAACTCTGGAGTTTTCATTGATGTTGATTTCTAATGTTTCGGCCATGATTTTTTACAGATAGGAAATGCAATTCAGTTAAAAAATTTGCCTTAATCAAAAGCGATTAATAGCTGAAAACAAGATACAAAAATTTGAAGTAACAGATTCATGAATGTTTTTTATAATGCTGATAGTTTAAAACTGTTGGTTATCAGTAGATTATAAAATTCAGAGTCATCTGATTAAAATTATGTAAAATTCCCATTTCCACCTTCAAGATTTTCAAAACCCTGAAAGTTTCGGATATTTTCAACGCTACCACCCTCAAACACTCCAACCCTCCAACCCCAAAACTCTCCAACAAAAAAAGCCTGCCCCTTTCGGAACAGACTTTAGAAACTATATGAATGTGAAATTTTTAAGGCATCTTTTTAAAACCTTCTGCTTTTATTTTCCAGCTTCCGTCTTTCGGGAAACCAGGAAATTGTCCGGTCGAGCTGTCCCAACCTTCGAGCATCATCGCAACGGTTGTCAAAACACCGCCGTTACCTGGAAGATAAATTCTAAGACGCTTGTCCTGGAAATTATGTCCGTTTTTCAGATAAGTATTTGTTTGAATGTTCATAAACAAAGCGTCCAAAGCTTTATTTGGAAGTCCCAGTCTTGCTGCATTCATCGCCGTCATTGGGAAATCCCAACCCCAGGTATGTTCCCAGTTCCATCTTTCCCAAACGATATCCAGTGTGTTTTTCATTATTTTCTTATCCAGTTTCGGAGATTCAGGAACCATTCCTAAGGCACCTAAAACTGCTGGGTGGTCGGTCATCCATTTTGGAAATGTGAACGAGTCTTTTGCAGATTCTGTCGATAAATAAACGCCGTCCTGTACCGGAAGCGGAGCCAGTTTATTAATCACATCATCCCATTTTTTATCTCTCGGTTGCCCCAATCTTTCTTTCCATTCTTGAGCGATTTTCAGCGACCAATCCCAATACGCCACTTCGTAAGTTGGGTTATAAGTATCTTTCGCAGGGAAAACTTCCTGAGCCGGAATCACGCCTTTCCCCAAATTGTAGCGATTTTTTTCTTTATCGTAAGTTGCAAAATCAGCCATAAAATCAGCCGTCGCAAAAATCAAATCTTTATATTTTTCTAAAACCTTTTTGTCTTTGCTGTTGCGGTATAAAAGTTCGGTCATATAAATGATGTGCGGTTGCTCCCAAATCAAAAATGCAGCAACAGAAGACGGACTTTCGTTTCCTTCATTGTCTGACATTTTAATCCAGCGAACGCCTTTGTAACCTTGTCTTTCTGCTAATTTTTTAGCTTTATCAAATGACCTGAAATAATAATCCAGTTGCTTTTCCAAAATCTCCGGTCTTCCCCACAAAGCAAAGTGAACGCCGTGCCACCAATGCATTTCTGTATGTGGTTTTCCATACCAGCTGTTGAAAGTCAAGCCAGTTTCCTGAGGCGGATTGCTTCCTCCACACTGCACTTTCGTTAAATATTCTGATAAGACAACTCTTCTTTCCAACTCATTGGCTCTCGGGTCTGTACTTCCTTCAAAATCAACGGCAGCACCGCTTTCCCAGAAGTTTTTCCAACCGGAAGTACTTTCTTTTTCAGCATCAGCGAATAAAGTTCTGTTCGATTTCGGATTTTTAGCTGAAAACTCAACACTCAACTCAACGGTTTTGTTTTTCGACGAAGGCTCGTAAACGAAGTAATGCTTTCCGGCCTCACGAAGTTTTCCTTCCGTAAAATTGAATTGAGTATAATAATCCGTGCTTTGCAATTTATGCTGAATTAAGCCTTGCGTCGATTGTGACGAAACGATTTTTGTTGTGTGGTCATTTTCATTTCCATAAAAGGCAGCGTCATCCAAAAACTGCCCCGACGGATGCGGATATTTGGCAAAAACCTTAAGCTTTCCTTTAGCTACCAAATCAGATTCGATTTTCACCCCGATTCTATCTGAATTTTGGAAAGAAGCCGTCCAGACTTTTACCGGAGTTCCTTCCAGAGAAAATTCGCTGGTGATAATTCCCGTCCACAAATCAATTTTCTGATTAATGTTGGTTAAATCTGAAATTTTTGCTTTCTGACCATCTTTTTTCGTCAGTTCAATCCCGATATTTCCCAACTGCAAACGGTGTTGGTTCACACGGAAATATTCCACAGCCCCTTTATTTCTTTCCGGTTCTTTGATTTGAACAGAGTACAAAGCTTTTCGCCCGTCATTATTGAAATCGTAAGGCTTTAAAGTTTCCTCAAATTTATAATTCTCTTTATTCGGAAAGCTGTTCCAGCCCCATTCAGACTGTGTTCCGAGGGAAACTCCGTTTTTGTAATATTCAGGAAACGACTGCATTCCGGTAATGTCAACCGTGTAGGCAAATTTTCCGTTTCCCACTGTAAAAGTGGAAAGCGTATCTGCTTTTGTGTTGACAATATTATGTCGCTGAACGACCTTTTTACGGTCGATTTTCTGGGCATTCACTGAAGAAAATCCCATCAGGAAAATCCCAAGATATATTGTAATTTTTTTCATTTTATCTCAATTAATATTTTAAAACTTGCAACTTAGGCTTCGACAGGCTCAGCCTGACAATCCTAATACTAAATGTTCTACCGTGCTGTCAGACTGAGCTTGTCGAAGTCTTGCGCTGATATTTTTTTATTTATTTTAAAACCGTCGCACTCATCATTCCAATCACCACATCATTGCTCACGGCCGTTAATTTTATCGATTTTAATTCTTTACTCGCATCAATCGGCAAATCCAGAATTGTGGCAGAACCACCATCCACCTGACGGTCGGTAAATCCTTTGATACTCGAATATTTGCTCAAAGTTCCGCCTTTGTACAATTCTCCGGTTTTCAGTTTCACGCGATACGGAATTTTATCATCCGGAATTTCAAACGCGAAATTATCATCAAACAAATCCTGCTCAATCGGCCACCAGTTCGTCGGATTTTTCAGTTCTAATTCTGTTGTCGAACCGTCAGCATACTGAACTGTAATTTTTCCATTCACAATCTGTGACTGCATCGGATTCGTAGTTCCAGCCATCAGAAAATAAATTTTCTTTCCTTTTCCTGAAATTGGAATTTCAAGAGCATCTGAATAATTATCCCACTGACTTACAAATGCGATATTTTTATCGGTTTTATCAATTAAAAATGGAATTCCAAGAAACTCAACTTTGCCGTTTTTTCTTTTGCTCATCAATCCGCTGTCATCGATTTGAGCGGTGATTAATGGGTAACACCAGTTTCCGATTCCCTGCCACGGAAGCTGTAAAGTCGGAACTTCCAATCTTGGTGAAAGGTATTTCTGATTGAAAATTTCGGTTACTTTTTCATTGTATTTTGAAGCCAAAGAAATGGAATTGAATTGACCTTTGTTTTCAATTTCCCAATCTGTGATTTCGATATTCTGTTTAATTCCGTTGTAATCAAGTACGATTGAATTGGTTCCTTTGCTCAAAATATTTGTCGGAATTTCAATAATTGTATTTTGATTTTTTTGAATCGAGAAAGTTTTATTTAAACCATTTATATATAGCTTTCCATTAATTGGATTGGAAGAGTTGGATTGAATCTGAAGTTGTTTATTCACCCACTTTGTCTCCAGAGGAAAACGAATGTCAACATTCACCGGTTGCCACCAGGTTGTTCTGTTTTGCTCGACCTGAACGAAGAAAGTTCCTTTTCGTTCCTTATTATCTAGTGTGATTGCCTGGTTAACCACCCCGTCTTCTCCCTTTGGTCGAATCCACCCCTCCAGAGGAGGGGAATTTTTAATCATTCCTTGTGGGTCGAAGATATTTTTAATTTTCTTTTTTGAATCGAAATTCAACTGAAGATTTTCGGAAATATAATTGATGTAATCGGTTTGCTCGTTTTTCAGTTCTTCTCCGGAATAGTTGATTTCAATCTTAAAATCTTTTCCTTTTGGCGTTTCAAACTGAACAAATGGTTGCAGAATGGAATTGGGTTTAATCTTCCAATCCACTTTTTTACCATTCACTTTCACCGATTTGATGTTTGAATAATTCACAGGAATCTTCATTTCCAGCGCCACCGGATTCTGATATTTTGATTTGAATAAATACTCGGTTTTCTTCGAAGTTCTGGTAAACTGATAATCCCAATCCGGAAGTTTCAGCTCGGCAGAATTCCAGTCTTTCGGAAAACCAGGTTTGATGCTGATTTTATTCTCCAGTAAATTCGGATAAACGCCGAAAAGTCCCTCCGTCAAAGTTCTTGATGCCACACCAATCGGGTCGGCAAAATCACGGTACAATTCTCCACGAAACGCATCGTAATGAGAAAGCTGTTCGAAATTCCCCGGACTGATGCCGTAATACATCGACTCCACCAGATTTCCCTTCCAAAGTTGATATGCATCTTCTGTTCTTCCGGCTTGCCAATACGCCAAAGCGGTCTGTAAATTTTCCGCCAAAGCCACATTGTTAATCGACCAATCGTATGGTTGCCAGTTGGTTGTTGCTAACGTGAAATAGTCTTTATTATCAGCACCTTTTACCGTAATAGGAATTTTTGGCGTATGATGATTGATATACTGTAAGTTTTGGTAATCTTCAAATTCATTCAGAATAAACGCATCGGAAACGTGATAAATCGACCATATTCCCGGTTTGTCGTGAACGATTTGATTACCCAAAGCATCTTTAAATTCAGCGAAATAGCCTTTGTCTTTTATCCAAAGCTGGTTTTTCATTGCTTTTAAAATCGCATCTGCTTCCTGTTCGTAAGGCTGAGGATTTTCACCAATGATTTTCGCCAGTTTTGCCATTTCACGGTTGGCTCTGTAATTATAGGCCGAAGTGTGCGTCACTTTTCCACCGGAATATTGAAGCGCATCACTTGCCCAAATCGCTGCATACGCGTCATACAAATCACCACGTTTGAAATTCCGTTTTTCCCAGTCCATATGGCGAACCATTGTCGGCCACATTTTTTTCAGGAATTCTTTGTCGCCGGTGTAATTGAAATGCGAAAACATCTGGTCAAAAAACACCAGATTCATATCGTAATGGTGTGGTTTTGTATTGTCATTCGGATTTCTGGAAATATATCCGCTTGAAAAAACAGAAGTTCCCATTTTCTCCTCGTGTCGGGCAAGATGACGCATCGTGTCCATTTCTACAGGTGCAAAATCGGGTTTCAGAACCTGCGAATTGGCATAACTTTCAAAATGTTCTTTCGCTCTGTCGTGCCAGTTCAACGCATCGGCTGTGTAAGCACCACGCCACGCATTCAACCGCATTCTCCAGGCAACTGCGCCGTGAAGAAAGGTCGGGCTTTCCCAAATTCCATCCGCTGCAACGGCTAAATTAGCTCCGAAATTATTTAAATCTGAATCCGGAGTTTTCAGCTGAATTCTGTTCGTTAATGTCAAACGGGATTTTTCCGCTTCATTGAAAATATTTTTTAACTCTTCATCTGAAAAGTTCTTATCTGATTTTCCTTTGGCAACCTGAATATAAACCGGATTTTTTTGTGAAGAATAGGAAGCGTAAACAATAGGTGATTTGTCCGTTTTATTTTGAGTAAACTCACCCAATTTTTCCAAAGTCTCAGCATCGGTTTGCTGTAATGAATTGACATTTGAAAAACTTCCACTAACGGTTTGAGTTTCTTTTTTCTTATTTAAATAATTGAGTTGAAACTGATTTTTGTTTAATTGAAACTGATTATTCAGACAATATTCAGGCAACAGGTAAAATCCGGATTCCGGGTCTGCGCCGATGTCGCCGTTTCTGCTGAAAGTCGTTCCGCTCGCACCGCCGTAAACTGCATAGATTTTTGTGGAAGAATCTATATTTAGAGTTTCCATTTTTAAAACCAAACCTTCTTCCTTAGCCTGTGCCAAAACAGTCAGTTTTAAAGTTCCGTTTCCGAGAATCGGGTCTTTGATTTCATACAGCATTGAACCTGGACGGTAACGCGTTTCAATTTTATCAGCCTGAATTAATTTCTTAATCGAATTTCCTTTCTGAATAACGAACTGAAGATTCCCGCCCATTACCGGAAGATACAGTGCGAATTCCGGCAAATCTCCCGCTTCAACTCGCGAAGCACGGTTGTCACCATACAAAGCTCGGTTGAATCTGTACTTTCCGTTGACCAGTAAAAAATCGCCTTTGTCTTCTTTGTAATGCAGTTCACGCTCATTATTCTGCCAATGTTTCGATTGGGAATAGGAGAGTGAGAATGCCGATAAAATCAGAAGTCCGGCGAAAATGGTTTTTCTTCGCATTTTATGGTTTTAACTCGGTTAATGGCTGTCCGTTAACGGTTACATTTTTTAAAGTCACATTTTTCAGGTAATCTACTTTGTAAGGAATCTGAACGCCAACCATTTTAGCATTAATCATTGTGAAATCTGTCACTGGCGAAGATTCGTAAGCGTCAGAGAATACGGCATATTTTCCGCCTTTGTCAACGGTTAAATTTTCAACCCAAATATTTCTGATGGTCGGAATGTGATTTCCAGGTTTTTCATAATGCATATTGAAACGTACGGCAGCTTCTTTGTAAGCGCCCACTTTTGTGTTGTAGAAAAATACATTTTCTATCGTTCCGCCACGGCTTGAGCTGGTTTTAATTCTCAACGCTCGGTCAAGATTCTTGCTGTCCATCACGTTTCCGATGGCGTAAATATTTTTTGCGCCGCCTGCAATTTCACTTCCAATCACAACACCGCCGTGACCGTCTTTCATTTCGCAGTTTTCGATGATGTGATTTTCTGCTGGTCTTCCGATATCTCTTCCGTCTTCGTCTCTACCTGATTTGATGGCTATACAGTCGTCTCCTGTGTCAAAATATGAATCTTTAATCCAGACATTTTTGCACGCTTCAGGGTCGAAACCGTCGTTGTTTGGTCCGTGACTGATGACTTTTACTCTTTCAATCAAAACATTTTCACACAAAACAGGATTCAGATTCCACATTGGAGAATTTTTCACCAAAACATCCGCCATATAAAAGTTTTTAGACTTGTAAGGCTGAACGAAATTCGGTCTTAAATACCATCCGTCCCCAAAAATTCTTTCTCTGGCAGGCGTTCTGTTGGCCATATATTCGTGAAGTTTAGCTCTTGCAGGATTCTGTCTTCCCGGACGCGATGTGTTGTAGCCGTATTTTGTTGCACCACACCAGAACCACCAGTTGTCTAAATCTGAATTTCCATCCAAAGTTCCTTTTCCGGTCACGGCAATGTTTTCTTCTTCGTAAGCATAAATCAAAGATGAATAATTCATACATTCCATTCCTTCCCAACGCGTGAAAACGATAGGGTAATCATTGCTGTCCTGACTGAACAGAATCGTTGAACCGTCCGTCAAATGCAGATTCACATTTGATTCGAGATAAATCGCACCCGTTAAGAAAACGCCGTTTGGAACCACAACTCTTCCACCACCTTCAGAACTGCACTTTTCAATTGCTTTTTTGAAAGCTTCTGTATTTTTTGTTTTTCCGTCTCCCACCGCTCCGAAATCCGTTATCAGATAGTCTGCTTTTCTGAATTCAGGTTTTTTGATTTGCTTTTTTAAAGCTTTGATTTCTTTCAGAGGTTGCTTTGCGGAAGTCCACGGTTTATATTGAGCCGATAGTGATATCGACATTGATGCAAGTAGTATAAATGCCAGTTTTTTCATACGTGTAAGGATATAGTTTAATTTTAAGTATCTTAAAACACTTTCTTTTATAATCGCAATCTAAATTAATTGAAAATAAAAATTATCCTGCACTGTCGGGATATTTAAATTTTTGTAATCGATTACGCATTTTATCAAACATATATTAATTATGAATATAAGTTTTTGATTTAGTCTAGTGAAAGTTCAGTTTAATAATTGTTATGACTGTAATCATATTGATAATAAATATATTATTTAAATATAAATATTTTAAGTATAAAAAGAAATTATCCAAATTTGGTAAAGAAATTGTATAGTGAAATGTATACTAATTAACAAAAATTAACAGCTATGAATATTTCACTTTACGATTTCAAAAACTTGCCCAACCAAACTCAATCTGAACTTGTCATCAATCAAGGACGTATCATGAATGAAAGAGTACTGAACACTGTAAAATATGTTTTATATGAAATTTCATGTTTTTCAGTGGAAGTCATTTACAATATCGAAAACGGAAAAATTGAAGGAATGAACGTTTTCCAAAACAAAGGAGCCTACTCAAATTAAACATTTCGGCTGTTAAAAAAATACAAAGAGAGCAAAATTTGTTCTCTTTTTTTGTGAAATAAGTTTGATTTTTAAATAAAAAAAAGCTAAAAATTAATTTTTAGCTTTTATCATTGTAAAATTGTATCGTTAGTTAAGTGGTTTTCGACCAGTGAGTAAGTTAATTACTACAACTACAATCGCAATCACCAATAAGGCGTGAATTAAACTTCCAGTATCCATTCCCGGAATTACTCCTAACATTCCTAATACCCATGCTATAATGCAGATTACTGCAACCAGCCACAAAATACTTCTCATAATAATAATTTTTTTGGTTACCATTAACTATACATTTTTTGTGCCTTTTTTGATAATATTTTGAATTTAATAAACTTTAGATTTGATTTTATTCTTGAATTTCAATTGTTTAAATCTATTAATGTGGTACTTTTATTTTATTGAAATTTATATTTCACAGTTACTATTAATTTTAAATTTTTAAAAAAAATCAAGTCGTAGTGGAATAATTGTTGTAAACTTTTGCTTAGTGTTTAATTAAAAAAGTGCGAATTATGTTGATTTCTGAAGAAGTTTTAATTGCATACGGTGCAGAGACTGAAATTTTTAAGTCTGGTGAAATTATTTTCAGTGAAGGAGATATTCCTAAATATTATTATCAAGTTGTTGATGGAAGAATTAAACTCAATACATATAATGAGGAAGGGAAAGAACTTATTTTTGCCATATTGGAAAGAGGTTTGAGTGTTTGCGAACTGTTATTATTTATTGATAGAAATTATCCGGTAAATGCAATAACTTTTGAAAAATGTACCGTTTTAAAACTTTCTAAAATCAGTTTTGAAAAAATGCTCGATGAAAATACTCAGATTTCAAGAGATATTAACAAATTTTTGTCGGAGCGACTTTATTATAAGTACATCATGCTGGAAAACAATTCCTCTTTAAAACCGGCTGTTCGTGTAAAAGGTGCTTTAGATTATTACAAAAGTTTTACCGATGATCAAACTAAATTTTCTTATCAAATTCCTTTAACGAGACAACAAATTGCATCATTAACTGCTCTGCGAGTTGAAACGGTTGTAAGAACGGTAAAAATGCTGGAAAGGGAAGGAGTGGTGAAAATTATCAATCGAAAGATTTATGTTTAAATTTCATTAAACTTTAACCAATTTCTTAGAATCCATCAATGATGGCACAAATTCTGTAATAAGAAAGTTAACCAAAATTAATAGTATGGAAAATATTTATATTAAAGTAGCTTTCTGCAAGAATTGTGGTGGTTATCATTCTTCAGCACCTGAAAATTTATCGCAAATCAATCATCCTGAAATCATAGATCATTATTTTTATCATGGTGAACCCTGGTTTACTTTAAATCAATCTGTTTTTGAAACGGCAGCATTGATGAACGCTACAGAGGTAAAAAGAATGAATCTAAACGATCACAGAGAAAACGATCAAGATTATTGTCTTTGTGCGAAAAAAATTCAAACGGTTACAAAAACTCCATTTGATCAATTTTCAGTTTATTCAAATACTATTTCTGCTGCAAAACAATCTGTGGAAGCGGAAGAGTTTTATTTCAGAGATGTCTATCAGCTTTGTTACAACTTTCATTAAAACATAATTAGCCTAAATTCTATCATAAACCTTCAATAAATTTAGTAACTCAAACAAAATGAAAAATTAATTTGATTATTTAGATTAGACATTAATTTTTTATCTTGAAACAATGATGTGAAATCATTGATGTTACAATTATCAATCCTGAAAAGAAATTTTTTAGGATTGTTTTTTATAAACCAAATAAAAAATAATATGAAAATTACAAACGATTTAAAAAACGAACTATTACAAAACCCTAAAACAATTGAAAGTGTCACTGTGCTTTACAAAAAGAAGAAAAAATATGAAGGCGAACTGGCGTTTGTAAGTGAAGTTCCTTTTGAAGTAAAGATTTTTGATAAAGACAATCAAGATGAAGACGAAATGGAACACTTCATCGATTTTGAAAAGGCCATGGAAATTTCTGTTGCTCATTTTGATGGAACAATCAGTGTTTTTAAAGATGTAGAACTGGATTGATTTAGTTAAAAATTAAATGCTTTTTTTGTTATGAAAACGGTGAGTTATCATTTTTAAGTCTTATCATTTGTAATGATGAGACTATTTTTTTGCTCTGAGAATTGGTAAACCCTAGAAGTAGCATTTTGATAACTGCATTCTTTTTTCTTTTTGAATTTAGTCTCAATGTCAACTTGGTAATCCCTAAGTTGTTTTTAAAATTAAAGTCTTTAATGCTCGACTGTGGAAGCTCAACAAAAGGTGGAATAAATTTTTTAGATGTAAAAGGGTGATGCTTTCTAAAAGTTACACAATTTCCCGAATTTTCATATATAACACACTGAAGACGCATCAGTAATGAAAAAAGAACTACACATGTAACAGTTAAAATTACATCTGAAACTAAATAGTCTAACCAAATAATTAGAAAAATTGAAGATATTATTATAGCCGTTAATAAGTAAGCAATACACTGAGTAAGCCTGTAATTGGATATTTTCATATTGTTATTGTTTTAATGGTTGATTTGGTAGGGATTCGTATTGTTTAACTTTTTCTAAATTCTGATATATTTGATTTAAATTATTATTTGATAATGATAAATATAATAATAAAATTCAAAATTTCGTCATCTTTATGGTGCAAATTTAACTTATGTTTTATGTGATTACAATGCTGATTTATTATGATGTGTAAATTATGATGTAATAATTCGTAAATTTTGACAAACTGGATTTATAAAATATTGAAATACATTGATATATGAATTTGAAATATTTAACAAATATTATCATATTTATAAGTTCAATGTGAATTTTATCAATGAAAAAGTTTTTGTTGAAGCTTATTTTTACTTATTAAAATTAAAATACAATATTTTATCGCTAAAATTTCTATTATGGCGAACATTTTTAATTATCAGAATGCTTTAAAAGTATGAATTTTATAAATATTTTTGAATAATTACTATAAAATTAGAACCACATTTAGAATCAAGAAGATTAATTTTTTGAAGAAATAAGAGCTTTTAAAAAAACAAAAAAGAGAAATAATCTAATATTTCTCTTTCATAATTTATATAAAATTAAGTTTAAAACTTATAAACAAAAGCATTGATATTCATACCTGCGCCTACAGATGCAAATAAAAGAATGTCACCTTTTTTTATAGTGTGAGATGGTAATTCATTATTCAAAATCATTGATAATAATGATGGAATAGTTGCAACACTGCTGTTTCCAAGTTTGCTGATAACCATTGGCATAATATCGGAAGGTGTAGGAGTATCATACAATTGATAAAATCTTTGAACAATAGCTTCATCCATTTTTTCGTTTGCCTGATGAATGATAATTTTATCTAATTGATCGATAGAATATCCACTTTGGTCAAGGCATTTTTTCATGGCTTCCGGAACGTTTACTAGTGCAAATTCGTAGATTTTACGACCATTCATTTTAATGAATTTTGTATCGGAACCATTTTCATTATTATATGATTTTCCGAAGTTTAAAAAATCCTTTTCATTTAAAGTATATGAAGCAGAAATATGAGATTTTATACCAGAATCGTCGTCATCAGAATTCGCTTCCAAAATAACAGCTCCGGCTCCGTCTGCATAAATCATACTATCTCTGTCGTGAATATCTACAACACGGGAAAGAGTTTCAGAACCGATTACTAGACATTTTTTTGCAATACCAGATTTAATAAAAGCATTTGCCTGAATAACCCCTTCAATCCAACCCGGACAACCAAATAATAAATCGTAGGCAACACAGAAATTATTTTCAATCTGTAATAAATGTTTAACTCTAGAAGCAAGGCTTGGAACTGCATCAGACTGTATCGTTCCAAATTTAACATCTCCAAAATTATGTGCAAAAATGATGTAATCTAAAGTTTCAGGATCAATCCCTGAATTTTCAATCGCTGCTTTTGCTGCAATAAAGCCTAAATCAGAAGTCACCTGATCTTCGCTTGCATATCTTCGCTCTTCAATCCCAGTAATTTTTTGAAGTTTATTGGTAATTGAAAAATTATCTTCCTTTAAATATTCGCCATTTTCATTAAGAAAAATATGTTTATCAAAAAATAGATTAGTAATGGTTTCTGAGGGTATGTAGTTTCCTACACCGGTAATTTTGCTTTTCATATAAAAAATCTCATTTCATGAGATCTGTTGGAAATATTAAGGTTGTTTTACAAATTTAGATATAAAGGTAATCTATTCTTAATAAAAAAACGCTAAGTTTAACTATTTATTACATTGAATTAATTTTTCGTAGCTTTTTATCAATAATAAATTTTGTTACCGTCAATCTTTAAAAGGTTGATTTTCTGCATTTTCTTAATGCTTCTGATGACTGTTTCAACTCTTAAACCAACCAAAGCTGCAAGCTGTTGTCTTGTGTAAGGAACGAGAAAACTATACTTCTCCTGATGATTAAAATAATTTTTGATGTGATCTAATAATTTTTTAATTCTAATATCCGGATCTGAAATTGCTAAAAAAGTTGAAACAATGTATCTGAAATGAAGTCGGTCTGCTGTATATTCATTTAATTTAAAAAATAACAAAGGTTCTTCCAATAGAATTCTTAGAAATTTATGCTTTTCAAGTCTTATAATTTCACACTTTGTAATTGCAACAGCGTTCATCGCATACAGATTTTCGGTAAAAAGATAACTTTCGCCAATACAATGTCCATCAAAAGGAAAACCGTGGATAAATTCCTTTCCGTTCTCAAAATAATTATTGAGTTTTACCGTACCGTTTTTGATTTGATAATAATATTTTGCAGTGTTTCCTTCATTAAAGATAAATTGATTTGGGAGATAAGATTGCACTTCTGCGCCAAAGGAGATAAGTATTTGATTTGAAATGAGCATAGCCATTAAGTTATTAGTCTTCTAAATTTATAGATTTAACCTGATTCATCAATGGCTTGTGGTATGTCACAGATGTAAAATAATTTTTAATGAGTATTTGGTCTAAGTATTGCGGTTAAAAAAAATAATTTTTTGAATATTAAGTTTCTTTTAAAACTTGATATTGGCATTTAATAACGCTTTTACTCAATAATTTTTTTGTTCTTTTGCAAATTGTTAATTTTTTAAATAAGACTATGTCAAAGTTTGATGAGATCAGACCTTTTTATGATCATGAAGTGAATGATGCTTTACAAAGTATAGCGAGGCATCCGATGATGAAAGCCTTAATGCAGTTTACTTTTCCTGATTCTGATGAAAGTTTTTGGCTTAATCAGTTTAAAAATGTTCATACAACAAGTGATTTTCAGCATCAGTTTATCTCGCAGACCATTCGTCAGATTTTGAAGCAGAGTTCTGAAGGTTTAACGACATCCGGTTTTGAAAAATTAGATAAAAACACGGCCTATTTATTCATTTCCAATCATCGAGATATTGTTTTAGATACTTCTTTGCTGAATTTGGTTTTGTTGGATAAAGGTTTAATTATGACTTCTTCTGCAATTGGTGATAATCTTGTTCAGAAAACATTTCTGCATGTTTTAGCGAAATTAAACCGTAATTTTTTAGTTCAGCGAGGTTTGCCAATTCGGGAACAACTGAACAGTTCAAAAGTGATGTCTGAGTACATCCATAATTTATTGCAAAAAGAAAATCGCTCGGTTTGGATTGCACAACGTGAAGGTCGTACGAAAGACGGAAATGACACTACTCAACAAGGTGTTTTGAAAATGTTGGCAATGGCATCAGAAAAAGAATTACTGACAGATTTTTTTAAATCGCTTAAAATTGTTCCGTTATCGATTTCTTACGAATATGACCCAACAGATGCTTTGAAAATGCCACAAGTAATGGCGAAATCTAAAAATGAAGTCTATATTAAAGATGAAAATGAAGATTTTAAAACCATGTTGAGTGGAGTTTTAGGACAGAAAAAACGAATCCATTTACACGCAGGTGAAGTTCTTGAAACTGAGTTTGATGAAATTGCTTCAACCACAGAAAATAAAAATAAACAACTTCAGGCGATTGCAAAAATTATTGACGATTCTATTATTGAAAATTATAAACTTTGGCCTACCAAATATATCGCTTTTGACTTATTAAATAATTCAAATCAATATTCTGAACATTATACAGAAGAAGAAAAGCAATTGTTTCAGAGGCGATTAGAAATGCGGATTGACAGTTCGGATGCTGTCCTGAAACAGAGTTTTTTAGCAATGTATGCAAATCCTGTGCTTAATAAAATCAAATAAGTTTTATCATTTTAGAACAATCAATTAAAATTTATTGTAATACTGTTTTCTGAACGCTTCAGGAGTAAATCCTGTATATTTTTTAAAGAATTTAACGAAATTGGAAGTATCGAAATAATTTATTTTTTCTGCAATAGCAGCAATTGATAAATCGAAATTAACCAAAAGTCTTTTTGCTTCAAGAATGATTCTATTTCTGATAATTTCTCCGGCCGATAAATTGATCTGCTGTTTGCAGATGAAATTCAAATGATTCGGAGTTATATTTAATAAAGATGCATAATCTTTCGGTAACTTAATTTCCTGAAAATTTGCTTCAATGAGTTCTGTAAACTGTTTGAAAATAAGTGAATTGTAATTTGTTTTGTTAAATGCAGCTTTAGAATCTATTTCTTTATCGGCAAGTGCGAAAATCTGCAGTAAAATTGCCGCAATCATAATTTGTGAACTCCCATTTGGATTTGAAGATTCAGAAATAATGTCTTCAAAATAATTTTTCATTTTATCCGTATTATTTTCAGATAAAATAATCATCTGGTCACTCGGAAATAAGTTAAAAAAAGGAAATTGGTCGATTAAAGACGAATTAATTTGAAGTTGGTCAAAAAAAGTTGACGAAAAATTAACCACATATCCTTCGACACTTTCGTCTAAAATCCAGTTGTGAACCTGTCCGGGACGCATCAGAAAAATACTTCCGGGAACAACTTCATACGATTTAAAATCCATGATATTTTCTCCGAGTCCTTTTACAAAAAATGTCAGATGATAGAATGCATGACGGTGAACTTTTGTCGTTTTCGGGTTGCCTTCAAGGTATTCAGAGAACCTGTCAATACTGAAAATTTCGTTGATTGAATTGCAGGTGGACAACGTGTTGATGTCAAATGTAGGATATAAATCTTTCATTATTAAATTCAATAATAATTCGCAGTTGTAAATATGACTATTTATTCAATGAAAAATACCATAAATACTAAGGATGGCAGTTTTAAATTTGAAAAGTTAAATTCTCATTATCAGGATAACTTTTATTCTTTTAAAATTAATAAAAACCTTTTGCCTGAAATCTTTTTCAAAATTGTTAAGCTGAAAAATAGAAAGGTATAAATATGAGAATTTCTTTTAGAAAAATGAAATATGGAAGTACAAAAAATTGGCTATGAACAGCGAATTTTCTTTTTAGTCTTACGCGTTTATCAAGATTTTAAACTCAATTCTTAAACTTTTCTCATTTAGAAAGACGAATTGTCGATGAAATTATTTTTAAATGTATGATTCAAAATATATTAATCCATAAAATTTGAAAACTGAAAAATCAATGTCAAAAGTAGACGAAGAAATTGCGCGTGGTGGACAAGGACAAGTTTTAAACCCTGAAACTTACAGAGATTCTATTGGTACAATGGAGCAATCCGGAAAAAGAAAATGGGTTTTTCCTAGGAAACCAAAAGGAAAATACACCAATAGAAGAGAGTTGGTAAGTTATGTTTTACTTGTCATTTATTTTACGATACCTTTTGTCAAAATCAATGGAAATCCATTCTTTCGGTTTAATGTAATTGATGGCGAATATTTTATTGCGGGACAGCCTTTTTATCCGCAGGATTTTTTTATTCTTACTTTGGGGGCTATTGCATCTCTTATTTTCATTATTGTTTTTACGATTGCATTTGGCAGAATTTTTTGTGGATGGATTTGTCCTCAAACCATTTTTATGGAATCTGTTTTCCGTAAAATTGAATTTTGGATTGAAGGAGACCGAAACAAACAAATGAGACTCGATCGACAGGAATGGGATTCTGAAAAAATTTGGAAGAAAAGTTTGAAATGGTCTGTTTACGGAGTAATTTCCTTGATTATTACACATTTTATGTTCATGTATGTCGTTGGATATGAAGAGGTTCTCAATATAATTTCAGAAGGTCCGTTTGCTAAACTTACCAATTTTATTGTAATGATTCTTTTTACTGCTGCATTTTATTTTGTATTTGGGTGGTTTAGAGAGCAGGTTTGTACATTGGTTTGTCCTTATGGAAGATTGCAGGGTGTTTTAATTGATAAAGAAACGATCAATGTTTTTTATGATTTTAAAAGAGGCGAAAACCGTTCAAAATGGCGAAATAATGAGGACAGAAAAGCCGTTGGAAAAGGAGATTGCATTGATTGTTATCAATGCGTTGTGGTTTGTCCAACAGGGATTGACATCAGAGACGGACAACAATTGGAGTGTGTAAACTGCACCGCTTGTATTGATGCGTGTGATGAAGTTATGGAAAAAGTGGGACTTCCGAAAGGTCTGATTCGTTATGCCTCAGAAAAAGAAATTGAAACCGGAATTCCCTATAAATTTACTGGCAGAATGAAAGGTTTTGCTGTAATTTTGGTTTTATTGGTAGGATTTTTAGGATTTTTGCTTTACAATCGTGGGGAAATGGAAGCAAAATTTATCAAACCTGCAGGAAGTACTTTCTTCGTAAGAGACGGAAAAATTACAAACACATACAATTACACTTTTTTAAACAAAACCAACGAAAAAAAAATAGTTACCATCAAAGTAATAGAGCCTTCTCATGCGGAAATCAATTACAGTGTAACAAGTAAAATTACGGTAGAGCGTGACAAAATTTCAAAAGGAACCATCAACATCAGTTTTCCAGAATCCGAAATGAATTTGTCTAAACAAAATATCACGATTGGTGTGTACGACATGAAAGGAAAATTAATTGATTCTTATCAGACGTATTTTGAAGGTCCGTTTAAGTTGCAGATTCCTTAAGATTTTAGCTCGAAATAAAATAAAGTGAACGATTATCTTCTGAATTATTAGATTAAAATTTTGCCTAAAGTTTTGTGATAAATGTTTAATTGTTAATATTTCTTACGGAAAATTGATACATTTGTCTGATGAATTTTCTAAAACTGTTATTAACAATCTATTTCATAGTGCTTTCTGTAGTGCCGTGCAATGATGTTCATGCGCAGTCTCCGAATAATTCTAAAAACTCTTACAGTGTTTTACTCAATTCAGAAGAGAATCATTCTAAAGACCAAGGTGATATTTGTTCACCTTTATGCTCTTGCAATTGCTGTCAAATGACCGTGACTTCATTTAAAGTCGAGCCTTTAATGCCTTTACCTAAAAAGGTAACAGAATATTTCTCAAAGAAAATTCATTTTCAGAAAAATGATTTCGCTTATTTGGTATACGACCAGATTTGGCAACCTCCCAAAATTTAAATTTTATTGATTTAATGGAAGACGTATGTCTTTCATCCATTTGTCGTGGAAACTTTGCAATACTATTGCAATGGATTCCTGTTCATCTTTGTCGCCCTTAATTCTTTTTTATGAATTGAGTTCGACGTTCAATAAAATTAAATTCAATGTTAGATAATATCATAAGATTTAGCATCAAGAACAAAATTATCATTGGGATAATGACCTTGATGCTTATCATTTGGGGCACGTGGAGTGCCACAAAATTACCGATTGATGCCGTCCCAGACATCACCAATAATCAAGTTCAGATTATCACGGTCTGTCCAACTTTGGCGGGACAGGAAGTAGAACAATTAGTCACATTTCCTATCGAACAAAGCATTGCCAACGTTCCGGATATTGAGGAAACTAGAAGTATTTCAAGATTCGGACTATCTGTAATTACGGTTGTTTTTAAAGAAAATGTTGATATCTATTTTGCCCGTCAATTAATCAACGAACAATTAAAACAAGCTTCCGAAGAAATTCCCAAAGGAGTCGGAACTCCCGAAATGGCTCCTGTGAGTACGGGTTTGGGGGAAGTTTATCAGTATATTCTACATCCTAAAAAAGGAAGTGAAAAAAAATACAGCAGTAAAGATTTAAGAACAATGCAGGACTGGATTGTCCGCAGACAGCTCAACGGAACTCCCGGAGTTGCCGAAATCAACAGTTTTGGTGGTGAATTAAAACAATACGAAGTTGCGATCAATCCCAATCGCTTAAAAGCAATGGGAATAAGTATTACTGACGTTTTTACGGCTTTAGAAAAGAACAATCAAAACACAGGTGGAGCTTACATTGACAAAAAACCAAACGCCTATTTCATCCGGGGAATCGGGATTGTAACTTCCATTGAAGACATTAAAAATATTGCTGTTAAAAATGAAACAGGTAGCGTTCCCATTTTCATAAAAGATGTAGCGAATGTCGGTTTTGGTCATGCTGTCCGTTACGGAGCTTTGACGTATAACGGCGAAGTTGATGCCGTTGGAGGTGTTGTAATGATGCTAAAAGGGGCAAACAGTAATGAAGTCGTTCAAAGAATTAAAGATAATATTCCTACCATTCAGAAATCGCTTCCGAATGATGTTATCATTGAACCATTTTTAGACCGAACAGATTTGGTGGGAAGAGCAATTGGCACGGTAGAAAAAAACTTAATTGAAGGAGCTCTAATTGTCATTTTCGTTTTAGTCATTTTCCTTGGAAATTTCCGTGCAGGCTTGATTGTCGCTTCGGCAATTCCACTTTCATTATTATTTGCCTTAGGAATGATGAATGTTTTTGGAGTAAGTGCCAATTTAATGAGTTTAGGAGCCATCGATTTTGGTTTAATTGTAGATGGGGCTGTAATTATTGTTGAGGCAACTTTGCATCATTTAGGTTTAAGAAAAACCAATAAAATCCTCACGCAATCCGAAATGGATGAAGAAGTTTTCCTTTCTGCATCGAAAATCAGAAGCAGTGCAGCTTTCGGAGAAATTATTATCTTAATCGTTTATATTCCTATTCTGACTTTGGTTGGCGTTGAAGGAAAAATGTTTACACCAATGGCCAAAACAGTCGGTTTTGCGATTTTGGGAGCATTGATTTTATCATTGACCTATATTCCGATGATCAGCGCTTTATTTTTATCTAAAAAACCTATGAATAAAGAAACTTTTTCAGATAAAATGATGAATAAACTTCAGAAAATTTATCATCCATTATTAGGAAAAGCTTTAAAAATAAAATATTGGTTAGTTGGCGGAACGGTTGCTTTATTTGCTTTTTCGGTATTGATTTTTGGAAGAATGGGAGGCGAATTTATTCCACAATTACAGGAAGGCGATTACGCTTTTCACTGTATTCTTCCACAGGGGAGTTCATTAAGTCAAAGTATTGAAACTTCGATGCAGGCTTCAAGAATTATCAAACAATTTGATGAGGTAAAAATGGTTGTAGGAAAAACCGGAGCTGCAGAAGTTCCGACCGATCCGATGCCACCGGAAGCTACTGATTTAATCGTTGTTTTAAAACCCCAAAAAGAATGGAAAACCAAAAAATCCTACGAAGAATTAGCTGATGAAATTTCTGAAAAATTAGAAAATATTCCCGGAGTTTTCTTTGAAAAAAATCAACCAATCCAAATGCGTTTTAATGAATTGATGACAGGAATCAGACAAGATGTTGCCGTGAAAATTTTTGGTGAAAACTTAGATTCTTTGGCAATTTATGCCGATAAAACGGCGAAAGTAATTCAGTCTGTAAAAGGCGCAACTTCTCCACAAATCGAGCGAGTAAGTGGACTTCCGCAAATTAATGTGGAATACGACAGAACGAGAATGGCAAATTACGGTTTGAATATCGAAGACGTGAATAATGCTTTAAGTACTGCTTTTGCAGGGAAATCTGCGGGTCAGGTTTTTGAAAATGAAAGACGATTCGATCTGGTCGTTCGGTTAGACAGCTTAAACCGAACGAATATTAATGATGTTAATAATTTAATGATTTCTACGAATTCAGGTGCGCAAGTTCCACTTTCTCAGGTCGCAAATATCAATTATAAATTGGGTCCTGCGCAAATAAGTCGGGAAGCCGGAAAGAGAAGAATTGTGATTGGTTTTAATGTAAAAGATCGAGATGTACAAAGTGTGGTGAAGGAAATTCAGCAAAAATTAGACAAACAAATTAAGTTGCCTTCCGGATATTATTTCACTTATGGCGGCCAGTTTGAGAACTTAAAAGCGGCGAGTGAAAGATTAATGATTGCTGTTCCTGTTTCGTTATTATTGATTTTTCTGTTATTGTATTTTACATTTCATTCGTTTAAACAAGCTGCGTTGATTTTTACTGCAATCCCTATGAGTGCAATCGGAGGTGTTTTCGCTTTGTTATTGAGAGATATGCCTTTTAGTATAAGCGCAGGAATCGGATTTATCGCTTTGTTTGGAGTCGCAGTTTTGAATGGAATTGTTTTAATCGGAACCTTCAATCAATTAGAAAAAGAGGGCGAAACCAATATTATAAAAAGGGTGATGGAAGGCACAAAAATCCGATTAAGACCTGTTTTAATGACCGCAACAGTCGCTTCTTTAGGATTTTTGCCGATGGCAATTTCCACGGGAGCAGGTGCGGAAGTTCAAAAACCTTTGGCAACCGTTGTTATCGGAGGTTTGGTGACGGCGACTTTCCTCACTTTGTTCGTTTTGCCGATGTTATATATTATTTTTAATTCTAAAATTAATTTTAGAAAGTTTAAATCTAAATCTGTAACGGCAGTTGTTGTTTTGTTTTTTTTATTGGGAAATACACTTAAAGCACAACAAGGAAATCCTTTGACAGTTGAACAAGCTATCAATTTAGCTTTAAATAATAATGATTTGATGAAATCGAAAGATTTAGATATTAAATCAACTGAAGCTTTGAAACCAACATCAAAAGAACTTCCGAAAATGAATGTTGATGCACAATTAGGACAATATAATTCCAGAAAATTTGACCAGTCTTTTGCTATTTCTCAAACTATTCCGTTTCCGACTTTGTTTAAAGCCAGAAAAGATTTGATTAATGAACAAATCAAAGGAAAGCAAATTAATAAGGAGATTTCTGTAAACGAATTGGCGAAACAAGTCAGAACATATTATTATCAGATTGAATACCTGCAAAACAACCAATCAAAACTTAAAAATCTTGACAGTTTGTATAATGATTTTATTCGAATTGCTACTGTAAGGTTTAAAGCTGGAGATATTAAGAAAATAGAAATTAATACGGCGGAAACTCAAAAAGGGGAAATCAATTTATTATTGAGACAAAATGAAGTTTATTTGACGAATGCTTATAAAAATTTAAAAACAGTTTTAAATATTTCCGAAGATATTGCAGTTCCATTTGACCAAAATTATCAGCCTTTAAAAGCAAATTATGTTTTGGATAGTTCAGCTATTGCAAAACATCCTTTGGTGAAAGCATTTTATCAGGAAATGGAAATTGCCGAAAAGAATAAAAATGTCGAAAAATCGCAAGGACTTCCTGAGTTTACTATTGGTTATACAAACCAGTCTTTGATTGGTTTTCAAAATGTGAACGGAATGGAGAAGTATTTCAATGGCGGAAACCGTTTTCATTCGGCAACAATCGGCGTTTCAATTCCTTTGACTTTTGGAGCGACAAAAGCAAGAATGCAGTCTTTTGATTATCAAAAACAAATGGCAGAAGCGAATGCTAAATTCCAGCAAAAACAATTGGAAATGCAGTTGGAAAATGCTTTAAATCAATATCAGCAGAATGTAAAACAGTATGAATATTACGTGAATCAGGCGATTCCAAATGCGGAGAAAATTACAAAAGCCGGACAATTGGGATACAAAACGGGTGAGATTTCTTATGTAGAATATCTTTTCGCTTTGCAAACTGCTACAAATATTCAGTTAAAATATCTGGAATCTATTCAGCAGGTTAATGAATCTGTTATTATCATTAATTCAATTATAAATCAATAAAAATGCAAATTAAATATAAAGCCATTTCATTAATATTCATCTCAATTTTTGCGATAAGTTGTGGAGGAAAAAAAGAAAATCCTCAAGGTGAAATTAAAATCGAACAGACTGAAGAAAATCACAATGAAGCACCTGAAACTATCGCAGAATTGACAGAAGAACAAATGAAATCGGTCGGTGTGACTTTGGGAACAGTAGAGATGAAAGAACTGACTTCAACCATCAAAGCCAACGGTTTATTAAGAGTTCCCAACAACAAAAAAGCAACCGTCACATCTTTGTATGGCGGGGTTATCCAAACGATTAAAGTTCAGATTGGAGATTTTGTGAGACAAGGTCAGGTTTTGGCAACCATCAGTAATCCCGAATATATTCAGGTTCAGGAGCAATATCTTACGGTAAACAGCAGAATTTCTTTTGCTGAACAGGAATTTAGAAGACAAAGAGAATTGTTTGATAATGATGCAGGGGCGAAAAAGAATCTTCAAAGTGCCGATTCAGAGTTAAAAAGTCTTAGAACTCAACGAGCTTCTTTGCAAAGACAATTGCAATTGATGGGAATCAGTCCGGGGAAAGTTTCTAATGGAAATTTACGTTCAGGCTTAGTGATAACTTCGCCGATTAGCGGTACAATCAGCAATATTAATGCACAAATTGGAAGTTATGTTGATGTTTCGTCGCCGGTTTTGGATATTATTGATAACAATTCGATTCATCTTGATTTACAGGTTTTTGAAAAAGATTTACCAAAAATGAAAATCGGACAAATCGTTCATTTTAAACTGACCAATAATCCTGAAACTGAATATGATGGAAAAGTATACAGCATCGGTTCGTCATTTGAAAACGAAAGCAAAACCATTTCCGTTCATGCCAATGTGACTGGAAATAAAATCGGTCTGATTGACGGAATGAACATCACCGGAATCGTGAGTTTGGATAAAAGTACAACTCCTGCAATTCCCGATGAAGCAATTGTAGAAGCTGACGGAAAATACTATGTGTTTGTTCAGACAAATAAAAAAGCAGAGGAACATCATGAAGCAAATAATCACAGTAAAGAAACTAAGGATGATTCTAAAACAATAAATTTTGAAAAAGTTGAAATAGTAAAAGGTTCTTCTGATATGGGTTACACAGCAATAACCTCTGTTGCGCCAATTGCTCCGGATGCAAAAATTGTAGTGAAAGGTGCATTTTTTGTGAATGCAAAGTTGTCTAATTCTGGTGACCATGGTCACTAATACATCGAAGTTATGAAAGAAAATATAGAAAACAGGCTCATTGATAAAAATACCAAACCTACCAGTATGAGGATTTTGGTATATGATTTTTTAAGCAATCAGAAAAGTGCTCTATCGCTTTCTGAGGTAGAAAATAATTTTGAAAATGCAGACAGAATCACCATTTATAGGACTTTAAAAACTTTTGAAGAAAAAGGAATTGTACACAGCATTCAGGAAAATAATACAACGAAATATAAGCTTTGCGATGACGGTTGTAATGAAAACACCCACAGAGATTGGCATCTGCATTTTTACTGCAAAATCTGTAAACAAACCACCTGTAAAAAAGATATTTCGTTTCCTGAAAATATGAAAACGAGTTTCAGAATAGATGAAATACGGTTTTTTGCAAAAGGAATCTGCGAAAACTGCCTGAAAGAAGAAAGTTTGCAATAGTGTTGCATCAAACGGTTCTGTAAATTTGAATTAAAATTAAAAAAATGTCAAAAGAATGTTGCTCCACTGAAGACGGAGAAAAAATAAAAAAACAAGCAATTCATCATGCTAACGACGGTCACAATCACGACCATGGTGATGATGACGAACACAACCACGGAAGTTCGGATAAAACCACATTTCAGATGTTTTTTCCAGCCATTATTTCATTAATGTTATTACTTTTTGGAATTGGAATGGATCATTTCTTCCCGCAGGATTGGTTCATAGGTTGGGTAAGAATAGTTTGGTTTGCAGCTGCGTATGTTCCTGTTGGCTTACCGGTTTTGAAAGAAGCATTTGAAAGCATTATAAAAGGCGATGTCTTTTCAGAATTTTTTCTGATGGGAATTGCTACTGTTGGAGCATTTGCGATTGGAGAATATCCGGAAGGTGTTGCAGTGATGCTGTTTTATTCAGTTGGTGAAGTTTTCCAGACTTTGGCGGTTACAAGAGCAAAAAGCAATATTAAAGCTTTACTTGATCAAAGACCGGATGAAGTGACTATTGTAGAAAATAATGCCACGAAAACTATTAAAGCTGAACAGGCAAAAATTGGCGACATCATTCAATTAAAATCAGGCGAAAAATTGGCTTTGGATGGCGAATTATTGAGTGAATCTGCATCTTTTAACACCGCAGCTCTTACTGGAGAAAGTAAACCCGATACAAAAAATAAAGGAGAAACAGTTCTTGCCGGAATGATCAACCTTCAAACTGTTGCACAAGTAAAAGTAACTACAGTGTACCAAGACAGTAAACTCAGCAAAATTCTGGAATTGGTTCAAAATGCGACTTCACAAAAAGCACCGACCGAACTTTTTATCAGAAAATTTGCAAGAATTTACACTCCTATTGTTGTGGTTTTAGCGATTTTGATTTGTTTTTTACCTTACTTTTTCGTCAGTGATTATGTATTCAGAGATTGGCTGTACAGAGCTTTGGTTTTCTTGGTCATTTCTTGTCCGTGTGCTTTGGTAATCTCAATTCCTTTGGGATATTTCGGCGGAATCGGAGCGGCTTCACGAAACGGAATCTTGTTTAAAGGAAGTAATTTTTTAGATAAAATAGCCGAAATTCAAAACGTTGTAATGGACAAAACCGGAACGATGACAGAAGGAGTTTTTGAGGTTCAGGAAGTAAATATTAATTCAGATTTTAATAAAAATGAATTGCTTCAAATGGTCAATGCTTTGGAAAGTAACAGTACACATCCCGTTGCAACAGCCATTAATGAATATGTTGGCAAAATCGACTCATCTCTAAACCTTAAAAATATAGAAGAAATCGCAGGTCACGGTTTGAAAGCCATTGTTAATGACAAAGAATTATTGGTTGGAAATTTCAAATTGATGGATAAGTTTAATATTCAATATAATATTAATCCGGCTGATATTGTCTATACTGTAATTGCCATTTCTTATGATGGAAAATTTGCAGGATATGTCACGATTGCTGACAAAATCAAAGAAGATTCAAAATCGGCCATAGATAAATTACACAGCATGAATGTAAAAGCAACAATGTTAAGTGGAGATAAAAGCACGGTTGTAAAATTTGTGGCTCAACAATTGGGAATTGATAATGCTTTTGGCGATTTGCTTCCTGAAGATAAAGTAAATAAAGTGAAGGAAATAAAATCCCGAAATGAAAGTGTTGCTTTCGTAGGCGATGGTGTGAATGATGCACCTGTAGTTGCTTTAAGCGATGTGGGAATTGCAATGGGCGGATTGGGAAGCGATGCAACCATTGAAACTGCAGATGTGGTGATTCAGGATGATAAACCATCAAAAATTCCAATGGCAATCAATATTGGGAAAAAGACGAAACAAATTGTCTGGCAAAATATTATCTTGGCTTTTGTTGTGAAAGGAATTGTTTTGATTCTCGGAGCTCGTGGTTTGGCTACAATGTGGGAAGCGGTTTTTGCAGATGTGGGTGTAGCTTTACTGGCGATTTTAAATGCAGTGAGGATTCAGAAGATGAGGTTTTAAGGTGAAAATGTTTTTGGTTCAGATAAAAATTCTAAATTTATTCTAAATTCAAAATATAAATTCGCAGCATGAAAGTTTTAATCATAGAAGACGAAAGAGATTTAGCCAAAAGCATTTCTGAATATCTGTCGGAAGAAAATTATCTCTGCGAATTTGCATCTACATTCTGTCAAGCGATGGATAAAATTAATACCTACGAATATGACTGTATTGTTTTAGACATCATGCTTCCCGACGGAAACGGATTAGATATTTTAGAAGAATTAAAAAAACAAAATAAACAAGACGGTGTTATCATTGTTTCTGCGAAAAATGGTCTGGATGACCGCGTAAAAGGTCTTCAGATGGGCGCAGATGATTATCTTACAAAACCTTTCCATCTTTCTGAATTGATGGCAAGGGTTTTTTCGATTATTCGTAGAAAGCAGTTTGATAATTCAAATAAAATACAGAATAATGAGTTGCAAATTGACTTACTTTCAAAAACTGTAACGATTAATAATCAGGCAATAGTTTTAACTAAAAAAGAGTTTGATTTGTTAATTTATTTTATCGGAAATAAAAATAAAGTCATCTCTAAAAGTACTTTGGCAGAGCATCTTTCCGGTGATTTTGCAGACATGCTTGATAACCATGATTTTGTTTATGCTCACGTAAAAAATTTGAAAAAGAAATTGTATGATGCAGGTTGCGACCATTATTTAAAAACAGTGTACGGAACGGGCTACAAATGGGTAAATTGATGCTATGAAACCACTGTTAAGTAAAACCACAAAACCTTTTATAATTTACGTGCTGATTGTTCTTTCCATCAGTGTTCCTGTTTATTATTTTGTGGTAGATTTTATTTGGCAGGAAGAATTGGATGAGCATAATACGATTGTTGCTGAGAAAACTTCTTACGATTTCAATCAGGCAAATATGAATGATGATGAAATTCAACAAAATATTACTCTTTGGAATAAAATTCAACCAGGAACAAATATTGAAAAAATTTCAACAAATCAGATTAAACCAGATTCTATTTTTACCATTGAAAAATATAAACCTTTTTCTACGGATAAGAAAATTGAGCGTTACAGATGTTTAAAAAAAGTTGTCTACATAAAAAATGTTCCGTATTTATTTACCATCGAAACCAATATTGAAGAAACGGAAGATACCGTAATGATTATCGGCTTGATTACAGGTTTTTTCTTTCTTTTGATCGTAATGGGATTGTTTATTTTAAACAGGAGATTATCAAAAACGATTTGGGAACCTTTTCGAAATACTTTAGAAAAATTAAAAAAATTTAATCTTAATAGTAACGATAAAATTGATTTTCTGAAAACCGATACCAAAGAATTTGAAGACCTTAATGAGTCACTTCGAAAACTGATTGATCACAGTGTTTCTGTTTATGCAACCCAAAAAGAATTTACCGAAAATGCTTCACACGAATTACAAACCCCTTTAGCAATTTTAAAAAATAAGCTTGATATTTTATTGCAAAGCAAAGATTTAACAGAAAAACAGTATGAAATTGCCGAAGAAATGAATCGAGCTTTAACTCGAAGTTCAAGAATCAATAAAAATTTATTGCTTTTGGCAAAAATAGAAAACAATCAGTTTGAAAATTTTGATATTCAATTGGATGAACTTGTTCAGCAATGTTTTGAGACACTTCAAGAACATTTTCAGCAAAAAAATATTTCGGTTTCAAGTTTCATTAATTCAAAGGTAAAAGCTATTGGGAATGCCGCTTTAACAGAAGTTTTAATCAATAATCTTCTTGTCAATGCGATTCGTCATACTCCGAATTCAGGAATTATTAAAATAAAATTAAACGAAAATTTGTTTCAGGTTTATAATTCCGGAACGCAAAAACTAAATAGTGATTTGCTTTTCAAACGATTTTCCAGATTTTCTTCGGATAATAACGGAAGCGGTCTTGGTTTGGCGATTATCAAAGAGATTTGCAGATTTCATCATTGGGAAATAGGATATTCTTTTGAAAATGATTTTCATATTTTTTCTGTGAAATTCTAAAATTCAAAATTTCTTCAAAATTGGAATGTAATCTTGTCGTCTCAAATTATTGTGATGATATTCAAAAAGCTTTCAGTTTTTATTAAAAACCTTTACAGAACAAGGTTTTCTGCGCTTTTCAGCGTGTTAAGTTTATATCTTTTACTTTCATTTCTTATTCGGATTTCTTTTCTGATTTGGTCTTCAAAAGACCTGGATTTTAATCTGATTTATATTCTAAGAGCATTTTTTACTGGATTTATTTACGATTTTACAGTCGGAACATTATTTTTGTTTTTATACGGAATGTATCTTCTTATTTTGCCTAAAAAGTGGATTGGTTCTTTCTTTGACAAAACTTTTACCTACTTTTATTTAACACTCATTTTTATCATTATTTTTTTCAGTTTACTGGCTGAGATTCCTTTTTGGGAGGAGTTTGGAGTTAGATTTAATTTTATCGCAGTAGATTATCTCATTTATACATACGAAGTTTTTGAAAATATTAACGAATCTTATCCGCTTCCTTTAATTGTCTTTGTTCTAATAAGTTTAATTGTGCTTACTTTTGTTTTGTTTAAAAAACTAAAGGTTTTTAAATATACTTTTTCGGATAAAATACCCGTTTCAAAACGATTTATTTTTTCACTTCCTTTACTATTGGTTTCAGTTGGTTTAGGTTTAATGATGAAAAATAAACAGGCAGATTTTAGTAATAATTTAGTGGTTAATGAATTGGGAAAGAACGGCACTTTTTCATTTATTTCTGCATTCAAATCAAACGAATTAGATTATGAAACTTTTTACCCGAAGCTTCCAGAAAAAGTGGCATATTCAATTCTCAAAAAAAATATTTTACAGGAAAATCAAAAATTTACAACCACAAATTACAGTGATATTTCAAGATTAACAATTGGAAATCAGGAGCAAAAACCAAATATTATTTTAATTGCCATTGAAAGTTTCAGCGCCGATTTTCTGACAGAATTTGGAAATAAAGATCAACTGACGCCAAATTACGATCAATTATCAAAAGAAAGTATTTTTTTTACCAATTTGTATGCAACCGGAACCAGAACCGTTCGTGGAATGGAAGCTTTAACTTTGTCTGTTCCTCCAACTCCTGGAAACAGCATTGTGAGAAGACCCAATAATGAAAACCTGTTTTCTATTTCTACCATTATTAAAACTAAAAATTATCATCCCTGTTTTATTTACGGCGGAGACGGATATTTTGATAATATGAACAATTTTTTTGGCGGACAGGGCTTTGATATTGTCGACAGAGACAGAGGAAATCCGCTTTCTGATCAAATTAAAACTTCAAGATTTATGATAAAAGATAGTGAAGTCAGTTTTGAAAATGCATGGGGAATTTGTGATGAAGATTTGTATAAACAATCGATAAAATATGCAGATTTGAATTATAAACGAGGAAAACCATTCTTTCAGTTTGTAATGACGACTTCCAATCACAAACCTTATACTTTTCCGAATGGTAAAATAAATCTTCCGCAAGGAGACCGAAGTGCTGCCGTAAAATATACAGATTATGCTTTAGGGAAATTTATTGCTGATGCGAAATCAAAACCGTGGTTTAAAAATACCGTTTTTGTAATTGTTGCCGATCATTGTGCAAGTAGCGCCGGAAAATGGGAAATCAATATTGCAAAACATCATATTCCTGCCATTATTTATAATCTGAATCATTCGCCTGAAAAAATTAAACGTTTAACTTCACAAATTGATTTGTTGCCAACTTTATTCGGATATTTGGGCTGGAATTATAACACATCTTTATTTGGAAAGGATATTAACCAAACCAAAATCGGCGATGAAAAAGCTTTTCTCGGAAATTACCGCACTTTGGGAATGTTCAAAGCCAACGTTTTTACTCAAATTGACGACAGAAAAAGAGTAAAACAATTCAATGTTTCTGGAAGTGATCAATCTTTATCTGAGCTAAAAACAAAAAATAATAGTTTGGTTAATGAAACAATTTCTTACTATCAAACAGCAAGTACAAGATTTAAAAACGGTATAATGAAAGTGAATTAGAGTTTTTAAACATTAACTTAATGGCTCGATTTTAGATAAGTTTGAGATTATCACAATCTATAATTATTAATATCAAAATTATCGGATCATGGAGAGGTTTAAAAAAATAATTTTGAAAATTTTGAAATGGGCGGGAATTTCGATTGCTTCCATTCTTTTTCTCATGTTTATTATTCCAATTTTATTTCCGGGAACAGTTTCGGAACAGGTAAAAATATTTGCCAATAAACATCTTGCAGGAAAACTCGATTATAAAAAAACACATCTTACATTTTTCAGACATTTTCCTTCGCTCACGGTTTCCGTTGACGATGTTTTACTGAAAGGTTCAAAACCATTTCATAATGATACGTTGTTGGCTGCAAAAGAACTTGCGGTCGGAATTAATCTTAAAAATCTCATTTTCGACGGAGAAGTTAAGATTGATGAAATTTATGTGACCGATGCAGTTGCAAATGTTTTTGTCAATACAAAAGGTGAAGCCAATTATAATGTTTACGTTGCAAAACCTTCAGAAAAACCAAAAGATACAACCGGAACAGGAGCTTCAATTAAATTGGATTTAATTAAACTAAAAAACTGGAATATCAAATATAACGACCATGCTGCAAGAGTTTTAGTCGATGCAAAAGGTTTAAATTATACAGGAAAAGGTGGTTTAAGTGAAGATATTTTCGACCTTACAACAGATTTGGATATTAATAAACTTGATTTTAGCTTAAACAGAATTTATTACGCCAAACAAAAAACATTACACGCGGATTTAATTACAAGAATTAATACCAATGCGTTGACTTTTGTTTTAAGAAAAAATGAGCTGAGAATTAATGAATTACCTTTGAAATTTACAGGTTTTGTAAGTATTTTGAAAGACGGTTACAATCTTGATATTAATGCAGCTTCAGAAAAAACAACGATTCGTGATATGATTTCCGTTCTTCCACCACAATATTTAGATTGGGCAAAAGACACAAAGATTGAAGGAAATAGTGATTTGTTTTTTAGTTTAAAAGGAAGATTCAGCGAACCTAAAAATTTGAAACCAAGATTGAAAGCCAGACTTTTGATGAAAGATGGTTTTGTTTCTAATGGAAAAGCGCCCGTTCCGATGAATAATTTTAATATGGATCTGAATGTAGATTTACCTGATTTAAATACCGAACAATTAGGATTAGATTTAAAGAATCTAAGTTTTGATCTAGGTCCGAATAATAATTTCAAAGCAGTGGTAAAAACCAAAGGTTTGGATGAAATGCAGATTAATGCAGATGTAAAAGGCGCCGTTAATTTGCAGACTTTAAGTCAGGCTTTAGGATTAGAAGATATTGATGTTCGAGGTTTAATGGATACTAATATTAAAGCAAACGGTATTTTTAGTTTGGATAAAAAATTATTTCCTAAAACAAACGGATATCTCAATCTGAAAAATGGTTGGCTGAAAACAAAATATTATCCAAACCCAATTCAGAATATCAATATTGCTGCGAATATTACAAATACAGACGGAACTTTCAAGAGTTTGGGTGTAAAACTGGATCCATTTAAATTTGATTTTGAAGGAAATCCTGTTTTTGTGAATGCAGATTTGCAGAATTTTGAAGATGTTTTGTATAAAGTTCGGGCAAAAGGAGTTTTAAATGTCGGAAGAATTTATAAAGTTTTTGCTAAAAAAGGATTGGACGTAAGTGGTTTAATTATGGCAGATTTATCCTTAAACGGACGACAAAGTTATGCAACAACAGGTCAATATAGCAAATTAGATAACAAAGGAAATTTAATTTTAAAAAATATAAAAGCAACCACAGAATATCTTCCAAAATCATTTTATATTAAAGAAGGGAACTTCCAATTTGAGAATGAAAAAATGTGGTTCAGAAAGTTTTTTGCGAATTATGGGAAATCAGATTTTGCTTTAAATGGTTACCTTTTAAATACCATTAATTATTTTATTGAAAGAAAAGGAACACTCCACGGGAAATTTAAATTAAAATCAAGATATATTTTGATTGATGAATTTATGGCCTTGAAAGACGGCGATAATTCAAAAAAATCAATAGAAGTTGATTATGCGAAAGTTGAAAATCCGAAAAGCAGTGGAGTTGTGATTATCCCTAAAAACCTGGATGTTTCTTTGGAAGCTGATGCCAAAAATGTGGAGTTTAAAGGTTTAAATCTTAATAATCTTTTTGGTTTGGCTTTGGTGAATAAAGGAGAAGTTTTCCTTAAAAATACTTCATTTGACGTCGTCGGAAGCAGAATGAAAATTGATGCACGTTATCAAGATGAGTCTCCGTTGACTGCAAATTATGATATTGCCTTAAATGTTTTAGATTTTGATGTTCAACGAGCGTATAACGAGATTGATATGGTTCGTGAGATGGCTACTGCAGCCAAAAATGTAAAAGGAATTGTTTCTATAGATTATAAATTAAAGGGAGATTTTGACAAAAATATGACTCCAATTTATCCTTCTCTTGAAGGTGGAGGAGTGGTAAATCTTCGTGATGTGGAAGTGAAAAACCTGAAAATGCTTTCTGCAGTCGGGAATGATATTGGTGCAAAAGCGTTCAATAATCCCGATATGAAAGGCGTAAATATCGAAACGTACATTAAAAATAATTTAATTCACGTTGATAAATTTACTTTTAAAGTCTCTATTTTAAGGCCTACAATTAGTGGAACTACAAGTTTCAACGGACTACTGGATTTAAGAATCAGAGTCGGAATTCTACCTGGTGGTTTAATTGGTTTCCCTGTTGTGGTTACTGGAACTCACGAGAAACCGAAAATTAAAATCTTCAGTAAAACCGGACAGGGAATTGTGGATGCTTTATACAATCAAAAATCTAATAAAGTGATTCGTGAAGAACGTCGTGCGGAGAAAAAAACAAAAAGGCAACAACGAAAAGAAAAAGCAGCACAGGAGCAGAAAGCAAAAGCTGCTGAAAAGAAAATTACCAAAGATGTGAAACAGAAATAGTTTAATTGGTAAACGTTTTTTTATTGATTTTCTTCTGTCTTACCTTCAGAATAAAATTTGGAACTTTAGTGATTTCACCTGCTGTTAAACTAATGTTTCTGGTTTTTTGTTCGCAATAAATATTGGCAGGAAGAGAAGATTCATCAATAATGATAGTGTAATTTCCTGTCGGTAAAAATGCTGTGAATTTTCCTTCTTCATTGGCACTGAATCTTTCAATAATTTTATTGTCTTTCAGAACATTAAAAAAGACAGATGAAGTTTTAATATCAAAATCCACTGCGGTTTTTGCATCGTAATCTAAAAATAGTTCTCCTGATAAACTTCCGTTTTGATGCAGCGGAATTGTTAAAGGATAATTGTATTTATTTAAATCTAATTTTTGTTCATCGTAAAACCAGCCTTGCTGAATCAATTGTTTTAATTCAAAACCACCGAATGGAACGTCTTTGTAAAGCGCAGTTCCGGAATTATCAGTTTTTAATACTACATTATTGATGCTAACGATGTAATCATGAGCTGGTTTTTCTTCGGGATCGTAAATGTTATTGTTGTTTTCGTCATAAAAAGTAAAGATTTGAATTTTTCCTTTTTTACCTGAATCCAATGACGCTTTTTTGAGATTAAAAGTAATTCCTAGTTCAAGAGTAAGAATATTGTTCGTTAACGAACCAATCGAATAATTGTA
Source organism: Chryseobacterium luquanense (assembly GCF_026460945.1). Lineage (GTDB taxonomy): Bacteria > Bacteroidota > Bacteroidia > Flavobacteriales > Weeksellaceae > Chryseobacterium > Chryseobacterium luquanense. The sequence continues at coordinate 122,637 of NZ_JAOVZV010000020.1, forward strand.
CCACGAAGTATTTAAAAAAGCTCCAAACTTTTTAGTATTATATTTAGCATTAATGAAGCCTGAAGGTGCTCTTCCGTAAATAATATCATCTACATAAGAAATTCCGGTACTTACATTAAGTTTGCGCTCTAAAAACTGTTCGTTATAAAACAAAGCAAGTGAAAGTTTTTTGTAATCTTCGTTTTTATTGACCTGATAAGCAAAAGCATACTCTGAAAGATAAAAACTTCCTTTTTGATAAATAGCGTTTAAGTTTAATTTTCTGAAACTATAATTTGCATTAAATCTCAATTGAAACTGCGGATTTTCTTGAAGTGGATACTGTGAAAACCCATTTTCAACAGAAAGTAATGCTGTTTGCTTGGTTTTAAAACTAGACCAGGTAAGAGACTCTACCAAGCGGTTTGCGCTCAGCTGCTTAATTTCCTCACTTTGCCAACTTCCAAAAAAGTTATTGTAACTATTGGAAGATTCATTTTGATATTGATAACTAATACCAAAATTTATTTTTTTGATGCTTGGAAATTTGATTCCTGCTTCATATCGGAAATTTTCCGACATCTGACTTCTGTCGAAATAGAAAAATTTTGGCGTAAAATTAGAATAGTTGAAATTCGTAAAAAAATTATAATCCCCAATGGTTTTAGAAATATTTTGCTGAAATTGAGTACTTCCACGACGATTTCCCGGGAAATAATCTGAACTGTAATAATAATTACCGCTGATTTCATATGTTTTAATCGCTCCTTTGTAATTAGTTTCTAACGCTAAAGAAGGTTTTAAAACATCCCGAATTTCGTAAGAACTTAAACCTGCATTTAATTTTCCGTTAAATTTCCAGATTTTATTAAAAGCATAATTCCCTTCAGTTCCCAAAATATGATGCTTACCTTTTTCAAAAGGATCATATCTGTAAATATAGGCTGCAGAGATATTTTTATCATCATTATTGGTATTCAGACTTCCTTTCGTGAAAAATCCGTAACCGTTTTTCAGGAATGCATTTTTTTCGATAAGATTGAAATTTTGATCTACAAAACCCATTTCGATTCGTTTATTATTTCCAAAATTATGGCTGTACTCTGCACCTCTTCCCGAAAGTGTAGTTTCAAACATTTTGCTGATTGATCCTACATTATATACATTATTGCCTTGATGATAACTGATATTTGTATTGGTAAGAATTGGTAACTCTTGATTACTGAAGAGAGAAGCATTACCGTTCATTAGAAGATATCCGGAAGGAAGATTGAAACCTCCTGAACCGTAAATTTGATACATGTTTAAATTTTCACCAACCCTACGATAAGAAGTGGTGATTTCATTTCTAAATGGATCTGAAAAATTACCGTATTGTGCTTCCTGAAATTTTTGTTTACTTGCAATATTCTGAACGGTGATACTTGTTGTATTAAAAATTTCTTTTTCAGGATTTCTAAAACCCGATATATTAATCGTATAATTTGAAATATCCGAAAGACTTTTTGAAGGTTGATAATTAAAAGTGAAAATTGAATCTTTTTTTACATCAATAATTGCCTGTTGCTCAATAAAAAAATTACCTTTATCAGGATCTGGAAATTTGCAGACCAAAGTAATGTTTTGAGCAATATTTCCGGTATTTAAGACTCGTACTTTTACTGAAATGGGTTCGCTTTTAGAATTTCTAAAAATAATTGGTGAAAGAGAAGTCATACTCAGGTTATTGTCGACTTCAATGATATGATTTGTAATCTGCTCTGAAATGATTACTCCCGTAAGATTTAAAAGTTGAATTTTAATTTCTGAACTTCCGGCTTTGGCGTTAATATCTGCCATTAATCTTAGCGGAATATATTTTTTTTCACCTTGTTGAAGGGTTATAGGAATTTGTAATCCTGTAGTAGCTTTATAACCAGAAGGTAAAATAGGATGAAGATTTCCTGAAAATGTTTCTGAGCCCGTATTTTGTAATGCAACTACGATATTGATTAATCTGGATTTTGAAATATTGCTTTCCTTCTCAATTTCCATTCTTATAGGAAACTGATTGGTTTGTGCACAGATTTTTAAAAAAATAAGCACAAAAAAGACAAAAAACAGAATTTTCTTTCCGTAGTTAAAACTCATCAGATACGGTTATTGAGGGGTGATTTCGTACTGCAAAGTCGTAGAATATTCTCCTGGTTTTGCGTTGATAAGTTGTTGATCCTGAGCTAATGAATAATAAACTAAATCATAATTAAAAGTCGTATTCTGACTTGCATTTCCTTTAGCTAATATTTGACTTGTAGAGGATAATGTAAGCGGATAAATCGTTTGAGTTCCCTGTGAGAGCGGTTGTAATCTCAAATGAATCGCAGAAATAGGAATTGCATAACCCAATGGCGAACTAAGATGATTTTGAAGTGAGCGAACTTTAATCTGAAAATTGGTATTGGTATTTACTTTTAAACCATTAGAATAAGTAATGCTATTTCCGTCGTTATAATCTTGCATACTGTCAAATTCAAGTACGCCATTTGCTACATTAGGATTTATAATTAAAGACATTTCCTGTGTAGTTGGTGGCGTTCCGGAAAGTGCTCCGATGTGAAACTGAAATGTATGAGGAATTCTGCCAATTACATTATTATTTTGATCATATGCCGTAAATTCTACGGTTGCATTAAAACGAGTCCAGGCTGGATAAGTTCCAAGATATGCTCCCCCCATAAGAGTTACTGCAAATTTTAAAGATAAACTGTAATATCCGTTTGGCGAAGATGGCATATTATAAAGCGGGGCATTCGATTGAGGAACCAAAAAAGCTTCTACATTTTCTTGTAAAAAAACATTTGAAGGAACTCCAATTTGAGCCATAGATGGAGTAGGGCCAGGATTTCCCTGTCCTGTAGTAGAGACAGGCTGGAAAGAAACTTTGTTTCCGGGGATTGTGTATTGTCCGTTTTCAGAAACTATATTTTGTTGAAGTTTTGCAGAAAGTCTCCAATGCGGTACATTGAAATTTCCATTACCTGCAAAAGTGACTGTATATGCATCAGGATTGGTATTTCCGTTATAATTGTTAACCTGCATATAACTGTTAATCCACGAAGAAACAGAAACCTGAGCTTTTAAAGCAAAACTAAAAATTAGAAAAAAAATAATACAATACTTACTCATAATTAAAATTCAATTCTGCCATTTCCAGAGTATTGTCGTCTCCATTATCTATTAAAACAGATAAGTTATAAGAACCTTTTTCTTTTAAATCTTGTACAGGAATACTTAATTTTCTAATGTTTCCGGGAAGTGTATAAAAAACTACAGGATCTACAGTAACCTTTTTTCCTGTAGTTGTATTGATAAGATCTGTTGTGATTTTTCCGTCAGTCCACAATTCAGATTGATTTTCAAACTGTAGATTAATGACCTTTTTTGCCGTATCAAACTTCAAATCCTTAATTTCTATCTTACGAAGTGAAGTTTCAGGCTTTTTATGAAAGATTTTAATTCCGGATTTTACGCTTACTTTTATTTTTGCACCTGTATTATCCGTTCCGTCAACAGGATTCATTTGGCTTACAAAAAGTACTGCAGTATGTGCGGCTAGTTGGTCTTTAGAAACTGAGGGTACTGTAAGAGTTACATTTAAATCTTTTCTTTCTCCCGGTGCAAGACTGAAATAAGAATCTTCTTTATTAATACTTATCCACTGAGTGCAGGAATTTTTTAAAGTATTGGAAGGTTGCATTATATTTTCTCCTTTTTCGTCATATTCCCAGTCGCCCAAACTTACTGCAAGATCTAATGTATGCTTTACGCTTACATTGGTTACTGTAATTTTTTGAGTACTGCTGCTACCTGAAGTTGTTTCAAAATATACTCTTGGAGGAGATACAGAAATTCCGGTTTGCGCATTGATCTGGATGATGAGAAAGCAGAAAAATAAAGCAATTTTTTTCATATAAGTTTTATTTATGACAAAAGTGTCACAAAATTTATTGCGACACTTTATCATCATCAGTTTTCAAATATATTATGCACTCACAATAGTGTAAACCAAAGTAGCCTTATAAATAGAAGGGTTTTGGTTTGGCACATAGTTATCAATGTAAGCATTAGCTCCTGCACCTTGATATTTTACGTTAACGCTTTTGTTAACAGCACCGTTAGATGAAGATACTAAAGTTGCTTCACTTGACGAAAGTGACAAATCTTGTTGGTAAGTTGCATTGGTTAATGCTTGTGACCCTGCAGAAGAAGATAATTTAATGGTAGTTACTGCCATATTTTTACCATTCAATGTCATATTAGCATCAGTTGCCTTTACTTTTACTTGAAATCCACCTGTGCTATAAATAGTTAAGTGATCATCATTTGTTTTGCTAACACCATTTTGGTAGTCACCTGTAGTAGCATATTCAAGATTTACTACTTTTTGTTCCTCTTTAATCGTTAAAGTTTGGATTGGTTTAAGAATTACGTTTAAAGAAACGTTTTGAGCCTTAGAAGTTGCAAAAGCTACTAAAGCTAATGCTGTAAATAAAAATTGTTTCATGTGTATCAATCAGTTTTAAATTAGATGTTTATCTATTCTTTTCGGCTGCAAAGATACATGCCATTTAGAGAATGGGATTTGCAAAAACACGCTTATTTTTTGTGAATTTTTACAAAAAGGAGTAGGTGATACTGTATTTAATGCAAAAAATAGTCTTTTTGATACAAATATCTAATTTGAATGATTAATTATTGTTGAGAAACAATTGAGAATAATCATTTTTTAACTGAGATAAAAAGGTAACAGGATTCATTAATTGTCTTAATAAATCCAGTTACCACTGAAAACTGATGATGAAAAGTTTATTAATATGATTGAATGTATTGGTTGAAAAGAATAGATTAAATACTAATAAAAAACTTTTAAAACTTTGTGATTTGGTGTTCTTTTTATTTTATGATACTGATTGATTTTTATATATTCTTGTTATTTAGTAATGCAAATGTAATCAGTATAAATACGTAATACAATTTAGTGTGGGTTTGATTTAATAATTTTTACGTAAAAATTTATAAATAATTACGTAAAAATAAATTTTAATTAATTGATAATTAATATTTTGTGATTTTTATCCTTCAAATAATTATAAATAAAAAATGCTCTAATAAATAGAGCAAATACATTAATTTATATAACATTTTTAAGGGTAGTGTTTAGATTTTATCCGACCAGTTCTCTCATATCGGATGGTTTTTTACCACTATGTTTTTTTACAAAATTGCTGAAGTTACCTTCATCTTTAAAGCCTAAATCAAATGCAATTTCAGATAAAGTGTTATTGGAAAATTTAATGGCTTTTTCACACTCGAAAGTTACTTTTTCAATAATCATTTGTTTTGCAGATTTGCCATAAACAAATTCTGTCATGTCTGTCAATTTTCTACTTGATACTCTGAGTTCACTTGCGTAATAAGAAACTTTCTTCTGGGTTTTATAATCCCGCTGAAGAAGGACTGTAAAACGATTAACTAAACTTACAGAATGTAAATGATCTTCTTTTGGATCGTTCTTGTGGTCAATATGTAAATGTGCATCAAGAATTAAACTTTCAATAGCGTTATGAGCTGCTGAAATAAAAATATTCTCTTCATCAATAGCCGAAAACTTTTTAAGTCTTTCTATTAGTATGATTTTGTTGTAATCGTTATTCCCAAAATAAGGAGCTACGAAAATATGAGACTTGAAATTAAAAAATATATTTGAGTTTAAATAAATACTGTCTTTTGAAGTTTTGTCGAAGAATTCTTTTGAAAAAACAATAGCGTAGATTTCTTTGCCTAAAGTATTTCCAAACTCTACATTTTTTTGAGGACCAATGAATACTGAGTTTCCCCCGGGAATTTGATATTTTTTATTCTCAACGAAGATATCGAGATTTTCTCCAACCAGAAAAATGGAAAAATAATCCGATGTATTAAATTTTCTTGAAAAATTGTTACGTTCAATTATTTCGGAAACCAAATTAATACTAAATCCGTTATTTTTTAGCTCATCGAATACTTTAAACATTATATGATGATGGTGTTTAATAAATATCCGCCAAAAATAAGTATTTATGAGGTATAATTAATAGTTATTTTGAACATTATGTAAAAAATCTTCAAAAAATAATATGTTATGCTTGAATTTATTTCAACTGTGTTACAATAAGGTTAAATTTAACGATGGCAAGATGAAAGATTTTTAAATTTATTAGTTATTATTTGATAATTCCAAACAAAAAATACTTGCAGGTAATTTAAATTCCTTGCTGAAATTACTTCTAACAAGTTCAAAACCTTTGCTTTTCAGAAATTCAATTAATGAGTTATGCTGTAAAATACTAATCCAGATAATATCAGCGAATTTAGTGGCAGATGTAAATTTAGTGTAAAGTGAAGTTCTTATTTCTTCCGAATCATACTCCTGAAGAATTGCGATATCAATTTCTGTGGTTCTTTTTTCTTCAGGAAAAAGAGAATGTCTTGAACCGCTTTTGATAAGACAATACGCAACAGCCAAATTCTCCTTATAAGTTATGATAAGCTGATTGGAAAGATTATTCAGCTCGTTAATCGTTTTTCTTTCATCAAAATGCTCTTCAATATAACTGTTGATTTCTTTTTCATTAATAAAGCTCTTATGAAGATTAATAAATGAAAGTTTTTTTACATTTAAAAAATCTGAAACTCCTTTATCTGAACCAATCACAAATTTTGAAACGATCTCCATTACTTTTTTTATCAAAGGTAAAGAGATCTGATTTCAGAAAATAGGTACAGCTTCTGAAAAAATTATCAGTACAGATTTTAAATTTTATAAATTTGTTCAGTATAGATATTATTAAAAATGTTTTCTTATAAATATGAAATTTTCACTGCGGTTATTGAAAATAAAATCAATAAACGGGTTTTGTTAAAAGGTGAACGTTTACCTTCAATTCGCGAAATAAAAAAGGAGTATAATTTGAGTGTTGTTTCTGTTCAGAGCGGTTACGAAAGTCTTGTTTTAAAAGGTTTGGTGAAAAGCATTCCCAAAAAAGGATACTTTGTAGATAAAAGTTTTGAAAAGCAGATTCCTATTTCAAAGAAACAATTTTCACCGGTTTCAAGAGATATTGACTTTACCAGTAACCTCCAGTTGACATCGGCAAGAAATAAATCATCCGAAGCAAATTCTTTTAATAATGCTGTTCCCGGAGATTCAATGATTCCGCAAAAGCTGATTCTTCGCACAATGCAAAACATCATCAGGGAAAAAGGTGCGTCATTGCTTCGTTATTATCCACCAAATGGTTCTGAAGAATTGAGAAATCTTATTTCCGATAGAATGCGACGAGTTGGGAGTTTTATAAATCCCGATGAAATTATTATCACCGATGGCGCATTGCAGGCTTTGTTTATTGCGCTTCGTTCTGTGACAAATGAAGGTGATGTGATTGCGATTGAAAGTCCGTGTGTTTTTTCTGTGCTTGAAGTGGCGGCAACTTTAAATCTTAAAATCATTGAAATTCCTGTACAATATGAAAATGGTTTTGATATAAATTATTTTGAAAAAGTTTGTCTTGAACATACAATCAAAGCTTTGGTTATTACTCCCAATTTCCACAATCCTACAGGAAAATTGATGAATGATTTAGATAAAAAGAATTTATTGAATATTTCTGAAAAATTTAAAATTCCAATTATTGAGAATGATATTTATGGTGATTTGTATTTTACCGAAGAAAGACCAAGTTGTCTTAAAAATTTTGATGAACATAATAGTGTGATAACTTTTTCATCTTTTTCTAAAAGCCTTGCTCCCGGAATTCGTTTAGGTTGGTTACATGCAGGAAAGTTTTATCAGGAAGCTGAAAAAATAAAATTTTCATTGGGAAGAACTGTTTCTCCATTGTATCAGGAATTAATTATCAAAATTCTTCAAAATAACAGTTATTACCGTCATCTCCGTTCGTTCAGGAAAAAATTAAATCAACAGGCAATGTATTTATGGTCAGCTTTAAAAAAACATTTTCCCGAAAATTCTTATTTCCATCAACCTGAAGGTGGTTACAGCATTTGGTGTGAACTTCCAGAAGAAATTAATATGAAAGAATTTTATAATTATTGTGAGAGAAACAAAATCTTATTTACACCCGGAATAACGTTTTCTATAACTGACGAATATCAACATTGTTTCCGAGCTGTATTTGCCGATTATTTGACTTCAGAAAGTCTTATTTTAATAGAAAAAGCTGGTGTGAAAGCAAGAGAACTTCTTTTAAAGTAAAAAGTAAATGTTAAAAATTTAGGCTAAAAAAGTGAATTATTATGTTAAATCAACCCTTTAAAAGTTCATTTTTCGTCTTTTTTTGATTTTTCATGTTATATTTTCACTTATTATGTCAAAAAAAACCTCTACAATTAGGCTGGAATCGTCTGAAAACATATATTTGCAGCCTAAATTTTATAGACATGAAAGAACTTATCGAAAAAATCAACGCAGAATTTGAAGCGTTCACTACAGAAGCAAACCAACAAGTTGAAAAAGGAAACAAAGCAGCTGGAACTAGAGCTCGTAAATCAGCTTTAGAATTAAGCAAATTGTTCAAAGACTTTAGAAAAGTTTCTGTTGAAGAATCTAAAAAATAAGAAATAAGCCGGCTCATTTAGTCGGCTTATTTTTTTTTTTGTCTTAAAATGTTACTTTCTTAATGATTTTTGGTTTTACATTCATCACTGCCAAATAAGAAGATGTAAATGCAGAAAGGCTTTTGTAGCCAACTTTGTAAGCAATTTCGCTTAACGTAAACTGACTTGAATCGATTAATTCTACACTTTTCAGAATTTTTATCAGTTGAATATATTTCTTTACACTAATTCCGGTTTCTTGTTTGAAAATTCGCTGCAGACTTCTTGTTGAAAGATTTGCCTTTTCAGCCAATTCTTCGATACTATGATTCTCATGATAACTTTCACTAATAAACTCACAAACCTCCAACAATCTTTTATCTGAAGGAATAGGAATCTGTAAAGATAAATTTTCATCACAGAAATTGGGAAGACTTGTAAGCAAAGCATTCATAAAAACTTCCTGTTCATTATTTTCTTCTGTTAATTTATTCCATTTTGAAGCGTATAAAAGCATTTCTTTTAAAACTGACGGCGCCAGAAATACATGAACTTTTCCATAAAAATCATTTTCAGGAATGTGTTTAAATAAACTGACCATTAATTTTACAGTTTCTGCTTCCGAGGTAATTTTATGTTTTTGTAGAGAAGGAATCCAGATAACATGATTTTGCGGAACGAGATAGATTTTATCATCAATATGAAAATATTGATAGCCTTCTTTTACAAAAGTAAGTTGAGCACGCTGATGAAGATGTTCGTAATCATCATGTTGCCAATTTTCCTCGTACCAAATGTAAGCTCGCTTTTCGATTGAATCATCAAAAAATCCGTTTTCCTGTTCGGTGAGACTGCATTTGGATTTGGCGTTTTGCATAAAGTTTTTGGCAAAAATAAGAAAATTGACAGTAGTAAATTTGTACTGTCTTAAATAATTTACATGAAAACATTCAACAGATTTTTAGCAGTTTTTATTTTAACAATCATTTCAAACACTATTATGGCTCAAAATAATAAAGCAAAGATTTTGGTGCTGATTCATTCCGACAACGGAGGAACGTATGAATTGGCAAAACAAATTTCAAAAGGAATTGAAAGCAACAGTAACGTTCAGTCTGTTATAAAACAGGTAAAGTCATCAGATAATCCAAAACTTAAAGATATTCCGGTTGCTTCAGTCGATGAGCTGAGTTCTTATGATGGAATTGCTTTTGGTTCGCCCGTTTATTTCGGAAACATCAGTACGGGAATGAGCGACTTTCTTTCTAAAACTGTGAATTTGTGGACTAGTCATGCTTTGGAGGGAATGCCTGCAACGGTTTTTATGTCGGCTGGAAGTGGAGCAGGAAATGAATTGGCGGTTCAGGCTTTTTGGAATAGTCTTTCTGTTCATGGGATGGTTTTGGTTTCAAACGGAATTCGCGGAGTTGCAAAAATTGATAAAAATATTCCGCAGGGAAATACGGTTTTGGGAGCAACAAGTTTAGCTTCTGTAAAAAATGTTGAAAGACCAAGCGTTGGAGAAAGAGAAATTGCCTTTGAACAAGGGAAGAATTTCGCAAAAATTATATTCGCTTTAAAGGGAACTTTTAACAAAAATTCTGAAATTAAAATTTCTCAAGCTAAAAGTATAGAAAAGGTTTTGGCTGAAAAAAATATTGTTCTTCCAATTGCTCCGAAACCTGTAGGAAATTATTCTCCTTTTGTAAGGTCTGGAAATTTGGTTTTTATTAATCAGGTTGCTTTAAAAGATGGTAAAATTATGAATCCCGGAAAGTTGGGTGTTTCTGTAGATGAAAATCAGGTGAAAGAAGCAACCCAACAAACAATGCTGAACGTTATTGCAGTCTTGAAAGACGCTGTGAATGGAGATTTAGATAAAGTGAAAAAAGTTGTTCAGCTTACAGGAATTTTCAATACAAAAGATGATTATACGAAACATGCAGATTTGATGAATGCGGCTTCAGATTTGGCAGTTGAAGTTTTTGGAGAAAAAGGAAAACACGCAAGAGCAACACTGGGAGCATCTTCAATTCCTGTGAATTCATCAGTAGAAATTCAGGCAATTTTTGAAGTGGAATAGATTTGAAAATTAAAGCAGATAATCAAAATTTTAATTTCCATTAAATAACTTTATCTTTATGGCAATCAATAAAAAGTATGAAGATAAACACGTTTTTTGCAGTTCCTGCAGTGGTTTTAGCGAGTCAGTTCGTCAATGCGCAATCCGTAGACCAGAAGTTGAATCCTATTGTTCAAAGTTTTGTAAACGAGACGAATAATCATTCTCAGTTAGAAGATATGGCATTCGAATTATTAGATGGAATAGGTCCCCGTTTAGTAGGAACTCCAGAAATGCTTCAATCGAATGAATGGACAGCTAATAAATTAAAATCTTGGGGAATTGATGCCAATTTACAGCAATTCGGAACGTGGAAAGGTTGGCAAAGAGGAACGACACACGTTGATATGGTTTATCCAAGAACAAAAACTTTATCTGCAACGCAATTAGCATGGAGTCCGGCAACCAAAAAAGCAGTGGAAGCAGAAGTTATTGTACTTCCTAAAGTTTCTTCTAAAGCAGAGTTTGACAAATGGCTTCCGTCTGTGAAAGGAAAGATTGTTTTGATGGCTCAATACCAGAAAATCGGTCGTTCAGATGAGCAGATTAAAGAATTTGCAACTCCTGAATTATACGAAAAATTAAAAGCAGAAAAAGAGCAGGCTGCAAAAGACTTCCGTGATTATGTGAAAAATATTGGTTACGATAACAATACACTTCCAGAAGCATTAGAAAAAGCCGGAGCAGCGGGAATTGCGATTTCAAACTGGACAGGAATTATGGGAGCTAACCGTATATTTGGAGCGAAAACTTCAAAAATTTCAATGATTGACATCGATGTGGAAGATTATGGTATGTTGTATAGAATGGCTGAGAAAGGTTCAAAACCAAGAATTAAAATAGATGCTCAATCAAAAGTTTTACCTGAAGCAAAAACTTTCAACACGGTAGGAATGATTAAAGGTTCTGAAAAACCAAATGAATATGTGATTCTTTCTGCCCATTTGGACTCTTGGGACGGTGCTCAAGGGGCAACAGATAACGGAACGGGAGTTTTAACGATGCTTGAAACCATGAGAATCCTTAAAAAATACTATCCAAATCCAAAAAGAACCATTGTTGTCGGACTTTGGGGAAGTGAGGAACAAGGATTAAACGGTTCAAGAGGTTTTGTAGCAGATAATCCTGAAATTATCAAAGGAACTCAGGCAGTTTTTAACCAAGACAATGGAACGGGTAGAGTAGTGAATATTGCAGGACAAGGTTTTGTGAAATCATACGACTACATCGGAAAATGGCTGAATGCCGTTCCAAAAAATGTGAGGGATCACATCAAAACAGATTTCCCTGGAATGCCAGGTGGAGGAGGTTCTGACCACGCTTCATTTGTTGCAGCAGGAGTTCCCGGATTTTCTTTAAGCTCATTGAACTGGGGATATTTCGGTTACACATGGCACACCACGAAAGATACGTATGATAAAATTGTTTTTGATGAGGTTAAAAACAACGTGATTCTTACCGCAACTTTAGCTTACATGGCTTCTGAAGACCCTGAATTTACAAGCAGAGAGCGCAGAACAATGCCTGAAAATGATAAAGGAGAAATCGCAAAATGGCCAGAACTAAAAGAACCGAGAAGAGATTCTAAAGATTATAAATAATTAAAACTATATGAAACAAATAACCACTGCAATTACTTTTTGCTTAATAATAGCAAATAACTTTGTTTTTTCTCAGACTACAGAAGAAATCAAAGCAAAAGAAATTATTGAAAAATCAATTAATGCTACAGGAGGAAAAGAACTTTTAAGTAATATAAAAACTCTTTATTCTAAATCTTCTACTGTTATGGATGGAAGAAATGTAAATTACATTACTAAAGAAATGGCTCCAAACTTGGGAAGTTTTGAAATAGAATATGAAGGGAGAATTGTTTACAGATCTTGGTTTGATGGTAAAACAGGATATGAAACAGTAAATGGTCAAAAGAAAATTGCAGATCAGGAAGAGTTTAAAGATAAACATGATAGAAAGTATATAATGAATGAAGTAGCTTATCTTGATTCGGAATTATTTAAAGTAAAGTTTATAAAAACTGATAAAGATGAAAAACTTAATCAAGTAGAAGCTACTGCAAAAGATGGAAGTATTACAAATCTATATTATGATACAGAAAGTTTCTTACTGAAGAAAGAGGAAAAAAAGAATCCTAATAAAAGTTCTTTTTCAACCATTTTATGTACAGATTATAAAAAATTTGGAGAGCTTACCTACTGTTCAAAAAATATATTTAAATCTGAGAATGGTGATCAAGTTGTGAGTCTGATAGATTTAAAATACAACAAAGACATTAAAAAATCTGATTTCAAATTTTAGTTTGATTAATAAGAGGGTTTACAAAAAATCCGTTTCAAAATAGATGAAACGGATTTTTTTATTTTAATAACTTTTGATTTCTAATAGTTGTTTTTCTTTGACAATATAAGTCGTGCACAATTTATTATTCATATTCATACTTAAATCTGTTCTGAAAAATGTTTGAGTTCCAAATGCTACATTTTTCGTAGTATATTCTGAAAATGAAGGATGGAAGTTTGACAAGCACAAAAAATTCCTTTTTAAAGATTTAGAAAAATTAGGAAAGTTTCCAAAATCATCAATAACAACCATCTTGAAAAATTTCTTTCCTAAAGTTATTCCATAAATTGTTTCAGTAATACTTCCGACAACTATTACTGTTGGAATCGAAAACAAAAATGAAAGAAATAGAGTTTGTTTAAAAATGAAAAGGAAAATTAAAAATAAAGGAATTATATCAATTATTTTAGCACATTCTCTTTGCCTTTCACTATTTGGAAAATCAGCTTTGTAAGGTAGATCATATTCAAATTCCTGATAAATACGCCTGCCTTCCGAATCAAAATTTTGAGTTGCTCTGCGGGTTGTTTTTCTTTCTGTCAGCTCCGAAATTCTCATAATTTTAATTATAAAATCATACTCAACTGAATCCTCTTCCTCGCCTCATCCACTTCCGTTACTCTTACCTGAACATGTTGATGCAGCTTCACTACTTCATTTACATCCGAAACAAAACCATCTTTTAACTGAGAAATATGAATCAATCCGCTTTCTTTGATTCCTAAATCTACAAAACATCCGAAAGCGGTAATATTGTTGACAATTCCGGGAAGAATCATTCCTGTTTTTAAATCGGTAATCTTTTTTACATTCGGATCAAATTCGAAAACTTTTGCGGCTTTTCTTGGGTCTAATCCTGGTTTTTCCAGTTCTTTAAGAATATCTTTTATTCCTAAAATTCCGACATCTTCAGTAGTATATTTTTCAGGCTGAATTAAATTGATTTTTTCTTTATTCGCAATCAATTCATTGGTTTTTATACCTAAATCTTTCGCCATTTTTTCAACAATTCCGTATGCTTCAGGATGAACTGCTGAGTTGTCTAAAGGATTTTCACTATTTGTAATTCTGATAAACGCTGCAGCCTGCTGAAAAGCTTTTTCACCCAATCTCGGAACTTTCTTCAGTTGTTTTCTGTTTTCAAAAGCTCCGTTTTCAGCACGGTAATTCACAATGTTTTCGGCCATTTTTTCACCAATTCCCGAAACGTAACTTAGAAGAGATTTACTTGCTGTATTTAAATTAATTCCAACCGAATTTACGCATCTCATAACCGTAGAATCTAATTCATTTTTCAACTGAGTTTGGTCTACATCATGTTGATATTGACCGACACCAATTGATTTTGCATCAATTTTAACCAATTCAGCCAAAGGATCAGAAAGTCGTCTTCCGATAGAAACCGCTCCACGAACTGTCACATCAAAACTCGGAAATTCATCTCTCGCAATTTTACTCGCCGAATAAACTGAAGCTCCGGCTTCTGAAACTACAAAAACCTGTAACGGCTTATCAAAACCGATTTTCTTAATGAAAAATTCTGTCTCACGACTTGCCGTTCCGTTTCCAATAGAAATCGCCTGAATATTGTAAGCATTCACCATCGAACGGATTTTCTTCATTGCCATTCCGCTTTCGTTTTGCGGAGCATGAGGGTAAATGGTTTCATTGTGCAGTAAATCTCCTTTTTCATCAAGACAGACTATTTTGCAGCCACTTTTATAACCCGGATCAATGGCTAAAATTCTTTTTTCTCCTAAAGGCGGGGCGAGTAGAAGTTGGCTGAGATTTTCTGAGAATATTTCAATCGCCTTTTTATCTGCTTTTTCCTTTGCTTCCTGCAAGGTTTCATTAGAAATGGCAGGTTCAAGAAGTCTTTTATAAGAATCTTTTATGGCTAAAGCAATTTGTTCTGAGCTTTCATTTTTAGATTTAATAATGGCATTTTCAATAAAATCTAAAGCTTCATCTTTATCAATTCCGATGTTTGTTTTTACAAAACCTTCAGATTCTGCTCTCAACATTGCCAGAAGTCGGTGTGATGGGGCTCTGTTTAAGCTTTCTTCCCATTCGAAATATTGCGAAAATTTTTGTGCGCCTTCTTCATCTTTTTTTGCTTTAACAGCTTTTGACACGATTACAGCTTTACGCTGAAACAAT
Source organism: Chryseobacterium luquanense (assembly GCF_026460945.1). GTDB lineage: Bacteria > Bacteroidota > Bacteroidia > Flavobacteriales > Weeksellaceae > Chryseobacterium > Chryseobacterium luquanense. The sequence continues at coordinate 137,890 of NZ_JAOVZV010000020.1, forward strand.
CGGCGAAGATTTTTACGGACATACATATTTTCGTTAATCCATTCTGCGATAATGTCTCTTGCACCTTGTAAAGCTTCTTCTTCAGATGAAACTTCGTTATTAATATATTTAGAAGCCAAGAACTGTAAATCCTGAACATTTTGACTCATGATGATTTTCGCCAATGGTTCCAGACCTTTTTCTTTTGCTGTATCTGCTTTGGTTTTTCTTCTTTTTTTGAATGGCAAATACAAATCTTCCAGTTCCTGAATATCAAAGCTTGACTCAATCTTCTGCTTCAAATCAGGCGATAAAACATTTTGCTCTTCTATCGATTTTAAAATACTTTCTTTACGTTTTACAATTTCTTCAAACTGTTTATTCAGTTTAAATATTTGTTCGATCTGAATTTCATCCAAATTTCCTGTCGCATCCTTTCGATAACGTGAAATAAAAGGAATCGTGCAGTCTTCTGATAATAATTTTAAAGTAGCATTAATGCTTTTGTCGGATATGTTAAGTTGGTTTTGAATGAAAGTTGAAGTGTTCATGAAATATTTTTGGGATGGCTAAAATACTGACTTTTTTGCAATAATTTAATTGGCGATATTTATCATTATTAATTTAAAACATAAAGAAAAGTATGATTTATGAATGTTTATCAAGAAATAAAATTGTATTATGAATTCCACTGTAAAATCACTATATTTGCACGCTGAAAGTGAAAGGTAATATCACCTTAAAACTTTAAACCTTAAACTTTGAATCTAACGTTATGAAATGTGGAATCGTAGGCTTACCGAATGTAGGTAAATCAACTCTTTTTAACTGCTTAAGCAATGCTAAAGCACAGTCAGCGAATTATCCTTTCTGTACCATCGAGCCGAATTTAGGAACGGTTTCTGTACCGGATCAAAGATTATTCGAGCTTGAAAAATTGGTAAATCCTGAAAGAGTTTTGCCTGCTGTTGTAGAGATTGTAGATATCGCAGGTCTTGTAAAAGGGGCAAGTAAAGGAGAAGGTTTAGGAAACCAATTCTTGGCAAACATTCGTGAGTGTGAAGCGATTATCCATGTTTTAAGATGTTTTGAAAACGGAAATATTATCCACGTTGAAGGTTCAGTAGATCCTTTGAGGGATAAAGATATTATCGATATTGAACTTCAGTTAAAAGATTTGGAAACAGTGGGTAAAGCTGTTGAAAAAGCAAAAAAATTCATCAAATCTGGGAAAAAAGAAGATTTATTGACTTACGAAACGCTTCAAAATCTTCAGAAACACCTTGAAGATGGTAGAAATGCAAGAGAATTTGCAATGGATGATTTTGCAAAATCAATTATTGGAGAAGTTCAGTTGTTGACCAATAAACCTGTTCTTTACGTTTGTAATGTTGATGAAAATTCAATCAAAAACGGAAATGATTGGATTGGGAAAATTGAAGAAATGGCTAAGAACGAAAATGCTGAAGTAGTCGTTTTGGCAGCGCAGATTGAAGCAGACATCAATGAATTGGAAACTTACGAAGAGAGAGAGATTTTCCTTGAAGAATTAGGTCTTACAGAGCCTGGAGTAAACCGTTTGATCAGAAAAGCTTACGATTTATTGAAGCTTCAGACGTATTTTACAGCAGGAGTAAAAGAAGTAAGAGCTTGGACAATCGGACAAGGTTGGACGGCTCCTCAAGCTGCAGGAGTAATTCACACAGATTTCGAGAAAGGTTTCATTCGTGCAGAAGTTATTAAGTATAATGATTATGTAACTTATGGTACAGAAGCAAAAGTAAAAGAAGCCGGAAAGCTTTCTGTTGAAGGAAAAGAATACATCGTTCAGGACGGTGATGTGATGCACTTCAGATTTAATGTTTAAAAATATTAAAAGTTAGTTATATAATATTTTAAAAAGCGCTCTCATTAGTTTGTGAGCGCTTTTGATTTGGTAAATGAGACTTAAATATAATTTTCCATAAATTCTGAGTCTTGATTTATCGGTTTTTTCGCAAAGCAAAACCTTTAGGTTCAAAAACAGGATAATTAGTATATTTTAACATCACCGTATAGTCATCATTTTCGATATAATAAACATCTATTTTATCCAATCCACCTACAGTCTCTTCTTTTACAGAATTTTTAGATTTTAGCCATTCTAGCATATTGCTGTATTCTTTTTCACTTACATCTGATACTTCCACAATGTAAGATTGCCCATTTTTATAATGTACCACGATTTCGGTATCATAGTCGACATCTATAAATACTTCTTCACTAATTCCGTCTTTCGTACTGTCTAAGCTTTCATCATAAAAATATTTTTTCTCAGCTAATATTTTCTTGACAGATTTATTGTTTTGACCAAGTACCTCTTTTAATCTGACAACTGTTATTAATTTGTCTTTTTCAGTAGGTTTATTGAAAGTATACTGATCTGTAAGTAACATCGCTGTAGTTGTATCTTTATATTCATCAATTAGAAAAAAATATTTATAGCCACTTTTCTTAAGCAATTTATCTTGCATTTTGAACTGTTTACTTTCCAGTTCATCTTCTGCTTCGTCCATATATCCTTTTACGGTAAAATGTATTGCATATAGTTTGCCTGAATCAGTATATCCAACCATGACGCTTTGGTCAGAAGAATTTTTAAATGAAAATAATTTAGAATTAAATTTATCAGCAGAATCTTCTAGTGAAAAGCCTTTTTTCTTCATAAAGCTTTTGATGTCGCTTTGTGAGACGACTGCAGTTTCTTCTAAAAACTGTAAATTTTTGTCTATAAAAGTTGATTGTGCAAAAGTGAAATTAACACTTGCACATAAAATAATGAATAGCGATTTTAATGATAATGATTTCATGGTTGTTAATTTTACTCAAAAGTATTGGTAATATCACTTCAAAACAATCACCCAAAAGGGCTATATTTTTGTTGAATTTATTATACTTGTACAGAATCTTTATTCCAAATTTTCATATTTGAAATCTTCTGCGGCATGAAAATTAGCTCATGAATATTTACAAATCCGTATTTTGAAAAACATTACTTATCGAAAAAATTGGTGACCGAGGCTCTCGAAGTCACCGGTTTTAATTTAAAGTTTAGTCAATTTCTCAATTGCTTTCTCCAAAGTTTCATTTTTTTTTGCAAAACATAACCTGATCACATTTTCATTCAATTTATCCTTGTAAAAAGCCGAAAACGGAATGCTTGCAACTTTATGATTAATAGTTAATTCTGTCGCAAAATCAAAGTCATTTTTATCTGAAATTTTATCATATTTCAAAGCCTGAAAATATGTTCCTTCACAATCGAGAAGTTCAAATGAAGTTTGAGCTAAACCTTGTTTTAAAAAATCTCTTTTTTCCTGAAAAAACTGATTAAGTTGGTTGTAATGCTCATCATTTTTCATGTATTCCGCCAAAGCCATTTGAAGTGGAGTATTCACGCAGAAAACATTGAACTGGTGAACTTTTCTGAATTCGTCTGTTAAAGCTTTTGGAGCGGCACAATATCCGATTTTCCAACCTGTGATGTGAAATAATTTCCCGAAAGAGGCTACCAAAAGACTTCTTTCCTTTAATTCGGGATATTTACAGATGCTTAAATGCTGGTTTCCGTCAAAGATAATATTTTCGTAAACTTCGTCGCTCAAAATTAAAATATTCGTGTCTTCTACGATTTTTATTAATTCCTGAATGTCATTTTCTTTTAAAATTTTCCCGGAAGGATTGTTCGGATTGTTCAGAATAATCATTTTTGTTTTTTCTGAAACTAGATTTCTCACAACATTCCAATCGATTTTATAATCGGGAGCTTTCATTTGGAAACGTTTTACAACTCCGCCAAAAAGCTCTACTGTTGGTTCGTAGCAATCATATGCGGGTTCAAAAATAATCACTTCATCATCTTTTTGTACGAAAGTGGCGATCGCAGTGAAAATAGCCTGAGTTCCGCCTGCTGTGATGGTAATTTCGGTTTCAGGATGATAAATTGCATGATGAGAATTTTCAATTTTTCTTGCAATTTCCTCTTTCAAACCCATAATTCCTCCTAAAGGAGCATATTGGTTGAATCCTTTTCTAATAAAATCATTTGCTAAATTCAGTAATTCGGAATCTGTCTCAAAATCAGGAAATCCCTGTGAGAGATTAATGGCTTGGTGTTGATTTGCCAATTGAGACATTTGGGTAAATATGGTGGTTCCAACATTTGGAAGTTTCGAAGAAGGAAGCTGTATCATCTAAATTCTTTATGAATCTAAATTAGTGTAAATTTTAAAATTTTGAACTGTAATTTTATGTTAAATTAAATGAATGGTATTAAAATTAAAATATAAGAAAAACGACTCGAAAAATTCGGATATTTTTCGCCGTTTTTGTACTTTTGTATGTTTGCTGAAATAATATATGTCACAAGAAATACAACCTATCTATTCCGAAGATAATATCAGAACCCTCGATTGGCAGGAACATATTCGTTTGCGTCCCGGTATGTATATCGGAAAGCTTGGCGATGGCTCGTCTGCTGATGACGGTATTTATATTTTGCTGAAAGAAATTCTGGATAACTCGATTGATGAATTCAGAATGAAATCGGGTAAAAGAATTGAAATAAAAGTGGATGACGGGAAAGTTCTGATTCGAGATTTTGGTCGTGGAATTCCTTTAGGTAAAGTTGTTGACGCAGTTTCAAAAATGAATACCGGTGGTAAATATGACAGTAAAGCCTTCAAGAAATCTGTCGGGCTGAATGGGGTTGGTACAAAAGCCGTAAATGCGCTTTCAGATTATTTCCGTGTGCGTTCTTTCCGTGAAGGAAGAATGAAAATTGCCGAATTTTCCCGAGGTATAATCACTGAGGAACACGATGAAAAAGAAACTTCAGACAGAAACGGGACCGAAATTTTGTTTACTCCGGATTCTGAAATTTTTCTTCATTACAAATACAGAAAAGAGTATATCGAGAGAATGCTCCGCAATTATGCTTATCTTAATCCCGGATTGAAGATCATTTTCAACGGTGAAACTTTCTATTCTGAAAACGGACTGAAAGATTTATTGGAAGAAGAGCTTGAAAGTGATGTTTTATATCCGATTGTTCATTTGAAAGATAATGATATTGAAGTTGCAATTACGCATACCGATAAATCTCAGACCGAAACATATTTTTCATTCGTAAACGGACAAAATACAACACAGGGAGGAACACATTTAAATGCTTTCCGTGAAGCTTATGTAAAAACAATTCGTGAATTTTTCAATAAAAGTTTTGATGCTTCCGATGTAAGAAAATCGATTGTTGCGGCAATTTCCATCAACGTTGAAGAACCCGTTTTTGAATCTCAGACGAAAACAAAATTAGGCTCGAGCGATATGGGGCCGAATGGACCAACAGTTCGTACATTTATCATTGATTTCTTAAAAAGTAAATTAGATAATTTCCTTCATAAAAACCCTGAAATTGCAGAAGCGATTCAGAGAAAGATCTTAATTTCAGAAAGAGAAAGAAAAGAGCTTTCCGGAATTCAAAAATTAGCAAGAGAAAGAGCGAAAAAAGTTTCTCTTCACAATAAAAAACTTCGGGACTGCAGACAGCATTACAACGATCAGAAAGCTGAAAGAAAAGCAGAGACACAGATTTTTATTACGGAGGGAGATTCTGCATCAGGATCAATCACAAAATCCAGAGATGTTGAAACTCAGGCTGTATTTTCATTGAAAGGTAAGCCTTTGAACTGTTATGGTTTAACCAAAAAAGTTGTTTATGAAAATGAAGAATTCAACTTGCTTCAGGCTGCTTTAAATATTGAGGAAAGTCTTGAAGATTTAAGATACAATCAGGTAATTATTGCAACCGATGCCGATGTAGACGGAATGCACATCAGACTTTTGATGATTACGTTTTTCCTTCAGTTTTTCCCTGATGTGATTAAAAACGGACATTTATTTATTCTTCAGACTCCGCTATTTAGAGTTAGAAATAAAAAAGAAACGAGATATTGCTATTCTGAGCAGGAAAGGGTAAAAGCTTTAAATGAATTAGGAAAAAACCCTGAAATTACCCGATTTAAAGGTTTGGGAGAAATTTCACCTGATGAATTCAAGCATTTTATTGGTAAAGATATTCGTTTGGAACCAGTTGTGATTGGTAAAGATCAAACAATAGAGCAACTTTTGGAGTTCTACATGGGAAAAAATACACCGGATCGGCAGGTTTTCATCCTTGAAAATTTGGTTATAGAAGATCAGGATATTAATAAAAAAGAGATTTTAGATGAAATTGAATCTTAAGAATTAAAAAAACACAAAAAAACACACGATGAGATTAAGTAACAAGAAAAAAGCACCTGTATATAATTTTTTCAATACCCTCTTATTGATGATGTTATCTGCAGGGATTATAGGTTTCATTTTAGATGAAATGAGATTTAATATTTTGGAAGGGAACAGTTATTTTTTGATTATTATTCCTTTAATATTATTAGGGATTTATCACATCAACGGAAGACAGATTTTTGAATATGATAGCGATGGAGAAGCATTGCATTTTAGAAACAGAAATATTGTACCGTTTTTTAGCAAACCTCTAAGTGATGAATTCCCCAAATACAAACTCATGAAATTTGAGATGGTGAATGTTTTGTTTTTAAGAAGACTTTATATCACTATTTCTAGTAAAAACAGTGGCTCAACGATTTTAAAATATGAAATTTCTTATTTAACAAGTAAAGAAGCCAACGATTTAAAAGTATCTCTCAACAAAGTAATAAAAGCTAATAAAGAGAAAGACATCAAGAATAAGTAATGATAGAAGACAACTCTCACGAAGGCGAAAGCTTAAAAAAAGTTTCAGGACTGTATAAGGACTGGTTTTTGGATTATGCCTCTTATGTAATTTTAGATAGAGCAATTCCGTCTGTTTATGACGGTTTCAAGCCCGTTCAGCGTAGAATTATGCATTCTATGCGTGAGCTGGAAGACGGTCGTTACAATAAAGTAGCAAATATTGTCGGTAACACGATGAAATACCATCCACACGGGGATGCATCAATTACAGATGCAATGGTAGGAATCGGCCAGAGAGAACTTCTGATAGACACTCAAGGAAACTGGGGAAATATTTATACGGGAGATTCTGCTGCGGCAGCAAGATATATTGAAGCAAGATTGACGCCTTTTGCTTTGGAAGTGGTTTTCAACCCTAAAACCACAGAATGGTCTAAGTCTTATGATGGTAGAAATAACGAGCCGATAGATTTACCAGTGAAATTCCCGTTGCTTTTGGCACAAGGTGTTGAAGGAATCGGGGTGGGGCTTTCCACAAAAATTCTTCCACACAATTTTAATGAATTAATTACAGCTTCTGTTGCTTATTTAAAAGGAAAAAAGTTTGAAATTTATCCAGATTTTCTTACGGCAGGTTTTCTTGATATTTCAGAATACAATGATGGTCACAGAGGTGGAAAAGTAAGAGCTAGAGCAAAAATTTCTCAGGTCGACAAGCATACTTTGATGATTTCTGAGCTTCCTTTTTCTAAAAATACCAGTGATTTGATTGATTCAATCATCAAAGCCAACGAAAAAGGTAAAATTAAAATCAAAAAAATTGAAGACAATACGTCAGATAAAGTTGAGATTCTGATTTATCTTCACAACGAAGTTTCACCCGATAAAACGATTGATGCTTTGTATGCATTTACCGATTGTCAGGTTACGATTTCTCCAAATGCGTGCGTAATTGTTGGTGATAAACCAATGTTTCTTGATGTCTCCACGATTCTTAAAATGAATACCGATCACACCGTTTCTTTATTGAAAAAAGAATTGGAAATCGAGCTTCATGAATTGCAGGAAAACTGGCATTTTTCATCTTTGGAAAGAATTTTTATCGAAAACAGAATTTACCATGACATTGAAGAGGTTAAAAGCTGGGAAGAAGTTCTGAAAACAATTGCTATAGGCTTAAAACCTCATACTGCACATCTTTTAAGAGAAGTTACTGAAGAAGATATTTTAAGACTGACTGAAATCAGAATTAAAAGAATTTCAAGATTCGATTTAGATAAATTCAAAGAAAATATCGCTGCGCTAGAAGGTAAAATTGAGCAGGTAAGATTCCATTTGGCGAATCTTATTGCCTATGCGATTGATTATTATCTTAATATTCAGAAAAAATACGGAAAAGACAGAGAAAGAAAAACAGAATTAAGAATTTTCGATACGATTGATGCTACAAAAGTTGCTGTTGCCAACGAAAAATTTTACGCTAATTTCGAGGAAGGTTTTATTGGAACTTCGCTTAAAAAAGACCAATATCTGTTTGACTGTTCAGACATTGACGATATTATTACTTTCAGAAAAGATGGAAGTATGAAAGTCGTGAAAGTGGAAGCTAAAACTTTCATCGGAAAAGACATTCAACATGTTGCCATCTTTAAAAAGAACGACAAACGTACGGTTTACAATATGATTTACCGAGAAGGGAGAGACGGGCCGTATTATATGAAGCGTTTTTCTGTGACCGGTGTTACCAGAAATACGGATTATCCTTTAGCGTCTGATAAAAGAGGTTCTGAAATGCTTTACTTTTCTGCAAATCCGAATGGTGAAGCTGAGGTTGTAAGTGTTTTGCTAAAACCAAATCCGAGAATCAGAAAAAATAAAATGGAAATCGATTTTTCTGAATTAGCAATTAAAGGCAGAGATTCAAAAGGAAATTTGGTGACCAAATATTCAGTTAAAAAAGTAGATTTAAAAGAAGAAGGTGTTTCTACTTTGGCTCCAAGAAAAATCTGGTTTGATGATACGGTAAGAAGACTGAATGCGGATGTAAGAGGAACTTTGCTTGGGAATTTTAAAGGTGACGATAAAATCTTAACCATTAATGCCCAAGGTGAAGCAAAACTGGTAAGTTTCGATCTTGGAAACCGTTTTGATGACGAATATATTATTCTGGAAAAATGGCGACCGAATCAACCAATCACTTGTATTTATTACGACGGAGAAAAGGATATGTATTTCATTAAAAGATTTTTATTGGAAAACAATACCAATCTTCAAACCTTTATGCCTTCGGAGCATCAGAAGTCATTTATTGAAAGAATTATTGTTTCAAACAATACAACTGCAGAAATTATTTTTGCAAAAGATAAAGGGAAAGAACGCGATCCTGAAACTGTAAATATCGACGAGTTTATAGCTGTAAAAGGAATTAAAGCCATCGGAAATCAGTTTACGAAATTTAAGGTTAAAAATATCAACATCACAATTCCTGAACCGGAAGAAGAAGAACCTGAAGTGTACGAAGAACCGGATTTTACTTCCTCAGCAGATGATGAAGGTGGAACAATCGGAGATTTGTTTGAAAGTGATAAAAATGAAAATACGACAGAATGAATACAATAGTTATCATTGTAATTGCGGTTACCTGTATCATTAGCTACTTGGCTTTAAATGATATGAGAATGTTTGAAAAATATAAATTTAATGTAGGAGCAATTCAGCAAAGAAAAGAGTATTTCAGACTTTTAACTGCTGGTTTTTTGCATGCCGATTTTATGCATTTAGCTTTAAATATGTATGTGCTTTATATGTTTAGTCCGGCAATATTGAATTCTTTTGGAGTGAGTGGGTTTTTAATTATTTATATCGTTTCGATATTGCTAGGAAATTTATTTTCACTTTTAATTTATAAAAATCAAGCTTGGTATTCTGCAATTGGAGCAAGTGGAGGTGTTGCGGGAATTATCTTTGCAAGTGTTTCTTTAAATCCTGCTTTGTCTGAAATTGGAATTATTTTTATTCCATTTGTAAGAATTCCAGGATTTATTTTTGGACTTTTATATTTTGGATATTCAGTTTACAGTATGCTGAAACCTAGATCGAATGACAATATCGGTCACGCTGCTCATTTAGGAGGTGCTTTTTTTGGTTTAATTTATACAATTATTATTTATCCTGAAAATGCAGTTCAAAATATGGTTTATTTGTTAATCATGTCGCTTCCGCTCATTTATTTGGCGTATGAAATATTTGTAAGAAAAAGAATCGGTTAGTAATAAACGATTCTTTTTTTTAATTAACTATTGTTGTTTAAGGAAATTATTTGATTCCAAAAATAAACCGGTCGTTTCCGCTGAGGTCTTTTATCAGTTCAGCTTTTGAAAAATCATTGTACAATTCTAAAGTTTCAAGTCCTAATTTTTGATTGATTTCTAAAAAAAGCAATCCTTTTTCATTCAGATGTTTTTTAGAATCTTCGATAATTCTTCGATAGAAAATCAAAGCATCGGAAGTTGGAGAAAATAACGCCATTTTCGGCTCGAATTCTTTTACAGAGTCTGCAATTTCGTTCTCTTCATCAATCCCAATATAAGGCGGATTTGAAATAATAACATCAAAGTTTTTATTTAATTCTAAACTCAAATAATCAGCATGAATAAAATTGATTTCAAGTTGGTGAAAATCTGCATTTTTTTTCGCTGTTTTTAAAGCTTTTTTTGAAAAATCAACAGAAGTAACTTCTGCTTCCGGAAAATGTTTTTTTAAAACTAACGGAATAATTCCGCTTCCTGTTCCAATGTCGATAATTTTGAGATTTGAGATTTGAGATTTGAGATTTGAGATTTTCTGAATGGCAATTTCCAGCAACTCTTCGGTTTCCGGACGTGGTATCAATACATTTTCATCAACAAAAATTTTCATTCCGTAAAATTCGGTTTCACCTAAAATCTGTAAATAAGGTTTTCCTGTTTTTAATTCTGAAATGATTTGCTGGAATTTATTAATATTCTCATCAGACAATTCCAAATCTGCAGATTGTTTTTGCTGAAAGTTATTTAAGTCTAAAATATGTTCAGCAAAAATGTGAAATATAAAGACACTTTCAGAATCTGTATAAATTTCTAAAAGTGAGTCTGAAAAATGTTTTTTGAGTTGGGATAGCGTCATTATCTTGTAAAAACGAGTTTGGTGTCGGTCGATTTTTCCTCATCAATTCTGTAGCCTTCATAGTTAAAAGCTTTTACATCGTTTAATGTTTTTGCATTATTTTCTGCACAGAACCTTACAACTAAACCTCTTGCGTGTTTCGTATAAACTACAATTGTTTTCAGTTTACCTTCTTTCATTTCATAAAAATCAAAATCGATAACCTGATGATTAAGTTTTTTTCTGTCTACAACTTTTATATACTCGTTGCTTGCTAAGTTCAGTAGGATTTCGTTCTTTTTCATTTCAGAATTAAGCTGCTCTGTTACTTTTTCTGTCCAGAATTCATAAAGATTTTTATAGCTTTCAAACTCAAAATTTCTACCCATTTCAAGGCGGTACAACATTACTTTATCTGAAGGTTTCAACAAGCCATACAGACCGGAAAGCATTCTGTAATTTTTCTGAAGATAATCCACTGCATTCTTGCCTAATGTTTTTGCATCCAAACCACGGTATACTTCGCCTGTAAAAGCAAACATCGCAGGAGCAGATTCTTTTGCAGTAGGTTTAGATTTCCATTTTTGATTTCTTTCCCAGTTTTCGTCTGCGAGTTTTGATGAAATTTCCATTAATTCGGAAAGATATTTTGGAGATTTATGTTTTAGATGAGATTGTATCAATTCTGCCTGTTCGATAAATTTTGGTGTAGAACTTCTCAAGAACTCGGTTGAGTTTTCTACATTCATTAATTTGGCAGGAGAGGTAATAATTTTCATAGGTTTAATAAGGATAAATGTTTAAAATCAACTAAATTCATCAGCATCATCGAGATAAAATCAAACATAAAATGACAGATAATTAGAATTTTAATGTTAGAATATTTTTTATAAAATAAGGCAAATACAATCCCAATAAAGAAAGGACCAACAACTTGTGCAATGGTTCCGTAGGTACTGTGTAATATTGCAAATAATAATGCGGAAACAATAATTCCTAAAGCCGGACTATTGTATATTTTTTCAATTCTTGGCTGAATGTAAGCTCTCATCAACAATTCTTCAATAATTCCAGCTGTTAAACAGGTGAAAATAATGAGTAAATAATTGTTTTTGAATAAAATTTTAAATTCTAAAAGCCTTTCACTTACTTTTTCTTTGGTTAAAAAAATAATAATTGCATTAAGGAAAGCCCCACCAAATAGGCTAATTAAATATAAAAGAATGACTGCTCCAAGATAAAATAGAAATGAATATTTCCGATCTTCCCAAACGAAAAACGACCTGTTTTCGATGAAAAAATTATAAATTAAAACCAATAACAAAACCAACCAAAGAGAAAGTCTGTTGTAAAAAAATAAATCCGTCGTTAATGTTTTATAATTAAAAAAAGAATTGATTAAAGGAATCGAATACAGCATTGAAGCGGCAAGTAATACAAAAGTCAATATTACCCCTAAAGAATATTTTCCATTCAAACTCATTTTAAATATCTTTCTAAATTTCTCCTTTTCCCTGACGAATAATTTCCGGTTCGCCCGAAGTTAAATCTACAATGGTAGACGCAACATTATCCCCATAACCTGAATCTATAACTAAATCAACCAAATGATCATATTTCTCAGCGATTAATTCAGGATCGGTAGAATATTCGATTATTTCATCATCATCTTTTATCGAAGTTGAAGCGATAGGATGTCCTAGTTTTTCAACAATCAACTGCGGAATCGGATGATCCGGAACACGAATACCAATTGTTTTATGATTCTTATAAGCTAAAGGCAAACTTTTGTTGGCTTCTAAGATAAATGTAAATGGACCAGGAAGATGACTCTTTAAAAATCTGAAAACTGAGGTGTCAATAGGTCTTGTAAAATCTGATAAATGGCTTAAATCATTACATATAATAGAGAATTTTGCTTTATCAAGCTTCTGTTTTTTAATCTGAGCCAATTTTTCCATGGCTTTAATATCAAAAATATTACAGCCTAAAGCATAAACTGTATCAGAGGGATAAATAATCAGTCCGCCGTTATTCAGTGTTTTAATAACCTCATTGATAAGGTTTTCCTGAGGATTGTCGGGGTAAATTTTTAGAATCTTTGCCATAAACAAATGTACGAATATTTAGGTTTAATCAAAGAATATGCCTTTATTTAAAGGATTGCTTGTGGTTTTGAAATATATTCGTATATTTGCAATCCAATATCGCGGGATGGAGCAGTAGGTAGCTCGTCGGGCTCATAACCC
>NZ_JAOVZV010000021.1 GCF_026460945.1 Chryseobacterium luquanense
GCACCGAAGAATATGACGTTTACGGCGGGGGAAGATATTAATATTAATGTTGGAAAAAATATGACAACTAATGTTGGGATGAATAAATCTGACACTATAACAATGAACCATACAGAAAGTGTGGGAGTAATGAAGAATCTATCTGTAGGGGCTAATTTTATGACCAATGTTATGGGTAAAATGGTAGAATACATAAAAGGTAATAAAGAAAGCCAAATTGAAAAAGACAGGATAAAAGACAGCAAAGGGCAGATTGTTACCCAAAGTAAAGGAACTAATGAATTTCATTCTGAAAAAGAAGTGCAAAACAATTCTGCAGAGAAAGGAACAAATCAATAAGACATGAGCAAGATCACAATAGTAGACGGAGATATTATAGAGATTATTGGTGGTAATGATCTGTCTTTTGCCAAAGAGGAAATTATAAACTCCGGTAGTAAGGTAATACTGAAAGGTAATGATGGGGTAAGCTTTGGAGTTAATCGAAAACCACCTGTAACAAAAGAAGATGCCAAATGTATTGTCCATTTAAGACCACAACAAGATTGGAGAGGAGAGTTTGCTTTTGATTGGTTTCGAGAAGGAAATTCTACTTTATTAGATGATGTAGATTTTAATGAAATTGTTGGCAAATATTACAAATATGACGACAAGGAAGTCAATAAAAGAATTGATAAAAATGATGTTTCATTATTAAAAGATATGTTTATTACAAACCCAAATCAATGGTATATCATAGAGAAAGATTCTGATAAAAATATTACTGGTGCAAAAGAATTTTTCAAAAAAGACCCCCAATATTTACCTACTGACAGTTCGTTAGATAAACTAAAACAAATGTATCAAGCTTTTAGCTACACACCAAGAGGAGGTGGAGTAGAAAAAACTTATTATTCATCTATTATTGGGCTTTTTCCTGAAAATGAAAAGTATGGTCGTTATGAGGCAATTCTTAATATGCATATTGAGTTTTTAACTGATGAAAAACCAGACCACTTAATCTTTAAAATTGACGGACTAGAAATCACGGATCAACACCCAATTATTGGATTAAGCAAATATAAGATTGAAAACCCATCTGAACTAGAATCATTAACCATTAAATGTAAAGCAAGAAGTGGAAAAATGGGAGTAATTGACTTGTTCTATAATACCACAAAAGCTATTCAGATTTATTCAGTAAAAAATAAAGTAGAAAGTTTAGCAGGAATTATTAAATTCATTAACACTACTGCTGTACAGAAAAAGAAAGTTTTGATTATTAAAGTTAAAACAGCATCCGATGCAAATGGTAAAGTTTCTAATGAATCATTATCAACTTTTGAAAAAGTACTAAATCAATGTATGCTTCGTCCTGAGTTTTTGACAGAAGATAAAAATGGTAAAAAATTTAACTTAGATATTTCTAAAGAGAAATACGAATTTAAGGATAAATGCCATCTTAACTATGATGCAGTTAAAAAAGCTTGGATTATGAATGATAGAGACAATGAATTAGGGCAAATATTAGTAAAAGAATTAACTGAAGAGTTTCCTGATTATTTAGGAAGTGAATATTTCAGATTGTATTTTCTTGATGTTATTTCACAATCTGGGAATAGTATAGAGAAGGGTTATTCTTCCCCAACTAGTAATTATGGAATCATGTTTAGAAGCCACGATGCTGAAACAATAGCTCATGAATGTCTTCATGGTTTAGGATTACCACATACTTTTTCTTACGATATTAAAAATTATGGAAAAGATACTTTTACTTATAAAGCACAGACTACAAAGAATATTATGGATTATTCAGGTATGAAAAACAATCCTGTAGACGCGTATAATCAAAAACCTAATATATATACTCCAAAAGAGGAATATTATTTATGGTACTGGCAATGGAAAAAGGTAAATAAAAATATACAATAGACATGAAAAAAATACTTTTATTAGGAATTGTATTAATAAGTCAATTATTATTTTCTCAAGTAATAATCAAAGTAAAAATAAATAAAGATCATAAATATAAAATTTATTCTAATGAATCACTACGGTTAGTATTAGATAAAACTGATTCTTCATTTACTTTCGTCTCTTTACCTCCTTTAGATGGTGGAGATTTAAAAGTCTATACAGTTTCAGAAGGTAAGTATACAATTTATAATAATATTTTAATACTGTTTTCACAGAACAAAAATAATTTTGAGTCTAATTTATTTGATAATATAACAGGTCTACAATTTATTATTAAAGGGAAAAAAATTGTTCCAAAATCAGATGGATATTATCCTTTTGCTGAAGAATTGAATAAATCTAAATTATCTAAATATAAAAGCCTTTTCGATATTAAAAATTAATGCGTACAAGTCCTTTGAAGTTTTTGGAAGTGGCAATAGGACGAGTTAAGAGATAGCAAACATTTAGTTAAAAAGGGATTGAAATGAAATATTTATTCATAATTATAACAGCGTTTTGTTTTAGCTGTGGTGCACAGAAAATAAAAATCTCGGATTATAAAGAATTTACAAACTTTAAAGAGGATAATAGCGGTGATTGTAATGCAATTTATAGAAATAATGATGGAAAACCACTTGATGGAAAACACAAAATAAAAATTTCAAAAAATTTTTATAAATACGCTGAATATAAAGATGGTCATTATATAAATGATGTCTTATATGTTAGAAACAAAAATATAATTTGGTGGAAAGAAAGTTACAACATAAATGGTAAACTTGAAAAATACACACATTATAGGAAATTGAATAAAAAGTTCCTTAAAAGTGAAAAATATAAATGGACATTGGAAAAATATGATTCTGTAACAACATTTTTTAAAAGTCAGCTACCATATGAAACAATTTTCAATTTTAACAAAATTCAAAAAACAATTGAATATGAAATAACTCCCAAAAATGTTTTCATAAATACAAATTTTGATAATATAAAGATTGACCCGTTAGATGGTAGTTTTAATGGTGTTTCTAAATATATATTTTCTATGTGTCCAGAAAATATATTTCTTTATGATACAAAAAATAAAAATTACTACGACCAAGTAAAAGTTCATATAAAAAATTCAAATCAAAGAATTGACATACTTACTTACTATATACATACTAACGAGAGAGGTTTTACATATTATGATTCATCTAATTAGAATTTTGAACACAGAAGTTTTTGGAAATGGCAATGGAAAAAAATGAGGGAGGATAAAACAGATTTAGAATTAATACCATGAAAATTTTAATCGTCTTCTCAATTTTATTTACAAGTAATTTTATTTTTTGTCAAATAAAAAAAGACACCATTACCATTGAGCAGAGTGATATTATAATAAAAGTTGATACTATTTATAGTACGAGAACTAAACCTATAATTAATTTTCAGAATTTCAATAAAAAAAATGGAACCCTTTTAACTGGCTTATATAGAATTAATATTGATGATAATACTTATTTTATAACCAACTATAAGAATGGCATTGAGGATAGTACAATTTTTAATTATAAAAAAGGTTATCGAAATGGCAAATTAAAAGAGTTAGAAATAATGGGATATCAAATGATTGGGGAAGCATATATATCTATTCCCGAATATAATTGTAATACTAATTCTTTTTTAGATGGATTTACAAAAGAATATTCTAATGATATGATAATTGACAAAATTCGTATTCGTCAAAAAATAAGGAAGAAAGTAATATGTTGGAAAATTTATTATCCAAACAAAACAGTAAAGAAAATAAAATTTAATAAAACATTAGTGGATTTATGTAGATGAAACTCAAGAAAATTTTATGGATTATAATCAAGATTCTAATAAAAATCCCATTACAGATTTTAACCGGAAAAGTTTCTACCAATGGCAGTGGGAGGTGATGAGACCTGATGGTAAAAAATACAACCAATATTTGATTCCAAAAACAATTACTACAAAATGAAAATATTAATCTACTTCTTACTTTTGTTTTTTGGATTGCAAAGCTGTAAGTCTCAGGTTCTGTATTTTGAAGCGGAAAATACAAAGAAAAATAAAGATGGTACCCCTATAGACTATTTTACATTAGAATATCATAAAGATACAGGACGAACGATTTTCCGTATTTCCAAGCATGCGGAAGAATATGGGTCAGGTTCAAATTATATTTATATGGATACATCATTACATGGTCAATATATTTACATATATCATCAAATACTTTCAGATGGTACTCCTTTGTATACAGATGGATTATATTATCTTCCAGTAGAACTTAATGCTTTCAAAAAATTATACTATTCTGGAACGATTAAAAAGAAATGGGATAGTGGTGAGGAATACGTTTATAAGAAAGAGTTGAAAGAAATGGATGATAATCAGCAAGAATTATATTTCAATGCTTTAGAATATCGTTATAAATTTAAAAAAGATATAAAGAAAGCGATTGAAGAAGAATCAGAATCTTTTGAGGGTACACCTGATTCATGGTGGGCATTAGAAGACATAAACACCCCTGATACATTAAGAAGAGTAAAAGAAATAGACTACAATAAATTCCCCAAATTATTTCGTGATAAGTATGATTTAAAAAAATTAAAGGAACAAATAGAAAAAAAAGAAGAAGAACGCAGAATACAATCAGAAAAAGAATCGAAAGAATGGCAGAGAAAAAACAGAGAGAAAGCTCTTTTAGAAAATAATAAATAGTAAAAGAAGCCCAAATTCTTTCTTATGGAAAAGAACAAGGAAAAACCTTAGAAAATTATCTGGATTATAGACAGACTGCTAGCGAGGCATATAAAGATGGTTTTCAATATAAAAGTTTTTTCCAATGGTAATGGAAATATATGCAGGAAAATAACAAAGAATCTTTGGTTTCCACATCTGTAGAATCATTAAAAATAAAGAAATAAAAAGTTTATTTTATATCCTGTTTTCATTTACCTGTCTATCGTGCTCTACTGTTAAATATTATGAAAGTAATGATTATCAATGTTATTCTGCACTAGAGGTTCGTGGAAACACAATTATTTACCGATCTGATGGACGTGATCTTCTGGAAGTACCCGAGAGAGCTTCTTTTGTGTACCTGAAAGCGGTGAATGATTCCAGAAGATGTGGATATTTGAGTTTAGACAGAGGAATTAAGAAATTCATTTACCTGCCTATTACAGTACAAATGGGTTTTACCAGAGAAGATCAATTTGAAGAGTGCAATTTGGAATTTACATCAGAAGAGGATAATGGTAAACTATTATATTCTTATTATAAAAGTAAGGATACTATCACTTCACATGATAACGAATACGATCCTAAGGCAGGTAGTATGAAGTATGCGTTTGAAACAGGATGCCTTAGCGGGAGATTAGGAAGAATACCCTCAACAATGATTCGTGTAAAGAAAATAAATTACAGCAAGTTTGCAAAAGACATTCAAAAATATGACCTGAAGAATCCTGAGAATGAGATTAAAAAACTAAAAAACATGAAAAAACAGTAATGTAGGTATATAAAAAGACAGCGAAATAACAATAAACCCGGATTTTGAATACAAAAGCTTTTACCAATGGCAAAGGAAATCTATGCAGGAAACAGGAGTGGATAATCAATATTTTAAAATCATAACAACAGAAACCCAAAAGAAATGAAACCATCTTTTAGACTGATAATAGTTTTTCTATTTGTGTCAATCTCAGTATCGGGACAGTTGAAAACTTTTATGGAAAATGGGAAGTACGGACTGAAAAAAGATGATGGCTCCGATTCTTTGGCTCTTCACGCAGAATATGATTCTATCATCCCAAGACACAACGAAAAACATGAATATTACTGGATTGCTAGCAAGGGTAAATCGAAAAGTCTCTATGAAAGATTTAATGGAAATATCATAATAAAAAATCAAAAAGTTATTTATTATGATGGAAAAGGTACTCTACAAGTTTTAGATTCATTAGCAAATAGGAGATTATTTATCAATGAAAAAGAAAGAACCGATTTTCAAAAATATAGTTCGTTCCGAGAAATCCCCCGTGATTTAGACCCAGATATGCCAAACATTGATAAGTATGAAATAAAGAAAGATACGGTTTATTATTACTGGTCAGCCAGAAGCAGGGAAGATCGTTATCGTTCTGGCAAACAAGCCTTGCCTAAAGGTACTTCTAATGCAGTGCTTATCAATAATGAAAAAAAGTTGTTAGAAGAATCTGAATGGGAAGATTCTGGTGGAATACTATATACAGTTCCAGATTATTATTTAAGTACATCATATATTATTTTAAAGAAAAATGGGAAATATGGTGTATGGAATTTTATGGATGAAAAACAAACACTTCCTTACAAATACGCTAAAATAACTTCTTACTATAATTATATTCTTTTGGAAAAAAAAGGTTTAAAAACTTTTTATCCAAATATTGGCAAAACACCAAAGTATAAAAATATTGAACCATATATTGCCA
The DNA here is from genome assembly GCF_026460945.1 of Chryseobacterium luquanense. Lineage (GTDB taxonomy): Bacteria > Bacteroidota > Bacteroidia > Flavobacteriales > Weeksellaceae > Chryseobacterium > Chryseobacterium luquanense. The sequence goes on from NZ_JAOVZV010000021.1 coordinate 6,426, forward strand.
ATTTTGCAAGATTCGAATATCCTAATGGTAAGAAAGGTTGGGTAGACCGCAGCGGAAAAGAATATTTTGATGGAGAATGAAACCATATTTTTGACTTATTAATAGAGATACTATAACATAGCATTTACTATCGATTTTGAATTAAAGTTGAAACTCAAAAAATAAATCAGTTGAATTTTTAAACAATAAAATATATGAAAGAATTTGATGCACCTAAGCTCATTAAACTACAAAAAGACAATACATTGTCTTTGGACCTTAATGGTCTAAAAGAGCGCAGATATGGTGTGTCAGTAAAGTATTATGATCATAGTGAAAGTAAGCCTTACAAAAGAATAGATTATAATAATACCATTTATATAAATAAACATTCTGATGGATGGTTGATAGATATTAATAAAGAAAATATTTATTTTAATCAACACGAACCGAATTTAGTAAGTGAAAATATTGGAAGCTTGGTTAGTAAATCAATTTATCCCATTCAAACTTGTATTGATAAATCAGGAATTCCACTCAATGGCGTTACCAATCATAATCAAATTTTAAATAGATGGGAGAAAAATAAATCGGCTATCAGTAAAAAGTACATTGGAGAAGCCACAGATTCTTTACTAAATTACTTTAACAAAAAAATCTCCAATAAAGTCCGGTTTGAACAGTCAATGGATCATGATATGTTTTGGAATTTGTTATTCCATCCTAAGTATGTATCGTATCAGGAAGATTTGAAAGTTAAGACAAATTTACTATTAGCAATTTTACCTTATCATCCTCCAATCGAGTTTTCGGGAATGCAAAAACTTGATCCAGAAATAACCGACTATAACTCTATTCGGATCGATTTTGTTTCAGATGAAATTGAAGCCCATCCATATTTTAACCCTCAAGAAAATAATTCTGAACCAAAATATCTAATGCGGCTTAAAGTGCATTTTGATTTAGATATCTATTATATGTTCCCGATGCATACCAGAGCCTATTTTGAGGTTTTTTCAAAGGACGAAGATGGTAATGAAAGCATTTTAAAAAAAAATAATTTCACTCAATATCAACTCAACACTGAGGATAATAAAAAAGAACCCCAAAAAGTAAAAAGTATGTTTGAGGTAAATGGTAATGAAAGCAAAAATCATTTTAAACCACCCAAAAGGAAAAAAACTTTTATGGATTATATATATGATATTTTAGGAGGATAGAAGTTCTCAAAAATTCATATTTTAAATAAAACACAAATCTAATGGCCTTAAAAGAAAAAGTAGTTCACGGTGCATTGTGTAAATGCAAATTTGGTACAGCTCCCGATAAATTGGTAGTTCTTACACATAAAAAATGGTACGCAAATGATCCGGACGGATCGAAAAAATTGATTGCTACCAACAAGGATATTGGTCTCCCATTCGAAAAGAAAACATTTGGATCTTGCGCTAAAATGAATAATAATCCCTGCGTTCCAAGCATTACTAAATGGGATGGTTATTATGAAAAAGAAAAGTACGATCCGCCTGGAGGATATGTTTTACTAGAAGACAGTAAGGCAACATGTGCAGTTGGAGGACCGCAATGTGTTGAAGTTCTAATGAGCGGACAGATAGCCCAACCGACTGCGAAAAATTTTAAGAACGCGGATGAAGAGTTGATGTCTCATATATTACCAATAGCTAATATGAAGGATTTTGAAAAGAAAGAGCCTTATGAATTTCTAAATGCTAAATAATCATGGGAAAAGGATTAGAATATTGTTATTGGAAAACCAATGATGGAAAATTAGAAAAAGTTACTAAAGGATCTACATTTCGTTTATATACAAGTGATAAAAACGAGTTTATAGTAAATGAACGTTGTGTGGCACCTGATACAAAAAATGTAAAATTCACTGTAGACAATGCAAGGTGGGCTTTTATTTACAACGAGTTCTTTGAAAGCATAAAATAAGAACCGGATAAGCTTAACAATTTATGGGGCAATTTGAGTGGAGGTAAGGAGTCTGTGGCTAGATTAGGGTTAGGAAAAAATTACAGCGTCGGGAGTAGGCTTTCTTTTTCTCCATCTGAAAGTAGTAGTTATTATTTGGGCTTTAAGCAAAGAATCGAATTATTTAGTACAGAACCTGGAAGCGGTTTCTATTTTTATTTTGTCCCCTTGGCCAAATCCCATATCAAATATGCCTATTTTAATGATAGTGAGGCGACTAAAAGATATGGCGATATTGTAAATCTACAGATTGCACTACATGGTTATAATTTAGAAAAAGATATTAAATACAAGGCCAAACTGTATCTGTTAGAAGAAGAGAAAGCTGTAGGGCTTACCGAAACTAAACAATTCAGATCCGCAAACCTTTGGAAAAAACCTGAAATAATCAATATACCGGATAAGTTCTCCGGCGATAATTGGAATGTATATCTTAATTATAGTTTTCCGATCGAAATTGAATGGCGGAAAAATCAATCGGAAAAGAAAAATTTTACAGTTATTGTTGAGATATACAAGACCTGGATTGATGACGGATACATTTATGATTCGGAAGAAGAAGAAAGGGTTGACTATAGAAACTTTGCGGACAAACCTACAAATGACCTTGTTAATTATGATGCAAATGTCTTAGGGTTACAGGACTTAGATGATAAGCCCTCCATATCAAGTAGATTTATAGTGTCAGAAGAACTGATGGATGATTATCTTTCTCGACTTGAGTTGCAAAAGACAAACATGATTCAATACATTGGAGATATTCGTTACACCAAAAGAGAATATGATCCTTGTGGATATTCAAAGATTACCTTAAAAGATGAAGATGATAAAGAAAGGGACTCAATGGTTATTTTCAATGAAGAGGATACAGAAAACCCAATAGACCAGACAGCTAAGGTATTTACTATTATAACGGGAGATGCTAGAAAAAATATTTCTATTACTCTTGACAAATTAAAAAATAAGGGAGAGTTTTGCCAAGGAGTGCTATTAGAAAAAGGACAAAAACATACCGACAAAAAGAATATTTTTCAATTAGACAGAGTTATGCCCGCATTAAGAATGCAGGATGGTAATTTTGTAGTTGTTCAGGACACTACTCAAAAAGATGACTATGATGCTGTTCCAGATGAAGAAAGAGCGGCTTCAGGAAGTGTAAGCGATGCGCAGGAATGGATAGAAGGTGTTGATTATAAAATTGATAGTGATGACAAAATGACTGTTATGCCTAGATATTTATATAATAAAACAAGTTTGGAAGGGATTCAAAATTATACATCACATGGTATTCCAAACGAAGCTTTAAATACATTATGGGTTTTTAATTACTTTATTTTAAATGATAAGTTAGCACAGACGTATTTTGTTCCCATATCAACTTGTCGTTATCCTAACCAAATTGCAAAAATAAATGTTTATCCGGATATAGAATGGGAGGTTTCCTTTATAATCACTACTGGTGAAACTCATACACTAAGTGGTGGAATAAAGGAAAATTTAACTGATTATCAAAGAGCACAAGGTTTGAAATTTTCGGATCGATTTAAACTATCTAGCGAATATAAAGGATTTAGTTTTTCTACTGATATTTCAACTAAAGTAAATGGGGATATTCATAAGTTTGGACTTGATAAAATAGAAAACATCATAAAAAAACTAGCAGATCTAAAAAGCTTTTTAGATCAATTTGATAGTAATAACTCTGAAAATGCAAGTGCAGGTGGGTTTACTGAATACTTTAGTTTTAAGCTCGTCTCACCAAATATTGTTCTAGCCTTTAAATGGAATTTTGGACATATTCTTGAGAAAGAACATAATCATAAAGCCGTAACAATGCTCAGTGGGTCTCTGAAATTGGCTCCTCTAATAGGTATTAATTTTGAGGTTGATTTATTTATCATTACAGATAATATAAAAGTTTATGGCATAGGTGAAATAACAAAACTTATAAGAAAGTCCATTGAGTGGGTTACAGAAACAGATATTTTTATACTTGCATATGTTAATGTCGAGTTAGTTGGGGAATTTACAGTAGTTTATAATTCAATAAATGGCTTTGATAATAAAAAGTCTAATAGAAAAGCAATTTTGAGTATTCCATTTGGGGTTAAAGGAGGTATAAAGAGTAATGAAGAAAATGTTATTATCTTACCAAGTGGTGAAAAAATGGAAAAGCTTAATGCAGAAATATCCATAAACTCTGGAATCGATATTGTTGAAGAACTAGGTACAGATAATAAGGGACCTTATAAAAAAAACAGCTATATTTTTAAAGGTTTGAATGTGAGGGTTGTAATCGTAGAAAATGTATTCAGCAGAAGAAAAATTTCGGTAATTCCTAAAATAGACGAAACATTTGAAATATTAAAAGAAAATCAAATTGGTCCAGAAAAAATTGAATATTTAAATAACAAAAAAGATGAAAATTAAGTATATATTAATTTTGCTAGGTCTAGTAAATTTAACAAGTATTTCTTGTCAATCAAAAACTGAAAAAATAGATTTAAATATAATACAAGAATCCTATGAAAATATTATAAAAGGGCATAAGGTCTATAATTTACGATATAATGACTATGTTGACACTTTGCATAATAGAATAGTTTTACAAGGTGTTCAAATTCAGGAAAAATGGCAGCCATTCAACATTGAAAAGCTGGATTATATGGATGTTTATTTTAACAAAGAAAATGAAATAGTTGGTTTCAAAGGATATTTTGAAAATAATTCTAGCAATAATACAGAGGATTTATATAAAAATCTTTCCAAGGAAATTTCAAATGATGCTAACTTTTGGCAAATTAAACTCAAGAATAATGATCCATATATTTTGGTTAATGAATGGGAATCTAAAGAAATGATACTTGGTCTTGAATATGAGAAGGGTAGTAAACGTTTTGCTTTAACAGGTATAAATAAAATTGAACTGCCCAATTTCTTTGATGAAATTTTTTACAGCGAATTTTTGAACTTGACAAAGTTTCGGGATGAAAACTCACAAATAATATTAAAAGAATTACAGATATCACCATCAAGTAATGATAAAAGTTTCTACAAGGAGAAATTTAATGAATTGAAAAAAGAATATAATCAAAAATAAAAATTGGCATGAATCATCCTATGTATAAAATCGAGATAAAAGCATTTTTATGTTCTATTGAAATTGAAGTAAATGACATACCTTGTTTTTCTTATTATAATGAACCTCAAATCGCAACAGATATTCCAATTAATAATTTATTGTTCAATTCTGGTAGACAAAATGTCAAATTTAGAATTACTCCACTTTTTGAAAATAAAACTTTTAATAAAGAGAGTAAAATTGAATTAAATATTTATGTGAAAGATGCAAATGATTTTTATTTAAAAAAACAATTAATAAAGTCTTATACAAATAATGAAACATTACAAGAGAAGTCTTTTTTTGAAAGTGCTTTAGTTTTTGAAGCTATATTGCCATATACAATAGAACATAGTTTTATTAATTACTCTTTTTTTTCCGAATCTAAAGATCATTTACTGTTAGAAGTTTACAAGCAGTATGAAATTTTAGCGGCTTTTATAATTAAGAATGATTTAAAAAATTATAACGATTTTACTAAAATAAGATTTAATGATTTTGCTACTGCCCATTACTTAGATGAGATTAAAAGAAATTACTATTTAAATAAAGCTCTTGATTCATTTGAAGGTCATAATCTAAATTTAATATCAATAAGAGAATACACTCTTAAATTTTGTTATAATGGCAAACTAGTTTATTTAGAAAAAATGAGAAATTCCCCTGGATTAATTTTAGAAGATGTGAATTCTAATGAGGAACAATTGCATTTTATTGAAAGTGCAATTTTTTATAGGAATAATGCGGGGAAATTATTGTTATTCAGATAAGAGTTGTGATCATTGTAATTAAAAACATTATTAAGTTTCTTTATGTTTTTATGTTTTTTCACTCAAAAAGAAAGAAAAAAATGTTTGGCATGGACCCGAAAAATTTATACAGATGATGAAAAATAATTTATTAAAATCAATTACGTTTATGTTCCTTATTAATTTTGTCTTAATAAGTTGTCAAAAAAGTGATACACCAGTATTAGTTTATCAAAAATCGATGTCTATAGATGATTATGATTTTCAAAATATTAATCCTGAAACTTTTTTTTCAAAGATTTATTTCACGAAAGAGAATAAAATAATTTTTATTGATGAAAAATATAATGATGAAAAACCATTATTAATTTTTAGGAAAAAATCTTTCAATTACAAAGAAAACAATATTAAGGATGAAGAGAAGGTAGATACAATAAGGAAAGGCGACTACAAAAAAGAAATCACCTCTATTATCTATAATGCACCTAAAATCAATATTGAGCCTTCCAAAAGGATAATTGCTAAATTGTTTAGTGGAAAAATGGAAGTTGATAATATTATTATAAATACCGACTCAAACAACAATATAGCTTCAATAATTTTCAATTCTTCCGTTCCAAATACCAAAGAAAAATTTAAAGAAATAAAGAACGAAATGATTAAAATTTATGGCGATAATTATAAATCAAGTATATTAACTCTGAATGGGATAAAATGGGATAAAGGAGACAAAATATTACTTTTAGGGTATGATGAAAGCCAGGAAGATAAATTTATCCATTTTCGTGTAGTATTTCCAAAAATTGAAAATCAAATTAAAGATAAAGTAAGGAATGGTTACCTTCCAATTCAACAAAATGTCACACTAAATGATATAAAAAATCCCAAATATGAAATATTAATTCAAAATAGAGGCTGTAAGGTAAATGTTAAACTTAATAATAAAGAATACTATCAAAATAGTGATAATTCAACTTACATTTTTCGAAATAATAAAACAAAAAAATATGCTCCCAATGACTATAAATTAGATGAAGGAGATGTGTTAGCAACTTCTACTTCAAGAAAAAATATTTCATCGGTATATCTTGATAATAAAAATAAAGAACAACATATTTCAATTAGTATAAAACCACTGGATAAAAACTATTATCAAAATGATGGTTCTATGATTAATGTTAAAATAAGAGCCTATGAAGAAGAAAATCCGCAAAAGGATATTTCGTTGTATGATTATAAAATAGACAAATTAGTAGAATCGAATAAAAATGAAATTAATGTAGTGTCCTTTTTTATAATAAAATAATAATAAATATATGAATCCTATATACGAACTTTTTATAGATGCACGTGGCTGTTTTTATGAAATATTAATTAATGATGTTCCAGTTTACTTTCATTACAATATTGGTGCAACCGCTTTTCGTTTACCTGTTAATAGTTTCTTTCCAAAAAAAGGTGAACAGAAAATTTCTTTGAGAATGATTTCTGTTGTAGAAGGAAAACCTTTTCCGCAAGGTGCAGAAGTCATTTTGAATATAGATGAATATCCACAAGGATTTCCAAGAGAAAGGAAAGTTGTTTTCAAATATAAAACAGAACCTTTTGAAAAAGATAATAAAGGTGTTTTTATAGTTGAAAAAAAAATTTCTGTCAATGTACCTTATACATTAATAAATTGGGAAGATGGGATTGATTTGAGAAAAGAAAATAAGGAGGTACTTAAAGAACAATTATGGAAAGTTTATCAGGAATATACTTTAGCTTTTGGAAACAAAGATTTGTCTAAATATAGGGAACTTACCAAGCTGAGACAAAAAAACATTTTCATCTCCATGTATTATACACCAGAACAGATAGAACAGGCTGAAATGTCTTATGTTGAGGGCATTCAAAATGAAACAGTCAAACTATATCCGTTGGAAAACTACCAACTAGTCTTTCATGGGGGAGGAAAGCTAGTGGGATTACAAATGCCAAAAGATGCTCCAGGAATCTTTATTGATAATGATGATGAAGAAAATACCTTTATGGAATATATTCTTTTTTACAGAAAATCAAAGGACCTGCCTCTAAGTATTATTTCATAAAATACAGCAAGAATATGAAATGCATATCCAATAAGATATTCTAAATACGTTGATCATGGATTTTAGTAATATTTATTTTAAAGATAATTATCTGGTGATTGAGGATTCAATTATGCTGGGAAAAATTGATATTAATTCGTTTGATGATATTATAATTTCTCATGAGTTTCCTCGACTAACATTTAAGTTTAATATGTTTTTTACAAAGCCTGTAATATATGAACCTAAGAAAGGATTCATTAACAAGATAGTTTGCATTATTTTCAATTACAATAATAATCCTCGTGAAATAAAACGATCTTATTATTATGTTAATGCCGAAAAACTACTTTCAATGATTGAAAAGTGTTTGCCTGATGCTGATATTCCAGATTTAAAAAACAGTATTTATTGGAAAACTACTGATAAGAAGATGATCTTTGATAATGTTCGATAAGGATTAAATTGGTTTGCTATTTGTCATCAAACCTGTCTGCATCTGCGGGAATTTGTTCCGTAATAGAGATCCCTTATGCTGTTGCCTTCTCAATCGGATGTCCTGTAAATAGAACGGTGTTCACCCACAACACATTGGCTCCTTTTTCCATAGATTTTGAATGCCTTCCTTTGTATCAGGAAAAACCCAATTCAGGTCGATTTCTACGGCGGGATCTTCAACAGGTGTGATGACTTCAATGCCTTGCTGATGCAACGAGTAGGCGATATCTGCACCGCTGTCGGAATATCCGCCCGATTTCATTGGCTTTTTGATGCCATCTACTGCAGGTGGCTCTTGCGCCTGATACAAAATTGTAACGCTCTTACTCATTTTTAATCTTTATTAATTATCAATTCTTCTGCAAATTTACCTAAGTAATGTTTTGGCTGTTAAATGTTTGTTCGCTTTTCTGAAGTCTCAATCTCATTATTTTATAAATATAATAGGAATGCAGGAGCACACCGATCGAGCATCCGATAAACATCGGAGGCGCATTCATCAAAACACCATAAACAATATAGATCGCATTGGTGGTAAGTGAGCAAACCCTCAGATAGAGAATATTCTTCATCGACATCGAAATGAGGTTTAAAGTTAAAGCGGCATAACCAATTATCTGTATCATAAAACAGTCTATTTTTTAACAGAGATCATCGTGGCGGTCATTTTAGAGATCAGTTTTTCTTCGGAACTGTCGTAGACGTAGCCCTCACAAATGGTCAAAGTTCTTCCAGGCTGCAAAACCTTTCCCACGGCAATCAGATTGTCAGTTTTAGCGGGTTTCATAAAATTGATCTTAAATTCTACTGACAATATCTCCATATCTTCTGGCATCAGCGTCAATGCAGCATAACCGCACGCACTGTCTGCAATATTAGTGGCAACTCCGGCGTGGAAAAATCCGTGCTGCTGCGTCAAAGCTTCCGAGAATTCGCTGGAAATCTTCACTTCGCCTTTTTCCACGCTCATTAGTTTTGCATTCAGGGTTTTCATCAAACCTTGTCTGTCGAAGCTTTCTTTAATTCTGTCGTACATATCAGTCTTTCAGTTTTAGTTCCATTTGAATGTTGCAGCGTGGGTAAGGTGTCTGTCTGCCTATTCTGTGTAAGATGCTATAAAATCAAAATATTTATTATAATCAATTACATAACTGATTATTCAAATGCTGTAAAATAATGATTCCCATCAAAATTTCTTTTTATTTGTACAAAAATCTAGAAAATCTGATGGGAATATTTTAAGTATTACAATAATATTTATCTATCCTTTGAGGAATTAGTGAAATAATTTTTAGTGCTATAAGGTTGCTTAAACCAAAATATCCTGTATTCCAAATGCAGTTAAAACCTTTCTGTATTGAGTGGCAATTGCCTCGTTTGCAGCTTCAACAATATGACCAGTTGACGGATCAACAACAGTTCTTAACGGTCTTTGTCCTTGAGGCGTGTTGATCAGTTTAACCACTGCATCGGCAACATCCTGAGGATTTGGCTTTCCATTTTCAAACATTTCGCCAATTGCGGTGAACATTTTGTTAGGAAGGTCTGCGATGGCTTGATAAGCTTCACCGACGGATGGGTCAGAACCAACCTCAAGTTTTTGTGACATCTCAGTAGGGAAAGCTCCCGGCTGAACAATCGCAACATCTACTCCTGATGACCGGACTTCATAATGTAAACCTTCACTCAATCCTTCCAACGCAAATTTTGAAGAGGCATAGACCGTTGAAAAAGGAGCTGAAAATCTGCCCCATCCACTTGAAACATTGATGATCAAACCTTCCGACTGTTTGCGCATAAAAGGCAACGCTAATTTCATTAATCTCCAGGGAGCTATCGTATTTACATCCAGCATATGCTGTAGATCAGCTGGAGTAGCAGTTTCAGCCACGCCAAACATAGAAATTCCTGCATTGTTGACCAATACGTCAATGGTACCTTCTGCAGCTATAATCTTGTTAAAAGCATTATTAACACTTTGCTCATCAGTTAGTGCAACATCCAGAACGGTGATATTCTCAATTTGTCCCAAAGCCTTTGCTTTTTCAGCATTCTTTCCCTCGATATCTCTCATTGTGGCATACACTTTATGTCCCAATGCGGCCACGCTCTGTGCTGTAAGCCATCCGAATCCACTGTTTGTTCCTGTTATTAAAACTACTTTTTTGTCCATTTTTATTTTATTTAAATTAATGATACAAATTTCGGAATCTGATGAATGATAACGTTTACCAAATGGTAAAAAGCAATTTTAACGGATATTTTTTCTGATTCTGCTCAGCGATTGTTGGGTAATTCCAAGATAGGAGGCAACGTAAGAAAGCGGAATTCTGTTGACCAAGGCCGGAAATTTCTCAATGAATGTCAGATAGCGGGTGGTGGCATCTTCTGAAACCAGCGGACTTCTTCTTTCAATTGTTTTTAGAAGACAGTTTTTCTGGATCAGATTGGTGATCGCATGCCAGCCAACGATGGTGTTTCCGATCTCGTCCCAGTCTTTCTTTGAAAAGACAAGGAGTTTACAGTCAGTAACAGCTTCGATATAATCGGTAGCAACAATCTGTGTCTCAAAATTTTGCTGATCCGACACGAAATTGTTCTCATCAATGAAATGATGGGTAATTTCCAGGCCTTTATTGTTGTAATAGCAGAAACGAACGACTCCTTCCAGAATAAATCCGACCTGTTTTGGTATTTTCCCTGCCTCTGAAAAATATTCGTCCTTACGAAGACTGATCTCTGCAGCTTTGCTGAGAATAAAGTCAATCTGTTGTTGGTTTAAATTACCAAACTGCAAAATATAATTGGTGAGTTCTTTCATTAATACAAAATTAGCAAAAGGCTTTGGCAGTTGATTTACCATATGGTAAAAGATTATATTATATTCTAAGTAGGAGAATGATTATTTAATTTTACTTAATAAAAGCAAAGCAGTTTTTACATTACTTATAAATATGTTCATCTTCTTATTCACAACTTTGTCAAAGATTATAATTCCCTGTTTTTTTTGATGCAGATGCCATTCAACCATTCATCGAAGCTTGTCAATCTGGGTAGCCGGGATGATATAATTTCAGTATCGATCAGGTCATATCTTTTTTAGTGTCATTCTCTCTATTTATTCCACAAAGTTTTTACTATGTTAGTGAAATATTTCTATAGAAATCTTACTGGTCAGATTGGCTGATTTTGATACAAATGGGAAGATTTATTCTTCCCATGCAGGCTTAACTTTAGGCAAAGGCTGTATGTGGGGCTAATGATAACTTACTTTTGAAACAGTAATTCAAATTGATGCTAATCCTGATGGGATCCTTTGGTTACGTATAATTCAATGAATTAAAAAAACGAATTTGTACAGGTGAAATGCGATACAAAATATCGAGGAGTGTAATATTAAATAGGTCAAAATTTCACAGTGCAAATTTATAATCAATAGAGATGTCTCAACATTTCGATTTCATCCTAAAATAATCTAGTACATAATATTTATGGGTTTTACTAAAGATTACAAGTAGCAGTATTATATAGCTACCTGCTGCCAAAACATAATTGCAAGACGATCAAAATCTTAAACTAGTTCAATAATATTTCTTGTATTTGTTTATTGGCGCTTCTTGGGTAATAATATCAATTTTGTTAAAAGATTCTAAGAAACAAATGAACATAAACGAAATATTTAATTTAGAAATGATGAATCATCACAAAAATGTAATTAAGGAGAGTATTCAGAATTTTGAATTAGCTCTTAATTCAGGAAATATCGAAAGTGTGCTATCCTTTTATTCAGAGGATGCTGTCTTTATGCCTGATGGTTTTAGCACATTGAAGAAAGGTGAAATAGGAAGGTCAAGGTCGAATTTTCTTACAGAAAAAGACTTTAAAATTAAGTTTGATAATTTGAAAATTGATGTCAAAGATAATTTTGGATTTGTTGAAGCAGTTGCAAATACATCTGAAATTGATCCAAAAGGTACTTCAAAAGTACAAAAGACAAGCAGAGATTTTTTTGTGCTTCGGCAGGAAGAAAACCAATGGAAAATATTCAGCTACATTTTCAATAATGTAACAGTGTCACAAGCTTCATAACATAAGATTATGAAAGCTGCTGTTTTATACCGTGCAGGCGGACCAGAGAATTTGCGTTTGGAAAAAAGAGAAATTCCGTTACCGAAACAAGATCAGGTTTTGATTAAAATCAAAGCTTTCGGACTGAACCGTTCAGAAATAATGACCAGGAAAGGCTACTCCGAAAGTGTCCATTTCCCCAGAATATTGGGAATTGAATGCGTGGGCGAAGTAGTTGAAGATCCAAGTGGAGAATTCAGAAAAGGCCAGAAAGTCGCAGCTTTTATGGGAGGAATGGGACGAGACTTTGATGGAAGCTATGCTGAATTTGCAGTTTTACCTAAATCAATTATAAGTTCTTTTGAAAGTGATTTGCCCTGGGAAATTCTTGGTGCTCTGCCGGAAATGCTCCAGACGGTTTACGGCTCGCTGCATTCAGCGCTTAAGATTAATAAGGGAGAAACGTTGCTCATTCGTGGTGGAACTTCTTCCATCGGTCTTTTAGCAGCAGAACTCGCAAAATCCGAAGGCCTTAAAGTCATCAGTACAACCAGGAATATCGACAAACAAAATTTATTGATTGAAAATGGAGCTGATAGAGTTCTGATTGATGATGGAAATCTTTCGAATCAAATATCAAAACAAAATATTAAAATTGATAAAATCTTAGAGTTGGTGGGAACATCCACTTTAAAAGATTCATTAGCATCAGTTGTACAGGGAGGAATCGTCTGTATGACCGGAATGCTTTCTGAGCAATGGTCTATCAAAGATTTTGCACCGATGGATTTTATTCAGGCTGCCTCATATCTCACAATATATGATTCTGGAAAAATAAGGGTTGACGGCCAATATTTTCAGGAATTTATAAGAAAGGTTGAAGCCAAAGAGATTAAACCCGTAATTAAAAAGATTTTTAAATTGGAAGAAATTGCTGAGGCCCAAAGTTTTATGGAATCTAATCAGAGTGGCGGTAAGATTGTTGTACTCGTCTAAAAAAATTTTATATGAAACCACAGCTTGATACAGAACAATATATTGGAACTGTCACTAATGATAATTTTAGATCTGATGTTGTTGAAGGTTTAAAGAAAACCCCAAAAAAATTAAAGTCCAAGTATTTTTACGATAAAGCAGGTGATGAGCTTTTTCTGGATATTATGAAGATGCCTGAATATTATCTCACAGATTGTGAGTTGGATATATTTAAAAATAAGACAAAAGAACTGGCGGATACGATATTGGTTAATGAAGAGCCATTTGATCTTATTGAACTTGGAGCGGGTGATGCAATGAAATCGTCGTATCTATTGGAGCATCTTGTAAAACAAAATTTGGAATTTACTTATATGCCCATTGATATTTCGGGAAATATTCTTTCTGTGCTTAATGAGAAATTTTCAGATCGATTTCCTTCTTTAGATATCATTACTTTGGAAGGGGACTACTTTGAAATGCTCGATAAGGCCACCTCTATTTCAAACAGAAGAAGAGTGGTTCTCTTTTTGGGTGGGAATATTGGAAATATGGATTTGGATGAATCTTATCATTTTTGTCGTGAACTTAAAAGAAAACTTAATCATGGTGATCTTTTACTGATAGGTTTTGACTTAAAGAAAAACCCACATACCATTCTCAAGGCTTACAATGATCCTGCAGGAATCACGTCATCGTTCAATCTTAATCTGCTCATCAGAATGAACCGCGAACTGGAAGCGGATTTTGATGTCCTGAATTTCCAGCATTACCAAACTTACGACCCAATTTCAGGTGCTTGCAAAAGTTATCTTGTGAGTTTGACTGAACAAAATGTACACATCGGAAACCAGATTTTTCGCTTCGACGAAAATGAATTGATTGATATGGAAATCTCACAAAAATTTTCTCAGGACGACATTAGCAAACTCGCTCGAGATTCCAAATTTCATATCATTGATGAGATTGCAGATTCCAAAAACTGGTTTGTTGATTCAATTTGGCAAGTTCTTTAATTTTAAAATAAACTCCAATGAAACAAAATTCCGTTCTTACAAAATCAAATTCTATAACCAATTGGGCAGAAAAATATTCACAGATTCGAAATCATTCTGTTAAAATCTGCGAGCCGTTAGAAATCGAGGATTATGTCGTTCAGCCAATTGTCGATGTAAGTCCGCCAAAATGGCATTTGGGTCACACGACCTGGTTTTTCGAGACTTTTATTTTGGAACCCAATTTTCCCGGTTATCAGGTTTTTGATGCTCAGTATAATTTTGTTTTCAACAGCTACTATGAAACGATTGGCGCCAGAGTTATCCGTACCGACAGAGGAAATCTGAGCCGTCCGTCCGTTTCTGATATTTACAAATACCGAAAATATGTTGATGAGCAAATGGATGCATTCCTCCAAAGCGAATATTTAAAGGAAGAAATCAAACCTTTACTCGAACTCGGCCTCAATCACGAGCAACAGCATCAGGAATTGTTGTTAACTGATATCAAATATATTTTAGGTCACAATCCGCTTTTTCCGGCGTATAAAAATGAAGATATTTCGAAGAAAGAACATTCTGAAACTATTGAAATGATTCACTTTGATGAAGGTGTTTATGAAATCGGTTTTCAAGGAGAAGGTTTCAGTTTTGATAATGAATTGGGAAGGCATAAGGTTTATTTGAATGATTTTGGAATCGCAAATCGTTTGGTTTCCAACCAGGAATATTTAGAATTTATGGAAGCTGGAGGTTATAATGATTTCAGACATTGGCACGCAGAAGGCTGGGATTGGGTGAAACAGAATGAAGCTAAATCTCCTCTGTACTGGCATTTGATTGACGGGCAATGGATGAATTATACTTTAAATGGACTTCAGGAATTAGATTTAAATGATGCCGTTTGTCACATCAACTTTTATGAAGCTTCAGCCTTCGCTTCCTGGAAAGGAATGCGTCTGCCAACCGAAGCTGAGTGGGAAGTTGCCTCCAATCATTTTGAGTGGGGAAGCCGTTGGGAGTGGACGAACTCTGCTTATTTGCCTTATCCAGGATTTAAGAAAGAAGCCGGCGCAGTAGGAGAGTACAATGGCAAATTTATGGTCAATCAAATGGTTTTGCGTGGCGCTTCAGAAGCAACGCCAAGCGGACACAGCAGAAATACATACCGCAACTTCTTTCAGACTGGCTTAAAGTGGCAGTTCACAGGAATCAGACTTGCCCAGCTATAAGCTAGTTTTAGAGCCAATATTTTAAATAAAATTAAATAGATCCCACTTTTCAGTCGATTATAAAATATAAGATATTGTTTTGGTAGTTTTTTCTTGCAATAATAATTAATATCAATCTTTTAGATATATACTCCTTCCATTTACACATTGATATAGAGTTAAGATCAATGTAAATTTGTTAAGATCAAAAAAGACGAAAATAAATTATAAATCAATTCAAAAATAGAAATTATGTCGAATTTAAAAGATCAAGTGGTATTTGTAACAGGTGCCGGAGGAGGAATAGGAAAAATTATTGCTATCGAATTTGCTAAGTTAGGTGCGTCTGTGGCCATTGCCGATCTCAATGAAGAACTTTTAAAAACTGCAGTGAAAGATATCGAATCCTATGGTGGTCAAGCTTTAGGGCTTGTAGCTAATGTTATAGACCTGGAATCTATGAGAGCTGCGCTTCAAAAGGTGGTCTCCACTTTCGGTAGATTGGATGTTGCGGTGAATAATGCAGGTGTGGTAGGCATCGGTAGCATCGAAGAGATAGAACCTGCTGACTGGGATAAAATAATGTCGGTAAACAGTAAAGGTGTATTCGTAAGCACAAAAGCTGAGCTAGAAATTATGAAACCTCAAGGTTCGGGTGCAATCATCAACAGTGCTTCTATTGCGGGGAAAATGGGAATGGCACATCTGTCTCATTATGTTGCTTCGAAATTCGCAGTGATCGGTTTTACTAATAGTATTGCAAAAGAGGTAGCGACAACAGGAATTACGGTGAATGCAATCTGTCCATGAATCGTAGGTACAGGAATGTGGCGTGGAGAAGGCGGTGTAGCAGACCGATGGAAGCTGGAAGGTGAGACTGAAGAACAATCTTGGGAAAGAAACAAAACATCTTTGATTCCTCAGGGAATTGATCAAACGCCACAAGATATTGCCGATGCTGTGATATTTATTTCTCAGGCAAAACATATGACGGGTCAGGCCATTGCGATTGATGGTGGTATGACGATGTAATTATTTCATTCTAATTTAATTTTTGCAGTCAATTGGCTGCAAAATTTCTTAAAAAAATAAAGCTATGAGCAAAGTAATCGGAATTCTTGCAGGAAGCCTGCGTAAAGAATCATTTTCAAAGAAAGTTGGCAAAACACTTTTAGATTTTGCACCGGAAGGATTTAAGTTTAAATTAATCGATCTAAGTGAAATTCCATTGTACAATCAGGATTTTGATGACCACAACGAAGTTCCTGATGCAGTCACAAAGTTCAGAACTGAAATGGCAAATGTTGATGGCGTGATCTTCGTTACTCCGGAATACAACAGGTCGGTTCCTGCAGTTTTGAAAAATGCAATTGATGTTGGTTCCAGACCCTATGGAAAAAGTGTTTGGGATAAAAAACCAGCTGCTATCTTCAGTAATTCACCTGGGAATCTATCTGCTTTTGGAGCAAATCACCATTTGAGACAAAGTCTTGTCTTTCTCAATATGCCGACAATGCAACAACCTGAAGTTTATATTGCTCACGTCAATGACCTCTTTGATGAGGAAGGAAATATGAAAGAAGGCGGCACCAAGGATTTTATCAAAAAAGCCGTGGAATCATATATTGTGTGGTTTAATAAAAACGCTGAGTAGCATTGGATTTCGCAAGCGCATTAACATAGATCAACGCAATTTCTTAAACTTGTTTATGGGTAGATTACGGTTTTTACAAAGAAATTTGTACTTGATAAAACAGTAATAGTTTCAAACAAATGACAATCAAAGTATTCAAACAAAAAACAATATTTTCCTTCTTCATTCTGCTGATCTCATTGTCAGTATTTGGTCAGGATATCAAAGGTCTGCGCTATTTTATGCAGGGCAACGCCACAGCAAGTTCTGTCCCTTACGGAAATAATCAATCTGCAGGACATTATGTGAAGTCTGATGATGCCAAAATCTATTACGAAGTTTATGGAAAAGGAAGTCCTGTTGTTGTACTGCACGGTGGGATCGTCGGTTCATCTCTGGAAATGGGTCAGCTGAGCGACAGTCTTTCTCAGAAACATCAGGTCATCTCCATCTCTACACGCGGACACGGAAGATCGGAAATGGGTAACAAAATTCCGAGCTATGAGCAGAAAGCCAAAGACGTGAATGCAGTTCTTGACAAAGTGACCAAAGAAAAAGTGACGATTGTAGGCTTTAGTGATGGCGCTTACACAGGTTATTTTTTCGCTGAGCAATATCCGGATAGAATTGAAAAGCTCGTAGCCATCGGAGCAGGAGAGTGGAAGAAAGGTTTCCGTGAGTTCAATATGGATTACAAAAGTTTTTCTGCAATGGATGAGTTGTTTTGGAAACAACAAATGGCCATAAGACCGGAACCGAAAAGAATTGACGAATGGTTCAGTACTTTAAGCAGCTACTACAACAACCTGAATATCGATAAAACCATTTTGGGAAAGATTAAATGTCCGGTCTTGGTGATGGCTGGCGAAAAAGATCAAAATGCGCCTTTTGACACCGTAATCGCAGCGTACAAAATGATTCCAAATGCTCAATTATCCATTATTCCAAATGCGCCTCATCCTGCATTTTTAGTGAATTTTGATGCCGTTTGGGCGAGTATGAAACCTTTTTTAAATCAGAACAATTAATTTTTAAATATATAAAATCAAAATGGAAAACAACGTAGAACAGATCCTGGTGCATCATTTAACAGCTTTCGGAAATAACGACCTTGATGCAATTGTAGAAGATTATACAGAAACTTCTGTGCTTTTTACACCCAAAGGAATTATAACAGGTTTGGATAATATCCGTCAGTTTTTTGTGGAATTCTTTGCTGTGATCCCAACAGGTTCAGCTTTCGGGATGGATCAGAAACTAATTGATGGAAATGTAGCGTACATCCTTTGGAACAGTGATTCAGATCTTGCTCAGATTCCTGTAGGAACAGACACTTTCGTGTTTGAAGATGATAAAATTAAATATCACACTGTAGCAGATTACAGGATTGCAAAATAGATTTAAGACCTGATGATTCGGGTCTTTTTTGGTTCTAAATAATACATTATGAAAAACTTAATAAAGATCACTCTTTGTGTCTTGACAACAATGGTTTTGTTCAATACCAAAATTAATGCTCAGGAATATGCCGACACGACCAAGACACTAGAAGAAGGTAAAGCACCAGGCTTGAAGGTAAAGGTTCTAAGTTCCGTTGGACAAACCAAAACCTACCTTCTTATTTTTACGAAAGGCGATGAGATTGTTGCAGGTCTGACAGAGTTTGTCAAGAAAAACAATATCAAAAGTGGTCACTACACAGGTTTGGGTGATGCATTGTCTGCAAAAGCAGGTTGGTTTGATTACGATAAAAAGAAATTTAAGGTCATCCCAATTGGCGTTTCAGAGGTTTCTTCTTTTACAGGGGATATTGCCTGGTTTAAAGGGAATTCGATCGCTCATACGCACTTTAGTACTGCGATAGAAGATGGCTCGGTGAAAGGCGGGCATCTTTTGGAATTATTCTGCGGACCGACAATGGAAATTATTTTGATTGAAGAGCCTGTTGCACTTTACAAAAAATTAGACCCCGAATTTAATGCTGCATTGATCGACCCGGATTTAAAATAAACAATATGGAATCACAATACAAATCTATTGAAACGGTAATAGAATCAGGAAAAGCACCCGGATTGAAAGTAAAACTTCTCAGTGAGGTTGGCGGTGTTAAAACCTATATGCTTGTTTTTTCGAAAGGCGATGAAGTCGTTTCCGGACTTACAGATTTTGCTTCAAAATACGACATTAAAAGTGCCCATTATCAAGGCATCGGAAGTGCATTTGAAACAGAATTAGGTTGGTTTGATTTTGACCGTCAGGAATATCTGGTGAACACTGCCGGTGTTGCAGAGGTAACCTCGATCATCGGAAATATCACCTGGTACGAAGGAAAACCGGTAGCACATACCCACACGACTGTTTCTTTAAAAGATGGAGGCGTGAAAGGTGGACATTTATTAAAAATGATCGTTGGGGCAACCATTGAAATTGTACTGACTGCAGAACCTACTTTTCTATATAAAAAATTAAACCCGGAATTCAACGCAGCAGCCATCGATCCGGAATTATAAATCATAAAACAAACAAAATAAAAATCAACAATATGGAAATTACAGCAGCTATCGTAAAATCACAAGGTAGCGAATTTGAATTGGAAAAAGTAACGTTGGACGAGCCGGGTGCTGAGGAAGTGCTTGTAAAGATCGTTGCAACAGGGATCTGTCACACCGATATGGTTGCCCGTGATTTTATTATGGGTTCACCTAATTTTCCTGTGATCTTGGGTCACGAGGGAGCAGGTGTCATTGAAAAAGTGGGGAGTGATGTTCATCACCTGAAAGTAGGTGATCACGTAGTCTTGACCTATGGATTTTGTGGCGAATGTGAGATCTGCCGGACAGGAAATCCGGCTTATTGCTACGAATTTTTTGACCGTAACTTCTCAGGAGCGGATATCGAAGGTCATCACCATCACCACGATCACGAAGGAAAAGACATCAATGATAATTTCTTTTCACAATCTTCTTTTGCCACATATTCAATTGCCCACAAAAACAATGTGATCCCTGTTCCGAAGGATGCGCCATTGGAAATTTTAGGGCCATTGGGTTGCGGAATCCAAACTGGTGCTGGAGCTGTGATCAATACGCTGAAAATTAAAGTTGGAAGTTCTATCGTGATCTCCGGAACTGGTGCTGTGGGTCTTTCTGCGGTGATGGCGGCGAAAGCTTCTTCGGCAACGGTTATTATTGCAGTGGATATCAATGATGAGAGATTAGAATTTGCTAAGGAATTAGGCGCAACTCATACGATCAATTCATTGAATGAAAATGTAAGAGAAAAAATCCGCGAGATCCTTCCAAATGGTGTTCAGTTCGCCGTGGATACAACAGGGAGAAGTGAAGTGATCAACAATTCATTGAA
Organism: Chryseobacterium luquanense; assembly: GCF_026460945.1. GTDB lineage: Bacteria > Bacteroidota > Bacteroidia > Flavobacteriales > Weeksellaceae > Chryseobacterium > Chryseobacterium luquanense. Next base: position 27,082 of record NZ_JAOVZV010000021.1, read on the forward strand.
CAGTTTAGCTCCTGTTGGAGAAATGGCGATCATCGGCGTTGCGACCAAACCATTGGAATTGGAAACAAACATTTTCCTTACGAAAGGTTACAAGATCAAATTTGTAAACCAGGGAGACAGCGTATCGGAAGAGTTCATTCCAAAATTGATCAAAATGTATCTTCACGGACAGTTTCCGTTTGACAAATTAATTAAAACATATGCTTTCGAAGATATCAATCAGGCGGTGGAAGATTCCGAAAAAGGAAGAACCATCAAAGCAGTTTTGAAAATCGGAGAATACAATAAGTAATCTTAAAAAATTTAAATAAAGCTTTACACTTGTCTCACCAAAAGCTTGTGTAAAGCTTTACCTTTTATAAATCAAATCAATATGAAAAAAATAAAATCTATTGCTCTTCTGTTAATGATGTACTCTGGATTGTCAGCGCAGCAAAATGTTATTTTACCGATCAATGGTAAAATAAATAAGGATATTGGAAAGGAAGAAAAAACGTCAACAATGGATCCAAAGTCCGATAGTTGCACAGTCTATAATGTGACTGTTCCGAGTCTTGCCATTTACAAACCGGAAGGTGTGGCATCCAACGGGACTGCCGTTCTGGTGGTTCCTGGCGGTGCTTTTCATATTTTAGCGTATGACGACGAAGGTGTGAAAATTGCAAAGTCATTGGCGTCAAAAGGTTACACGGCGGCAGTGTTGAAATACAGATTGGTAAAGTTGGATAATAAAGACCCGTTCGGAAAACTGATGGAAAATGCCAAAAACTTCGATGTTTTGGAATCTATAATGGCTCCAGTTGTACCATTGGCCATTGCAGACGGAAAAGAAGCGATGAAATACCTTAAATCAAATGCGACAGCTTTAGGATTTAACAAAGATAGAATTGGAGTTGTCGGTTTTTCCGCAGGAGGAACTATTGCTGCAGCTATCGCTTTGGATAAGGATGTTCGTCCACTCTTCAGTGCGCCAATTTATCCATACTTAGCGCCTGTGATGAAAACACCTATTCCTGCAGATCCTTCGCCAATATTCATTGCGGTTACACAGGATGATGATTTCGGGTTTGATATCAACTCAGCTAAATTCTACGAGAACTGGAAAGTCGGAAAAGGTCTTGCCGAACTTCACATCTATACCAAAGGTCACCACGGATTTGCAAGCAAAACTCAGGGACTTCCTGTCGACCATTGGGAAGACCGAATGATAGATTGGTTAACTTCTATGGGATTTTAAATAGTAAAAAGTGATTATAATTAATCACAGTTTCCTGTAATTATTCGGAGAGACACCGGAATACTGCTTAAAAAACCGGCTGAAGTGAAACTGATTTTCAAAGTTCAGATGATCTGAGATATATTTGACGGGCAGAGATTTATTATCCAGCAAAACTTTGGCTTCCAGCACAACCATCTCCGTAATAAATTGCCGCGCTGTTCTACCTGTTTTTTTCTTGAGAAGCTGTGACAGATATTTTTCGTTAATGGATAGTTTCTCAGAATAAAAACTCACTTCTCTGCTGCTCAGATAAAATTCTGATAATAATTTGATAAACCTGTAAATGAGCGTGTTGGAATAATCCTGGTCGGTCTCCATCTCATCATAATAAGTTTTTACTTTGAGAAGAATGGACTTGAAGATATTTTTGACCATTTCAGAATGGAGATCCAGATTGTCATTTCGAGCCTGAAGTTCCGCAATAATTTGAATAAGATCAATCAGTAGTTGTTGATCATTTTCATCGATAGTTCTGTAGGAAGACAGACCTTCTCGCAGGAAATTTGCCACATTAAAATATTTTCCTAAAATCCCGGATGTCTTCAAAAAGTCTGGAGTAAACAGTAGTGAAATAAAGGTCGAACTGTCATTGTCCCAACTGATTTGTCGAATAGTCGAGGGCGGAATAATGATGACGCTGTTTGCCTTTAGGTCATAACCCAATAAATTCACCTTCAGGTTTAAATTTCCTTTAATAACAAACACCATTGAAAAATGTTCGGAACGGAAGGGTTTGTTTTTAAATGCTTCTGAACTGTTTTTTGATGAGTCGTAAATGACCAAATCAGCAGACGTAACTGATCTCAGAAAGTTCAAGGTCTTTAACTTCTAATTTTAGATTTGATTTTACCGTGGTCACTATGCAGCTTTTAACAAATATAAAGATCTTTATCTTACTTTTAGATATATTTTGCTGTCTTTTTTCTATTTGATTGGTAGTGTCGCAAGACGAACTTTGTGAATTCACATTATTCAGAAAGATGAATAGTTAATAAAAAATAATCATTAAAAGAGAAAATGTCAGTAAATAAAATAGCCGATAAAAATAAGGTGACCGTTCAGATCTTCAGAAAAATGAAGGAAAAAGGGCAGAAGATCAGTATGTTAACTGCGTACGATTATACAATGGCAAAATTGGTCGACCAGGCAGGTATTGATGCCATCCTTGTTGGAGATTCTGCCGGTAATGTTATGGCTGGTTATGAAACTACTTTGAGCGTAACGCTCGACGAAATTATTTATCACGCCAAATCAGTCAAAAGAGCAGTGAAAAATGCGCTTATTGTTGTCGATATGCCATTCGGAACGTGTTCTGGTGACCCGAAAGATTCATTGCACAACGCCATCAGAATTATGAGAGAGACCGGAGCTGAAGCTTTGAAGATAGAAGGCGGAGAGGAACTGTTGCCCGATATCAGAAAAATAATTGCCGCTGGAATTCCTGTGATGGGACATCTCGGTCTGATGCCTCAGTCGGTACATCAATATGGCGGATTCGGATTGCGTGCAAAATCTGAAATGGAAGCGCAAAAACTTAAAAATGATGCTGCACTTTTAGAGGAAGCAGGATGTTTTGCCGTTACATTGGAAAAAGTTCCTGCAGCTTTGGCAGAAGAAATCGCTCTGTCGTTGAGGATTCCGGTTATCGGGATCGGTGCAGGTTCGCAGGTTGACGGTCAGGTTTTGGTCGTTCACGATATGCTTGGATTGAATCAGGAATTCTTACCAAAATTCGTACGCAAATATGCAGAATTGGGAGATACGGTCAAGAAAGCAGTAAATGATTATATTCTTGATGTCAAAAACAGCGATTTTCCTTCTGTCAGCGAGTCGTACGAAAATCCGACCAAAGAAGTTGTCTGATTTTAAGCAGGCAATTACTCAAAATCACAATCATTCTTCCGATAAGTGTAATTTTTAGGATACCGTTTTTTGGAAATTTGCAGTGTAATTAATTTAAAATAATTTCAAAATGAAAAAATTAAGCATTATTGCATTGGCAGGAATAGGATTACTTCTTGCTTCTTGTAACAAAAATTCTACCCAAACGCCTTCTCAGGAACAGCAGGTTGCTGAAAAACAAGGAGATGTTTTTGATGTTGATACTACATCTTCAGTCGTGAATTGGAAAGCATTTCACAAAGGTGGATTTGCACCAAGATGGGAAACACTTTCCGTATCATCAGGAGAATTGTCTTTAGCTGAAGGCCAGTTGAATGCGGGAGAATTTGTAATCGATATGAAATCATTGAAAGTTGATCCATCCTCTGTTACCGAAAAAGATAAAAACTATGCTGAATTGGAAGGGCATTTGAAAAGTGCAGACTTCTTTGATGTGGAAAAGAATCCGACTGCGGAATTTAAAGTGACCAAAGTTGAAGACTTGGCTGCAGCTACAACCGATGCGGTGGAAGGTGCCAACAAAACCATCAATGGTAACCTGACTTTACAAGGAAAAACGTTGAATGTATCTTTTCCTGCCAATGTACAGGTTGCTGACAAAACAGTTTCTGTGAAAGCAAAATTAACCGTAAACCGTACAGATTGGGGAATCAAATTCGGAACAAACGGAGCAGACCCTGCAGAATGGATGATCAGCAAGGATATTGAGATAGGGGTTGACGTAAAAGCAACGAAACCTTAATAGAATATACCAATCTTACATTAGTTTAAGATAAAATCTTGATCTATATTATGGGAAGATCTCCCATATAATGCTGAAATTTGAAAATTAAATTTCAGCAGAAAAATTACCTTTAATATTTGAAATAAAATGGATTTACAATTACAAGGAAAAACAGCTCTGGTCACGGGTTCCACAGGTGGAATTGGTTTTGCAATTGCTTTGGGGCTGCTTCGTGAAGGAGCAATAGTTTACATCAATGGCAGAACGGAAGAAAAAATAAATGTTGCGATAGAGAAACTAAAGAAAGAAATTCCCGATGCAATTGTAAAAGGAATTGCAGCGGATTTCTCAAAGGTCTCGGAAGTTAATAATTTGATTAATGCTTTACCTGAAATTGATATTTTGGTCAACAATGTGGGCGTTTACGGCGATCAGCCTTTTGAAACGACGGAAGATGCAGAATGGCTCAATGATTTTGAGGTGAATGTACTCAGCGGCGTAAGGTTATCACGTCATTATGCTCCGCTAATGAAAGCAAAAAATTGGGGAAGGATTATTTTTATTTCCAGTGAATCTGCGATCAATATTCCTGAAGATATGATTCTTTACGGCGTAACGAAGACGGCTTATTTAGCTTTAAGCAGAGGTCTGGCGAAATTGATGAAAGGAACAAATGTTACAGTTAATGCTGTTCTTCCCGGACCAACTTTAGCCGAAGGAACAGAAAAAATGTTTGACAAAATTGCCGCAGACAAAGGAATTTCTGTTCAACAGGCTCAGATTGAGTTTATTAAAGAAAAAAGACCTTCGTCTGTTATTGAGCGTTGGGCTACAACAGAAGAGGTTGCGAATCTTGTCGTTTATGTTGCAAGTCCGCTATCTTCAGCAACATCCGGTGCAGCATTGCGTGTGGATGGTGGAGTTGTGGATAGCGCTTTTTAAATTTGGATCAATTTTTTTGATTAATTTTTACATATTTTCAAAAGACATCTGATTTTAGATGTCTTTTGATCTTTCTACTTTCAAATCTGAGTTGATTCTAAAATAATATCTTTACATATATTTAAAAAATTACAGTTTGGATAGAAGTCAAAATTTAGAAAACCCGTTGGATATATTGATCAGCAGTTTCAACAATTCTTTCCCTTTGAACGAAAAAGAGGAGGAAGAGGTTAGAAGGCTTTTTAAAAAGAAAGTACTAAAAAGAAAAGGGTTTTTGCTGCAGGAAGGTGATATTTGCAGACATATTTCTTTTGTGATTTCCGGGTGTTTCAAAATGTATGCCGTGGATACCAATTTCAAAGAGCACAATCTTCAGTTCGCGATTGAATATGAATGGATCGCCGATATCCAAAGTTTTTATGATGAGGAACCGAGCAGACTGAGCATTGAGGCTTTGGAACCGTCGGTCGTTCTTCAGATCACTCACGAAGACTTACTTTATTTGTATGTCAATTACCATAAGTTTGACAGAAATTTCAGGATCATCAACGAAAGAAAGTTTATCAATTTTCAGGACAGAATATTACAAAGCATCAGTTTTACGGCTGAGGAAAGATATCTTAATTTTCAAAGAGATTTTCCTGAATTAATTAAGAGATTACCCAATACGCAGATTGCTTCCTATCTGGGAATCACCTCAGAATTTCTGAGCAAAGTGAGAAAAAATATCGTCAAGAAAAAATAACGTTGTTGCCGATTTAATGATTAAAATTTAGAATTTGGAACGTTTAGAAATTAAAAAAAACATACAAAAACCGGAAGACCAGAATTTGTCTTTCAGGGCATTTGATCTTACACAATCAAATCTTGAAAATTATTTTGAACCTCACAAGAAAGATCATTTTTGTATTTTCTTGGTAGAGTCTGGTGAGATAGGATTACAGATTGAAGACCAAAAGATCAAGCTCAATGCAGGTAAAATATCAATTATTTTTCCTGAACAGATTTCTTTCATTACCAAAGCTTCTTCGGATATTTCAGGCAAAATTATTTTGTTTGAAGAAATTCTTTTTTGTTCTGATATTCTAAAAAACGAACTGCTTTCCTACAATGTTGATTTGGCGACGCATCTCAATTGTGTTTTTCTTTCACCATCAGAATTTGAACAGTCAAAGAAGCTCGCTGTTGATATCGAGAATGTTTATCTCGACCCAAGTCTTGTCCGAAAAGAGCAGGCGCGTTTTTATATCAAAATTTTCCTTCTCGGATTGATTGAATTGGTCCACGGTCAGCACCCTGTTTTACAGCACGAAAGTGATAAGACAATCTATATCCGTTTCAAAAAAATGCTGAATGAACGCTATAAAACTGAACGAACTGTGCAGTATTATGCATCAAAACTGGCAATCACAACGAAGAAGCTAAACAATATTACCAAAAAGCATTGTGACGAAACAGCCATCAATGCAATTCACAATCGTATTCTTCAGGAAATCAAAAGATTATTATTGTTTTCTGACCTTTCCCACAAGCAGATCTCATTGGAACTGGGATTCAGTTCGCCTTCAGCACTGAATAAATTTGTAAAAACCAAACTAAAAGAAACGCCAACCGAACTTCAGGAAGAACTGGCTCAAATTTATAACAGATAGACTCAATTATATAACACCTCGCTTTCTGCCTGACCTACCTTTGTACTATAATTTTAACGCAAAATATAATACAAAAATGAGTAAGTTATTCATAGCAGTAGAAGTATTCCACGGAGCTGGAAGTCTCGAAGAATTAAAAAATATCAAAGGTAAAAAAGCAGTTTTGGTCACCGGAGGAAGCTCGATGAAAAAAAGCGGAACCTTGGACAAAGCCATCGCTTATCTGAACGAAGCAGGAATCGAAACCAAGATCTATGAAGGCGTAGAAGAAGACCCATCATCAGAAACTTGTTTTAAAGGAGCAGAATTGATGAAAGAATTCCAGCCGGATTGGATCGTAGGAATTGGTGGTTGTTCAGCAATCGACGCAGCAAAAATGATGTGGGTTTTCTATGAATATCCTGATGCTGACTTTGAAGCGATGATCAAACCTTTCAGCGTTCCTACATTACGAAATAAAGCGAAATTCATCGCAATCCCATCGACAAGCGGAACAGGAACTGAAACGACAGGTCTTGCCGTAATCACAGACCGTGAAAAAGGCGTAAAATATCCGATTGTTTCTTACGAATTAACTCCCGATATTGCAATTATCGATGGTGAAATCTGCGCATCAATGCCGGCTCACGTTACATCAAACACAGGACTGGATGCTTTAACACATTGCGTGGAAGCGTATGTTTCTAACATCGACAACAATTTTGCAGATGCACTTTCTAAAGGTGGTTTGAAAATCGTTTTTGACAATCTGAAAGAAGCGGTACAAAATCCAAATAATATAACAGCCCGTCAGAATATGCACGATGCTTCTTTTATGGGAGGATTGGCTTTCAATAATGCTTGGTTAGGAATTGTACATTCATTATCTCACCAGGTTGGTGCTTTGTTTGGCGTTCCGCACGGTGCCTGTAACGCAATTTTTTTACCGAATGTCATCCGTTTCAACTCAAAAGAAAGCAGTCGTTTTCCAGATTTGGCAAAGGTAATTGGTAAAGAAACCACTGAAGAGTTAGCACAGGCGATTGAAACTCTGCGATCTGAAGTTAACAATCAATCTGCGATCAAAGAATTCGGAATTTCTCGTGAAGACTGGGATAAAAACCTGGATTTTATGGCAAACAATGCATTCTTAGACCCTTGTACAGGTTTTAATCCTAGAAAACCAACCGTTGAGGAGTTGAAAGATATTTACAACGCCTGTTATGAAGGTCTTGTTTATTCAGAGGAAAAAGTCTTGAATGCTGCTTTGTAATTGAATTAAAGATAATGTTTTAAATTAACAAAACCCTTAAACTAGTTTAAGGGTTTTTCTTGTGCTAGTTTATGTCATTCAGAAATGTATTAAAACTAATTTTGTAATACTGAATTTTAGATATGATTTTTATGAAATTAAGATTTGTAGCATTAGTAGTTTCTATTATAATAACCACTTCCATTGTTTCCGCTCAAAAAATAAAACTTGAAGAATCAAATTTTACAGCGGTGCAAACTTCAGTTTCAATAGAAAAAATCGAAGGAAAGAAAGCGGTGAAAGTCATCAAGTCGAAAGCAGTTGTCAAAGATGATGAAGCAACCTATGCAAAAATCAATGATGTAAAATTCAAAGATGGAGTAATCGAGGTGGAAGTACTATCAAGACTGCTACCGGATGCGCCGGAGCACGCCAGAGGTTTTATCGGTCTGGCTTTTAGAATTAATGATGATAATTCAAAATTTGAAAGTATCTACATCAGACCTACCAACGGAATGGCCGATGACCAGCTGAGACGTAACAGAAGCATCCAGTATTTTTCTTATCCTGATTTTAAATTTACCGATTCAAGGAAATCAGCGCCAGGCGTTTACGAAACTTATGCCGATATGGCTTTGAACCGTTGGATAAAACTTAAAATTGAAGTGATAGGAGCCAAAGCAAAACTTTACATTGACAATGCAAAACAACCGAACCTGATTGTGAACGACCTTAAAATGGGTGCAGACCAAACTGGTTTTGTAGGGCTTTTCGTAGATATAGGAACGGAAGGATACTTTAGGAATTTGAAAATTTATCCGGTTCAATGATTTGAAGTCGGTTATAAAGATACAGGAACGATATTTAAATTGTTCCTGTTTTTTTATGTATAATTAAGATTATTTTGACTGATTAGAAAGCCATTTCACCACATCGCCAAACATCTGCTGATTGATAGTATGGTCTTCAGGATACTGATGAAACTCAGGCTGTAAACCTTTGCTGTGAAGATAATCTACAGCGTCTGTTGCATATCCGAACTTCAAAACCGAATCGTGTGTTCCGTGGGAAACAAAGATATTCAGTTTTTTCAGTCTTTCGTCTGATCCGATCAATGGTTTTACTTCCGAAAGCAATCTTCCGCTCATCACGGGGATTCCCTTTATTTTTTCAGGTTCCGTCAAAGCCACGCTGTAACTCATAATTCCACCCTGACTGAATCCCATCAGATACACCTGCTCTTCATCAAAATCTTCCACATTTTTCAAATCATCGATGAACTGTATGATTTCTTTTCTTGAATTTTCCGCCTGCTCCTCATTGATGATGGAGCGATCAGGCATAATCTGCGCCTGAAACCAAGCATAACTATTTGGTCTCAAAGTCAGCGGTCCTCTTGCAGAAACCACCAAAAAATTGTCTGGTAAAGCATCGGCGAAAGAAAACATATTCTGCTCATTGCTTCCAACACCGTGCATCAAAATGACCAATGGCGTTTTGTCCGTTTTTATTTTGGGTTGTCTTACCAGATAATGTAAGCTCGGTTTTTTTTCTGTTGTTATCATTTTAAAACTTAAACTGATTAAAATTATGGACGCTAAAAAAGCAAACGCCCAAACATATTTTGTTTTTATCACGCTTTATCGATTTTTACCGACATCATATTCAGTGAACCTGCCACCAGACCGTCATTGAAGATGGTTGCTTTTTCATCTTTTTCCTGCAATCCAAGCGTGTAGAGTAGTGGCAGATAATGCTCCGGCGTTGGGATAGACATTTGAACTTCTTTTCCCAGCTGGTCATATCTGATCAAGGATTGGTGGTCGCCAGCTGTGATTAGATTTTTCAACTTCTCATTCGCAGTTGTTGCCCAGTCAAAAGCATATCCTGGAACCATCATTTTGTCCCAAGCCGCCATTCTCAGATTGTGGACGGTATTTCCACTTCCGATAATCAAAACGCCTTTTCTTCTCAATGCTGAAAGTTCTTTTCCCAAAGCGTAATGATATTCGGGACCTTTGGTATAGTCCATACTCATTTCGATGACAGGAATATCTGCGTTGGGATAAAGAAATTTTACAACCGTCCAACATCCGTGGTCAAGCCCCCAGTCTTCATTCAGTGTAACTTGTGTTGAAGTGATGAGTTTCTGTGTTTCCAAAGCCAAATCCGGACTTCCCGGCGCTGGATATTGCACATCAAACAAAGCTTGAGGAAATCCTCCAAAATCGTGAATGGTCTGTGGCTGCTGCATTGCGGTCACAAATGTTCCTCTTGTTTCCCAGTGTGCAGAAATACAGAGGATTGCTCTCGGTTTCGGTAATGTCTTTGCGACAGCTTGGAAACCCTGCGTAAAGATGTTGTCATCAATTGCATTCATCGGAATTCCGTGTCCCAAAAAAAGTACCGGCATTCGTTCTGTGGGAGCTAGATTGTAAGTTAAACTGTGCAATGTATTGAGTTTCATCGCAGTGGCTCCAAGTGGTAAAAGTGTCATAGCTTTTAAAAAATCTTTTCTTTTCATAAAAACCTGTTACCAGATTTGTTATTTGTTCACTATTTGATCCATATAAGACTTGTTGTCCCAGAACAGATACTCTTCGCTCATTGTTCCGTCCGTGTTCCAGATTCCGATGGTTGCCATTGGAAGTTTGAATTTTTTTCCTGTTGGCTGGATGAATGTTCCGTCTCCAAGAGGCATTGGTTTGGTGAAAGTTCCTTCCATATAACCCATCACGGCAGTCATATTTCCGCTTCCCAATTTCAACGGGTGTTCTTTTATTCTTGTGTCCGGTGCGTAAACGAACATTGCGTCCAATGTTTTAATGTGCTGCTCAATTCCTTTTTCAGTATGTCCGTCCGGGAAATGTACCAAAATGTCTTTGGCGTGGCTTTCGTGAAGTCTTGTCCAGTCTCTGTTGCTGAAAACGGTGTAATCCAAAGTGTCGAAAGTAGCTAAGTTTTTAGCGATAATTTCGTTGGAAGCAGCTAATTCTTTAATTTGTTTTAAAGCTTTATCAGATTCAGCAGATTTTTTAGTTTGTGCGTTGGCTGTGAACATTGTTACGAATGCTGCAGCGATTAATCCTTTTGTTAAGAATGATGTTTTCATTTTTTGTTTGTTTAAAAATTATGGTACAAATTTCCGAAACAAACGATATGAAGAGATAACACAATTCAGAAGAATAGTTGTGATTTTAGGAAATGATCTTTGCCATTTCTTTTCGGTACTCAGAAGGCGTGAAGCCAGATTTCTTTTTAAAAGCGTGTGTAAAATAGGTTTTTTCATTAAAGCCAAGCTCATAGCCGATCTCCGCAATCGTCTTGTCAGTAGTAATTAGCAAGTTTTTAGCTTCGGTCAGTTTTCTGGTTTCAATGATCTCTGAAACACTCTGATGCAGAATATCCTGGCAAATAAGATTCAAGTTTCTGGTGCTCATAAAAAGTTTTTCTGCGTAGAAATTCACATCTTTTGCTTCCATAAAATATTCATCCAAAAGTTTTAAAAAATTCTTGAACGTATTGCTCTGGATTTTTTTGGATTCATCATTATTAAGGTTAAGTTTTTTGCGTTCCGATTCTATAATGGTGAACAAGCTGCTAAGCAATTGACGGATCACGGACAAATCGGGATTGAGTTGATTGTATTCCTGAAAGATAATTTCACAAATTACATTTAAACGGTCAAAACATTCATCCGTTTTCAAACAAATGTTCGCCTTATCGTGATAAGTAGAGTAGAGCTGAAAAACCGTATCAGCAATGAATTCGCTTTTAAAACGGATGGCCCAGATGTCACATTTTCCATCTTTTGCCAAAGGTCTTACGCGATGAACTTTGCCCTGTGCAATGAAGCTGACGAACGGGGCTTCCATTACCTGAGACTTGAAATCAATAAAATGTTCCAGCTGACCGGACTTTCCAATTAAGAGTTCTTCAAAATCGTGGTTGTGCGGTTCGTTGTCCAAGTGGCCGATTCTTTGGGATTCAGCTAGATCTATTTTGAACATTTTAAAAATGTCATTCATTGTCTTAAATTAAACAATAAATTTAATGAAAATTTGTGCGACATCAATCAATAATTTTCGACTTCGTCATCGTTAGATAACTGTCTGGATTGATACAATATTGGATGAATTTATCTTATATAATTTGCAGTATTAAAGCATTGTATTCTAGAATAGCGGTATTTTAATTTGCCTTAAAATCAATTGTTGCTTTCATATTAATCACTTCTGTTGGAGAATATCCAAAATGTTTTTTGAAGGCAAACGAAAAGTGCGACAGGTTTTCAAATCCTGTTTCATAATACACATCTACAGGTTTTCTTTTTTTCTCGCTCAATTCATAATACGCAAGTTCTAAACGTTTTTGGGTCAGCCATTTTTGTGGCGTGGTTTTAAAAGCGATCTTAAAATCCTTTTTAAAGGTCGTCAGGCTTCTTCCGGTGAGATAAGCAAATTTTTCAATCGCCATATTGAACATAAAATTCTTCTCCATAAAATCTGCAATACTGATCTTTCCGGGTTCAGAGAAATCAGAAAGAATACCGTCGATATTGTGATCGATGTTGCGAAGGATTGTCAGTATTTCTTCTATTTTTAAGGCGGTTATTTTTTCAGGCAGTTCACTTTCCAATTCGAAATAGGGTATTATTGAGGAAAAAAAACTATCCAACAAACGATGTTTTTCAAAGTTGAGGATCTTCTGCTGATAATGTTCTGATGATCTGATGGGGTTTTTAGTAAAATAAGTCTTCAACCTCTCGGTAGTAAGGGTCATAACCACAGATTTGTAGTTTCTGCCATCTTTCGGATATTTGATCAGCGTACATAATTGATTTCTAGGGAATAGCACCATATCGCCAGATCCAAAAGTGTGTGTTTTATCTGCCAAGATGATCTTCATCTCACCTGAGATGATCTTTACAAAAGAATGGTGCTCAAGGACAATTTCATCCTTGAAATATTTTTCCTCTATGCAGGCAAGAACGATCTCAGCATAGTTGTTTTGTTTTTTTTCTGCCATAAACCTTAGATCTATCAAATTTACAAAAAACATATCAGAGCATTTTTTTGCCCTGATACGATTTTGTTTCAACTTATGATGTACGTTTTTAGAATCTATTAAATGATAAATTTAACGCCGGTCAAATTTTCGCTTAATAACCACAGATCCTTTGCCGATGCTTCATCCAGGGCATAATCTAGAACACCGGATAATTTTTTAATATCCGTCATTCTGTCTGCAAAATTTTCCTGGCTTTCATCTGTGGACTGATCTACTTCGGCGATATCGGAATTTTCGCAATAAACGCCTCCGATTTCATTCAAGTCCTGGCTGGTGGCTGCCCATACGGTTGTAGAAGCACCTTGAGAAATTGTTTTTAATCCTTTCAACGCATCTCTTACAACGGCACCCTTCTCATCATATACACCTAACGCGGAAAGTTGTTCATCTGTAAGATGTCTTTTAAGGTCTGTTTCTACAATGGCTCCGGGATGTAATGAATAAGCTCTTACACCATAATCTTTACCTCTGTTATCCAGCTCTACCGAGAACAGGATATTGGCAGTTTTGGACTGACCATAACCCATCAAGCTTTCATATTCACGTTTTTCGAAGTTAGGATCTTCAAAATTGAACTTTGAATAATGGTGTCCCCAGGAAGAAACATTGATCACTCTTGCGCCATCGGCTTTAACCAAAGCTTTCCACAGTTTGGAAGTCAGTTGGAAATGACCGAGATGATTTGTTGATAATTGAGATTCATAACCACGACTGTCCCTTTGCAAAGGCACCCACATAATACCGGCGTTATTGATCAGAAGATGCAATGGTCTTTCAGATGACATAAATTTTTCTGCAAATGAATCTATGGATACTGGATCCATAAGATCCATTGTTTCCAACTCCACATTAGCAATCCCAGCCAGATTATTCTTCGCTTTTTCCGCATCTCTTGCCGGGACGATCACCGTTGCTCCGGCAGATGTCAATGCTTTAACGGTTTCTAGTCCTATCCCTGCATAACCACCAGTGACGATAGCGATTTTCCCGGTAAGATCAATTCCTTTGATAACTTCCATTGAAGTTGAAGCCCCATTAAATCCAGAGTTGATCGGTTGCTGTAATGCACCTTGATAATTGTTGTTTGACATATAAATCTTTTTTTGTTAGGACAAATTTAGAGTCATCTGTAAAGATTCACTTTGTTTATAAGTCGTGTTTTACTTTGTTTATAGGTCGCGATATTTATTTATTTTAGTTTGGTGCTATGGTTTTAAGAATCTTAATGATTTAATGTACTATTTTATACAATGTGGTCAAATGTCATTAAGTCGTTTGAAAGAAAACGAACTGCAATTATTTAATTAAAGTTCCATTGATAAATATTTTAATAAAGAGTATTTTTTTAGTTCAGGTTTAAGATTAGATTATTTCACCTCAAAAACATAAGTTTTTCCTTTCTCTGTAGCAAAGTCAAAAAGTTGAGTTTCTTTAACAGCGAACCCTTTCATTTCTGCTTTATCAGATTTTAAAGGTATTTTAATGGAATTAACTTGATAATATTCGTTGGGATTTTCACCTTTTGCGGTAATGAAATTAATTTTCGATTTTAAATTTATATCCTTGGCAATTCTAATTCTCGCATTTCCACCCAATGTAGATTTGATGGTAAATTTTGTCAACTTCGAATTTTTCCAGTCCATATCGATCTCAAAACCACCTCTTGCTTTCAAACCTTTTACAGAGCCGTTTGGTAAAGAATCAGGAAGTGCAGGCAAAAGATAAAGGTAGCCGTCATAACTTTGCAATAACATCTCGGCAATTCCGGAAGTACAGCCAAAATTTCCGTCGATTTGGAACGGTGGATGCGCATCCAGAAGATTAGGATAAGTTCCTCCGGACTGTCCTTTGGTTTCCATTGGAGCAGGCGTCAACTGGTCTGAAATCAGTTTAAAAGCTCGATTTCCATCTAGTAATCTTGCCCACCAATTGACTTTCCAGCCCATCGACCAACCAGTGGATTTGTCGCCACGGTAGACCATCGAATTTTTAGCAGCTTCAGTCAGCTCCGCATTTCTGAACGGCGAAATCTGACCTGAAGGAAAAAGTCCGTACAAGTGAGAAATGTGTCTGTGTTTATCATCGGTTCTGTCCATATCGGTGAGCCATTCCTGTAACTGGGCGTGTTGCCCGATTTGCATTGCCGGAAGTTTTGACAAAGCACTTTTCACTTCATCAGACAAACTTCTGTCCTGATTTAAAGCTTTGGAAGCATTAATAAAATTATTAAATACATCAAACACCAACTGGTTGTCCATCGTCGTTCCTGCAGTGATGCTTACATTTTTAAAATATTTATTTTCGGGAGACATTGACGGAGATACCACGAGATATTTTTTAGAAGGATCTTGCTGAAGAACATCCAAATAAAACAAAGCACAGCCTTTCAAAGCTTCGTAGTTTTTCTTTAGGAATTCTTTATCACCCGTGTAGAGATAATGATTCCAGACGTGTTGGGTCAGCCACGCACCGCCCATCGGCCACATTCCGTAGAAACCGCCATCTACAATACCTGTGATTCTCCAAAGGTCCGTGTTGTGGTGCATATTCCAGCCTCTCGCGTGGTACATTTCTCTGGCAGATTCCTGTCCAGTGACCGCAAGATCTTCTATCATATCAAAGAGAGGTTCGTGCATTTCGGAAAGATTCGTGTTTTCCGCCGGCCAGTAATTCATTTCTGTGTTGATGTTCACTGTGTACTTGCTGTCCCAATCTGGATTTAATTGATAATTCCAGATTCCCTGCAGGTTTGCGGGTTGCGTTCCCGGCTGTGATGAAGAAATGAGGAGATATCTTCCAAACTGAAAATACAAAGCCACCAAATCCGGGTCGTTGGAATTTCCAAACTCTTTAATTCTGATGTCCGTTGTTTTTTTAGCTTGTTCGGTAGTTCCCAAATCAAGGCTTACCCGTTTGAAATATTTTTGATATTTATCTATATGAGCTTTTAGTTCAGCATCGTATTTTTTATTTAAAGCTGATTTCAAATATTCTGAAACTCTGGCGTCAGGATTTCCACTCAGGTCATTATATTTTTTAAAATTAGTAGCGATGGATACATAAATCACCACTTCGTCTGCTCCGACAATATTGAGTTGGTCATTTGTCGATGTTAATTTTCCCCCTTTTAAAACAGGAAGAGCTACGGTTTTAAAATTAACTTTTCCTGTTTTATTGTCAACAGATCCACTTGTTCCATTGATGACCAATTGGTTATTCTCCGTGAAGATCGATTTTTTAAGATGAGGAGTAGAAGCGTTGATGTTGAAATTCAAACTTCCTTTTTTGCTTGAAGATAGTTTGATCATAATCACGTTATCAGCAAGTGAAGAAAAAATTTCACGTTTGAAAGTCACACCTTTAACATCGTAGGAAACCGTACTGATGGCTTTTTCAATGTCTAAAGTCCGATTGTAATTTTTAAAATTTTCGTGTCCCTTAAAATCCAAAAACAGATCGCCCATCGTTTGATAAGGCATTCCGTAATTCAAATCTTTCGGAGCGGTTCTTGGGTAAGTATTGTTCGTCAGATCCTGCGCTTTTTCAAACTGACCTTCGCTGATCAGTTTTCTTACTTTCTGAATGCTGTCAAACGTATTCTTAGGAATATTATTTCCCGGCTCACCCGCCCAGATGGTCTCTTCATTCAGCTGCAGATGTTCCTGAATTGCACCGCCAAAAACCATTGCACCCAATCTTCCGTTTCCGATGGGTAAAGCCTCGTTCCAGTTTTCTGCGGGTTTATCGTATGTTAACTTTAAACTTCGTTGTGCGTGAACAGATATCGAAATTACTGTTCCGGTAATAAAAAGAATAAGTTTAGTTTTAATCATTTTACTTGTATAATTTATAATATTTTTGATGTCGAATAATAGTATTGGAAAGCTATTTTTGTGATTTAAAACTAATAAATTTTCAACAAACCGTTTATAATCATTAAAAGTATGATAAGTCAATTGTATGTATTTGTTGTATTTTGATTATGAATGTTTTATATTGTGTTTTTGGACTTGTTGTTAAGTGTTTTAATGATAAGTATTTTTTGGATTATGTTACTATTGCTGATAGCATCTAAGAAGATGCAAAATAAATAATGAAAAGCTATAAACACGTATGCATTTACTTAAAGACTAAGATTTTTTTTATAGTCTAAATTTACTGATACAGAAACAATTTATTTTGTACTTTCAGATCTTAGAATTAAATTTATGACCATTGAAAAATAAGAACCATCATATTAAGCAATTCGAACTTTCGCCTTCGGCAAAGGCCAGGATAATTATTGCAAATATGGAAGGTCGTGAGATCGAGGAACACGATATTTCTACACCGCATCGTGATGATCATTGCCAGTTGATGTTGGCTGTAAGTGGGGAATTTAAATTAAATATCGATTTTGAAACCATTGCGTTTTCCGCGCCTGCATTACTTTTTGTATTTCCGGAGCAGGTTCATCAGACGATAGAAGTGAAAGATCCAAAAGGTTGGATGATAAGCTTTGATCCTTCTTTGGTAAATCAGGAAGTTCTACAACTTTTTGGAAACAAATTTAACAATCCATTTTTACTTAATTCTGGATCAGCTTTTTATCAGCACATCCATATTCTTGCTGATCTTATTGAAAAAATGCAGTTAGAAAAACCCAATAACTTTCTTCAAAATAGTCTCAGCCTCATACTGAACGGACTTTTAAACCTTATTGCAGGAGAACTTGTTTCTGATATGTCCATTAATAAGGAAAAAGAAAACCGCAGCATCATTCTCAAGGAGAAATTCATAAAACTTACAAAGGAAAATTTCAAAACCTGGAAGCAAGCTTCACAATATGCATCAGCACTATCGATCTCCACGTCACATCTGAATGATACTGTGAAATCGGTGACCGGCAGTCCAGTATCTGCACATATTCAGGAAGTATCCATTAGTGAGGCAAAGCGATTGCTCTATTTTACAGAGATGACGGTCAAGGAAATTGCTTATGAAGTAGGCTATAATGAGCCAGTGTATTTTGGAAAATTGTTTAAAAAAATAACCAAACTGACACCTTTGGAATTTAGAAATAAATTCCGTGATAAGGACCATCTTTCCCTTCATTAGAACTATCATCAAGGATAATTGACGGAGTAGATTTGCAATGTAATTAATACAACAATTGAAATGCAAAACGAAATCAATATCCCGATCGTACTGGATGCAGTAAAAAAAATTGGCGATATCTTTCTAAAAGACTATAAACAAGATCCCATCCCGCAAAGTATGGAGGAGCTTTTAAAACAATTAGAAAAGATCGACAACTTATGTCTGACCTCATTGAAGCAAGTCCTGTCTCCTGAATTTCCCAATATTCCGTGGCTCCTTGGCGACGAGTTCGACACAGATTCACAAAGAGATTATGCTTCACAAGAAGAATATTGGCTATGTGATGCAATGGATGGCGCAATACAATATATTCAGCATATTCCGGGATGGACGATTAATCTAGCACTTATCCGTAATGGAAAACCACTCTTCTCGGTTATTTATGATCCGTTGTCCAACGAAATGTTTTGGGCAAAAGATGGTGAGGGTGCTTTTATGAATGATAAACCAATGAATGTCAGTAACAAAAAGGATCTGGCTGTTATGCTGGCAGTTTTTGAATATGGTCATCAGGATAAGTCCAATAATCATTTGAATGAAAAAATCGGTTCTACAGTTACAAAGCTACTTGATAATTTCGGAATTGTAAGAAACTATGGTCCTCACGGATTGCAGTTGGCCTATATTGGTTCCGGAAGGATTGATCTGTTTATTCAGGAAGATCTGGATACCTATAATTGGATCGCCGGATTACTGATTGCCAAAGAAGCCGGAGCTGAAATTTTAACAACAGATGGTAAATCTTGGAAATGGGGTAGCGAAAGCCTTTTGGTTGCAGGTAAAAGTATCACTGAAAAATATCTTTTAATTAAATCTAAAAAATAAATGAATATAGCAATCATAGGAGTAGGAGCCGGAATTGGATTGGAATCTGTCGATCAAGCACTGGAAAAAGGACATAATGTAACGGCATTATCAACAAAAACCGACCATATTCCTGACCATCCCAATCTGATCAAAATTAATGGAAGTGCAACCTCACCAGTTGACTTGAAAAAGGCAATTGAAGATTCCGATGCAGTTCTGATCACTGTTGGAACAAAAAATAAAAAAGCAACCACTCTTTTTTCTGATATTGCCGAAACATTGATTAAAGTGAGCCGTGAACTTAATTTCTCTTCATCTGTTCTTATTATCACAGGTTTTGGAGCGGGAGAAAGTAAAAATTATTTAAGCTTCTTTATGCGGACTGTCATCTCTTTGTTCCTGAAAGATCAGTACATCAATAAAACGGAAATGGAAGAACTCATCACAAAAAGTAATTTAAGATGGGAGATCATACGACCCGGAATGCTCACCAACGGAAATGCAACCTCAACTTACAAAGTATTATCAGGATTACAAAAAGGAATGAAAGTAGGGAAGATATCACGAGCTGATGTGGCCGATTTCTTGGTTGATGAAGCCGAAAATCAAAGGTTTATTCATCAATATGTGGCATTATCTAATTAATAAAAAATAGTGAACGATTTACTTCCATCACTATTTTTTTATCCAAAAACAATGTTTAAATTTCGAATGAGAGTCAGTTTATTCAATCCAAAAATTTCCCTCAGAATAAGTTTTTGCTTTACCACTGATAACAACTCTTTCACCTTTATCCTCACAAAATAAAGTTCCTAAACGGTCAGAAACCTGAAGCGCGCTCAGTTCTTTTTTGTTCAGCCTATCAGCCCAAAACGGAATTAATGAACAATGTGCTGAACCTGTCACAGGATCTTCAAGTATAGATGCCTGAGGCGTAAAGAATCTTGAAACAAAATCGCATTGATCGCCTTTAGCTGTCACGATCACGCCTCCCGGATCCAAATTGATCTGATCAAATAACTGCCTGTCTATTTTGATATTTCGGACATCCGTTTCGTTGTCATAGACCAAGACATAATCTCTTGATCTCAAAACCTCATTTGGCTTAATGTTCAGCGAATCTTCTATAATCTTTGGAAGTGTATCGGCAGTTGGCATTCTTGAAGGAAAATCCATTCTGTAAAGGTCTTTGTCAACTACCACAGTTAAATCGCCACTTAAGGTTTCAAAAAGAATCTTATCGCCTTCGTAGTTTAGAATCGTTTTCAAACAATGTGCTGTTGCAAGGGTAGCGTGACCACAAAGATCCATTTCAATTTCTGGCGTGAACCAGCGTAAATGTATCTTGTCTCCTTTGTTAACGAAGAAAGCAGTTTCTGCCACTGCATTTTCTTTGGTTATTTTTAATAAAATGTCATCATCCAGCCAATTATCCAGAGGAACTACACAGGCTGGATTTCCACCAAAGGTCTTGTCTGTAAAAGCATCGATCTGATAAAGGTCGTATTTCATTTTATGATTTTCTTTTTTAAATAACAGTAGATTGGAGAATATTTTTTACTACCGTTGAATATTACGGTATTCTGATTTAGACGCAAGTTATCTTAATCTTTCATCATTTCCAATCCTTGCTCAATGGTTACAAAAGTTTTGTATCCTATTTCCCGTCTTGCTTTTGTGTCATTGGTGATAAACTCTAGGCCTAATGCGTTAACAAGCCCTTTGTAGAGTGGAGGATGTCCTTTTAACCTGAAGGTCTTCCACACAAATTCCATTATTGATGCAACAGTTTTGGCCATTGCCAGAGAAACAGATTTGTCAGGAACAGTAATACCCTGAGTTCCCACATATTTTTTGATGAAATCTCTGAAAACTCGCGTTTCACCATCCGTGATGAAGTAGGCTTTTCCGCCACTTTTTTCAGATTGTTCTGCCAATATCAAAGCGTGGCAGACATTGATGACGTGGCACGTTACAAAACGGTGTTTACCTCCACCGATCAATTGCATAGTCCCTTTCTCAACAGCGTCGATTATTCCTGCCAAAGTGTTGGGATCGCCTTTTCCCCATATCAATGGTGGTCTGATGGAAACCGTCTGGAAATTTGGTGTATTTTCTTTTAAAACTAATTTTTCAGCTTGCAGCTTTGTTCTGGAATATCCATCAATGATGTTATCGGAAATAAAAGTTTCGTCAGCGTTTGTGATCGGTTTGCCGTTCATTATGACAGAAGCTGCACTCAGATAAATGAATTTTTTAACGTTAGCATCTTTTGCGGCTGATAATAAAAGTGCCGTTGCTTCGACGTGTAGTTTCTGAAGTTGTTTTTCGGATGCGAAAAAATCGACCGAAGCTGCCAAATGAAATACCGATGAGCATCCTTTGACGCCTGATGCCAATGCATTTGCATCATTTAAATCTCCTTTTATCGCAGTTGCGCCCAATTGCTCTACTATCTGAACGGCTTTTGCTGAACGTGCCAATGCATTGACCTCGTAGCCCTGTTCAATGAGCATTAGAATCAGATGCTGACCTACAAATCCTGATCCTCCGGTTACAAATATCTTTTTCATACTATGATTGTTTAAAAATTACAATGCAAAGTTGAAAAGAAGTGAAGGCAGAAATCGTTTACAAAAGACAAGAAAATCTTTTATTTTTCTAAAATTCTTTTTCTGATCCGGCTCAGTGAGGTAGCAGTAATTCCCAGATAAGTAGCCAGCATATGTTGCGGCACTCTTTGCAGGATTGCAGGGTTATCTCTAAGTAGTTTTTCGTACCGTTCCTCAGGTTTATCTTTAATAAATGATGTAAGTGACTGCTGGAACTGAATGAGCGTCTGCTCCAGAATTTTCCTTATAAACTCGTTCATCAAAGGAATTTTTTGATATAAGTTCTCCAGATCTTTTTTGTTGATAATGAGTACTTCACAAGGTTCAAGACATTCGATAGTTTCTGTACTTTTTGAGCCGGTCATAAAGCTGTCAAATGCCGCGATAAAATTATTTTCCGTCATAATGTAAATCGTGAGTTGTTCACCATCTTTAACATAATATTTCCTTACGCAGCCTTTGATCAGGAAAAATAATTCATCTGTCCGTTTGTCATAAGAGACCAACTCACTTTTTGCTTTCACTTTTTTATGCGTAAGGACAGAGCTGATAATTTCTTTTTCTGCTATTGTAAAGTTTACAAACAGGTCTGTATATATGAAAAATTGATTATCCATTTTATACTTTCTTTTGAATTAAGAATAAGCTTGTTTTGCTATATAATTTGGTCTAATTTAAATATATTTCTCTTAATTATAAGTGTTCGGTAAGTGGAAATTGTGATTAAGGAATTATTATAAGATTTTTACATTCTTATTAAGCATCACCTTTTTATAGGGTTATAACTTTTTTAATAAGTCTAACATAAGTATTTTTAATATTTTGTTCAAATAGTCTTAAACTTGGAATATCGGTACTTGGATTTTGCAGAATTAATATGAGTTATATTTTGGTGATCCTTAACAAAATTAATGGATATTTTCCTAAATTTCGTTGAGAAATATTTTTTTCTCATGTTTTTTTTCTCTAGAATTAACATCAAAACCTTACTAATTAGATCAGGGGTTTATTAAGTAAAAGTAAAAACTGATAAGGCCGTGGTCACAGAAAAGGTAATAAAGAAGAAGATTCCTAATTTTGTTATGATGACGGCAAACAGCAGCGATATAATAACGGCAATTGAAAACTTAATTTGTCCAATTAATCTTTTTGCAAAAGTAAGGGTTAGATTATAAAAATATGCTCCAAAAAAGCGTTAACTTTTTTGGAGCATTCTAAATGGGATGAAATTAATTTTATATAAAAATTATATTAATCATTTTTAACAAAAAAATCATCCGCATTCTCATCTATCGGAATATAAAGTCTTTCCCACGCTTTGCTTCTCACCATATCCCAACTGTGGCCTTTCCCTTTCAGATCCTCAGCCAAAAGTACAGTTCCTGGTTTGATGATGAAGGTAGAACCGTCCGTCACTTTGAATCTGATATTTCCTTTGAGAGTGATCACGTACTGTCTTCTTGGAGCAGGATGCGCATTCTTTTCCCAATCTTCCGTCTTGTTGCTCATCCAAAAAGTGGTGGTGTTCAGATGTTTCAAAGTAGGGATTCTGCCTTTCTCGAAAGTACAAGAACCATCGGGATTGTTGATGAGCCTCACTGCTGGAATATATTCTTTCGATTCTTCCTTATTGACCTTGATGCTGAGGTTTTTGTTTTCTTTGTCCTGTGCTTTCATTACGAATGAGCTTAATGCCAATGCGAGGCATATTCCTTTGATTAATTTTTTCATTTTAAATATAATTCTTTATTAATTGTAAACAGTATCATAGACCAACATTTTTTCAAAAAATGGTTTGTATTTTTGAACTAAAGCCAGATGTTCAGGAAGTTTTCCGTAAGCTTCCAATTCTTCCAGGGTTTCAAATTCCATTGATCCATTGTAAGTATATGTACTGTCCAAAACTGTTCTTGGACTGGAGCCAGCCGGTTTTCCGTAACGCAGATTTTTTTGATAAGGAAGTTTTTTCAGACCTTCGAAGAAGTTTTCGAAGTTTTTCACTTCAGCTGCAGAAAGGTCTTTTCTAAGCCAGAAAAATAAGTTGTGAGCGTACACTTTTTTTGGTTTTATGGGATTGATATTTGGTAAAACTGTTGCGAACATCGTTCCTGATAAAAGTAGCAAGGCAGAAGCCTGTACAGACCGGAACAAGAATTTTCTTCTTTCCATTTTATTTATTTTTTTAATTAAAATCAATTCGGTATTTAAGGACAAACTGCCATTGTCTGTCAGAAACAACGCCTTTGTTTAAAGCATCTCCAGTGAAAATTGGTCTGTTTTGAGCATCGAAGGTCAATCGTGAAGACATTCCGTTCATCAATAATGAAATTCCTGCATCATAAACGATTGCATTGTCCTGAAGGCCTTTCAAGTTTGATAATTGCATCCCAACCGCTGGCTGAAGTTGCAGGTTCTTTTTATCTTTATTAATGTAGGGAAGTGTGCCGCCAACTTGTACGTAATAGGTATTTCCAGTTCCGATCACAGGCATTGCATTTCCGGCACCGTTGAGACTTGCCTGAGTAGCATTCACCGAAGTTGCAGGATTATTGGTTCCAACGTAGCGAACATAGTTTGGTCCATAATCATTGTACATCGCCATTCCATAAGCACTGATGGAAGTTCCTTTGTCTTTGTTAATCGGCGCATCATAAAACAAATCGACCGCGTAATTCTGCATATCATCACTCTGAACATTGTTATCAAAGTCCTTGTGCCAAGTTGCATTATGAATGTAATCGAAACCTGCTCCCAAACTTAAGACATTCTTTTTACCACCGTAAGTTCCGGAATTGAAAGGTGTTGTGATGTTTTCTTTATCCAAAAAAGCATATCGGAAATAACCTGAGAAATCTTTACCTGGCGAGTTTTTACTGAATGTAGCAACATTCACTTTTGGTTCTGCGGTCGCCATTGTGTAAGGATCCGCGACCACCAATCGGTAATCGAATCTTCCCAATTGACCTTTCGCATAAACACTCAATTCTCTTACGGTGTAATCTGTTGCCCCAGCGTTTGAAGTGGCGTAAGCAGGCAAATCGTATAGCAAAGTATTCAAAGGTCCTGTCGTGAATCTTGAAAGTCCTCTCCAAGTGGAACGCCCGGCGCCGACCGCAATTTTATCATTAAAAGCATATTCCGCATAAGCATCCAGAAGGTCGATGTAATTGCTGGCTTTCGCATTCATATTCACGTTGGTGGTTCCGGCCTGTAAAACGAACATTAGTTTTTCTGTTGGTTTGTAGGTCATTTTCACTCTTACTCTTCTAAGTGACAGATCGGAAACGTCAGATTTTGCCTGATCGTTGATGAGACTTCCTGGATTCAGTTGGGTGTATCTCGCCCATAATTCCGCATAGCCACTGAAGGAAACATAGCGCGTATGTTCGTCATTCAGATAATGGGTGAGTCCTGGATTATTAAAGTCATTTTTTTTCTGAGCCTCCATTTTAGCTGACATTCCCAATATGGTAAGTAGGGCCAGCCCGGCTTTGATAGATTTTTTGTTCATAATATTAATTGTCCTCTTCTTGCTGATTTCAACGGGACAAAATTACTTTTGGAAATCTCGGATCGTTGTTAGAAAACCATTAGAAAATCTTTAGAAATTCATTAAGAATAAAAATATGAGATACCTTTGCAGAGAATTTAAATGGATAATTAATAACTGTTTATGATTGACAATTATGTAATATTTTATCCGGAAACAATTTTCATATGAAAGTTTTAATTATTGAAGATAACGCCCGTGTTTCAGCCCTTTTGAAAAGAGGTTTGGAAAGTCAGGGTTATCAGATCTACATTTCGGAAGATGCTGAAGACGCTTTGGTGATGGTCGATAAAATAATGTTCGAGCTTGTGATCACAGACATTATGCTTCCCAAAATGAACGGAATCGAATTGAGTAAATTGATCAAGAAAAAAAATCCGGAACTTCCCATCATTATGTTGACCGCACTCGGAACGATCGATGAAAAGATCGAAGGTTTTGATGCCGGCGCAGATGATTATATGGTGAAGCCATTTGAGATCAGAGAGCTCTACGCCAGGATCAAGGCAATCTTGTTAAGAAAATCTAATTCATCACAGAAAAACGAACTCTCGGACCACATCGAATATCAAGAACTGAAAGTCGATAAAAATACCAACCGCGTTTTCCGAAATGGGAAAGAAATCAACCTCACGCCAAAAGAGTTTAAGCTGTTGGTTTTTCTAATGAGCAACGCCGAAAGAATCCTGACCCGTGACGAGATTGCAGAGAATGTCTGGGGAAATCACTTCGACACAGGTACCAATTACATCGATGTTTATATTGCTTATCTCAGAAAGAAAATCGATAAAGATTTTGATGAAAAACTGATTCACACAAAACCTGGAGTAGGTTTTATTTTTACTGATCAATTATGAAAATTGCCACCAGAACAGCACTCAGCTACGCTTTACTGACTGCCGGAATCCTTTTCGTTTTTGCTTACGTCTTGTATTTTGTTTCCGAGAAGAATAGGGAAGATGAGTTCAATGACAGATTAGGCTACAAGATCATCTGGCGCTCAGAATTTATCTTCGATGCAAAAATCAACAATTCCAAGATCAAAGAACTCCACGAGCGCAATAAAAAGATGCTGAACGAAGCGGACATCAGCGTTTACAACAGCAAAAAAGAACTGCTTTTTACAGACATACAACCTTCTTCCAAAAATCAACATTATTTGGATGAACTGATTAAATCAAATAAAAATCAAATTACGTGGCACAGGAGAGAACGCCAGTATATGGCTTTCAAATACCGGTTTGATGACAAAGATTTCTACATCATCGGCAGCGCAATAGATGTGACAGGAATTGCACACATCAGGGAATTTAAAAAAGATATTATCGTTATCTATATCATTTCGATTCTTATTATTTTCATCATTGGTTTTCTGTTTTCATATTACACTTTGAAACCTTTAAAAGATATTATTCTTCAGATCCGCGATATTTCTGAGCATAATCTCAACAAAAGATTGGTGATTCCGAAAGCAAAGGATGAAATCTATGAACTGACGGAAACCTTCAATTCTACCTTCAACCGTTTAGAAAAATCATTTAATAATCACAAACAGTTTGTCACAACCATTTCCCACGAATTCCGAACGCCACTTTCAACATTGATTGCAGAACTCGAACTGGCCAAGGAACTGAATACAACTTTGGACGACTACAAAATTTCTATCGATAATGCTTTGCAGGACGCCAATCACGCGTCGCAGCTGTCATCGGCACTTTTGGATTTTGCAAGGGCAAGTTATGATGTGTCGCAGATCAGTTTTTCCGATATCCGTCTGGATGAGATCTTGGCAGATGCGAAAGTAGCTTTGCTTCAAAAAAATCATAATTACAGAATCGGAATCAATTATATGGATGATCTTGCGGATAAAGACGAGAGTAATTATGATTTTCACGGGAATCCATATTTGCTGCAAATTGCGTTTTTAAATCTAATGGAAAATGCTTGTAAATATTCTCAGGACAAGCTTTGTAAGGTGGAGATCGAAGTTCAGAAAGACAATCTGGAAATCCGGTTTATCGATCACGGAATCGGTATTTCTAAAGAAGATCAGATAAAGATATTTGATTTGTTTTACCGTGGAAACAACAAAAATTATGACAAAGGAAATGGTATTGGATTGTCTATTGTCAAAAGAATTATCGAAATTCATAAAGGTATAATAAATGTGCAGTCTGAATTGCAGGTTGGAAGTGTTTTCACCATAAGATTACCTTTTAAAATACTGAGTGGCTCTTAATTTTTCACATAATTTATAGTATTTATATTGACTTAAGATAGTCAAATTTTCATTAAAAGTGTTTGTAAAATTTTCGGTGATTATAAATTATTTTTAGGGTTAAATAACAGCAGATAACTACAAATCTAATTGGCATTAACTATTTAAGAATTTTGCATTATATTTCACTATTGCTCATCCCCATAATCCTATGCTATTGTTTCAACAAGGAAATGTGAGATTAAAATGTTATAATTATCCTAATATCTAGGATTGAAGACTTACATCTAATTTCTGGCATCAATTTTTTTTCAATTAGAGGAGGAGTGGTAAGGTGAGTTAATAAATTATAAAGTTTTAAGTATTTTAAGACTGAATTATATAAAATAGTTTCTATTCAATTCTTACTGATTAAGTTTTTGCCCATCGATTGGTAATACAAATGAGAAGGTAGTACCTTCGTTTTGAAAACTTTTGACCTGTATAGTACCATGATGAAGTTCAATAATTTCTTTACACAGATAAAGTCCGATTCCAAATCCTGATATAGTTCTACTATTATTATCCTTAACCCGATAATATCGTTCAAATATTCGATGCTGATCTTCGACGGATATGCCTATCCCATAATCGTGAACATTAACCTTTATACTATTATTATCAATAGTTAAATATTCTACGATAATTGACGTATTAACTGCCGAGTATTTTACCGCATTGCCAATGAGATTGTGAAGTACCTGCGATATTTTGTCACGGTCTGCAAGTATTGAAATTGATCCGGATGATTTAAAAATAAAAGTACGGGTATGATTGGTTGAAAGAAGTTCTTGCTCAATTTCTGAGAATAAGGTTTTAAAATCAAAGTTTTCTTTATCCATATGCAATTGTCCTGAATCAAGTCTTGATACATTTAGGAAACCATTGATCATACTGTTCATATAGTCCACCTGCTTTACAGATTTTTCAAGCATGTTTTGCTGTCGGGAGTTTTCAGTATTTACTTCCGTCCGTTGTAATAACTGAAGATATGCTTTTAAAGAGGTAAGTGGTGTTTTAAGTTCATGACTTACCATTCCCATAAAATCATCTTTCCGCTGTTCTTCTTTTTTTTGTTCCGTAATATCTCTAAGGGTACCGTTCAGACTGAGCGGCTGGCCTTGCTGACTGTAAAAAACTCTTCCATTCGCCTGCAACAATCTTACCTTTTTATCAGTATTGTTTTGAATTCGATACTCTATAAAATATTGACCGTCAGAGGTACTGCTTAAAGAGTGTGCGATAGCATCGATTACACGATCCCGATCTTCCTGTAAGATGACCGCTAATGCAAGAGACAGGTCTATGTTTTCTTCAGAGGATAGGCCAAACCAATTCTTAAGCAGAGAATTCCCGGAAAATAGGTTTGTTGCAGGTTGGTAATAGAACGTAGCTAGTTCCCCTGCATCGATGGCTAAAGCCAACATTTGCTGATCATTCTCATTCTTTCGCCGGTCTAGTACACGCTGAGTTATTTCCTCTAGAATGACAAGAACGCCTGAAATACTTCCGTCTTCAGATATTATGGGCTGATATATAGAATTCACAATAGCCTCTCTTAATCCATGTTTATGGAGTAATTTGACTGTAAACTCAGTATTTATTTTTGGCTTTCCGGTATTATAGACTTCTTTAAGCCATCTGTTTACGGGTTGTCCTTGCAATTCAGGGCGCGCCTTTTCATGCGGACGGCCAATTACTTCTGATTCTGTTCGTCCCCAAATGTTGAGAATAGCTGGATTGGCGATTTCAATAATATGCTCAGACCCTTTCAGCATGGCAATTCCAACCGGAGCCTGTTCAATGATGGTGCGGATATATTCTCTGCTGTGTGCAAGTTGCTTCATAGAAATGTTAAGCTCTTCGTTAGTGGAAGTAAGCTCTTCAAGTGTTGCAGCCATCTCCTCATTGAGTGCGTGCTCCCTCTCTTCTTTCTCTTTTACTTGCTGTGAAAATTCTCTGCGTTCTGTTACGTTAAGTGCCGTATTAAGTATGCACCAGGTTTTATCATGATTGTCTTTAATTGCTTTATATTCGTAATCAAAATAATCTAAAACTTCTTTTCCGTTAATCATCAGTTTCGCAGGTGCTTCAGAAATGGAATATGTTTTACCAGAATGCCAAACTTCCTGCAACAGTTCTAAAAAAGGTTGTCCTTCCAATTCTGGAATTGCTTCCATTAATGGTTTACCTATTACAGACACATCTTTACCCCAAAGAGCCAGCATGCCCGCATTTGCAAAACGGATGACCATATCTTCACCTGAATAGATGGATGTCGGTGCCGGAGATGAAGCTAATGCCTGAAGAATTAGCTCGAGACCAAAACTATTATCGGACAAATTTTCTTGGGTTATCATAACTGCAACAAAGATATGCAAAAGTCCATATATTGATACCAATTAGTGGTATTTGAAATATCAGAAAAGTTCATAAATATCAATTCTTTTTTGAAAAAATATTGCTCTTTCTGGAAAAATCGGTTGATGTTTAATGAAAGAGATTGATTCAAATTATTTTACAGATAATCTTATTTTTAAAATGACCATTTTTATTCAATCGAGTCATAGACAATTAAGATATACATATTTTACTTCTACCGGATAAATTAGCTAATTAATGCAATTAGCTATTAGGAGTTCGAATATTATACACCAAATAAGTAAAGTGGCTACCTTCATTAGGACATGATTATTATAATTTTTAACTTTAAGAGTATAAAAAAAAATTAAATTAGAGGAAATTTCCGAAGTCCACACTTTTATGGAATCGAATCACGATGGCGGCAAGATAGTTGTAGTTCCCTAAAAAATCAAAAAACAATATTTATGAATTCACAGGTTGATACAGAAGCTCAGATAAAAAACGATTCAAAGGAAACTTTTCTTTCAGATGTTTTGGATGGTTTAAAAAGCTTTCCTAAACATTTACATTCAAAATATTTTTATGATAAAGCAGGTGACAGACTTTTCCAGCAGATTATGAATATGCCGGAATACTACCTGACTAACTGCGAACTTGATATCTTTAAAAATAAAACAAAGAAATTAGCGAATAGTATTTTAAGCAGTGACACTTCTTTTGACCTGATTGAATTGGGAGCCGGAGATGCCATGAAATCATCTTATCTTTTGAAGCATTTGGTTGAGAAAGGTGTCAATTTTACCTATATGCCGATTGATATTTCCGGACATATTTTATCTGAACTCAATAAAAAACTCAATAACGAAATTCCTGACCTTGAAATCGTATCTTTAGAAGGCGAATATTTTGATATGCTTGATAAAGCAACCTCAATTTCCACCAGAAAGAAAGTAGTCCTATTTTTAGGCGGAAACATCGGAAATATGGATTTCGAAGAATCTTATCATTTCTGCAGAGAACTCAAAAGAAAGCTCAATCATGGCGATATTCTTATCGTCGGTTTCGATTTAAAAAAGAATCCACATACGATATTAAATGCTTATAATGATGCTGCCGGAATCACTTCATCTTTCAATTTAAATCTTTTAGTAAGAATGAATCGCGAACTGGATGCTGATTTTGATGTTTTAAATTACCAGCATTATCAAACTTACGATCCAATTTCCGGAGCTTGTAAAAGTTATCTGGTAAGTCTCGCAGAGCAAAATGTACACATCGGAAATGAAGTTTTTCACTTTCAAGAAAACGAACTGATTGATATGGAGATTTCTCAGAAATTTTCTCAGGACGATATCAGCAAACTCGCCAAAGATTCAAAATTTCATATAATTGATGAGATTCACGATTCCAAAAACTGGTTTGTAGATTCTATTTGGCAGGTTGTTTAATTTTTTAAATTAATTCAAATGAAAACAAATCCAACTCTTATAACTGAAGAAATTATTTATACAAATTGGGCAAAACGCTATTCTGAAATCCGTCAGCATTCAGTCAGCATTTGTGAACCTTTGGAAATCGAGGATTACGTTGTTCAGCCAATCGTAGATGTAAGTCCGCCGAAATGGCATTTGGGACATACCACGTGGTTTTTTGAAACTTTTATTTTAGAACCAAATTTTCCTGATTATAAGGTTTTCGATGCTCAATATAATTTCGTTTTCAACAGTTATTATGAAACGATTGGCGCAAGAGTTATCCGTACAGACAGAGGAGATTTGAGTCGTCCATCAGTTTCTGATATTTACAAATATCGGAAATATGTTGATGAGCAAATGAACAAGTTTCTTCAAAGAGAATTTTTAACAGAAGAAATCGAACCTTTACTTGAACTTGGTTTAAATCACGAGCAGCAGCATCAGGAATTATTGATGACTGACATCAAATATATTTTAGGTCATAATCCGCTTTTCCCGGTTTACAAAAAGGAAATTAGTGAACAAAATGAAGTAAAAATTCAATCAGAAATGATTCAATTTAATGAAGGTGTTTATGAGATTGGTTTTAAAGGCGAAGGTTTTTGCTTCGATAACGAATTGGGAAGACATAAGGTCTATTTAAATGATTTTGAAATATCAAATCAACTCGTGACTAACGGAGAGTATTTTGAATTTATGGAAGCTGAAGGTTATTCAGATTTTAGATATTGGCACGCAGAAGGTTGGGATTGGGTAAAACAGAATCAGGTAAAATCCCCATTATATTGGCATTTGATTGATGAAAAATGGATGCACTACACCTTAAATGGTTTACAGAAAATCAACCTCAATGAACCACTTTGTCACATCAATTTTTTCGAAGCTTCAGCTTTTGCATCCTGGAAACAAATGCGTTTGCCAACTGAAGCAGAATGGGAAGTTGCATCTAATCATTTCGATTGGGGAAAACGCTGGGAATGGACAAACTCTGCCTATTTGCCATATCCGGGATTTAAAAAAGAAGCTGGAGCAGTTGGAGAATACAACGGGAAATTTATGGTCAATCAAACCGTTCTCCGAGGCGCTTCAGAAGCAACACCAAAAGGTCACAGCAGAAATACGTACCGCAATTTTTTTCCAACTCATCTGCAATGGCAATTTACAGGAATTCGATTAGCTAAATAAATTTCTATGATAAAGGTTGAATCGGTTTCTAAACATTTTGGTCGAAGACCAGCAGTAGATAATATTTCTTTTAAGGCAAATGAAAAGGAAATTTTGGTTCTGTTGGGAACCAGCGGTTGTGGAAAAACGACAACCCTGAAAATGATAAACCGTTTGATAGAAGCCGATTCAGGAAATATTTTGATTGACGGGAAAAATATCCGTGATCAGAAAGTAGAAAATCTAAGGATGGGAATTGGTTTCGTGATACAGAATTCAGGATTATTTCCCCATTATACGATTAGAGAAAACATTGCAACTGTTCCAAATCTTTTGAAATGGGACAAAAAGAAAACAGAAAACCGAACAGTGGAATTGTTGAGCAAACTCAATCTTTCAACAGATATTCTTACCCGTTTTCCTAATCAATTAAGCGGCGGCCAACAGCAAAGAGTAGGAATTGCAAGAGCTTTAATTGCCAATTCACCGATTCTTTTAATGGATGAACCTTTCGGAGCTTTGGATAATATTACGAAGGCCGATATTCATTCGGAATTTAAATCTTTGGAAGAATTAAAAAATAAAACGATTATTCTCGTTACGCACGATGTTCAGGAAGCTTTTGAACTCGGTCACAGGATTTGCTTGATGGATAAAGGAAAAATTATCCAAACTGGAACTCCAAAAGAAATGATTTATCGCCCGAAAAATGATTTTGTGAAAGAATTTTTTCAAGCAAACCGATTATTGTTGGAATATAAAGTAACATTTTTAAAAGATCTTTTTCCTTTTCTTTCTGATTTTGAAATTGACTTGCCTGAAGATTCTAATATTTGGAATATTTTACAAAAGTTAAGTTTAGACCAGCAAAATACGGCGCAGTATGAAAAGATAACAAAGGCTTTCAGCGATTACCGAAAATTACAGAGTATATGACGCAGCAAAGTTTTTGGCTGTTTGTTTCAGAACAGCACGAAAAATTATTGACCCAGATCACACAGCATTTGGGACTGACGTTTTTGTCGTTACTTTTGGCAATCATTGTCGGTTTACCGTTGGGAATTCTCATCGCAAGAAAAAGAAAATTATCAGGCTCTGTTTTGGGCGTTGCAGGAATTTTGCAGACCATTCCGAGTATTGCCTTATTGGGTTTTATGATCCCGGCTTTTGGAATTGGAGCAACTCCGGCAATTGTCGCTTTGTTGATTTATGCACTTTTACCAATCATCAGAAATACTTACACAGGGATTACAGGCGTAAATCCTGCAGTCATCGAAGCAGCAAAAGCAATGGGAATGAACCGGAAACAATTGCTTTTCAAAGTAGAACTTCCTTTGGCGATGCCTGTCATTATTGCGGGAATAAGAACTGCGGCGGTAATTAATGTTGGGGTTGCAACTTTGGCTTCATTTGTTGCTGCAGGAGGTTTGGGTGAATTTATCTTCGGCGGAATTTCATTAAACAATACCAATATGATTCTTGCAGGAGCAATTCCCGCAGCATTATTGGCTGTTTTGTTGGATAAGCTGATTGCTGTTTTTCAAAAGATTAGATATCAGAACTTGCGTAAATTCTGGTATGTTTTTCCGGGAATATTGATGATTATTGGTGGCGGTTATGAGCTCACTTCCAACTCTGAAAATAAACTCAAAGCTGGCTTCACACCAGAATTTATGGGAAGACAGGATGGCGATCTGGGTTTGCGTTCTGTTTATGGTTTGAATGTAAATCCGAAAGTTGTCAACGATGCCATTATGTACAAAGCAGCTTATGAGGGCGAGCTTGATCTCATCAGCGGGTATTCTACGGACGGTAGAATTAAAGCTTTTGATCTTTACGTTTTGGAAGATGACAAGAGGATATTTCCGCCATATTTTGCTGCTCCGATTATTAAAACAAAGACTTTACAGAAATTTCCTGAACTCGAAAAAACGCTTGATTTATTGGCTGGGAAATTTAATGATTCGATAATGACAGATCTGAATTACCGTTCAGATTATCTCAATCAAACACCTGAAAAGATTGCAAAGGATTTTTTAATTAAAACTCACTTATACAAAAATCCACGAAATGGAAATGCCGCAACAGTTCGGATTGGTTCAAAAATATTCGGTGAGCAATACATTCTCACGGAAATTTATAAAATGCTGATCGAAGGATATACCAATTATAAAGTAGAAACAAAAACAGGATTGGGTGGAACGAAAATCTGTTTTGATGCTTTAATGAACGACGCTATCGATTTTTACCCTGAATATACAGGAACCGGACTTTTGGTTTTATTAAAACCTGATAAAAAAACACTTTCAACGGTTACCAAAAGTGCAAAAAGCACTTACAATTATGTCAATTCTGAATTTCAGAAACAATACGGAATCCGTTGGTTAAAACCGCTTGGATTCAATAATTCCTATGCATTGATGATGCGCAGAAAGCAATCGGAAGAACTGAAAATAAAGACAATCTCAGATCTTAAGAATTATCTGGATCAAAAGTAAAAATAAGTATTCAATTTTTTTAGATTTCTATAGTTTAAATAAATTCAACAACCATTAATTAATTGAATACAAATGCAGAAATTTTTATAATATATTAATTAACTGAATTTCTTTTGAGTCACTAAGCAAAGTTGCAACATTGGTATTCCTTTTGACACCAATCATATCATAAAATTCAAGTGATCTTACAACAAACAGATAAAGAATACTATGGCAAAAAATGTATCAGACCATCTGGTCGAAATGTTAAAAAGTGCAGGCGTTAAAAGAGTATATGCTATAACCGGTGACAGTCTGAATCCGGTTAATGATGCTATCAGAAGAGATGGCTCGATTGAGTGGATTCATGTTAGGCATGAAGAGACTGCAGCATACGCCGCATCTATGGATGCAGAACTTAATGGAATTGGTTGCTGTATGGGAAGCTCAGGACCGGGACATGTTCATTTGGTAAATGGTCTTTATGATGCAAATCGATCAGGAAATCCTGTCATTGCAATTGCGAGCACTTGTGCAACAGATAAATTCGGAACGGAATATTTTCAGGAGACCAATCCTGAGCTATTGTTTAAAGACTGCAGCAAACAGATTTTTATGGCGAATACACCCAAACAGTTTTCCACCATGATTCAACGTACAATTCAGACAGCATTGAATGAAAAAGGGGTTGCCGTCTTAGGTTTGCCCGGTGATGTTGCATCCGCAGATTTTGAAGATGTTACAACAGGGTATAAAAATTTTAAAACAAATCCGATATTCAGACCTTCAGAAAGTGAAATGTCACAGCTGATACAATTGTTGAATTCAGATAAAAAAATAGCTTTTTTTTGTGGACACGGTTGTAAAGATGCCGTTAAAGAAGTGGAAGATTTAGCTGGCAAATTAAATGCTCCCATTGTTTATTCTTTCAGAGGTAAAATATTCTTTGATAGAGAAAATAGTCCTTATGCTGTGGGAATGAACGGTCTACTAGGAAATAAATCAGGGTATGAGACCTGTAATGAGGCAGAAATCTTACTTCTTTTAGGAACAGATTTTCCGTATTCAGAATTTTTACCTGCAGATAAGGTTATTATACAGATCGATGAAAAACCAGAAAGAATTGGGCGACGCGCTCATGTTGATTATGGTTTTGCCGGTGACATTAAGGATACTGTTCTGGCGCTTCTTCCTTACATCAAATCAAAATCAGATGATTCTTTTCTAAAAAAAATGAAGAAAATATATCTTGATGATGAAAAAAGATTTACTGATTATGCTGAGAAAAAAGGGACATTATCAAAAATCAATCCTGAATATATTGCAACTCTTATAGACCATTATTCTTCAGAAAACGCTATATACACAGTAGATACTGGAATGACGGCTGTTTGGGCAGCAAGATTTATCCGGGCAAAAGGTAATCGTTATTTAACGGGTTCTTTTAATCATGGATCAATGGCGAACGCTTTGCCGATGGCAATAGGAGCTGCTGCTGCATGTCCAGATAGACAGATTATTGCGATGAGTGGTGATGGAGGATTATCCATGCTTTTAGGAGATTTGGCAGTAGTTATGCAATATCAATTTCCCATTAAGATTTTTGTTTTTAATAATCACTCGTTAGGAATGGTTAAACTTGAAATGGAAGTTGCTGGGTACGTAGACTGGCAGACTGACATGATAAATCCACCTTTTGATAAAATTGCAGAATTAATGAATATAAAAGGTCTGGAACTCAAAGAACCAGAAAAAGCGGAATCAATAATTAGAGAAGCGTTTACACATGAAGGACCTGTCTTGGTCAATATCTATACTGATCCGGATACTTTGGCTATGCCACCACATATAACATTTGAACAAATGAAAGGATTTGCAACCTCTCTGGCAAAGAAAATTGGAATGGGAAAATTTGACGATGTGAAAAATTCAGTAAAAGCAGGAATCAATCAGATTGGTGAGGTTTTATAATGAACATAGTTACTAAATCAAGTTGCTGCTTTTAAATTTAAGAGATTGAATTAAATGAAAATAATATATTTATCATTTAATTTATGCAATTACGCTATGAAAGAACTTATCGAGAAAATTAATGCTGAATTTGACGCATTTTCAACGGAAGCGAATCAGCAATCTGAAAAAGGAAACAAAGCTGTCGGTACAAGAGCAAGAAAATCAGCTTTAGAACTAAATAAATTTTTTAAGGATTTCGAAAAGTTTCTGTAGAACAATCAAAGAAATAATAGTCTCAAATCCCGGTCTGTTAAGCTGGGATTTTATTTGAGACACAGTATTATGAGTAGGAAGTAATTCCTCAATTACAGAATGATCAACGTCTTTAAATTAAAATCAATGAAAAGCTTTAAAATAATATTTACCGTTTTCACTATATGTTCCTCCCTGATTTATTCACAAAATTTTAAAACATCTATAACAGCAAAAGATGGGAAAGAATTCCCCAAAATAGATGCAGAAGGAAAAGCTGAGTTTAAAGTATATTTTCCAAAAGCTAATTCTGTACTTTTGGAAGGTGGTGATGGAATGCAAAACTTAAAATCAATGACGATTAAAGATAAAGATGGTTTTTGGACTATCTCAACTTTACCTTTGGAGATAGGTTTTCATTACTACTGGTTCAATGTCGATGGAAAACGCACCAATGATCCGAATACGGAACTTTATTTCGGGTATGGTCAACCCACAAGCGGAATAGAGATTAATTCCGGTGAAGATTTCTTTTTTAAAAAGAATGTAAAGCACGGGAAAATTATTAATGATAATTTAGAATCTAAAATTACCAAAGGAAAGCGAAGCTTCAAGGTCTATCTTCCACCAAGCTATGGAATCAAAAGATTCCCTGTCCTATATCTCTACCACGGAACGGGCGAAGATATCACAGGCTGGGAAAAGCAAGGCTTTGTAAATAATATTCTTGACAATCTTTTTGCAGAGAAGAAAGCGGAAGAAATGATTGTGGTTCTGGATTATGGTGTAGCACTGAATCCTGAGGAAGAAAAGATGGCAGACAACTATCCAAGAACTGTACTTTCTACAAAAAATATAGACAAAATTCTTATTCAGGAACTTATTCCCTACATCGAAAAAAAGTATAAAACTGATGGCAATAAAGCTATTGCAGGACTTTCAAGGGGAAGTTATCAGGCGATGTTTATTGGTGCCAATCATCCGGAGTTATTTTCGGCAATTGGATCTTTCAGTCCTGTAATTTATGAAGGAACTGAGCTTCAGCCTTTCAAGGAGCTTCCCATTGATAATTTGTTGAAGTCAAAACAAAAACCATTTTTATTTATCGGAATTGGCGAAAAAGAAGACAAGCGATTCATTGATTACAATTATATGTTGACCACTTATCTTGATCAAAACAAATATCCATACATTCAGTACAAATCATTGGGAACATATCATGAATGGCTCACTTGGAGACGCTGTCTATATGATTTTGCACAGAAGATCTTTAGGTAAATAATCTGAAATAAAATCTCTTTGCAATGAAATTAATTTTTTATTATTTAAATAGAAGATAAGGGTTATACAATCAAATTGGATAAAAATTTAATTTATTTTGATTGTATTATTTTTAATTTTTCATAAAACTGTTCGCGGTAACTAAGCCCTATAGGAATACTTTTTTTATTGGTAAGTATAATGATGTGCTGCTCTACATAATTAATTTTATTGAGGTTGATGAAAAATGATTTATGTACTCTACAAATGCTATTGAGGTACTTCACATTTTCTTCAAAAGAAGCCAAGGTTGCGTGAATCATGATCGTTTCAGTTTTAGTCTGTAAATTAATATAATTGCGCATTCCTTCGATATAGAGTAATTCTTCAGGTTTTATTTTGATTAAACGTTTATCACTTTTCACGTAAAAACTATCATCTTCTTGTTCTGAAATCATTAAAGCCTGGATTTGCTGTTGTGGTCTTAAGAATTGGGTTGCTTTTTGGATGCTTTTGGCAAAACGGTCTAGAGAGATTGGTTTAAGCAAATAATCGAGGGCATTCTGGTCAAAAGCATTCAGCGCATATTGATTGTAAGCCGTAGTGTAGATAATTGCAGGAGGATTGTTGAACATGTTGACGAAATCTGTCCCACTGATTTCAGGCATTTTGATGTCCAGAAAAATCAAATCGATATTTTTATTTTTATTGAGAAAAGTGATTAATTCAAATACGTTGCTGCAAACACCTTCCACCTGCAAAATATCAAATTTTGAAATGTGATGAATCAGAACATCCTGAGCCAGTTTTTCATCATCTACCACTAAACATTTTATTTTCATCATTTTTTACAATTTAATTTCGAGGCTGATTTTAAATAATTCGCTGTTTTTTTCAATTTTAAACTGGTGTCTTAAAGGATAGATCAGCTGCAGACGTTTGCGAATGTTTTCAATACCAATTCCGCCAACTTCTTTCCTGGCCGATTCTTTAAAATTGTTTTCACAGGTAAATATAAGTCTATTATCGTTGCCAATTAAACTCGCATTGATGTAAGAATGTCCAATGGTAGAATCAGTTCCGTGCTTAAAAGCATTTTCTATGAGAGGCAATAAAAGCATAGGAGCAATCTTTACAGATTCGTTGATGGTGTCATGAAGGAATGTCATGCTTGCGCTTTCAGGCAATCTTAATCTTTCAATATCAATATAAGTGTTTAAAATATGTATTTCTTGGGATATAGATATTTCTTTTTCCTGTGCTTCGTACAAAGAATAGCGCAAAATATCGGACAGTTTTAAAATGACATTTGGTGTTTCATCTGATTTTTTAAGGGATAAAGAATACAGACTATTCAAAACATTAAAGAGAAAATGAGGGCTGATCTGAGATTTTAATAAGGTGAGTTCTGCAACAGTCTGTTGAGTTTGTATTTGTCTTTCTTTTTTGATTCTTAATAAAAAATGTTGAATTGCGTACCCGATAATCATGATCCCCATAACGATAATTATGCCCGGGAAGGCATCAAAATAATATTGATATTTTTCTAAGATTTGGGGAGCAGAAGAGGCAGCTGCAATCGGTGTGAAATCAATTAATTCGTTAGTAGAAAACCTTTGATATAACCAATGTAGATATTCACCTAATATGAATGTAGCTATTGGAATGAGTGAAATTACAGAAACCAAATACAGGAGTAATTTTTTATTTTGCTGAAGTCTGGGAAGAAACCAAAAGTTATTGAGCCAGGCAGGAAAAAAAAGCATGATGTTGTAAAGTAAAATATAACTGATAGGTATATTCTTAACATTATTACTTACAGCGGCTGAAAATAGAATGCCTATAAACAAGATGTTCAGCAGTATTCTCAAAAATGGGTAGCTTTTCAATGGTTAATGTATTTTATAGAATGTAAAGTTAAATATTTTCATCAGCAGCATATCCTTTTTTACACCAACGTCTGCTATTCATTGACAAACAGTAAGAAAATTGAGACCCAAACTGTTTGTCCATATTATTATTATGTTGGTCAAAAAAATAAAAAATTGCAGTAGAGTTATTCTTTCATTTGTATTAATAAAAATTTAACCATGAAAAGAATCTTTCTATTATTGATCATCCATTTCTTTGGAATCGCTTCTGCGCAAAAACTTGACTACAAAAAATCGATTGACAGCCTGATGAATTATTTTCAGGAAAACAATGCTTTTTCAGGTGATATTTTAGTTCAAAAAAACGGAGAAACTGTTTACAAAGGAGAATTCAATAAATTTCAAAATGACACCGACAGATATAGAGTAGGTTCTATCACCAAAATATTTACTTCTATCGTGATTTTTCAGCTCATCGAAGAAGGTAAACTGAAACTTGACAACAAGCTCAGCAAATTTTACCCATCAATTAAGTATGCTGATGAAATCACTATCGGAAATCTTTTGAGCCATACCAGCGGAATTTATGATTATCTGGAGTGGGAAGATTATTACAACCAAAAAAGCAGTACCTATACCAAAGAAAATATACTGAAACTCATCGAGCAAGGTAAGCCGGAATCTAAACCCAATCAGGAAAGTTCCTACAGCAATTCCAATTATACAATATTGGGTTACATCATAGAAGATATAACCAAAAAGACTTATTCAGAAAATATAAAGTCTCGGATAACTGAGAAATTAGGACTTCAAAATACGTATTGTGAGACAGTAGAAACCAAAAATTATAAGCGTAATAGTTCTTACCAATTTGATGGACAAAATTGGTCCAAAGAAAATGAAACAGACCCAAGTTTCACGCTTGCCGCAGGAGCAATAGTTTCTACGACGGAGGATTTGTCAAAAATGATGTTTGCACTTTTTAGTGGTAATCTGGTTTCCAAAAATTCATTACAACAAATGAAAAATACAAGCTTGCAGACCGCCATTGGATACGGGTTGTTTAAAACACCTTTTTACAATAGAGACGGGTATGGTCATACGGGGAGAATTGATGAATTTAGGGCTGCTACTGTTTATCTGACCGAAGATAATTTAAGCATAAGCATTCTCACCAATGGAACAAGTGTAAAACTAAATGATATCGTAATCGGATTGGCCTCAAAATATTATAATACCCAATATAAAACACCAGATCTCAGTGTATATGAGGGTGCT
This sequence comes from Chryseobacterium luquanense, assembly GCF_026460945.1. Classification (GTDB taxonomy): domain Bacteria; phylum Bacteroidota; class Bacteroidia; order Flavobacteriales; family Weeksellaceae; genus Chryseobacterium; species Chryseobacterium luquanense. The sequence goes on from NZ_JAOVZV010000021.1 coordinate 68,341, forward strand.
AACATGCCGAAAACAGAAGTTTACACAGGCATATACAGTGCAAGATTAGCAGGAATTATCTCAGTTGGAAAATTCAAAATAACACAGGCAGGAAAAAATCATCTGTTTATTGCCATGTACCATGATGAGAAAAGCAACACAAAAAAAAGCAGGAAAGCATTGTTGAAAAGAACAGGTGAAAACGAATTTTATTCTTTTGAAACTAGTGCAAAACTCCAATTTTCACTTAATAAAAAAGGATTTGCGACGGGTATCAAATTAATGCAAGGTAATAACTCGATTAACTGTAAGAAATTATAATAATTCAGAAATCTAAAAATATTGCATTTGTGATTGGTAGCGTAAATAAGATTGCTGAGGTTCACACAAGGATTATTAATTGTTACTCTGGCATTTTTGCCTATTTGACATAGATCTCAGTTCAATAATTTGTTGAATTTTTTTAAATATTTAAAGTGTATGTATTTAATTTTTAACTTCTTTTAATTCTTCTTTATTTTTTCGCAAAGTCTCTTTGAAACATTACGATTTTTTTTAATGGAATCACTTATCAAAATGATATAAAAATATTTTTATTGGTCATTGAAACAAGATATCAATATAAAACATAATTTTGTTCTTCTAAATTACAGTATTGAACACCATTTTAATCATCGACGACGAGGCAAAAATAAGATCGCTTCTCTCAAGAATCATTGTCCTGGAAGGTTTTGAAGTTTTCGAAGCAAGCAATCTGAAGAGCGGCTTAAAGAAACTCGAAACCTCAGAAATCGATATCGTTATCTGCGATGTCAAACTACCCGACGGAAACGGAGTAGAGTTTTCAAAAATTATAAAAGATAAATTTCCTACCGTAGAAATTATTCTCTTAACAGCTTTTGGAAACATTCCTGACGGCGTTCTGGCGATTAAAAATGGTGCGTTTGATTACATTACAAAAGGTGACGACAATACCCGCATTCTTCCTCTTATTTATAAGGCTTCGGAAAAAGTTGCATTGAACAAGCGCGTTCTGCATCTCGAAAAGCAACTCAACAGAAAACAATCTTTCGACAGCATCATCGGGAAATCATCATCAATCACTACCGTTGTAGATTCTGCAAGAAAAGTCGCAAATACCGATGCTACTGTTCTTTTGACTGGTGAAACTGGTACCGGTAAAGAGGTTTTTGCACAGGCAATTCACCATGCAAGCAACAGAAATAAAAATAATTTCATTGCCATCAATTGCTCAGCATTCGGAAAAGATTTGTTGGAAAATGAATTGTTTGGTCACAAAGCCGGTGCGTTTACCGGAGCATTGAAGGATAGCAAAGGTATTTTTGAAGAAGCTAACCTGGGAACAGTCTTTCTGGATGAAATCGGTGAGATGCCTTTAGATTTGCAGGCAAAATTGTTGCGTGTTTTAGAATCAGGTGAATTTCTGAAAGTGGGAGACAATAAACCTCTTAAAACGGATGTTAGAATCATCGCTGCCACCAACAGAGATCTGGAAACTGAAATTGAAAAAGGAAATTTCCGTGAGGACTTATATTATAGAATCAATATTTTTCAGATTAAACTTCCTTCTTTAAGAGAAAGGGTAGCTGATATTGAGTTATTGGTTCAGTTTTTCCTAAAAAGTTTTTCGCTTAAAACGGGTAAAAATATATCTTCTATCTCACCGGATTATTTAAAAGCATTAAAAAATCATTCCTGGAAAGGCAACATCCGTGAGCTTCGAAATGTAATTGAGCGAAGTATTATTTTGACAGATTCATCTGAATTAGAAATAGATAGTCTTCCTTTAGATATTTCGGTTTATAATAATGAGCTAGATTCTTCTCAGACAAAAATAATGTCCGCTTTTTCTATGGCGAGTGCCGAGAAAATGCAGATCCAGAAAGTTCTTAATCATACCAAAGGCAATAAAGCTGAAGCTGCCCGTTTACTTGAAATCGGCATTGCGACATTATACAGAAAGGTGGAAGAATATAAAATTTCATAAAAATATTTCCATTCTGATAACGACCCTATCATTTTGATAGGGTTTTTTGTGTTTTGAGATGTTTTGAATTTGGTTTAACTAATTGTTTTTCAATTTGTTGTGCGTTTTTATTGTTCAAGGGAATAAATCTTGGCATTAAAGATTCAAAACAAATTAAAAATGAATCATACAGATGCTGTAAGAGAAATCGTAAAAATCATCCCTGAATCTCAGGAAGATTTTAAAGAGTCTTACAAAACAAAAACTCCATTTATGGTGATCAGTATTTTCACCAAACAAATTAAGAGACTGATTAAAAATCATGATCAGAAAATTCTGATCAAGTCGATTACCAAGATGAATCAGCTCTACAACAAAGGCGATCAAGCATTAAAGAACGCCATCGAAAACATTTTCATATATTCTTTAGACAGTCTTACGTTTTGTTGTGAACCTTCATACAAAGATTTGATTTTTTCTAAAATGTCACCAAGTCTTCAAAATAATTATTTACGCCAAGTCTATAAATCAGGAATTTAAAAAATTTTAAAAAAATGAAATCGCCATGATTTGGAAATACAAATTGTATTGAAGATTCAGCGATTGCATGTGACCTTTAAAAAACAATAAAAAATCTACATATGAAATCAAAAATCAGAAAAATAGGAGACTGGAAACTCTTAAAGTCTACCCGTGAAAAGCATAACCTTGAGGTAATCACCATTAACATTGCTGTAATCCTTGGTGTTTTTGTAGCCGCTGCAATTCTGCAGGTTAATTAAAATTAAATAAAATGATAACAATTATTCTATTAATCACTGCGGTTGTGTTATTTGTTTTGTTTTACCGTCTTGTTGACTATTTCGACAAAATCTAAAATGTTAAACAAAATAAACAGATTCACCGCTGTAGAATATCTGAAAGTGTTTTTTCCGTCGGTTCGAAGAGAGATTGTTGCACTTTCTGAGCAAAACAATTTCCCGGGAGTCATGCAGGTGATGATTGATGATATGAAAATAGATACGCAAAAATCAAACGTACAGAAAATCAATATTTCAATCAAAAGAATGTACTGGATTTACAAAAACGGAAATTCTTACATCAGATACATTATAGAGAATCTCTTTATACGCTCATTTTCAAGTCTGAGAAAAAATCTAAAACCGCAACAGTGGAGATTTCTGTATCAGGAAATTCCAAAAGATTTTAGAATGGTATACAGCGAACAAACAAAAAAAGATCAAGATCTAAAATTCTAAAAATGACCCTACTATTTTTTATATCAATAGCCATATTCATTTATATCTGCTATGTGCTCGTAAAGCCGGAAAAATTTTAAAACCAATTAATAAGCAAATGAACCGTAAGATTATACATCAAATAAAAGAATGGGGAATTCTGATTTTTTGGATCAGTTTCATCATCGCTTTTCTGTACTTGGTGATTACCGTAAAAGAATTTGCACTAATTCATTAAACAAACTATGAACACTGAAATTTTAGGCGTTGTAGCAATGTTTGTCATAACATTGCTTTTGGCGATACCTTTTGGAAAGTATATTTCAAAAGTTTACACAGGAGAAAAAACATTTCTGGATCCTGTTTTCAAACCCGTAGAAAGATTTTTCTACAAAATATCAGGAATCGATCCTGATCATGAAATGAACTGGAAACAGCATCTGATTGCACTTTTAACCATCAACTTTTTATGGTTTTTCATCAGTATGCTCGTTTTGATGAATATGAGCTGGCTCCCACTCAATCCAGATGGAAATCCTGATATGTCGCCGGATCTGGCATTTAATACAACCATTTCCTTTTTAGTCAACTGTAATTTACAGCATTATTCAGGCGAAACGGGATTGAGTTATCTTGGTCAAATCTGGTTAATGTTCCTGCAGTTTGTTTCCGCAGCAACGGGAATGGCTGCTTCTATTGTTATTTTTAAAGCTTTCAGAGAAAAATCTACCGAAAAGCTCGGAAATTTTTATGACTATCTTCTAAAATCAACCACAAGAATTTTATTGCCCCTCTCACTGTTGATGGGCGCAGTAATGGTATTTCAGGGAATGCCGATGACTTTCAGTGGGAAAGATAAAATGATCACATTAGAAGGTAAAAGTGTGGAAGTTTCTACCGGACCGGTTGCTGCATTTGTTCCTATAAAACACATTGGAACGAATGGTGGAGGCTATTTTGGAGCGAACGGAGCACATCCTTTAGAAAATCCAAACTACTTTACCAATATGGTTGAGATGTTTGCGCAGTTTATTATTCCGATGGCGATGGTTTTTGCATTCGGACATTTTATCCGCAGAAAGAAATTCGGATATATGATTTTTGGTGTGATGACTGTTGGGTTTCTATTACTTGCAGTACCGACAGTTGTTATGGAAATGAATGGTAATCCTGCGATCAGCCAAATGGGAATTGATCAGTCAATGGGAGCAATGGAAGGTAAAGAAGTCCGTTTCGGAGCTGCCGCTTCAGGTTTCTGGAGTATTGTGACCACCGTAATTTCTACAGGATCTATCAATTCAATGCACGACAGCGCCATGCCACTTTCCGGAATGACTCAAATGCTTGCCATGATGGTGAATGCTTTCTATGGCGGTGACGGTGCTGGGATTCTGAATATCTTCATCTACATTATTCTTGCGGTTTTCATCAGCGGATTAATGGTAGGCCGTACTCCGGAATTTATGGGTAAAAAAATTGAAGCCCGCGAAATGAAAATTGCCATGATTGTAGCCCTTTTCCATCCGTTTCTTATTCTGGTTGGAACTGCAATAGCCACTTATTTTCCTGAAGTCGGAACTTCTACACTCAATAATCCCGGATTCCACGGTTTCAGCGAAGTACTTTATGAATATACTTCTTCAGCTGCCAACAACGGAAGCGGTTTCGAAGGTTTGGGTGACAACAATCTTTTCTGGAATATTTCCACAGGAATTGTCCTGTTACTCGGTCGTTTCTTACCGATTATCGGTCCAGTAGCAATTGCAGGTTTGCTGGCTCAGAAAAAATACATTCCGGAAGGGGAAGGAACTCTAAAAACAGATACTTCCACATTCGGACTGATGACTTTTGCAGTGATTGCAATTATTGCAGCATTATCATTCTTCCCGGCATTGGCATTGGGGCCGATCGCAGAATATTTTTCAATGAAATAAATTTTAAATAAAAGAAATTAAAATGACTCAAAATAAATCTTTGTTTCAAAAAGAATTGGTTCAGGAAGCATTGAAACAGTCTTTTGTGAAACTGAATCCGAAACTGATGTTTAAAAACCCCGTCATGTTTCTCGTATGGCTCGGAACATTGGTGATGTTCTTCGTAAGCGTCTGGACTTTGACAGGAGAAAAATCTCAGGGAAGTTTTGCCTACAATTTTACGGTATTCATCATTCTTTTACTCACCGTTTTGTTTGGAAACTTTGCTGAAGCCATCGCCGAAGCAAGAGGTAAAGCTCAGGCAGACAGTCTTCGTAAAACAAGAGAAGAAACGCCTGCAAAACTGCAAAATGGTGAAATAATTTCTTCATCTAAATTACAGAAAGGAGATGTTTTTGTTTGTGAAGCTGGAGACATTATTCCTTCTGACGGAGAAATCATTGAAGGACTTGCTACCATAGATGAAAGTGCGATTACCGGAGAATCTGCTCCTGTCATTCGTGAATCTGGAGGTGATAAAAGTTCTGTAACAGGAGGAACAAAAGTTTTGTCGGATAAAATTGTTGTACAAGTGACAACGCAGCCCGGCGAAAGCTTTTTAGATAAAATGATTGCGTTGGTAGAAGGTGCTTCAAGACAAAAAACACCGAACGAAATTGCTTTGACGATTTTGCTGGCAGGTTTTACATTGGTTTTTATTATCGTTTGTGTGACCTTAAAACCGTTTGCGGATTATTCTAATGTTACGATTACCATTGCATCATTTATCTCTCTTTTCGTTTGTCTGATTCCAACAACTATTGGTGGACTTTTATCTGCTATTGGAATTGCCGGAATGGACAGAGCATTGCGCGCCAATGTGATTACAAAAAGCGGTAGAGCAGTGGAGACAGCTGGAGATATTGATGTTTTGCTTTTAGATAAGACAGGAACAATCACTATCGGAAACCGTAAGGCAACAAATTTTTATCCTGCTAACCAAGTTGATGAAACACAATTAATCAAAGCGGCTGTTTTGAGTTCAATGGCAGATGAAACTCCTGAAGGAAAATCAATCATTGAACTGTCGGGAATCAATCCGTTGAGTTATGAAATCAGTAATCCGCAGTTTATCAAATTTACTGCAGAAACCAGAAGTTCAGGGATTGATTACGACGGAAACCGCATCCGAAAAGGAGCAACCGACGCCATCAGAAAAATATCGGAAGCTGCCGGAAATATTTTTCCACAAGAAATAGATTTAAAAGTTAAAGAAATTTCTCAGAACGGAGGAACACCATTGGTGGTTTCAGAAAATGAAAAAGTTTTGGGAGTGATTGAACTTCAGGATATCATCAAACCCGGAATCAGCGAACGTTTCGATCGTCTCCGAAAAATGGGTATTAAAACGGTAATGGTAACCGGTGACAATCCATTAACTGCAAAATTTATTGCTGAAAAAGCAGGTGTTGACGATTTTATTGCCGAAGCAAAACCGGAAGATAAAATGAACTACATCAAAAAAGAACAGCAGGAAGGTCGTCTGGTTGCTATGATGGGTGACGGTACTAATGATGCGCCGGCATTGGCTCAGGCAGACGTAGGTGTTGCCATGAACAGCGGAACGCAGGCTGCAAAAGAAGCCGGAAATATGGTCGACCTCGACAATGATCCTACGAAATTAATTGAAGTTGTGGAAATCGGCAAACAGTTGCTGATGACAAGAGGTACGCTGACTACATTCAGTATCGCCAATGATGTTGCAAAATATTTTGCCATTATTCCGGCATTGTTTATCACGGCAATTCCTGCTTTGCAAGGTTTAAATATTATGAATCTTCACAGTCCGGAAAGTGCAATTTTATCGGCAGTCATTTTCAATGCGATTATCATTCCGATACTGATTCCGTTGGCATTGAAAGGGGTGGCTTACAAGCCCATCGGTGCATCGGCTTTGCTGAGAAGGAATTTATTAATCTTCGGATTAGGAGGAGTCATCATTCCCTTTATCGGAATTAAAATCATCGATATCGTCGTATCCTTATTTTTCTAAATATCTAACAGACAAGGCAGGGAGGAAATTTCATCAAATTACTTTTCGTCCAATATCTATCTCAATTCTTCCTGCATTTGTCTTTATTAAATTACCATCAAAATGAAAAAACATATTTTACCCGCAATCAAACTAACTGCTTTGTGCATTGTTCTTCTTGCGATTGTTTATCCGATTTCCGTCTGGGCAATTGCTCAACTTTCACCGAACCAAGGAAAGGGAGATTTAATTAAACACAATAATAAAACCTACTATTCGAATATCGGACAGTCGTTCACTAGTAACCAATATTTCAATTCCCGTCCTTCAGCAGTCGATTATAATGCAGCAGGTTCGGCAGGAAGTAATAAAGGTCCATCGAATGAAGAATATTTGAAACAGGTTCAGGCTCGTATCGATACGATTTTGTTGAAAAATCCTGGAATTGTAAAGTCAGATATTCCTGCAGATCTGGTTACAACCAGCGGAAGCGGATTAGATCCGAATTTTTCTGTGCAGGCTGCTAAAATTCAGGTAAAAAGAATTGCGAAAATCAGAAATATCGATGAGGCAAAAATCAATAATCTTATCGTTCAAAATACAGAAAAACCTTTGGCTGGAATGTTTGGTCCTGAAAAAATCAATGTTCTAAAATTGAATATTGCACTCGACCAATTAAGTGGAAAGTAAATTTTAAAATCAATATTTATCATCGTAGGTTTTATTTTTTTAATAAAATCCCATCTTTTTCTTAAATTTAAATTAAATGAAAAAAATACTATTTGTTTTGTTAGCGGTATGCGGAATCACTGCATCTGCTCAAAACGATTCAATCTCTAAACCTCTTACAGTAAGTGGATATGCTGAAGTTTACTACACTGCAGATTTTAATAATCAAAAAAATAACAGCCGCCCCGGTTTTGTTTACAGTCACAACCGAAACAATGAAGTAAACGTCAATTTAGCTTATATAAAAACGGCATACAATACAGAAAAAGTGAAAGCCAATTTGGCTTTGGCAGTTGGAACGTATATGAATGCCAATTATGCAGCGGAGCAGGGAGTGATGAAAAATATTTACGAAGCGAACGTTGGCTTGAAAATCTCCAAAAAGCATAATCTATGGATTGATGCCGGAATTTTCCCATCCCATTTAGGATTTGAAAGTGCCGTTGGAAAAGACAACTGGACGCTTACCCGAAGTCTTTTTGCTGACAACTCGCCGTATTTCGAGACAGGTGCTAAAATTTCCTACACTTCAGAAAGCGGAAAGTGGTTTTTAAGCGGTTTAGTACTCAATGGTTGGCAACGTATTCAAAGAGTTGACGGAAATTCTACGCCTGCATTTGGGCATCAATTGATCTTTAAACCTAATGAAAAACTGACCATCAACAGCAGTTCATTTATCGGAAACGATAAACCCGACAGCATTCGCCAGATGCGATATTTTCATAATCTGTATGCAGTGTATCAAATTAATAAAAAGTTTGGAGTCACTGCAGGTTTTGACATTGGTGCTGAACAAAAAGAAAAAGGAAGTGAGCAATATGATATTTGGTACACACCGGTTTTAATTGCAAAATACAATGCCACAGAAAAACTGAGTTTTACAGCAAGAGGAGAGTATTATCAGGATGAAAAAGGAGTGATCATTGCTACCGGAACAGAAAACGGTTTTAAAACTTTCGGATATTCTCTGAATGCCGATTATCAGATCTTCCCGAATCTTGTCTGGCGTACGGAAATCAGAAATTTAAACAGTAAAGACGCTATCTTTATGAACAGGACTGATGAGTTTAATACAAACAGTCTGACGGCGACGACAGCATTGGCCATTTCATTTTAATAGGAATGAATCAGATCTTTTTTTAATTTAATGCCTATATAAAATTGACCAGAATTATTTTCCCGGCCCTAAAGGAAGTACTTTTGGTCAATTTCAAGAGAGGTTTTCTCCATTTAGGGCGGGGTCAAAAAAAATTCACTTGAAATTTATGTCTGAATGAAATTAAAAATCTCTCATTGGTCTAAAAGATTTTACAAATATCTCAGAATAGAATTAAATCATTTTATTTAAAATGAACGAATCAAGAAAATCCGCAGAAGAGTTTCTTCATCTCATCAACAGTTCAAAACGGGGTAAACTGAAAATTTACATCGGGATGAGTGCGGGCGTAGGGAAAACCTACAGAATGCTGCAGGAAGCTCACGTACTCCTTCAAAACGGAATAGATGTAAAGATAGGATATGTGGAAACACACAATCGTAAGGAAACACACGATTTGCTGGAAGGTCTTCCTATTATTCCCCGAAGAAAATTATTTTACAAAGGAAAAGAGCTGGAAGAACTGGATGTTCCGGCGATCATCGTCCTGCGTCCGGAAATTGTGATTATTGACGAATTGGCTCACACCAATATCGAAGGAAGCAAAAATAAAAAAAGATGGCAGGATGTTTTTGAGATTTTAGATGCCGGAATTAATGTCATCAGTGCTGTCAACATTCAGCATTTGGAAAGTCTCAACGATGAGGTAAAAGCTGTAACCGGAATTGAAGTTGCAGAAAGAATTCCTGATACCGTTTTAGCTTCGGCGGATGAGGTTGTCAATATTGACCTTACCGCTGATGAATTGATTTTAAGATTAAAAGAAGGGAAAATTTACGATCAAAGTAAAATACCCTCTGCACTCAATAATTTTTTTAAAAACGAAAATATCCTTCAACTTCGTGAGTTGGCGCTGAAAGAAGTGGCATCGCAGGTTACAAGAAAAGTTGAAACTGAAGTTGTGACCGGGAAAACTTTAAAAAAAGAAAGATTTTTGGCTTGTATCAGCTCAAATGAGACAACTGCAAAAAATGTCATCCGAAAAACCGCAAGACTGGCAAGTTACTATAATAGTCAGTGGTTTTTGCTGTATGTTCAGGTTCCCAGAGAATCGGCGGACAGAATTGCGCTGAATAAACAGAGACATTTGATTAATAATTTCAGACTGGCAACCGAATTAGGCGCAGAAATCATCAAAATTCAAAGTAAAAATATTGCAATGACCATCATGGAGCAATGCGAAGAAAGAAATATTACGACGATGTGTATCGGAAAACCACATTTGGATATCTGGAGAATTATTCTGGCAACAGACACTTTTAATTCCTTACTCAAAAGACTGTCAAAACAGAACGTAGATTTAGTAATTTTGTCGTAATGAAAATAAAAACTAAGCTTAATGCAGGCGTTGGTCTGCTGTTTTTTATGATAATTATCCTGTCAACTTTGGGTGGATGGTTTATTTATCAGCTTAAAAAAGATACACAGAATATTCTTGTAGCCAACTACAATACCTTGCAGTACTCCAGAAATATGCTGTTGTCTCTCGAAGAAATTTCTACCGAGCCGTTTGCAATGTCAGAATTTCAGAAAAATCTTGATCTCCAGCGTCGGAATATTACAGAAAGCGGAGAAAAAGAAGCAACTCAAAATATCAATGATCATTTTTGGGAACTGAAAGTTGACAAAGGAAATGTAAATATCCAATCAGAAATCCGAAAAGATATTGCAGAACTGATGCAGCTGAATATGAATGCCATTCAGATCAAAAGCGGAATTGCCAATACGACGGCAGAAAATGCAATTGCGGTAATTTCTATTGCCGGAACTCTGTGTTTTCTGATTGCATTTATTTTGATGGTGAATTTGCCTGCCAATATTTCTAATCCGATTCGGGAACTTACTTCGAGTATTCATCAGATCGCCAATCAGAATTACAGAGAACGGGTGCAGTTTGAAAGCAGCAGTGAGTTTGGAGAATTGGCGAGATCTTTTAATACAATGGCAGAAAAACTTCAGGAATATTCAGAGAGTAGAATTGATAAAATTTTAAAAGGGAAAAAAAGAATTGAAACCCTAATTGACAATATGCACGATGCGGTGATTGGAATTGATGAAGACCGGAAAGTTCTTTTCGTGAATGATGAAGCATTAAAAATTTCAGGTTTAAAAAAAGAAAACTTTGTAGGAAAACTCATTCAGGATGTTGCTGTTTCCAACGACTTGGTGCGTGATCTTATCCGTGAAATTGTTAATCCGGATGCGACGAAAAACTCTACAGGAACATTGAAAATTTTTATGGAAGGGAAAGAAAATTATTTTGAAAAAGAAATATTAGATATCAACGTAGTTCCTACCGGAGAAAAAGAAAGCCGTTTTATTGGTCAGGTTATTATGCTGAGAAACATTACACCATTTAAAGAACTGGATTTAGCCAAAACACATTTTATGGGAACAGTTTCACATGAGTTCAAAACTCCTATTTCATCCATTCAAATGGGCTTGCAATTGTTGGAAAATGAAAGAATTGGTCATCTCAATGAGGAGCAAGAGAAGTTGGTTTCCGGAATTAAAGATGATACGCAGCGATTACTCCGAATTACCGGCGAGCTTCTCAATATGACTCAGCTGGAATCTGGTGTGGTGCAATTAAATATAAAACCTTCATCAGTTCAAAACATGATTGAAGATGTCATCGCTGCAAACAAATCGGCTGCAGAAAATAAGGAGATTTTCATCAAAACAAATATCGCTTCGGGAATTTCCGTTGTGAATGCAGACAGCGAAAAAACCTCCTGGGTTTTGAACAATATTGTATCGAATGCCATCCGTTATTCTCATGAGAAATCGGTGGTTGAAATTAATGTCGTTAAATTGGATAATGATCAGGTAAAATTTTCAGTTACAGACAACGGTCGTGGGATAGAAGAGCAGTATTTAAATAAAGTTTTCACCCGTTATTTCAGAATTCCTGGGACAAAAACTGAAGGCACAGGTCTTGGTCTGAGTATCAGCAAAGAATTTATTGAAGCCCAAGGCGGAACCATTGCTGTGGAAAGTGAGATTGGAGTTGGAAGTACTTTTTATTTTGTTCTGGATCTAATTTTTTAATTGATGATTGCATTCATCTGCGGATACTGTTATAGATTTCGTATAAATCTTAACTGATAATTAGCTGAGGGGTTTTTAAACTGGTCGGAGGGAATCAGAGTAATTAGAATCATAATTTCTGTTTAGTCATCACTCTAAATTAAAATACATGAAAGATGGAAAATATAGAGGGTTACAGGATGGTAGCAACGGTAACATCAGCGACAATATTTACTTCAGGAAAGGGAAATTTGAAGCGCGCGGGGTTTATGTATGCTATAAATGACAAAGGGGAATATAACATTATTCGTTTTGCTGTAGAATTAAATAATGATTAATTCGATTATAAAAATGGCACTATTGGGCTGTATGTGACCAAGGTTTTAAATGATAGTTTCGAATCCCTCTTTTGAGAAATTAAAACAAAAAAATACCTCAAAAAGAGTTGCAAGTTCATTTCTGAGATATTCTCTTTTTGTTACACACAATTAATAACTAACCCTCAAAACCTTCACCAATTCCATTTGTTGCATCACATCATTTTTACTATTAATTAAATTATAGTTTGCCTGAAGCCAGTTATTTCGAACTATGAAGAAAGTATAAGCATCCATCAAGCCTTCTTTGTATTTTTCTTCAGATTTTTGGAAAGAAAGCCTTTGATTTTCAAAATTTAATTCCAGAAGGTTATATTTTTCCTGAGCATTCAGATATTGAACTTTTATAGAATTGATAGATTTCGTAAGATCATTAATAATCAAATCTTTATCGTAATTTGAATTTATGACATTCAGTTTTGCGATTTCTACGTTGTTTTTAATTTGAAACTTATTGAAAACAGGAATATTTAAGCCAAAAGAAATCGACTGATTTTTATTTTGACTCAACTGATCCGAAAAACTAGTGCTTGAAAGATTATTATTTCCTAAAAGCTTATTGTAAAAAGTAGACCAACTGTAATTTCCATTAAGTGTGGGTAAATAATTAGATTTTTCTACATCGATATTTTTTTCCTGAGCTTTGATTTCAGCAATAACCGCTTTATAGGCCGGATTATTTTCAATTAATTGATTGGTGAATTCAGAATTGTTAAAATTTTCTTCAACAAGATAATTCTCATTTTCAATAATAAAATCAATTGATTCATCTTTAATATTCAGTGCATTGTAAAGGTTTATTTTTGCTAGGTCCCGTTGATTTTTTGCTGAAACCCATTGTTCCTGTAAAGTTCCGAGGTTTGCTTTAATGTCATAAACATCACTTTTCGGGCGGTTTCCAATCTCGACTTCTTTTTCAGTTCGTTTGATTTGCTCCTCAATTCCTGAAATTTGGGTTTCTAAAACTTCCAGCCAGCTTTTACTGTTTTGATAAGCAAAAAAAGTCTGAATAACATTGAGTTTAATTTCGTTTTGAGCTTGTTTTAGTTTGTATGTATTTGTTGTTTTATTAAGTTTTGATAAAGAAATATTTAAATAATTTTTCCAATTAAATAATTCAACATTTGCCTGAGCAAAAATCTGGTCATATTGTGTATTGAGAGACTCTCTCTGATTATTTGACTGATTGATCGACGAACCAAAACTGTAACTGTGGTTTGCTCCTGCATTTACAGATGGCAATAACATTCCTTTTGACGCAGCAATCTGTCTATTATTTTTCTGAATATTTACGGTTGCCTGTTTTATCAACGGATGATTTGTTGAAGCATAATCTAAACATTGTTGAAGTGTCCAGCTTTGTTGTGCAGGAAAAAGGTTGATGATGAATATGAAGAATAGTTTTTTCATTTTTTAATTGTTTTAGCGACAGCATAAAACCACTCCGTCAAAAATTCTATCGAATTTTCGCTACCCTTCCGAAGGAGGGAATCTGATTCGCCGTTATTCGTATTTTAAATGTTTTACAAGATTGATTTTTGTAGCTCGATAAGCTTTAAAACTAACAACAATAAATGTTAGAAGGAGAAGTGAAATCATGCTTAAAACATATGGCCAAACCGGCATATCAATTCGGTAAGAGAAATCTTTCAGCCACTCATTCATGGCATAATATCCAAACGGAATGCTTATGAAGACAGCAATTACACAAATCAGTAAAAATCTTTTCGTTAAATCCCAAATAATCATTTTTTCGTCTGCACCTAAGGTTTTTTTGATGGCTACATCTTTTAATTTTTGTTCAATTAATAATGATGAAAGGGCGAATAATCCTAACAATGCAATGACAAGCACAACAATGTTTAAGATGGTAAATAAGGTCTGTTGCTTTTGAAATTTTTCGAAAGTTTTGGCAAATTGCTTATCTACAAATTCATAATTGATAGGGTAGCCTGGTTCAGCCTTTGTGAGCCAGAATTCTTTGATTTGCTCTAATGTTCCGTTAATATCATCTCCCGACAGTTTGATCTGCAAATTTTGCATATTATTTTTCGCCCAATTTCTATCATAATTAAAAAACAGCATGGGCTCTACAGGTTTATCTACACCATTGATATGAAAGTCTTTCAAAACACCGATAATTTTATATTTCTTTTTCTGTTCCCAACCCGGAAAAACTTTTTTTCCGAGAGCCTGATCTTTATTCCAGCCCATTTTCTTGATGAATGATTCGTTGGCAACAGTTCCGGAAATCGTATCTGAAGCATACCGAAGATCCATATCTCTTCCGGAAACAAATTTCATTTTATAAAATCTAAAATAATTATAATCAATAGCTCCTGTCACAACATTTTCTACTGTTTTTGTAGTATCTAAAGCATTTTTCACTAGTGATGCATTTGCCATTCCCAATCCGATAGAGTTTATCGAACCTGTAATATCTTCAACTCCTTGAATTTTAGAGATTTCATTTTTTAGACGGATGTACTTTTTATAATTATAATCGTTTTCCCAATCCGTTTTATTAAACTGTATGTTCACAATCTGATCTCCTTTAAAGCCTAAGTCTTTATTCATCATAAATTTTACCTGAGAATGAATAATCAGAGAACAAATAATGAAAAATGAAGAAATAATGAGCTGTAAAGTCAGGATAGAATTGCGCAGCCAGACTCCGTTTCTGCTTCTTGAAAAATTTCCTTTAAGCGTATTAATCGGTTTGAAATTTGAAAGATATAGAGCAGGGATTAATCCTGAAATGAATGAAAATACGATTAAAAGTAAACCGCTGTAGATGAATAAATTAATGTCATTCAGCTTTATTCCTTTTCCTAAAAACTTGTTGTATGAAGGAAGCAGAAGTTCTACCATTGCAAAAGCTAAAATGTACGCTGTAAAACAGATGATAAAAGTTTCGAGCAAAAACTGAAGAATCAGCTTTGATTTTGAACTTCCCACCACTTTTCTGACACCCACTTCTTTTGCTCTTTGTGAAGCTTGTGCTGTTTTAAGATTAATCAAATTGATGCCTGATAAAAGTAATATCAATGCGGATAATCCCAAAAGAATCATGATTGATTTTTTGTCGCCCTTATCAATTCCTTCACTTTTGGCATCCAGCTTCATTTTGCTTATCGGAGTGAGATAAACTTTTGCGCTGTTCTTTTCATCATATTTTTCGCCCCATTTTTCGGAACTTATTTTTTCCTGTTGAGACTGTTGCTCAGAAAGTTTCTTTTCTAAAGCGGCAATATCTGTTCCCGGTTTTATTTTAAAATATCCTACATAGCTGTAATTTGTCCATTCTAAATTCTGTTTATCAATATTGGGATGTCTCATTATAAAGCCGGGACGAAAGACTGTATTTCCTGTTGGGATTTTATAAACAGCAGTCACAACGTAAGATTTGTTTTCAGAATCATCTAGTTTCAATGTTTTACCGATGCAGTCTTTATATTCATCTCCGAATAAAACCTTTGCTGTTTCTTCAGAAATAGCTATTTTGCTGTCGTCGCTGATTGCATTTTTAAAGCTTCCGGCAATTTTTTCCATCGGAAAAAAATCGAAGTAAGAATCTGTTGCTCTTGCATTGGTTGTATAAGCCGACTTATTTCCATACATCAATCGTACTTTATAACCATTCCATGAATTTGCAATAGTGAAATCTTGAATCTCAGAAAATTTTTCCTTTGAAACCGTTAATTCAGGATAACTGGAAACGACCATTGTTCCGAAAGATGAGTTCCCGTTTTCAACTAAATAAATATTTTCTTTATTCGGAATCCAGTCTTCATAAGACTTTTCGTCCTGCCAATGAATAAAAATCAATAGGAAAACACACAGACCAACACTCAATCCCAAAATATTGATCATCGTGGAAAGCCAGTTTTTTCTATAGTTGATAAATGCTATTTTTAGCCAGTTTTTAATCATAATTGATGAATAATAGTTGATAAATGATTTTGAGTTGGAAGTTGGGTGAGGAAAGACGGAAGTTTAACTACTTTGTTTAAAACTTCCCGATTCCATCTTCTGACATCCTGCTTCTACTCGTATTTAAGATATTTCACCAGATTGACTTTTGTAGCCTGATAAGCTTTAATACTTACAACAGCGAAAGTCAAAATCAATAATAAAATCAGACTCAAAACGTATGGGAAAACCGGCATATCGATTCTATAAGCAAAGTCTTTCAGCCATTCATTCATCAGATAGTAACTAATTGGAATACTGATTAAAACTGCAACAAAAGTTATCCAAAGAAATTGCTTTGTTAACCCGACAATCAAAGTTTTGTCTGATGCTCCCAAAGTTTTTCTGATGGCAACATCTTTCAGTTTCTGTTCAATCATTAATGATGATAAAGCAAATAATCCGAGTAATGCAACCATCAAAACCATCGCGTTCAGCACGGTGAAAAGTGTCTGTTGCTTTTGATAATTTTCAAATGTTTTTGAAAATTGTTTATCAATAAAATAAGAGTTAAAAGGATAGCCCGGTTCTACTTTATTTTGCCAATAAGTTTTTATTCTTTTCACTGTCCCATCAATATCATCTGATTTTAGTTTCAACTGAATATTTCCTACGCCAAATCTTTTCCATGCAGTTTCTTTGTAGTGAAAGAATATCATTGGTTCCACATCACTTTTTAAACTTCTGATATTGAAATCTTTTACAATACCTACAATATGATAGGGTTTATTATCAAATCCAGGTCTGATTTCCCTTTTCATCGCCTGATCATTTGTCCAGCCAAATTTTCTGACAAAAGCTTCATTTATCATTGCATTATTAATGGTATCTGAAGATAATTTAGGATCCAGCCAGCGACCTTCAAGGAGTTTAACGCCAATAAACTGAAGATAGTTGTAATCCATAGCGCCATGTCTACCTTGAATACTGGTATTCATATAATCCATATTTGAAGAGCTCTGATTACCTGTTCCGGGTGGCGCTTCCGAAAACGAAATATTTTCTACACCAGGAATTTTTGCCATTTCGGTTTTCAGCCTTTCATATTTCAGCCAAGGTTTTCCGTTACCGTAATCATTAAAATTAATCTGAAAAATCTGGTCTCCATTGAATCCCAAATCTTTATTCATCATATATTTTACCTGCTGATTGATGATCAATCCACCGATGATAAAAAATGAAGAAATAATCAATTGTAACGTTAAGATTCCGTTTCTCAGCCAAACGCCGTGTCTGCTTCTTGCGAAATTCCCTTTAAGCGTTTCTATTGCTTTAAAATTAGCAAGATAAGTCGCCGGAATAAATCCTGAAACCAATGTAACTACAGCAACCATCAAGAATGAATAGAAGTAAACATGCCAATCATTCATTACAATTTCCTTATTGTAAAACTTGTTGAAACTCGGCAGAACAATTTCAGTCAACGCTAACGATAGAATGTATGAAGCAAAACAAATCAGGAAGGTTTCTAATAAAAACTGAACGACTAAGTTAAGTTTTGTGCTTCCAATGGCTTTTCTTACCCCGATTTCTTTTGCTCTTTGAGAAGCCTGAGCGGTTTTAAGATTAATAAAATTAATGGCTGATAAAATCACTATCAAAACAGAAAGCGTAAATAAAATGATTATAGATTTGAAATCAGGTTTACCAAACCAAGTCGACTCGGCGTGAAGCTTAATTTTATCAATAGGGGTAAATAAACTTCCTGTAGGACCATACAATTCTAAGTATTTTTCGACGGTAACCCCTGAAGGCTGAGCATTTATTTTTGCTCTGTACTCAAAAATATCTTTTAGAAACCTTTGCTGTAAAGCTTTTTGGTCTGTTCCTGTTTTCAGCATAAAGAAACATCCGTAATTGAAGTTCCCCCACATTTCCTTATCATTCTTCATCTGTTCGTAAGACAAAATGATAAATTCAGGTTTTATCTGGCTGTTTTCTTTTGGTAATTCATAGACTGCCGTTACTACAAAATTTTTGTTGTCAAATTTGATGTTTTCTCCCGCTACATTAGTTTTGCCAAATAAATTCTTAGCTGTAGTTGTTGAGATGGCAATGGTATTGTCTCCTTTCAATGCATTTTTGTAATTTCCGGAAACCAATTGAAAAGGAAAAAAATTGAAAAAATTTTCAGAAACAGTCATCCCATCCTGCTGATAGGCAGTCTTTTTCGTCGTGGTCATTTTATATCCCAACCCCGAACCGTTGATTAAAAGATAATCCTGAACTTCAGGAATTAATTTTAAGGCACGGTCTGCAAAAGGAATTGAGATTGCAGCTCCGTAAATATTCTCTTTTTTATTATGGGTCTGAAAATAAAAAATTTTATCTTTTTTAGGATTCCATTTTTCATAGGATTCCTCGTCATTCCAATGCATCAGAATGAGCATAAAGCCAGTCAGACCAATCGTCAATCCGAATAAATTGATGATGGTGGAAAGCCAGTTCTTTTTATAGTTGATGAAGGCAATTTTGAGCCAGTTGTTGAGCATAATCGATAAATAATTAATGATTATTGATAATAAAACAGCGGACAAACAGAGAATCTGAAATCTCCGCTGATTATTTTAAAATGGATAATGAATGTTCTTTTTTTTTCGTAGGTTTTACCTACGGCTATGGCATTTAACCCTTCGGTTTCACTTTATAATTTTAAGCTAATAGAATTACTCAAAATTCTTAGCCTCCGCTTTTTCAAAGACATCTTTTCTTTGGGAAGAATGTTCTTCACTGAAAATTTCGCCATCTTTCATATTTACAATTCTTGAAGCGTAGCCGGCGTCGTAGGAAGAGTGCGTCACCATTGCAATCGTAGAACCTTCTCTGTGAAGCTCAGCCAAAAGATTCATCACTTCGTTTCCGTTGGAGCTGTCAAGATTACCTGTAGGCTCATCAGCAAGAATTAATTTTGGTCTTGTCACCAAAGCTCTTGCAACGGCTGCTCTCTGTTGCTGACCTCCGGAAAGTTGCTGTGGGTAATGCTTTGCTCTATGTGCGATGTTGATTTTCTCCATAATTTCCTCCACACGTTTTTTTCTTTCAGAGGAAGAAACACCGTTGTAAATCAATGGTAATTCAATATTTTCATAAACCGTCAATTCATCAATCAAATTAAAATTCTGGAAAATAAAACCGATATTCTTCTTCCTGATCTCAGATTTTTTCTTTTCAGAAGTTCCGATGGTTTCAGCAGCTTCAAACTGGTAAGAACCTGAAGAAGCGCTGTCCAAAAGTCCAAGGATATTAAGAAAAGTGGATTTTCCACAGCCTGAAGGTCCCATTATCGCAACAAATTCGCCTTCTTTTATGTGCAGGCTTACATTATTTAGCGCATTGGTTTGTACATCTTCAGTTTTATAGATTTTTGAAAGATTTTGTATGTTTATCATTGCAGTATTATTTAAATTTTATAGTTTATTTTGAATTAAATTGAATCTATTTCTCCACCCGATTTTCGTTTCGCCGAAAACCTGATTCCTGATAAAGTTTTGTATTTTATTTTAGCTAAAGAAGTAGCTTCAGCAGTCAATTCTTCAGAAACGCTCAAAATTACGGTTGATGTTGCAGTTGCATAGACTTTTGCCGTTTTAGTCGTCATATTTTTTGCATCCAGATTACTGGCGCTGTCTGCATTGATTTCTGCATGATCTGCAGAACCACTCAATTTTGAAGTACTTGCAGAACTTATATTTGCAAACAGGTTTTTCGCATTAATTTTTCCGGAAAATCCACCAGTATTTCTAAGATTGATGTAAACATTTTCTGATTTAGAATCTGCAAAAATTTTCCCTGCAGTTCTGGTTTCGAAAGTTTGACGGACATTATTGAAAACACTTTTCACTTTAATATTCGAAGCATTTTCTGCCTCAGCTTTTACTAAATCTTTCACATAAACAATCACTTTTGTATCTGCATTTTGAAGCGAAACATCAGGTTTATATTTCACGTAAAGCGTTTTATCTTTAACCTCAATATTCAGTTCAGAAATGTAATTACTCGTCGCCACTGCTTTATCTTCCTCCGATTTTACAATTTCCACTTCAATTGCCTGAGAAGATTTCACCGCATTGAAAGAACCTAAATTGAAAGTTTTTGTTTCTACTGAATTTTTATTCGAAAAATTTTGTCCTTTCAAAACTGTTGTTGAAATGAAAAGCCCGATAATAATTGTTATAATAAGTAATAGTAGTTTTTGCATTGTTATATTTTTTAGTTTTTAAATTTATTTTTGAATATCCAATAATTCATATTTCTTAAGCTCAGAATAATCTGAAGTGATCACAGTTTCGCCCTGTTTCAATCCCGAAACCACTTCGTAATATAAAGGGTTTTCTCTTCCAAGACTTATATTTCTTTTCTCAGCCCTGTTTCCTTTTACTACAAAAATCCATTTTCCATTCGTGTCTTTGTAGAAATTTCCTTTAGGGATCATTTTACTTTGCGTGTCAGCAGATAATTTCAGTTTCACCCCGAAGGTCATCCCGATTTTGAGGTTTTCAATTTTTGCATCGATAAAATTTAGTTCTACAGAAAACTGACCGTCTTTTACTTCTGGAAGAATCTTGCTAATGATGACTTCGTATTCTTTTCCGTTATTATCCAGACTTCCTTTAATTCCGACGGTTAATTTATTGATATAATATTCATCAACTTTCGCAATGAGTTTGTAACCGCCCATCAAATCGACTTTGCCGATACTTTCTCCTGTAGTCAGATTTTGTCCTAATGAAATATTGAATGATGACAATCTTCCGGAGACAGGCGATATTACCAGGAAATTATTTTTGTTGGATCGAAGAATATTCAGGCTTTTTTCCATTTGATCAATGGAACTATTGATGGCAGAAAACTGAGAATTTCTGGAAGTTTTTTCATTTTTAGCTCCGTTTTCCACGATTTGCTTTCTTTGTTTTTGATAATTCAAATTTTGAAGACTGATATCATAATCTGTTTTCTTTCCGATTTCTGCATCATATAATCTTTTCTGAAGATTGAATGACTGCAAAGCCGTATTGTAATCATTTTGAGACTGAAGCAACTCTTTATCCTGATTGAATTCCTGATTTTTCAATTCCAAAAGCGAACTTCTCATCTGGCTGATCTGTTGCATTATTCCTGTTTCCTGATTTAAATAATTAAATTCTGTATTCGGGTTATAAACTCTTGCGATGGGTTGTCCTTTTGTTACCATTTGTCCGTCTTCTGCAAAAATTTCTTTTACAGCGCCACCTTCCAAAACATTGACTAAAGATGAGTTCAGAGATTGTGTTTGCGCAGTAACCATCAGCATATCTTCGAATTTTCCTTTGGTAACTTCCTCAACGGTAATGTCTTCAGATTTCACATTGTACGTTTCTTTCTGATTGAGAAAATACCATCCAAACACAGAAACCACCAAAGCAGAAGAAAGGATGATTAATATAAATTTTAGTTTAGATTTCTTTTTTACTATTTTCGTATCCATAATTGAGGTAACCTCTTTATTTATAACTAATTACACAATACACTTGCCAGAGATTTATAATCTTGTAACTTCCTGTAAATGTGAATGATTTTATTTTATTTCATTTTAATACTGTTCATTATCGAACACTTTTTGTGCGAAAACGAACAATTTTAGTTAATAGTTCATTAATATTTGTCGGGCTGAGCAAAGTCGAAGCCTTTTATTTAAGTCATTTCAGATTTTAAATTATAAAAATGCGAAAAAAAGAAGCTCATATTTTAATTGTGGATGATGACGAAGACATTTTGTTTTCGGCGAGAGTCTGGTTAAAGAAGTTTTTTACTGAAGTCAGTTGTCTCAGCCAGCCGAAAAACATTCTTAAATTTTTATCAGAACAACAAGTTGATACAGTACTTTTGGATATGAATTTCCGAAAAGGTTTCGAAAACGGACAGGACGGATTGTACTGGATGAATGAAATTAAAACGCTGGAACCTCAGCTTCCGATCATTTTGATGACTGCTTACGGCGAAGTGGAATTGGCGGTTGAAGCTTTGAAAAACGGCGCTTCCGATTTTATTCTAAAACCCTGGAATAACGAAAAATTGTATGCTTCGGTAAACCTCGCCGTTGATATTTCCCGAAAAAACAAAAAACTGAATCAATGGGAAAATGTCAGTATAAAAACCAATCAATATCAACTGGAAACCCAGTCTTTTGCAATGAAAGAAGTAATGGAACAAATCACACGGGTTGCTCCAACGGATGCCAATGTTTTGCTTTTGGGAGAAAACGGAACAGGAAAATATGTTTTGGCAGAACACATTCACGAGCTTTCTGAAAGAAAAAATCAGCCCTTTGTTCATATCGATCTGGGAAGCCTTTCCGAGAATCTTTTTGAGGCTGAACTGTTCGGTTATAAAAAAGGAGCTTTTACAGACGCCAATCAGGATTATTCAGGAAAAATCGAAAATGCGCAGAACGGAACGGTATTTTTGGATGAAATCGGAAATCTTCCGCTCCATCTTCAGACCAAATTATTAAGTCTGATTCAAAATAGAAAACTGACGAGAATCGGGGAAAGTAAAGAACGCCTGTTGGATGTTAGATTTATTTTTGCGACCAACGAAAATCTTAAAAAAGCCGTTTCAGAAAACCGGTTCCGGAAGGATTTATATTATAGAATAAATACGGTCGAATTAAGTATTCCAAGTTTAAAAGAACGAATTGAAGATATTTCAAATTTAGCTGATTATTTTTTAGAAAAGTACAAACAGAAATATCATAAGCCTGATTTGGTTCTCAATGAAGTTTTAATTGCTGAATTAATGCATTATTCGTGGCCAGGAAACATTCGTGAACTTGACCACTGCATCGAACGAAGTGTGATTCTTTCCAACGAAAAAAATATTAAATTGCTAATGCCTCAAGATGAAGAATCAGAAAACACAATTGTGAATCTCAACATCGAAGAAATGGAAGAAATCCTGATTAAAAAAGCTTTGAAAAAACATAAGGGAAATATTTCTCTCGCAGCGGAAGATTTGGGTTTATCAAGAGCAGCGTTGTACAGAAGAATGGAAAAATTTGAATTGTGATTTTTTCGTAATATATTTTAAAATCGATTTATAAACCTTGATAAGGCTTTAAAGAATACAATTATGAATAAACAAAAAATATTCTGGGTTATATTTATTTTTCTGGCAATTGCCTGTGGCATTTTTGCATTTGATTTTTATTCTCAGAATAAATGGATTAACTCTCTTTTATTTTCGCTGATGAGTTTTGCTTGCGTTATTTTGGCGTATACTTCAGCTTTGTCTTTTATTCAGAAAACGGAAAAAATGCTTTTGGCGATTCAGAAAAAAGATTTTTCATTGTTCCCAAAAACAGAGGAAAACAGCTTGTTAAATAATGCTGTAAAATTGTACTATCAAAGTAAAGAAGAATATCTTTCGCTGTCATCGTATAAACTTTTGTATGAGGAAATTCTGAATCAGCTGGAAATCGGATTGATGATTTTGTCAAAAAAAAATGATGCTTGGGACGTTTTTTATGTGAATCCAATTTTTCTGGAAATTTTGGAAATTCCGAAATATAATTCTTGGAATCTTTATGAAAATAAAACCGCAGAATTCTATAAAATCATTCAACAAACGAATTACGAAAACTCTCAGGAATTTTTTGATATTTCGATTAATGAAAACACAAAACAATCCTTTTCATTAAGGACAAAAAAGGTTCAGAATGTGAAAAATCGATTTTGTATTATTAGTTTAGAGTCGGTTCAGAAAATCATCGAGCAAAAAGAAAAACTGGCTTGGAACAATCTGATGAAAGTGATTTCCCACGAACTTCTGAATACTTTAACGCCTGTTAATAGTTTAATTCAAAATCTTGAATATATTGCAAATCAAGAGATTATTGAAAAAGAAGACCAACAAGATATGAAGGAAAGTTTGATGGTTATCAATTCAAAATCAAAACAATTACTGAATTTTGTTGATGATTACCGACAAGTTGCGGAGCTTCCGAAACCCGTTTGCAAAACAATTTCTTTAACTCAAATTGTAGAATCCGCAATCAATTTTTTGAAACCTGAATTTGAAAAAAATCATATTACGATTATCAATTCATTAGAAAATAAAATCATTCTTGCTGACGAAAAAATGATTGAAAGGTGTTTGATTAATCTTTACCTAAATGCAATTTATGCTGTATCTGATAATGCTGAAAAGACGATAAAAACGGAAATCAAAACTCAAAATAAACGTATCATTTTAATTGTGGAAGATAATGGAATTGGAATCTCGAAAGAAATTCAGGATAAGATTTTTCTTCCGTTTTTTACAACGAGAAGCAATGGGTCCGGAATTGGTTTGACTCTGAGCAAAAGCATTATCGAAGCTCACAAAGGTTATCTTAATTATAAAGCTTTGGAACAAGGAAGCCGGTTTGAGATTTGGTTTGTAGAGTAGAGGTATTTAATTTGAATTGTTCAATCCAAACTTTAAAATTTCTCTTAGCACATCCAAATTGATGTTATTGAGAGTTTTAAATTTAATACAATAACCTGTCACAGTTGCTTTTCCTATTATATCGCCATAAGTTTTGACTAAATAATTTTTGTCTTCAATTCCAATAATGTAAATGGAAATTCCGGTTGTATTGGCGCTGATTCCCAACTGATAAAATTCTCTGGAACTTCCATCTGCATACTTTAAATTTTGAGAACCGTAACCAATATTGGGATTGGCGATCACTTTTCCATCACTATTTCTACCATCAAAAAACCATAACTTACAGGAAGGTATTATTTCAAGAATAATTTTATGTAGATTCAGTAAATCTTCTCTCTTTTGTATAGTTTGACCAGAAATATATTCTTCAATTTGATTTTCTATGCTCATACAGTTTTAATTTCTTCCTATATATTTTATTTTTAAATCTTTGTAATTTGGATATTTCTTTTTATTGATGACAAAATCAACGATAATTCCGGAACTGCCAAATCTCCGCTCACAATCAGTGTTCTTTTTAATTCCGAAATTAAAAATTAAACTATCATTTACAATTTTCATATTCATTGAGTTAGATTGTGGAATATCACAAGATGCTCCTTTAAAATAAGAACTATAAACTACGGTATCATTTTTTAATTCTTGCCATTTATTTTTCAGTTCATTTATATTACCAAAACCCACAGCAGTTGATTTTCTCACGAAATATTCAAAATTGTTGGTCTTAGATTGTGAATGTAAATTATAACTTCCGAACGTAATACAAATTATTATTGATAGAAAGAATTTCTTCATTTTTATTTTATAAGGGAAAATTTTACTGACAATATACAAAGTAAATAAAAAAATCTTGAGATAATAATTTTAGTTTTAAATGGCATCATTGTTGCGAACATAGAACAAAATTTCAAAGTAGAAGCTTCATAGAAAGTACTCATTTCTTGGAAATTTAAGATAAACTCCAATTTATTTCGTTTTTTAAATAATTTTTGTGATTATCTGAAAATTTTACTGAATTTTTTTCAAATTAATTATTGCTAATTTACATTATGGTAAATATGACTCAAGTATAACTGTTTATCGAATTATTGTAAGTATTTTTGAGGCTAAGTAAATTATAACAAATTATTTATTTTCGTTGATATGATTTTAATAGTTGATGATAACCAAAACAATCTTTTTTCATTAAAAAAACTTTTAGAATCTAAAGATTTTCAGGTAGATACAGCAGATTCTGGTCAGGAAGCATTAGGGAAAGCATTAAAAAATGATTATGCTTTAATTATTTTAGATGTTCAGATGCCCGAAATGGATGGCTTCGAAGTTGCCGAAACTCTCGCTGGATACAGCAGAACTAAAGAAATTCCTATTATATTTTTGTCGGCTGTAAATACCGAAAAAAGATTTATCACAAAAGGTTACGCTTCGGGAGGGAAAGATTATGTCACAAAGCCTGTAGATCCTGAAATTCTTTTATTGAAAGTAAAAACTTTTTATAATATTCAGGAGCAGAGTATTGCGATGAAAAAAACGCAGCAAAGCCTTGAACTTGAAGTGAAAGGAAGACGCGAATCTCAGGTTACGATGAAATCTCAGATTGATCATTTTCATCTGATGCTCGAATCTTTACCACAAATTGCATTTACTTTAAATGAAGAAGGAATTGTAGATTTTGTTAACGGAAAATGGTATGAATATTCAATTTCCGATACCAATTTTCCTGAAGTTCATCCCGATGATTTAGATATAAAAGAAGAATTTTCCCGTTGCAAAAAGAAAGGAAAGGCTCTAGAACTCGAAATTCGTATTAAAAATAGAAAAACTGGAGATTTCAGATACCATTTGCTTCGAGTGACTCCTGTTCTTGAAGAAAATGTAATTAAAAATTGGGTAGGAACTTTCACAGACATCGATGATCAGAAAAAAGTTGAGAAAGAAAAAGACGAATTTTTGAGTATCGCAAGCCACGAATTAAAAACGCCTTTGACGAGTATTAAAGCGTACGTTCAGCTTTTAGACCGGAAACTAAAACTAGATAAAGAAAGTGCAGAGGCAGGTTTTATGGTGAAAGTTCATGATCAGATTGAAAAATTGAATACCTTGATTACTGATTTGTTGGATGTTTCTAAAATTGAAAACGGAAAACTTAAGATTAATAAAAAACCTACCAACCTTGATCAGCTTATTCAGAATTCTATAGATACAATACTTCAAACTCACGAAAATAAACAGGTTAAAATTGACCGGCACGGTCATATTCCTGATATTCTGATTCCTTTAGATGCAATACGTATTGAGCAGGTTTTGATTAATTTTTTAACGAATGCTATTAAATATTCTCCTGAAAATCATCAGGTTATTGTAACCACTTTTGTTGACAAAGAAGAGCAGGAAGTAAAAGTAAATGTTACCGATTTCGGGATTGGAATTCCTGATTTTAAGCAGGAAGCTGTATTCCATAAATTTTATCGTGTAGAAGAGTCTTCGCTCCAGTTTCAGGGAATGGGAATAGGGCTTTACATTTGTTCGGAAATTATCAAGCAACACCATGGAAACATTGGAGTTTCAAGTATTATTGATGAAGGTTCAACGTTTTATTTCACTTTACCATTAAATTAATTTTATGCCGAAAAAAATACTAAGAAACCTACAATTTGGTGTCGGTTTATCATTGTTAATACTTATTGCAAGTTCGGTTGCATCGTATTTAAGTATTCAAAATCAGATGAAACACCGTGAAAGCGTTGGCGTAAGCAGACGTTCGGTAACCGCTGTAAAAGATGTTTTAGTTGCTCTTTTAGATGCAGAAACGGGAAGTCGAGGTTATCAATTGACCGGGAAAGAGAGTTTTCTGGAGCCTTACAATAGAAGCTTGAATGAATATTCACAAGCCATTGAAAGAGCAAAAAATTTAGATATCAAGGATGATCACCAACAAAAACTTTTACAAAATTTAGAAAAAAATGTAGAAAGTAATATTGCTAACCTTAAACTGTTTGTTGAAAACCGTAGAAAAGGGATCATCATGACTCAGGATCAGATTCTGCAGAGCAAATCTTACATGGATAAATGCAGACAAATTGTAAAAGAGTTTGCGCAGTATGAAGAATCTAAACTTGAAATTAAAAATAAAGACCTCAATAGTTCTTCTAATACAACGGTTATATTCATCATATTTTCAGCAATTTCAGCGATTGTAGTTACTGTCTTTTTCTATTTAAAATTAAGATCAGACCTTGTGCGACGAGAAAAGCTCGAGAAAGATTTAAGAGATAAAGATGTGGAAATCAGCAGACGTGTAAGCGCAATTAAAAAGATTGCAAACCGTGTTGCAAATGGAGATTACACGCAAACTTTAGCGGATGATGCACAAGATGATCTTGGTGATTTGGTAGATTCTCTAAACCATATGAAAGATTCTTTGAAAAAGTCTTTTGATAAAATAAATAAAAGCGACTGGAAGCAAAAAGGTTTGGCTTTACTGAATGAATCTTTAATGGGAAATAAATCTGTAAAAGAAGTATCTGAAAATTCTTTATATCAAATCATTGAGTACGGAAAATGCATCAACGGATCACTGTATCTTTTTGATGAGGGTGTTTTAAGGCTGAACTCTGCTTTTGGTTTGGAAACTTGCATGAAAAAAAGTTTTGAGCTAGGTGAAGGAATGATAGGTCAGACTTTCATCAATGAAAAACCTCAGGTTTATAACGATCTTAAAGAAGACGATTTTGTAGTAAGTTTTGCAAGCAGTAAGCTGAAGGTGAATGGGTTATTACTAATTCCAATCTTTTCAGACGGTCATGCTATAGGTGTTTTAGAATTGGCAGCCATTACCAATTTTAATCAGGATCGAATCGATTATTTTGTAGAATCCACCAGAAATATAGGTATTGCTTTAAATGCCGCAAAAGGTCGTGAAAAAGAACAACAGTTACTGGAAGAAACTCAGGCTCAATCAGAAGAATTACAAGTTCAGCATTCTGAATTGGAAAACCTTAATACCGAATTGGAAGCGCAAACTCAAAAACTTCAGGCTTCTGAAGAAGAGTTGAGAGTGCAGCAGGAAGAATTAATGCAGGCAAATGCTGAATTGGAGGAGCGTTCAAGATTACTGGAAGACAAAAACCATTTGATTGCGGAAAGAAATAATGAGATTCAGAAAAAGGTTGAAGAATTAGCGTTGAGCACAAAATATAAGTCGGAATTTTTGGCAAATATGTCTCACGAATTGAGAACTCCTCTTAATTCAATCCTTTTACTCTCCCGATTAATGGCTGAAAATCCTGAAGAAAATCTGAATGAAGATCAGATAGAATCTGCGAAAGTGATTCAAAGTTCAGGAAGCAGTTTGCTGACTTTAATTGATGAAATTTTAGATCTGGCGAAGATAGAATCAGGGAAAATGACTTTGGAATATCATGACGTAGAAATCAGCGAAATTGTGAAAGATTTAAAAAGCCTTTTCAATCCGATATTTTTAGAGAAAAAACTTCAGTTTAATATAAATATTGATAAAGAAGTTGAACCAATGATTGAAACTGATCGCTTACGTGTAGATCAGGTTTTGCGTAATTTACTTTCCAATTCATTGAAATTTACAAAAGAGGGAAGTATTGATTTAAATATTAAAAAAGATTCTAAAAATAAAGATTTCATTATTTTCTCAGTAAAAGACACGGGAATCGGAATTCCAGAAGATAAGCAGAAAATTATTTTTGAAGCATTCCAACAAGCTGATGGTTCTACAAGGAGGAAATTTGGCGGAACAGGGTTAGGACTCTCAATCAGCCGTGAAATTGCAAGATTATTAGGCGGAGAATTGAGCTTGACAAGTGAAGTGAATAAAGGAAGTGAATTTAGTTTAATAATTCCAATCAAGCCTGTTTCTGAAATCGTAAAACACGAAACCGATCTTCATTTGGTAGATATCATTCGTGAAGACGTTGAAGAAATTCAAAATATTTTGGATGATGGGGAAACGGAATATTATGAAAACATCAGTGTTCTTGAAATTCCTGAAGATGTTGATGACGACAGAGATCAAATCAATGAAGATGATAAAGTAATTTTGATTATTGAAGATGATACCAATTTTGCTAAGGCTCTATTGAAATACGCAAGAATGCAGAATTATAAAGGAGTTGTAGTTGTAAGAGGCGATCACGCTTTATCTGCGGCTCAGAAATATCATCCACAAGCGATTTTACTAGATGTTCAGCTTCCCGTAAAAGACGGTTGGAAAGTAATGGACGAATTGAAATCAACTCCCGAAACCAAGCATATTCCGGTACATATGATGTCTGCTCTTCATGTGAAAAAAGAAAGTCTAATGAAAGGAGCTGTTGATTTTATCAATAAACCTGTTGCTTTGGACCAGATGACCGATGTTTTCAGAAAAATTGAAGAAGCTTTACAGCAAGGTCCAAAGAAGGTTTTAATTGTAGAAGAAAATGCAAAACACGCAAGTGCATTATCTTATTTCCTGAGCAATTTTAATATCTCTTTATCTGTAGAAAATAATGTTGAAGATGTTGTGAATGCCTTAAGCTCAAAACAAAATGAATGTGTTATTTTAGATATCGGTGATTCTCGTGGAAATGAATACCAGATTATTGAGTCGATTAAAAGCTATGAAGGTCTCGAAAATCTGCCAATTATTATTTTTACTGAAAGAAATCTGTCTCAGTCTGAAGAACTGAAAATCAAGCAGTATGCTGATTCTATTGTCGTAAAAACGGCTCATTCTTATCAGAGAATTTTGGATGAAGTCGGTTTGTTTTTACATTTGGTTGAAGAAAAAAATAATTCTTTAGAAAATGTGAGAAGTAAAACTTTAGGTTCTTTAACAGAGGTTTTAAGCGGAAAAAAAATATTAATAACAGATGATGATGCCCGTAATATTTTCTCTTTAACTAAATCTTTAGAAAAATATAAAGTGGAAGCTATCGTTGCAATGGACGGAAAGCACGCATTGGAACAAATAAAGCAAAATCCTGATATTGACGTGATTTTAATGGATATGATGATGCCGGAAATGGACGGCTACGAAACCATTCGTGAAATCAGAAAGATGCCGAAATTGGCAAGGCTTCCAATTATTGCGATAACCGCAAAAGCGATGATTGGCGATCGCCAGAAATGTATCGATGCAGGTGCTTCAGATTATATTTCAAAACCTGTAGATATCGATCAGTTATTGTCCTTACTTCGAGTTTGGTTATATGAAAGTTAAAAAGCTAAGATTCTGATGAATAAGAAAGTTTTAATTGTGGACGATGATCCACGAAATATATTTGCTCTAAAACTAACTTTGAAAGCAAAAGGTTATCAGATTGAAAGCTCAACAATGGCTTTGGAAGCAATCGATATGCTAAAAAATGACCAAAATTTTTCGGCTGTTTTAATGGATATGATGATGCCGGAAATGGATGGCTATGAAGCGATTAAAATCATAAGGAATACACCATTAATCAATCAAATTCCTATTATTGCGGTAACTGCACAAGCAATGCCGGAAGATCGCCAGAAGTGTATTGATGCGGGTGCACAGGATTATGTTTCGAAACCGATTAATGTAGATATATTATTAACTGTTTTAGAAAATCTGTCTTAAATGCTGGAACCAAGTATCGTAAAAGATGAAGAAATAGAATATCTTATTAAAGATGTTTACGATCTGTACGGATATGATTTTTCTGAGTACAGCAGAGCTTCTTTTAAACGAAGGGTAAACCGTATCTGTTTGATAGACAGGTTCACAAGCTTCGCTGAGTTACGTTATACTTTAATCAATGATCCTGAATATTTGAAGCGATTTGTAGAAGAAGTTACGGTGAATGTCACAGAAATGTTTCGGGATCCTTATTTTTTTAAAGCTTTAAGAGAGAAAATTTTACCACAATTGGGAACTTATCCTTTGATCAGAATTTGGGTTGCAGGATGTTCTACCGGTGAAGAAGCTTATTCTATGGCAATTTTACTGAAAGAAGCAAACTTATACCATAAATCTCTGATTTATGGTACAGATCTTAATCCTTCAGTTTTAGAAACGGCTAGATCTGGAGTTTTTCCTTTACAGCAAATGAAATTATATTCTGAGAATTACATGCTTTCCGGAGGGAAAAAAGATTTTTCAGATTATTATACAGCCAATTATGACAGCGCAAAATTTGATAAAAGTCTTCAGGAAAAATTGATTTTATCGACCCATAATCTTGTTTCAGATAGTTCTTTCAATAGTTTTCAGTTGATTATTTGCCGAAATGTTTTGATTTATTTTGACCGTGGTTTACAGGAAAGGGTTTTTAAACTTTTCGATAGCAGTCTTGAAAATTTGGGTTTTTTGGCGTTGGGTGCAAAAGAAACCATTAGATTTTCTAAATTAGATAAAAATTTTCATCAGGTCGAAGATCAGCGAATCTGGAAAAAATTAGATCCTAATTAATAATTTTTAACCATGCAAACTGAAAACACAAATACTGAACTGGTTGTAATCGGAGGGTCTGCAGGAAGTCTGCAGGTTATTTTGGAGATGATTAAAAAATTAGACGAAAAATTAAACTTTTCAATTGTTCTTGTTCTTCATAGAAAAGCGCATTCAACCAATATTTTACAGACTCTACTTCAACAGTTTATTTCAACAGAAGTCGTAGAGATTGACGATAAAAGTGAGATTGAAAAAAATAAAATATACATCGCTCCGGCTGATTATCATTTGCTGTTTGAAGATAAAAAAACGATGTCTTTAGACAGTTCGGAGAAGATGAATTATTCGCGGCCGTCGATTGATGTTACTTTTAAATCTGCAGCAGAAGTTTTTGGGAAAACTTTGGTAGGAATTTTGCTTTCAGGAGCAAATGCAGATGGCGTGGAAGGTTTGGCTTACATCAAGAAAAATAAAGGCAAAGTTTGGGTTCAGGATCCGGAAACAGCAGAAGTCAATTATATGCCTAAACAGGCTGTAAAAGAAGTGAAATATGATCTGCTTATTAAACCAAATAATTTGGCAGATTTTATCAATCAATTATAAAAAAATTAATAACCTAAATTAAAGTTAAATAAACGAATATGAGTAAGAAGAAAATTTTGATTTTTGATGATGATAAAGCTATTCTTGAAGTGATTACAATCATTTTTGAAGAAAACGGTTATCAGGTTGAAATTTCAGAAACATCTCATGATATCATCGAAAAAGTTTCGCAGTTTCAGCCAGATGTAATCCTTATGGATAACTGGATTCCGAGAATTGGTGGAGTACAGGCAACACAACTTTTAAAAAGTTACGACGAGTTTAAGGATATTCCTGTGATTTACGTTACAGCTAATAATGACATCGTTGCTTTGGCAAAAGAAGCTCAAGCTGATGATTTTGTTGCAAAGCCTTTTAATCTTGATGATTTAGAAGATAAAGTAGCAAAGTATATTAGTAATTAAGAACTAAAATTTTCATTAAATAATCATCCCTTTCATTTTTCTGAAAGGGATTTTTCTTTTTTTAAACAATATCTCTCATCTGTTCCGGTTCTGATATTCTGCCAATTCTAGGTTGCTCTTCATTATTAATATCACTTATTAATGCTGATAAAAATTCTTTAACATCATGTTGCAACAAAATTTTATCTGAAAATGTAGGTGCAATAATTGTTTTTTTTGAAACGAGATTTTCGGTAAATATAAATTCGTCTTTCAGATCCAGATCAATATTAAACTGTTGTTTTACGCTTAAAGATAAATAATATTCCAGTATATCTTTATTTTGGGTCATGTTTTCCATCCTGTGTAGTTTTCTATATTAAATGTAATAATTTCTATGCCATAAATAGAATTTCATCAACATTTTTATCATTTAATTTAAATCTAGCAAAAAAACGGATAATAATTGCTCATTACCCGTCTCAATTATAAAAAAAACTGCATTTTATTTTCCGCCACCGCTATTTTTCTCAACATCGGTTTTGGTATTTTCCTTTACTTTTTGGTTTCCGAATCTTTTTACAAAGGTCAGTGAAAATCCGTACCAATCAGATTTTGATGAATTTCTGAATGTTCCGATTTGGCTGTAAGATGTTGCATCAAAATTTGGTCTTTGAAAGATATTCATTAGCTGCAAACTTACTTCCATCTGTGTTTTTGGGAAAATCTTTGTTGCTGAAATATTATGAAAAACATTGGTTTTGTTAGCATAAGAATTTCCGTTATTCTGATTTGAAATTTCTACCCAAGCGCTCAAATTGATATTTTTATTAAAAAGATTGGTGTATGTTAAGTTACTGGATCCAGCCCAAAAACTTATATAATCTGCTCCCTTAAGATCATTTCTTGCATTAAAATCGCTGTTATCGATATAATTATAACCAAAACTTAGATTCACACTTAGTTTATTCTTCAGGAAAGATTGATTGGTGTTCGCATAAAGAAAATACTTGTGCACATTCCCAGTAAAATTACTTTCCTGCGAAATGGTTTTATTATCTTTTGGTGTTGCTCCGGTTTGTACTACATAATCTGTCCAATAATCCTGATTGGTAAAGGTATATCTTGCAGAAAGAAAGTACTTTTTCATAAAGCCAAACTTCATGTAAACTCTGTCACTAGGGTTAGGATTTAGTTCCATATTTCCGCGGGTGTACATTCCGTCGTTTCTTGGCAATAAAAAAGGGTTAAACTCAGAATACCAAGGTCTCCAAAGATTTCTGGTGTAGGTTAAGCTTAAATCATATTTGTCTGTAAAAGAATATTTCAGCAATAAATTGGGTAAAAACCGTCCGTAAGAATCTTTCCTTGAAGTTCCTGCAATATCCTGACCTATTTTGTAATCAATATATTCATAACGAATCCCGACTCTAGTCTCTAATTTTTTGAAAAATGTTTTGGTAAAATTGGCGTATAAAGAGTTGATATTGTCTTTATATCTGAATGTATCATTTCTACTTAAACCATCTGGTAGAATTCCATACAGAGTGTTTGGAATGACGTTATTATGAAAGTCCATTTTACCACCGACTTCAAAAGTTGCTCCCGATTTTCCTAAGGGTTGAGTATAATCAACTTTCAAATAATAATTTCGGTTTTGGAGGTCAGTTAAAACTCCAATTTCATCCACAGAAGTTGCTCCTGTATTGGTGACTGTATTTTTAAGATAATAACTGTTGTCATTTTCAGAATCGTAATTTGTCCCTAAATTAACATCTAAAATTCTGTTTTTTTCTTTGTCGTAATATTTATAAAAAACATTTGTTCCAAAGGTCGGATTTGATGATGATGAAGTCTGACTTTGGAAATAAGAACGATTTAATTGATCATTTTCGAAAATTTGAGCATTGGTTTCCGAGCTGTTACTTCTTATTCCTTTATAAAATTCGAGAATTGTACCGATGCTGTTTTTATCGTTGATTTCGTATTCCGAAGTTGATGAAATAGATGGATTTTTACCTTTATAAATGATGTCATTTTCAATTTTGGTAACCTCATTATTTTCGTACAAGGTATTAAGTAAAGAGTTTTTCTGAACAAAAGTATTGTCGCTGTAACTTCCAATAAGTGTTTGGGTGAATTTTTTCTTGTGATAGTTTAAATTAAAATTGGTGTATTGAGAGTTTTTCGTATTCTGTCGGTTATTTAAAGTGATACTGCCTTTCATTCCTTCATCATCACGCTTTTTTAGAATAATATTAATGACAGAACCGGAAGCTTCATATCGGGAAGACGGACTCGTAATAACCTCTATTTTCATTAAATTATCCGCAGGAATAGTCTGCAGATATTCCTTTAATTCTTTTCCTGTAAAAACAGATTTTCTGTCGTTGATATAAACAGTTACAGATTCTCCTTCAGCTTTCAGAGCGTCATTGTTGTCAATGCTTACCAAAGGAGTCATTCGCAAAATATCCCAGGTTGTATTTCCTGCAAGAATAGAACTGTTAGAAACATTAAAAACAGTACGGTCAACTTTAGACTCTACAGTAGGTTTTCGGTAGGTCATCGTTACTGCTTCAATTTTTTCTTCTTTAGAGTTTACAGTATCTTTACTTTGTTGTGCAAAAGCCAGAGTTCCTATTAATAAAGCGATTGGTGCTAAAATCTTTTTCATTAAGGTTATTAATTGTAACTATAAGACACATGAATGGGAATATTTGTTACATCAGATAACTGTTAAATTCTGTTAATTCGCAATTTGTTTTGAAACAGCTTTAAAATCAGGATAATAAAAAAGCTATTTCATTGTAATGAAATAGCTTTTACTAAAATTATAATTATTTTTTATTGAATAACAATACTTTTCTTTCTCACGGTATGTGCCGAAAAATATCCTAAAGCTCCGTTACTGATGTTACTTGGCGGATTTGCGGGAGTAATTCCTCCACCGGGACCGCCTCCAGAAAGTTGAAGAAGAGCAGAGTAGAAGATGTAAACATTTTGGTCAATACATTGCATTTCTACATGAATGGTATCTCCTATAACTACTTTGATATCATCGGGATCTTCGCCGTCATCGTTTGGTAAAATTAAAGGTCTTTGATTGGGCATTCCATTATTTACGTTATCAGAAAATTCCGAAAAATATTGCTTAGGATTATTGTTAACCGTATAGCTGAAAAGATAGCGGTTTCCTAAAGCTTGCGGATCTGTAAACACAGGTAAAAGTGTATAACTTGTTTCTCCACCGACTATGAAAGAATCCTGATCTAAACCTTCAAAAACAACGGCTTCAGGCATTGTACTTGTCGAAATATATTCTTTTCCTTCAGCCTGAATTTTCAAAGTATACGTTCTTCCGGATTGCCCCACAAAAGTTGAAGTTTGATATCTTCCGTTTCCAATGTATTGTAAAGTTTCGGTTTGTCCTGTGTTGTCGCTTAAAACAACTTGTGCATTTTCGATTGCAGGATATTGATTAGCCTGAGTAAATGCTACCGATTTTGTGATTTTCACGTAATACGGACCAACCTGATCAGTTACATTTCCTTCAATCACGATTTGTCCGCTTTGATCTTCCAAATCTAAATCTATTTCCTTTTCGCAAGAAGTGACTAAAAAGAGTGATAATATGATTAAAAATATGTTTTTCATAATTAAAATTTGAAGTTATAAGTAATGTTCGGAACCCATTTGAAAAGTGAAGTCTGCATTGCTCTTGTTGTTCCAGGATTGTTCGGATTATCTTCAAAAGTAATTGTGTAGGCATTTTCTCTTCCATAAACATTGTAAATTCCGAATGACCAGGAACCTTTGAAACGCTTATTAGAGATCGGTTCATACGTTGCGCTCAAATCCATTCTGTGATAAGCAGGCATTCTGTCGGCGTTTCTGTTGCTGTATTGGAAAATAGTTTGTCCGTTCAGTTCATATTTTCCAGTCGGGAAAGTCACTGCATTTCCTGTACTGTAAAGGAATAATCCTGAAAAAGACCATTTTGGATTCAACTGATAAGTTGCTACAACGGAAAGGTCATGCGTTTTATCTTGTCTCGCATCATACCACTGATTGTCGTTAATTCCCTCTATTTTTCTCTCGGTTTTAGATAAAGTATAAGAAATCCAACCTGTCAGTTTTCCGCTTTTCTTTTTGGCAATTAATTCTAAACCATAAGCTCTTCCTTTTCCGAATAACAATTCGCTTTCTACATCTGCAGCGGTATCAAAAGAAATTTGCGCTCCGTTTTTATAATCGATTTGATTCTGCATTGATTTGTAATAAATCTCAGCATTCAATTCATAATTATTATTGTTGAAATTTCGGCTGTAACCTGCACTGATTTGGTCTGCAATTTCTGGTTTTACAGTGTAGCTGCTTCCAATCCATTGATCGGTTGGGTTTCCGCTTCCGCTGTTGCTTAGTAAGTGTAAATTTTGCGTGTTTCTGGAATAGCCTCCTTTCACACTGCTTACTTCATTGATTCTGTAATTCGCTGTAATTCTCGGTTCAAGATTAACGTAA
The DNA here is from genome assembly GCF_026460945.1 of Chryseobacterium luquanense. Taxonomy (GTDB): domain Bacteria; phylum Bacteroidota; class Bacteroidia; order Flavobacteriales; family Weeksellaceae; genus Chryseobacterium; species Chryseobacterium luquanense. The sequence continues at coordinate 106,159 of NZ_JAOVZV010000021.1, forward strand.
GTTTTCCCAAATTTTCCTTTTTCTAAAAATTCAGAGTCGGTTAATACTCCATTTTGATAAGTGTTAAAAGTATCGCCACCCAAAACACTGAACATTGCCAATCTTGCCCCATAATTAATGGTTAGCTTTTCTGTTGCTTTAAAATCATCATTGATATAAACTGCATTTTCCCAGGAATATCTAGCATTTCTAGGAAAACTGCTTACACTCGTTCCCGAAGCGCTACTTGGTGTAATTGTATGATAAATAGACTGTAAACCAAATTTCACCGAATGTTTATTTCCTGCAAACCAAGAGAAATCCTGTTTCAAATTCCAGTCTTCAATTTCAGAATCCAATCCGAAAGTATTGTTATTACTGCTTAAACTTACATTATAATTGTAGTTGCTGTAAATGAATGAAGTGTTTGAAAATAATTTACTGTTAATAATGCTGTTCCAACGCAAAGTTGCCGTTGTATTTCCCCAGTCTGTTGAAAAAGTATCGCCTAAACCTAAAACATCTCTTCCAAAATATCCTGATAAATACAGACGGTTATTGTCATTAATCTGATAATTGGCTTTTAAGTTTAGATCATAAAAATATAATTTACTGTCTTTAAAATCGTCAGTTGCTTTCAAAAAAACATCCGCATACGTTCGTCTTCCCGAAACGATGAATGATGATTTTTCCTTTTGAATAGGACCTTCAACGCTTAATCTGCTGCTGATTAATCCAATTCCGCCATTGACGTTGTAGTCTTTGTTGTTTCCGTCTTTCATTTTTACATCCAAAACAGACGAAAGTCGACCTCCGTATTGAGCAGGACTGTTTCCTTTAATGATACTCACATCTTTCAATGCATCACTGTTGAATGTACTGAAAAATCCAAGCAAATGTGAAGCATTATAAACCGCTGCTTCATCCAATAAAATCAAATTCTGGTCGGTTGCGCCACCTCTTACAGAAAATCCGCTGCTTCCTTCACCATTACTTTTAATTCCGGGCAAAAGCTGAATGGTTTTCATCACATCTTTTTCACCAAATAATACAGGAAGTTTATCGATTTGTTTAATACTTAAAGTTTCAGTTCCCATTTGTGCAGATGAAAGATTTTTGTCTTTCTTCACCGCAGAAATTACAACTTCATCAATTTCTTTCACTCTATCATTTCCTTCCTGAGTCAATTGTAGATTTAATTTTAAATCACTTTCAACTGTAATATTTTGTTGAAAATCTTTAAATCCAGGATTGGAAACAACCAAAGTGTAAGAACCTTGCGGAAGAGAAAGCGAATAAAATCCGTATTCATTAGCGATAACAGAAATCGTTGGATCTTCGGCAACTTTCACAGCAACTCCAAGAAGTAATTCACCGTTTTTCTGATCTTTAACTGTTCCGCTAACAGAATATTTCTGCTGTGCAAAAATAGCTGTGCTGAAACATACCGCAGCAAGAGTTGTTGCGACTTTAAAGGATGTTTTGTGTATCAATTTTTCTAGTTTATTATTTTAAATGAAGGATAAGTTTTAAACTCCAGTCAATGATTTTTAACTTTTAATTAAATGTTTTAGTCATAGATTTGAGAAATATAAGCTTACAACTGCCTAAACAACGAGGTTGTAATAGATTTATTGTTTAATGAATATTAATTGTTATTTACGTTCCCATTTCAATGTCATCCCAATCAGAATCTTTATTAATGAGCCATTCCAAAGCTTTTCTTCTCTCATAGACAATACCTTCATTAATTTTGGCTTCAACACCTTTTATTCTTTCATCAACGCAATACCAATGAAAACGATAATACAAATCAAGCATATTATAAATTTCTTCGTCAGTTCTCAATTCAGACAACTGATTAATTTTTTCATTGCTTTCATCTTTTTCGAGATTAGGAAGTAAAGTCGCCATATTTTCTCCACACCATTCTGTTTCATCAAGATCTGGAACGACTTTCGTTGCCCACATTAATGCCCAAAGTCCTTCAAGATACCATCTCAAAGAATTATTTTCGTAATCGCTTAGTTCGTCATTATCTTTAAGAAGAATTTCGTTTTCCCAATTGGAAAGATGTGATGTTAAGTCATGCTTTTCAATCCATTTTCGGATAAAATTTATTGGAGCTTCAAACGAAATATTAATCAAAGCATTCATTACAGACATTCTGCCTTTTACTTCATCTAAATTTCTTGTGTTAGGATTTTCCAGAACAGGAAGCCATGAATTGAATCTGTAATTTTTGTCAGCTATAATTTGATTGTTGAGTTCTCTTACCTTAATTTTTTCTTCTTCAGTCATTATTTTGGATTTGATAAATGGATGGATTAATATCTCTAAATTGAGATTTATAAACTCTTTTTTCGTTTGCTAACATACAAAAAATGGCTTTAAAAAAGGTTCTTCGAGATGTTAATCATTTACTAAAAATGTAAGAACTATAAACTTGTTTCATCACTAAATTTGAGATTTAATCACGATTATTTTTTAGTTTAATTCTAAAACATTTGTATATTTGCTTCAAGCTTTAGGGGTATTCTGAAAAGAATTGAGAGAGTCCCTTTGAACCTGATATGGTTAATACCAACGTAGGGAAAAGCAAGAATGCATCTGTCTTTGATGTTTTTCTTTCTTTATTCTTTTTGTTTTCCTGAAGCATTTTTATAAAAATAATTTAATGGAAAATAATCTCTGGAATTACATTCAATCCGTAAAAAAGCAATCACCGCTTATTCATAATATGACCAATTTCGTAGTAATGAATAACACTGCGAATGCACTTTTGGCAATTGGAGCTTCACCAATTATGGCTCATGCAAAATCTGAAGTGAAAGATATGGTTGCCATTTCAAATGCTTTGGTAATCAATATTGGAACACTTGATGAATATTGGTCTGAATCAATGCTAATTGCTGCTGAAGAAGCTCATCATTCCAAAAAAACGTGGGTTTTAGATCCTGTCGGAGCAGGTGCAACAGCTTTCAGGGATGAAATTTTAGAACAACTATTAGAATTTAAGCCTACAGTTATCAGAGGAAATGCATCAGAAATCATTGCTTTAGCCAAAGCTAATAAAACAATTACAAAAGGAGTAGACAGTACCGCAGAAAGTAATGAAGCAATTACTGCAGCGAAATATCTTATACAACAATATGAGTCTGTAGTTTGTATTTCTGGTGCGACGGATATTATCATTGATAACAAAGACACTTATTTTGTTGAAAACGGACATCCTCTCATGACTAAAGTGACGGGATTGGGTTGCTCTGCTTCTGCAATTGTCGGAGCTTTTGCTGCAATTTCTGAAAACAAAACAGAGTCAACAGTTGCAGCAATGTCTCTTTTGGGAATTGTTGGAGAATTAGCAGAAAAGATTTCTCAGGGGCCGGGAAGTCTTCAGGTGAATATTTTAGATAAATTATACAATATTTCTGAGCAGGAGTTTTTCGATAATGTAAAGGTGTCTAAAAAATGAGTGTAATACCATCTTTTTCTTATCAGTTATATCTTGTTATTTCCGAAGCTGACTGTAAAGAAAGAAACTTCCTGGATGTTGCTGAACAGGCAATCTTAGGCGGAGTAGATATTATTCAGCTGCGTGAGAAAAATGCTTCTGATTTAGATTTTTTTGAAAAAGCCATTCGCCTGAAAGAAATTACAAATAAATATGGAGTTCCTTTAATTATCAATGACAATGCATTTGTTGCCAAAGAAATTGATGCATTTGGAATTCACGTCGGAAATAATGATATTCAGCCTTCTTTTTTGAGGGAAAATTTATTTCATAATAAAATGATTGGATATTCAATTGAATATTTAGAACAGCTGGAAAATCAAGAAACGGCTCTTTCTGACTATTTAGGAATCAGTCCGGTTTTTAAAACAAATACTAAAACTGATACGGTGACGGAATGGGGATTGGAAGGTTTAATGAATATCCGAAAATTAACCGATAAACCATTGGTAGCGATTGGAAATATTCATTTAAAAAATACAAAAGCAGTAATGGATGCAGGAGCAGATTGTATTGCCATTGTTTCAGAAATATGCGGTGCCGAAAATCCTCAAAAAGCAGCATTCCAACTTAAAAATGAAATCAATAAATGAAAAAATATAAATACCCTTCAGTTTTAACGATTGCAGGTTTTGACGGAAGTGGTGGAGCGGGAATTCAGGCTGATATAAAAACTATTTCCGCTTTAGGATGTTATGCAACGTCAGTTTTAACGGCTTTACCTGTTCAAAATACACAAGGTGTGAGAAATATTTTCTCAATTCCTGTGGAAGCGGTTTCTGAACAGATTGAAGCAATTTTAGATGATGTTTTTCCTGATGCAATTAAAATAGGAATGGTTCATACTCCCGAATTGGTTGAAACTATTGTAAAAACTTTATCAAAATATAAAAAAGTTCCGATTGTATTCGATCCTGTAATGGTAGCAACAAGCGGTCATCGGTTAATCGAGGAAAAAACGATTGGAGTGATCATTCAAAAACTGTTTCCGATTTCAGATATTATTACTCCGAATATGGATGAAGCTGCCATTTTAGCGAATAGAGAAGTGAAAACTTTAGATGATATGAAAATTGCCGGAGAAAGAATTAAAGAACTGGGCTGTAAAAATATTTTGTTGAAAGGCGGTCATTTGGAAACAGAGATGATAACTTCCCTGTTTTATAATAATCAAAACAGCTGTAAGACTTTTGAATGGGTAAAAACAGAAACCAACAATACGCATGGTTCTGGTTGTACACTTTCGTCTGCGATTGCTTCATTTATTGCACAAGGAAATGAAATGGATAAAGCGGTTGCATTAGCACAAAAGTATGTTTCTGATGCAATCTATTATGGTAGTAATGTACAAACCGGAAAAGGAAATGGTCCTTTAAATCACTTTTTTAATCCTCAAAAACTAATCAAAAATGAATTGGTCTGAAAACGCATGGCAATCCATAGAAAATATTTATCAAGACATCATCGAAATGCCTTTTATTAGAGAATTATCTAGGGGAACTTTAGATATAGAAAAATTTCAGTTTTATATCTCACAGGATTCTTTGTATCTGGAACATTTCGGAAGAACTTTAGCATTAATTGGAAGCAAAGCTCATGATACACAAGATGCTCTGTCCTATATGCGCTTTGCTGAAAATGCAATTGTGGTAGAAAATGCTTTGCATGAATCTTATTTTAAAGAATTTGAGATTTCAAATAAAGGAATTTTACAACCTGTCTGTCATCATTATATTCATTTTTTAAGAAGTACAGCAGCTTTTGAACCTGTTGAAATTGCAATGGCGGCAACATTACCGTGCTTTTGGATTTATAAGGAAGTGGGAGATTATATTTGTCAAATTAAACAAACTTCAAATAATCCTTTCCAAAGCTGGATTGAAACGTATGGCGGAGAAGAATTTGCAATCGCAGTGAAAGCAGCTATTCAAATCTGTGATAAAGCAGCCGAAAATACTACTCCCGAAATCAGAGAACGAATGACAGAAGCATTTATAACAGCTTCAAAAATGGAATTTAAATTTTGGAAGGCTGCGTATGATTTGAAAGTTTGGGAATGAGCTTGAATCTATTTCCATCAAGATTCAAGCTTTTATAATTTAGACAAGGTAAAAAGTTTCAGATATACAAAAACCAAATTATTACATTTGTATGATGAAAACTTTCAAAGACTTCAAAACTTATAACGACTACATCGGTTTATCAAAACCTCTGGATAATGACATCGATGTTGGTTATTACGACCCGCCGAATATGTTGTTGAAGTCGGAAGCTGTTGCGGTTGATTTTTACAGGATTTCATTTAAAATCAATCTTAAAAATAGAAATACACCAGATTTAAAACCTATTACCGCGGTCTTTTTCAACAGTCCAAATATGGTGGTGGATGAGGGTTGGGATGTGGAACCGACTTATCAGGGAATGTATCTTCAACTTTCAAAGAAATTCATTGAGGAAAACAGATTTCTCTTTAAAACTTATCTGGATTACGGTCTGCACGAAGCTTTGTACTTGACCGATGAAGAAGTTCAGGAAATCAGTGATGTTTTTAAATTAATGATGAAATATTACGAAAGTGAGAAACGAAATTTCAATGTGCTTTTGTCTTATGTGAATGTACTGATTTCTTTGGTGGAAGCGTTTTATAAACGCCAGTTCTCCACCGACCCGAAGCAATATAACAGAGTCGTTACAGATTTTCAGCAGAGTTTGGTCGAGTATTATCAACAACCGGTAAAACAACTTCCAAATGTTCAGTATTTTGCGGATAAATTAGGGTTGACAGCGAATTATTTAGGTGACATTATCAAGCATTTTACTCAAAAATCAGCGCTTGAAAATATCCACGAATTTGTCATTAAAAAAGCCAAAGAATTGCTGGTGGAAAATGAAAAACTCAACACGACGGAAGTCGCTTACGAATTGGGCTTTGAGTATCCGAATTACTTTTCAAAATTCTTCAAAAAACAGGTCGGAGTAAGTCCGAAAGAATATCGCCAGGAACTGATTAAATAATACAAACGTCTTCGAAAGGAGGCGTTTTTTTTTAATCCGTAATTTGTTTCTTTTTTATTGGTATTTTGTTTCCGTCAATTTTTTCAATCGCTTTTACCTTTGTAGGGTAATTAAATATTGAATTAATGAAAGCAAAAAACATCCTTTTCTTATTCCTGATTTTCTTTTCACTCGGAATTCATTTAAACGCGCAAAAAATATCTTCAAAACAGAAAACAGTTTTATTGATTAATACGCATCTGACTTATCCCGGCTGGTCCGAAGGTAAACTGAACGCTTCTTTTTACAATAAAGCCAAAGAATTTTTCATTTCTAAAAACTATAAAGTTCTGGAAACAAAAGTGGAAGACGGCTACAATGCGGATGAAGAAGTGGAAAAACATCTGCAGGCGGATATCGTCATTCTTCAGACGCCTGTCAATTGGGAAAACACGCCGTGGATTTACAAAAAATATGTGGATGAAGTTTTCAACAGCGCCTTGAAAAGCCAAAAGTTCCTTTCCGGCGACGGACGTTCTGAGGCGGAAGGTTCCAAACAATACGGAATGGGCGGAAAAATGCAGGGCAAAAGGTTTATGATTTCTGCCACGTGGAATGCGCCTGAAGAAAGCTTCAATGACAAAAACCAATATTTGTTCAAAGGTAAAAGTGCTGACGATGCTTTGTTCAATGTTGCCGCAAACTATCTGTTCACAGGCTTTGAGGTTGTTCCAGGCTATTACTGCTACGACGTTTATCACAACAAACATATTAAGGAAGACATCGAAAATTATCCTGCTTATTTGCAGAAAGTTTTTAACATCAAATAAAATTATTCAATAAAAATGACAACGAATTCAACCCAAAAAGTACTCTTAATCAATACGCATTTAACATATCCAAACTGGTCCGAAGGTTTATTAAATGATGCATTTCACCAAAAAGCCAAAGATTTTTTTCTGGAAAAAGGTTTTGAAGTTATAGAAACCAAAGTAGAAGATGGTTACAATCCGGATGAAGAAGTGGAAAAACATATTGATGCAGACAGCATCATCCTGCAAACGCCTATCAATTGGTTTGGTGCGCCGTGGATTTACAAAAAGTATGTGGATGAAGTTTTCAACAGCGGTCTGTTCAGCGAAAAATTTCTTTCCGGTGATGGCAGAACCAGAGAAAACTTAACAAAACAATACGGAACCGGCGGAAAAATGCAGGGCAAAAAGTTTATGGTTTGTTCAACGTGGAATGCTCCAAAAGCAAGTTTCGACGACAAAAATCAAGTTCTTTTCGAAGGCAGAAGTACAGCTGATGTGCTCATCCAGATTAACAGCAATTACCGTTTTTGCGGTGTAGATATTGTGGCAGATTATAATTGTTTTGATATTTTCAAGGACGGCGATATCGTTGGTACTTTAGAAAATTATCCAAAACATTTGGAAAAAGTTTTTGAACTTTAAATCAATCTTAATGCTAAAAAAATACCATTCAACAATTTGTCGAATGGTATTTTGATTTATTTTAAATTTCATTAAAGTTTGAAACCGCCTGAAACTTCAACTCTTTGACCATTAATCCATTTGGAATCTTCTGAACAAAGAAACGCGACCACACTTCCAATATCATCCGGCAAACCAACTCTTCCCAAAGCAGTTTCAGAAGCTAAATGTTTGTTCAAATCTGAAATATCACGGACAACGCCGCCACCAAAATCAGTCTCAATCGCACCTGGAGCAATCGAATTGACTCTAATTTTTCGAGCGCCAAATTCCAAAGCCTGGTATCTTGACAAAGAATCGATTGCCGCTTTCATCGCTCCATAAGCGGAATAGCCAGGCATTGAGAATCTTGCCAGACCTGAAGATGTGTTCACAATGCTGCTTCCATCATTCAACAATGGTAGAAGTTTTTGAGTTAAGAAATAAGGGCCTTTGAAGTGGATATTTGTCATTGCATCCAAAATTTCCTCAGTCGTCGTTTCAAAACTTTCGTTGATTCCGATTCCTGCGTTGTTGACCAATGCGTCCAATTTTGCAGAATCAAATTGAGTGTCCAAAACGTCTTTTACTTCGGTTACAAATTGGTCAAAACCTGCGGTTGTAGAAATATCCAAAGGCAAAGCGAATGCTTTTTGTCCCAAGGTTTCGATTTCTTTTACAACTTCGTCCGCTGCTTCTTTTTTGGTTTGATAAGTCAAGATAATATCAAATCCTTTCTTCGCCAATTGTAAAGCTGAATCTTTTCCCAATCCGCGGCTTGCGCCTGTTACTAATGCTATTTTACTTGCCATTTTTATTTGTTTTAATTAATGATACAAAGTTGAAAAATTATCACATTGGTTGGTTTGCATAAATCAAATTAAAATTTGTGAAAATCAAACAATCAATAATTCGCGGTAATGTTGTGGGGATTGCTTGCTGTATTTTTTAAAGAAGTTAGAAAAATGTGCGACCTCTTCGAAACCCAATGTGAAAGCGATTTCCGAAATGTTCCATTGTGTTTGGGTCAGTAATATTTTCGCTTCCTGAAAAATCCGGCTTCCGATGATTTCGCCTGTTGTTTTTCCAGTTGTTTCTTTCAGAACTCGGTTGAGGTGATTGACGTGAACGCCCAAAATTCCCGCAAAATCTGCAGGTGTTTTCAGTTGAAGAAGTTGGCTGATATTTTCGATAGGAAACTGTCTTTCCAGTAGTTCGATGAATAGAGTAGTCGTTCTAGAAGCGGCAGTTTTGGTATTTTCAATTGGTTTAATTGGTTTTAATTTCTGTCCAAAATGAATCAATTCCATCACGTAATTTCTCAGCAAATCATATTTATAAACATAATCAGACTTGATTTCATCGTGCATTTTCAAGAAAATCGATTCAAATTGATGAAACTGTTCTGTCGAGATTTGAAAAATAAAATCGCTCTGAGCCGAGAAAACAGGAAGCAAGTCAAGCTCCAATCCAACTTTCGTGGCTGGTAAAAAATCCTTTGTGAAAACACAAAAATGTCCCGATTGCTCTGAACACTGATTGGTGTAGTTGTAAGGAATCTTCGGCGATGCGAAAAGAACGGCGCAATCCTCAATCTCAATGGTTTTGTCTGCATATTCCACTTTGTTCTTTCCATTAATCAAACTTATTTTGTAATAAGTTCTCCTATTGTAAGGCATTTCAGTCTTCGAAGTGCTGGTTCTGTAGATTTCAGAAATATCAAAAACATTGAAATGGCCAATGTCCTTATTGATATTTTCAGTAAGGAATTGGTTGATATCAGGACAGGTGTCTCCCAAAATATCCTGATAAAATTCTTTGATGGTGATTGAGTTCATTCGGTTGTAAAAATCAAAGATACGGGTTTGCTATTAATAAAAGTTAGGCATTTCAGATTTCAGACACATTGTTCCCCGTTTTTCCTAAGAAAACAGAAAGGCAAATGGACAATTGGTTGATTTGGTAAAACAATTGCAGAATCCAGCAATGCCTTGCATTTAGTTTGGTTGTTGACACAATAACCTTACAACGCATCAATTCAGGAACTGACAAAAATCTACAGTTTACTACTTTTTCAAATCCAATTCCATCTGAATGTTACAGCGCTGGTAAGGCGTATAACGGCCAACAATCTTTTCAAATCCCATTTTTTGATACAAATTAATAGCAGGTTTTAGAATCGTATTACTTTCCAAATACAGTTTTGAAGCACCCAATTCCTTGGCAGAATTAATAATTGCCTGACCCAAAAGCCAACCGATATTTTTGCCTTGAGCTTTTGGAGATACCGCCATTTTTGCCATTTCAAAATCGTAATCTTTGTCATTCATTTTTATTAAAGCGCAAACACCCAGCGGTTCGTCCTTGTAGAGTGCGACAAGAATTTTTCCGCCTTTATCGAGTATATATTCCTGCGGATTGTCCAAAGATTTGTAATCCGTTTCTTCCATTTTAAAGTAATTCGAAATCCATTCTGCATTTAAGTTCCTGAAAGCCGACCGATATTTTGGTTTGTATTCCACGATTTCAACATCTTTACTTTCACGTAGTTTTTTCTGCTCCTGAACACGTTTCAACAAAGACTTTTGTTCCAATAAAAATTCCCATTCTGCAACAGCTTCCCAAAGATTGTAAGTCGCTTCGGTCAGAAGATTTTCTACAGCCAAATCAATATCGACACATTGTTCCTGCAACATTTTTTCTGCTAAAGATTTTCCTTCTTCGGTTAATCCAACTACATTTCTGCGTTTGTCACTTGATTTAAGCTGATCATTTACCAAACCTGCTTTTATCATTTCCTTGATGATTTTGGTTACAGAAGGTTGAGAATGACCGATTTCTCTGGCTATTTTGGTAATGGTCTTTTCATCCGTTTCTGATAATACAAAGAAAACCGGAAACCATTTTGGAGAGAATTTCTCAACATTGTACATTTCATAGATTTTTGTTGCATCATCTGTAAATCGGCTTGTCAGCAAACGCAATCTGCTACCTAAAGCCATTTTTCCTGTTCTTTCAAATATATTCATAATTAATTACATAACTGATTATGCAAATGTAGAGATAAATTTGAATTGAACAAAATTGCTAGGTCTGAAAACTGATTAACAAATAATTGATACAGATATGATTTTAAGAAAATCTTTTTATTGGTCGACAAATTCCTCGCCCCATTTATGCAAATCCATTATGATGGGTTTCAGCATCATTCCTTTGTGATTCAGGGAATATTCTACAGTTGGGGGAACGGTGGCGAAGGCTTCTCGTTTAACAATTCTGTTTTCCTCTAATTTTTTCAGTTCTTTTACCAGCATTCTTGTATTGATGTTGGGAATCGTGCGCTCCAGTTCGCTGAAACGTTTCTTACCGTCGAATAAAGTATAGATGATGGGAATCGACCATTTGCCTCCTACAATGTCTAAAACATCTTTCAGAGAGCACTTGAATTCAATATTTTTATTTTTTTTAACTGCCACAATCATTGATTTTGCTTAATGCTTTACATTTTGTTACTACTGTACAAATATGTAACTACTTGCAAAAGTAAAGTAATGTATCTAAATTTGCAATAGCATTTAAACAAAAAGATAATGTTACACAAAATAAGCAACACCAGATTTACCGGTCACGGTCCCATTAAAATACTATATCCTGGTCTTGAAATTTCAAAAGAAGATACCGGAATTGGAAGCATCGGAAGAATCGACCATCCCGAAATCCACGGAAAGACAGTCATCAAAATGCATCCGCATATCAATGATGAAATTCTTTCTTATTTCAGAACCGGAACTGCTGAACACAGCGATTCCGAAGGTTTTGTAAAGACGATTGGCAAAAGAACTTTGATGCTGATGAAGGCCGGAAAAATGTTTCAGCACGAAGAAAAAATCTTTGGTGACAAAGAACCAATGGAAGGTTTGCAAATATTCATTCGTCCGGGCGAAAAGGATTTGAAACCGGAAGTTGTTTTTCTCGAACTTGATGAAATTCACAGTGAAAATAAATGGAGATTATTGGCTTCGCCCAATGTGGAAACTGACTTTCAGTTCAGCAGTCAGACCTGGTTGTATGATGCCAGATTATTGGAAGAAAATACACTTTTACTTCCTGATTTAGCAATACAAGGATTGACTTTGTTGCTGTATGTTTTTAAAGGAAATATAATCGTCAATTCAGATTTAAATTTAGAAAAAAAGGACAGCCTTCTCATCAAAGATGAAAATGTCATTATTAAAGCCAATCAGGATTCCGAATTGGTTTTGTTTGTGACAGACGAAAGTGCGGAAGTTTTTAAAGAAGGAATGTACAGTGGAAATAAATTATAATTAAATTATTAAATAAAAATATGAAACAACTAGAACAAATACAGTTAGGAAATAAAACGCTGAAAAACAAAATGGCAATGGCGCCAATGACCCGAAGCAGGGCCGACGAAAATGGAATCGTTAGTGACTTAACAGTATTGTATTACGCACAAAGAGCGAGCGCAGGTTTGATTATTTCTGAAGGAATCAATATTTCAGAGCAGGCTTTGGGAAGTCCTTACACACCGGGGATTTATATTCAGGAACAAATCGAAGCGTGGAAAAAAGTAACCCAAGCGGTTCACGAGAAAGGCGGTGTAATTTATGCCCAACTTTGGCATACGGGTCGTGTTGGCCATTCTTCTGTGAGAAACGGAGCGCTTCCTGTTGCTCCGTCCGCCATTGCCATCCAAGGACAAAAACATTTTACGGGGACCGGAATGGAAGATTACGAAACGCCTAGAGCTTTGGAGACAGAGGAAGTAAAACAAATTGTTCAGGATTACAAACAAGCTGCTCTCAATGCAATTGAAGCAGGTTTTGACGGTGTCGAGCTTCACGCTGCGTTTGGCTATTTGCCAAATCAGTTTTTAGCGGAAAGCTCAAACCACAGAACAGATGAATATGGAGGAAACATCGAAAATCAAAACCGTTTTGTGTTGGAAGTTATGCAGGAAATTACAGATGCTATAGGCGCGGACAAAGCCGGAATTAAATTATCGCCGACGATCCCTTACAATAATATCATCCACAACCAGCCAACAGAACAGTTTTCTGCGTTGATTGAAGGATTAAACAAGCTTCCTTTGGCGTACATTCAACTGATGAATCCGCTTTTTCCGATTGATGAATTGACACATTATCCACAAGATGTGATAGAAACTTTCGGAAAACTTTCTACCCACAAGGTCATTGCAAACGGTGGCTACAACAAAGAATCCGGAGAAGCAGAACTGGAAAAAGGAATAGCGGAAATGATTTCGTACGGCACTTTATTTTTAGCCAACCCTGATTTGCCAAAACGTTTCGAGCTTAATGCAGAATTGAACGAAGCTGACAAAGCCACAATGTACGGCGGAGGCGAAAAAGGTTATACGGATTATCCTTTTTTAAGCTAAATATTTGAAATAATTTTTTAAGGCCGGAGTGAAAACTTCGGCTTTTTTTGATTTTGGGCGTATCCCTTTGCATTTTTGCCTGTCATTCTGAGCCTGTGGCATAAACTTTCAGCAAGGCAAAAATGCAAGCGGGTCGGGCTCTCCGCTATATCTTTTGCTCCATTTCATTACGCAAAAGGATGCCACTTCTATCCCTTACGCAAAATTACGCTTCGTCATTTCGGATACAACCAAACTCATTTTGGCAACATTTCCCTCACTGCGTCTGCAGACATTTGTATTATAAAATTTAAACAACATTTAAAATGAAAAAAACAATTTTTATCACAGGCGCATCATCAGGTTTAGGAAAAGCAACAGCCAAATTATTTCAGTCAAAAGGCTGGAATGTGATCGCAACAATGAGAAATCCTGAAAAAGAAACAGAACTTTCTCAACTGGAAAATGTAACCTTACTTCCGCTTGATGTTACAAATTTAGAACAGATTCAGAAAACGGTAAAAACAGCAATTGAACTTCATACGATTGATGTGGTTTTTAACAATGCAGGTTATGGTTTGATTGGCGCTTTGGAAGCTTTGACAGACGAACAAATTGTCAAACAGCTGGACACCAATTTACTGGGCGTGATTCGTGTGACGCAAGCTTTCATTCCTTATTTCAGAAAAAACAGAAGCGGATTATTTATCACGACAACTTCGATTGGCGGACTTCTGACTTTTCCTCTGGATTCGCTTTATCACGCTACAAAATGGGCTTTGGAAGGTTGGAGCGAAAGTATGTCGTTTGAGTTGGCGTTACATAATGTTGGCATCAAAACCGTTGCGCCCGGCGGAATTAAAACTAATTTTGCAGGAGAATCATTAGCCGTTGCCAATCATCCCGCTTATGAAGACGGAATGCAGAAATTATTTGAACTGATGAATCCCGATAATTTCGAACCGGCAGAGTGGATTGCAGATGTGGTTTATGAGGCAGCGACAGACGGAAAAAACCAATTGCGATATGTGGCGGGAGAATTTGCCAATCAGTTGTACAACCGTCGTCTGGAAATCGGTTCCGAAGCTGCGGTTCACGAGATGAAACAGATGGCATTTGGAGATTTAATAAACTAAAAATATTAAGAAATGAATAATCCGATAAAAGTAGATTCCATCTCACAGCTTCACGAGATGCTGGGTTTTGGGAAGCCTGTTCATCCGTTGATCAGCATTACTCAAAATGCCAATATGGTTGTGGAAGAAGAATTTCTGAATCAGCATTTTCTGTTCAATTTCTATAAAATATCATTCAAGAAAACATTGAAGGGAAAAATGGGATATGGACAAAGTTATTATGATTTTGATGAAGGCGGAATGATTTTTACGGCTCCCAACCAGCTGCTTTCTACAAGTTCAGACGATATCCAATATGAAGGTTTGACACTGCTGATTCATTCTGATTTTTTGAGGAATTATTCTTTAGCAGCCCGCATCAAAAGCTTTGGATTTTTCTCTTATTCGGCAAACGAAGCTCTGTTTTTATCGGATAAAGAAAAGCAGACTTTGTTTTCAATTTTTGATAATATTAAGGAAGAATTGAACAACACGATTGACGATTTCAGTCAGGACGTCATCATTTCGCACATCGAGGTTTTGCTCAATTACAGCAACCGTTTTTACAAGCGCCAGTTTATTACCAGAAAAGCGGTCAACAATGATTTGCTTTCGAAAATTGAAGAACTTTTAAATGTCTATTTTGAAAAAGAAAACGGACTGAATCAAGGCTTGCCAACCGTTGAGTTTCTCGCAACCGAACTCAGCCTTTCACCACGATATTTAAGTGATATGCTACGGTCTTTGACAGGGCAGAATGCACAACAGCTCATCCACGAAAAACTCATCGAAAAGGCAAAAGATTATCTCACAACAACTCAGCTTTCAGTAGCAGAAATTGCTTATCAACTGGGTTTTGAGCATCCGCAGTCTTTCAATAAATTATTTAAAAATAAAACCAATCAGACGCCAGTGCAATTCAAACAAGGTTTTTATCATAACTAAATTTAAAATGAATATAGAAACGTTTATCAAAGACTGGATTGCAGTTGGCAACAGTTATAACACCGAAAAATATCTTGAATTTTATAATGAAAATACCGTTTTGGATGATCCTTCAGTTGGAAGAAAATTCATCGGTCATAGCGGAATTAAAAATTATTTTGTGAGCTATTTTATTGGTTATAAGACTCAGACTGAATTGAGGAAATTAGAAGTTAAAGAAAATTCAGCTTATCTGGAAGTTGAGTTTAAAGGAGAATTTCCGGAAGGTATAATTGGCGGAAGCTTTGATTTTACTTTTAAAAATGGAAAAATATCGAGCGTTAAAGCAGAGTTGATTTAAAATTATAGATAATCTATTATATTTGAATTTCTTAACTTTGACAAATGAAAGAAAAGGTAATCAGAGAAGTCTCAAGTTTTAACAATGAACTGAAATTGCAAGGTTTTAAAGCCTTTCAAATAGAGGGAGACGGAGCTGAAACCAGAACCTACAGCAGAAAAGAATTCTATAAAATCTGCCTGACTACGGGGAAAAGCAAAATTCATTATTCTGATAAAACCTACGAGCAGGAAGGGACAATTCTCTTTTTTGGCAATCCGCACATTCCGTATTCGTGGGAAACGATTTCAACAACTTACGTAGGATATACTATTCTTTTTTCGGAAGAATTCTTTAAAAATTCCGAACGTTCGGAAAGCCTGCAGCAATCTTCATTCTTTAAAATTGGCGGAACTCCTGTTTTAAAAATTACAGAGGAGCAAAGAATTTTCCTCAATACCATTTTTCAGAAGATGATTAGCGAGCAAGAAAGTAATTATGTATTTAAAGATGAATTGATTAGGAATTATATCAGTCTCATTATTCACGAGTCTTTGAAGATGGAGCCTTCTGAAAATTACGAACAAAACAAGAATGCATCGTCAAGATTAACTTCTGTTTTTCTGGAATTGCTCGAAAGACAATTTCCGATTGAAACTACTGCAAACCCGCTTCAATTAAGAACGGCACAACATTATGCACAACATCTGAATGTTCATATCAATTATCTGAACCGTGCCGTAAAAGAAGTGACAGGAAAATCAACAACAACGCACATTACAGAAAGAATCGTTACCGAAGCAAAAGCCCTTTTGCAACATACAGACTGGAGTATTTCCGAAATCGCTTATGCACTCGGTTTCGAATATCCAACATACTTCAACAATTTCTTTAAAAAACAAACAGGAACCAATCCTAAAGCTTTTCGATTGACGGAAGTTTGATTTTCTTAACTTTTGGTTTGATGATCTTTAACGGCTTGCTTGTAAGTCGTTATACCTTTGTATCTGATAATCAAATCAATCTAAAATGTCAGATTCACAACATAATTCCGGTTCTACACCAATTCAGAAAGATATTTTCGAAAGGCTTTTAAATGGCGAAACGATACTTCCTGATGATACACAGATGTACAGATTACGGGAAGAATCTTTTGCTGTAAAAGTTTTGCTTAATCGGATGAATAACTCTTCAAATCCTGACGAAATTAGAGATATATTATCTCAGATTTTAGATAAGAAAATTCAGAATGTCGCTGTATTCACGCCTATTTACATCAATTACGGAAAGCATATCAACATCGGTAAAAATGTCTTTATCAATTTCGACTGTACCTTCCTTGCATTGGGCGGAATTACGATTGAAGACGATGTTTTAATTGGTCCGAAAGTCAGTCTCATTACCGAAAATCATCCATTAAATCCGAAAGACAGAAAGGGATTGATTGGTAAACCTATTCTCATTAAAAAAAATGTCTGGATTGGTGCCAATGCTACAATCTTACCGGGCGTTACGATTGGTGAAAATTCCGTCGTAGCAGCCGGAGCAGTAGTTTCTAAAGACGTTCCCAATAATACTGTTGTTGGTGGAGTTCCTGCAAAATTTATCAAAACAATTTAAATTCAAAATCATATGAAAAAAATATTAGCAGTCACAATATTGTTTCTGTTCACAGGACAATTATTCTCACAAAAAGTAAAATCAAATTCAGAAAAAATGAATACAGCAAAAGAACATTACACATTCAAATTAAGCGATAAAGTGACCCGTGAAAAAGTAATGTTCAAAAACCGTTACGGAATCACTATTTCAGGCGATTTGTATCTTCCAAAAAATGTAGGAAATGCCAAGTTATCAGCGTTGGCCATCAGCGGACCTTTCGGTGCAGTGAAACAGCAATCATCAGGATTGTATGCCAATCAAATGGCGGAACGTGGTTTTGCTGTATTGGCGTTTGACACATCTTACACAGGCGAAAGTGGAGGAGAACCGAGAAATCTGGCATCTCCTGAAATTAACACAGAAGATTTCAGTGCAACGGTTGATTTTTTAGGACTTCAAAAAAATGTTGACAAAGACAAAATAGGAATCATAGGAATTTGTGGTTTCGGAGGTTTTGCTTTGAACGCCACTGCGATTGATAAACGAGTGAAAGCTGTTGCCACGACAAGTTTGTATGATATGACCAGAGTAATGTCGAAAGGCTATAATGATTCAGTAACACCCGAACAACGTACCAAAACTCTGGAAGACTTAGGTCAGCAACGTTGGAAAGATGCCGAAAATGGAAAACCTGCCGACGGATCAAGAAACTTACCCGAAACATTGAAAGGCGATGAACCTCAGTTTGTAAAAGAATATTTTGATTATTACAGAACACCACGTGGTTTTCACGTCAATTCTGTAAACTCAAACGGAGCTTGGCTCATTACGAATCCAATTTCATTTATGAATATGCCGATTTTGACTTATGTAAAAGAAATTTCACCAAGACCGATGTTGATGATTGCAGGGGAAAATGCACATTCCAGATATTTCAGTGAAGATATTTTTAAAGTGGCAAATGAGCCAAAAGAACTGCTGATTATTCCAAATGCTGTTCACGTGGATTTGTATGATAAAACGGATGTGATTCCTTTTGACAAACTGGAAACTTTCTTTAAAACGAATTTGAAATAAAATGCCTGATAGAATTAAGATTTTTTTTATTTTAATGAAATCAGTAAAAATGGTAAGCAACACAGTAATCTGTTTATAACTATTTTTCAGATGCACTTACCGAACTTTGTTTCGAGAAACTTTAAAAAATGAAATATTTAATAACAATAATTCTTTTAGTGTTGGCTCAATTTCTGCCAGCACAAAAGACAAATAATCAAAGTAAAATGAATTCAAACATTCCTAAAATAAGTGATTTTCCGACAGGCGAAGAAAACACTGCTTTTGAACAATATTTTACAGGCAAATCTTATCTGGCCACGCTTACAAGCGATAAAGATTTAAATGTTCCTCTCTCTAACGTAACCTTTGAACCCGGTTGCCGCAACAATTGGCATAGCCACAATGGTGGACAGCTTTTGATTGTCGTGGGTGGCGAAGGTTTGTATCAGGAAAGAGGAAAACCTGCCCGTCATTTGAAAGCAGGAGATGTCGTTGAAATTGCCCCGAACGTCGAGCATTGGCACGGAGCAACTGCTACAAGTTGGTTTTCACATCTGGCAACTGTTGGCAATCCACAGAGCAATGCAAATACCTGGCTGGAAGCTGTTTCAGATGAAGAATATGCACAAGCCAATCAAAAATAAAATTATGACTAAAAGCAAATTTTTTCACTGGATTATTCTGTTTTCCCTAACATTAAGTTTTACAAAAATGAATGCACAAAAAACTGTAGATAAACAAAATTTAAATTCGAAAGAACAGAATCTTGTAAAGATTTCTATATCCACGGCGATTGGAAATTTAGAAAATTTAAAATTAGATTTGAATAAAGGATTGGAAGCAGGACTTACCATCAATGAAATAAAGGAATTGCTCACTCAGTTGTATGCATATTGTGGTTTTCCGAGAAGTCTGAATGCAATCAATACCTTTAAAACTGTTCTCGATGACAGGAAATTAAAAGGCAAAAATGATATCGAAGGAAAGAAAATTGTTATCGAAAATAATATTGCTGATAAATATGAGCAAGGCAGAAAAACGTTGGAAACCCTCACAAAAACGCCACAATCCAAACCAGCACCGGGATTTGGGGAATTTGCGCCTCGTATCGATGCATTTCTGAAAGAACATTTGTTTGCAGATATTTTTGTGAGCGATGTTCTGAGTTATCAGCAACGAGAATTGATTACAATCTCAGCTTTGGCTTCTATTTCTGGTGTTGAATCTCAATTACAATCGCATATTAATATTGGAAAGAATACCGGAATTACAGAAAATCAATTAGTACAATTGGCAGATTTGATACAGGAATCTGTCGGTAAAACTCAGGCAAATACAGTCCGAAAAATCATCGGAAAACCACTTGTCCCAATTATCGAAAATGATATGATGGTTCGCATCTCAGAAATAGAAATTATTCCTGAATTTTTGGAAGAATACAAATCTATTCTAAAAGAAGAAGCTTCGGCTTCGGTAAAATTAGAGAAAGGCGTCATTGCTATTTTCCCTATGAATGAGCAGAAAAATCCTAATCAGATTAGAATTGTAGAAATCTATGCTGATAAAGAAGCGTACCAGTTTCATTTGCAAACACCACATTTTCAACATTATAAAACTTCCACTTTGAAAATGGTAATGTCATTGAATTTAATCGATATGGAAACGCTTGACAAAGAAACAATGTCAAATATTTTTGAGAAAATAAAATAAATTAAAATTTAATTCTTAGTCTACTGTTTCGTTCAAATAATTCTGATTTTATCATTAAAATTTTACTTAAATATTTTAGTTGGGCAAATCTATTTGCTCAGTTTTTTTATGGAATTTATCTCTGTAATCAATTCCCCATTTTGCGATTTCATCAATGACAGAGCTTAGTGTTTTACCGTGTTCTGTGATTTGATATTCAACAGTGACAGGTTTTGTATCAAGAACAGTACGAATAATTAAATGATTCATTTCCAAATCCTGAAGTTCTTTTGAAAGCATTTTCGAGCCAATTCCGTCAACTTCTCTTACCAAATCCATAAAGCGAAGTTTATCTCCTAACATTAAAGTACCCAAAATGTGAAATTTCCATTTGCCTGAAAGGATTTCCATGGTATCTTTTATTGCCAGAATTCTTTTTTCACAAATTCTGTTATTGTTAAACTCAGGTTCTTTTTTCATAATTTATTAATAAAATTGAAGGTTTGCAAATGTAGAAAATTAAACTACAGTTTCATAGAGGAAAGTAGTTTCATAGAGGAAAGTAAGGATGATTTTTATTGTATTGAATTATAAATTTGCATCGATATTTTAAGTATCAACGACTAGGCATCGTTTTAAAAACACAAATGATGAAAAAGGATTTTTCGAATTAAACTGATGAAAATTAAATTGTTAACAGTAGTTTGTTTAACCATAACTGCGTTTTATTGTTCAGGACAAAATATAAAGAAAACGAAAATGACAGATTCGATAACTAATAATCCGTTGATTTGTGACCCGGTAGAAGGCGTTTGCGGAGTTCCTGAAAATAGTGAAACAATAAAAATTAAAAAACAAAAATCTGAAAAACCTGTTAAAATTATCTATTTTACAGACCCGATTTGTTCGTCTTGTTGGGGAATAGAGCCTCAATTAAGAAAATTAAAGCTTGAATATGGCGATAATATTGAAATCGACTATAGAATGGGCGGATTGCTTCCGGATTGGAGTTATAGCAGTGGCGGAATCAGCAAACCTTCAGATGTGGCGCACCATTGGGATGAAGTAAGTCTGCACTACGAAATGCCGATTGATGGTGATATTTGGTTGGAAGATCCATTAGATTCGTCTTATCCTCCTTCGATAGCATTTAAAGCATCTCAAATTCAGAGTAAAGAAAAGGCTGCATTATTGATGAGAGAAATGCGGGAAATGTTGTTTCTGAATAAGAAAAATATTGCAAAATGGGAACATATTGCAAAAGCAGCAGAAAGAGTAGGACTTAATGTGGAGCAATTGAAGAATGATTTTGAGGGTCAAGGGAAAATTCTTTTTGAAGAAGACTTAAAATTAGCTAAAGAAAACGGTGTGAGAGGTTTTCCTTCAATATCTTTTATGAATGATTCAGGAAATAAAGAGATGATTTACGGTACAAAACCTTATCCTTTTTATGAAACAGCAGTTTTGAAAATGTTTCCGAAAGCTCAGAAAAATGAATATTCAAAAAACTGGGAAGCGTTATTTGAAAAATACCCATCACTTACGGCTAAAGAATTTGCTGTTTTATCAGATTTAAAAAAGATTGAAAGTGAAAAAATATTAGACGACCTTTTCATAAAAGGTAAACTCGAAAAACTTACAACAAAAAACGGTTCTTTATGGACTGTAAAAGCAATTGAAGAATAAACCATTTCACAAGATATCAATAAATAAAAGGCATGAATTTAATTTTCATGCCTTTTTGTTTTTACAAATTTCGATAAACGGTAAATATTAAATTTCATTATATATTTAATGGGACGCAGATTTTGAAAAAACATTAATTACCACAACGCCTATTATAATTAAAACGATTCCTAGAATTGCGGGGAAATCTAGAGATTGTTTATAAACAAAATATCCGATTAAAGAAATCAAAACAATTCCTACAGCAGACCAGATTGCATAAGCAATTCCTATCGGAATTACTTTTATTGCGTGAGTAAGAAGATAAAACGAAGCCGACATTGCAACCACAAAAATTATTGTCTGTAATGGTTTGGTAAAGCCTTCCGAAGCTTTTAGAAATGAAGTTGCTACCGATTCGAAAAGTATGGCAAATGCTAAAAATATATAATTTTTCATGTCATTAAATTTAATAATTTCTTTTAATTAAGCTATTGTTGATGTATTATTTTTAGAAAAATTTTTGAGTTTAAAAAGTTAATTATATTTTATGTGGTAGGATTTTTCTAATCCTATTTTGGTCGTTATCTTTGTGGTTTAATAAAAACTTCATGAATTCAAATTTTATTCAGACTTATGTTTCCGTAGACTGTGTGGTTTTTGGTTTTGACCATGAAAACCGACTGAATATTTTACTGGTTCAGAAATATCTCGATGAAATGCCTCTAGAAAGGTCGAAAAGATTGCCAGGAAGTTTGATTTTGAGTAATGAAGATGTCGATGATGCTGCACAAAGAGTTTTAACTGAGCTTACAGGAATCAAAAAAATGGTTTTGAAACAGTTCAAATGTTATGCAGACCCGAACAGAGCGAGTAATGAGGACGATATAAAATGGATGGGGAAGGAGTATAAACATCAGATTGAAAGAATTATCACGGTTGCTTATCTTTCTCTCTGTAAAATTGACCACAAAATTAACAGCGCAAAGTATGATACTGTGGATTGGTGTACGATTGATAAAGTTCCGATGCTTCCTTTCGATCATAACAAAATCATCACAGAATCATTAATAGAAATTAGAAAGTGGATTGAAACCGATTTCTCAATTATTTTTGAACTTCTTCCCAAAAAATTTACTATTAGACAATTGTATCAATTATACAATTCTTTGAGCGAAAAGAATATTGATATTAAAAATTTTCATAAAAAAATTGCTACATTTTCTTACATCATTCCTTTGGATGAAATGGAGAAAAATGTTTCGCACCGAGCGGCAAGATTTTACAAATTTGATGCTAAAATTTACAAGAAAAATTATAATAAGCTGATTAAATAATTTAATGTATTCAATGTTATAAATTTTTGATCTCAACAGTATTAAACTCAAAAGGAATTTTTTTAACTGAAACTTTATTTTCAATTAAAAGGTCGATGCGGATTTCATTTCTTTCTGAATCTGTCATCTCTTTTTTCAGTTTAATCATTTTATAACTGATGCCTGTTTCCGGATTTCTCAATGTCAAATTATTGTAACCAAATTCTATTTCATCATTGACTACAGGTAGAAAATCTTGATTTTTACTACTTTTGAAAGCATACATTAAATCGTAAAATTTAAAATCAATCTTTTTGAAATTTTCATTGTCTTTTAATTTTATAAAAGCTTTTTTAATCTCTTCTGAATCTACAATGCTAAAATATAATACGTTTGTATTTGCTGTATTTGGATTGATTAAATTGGTGTTTTTCTTTAAATTTTTAACCTTATCTAATTTCAGATAAGATTTATTTTGCTCCGCAGGTTTGAAATATCTGAGTTTACCTTTAATATCAACCGTTTTAAATTTTTTGGAAGGAATTTGATAACGTATTAAAACGTTCGCTCTTTGGAAAATCTGCTCCACATTATGATTGTCTTTCAGAAATTCGTCTTTGTTGGTTTTCGTAGTAATAGTGTCAATTTTTATCAAATGAAATTTATCGTTGGGTTTATTTTCAATTTCTAAACTTAATTCAATGAAATCGCCATATTGTTTTGCATTAGAAATAATTACTTTTTCCTGCGAATACAAAAAAGAACTGATGATAAATGAGGTGAAAATGATTATTTTTCCTGTGACAAATTTACTTTGCATAGCTTATTTATTAAGATTTAGTACAGAAAGAAAACCAAATCTTTATTTTCTTTGATTGCTTTATTAAAGGCAAATTCAAAATCTTCTTTTTCTGTTTTTAAATAATCTGAATCAACTCCTTTTCTTTCGGTTAAGGCTAAAAATTTTGATTTTTCTGTCTGTAAATCTGCAGCATAAATACTGTATACTTCAGGAAAATCTGATGAAAACGGAATAGGAATAAAAGCCTTATAAGTCTCTTTTGGAATTTCCCAATAATAATTCGTTGAAAACTCATCGTTTGGCGAATCAACTATTTCTCCAAAATATTCACAAAGTTTTTCGTAAACATAACCATACAAATAGGCGAGTTCAGGAAATCTGATTTCTCCATTAATAATATCAGTTAAAACAGCTTGTGAATTCTTTTCTTCATTCAAATTATCATCAAAATCGAAATCATCATTTAGCTCATCCAATGAATCTGATAATTCGTTTAGAAGAGAAGTCAATATCTCTTGATCTTTGCTTCCGTAAAGATTTTTAATGTTTGCAGAATCTGTTACATAGCCTGTTACGTAATATCCCATTGCTTAGTTTTTAATATTAATGTTTTTGAAATTCAAATATAACAAAAGACTGTGAATTAGTTTTCTGTCTTAAATTTAAAATTGAAACAAAAAAATACTCCAAATTTAAATTGGAGTATTGTATTATAGTATTTTTATTACGCAGTAAGTTTTTCTATTTTTACCAAAACATCATCGATATCGAAAGGTTTTGGGATAAATTCATCGGCTTGGCAAGAATTAATCACATTTTCAGCTTTTGCATGAGCGCTGATAATCATCACAGGAATTTTTGAAGTTGCTTCATTTTCCTTGATCTGATTGCATAAATCTGTACCGGAACCATCAGGAAGTCTTACATCCAGGATGAAAATATCAGGAACTACAGATTTGTCTCTGCTATTGAAAGCTTCAACGGTAGCAAAAGAACGCACATCATAATTTTCGAATGACAGGAGCAATTGTAATGCATCTCTGATGCCTGTCTCATCTTCTACGATAAAAATTGTTTTCATAATTCTTGGTTGGCAAAAACAAAGCCAATCTTCAGACTGCCGAAAAATTTATTGATTAAAAAATTCTAACATTGTCGAAAGAGAATTTTTACTATGCATTTTCTCTCCATTGTCAAGAGATTCTTGTGCAATTACTGAAGCTCTTTTTCTCATTTCTTTTTCATAATGTGAAATAGATTCTAAAATAGATTTGTACTCATTATTCGTTAAATACTCACTCAATTCTAAAGCATCAAGCATTGCCATATTAACACCTTCCCCGGCAAAAGGAGGCATCAAATGCGCTGCATCACCCAATAAAGTCAAATTATCTTGTGATTCCCAAGTTTGGTCTAAAGGCATGCAATAAATCGGACGTGGAATAAACGGAGTAGAAGTATTTTCAAATAATTCATGCCAAATATCGCTCCATTCTGCATAGTTTGATTTGAACCAATCTAAAACCTTATCTCTGTCTGAAAAATCTAATCCGCTTTTTGTTACCCAATTTTCTTCTGCTTTAAAACTAACATAAAATCCAATTTCTCCATCAGCTTTTTGTCCCATTAAAATATTTTGCTCATTTCCGAATGCCATAATTTTTCCGCCTTTAAGAATTGAAGAAATCTTCGGAACCGAATCTTCAGCATTATAAATATTTCCTTCAAGCATCAAAATTCCTGAATAAAATGGCTTTATATGGGTTAAATAAGGTCTTATTTTCGAATTTGCTCCATCTGCAGCGATAACAATATCTGCATAAACATCTTTTTCGTTTTTGAAATGTAAAACCCAGCCTTCATTTTCTTTTTCCATAGATAAAAAGTGGCTGTCCCAAATAATTGTATCGGGTTGTAATGATTCTAAAAGTATTTTTCTTAAAACACCTCGGTCAATTTCAGGGCGGAAATGTTCATAACCAAAATTCTCTTCTTTTTTATCAGTCTCATGCTCGTTGTAGAAAATTTCGGCTTGGGGATTTACAATCGTTGTTTTATCGGCTCCAATCATGAAATTCTTTTTGAACTCTTCCATTAATCCCGCTTTTTGCAAAGCTGCCAAACCTGAGTTTTCATGTAAATCTAAAGGAGAACCTTGCACTCTTGCATTTTTATCTATATCTCTTTCGTACACTTTTACCTCGATATTTTTCAATTGTAAAAGTTTTGCCAATGTTAATCCACCTGGACCACCGCCGATTATTGCGACTTGTTTATTTTGTAACAACATGCTTTTTAATTTTATTAGAGCAAAATTATGATTGCTTATAAACTAAAAATTGTAAAAATCGGTCATTTTCATTTTTGTGTAATTCTTTTGGGGAAACACCGGAAAATTGTTTGATTTCTTTGATGAAATGTGATTGGTCTGTAAAATTGAGTTGAGGGTAAAGTTCTCCTTTATTGATGTGTGGAAGAGAAGCTTGAAAACGCAATATTTTGCAGTAAGCTTTTAATGAAAGTCCGAATTGTTGATTAAAATATCTGTTAATTTGGCGTTGGCTCCATGATATTTTCTCGGAAAGTTCTTTTATTGTAATTTCTCCGTTTGATTCGAATATCAATTTAAATAAATTAAGCTTGCGTCCATCAATGGTTTTCGGTAATATTGAACTTATTTTTTGAGAGATTTTTGAGCAAAACTTTTCAAAGTCTTTTAAATCTTCAATAGTAATATCCCAAAAATTACTAGGCAATATTTTTCCGGAATTGATGATTTCAGCTACAGATTGATTAAAAATATATTCTATAGCAATCGGATTAAAACTCACTGCGCAAAATGAGGAAATTTGATGATTGGTATATTTGGGTTCGGTTTCTAAGCCTAATAAAGCAACTTGAAAATCACCTTTATCATTAATTGAAAAATTTAAATCAATTTTCCCATTTGGAATAATTACAACATCTTTTTGTGTGGAAAGATTTTGTAAAGAAGAAAAACAATACACGAAATCACTTAACGAAGTATCTGGTTCGACGAGTTTGAATTCTAAACTTTCCATTTTTTTCTAAAGTAGATTTAAAAATAGCTAAAAATTATTTATCTCATAAAATAAATGGAAAATTATATGATAATTTGAGATGTGAAAGTTAATTTAATTATCTTATTTTAAAACCGTGTAATCACCTTCTTTTAATTGTGGTTTCCAATGAGATAATTCTGAATATTTGATTAAAATTTGATCCATTGCTGAATAATACCCGTTATAAGCTCCAAGAAGCCTTTCTTTTTTATCGTGTATCAAGGTTACTTTTTTAGGTTTATATCTATATGCGGCTTCATAAATAGAAATTCCTTCAAAAAAATTATTAATTAGAAATTTATTGGATTAAACGTTTAACCAAAATTTAATATTAGAGTCGAGATTTATAATGATAAGTTAATATGACATTCTCTTAAATTGTTTTAAATATTTGATTTACAATACATTGTAAATTATTTTACTTATTTTTAAAATTCCCCAAATTACATATTTTTTCCAATTGACGAAAAAAAATTGGCTATTGTTTTTTTAATTTATTATTAAATACTTTGCAATGTAAATCAGACCAATGAGAAGAGCATCTATTAAAGATATTGCTAGAATTGCCGGAGTTTCCGTGGCAACAGTATCGTATGTTCTGAATAAGAAAGAGGGTCAGAGAATAAGTGAAGACACCAAGAAAAAAATTTTTGAAATTGCTGAAACGATTAACTATGTGCCAAACAGAATCGCGAGAAGTCTTCAGAATAACAGAACCAAATTGTTAGGTTTGATCGTGGCTGACATTTCCAATGATTTTTATTCCAGCATCGCAAGACACCTGGAAGATAAAGCTATAAAATTAGGCTATACTCTCAT
Source organism: Chryseobacterium luquanense (assembly GCF_026460945.1). Taxonomy (GTDB): domain Bacteria; phylum Bacteroidota; class Bacteroidia; order Flavobacteriales; family Weeksellaceae; genus Chryseobacterium; species Chryseobacterium luquanense. The sequence goes on from NZ_JAOVZV010000021.1 coordinate 133,936, forward strand.
CATTGGAAGTTCAGACGAAAATGCACAAAAATTTTCAAAATTGATAGAACTGTTTTCGCAACAGCAGGTAGATGGAATGATTGTCGCGCCAGTTGCCGGTTCCGAGGATATTCTCCAGAAATTGATGGACAAAAATTATCCGTTGGTAACTATTGACCGTTATCTGAAAGGCGTCAATATTCCTGGTGTTCTTCTAAATAATAGGGAGATAGCGGAAAATACGACCAGTTTTCTTGTAGAAAAAGATTTTGAGCAGATCATATATGTTGGTTACGATACAAAACTACCACATCTTCTGGATCGGCAATACGGATTTGAGACGACGATCGCCGAATCCGGAAAGAATATCAGAACCAAAAATATCCTTGTCGGATTAGAAAATATTACTCTTGAGATACAGACAAAACTTGAAGAAGCTTTAGGGAAAAATCCGAAGAATACTGCCTTGTATTTCTCCAGCAACAAGCTTGCTGTAGCGGGTCTTGCCTATCTGGTTCAAAATAATGTCAATGTGCCGGAGCAGGTTTCCGTACTTGCTTTTGATGAGACAGAGGCATACAAATTATTCCCCGCAGAGATTACTTACATCAAACAGCCTCTGGAAGAGATGGCCGATGAAGCAGTGAAATTTCTGGACTCACAAATTAATCAATACAGTTCCAAGACAAAGAAAATAACATTGTCTGGAGAATTAATCATTAAAAAATCAATCAAATAATTTTTTTACCAATTAACTTAAACGTTTAATCTAATATGGATAATAATAAATCTTACACGGTATGTTTCGGAGAAGTGCTCTGGGATATTTTCCCAACCGGATCCAGAGCTGGCGGAGCTCCCTTCAACGTTGCGTATAACTTAGACAAGATGGGAACTGAAGTGAAAATGATCAGTAAAGTGGGTGATGATGAGCTTGGAAATTCGCTTTTGAGTCAGATCAGAAATTGGAATATTTCTACCGACTTTATTCAGATTGACGACGATAAACCTACGGGTACGGTCACTGCCAATTTTGATGAACACGGCGAAGCACATTACGATATTGTAAATGATGTTGCCTGGGATCATATCAGGGTTTTGAAGGAGCATAAGGAGTTGATTACAAATTCCAAAGCTTTTGTTTTTGGGAGTCTGATTGCCAGAAATGAAGTGTCTAAAAATGCACTTCTGGAATTGCTGGAGTTTTCGGATTTCCGTGTATTTGATGTCAATTTTCGTCCGCCATTCATCGATTTTGAATTAATTAAAACATTACTTCACAAAGCGGATCTCGTAAAAATGAACAAAGCAGAATTACGAACCATAATCGAGTTTCTAGGCGAAATATATATTGATGAAGATCAAAGCATAAAGTTCATTCAAAAGTATTTTGATCTGAATGAAATCGTGCTTACAAAAGGAAGCAAGGGTGCAAGATATTTTGTTGGAGACAGAAGTTATGACTTTTCTGCAGTCTCCATCGATGTCAACGACACGGTAGGAAGCGGCGACTCTTTTCTTGCGGGCTTTCTGTCAAAAAGAATTCAGGGGAAATCACCGGAAGAGATTATGAAACAAGCTGTTTCACTGGGCGCTTTTATCACTTCAAAATCAGGTGCTTGTCCGGATTACACTTACGAAGAATTCAAATCTTTCCGGGAAGAACATTACGGTAAAACTATTTAAATCACTATTATGAATACTGCAAAATTTACAGAAAAGAAATACATTGTCGTTTTGGCGTTTGTGATTTCGTTGTTTTTCTTTTGGGCGATTGCTTTGACGATGGGCGACGTGCTCAACAAACACTTTCAGAATGTTCTTAATATCTCAAAATCAAAATCAGGATTAGTTCAGCTTTCAATCTTCGGCGCGTACGCATTGATGGGAGTTCCGGCAGGATTGTTTATGAAGAAATTCGGTTACAAATTGGGTGTAATATTGGGATTGTCACTGTTTGCGCTTGGCTCTTTTCTTTTCATTCCGGCTGCCAATCAAATGTCATTCAACTTTTTCAGAATTGCACTTTTTGTTTTGGCGATGGGAATGGCTACTTTGGAAACCGTTGCGCATCCCTTTGTTGCAGCTTTAGGAAATGAAAAAACGAGTGATCAAAGGGTGAATTTTGCTCAATCTTTCAATGGTTTGGGCGCAATTATCGGTCCTCTTTTGGGTGGTTATTTTATCTTCGGAAAGTCTGGAGTGGATGATCAATCATTAGATTCTGTGAAAGATCTTTACACCTGGATCGGCGTGGTGATTTTAACCATCACCATTATTTTTTCTTTTATTAAAGTTCCCAGCCTGAAAGATCCTCACGCAGAAGATATTACGATTTCTGAGGACGAAAATGGAGTAGAAGCTTTGGTTTCAGATCCGCACGCACCACTTTGGAAGCAGAGGCATTTTATATTTGCTGTGATTGCACAGTTTTTCAATATCGCAGCACAGGGCGGAACCTGGGCTTATTTCATTAATTATGGTGTGGAAAAAATGCAGCTTCCGGAAATTGAGGCATCTTATTATTTTTCTCTAAGTATGGCGATGATGATGATTGGACGTTTCGCAGGAACATTCCTGATGAAATTCATCGCACCAAATAAGCTTCTCGCGATCTTTACAACTTGTAATATTGGATTATGTTTGATTATTTCGCAAAGTTTCGGTTGGGTCTCTTTCATCAGTTTAATCTTACTGAATCTCTTTTTAAGCGTAATGTATCCAACAATATTCAGTCTAGGTCTGAAGCGATTAGGCAGCAAAGTACCACAGGCATCATCATTCCTTGTAATGGCTATGTTCGGAGGTGCCGTTTTTCCACCTTTGATGGGGAAAATTGCTGAAAAAGATATTGCACACGCCTATCTTCTACCGATTATCTGCTATGCTGTAATTCTGTTATTTGCTTTGAAATTCTACAAGCCGAAGACATTTAAATAAGATGAAAAATTTAGATGTTTTTAAGTATAGCTTTTGGTTTTTATTAATCATCAGCCAGCTTTCGCACGCTCAGATTGTGATCACCAACAAGGATTTTTCTTTCGGAACAACAGGCAGAATCGGTGCAGGATATTCTCCAAATGCCGACGGAAAAACCGGCAGACAGCTGAATCTTAATAATCAGGGGTCATTGGGCGGAAGAATGGATCAAGGCGATTATGTGGATTTTTTGCCAGCTTTTCATTTTACTCCAGTTGTAAATGGCGACAGTGTAAAAACTACGAAAATCGATATGCAGGCAAGATTAAGTTTCTATTCAGGTGGAACTTTTTTGGGAAATGTGGATTCAAAGTCCAATCAGGGGATGATTATTGCTTTGCCCGAAGCTTTTGTGGAAGCTCGAAATATTATGGGAAGCGATTGGGATGTCTGGGCAGGATCACGTTGGCTGAGATATGATGACGTGCATATTGCAGATTATTTTTACTTCGATGACCACTCTGCGACGGGTTGGGGCGTGAGACATAAAAACACCAGATTCTCAATGTTTTTTCCCGCCGCAATAGATACTGCAGCGAGTAACTCAACACCATATTCTTACACGAATGTCATCAGTGGAACCAAAAATCTAATTTACAGACAACGGGAAGTTTTTATTTTGGAACAGATTATTCCGTTTAAAAATAATATTCATAAACTGAAATTTCTTGCTGAATTTCATAACGTCGATAAGTCTGGCAAAAACTCGATGGAGCAGTATCCATCAGATCAAGGCTGGGTTTTGGGAGCAAAACTGAACTCTAATTTAAAAACAAAAATTGCAGGCTCTTTCAATCAAATATCCATTAGATATGGCAGCGGAATTGCCAACGGTGGCGACAGTGGAAACACCCAAACCTGGCGAACCTACGGCGCTCCCGATGATGTGATGAAAAAATATAATGGCGCTTATTCTTTAACGGCTGTAGAATATATTTTATTAAATCTATCAAATAAATGGTCTGTCAATGCTTATGCAGTTTTTACTCAAAGTAAAGGTGGCGCAGATAGTAATAATAAAGCCATAGATTATTATGAGCGTGAAATCTTCAATAAGAAATCTGAATTTAATACAGGATTCAGAGCAACTTACTATTTCAATAACTGGTTTCATATGCTCTCAGAACTTCATTTCGCATCGAGAAAAGAAGGCAATCAAAATTCAGCTTCGATGACAAAACTGGTTTTGGCTCCAACCATCGTTCCTACGGCGGAAAGAAGCGTTTGGGCGAGACCGCACATCCGTTTTATTGCAGAAGTTTCCAGATATAATGATCAGGCAATGAACAGTTTGTATTCACCATTTCTACAGCAATCCGGAGCAAAAAGATTCGGAACTTATTTTGGCGTGAGAACAGAATGGTGGATTTTCTAAATAATATTTAAATTTAAAAAAATGAACGTAAAATTTGGCGCTTCGCTGTTATCCTGGATCACACCTCGATGGACAGCCGAAGCAGGAAAATATGCAATAGAAAAAACGGCAAATACCGGTTTTGATTTGATAGAAATTTTATTACCAACTTCAATGGAATTTAATTCTAAACAAGTAAAACAGCAGTTGAAAGATAATCATCTGGATGCTGTCTGTTCGCTTAATCTCCCCAAAGAAGCACATATTCCTTCTTATCCCAAAACTGCAGAAAAACTAATAAAACTGGCAATTGATAAAACTTCAGAACTGGAAACCGACTTTCTGGGAGGCGTTTTACACAGCGGAATCGGCGTGTTTTCAGGAAATCCTTTGACAGAAAATGAAGCTGAAATTATTACCGGAGTCTGGTGCAAAGTTGCAGATTATGCCAAAGAAAAAGGCGTAAATATAGGAATCGAACCCATAAACCGTTATGAATCGTATGTCTGCAATACAACATCAAATGTCCTGAATCTAATAAAAAAAACGGAAAAGGATAATCTGTTTCTTCATCTCGATACATTCCATATGAATATAGAAGAAGCTAATTTTTATGATCCAATCATTCTTGCGGGACAGAAACTGAAACACGTTCATATCACAGAATCTCACCGAGGGATGTTGGGAGAAGGAACGGTCAATTGGAAAGAACTTTTTATGGCTTTAAAAGAAATCAATTTTGAAGGAAATCTTGTTTTGGAAAATTTTTCGTCTTCAATTGCAGGAATGCAGCAAATGGTTTCATTATGGCAAAGATCACCTTATGATGCAGAAGAACTGGCTGTTGGAAGTTTAAAGTTTTTACAAAAATATCATAATTAATATCTTAAATATTAAATGTAATAAGCATTTGAATCTTCAAATATTTTTATAAGGAAATCTAAATCAGGTATAAAAACACCAGCAACAGTTTCTATTGGCGGTATTTTTTCTAATTCTATCATTTATTTTTTGAAAAACAGTTTTTACATTTATTAATCTAGTTAAATGTCCAGCATTTTACATCGACCTAAATTTGTCATATCAAAATCAATTAATCAAAAAAAAATAGACAAAATGGAAAATAGAATCTTAGGATTGCACCACATTACAGCGATCGCCAACAATGCAAAAAGAAATTTAGATTTTTACACTCAGGTTTTAGGAGTACGATTAGTTAAGAAAACTGTCAACTTTGATGACCCTGGAACGTATCACTTTTATTTCGGTAACGAAGAAGGAACGCCGGGAACAATTTTAACATTTTTTCCCTGGGAAGGAATCGGGCAGGGCACCAACGGAGCTGGTTTGGCAACGCACATCGGATATTCGGTTCAAAAGGGAAGTTTGGAATTCTGGAAAAATAGGTTAAAACAGTTTAATTTAAATGTTGAAGAAAGCGAAATCTTCGGTGAAAAACTGATTTCATTCAAAGACCCGGACGGACTTCAATTACAGTTCATCGAATCATCAACACCGGATAACAGAAAAATCTGGACAACCGATGACATCAAGGATGAAAATGGCTTGAAAGGTTTTCACAACGTTACTTTAACCTTGAAAAAAGCTGATCCAACCATCAAAGTTTTGACTGATATTCTTGGATATGACCTTCAAAAACAGGAAGGCGAAAGATCCCGTTTTGCGACAGATGCGATAGAAACTGCAAACCTTATCGACATTATTGAAAATGATAAAATTCCTGTTGGTAAAAATGCCGCCGGAACCAATCACCACATCGCTTTCCGGGTTGCAAATGATGATATTTTAATGGAATATCGTGAAAAAGTAATGTCCGCAGGTTTGAACATCACACCGAAAATCGACAGAGATTATTTTTACTCTTTATATTTCCGTGAACCGGGCGGTGTTTTATTCGAAATAGCAACAGACAATCCGGGATTTACAGTCGATGAACCTTTAAATGAATTAGGACAAAATTTAAAACTTCCGAAACAATATGAAGCAATGCGTTCTCAAGTAGAAGAAGCGTTACCGAAATTATCATAGGTCATTTCTTAAATTTACTTTAAAGTATAATTTTAAATTAAAAAAACTAATAACCATCAACTATAAAAAAACAATTAGAAATTATGGCACTCATCACAGGACTTCACCACGTCACCGCCATCACAGGCGACGCGCAGGAAAATATAGATTTTTATACCGGAATTTTAGGACTTAGATTAATTAAGAAAACCGTCAACTTCGATAATTCTGAAGTGTACCACTTTTATTTCGGGGACGAATTTGGAACGCCGGGAACCATTATGACAACTTTCCCTTATGGCAAAGGTCTGGCAAACGGACGACACGGCAAAGGAATGCTGAATACAACGGCTTTTTCAATTTCAATGGATGCTCTGGATTATTGGCTCGAAAGGCTGGATAAATTCAATATTCCGTACAAACAGGCACAGCAAAGGTTTTCAAGTGAAGTTTTTATTTATCTGGAAGATTTTGACGGACTAGGTTTGGAGTTGGTTTTCAATGAAAAAGATGACAGAAAAGCTTATGATAATGGATTTATTCCGAAAGATTTTGCCATCAAAGGTTTCCACCACGTTGAGATTTGGGTAGATGCTTATGAAAGAACTGCCGCACTTTTGACCACACAAATGGACCATCAATTGATTGCTGAAAGCTCTGACAGATTCAGATTTGGAACCGAAGACAAGCCCGGAAAATATGTCGACTTGCTTTGTGCTCCCAATTCTCTGAAAGGTTTGGCAGGACGAGGAACGGTGCACCACGTTGCTTTTGCGACTCCCGATACGCAATCACAATTGGAAATGATTGAAAGACTGAATAAATTCGGTTTGCAGCATACGGAAGTGAAGGATAGAAAATATTTCACATCCATTTATTTCAAAGAGCCGAGCGGTGTTTTGTTTGAAATCGCCACTTCGGGACCTGGTTTTGACATTGATGAAGAATTGGCGTCATTAGGTGAAGATTTGATGCTGCCGGAACAGTTCGAAGAAAACAGAGGACACTTAATAGATGTTCTTCCAAAAATTAATTATCCAACAGAAAAATTTAAATAAAATGAATCATAATTTAGATATAAAAACAGGCGGAAAATCATTGAATGAAGCTGAAAAAGTTTTGATAATGATTCACGGCAGAGGCGGAAGCGCACAGGATATTCTGAGCTTAGCCCAACATTTGAATGTAGAAGATTATGCTTTACTAGCGCCACAGGCAACAAATGGGAGCTGGTATCCATTGTCCTTTATTGCACCGGTTGAGCAAAACGAACCTTGGCTGTCATCAGCAATTGAAACAATCGAAAAAACAGTTAAGACTGCTTTGGATGCGGGAATTAAAGCTGAAAATATCTACTTTTTCGGATTTTCTCAGGGCGCCTGTCTCACTTTGGAGTTTTTGGCGAGAAATGCTCAGAAATTCGGTGGAGCAATGGCGATAATTGGTGGAGTAATCGGCGATAAGATCAACCGTGAAAATTACAAAGGCGATTTTGCACAAACCCCGATTTTCCTTGGAACAAGCAATCCGGATTTCCACGTTCCGGTAGAAAGAGTGTACGCAACAGCGAATATTCTGAAAGAGATGAATGCCGATGTGACGGAGAAAGTGTACGCAAATTTCGGACATTCCATCAATCAGGAAGAAATTGAACTGGCAAATTCTATCGTTTTTAAATAAAATTAAAATTAGATGAAAATCACAAGAATATTCAGTGACGAAAATGGAGAATCTCATTTTGGAGACATCGAAATTCCATTAATCGATCAAGGAGAAATTGGATATTTATCCGAAGATATTAATGTTAAAAAACTACAGTTCCGAACCGTTTCAGCTGATTACGACTACGATTTTCATCACGCTCCGCAAATGCAATATATCGTACTTTTGGATGGCGGTGTGGAGATTGAAACTTCGCTTGGAGAAATCAGACAATTCAAAACTGGCGAAATCCTTTTGGTAGAAGATATTTCGGGAAAAGGCCACAAAACAAAGAATCTTGAAAAGAAAGAGCGGACATCGTTATTTATTCATATTTAAATTAATTAAAGATAAACACTTATGAATACATTAAACTTTTTGGTCATCGGAAAGAATCAGGAAATTCTTGATACCTTAAAAAGAATTATCGAAAATAATGAAGGCTGGAAAGCAGAAATAAGAAGCGATGAAAATATTTGTTATGATTATATAAAAGAAAATCAGGTAGATATTGTGCTTTTGAGTTCCGGTTTGGATGAAGAATTTGAAAATGACATTAAAATATTTTGCACAAACTTAGAGAAAGAAGTGAAGGTTATCGACCATTACGGCGGTGGAAGTGGACTGTTAAAGAACGAAGTTTACAGTCTTTTTCCTAATTTGCAGCCGTAAACTTAATTTATGTTTGAAAATATCGTCAAGAACGTTACCCGTTTTATCAATCTGAACAGCGAAGAAGAGAAAATTTTCACCGATTTATTGGTTTGTGAAACCATTCCGAAGAAAACAATTTTGTTGCGGGAAGGCGAGATTTGCCAGTTTGAAGGCTTCATTCACAAAGGTTGTTTAAGAGCTTATTACCTTGATGATAATGGTTTTGAAGTGACGATTTTGTTCGCCATTGAAGATTGGTGGATAAGCGATATCGCCTCGTTTCAGGACCAGAAACCTTCCAATTTATATATTGAAACGATTGAAGATTCAGAGATTTTTTTGCTGAATCCGACCACCAAAGAAAAATTGTTGCAGGAAATTCCGAAATTTGAAAGGGTTTTCAGAATGTTGGTTCAGAGAAATCTCTTTACCCTTCAAAACCGATTGGTGAACACGATTTCCAAAAGTGCATCAGACCGATATCTGGAATTTATCAAAGTGTATCCTACAATTCCGCAGCGGGTTGCGCAATATTATATCGCTTCTTATCTGGGCGTTTCTAAAGAATTTGTAAGTACAATCAGAAAACGTTTGGCGACGAAAGAAAAATAGCTTTTATTAGCAGATAATTAAACGCTTAGAATTCCCCTCCTTTGGAGGGGTGGCGAAAATTCAAAGAATTTTTGACGGGGTGGTTTATGCGTAATGTATAAACTACCCCGTCTTTTTGCTTCACAAAAATCCACCCCTTCAGAGAAGGGGAATTTTAGCTTACTATTTTTTTGCTTTAAATGTATTTATTAAACTAGTTAAATGCACAGCAATTTTCATCACCATAAATTTGTCCTATCAATAACGAATAAATAATAAAACAGATATGGACAGAAAAGATTTTTTAAAGAAAGGATTACTCGGAACAGGAATGTTTGTAGCAACCGCTTCATTGGGGAATACAATGAAAAATGAGATTGACGAAATCGAACCTCTGGAACCAATCGGATACAATCATTTACCGAATACCGATTCAAAAATCAAAGACAATTCTGTGATTCACAAAGCAGATTCCAGAGGGAAGACAGACCACGGTTGGTTGGTGAGCAATCATACCTTCAGTTTTGCGAATTACCACAATCCTGAAAGAATGCATTTCGGTGTATTAAGAGTGTTGAATGATGATAAAGTGGAGGCGGGAAGAGGCTTCGGAACGCATCCCCACGATAATATGGAGATTATCAGCATCCCGTTAGAAGGCGATTTGGAGCACAAAGACAGTATGGGCAATTCTGCGATTATCAGTGGTGGAGACATTCAGGTGATGAGTGCCGGAACCGGAATTATGCACAGTGAATTCAATAAAAATAATGACAGTTTGGTGAAGTTTCTACAAATCTGGGTATATCCAAACAAGAGAAACGTGACACCAAGATATGACCAGCTTACTTTAGATAAATCAAAAAGTCAGAATCAATTCCAGCAGATTCTTTCTCCCAATGCGGATGACGAAGGCGTTTGGATTCATCAGGATGCCTGGTTTCACTTAGGAAACTTCGAAAATAATGTTAAAACCAATTATAAAATCAACAAAAAAGGAAACGGCGTATATGCCTTTATTTTAAAAGGAAGTGCAGAAATTGAAGGACAAAAAGTGGAAACAAGAGATGGTTTCGGAATTTGGGATATTGCAGATCTTAATATCAAATCAACAACAGAAGGCACAGAAATTTTATTGATGGACGTTCCGATGACGATGTAAGAGTTTGATAAAGAATTTTCAATTATTTATTGGGTTTTAATTGATTTTACAAAAGGTACAGATTAAAAGAAAATTTAACATAATTTTTTTAATAATACCCATTTCCGTAAATTTGAGCTGTAAAAATAAAAATAAATCTTAAGTAAGAATGGAAAAGTATAATTACGGGGTCGTTGGTCTCGGCGTAATGGGGAGAAATCTGCTTTATAATATTGCTGATAACGGTTTTTCTGTAGCAGGATTCGATTTAGATGAAGAAAAAGTTATCGAACTTAAAAATGGAGTGGCTGAAGGTACAAAGGTTATCGGTTCTGTTTCTCTGGAAGAATTTGTAATAGGTCTGGACATTCCGAGAAAAATTATTCTGATGGTTCCTGCAGGTAAGCCGGTAGATGCCGTTCTTGAAAGTATCACACCATTTCTTACCCCGAAAGATGTCGTAATTGATGCAGGAAATTCTTATTTTAAAGATACCGAAAGACGTATCGCAGATTTGACATCTAAAAATCTGCATTTTATGGGAATGGGTGTTTCCGGAGGTGAACAAGGTGCAAGAAGAGGCCCAAGCATAATGCCTGGAGGTGATTTGGAAGCTTTTAAATTAATACAGCCCATGCTGGAATTAATTTCAGCAAAAGTTAATGGTGAAGCCTGCACAGCTTACATGGGCAAAGGTTCTGCCGGAAACTATGTGAAAATGGTTCACAACGGTATAGAATATGCCATTATGCAATTAATTAGTGAAGCTTACGATCTGTTGAGAAAGGGAGCAAAACTAAACACTGATCAGTTATACGAAGTTTTCAAAAAATGGAACGAAGGAGAAATGAATTCTTTCCTCATTGAAATCACCAGAGATATTTTCAAACAAAAAGATGATTTGACAGATGGTTTTCTTGTCGATCAAATTTTAGATAGAGCCGGAGCAAAAGGAACAGGAAAATGGACTTCTGAGCAGGCAATGGAAATCGGCGTGTCAATTCCTACAATCGATATTGCTGTAACTTCAAGAATTTTATCTGCTTATAAAGAGGAGCGTATTCAGGCGTCTCAGTTATATATCAAAGAAGAAATTGCCACTCCTGAAAACATAGAATTATTTATTAAAGAAGTTGGCGATGCATTGTATTTGGCAACTTTGATCAGTTATGCTCAAGGTCTTGCATTACTGGTGAAAGCTTCTGAAGAATACAAGTTTGATATTCCTTTGAAAGACGTTGTCAAAATCTGGAGAGGCGGTTGTATTATACGTTCTGTTTTATTAGAAAAATTCTACGGTGCTTATACTGAAAATCCAAGTTTGTCTAATATTTTATTGAATAGAGAAATTTCTGAAATCGTAAAATCTAAAGTTAAACCATTGAGAAACATTGCTTCGTTCGCTGTTTTAAACGGAATCCCAAGTTTAGGAATCCAATCATCTTTAGGCTATTTTGATGCGTACTCAACAGATACTTTACCAGTGAATCTTATTCAGGCTCAGCGTGATTATTTTGGTGCGCATACATACCAAAGAGTTGACCAGGAAGGTGTTTTTCACACATTATGGAACACCCAAAATATTTAAATCCAGAAAATGAGCGACAATACAATCTTGCACCCAACGACTATCGTTATTTTTGGTGCGACTGGAGATTTGGCAAAAAGAAAGCTTTTTCCTGCGTTTTATAATTTGTATGTTGATGGCAGAATGCCAAAGGGCTTCAATATTTTAGCCTTAGGAAGAGCTGAAAATACAGATGAGAAATTTAGATCTTATGTCAAAGAAAATCTGGATAGCTTTTCCAGAAGAACTGTAACTTTAGAAGACTGGGCTGGCTTTCAGGCACATATTACCTATTTTCAGCATCAGTTGGATGAAGTTGATTCCTATCAGAATTTACATGAGAAACTGGAAAATTTTGACAAAGTATATGGAGCGAGAGGAAACAGGCTTTTCTATCTGTCCATAGGACCAAATTTTGTTTCGGTGATTTCAAATCATCTTAAAAATACAGCCATCGCTTCTGACTCGGATAAAGACCGAATTATCATAGAAAAACCTTTTGGACATGATAAGAAATCTGCCATCGAGCTGAATAATCTGCTTTCACAGACCTTTGAGGAAGAACAAATATACCGTATCGACCATTATTTAGGAAAAGAAACCGTTCAGAATATTTTGGCATTCAGATTTGGAAATTCCATTTTTGAGCCTTTATGGAATCATAGACACATAGAGTCTGTTCAAATTACCGTTGCAGAAGAGGTGGGCGTAGAGACGAGAGCCAGTTTCTACGAACAGACCGGTGCTTTGCGTGATATGATTCAAAACCATCTTTTGCAAATACTTTGCATGGTTGCGATGGAACCGCCCATTTCATTGGAGTCTGGCGAAATTAGAGATCGTAAGGTTGATGTTTTAAAATCAATCCGCAGAATTTCACCCGACAAAGTTGACCATTATGCAGTGAGAGGTCAATATGGAAAAGGAAAGGTAAATGGTGAAAAAGTAAATGGTTACAGGCAGGAAGAAGGCATTGCACCTGATTCAAACACAGAAACCTTTGTTGCCATCAAATTTTACTTAGATAATGAAAGATGGGAAAATGTTCCTTTCTACGTTCGTACCGGAAAGAAGATGAAAGAAAAGCATTCTTATATTACGGTCCAGTTCAAACCGCTTCCTCATTCTGCGTTTTCAGAAAGTAAATCTCTTCTATCAGCTAATCGATTGGTGATCAATATTCAGCCACAAATGGATATCAGGCTACAGTTCATGTCAAAAAAGCCTGGACTTTCATTGGAATTGAAACCTGTAGAGATGATCTTTGACAATTTTGCCTGTCAGACAGATACCCCCGAAGCTTATGAAACGCTTTTATTGGAAGCTCTTGTTGGAGATCTTACATTATTTATGCGTTCGGATCAGGTAGAAGAGGCGTGGGATGTTGTAAAAACAATTCAGGAAACTTGGGAAAAAACTACAGATTCTTCTTTTCCGAATTATGAAGCAGGAAGCTGGGGACCTGAAGACAGCAATGCTTTGGTTGAAAGGCAAGGGCATGAATGGGTTTAAAATTTAATAAAAATTAAAATGAATATTACAATATTTGATACTCTGGAAACTTTATATAAAAAGTCAGCAGATACTTTTGTAGAGCTTTCAGAAAAAGCAATCCGAAAACAAGACAAATTTGTGGTTGCATTAAGTGGCGGTTCTTCGCCGAAAGCGATTTTCAACTTATTGGCGACTGAGGAATATGCTGATAAAATAGAGTGGAGCAAAGTGTTTTTTTTCTGGGTAGATGAAAGATGGGTTTCTCTTGATGATGAAAAAAGTAATTTCAAAATGACTTTAGAAACGCTTTTGGATAAAGTTCCTGTGAACAAAAACCAGGTTTCTCCGATGTACAAAGCCGGAACGGAACCTGAGGATTATGCCAAGGAATATGAAGATCAAATCAGAAATGTTTTAGGAGCTGACGGTATTTTCGATTTTATTCTTTTGGGAATGGGCGATGATGGTCATACGGCTTCACTATTTCCTGGCGAAGCAGTTTTAAACGAAAAAGAAAAATGGGTTTCAGCTTACTATCTGAAATCTCAGGAAATGTTTAGAATTACACTCACAGAACCAATCATTAATAAAGCTGAGAATATTTTGGTTATTACATTCGGTAAATCAAAAAAACACGCTTTAAATGAAGTTTTGAATGGAGAGTACAATCCCCAATTGTATCCGCTTCAGCTAATTGAAAGGAAAGAAGGATTTCAACTTTTTACTGATAAAGAGACAGGTGTTGAACTATAGATTGTTTAAAATTAATTGAACTAGTTAAACGCTAGACATACTTTTTCATCATAAATTTGTCATATCATTATTTTAAAAAAAGATAAAAATTATTAAAAAAAGTGATCAATAATTGTAAAATATAAAAATTAAACATTCACTTTTAAGAGAGTAAAATATTTAGAAAAAATAGGCTTAGATTTTAATATCTGAGCCTATTTTTTTTGTTTTAAATTAAATCTTATAAAAATGTTGCTCCGGCTTCGCTTCCTGTACTTCCTGAATGGTATCCTGTAAAATATTACGGCGGATATCAGACAAAATAAATTTACAATTTCAACCTAAAACATTTCGCTCCATTGGAAATCGAGGAAAGAGATTCGCCGAATCAATCAAATAAATAAAAAATTTTGAGGCACTGGTGGCGAAAATTCAAAGAACTTTTGAAGGAGTGGTTTTAATTTACCAATAATCAAGAATGACTAATAAACTCCTTAAAATTCAAACCTAAAACAATGAAAAAGCTCGTTCAAACCATCACCAATACCAATCTCGAAGGCAAATTAATTCACGTTGCGTTATTAATTTTCAGAATTGCATTATCATTAGAATTAATCATAGCTCACGGACTGAAAAAACTAGGAGTAGGCGTTGCGGAGGCAGAACAGGTTCCGAATCCTTTGAACCTTCCAGAAGAATTCAATAGTCTCTTTGCAGACGCAGCCAACTTGGTATTTCCAGCGTCTGTCATCTTCGGATTGTTCACTAGAATAGCAGTTCTACAACTAGTTCGGAAATTTCAATAAAACAACCATCAGTGCCTGGACAGCTTCTGCGGACATCAGCTATATGTTTGAAAATGTAAAGGGAAAACCAACTATCAATCTTCGAAATGATTACATTTCCGGAGACCGAAACAGAGAAGACGGAAAGTTGGGAACCTTCAATCCATTATATCCAAAAGATGGTTATTTCGGATTCAATCCACAAATCGGACCTGTGAATTTGATTGACATTCATCCGTATGCAACGGTTGATTTGAACAGCAAAATGACGGTGCAGGCTGATGTGGTTTTCAACTGGAGATATTCTGCGCAGGACGGCGTTTACAGACCGAGCGGTTCTTTAAACCTGACTTCGATGAACTCCAAAAAGAAATACATTGGAACGGCTTTCCTTGGAAGCTTTAATTATAAAATCAGTAAATCTTTTACTTTCAATACAGGCATTCAATATTTCAAAACAGGTGAATTTGTGGACGACATTATTGAAAACGACAAAGACGGATTGTTTATCAACTCAAGGATTGTTTTCAAGTTTTAACGAATTAATTCGAAAATTTGATTCAATTAATTATCCCACATCAAGAATAATTTTTACTTCTAAGGCTAACTTTGAGTAACATTAAAACAATATTAAAATCAACAAAATTATAATCACCCAAAAGCCAATCGCTAAGAGCTAAAAAACAAAAAATATTATGAAAAATATACTAAAAAATACAATAAACAAATCATTATTAATTGCGGGATTAGTTTTTTCGACTTTAACTTTCGCACAAAATACAACAGCAAATTCTTCTGCAACTCCTGCAAAAATCGGAACATCCAAAAACTGGGGTTCAGTTGATGGAATTTCTATAATTGGATTGGTTCAGGGGCCATCTTCGGCCGACGCTCAACTGCAGGTTGCCTGTGTTTTCGAATATACAGATAACGACATACACAGCGCTCAGGCATTGCCCGCCAACTTAAACGGATTGGTGCATTTGGATGAAGCTTTGAAAGGTGAATTTACCAAAATCAGACAATCCGGTCAGTTCAAAGGTCACTCTCTGGAAACGTTATTGATTTCTCCTCCAAAAGGTTCTATGTCAGCGAAAAAACTGTTGCTGATTGGTTTGGGTGACCGTAGTAATTTCACTCCAGCACTGATGATTTCCGTTGCAGAAGTGGCTACGAGAGAAGCTTTGAGATTGGGCGTAACCAATTTTGCTTTTGCAAGTGATTTAAAAGATGCAGGAATTGATTCTCCAACCGCTTTGGTTGCAGGAAATGTGGTGAAAGGTGTTGTGAATGCAAACCGCTCTGAGATTTATTTGAGAGAGCATAATTTGTCTAAAACTAAAAAATTAGAAAAAGTATATTTATTGGCCGGTCCGTCTTTCTTTGATGTTGCAGGTGGCGGAATCCAGACTGCGATAGCGGAAGTGAAGAAGAAATAATTTTTATAATAGAAAGTGAAGGTGAGAGAACCGGTATTTGTTTAAATGCCGGTTCTTTTTATTTACAATTATACTTTGTTACTAAAATTTAATCCCAAATATTACCACAGCTTGGGAAGAAGTTTGTTGGTTTTTTCCTTATAAGATGCAAAACCTGCGTGTCTCGACATTGATTGGTCTTTTTTGCCCATATTGATAAAGAAATATCCAACCCAGAAAGCCAATACAACTAGTGGAATCCAATGCCAGGCGACGAGAGCAAATGAGCCGTATATCAATATTTCGCCTAAATAATTTGGATTTCTCGTGCGTGCAAAAAGCCCGTCTTCAATTAATCCCTTCTGAATTCTTAAAGTGAAAAACTTTTGGGCATCACCTACATAATGGAGAAAAATTCCCATTGCGTAAATGGCTGGAGCAAGTCCGAAAACCCAAACGGGTACATTGGTATGTTCGGAAATAAGCAGGTAAGGTGCAATATAATAGCCTGCCAATGGTAAAAATGGTGTCATAAGCCCTGTAATGACTGGCAATTTCTGTTCAAATCTCTTATCGGGAAATAGTTTTTGTTTGAATAACCAGAGAATGGTGTAAGTGCCGTGCAATCCAAGATATAAAAAAGCGGGCGCACTCCAGTTGTCATAAGTCAACATCATTAATAGGACGATAGGACTGACTAAAATTTTATGCAGGTTAATCACTGCATTGACAGTTGTTTTCATTTATTTTTTGTTTCTACAAAGGTCATCCTTATAGAAACCTGTTCACTGACACATATGTTACAAAATTACAATCCGGCTATTTTTTTTCGAATCCGGCTTAATGAAGGTCGTTCAATTCCAAGATAGGATGAAAGGTGAGTCAAAGGAATCCGGTTAAAGAGTTCAGGATTTTGTTTGATAAATTGAATATAACGCTGTTCTGCCTGGTCAAACTGGAAACTCTCTACTCTGCTTTGAAGCATTTTCAATATTTCCTCTGCCATCAATCTGCCATAACGCTCAAAGCCTATAAATTTTTTATAACCATTTTGCATATGCTCGTAAGGAAGCGTGATAATAGTACTAGGTTCCAGACACTGAAAATAATATCTGCTTGGCATTTGATTGAGCAACGAGGGATAATCGGTTACATACTCATTTTCCTTTGCAAACAAAATTGTGATTTCGTTTCCTTTATCATTGATGTAATATGCTCTGACAAGTCCACTCGTTAAGAATCCAAGCTGATGATTTTTTTTCCCGGCTTCCATATACATTTCTTTAGACTTAAAATGCTGAACGCTCAATCCGCCTTCCAGATATTCCCATTCATCTTCAGAACATTCGGGATGGATACTAAGGATGGCTTCTTTATATAGACTAAATTCCTCCGGCTGTTGAATCATTGTTTTGGATATTGAATGAGTGATTTTATATAATTGATTCGCTTAAAAAACTTATTGATGAATCTGCAAACTATCGATCAATCGATTTTGAATTGTAAAATTAGTTTTTAAAACCAAAAACTGCTTTATGACTATTGGTAATCTTTACTTCCTAAATACTAAAATAGATTATTTTGGTTAATAACTATAATAAAATAACGATAAATCCGTTATGTTAATATAAAGTCCGGAAATTTGCCGGAAAACCTAAACATTCTTCTTATTCCAACACCCGATTTTAGCACATCTGTTTGTTCGCGTAAAGTAGATCAAACACGATATCATATGTCTCAAAAAGTAAAATTCTCATCCGCTTGCGGTTCTCGTTTCTATGCAACTGTCAAAAGTAGAGTAGAACAATATTTCACTCATAATCAACTAAGTCAGCATGCTAATGCCCAAATGTGGGGTAAGACTGTATTTTTCTTGGCGGGGTTAAGCGCGACGTATATTGCAATTATCTCAGGTTTGATGTCTAATTGGATGCTATTGCCTCTTGCTGTATTGATGGGAATGTTCAGTGCCTTTGTAGGCTTCAACGTATGTCATGATGCAATACATGGTGCACTTTCTGGTAATAAAAAAGTAAATAAAATCTTTGGTTTTGTTTTTAATCTTGTCGGCGCCAATCCATATGTTTGGAGTATTACGCATAACGTCGTACACCACACGTTTACAAATATTCCCGGGCATGATGAGGACATTGACGTAGCACCGGGATTAATCAGGATTGCCGAAGATGATGAAGTGAATTCCATTCAGAGATTCCAGCATTAGTATGCATTTCCGCTTTACAGCTTGGCATCACTCTCATGGGTGTTCCGTAAAGACTATATGAAATTTTTTCAGAAAAAAATTGGAGCGCATAAGAACAAACACCCCAAGTCGGAGTATTTTAATTTATTTTTTTATAAAGCAATTTATTATTTTTTGTTTATTATATTACCTCTGTTAGTACTTGATGTAAGTTGGTGGCAGTTTCTAATTGGTTTTCTGTTTTTACATATTGCTCAAGGATTGACAATGGGACTGGTCTTCCAATTGGCTCATGTAGTTGAGGGTACCCATTTTCCGGTTCCCAATGAAACCGGGCAGATGGAAGAAGCCTGGGCAGAGCACCAAATGCGCACAACAGCGAATTTTGCAACGCATAATAAGTTCGCAGCATTTTTTTTAGGTGGTCTGAACAGGCAAATTGAACATCATCTTTTTCCTAAAGTCTGCCATATACATTATGGTGAAATTTCCGTCATCGTGAAGAAAACTGCAATGGAATTCAATTTACCTTACATTGAAAATAAAAGCTTCTTATCTGCGCTGCGTTCGCATTTTCTGACGTTGAAAAAATTCAGTAAGGTTTCAAAGGTTGATTAACAAGAGTATGACCGGTAAGTTTGAGCAAATACCATAAACTTTGCATCAAGAAATGCTTTACTTCTCTATTTAGTATTTACCCTAGTCTTTGGAATATTCAAACGAAGTGTCTATCTTTTTGTAAGGAATAGTATCTGATAAGATGCTTTTTAGTTCTATATCTGTCAAAAGTCCTCTATGTTTTTCTTTTCTGCCTTTTGGTAATTCAATTTCATAATCAATGATTTCTCTTGAATATATATTGAGTAGAATTTCAATTTGTTTTTCAGTCAGATACTTTGTGTGTGTTTTTAAAACACTTTTTAAATTATTTTTGAATTCTTCATCACTGACGCTATTATAAGTATCTTGTTCAGACATATCAGTAAGCAAAATTCTAAAAACAAAGTCCTGCAAATTTTTGGCAAGATAATTAGACTCATTGCTATCATGCCAAACAAATACAATAGGAATATCATCACCATCCTTTTCATTTAAAAAAAAGCAATAATAATCACCCGCTCCACTTTGTCCAAACGGGATCAGTTTGAATTCATGTTTAATTTGTCTGTAATCGTCAGGATCAGTTAGTTCTTCAATTGCTTCACTTACAGCCTTTGTATTTAGTAATTCAAAATCATCAGTGAATAATAAAAGTGGAGGATTTTCTTTTAATTTAGGATAAACTGTGCTGTACCAATTTGAACCATATTCTCCAATTTCTAACATTCCATCTTGTTCTAATTGCTTGTAAAGTTCAGAATATGTAAAATTGTATTTGTGTTCTATTTCGGATAATTTCATAGGTCAATATTTTTGAATTTTGGTTTTTATCAGGCGATGCCTGCATTTTTAGTCGACGAACTTCATTCGGTTCTCAACAGTATCGTTTGGAACTTAAATAAGTTCATATTTGAAACTTA
Organism: Chryseobacterium luquanense; assembly: GCF_026460945.1. GTDB lineage: Bacteria > Bacteroidota > Bacteroidia > Flavobacteriales > Weeksellaceae > Chryseobacterium > Chryseobacterium luquanense. The sequence continues at coordinate 154,082 of NZ_JAOVZV010000021.1, forward strand.
TAAATACTATGGATATAGTGGCATTTCAAATTTTTGTATCTGAAATAATTCCTGGCCGATAAAATTCTTCAATCATCATTAGTGAAAATAAAATTACGAAATTTTCATATTATCCTGCCTTATCTCACTTTAAATATCAGTTAATTATTTCTAGAATGCATAGTCAAAAACAAGAAACTGCTACACATATAAATAAAAATAGCGTCTGAAATTTCAGGACGCTTTGATTTTCTTAAAAATAAAAATTATTTTTTTTAATATCAATTGACTGCAAATTCTGTCCTGCCATCATCTAAATTACTATCCTTGATGTTCGTTGTAATGGTAATATAAGCACAATCTACGTTATTATAGTCATGATCCCGAAAGGTAACTGCTGACTCAAAAGAATATATTCCCATACGATTTAATTTAACATTGATTTTCAGCTCGTAGGAATCAGTGATAGTATTGTAATTGGCTTTGAATCTATTATCTTCTATCTTTTCACCTTTGATAAATGTTACCGTGTTATCCTTAAACAGTTCAGATAAATTGATGAGAAGCAGTCCGGAGTTAAGTTTTGTTTCCTGAAAAATATCGATTTGTTTTCCTTTCAATGAAAGTTTTGATTTCACTGCAAACTTTAAGGTTACTGTTTCCCCCTGATTGTAGTTTACTTTTGCGGGTAACAATTCGCAAAGATTTTCTTCAGATGTGTAACGGGTGTAAATATCGCAAGGAACTCCACGTCCGTCTTCACACTGCATCATAAGACGAACCAAAAAAATTGAAAAGAACACATTTAAGGATAGTTTAAGCATATTATACTTTTTATTTTAAATTAATCAGTTTTAAAATCACACAAGTGTTTGAATTTCAATGCCTAACTTGTGAATTCCTATATGTTAATAATAGTATTGTATATAATGAAAAATGAGTTGCCATCATAAAATTTTATTTGTTGAAGATTTTCTAGATATAATATTTATTTACTATCTGAATCTGTCATAAGAACGATATGTTTCAGGATTGGTTACAATTTTACAGCACCAATAATTAAGTGATAGTATCAATTTAGTATATTATTTGATGTGATTATTTAAAATAGATTACATTATTTGTAAATTAGTACTAACTAGACCACCATTAATACATTTAAGGCAGTTTCTGGTTCATTAAAAAAATCCTTATGGCTCTTAAAAAATTTAAAATTAATACAGAAGAAAAAATAAAACGTATTACCATTGATAAAGCAAGTGATTATGATGAAATAGATTTTACAGCGATGGCTTCTGTTGAAGAATTATGGATCAGCAGTAAAAAAGATTATTATATTCCTGTGGAGCTTGCTTTTTTGAAAAATCTAAAAAGACTTGGCGTTAGTAACCATTGTCATCTACCGGAAAATATTGATCAGTTTAAATCATTAGAGGAACTTTCACTGAGTCATGAGGCAATATATAATGTTCCGGATTCTATAAAGAAAACTACATCAATAAAAGAATTACAAATAATATTTTATCCTAAAAATACAGAACCGCAAATCTCTCCTGAATGGATTTTTGATGTGAAAAGGATTGAAACGCTAAGTATTACGGTAAGCAACTTTTCAGAAATCAAAATAAATTCTAACAATACAAATCAATTGAAAGAGATAGATTTTAGCTCTTCATTATCTGGTTTGAAGGTTTTTCCAGATCTTTCATCTTTGAAAAATGTAAAAAAACTTAATCTGAGTGCCGAACCTGTTATAGGGCAAAAAATGCCCGGCTATGAACTTTTCGGACAAATGCTTGACAGTATTAAGGATCTTAATCAGATCGAAGAGCTGGATCTTTCTTTTTGGAGACCAAAGAAAAAGTCAGACCGGCTTGTGATCAGAGATGGTAAAGTGTCAATTCCTGATATTTTTGATCGTTTCCCAAATTTATTCAGACTGTCCATTGCAGATATGAAGATTGATTTCATCCCTGAATCTATCCTTGGTCTGAAAAAACTGCGGGAACTTCAAATCCAGGGCAATAATTTTGACAAAGATGAGATTGCAAAAATTAAAACCAGTCTTAGCTATTGCGGTATTCAAAATTATCATTAATCTTAGGAATAGAATGATTAAAAGAAATAGTTTAATTTTATCAACTGGAACTTCTCGATCAGAAAAATAGTTTTTTAATCGAGAAGTTCATTGAATCTGAGTACCGTTACAAGTCTTTCTTAGCAAATAAAAAATATTGCTATTTTAGTCATCATGAAAAGTTAATTTCCACAAAACTTTTGATACCTACGAAGTTAGATTGTATTTCACTAAATTGGAAAAAATGTGGTTAACGTTGTAATATTTTAAGTGTATTTACACCCCAAAATATTAGAATTATGATTTTAAGAAGAGATTTAGTTTTTTAAACCAATCAAAAAAAGCGACTAATGAACTTTTATCAAGTTTCTCATAATTAAAAATTTGATGAGGGTAAGGTATTGCGTTGGAGAAAACTCCTTTATTAGAGAAGATTAATACAATGTGTTTTGTTGTTTTAAGATCTGAATTAAAATGTTTTTTAAGAGAATCTATGTGATTGATGAAGAGAGAGTGCGTCGTGAAATGATCATTTACTAGGGAAATACTGCAATCATAAATATTGAGATTACAATTGCAGTTATTTTCTAATTCAACTTCATGACCGGAGTTCCAAAAGAATTCGGCGATGTCAGACAGCAAATCATTTTCAGGCCTCTTTTTAGTATTTAATATGATACATTTCATAGCAAATTGTTATAATCCTTTTTTACCTTCCATCCAGTAGCCTTTAACATAGATTTTACCTTTGTGCTTATTTTCTTTCAATACTTTACGGAAATTCTGTATTGAATCGACATTTCCTGTCAGAACAATATTAGCATCAGACCAAGCATTCTCTAAAAGGTGAGGTATCGTATGAATTTGATCTTTGTCTCTGAACAGATCATTTTTTGAATAAACACGGTAGTTTTCCAGTCTCAACTTTTCAGGAATATCTCTATTTTCATCATCAAGTTCAAGCAGAAATTGATATTGATGTTGATTTTGCTGCAGATAGGGTAAAAAGCTTGACATTAGGCTTAAGGAAGTTTCATCACCAAAGATGATCTGTTTCTCGACCTTTGAATCGTACTGCTTATCGCTTCCCAAAACTGCTAATTTTATTTTTTCATTTCCAGGCATAAGACCATTGATATATTGTGCTCCTATAGCATCACCGTGAATGTGAGCGATGAAATCCATCGTCCTTGAGGATGCATCGAATTGTGATACCGTGTAGTGTCTTAATTCTGTAGGACTTACTCGGAATGAAATAACAAATCCCGGCGCAAAATGCAATGCTGAAAAATCACCTCTCAGACGTACTTTCTTGATGCATGGATTGAGATAGAATATTTCTTCCACTTTAACCATCCGAAGCATGGAAGGTGCTATTTTTTCGAGTGCGTCATTGACCCATTTTGGTGCTGTTGGCATATCTTTAAATTTTATGCTACAAAGGAATGACATCGTATCCTTTTTTAAAATGGATAGGGATTGGTATGTGTTGGACTATTCAAGGTTTTTACTTCTGAATGTGAGTGCTGTCATTCCGGTTATTTTCGTGAATAATCTTGAAAAATAGGGATAGTCATCATATCCAAGTTCAGTTGCAATTTCCTTTACCGATTTGCTTGAATGAAAAAGCAAACGTTTTGCCTCTAAAATGATACGCTGATGAATGTGGTAAGACACTGTTTGTCCGGTGGCTCTTTTTACACATTCATTAAGATATACTGTCGAGATATTCATTTTTGAGGCAAATTCACTGGGGCTTTTTGTATGGATAAAATGCTGATCTAGTAATAATTTAAAGTTTTTGGAAATGACTTCACTTCTTGATGAGTTTTCGGCCTTGTGGGATTCAAGTAAAAATTGTGAAATAATAAATCCCACCAAACTATTGCAAATATCTTTCAGTATGGTATTATGCAGTTTTTCATTTTGTCGCTCAAAAATCATGGCACTGAGATTTCCCATTTTTGTTGCAGTTGAAAAATTAACAGCATCTAATTGTAGTGGATATGTAGGAGCAATTTCTTTTAATAAACTAAGATATTCGGGATTTAAGCTTTCACTACTGATCAGCAGTACAGTAAATAGACCCTCTTCCAATGAAAGTCCTCTATGAACCTGATACGGCTGAATATATGTGATAGATTGTGAATTGATTTCAAAGCGTCGAAAATCAATTTCAAATATTCCATTGCCCTGTTCAAGCAGGAAGAAAATATGATAATCATCTCTGTGAGCTTCTCTTATTTTGTCAAATTCCAAGTCTGCAACCGTAAATTTTGAAATAATGATGCCGGAACCAATGTTTAACGGAAAAGTATTAAGGGGTATCGATTTTGATTTTTCTGGCATCTGTTTTAAATATAAAATAAATATATAGTGACAAATTTAGTACTTTAAACAGACTTATTTTTCACAAGAAACTACCTCTTCCGATTGCTTATTTCCTTAATTGTGCAGAAGCTTGATAAAAAGTGATGAGCTTAATGCCGGTTTTACCTACAGCATATTTTACTTTTGACGGAAATCAGGATGTGTGAGTTTTTTTAAGCTGGCTTCGTATGGCTTTTGAGTAAAGAGATTTAAAAGTCAGGCAAACGAATAGGGCTTTTCACAATTTTTTCAACAAAATAGGGCTCATAATTTACTAAAACCTGAATTTTTAGAATTTAATGCTTAATCAAATATCCATAAATAATTGAATCTTCATACCGTTGATTGAGTTGCAGAACCTATTGATTCAACCTATCTAAAGCCATAAAATATCATTTGGAAATTCAAAAGTCATTTTAAATAATTTAATTTGCGTAGAGCTACAGTTTGCTTGTTAATCAGATTTTTATCGAATTGTTTACATTTAATATTTTTTTAATTTAGCGGAATTCAGAGTCTAACTTATATGATTTCGTTATATAAATATATGATAAATAATATGTTACAAAAAAAAACAATTTTTAATCGTCAGCAAAAAGCATATTACTTTCTTTAAGCCTGAAAGAAAAACCATTTACTTATATTTGCCCGCAAAGCAAATCAAAATGTTCAACAAAGCAATTACTGTATTAATCCTTGGCTTTTATTCGGTATTTTGTTCGGCCCAACAGGTTCGACCCGCAAAATCATCTGAAATCTACCGCGACCTCAAAACTCTCAAAAACATTCCTAAAGTTTTATATCTGGCGGCTCACCCTGATGATGAAAATACGGGATTACTCTCTTGGTTGATCAACGACCAAAATGTGGAAACGGGCTATCTGTCTTTAACACGAGGTGATGGCGGTCAGAATTTATTGGGAACAGAGCAGGGAGCTGCTTTGGGTTTGATCAGAACGCATGAACTTTTGGAGGCCAGAAAGTTAGACGGCGCCCAACAGTTTTTTACCCGCGCAATCGATTTTGGGTTCTCTAAAAATACGACAGATACTTTTAAACAATGGGACGAAAACAGTATTACGGCCGATGTAGTTTGGGTCATCCGAAAATTTCGTCCTGATGTGATCATCTGTCGTTTTCCGGCTACCGCTGCGGCAGGCCACGGACAACATGCGGCTTCGGCTGTGGTTGCTGAAAAAGCTTTTAAACTGGCAGGCGATAAAAACGCTTTCCCTGATCAATTAAAATATGTGAAGGTATGGCAACCAAAACGTGTATTGTGGAATACCTTCCGATTTGGAGCAGTTAATACAACCGCTGAGAATCAACTGAAAATTACCGTTGGGCAATACGATGCACAATTGGGAATGGGCTATGGTGAACTGGCAGGATTAAGCAGAAGTCTGCATAAAAGTCAGGGAGCAGGAACGCAGTCTGTAGCTGGAATCAAGACTGAATATTTTAGTCACGTTGCCGGTGAGCCCGCAAAATCAACACTTTTTGATGGTATTAGTAAAAATTGGACGGCACAAGGAAACGCTGATATTGACCAGTCACTGGATAAAATCATTTCTGATTTTAATTTCAATCAACCTGATTTGAGTTTGCCCGCTTTGCTCGCATTACGAAAAAAGGTCATGGCGCTAAAGGATTCAAACCTAAAAAAAGATAAAATAAAATCTCTTGACCAAATTATTTTAAACTGCGCCGGATTTATGGGTGAGGTTGTAACCAATCAGGCTGAGGCTGTTGCAGGAGATCAGTACAATTTTAGATTAAATTTGATATCAAGAGCTGAAAATCCTGTTGTTTTGGAAAATGTAAAATGGTTGAATCAGTCTGAAAGCTTTACCAGAAAACTGTCAAAAGATTCATTAATTACTATCGAACATAAAATTCAGATTCCTGCTGATGCAGCACTTACAGAACCGTATTGGTTGGCAAAACCAGCCACTGACGCAGCCACTTTTTCTGTTCCAAATGAAACTTTAATCGGTTTGCCGGAAGCAGAATCACCGCTGAATGTTTTGCTTGATTTAAAAATCGGTACAGAAAAGTTTCAGGTGAGACTTCCATTGTCTTTCAAAAAATTAGATCCGGTGCGTGGTGATGTAGTGGAGGCCTTGCGTATTATTCCTGCCTTAGAACTGAAATTTGCTCAGCCGTTATATTTAATTAAAGAAAATGAAGATTTGAATTTAAGCTTAAATTTTAAGGTTAATTCAAATAAACAGTTTGGTAATGGAAAAGTCAATCTAATGTTTAACGGAGAACGATTAGGTGGCGGGGATTTAAAATCAATCAATGGTAAAGAATTTACAGTTGATTATGTTGTTCCGAAAACCAAGCTTGCCTCAATCAATTCGAACCGTTTGCAATTGGATGCCAATTTTGTTTTAGATGGAATAACTTACAATAAAAAACAGGTATTAATTCAATATCCGCATTTGCCTTCTCTTCAATATTTTGCGCCTGCAACGGTTGCTGTAATGAAAGGCGACATTCAGGCGAAGGTTAAAAAAGTAGGCTATGTAGAAGGTGCAGGCGATTTCATTCCTGAGTTTCTGCGCATTGCCGGTATTCAGGTAGATGTCCTGAAAGACGGAGATTTCTATGGCAATCCGGATATGTCTGGCGGAAACGGAAGCCTCACTAAGCTTTCGCAATACGATGCAATTGTATTAGGAGTTCGTGCCAATAATACGGAGAAAAAACTGGGTCGTTGGATGCCATTTTTATGGTCTTATGTAAAAGCCGGTGGTAATCTGGTGATGCAGTACAACACCAATCAGGATACAACGGTTAATCAACTGGGAATATATAATTTCAGCATTGCCAATAAGCGGGTAACGGAAGAGAATACTGCAGTTCAATTTTTAGATCCAAATCATAAATTACTGAATTATCCGAACAAAATTACTACAGATGATTTCAACGGTTGGGTACAGGAGCGTGGCGCTTATTTCCCAGATCAATGGGATTCGGCGTATAAACCGCTTTTTGAAATGCACGACACTGGTGAAGCGCCTTTGCGGGGTTCAACTTTATATGCAAAATACGGAAAGGGTAATTTTATTTACACGCCGTTGGCATTTTTCAGACAGCTGCCTGCCGGAAATGTGGGAGCTGCGCGTTTATTTTTAAACTTTTTATCTGCACAGAAAAACTGATGAGCAATCAATTTAAAAACTGGAACACCTGGTACATATTACTGGCTGCCGCACTGGTAGTTCAAATCATATTTTATTATCTGTTTACTAAATTTTGGGCATGAGCAATATAGACTGGACCGTCCTTATTTTCACACTGGTTGCGGTGGTTGTTTACGGGGTTTTTATCGGTCGTGGACAGAAAAGCAACGAATCTTACCTGAAAGCAGATAACAAAATGCCCTGGTACATTGTGCTCATCGGCATTATGGCCACGCAGGCAAGTGCCATTACATTTCTTTCAGCACCGGGACAGGCGTATACCGATGGGATGCGTTTCGTTCAGTATTATTTTGGTCTGCCTTTGGCGATGATCGTGATCTGCATTACGTTTATTCCGATTTTTCAACGTTTGAATGTTTACACGGCCTACGAATATCTGGAAAACCGTTTTGATAAAAAAACAAGGGTGCTCACTTCAATGCTTTTTCTATTTTCCAGAGGTTTATCTACAGGAATCAGTATTTACGCTCCGAGCATCATTCTGTCAAGCGTTTTAAACTGGAATATTTATTTGACGAATGTTTTGACAGGTGGAATTCTTCTGATCTATACCTACGTCGGTGGTGCCAAAGCGATCGCTCATACGCAAAAATTACAGTTTTTGATTATTCTCGGAACTATGGCATTTGCAGGTTATCTTCTGATTCAAAATATGCCGAATGGAATTGGTTTTAAGGATGCACTTTATCTTGCAGGGAAATCCGGAAAACTCAACGTCATCACCACAGAATTCGACTGGAAGGATAAATACAATATCTGGAGCGGACTGATCGGTGGTTTTTTTCTGGCACTTTCTTACTTCGGAACCGACCAGAGTCAGGTAGGAAGATATATTACTGCGAAAGACAATACCAATGCAAAAATGGGTCTGCTGCTGAACGGATTGGTTAAAATTCCGATGCAGTTTGCTATTCTGTTGATCGGTGCTTTGCTCTTCGCTTTCTTTTCCCTGAAACCGGCTCCGGTTTATTTTAATGAACGTTCTTATCAATTTTTGAAGGACACAAAACCTGAACAGGCTGCTGTATTTGAAAAAGAGCATCAGGATTTGCAGACAAAATTTAATGCAGAATCTAAAGAAATTTTAAAGTTAAAAGAAAATAATTCGCCTCAACTTCAAAAAACAATCCAGGATTTTAAAAATACACAAACCGAAGTGAAAGAACTTCACGGCAGGGTAGAGGAAGCTATTAATAAGTCAAACTATAACGCTGAAAAAACCGATACCAATTACATCTTTCTGTATTTCGTAAAAAACACCCTGCCTGTAGGAATGATCGGATTACTGTTTGCCGTGATTTTTCTGGCCAGTTGGGGGTCAATTTCCGCAGCGCTAAATTCCCTGGCCGCCTGCTCATTGAAAGATGTACATTTAATCTTCAAAAAAGAGATTCCTGATGATGCAACTGAATTAAAATACAGTCGTTTGCACACTTTAGCGTGGGGAATATTCTCGATCGGCGTTGCCATGTTTGCCACTCAAATGGGTTCCCTGATTGAAGCGGTGAATGTTTTGGGATCTCTTTTCTACGGACCGATTTTGGGGATTTTTCTGGTTGCCTTTTACTTTAAAAAAATCAATGGAGCGAATGTATTTGTTTCAGCAATTTTAGCAGAAATAGCGGTGATAGCCGTTTATCAGTTCGATATCGTTTCTTTCCTTTGGCTTAACGTCATCGGGGCAGCGGCGGTGATTATTTTTTCGGCAATTGGATTACTGTTTTATAAGCCGAAAGATGTAACTTCGTAGTTGAATAAAAATCAATAAAGGATAATATGAAAACAATGATTAAAACTGTTGCAGTTGTTTTGGCTACAATGACGGTTTCAGTGAACGCTTTTGCTCAGGAAGCTAAAAAACCTGCGAGCCCTGCGGCTATGGCAACGGGAAAAATTAAAGATGCAAACATCACGATCGCTTACGCAAGTCCATCTGTTAAAGACCGTAAAATCTGGGGTGATTTAGTAGCTTATGATAAAGTATGGCGTGCAGGTGCCAATGAAGCAACTACTTTTGAAACGAGCAAAGATATTACTGTTCAGGGTAAAAAACTGCCTGCTGGAAAATACAGCTTTTTTTTAGTACCTAAAGAATCAGGAACGTGGACTGCCGTTTTTAATAAAGAGTCAAAACAGTGGGGCGCTTACAAATATGAAGAATCTAAAGATGCTTTGCGTGTTGATGTTAAAACAAAACCTCTACAGACAAAACAGGAAGCTTTGGTTTATAAAGTAAACAGCAATGGATTCACAATGGATTGGGATAAAATCTCGGTTCCGGTTGAAATAAAATAATTCTTAATTTAAGAAATTTAAATCCCGTTGATGCGGGATTTTTTTTGTTTTAAAATTTTAATATTTAGCAAAGATTACTATTGTAAATTCCAGTGATATTGATTTCCCAACATTATTGAATAAATCGCTTTTATAGATCACTAAACTTAAATAACAATGATGAATGGGGCTGCAACATTATTCAAATATTATTGTTTATTGAGATGTTTTCTCTAGTTTCCCAACGATCGTCTTCAGTATGAATGATTAAAAGATATTACTGCCTTAAATTTCGACTATACAAAAAAACAGTGGGTGCCTTTTAAGGTAGATAGCATCAATACTGCTAAAAAATATATTGTTATAAATTCTTCATTAAGCAGTGGTGATTTTATGCTTGGTGTTGTAAAACAACCTGAAAGCCCCGATGGAGGAGGACATGCTCAAACTTCATTCAATGATTCGCCAATAGCAAATCCCGCTGAAAAAATTAACCTTATTGCTCCACCCACTCCTAATCAGCAAGGATCTGCAAATGTATCATATCCCATTGAAATCCCTGCAGGAATTGGAGGGTTTCAGCCAAATGTTTCATTGATTTATAATAGTGATAATAAATTTGGATGGGCAGGTACAGGATGGGATATTCCTGTAGAAACCATTGATATTGACACACGATGGGGAGTTCCTTCATTTTCAGATCATGAGAGTGAAATCTATTTAATTGCAGGGGAACAACTTGTTTTTAAAGATGAATACTTGCCTAACAAATTACCATATAATGAAGTAAGGACATCTGACAGAAGATTTTACTATCGCAATGGCATTAAGGAAGGATATGTTATTACAAGAAAAGGAAATTCTCCATCCAGCTACACTTGGGAAGCATTAGATGGAAATGGCGTTAAAAAAGAGTATTTGAATATTCTAACGACTAATCCATCAAGTAATTCTTCAGGGAATGTAATTAAGTGGTTCTTGTCAAAAGTAACAGACCGCTTCGGAAATACCATTACATATAACTATACAGACTCATTCGATAGTGGAGGAAAGAATAAATATCTTTCAAAAATAACTTATAGCAATAATACGGTTGTCGAATTTGAGAATGGAGGAGGTGTACGAGGAGATATGACATTAAACTATAAGTTTGGAGTAAAACTGACTGATTCTAAAATCTTAAACAAAATCATCGTCAAACGAGCTGATATAAAAATTAGAGAATATCAGTTAGTAAATACTGATATCGGACTTTTTTCTAAAAGACTTTTAACAGAGATTATCCAAAAAGATGGCACTGGAAACGTTTTTAATAAGCATACTTTACAATATGCAAAAAATGTTACTGTTTTTGAAAAAGGAATTACACATGTTTATAATACTCCAAAGGATAATGCTGATGCAGGATCTTTTTCGGGAGGGCATACAAGTTTTATTTCCGGTACTTATAGCAGAAATAAGAATTTTAGAGGTGCAATTAGTTTAGGAGGAGGATTTTGTTTTTTCTTGGGTATTGATAAAAAAGGTACGGTAGGAGTTACGGCAAGCTATGATGACAATAGGTCTTACGGAAAAAAATATTGATGGAGATGGATTATTGGATAAAGTATTCTATGGATCCAATGGAAATATACTTTTTAGAAAAAATAATAAAACGGCTTTTAGCAGTATATACTCTTCTTTAGGTATTCCTAATGGTACACCCATTCATAAACATAATAGCTACAATACTACTGTAGGTTTGGAATATTCTTTTGCCAGTGGAGTAGTAGGAGCTAATTATTCTTTTGGAAATAGCAATTCACCAACCTACTTTTCAGATGTCAACGGAGATGGTCTTGTAGATATGATCAATTATGGAGATGTTTATTTTAGCAAAATTAGAAATGGTATACCTTCGTTTCAGTCTCAGACTGTTTCAAGTACATTTAATGTAACGGAAGAAACGCCAAATGCTATTCTAGCTGGAAGCGGTGCTCAACAGGATACAATTATTTCAACAACTTTTGCAAAGTCTCTTGCTAATATTGTTAGAATGTGGGAGGCTCCCGTATCAGGTAGTATTCAGATAAGTAGTGATTTTTATCTAACACAAAACTCTCAGGATGGTGTAGATTTTTGGATTGAAAAAGGAGACATGAGGAAAGTATATGAAGATATCACAGGGTTTAATCCTGTCAACTCAACAATTATTTCACCAATAGCTACATTAACTACACAGCAGACTCAGTCACTAAGTGCAAGTGTTGTTGTAGAAAAAGGTCAGAGAATATTTTTTATAGCTTCTTCTAAAAATAATGAGATAGGAGATAGGATCAATGTTACTTCAGATATTAGATACACATCTGTATTTGGAGTTTCAGATATGGGAATACAAGACGCAAACAACAATAATTATTTTAAATTTAATTCGAAAAGTCATTATTTGGCGTCCAGTCAAAAACCGAACATGGTTGCAGACCAAAGTAAGGTTAGGATTTCCTGGGATAATTTAAGCAATGAAATTTTTACGGATGATGTTGATTTTAAGATCTATAAAAGCGTGCGAAATGTTTCTGATACAACTTCAGTAATATCTCCTTCATCTGGAACATTAATCTATCATCATAAGTTGACTCAAAATGATGATCAACAAAATGTTACACCAGCCAGTAATCAGATTCCCAATATTGATATTACGGATTTGTTGGTTAATTCCAACGGAAACACCGTAACACTATTTTATTTCGATGTTTCAGCAGACACAAATGTTTCTTGGGGAAAAATTAAGTGGCGACCGACTATAACGGTAATGAATCCTACAGATACTACTGCTGTCTATGCTTTGGTACAGTATAATCCTTATTCAGAAAGACTGATTAATACTTTGCCAAAAGACTTCAGAAAATATTTAGATCGACATTATTGTAAGGATGGATGTGTGAGATGTGATACAGATACTTCATATCTATTTCCTGATTTTAACGGAAATCAGAGCACAAGTACTAATTACACGATTAACCTTCCTTCCCTACATTCTACAAAAGTTACTTTTTCTTTAAAAATAAAAGATAATGATGGAAATGTATATACTGAAAAAAATACAGTAGATGTAGTAAATAATGTGATGGCTATTCCTAAAATAAGTCTCTGCGCACTTTTAAAGAAAATACCGCTTAGAATAGGAGAAGTTTTTTCATTTCCGTTTTATTTTGAAATAAGTTCTGCAGATTATGTGGTTGCAAAAAAATTATCTTCGGTAAATCCGTATATTTTTCATTCCGAATATTTATCAGATCCATATTTTGCTAATACTGACCATAAAGCCGATTATTTTGGATCTCGTTCAGCTAATACTCATTATAATATGAATACAGGTTTGGTGTATCAAGGTTGGGGAGGTTTTAGCTACAACGGATCCAAATATCCTACCGAACCAATTCGTGAAAGTGAGTTTGCAAATAATCCTTTTGCCAATGTTCCACTTCCGGGTGGAAGTTCGCCATGTAATCCATCAGCTCCAGATTATTATACCTGCATGACAAACTATATTATGCAGCAGAACAACAATCGTTATTTTACACCTTTGGAATTGGATGCAGAGAAGTATGCTTACATATCACCAATGGAACCAGCGGAACTTGGAGAAGAAGAAATGCAGCCTTATCTTTTGGGAGTTTCGTCAACCAGTTCAACGGTTATTACTACTCCTCTATTTGCGGTCCCTAATCCTAGAGGTATAATTCTTCGATCGACATTCGACTCATTCCACGCATATGTCTCCGGACAAATCATACCTTGGCTGGGAATTAGTGCTCATGGTGGGATTTCGACAGACAGAACTTCAGATTATTTTCAGGATTTTAATGGGGATGGTTATCCTGATGTTATTTCAGGAAAAAAATATCAGAAAACCAACATATTAGGTCAATTAGGTGGCGTTTCTTCTATTGCTGAAAAAGAGGTGAAGAGCAGAGGTTTTATCTTGGGAGCTGGTATTTCTGCATCTGCTTCAGTAGCAAAATTCAGTAATACGGATAGTAAATTCTTTGCAATAGGCGCAGAAAAAGATTCGCATACAAGTTCATCTTCATTTGCCCTCGGAATTGGCTTTGGTTTAAATATAGGAAAAGCTTGGGCTCAAGGAACAGGGGTTTGGGCCGATATCAATGGCGATGGATTGACAGATTATATATCGGATGGAAATTCTTATATCAATACAGGAGACGGATTTGTTGTTGACAATTACAATTGGGATGTTTCAGAAGTATCTAAGGGGGACTCTTTTGCACTTTCAGGAGGTGGAGGATTCAGTTTTGCCAACGGAAGCTGGGCGGTAGGTATTGGTCTTTCTAAGTCTAGTTTTACTGCAAAAACGGGATTGATCGATGTCAACGGAGATGGTATGGCAGATAAGATAGTTAAGAATGGGGATACTTATGAGATGTGGATTAATAACGGAACATCTTTTATGCCCCCTGCCAATTTCAACAAAAACTTTAGTCTTGATAATAAGCAGAATGCGTCCGGTTTTAATTTATACGGTACCTTATGTGGATGCTTTGGTGTAAAAGTATGTATTTCCGTAGGTGGAGGTACTGATAACTCTGTTAGTAAACAAGAGGTTGACCTGAGAGATTTTGACGGTGACGGATATCCGGATTTACTTATCTCTGATAATGATAATCAATTAACTTACTACCATAATAATTTTTCTAGAGCAAACCTTTTGCTTACCATTGAAAATCCTTTACAGGGGATTATAATGATGGAGTATGACAATGTAAATCAAGAAAATGATCTTGGAACACTTGTAGGCGGTACCTACCAAATGCCCTTCTCTAAAACTGTAATGTCAAGAGTATCTGTTTGGAATTTTAAACCAATCGATACAACGCTTCCGTACTTAGGGCAGGTTCATGATCCTCAAAAAATAAAGCCTCAGCAGAGATTCGATTTTGAGTATGAAAAAGGAATCCAAGATCGAAGAGAAAGACAGTTTTTAGGTTTTGGAATTGTCAAGACGAAAGTTTATAATGACCAAACATTTCATCAAACTTTTGTTACTCAGTATGAAACTGATTACACAGGAAATGAAAATAGCTTTTACGTTAATTTTAATGATACAAACGTAAGACAATATTTTTATAAGAAAGGAATTGTACGTTCATCATATATGCTGGACAACCAAAACAGAAAGCGCAGCGAAACCAAATACACATATAATTATTTTGATCAGGTTTCTACAGAATACACGCCCACCGAAAGCCATCCAGAGCCACAGTTTAAGGATATAGGAAGAATTATTCCGTTGCTTTATAAAACAGAATCAACATTTACAGAATATTCCGGCTCAAGCAGTCATTCTAAAACAACGTTCAGCACTGTAGATTCTTATGATAAATATGGCAATATCACATCTGCAACTGATAGAGGAATTACGCCTTCTGTAACGACAGATGACGTAATTAAGAAATTTACCTATCACACCCCTGGACCAAAAAATATTATTGGCACACCATCAGAACAATTGGTCATAGATGGTTACAATAATGAAGTGATGAGGAAAACAACCACAGTTTTGGATGCTGACCAAAATATTACCAAAATAAGAAAGAATGCTATAGAAAATACTTATACTGCAGATTACGATATGGAATATGATTCTTACGGAAACATGACCAAGATCACATATCCATTATCAAATAATGGTCAAAGAATGTTTTACAGCTATGAATATGATCCGGAATATCATACCTATTTATTATCAACCAATGATGCATACGGATTTACAAGTTCCACTCAGTATGACAATAACTATCTCTTTAGTGTTCCTGTAAGAATAACAGGTATTCATGGAGAAAACTCTACTTATGTGTATGATAATTTCGGAAGACTTACAGAATATCTTGCACCATCTGATACAGATTTTACCGTAATGTTACATTATTTTCCTTTCAACAATATTCCGGTTGCTATTACAGAAAGAAAGCCTTTTAAAAATGATAGAGATCCCAGACCCAATTATTTTACCAGTTTGTTTACTGATGCTTGGGGGCAGGGGATGATGATTAAAAAATTATTTAAAAAGGAGGGCAATAATTACTATTTTGCCAATAACGTTTATCAGATTAAAGATAAGTTAGGGCGACCAATAAAAACCATTCTTAGAGATAAAGTTACTACAGGAACTGATATTATGGTTTCTCTACAACTTTTCGACGATTATACTACTGCTGAAGATCAATCGGCTCAGATATATTCTACAACAACTTATGATGAATTAGACCGCCCTTTAAGTAGTACGCAACATAATGTTACTACAAATAATGGCATCGAGAACCTAACTACTCAAATGTTTTATGAATTTGATAATGATCGATACGGAAATAGGCAGTTTGCTACAAGAGTAGTAAGCCCTCTGGGAAATACCAGTATTAGCTATACTGATGAGTTTGGCAGAACGGTTTCAACAAAACAAACCAATGGTAATAGTAGTAATGATATTTGGACCAGCTATAAATATAACCGACTTAATGAGCTTACTACAATGGAAGATGCAGGAAATAATCCTACTGTATATGGCTATGATAAATTGGGCAGAAATAATTTGAAAATTTCTCCGGATTCAGGAGAGTCAAGTTTTTTCTATGATTTGAGTGGTAAACTGATAAAATCTACTAACGCTAATCAAAGACCCATTGGGCAACAGGTAGATTATATATATAATTTTGATCAATTAACCAAGATTCATTATCCTGATCACGATGTTAAATTTGAATATGGGCAGCAGACAGGTACAGATACCGAGCGTGGAAGACTTATAAAACAGACAGACAGAAGTGGAACCGAGAATTACAAATATGATGTAGCTGGAAACATAAAAGAAACTATGCGAATTGTAGTTGCTCCGAACAATGTTCCGAAAATGTTTAAGACTTATTACACATATGATATATTTGGAAGAATTAATACAATTGTATATCCCGACACGGAAAAAGTTACGTATACCTATGGAATGTCGGGTCTTTTGACGGATATTACCAGTACACCTCCCGGAAAACCATTCCATGTCTCTATTGCGCATTCGATGGAATATAACCATAGGGATCAACTGACTTCCTATTTATCCGAAAATGGAACTAAAACAACGTATGATTATGATCCGTGGGGTAAAGTTAATGAGTTGGCATTGCAGTACACCAATGGAAATATCAATATCCGTAAAAACCAGTATATTTTTGACGGTAACGAAAATTTGGTAAATGTATCGAGTACAACACCAATGAATGGAAACTTTCCCTCTATGGATTTAGGGATTGCTACCAGTAAACAATACAGTTATGACCCTTTCGGAAGGCTGAGTTCAGCGCAGATTACGGCAAAAGGTAAAGAATATACCAAGTTTAATAATCTTGCTATGGGATATAATTCGATAGGAAATATAGGATATAAAAATTCTCAACTTAAAACGTATGATAATAACCTTAACTGTCAGTACCCTGTAAATGAAGGAGATATAGGCGGGTATAAATATGAGCATCCTGATCATCCGAATGCAGTGTCGGATATAAATTATATGAAATATGATAATTTTACTGCTCCACTCGATTGCGGACAACCTCCGGTAAACCAGATAATTAATTCACAGGAGTCGATGGGTTATGATAATAACGGAAATTTAACGGTAGTTAAGGAAGATGACGGTAATAGTATATTGAGTTTCAGAGAAATGCTGTGGGATCATGAAAACCGTCTTAAAGCGGTAATAACAGAGCATGAAAATCTGAATTATTATGTTTACGATGCGTCGGGGGATAGAATCCTGAAAAATGATGCAGTCTCAAAGAGTCTATATGTAAATGGTAATGATCCCAATAAAACAACTCAAATGGGGGCATTTACGTATTATCCGAATGGATTCTTGGTACTTAGTGATAAGACCATGAGTAAACATTATTACATGGGGGGGCAAAGACTTGCAACTAAGGTAAGTAATATACCATCTCACAGATTTAAGATTGATCTCTCAGGGGAATATTACGAATTATCTGCCGCATTAGATGAAGAGATAATTCATATTGCTGAGCAGACGGGTCTTCCACCTGTAGTTTGGGTGCCAAATGAAGATTCGCAGGGTACTTATACACCTCCGGTTTCTTCTACACAAGACGATACGCAATGTATTTACTTTATGGAGCATCAGATGTATACATTCCAACAGGATGGAAATGAAGAATGTTACAACAAACTCTTAGCGTTTTATTCTAATGCTTTTGATAGTGGAAACTTTTGCGATATGTGGAGTCAGTTTCTTGCAGAAGAATGTATGGTTGGCTATACTCCTCCTGAACTTCTGGAATCTGAAATGTAC
>NZ_JAOVZV010000022.1 GCF_026460945.1 Chryseobacterium luquanense
GGGAGAGTAGGTCGCCGCCAGTTTTTTTTCAAACTCCTCAGTCTTATGACTTGAGGAGTTTTTTTATGCACTATATTCAAGAATATCATTCATTATACAGAAAAGAATAAATCCTAAAAAATCCTTCCATTTAAGATTCAGTATGACTCTCTTCTTAAATCAAAATCTGAAGGTTAGCTCAAATGAATATCTTTGAAAATAGAATTTGAGTATGGTATCCTATAAGGGATATCTTTCCAATAAGCAATAAGAATATTCCAGACTTCTTATTTGTATCCTAAACGGATACCTCTCAAATAGGCAACAAGCAGTAAGAATATTCGAAAGCCTAAGTACTACGCCAAGATTCTAGACTCAAAATTATTCATTCATTCATAATACAATCTTTATATTAAGAAAAATCTTTTTCTCTTAATCACCCAGATAATAATGGAAACTTCGAAATAAAATACAAGAGTTGATGGATGGGGTGGTAGAAACTTATTGTTTAGAGTTAATTCAATATTTTATTTGTCCTTATCAATGTTTATTTTCCACCAGATATACTTAGCGTAAATAAGAACAGTTATATACTTCTTGCAATTGTAATCAACAAATTCAAAAGATTTTTGATAAAACTTTTTTAATGAATTCTTATTTTAATAAAAGACAAATAGATACACTTTATAAAAGTCTCTATACTTTTACTACTGTAAAAATAAATCAAAAAAATAAATGTTATATAATCTAAAAAAAGTTTATACAAAATAGAAATTGACTTAAAATGCAAAAGAATTTATCTTTTGATCACTCATCATAACTTTTATCAATATATCATGACATCTATTTTTTCCTGTAAGCCGCCATGTTGTAACTAAATTTTCTGAGGAAAACTGTTGCCTAATGATAATAAATTTAAGGTTGTTTTCTTTAAATAGGTTTTCACAATATTGAAGACCTTCTTTATTTGAAACAACAATTTTATATTCTCGTATTTTGTGATTGCTATCGATGAAATTCTGAAAGTATGTGAGTGAACTTAAAATCAACAAGATTAAAACAGTTCCTAAAAGTGATAGATAAACATATCCTGAACCTAATGCCATTCCTATTGATGCTGTAGCCCAAATTGTTGTTGCTGTCGTAATTCCGTCGATTTTGTTGTCTCCTTTGAAAATTACTCCTGCGCCAAGAAAACCTATTCCGGTAATAATATTTGCAGCTAATCGATCTGGGTCCTTAACGCCTATTTTTATGGAAAGAATGGTAAATAGACATGATCCGAAACATACAAGAATAAAAGTTCTTAATCCTGCAGATTTATTCCTGTATTCTCGTTCTGCGCCGATACATAGACCAAGTAATACTGAAAAGAAAATCAGTAAGAGTTCGTTTTGAATAGAGTGGTCTTTAAGAAAATCCATTTAATAGTTTAATGAAATAAAGTTACGCTAAATTATAATTTTAAATCCATTTTAAGTTTGATGCCATTGTACAAGCCTCAGTTGTATTAGAAACGCGCATTTTTTCAAGAATATTCTGTCTGTGACGATTTACTGTATTAATACTAATGAACAAAATTTCTGCAATTTCTTTACTTTTTTTTCCTTGCTGAATCATTTTTAAAATTTCTTTTTCACGAAGTGATAGAAAAGTGGAATTTTCAGACTCTGTTTGATGAATAATAGCTCCGTTTGAAGTATTGACAATCATCCCGAAGTATGATTGATCCTGAAAGAAATTGAAATGATAGAGGCAAAGTGCCAGTTCCACATTGTTCTGATTAGAATTTGAAAAATAAAACATTTTATGAATCAAAGATTGCGAACTATTCAAAATTCTTAATCTGCTCATTACGCAAAAGTCACTGCGTTTTTCAAAGGGAATTGTTTTCATCATCTGAAAAAACTGAAGTTCTAATACATGTTTCTGTAAAATATCTTCGGGATTGAGTTTGTTAAAAAGTTCATCTTCCCAAATGCTTTCAATTTCTTGAGCATCTTTTTTCTGAAAAATCTGTAATTCATCCGCCAACTTTCCCGAGTAAATATAACTTCTATTGTTTTTGAGGTCGCTTAAAATAGCAATTCCGTTTTCGAGTTTTGCAAAGTCCTTTCCTGCTTTTTGCCATTGTTCTAGCTGCAGTTTTTGAATTTCTTCGTTTTTGGAGAAATTTTGTTGCAAAAGATGGTTTTGAAGGTTAGTTTGGATAGCTTTCATTTTTAAAATATCATTGTCAATTTTTTTTTCAGAAACATATTCTTTCTAAATCCTTCTTTATTCGGAACTTCTTTAATCATATTTAATAAAAAATGGTTATTAATCAGTATTGATAATAAAATTCAAAGCCTTTATTTTTGTTTTGTTATTAATGTAAAAATACAATGAATAATCTGAACGAAAAACAAAAAATGCTTTCTGGTGAATTATATGATGCAGGTGATGCCACTTTAATTGAGGAAAGGAAACTATGTAAAGATTTGTGTTTCGAATACAACCATCTATTACCATCTAAA
Source organism: Chryseobacterium luquanense (assembly GCF_026460945.1). Lineage (GTDB taxonomy): Bacteria > Bacteroidota > Bacteroidia > Flavobacteriales > Weeksellaceae > Chryseobacterium > Chryseobacterium luquanense. The sequence goes on from NZ_JAOVZV010000022.1 coordinate 2,496, forward strand.
ATTGAAGAAAGAAAAAGCATAATTAAAAATCTTTTCGGGAAAACAACAGATAAATTTCTTATCGAACAACCATTTTACTGTGATTACGGTTACAATATAGAGATTGGTGAAAATTTTTATACCAATCACAATGTCATTATACTTGACTGTGCAAAAGTGACTTTTGGTGATAATGTATTCATCGCTCCCAACTGTGGATTTTATACAGCAGGACATCCTTTAGATGTAGAAAAAAGAAACAAGGGTCTGGAAGACGCAAAACCCATCATAGTTGGAAACAATGTTTGGATTGGCGGTGGTTGTACCATTCTTCCCGGCGTTACCATTGGTGATAATACTGTAATTGGCGCAGGAAGTTTGGTTACGAAAGATATTCCTGCAAATGTTCTGGCTTTCGGAAATCCATGTAAAGTCATTCGGGAAATTTAGAATCTTTTAAATTCACATTGGTATTCTGATTTAGGATATTAAAAATAATAATCAGTGAGATCAAATGTAATATTTAAATATAAGAAATGAAAAAAATAATATCTGCGTCTTTTATAGTTTTATCTTTTTTCGAAGAACTGAAAGCTCAATCTTTAGAAAAAATGACATGGTTCAATGAGCCTTCTCAATGGGAAATCAAAGATAAAAAACTTATAATGACCGTGACTCCTCAAAGCGATTACTGGCGAATTTCACATTATGATTTTACGGTTGATGATGCCCCATTTTATTATTCCACCTATGGAGGAGAATTTGAAACGAAAGTGAAAATTACAGGTGATTACAAAGCCCGTTTTGACCAAATGGGATTGATGCTGAGAATTGATGAGCAAAATTATATTAAAGCAGGAGTGGAGTTTGTAGATGGAAAATTTAATTTAAGTACCGTTGTAACCCATAAAACCAGCGATTGGAGTGTAATTGTTTTAGATAAGACGCCACCTTTTGTCTGGATAAAAGCAGTTCGTAGATTGGATGCAGTTGAGATTTTTTATTCATTTGATGATAAAGAATATGTGATGATGAGAAATGCTTATCTGCAAGACAATATTCCCGTTAAAGTGGGTTTCATGGCGGCAAGTCCGGATGGAAATGGTTTTAAAGCAACCTTTGAAAATTTTTCGGTAAAGCATCTTCCGGATCAGCGTCGTTTGGAATGGCTGAAAAAGAATCAATAATCATAAAACTCTCAGATTGATTCTGAGAGTTTATTTTTAGGAGCCGGGAACCTGCTCTTCACTGTATCTTTTGCTACACTTCGTTCCACAAAAGGATGTCGTTGCGATCAGGGCTAAATTTTTCGTTATACTTACAAATTTTTGCAGATCATAGACATTAACCTTAATCTTAATCTTAGCCTTTCTATCCTATCAAATCCAAAAACTGTTGTTCATCCAAGATCGTAATCGTACCGATATCCTGAGCTTTTTTCAGTTTACTTCCTGCTTTTTCGCCAACAATAAGATAATTCAGATTCTTTGAAACGGCAGAAATATTTTTACCGTTGTGCTTTTCAACCATTTCTTCGGCAGATTCTCTTGTAAAAAGAGATAATTTTCCTGTAAACAAAAATGTTTTTCCTTCTAAAACATTAGATAAAACTTCATTCGTATTTTCGCCTTTCTCTAGCTGAACTCCGTAAGATTTTAATCGTTCAAGCATTAAGATATTTTCAGAATTATTGAAGAAATCTACAATACTTACTGCGATTTTCATCCCAATATCTTCAACCTGACACAATTCTTCTGCAGTTGCATTTTTCAAATCGTCAATCGTGTTGAAATTTTTCACTAATTTTTTAGCAACGGTTTCTCCGACGTGTTTAATTCCGATTCCGAATAAAACTTTCTCAAAAGCAATTTCTTTTGATTTTTCAATTCCGTCTATGATATTTTGAGCAGATTTTTCAGCCATTCTTTCAAGCGGCAGAAGTTGTTCTTTTGTTAAAGCATAAAAGTCTGCAGGATTTTCAATCAGCCGTTCTTTATAAAGCTGTTCAATCGTTTCGCTTCCTAAGTTATCAATATTTAAAGCCTTCCTAGAAACGTAATGAATCATTCTTCCCACAACTTGTGGTGGACAATGTAAATCATTCGGACAAAAATGGATTGCCTGATCTTCTACTTTTACCAATTCAGTTCCACATTCCGGACAGTTCTTGATATATTCTAATTCTTTGCTTTCGGAAGTTCTTTTCTCAGTATTTACGCCAACAATTTTTGGTATAATTTCACCTCCTTTTTCTACATACACAAAATCATTTTCATGTAAATCGAGTTTTTTGATAATATCTTCATTATGCAAAGAAGCTCTTTTTACAATCGTTCCAGCTAATAAAATAGGCTTCAGATTGGCAACAGGAGTAATAGCGCCCGTTCTACCAACCTGGTAAGAAACACTTTGTAATTCGGTTTCTACTTTTTCGGCTTTAAATTTATAAGCCATTGCCCAACGTGGGGATTTTGCAGTGTAACCAAGCTGTCTTTGTTGTTTTAAAGAGTTTACTTTTAAGACAATTCCATCAATTTCAAAAGGTAAATTGTGTCTTTCAACATCCCAAAAATTGATAAATTCTTTTATTTCGTCTAAAGTTTTACACAATTTTGCCTGATTGGAAATTTTGAAACCCCAATCTTGAGCTTTATGCAGCAATTCCCAATGAGATTCTGCAGGAACTTCACCTGAAACAAACTGATAAAGAACTGATGAAAGTCTGCGTTTTCTTACTTCACCGCTGTCCTGCATTTTTAAACTTCCGCTTGCTGTATTTCTTGGATTCATAAAAGGATCAAGACCATCTTCTTCACGGAGTTTATTAATTTTTTCGAAATTTTTTCTCGTTAAATAAATTTCACCTCTCATAAAAAAACTTTCAGGAAAATCTCCTGTCAGTTTTAGCGGAATATCTGAAATTGTGCGAACATTTGCTGTAATTTCATCTCCTTGAAATCCGTCGCCACGAGTTACGGCTTGTGTCAGCTTTCCGTTTTCGTAAAGGATAGAAATCGAAGCACCATCATATTTTAACTCAGCAACAAATTCTACGGGTTCATCAATTGTTTTGATGATACGTTTCTCCCAGTCTTCCAAATCATCAAAATCGTAAGAATTATCCAGAGAATACATTCTGAACTGATGCTGAATAGTCGGGAAAATCTTTGTAACTCCACCACCAACACGAATTGTAGGTGAATTATCATCGTGATATTCCGGATATTTTCCTTCCAAATCCTGAAGCTCTTTTAACAGAAGATCAAATTCCATATCAGAAATAGTCGACTCATCCAAAAGATAATAGTTTTCGTTATGCTGATGAAGTTCTTTTCTTAATTGCTCAATTTTATGCTGAATGTTTTCGGACATGGGTTTTTTATCTTTTCAACAAAAATAATAAGTATTGCGGAGAAAATGGCGATTAAAATTAAGATTAAATTCAAGAAATGTTTAAATTCATTTTAAAGCTAATCAGGAATCTCTTTCTACCTTTGCGCTCAAATCTATTTATATCATTATCTTGTTTTAAATTTCAGTTTTAAAACAGATTTCATTCTAACTGAAAAAATAATAATGCAGAAGAATAATTAAATTATGAAAAAGTTTATCTTAGGGTTTGCAGTTTTAACGACAGCTTTTATGAATGCACAAACTCAAATTATCGCACACAGAGGTTATTTTCAAACCAATCCTCCAACAACAGAAAATTCTATCAAAGCGTTAGAGAATGCTCAGAAATTAAAAATCTATGGAGCTGAGTTTGACGTGAGAATGACGAAAGATGGGGTTTTGGTTATCAATCATGACGAACATCACGGTAAAATGATTATTGAAGAAACCGATTTTAAAGAATTGGAAAAATTAAAACTTTCAAATGGTGAAAAGCTTCCAACCTTAAAAGATTATTTGAAACAAGGGAAGAAAGACAAATCTTTGAAGCTAATAATCGAAATTAAACCGATTAAATCTCAGGAAAAAGAAAATGAGATTGTGGCAAAAACCATTAAAATGGTGAAAGATATGAAGCTTGAATCTCAAAGCGAATTTATCTCGTTTAGCTTAAATATCTGTAAGGAAATTAAAAATATTGAACCTAAATTTAAAGTTCAATATCTGAATGGAGAATTATCTCCTGAGCAAATCAAGAATGAAAATTTAGACGGCTTGGATTATCATTTCAGTGTTTTTCAGAAAAATCCAACTTGGATTTCGGAAGCAAAAGCTTTGGGATTAATTACCAATTCCTGGACTGTAAATGATATGAAAGTTTACGAAGAATTGAAAGCTCAAGGAATTGCATTTATTACCACCAATATTCCGGATCAGCTGAAAGGGAAATAATTAAGCTAAAATAAATTCAAAATATAAATCTGTCTCAAACCGAGGCAGATTTTTTCTTTAAGTACAGATTATTTTAAATATAAAATACTTTGTGGTATTTATATGTTATGTTTTATTTTCTCAAGAAAAGACAATAAAGGTATGTGAAAATAAGTCACTATTTATATTAAAATATGTTCATTGTTTTAATTCGCTGTTAGCTAAAAGTTTATGCAAATTCGTTAATCATAAATTAATATGGTGTTTAAAAATTATTTAAAATATGTTAAAATCCTATTAAAGTTATGCTCATCATAGCTTTCTAATTTTGCGCAAACAAAAAGTATATGCGTAAAGAGACTCAAAAATTACTTTTTTTATCTGTTTTGGGATTGGTGAGTGTAAATATTGCGGCTCAACAGCAGGTAAAGAAAGATTCCATCAAAACGATCGACGAAGTTGTAGTGACAGCTCTTGGTATCAAAAGGCAGGATAGATCTTTAGGATATGTTGCAGAAACCATTAAGTCTGACGAATTATTAAAGACTCAGAACAACAACTGGTCACAGGCATTGGAAGGAAAAGTTGCCGGTCTGAAAATCCAGACAGCGGGAGCGGGGCCATTAGGAAGTTCGATTATTAAATTGAGAGGTGATATTTCAATGAATCCTGATCAAAATAATGCCTTAATCGTTGTAGATGGAGTTCCTTTAAACAATAATACAACCGGAACCGGTTTCTCATCATACGGAGCAGGAGCGAAAGCAGATTTACCAATCGATTATGGAAATGGAATTAATACCATAAATCCTGACGATATTGAATCTGTTACGGTGCTGAAAGGTTCTACTGCATCCGCATTATACGGTTCAAGAGGAGCGGGTGGTGCAATTATGATCACTACAAAATCCGGGAAAAGCAGAAAAGGAAAAGTTCAGGTAAGTTTAAATTCTTATTCGAGCTATGATACGGTTTTGAAATGGCCGGATTATCAGTATGAATATGGTCAGGGAACGATGCAGAAAGATACAAAAGGAAATTATTTCTATTCATATCAAGCTTCTGCAGATGGTGTAAATACAGGTGGAACGAGTAGTGCTTTCGGCCCAAGATTCGCAGGGCAGTATTATTTTCAGTATGATCCGACAATAGAAGGGCAAAGTGCGGAAAGAAAATTGTGGCAACCTTACAAGAATAATATTAAAGATTTCTGGGAAACAGGAACTACTTTTTCAAATAATATTTCGGTTGAAGCTTCCAATGACAATACAGCATTCCGCTCTTCTCTCACTTATTTAAAAAATGAGTGGATGATGCCAAATACAGGCTTCGACAGATTTAATGCAGCGTTTTCAGTTGATCACAAACTGAGTGAAAAACTAAAAATGGGTATTAAATTAAATTATAATAAAACCAAGAGTGATAATTTACCTGCTACAGGATATAGCAATCAGTCAATTTCATATTTCATGATTTTCCAGAATCCGAATGTTGATTTGTCATGGTACAGACCGATCTGGAAAAGCGGACAAGATCAAGTTGATCAGGTGCATCCTTTCAGTTCATTTATTGATAATCCTTATCTCATTGCTTATGAAATGTTAAATGGTGTTGATAAGAACTTTCTTACCGGAAATGTAAATCTTAATTATAAGATTACCAAAAACCTTGAGGTAATGGTAAGATCAGGAATGGAACTGAATAATGAACTGCGTACTCAGAAAAGACCTTGGAGTTCTGCAAATTACCTTCAGGGAATGTACAGAGAGCAACATATAAGATTAATGGATCTTAATAATGATATCTTATTTACTTATAAAAAACAGTTTAACGAAGATTTCGATTTCAGTGCATCGGTTGGAGGAAATATCCGTTACACGGAATATACGATGAATGATTATTTAGCGGAAGGCTTGCTAAAACCGGGTGTTTACACAATGCCAAATGCAATATCAACCATTATAAAATTTGCAAAGCCAAACGACAAACAGGTAAATAGTACTTATGCTTTAGCAACTTTGGGATATCAGAATAAAATGTTTTTAGATCTTACAGCCAGAAATGACTGGAGCAGTACGTTGCCAAAGGAAAACAGATCCTATTTCTATCCATCGGTAGGTACATCATTTATCCTTTCAGATATTTTTAAATTGACTTCAGATAAATTTAATTACTGGAAACTGAGAGCTTCATGGTCAAAAGTAGGAAATGATACAGATCCTTATTTATTGATTAAATATTATAACAACAGTGATTTCAATGGTTCAGTAGAATCTCCGTCACTTTATCCAAATCCGAATCTTCGACCAAACATGATTACGAATATGGAGGCAGGAATGGATATAAGTATTCTTAAAAACAGAATCAATTACACGATTACTGCTTATCAGAACAATTCAAAAGATCAGATTGTAAAAATCCCGACTTTATGGGAAACCGGATACAGTAACAGAATGATTAATGCTGGAGAAGTAAGAAACAGGGGTTTAGAAATGACTTTGAATACATTTCCTGTCAGAAACAAAAACTTTTCATGGAGCGTAAATGCAAACTGGTCGATGAACACAAACAAAATTTTATCTCTTCCCGAAGAATTTAAGGGTGAACCTTACACAATGGGAAGTGTAGGTGGAGTAGTTTATTATAATGCTTTCGTAGGCGGATCGTTAGGAGATATGTATGGATACGGATTGATGTATTCTCCGGATGGACAGGTAATTTATAATGCTACAGATGGTTTAACTGGTAAACCGACTCAAATGAAAAAGATAGGAAATGCGTATGCAAAATGGCGTGCAGGAATTCAAAATGAATTCAAATACAAAAATTTTACAGTAAGTTTCTCATTTGATGGTCAGTATAAAGGGATGGCTTATTCGCAATCGCATCACAAGATGTCGGAGCAGGGGAAATTAGGTCATACATTGGCTGGAAGAGATAATCCGGGAGGTTTAATTATCGGAAATGGGGTTGTACAAAATCCTGATGGCTCTTTCTCTCAAAATACAAAAGGTATTTTGGCTTCGGCATACTATGCAGATTATTATAGAAGAGCCAATGTAGAAACAAATACTTTCGATACTTCTTTCATTAAATTAAGAGATGCAAGAATCGCTTATACTTTCCCTAAAAATATTACCGAACAGCTAAAAATCACAGATCTTACACTGTCATTATTTGGAAGAAACCTTTGGATGTGGACGAAGTTTCCATTATTTGATCCTGAAGCTGCAACCCTCAATGATAATCAAATTACACCAGGTGTTGAGATGGGACAATTGCCAACAGCGAGAACAGTAGGTATTCAGCTTAACGTTAAATTTTAAAATTTTAATCATGAAAAAATTACTTTTAAATATAGTATTAATTGCAGGAATCAGTATGATCTCAGTTTCTTGTGACAGAAATCTGGATGAAGTAAACGTTGATGAAAGCAGGATAAATGAACCTGTTGCTTCAAAACTTTTGGTTCCTATACAATACAATATGGCGGCTGTCAATTATATGCGGGCAAACGATTTTACATTCGATATTATGCAGGTTTCACTCGATTTTCCGAATGAGGGAAATACTTTGAGCAGATACAATATTACAGAAAATACAGGTGCCGGTTTTTGGAATAACAGCTATAAATGGCTTAAGCAAATTAAAGACATGAGAGATGCCGCAGAAAGAGATAATGACCCCAATTATCGGGCAATTTCTATGGTGCTAAATGCATGGGTTTATTCTAATCTTACAGATACTTACGGTGATGTTCCTTTTTCTGAAGCGTCAAATCTGGATGAAGGAGTTACTCAACCAAAATTTGATAAGCAGAAAGATATTTATGTGAAATTGTTGGATGAATTAAAAGCAGCTAACTCACTTTTTGTAACAACTAAAACGCTTACAGGTTCGGATATTTTCTATAAAGCAGAAAGTGATGTAAACGGAATTATAAACTGGAAGAAATTCTGTAATTCTCTTTCGTTAAGATTATTAACGAGGATATTAAAGAAAAACGGAGAAGTTAACGTCAATGAAAGAATCTTAGAAATTGTAAATGATCCTACAAAATATCCTGTTTTCCAAAGCAATGCAGAAACGGCAAAAGTAATTGTGACGGGAGTTGCACCGATACTTCCTCCGATTGCAAGACCGCAGGATTTTACGACGGGAAGAGTAGCTTCGGAGTTTTTTGTGGAAACACTAAAGGCAAATAACGATCCCAGAATGGCTTTGTTTTTTGGTCAGGCTAAAAATATTGCGCCACCGCAGGCAAATATTGGCTACAAAGGTGCTCCTACAGGATATGCGTATGGAACAACTTTCAATTATCAGCCATCCAATATGAATCAGAATTTAGCAAAAGCTCCGCTGAATATTTTGATTTTCCCGTATGCTGAATTACAATTTATCCTTTCTGAATTGTCTTTTAAAGGAATTATTCCCGGAAACGCACAAACTTTCTATGAAAACGGTGTAAAGGCAACAATTGAACAATGGGGAGCAACTGTTCCTGCAAACTATTTTGCCAATTCAAATGTGGCATATAATAATTCTTTAGAGAGAATCATGCTACAAAAATATGTTGCTTTGTTTTTTGTAGATCAACAGCAATGGTTTGAAAAAAGAAGAACAGGGTTTCCGGTGCTTCCAAATAACGGAGGGCTTTTAAATAATGGTGTACTTCCTTCACGATTAATGTATCCTCCGAATCCGAGAGTTTTAAATTCAACAAATTATCAGGCGGCTGTTCAGCAAATGGGAGGTGATAATATCAACGTAAAAATGTGGTGGAACCAGTAATTCTAAATTAATCAATAATCTAAATCAACATGAACTTAAAATATATAATTCCGTCATTGCTAATATCATCAATGGCACTTTCACAAACTTCAGTTTCAGGATATGTCTTTGAAGATTCAAATAAAAATCAGAAAAAGGAAAACCGAGAAAAAGGTATTGAAAATGTTGCCGTATCCAACGGAGCTCAGGTTGTTTTAACCGATAAAAATGGAAAATACAGCTTATCAATCGCAGAAGGACAAACTGTTTTTGTGATTAAACCTTCAGGATACATGGTAGCTTTAAATCAAAACAATTTACCACAATATTATTATCAATACAAACCAAAAGGTTCGCCTTCAGATTTTAAATATAAAGGAACTGCACCAACCGGAACACTTCCGAAAGAATTAAATTTCGCTTTAAACAAGCAAAACGAAAGCAAAAATTTTGACATCTTAGTTTTTGGAGATCCACAACCTTACACAGAAAAACAGCTTGATTATTTCAAAAGAGCGATTGTAAATGAAGTAAAATCAAACAAGAAAAATGCAGTTTTCGGAATCAGTTTGGGTGATTTGGTGGGCGATGATTTAAGTCTTCAAAAACCTTATGCCGATGTAATGAAAGAAATTGGTTTGCCTTGGTACAACGTGATGGGAAATCATGATATGAATTATGATGCGAAAGAAGATCAGCTTTCAGATGAAACTTTTGAAGCAACTTTCGGTCCTGCAAACTATTCTTTCAACTACGGAAACGTACATTTTATGGTACTTGACGATATTCTTTATCCGGATCCAAGAGATGGAAAAGGATATTGGGGTGGTTTCAGAGAAGATCAGATTCAGTTTATAGAAAATGATTTGAAACACGTTGATAAAAACAAACTGATTGTGGTTTCTTTCCATATTCCTTTGGATCATAATAACGAAGATAACTTCAGAAATGCAGACCGTCAGAAATTATTTGATGCTTTATCACCATTTAAAAACGCATTGCTTTTATCGGCTCATACGCATATTCAACAGCAGATTTTCTACGGAAAAGCGCAAGGCTGGACTAATGCTAAAGATCTTCACGAATATAATGTAGGAACAACTTGTGGCGATTGGTGGTCTGGAACTTCAGATGAAATCGGTTTGCCAACTTCGACAATGAGAGATGGTACTGCAAAGGGTTATTCTTTTATCAGTTTTAATGATAATGAATATAAAGTGAAATACAAAACTGCAGGAAAACCGGATGATTATCAGATCCAATTGTTTGTACCAAAAGTAATTCCTCATCCGTCAAAAACTTCAGCAAAAGTTTTGGCTAATTTCTTTATGGGAAGCAAAAAAGACAAAGTGCAATACAGAATTGATGGCGGAAAATGGGAAGATATGGAATACAATGAAACCATCGATCCCAACTTTGCAATGTCAGTTTTTAAATGGGATACTACGAATGATTTGTTCCCTGGAAGAAGACCATCAAATCCCGAACAGTCAAAACATATTTGGGCAGGTGGTTTTGGAAATAAATTAACTCTCGGAAAACATAAAGTTGAAGTAAAAGCTAAGGATATGTACGGAAATGAGTTTACTGCGACAGAAGAATTTGAAGTTCAAAACTCAATTCTTATACCTTAATTAAATTTTTCTTTTATATATTACTTTCAAGAAACCAGCTTATTCGTAAGTTGGTTTTGTTTTGAAATAGAATTTGCAGATCATTAATTTTTATTAAATCAAATTGATAAACACGTGTTTAAAAAAATGGTTTCGTAAATTTGTACTAATAAAATTTAAATAATGAATCTAAACGGAAAAAACGCCATCGTTACAGGTGGTGGAAGAGGTCTGGGAAAGGCTGTAGCTTTAATCCTTGCCAGTGAAGGAGTGAATGTAGGAATCACCGGAAGAAACGAAGAAAATCTTAAAATGACTGTTGACGAAATCCAGAAGTTGGGTGTAAAAGCAGCGTACGCAGTTTTCAGCATAGACAATGAAATTCATGTGAAAGCAGGAATAGAATCAATTGTAGGGCAATTAGGTGGAGTAGATATTCTCATTAACAACGCAGGAATTGGCGACTTTGGAAGTATCGAAGAGATGTCATCTGAAGTTTGGGAACAGGTTATTAAAACCAATCTTTTTGGAGTTTATTATGCGGCAAAAGCTGTTTATCCATTTCTGAAAGAAAGAGGTGAAGGCGATATCATCAACGTTGCATCAACTGCAGGTTTAAAAGGCGGACCGAATATGTCAGCTTACGCGGCTTCAAAAGCGGCAGTAGTTTCATTATCTCAATCAATGATGGCAGAATGGAGAAAGCAAAACATCAGGGTTGTAACTTTAACGCCAAGTACAATTGCTTCAGATATGTCAATTGAGGGCGGGTTAACAGACGGAAATCCTGAGAAAGTTCTTCAGCCTGAAGATTTCGCAGAATGGGTAAGAGATATTTTAAAAATGAACAGACGTGCGTTGATTGCGAACGGTTCTATTTTCTCTACAAATCCTTAATTCATTCAGATTAAAATAAAAATGCCGGAAAATATATCCGGCATTTTTATTTTAAGTCATTACGCAATCTCCGTCACCATCCTGAAAATTTGGGTTGAATTTCTCAGGCAGATTTTTAATTAGATTTTGATGAAACATATATCGTCGTTCCAAATCTCTCTCATAAATTTTAGGGAAATTACTTTTCTTTTTAATCGTTTCATTAAGTTGAGTCTGATAACTTGTCAGGATTTTTACCTTATTTTTTGTGACAAACCAACCAAGAAAATCAACAAATCTATCTAATTTATTATTTGAAAATAGATATGAAATTTTTAAATGTCCGTTTCTTAAAAGAAGAAGTGAACAACAAATTAATTCATTATTTTCATCATAAATCTTCACCCAAAAATATTTAAAAATTCTTGAAAAGCTTGAGAATAAATATCTTTCATCAGGTTTTTCGTCCTCCAAAACCCAGGGATTTTCTATCATCCATTTAAAATCTTCAGTATTTCTGTTGCTTTCAAATTGGTTGATAAACTTTGTACTTTCTTCATCCGGTTTTTCAATGATTTCAAATTTAAAATCAGGTTTTTTAGCACCGATATTTTTTAATGAAACGAAACCGTTGAAAGCTCCATCTGCGATTGAGAACAGAGGTTGTATAGTTTTAAGTTTAGGCTTTTTTGTAGGAATTATCGTTGCTAAATCTGTTTTAAAATAAAATCTTTTGCCGAATTTTGGTTCAATATAATTAAAAACTCCAATTTTATTGTAAAGACTTTCCGCTTCTTTTGTAAACTCAGTTATGGCAATATTTCCATTATATTCTTCAAATACTTTATTTAAAAGTTGCTGAGCAATTCTTTTTCCTCTGAATTTTTCACTGATGAAAAGCGTGCTAAGCCATGCATAAGAAAATCTATTGTTTTCAATCTTAAATTCATCCGGAAAACATCCTATATAACCAGCTAAATCTTCATTTTCAAAAGCTAAAATAAGTAAGGTTTGTTCATCTTTTGCTTTTGGATTGTTGATGTGAGACTTTGCTCTGTGAGCTGTAATCGGAAGAAAATCATACTTTTCAAAATCACCAGATGAAACAAATTCTGCAAGCTGTTTTTTATTTAAAGTTTTAAGCTGAATCATTTTCTGACGATTTTATTTTTATTGATAAACCTTTTCATTTTATAATACGAAATTTCTTTTTTTAAAATTGATTCAGCGTTTTCTCCGGTTTCCATAGGAATTCTTTGATAATTTCTCTCAAAACTGTCAGTTTTTATTCCTGCGCTTCCAAAAGTACAGGAGAGATTTTCATTTTTAAATAGTTCTTCAAAAAAATCTTTTCCCACACCAAAATCTGTAAAAGGAAAAGCAAAACTGTCGGTCAACAAATTATTTTCTTTTAAGTAGTCTAATGTTTTTTGTGTAGTTTCCAGCTGTTGGTTTAATGATAAATTATGATAAAGAGGATGATCCCAACTGTGGGCAGAAATTCCAAAACCTTTATTGGTAAGTTTTTTAAGTTGATTTAAATCTAAATAAGGGTTTTGCTCTTGAAGAAAAGAATCAAAACTGATGTCAAGTTTTTCTGCAATTTGATTAAGTTTTTCACTGTTTTCATATTTAATTTTTAGAATTTCTTCAATATGATTTTCAGAGGAAATAATCTCACTAATTTCCGAATTTTTAGTGGGTTGAGATTTGATTTTATTCACAATTAAGCTTGCTTTAGATCTAAACATCAAATCTTTATTGTCGATAAATGCTGGATTGATAAAGTTGATAGCATAAATACCTTTCCGCTCCAAAATCGGAACAATGATATTATAAAATTCACTCAGTCCATCATCAAAACTCAAGAAAGCAATTTTCTTTTTAGGTTTAAAATTACCATTAATAAAATCTTTAAATTCATCCCAATTTACAAACTGAAAATATTTTGAAAGATAATCTAAATCACCTTCAAACTGTTTTACGTTTTTATAATTAATAATTTGATTAAGATGAGGTAAGTTTTCATCCGAAACGCAATGATAAACAGGAAGACAGTAATTTAAGGGAAATGAATTTTCAATGTTTTCATTCTCAAATTGTGAAAAAAACTGAATGATTTTATCTTTTAGCATTAGAAATTATTAAAAAAAGAATCTATTTAAATTTTACCAAAAGCAAAACTTAAATAGATTCTAAATATATGAAATTTAAAAATTACTTCACAATTTTCATCTCATCAATCAGCCATTTTGAATCGGCAAATTTATCGATAATGAAAAGGATATATTTCGTGTCAACCATAATATTTCTGCTGAAACGAGGGTCGTAATTAATGTCGCTCATCGTTCCTTCCCATTGTCTGTCGAAGTTTAATCCTACAAGATTTCCGTGTGCATCCAAAGCCGGGCTTCCTGAATTTCCACCCGTGGTATGATTGGTTGCAGTAAATCCTACAGGAACGTCGCCGCTTTTATCTTTGTAATTTCCGTAATCTTTTTTGTTGTACAAATCAATAAGCTTTTGCGGAACATCAAATTCGTAATCTCCCGGAACATATTTTTCAATAACTCCTGCTAAATGAGTTTGATAGTCATAAGAAACAGCGTCTCTCGGCGTAGAACCTTTTACTTTTCCGTACGTTACACGAAGTGTTGAGTTTGCATCCGGAAAGAATTTTCTGTCTTTATCTGTAGAAATTTGCTGCGCCATAAACTTCTTCTGCAAAACATCAATCTTAGCTTGTAAACCTGTGAACTGCGGATCAGCAGTTTTCATATAAGTATCTTTAATACTCATGAATAACTGATAAACAGCATCTTTTTTAATTGTCTTAATTAATTTATCCTGATTTGAAAATGCCTTTTCGATATCTCCGTTGAGAGCGGCACCGTTTACCTGACTTCTTCCCGTAATCACAGAGTTTTTTGATAATTCTTCGAAACTTACAATATTCTGAGCTTCATTTTTATATTTATCGAAACCGGCAGGTAAAAACTGAGCTTCAGTTTTGTTGGCGTATAAAGCTAAAAGTTTGGCAGTAACTTTAGAATCCAATTCAGCACTATAATCTTTGTAGAAAGAAGTTAATTTGGTTTTGAAAGCCGTTGTGCCTTTTTCATCCATTTTTCCAGCTTCCAAAGAAGTGATATAATTTGAGTATAAATTAGCAAGCGCAAAAGTCTCTGCATTTCTTATCACTTCACTGTAATAAGCGTTGTTTAAAGCATAAGGAGCCTGGTCATTGTACAACTTATTCAATTGATCTAAAGTCGTTTTAACTTCATGATTTTTTGCAATCAAAGAACCTTCATACATTACTTTTTTCTGCACAGCATTAGATTTTTTCAAACCTTCCACTTCACCGATCCATTTTTTCCAGTAGTTGGCTACAGATGCGAATTTTGAAGCATATTTAATTCTCGTTGCATCATCTGCACGCATTTTTTCATCTAAAGTTTTCAAAGCAACATCTCGTACAGCAATCCTTGCAGGATCAATCTCTTTCATGATTTTTTCAACCGCAATAGCCGGAAGATATTCTGTCGTTCTTCCGGGAAATCCAAATACGAAAGTGAAATCATTTTCAGCTTTATCTTTAATGGAAACCGGAAGATAATGTTTCGGAACGTAAGGAACGTTGTCTTTTGAATATTCTGCAGGTTTGTTGTTTTTATCGGCGTAAATTCTGAACATTGAGAAATCTCCCGTATGTCTTGGCCAAACCCAGTTATCAGTATCAGAACCGAATTTTCCGATGCTTTGTGGCGGTGCTCCAACCAAACGTACATCTTTGTAAGTTTCGATGACGTAAGCGTAATATTTATTACCGTAATACATTGGCTTCACAGAAATCGACTGATAGCTTTCAATTTTCTGAGAATTTTTGTAAACCTCGATATTGTTGGCAATTTTTTTGGCTAAATCCTGTTCCTGAAGATTATCTGTACTTTCTAAAATCTGTGCAGAAACATCTTTAATATCGACAATAAAATCTACGGTAACTCCCGGATTAGGAAGTTCTGTACTCATATTTTTAGCCCAAAATCCATTAGACAAAAGATCGTTTTGTACAGTAGAATGCGCCTGAATTTGCCCGTAACCACAGTGATGATTGGTAAGTAATAATCCTTTCGGAGAGATGATTTCGGCTGTACAACCCCCATTGAACTGTACTACTGCATCTTTGATACTCGGTTTTTGAGTGTTGAAAATGTCTTTTGCAGAAATTTTCATACCGAGATCTTTCATTTCTTTTTCATTGAGTTCCGTAGGAATCCACATTCCACCGTATTGCTGCGCCAGTCCTAAAGAAAAACTGAAGAAAGCCGAAGCAATAAGAATATTACGTTTTATCATTATTTAAAAATTTTGTCTAAAAATACACATTTTAATTTTTTGCAAAAAGAAAAACCCTTCCTAAAATTTAAATTTAGAAAGGGTCTTCCGGGATTATATTTTTTCAGTTAAAGATTTTATAAATAATTCTAAAATCTTTTACACTGTGATGATGTTCTATCTCGTTGATTTTGAAATAAAGAAATTTCATCACTTGTGTTTCCTTATTAATGGCAAAGAAACAGATAATTTTTTTGATAAAAAATGAACCTATGTTCATAAAATCTGTTTTCTGATGCGACTTAGCGCTTGTGGAGTGATTCCTATATAAGAAGCAATATGTTTTAATGGAATTTCCTGAATAAATTTCGGGTAAGCTTTTGCTAAATTTAAATATCGCTCTTCTGCACTATGCATTAATAATGAGATTTCACGCTGAGTTTTTCTTACGTAAAGATTTTCTGCAGAAATTCTTCCCAGATAATTTCCAACTTTACTTCTTTCATACAATTCTTGCAAATCATCATGATGAATTCTATAGACAACAGTTTCCTGAACGGTTTTTACATTATAAGCACAAGGTGTTCTTGTAATGAACGAATCATAAGCGCTGCAAAACATATTTTCAGCAATAAAAGAGAATGTAATTTCTTTGGAAGGCTCTGTAGGATGTACTTTATTTACAAAAAAGCGGATAATTCCGCTGTCAATAAAATAGAGATAGTCTTCAACGGTTCCTTCCTCTAAAATTAATGTTTTTTTAGGAAAAACCATTTTTTCAAATTTATTGACGTGATAAAGTGCTTCTTCCTGAGAAAGACCTTCTATCGAATTATAAATGCTGAGTAACTTTTCCATGAAAGCCTTATGAATATTGGGTTTGGTGACACAAAAATACAGTTTTTATTTAGTATTAAAATTTAGTTTTGGCTCATCTCTGTTTTAAGTCAAAATAATTTAAGTTTAAATGAAATCATTTTTTAAGTAAATTTCCTTCAAAATATGAACCAATAATTATGATGTTGTGTAAATTTAAAATCAAGTTGATATTTTCATAGTTTATTTTCATTTTACTGATTTAATATTTGTCATTTAAATCTAAAATCATTAAAGTATTCCGTTTTTAAAGTTTTATTTTTGCAACAAATTATTCACATGCAAAATTATTTAGAATTCGATTTCAGAATTTCTCCGCTTCAACCTTGGAGTGATATATTAATGGCAGAACTTATTGAGATAGGTTTTGATAGTTTCACGGAAGAGATTCATGGTATTTTAGGATATATTCAGAAAGATTTATTTAAAGAGGAGGAATTAAAAGCTTTGCCACTTTTCCAAAATGAAGAAGTTAAAATTGAGTATACTTTCACAGAAATGCCAAATATCAATTGGAACGAAGAATGGGAAAAGAATTTCGAACCTATTAATATTGATGATAAAGTATTAATCAGAGCCGAATTTCATGAGTCTGTTCCGGGAATGCACGAAATTATCATTCAGCCAAAAATGTCTTTCGGAACGGGACATCATCCGACAACGCATTTGATGATTCAACAAATGATGGATATTGACTTCAATGACAAAAAAGTATTGGATATGGGTTGTGGAACTTCAGTTTTAGCGATTTATGCAAAACAAATCGGAGCCGGTGATACAAAAGCAATCGACATCGACGAATGGTCAGTTGAAAATTCAAAGGAAAATGCTGTAAGAAATGGAGTAAAGTTGGATATTGAATTGGGAACTGCAGAAAATTTAGGGAAAGAAAATTACGACATTATTTTGGCGAATATCAATAGAAATATTTTGATTTCTGACATTCCGACTTATGTTTCTGTATTGAATGAAGGCGGAAAATTATTACTTTCAGGATTGTGTTTCTTTGATGTTGACGATATTCTTGAAGTTTGTAAAGAAAACAATTTAGAACTGAAAAAGAAATTGCAGAGAGAAGAATGGGTAAGTTTATTGCTTGAAAAGTAAGTAGCTAAACGTTAACTTTAAACTTAGCCTCAACCTAAAATTATGAAAAGCTTATTCACCGTTTTATTTCTACTCACTGTTCAGGTTTTTTCTGCGCAAGAAGAAGATTACGTTTATGCAAACGGAGTTTTCAGTTTTGAAGAAAATAAACCCCAGAAAATATTCACCGACTGGACAAGAATTCGACAATCACCAAATGTCAATGCTCAAATTTTGGATTCTCTGCAAACCAACCAGCAAATTTTGATTCTTAAAAAAGATGAAACTATTTTAAAATTAGGCGAAAGAAGAGCTAATTGGTATAAGATATCTTATCAGAAAGGTGATAAAACTTCTGAAGGTTATATTTGGGGCGGAAATCTTTGTGTAGGTTTCAGAAATAAAAACGGTTACGATTTTCTTTTTGGTTTAACAAAAACGGTTAATAAAAAAGATAAGGAATATACTGAAATTAATATTCAGCAGAATTACGCTTCTGTAAAAGTTGTCGAAGGAAATGCTTTAATTGATGAGGTTTCTTTTGAAACAGGTTCGGGTGAAAGTCTGAGCTATAGAACGTTCAATATTGAAAGTAATCACAAGTTGCAGAATGTAGAATTAACTCTTAAGGCTACTGTTTCTGGTGAAGCGTGCGGAATTGCGAGTTATGATCAATATGTTTTGTTTAAAGATAAAAAATTAATTGCTCTTCCACAATTAATGAATGTAGGAGATGCTGATGTATATTATCACTCCGAAGAATTTATTTTTCCTAATGATAAAGGTGGACTTCCAAATACTTTTATTTTTAAAATGGAAGAAATGGAAAAAGATGAGAAAAATCGTGAGAAGAAGAAAAACGCTTTGAAAACCTATCTTTGGAATGGAAATTCTTACAAACTAAAATGAAATTTTTAATTATAAATTTGAGAACCACTGTATATTTACGGTGGTTTTTAATTTAGAAATTTTATGAAATATGAAAATTTTAATTATTTAGATAATGAGAAATATCAAAACTTTTGAAAAATAAAGAAAATATTATTGAAGTTATCTTTTAAGTAGAGATTTGAAGAGAAGTTTGCTCAAGTTAAAAGTGAAAACCTGAAGTATGTAATTCTAGACGTGAAAAATGATTTTGAAATATTTTTAAAAGGATAGTAATGTTATGATTTTTTTTCGAAAGGATTTTAAAATCATAGCTAACAGTTTTACAGAATTTGTAAATCTATATTTAAATAAACTTGACGAAATTTATATTTAATGCATTAAAAAGGAGTTTAAAATTATGGATTACTTTGTTTATGCTCTTGAGCATATTTATACAGACGAAACTCACCGTGCTAGTAAATTTTTAGGATATTTTGATGATCCTGACAAAGCGGAAAATGAGAAACAAAGACTATTACATTTTAGTGGTTTTTCAGATTATCCAAATGATTTCTATTTGAAAAAAGTTGGTTTAAATAAAATAAATTGGCAAAATGGCTTTAAGGAAGTTGTAGGTGAAATCGGTAGAGATTATTTACCAGAAGATGATTTTATTCCTCATTATAGTCAAATAGTTAAAAAACTAAATTTAAAGACTGTTTTCAAAGTAAGTCATACTTATACAATTCATACATTTTTGGATGATGAACGAGAAATAGGTGTGTTTTCTGATGAAAAAATGGCAAACGATGTTGTTGATTTTCTAAAACAAAAAGATGGATTTAATGAATGTCCAGACGATTTTATAATTAATGAAATTTTGTTGAATGATTGGCAATGGAGTTCAGGATTTGGATGATCTTTGAAAAAAATATAAACAAAAAAAACTCACAACAAAAGTTGTGAGTTTTAAGTGAGCGCGTCAGGATTCGAACCTGAGACCGTCTGCTTAGAAGGCAGATGCTCTATCCAGCTGAGCTACGCACCCATTTATAATTTTGAGAAAATTACTAAAACAGTCGGGGCGGCAGGATTCGAACCTGAGACCGTCTGCTTAGAAGGCAGATGCTCTATCCAGCTGAGCTACGCACCCATTTATAATTTTGAGAAAATTACTAAAACAGTCGGGGCGGCAGGATTCGAACCTGCGACCTCCTGGTCCCAAACCAGGCGCGATGACCGGACTACGCTACGCCCCGAATTAGTCATACTGCGGAGAGTAAGGGATTCGAACCCTTGGTACCGTTACCAGTACGCATGTTTAGCAAACATGTCCTTTCGGCCACTCAGGCAACTCTCCAATAATAACGTTTTTGTAAAGATCGCTGTTCCGTTATTGCGAGTGCAAATATAGAATAGATTTCTTTATTTACCAAATAAAATTCAAGAAAAAATTGTGTATTTTTACGCTTATAAATGATTAAAAATCTAATCTGATGCGTAAAACATTATATATCATCGGCTTAAGTACATTGGTTTTTTCATGTACATCCCAGAAAAATACTAATAAAAATATTTATCGTACCAAAACTGCTGTTTCACAGCCAAAAACGGCTGTTAATTCTGATTCTCAGGAAAAAATAAAACCACAAGTTACAAAAGAACACGGCGTGGAATTTTTTACTGCAAATATCGCAGATATTACGAAAAATGATAACACCGCAAGTTATGGTTCTATCGTGTCGGCAAAACCTGCAGGATACAAAGTTGTGAAAACACATTTCCCTGCGATTGCCCAAAATTTCAGACAAAAATATCTGATTTTGCATTACACGGTTTTACCGGATGACAAATCTGTACAGGTTCTTACGCAACAATCGGTAAGTGCACATTATTTGGTGAATAATTTGGGAGATAATGAAATTTATCAATTAGTTGATGAAAATAAACGCTCTTATCATGCGGGAATAAGCGCTTGGCGTGCTGATAAAAATCTTAATGATACTTCTATAGGAATTGAGATTGTGAATATGGGCTATACTGCAGATGCAACAGGTGCTAAAACTTTCCAACCTTTCAGTGATGAACAGATCAAAAAAGTGGCAGCTTTGGCGAAAGATATTGTGACGAGATATCAGATTCCAGCTACCAATGTTTTGGCACATTCAGATATTGCTCCAACGAGAAAACAAGATCCGGGACCACTTTTCCCTTGGAAAAAATTGTATGATGAATATCAAATAGGAATGTGGTATGATGAAGCAGCAAAACAAACTTTGCTTACTACCGCACAAACTGATATTTCTACAAAATATAATGATGCAGCATTTATTTATACGATTCAGATGGCATTGCAAAAGTTTGGTTATGCTCTTGACAGCAGCGGAAAGTGGGATGATGCGACAAAAAAAACTATTGAAGCATTACAATATCATTTCCGTCCTCAAAACTATAACGGAATTATGGATGCCGAAACATGGGCAATTCTTCAGGCTTTAAATCAAAAATATCCAACAAAATAAATTTTTAAAGCGCATCTTTACGGTGCGTTTTTTATTAATTAAATACAATAAACTATTAAATATCATTTAATGGAAAATTTCAGACAGGAAAGCGATCTTCTCGGCGAATTAAATGTTCCGATTGGCGCTTATTATGGAGTTCAGACTCAAAGAGCGATTGATAATTTTAAAATTTCAGGACAGCTTTTATCATCATATCCAGAATTTATCAAAGGTTTGGCTTTCGTGAAGAAAGCGGCAGCAAAAACCAATTATGAATTAGGACTTTTAGAAGAAGATTTATATTTTAAAATTGCAGAAACTTGTGATGAATTGATTGGCGGATTATTTCACAGCGAATTTCCGGTAGATATGATTCAAGGTGGAGCAGGAACTTCGATTAATATGAATGCTAATGAAGTGATTGCCAATCGAGTTCTAGAAAAATTAGGGAAAAATAAAGGTGAATACGAATTTTGTTCTCCAAACGATCATATTAATCTTTCTCAATCAACAAATGACGCTTATCCAACAGCAATCAAAATGGGATTGTTGCAGATGAACGAAACTTTAGTGAAAAAACTCCAAAGTATTGTTGAAGCTTTCCGTGAAAAAGGAAAGGAATTTCAGGATGTGATTAAAATGGGAAGAACTCAGCTTCAGGATGCGGTTCCAATGACGATGGGACAGGAATTTGAAGCTTTTGCAGCAACTTTGGAAGAAGATATTTCAAAATTAAATAATAACGCTAATCTTTTTGTTGAGGTTAATATGGGCGCAACTGCGATTGGAACAGGAATTAATGCTCCAATTGGATATGCAATTCTTTGCGCTAAAAATTTGGCTGAAATTACCGGTTATCCTGTTGTTTCCGCACCAAATTTAGTTGAAGCAACTCCAGACACAGGTTCTTATGTGATTTATTCTTCTGCAATGAAACGTCTTGCCGTAAAATTATCAAAAATCTGTAATGATTTAAGATTGCTGTCTTCTGGTCCAAGAGCTGGTTTGTCTGAAATAAATCTTCCCCCAATGCAGCCGGGTTCATCAATTATGCCTGGAAAAGTAAATCCTGTGATTCCGGAAGTAGTAAATCAGGTTTGTTTTAAAGTGATCGGAAACGATCTTACAGTGACTTTTGCAGCAGAAGCCGGACAATTGCAGTTAAATGTGATGGAGCCGGTTCTTTCTCACGCAATCATGGAAAATATCCATTTTCTTTGTAATGCTTTAGATACACTTCGTGATAAATGTGTTATCGGAATTACCGCCAATAAAGATGTTTGTCTGAATATGGTAAAACACAGCATCGGAATCGTAACCGCATTAAATCCTTATATTGGATACAAGCAATCTACAAAAATTGCAAAAGAAGCCTTGGAAACCGGTAAGAGTGTTTACAATTTGGTTCTCGAATATGCTTTGCTCTCACAGGAAAGTTTAGATGAAATTCTTGATCCTAAAAATATGCTCAAACCACACAATAAATAGTATTTCGGTGAGTAAAATAAAGAAAACTTTTCAGGCTTTACAAAATATTGCGCAGGAACCAAGTTTGCTCAATTTGGTAATTAATGACAATGAATCAAGAAAAAAAGAGTTTGTTGAAAAATATCCTCATTTAAAAAGTCTTCCGCAAATTGATTTTACAGATTTGGATGAAGATTTTGATGAAAGCGTTGACTTGGCATTTTTAGATGGAGGATCATTGCCTACAGATTTGGTCTTGCTGAAAACATTGGCGAAAGGCAAAAACAGTTACTTTGAAATCGGAACCTGGAGAGGAGAAAGTGTTTGGAATATTGCTAAAATCATTAATGACTGCACAACTTTTAATCTCTCGAAAGAAGAAATAAATACATTAGGTTTAGATAAAAGATATGCTGAACTGCATGGAATTATATCTAAAAAAAATCCTGATATTCTTCATTTGGAAGGGAATTCTAAAACTTTTGATTTTCAAGATTTAAATAAAAAATATGATTTGATTTTCATTGATGGAGATCACTCGTATGAAATGGTAAAAAATGATACCGAAAAGGTGTTTGAAAATCTTGTGCACGAAAATTCGGTTGTTGTTTGGCACGATTACGCATTCAATCCTGAAAAAGTACGATATGAAGTTTTCAAAGGAATTTTAGATGGATTGCCAACAGAATTTCATTCAAAAATATATCATGTTGCCAATACAATGTGCGCAGTTTATATAAAAGAAAATTTTACAACAAAAGAATTTGAAGAGTTGAAAAGTCCTGATTTTCTTTTTGAAGTAAATTTAAAAATTAAGAAATAAGTTGAGGTTTTTAATCATAATTCCTGCTCACAACGAGGAAAATAATCTTCCGTTTACTTTAGATTCTTTAAAGCAACAAAGTTTTAAGGATTTTAAAGTTGTGGTTGTAAATGACGGGTCTACTGACGGAACTTCGAAAGTAATTAAAAAATATACTGAAACTGATGCTAGATTTGAAACCATAAATCTTCAAAAATCTTCACATCAACCGGGTTCAAAGGTCGTTGCAGCTTTCAAAAACGGATTGCAGACTCAGGATTTTAATGACTTTGACATCATCTGTAAGTTTGATTCAGATATTATTTTAGAAACAAATTATCTGCAAACTGTTGCAAATGCTTTTATTGAAAATCCAGATTACGGTTTGGTTGGTGGACTTTTATATGTTGAAAAAAACGGAGGATGGGTTTACGAAGGGAACTCCAATAAACATCATGTTCGCGGTCCGATGAAAGCCTACAGAAAAGAATGTTTTCTGCAAATGGGTGGTTTGCGTGAAACTTTAGGTTGGGATAATATCGATGCCATTTTGTTGCAGAATTTAGGCTGGAAAGAGGTGGTTTTATCTGAATTACATGTCAAATTAATCAAAGTAAAAGGAGCGGACTATACGATAAAACCTGCTGATTATTATGGAAGATATTTTTATTTTTTAGGGTTGAATCGATTTCTAACGTATGTTGCCTCTGCAAAAGAAGCAATGAAAATAAAATCGCCTTCGTTTCTGTTTCAAATCATTAGTTCTTACGAAAAATGTAAATCTCAAAATCTTGAACTGAAAATTTCTAAAGACGAACAAAAAGTGATTAACCAACAACGCTGGAATCAGTTTAAAAAGAAATGGTTTAAGATATAATTCAATAGGAAAGGGCTTTAACCCGTTTTCAAAAAAAGAATAATTCCAACGGCTTTAGCCAAAACTTATAACTCAAAAAGTTTGAAAAAAATAGCCTACATAGAAATTGATACTCATTCAGAAATTGCAGCAGATTTTATGGATTTAATGGAAGATTCAAAAGAATTTTCTGTGGATTATTATTTTTCAGAGAAGATTAAAAAGCAAATTCATGAAAGTAATGAAAATGTTTTTTTGTCGGATAACTCGATGATTTTAGATCAGTTAGTAACGAAGAAATATGATTTGGTTATAATCGGAACTGTTCACCGTTATTTCAATACTTTTTTAAATATTACTCAGAGATATAAAACTGCAGTTATTGTTCATAATCTTAATTTTTCTAAAGTTTCAAAATCGGAATTAATTAAAAATATTTTTAAAGAAGATGTTCTCTACCGGCTGAAATTATGGTGGAAAGAAGGTTTGTTTAATTCTTCGAAAGTTTACAGAAGCACAAGTCAGCTTTGGGTCTTAGATAAAGAATTTTCATCATCAGAATATCAATTTTTACCACTTTTTTATTCTAAAGAATTTGTTCAGAATAAAAATGAAAAACTAACAGTTGTAATTCCTGGAGGAGTTTCTCAAAAAAGACGTGATTATAACCATGTTTTAGATATAATTCAAAAATCTGAAGGCGTTGAGAATATTGACTTTGTTTTTCTTGGAAAAGCAAAAGGTGAGGAGCTTGAGAATATTAAAAAGATTGCAGAGGAATTTAATCTAATATACTTTACAGAAAGAGTTTCGCAGGAAGATTTTGAAATTTGGATGAAAAAAGCAGATGTTCTTTGGTGTCCGATTCAGCAGAAAACAGAGTTTTTTAGTCAGGAAGAAATCTATGGTTCAACAAAAATGACGGGGAATATTGGTGATGCGATCAAATTCGGTAAAGCAGCTGTTTTTCCTAAAAACTATTCTTCAAAGCTTGAATTTATTGTTCCTGAAAAAGAAAATATTATTCAACAATTTAATGAGTTAAAAGATCATCAATTTGATTTTCAGAAAGATTATAGCAAAAAAATGGTTCTTGAGAATTTAGAACAATTGCTAATTCGACTTATTTAAATTTAAGAATACTTTTGATAAATTTCATGTTGATATACTGTTCTATAGGAAAGATTTTTGTGAAATGATTTCCAATAAAAATCAACAATAAAACAACGGCTGGTTTGTATATTAAATTGATAAAATGATTCTCAAAAGCAGGTAAAACAATCGCCACCGTTAAAGCTAAAGTACAGATAATTGAAACAAAAATCATTTCAATTGATAAAGGTGAAACTTTAAACATAAAATAATTGAAAGCAATTTTAATGACATTATAAGTGGTTAAAGAAATTGCCGTCGACAAAGCAATTCCTACCAATTGCAGATCTGTATTTTTAATGAAATAATAGTTTAATCCGATAGTCAATCCGGCTAATAAAAGCATTACCAAGATATTAAATCTATAGTATTTTGAAAGCGAAATAATGTTTCCGTTAAAGCCGGTTGCTAAATCTACTAAAACTGCAGATCCCCAAATCCAGATTACGGGTTCATATTCTCTCAATAGCACTCCTTTTTTAGGCATAAAATGAGCTAAATAGGGAAATCCAACCATGATACAGGAAAATAAAACTGCTCCCAAAAAATACAATGTAAGCGATGTCTTTTTGTGAAACCTGTCTAATTCCAGCATATCTCCATCCGCAAGATTTTTTCTGATAATTGGCGCAGAAATATTAAATAATCCCAGCTGTGGAATAGAAATAAGGGAAATTAATGCGTAAAGTGTGGCATAGATTCCGTTTTCTTCCATTCCGAGATATTCGCCGATCATAAAGCTGTTGATGGCAAGATAATTTCCGAACGTACCTAAAAATCCGAAGAAACTATAGTTGAAAAATTCTTTCCAGAAATCGTCTTTTTTGAAATATTCTGTTGAGAAATCAAATTGTATTTTTTCTAACCGATTGGTGTAAACAATATATCCAGTAAGCATTAAAGCAAACATTCCAAAGAAAAATGCAAACGCAATTTTTTCGGAAAGTAAAGCATAATAGAATAAACAAAAAGCTCCAAGATTGGCGATTTTAGGTAAAAGATTGTCAAAAATATTGGAAACAACAATTCGTTTAAAATTGGAGGTGTACTTATTGAAAATAGCACAAAATGACAATAATAAAACTAATGGCAGAATGATTTCTTTAATTTTCCAGGCTTGAGTATTAACAAATTTTGGAAAAATATAAGGCAGAATAAAAAATACAATAGCAAAAATCACAAAATTAATCACCATTGCCAACAAAGAAAGCGAGAGCATATTTTGATTTTTGCCGTCTTCTTTTACTTTACCGAAAAATTTTACATTTGAATAAGAGATTCCTAAAACCACAAATGGGACAAGCATTTCTGCGGTAGGTAAAATATATCTGAGTTTTCCGTAGAATTCAAAATCATGTGGAAAAATAAATATCGCAGAAATCATTCCTATGAAAACACCAATGTATCCTATAATCGAATACTTAAAACCCTGCCTTGCAACTACGCTCATACTTAAATTTTAGATGTTTTTAGGAAGGAAAATAATGTTGTTGATGTATTCGGTTTTATTTTTTTCGTCGCTGATATTTTTAAGTAATATTTCTTCGGTTAATTTTTCAAGGGTGAAAGTTTTTCGGTTAAGATAATGGGCTCCAAAACCCCAGTTTTCAACTTCGGAAATTTCGTTCCAGATGGGTTGTTCATGATGTCTCTGTTCCATTTCAACCATTAAAGTCGGCTTAAATTTTTGAATCGTCTCTTTTCCGCCAAAAAGGGTTTTCATTTCATTTCCTTCTACATCGATTTTGATGAAATCAATCTTGCTGACTTTTTTAGATTTCGTCCAATCATCCAGTTTTACTACTTCTACAGTTTCTGTATAGCTGTTTTCTTCGCCTTTTTCTTTGTAAGAAGTATTGAGCGTTCCTCTTGAAGCAACCATTTTTCCTTTAATGATTGGAACTTTAAATTTTGCTGTTGTATTTTCATCTGAAAGTGCAACGGAAGAAATATTCATCGATGGAAAAAGTCTCTTCAGTCGGATGTTGAGTTTCTTATTAGGCTCAAAAGCAAAAATACTCTTGTGATTCAGCTTGTTTTCAAACTGATAAAGGAACGTTCCCACGTTTGCTCCGATGTCGAAAATTACAGCGTCGTTTTGTAAATATTCTTTAATCCAAACCAATTCCGGTTCTACATTTCGCCCTGAAAAATTTTCTTTCGTAAGGTTTTTTAAACTTTTAAAATACCTTTGTTTGTAAAAACTTGGACTGATATACTGTAGTTTTTCGGCTAATTGTTGGTATAAAGACATGTGTGATTATTTGACGACCAGCAAAGGTAATGAAAAATGTTAAATTGCTGTTAAAAAATCATAATTGTAATGGATTGATTAGCAGTAATAACTTGGCTATTGTCTAATTTTGAGTATTTAAAATTGGAGTGTCAAGAAAATCATTCAAAGGTTTTGCAGCTTCAAATATTTTTGAGACATTTTTTACTGCATTTTTATCCATTAAATCTTTATTGGTGATAGGATGAACACCAATGAAACTTTTCAGTTTTAAAAAATCTGCCGTGGGATCTTCTTTTTCAAAACCTTGCGGAACGTTTTTAAGCTTGTGTTCTGGATCAAGTTCACCATAATATTTTTTGAAATCTTTGTCTTCGACAGTTTTTAGAAAATCATCTTTAAATAAAGAAATTTCTTTTCTGATTTCTTTTAAAATAGGAGCGTCGGGTAAATAAATTCCGCTTCCCAAAAATGATTTTCCGGATTCTACATGTAAATAAAATCCTGATTTGGAATTCATTTTTCCCATTCCCAAAGAGGCTCCGAAATAGGTTTTATATGGAGTTTTGTCTTTTGAAAATCTGGTATCACGATAAATTCTTAGTAAAGATTTCTTAGCATCAAGTTTTAAAATACTTTCATCAAATTTTCCCATCTCAGCAATTAGTTCTTCCACAAAATCCTGAAAATCTGATTGTGCTTCCAGAAAAAGATTTTTATTTTCATTAAACCAATCTCTGTTGTTGTTTTTCTCAATTAATTTTAGAAAATCGAATATTTTTCCTGAAAGCTGAGATGCCATATTTTATATTTTACTCAAATGTAAATAATATTATTGAAAATCGATTCTTGTAAAAATTTCAATCATTCATAATTATTACTATGGAAAATGTATAATTCAATAAGATTAATTAATGTTGAAAAATTTTTAAATTAAAAATAAAAAAGATGTAGTTTTTTTGTTTAAATATAAAAATGATTAAGGTTTTCTAAAATAAAATTATCAATTCGTTAATATTACATAATTGAGTATTCAGAAAAAAGTTATATATTTGCAAAAAATTTTATAATATTTAATGAATTTATTTACGGAGTCCAATTTAAGTCCT
Organism: Chryseobacterium luquanense; assembly: GCF_026460945.1. Classification (GTDB taxonomy): domain Bacteria; phylum Bacteroidota; class Bacteroidia; order Flavobacteriales; family Weeksellaceae; genus Chryseobacterium; species Chryseobacterium luquanense. Next base: position 31,350 of record NZ_JAOVZV010000022.1, read on the forward strand.
GATATTCTTAAGGCCGTTGGCGAACTGGGTTACGAAAGCCCGACAGAAATCCAAAAACAGACTATCCCTTTCATTCTTTCAGATATTCGCGATCTAATCGCACTTGCGCAGACAGGGACAGGCAAAACAGCAGCGTTTTCGCTTCCGATTTTGGATATGATTGACGATACGAGTCGCAAAATCCAATTTTTGGTGCTTTGTCCGACGCGAGAACTATGTCTTCAAATTGCAAAAGACATAAAAAATTACACGAAATACATGCCGAACATTAAATCTACAGCGGTTTATGGAGGGAGCAGTATTATGGATCAAATGCGTTCTTTAAAGGAAAAACCGCAAATTATTGTAGGTACTCCTGGAAGAGTGATTGATTTGATTAACAGAAAAGCATTAGACTTTTCAGCAATTCACTGGTTGGTTTTAGATGAAGCAGATGAAATGCTTTCTATGGGTTTCAAAGACGAATTGGAAACAATTATGAGAGAAACTCCAGAAACGAAACAAACTTTCTTGTTCTCGGCAACGATGAGCAAAGAAGTGGAGAGAATTTCTAAAAATTATTTGACAAACCCTCACAGAATTTCTGTTGGTTCTATTAACGAAGTTAAAAAGAATATCAAGCATGAATATTATGTAGCTGGTTATCGTAATAAAAAGGAGGCGTTGAAGAGATTGATAGATTCAAACCCTAATCAATATTCAATTATTTTCTGTAGAACAAGAATGGAAACTCAGGAAGTTGCCGATTTCTTGATGCAGAATGGTTATGCAGCAGATGCTCTTCATGGTGATCTTTCTCAAGCGCAGAGAGATACGGTAATGAAGAAATTCAGACTGAAAAATATCGATATCTTAGTAGCGACAGATGTTGCAGCGAGAGGTTTGGATGTAGATTCATTAACTCACGTTGTGCATTTCTCTTTACCGGATGATCCTGAAGTATTTGTTCACAGAAGTGGTAGAACAGGTAGAGCAGGAAAAGACGGTATCTCAATTTCTTTAATTAAACCTGAAGAAAGTAGAAAATTAAAGCAGATTAAGTCCGTTACTAAAATTGAAATCACAGAATCTAGAATTCCTACAGGAGAAGATATTATAAAAGCTCAGGTTGCAGGAGTTTTTGAAAACTTACTAGAAGTTCACGAGGATTATTTTGATTTTAATGATTCTTTAATTCCTGATCTTTCAGCGTTTACAAAAGAAGAATTGGTGCACAAATTACTTCAGTTCCAATTAAAAGATCTTGCTTTGTATTACAAAGACAGACAAGATTTGTCTGAGCAGAAAATGAGCAACAGAGATGATGACAGAGGAGGAAGAGATCGTGACAGAGGAAGAGACCGTGACAGAGGAAGAGATCGAGATCGTGATAGAGGACCAAGAGGAGATCGTGACGGAAGAAGCGACAGAGGCAGAGGAGATCGTGGTGGGAAACCAAGACAGAGAGACGAAAACATGACTAGATTTTTCTTCAACCTTGGTAAAAAAGACCAATTGAAAAAGCTGGACGTTTTAGAAATCATCAATAAAGCTACTTCCAGCAAAGGAAGTAAGAGAGCGGAAATCGGTAACATCGAAATCCTTGAGAAATTCTCATTCTTTGAGATTGAAAAATCTTACAAAAATGAGCTTTTAGGAAATATTTCTTCAATGAAATTCAAAGGAAAAGACATGAGAGCTGAAGAAGCGAACTGATTTTATTCTTAAAACATATTCAAGCCGGCAATTTTTGTCGGCTTTTTTGTTGTTTCATGTGAACAAATATTACTTCAATGTGAACAAAAATTAACGCGGGAAGCTTTTTGGTAAGATGGTTTTTTAGGAAATTTGCACACGAAATTATAAATACTATAAAATGGGCATTGGTAATATTTTCCACGCTTTTCAACCGAAAGATAAAATCTTTTTTGTGCTTTTCGAAAAAGTTACAGATAACTTGGTTGCTATGTCTAACGATTTTAATCACGGAATCAAAGATTTTGATCTTAATGATGATTCTATGTTGAAATTAATGAGCGACTATGAGCACAAAAATGATGAACTTACTCACGAGATTTTCGTTGAATTGGGGAAAAACTTCATTACACCTTTCGATCGTGAAGATATTCACACTTTGGCAACAGGTTTAGATGACATCGCAGATTACATCTATGCTTCTGCAAAGTATATTTTCCTTTACAAATCTCCTTTGATGAAAGCATACGCAGATTTTTCATTATTGATTCACAAAGCTTGTCTTGAGATCCAGAATGCTATGAAAAACCTTAAAGGTTTCAAAAACATGGAGCAGGTAAAAGAAGCTTGTATTAAAGTAAACTCTATTGAAAACATTGCAGATGATCTTCTTTCAAATTCTATGGTAGAATTGTTTGAAACAAATGATGCAATTAATATCATTAAAATTTCATCAGTATTAAATTATCTTGAAGTAGTAACAGATAAAGCAGAAGATGTTGCCAATACGATTGAGAACATCATGATTAAATACGCATAAAACAATATAACAGAAATGGAATTTCCTATTTTACTTACGGTTATTATTGCTTTAGCTTTAATCTTCGATTATATCAATGGTTTTCATGATGCGGCAAACTCTATTGCAACGATTGTTTCCACAAAAGTTCTTACGCCATTTCAGGCAGTACTTTGGGCGGCACTTTGGAATTTTGCAGCATTTTTTATCGCTGTTTACATTATCGGAGAATTTAAAATCGGTAATACGATTGCAAAAACCGTAAACGAAAACTTCATTACACTTGAAGTAATATTTTCAGGTCTTATTGCTGCCATTGCCTGGAATCTTTTAACATGGTGGTTTGGTATTCCTTCCTCATCATCTCACACATTAATTGGTGGATTTTTAGGAGCAGCTCTTATGCATGCTTTTCTAATGGATTACCATGAAGTTGTTGCAACCCAACCAGATTTGGGAATGTTTGCAACTATAAAAGAAGCGATTATGAAAGTTACAACGCAGGATGTTGTAAAATTCGGTAAAGTAATCCCAATCTTCTTGTTTATATTTTTGGCACCGGTTATCGGGATGGTTATCTCTATTATCATCACTTTAATCATAGTACACCTTTATAAAAGATCAAATCCTTACAAAGCTGATAAAGCATTCAAAAAACTTCAGTTGGCGTCTTCAGCTTTATTCAGTTTAGGACACGGTTTAAATGATGCTCAGAAAGTAATGGGGATCATTGGTGCAGCTCTTATTTACTACCACGTAAATATGTTGCAGGATCCTCAATATCTGAATATTCCTGCTGCAGATCGATTTAATTATTTTTCTCAACACTATATGTGGGTTCCGTTGGTTTCTTTCATTGCCATTGCATTGGGAACAATGAGTGGAGGTTGGAAAATTATCAAAACAATGGGTACTAAAATTACGAAAGTAACTCCGTTGGAAGGGGTAAGTGCTGAAACTGCAGGAGCAATCACGCTTTTCATCACCGATCACTTTGGGATTCCGGTTTCTACAACACACACCATTACCGGTTCAATTATCGGAGTTGGTCTTACTAAAAGAATCTCTGCAGTACGTTGGGGAATCACTGTAAGCTTACTTTGGGCGTGGGTTTTAACGATTCCTATCTCAGCAATTGTTGCAGGAATCACTTATTTAGCCATTACTTATTTGACTTAAATAAAAATCTTTATTATAATTAAAACTTTGTCCTTTTGGGCAAAGTTTTTTTTTGTTACAATACTCATAATTTTATTGTTTTAGTGGTTGTAGAAAAATCCTTTCGACGATTATAACAAAAGCTTTCGACGACTTAGACAAATCCTCGAGAGCTTTTAGAAAATGCAGGCGTGCATTTTTAAAAAGCTAAGTAACCATTTTTGAAAAGCACGCCTGCATTTTCAAATTGCTCACTATGCATTTTGAAATTTGATTTTTGCAATCAGAAACCCGTCTTAATGATAACGAAATTTTATCCTAACAGATAGAGTTTTTTGTTTTAAAACCCCTCAGAAAATCGTATTTTTGTTCAAACTATTAGATTTTATGGAATTTTTAGACACCTACCAACAGATTGTTGCTGATGCCATTACCAAATATACTTTTAAAGATAAACCTACAGAGCTTTATGAGCCGATGAATTACATCATTTCGCACGGTGGAAAACGTCTCCGTCCGATTATGGTTTTAATGGCTTGTGATTTATTTGGAGGTGATTTAAAAGAAGCGATTAAGCCTGCTTTGGCAATCGAGTTTTTCCATAATTTCACGCTGATCCATGATGATATTATGGATGAAGCACCTTTAAGAAGAAACAAACCCACAATTCATACCATTCACGGTCTTAATACAGGAATTCTTTCGGGAGACGGTTTAATGTTGAAAGCTTATAAGTTTTTTGAAGATTTGGAGCCTGAAATTTTTAAAGCGTGTATCAGAATTTTCACTCATACAGGTTTGCTTTTATGTGAAGGCCAACAATACGACATTAATTTTGAAACCCAAGAGAATGTAACTTTTGATGATTACATTAGAATGATTACTTATAAAACAGGGGTTCTAAGTGCTTCTTCGTTTGAGATTGGAGCAATGATTGCAAAAGCGCAGTTTAAAGATGCAAAAGCCATCTTCAATTTCGGAAAACATATTGGCATCGCATTCCAGATTATGGATGATTATCTGGATGTTTTCGGTGATCAGGCTCAGTTTGGTAAAAAACACGCAGGAGATATTTATGAAAATAAAAAAACTGTACTTTATCTTCTGGCAAGAGAACACGGAACTGATGAAGAGCGTAAAGAATTAGATTATTGGTATTCTAAAAAGACCGATAATATCGATAAAGTTTACGGTGTTGAAAAGATTTTCAGAAGAACGAGAGTGGATGAAAAAGCATTACGTTTAATTGAATCACATAACGAGATCGGACAAAGCTATTTAGCTAAAATAAATGTTCCTGAAGAAAGGAAAAAACCTTTCTCTGAACTTGCAAACTATTTGTTGAGAAGAGAATCATAACTGGAAGATTTGTCAATTTGAAAATGAACAAAGCAGATTTTTTAATTTTCAAATTGACATATTCTCAAATTTTCAAATTGACTGAATGAAATTCCGTACCGAAGTCGACATACAACCATCAGCGCAAAAAATTGAAATTGAAGACAAAATATTTTCAATTGGTTCTTGCTTTGCTTCGGAAATGTCAGATTTATTTCAAAAAGGTCAGATTCAGGCGGTTAATAATCCTTTTGGGACGATTTTCAATCCATTTTCTATTAATAATTCGGTTAAAAGACTTCACGATTCACAATTTTACCATGAAGACGAATTAATTACTTATCATGATGAATTTATTTCTCTGGATCATCACACAAGTTTTGACACAAGGTTTATTCATCAGACTTTAGATAAAATTAATTCAAAAATTGAGGAAGGAAATCATTTCCTACAAGACTCTAATTGGGTAATTATCACTTATGGAACTTCATTTATCTATGAATTTGAACCTAAAAAAAAGCTGGTTGCCAATTGTCATAAAATTCCACAGAAATTCTTTGAGAAAAGACTTTTGACGAGTCAGGAATTAACAGATTCTATTTACGATACCATTATTAATCTGACTGATATTTGTAAAGATGATGTGCAGATTCTTTTCACTGTTTCGCCGGTTCGTCATACCAAAGACGGAATGGTTGAAAATCAATTAAGCAAATCAAAGTTAATTACTTCGATTCACGAAGTGATTTTTCAGTTTGAAAACTGTCATTATCTTCCTATTTATGAGATTTTAATGGATGATTTGCGAGATTACAGATTTTACAAAGACGATTTAATTCATCCTAATTCTCAGGCAGTCAATTACATTTTTGAGAAATTTGGTGAAGCTTATTTTTCTGATGAAACTAAAAATTTTATTAAAGAAAATTTTAAAATTAATAAAGCTTTAGAGCATAGAACTGATGATGAAAAAGATCCGAAATTCATTGAATTTAAAGAAAAATTAAGTCAAAGAATTGAAGTTCAGCGGCAGAAAGTAAAACATAAAATATTTTCAGATGATTGATTTTACAAAACTTGATTATCTTAAAGTTGGAAATGAAAGACAGAAAAGAGCTTATGAACTTCTCACAAAACATAAACTCTTTGAAAAGCTTGAGTTCTATTCGCCGATTTTAGCAGGAACTATTCCTATTGAAATTGATATTGAAGGGAGTGATTTAGATATTATTTGTGAGGTTGATCTTAAGTTTGAAGAAGACTTTTTGGATGATTTAATGTTTAGCCGATTTATTCCTGGAGATATAGATGTAAAAGTAGATTATCCGGTTATTAATGGCGAAAAATCTATTACTATAAATTTTATGTTAGAAGATTTTCCAATCGAAATTTTTGCCCAAAACAAACCAACAATAAATCAAAATGCTTATCTCCACATGGTTGCTGAATACAAAATTTTGCAGGAAAAAGGAGAAGAATTTAAACAGAAAATAATAGATCTTAAGAAGAAAGTAATAAAAACCGAGCCCGCTTTCGGAATGCTTTTGAATCTAGAAAATCCTTACGAAGATCTTTTAAAATTTTAAAATAATGATTGATACACATACGCATTTATACGCTGAAGAATTTGATGAAGACAGAAAAGAAGCGATTCAAAGAGCTTTAGATAAAGGGATTAATGAATTTTATCTTCCCGCAATCGATTCTGAATCTCACGAAAAAATGCTTCAACTGGAAAGTGAATATCCAAACCAGATTTTTTCGATGATGGGATTACATCCTTGTTATGTAAAACCGGAATCCTGGGAAAAAGAACTTGAAGTTGTAAAGAATTATCTCGACCAAAGACATTTTCCGGCAGTCGGAGAAATAGGAATTGATTTATATTGGGACAAGTCTACTTTAGATATTCAGGTGAAAGCTTTTGAGCAGCAAATTGATTGGGCAATAGAAAAAGATCTACCGATTGTAATTCATACCCGAGAAAGTTTTGACGAAACTTTTGAAGTTTTAGAAAGAAAAAAGCATCCTAAATTACGTGGGATTTTCCATTGTTTTTCAGGTAATTTAGATCAGGCAAAACACGCTTTAGATTTAAATTTTATCTTGGGAATCGGTGGAGTAGTAACCTTTAAAAACGGCAAAATCGATCAGTTTTTAAATGAAATACCTTTAAATAAAATCGTTTTGGAAACAGATTCTCCTTATCTTGCTCCCGTTCCGTTTAGAGGAAAAAGAAATGAAAGTTCGTATTTAGAGTTGGTTGCAGGGAAACTTGTGGATATTTATAAAACAGATTTTTCTGAGATTGATAGGATTACGAGTGAGAATGCAAAGAAAATGTTTCAATAAAATTAAATAGCCAGTAATGAATCAATTCAATTTCATTAATAAAAATAGCATGATGAAGTTAGCTTTGTTCATTATTTACTTCACGGTTAATTTATTATTTGTTGTAAAATACGGAGTAAGACAGGAAAAAATTTCTATTTGGATTTTAGTTAGTCTATTTTTAGGTTTTCATATTTTAATCTATAAAGCAGAACCATTTGTTATTAAAAAAATAAAGATTTCTAAATCTGTTTTATATTTTTTTTTATTGATTATTATTACAGTCTCTGTTGTTTTGTGTCATTTAATAGACAGTCCATATAAAGTTAATATAGATCGTTGGCAAACTATTGAATATTGTTTGAGGGATTGGTTGAAAGGTGATTTCTTTTATGATAAGCCTAATTTTATTGGTCAAATGCCTTCTTATCTTCCGGGACAATTACTTGCTGCCGTAGGTTTTTATTTGATTGGGAATGTAGGTTATCTTCAGGTTTTTGCATTCGTTGTATTTATGGTAACTATTCTTGCATTGTTCAAAAGTAATAATATTCGTCTTTTAGCTGCATTTTTATTGATTTCTTCATTATCTTTTATTTATGAAATAGTCTGTAAAAGCGATTTTATTTCGTCATTTATATTTGTATCATTATTTATTGTTTTTTGGCATAAAAAATTTCCGGATAATTATTTTACGAAACCTTTTTTACTGGGACTTATTTTAGGGTTTCTCTGTCTTACAAGAAGTCTTGTTATTATTCCGCTTCTGTTGTTTCTCTTAAATCCATTTTTTAAAGCAAGTAATTCAGATAAATTAAAAGCCATTATTGGTTTCATTATTAGTTTCAGTTTCCTTTTGGCAACAGTTATTTTTCCTGTTAAAAGCTTTGAATATCTAAAAGAATTTAACCCGCTTAAAACACAAGGACAAGGAAGTGAATTTATAATGCTGTTTTTCGTGATTATGACAGTTGTTATTTCATTTTTTATTAAAAGTATTCAGCAGGTATTTTTTTATTCAGCGTTAATTTATTTTTTATTAATTGGAAGTTTCTTGATTGAGTCTTCATTAAACGGAATTGTATACAATCATCTTGGAATAACTTATTTGGCTTCAGCATTACCCTTTGCAATTATTGGCTATTGTTTTCTGATTTCGGAAAACTTAAACTTACCGCTAGACAATGTAAACTAATTATAATCAACCATGGAATTTATTAAAAAGAATTTTCATTATCTACTTCTACTTTCTTCTGTTTTCTTTTTAGGAAATCCGGCAAAGTTTCCGGTTGATGATGGTTTTTTTTATCCTCAGATTGCCTATAATATTGTTCATCATGGTTTTATGGGATTCAATGATCTTTATCTTACCAATGGTTTTCATCCTTTATGGATGGTCTTTTGCGTTATAGCAGAACTTCTGAATCCTTTTGATAAACAATTTGCATTAAATATACTCTGGTTATTTCAGGTGATTTTTATTTTTAGTGGCTTTAAGCTTTTAGAAAAGACGGTATTCAAAAACTCAGAATTAGGGAAGATTTTAGGTTTGGCATTTTACACTTTTATATTTTTTGGTATTGGAGCACTGTATCTTACAGAAGCTCATATTGCTTTTTTTACTTTATCATTATTGTTCTTTTTTGTCTGGAGGGAATTTAAAAATGATCTCGTTTTCGGTTTCATTTGCAGTCTTGTTTTCTTATCGCGACTTGACCATATTTTTATTATAATACCTTTTGGATTTTTTTACTGGAATTTCCGCAATTGGGATTTTAAAAGTTTAATAATGATCCTTTTAGGATTTTCATTTTTGTCTTTACCATATCTTCTTTCAAATATTTATCTTTTTGAAAGTGCAGTGCCAATAAGTGGTAAAATTAAAAGTTCATTTCCGATAATTGCAGATGAAATTCCTTTTGGAATGTTATTTAAATTCTGTTTTACAGTATGCTTTCTATACTTGGTCTTTTTATTTTTCAACAGTAAAACCGAGCAAAGATTTCTCAAGATTTGTTTTTTAATAGGGTGTTTGCTGCATTTCTTTTACAATATATTTTATCAATCTCAAATTGGGCAATGGTATTTTGTATCGCAGTTTATACTATTTGGCTTTTTTATAAATGATATTTCTGTTAGATTTAATTTTCCTTTTACTCGTGACAAAGTTTTTTTGACAATTTTCTCAGCTTTTTTGGTTATTTTAATTTGTTTTTTTGGATACATGAAACTTACCACCAATATGAGTCTTATGTCAAATTTATTTGGAAATGATTCTAAAGTTGAGAAAAAACAAGTTGATAAAATGAAAGAAATTTCTGAAGATCTTACAAATTTAATACCCGCTAAATCACGTATTTATATTTATGATTTTCCGGGGAAATTTGCTTTTTATTCTGATTTAAATTTCATTCCTGCGGATGCTTTGGTTGGAAATCCTACATTTTTTAAAGATATTGATAACAGGAATTTTAAACACTATCTCAAAAAAAATAAAATTAGTTATCTTCTTTTTCCAAGCAGACTTGCCAAAAATGAAAATAAGATTTACTTCATGGGGTTAAATATTAAAAAAGAAAAATCAGAAAATGTTTTTTATATCAAAAACACAATGAAGAAAAATGTTGTCGACAGTTTACAAGAAAAGGATCTTCTTAAAATCAAAGAATATGAAAATCCTGCAAAAACTTGGCAGATGAATTATGATTCGGTGAGCATATACAAAACGAAATTTTGATACTAATAAAAAAGCCTTCCAATCGGAAGGCTTAAATTTTATTTATTTCTTGAAAAATTATTTTTATTTTTCGGCTTTTTAAAACTGGCATCTTTCCTCTGTTGAGACGGATTGGCAGGTTTTGGTCTTGGCGTAAAAGGCTTATTGTTTGAGTCTCTTTTTTCTACAATTAAATCATCGGTATGATAAGGATGATCTTTTACCACAGGAATTTTCATTCCAATTAATTTTTCTGTATCTCTTAGATTAAGCAAATCTAAGCCATCAACAAATGAAAGAGAGCTTCCTTCAGATCCGGCGCGACCGGTTCTTCCTATTCTGTGGACATAAGTTTCTGCAACATCTGAAAGCTCAAAATTGATAACATATTTCAATTCATCAATATCAATACCTCTTGCTGCAATGTCAGTTGCCACCAAAACACGCGTTTTTCCTGATTTAAAATTATTTAAAGCATTCTGTCTTGCATTTTGAGATTTATTACCGTGAATCGCTTCTGTAGTGATTTTTCCGGCTAATAATTTTTTGGCAATTTTATCGGCTCCATGTTTCGTTCTTGAGAAAACCAGAACAGATTCCGAAATATTGTTTTGTAAAATATGAGTAAGAAGATCAAGCTTTTTATCCTTGTCTACAAAATAGATCGATTGCTTAATAGTTTCTGCAGTTGAAGAAATTGGGGTTACAGATACTTTAATCGGAGTATTCAGAATAGAATCTGCCAATTTTTGAATTTCTGTAGGCATTGTTGCCGAGAAGAAAAGCGTCTGTCTTCTTTGAGGTAAAAGTTTAATAATTCTTTTTACATCATGTACAAAACCCATATCAAGCATTCTGTCGGCTTCATCTAAAACGAAAATTTCAAGATTTTTAAGAGAAATAATTCCCTGAGCTATAAAATCAAGCAATCTTCCCGGAGTTGCCACTAAAATATCGACACCTTTTCTTAAAGCTGTCACCTGACTTCCTTGTTTTACACCTCCAAAAATTACCAAATGTTTTAAAGGTAAATTTTTTCCGTATGCATTGAAACTTTCCTCAATTTGAATCGCTAATTCTCTTGTTGGAGTAAGAATTAATGCTTTTATATGATTGCTTTTCGGGCCTTTTCTTTCCGTAAGATTTTGTAGAATTGGGATAGCAAAAGCTGCTGTTTTTCCTGTTCCCGTTTGTGCTGTACCTAGAACGTCTCTTTGTTCTAATATTGATGGAATCGCCTGTTCCTGAATTGGTGTTGGTTTTTCGTAACCTTGAGTTTGAAGCGCATCTAAAATGGGCTTAATCAATTTTAAGTCTGTAAATAACAAAATGTTTATTGTGTATTAAAATAATGCGGTTGAAGCAGTATACTTCATCATTTTTAGCAAATCTGCTAAAGTTTTTTTAACAGAATTTTTAAGTAAAATCATTTACTATTTGGCTGAGAATGCCGCGAAATATACTGCAAATATAGTCTAAATTATTTTAACAAAAATTACTGAACCTTTTCCCACTTTTGATTGTGTTTTAAATCCTCAAAAAATTTATAAGCTGCAGTCAGTTTTTCGGTTCCACGTTTTCCGTAATCTTCTACATTTTTATCGGTACCATCTGAAAATTTAATTCTCAGATAAGAAGTTGGCAAATCTGTAATATTTCGTGTTCCGTACTTTTCATTAAGAGTTTTTACATTTAAACCGTCAAGAAGAGCAGTCAGTTTTTTATAATCTTCTTCTTTGATGGTTGTTTTAAAAGTTCCTTCTCTTGGCTTGTCAAATTCACCTTTAGAAAATCCTTGAGAAAAATTAAAATGTTCAGCTTCCAAAACGGCTGTACGATCAGGATTAATCGTCATTTTGAAAATCGGACAAGAACCAAAACATGCTCCTGCTTCATATTCGATAGTTGAGTATTTTGACTGCATTTTCTGAGATTGACAAGAAAATAAAGCAACAATTGCAAACAGACTTAATAAATATTTCATTGTTTTAAAATTTGAAAAGTTTCTGTCAATAAACGTTCCAAAGATTATTTTATCTTTTTCCATTCTTGATTGAATCGAATGTCAAATAGTTTTTTATAGAGAAGTTTTAGGCCATAAGTTCCAGATAAACCATAGTCTTCAATAGTTTTGACTTCTCCGTTGTTGTAAGTTATTTTTAGATTGGATGTTTGATCATCTGTCCAATTAACAAAATAACTATCACTAAGATTAGAAAAATTGATATAATTAAGTATAGTTTCAATTTTAGCAAAATCTTCTACATTTAATTGCGCCTTAAAACTCCCTTCATTTCTATTTTTGTTTAAAGCTTTATAAGCTTTTTCTTGAGATCTAGGGTTATTATTATCAATAAAATTAAAAGCTTTAGCAATAAATGTAGACCTTCCATTTTTATTAAGGACAATATTAAACATTGGGCATGTTCCGTAACACATATCAGTAGAATATTCTATCTTTTGGATGAAATGTGATGTAGGATATGGGTTATATTCAACAAAATTATCAAATTTGTAGTCTAATGTTTTACTAATAATTTTAGAATTATATCTAAAAGTTGAAGCTTCTAAATCTTCAGTAAATTCTTCAAAAAATACAGTAATATAATCTTGGTCATTAATTTTTGAAATTACAGGAATTACAAAATCACTATGATTGGGTTGAAGATTTTTTAAAATATAGGTATTTCCTAAATCAAAAAAAACTTTAGTACTTGTATTGCAACTGTTCGTACCGTCACTATTTTTTTGAGATGATTGACAAGATTTATCATCGCCAATAAATATTAAGTCGGTTCTACCGTCATGATTGAAATCTCCTTTGTAAAAGCTTTTATTAATGCCTAAACTATCTGCAAATCTTTTAATTTTTCTTGATAAATTATTGTCATCAAAACGCTCAATTGTTCTTAATTCAAATTGAGATAAATAATCTCTTTTATCTTTAGATTGAGATCTTATAAAAGACTCAACCTCAAGTGTTGTCTCGAGGTTGTCTATTTTTGATAAAACTTTACTTTGTGAAAAGTAAAATTGATTGATTAAAATGATTAATAAAAAGAATATCTTTCTATCCATGAAGTCTTTTCCAAATAGCATCTTTCAGCTCAACTAATCCTTCTCCGGTAACTCCCGAGAAAAATAAAGGTTGCCTGTTTTCTGGAAATTCTGCTGAAATTTCTTTTCTCAATTCATCATCCAAAAGATCTGATTTAGAAATCGAAATAATAAAATCTTTATCTAATAGCTCAGGATTGTATTCTTTCAACTCGTTTTCCAGAATTTTAAACTCTTGAAAATGACCTTCAGAATCTGCAGGAATTAAAAATAATAAAATTGAATTCCTTTCAATATGTCTTAAGAATCTGTGACCAAGCCCTTTACCTTCTGCAGCACCTTCGATAATTCCCGGAATATCCGCCATGACAAAAGATTTGTAGTTTCTGTAATCTACAATTCCTAAATTGGGAGTCAATGTGGTAAATGCGTAATTGGCAATTTTTGGTTTTGCCGCAGAAACAGAGGCTAATAAAGTAGATTTACCCGCATTTGGAAAACCAACAAGACCAACGTCCGCTAAAATTTTAAGCTCAAAAACAATATAACCTTCCTGCCCTTCCATTCCTGGTTGTGCAAATCTGGGAGTTTGGTTGGTAGATGTTTTAAAAAATTCATTTCCTTTTCCACCTTTTCCACCTTCCATTAAGATGATTTCCTGGCCATCTTCTAAGATTTCTCCTACAATTTCTCCCTCTTCATTCTTTGCAATCGTTCCAATGGGAACATTAATATAAACATCTTCACCAAAAGCACCGGTTAATTGGTTTTTTGCTCCATTTTCTCCACGCTCAGCTTTTACGTGACGGGTATAACGAAGCGGAAGTAAAGTCCATTCATGTGCATTTCCTCTCATGATCACGTGACCACCTCGACCTCCGTCTCCGCCATCAGGACCACCTTTAGGAATATATTTTTCACGACGAAGATGGGCAGAACCTGCGCCACCATGACCGCTTTTACAATGAATCTTTACGTAATCTACAAAATTTGACATTTCTTCTTATTATGAGTTATGAGCTATGAATTATGAGAATGAATTTTAAGAACTTATAACTCATCACTCATAACTTTTAACTACTTTACTTTTTCTACTTCAGCAAAAAGTTTTTCAGAAATCTCGTTGATTTCTCCTACACCGTTGATCTCTACATATTTACCTTGTTGTTTGTAAAGTTCGGCTACTTCTGCTGTTTTTGTGTAGTATTCTTTTATTCTGTTTTCAATGATTTCAACATTGCTGTCATCTGATCTTCCGCTGATTTCTCCTCTTTTCAGTAATCTTTCAACCAAAAGAGAATCTTCTACAACCAAAGAAAGACAAACGTCGATATTATCATTTAGTTCTTCTTTTACAATTTTTTCCAAAGCTTCTGTCTGAACTGCTGTTCTAGGATATCCGTCGAAAATAAATCCTGCAGCATCGCTTGGTTTTCTGATTTCGTCAATCAGCATATCTGTTGTTACCTGATCCGGAACCAATTCTCCTTTATCGATATAAGATTTAGCCAATTTCCCAAGTTCAGTATCATTTTTCATATTAAATCTGAAAAGATCACCTGTTGAGATTTGTTTTAAATTAAATTTCTCGATTAAGTTTTGAGCTTGAGTACCTTTTCCACTTCCTGGAGGGCCAAACAGAACAATATTTATCATAGTGTTGAAGGGCTTTTGGCGATTGGCAGTTTGCTTTTGGTTTTTACCGCTAGCTTATCTGCTTTTAGCCTTTAGCATTTTTAAGTTATTATTAAATTTATTTCTTTATTTTACTTTTTTAGGCTAAAAGCTATCAGCTAATAGCCAACAGAGTTTAATGGTTGATTTGTCCGTCTTCCAATTGGTATAAATTGGCTAAGTTTCTGCCTAATTCATCATAATCCAATCCGTAACCTAAAACAAATTTGTTTGGAATTTCCTTTCCGATATAATCCAGCTTAAAATCTTTCTTGTAAACATCAGGTTTCAATAAGAATGAAGCGATTTTTACAGATTTCGGACGTTGAGTTTCGTTAAAATATTTAAATAGACTTTCAACAGTATTTCCTGTATCTACGATATCCTCAACAAGAATAATGTGACGGTCTTTAACGTCTTTGGTTAATTCCATTTTCTGATAAACAATTCCTGTAGATTCAGTTCCTGCGTAAGAACTCATTTGGATAAAAGCAATTTCGCATTCTCCAGGATAATGTTTAAGAAGGTCAGAAAAAAACATGATAACACCGTTTAAAACACCGATGAAAACAGGTACTTCATCTTTATAGTCTTCATAGATTTTCAAAGCAGTTGCTTTTACAATTTCCTGAATCTCGGCATCCTTTAAATAGGGAACAAAAGTTTTGTCGTGAACTTGAATACTTTCCATAAAATTTTTCGTAGTCGGCAAAGTTACGGATTTTTGATGAAAATATTTTTAAGGATGTTGGAGTTATTTGAATAATTGTTTTTTGCTATAAATTTTACATTCTGAATATTCTTATTCTTCTTCTTCTTCTTACTATTTTTGCATAGAATTTAAATGGTCTCAACAATTCCTTATTATGAATAATACATTTTCTGACAATAATCAAATAGAAGTTGTTTCTACATTTTCTGAACTTGTCAGTACCAATTTTCAGGGAAATGTAAATGCACTTTGTTGGGAAAGAGATTTAACAGGAGATTTTAAAGAAATTGTTTCTCAACTTCAACTAAAAGAAAATATTACAGAAATTTCTATTGAAAATCTTTTAGAATTACAATTGTCGGAAAAGGGTAGTGCTGCAAGAGATATTATTCTTAATGATATACAATTATTAACAAAGTTCGGAGCATCTCCTTCTCTTAATTTGCTTAAAAACTACGAACGGGACGATGAGTTTAATTTTATTTCAACAGACGTATATTCCTATCATGTCGACCGTTCTCCGATTGGAACTGATACTTTTTTATGTACTTATCATGGAGCTGCAAGTGATATTATTCCCAATAATCAGGTTACTCAAAAAATATTAATTCCTGAAATTCGACAAAAGCTTAAAGAATTGCATGATGGGAATGATGAAGATTTTGAATCTTTTTTACAAGAAAATTTCTTTGACTTACATTATCAACCAAATTCTGATGCTCAACCTACAAATTTACGAACTGGTCATCTTTGGAGATTGGCTGTAGATCATCCCGAACAAAAAGTTTTACCCTGTGTTCATCGTGCTCCAGTGGAAAATGATGGAGAATATAGGTTGTTGTTGATTTGTTAATTGTAAAAATAAATTTACTTTCAGTAGTTAAATATAGCCACCCCTGTCTGGTTCTGATATAGGTGAGATCTGATACCCAAGCAACATTTTTATTTTAAACGGTAAATTCCTGCCTCAATACATTTTCTACCACAGGATAGTGATGGGAAGAATCTGTAGTGCTTTTGAATTTTCTTTTTATAATGCTTTGCATGTTTTCTTTTCGCATCAGCTTGGCTACCAGTTTTCTTGATATTTTAAATCCACTCATTTGTAGTTCTTTTGCTATTCTGGGACTGCCATACCTGCCTTTACTGATAGTATATATATTTTTTATCTTTTTTATTGCCTCTTGCCGGTATAATTCCCGTTCGCACGGTTTCTTAATTAACCAATGGTAATAACTACTTTTGCTTATCTGAAAAACTTTACACATCTTTTCAACTGGAAATTCGTTTTTATACTGCTGTATAAACTGATATTTTAGCATTTGTAAGATCGAAATCTGATGGTAATCTTCAAATTATTAATGAAGAATTTACGGTCTTAAGAGAAGAAAAAAATGCATATTACGTTAAATTGGAAAATGACTTACATAATTTCTATAGTCTCAAAGCGAAGGCAGAAACAGTAATCAAAAGTAAGAAACCAACCATTTTATACGCTGTCAATGCACTGACAAAAGAAAAAACTAATCAGATTATTTACTACGTTTTAGATGGTGTTTTCTATGCGAGAGATGGCATAACTGGCGCTATGACTAATAAACCGTTGAAATATAGAGTAGGAACGATTGTATATGCTTCAGATGCAATTACAGGAGCAAAAACAGATAAAATATTGTACTACATTGAAGACGGAAAAGTATTTGCCGCTGATGTGTTAACAGGGAATAAAACAAATATTGTTCTAAAATATATAATAGATAAAGTAGTCTATGCTTCTGATGCTTTAACTTATCAAAAGACAAACACTATTCTTGGATATATCGAAGGAGATGAAATAATGGATTAATAATAAAATTAAAAAATATAGAATATTTATACGAATTATTTTTGAAAAAAGCTCAATTTTATACTTTAAAACTTAAGGATAAAGTGTAGAAAAATTTTTATTTTTTTCACAGACAATGCCTTGATAGTCAAAATGGCTGATGGGGATAAAATCACAGTGCTAAATAGAAATGTTCAGAAAAGATCAAGACATGAGGAAGTAGATTGTCCTGAAAATGGACAGGTATATGGGAAAACGCAAAAGACTTCATTAGAAAGTAGTTTTTTAATAAGAGAATTACTTTCTTTGAAACTAATACCTTTAGTATATTATGAAGGCAGCGAATATCTTTCTGAAGAGTTGATTCATACTAGATTGGGCTGGTGATATCAATACTATTCTAAAGATTTAAATCTTGAAAAGCTGGAAAAAGAAGTCTGAGATTTTTTTTCTCGGACTTTGGAATAATAATGCTATTTCTCAATAAGAATATAGAAAGTATAATTCAATAGCAAAATAAAAAATAAACTGTTTTATTATTTTATATTTTAAAAAGACTCTTAGAAACATCGAGTAAAACAATAGAACATTAGAAAAATATTTGGAGATCAATTCATAAAAAACAGCAGTTGAAGTGAAAAAAATGATCAAATTTTAAAGAAATTTTGTAGATATTTATCTACAAATGCGTTTTAAGTTGATTTTTCATTAATTATAAATTATTTAATGATAATAAGTTATTTATGCAATATAATTCTCTGTATTTATTTTATGGGAAAATTAGTTAATTTTTCCGCCAAATATTTTAAAAGAAAAGTTTTGTAAAAACCTACTAGTCTTTTACTTATGGTACTTAGCCAAATGAAAAATTGTTTGTGGGATTGAAAAATATCTCTACATTTGATTTATAAATATTTCCACATGATTGTGAGATTTTAGAAAATATTTATATAACATCAGGATATATTCCATATTGGTTTGAGGTAAAATAACAAATGATGAAAAAAGCACAAATCAGAATATATTCCATTTTTGGTAATAGTAAAAGTTAAATCTTAAATATATTTATTATGTCATTCAAAACCTTATTAGAGTACGCAGGAAAAAAGCGTAACGTATTATCTGTAGAATATGCAATGCTACAGGAAACCGACAAAACAGGAAGACCCTCTTCCGTTACCCGTGGAGGTAAAATCTTTATTACAGTAGAAGGAACAGGCGAGACCGATCTTTTTGAATGGATGACCAATTCATTTGAAAGAAAAGACGGAAGTGTAAAGTTCATTAAAAGAAACAGTGACGCTACATTAAAGGAGCTTAAATTTAAGGAAGCTTACATCGTAAAATACAACGAAAACTTTGATGCATCAGGAGATAATCCGTTAACTGAAACTTTTGTGCTTTCAGCAAAAGAAATCGAAATGGGTAACGCTTCTCATAGAAACGAATGGGTATAATCAAAATCCAGATTTAAATTTCTTTAATCACCCGGAATTAAATTGATCTTATTAAACAGGTAGGGATTAAAATTAATCAATTTTGATTATATACTTGTCTCTTAATTTCGACTAAACTTAAGGGTGCAAAGATTTTTAAAAACACAAATTCTATTAATAACAATTAAAATTTTACAATTATGTCATTTAAATCCATATTAAAAGTAGCGGGAAAAAACTATAATGTATTAAGCATAAACTATGGTTTATTCCAAGAAACGGATGCTACAGGAAGACCATCTACTATTACAAGAGGTGGGAAAATAGATATCACCGTTGAAAGTACTGGCGAAACCGATTTGTTCGAATGGATGACCAATTCATTCGAGAGAAAAGACGGAAGCGTTGTGTTCTACAAAAGAGATAATAATGCTACGTTGAAAGAACTAAAATTTACAGAAGCTTATCTGGTAAAGCATAAAGAGAAATTTGATGCATCAGGAGACACTCCGCTTACGGAAACCTTTACCATTTCTGCAAGAGAGATTGAGATGGGAACAGGAAAATACATCAATGAGTGGGTATAACTTATCATAATGAGCAGGTTGATGGTGTTTTTAATCATCGCCTGCTTTTTTTACTTGGTAACTGAAATTTATTTTAAATGGGACACATTACAAAGAGTACACCTTATTTTGATATTAATATAAATTCGGATTCTGGAAATATTGTTATTGTGCAGAAATGGAAGTATGAATGGAAGGCTAATGGTTTTAGTGAATGGCAATATCCTGAAAAATTAAATATTCACGAAAAATTTGAAAAGGCAATTACTTCAACTTGGAATGGTAAGGCAAAAGTTAAAGTGCTCGGAACATCTGAATTCGCAAAACAAAATGTGTCAAAAGTATTTACAATATTATTTGATGTTAAATGGGTAACTACTAATGCTCATTGGGATGTTATTGTAAGCAAATTAAATAGATTCAATAATAATAGCAGACCGGTTGTAGATTGGAATGGGAGGAGAATTGAGTTATATACCATGGATGTGATTCCGGTAGGAAAGAAAGGTGCTCCGAAAGGATTGCTGCAAACCAATGTAGTTCATGAATTCGGACATTCTATCGGTAACCATTCAAATATTAAAGGAATGCATAATGATGAGTATAGTAAAAGTAAAATAATTAACAAACCATATCTTGAAGACAAAACAAGCATAATGCATTCGGGTATGGAGTTAAGAAAAAGACATTTTGATTATTTAGAAAAAGTATTAAATGAAATGATTCCGAATACTAAATTTAGTATTTCTGTGTAATGAAAAAATATAAATTTCTCCTTTTTATAACTGCACTATTATTTTCCTGCTCAAAGGTCAGTGAAAAGAATACAACGGAAGAGAATATTGTAAATATTGCCCCTGAAAATGTTATGAAATATGATTTTAGGAAGGCAATAGAAATTTATGATATTCCTAAGCTGGCTTTTAAGTATAATAATATAGAGGAGGGAGATACAATAGCAGGATTTCCAAAATCAATTTCAAAATTTATACCTATTGGTAAAAAAGAAAAAATTTTGGAAGCCACATGGATAAGTAAAGTTAATGATAAAGAGATACAGGTCTGGTATACTCAGGATAAGAAGGGATTATGGATTCCTTTTAATGTGGAAGAAAGAAAAATATCAAAAATTTTTTTAGAAAATCAATAAGTGAAGAAGAACTATTTATTTTTCAGTCTATTTTTTTTAGCATTTCTTTTAATCTCATGTTTTCAAGAGACGGTAAAACGAATAAGTGTTGAAAAAGTAAGTTCGAAGGAAGTTTCCAATATAAACTTCACTACAGCTTTAGACAAATATGGTGTTCCAGAGTCCATAGAAAGGTTCGATAATTCAGGAGAAAAAGGCAGCGTCTTTCCGGGTATGAGAGCCGAGATAGGTAATTTTTTTCCCATTGGATCAAAAAAAACAGAAATTTTGGAAGCTGTCTGGAAGTCAAATGATTCTATGAATATCGCTGTTTGGTACACAAAAAAACAAAACAAATGGATCCCATTCGACCATTTTGAATATGGTAAAGACTGGGATTTTTAACTATATAAAAAATACTAACAATAAAAACACAACCATATGTCCTTTTTAGCAAAATTAGAATTAGATGGTAATGCATACAATGTACTAGAGTGCAAATATAGATTTACTCAAGCAGTGGATGGAACAGGAAAACCTCAAGGAATGCCTCAGGGTGGCGAGATTTTCATCCGACTTGAAAGCACAGGAAATCCAGAACTTCTTGGGTGGATGCTTGATCATAATAAAACCAAAGACGGAAAAATTGTTTTTTTCAGAAGAGATGCGATGAGTAAACTTCAGGAACTGAATTTTGAGAAAGCATATTGCATAGATTTTTTAGAACATTTTAATTCTAACGACAATGAGCCGCTACAGATTGAAATGCGTCTTATCGCAAAATCTTTTGATGTAAACGGCGCTACCCATGAAAAAAAATGGAGATAGTAATATTTAGTAATTAATAAGTGAAATAATTTCAAATATCTATCAGATAATTTTGAAATTGATGTTAATCAAAAGTATAACAACCAAAAAAACACAAAGTATGTCATTCCAAGATAGCAACAATCCAAAAAATCCACTTAGCGAAGGTTTAGACGGATTAAAACAACAAGGTATTTCAGCAGCTGAAAACAAAATTACTGGCATTGTCTCCGATAAGCTTGACAATCCGGTAGTCAATAAAATCGTTGAAAATAAGGATACTATTAAAAATGTGGTAAATCAATTTTCTTCCGCTGAAAACCCAATCAATGATTCTTCTATTGGCAGGCTCAATCATCCGGATGATCTCAAAAAGTACTTTTCAAAGAAAACTTTTAAAGATTTTTTGGCAGAGAAAGACAGTCCGCTTGTCTACTGCACACTTACGATAGATGCAAAAGAATTTTTAGCTAAAAACACTTATGTGGTTGAGTTGAGACAACACACCAACGACCACGATACTTTTACAATCATAACACCGGACGATTCTTTAGACAGTTTTGAGGGCTATGTAATGGAGAATTCAAAAAGGCTTCTTGGTAAAAAAGTAACTGTTAATTTTCACAGATTTGGAGATATCAGACAATCTTTCATGGGAATTATTGCCAATATCAGAAACAAAAAAGATGAAGGCGGAGGTTACGGAAAATTGTTTATTACGGGCTATGCTCCAAGTATTTTGCTTGAAAATGGTAAAGACTGCCAAAGCTATAATGAAAAAGATTTGAAAGGTATCATTGATGAAGCTTTAAAAGAATACAAAAATGAAGTCCCAATAATCACGGAAAACTTAAATACAAAATACACAATTCCGTATACTGTACAGTATAAAGAGTCAGATTATCAGTTTATCAAAAGACTAGCACACCGTTATGGCGAATATTTCTATTATGATGGTCAAAATCTGATATTCGGAAATAAAGTACAACCCATTGTAAAATTAGGGGAAAATATAGACCTCATCGATATTGAATTTGAAATCATGATTAAACCTCAAGGTTTTAAATATATGTCTTATGACAGTATTTCTGCAGAAGTGAAAGAAAAAGATTCAGATTCTGTACAGGCTCAATATAAAGAAAATGGTTTTCAGGCAATTGCAGTGAATGCTTCCAAAGAAGTTTTCAAGAAAAAATCTGAAATGCTTTTCAATGCTACATCGCAACAGAATGTTGACAGTGATCTTCAGGAAATGGTACTTCGTCAAAAAGAAAGCCGTGAGCATTTGATGCATGTAAGAGGAAGAAGCCGTGATCCGCAATTAAAAATTGGAGGTAGAGCAGAGATTTCTGATATTAACGCTAAAGCGATGGAAACTTACAGGATTATTGAGATTACCCACTTCCACGATGGCAACGAATATCATAATGAATTTGTTGGGATTCCGGATATTTTCATTTCCCCGTTTTTTGATGAAGATGCTTTTCCTACTTGTGAGGAGCAATCAGCAGTTGTAACTGATAATGACAATCCTCAAGGAATGATTAAGGTGCAATTTCCGTGGCAAAAAAAGAAAGGTTTGAAAACCCCTTGGCTGAGAGTAATCACTCCTTACGCTGGAAAAGGCAAAGGTATGCACATCATTCCGGAAGTAGGTGAAGAGGTCGTAATTGGTTTTGATAATGGAAATGCTGAGAGACCTTTTGTTTTTGGAGCGATGTTTAACGGAAAATCAAGTGCAGGATTGGGCGGAGCAGGAAATTATATGAAAGGTTTGCAGACACCATCAGGAAGCCGATTACATATGAACGACAAAGATGGATCACTTCATATGCAGGATAATGGAGGAGTAGATATGAAATTTGACGGTGGAGGAAATGCTACAACGAGCGCAAAATCTACACATAATGTAAATGCGGGAAGCTCGCATACTACCGGAGTTGGAGGAAAAAAAGGAACTCCTCCAAAATCATTGCTACACATGGATGCTGGTGGAAACATTACTCTTGATGGAAAAGCAAGTATTACCATTAAGGTTGGGGATAGTGTAATTTCTATTACGGGAAGTGAAATAAAAATCACAAGTACGAATATTACCACAGAAGCCAAAAGTATATTGAGTGAGAAAGGAAGCGATATAAAAATAGCTTCTAGTGCATCACTGGATATAAATGGAGGTCCAAAAGCAACCATCAACTCGGGGAATACACAAGTACATTAAGATTTTATGAAAAATTTACTTGAAATACAGTTAGATAAAAAGCTTTATCTTTCAAAGTCTTCAATTACAGTACAAAATGCGGATAAGGTCTATAAAAATAATATAGATCAAAATTTTTCAATTAATGTAAAAGAAAAAAATGACACAGGATATATTGTAGAAATAGAAATATTAGATTTTAGTCAATCTGCAAATGACCCTTACAGTATCTTATTATCTGATATAGGAAGAATTAATAAAAAAATGATTTTTCAGACAGATTCTTCGATGAAACTTCTTAAAATCCTTAATAAAAAGGATATGTTGGATTTTTGGAGGTACTCATTATTATCCGAATTATCGGAAAAATATAAAAATCCAAAATATAAAACATTGTTTATTCATTTTGAAAATCAACTGAAAGATTCAGGGGATTTAATGGAGAAGTCTATGAAAAATAAAGGTTTTTATGATATGATTTTTAATAACCTTACAAATGAAAATTTTTACGGAGACAATATAAAACTCGAAAAATCAATAGAAAATATTTTTGATGACAGACCACTCCCATACACAGTAGAAAGTTTTACTCTTGAAGAATATACCTTAAAGGGAGAAGACCAGAAATGGATCTACGGAACTGGGAGTTTAAATCATGATGACTTCGATAAGGATTATCTAAGAAAAAAGATCCGTCGTATAATTGGAAATGCTTTATTCCCCGTTAAGCCTCATTTTGAATATCAGGAAGGTTACAGAATTAGTTCCACTGATTCTACACTGCAGGAGGCAAGGCAAGAATTGAAATTTAGAATAGATGGATACTATTATTATACTACCCGAAACGCAATACAACAAATACCAATGTAATTATGTCTGATAAGAAACACATTCCTGCAGGTGTTTGGTTAAAATGCGATAAAGGAAGTAAAACCGAACAATTGATAGTATTGCCTCGTACAATAAAATTATACGAAGAAAATTGGGCAGTAGAAACTGATGCTATACCAGTAGTAAATATTCCGAGTTTTACTAATTGTGCAATAAATGGTACTTGTGTTCCTACAACGGTAAAATGGGAAAACCCTGTAGATGGAGAGATGACAGTAGCTGGTGTTAAACCAATAAAAGATGATTCTTTTTGTTTATGTCCTATTGGAGGAAAAATTAACATTTATTTTGATCGACAAGCTGCAGCGGATTCCATTAGTGCAGATGAAGCACAAAGAAAAGCAGCAGAAGCCAAAGAAGAAAGTGAAGAAGATTTTTGGTGGGGAGTTGGAGCTGCTGTTTTAGTGGGTGCTGTGTGCGTTGTGGCAGTAGTTGCAACAGGAGGAGCTGCAGCACCACTATTAATAGCCGCAGCAACAACCGCTGTTGAAGGTGCAGCAATAGGCGCTGTTGTTGGAGGTACTGTAGGTGCTGTAGCTGGAGGGATCGAAGGTTATGCACACGGAGGATGGGAAGGCGCAGCTGAAGGTGCGCTTTCAGGAGCAGGACAGGGTGCATTAATGGGGGGGGTAGGAGGAGCGGTAACAGCTTTGGGAGGAGGTCCCTTTTTATTGCCATCTTTAGTAGATTTTGCAAGCGGTGTAGCATATGATGTAGAAGCAATGTACTATGAGCCTACAGTAGAAAGAGGCTTAGTTCTTTTAGCTGATGCTGTAGTGTTGTTTGGCGCAAAAAAAGCAGAAGAGGTTGTAAGTGAAAAAATAGGAGTAAAGTTTTCTGAAAGATGGTGTAAAGATCCAGTAGACCCTATTACAGGAAATGTTTTTTATCCATATACTGATTTTGAATTACCTGGTCCGATTCCTTTAAAATGGGAAAGAGAATATAATTCGGCTTCAAAATATAGAGGGATATTAGGTCAGGGTATTTCTTCGGGTTATGATCTTTTTTTATATGAAGACTTTGAAAGAAATGTTTTGGAAATCCTCCAAAAGAACGGGACTGCTTTGGCAGTGAATATACCAGACTTAGAAAAATCAAGTTATCATTCTGTAGCACAGATAGAAGTATTTTATCATGAAGGTTCTTATAAAGTTTTCCGTAACGAAAGAGGAGATGTCATAAAAGAAGTTTCTTTTGACGGAATTACTAAATATTATAATCGTGACCGTGCCGGAAAAGTGCTTAAAATAAAACGTGAGGGGAATCGCTATACCGAATATGAATATAATAAAAGAGGACAGATCATCCGTGCAGATTATCATGACGGTTATTGGGAAACTTTTGCTTACGACAAGGCAGGTTATCTTATAGAAGCCAGAAACCCCGATAATGATGTTCGGTTTATGAGAGACAAAAACGGGCTTGTCCTTCAGGAGGTACAGGGAAAGCATACCATAGATTATGTATATGACGAAAAAGGAAACCTTTCCTCTCTGAAGAGTTCTCTGGGAGCAGATGTATCCTACGAAAGAGATAAATATGGAAAAATAAGTTCTATAAAATCCGGAGAAGAAGAAAACCAATGGATAGCAAATATTAAAAGAAATATGCTAGGATTGGAAATAGAACGTACATTACCAGGAGGTGTAGTAAGTTCCTGGAGCTATGATGCTGAAAATAATCCTTTAAAACAGATAGTAATCAGAGGGCAAGAAAAAGCTCTCAATCGAAGTTATAGTTGGAATGCTAGCCATCAGCTGCATCAGATAACCAATGGGGTATCAGGCGGTATTACAGAATTCGGATACGATGCTTTCAGTAGTCTTGCCTGGGCAGAATACGAAGACGGTACCAAAGATTACAAGATGCCCGACGAAGTCGGTAATCTCTTCAAAACTAAAGCACAGAAAGATCGTATCTATGGTAAAGGAGGCAAACTGCTGAAAGACGAAAATTGGTTTTATAATTATGATACCGAAGGTAACCTAAAACTGAAAAGCAAACGGAATATAGCGCAAGCACAACTCCAAAACAGGCATGTGCAGTTGGAAGTAGCCAAACCTGCAAAGTTTTCTTTCTTTGTAGATGAAATAAAAGATGAAAAACCGAACCGAAAAACGCTTGATTATTATCTGCGTACAGATATAAAATATACCCAAGAAGAAAAAGAAGAATACAAACGCCTGAAAGACCAAATGCTGGTGCATACTGAAGAATGGCAACAAGGTGACTGGCTCTACACATGGCAGGCAAATGGTATGCTGAAAAATGTGAAAAAACCAGATGGGAGCGAAATCTCTTTTGAATATGACGCATTGGGCAGAAGAACTACCAAAACATATCAGGAAAAAGTAACAAGATTTGTTTGGGATAGCAATGTTTTGCTACACGAATGGAATTACGATCAGAAAAAAAGCCCGAGATTCTCTCTTGATAACCAAGGCGAGTTTGTTTATACTTCTACCAAGAGTACAGAGAATCTTATTACCTGGGTATATGAAGATGGCAGTTTTGTACCAAGTGCTAAAATAATTGGTGGAGAAAAGTACAGTATCATTTCCGATTATATCGGCAGACCAATACAAGCTTATGATGATAATGGTAACAAAGTTTGGGAAACAGATTATGACATCTATGGAAGATTGCGTAATTTGCAGGGAGAGAAACAATTTGTAGCTTTCCGTCAGCTTGGGCAGTATGAAGATGAGGAATTAGATGGTCTTTATTATAATAGATTTAGATATTATGATTGTAATATTGGTGGATATATAAGCCAAGATCCAATTGGATTGGAAGGAAATAACCCTAATTTCTATGCATATGTTTATGATTCTAATCTGCAATATGATCCTTTTGGTTTGGAATGTCCTACAATATGGGATTCAGTTACGGGAAAAAGTTATAATACTGCAAGTGAAATGCCAGTTATAAAGCCTGGTACAAAGGCCTGGAAAAGTGCTGTTGAATCTATTAAATCACCAGGTAAAAGTAAAAATGTAAGAGTAGGGTCTAAAGCTGAAGCAACACAACTTATGAATGAAGCAAGACCTGGTTTAACCGAACAACCGACATATACAGAGATCCCCTATAAAGACGGATACGAATATCATCCAAATGAATCACATACAGAAAATGCTCCTCATAATAATTTGGAACATATTAAATGGAAGGAGTGGTCATCAGGTAAATCTTCTGGAGGAAATGGACATATATTTTATTAAATAATTATTAATATGACTACATTAAATGAATTAAAATTAACTACTGTAGGTTGGAGATTTACTGATCAGAAATCTAATAAAATAGATGAAGAAGATTTAAAAGACATTAAAATAAATGATCCTGAATATTCTAAATTAAAATGGACTGAGTTTACTCACTCTCAAGAATTTCATTTATTTAAATTAAATAATGATTTTTGGAGAAGCTTAAATAAGGTTAATCAAATTAATGTAGATTGGGGAAGCGAAAACAAAGAAGAATTAAATATAATTTCTAAAGAATGCAATTTAGAATTTGATGATAGAATAATTTTCTTTTGGGGTGGACAAACGTCATTTGAAATTAGTTGGTATTTATTTATTAAATATTGGGATGATTTTTGTTATCCAAGTGACGATAATAATCTTATCATTTGTGAAGAAAAAAAAATACTAATTACATATGTTGAAGATTGTTTTACTATATATTATTTACAATAAAAATCTTTAATATTTTAGCTTATTTATGTAATACTTTTCAAATTCATACCAAAATTAAGTCAGTAATAGTTGATTAGTGATCTACTGTTAGTCTTTGTATATATACAAGCAGGGTAATAAAATTTGAATTATAATGTGGAATATTTTCTTAAAACAAAATAGTGATTTTAAAAAAATAAATGAAGCAGTAGATGTATCTGATGCTATCAATAAATCATTTGAACATAATATCGATAAAGTAATAATTATATTAGATTCTATTGAAATTGAAATGTGCTTAGTTTACCAGTTTTCTGATTTATTTGAAGATTTTTTAAATATATTAACAGATGTTATTGATAATGAAAATGGAGACGGTTATTATGGTTTCTCTCAAAATGATTTATTTGATGCAGATTGGAATTTAAGTTGGGATAATGATTATCTAGAAATTAAAATTAAGTGGAGAATTTTTAAAGATAAAGATATTTCTTCATTACCAAATCAATTTCACTTCTCAAAAAAAGAATATATAAATTCATGGAAAATATTTTTAAATAGCCTATATCATAAATTAGATTTGGATAATTTGAAATTAGAGTATAATGATGAAAAATTAATAATAAATGAAATAATTTCAGAAAAATAAAATTAAAAAATCTAAAAGGAGAGAAACAATTTGTAGCTTTCCGTCAGCTTGGGCAGTATGAAGATTAACTCCCGGCTCCCTTTAGAAGGTTTTGAAAATGTAAATTATTCACTATCACTCTTTACGTAAATTCGTACAGAGTGATGGTAATAAAAAAATAGAGCAATCAGGATTTAATAAAAAGTTGAAATTTTATATTTTTACTTATGGTCTTATAATCAATATTTTATTGTTTAATAAGTATTGTTATAATTTTATCTGCAAACACCATTAAAATCCTTATAATAATACTCTACATAACCTTCTTCAAAACTTTCAATTTGTAGTTGTGAAAATTTCGCTGACTTTACTTTATAGTCTGCATAAACATTTTTATACACTGAAATGTTTAAAAAATTGTTTTCCTTTAGTTGACACAAATTTTTATCGGAGCAAGAAGGATTTACATTTCTTATTTCTTGACCATTGGAATTATTTACGAAAATTTATTTTGAAATTTCCAGTCTCCTATAAATGCATTTTAGGATAAATTTTGAGCTTCAATTTCGCCTGATGAATGCTACATGATGATTGTAAAATTAAAACCATAACAAGGCTTAAAATAATTATTTTTTCATTTTTAATTTATATAAGTTATTCATTATAAAAATCTTTATATATGATATCCGTAATTCTATAGTTATACGCTTCAAGTTCATTTTCATCGATTTGGTCAAGATCTCTTGTCTTGCCAGGAATATAAGAAAGCAAATTATCTGTGAAATACATCAACCCCTCCGATGGCTTATAATAATACAATAGCCATGTAAATACACTTTCATATGATTTTTCTGTTAAATATCCTTCGATTGGTCTAATATACCATGAGATTCTTGCAAGTTGGTTTGCGAGCATAGTTAAAATTTGAATAGGCATAATTTTCATTTTCACAAGACTATGTTCTAGAATTTCATCTTTTAAATCCAGTGGGAAGTAACGGTATTGAAAAGAGTAGTTTTTTCTTTGGATGTTTACAAGCTGATTTATTATCACTTTACAAGGATGGAATTTGTACCATTCCATAAGTTCTTGTCTTTCCTTAAATGTAGAAACCTCTAAAAAAAGAGTGATACTTTTTTCAAAATGAAGCATCAATTGATCCTGATTTTGATCTTTCTTCATAGGATCTAATGGGTTTTCCTCAAGATAAAGGGCTAAATCATGTGTAAGATAAAGTTTATCTCCTGGAGTTTTTCTGTTTGCAAATAAAAAAATATCTACAAATCTTCTAACAATTTTGGATTAGGGTGGAGCTTCAGGTAGATCTTTAAAGTTCATAACAAATTTGATTAGTGGTACAGTTCCGAATACCTTTTTTAAAATGCAAAAAGCGTGGAACTAAACTTAATTTGCTAAAGGAGGTTCTGACAAAACCTTACAGTACAAACAAGAATAGCCCACGCCATAGGCGAGGGCATCAACTGTCTATTCTGTACTGTATTTGAAATTGTCAGATTTCCTTTAACAGAATAAAAGCTAACGCTTTATTTTTTTCGATAAAATTTGAATAGCAAAGATAGAAAATTACTTTAAGAGATATCATCAAATTTTCATTGAAGAGATTGTCTTTTCCTCTTTTTCAAATTCATACCAAAAATAGTTGGTTAGTGATTTACTGTTAGTCTTTGTATATATACCGGCGGGGCAATAAAATTTGAAATATTTTGAAAAAGCTAAAACCCGTCCCCCTTTGGTTTCGTGCGTTTCGTTTTCTAAAATGAAAGTCGATTTTATCGGGCGTGATCCTGTCTGCTTCTGTGTTGTTTTAGTGGTTTCGTTTTCTGTTAGGAAACGAAACAAAACAGTTGCTCAATCAGTATTAATTTTTTTTCTGAGCTTCGAAAGAGGGTGATAAAATATTTTTAATTTCACAGTTGATTACAGTATGTTTAATGACTGGAATATTATTCATAAAAAATATAACTATATTTATAGTTGTAGAATAATTGATACGAAAACGTTTGCCTGCTGCTATCAGAAAAGTATTTTCGGAATGTTGAAACTATAATAAATGAAGAACCCTATACATATATTATTATATAGATATAGGGTAATTGAGTAGTTTATATTATTAAGGAATATCAACATCTATACTTTCTCCAATCTTCTTTTATTAGGAAATCAGCAATATCTAATCCATCTATCTTTTCCTGATATGTAGCTTTTCTTTCAAGAAAGTCCGAAACTATGAACTGTACGCCGGGAATTTTATCCTTAAAATAGTTTGCTTTATTCTCCCACTGTTTAAAAGTAGAACCATCTTTTGATAAATCCGGATATAGTGTAACTTTTCTGTTTTTAAGAATCTTTAATCTGTCAAGAGTAAATGTATCTTTGCTACCAACAGCTAACCAGATCTTATCATTCTGTTCTCGAGGAAATCCATAATACAATGTTCCATATATTACAGTTTTAGGAGCCTCAACCAATACTACAGGATTGTCTGGAAATTGTTTGAGAAGATGCTCTCCAAACAGGCAGGAAACCTTTTTCTCACTCTTAAAATAAGAACTTAACCAAGGCGGAATCGGCAAAAGGTTACCCTTTAAATATCGCACTAGCATGCTATGAAAAAAATCAGGTTTCCCTTTAGTATTGTTATTAACATCAAATTGTTTTACATGTACAGCTCTAATATTACTGTTGATATCTATAAAAGGAAATGCAACCGCCCCTTGTTTGCTACCTTTAACAATTGTTCCCAATTTATAAAGTTTTGCAACTTCATCAATATCTTTTTTACAAAAAGGATGGCGGACATTCACTAGTAAGTTATTAAGAAAAGCATTCTTACTATATCTGTTTTCATTTACAATTTTTTCAAAAGTTTGCTTGTCAAAAAAGACCAGTGGTAAATCTCTGTTTTTTTTAACAAATTTCGAATCAGCTATAACGTGATTTGATATATATCTATCAAGATAAGGATTTTTATGATGCTGACAATTATTACTGCGGTCACATCTGCCGTACTTTTCGGGAAGGTATTCCATGGTTATAATGTCTCTATATCTGGCAAAAGTTTTCTCTTCACATTTGGGACAGTAAAACTTTTTGCTACTTTTATCAAGTTGGAACTTAAAATTTTGTTTCATAAATAAGTTTTTAAAACGAAGCATTTGCTACATTTGCTACATAACTTTGTACAGTGCAGGAAATGCTTCAAATGCTGATTATTACAAAACTTTTTTTAAGGCATTAACTACTGTTCCAAAGCTTTTTCGACTTGTTTCAAAGCCCATGTTTCTAAGTCTTTCCGTAAAAGTTTTTAAAGAGCATTGCTTTAAACCGCTCTCATCACAATAGCAGCGATAATCATAAAACAGTTCTTTAAGAGCAATTTCGTTTGTAACTGAAGTTGAGATTTCATTGTCAGTAAGAAACATTTTAACGCTGTCACTCTGAGTTCTATATTGCTCAACTGCTAAACGAGCTGCATCGCATTCTGAAAACTTCTTTTGGCTTATAAGGCGATGAAGAGCTTGAATCACTAGATTTAGAACCCCAGGCATCTCAGCAGAAATAATTTTTGTATGAAGATCTTTATCCTGTTGTTCTGCAGGAATTGTAATGTTAAAAGGTATTATTAAAAACCGTCTAAAGTATCCGTTCGTCTGTTCAACATCTTTTGGAAGTTCATTACAATTAAAAATAAGTTTAGCATATTTTTTTAGGATAAAAGGCTGTCCGTAAGGTAACCTTGCTTCTACAGGTTCGCCGGAAACTAACTGTTTAAAGATAGACGCCTCAAGTTTTCCGTTAATTTCACTAGCGTAGTTAACAAGTTTATCAGATAACTTTGCTCGATAGTAACCATTTTCATTTGTTAAGCTTTGTAAAGAAAAGTTGCTAATGTTTTTTTCTCCTAAAAGCGCATTAACAATTTCAAAAAAGACACTTTTACCATTAGCTCCAGTGCCGTACAAGATCAGTGCTTTTTCTTCTTTCATTACTTTACTTCCATGTTTAAAGAATAAAAAGGCTATGTATTCAAGTAGAACTTTTTGGCTTTGCTCATCTGGTAAAACTTGGTTTAAATAGTTTTTGAATAGTGGACATTTTGCTTCAGGATCATACCTGTAAGGTAGCTGGTAAAGTAGAAAATCTGAACTATTAAAATTTCTTGTTTTAATCCCTTCCTGTGTAAATTCTAATGTTTCATTCAAGAGATTCACCATTACCTTATTATTATCTTCTTTAGGATTTGGAAGATATGCTCTAGACATAAACTGCTTATACAGTTGTTCCCGGAATTGATAAAATTTAGCTGTAAAAACAGGAACTCCAAGTCTTTCCGCTGCGGAACCAAGAAAATGTTCAAATTCTTCTTTAGGGACTTCTTCCCAGAAGCAACCATTATATAAATAAATTAAATTATTTTTTTTGCAGAGACCCCATTTCTTTTGCGCTTCTTCTAAAATGTGATCTACTATTATTACAAGATAATGATTGTTTTTAATCTTTTGATTGATTTCTTTATCATTTTCCTGAATGTCAGAATCTGAAGTATCAGTAGAATTTGTGGGATTTGTTTTTGGTTCAATTGCTTTTAAATCTTTTAAGATAAGCTCTTCATAATCCATAGGCTTATACATTTCTAATAACTGTCCTAGGATTTCTGTGTGTTGTACAGGAATGTTTTGTTTTTCCATTTTTTATTTTTTTGTTCTTGTTCTTGTTTTGTTAATAAAATATGCATCTGCAGCATTAGCAATTTCTAAAGATGATCTGACTTTATTCTGTCTAAGATTCTCAAGAAGTTCGGTTTTGAAAAAGTAGATCATTTTACCATTTTTCATATATGGTAATTCTCCTCTTGAAACTTTAGAATAAATTGTGGGTACTGCTAGATGAAGTAATTTAGCTGCCTGCTCTACATTCAAAAGAACATCATCATCATCTTTGTTGTTTGATTTATCTTCAGATTGTGATATAATAAGTTCTTTAAGTTCAGAAATCTGATTTTTCAAATCTAAAACAGCCGCAGGTAATTGCTCAAATGTTATCGCTTTGCTCATAACTCTTTTATTTGTTTTGTTATGCAATGTTACGGCAAGGATTTATGGTTAAAAAGGTGGGATTTATGGTTGATTGATTATCAATTTGTTATGGTTTGGTGTAAAACAAAAAAACCGATGCTATTAACACCGGAATCTTTTATTGTTTGTATGCTACTTATCTTAATAAAGTTTTATACAGTTCAGTATCAGAAAGATTAGAAAAGTGATTTAACGTGCGGACTACACAAAAAAAATTTTTATCCTGAGATAATTGCATATTCCCTAATTCTCTATAAATTTCATTCAAAATTTTTGCAACCTTAGTTTTCGTCATTCGTCTTAATTCGATTTTTTTTGAAATCTCATAATCTTGAAATTGAAAGAATGCAGATAGAGTATCCACAAAATATTTATAGTCATCTATGGTATAGAATGCGTATTCCCAACCTTTATGTGAAATATTTTCAAATTGTTCCTGAATTAATATTTTTGTTGGATTTTGATCACTTTCGTTACAATAATCTACTAAAGTTGGAGTCGATAGTGAGAACTTGAGAGAAATTTCTTTTTTACGTTTTTCAAGTAGGAGAAGTCTCTTATTCAATCGGTTATTTAACAAGATTGAAAAATTTTCATAGCCTACCATATTTTCGAAAGGGTAGGAATATAATGGCTTTGATAGTTCGGCTAAAACGGATTCAGATGATTTGATTTCTTTCTCTAAAAAGTCAATTTCTTCACTTTCAGGTGATTGGGATAAATATTCCTTAAGCCTGATTTTATAATTATTGGCATATTTTTCTACTGAGTAGAAAATAGGAAGATTTTCCTGCAGGCAATTATCTGATATAAATCTCAAAACATATTCATTATATTTTTTCAAGAGAATAATAGCAATTTCCCATCGATGTAATTTCGATTGTAGAAGGGCTACTTAGATGTACTGCAAATATTTGTCTTACAGTAAGCGACTTCGTTGAGGGTATAATTTCATCAATGTTAATATAATAATCGAATAGTTTTCCTGAGTGGAGATCATCTTGATCTTTGTTTAAAGATTCGAAGATTTTAGCTCGTAGGAAAAAAAAGGCGGCACTGACTGAGGGGGCAAAGTCGAAAACGTCTTCTTCTATTTCCCATTCTTTTTGTAAGGTTATCATTTAATCTAGTTCTAATTTTATTTTATCAGCAGCAATTCTTTTACTCTGATCGACCACCTTTGCATAAATTTGTGTCGTTGATAAATTTTTATGACCAAGCATTTTTGAAACTGTATATATATCAGTTCCGTTAAAGAGTTGTAAAGTTGCAAATGTATGCCGGAAACAGTGAAATGTTATATCCTTATCAATTCCTGCATCTTTAACCCATCTTTGCAACTCCTTATTAACATAGGCGGAGTATTTTAAACCCTGAAATACTTTTTCTATTTTATCCATATCATTTGGATCGGTCTTACCATTTGTAAAAGAGTATGCCTGTGAGGAAATTGGCAAATAATTATCTCTGTGAGTTTTTTGCCGCTTACTTATAATATTATATCCGCTATCTTTTGTAAAAGAAATGTCCCCCCAAGTTAGATTTTGAATTTCTTTAAAAGCTAAACCTGTGAGTGCAGAAAATAACGCTGCTCTTTTCATTACTTCATTTTTGAAAGGTGTCTTCGCCAAAGCATTTAATTCCTCAATTGTAACAAACTCTCTTCTAGTTTCTTCAGTTTTTATGGATTCCACTTTCGCATTTAAATCAATTTGTAAATAACCATCTTTAAATGCTTGTTTCAGAACACCTTTAATTTTATTAAAATAGGAAACAGCAGAATTTTGAGATAAACGAACCTTATCACTTTTGCGACTTTTAGTGGTTAAAAGATACTCCTTGAATTGTTCTAAGAGATTTTCATTCAAATCTGCAAATTTTAAAGTACCACTCGTAAAATTTTCTAAATAATAAAGAGCAGAAATCCAATTGTCATAATTTGATGATTTTTTTTATTAGCAATTGTACGAGCATAATCGACAAAGTCCTTTTGACCTATTTTTTTAATAAGTAACTGTTGTTTTTCAAACTCACTATATATTTCCGGTTTGTTTAGAAAGTTTTCTCTTTTGTAGCTAATACTTTTTGCTATCTAAGGTTTCGATATTGTGTTTTTTTTCTGCTGCAGTTTTAGGTTTTTCTAAAATATACATCCCTAAAAATTCTCGACGTGTTGAAGCTCCTGTTTCAGGATTTTTTATTGCTGGATAAAAGTCTAAATACAGACTTTTTCTTCCTTTAGAGATTGGTTTTTCTCTTAATGTAACTTTTATCATCAATTAGTCTTATTTTATATTGTTGAAAATTTCATTAATGATATCTTTCGACACATACACAAACTTGCCTTTTTGCTGCTTGCGAATATTTTCTCTTTTTATAATATTTTGCAATGCCGTCTGTGAAATATTAATTTTTTTTTTGTACCTCTGAAATTGTATAACATTTTTGAAATATCGAAGATTATTAATTCTTTTTTTTCTATTATTTCTTTATTTAAACAAGTGTCAAATAATTTATCAATACTTGATCTTTTAATTCTTGTTAGTCTGCTGCCTAAATTTCTTGCTGGAATACTTCCATGTTCAATGTAGTAGTAAACTGTTCTAATAGAGCAGCTAAGAAGTTTTGCTGTTTCTTTGACGGTTAAAAAATCTTTGTTCCTTTCATCAAAAGTCTTCTCTGATTTTGGATTACTTACTTGATTTATTACTGCGTTTATCTTTTCTGCTCTTTTTCTCGACTTATAAGTTCTTTTTGAACAAACCTCTCCGCAATATCTGGTTACAGTAGTTCTTGCAATAAAATCATTTCCGCAGTATTCACAACTTTTTTTAATTTCAATTTTACTGCTCATTTTAATATTAATAAGTGAATTTTTATGTAATTAAGTGCAATTAGGTGCAAAAATAAAAACCTTTTCAGATTATATTTCTCTCATTTATCAAATTCAAAAAACGAATAACAAAGCAAATTAAAAACAAAAATAAAATCAAACAAAACTCCTATTTAAAAGGGTTGTGTTTGATTTTGTATAATTTTGTTTGTTGTTGTTTTGTAATGATTACTTTCCGATACAGTATCTAAAGAAGTCTGTATTAATGGTAGTTTACGCAGATCGAGGTGTACAAAAGTGGTACAGGATTAAGATGCTGCAACATCTTTTTTTTCTACTTTTCCGCACGAATCTCGTCACATTAAGTACTTGTAAACCATTACTTTACAATATTTTACGATAAATTTAAAAGTACATTTGTACTACTTTTGTACACCTCTAAACTTATAAATAACTGTAAATTAGACAATTAACATTTCCCGAATGCGCCAGTGATAATTGATATATTTCGCCTGTACACCTCAATTTTATCTATTTTTCGAATAGATATAAATTTGTGATTCGAGCCTTAGTAGTTCAAAGTTCATAATAAGTCTTATGAGTTCTGTGCACTTTTCCTCAAAGTTATCGTTTTTTGAAACTTTGTTTTCCATATTATTTACTTTAGGAGACTATGGTACGATTGAACTATATTGAACAACTAAAAATAACACTTTGTAAGTATTTAATCAGAAAATATCATGTTCTTCGAAGACTCAATAAAGAGTTCGAGGGCAACTACTTAAATTTCATCTCGTAGTAATCCAATTGAAAGTCCTAGCGGATATGTTATATCACCCCATTTAAACTTAGAAATCATATCCTCATCATTATGTTGATTAAATTTAACAACAATTATCTCAACTTTTTTTTCGGCCAGTTCTTCTAATTCTATTTCATATATTATATCATTTGCAACAAGAACAATATTATCATTATTTATTAATCTGTCCAACTGTTGTAATATTTCACAGCCAATAACTTCATTAGTTTTACTTATAAAAACTTTAGCTTCGTTTCCATTATTAGTTATGAAATTTGAATTTACTAAACTACAATCAATTCTTTCTTCAAGATAAAATGATTCACTTAAGAATACATAACAACAAACAATCTTTTTTTCAGATTTATGCTTGTCATAGCTATCTAAAATATTTTTTAAAACAGTTATTAAATCAGGTTTAACAAATATTTTTTCTGGCCATATTTCGGAATAAATTTCTATGGTTTTATCCATAGCTTTTTCTAAAAAAATGCCATCAATTAGTACTGAAGTATAATTTTTAGGTTCAGCTTTGTTTAGTCTTTGGCTTAATATCTCAGACAAATCTTTATTGAAAAGTTTACTTTTGAAGTAATCCAATGTAATTTTATTATCATTTATAGATAAAAAATATTCATTTTTTTTATTAATCTTCCATTCTTTAACTTGTTCTGGCAGAAATAAATAAAGAAAATCATTTTTATCTTTATCAATAACATAAAGAAAAACTACAAAATTTTCCTCAATGTAGGATATAGGGATTACTACTGAAGAAGTTCCATTTTTTATATTTCTACCTTTACATTGTACTTTAAGAAATCTGGTTTTTTTTAAGTTGATGTTTTGAACAATGATTAAGTCAGTTCCTTCTTCATCGAAGAAAGGTTCTGTAACTTTAAATTCATACTTTAAAAGCTCAGAAGAGATATGATTTTCTGCTTGTTTCTGGAGTGGTTTAATATCCATAAATTGTTATTTATCGTCATTTTTCACTATATTTTGGGATTGTGTTTTGTGCCAAAATTTCAGGTACTAAGAAATCATAATTAAAATTATTTAATAATTCATTTAAATCATCTTAAATCGACGCAAGTAATTGATCTGGAAAAAGAGTAATATAGTTTTTATCATAATTACTTTAGTATTTATGTTCCAGATTGAATTTGTTTTTTTACAATTTTAAGTCACTAATTTTCTAAACATATAAATCGTAATGTGTAGGGAGCTTACACAACTCGCTAATATAGTTTTCTAAGAGAAATGTACAGAATAAGATGATAATTTTTCTAAATTATTTACTATATTTTAGTTGCATCACCAAATAGTTCCTCTGAATATTCCCTTTTTGTAATATCATAGACTGTTTTCACATAACCATAACCTGCGGTTCCATCTCCAGTTGAAATAAAGGAGTTTACATATTTCTTAT
Source organism: Chryseobacterium luquanense (assembly GCF_026460945.1). Classification (GTDB taxonomy): domain Bacteria; phylum Bacteroidota; class Bacteroidia; order Flavobacteriales; family Weeksellaceae; genus Chryseobacterium; species Chryseobacterium luquanense. Next base: position 70,134 of record NZ_JAOVZV010000022.1, read on the forward strand.
AATCTCTAACTAAATTTTTATCAGGAAGACTATTTGCCCTGTAAGTTGTTGAAACAGCGGTAGGAATTTTATGTCCATTATAAACCGACTCAATTTTATGTAATAGTTTTGTAGATGTATTAGAAGTGTGATGTGGAGTTTTAATATATGTTAGATTTTCAAATAAATATTCAGGCATTAAACTTATTGTTGGGTTTTCAATATCTCCACCAAAAAGTAAATTTAATTCACCAACTTTAAATAAGGAGGCAATTGAGAAATCGTTTTTTTTTACAATTTTCCCAGTATCTATTCTTCTTCTAATTATTGCAGACATTGGAGCAATAGCTAAAACTTCGAAAGAAAAATTCTTCGAAGTTTTTTCATCAATATATTGCTTTTTGAAAATTGTATTATGCTGTCCTGCAACGAGTGTAATTGTATGTACATTGTAATTTTGTCCTGTGTTAAAGGCATTGATCTTATCAAAACAAACGCTAACTTCCGCATTGTATTTTACAAGATCTTCTACATTTCCATTAATGGCCTCAGGAAAATAGAAATTTGTTTTTTTATCACAATAGTGGTCTATCAAAATTTCAATTCCTACAGAATGATCTTCATCTGTATGCGTCCATATAAAATGATCAATATGTTTTATTTGATAAACATCTAATATGTCTTTAGTTTTATGTAAAGTCTGTGTTGAGTAACAGTCAATGACAAATGTTAATCGAACATTATCGTTTTTTTTATCCAGTAGAATTATAATTTGACTTTCTCCTTTTTCAGAATAGCCAACCGTAAAAACTTCTAATGTTAACTCATCGATATCCTCAACAATTTCTTTCAATTTCCTTTTTTTCTAATAGGTGGTGCGGAACGAATGTTTGAATCTGTTGAAGCAGGACGAGCAGTCCTCCTAACATCAGGAGTGAATGTATTTCCTGCTTTTTTAGCAATGCCACCAGGATGAAAGTTTTTATCAATAACTATTCTAGCCATGTGAATTTGATTTTAAAAATTGTTCTGTCACACTCATTTTAAAAATTTCAAATAAGTGCACATTATTAGTATTTTCTAATATTGCCTTTATATTTCCACCGTTTTTTATTAGCGCATCAAGAGCTTCTTCACTATAAGATGAATCAATATCTAAAAGCACTTGGAAAGCCCTTATGATCTCATCACGCTTGCTGTCATAATAATCTCCAGTATCAAATGATCTAACGTAATTTATGATTGGGCCATTTTGATCTGCACATTCCAACATATCTTTATATATACTTCTTTTACTTCGATATATTGACTCTTCAAAATCAAAATTAAAATATTCCTTTTCAAAATTATTAAAGATTTCGCCAGTTTCAAAAAATATGGAGCCTCCCAATTTTCGTAATCTCAATGCTTTTGCTTTAAAAAATGATATTTCTTCATCTAAAAAATTAATGTATTCTGAAAAGAAATCTAAATATAAATCTATCCCTTCATATTGAACACATTCAATTAGCATTGTAGAAAAATATTTACTAATATCTAAAATGACATAGTCTTTTCCAAACTTGTTTTCCGAAAATCTGTAAACTTCCTGATTTTCAATTTCTCTTTTTGGTATTGAGAGTGTATCACTTATTTCATTAAAATTGTAAATATCATGATCTAATTGATCCGCATACGTGGTTTCCATAACACCAAAATATTTTTCAAATTTAGTAGCAAATAAAGAACTAATTATATTTGGTGCCACCACTCCCTGATAGTTGACAGAAAATATAATTCTTTTCATTATATTTTCCTTTAAATCTTCCCTTTTTATTTGGTCTTTTACTTGATTTCTCATTAAGTCTATATTGGATTTAACTAAATAGTTAAGACTTTAAAATTAATTAAAAACATAAATTAATATGTAAAGTAATAATATCTTTCTTTAATAAACAAATTATTTGTATAAACTAAATTTGATTTGTATTTGTCCAGATTTTTTAAGTCGTAAGAATTTCGTTGTTGGCTCCCACCTTAATTACGATTACAGTATATTCGCAATTGGAGAAATGCGGTAAAACTGACGGAAAATTTCACTTTGTTTTTTAGAAATACTATTATATCACTAGCTCTTCTTCACAAATATAATTAGAGAGAAACTTACGATATCTGCAAGATTCCGAATGCGACAGTGTAAATTGATACATTTCGCCTATACACCTCAATTTCATCTATTTTTAGGACGAAAATAAAATAAGAATTCTAGAATGGACAGCTCAAATTTTCGATTAAAATGTTTTAATCAATTTCGTTATTAATTCTCTGTTGGATTTACTCACTCCAAAATCTTTTGATAGACTTGACCATTTACTAAGTGCGTAACTTGTTTGATCAATAACATTCTCTATGAATTCTTTTGATAGTTTAGCTTCCCTTCCTAATTTTGTTAGATGTTTGACAGTGATATTTCGTCCTTCTCCCATTACCATAGTGCTTTGTTCTCCACCTGGTCCAGATGAGAAAGTAAGGTCGTAAGCGGGTGATAATTTCCATTCACCAAATTCATTCATCAAAAACGAAAAATTCTTAGCATGGTCGTCTCTATTATGCGCAATAACATTGAAAACTGCTAACCGGAACATTTTTTCTACCTCTCGAATATCTTTGGTTAAAACCCCCGTCAATGATAATAAATCTTCATAATCAAGAGACGGAAACCTAAAATTGCTGTGAACGAGTCCGCTCACAGTATGCATATGGAAACGCTTATTTCCATCTCTATCAAAGCGTTTAACGGCAAAATAGCCATTTCCTTTCTGTGATGGAAACAAATGTACTTCAGGCATATTAATTCCTGCATTTAAAGCCATTAAAGCGTAAACATATTCTATTGCGCCCGCATCTTTCCCATCTAATGAGTTTGGAAATTTCACCATCCACGGTTCAAAATCGTCGCCTAACAAATTCGCCCCGTAGGAGATATTTTTTCTTTCTGTATCAATTCCAATCAATGCTTTTGGTCGTGCTCCGGCAGAAGATCCGTTCAAAGCTAAAAGTTCTGCAATCACTTCTTCCGAATCACCTTGCAAAACATCTTCTGTTTGAGTAGCCAACACGTCCAAATCAATCATCTCATTACTGCTATCTGGACTCTCATCCGGCTCATAAACCAACGCACCCATACCGTGCAACCCAACGTGCGCTAAGCGGTCAAGTGGAGAAATATCCGATGGAGAAATTCCTTCCGAGCGAAGCATACGATCAAAAAGCAATCTTCCCCAACCATCTGGCAAGTTATCATTGAAAACACCAGCCAAACCTTCAAATGGATCTCTTGGTAGCTCTATCACGCCTCGTTGCAAAGGAAGTTTTATAGGTGAAATCTCCAAATTGCTTTGCAGGAATTCTTCATCGTATTGAAAATAGATGATACCATCACGAATTGCAAGACGACCAACGGGTTGAATTCCAAAACCAAAATTTAATCCTACTTTTATTTCTCTTACTGCTATTTTCATTTTTTGTTTCCTCGTTTTTTAATGGGCTTTTCCTCTGATTTCAGTACATCATCAATAGATTTAAAATTCTGCTCCTTCGGTTTTAAAACATCAACCATTTCTTCTAATCCACCAACAACTGAAAGCAATTTTAAAAATGAATCTAAAGAAATCAAGCCTTTTTGCTCAAATTTCCTTAGAGTTGGTAAAGGTACACCCGATCTTTCCGCCAATCCTTCCTGTGTTAGATTCATTTGCAATCGTCTTTCACGGATATTATCAACTAGTTTTTTTTGAACCTTGGATAAAGAAATAAGTAACATAATAGTAGTATTTAATGCTATAATTTAAAAATAAATAATATTATTGTATTACAAATATACTGAATTTGTTAGTCCAAATAACGTATTGTTCAATTATTTTTACTGTTCGGTATTCCAATTACTGTTTTATTTTGACTAGCAACAATTAATAATAGTTTATGTTGAATCCAACCCAATTATGCATAAGATGAATATGGAATGTTTGAAAAGATATAGAAACTAATATACTGTGTTTTTTGTCTATTACTAATGTCCCTGAAACAAACAACCAGTCAGGATGTTTCGTTCAACAAGTTATAGCAAATGAATTAGAATATTTATATATTGTAGCAAAATAAACTAATATTATACTCAATCAATGATAAATAGAATCGTTCTTATTGGCAATGGCTTCGATTTGGCGCATGGAATGCAAACAAATTATAAAGATTTCATTAATAATTATTGGAGAAATAGATGTGAAGAGTTTGAAAAAAATACGGAATATATCTATGAGTGTGACGAGTTCTTATTAAGATCAAAGCATTACACGAATCATTTTGAAATCATTTCTTCATTTGCTGACTTATATAATTTCGCAGAAGAAAATGATAGAAAATTCACTAGCAAAAACAGTTTTTTTTTAAAATTAACGCAAGGGTTAAATTATCAGGGATGGGTGGACATTGAATCAGAGTACTATTCACATTTAAAAAACTTATCAAAATCAAAAAACCTAGATGAAGATTATAATATTGATAATCTTAACAAAGATTTTACGGGAATTATAAATTTACTCGAAAAATATCTTACTTCAGTTCAGGAAAATTTTAAAGTTGATGATCTGGTAAAGAATAGAATTACTGGAATTATCAACCATCCCGTAAAACTACAAGATCTCTCAGAGCATGTAATTCGAAAGATCATTGATGAAAACTGGAAATTATTACAATCTGATATTGAAACATACAATGGTTTTTTTAAGACAGGCTATAATTTAAGCAGTACTACTCAAAAAATTGTCAAGGATTTTGTTCAGAATAACACGCACTCACGTACCAAAGAGCACTTTACCATATATATGCTCAAAAATTTCGAAAACTTTTTTCTTTCTAAAAAAAACCATATTACATTTCTCAACTTCAACTATACATCGACGGAAAGTTTATATGCCAATCCTGAAACGCATATATGCCATATTCACGGAGAGTTAAATAATAAAGAAAATCCAATTATTTTCGGTTATGGGGATGAACTGGACGATTATTATAAGGACATTGAAAAGCTTAATGACAATAGATACTTGGAAAATGTCAAATCTATCAATTATGCAAAAACAGATAATTATAAAAAGATTCTTAATTTGATAAATGATGGATATTTTCAGGTTATCATACTAGGCCACTCTTGTGGAAACTCTGATAGAACTTTGCTAAATACAATTTTTGAAAATGATAATTGTGCTTCAATCAAATTCTTTTATCACCAAACAGATGAAACTAAAGATAACTATCTAGACATTTATAAAAACATCTCCAGAAATTTTAACGATAAGACAAAACTACGCGACAGGGTCGTCAATAAAGGTTACAGCGAAGCACTTATTCCTATTAACTTGCAATAAAGTTAGCAAAGAAAGTCTTCGATAATACAATAAAGTTTATTCTTTCAATAGCATTCAAATAACTAATATTACATAGAAATTACAGCAAGGATAACAGTAGAGAAGTGTGAAACAATATGACTAGTATATTGTAAATCTTATTAAGTCAGAAAGAAATCAATCACAAAATTTTCTGCAAATCATCTTCATATTGAGTTGATAAAAAACGATTTAAATCTTCAAACTTTTTTAATTCTGCTATTCTTTTTCGCAGTCTTTCAATTTCATAACTTTTTAAAAATTCTTCATTATTACCATCCTCATAAAATTTAGGATTTTTATCTAATAAGATATTGATTATAGCTGCATCAGTATTATCAGGGAGTTCAACAGCATTTTCCATCCATTCAATAACTTTTTCATCTTTAACATTTTTTGCTGCGTTTTGTAACAAATATTCAATCCATATTTTAGCTGTTTTATCAACTACTTTAACCATGTTAAGGCACTCCTCCACTGAATTATGGTCAAACTTATCATTAGTGAATTTAACTGCGTCACTATTTTGCATTACATTAAAAAAATGGGGGTTTTCTTTGTCTGGATTGAGCATTTCCAACGTTTCAAATATATTTTGAAATTGTATAAAAGGTCTTCGTTCATGTGGAAGCGAATTCCTATGCTTCCATAATTCTAGAACAGCCTCAAAGCATTCTTTCTCTGCATTATATTTCTCCATGCCAACAGATTCTTCAGCAATCGTTATTTTTTCAGCGATATAGTGAGCCATCCATCGTGATAGAGTATCAACACTAGTTTCTAATTTTAACTCTTTCACAAAGAGTTTACCCAAAGTTATAATCTTTTTCTGTAGTTCTAAGTTTTCCATCTGATGATAAAATAAATAATTGATGTTTTGGCTTTGAATATTCATACTCGTCGTCGTGATGACGGTACTTGTAAGATTTATCTCTCTTAATCTCGACTTCAATAATAAAATTACAATCAAGAGTTTTACACATATATTTCAAAAAGCTTAAAGATGCCTTTAAATTTTTACCGGCCTGATCTGGATTTTCATCTATTCTATATCGATGGCTACTCCAAATTTTGCAAATCATCGAAGGTTTTTCTGAAATTGTTGAATACCACTCCTTAAATAATCCATTTGATGTTAAATTCAACTTTTCTATAATCTCATCACCTAATAGATAGGGTGGATAATCTATATTATCAGCATAGGGATCATACTTATCAAATTTTTTAGAAGAATAAACATCTTTAATCCAGCCCACTAATTGAAATTGATTTAAATTAATTTCTGCATCTGATTCTTTGTAGTGAGGAAGTTTGTAATCGTACGGATCAATACAAGTTTGCAGAGCATTCATTAATGCTGTAGAACTACTTTTTGAAACCAATGCCGATCTTATTCGAACATTTTCGGTCTTATCACTCTTTTTATTTTCCCATCCGCCTTCTATATTGATCCAATACTCTTCATCTTCCGGTTCCGAAAGTAAGGTATTGTAAAAATAATCCTTTGGAATATTAAATCTCCAATTTTCATCATTGTCCTCAGACGACCATTCAGGGCGTAAGAGAGGTATGGGATCACGAAAATCTGATAGCCATTTACCGTTATCGCATGTTAAAAGGTGCTTTTCCAACCAATAGTCAAATCCATCATTCCAATCTCCTACTGCCACCAGAGGCATCTTTTTCAATAATTTAGATGCAACAACCATCATTGCGTGATATGATAAGTAAAAGGTCGCATTATCTGTTCTTGGATAATCTGTTTTACTGTACCAAGTATCTCTTTCACCATAAGATCTATCCCAAAGTATGTGGCGAGGATCATTTTTGTATCCGTTTATATGACCTAGGTTCCATTCATTAATTATAACATCAGCAGCAATATCTTCAATTTGCTTTGTTGAGATTCCAAAAGCTTCACCAAGAAATTTAAACCAATAGTCACCCATGTCGAGTCCAAAATGAAACCCGTGTTTTGTATCGATTAGTCCGTTTAAATGCCAGTAACTCTCAACCTTCTCACTATATTCAAGGTCTATCATAGGAAATTGATTTTTCTCTATAGATTTTAAGTGAATTGACGTTTTAGGATCCAGATATTCTTTATATACATCAGAAAGATTAAAAACTATTTCTGATGCAAATTTTTGAATAAGTATGTGTTCAGTTTCTTTAGCTGTACTAACAAAAGTATCAAAAAATGAAATAAGCAGATCAGGCCTTTCCTGAGAAACTTTACCGAAAGCTATTAAAAGATACATTTGTGCATGAAGTTTATAAAATGGAAATTTATGATGACCGAAGGAACTAATCTTGTCAATTTTCATCCATTTAACTAAACTATCAATAATATCTGCAGAACTGTACTTCCCAAGCATTCTAACTACATGGACAGCATTCCATCTCTCTTTCGAATGAGGTGAACCTAGTGCAGAATATACTAATCCAGCTATTTGATTGCTGATTGAATCTGAGGTGGCTAAATCATCTGTCCATTCTCCATCTCCAAAATCGTTTTCGATATGAAGTTCACAGCGCTGTAATGCGTAATCAACAAGACCATTTGCTTTTGAGGGTTCAATCACGGAGCTTGCAACACTAACAAAACCAAAGAACATTGCAGCATTTGAAAACTCATGTCCGCTCGATAGCCCTTCAAACATGCCTTGTTTGAGCTCAACAACATCATGGTCATTTAATTCCAGTTCTTCAATTAAAATATTAAAAGAGTATTTATTTGTTAAATCCTGTGCATATTTTTCACCGATTTTTCTAATGATTGAAGGCCATCTTTTTTTAAAGCTTACTTTAGCTTTCCAATTTTCAGGCAATAGTTTAAAAAAGGAACTCACTTCATAACGATTTATGGTTGAAATGAGCAATAGATCAATAAACTGAAAGTAATTTTTACCATCTAAAGTTTTAAAAGCTTGATTCCAAAAATCATCCGTATGAATGAAGGTTCCTTTTCTTTTAGTCCTATATCTTTGTAAACATATTTCAAATTGTTCAGCGATCAACAAGTCTACACCTTTAAAAAGATCACCCCAATCGAATGCATTATCAAAATGATTTGCGAGTCTGACTGATGTAGGAACATTAACTAACTCATCAACAATTTTATTTTTTTTATTCGCTCTTAAGATTTTATCTAACGCTGGGCAGTGAATCTTGTTTGTCACTGCTATCTTTTTCATCGTTTCATAATATTCAAAATCTGTCCCCTCAATCTGAAGTAAATGTATAGCATCGCTAAAAATCGTCTCCTTTTTCTCTATATCTTTTTCTTTTGTAAAAATTAATGAATGAAGAGATTCAAATTTATGTTTGGAAAAAAAACGAGCCATTGCCCAAGTAGTAGAGGGTGTTATCAAATCCGACTTAAGCATCTCTTGCAAAAGTGCTTTAAGATGCTCTTCAAAAAATCCAACATTTCTGTCTCTCCATCTACTTGTTGCGGCTATTCCCATAGCAGGTGACATTCTTGTACAGATTGCAATGGCCTTACCTCTATCTATTAGCTCATTCCCGCCGTAATTTCCCACAACTTCTGCACACCGTATGAAGCGATAGGCCAACTCATCAGAAACTTTTTCAGATAAACTTGCTTGTTTTGCAAGTGATCTGATACTTTCCCATCTTAAAGCTACTTCATCACCGAACTTTGATATGATATTCAAAGCTTCTTCGAAGTATACGCCTGCATCTTCGATTTCGTAATTGAATATGGCTCGGGCAAGACCTATAAATCTTTCTGCTGTTTGTTCTGGGCTATCATCATTAATGCTTTTGATTCGAGTATAATAATTATGCTCAAGATTTGCTTTTAAAAAAAATAAGTGAGGATTTCTAAAGGCTGCTCTAACAAGAGTCAGCTCATCAGGAACCCATAATCTTGTATTGTTTTTTATATATTTTTCGTGAAAGCTTTGTAAATCAGTGCAGCTTAGATTATGGGCCACTAATAAAATTTTTGATTGGATATCTGCAATTTCATTTTCTAAGGTATCGTGTGATTTGTAACGCCCAGACTTTACATTTGAAGATTCTTTGTCAGCTTTCGAGACTTCTTCTACAAAATCCATTTCAGTTGAACATATCGTTTTTATTCGTAAGATATACCATGGAAGAAGTCCGTAGATTACCTGTCTAAATTCCCTTAATTCAGTTTCTTGTTCATGTTTTGAAGAGTTCTTATCGATAAGTTTTTGCGGAATAATAGACTCAATTTCTGGAATAGTACTATCTTCTAGAAAATGCCTTATTGCTAAAACTTTAAGAAAGATTGTTCGTTCAGCAGATTGATAATCACGATGAACCATTGTAGAGGCTCTTTCAGGTATAAAATATTTTAAGACTCTTTGGATAATCTGCACCTCAAATTTATGGTGAATACATGCTTCGATAAAAGTTACAATCGATGATATTGAGGAAGAATTATTTTGAAACTCGATCGGTTTTTTAATTCTTTTTCCTAGATCAGATAGTAGAATCAAAACAGATTCTAAATATTCTCTTTCCGGAAATTTACCTACTTTTGAAAGCTCACTAACAATGGCAACTAAGTAATAAGGTTCTTTTTTGCTAATTTTCAGAAAATTATTAATTGCTTCAAAATTTCCGTGATCTATTAATCTGCTTATTAAATCCTCAAATATTCTAAAGGCATATTCTTTAGACCGAAAACGCTTGAGAAATACAATGCACTCTTCTTCTCCATAAATATTAAAAGTTGAATATGCAATTTCCAAAATATCGTTTAACGAAACTTTGTTTTGTCTGACCTGGTTGTCCTCCTCTTTAATATCATTATAATACATTTGCAGCCAATTTATTGCCGCTCGCAAATAACTTCTTGCTTCCCCTTTATATTCATCAATACCAGAGAGTAAAGAAGCTGTGTAAACGTTTTCCGAACCGGTCCACTCGCTTCTTAACAATCTTTTAAATGCAATATCCTGAATTTTCTGCTTGTCCTGAAGAACTATAAGTAGATCAACATTTGCTTTAAATAGATTGAGCTGCCTTTCATTACCAGCCATCTCCTCCCCTGCCCGAATAGCAATCTTTACTGCGTCGTAATAGTTATTTAACCGAAGTGCCGCGCGAAAAGCAAATTGCAATCTATAAATTCTTACATTTCGTGCATCGATTGGACTGTTTTGTGGTAAATGATCGTCTGAAAGGGAAAGCTCGATTAATCTTTCATACTTTCCTGATTGTAAGTAAAGCTGTGGCAAAACCGCAGCAACATAGGAAAAGTCATTGGCTAAAGGTTCTAATAAAGTAATATAAGACTCCAAGTTCTCTTTCCGACCTGAAAAAGTTTTTCTAAACCACGTTTCCGTTGGCTCATCTCTAAACTGTACGGATTCATCATACAACCAAAGCGAACGTCCCATATCCGATACAAAACTTTTAATTTCATCAAAACTCACATTAGCCGCCAATGCTAAAATTTTTATCGGCACATGCGGAGGTAAGCTTGCCAGTCCAATACATATTGCCTGAACTTGCTTTTGATAAGATTCAGATAACAAATCTTTAATTTTTGATACGGCGTTATTCAGTTGTAATTCGATTTGATCTTCAACCGTTGTACCAGAGGGACCTAAGCTGTTTAAGAGATGTAAAACACAAGATGCATTCTGGCTTAGGGCATTAGCCTGCACTCGGGGATTACCATTTGTGAGGCGATGAAATTCCTCACCATCTTTTTGAATGGCAGATGGAAAAAACCTTTGGAGATTAAGTAAAGTTTCAGCTTTTGAAAATGCCTTGAGCTCTAACTGAATTACTTTAGATGATGGCTTTAAGAGATTAATTCTTTCCGTGCGGCATAATAAAACCATTTTTGATCCTTGTGGCATCGTTTCACGAAGCAACTCATTTGCAAAACAGGCATCACTATTTTCTTTAGCAGCCATTTCTGCATTATCTGCCGCATCAATTAAAATATAAAGTAAGGCAGATTCATTGGTTTGCTTTATCGCTTTAACTGCCCCTTCAATTCTTGACAAAAAGACACTCATAATACTACTTTCAAGAGTATTTTCTTGTACTAAAAGCGGTTCGCACAATCCTTTAACTGACAATTCATTTATAATTTGAACAAGCCCTTCACGGTGACGGTGTCGCGGACTACTCCTATTTCGATAATTTCCAGCACCGAAACAGTCGTACGCTATTGCCAACGAACCTGATGGTAATGTATCAATGAGATTTTTACAGAAAACAGATTTTCCTACTCCGCCCGAAGCGTGGACAATTACAGGATGTACAGACTTAGTTATATTTTCTATGAGTTTACTGTGTTGTTTTCTTTCGATAATCTGTTCGGATTTTTCCCAAATTGCTGGCGCTGGAAAAAGCTTTCTTTCAGAAAAAATGTGAAACCGTTTCAAAATGTCTTCACGGTAAATGCTTTGTTGCGATTTATTAACCACTCGATCTTGTACGAGAGCAACAATATTTTCGACCTGAGCACTATCTATGGCCCCAGCAAATAATTGTGTCATCTCCCAATGTAGGTCATCTCTCTGTGCATTATAGTCACCCTCTCCATCCTGAAACTCTATACGTGAACAGAATTCAGTTAGCTTTTCAGAATCCATATCCGTATATTTTTTAATAGTAGTCAAAAATCTTTTGTTGACATTTTTTCCTTGAGCTAAAGAAATAATATTGTTTTTAAAGGAGTTATCGATTGGCCTATTAGTAACTATATGAAATGAGAAAAACGGCTCTTCTGCCTCTTTTACATGCTGTAAAAATCTTTTTGCAAAATGTTCAACAGTTTGCTTCAAATCACTTATGACAAAAGGAATACCCTTCTGCTGTGTGGTATGTTTGAGTTGATAATATTTTATAGTTTTTCTATAGCCTATTGTATAGTACTCAGATACATCGATTCCATACTCCCCATCTTTATCAATTTCTTCCGATCCTTCGATAACAATAGATTGTAAGGTAGAATTTGGATGAACTAAGGACAAACAACGACGTGCCGCCCATCTGTAATGAAACACGTCTCCGGCTCTGGAATAAGCAACTAAATCATTTGACATTTCTATGATGCTATAGTATAAAAGTGTTATTAAGATACTAATATAGAATTTTTTAATCAGAACATCTCCTTATTTTAAGTAGTTCAACATCCTATGATATTTTCACGAATTCCGATTAAAAACCTTTAAAAGATTATTATTAATAAAAAATTGCAACTAATTTCGAAGAATAAAGAAAATTGTTATCTCATCTTATTCTTACTTTTGTTTAACAATTATAATTATGAAGGAAAATCAAATTTCTGCACGAGGAGAAAGAGCCGCAATAAGTGGTTATTTACCACAATTTGATGAGTTTGCAAGATTCGTATACATTAATCTTATTAATAAAAGTTTAATATGGATTCGTGTTGCAGATCCTGAAGCAGAAAAACTTGATGACATCCTTTATGCAACAAACAATGAAATTCATGCCTACCAAATAAAATGGACCATTGCAGACGCAACCATTACTTACAAAAATTTTTTGGAGTTATTTCCGCTGTTGTTTTCAAGTTATAAAAAATTAAAAAAAACAAATCCATCAAAAATAATTATCCCGCATTTAATCACTAACAAAAAAGCATCCCAGAACGACAAAATTAAACTTCAGGATGATAGCACTGCTGATTTCGCAACTTTCTTAAGTGATGTTTTAGAAAAAATTAAGCGCGGTACAAGCCCTGAAAAAAAGTGGAATAATTTGATTACTGAGCTACAAAATTTTTGCGGAGGTTATGATGATTTTATAAATTTTATATCAGTTCTTGACTTTCAAACTAACTATGTACAAAAAACTTTTACAATACAAAACAGCAGACTTCATAAAGATGAACAAGATTTGACCGATTTAAGCAGATTCATTTTTGAAAAAGCTGCAGATAGCAAAAGAATCGTTGAATTTTCGCGCTCACAAATCATTAATGAACTAAGATGGGCTGATCGTTTTAGCACAGTTTTCAATCACGAAATCACTCATGATAGCCCCTTGTATCAACCCATCAGAGCTACTATCGATGAATTGGACAATATGTACAATATAATCACAACAGGTTACATCTTTTTAGTTGGTGGTCCAGGTTCAGGAAAATCTACGTTGCTAAATCGATGGACAAAAGGACTCAAGGAAGATGTCGTTAAGTATTACGCTTTTGATTTCCTCAATCCTTCGTCCGCTAAAAATTTCTACGAAAGAGGAAATGCAGTCAATCTTTTTTTTGATCTAGTTAATCAGTTAAAGGACTCAGGCTGTTACCATGGTGAGGTTTTACCATATAAGGATATTTTATTTCTAAAAGATATTTTTAACGAACAACTGAGGATTCTCGGAGACAAATTTGAAGCTAGCCAAGAAAAAACTGTTATCCTTATTGATGGGCTGGATCATGTCCCACGTGAATATAAAGAAGTAGCAAATAGTTTTTTGAAAGAACTTCCGTTGCCGGATGCCCTTCCTGAAGGAGTTGTTATTATTTTAGGTAGCCAATCATTTGAATTAAAAGATCTGCCTCAGGAGATACGTAAAGTATATTCTTTTGGTGACAGAACAGTAAAAATGAGCAGTTTGACCAAAGATAATGTTCATAAATATATTGAAGCCCTATCTTTAAATAAACCGGTAACGATAAGCGAAAAGGATTTAATTTTTCAAAAGTCTCAAGGGCATCCACTATATCTTAACTACATTGCAGGGTGGTTAGAGAAAAGGGATTCAATTGGTGACCTTTTGAATGAATTACCTGAAATTGACGGCAATATTGAAAACTACTATATGAAGTTGTGGGAGCCTATAGCTGGCAATGCGCAATTAATTGAGCTATTGGGCCTTTTGGCACGAATAAATGGAAGTATCAATACCGATTTCATGCAAGAATGGGATTTCCCCGCAATTACGATTAAAGAATTTAGAGATACGGCTAAAATACTTTTCACTCAAGAGAATAAATACATTTCCTTCTTTCATAATTCTTTCAGACAATTCTTAATAACGGAAACCGCTCTGAATTATTTTTCAAATGGACTAAATGAAAAAAGAGACAGAGATTTTCATCAACGACTTGCAGAGTTATATTTTGCTTCAGGGAAGGAAAAAGGTTGGAAAGCTAATTACCACCTATTCTACGGCGGTGACTACGATAAGTTTATAGAGGTTGTTGATGCAAGCCATCTTACAAATCAACTCCTTGAACTCAGACCTCCTGACGCTGTCAAGCAAGATGCGAAATTAGGAATAGAAATAGCGAGAAGAACCCAAAATCTTAAATTACTGCTCAGGTATTTATTTTGCCTATCAGAGATCCAAAGCAGATTATCTATTTACAATCCATCTTCATTTATAGAGGAACTGTTGGCAATCAATAAGATCCAGGAAGCTACAGAATGTTTGAGAAACGGAAAGACACTTACTGTAGATAATGACGTAGCACTTAAATCATCACGATTATTTATTGAAAAAGAAATAAGATCAGAAGCTCGACAGTTATATGATTTAGCTTATCCAGACATTGTAAATAATAATTCTATAACAATTGATGACAATCATCAGTTCGAAGAGTCGAAGAATCTTCTAGAAGAATGGGTGCAAACAGCAACATATTTTGAGACTACAGAAAGTTTGCTGGATAAGATTTTCAATATCCAACTTCCCGATGATTACGATACTTATGAAACAGATAATCCTGCAAAAGATCTTTTAAATTTTCTTTTACTCGAACTTGGATATAGTCTTATATCACAAAATAGGTGGGAAGATTTTGAAAAAGTTATTAGCAAATTAGAAACAGGTGATGTTGCGATGAGAAATACCTTATTACAACTTTTAAAAGATGCCATATTAGAATGTTTGGAGCAAAATGATAAAAATAGGTCGTATCATTTTTTAGAAATTATTAAAAAAGAGTTTCGCAAAGAAAAAATCACAAATGAGTATGGAAGGGTTTACATTGCTGATCTTGTGTATGCGGTCACGGCTGACACTGATGAAAGCTATTCATGGATTGAAGGAATCGAACATCCCACTACAGAGCAAATTGCAAAAAACTTAGGATATGGAGATACTCTGACTGAGTTTGAACATCAAATCAGACTTAATAAGTTGTTGAATCTATGTGACAAAAATAAATCTTTGTCCGAAGCTATACCTAGCGAAACGGGTGAGGAAGAAATTTTGGCAAAGTATCAGAGAATTTTATTTTTAATAACAAAAATTGAAACAGATATTATCAAGAAATGTGAAATTCAAAATCTGGTGGATAGAATTTCTCCGATCGTAAGATTTTTTTACAGAGATTTTCACCCTCGATTTAAATATTCATACAAAATTGGAAAAACAAAAAATTCAACAATTGAATATCTTATAGATTCTGTAGCTCCCGCTGGGGGAAGTGTCATAGGAAAATTAGCTAATTATTTGTTTAATGAATTTAGTGCATATCCGAAATATTGGAATCCAGATACCAAACGAAGGATTATTAATTGCTTACTTGAAAATGGTCTTGATCATGGCATCGCAGAAGTACAACTTAGAAATATAGAGGATGATATGTTGGCTGGTCTAGATCTGGATGCAAGAGTTTCGGAATGTTTATCCCATGCAAAGACATATCAGCTTCTCAATAAATTAGACGACGCTGAATTTTGGCTTAAGGAAAGTTGTCTACAGTCATTTGGAGTCGGATACCGTAAAGACTACCAGTACAGCACATGGATAGAGTGGTTAAAAAAAATTAATAAATATGAACCAGAAAGAGCACCAGAACGATTAAATTATTTCTTATCCCACTTACAACATATAAAAGACACTACAGAAGGCAGAGCTTATCTGGAGGCAACCGCAGATATATTAAAAGCCGGACTAGAGCATAACCTTCATACTGGATTAAAAATTCTAATATGGCAAACACAGAGAGGGCTTATTGATTTTACTGAAGGTACCCGTTTGTTAATTGATGAATTAGTGAAGGTTTGCTCATCTAAAAATGATTTTGATATGATTTTATCATTATATAAAAATTTATTTTTAATCCTCGCAAAAGATGAATCTTCGGACTTATTAAAAAGCATTTTAGAAAAAGGATATAAAGTATTTGGGATTGCTTTCTTCAGTCTTTATATTACCGAGCTTATCCACAATATTAAAACAAAATCTTTTGAAGGCAACCGACACGATTTCCTGAAGTGCATTCAGAAATTTCTTGATAGTGCAGATGTTGATGAGGCAAAAATCCTATTACCGATCGAAATTCCTCCTATAATCGGTAGAAGATCGGATAATAGTGCCACTAATAGTATTGTATTAAAAAATCCTTATAGAACTTTAGATGAGAGACAAGTGCTTGCTCTAGTAACAAACTTTGATTTGCTACAAAACATCATATTGGATGAGGATCAATCGAATTCTTATTTCGACTGGTCATCTGTGATTAAAAAATTACCATTTGAACTTTCTATTCCCGAAGTCAAGCAACTTATAAATTCAATTCATCCCCGAAAAAGAGAATCGGGATTCTTTTCCAATTTAAGTGCGATTGCTTTAAAGAACGGAGATAGAAAGTTAGCCACAGATTTGGCAGAAAAAAGTCTTAGTATATCTGGTGAGTCTGGCTGGAGCGTTGGCTATGACGGAGGTAGCAGAATTAATGCATTCAATGCCTTACGAAACATTGATTCTAAAAAATCTTCAGACAAAGCATTTGAAATTTTTTGCCAAGACGTACTTGCCAGTAACTATCCAACATTTTTTGTTAGCGAACTAGAAAATATTCTTCCTCTAATAGACGAAAATATTTCAGTACAAGATGTATGGCTGGAAGTTTTTGATTATTTCAAAAGATTAATGGGAAATAGTAATATGAGTACCGAGCTACCTACCTTAAGCACTAATGATAACATTAGCACAACCATAATTGATTACTTGGTCTTTACTTCATTGTTCTCACTCCCTTTTTTACAAGAAAGAATACAAAAAATATTTGCTGAGTATCTGCTCAAAGAGGATCATTATGCTGTCGAAATTATAAGAAGTAACAAATTAGATGAGAATTGCCGCTTTGCTATTTTACTTCATCTATTTGAGCGTGATTCTCTCGCTGCAGAAACTTTTATTGAAGACTTCAAATTTTATGCTGTATCGTTAAATGTCGAGTATCGAATCATCGCTAAGCGCATTCTTA
This sequence comes from Chryseobacterium luquanense, assembly GCF_026460945.1. Taxonomy (GTDB): domain Bacteria; phylum Bacteroidota; class Bacteroidia; order Flavobacteriales; family Weeksellaceae; genus Chryseobacterium; species Chryseobacterium luquanense. The sequence goes on from NZ_JAOVZV010000022.1 coordinate 87,753, forward strand.
CACAGTATAATGAAAATATTCCAAATCCAAAAAATATTGCAATTCCTGGTCTATACTCAATTCATCTACACGAAAGTGCTGACTTATCCAGTAGTACAGGAGATATTTCCTTCGATTCAGATGAAAAAAGTAGTTATCTTAAACCTTTCTTTTATCTCATAAAGATATTATCTGCCGTATCATTACTTCCAGAGCAAAATATACTGTTTAGAGTACTTCATCTGAAAAAAGAATTTGAAAACAAAAATCCTATTCCTTATTCATTATCAGAATTAAAATATATTCTAAACGAAGCTGAATTGCACTACTCATTAGTCAATCCGCAACTTTTTAGTACCCGCACAGCCATTATGATGGCAGCGGGAGAATTAATAGACTGTGGAATAATTGAAGAAGTGGAAATCGCCCAATATTTCGAAATGATTGATTCTGGATTGTTGGATTTTCCTGAAGCCGAGAAACCTAATTTCATCGGTGAAATAAAAGAAGATGAATACGGAGGCTTAAACGATGATTGGGTAAATCGTGTCGCCTCCAATGTGCGACTTAACGATCCTATTAAACATGTAGATTACAATTTTCTAGTGATAGCTGAACATTCATTTCTTAAAAATTTGACTTGGGATTTACCAACGGAAATATTTATGACGCAAATATCTCCTGATGAAAACTTTCATCATTTTGGAACTGGTAACAGATACGAAACACTAATTGTAAGACAAAGCAAAAACTATTTTGATCTAACGGAATGTGGAGATAAAATCATTATTAAGAGAAAACCAGTCTTAAATTATGATGGTATAAAAAATAACTGGATTGCTTTTAATCCTGAGCTGGCGAGAAAATTCGGATGGATTCCCGATGAACAATTGTTTGCTTGGAAAAGTAAAGATCAAGAAGTTATGGCGAAATCAATCTATTGGTTGAATGGAAATGTTGAAATGGGAACCAGGTATGACGGTGAAGTAGGTGAAGGCTGGTACGTCGTTATTTCTCACAAAGCACTTGGACAACTTCAAAAAGAGTTTAAAAACCTTTTCTTTCAAAAAAAAGTTATACGCCACAGTAGTAAAAATATTGCAGAAGTTGATAATATCAAAAAAGTAACCTAAATTGTGAGTTATCTAATTTAGTTATCTGCTATGTGAGCTAAATTCTAAAACAATTACATTATTTTCAGGATTCAAATCCATCAGACTGTTCCGTTATCCATATTAGATAAAAAAGTTACATTTAATACCAATATATTTAATTCTTCAGGTAATGTTTCTGATTCAATAAGTGAAACAAGTTATTCAATAATGAAATCATCGTAAGAAAATTTACTTTTTTTATTTTAAGAACTTGTCTAACACGGAAAGGATTGATGTTTTACTCTATTATTTTTTCCATAATTAAAAAAGATGTTCTCTAAATCCATTAAGAATTACTCTTGCTTAGTTGAAGTTATGGATGTGCATTTTAAAAATTATCAAAATGTCTTTAATAATTTTTTATAGTTAATACTTGTTTAAGTAGTTAATAAGGGAAATTTATTGGTAGTATAGCGTATTAAATACATTAATTTTTCCAAATAAAGAAGAAGTCCAAAAAGTTTGGGCAATCTCTAATTTTTCGATTTTATATACTTCTTACAAGAGGGGAGTATACAAATATTACATTCTCAATAGGTATATCTTTGTTTAACGATATCCTCTATATAAATTTATAAGTAAAAAAATTGTTCAAAGATAATTTTCTTTCTTTAATTTAAAATCAAATAGTTCCTGTGGATGTACATCTAACCCTTTTGCTAACTCTTGAAGAGTAGAGATTCTAAAATCTACTTCCCCTTTTTCTATTTTGCTAATATTACTATGATCTACATCACATTTTTGCGCCAACTCTCTATAACTCAAATTCAGCTTTTTCCTAAACATTTCAACTCTCTTACCAAATGCTATTCTAAATTCTAATTTATCCATTGCGGTTAACTTTGAATAGACAAAATGAAGAGATTTTAATAAACAATTGTAGTCGAATTAACCTACATTAAGAAAAATGTTTTATATTTGCTAAATAAGTTACAATAAAGGTAACTTTGCAATACTTCAAAAATAATAATCGAAGCTATTGCTTAGATTCTCGACTAGAAAACTGGTAATTTTTATGTGTACGAGAAGATAAGTAAATTAGCTCACGACCGCGGCGTGGGCTCTCTTATCGTACACGGGTATACCAGTACCTCTAGTCAATAAGTTGAGTTCCACGCTTTTTCATTTGGGCAATATATGTAGTGAGTTAGCATTTTGAGGGAGAGATTCATCTTAATTTATCTAAGCAGTTCCTTCTAGCAATAATTTAGCTAAATAGGCTGCTTATGAAAAGAACAAACTCTTTGCCCCGGAAGTTAACCGATCTTCAGTTGTACGAACTGCTGAAAAAAGGCAATCCGACCGCTCTTGAATACATTCATTTACGCTACAAAAGACTTCTTTTTTGGGTTGGATGGCAAGTGCTTAAGGATGATTTTGTAGTGGAAACTATTGTTCAGGATACCTTTCTTAAATTGTGGCTACACCGGGACACCATTGAAACCCCGAATCATATTACTGGCTTTTTACGGTTTGTTATGAAAAGAGATTGTATATCGTATGTCTCTTCTCCAAGAAATAAATTCCACCGCTTAATTGCCTCTCTTGAAAGTTTTGAGAATTATCAGGATTATCTAGCAGGTTATGACCCGCTAAAAGATAAAGAGTATCTTCTCAGTCAGGAATCCGACCAAAACAAATTCGATGAAGTCAAAAAGATTTTACCCGTTCTGGACCCCAAAAGAAAACACCTGATTGAACTTTGCTTGGAATATGGCTTTCAACACAAACCAATCGCAGAAGCAATGGGAAGTAGTGTGAAAGACATCAGCAATGAGGTGAGCAGAGCTATAAATGATCTTCGGAAAATTCTTAGAGTAAGTTCTTTTGAACAGCCACAGGAAAAGGTTTTCGATAACAAGGAGCAGTCAGAAAAACTCAGTAATCAACAACTTGATATTTTGAAAAGAAGGTTTGAGCAGAAATCTTCATTTGCAGTTATTGCACGAGAACTCAAATTACCTGAAAAGGAAGTCCATCGGGAATTTCTGTATGCCTATCAACATCTGCAAAATCAAAACACGTCGGAAATAACTCTTTGAAATGGAAAAATCAACGATGACATTGACCCGAAAAATTCAGTTGCTGATCGACGTTCCATCTGATGAAAAAAACCAGATGTGGGAAAAACTCTACCGGTATCAGAACCGCTGTTTTCGTGCGGCTAATTTAATTGCTTCCCATCTGTATGTTCAGGAAATGATCAAGGATTTCTTTTACCTCACTGAAGATGTCCAATACAAACTAGCGGATGTAAACAAAGATGAAATGGGAATATTCACCCGTTCGAAAACAAATACAACAGCGCGCCTGGTCTCTGACCGTTTTAAAGGAGAGATTCCCACCGACATTTTGGGAAGTCTGAACAATACGATTCAATCAACCTTTTCTAAAAACAAAGCCGATTACTGGCAGGGAACAAAATCACTGAGAAATTTTAAAAAAAATATTCCAATTCCACTTCCGGTAAAATGCATCAGCAAAATGAAATATGATCCAGAAAAGAAAGCGTTTTGTTTCAATATGTTTGCGATTCCTGTTAAAACTTATTTAGGGAAAGACTTTTCTGACAAGCGGTTGATAATGGAACGCCTCTTGAGAAAAGAGATCAAGCTTTGTACATCGCAGATCCAGCTTAAAGATGGAAAAATATATTGGCTTGCAGTATTTGAATTTGAAAAAGAAGAGCGCCTTTTAAAACCCGAAATCATTGCAGAAGCTTCCCTGTCTTTGGAACATCCAATCGTAGTAAAAGCCAACAATGTGCGAATCAATATTGGTTCAAAAGAAGAGTTTTTATACCGCAGGCTTGCAATTCAGGCAAGTCAAAAAAGGATTCAAGCGGGCGTCGCCTATGCCCGTTCAGGAAATGGAGTCAAACGTAAACAGAAAGCACTGTATAAAACAGAGAATCTGGAAAGCAGATATGTAAGTCATCGGCTTCATTTGTACAGCCGGAAATTGATTGATTTCTGCATCCAGCAACAAGCGGGCACGCTTGTCCTTAAAAATCAGGAAGACAAGATAGGCATTGCAAAAGAACAGGAATTTGTACTTCGCAACTGGAGTTATTACGAATTGCAGACCAAAATAAAATACAAAGCAGAAAAGGCTGGTATCGAATTGATCATTGGATAAAAAAAATAACGAGGGTGCTTGTACACCCGCAGGGTGAGGTCTTGAACACTCACTAAATACTAAATAGTATATACAACGGCGTGGGCTCTTTTTTTCCATAAATATTAAACAAGAAAATAAATTCTGAATAAATTTAGAAAAACACATCAAGTTGCCAATGAAGTAAAGACTAATTTTTATTGACTTTCCAAAAATACCAAATGCAAACTTTTATATTGACTTAATTACTAATTTGGCGTAGTTATTATATGACCTCTATCGTAAATTATAATCTGACACTTCCTGCCACGAAATTTTATTACTAATAATCTCTTTGTAGTTCTCTGAGATTTTATGTTTATTACCAAACCCTAATTCAGTAATTTTCTTGTCTAATCCCTCAATCGAAGGTATATTATGCAAAACCATTTCAATTATCATTCTTGAAGATAGAAATTGTGCATATTTAAAAAACAAGTCAAACTTTTCATAATTTTTTTTACTCATTCCGGAGTGAACTAAAGCTGATCTGTAATTGTAAAGAAGTCTCGCATTTTCAAATATATTTTTGCCTTCCTCTTCTGAATTGGAACATAAAACTGCAAGATTTCTTCTAAAACTAAATGAAAGTTGCTCTCTTCCTGAAACTATTGTTTCTAAACAGATGCATAAGCAGATAAATGACATTTCTGGACTATTTACGTAAAATGAGTCTGAATAATATTTTATTGCATTACTAATGTAATTAATGTCTTTGTATTTTTTAAAAATTTGCAATAATGCATTTGTCTCTGAAAATTGATCTTCTGGATAAATAAAAAAATGTTGCTCAGGCTTATCATACTTATTCCAAACATATGACTCTGATTGAGACCAAGAACTTATTTGGGTACCCAAACCTTGATCATACGTGGTAGAAAAAATATTATGTATATATAATTCGGATGGATGTAAAATACGCAAAATATTGATTACTTCATAAAAGTCAGATTCATTGGGTTGATCGTTTTTATCTAAAGGCCATAAAAGACTTCTATGTTCATAGTCAACATACAATCCAGAACTATTACCTCTCTGGGTTGCTTCTACAATCCTGTCCCAAGCAATTTCAATAATCTGAAATTCCTCAACTATTTTTTTTCTGGTATTTTCATCTGATAGCTTTCCACCCTGAATTTTCCAGGGACTTAAATCTAACTTTGAAAAATCAACATAAGAATTACCTATTGATGCTATAAGTATTTCATTCATAAAAATTAATTTAAATTTTTAGTGACTTTGTAAGGTTAAGGTAATCAAAGAATAAATTTTCAATTTTGTACAAAAGTTCAATGGAAAAAATTCCGTTGAACTTTGCAGTTTCGCCCCACATTAGCAAAACCCTTGTTAGCAGAAGTCTTTATCTTTTGTATGCCCAACTCATTAGTTTATTTATTGAGTTTAAATTATTAATGTAATCATCACTGTTTCCATCATAAATTTTTAATTCTATTTCTTTGCTGATAGAAATTGTATTATTTATTTGCGTAATTATTTTATCCAACTCTATATTAGGTAATGGAAGAAGTGCTGTAAAACTTCTTTTAGATTTTTCTGAAATTAAATCAAAGACAATCATCACACATTCTAAACCTTTATTCATCACAAAATATAATCCTGGTTTCATTTTATTGGTGTTGTATCCCCAAAAATTCTCTGGATAAATTCTTTTGGTTGGATTAGAAATTTGTTCTCTAATTAAGTCGTAACTTTTATCAATTATTAATGAGTATCCGGTTTTTTGAAAAAGTATTATAAAAGCAGTTTTTAATATAGAATATTCTAAATTTTCAGGTATAACTCTACTTTTCAGGAAATTAAAATCAATGATTTTATCTTTTCCAACTTTTTCCATTATAGGATTAAGTATTTTAGGATTGTTATTTTTTGCACTGTGGAAAATACTCATTTCTCCCTTTTCATCAATTGAAATAGTTGTTCTTAAAGTCACCCCATCAATATTTGTTAAGGCTTTAAACTCTGTGTTAGGAAGAAATAATTTATTATCTAACTCCTTCATTCTTTCTGCAAGATGAAAATCAATTTTTTCGCCAGCTTCATTATTACACTTTTTGCAGGTCAATGTGTTCGGTCTTCCACCTAGAGATTTTGGTGGTGCATCTTCAAGTGTTAAAAAATTATTTTCATCGATATACATTGATATATAGCTCTTTAGACAAAGTGGACATAAGTAACTGTCTCTTTTGCTTGACAGTAATTGGTTATCTAATAAGAGATTGATATTGTTAATGTATTTTTTGAAAATTCGATTTCTTTGTGCTTCGTATCTTGACATAATCTTTATATAAATTTTCTACTAATGTTTTACAGCTACAAAAAGTTGGCGATTTCGGAGTCGAAAACTGTATGCTACCACCGAATTTGATTCTGAGCACAAAGCTTCTTTAAATCAGTGAACCGCCAATTTCTTGTAGGTGCTGTTACCTGCTGGCTTTATTTATAGTCCTTCATTTATTACTTCTTCTACAATGTCGCCAATTTTGTAAACTAAAGATTTTCGTTTATTCAAACCACTATGGCTAAATCCTAAAATGTGCATATACTCATGTGCATAATGTCCAGCTAATGAACCATAATCATTCTTCTCACTCCACATTTTAAGTCTTTGAGGGCAAATGGCAGTAACGCCATCGCCTTGCCCATCAATACCAATCGTTCCTGCCCATGAATTTGGCTCACAGTTTTTCATCCATTTTTCTCCATCTTTCTCAAGGGTAAGTGTCCTAATTCGTAGGTCAACAACGTTGTCATAACCTCCTAAACCTTGCACTTCATGTGATTTAATTATTAAGTCATAAATTTCTTGGTTTGACATCCCCTTAGTCTTTGTAAATTTCCTTGTAAGAACTTTTTGTTTAAACTTTTCTGAATTTAGGACTAGTTTTAATTTTTGAATTGACATATGAGCAAAGCTTTCATAATCTTCATAACCAACTATTGAATGTAACTTGACTGTTACTATTTGTTGACCAAAAGTTGATAAACTAAAAATTGAAAAAAGAACAATTAGTATATTTTTCATGGCAACTATTCTTTCAATAAATTAATACTTGGTTTTGGAAGAGTGATTTTTCTATCATCTATACCAAGTTGTTTTCTTTGCTCCAATGCTTGAATATAGTCTATTATTAATAATTCATTTGAATTAATACTTATTTGTTCTTTTGTTAAATCAGTTGTCTTAATAAAAGGTATGCCATTTCCAGGTTTATTGTATTCTTTTAAAGCTGTTTGAAATGTTGCATTAAATGTTGAACTTGTTTTAGATGACCAGTCTTCACTCAAAACTTTGTTTTGTATTTCAGTAGATGTTAGTGTAAGTGTAGAATTGCCTTTTGAAAAACTTGTAGTAACGGTTTGTTGTTTGTCAACATTACTTGAAAAGGCTTCAATGAAAAACATTAAATTGTCATTGCGTAATTCACTTGTTTGCGTTGGATTGTTTTTTGGCGCAACAACTATTGCTCTTTTTGGCTCCGTTAAAATTGAAAAAATATAATCGTTCGGCTTTTTTATATCAACATATCCTGATTGTAATGGAGGTTCTGTTCCGAAAATTACGGCAAAAATTCCTGTCTTTGTAGCGAAAGGTGAACTTGGTAAAAAATTTAAACTAATTTTTCCTGTTGGTATCCTTTCCCTGATGTTATTTTCCGCATCATTCTCAGGGCTAAGCATATCGTTTATTGACCCTGCTAAACTTTTGACAATTGGGTCAAATGGATTTGTAGGGAAAGGTAAATTTTGTGTAAGCTTTGCTACATTTTTAAGGACAAAGCCAAAGTCAGTGTCTTTTCTCTTTTTAAGCAATATAATTTCTAGTTCTACTTTTGTATAAACGTTCTTATCAAATGTTAGTGGAAAATTATCGAATAATGTTCCTTCGATTGGAAGGGAAACTTGTCCTGTTGGATATTTCGTTACATCAACTAAATAAAGTCTTTCAATAGTTGTAGATTGATTTGTTCTTGTTGGTTTGTCGTAACCGCTCAAAGTTGCTCTAACTAAAACTCCGGCTTGTGCGTCTTCTCGAAATAGACTTGCGGTTTTTGTGAGGTCAACACTAACAAGCCCCAATGTTATTACATCAGTAGCATTACTGATTGTTCTTGAGTCTGTGTAGCCTATTCTAAAAATGTCAGAACCGCCAAAGTAATTTTGACCATTTACTGAAAGTGTAGCAATTATAGCTATCAATGTCAATAGTAATTGTTTTTTTTTCATCTTATTGTTATTTAGTTTTTCAATTTATCTTGTCGTTGTTGTGTCGGTTAAGCTTGCAGATAGCTTCCAGTTATTTACGCATTGCGCCAATCTGAATTATATAGTTTGCGTAAAACTATTTCTACTGCTAATATAAAATTTATTTTGATTATTTGATTACTAGATACTTACATTTTTTTTCTTACATATTCTTTGGATTGACGAATATTTTGTTTTTTTTTAAAAAACAGATGCTGATAAAAATATACTCCACTGCTAAGACAGGGCTTCAATCTCCACCAACAACAAATCTACAATCAAAAGATATTTTAATTTCATCCTACACCTAAAAAATTGCACGTCCTATTTGAATTGTTTTTGATACTAAGTTGTATCAACTTAGTATTCTTATTCAATATCTGTCATTTAATTTTCGTCATTTTTTTTTTCTTTTCACCAGCAATTTCTTCTATGTATCTACACAAAATACATAGTTTTCTATTTTTAAAACAAAATGATTTCCATAACAAAAAAAACGAGTTCCGAAGTTTTTTCACCTTTTTCGCAGAAAAGGCAAGAGAGTCTAGGTAGTATAAAATGTAAATTTTGTACGTACAAAGACACATCTTGCTATATAGCTTTCATAATTTAGAAATTATATTTTAATCTACCTTAATTTAGACTAGTGGTCATAAATGATTTTAGTCTAGTTTCGGTCTTTTAATAATTGGAAGATCAGATAGCGAAGAACTTCCATTAAAGTGTGAAATATCAAGTGTATTCATATTTTTTTCGAGAGTAGACTGCCAATTCAAAATAGGTCTTCCTAATGAATTTTTCCACTCTGCTTCTTCCCATTTGTGAAATTTTTGAATCAATAAATCATCTAATTTTTCTGAATAGTCTTTTAAAGTTCTTGCAAAATCCATAAACTGTTTTATGCTAGGATATTTGGAAGATAAATTCTCCCCGACAATTGTCGACTCTAGAAACTGATCTAATTCTTTAATCGGGTCTTCCATAGTTTCAAGAGTCTTTGGTGCTACTTTGGGCAATTGATCTCCTTTTAGAATGAAACGATTCGGAAAACCACGATTTCTATTGTAATCTAAAAGTCCTAAAAGTTTGAGTTTATTTTTCGCAGTAATAATCGTTTGTCTGGAAAGTCCAAGTTCTCTTGCCATTTGATAGTCTGATAACTCAATTTCCTTTTGCAGATCTTCACATTTGTAGAGGATAAAAGTAAAAACAGCTATGGTATTTGCACCAATTTTATTTTTTGAATTTAATTCAAAAATTTTTTCAAATAAGTTTGCGTAAAAAGTTTTATTATTTTTCATCGCTTAAATCTTGGTTTATATTGGTTTTCAATTTCATTGATTTGCTGATTAAGATATTCATTCAAATCTTTAAATTTTGAATAAAAAGCCCTACAGTCTTTTGAATTTTGTATTTCATTATTAATGATTTCAACAGCACGATTTCCAGCTTCATCATTATCAAAATAAAGCTCCACCTTCTCATATTTTCCGAGTGAATTTTTAATATTATGAATCATCGAAACGGAATTCAAAATGAGATAATCAGAAGGTTCTTTTTCTAATTTATTTTCTAAATTTTTAAATGAAAGAAAATCGAAAAAACCTTCGAAAATCCTAACTGAATTTGAATTGTTTTTAATTGTTGAAATATCTTTTTTACCTAAACAAATTTTGGAGTATTTATTGCGAATTTCGTAACCGCAAGAATCATTTTTAAAACCAATCCCGAAATAGTTCTTATCGTTCATTCGATAATGAATTTCGTGTAAAAATTCGGTTTGCTTTTCAACTTTTCTTTCTTTTAAATATTCTAAAAGTGCAGGATGCTGAATTTCTTTTACATTAATTATCTCATAGTTCTTTGAAAGATTTTCCAGTTTACTACTGGAAATATTTTGCTGATGAAAAGAAGAGAAATTCTGATTTTCTGCCCAAAGTAAAACTTCACTTACTGATTCATTCAAATATTTTTTCATAAAAGCGACATTGTTTCCGCCGATTCCTTCGGAGTGTAAATACCAATAGTTTAAATTTTTATTGATTTTAAAAGAGGCTTGGGATTCGCTGGCAAAGGGGTTGAGATACCAAGCTTCTTTTTCATTTTGTTTCGTGGGAAGGTGTCCGAGAGAAAGGAGGACGTCTTCCAACGGGATTGTATTAAATTGCTTGCAGTTCATTTGTATATTTTCTATGATTTTTGTTAAAAGACTTACCTAATTACCATAGTATTAATAATCAATTTATTATCTCAATTTTTCACCTTACCTTAAAATACCTATTTACCATAATTTTATTTTAAAGGTAATTTCAGGTAGTTTTAAATAATAGGACATACCTTAATAACAAATTGGTTTTCTGATATTTAAAAGATTAAGGTAAGTAGGTAAATTATTATATAGTATTAAAATTAATTTGTGATTTTTGACCGAATGAGGTAACCATAGATCTGTCTTTGCGGATGTTTAACTCTGGGAAATTTGAAAGACGATAAAGCTCTTCCGATTTTCAAATGATTTAGGCGAATTCCGTGAGAATTAAGATCAATCATCACTTCTGTGGCTGTTTTAAATTCTTCCAGATTGTCAGATGCTTCATAGAATTTACTTACCATTTCCTGTTCTAAAGTCATTTGTGTGAATCGCTCATTACGTTTTTCGTTTTCGGAAATATCTGCTAAAGTGAGTTCAGGATTGTAATTTTCTCGTTTGTAAGCGTTGAAATAGGCTTGAGCCCAAACCTTATCAATATCAATTTCAGATGAATAATTGAAGTTGATTTTCTCGATTACTTCAAAAATAATCCAACGAACACTTCCGGATTCGTCTGTCAGAAAGTCTGTTTTGTTGGTAGAACCTACGAAACTGCAAATTCTTTCCAGATATTCGGCTTTCCTTGCATAAGGCAATCTTTCGTTAATGTGCGTTTTTGAGATCATCGCTTTCAAAGAATTGATGTCAGCTTTTGCTAAAACCGAAAGTTCATCTAAATTGATAATCAAATTTTTGCACAATTTGATTCTGCTATCTTTATCCAAACCAATATCTTCCGAGAGGTAATTCGTTAGTTTTCTAGGAATAAAAAATCTTAAGAATGTTGACTTCCCACTATTCTGAATGGTATTTGCCAAAACCAAACAATGCTTATTGATTTTCTCTTTTTCTAAAGCACAAAAGACCGCTCTGGTAAACCATTTCTCAACGTGATACAAAAATTTTTTATCGTCGTTAGTCTTCACATAACTGCATAATTTTGCGATATGATCTTCGCCATCCCAATCCTCCAAACTTTCAATATATTCTGAAATAGGATTATACTGTTCTATCAAATGGCTTCTGACCAAGATTTCCAACTTATTAATCGGTATATTAATTCCAGATTGAATGAGCTCTATATACAATGAGTTTAAATTTAGATCTGTCCATTTTTTATCTTGTATCAGTTTGATTTCAAACTCCAGAGATATGGTATTGAATCTTAATGAATACTTCGAATTGAGATAATTTAGAGTGCGATCAAAAATGGTTTTGCCTTCTGTACCATTTTGATACAGAGTATTTTTCTCTTCCATAAAAACATCTGGGTATTGTGGAAACAGAAACAAATAATTATTATATTTGTACTTTACTTCCAAGTAAAACAAAGATTTTAAGCCTAACTACTGCTTTAGTTAGGCTTTATTTTTTTCGTAAAGAAAATTCAATCGCTTCTTGTTGAATTTCATCATTTGATTTATGGCTGTTCTTTAACAACCATTCGTCAATTTTTTTGCGTTCAAAAAATAGAACTTTCCCGTTAGGTTTAGAGAAAGGGATGCTGTGCGAATGAACTAATTTGTATATGTAGGATTTCTTGAATCCCGTATAATCTGAAAGTTCTTCGACGTTCAGAATTTCCTTTAAACCGAAAATATGTTTTTCAATTCGGTTGAGTTTGTGCAGAATGATTTCGTTATTTTCCATTGCTTTCGTTTAACAAATTTAATGAAGCAAAAGTCATCATAGAAAACCATAAAAACAATAGAGTCAAACACTTAAAGGCGAAATAAGAATGATATGGATTAATCTGGAATGTGTAAAGTCTAAATAAGAATAATCTGGATTAAAATAGATTCAGTAAAATTTTACTAACTAAAATATTACTCTACCTAAAAATATATTTTTACAGTTCTATATTTAGTTCCGGGATAATCTCAGCGGCTTCTTTCATTTTACTATCCACAATTTTTGCATAGATCTGTGTCGTTCTCAATTCTCGATGTCCCAATCTTTTGGAAACTGTGTAAATATCTGCACCATTTTCCAAGAGTAAGACAGCATTCGTATGTCGAGCTGAATGAAAAGTAATATGTTTAGGAACCGCAGCGCGATTGCACCAACGGACTATTTCAGTATTGTAGGTCATTCCATATCTCAAACCTTTGAAAACTTTCTCTAGTGGATCTTGTCTTTCTCCTAACAAGTCTCTGGCTTGTTTTGATATATATAGATATTCTACGCCATCAGTTTTTTCTTGTCGGAAATTAACTCTTGAAATATCACCTTCATCACGAACTTCTTTCCAAATTAAAGAACTGATATCTGACCAACGTAATCCGGACAAGCAAGAAAAAAGAAAAGCTTTCTTTAATACCGGATACTTACATTCTGCTTTGGCTAAACGTTGCAACTTGTCAAAAATCAGATATTCTCTCTGGCTTTCAGCCTGTTCAAATGATTTTACCTTTGAAGCATAATTTACTGTCAAATATCCGTTATCAAAAGCACTTCGAAGTGCAGCTTTAAATTTGTTGAAATATGAATATTTGGAATTTTGAGAAAGTGGAATTTCACTTTTAGTTAGAGCATCTTTTTCAAAATATCGGTGAACTTTTTTGACGAATCTCTCGTCAATTTCATCGAAAGTCATGTTCTTTGAAACGATCTTTTTTAAATGTTGTAAAGTAGAATACCAGTTGCCATAATTATTAGAAGAATCTTGCAGTCGTTTTTCATCTGTCAACTCTTCAAAATATGTCAAAAAAGTTCTTTTACTTTTCACCGTATCTTTTAAGTCGTAACGTCCTTGGACATATTCAGCTTTTTTGATCGCCAAAATACTTTCGGCAAGAGCCATAGCTTCTTTATTTTCTTTTTTTTCTTTAGGTGTTTTAGGTTCAGGATGTAAATAAATTTTCAGGTACTCAAAATCCCGCAGATGAATTCTTTTTCCTTGTACATTAGTAGAAGAACCTTTGTAATACTCAATGAAAAGACTAATCCTTCCATCAGCTAAATTTTTCTGTTTTAAAGTGATATTCATACATTCTATTTGAGGTGTACATTTGTACACCTTGGGGCTTGTTTTTGCAGCTCAAGGTGTACAACAGGTGTACAAATATAAAAATAAACTCTAAAAAGAGAAAATAAAATTTTTATAAATGACTGATAATCAACTAAAAGAAAGAAAAAGAAATCGAAGAAAAGCTAATTTATTTCCCGATACAGAATTTCGAGAAAATATTCCCCAAAACCTCGTCATTGGTAACTTCGCCTGAAATTTCTCCAAGATATTCCAAAGCATTTCTAAGTTCGTAAGCTAAGAGCTCTGTTGAAATCTGAAAATTAATGGCTTCTTTCACTTTATCAACGGCATCTAAAGATTTTTGTAAAGCTTCAAAATGACGTTGATTGGTGATAATTACGTTGTTTTCAGAAGTTTTTAACTGTTCAACATATGAAGATAATTCATTTTTCAAATCTTGAATGTTCTGATTTTCAACAGCTGAAATTTTTATAAAATCAAATTCTTGAGAAATTTCGTCTATGAAAATTTGTTCTACATTTTCATAGTGATTCGGGATTACTTCGTCAATTTTTGTGGCGCAAATAATCAGTTTTAAATCATCCCTCAATAAAGATTTTATCATTTCGATGTCATCTGTAAAATCCGTTGTTGCAACATCAGCTAAATAGACCAAAATATCAGCATTTTCTACTTTTTCCTTGGCCTTTTTTACTCCTATTGCCTCAATTTCATCGATTGTTTCACGCAATCCGGCGGTGTCGATCAGACGAAAAGCATGCCCTTTAATATGCAGAACTTCCTCAATGGTATCTCTCGTTGTTCCTGCAATACTGCTTACAATAGCTCTTTCTTCTTTAAGTAAAGCGTTCAGAAGGGTAGATTTTCCAGCATTTGGCTTTCCGATAATGGCAACCGCAGTTCCGTTTTTGATGGCATTTCCGTATTGGAAACTTTCAATTAATGAATTTAATTTTAATTCAATTTTATCTAAAAGTTGATTTAAAGCAGAACGATCTACAAATTCTACGTCTTCTTCTGCAAAATCAAGTTCCAGTTCAATTAATGATACAAAATTCAGCAAATCGGTTCTTAAAAACGAAATTTCATTTGTAATTCCGCCTTTAAGCTGGTTAATTGCCACTTTTCTTGAAGCTTCATTTTCGGAAGCAATCACATCAGCAATCGCTTCAGCCTGAGAAAGGTCAATTCTTCCATTGATAAAAGCACGAAGCGTAAATTCTCCTGCTTTTGCCATTCTCGCTCCGTTTTTCATCAGAGTTTCCAAAATACGTTTACCGATATGTGGCGAACCGTGAAAAGTAATTTCCACAGAATTTTCTGTTGTAAAAGTTCTTGGCGCCAAAAAAATAGAAAGCATTACTTCATCAATCGCCTCATCTTCATCCATAAAATAACCGTAATGAATGGTGTGAGACTTCTGTTTTTCAAGTTTTTTTGAAGGAAAACATTTCTGTACAACAGATAATGCCTCATTTCCTGAAACTCTGATAATTCCTAAAGCTCCTATTCCGTTGGCGGTTGCAAGCGCGCAAATGGTATCGTTATTCATGCTGCAAAATTACGGAAATTTATATGGCAAAACATCCAAAATTTTATGTTCAAAATTCAGTTATTCAAATCCTCTAAGATTCTCAAACGCTCAAACTCTTCCATCCTCAAACTTCTTTTTTTGGAGCAGGGCTAAAAAGTTCTCTGTAATTCAAAATTTCTCTGTATAATGAAAAACTGTTATCTTTTTTGTAGATTTAAATAAGGCAAACACAATTCAGATTATGGATTGTATTTTGACTTAAAACTTTAAAACAAAATTTCATAAAATAGATTTACATGGGTATCGTTGCATTAGTTTTAATCGTTATCATCATTTTAATATTCTTTATCTTGAAAATTCCCAAACTTAACGTTGCAAAGAAAATACTTATTGTAATTTCGGTTTTACTGTTATGTATAACCACTTTAGCGGTCATTTTTATAACAGGTTTTGATCGTGGAAGGATGCCCAAGAGGGAAGAAGTTGAAGAAGGTCAGAAAAATTTTGATACAATAAAAAAATCAGATAGTACAATTACTAAGGTTTATGAAAATCTTCCAAAAGATAATTCAGAACAAATCAAAGCACTGTTATTCAATATTGAGGGAAACTATGAATTTAAAAAAGAAGAAACGACCTGCAAAATGAATCTGACTTTATATTACCAAAAAAATCAGTTGAAGTATAAGTTGAAAACCAATACCCGAGAATTTTCAGATAATGCTGAAATTGAATTAAATGAGAAAAAAGACGGGTATTATATTACATTCAAAAATATTGAATGGAGCGAATATTTGGGCGGACTCGACAATGAGGGAGAACCAATAGATAAAAATTTATCAATACCTGAAAACGTTTCTGGTACATTGTATAAAAATGAAATTATCATTCAGAATTATGGCAACTCAATGAATTATTACGTGGTTTTTGATGATTGTGGAGAAAAGTACATTGAATTGATTAAAAAATAAAGCATTTAAGACGATGAAAAAATTATTCTTTTTCCTTCTTTTTCCGTTGTTAATGTTTGGAAACATGGCAAAACCTTGGATGGATGGTTCTCAACATTCTGTCTTATACGGTGTAGGAAATGCTTCAGTGAAAAGTGAAATTATCAATATTCGTTTGGTAAAAGAACCCGTTGATGAAATCTATTTTGCTAAATATTCTATAAAATATCGAATCTATTCACCTCAAAAACAAAAGCTTCCTTTATTATTCATAGCGATTAATCTTAATGATGAAAGAGAGGTAAAAGTTAATGGTGTTTCAAAAAATACAGAGCTTTTAAATATCGAAAAAAAGAAATATTCATTTATCCAAAAAGACGAATCAGGATTTTTTGTTAAATATGATCAGTCTGATAAAGTACCGGTAAATCCGAATGATCTGCTTTATTTTTCTGCAGATTTAGTAGAAGGTGAAAATATCATTGAGGTAACATACAACGCAGATTTAGAATATAACACTTACGGTTTTATCAAGAATTATAAATTGGAATATTCCCTTTATCCATCAAAATTCTGGAAGTCTTTTGGGCCGATTGAAGTTAATCTGATTTTAGATGATGGAATTGAATTTAAAGATTCAAATCTCGGCTCCGGAAAAAAAGAAAGGAAGATTTATCAATGGAAAATTTCACCTCAAAATCATGAAAATATTGTAATCACAGTTTCTGAGAACACCTCTTTTATCTCCAAAATACTCTTATTTTTAGATCCTTTCGGAATTGCTTTGATTACTTTTGTTGGAATGTTTCTTATCCATTTAAAATTAATAAAAAGAAGTTCTAAAAAATACATTTTAGTTCTAGGGATTGTATTGGTTCCGATACTTTTTTATGTTATTTATTTTCTGTCTTTTGATCTCATCGATCTTAGTTTAGGAAAGAAAAATACTAAACACGGATATGTATTTTTATATGTAGTAACTTATCCATTATTACTTTTGATTTATTGGATATTGATGTGGTTGATTTATAAAAGAACAAAACGGAGTAAATAATTCAGCTTTAATTAAAAAATCACCTCATAAGCTGAGATGATTTTCAAAAGAAATAAACTTTCTTATATATATAAAGTGGTCGGTTTGTAAGTACAAAAGTAGGGGAGAAGAGTGTGATTATTTTCAGGATTTACCCTGAAAATAAAACCGTGAAAATACGGTTGCAAGATAAAAAATTGTCCTGCAAAATTTATTGCAGGACAATTTTTATCTTTAAAATGATTACAAATCGAATCTTAATAATCTAGACTTTTTAACTGAGTCTTAATGGTTTAAATTAAAATGCACAATTGTTATTTTAAATTGGATTTACCAATTCTAAAAACCATTCTTTTACCTCGCCTTCTAAATGTGAAGCTAATTTTTCTTCACAAGTTTTATGATAAGAATTCAACCAATTTATTTCGTCCTGAGAAAGAATTTCTTTCACAATATCATTTTTAAAGAACGGACAAAATGTTAAGGTTTCAAATTCGTAAAAAGTACCGTGAATTGTAGTTTCAGATTCTTTTACGGCAATTAGATTTTCGTGACGGATTCCGTAATCACCTTCTAAATAATATCCTGGCTCATTTGAAACAACCATTCCTACTAAAAGTTCCTGCGGGTTCATATCTTTTCTGATGTTTTGCGGGCCTTCGTGAACGTTCATAAAGCTTCCGACACCATGTCCGGTACCGTGATTATAGTCTTTTGCATTCATCCATAATGGAAGTCTTGCAATCGCATCCAATTGAACACCTCTCGTTCCTTTCGGAAATTTTACCATCGATAGACGGATCATTCCCTGTAAAACCAAAGTAGAATTGATTTTGAATTCTTGAGACACCGCCCCTAAAGCCAAAGTTCTCGTAATATCTGTTGTTCCTTCTAGATATTGTCCGCCGGAATCAACCAAAATACTTGCATCTTTCGTTACCTCTTTGCTTCCTTCACTTTTTGCCGAATAATGCATCATGGCACCGTTTTCTTTAAAACCAACGATGCTTCCAAAACTTTCACCCACAAAATTTTCACCTGCAGCACGGAAGCTTCTTAGTTTTTCACCAATTGAGTATTCGTTCATGGCTTCTTTTCCGGCATTATGAGTCAACCAATAAAGAAATTTTACCATTGCAACACCGTCTCTTACCATTACTTTTCTGAAACCTTCCAACTCTGTTTCGTTTTTCTGAGCTTTCATCAGATTTCCCGGAACGGCAGCTTTTACAAAAGTGTTGTTAATTTTTAAAGCTTCAAAAATTGACTGATTGCTGTTTGGTGAAACTAAAATGTTCTCGTTTTTAATGGTTCTTAAATGATTGTAAAATTCTTCATACGGCATCATTTTCACCCACGCTGCATCCATTTGTTTTCTGGCCTCAACTTCCATTTTTTCAAGGTCTGTGAAAAGAATCGCATCATTTTTAGTAATTAAAATATATCCTAAAAATACAGGGTTGCTTTCAACGTCACTTCCTCTCAAATTTAATGTCCACGCAACATCATCAAGACTTGAAATCACATGCACGCCAACTTCCTGCTCTTCCATCTTCTGACGGATTGCAGAGATTTTATCGGTAACAGATTTCCCCGCTCTTTCAATTGGGTGTGTATAAATAGGATTTTTTGAAGGTGTACTTCTTTCTTTCCAAACTTCTTTTAATAAAGGAGAATCAACTAAGTTTAAATTTTTTGCATTCAGTTTTTGATACAAAAGTTCCCAGTTTGAATGTGAAGTTGCCAAAGCATTTACGGCAACTTTTCCGTTTGAAGGAATTTCAGAAATAATCCAGTCGATATAGTTGGGAGTTCCTTCCATTCCGTCTTTGAAAAGATCAATTCCTGAACCAGCCAATTCAATCGGAGCTTGTGTAAAATATCTTCCGTCCGTCCAAAGTCCAGCTTTATCTTTTGTAATTACCACAAAACCTGCAGAACCAAGAAAACCTGAAAGCCAGGCTCTTTCCTGCCATTCTTCAGGTAAATATTCACTCATGTGAGGATCTGCGGAGTATACTATAAATGCATCAACATTGTTTTTCTGCATTTCTTCACGAAGCGCAGCTACTTTTTCCTTTGAAGTCATTATTTTAATAATTTTAAAGACGTGAAGTTACAAATTAAAGCTGATTTTGAGAGTTAAAAAATATACAAAGTTTTTGAGAGATGAGGTTGGATGCTGGAAGCTGGATGAGGGAAGATTGATTGGGATGTAACTTTCAGATTACTTATTTTAAAAAAAAAATCTCATAAAAATACATCATAAATTTGCTGACAGAAATTACTTCCAGCATCAAACACCCAGTTTCCAACCCAAATAAATACCATAAATCAGAAAATTAAAAAATTTTGGAAAGATTATTGCAGTATGGCCTTCATGGGAACGCAAAACTATAATAATCACAGGAAATATTATCCGCCACATCATTTTGTTTATCTACCATTATTGCTGGGTTTAGAAGTTTTTGGAATTTATAAAATATTCAATGATTCGGAACATCAAATTGTTTGGATTCTGTTTTCAGTTATTATATTTTTAATCTTGTATTTGGCGGTTATGATTCGTCAGCATTACGCTCTTGGTTTACAAAATCGTTTGGTACGATTAGAATTTAAACAAAGATATTTCGAGCTTTTCAACCAAAGATCAGATGAAGTGGAAGAGAAACTTAATTTCGGGCAAATTGCCGCACTGCGTTTTGCTTATGATGATGAATTTAAAGAACTTTTACAGAAAGCTTTACATGAAAACATTTCTGGAGACCAAATCAAAAAATCCATCAAAAACTGGAGAGAAGATCTTCATCGAATTTAAAATAATAAACCTAAAAATAAAATATTATGAAAAAGTGGACTTTATACAGCATGACTGTTCTTAGCTTAATGCTTCTTACAAGCTGTGAAGCAGTGGAAACAATTTTTAAAGCTGGAATGTGGTGGGGAATCATCGTTGTCGTTGGAATTATTGGGATTATCTTATGGTTATTCTCAAGGGGTAAAAACTCATAATTTATCGTATGGAAAATTCAGATCTTGAAATTATTTCACATTTAAAACCTTCCAAGATCATCAAAATCATGAAAGATCCGGTGGCTTCTGCAAAGGCTGTAAATTTAATTTACACTTCCGATGCAGAAGCCATTGGTATTATTCGCCGGAAAAGAGGCAAAAAATTTCAATACTTTATAGGTGACGAAAGAGTTAAAGATAAAGATAAAATCAAACGTATTAACAGTTTGGTCATTCCGCCGGCTTGGGAAAATGTTTGGATTTGCGCTTTAGATAATGGTCATCTTCAGGCAACTGGTTTTGATGTAAAAAACAGGAAACAATATCGTTATCACCCACTTTGGAGTGCTCTGAGAAATCATACAAAATTTTACAGAATGCTTCAGTTTGGCTATGCTTTGCCTGAAATACGTTTACAGCTTGAAAAAGATTTAGCCTTAAGAAATTTTGATAAAAGAAAAGTTTTAGCATTGATTGTAAGTTTAATGCAACGTACCAATATCCGAATCGGAAATAATATTTATGAAAAACTGTATGGTTCATTTGGTTTGACCACTTTAAAGGAAAAACACGTAAAAGTTGAAGGTCAGAAAATTAATTTTTCGTTTAAGGGGAAGAAAGGTGTAATGCACAATGTCAATCTTAAAAGTAAAAGATTGGCAAAACTGATTATGAAATGTAAAGAAATTCCGGGAAAAGAACTGTTTCAATATCTTGATGATGATGGAAACAGACATTCTGTGGATTCCGGAATGGTGAATGATTATATCAAAGAGTTGAGCGGAGAAGATTTTACGGCAAAAGATTTCAGAACATGGTCAGGAACGGTAAATGCTTTAATTGCCTTCAAAGAAATCGGTTATGCAGAAAACAATTCTCAATACAAAAAGAAAGTTAAAGCAGCTTTAGATATTGTTGCCGAACACCTTGGAAATACGAGTACAGTCTGCCGAAAGTATTACGTTCATCCTTTAGTCATCAATTTATACGAGAATAATACGATTAAAAAATATCTCGACGAATTGGAAGTTATTGAAGAAAATGATGGAAAAGCTGGATTAACACATGAAGAGAAATTAGTTTTAAAAATTCTGGAAAACGAGAAAATGTAGGTTATTGCAAAACTTTAATGTCCTGGAACTGTGGGTGGGAAATTTTCACCTTCATTCATTTCGATAACCTGTGCGTTTTCATCGAAAGAAACATCAACAGCTCCTGACAAAAAACTAAATAAATCTGTGACACATTTTTGATCAGGTGATGTAATTTTAAAAGGACGATGACCCATTTGTACGGTCGTACTTCCATCATTCATTTTCATGATCTCATAATTGCCCTTTATTAAACTTTTACAATTTTTCTGATTAATATTAATCTGAAATCGCCTCTCATCAACGAAATACAATACGTCAGGTTTTATATTGTCTTTATCTAAATAAAGCTTGCCTTCTTTATAATTTTTCATGTCAAAATACCATCTTGAACCTTTTAAAATGCCATTCAACAATTGATCATCAGGAATCTTATATACTTCTATTTGTTGTTTTAAAGGAATTTTCTCAACATTTTTTTTCTTATGCTGTGCGAAAACAGTTTGTGAAAAGCATAAAAGAATAAAGATTATTTTTTTCATTTTCTAAAACTTTAATATCTATCAAATATAATCATTCTCATAAATAATAAAACTGAAATAGTTTCTATCGATTTTCAGTCCAAATTAAATGTTGTAAATTTGTAAAAAAGCAAAAACAAACAATACAACTCATATGTCAAAAGCAATTTCGCAAGTACCATTTGCAGTAAATGAGCCGGTAACTTCTTACGAACCGGGATCATCAGAAGTAAAATCTCTTCTTGCAACTTACAAAAAAATGTGGGCAGAAAAGACAGAAATCCCAATGATTATCAACGGAAAAGAAGTGAAAACTGGTGATACTGTTCAGCTTCAGTCTCCACAAGATCATGCTCATGATTTCGGTTTTTATCATAAAGGAACAATGCAGCATGTAGATGATGCCATCAATACAGCATTAGCCGCAAAAAAAGCTTGGAATGACCTTGGATGGGAACACCGTGCAGCGATTTTCTTAAAAGCAGCAGATCTTTTGGCGGGACCATACAGAGATGTAATTAATGCAGCAACCATGATCGGACAGTCTAAAAATGTTCATCAGACTGAAATTGATGCCGCTTGTGAATTTATTGATTTCTTGAGATTTAATGTAGAATTTATGACTGAAATGTATTCTGAACAACCGGTTTCTGACGCAGGAATCTGGAACAGAGTAGAATACAGACCACTGGAAGGATTCTGTTTTGCGGTAACTCCATTTAACTTTACAGCGATTTCCGGAAATTTACCGACTTGTATGGCAATGCTTGGAAACGTGGTGGTTTGGAAACCTTCAGACAAGCAGATATATTCAGCTAAAGTGATCATGGATGTTTTAATCGAAGCGGGACTTCCTGCCGGAGTTATCAATATGATTTTTACAGACGGAAAAGAAACTGCTGAAAAAGTAATGGCTCACAGAGATTTTGCAGGACTTCATTTTACAGGATCTACAAAAGTTTTTCAGGGAATGTGGAAAATGATTGGGGATAATATTCACAACTACAGAACGTACCCAAGAATCGTTGGTGAAACTGGAGGAAAAGATTTCGTTATCGCTCACCCTTCTGCAAACATAGAAGCTGTTGCAACAGGTTTGGTAAGAGGTTCTTTCGAATATCAAGGACAAAAATGTTCTGCGGCTTCAAGAGCTTATATTCCTAAATCTCTTTGGGCTGATGTGAAAAAAGTAATGGAAACTCAGATTGCATCTATTAAAGTGGGTTCTCCTGAAGATCCTTCTAACTTCGTGAATGCAGTAATCGATAAAAATTCATTCGAAAAATGTAAAGGTTACATCGACAGAGCAAACGCTTCAGATGTTGCCAATGTTGTGATCGGTGGTAAAACTGATGATTCTAAAGGCTGGTTTGTACATCCAACTGTTATAGAAACTACAGATTCTCAATATGAAAGTATGGTTGAAGAAATTTTTGGTCCTATTTTGTCAGTTTTCGTTTACGAAGATGCAGATTGGTCTGAAACTTTAAAAATTGTCGATTCTTCTTCTCCATATTCATTAACAGGTTCAGTTTTCGCACAAGACAGATATGCTGTAAATGAAGCTTTCAAAGCATTAGAAAATGCATCTGGAAACTTCTATATTAACGACAAACCAACCGGTGCAGTTGTTGGTCAACAACCTTTTGGTGGAGGTAGAGCTTCAGGAACAAACGACAAAGCGGGTTCTAAAATGAACTTATTGAGATGGACTTCTGTAAGATCGATCAAAGAAACTTTTGTTTCACCTAAAGATTATAAATATCCATATTTAGGATAAGTAATGATTAATTGACAATGAGTAATTGTTGATGTTATATAAAAAAAGCCTCGAAATTTTGGTTTCGGGGCTTTATTGTTTTTAAATTTTATGTTTTAAGACTTTTGTTCTTATTTTTAAAATAATCAATAAAGCCTGAGTAATGATAAAAGTAAAAAACGGAATTGTAAAAGCAGGATAATTCAGAGCTTCTGAAGATACATACATCAATCGGCTTGCAACAGCAATAATCATTAAAGCTAAACTTAATAATGAAAATGGAATATCATATTTGCATTTTACTAAATTTAAAATCATGCCTACAAGTCCTAAAAAAGCAAAAAGCTGATCAATATTTCCAAAGTCGAATACAGTAAAACTTAACCATAAAATAAAAGGAATAGGTATCATTTGTCCCATCAACATAATTAGAGAATAGGTTATTAGAGAAAATATGTTCAAATATTTTATAAATATTGTCATTTAGAATATAATTAAGTTTTACCGGTATTTTAATAGATTCTAATTTTTAAGACGCTGTAAATTAGAAATTACTTCACAACCGTTGCTTCCATTTCAACTTTTAAGGTTTCAAACAAAGTTTTCACTTCAATTACGGTAGTCGTTTGCTGAATTTCATGTTTTATAATCCAGTTTTGCCAAATGTCGAAATTCTCAAAAAATGCTGGATGATCTGTTGTGTAAAGAGTTAGTCGTACGATATTTTTAACTTCAAAATCTGCCTGCAAGATCACCTTTTCAATATTTTCAAAGGTTTTGATGATTTGCGTTCTCATATCTGCACTGCTCGAAATGCCTTGGTCGTTAATTGCAGTTTGCCCGGAAACATACAGTGTACTCTGAACATTTTTTACTTCTACAGCTTGTACGTAATTTCTTTCGTCTTGCCATGTCCACGGGTTGATGATTCTTTTTTCCATGTTGAAATATTTTAATTTAATTAATGGAACAAAGTTCGGCAGAGTGGGAAAATTGATGTTGTGACCTGCATCACTATTTAAGGCTTTTTTAAATCTGATTCTAAATACAGTCTGCTTAATGTTTCTCTTGAAAGACCTAAATAAGCAGACAAGATGGTTTTTGGTAAGCGTTGAATGAGAGTTGGGTAAGATTTCAGAAACTGTTCGTATCGTTCTTTTGCGCTCATTGTCATCAAGGAAAGAATTCTTCTTTGATTAGAAATATGTCCGCTGATTGCTTTTTTAAGGAAAAAATCAGTCATTTTTGGAAGCTCTGTCAAAAGTTGTTGATAAGCGTCAAAAGAAAGTTTAAAAACTTCAGTATTTTCTAAACATTGAAGGGATTGCGTAGCTTTCGATTGCGTGTAAAATGCCGCATAATCGGTTTCCCACCAATCTTCCATTGCAAAAGAAATGATATGTTCTTTACCTTCACTGTCATTAAAAGAAAGCTTTACAAGTCCGGAAATGATAAAATAAACATCGTCGACTTTATCATTTTCGTTGATGATGAATTCTCTTTTCTTAAAAATTTCATGACTGAAAAAAGAACAGGCTTTCTCCAATTCGTCTTCTGAGAGATTAATTGTTTTCTGAATATGATTTTTTAGAATTTGCTTCATATTTTACCCTTGAAAATCTCCACAATCATGCTCCTCGAATTTTTCAACCAGACTTTGAGGGGTATAATATTCTGAAATTCTTTTGTTTTTGAGTACTGGTTTTTTGCCATCAATAGTAAGTTTATAGATAGGTTCATTTTCAACTTTAGTGAAAATAAAATTAGCATCAGAAGTGATTATTTTTAAACTGTTTCCCGAATTTTCATACTTGAAATCTTTATATCTGTAAAAATCATTTTTCTCACATAAGCTTACAATGTCAAAATTCTTTTTGTTGATTTTAAATTCGGCTAAATCACATGCATAACAATTTCCGGTAAATTCAATTCCGTATTTTTTGAAAACATCTTTATTATTAACATCCTTAATTTCAATCGGAGACAAATTGCTGTATTCCGACCATTCAATTTCCTCAATTTTCTTTTCTTCGACAGGTTTTTCAATAGTTTTAGGTTCAGAAATCTGTTCGGTATTTTCAGTTGGTTTTTCAGTTTCCTTATTTTCAGGTTTGCAGGAAAAAATTGTCAATAAAAGAGCTGTTGAGTATAATAGAATTATCTTTTTCATATTTAAATTTAAAAATTAATCTCCACCGCAACCACCACAACTGCTGCAAGAACTTCCGCCACAAGAAGAATCGGATGATGATGATGATGATGTTCCGCAACTGCTACCTGAACTATCTGATGTTGCACGGTTTGTTAAAGGAATAAATGAAGTTGTAAGAACTGCTGTTCCCATCAAAAAATAGCTCCATTGCCAATCATTGTTGATGTTTCTTTTGGGTAAAATTACAGTTTTATATAAATCGGGTAAAAATTTTAAACTGAATAAATTGGTAAGTCTGAATAAATAACCAAACATAAAAAGGATTAATAGAATTACAGCAAAACTTATTTGCAAAATAGGTTTATCCCGCAAAATTCCTGTCGCAATTCTAAGAAAACCCAACATCATCAAAGCGAGAAAAACAATGAAATTCAGCACAAATAAATTGGATAAAAACTTAGAGCGAATAAAATATTTTTTCAAGGCATCCATCGATTTAAAAATGTTCGAAAATACAGGTTTTAAGAGAAGTTGAGACGAAAAATTAGGATAAGAAGTTTTCCCAAGATCTTTTAATAACTCAATAATCTGCTCGTGTTCTTTAGATTTAATGAAAGTTAATTCGTTTGTGCTGATTGTTTTGTCAGTATTTATTTTTATTGAGCCATTATCAATCAACTCACTTACATTTCCATTGATGATGGATCTGATATTTCCGGTTTTAAAATAGATCAGTTCGTAAGGATTAAGATTAAACACAAAAGAATTTTTGTCGAATAAATTGATTATTTTTTGAAATTTTCTTCGGTTCAACCATTCCAAACCACTCACTGAAATAATAATTAACCCTAAATATAAAAGAATAAAATCAGGATTTTTTATGCTGTAATATACTGGTTTCAACAAAAAGTAGAGCGGAATTGTCAATATAATAAATGCTGAAATTCCAATAATAATCGCTGTTCTCAGTTTGAACTTTGATTTCTTTAGATTCAGACTTTCATAAGGACTTGAATAATTCCAAATATGTTCAGGCTGATTTCCAAAATGAGTTTCGTATAATTTTGTTGTGCGCTCTTTTGCAAGTCTAAATTTTTGAAAATCTTCTTTATTATGAGTTGAAGGAATATGCTGAATCTGTTTTTCTAAGACTTCGCAAAATTCATGATAAGATTTGGTGAAAATAAGATGTTGATGCCAAACTGTATCTACAATTTCCGACGGCGAAACCATCATATCTGAAACTGCAGCCAAATACATGAATTTCTTGTATTCTAAAATCGCTTGCTGGGTGAAATTTTGAGTCCAATAATTTTCGTTAGCCAATCTCAATGTAAAATCATATTCACTCGGAGGATGATCAAAGCTGAACTTATCAATTTTTTCCCAAAGATCTTTATTCATCATGTTTTTGAATATTGAACTTAAAGATAAGTAATTTTAGTTTTGAAAATATTTAAAAATTAATAATCTTAAAAACAATCCGTCACCAGTTCCATATTCACCATCGCTCCCGCTACATTTCCTGTCATCACCGAATTAGACACCGAGCGCATCATCGAAGAATTGTCGCCACAGACAAAAACTCCTGGAATATTTGTTTTCTGCATAAAATCTGTTTTGATATGACCAAATTCTGTAAACTCACAGCCCAATATTTTTGGAATATCAGAATGTTGCTGAAAAGGAAAAGCACCATAAACAGCTTCAAAATTTATCTCTTTGCCATCAATAAAAACAAGACTTTTCACATGGCCATTTTCATTTTTCAGTTCTGAAATTTCAGTTTCAATGATTTTAATCTGATTATTTTTAAGTTTTTCTAATTGCTCTTCTGAAAAATTGGCTTTTCCACGAGTGAGAATCGTAACATTTTCGGTTAAATTTTTAACTAAAGAAGAAATGTGAACGGCTTTATCACCATGAGCTATAATTCCGGTTTTCTTACCTTTATATTCGTAACCGTGGCAATACGGACAATGAATCAGCGAGATTCCCCAAGATTCTTTAAAGCCTTTGATGTCAGGAATTTCATCGGTAATTCCGGTTGCAATAATGAGTTTTTTAGAGCTGAGAGTTTCTCCGTTTTCGGTTATGATTTCAAAACCATTTTCAGTTTTTTTAATGTTAATGGCTTTTCCATGATAAAAACTTACGGTGTCATATTCTTCAACTTGTTTTTTAGCAAGTGAAGCAATTTCTTTTGGCGTTTTTCCATCTTGAGTTAAAAAGTTATGAGAATGTGGAGTCTGTTCATTACAAGGTTTTCCACTGTCAATCACTAAAACCTTTCTTAATGATCTTCCTAGAGCCATTGCCGCAGAAAGTCCTGAATAGCTTCCACCGATGATGATTACTTCGTATTGTGTTTCGCCCATAATTCTTAATTTTTTAAGTTTTAATAAAATATTCTTCCCTGAAAAGTTTGCCAAAGTTAAAATAAATTTTTATTATTGCAATATATTCGCATTAATAAAATGATCAGAAGAAGTACACCAACAAAAGATGCTGTTTTACATATTTTAACAGATTCCCAAAAAGCAATGAGCCAGGAAGCAATTATGAAAAAGGTTAAAATCAATATCGACAGAGCAACGGTTTATCGTGTTTTGAATAGATTTTGTGAAGACGGAGTCCTTCATCGAATTGTAGCCGAAGACGGAAAACAGTACTTTGCAGTCTGCATTAAATGTGAAGAAAAGAAACTGGCAGATCATCATTTTCATTTCAGATGTACAAAATGTGAAACAATAGAATGTCTTCCTGTTGCTGTTCAGTTTTCCTTAGAAAAAGGATATTCTGTGGAAAGTGTAAATTGCATTTTGACAGGAATTTGTAAAGATTGTGCATAAAAAAACTCTGTAATTTTACAGAGTATTCTTAAAAGATTTTATTCTATCTAATTTGAAACATAAACGTTACTCTTGTCAATTGCCAATAAATTTTCGTCTTGAGTATACCATGTTACAAATTTTTGGTATTCTGCTTCATTTTTCTGCATCCATTCTGTGAAAGCACTTTCATCTCCCATTTGGAATATGTAATGATTATAGGCATCAAAAACTTTGTTGTCATCCATTTTTTTGAAGTAATCAAATAAAACAATTTGATATTCTTTTTTCATTATCTCTAAATACATCTTTAAAAATCCACTTCTAATTTTTGCAAAAGAATTGAGCGAAAACTCTTTTTGACCTGTCGTTGAAAGTAATAAATTAGCTTCAAACATTGAGCACAGTGGAAGCTTATTTTTATCTAATTTACTCACATCAATTAAAATATTTTTGCAAATTGAGATACTTAAATTGTTATCATCTTTAAAAATAATTGCTTCTTTGTAACCATCATAAAGTAATTTACTCATCTCCTTGGTACGTTTGGTAGTTCTTTCAAGATTGACGAAAATTTCACCAAAAATAAAACCGGATAATTTGTTGTCCGAACGTAAATAAAGCTTTGCGGCTCTGTAATAATTTGAAGAATAAGAAGGATCTATTAATATGCCTGTTTCGTAGCTGTTAATAGCTTCATTATATTTTTCTTCAAGTTCGTAAACAACTCCTTTTTCAAGATAGAGTTTGCCAGAGTTAGGGAATTTTTTTAATCCTTCGTTGTAAGTTGCAATTGCAAGTTCGGGTTTACCTTGATAGTCAAAATTATTTCCTAAGAGTTGATAATAATCTGCTTTCACATCACTGTAATTTTTGATTTTTTTCAACTCGGATACGGCTTTGTCATACTCTTTATTATAAGTATAAGCTAATGCTATTTCGTAAGGATAAGTATAATCTTGAGGATCAATTTTTTCGCATTCTCTTAAAATCGTGATGGCTTCATTGTATTTTTCTGCATCGATCAATTTTACAGCATTATATACTTTTTCACATTTAAAGGTTTTCTTTTGTGCATGAAAATTGAGAGATAACAAAAGAAATAATAAGACTGAATAATAGTTTTTCATGGTTTGATTTTACTGTAAATATCAATAAATTAATCCATAAAAAAAACACATCGGAATGTGTTTTATGATTTGATGTAGTGTTAATTATTTTTTCTTTGTTAAAGAATCTGGTTGGGGTTCCTCACCTACAATCGACATCTTATTTTCAAAAGGTTTAGCTTCTAAAACCGTAATGCTGGTTTGCTCTTTTCCTAAATTGTATTGTACAAACACGGTTTTTTCGGCAGTTCGGATGATGTAAGTGTTTACGTTTTTCCAATTGTTGCAGGAATGCATATAACCTAAATTGTAAGCTTCCGGATCTTCTCTTTTAATGCGCTCTTCTTCGCCTTCTCTCAAAGGCTCACCTGTATTTATTTTTACACCACCGACATTTTTAATCAGTTCATCAAAGCTTTTTTGAATTTCCAAAGGTGAGAATTTTTTATCCTTAAATTCTTCAGAAATTCTGATTTCTGCTTTAAAAGTTTTTCCTTCCATTGAAGTGTAAGAACCATGGTCGTAGAAATATTCTTTATCAAAATCTTTGGTTTGTCCGTCTCCATGATAAGAATTTGGGTCTGTGAAAGTATATCCTTCAGGAAGCTGAAAATAAGGAAATGTTCCGTGAAATTTATCGGTTACAGGAATTTTGCTGATATTATAACCGGTGTCTGAAATGACTTCTGATGTATTTTGATTTTGAGTATTTTCTGATTGAGACTCAACTTGATCCTTATCTTTTTTGCTGCACGACCATAAAGTAAATGCTGATAAAGCACTTATTAAAACGATATTCTTCATATTTCCATAGATTGAGAGGTGTAATTCTGCTTTTCTGTGGTAGCAAAATTGATGCTAAAGAGCGGAAGAATATTTTAAAATTATGTTAAATTGATAGTCGTATCAAAGAGAACTTATAAACTCTTCATTCAGAGTTTTGTTTTTTTTAAGTAATTTTCCGTCAAAATATCTATATTTTTAATCATTTTAATAATGCTTTTAAGATCAGGCTTGTCAGATATTTCGGCAATTTTAGCCATTACAGAACTGTCGCAACATGATTTTTTATTTTTCTTTAAATTTTCAATTAAAAAACTTAAGACTTTGGAATCATTTTTTTAAACCATAACTCAAAGAATAGGTGTGATTGATTTATCTATCTCTTTATCTCTTTATCCAAGAATGCAATAATATTTGTTCCTTGCTCATAAATTGCAGGAAGAGGGCAAGAATATTCGGGAGAAAAAAATACACGTCTAAAGTTTTACTTTTAATATTTTCCTGTAAAGCTTCTTTAATCTCCAAAACAGCAGCATGGTTAAAATAAATCAATTTACTTTTAAAGTTCTTTTAACACTCTTTCAAATTCTAAATCACGCTCCTCCAAAATATCTTTATCGCTATATTTTATCAGTTCATTCATTCTAATTCCTATTTGTTGAGTTTGAGAATTGTCCGGGTAAAAAATTCCGTTTCCGGTGAACTCTAAAAGATAATTTCCGGGAAGTTTTACTTTTACAAGATCTCCGTCTGCTCCAGAAGTTTGTTGACCGATGGTTAAAGACTGCGGGAAAATTTTCTGCAAACTCATAGAATACCACTCACTTGCACTCCGGGTTTCGGGGTTTACCATAATAAAAACTTTTCCTGAATAAGAATGCGTTTGTTTATCCTTAATCTCTGGAAAATAATGTTTTGGATCTTCCAAATAATAGAATGTACCAATATTTTTTAAATTAGGAGCATAATATTTGTAAAAATAATTTTCGACAGGTGAGAAGTATTTATAAACAAAATGATTCACAAAACCGCCCCAATCGGGATATCCTCTCATATCAAAAACGATGGCTTTTTTCTTCGAAGCATCGGTTAAAATACTGTCCATTTTTGAATCTATTTTATCATCATCTGTAGTGTTGATGAAATCGTATGTGTCGTCAATTTTAAAATAAGAAATGTCTTTGTGACTGATTTTTTTACGCTGTGCTTTAAGAATTTTATCCTTAAGATAATTTTCAAGAACTACATATTTTTCTTTATTGGTAATATCAATAAAATCGACAGATTTAGTATAACTTTTATTGTCTCTTACAGACTTTATATTTAGGTTTTTTGTTGGAAGATTATCAGTCCAGATCAGATTGTTTTCGTATTTTGAAAGGGTGTGTTTCAGTTTTTCTTTATTGGAAACAGAAAGTAGTTTTCCTTTTTCATTGAGCATTTGTGAAATACTTTTTCCACCAATGGAAATGATTTTATCTCCGATGTTAATCTCAGCTTTTGCACAAACTTCGGGAAAAATAAGTTTGGTAATTAATAAATAATTGTCTACAATCTCAAAATCAAAAGGTGCAAAATAAGAGGCATTAAAAATATCTTTTTTATAATTCAGTTGACGGTAAAAAGATAAAGCATGACTGTCTTCCATTTTGGCAACGAGTTTTGTCATGATGAGTTCAAAGTCTTTTCTGTTAGTAGCTTTCTGGTTTTCATCCAACATTGTTTTAAAGAAAGCATCAAAATCTTTATTCATCAAATACTTATGAGGGAAAAGATAATCTACAACTCCTTGAATTTTCGCTAAAGCCAGAAAACGGTATTCAAGCGGAAGGTTCTCTGTTTTGGGAAATGAATATTCTTTTTCATCGCTTACCGATTTTCCTTTGCCTAAAAGCTCAAAATTGTAACGATTCTTGTAAATTGTATTGAGCAAAGTCTTATTTTCAGAACTTACTTTTCCATTTTTCTGAAACCAGGCGAAGTTTTGATTTTTTGTTAAGACATCTTTTGATGTTTCTTTTGGAGCTGTAGTCGCTAGATTTTTATTTAAATGTTGAGATAACTTTCCGATAACAGAATTGAAATCGTCTTTTGAACTGATATTTTTAACAGTATTTAAAAACAAACTGTCTGCATCAACTTTTCCGCTTGCGACATCAGGATGATAATATTTAATGAAATTCCATGTTTTAATGAAATCATAGTATGGGTTTTTCTGGGCAAAAACAGAATTTTGAAATAGTAAAAAGATAATTATAATTGATATTTTTTTCATGATGGTAAGTAGTTGTTTTAGTAATTTTCATTAATAATAAATTCCTGATCTTTCATCAGTTCCATAAAAGGTCCATTCTTTGGATAATGAGCATAACCACCAAGATGACCAATTTTAGCAGAATATTTTTCAAGGAGATGCTGTACTTTATCGCCAAATAAATTAATGTTTACGTTTTGAATTTTATCTTTTGTCTGTCGGCCATTAGTGAAGAAAAGCATAAGGTTGATTTTACCTTCAAATTCAGAATCATTATAATAAAATACCGAAATATGTTCTTCAATACAGATTTGAGTAAGAGCTTTGATGAAAGCTTTTTTATGGTTTAAAGGTAAGTGGCAATCAATTCTAAAAGCAGCATTTTCTGCGTTGTGTTTCTTGAAATTTGAACTAACCAAGCTTATAAAAAGATGTTTGTTTCTCTCGAAAACCATCTCAAAACCATTGTTGAAATCATAGCTTTGTATTGCATTGAAAGGCTTATCATTATTTATTGAGATTGCATTTTGTTCTTTTAAAATTTGCTCGATTTCTTCAGCAAACTGGAAATGATAATCATACAAATTGTAGTCACCAATGTTGATCAGAAGATCACTTCCGTCGGTTTTGATACTTAAATATGCTTTCGGATACTGATGTTTCAGTGTTTTTATTTCGGCTAAAAACTGTTCCAAATCTTTAACAAAAACTCTGGCTTGAATTTCTGCTGCATCGTTTGCATGACCTCCCAATCCTCCTGCAAATTTGAAAAAACTGTAATCATAGAGGTCTTCAGGGAATTTATAAAACCAATATACTCCTAAAATCATAATTTGCTTAATGTTTTTGAATGGGAAACTTTCGTTGTGTAAAGTACAATTTGAATTAAAACCAAAACGACAATGACTGCGATTCTTATCGTTGCATTGTTTGAAAAACGCTGTCTGATAACTTCAATATAATTAATCCTCTCGATTGCAAACTCTTTAAGGCTATTGATTTCTGAGAAGCTGTTTACTTTCTCAACTTGCGAATTAATTTCATACTCGCTCAGAGATGCTGCAACATTAATCAAATTAATATTACTCATCAAAAGCCAACCGAATAAAATAATTGAAATGAATAAAAGACAAGGTCTGAAAAACTTCATGACAGAATTGGTTTTATGTGAATATGGTAGTTCCAAATTTAAAGAAATCAGTTTTAACAATGAAATAAACTTTCAACAATCATAAATGTATTGACTTTTAGACTTCAATATCCTTCACTGATGTGGTTATCTCGCCCGAAGTAAACAGATTACAACGAGCGAGATAAGTTTCTTGTGCTTCACGAGAAGTGACGACTATTTTACGTAACTATTGATTTGTTATTTAATTAATCAAAATTTCACACACCAAAACTTTCAAAACCCTTAAATTTGTGGTCACTAAAAAGTTATTCAATGCTTAGGAAAATTTCAATTGCAGCAGTGGCAATGCTGTCTGTAATTACCATCAATGCTCAAAAAAATAAAAATTCACAGGTCGAAAGACCAAAATTGGTTGTAGGTTTGGTCATTGATCAGATGAGGTGGGATTATTTGTACCGTTATTACAGCAAGTACGGAAATGACGGTTTCAAAAGACTTTTAAACAAAGGGTATTCTCTTAATAATGTGCATATTCCTTACGTTCCTACGGTTACAGCTTTGGGGCATACTTCAATCTATACAGGTTCGGTTCCTGCGATTCATGGGATTGCCGGAAATGACTGGACAGATAAAGAAACGGGTAAAAATGTATACTGTACAACTGACGAAAGTGTAAAACCGGTAGGGACAACCAATGTGAAAGTAGGAAGTCATTCTCCCAAAAATCTTTGGTCTACAACGGTTACAGACGAGTTGAGATTAGCAACCAATTTCCAGGGAAAAGTAGTAGGAGTTTCTTTAAAAGACAGAGCTTCGATTCTTCCTGCAGGTCACACGCCAAACGGTGCTTATTGGTTTGATGATTCTTCGGGAGATTTCATCACCAGTACTTGGTATATGAACGATTTGCCACAATGGGTAAAGAATTTTAATTCACAAAATCTTCCGGATCAGTTGGTCGCAAATGGTTGGAATACTTTATTGCCTATCAATGAGTACATAGAAAGTACGCCCGATAATGTGTCTTGGGAAGGACTTTTAGGAAGTTCAAAAACACCTACTTTTCCCTATTCAAATCTTGCTGAAGATTATAGAACTAAAAAAGACAACATCCGTTATACACCTTTCGGAAATACTTTAACGCTTAAATTGGCTGAAGCCTCTGTGGAAGGTGAAAACTTGGGTGCAGATGATGTTACTGATATTTTAGCGATCAATTTAGCATCAACAGATTATGTAGGACATAAGTTTGGTCCGAATTCTATTGAGGTAGAAGATGTTTACTTAAGATTAGATCAGGATTTAGCGAAATTCCTTAAATATTTAGATGAAAAAGTAGGGAAGAACAAGTACACGGTTTTTGTTTCGGCAGATCATGGTGGAGCTCATTCTGTAGGGTTTTTGCAAGAACACAAAATTACCACTGGTTTTTATGGAGAGGGAATGGAAAAAAGCCTGACTGAAAAATTGAAAGCCAAATTTGGAGTTGATAAATTAATTAACGGTGTAGATAATTATCAGATTTATTTCGACAGAAAATTAATCGCTGATAACAATCTGGATTTAGAACTAATTAAGAAATTTGCGGTTCAGGAGCTTGAAAATGATCCTTCAGATTTGTACGCAGTTTCTACAACGGCAGTTCAGGAAGCAAGTATTCCGGAACCTATTAAACAGAGAATTATTAATGGGATAAACAGGCAGAGAAGTGGCGATATTCAGTTGATTTCTCATGATTCTATGCTTCCTCCATATTCAAAAACAGGAACGACGCACAGTGTCTGGAATTCTTACGACGCACACATTCCATTAATTTTTATGGGATGGGGAATCAAGCATGGTGAAAGCAACAAACCCTATTTTATGACGGATATTGCGCCGACGGTTTCAGCTTTGTTGCACATTCAGTTTCCAAGCGGAAATGTAGGAAACCCAATTACAGAAGTGATTGGTAGATAAGATTAAGTAAACTGATATAAAATCCCCGCAAAATTTATTTTGCGGGGATTGCTTTTTATAATTTGAAATTTATTGCTCATCAATTTCCTCGTCCTCATTTTCATATTGCTCAAGAAAATAAGTGAAAGTGAAATCTTCTACTTCCTCTTCTGCATCTTCTAAGGTAATCAGCAGATCTTCAAAGAGTTCAAGCTGATCGACGCTTAAATTTACAAATTCGATG
Source organism: Chryseobacterium luquanense (assembly GCF_026460945.1). Taxonomy (GTDB): domain Bacteria; phylum Bacteroidota; class Bacteroidia; order Flavobacteriales; family Weeksellaceae; genus Chryseobacterium; species Chryseobacterium luquanense. Next base: position 123,951 of record NZ_JAOVZV010000022.1, read on the forward strand.
TGAAGTGGCATTTCAAGTTCACCTGAAATAACATCAGAAAGTGCATCCAGATTATCTCCGAAATGTTCTGGAAGTTTTATCTTTTCTTTTAGTTGAGTATAAAAATCTTCGTAATCTCCGATTTCTGTAAAGTCGATGTATGTTGTGCTCATAGTTTTATTTATTAATGACGTGCAAATGTAGGATTTTTGTTGATGTCATTGCGAGTAACGAAGCAATCTCCATAACGATTTCATTAAAACAATAAAGATTTTCGCATCCCGCAATAATATTACTTCTTCTCAAAACTCTTATAATGATCTTTCGTTAAATACACTTCACCATTTTTGGTAAAAACAATTCGATCCGAATTTCTGTTTCCGCAATGGTAATTGACATCGGCTTCAAAATACTTTTCATCTTTTGGAAGCTTTCCTTCACGGTTTCCAAAGTAATCTCCACCGATAGCTTTCCCTGGAAGCACTTCACAAAGATTTCCCTGAGAAGGATTCCAACCCTGTTTTTTAGCTTCATTCTTTGTTATATAATAATCGGGAAGCTGATTATTTTGTTTAATATAACTAATCACAGTGTTTTCATTCGTGAGAGCATCTATTGATTGCTGAACAGATTGATTAATGGATGCTTCTGAAACCTTTTCAGTCTTGGGTTGCGGTTTTTTCTCAGCAATGAAATTATTATAAATATACATCACCGACATTCCGAAAAGAAGTCCGAGACAGGCAAAGAAAAGCGAACGGATTTTAGGATTCATGTTTTTTTATATCAATGGTTAATTTAACTTTGTTAGTGAATTGTCAATTTTAAATATACAAATAGAATTGCAAAAATTCACAACTGACAATTCACTTGCAAAGCAAAATTCACTTTTATGCTCTCCATTCTTCCGAAATGTCGCACACAGGAATCGGATTGATTTTATGCTGTGCAGCTTTATTCATCCTGCTGAAAATCTTGAACACCTCCAAATCTCTTCCGCTGTAATCTGCTTCAGTTTTTGTTCCCCATTCTTTTTGGATTTTTTCCAGTTCAGGATAAGTAGCTCCAATCTGCATTTCATCAGTTCTTTCTGCATCCCAAAGTCCGTCTGTAGGAATAGCTTCCTGAATGTTTTTTACTAAATTTAAAGCCTTGGCCAATGCATAGACTTCAGTTTTATAAAGATCAGCAATAGGAGAGATATCAACACCGCCGTCGCCATATTTTGTATAAAAACCAATTCCGAAATCTTCTACTTTATTTCCGGTTCCGCAAACCAAAAGACCATTGATTTGTCCGTAATAGTATAAAGTAAGCATTCTCAGACGCGATCTCGTATTGGCAAAAGCCAGTTTTTCGTTTGGAAATTCATCATCATGAACGTCAAAAGTTTTGTATAGTTCTTCAAAAGCAGGAGTAAGATTTACAGACATTGCTTCAACATTTGGGAATTTAGATTTTAAATCATCCATGTGTTCCCAAGCTCGGTTTACCTGATCTTCTTTCTGGCGAATCGGCATTTCGATCAACAAAGTTTTTAAACCTGTCATTGCTGCCAAAGTAGAAACCACCCCGGAATCTACACCGCCCGAAACTCCGATAACATAACCTTTTACTCCTGATTTTTCGGCATAATCTTTCAACCATTCTACGATATAATCAATTACTTTTTGTGTCTGCATTATATATTTTTATTATTTAAAATTTTCTTTTTTAAGTTCGTACCAGAAACAAATTCCGTCTGGTTCGGTAAACTCACCTGTTTTTTCAAATCCGAGTTTTGTTAAGATATGGTTTGAAGCCAGATTTCCAGAATGTGCATATGCATAAACTATTTCGGCTTTCAGATCATTGAAACCATAATTCAAGGAAGCTTTTCCCGATTCTGTAGCATAACCCTTTCCCCATGTTTCAGGTAAAAAACGGTAACCCAGTTCATAGAAATTGTGATATCCGTTTACTTCAGATGTATTTAATTTTATTCCGCTCCAGCCAATGAGAAGCCCACTTTCTTTTTCGATAACGGCAAGTCTTCCCAAACCGTTATCTTTATATTGCTGCATAATCATTTTTACCACTTTTTTTGATTCTTCAACTTTTGAAAGTACAGGCATACCAATATATTTCATGACTTCAGGGTCAGAATCGAGAAGGAAAAGGCGTTCATAATCTGCTTCTTCAAATTTTCTTAAAATCAGTCTTTTTGTTTCAAGATAAATATTCATCTTTTGGTTAGTCATATTTTTAAGATTGTGATATAATTTTTATAGCCACAAAAAAAACCTTTTTCAGCATAAGTTTATATTAATATCCTTATTTTTGTAAACTTAAATTTCATGTAAAAATAATGAAGATTTTTAGAATTGCAGCACTTTCATGCCTTTTAGTTTTAAGTTTAAACTCTTGTAAAAAAGGGGAGGAGACCAACTGGAAAATTGAGATAAAAAATCCTGCCGAAAAAGTAGAGATTACCGATATTTCAAAAGAATTTTACGATGCGAATGTTCCTTTGGAGCAGTTTAAAGCTAAATTTCCGTGGTTTCAGGGAACCGTTTCTGATGCAGATTTTGCCAAAAACAGAGTGAATCCTGATGAAGTAAAGATTTACAAGGAAGCAATCTCAAAAATCGATCAGGCAAAACTTCAAAAAGAGCTTCAGGATTTATTCTCGCACATCAAATATTATTTTCCGGCATTTAAAACTCCGAAAGTTTATTTGTTTTCGTCGACATTACAGATGATTCAGGATCCGATTTTTTATGATGATAAAACCAATTTTCTTTTTATTGATGTAAGCGGTTTTATGGGTACTAATAATGCAAATTATAAAGGTTTAGAGACTTATTTTCAGAAATCAATGAATCCAAACAATATTGTTCCTAAAGTTTCAAGAATTTTTGCAGAACAGATTGCTCCTTTTTCAACAGATCACCAAAAATTTATCGATCTTTTAGTATACAATGGAAAAATAATGTTGCTTCAGGATGCTTTTCTTCCCGAAACTCCGGATTATCTGAAAATGGATTATGATAAAAAACAATATGATTGGGCAGTGGCAAACGAAGCCAATATTTACAATTATTTTGTTGAAAATAACTTGATTTTTGGTGATGATCATCGTTTGGTAGACCGTTTCATCAATCCTGGACCTTTTTCAAAATTTTATACTGAAATTGACAACGAATCTTCACCAATGGTTGGTGTTTTTACCGGATGGCAGATTTGCAAAGAATATTTAAATAAAAATCCTGATACAAAATTAACCGATTTCCTTAAAATGGATGCCACGGAAATCTTTAATAAAACGGGATACAAACCGAAATTAGAAGAATAAATTTGTTGATTTTTTTTGTTGAAAGTTGATGGAGTAAAGTAATATTAAAAGCAGTCAACTCACAGCCCAAACCCAACAAATAATTAAAATATTAGAAAAATAGAAAAATGAGAAAGACTCAGATAACGATAGATGTAGAGCTGGATGAAAATCACATTCCTGAAAAAATGACATGGAATGCTGAAGATGGCGGAGTAGAAAAAGAAGAAACAAAAGCAGTGATGATTTCTGTTTGGGATGAGAAAGCTTCAGAAGCTTTAAGAATTGACCTTTGGACAAAAGAAATGCCTGTTGATCAAATGAAAATGTTTATGCACCAGATTTTGCTTTCAATGGGAAATACCTATCAAAGAGCAACAGGAGAAGATGATGTTGCAACATGGATTGAGCAAATCGCAGAAGAATTTGCAATTAAATCAGCTATAAAAATGTAAAATCAATTTGAAAATGTGATAATGAGAAAATTTGAAAATTATACACAACGTTGACATTTTTCAAATTCTCAAATTCTCAAATTATTAAATTATAAAACAATGAATTTCAATACAAAAGTTATACACGGAGGACAACATCACGAATCTGCGACAGGTTCTGTGAATGTTCCTGTTTTTTTAACATCCACTTTCGCACAAAAAAGTCCGGGAGTACATTCAGGATACGAATATTCAAGAGCGGCCAACCCTACAAGACAGGCTCTAGAAGACTCTTTGGCAAGTATAGAAAACGGATCAAGGGGGTTAGCTTTCGGTTCTGGTCTGGCTGCAATTGACTGTGTCTTAAAATTATTAAATCCAGGCGATGAAGTGGTTGCGGTGGATGATTTATACGGTGGAACTTACAGAATGTTTACCAGACTTTTTGAAAAGTATCAGTTGAAATTTACCTTCGTGAATTTTGATGATGTTTCAAAAATCGCAGATGTGATTACTGATAAAACCAAATTGATCTGGGTGGAAACTCCTACTAATCCATTGATGAAACTGGTTGACATCAAAGCAGTGGTGGAAATCGCAAAAGGAAAAGATATTCTGGTTGCCGTTGACAATACATTTGCAACTCCATATCTTCAGAGACCAATCGATTTGGGAGCTGATATCGTAATGCACTCAGCAACAAAATATTTGGGTGGTCACTCTGATGTTATCGCAGGAGCTTTGATTGCAAAAGATGCTGAATTGGGAGAAAAACTTCACTTTATTCAGTTTGCAAGCGGTGGAATTTTGGGACCTCACGATTCTTACTTGGTTTTAAGAGGAATTAAAACATTGGCATTAAGAGTTCAGAGACATTCTGAAAACGGAATGGCGGTAGCTAAATATTTAGAATCTCATCCTGCAGTTGCGCAAGTTATTTATCCAGGATTGGAATCTCATCCTCAATATGAATTGGCAAAAGCTCAGATGAAAGATTTTGGAGGAATGGTTTCTTTCACTTTCAAATCCGGAAAAAAGGAAGATGCGATTAAGTTTTTAGAGAAAGTGAGAGTATTTACTTTGGCTGAATCTCTAGGTGGAGTAGAATCTTTGGCCAATCATCCGGCTTTGATGACTCATGCTTCCATCCCTGCAGAAAAACGTGCAGAATTGGGTATTACTGATGATTTAGTTCGTTTGAGCGTTGGAATCGAAGATGCAGAAGATTTGATTGCAGATTTAGAAAAAGCATTTTCTTAAAATAACAAATCATCAACATCCGTCTCACAGCGGATGTTTGTGTATTTATTTTCATATTGTCTTTTCACCACAAGGAACACTAAGAATTTCACAAAGAGCACAATGCCCTGTGAACCTTGTGAAAAACCTTTGTGCACTTTGTGGTAAAATATCACATAGACAAATGATTTTAGATATGTAAAGTAGGCAATCACTTATTTTTAATTAAATTTTAAAATGAAAAATACAAGAAAGGCTACCCTTCAGGACTTACCTCAATTGGCTGAACTGTTTGATCAATACAGGATTTTTTATCACAAAGAATCGGATATTTCTGCATCTGAAGATTTTTTAAAGGAAAGAATAAAGAACAAAGATTCTGAAATTTTTGTTGCTGAAAGTAAAGATCATTTAGTTGGTTTTGTACAACTGTATCCGTTGTTTTCTTCAACAAGAATGAAAAGATATTGGCTGTTGAATGATTTGTTCGTCAACGAAAACTATCGTGGAAAAGGTTTTTCAAAAGAATTAATCGAAGAAGCCAAAGAACTGGCAAAATCTACCAATTCAGCAGGAATTCTCCTCGAAACCGGAAAATCAAACGACATCGGAAATAAACTCTACCCATCTTGTGGATTTGAAATCTATGATGAAGTGAATTTCTATGAATGGAAAATTTCATAATCTAACAATCTACCAATGTATCAGTTTACCAATTTTTTGATTATTACATTGCTAAACTGATACATTGTACACTAGAATATTACCAATTGCTTATTACTCATATTATATGACAGATTTCGAAAAATACATCCAGAGATATTTAGATTTAATTCCATCAGAAAACTGGTTGGAAGAATTAAAAAAGGTTGGTGAAAAAACTGTTTCCCTATATTCTTATTTAACAGAAGAACAATCAAAGTACGCTTATGCAGAAGGAAAATGGACTTTAAAGGAAGTACTTCTTCATTTATCTGATACGGAAAGAGTTTTTCAATACAGAATTTTGGCTATTGCAAGAGGTGAAAAAAAGAATTTGCCTGGTTTTGATGAAGAATTGTATGCTCAAAACTCTTTTGCAAACGAAAGGAGCTTAGATTCTTTGATTGAAGAGTATCAACTAATAAGAAACTCTTCTCTGATTTTACTGGAAACATTGAATCCTTTAGTCTTAAATAATATAGGAACCGCTAATGGAAACCAAATTTCAGCAGAAACAATTGGGAAATTGATTGTTGGACATAATATTCATCATTTGAATGTGATTGAAGAAAGATACTTGCCAAATTTGTGATACCATCAAAAACAAATATTGTAATTCTAATTAGTGTGTTAATCTTTTTGATATCACTCACTCAAGATTGTATGATTTATCAATATTTCGGGGAAATTAATTATCCTTCTTATTCTGCTCTATTATTTGGCGGGGCTCATTTTATAGCTGGAGGATTTTTGGAAGGCTGTATTTGGTTTGCCAATCCATTATTGATTTTTGGGTTGTTTTTATTATTTAAAAAGAATGATAAATCAATTTTCCCATTAATTATTTCTTCTTTTCTTGCATTTACATTCCTATTTTTTGAAAATTTAACTATGACAAAAAGTGGACGAATAGCTCCAATCACTGAGTTGAAATCAGGCTATTTTTTATGGTTGTTTTCAATTTTATTTGCAACTTTCTACTCAATATTTATAAAAATTAAAAAATGGAAAACATCATCAACATATTAAAATCCGGCGGCACAATACTTTATCCTACAGACACCATCTGGGGAATTGGTTGTGACGCAACGAACATAGAAGCTATCAACAAAATTTTCGACATCAAAAAACGTGAAAAAAATAAATCCATGATTATTTTGGTAGAAACAGAGAAGAGATTGCAGGATCTAGTTGACGTTCCTGAAATGGCGTGGGAAATTATGGATTTAAGTGAAAAACCAGTGACAATCGTTTACCAAAGCCCCAAAGGTTTACCGAAAGAATTGTTGGCAGAAGACGGAAGTATTGGGATTCGTCTCGTAAAAGATCTTTACTGCAAAAAGTTGATTACAAAACTGAACAAGCCTTTAGTTTCAACTTCAGCCAATTTTAGTGGAGATAAAAGTCCTTTGAAATTCTCCGATATTTCGAAAGAAATTATTGATTTGGTAGATTTTGCGGTGGAAGAAAACAGAGAAAAAGTTTCGGAGTATTCAGGATCTTCCGTAATCAAAATCTGGAGCGACAATAGAATAAAAATTCTTAGAGAATAAAATTTTATATTTAATTATCTTTGCAAAACTCCATAGCCATTAAGAATTAGAAATTGAGTTTTTAGACCTCAAAATTTGATTTTTAGTGGTTCTACATTAGATCAAGATTCACAACTATGAAAGTGATTGTAAATCTAATATCTAACATCTAATATCTAACATCTTTTAAAAAATGTTCATCAACCTCAATCAAAATCAAAACCTAAAACTTTTTAAGATCATTTCTGAAGTCGCTGCGGCCAATAACCAATCGGTGTACATCGTTGGAGGTTATGTGCGCGATCTTTTAATGAAAAGAAAAGCATCTACCGATATTGATTTTGTGACTGAACAAAGCGGAATTGAATTAGCTCAAAACGTAGGAAAAGAAATCGATCCTAAAATGAAAGTTTCCGTGTTTAAAACATACGGAACGGCAATGATTCGTTATAAAGATTTGGAGTTGGAATTTGTTGGTGCCAGAAAAGAAAGCTATACCGAAGACAGCAGAAAACCAGAGGTAGAAGGCGGAACCATTGAAGACGACCAGAAAAGAAGAGATTTTACTATTAATGCGATGGCAATCTCTCTTAATAAAGACAATTTTGGTGACCTGATTGATCCTTTTGACGGAATTGGAGATTTACAAAAAGAAATTCTCAGAACACCTTTAGAACCTGCGCAAACCTATTCTGACGATCCGTTAAGAATGATGCGAGCAGTTCGTTTTGCCTCCACTTTAAATTTTACCATTGAAGAAAATTCTCTCAATGCTATCAGACAGGAAGCGGAAAGAATCAAAATTGTTTCTATGGAAAGAATCATGGTGGAGTTTAATAAAATTATGCTCTCAAAAAAACCTTCTGTTGGTTTAAAATTAATGGAAGAAACGGGTTTAATGAAATTAATTATTCCTGAACTGATTGATCTGAAGGGTGTAGAAGAAGTTGAGGGGCAAACGCATAAAGACAATTTTTACCACACTTTAGAAGTGGTCGATAATATTTCCGAAAACACAGATAACCTTTGGCTTCGCTGGGCAGCACTGCTACACGACATCGGAAAAGCTCCGACAAAGAAATTCGTTGATGGAACAGGCTGGACTTTCCATGGGCACGAATTTTTAGGTTCAAAAATGGTAAAGACCTTATTTCAGAAACTGAAATTACCGTTGAATGCCGATATGAAATACGTTCAGAAAATGGTGAAACTGTCTTCACGTCCTATTGCACTGGTCACCGATGATGCTTCAGATTCGGCGCTGAGAAGACTGTTGTTTGATGCCGGCGAAGATATGGAAGATCTGTTCACACTTTGCAAAGCGGATATCACGACTAAAAATTCCCGCAAACAGGAAAGGTTTAAGAAAAATTTCCAATATGTTGCAGTTAAAATAAAAGAGGTTGAAGAAAAAGATCAGGTAAGAAATTTCCAGCCGCCAATTTCCGGAGAAGAAATAATGGCAATGTTTAACCTAAAACCCGGACGTGAGATTGGAATTTTAAAGGAAAAAGTGAAGGAAGCGATTCTGGAAGGTGAGATCGGAAATGACAGTGAAGAAGCAAGACAATTTGTGATTACTGAAGCTGAGAAATTAGGATTGACTTTAGCTTAAAATCTTATTATTAAATAAATTATAAAGCAATAGATTTTCATCTGTTGCTTTTTTTGTTTTGAAATTTAACCATCAATAAATCTTAAAATTTTGTTAAAAAAAATCTAAGCCTAACGATTTTGTTATTACATTTGCTAAAGTTCCAGCTCAATTTTGTTTAATATTTAAAATTTTATTGGTGAAAAAAATCTTCTTGATCCTGCCTTTACTTTTTCTGATTTTTTCCTGTGGGAATACAAAAGTAGAAAAAGTAGAAAACGCTTTCTATTACTGGAAATCTAATGATTATCCTTCTAGTTCTAATAAAGAAAAAGATATTTTGATTAATCAAAATATTAAGAAATTATATGTGAAATTTTTCGAGGTCGATTATACGGATGCAATGGGAAGTTTTCCTATTTCTAAAACCGGTTTTTCACTGAATTCTTATTGTGATGAAAAATCTACAAGTTTCTATGAAATTATTCCGACAGTTTATATTAAAAATATTGTTTTTCAGAAAAGTAATGAGAAGGATTTGGATAAACTGGCAGACAATGTCAACTTTCTAATCAATAAATACGCAATCGAAAGATTAGATTCTTTAAAAGTCTCAGAAATCCAGATTGACTGCGATTGGACGGCTTCTACAAAGGATAAATATTTTTATTTTTTAAAAAAACTAAAGCCGATTTCGCAAAAAGTGATTTCAGCTACTTTGAGATTGTATCCATACAAATATCCCAATAAAATGGGCGTTCCACCGGTTGATAAAGTGACTTTGATGTGTTATAATCTAATTAATCCGTTGGCGGATCAGTCTAAAAATTCAATCCTCGATCTCAAAGAGCTGGAAAGTTATCTGAATACCGGAAAAAAATATCCGTTGCATCTGGATGTTGCGCTTCCGGTGTATTCGTGGATGCAGGTTTACCAAAACAATCAGTTTACGGGTGTTCTGTATGATGTGAAAGATATTAAACCACATTTAAAGGAGATAAAACCACTCTGGTACGAAGTACAGAAAGATACCGTGATAAATTATGAAACATATCTGAGAGTGGGCGACAAGATAAAATATGAGGAAATAACGGCAGATAAAATCATTAAAGCTATTTCGATTATCAAGAAAAATATCAAGTTTGATAAAGAAATTACTGTGACACTTTTTCATTTAGACGAAAATCAACTTAACAATTACAGCGATGAAGAAATTAGTCATTTTTACAGCGATTTTATTAAGTAGCGTTTTTTCAGCATGCGGTTTTTATCCTTACGGGGAAGATGTCCGGTTTTATTTTCTGAATCCTAAGAACTTTTCTTATCAGGCCTATTCATCTTTTTATTACTCCGCTTTAAGTTTTGAACAAAATTCTGAAGCTGTAAATTCCAATCACGATAACGAGAAATTGTGGAGAAAATATTGTGATAATAAAGTTATTCTCACAGATATTTCAACGGTTTTGGAGGATTTTAGTTTTTCTGATATTCAGGAAAATTCTGTGAATCCTTTTCTTCATTATTTATATTCCAAAAAAGATATTGAGGCAATCAATTATTTGAAATTTGCCAAAAATTGTGAGTATTTCAATACTTGGCAAGATGATCCGTGGGAAAGAAACGAATATTCTGCTATTACAAAGCGAAATGATTTATTAAACAAAGCAACTGTTTTAGCTTCAAAAAGCAGAAAACCAGAATTCAAAAAAAGATATGCATTTTTGGCAATTCGTCTGGCTTTTTACAATAAGGATATGAAAAGTATTGAAAAGGTTTATGGTCAATATTTTTCTGAAGATCATGTAAACAGTGTTATTGATGTTTGGGCTTTATATTTTAAGGCCATTTCAGAGCCCAATCCAGCTTTAAAGAATCTTTATTTTGCAAAAGTTTTTGCTGCAAGTCCGGCAAAACGTTTTGTTTCATGGCAATATTTTGCGTCGAAAGTTCCAATAAATGATGTTTTAAATTTGGCTAAAAATGAAAAAGAAAAAGCAAATGTTTTACTGCTTTACGGTCTTTATAATCCGGATAAAAATTTAGAAAATATTAAACAGATTTATGCTGAAAACCCAGGTTATGATGGATTAAGTTTTTTGCTTTATCGTGAATTGAGTAAGCTTGAAGATTGGGTTTTCACTCCTTATTATTCTCTTTTTTCTACAAATGATGATTATTGGGGAAGTGATTCTGAAAATGAAAATGAACGTAAAATTTTAGAACGTTCAGATGTTGACAGAGCATATGCAAAACAGGTTTTGGAATTCATCGATTCAGTTGACTTGTCTAAAGTTGAAAATCCGAATTTCTGGAAATATACAAGAGCCGAACTTTTATTTATGACAAAAAAATATACTGAAAGTTTAAATCAAATTGAAGAACTGGAACGAATTTTACCCGCTCAAAATCTCATGCGGAATAATGTTGAAATGATAAAAGCTTTAAATCTTTTCGCTAATCAAAATTATGTAAATGCTGAAATTCCAGATGCGGCGAAAGAAATTATCATTAAAAATAAAGATAACAAACATTTTATATTTGCTTTAGGCAGAGAATTAGAATATTTGGGAAACACTGATGACGCTGCACTTTTATATGCTTCTTTGATTCGCTCAAAAGATGATTATAATTTCGTCTACTATAAATCTTTAAAGAATTCCCATCATACTTTCGGTACTTATTATGTTGACTATTTTGATTATTTAGATGCGGTATATTCGCCTGAACAGGTTTCGGGTTTTATTGATAAAATTAAAGTTTTAAATAATAACACGGATTCATTTTACAGAAATTTTTATTCGGTTGATCAGTCAGAAATCAATTCTTTATATGATTTATTAGGAACAAAATACATCCGGCAAAATAAACTGAATTTAGCTTTGCATGCGTTTAATAAACTCGGCGAAAATTATTTTAATGCACAGTATTCACTTTGGGAAAGAGATGGTAAAGACAATTACTATTCATCCAGCAAAGTTTTTGATCAGAATCCTTTTTATCATTTAAAATATACTCCGGATTTTATTCCTGAAAAAGAACATTTCAGAGTGAATAAAGTTTCGGTGACCAGAAAGCTTATAGAATATCTGAATAAAGCCAATAATCTGAAAGAAAAAGATAGGGATTACTATTATTTCCTGGTGGCAATCTGTTACTACAATATGTCGCAATATGGCAATGCATGGATGATGAGAAGATATTCTGTCAGTTCTGCAGGAAATTATTCTATTCGGGAAGATAATCAGGAATTTAATACAGCCGGTCTAGCAAAATTCTATTATGGCAAAGCCTTAGAAAATGCTCAAACCGATAAATTTAAAGCGTTGTGCCTGAGAATGCAGGGAAGATGTGAAAACTACAGCTACGATTTTAATATTGAGAATACGATAAATTCTTCTTTTCAAACTGATAACTATGAGAATGTAAGATTTGAACAAAATAAATATTATCAGGATCTTAAAAGTAAATATTCAAATCAGTATGAAGATATGATCAGCGGTTGTGAATCTTTTAAAGCTTATTTTAAAGCGAGAAGATAATATTAGTAGAAATAAAAAATGCGGCTTCATAAGAAACCGCATTTTTTTATTTTTAGAAAAATCAGAGATTAATAGTTTTTGTAAACTCCGTTTGCTCCCATTCCAGCTTTAAATTTGCTGACTGCAGCTCCTGCAGTTGTATAAACAGTGATTTCGCTTGGCGCTGTAAATCCTTTTACATCTATTGTGAAAATTCTTCCGTCTATTACATTGAACCCGTAAAGTGTAAAATAATCTCCTCCATCTACTGCTGTAATAAGTGGTGATGTAGGAGCAGTTGTAGCGGTCATCACCATAGAATAAATTTTATTCTTAGAACTGAAATAAAATCTGCCTCCGTCAATTTGAAGATTCGTTCCTTTTTCAATTCCTGTCAATGTTGTCGTGGTGATAGTTCCTCCGGTTGCAGGAATTTGGTGAATGTACGAATTCGAAGTTCCTTCAGCAATTGCATAAACACTGTTGTTGTAAGAAATAATTCTGTTGATGTTAGTTCCGTTTGGTACCTGAATCGGTGTAGCATCAATCGTATTTGAAGTGGTATTGATTTTTGTAATTGTAGTTCCCGGATTGAAAGAATTAGTGTTTTGCACAAAAATATTTCCTCCTGCTTCTACAATTCTTTCAACTGTACTTGTTGATGCAAAATCAATTTTCTTTACAAATGAGTTATCAGATAATTTGTAAACATTTACAAACTTTCCACCTGCATATTTATCATTAGAAACATATAGATTTCCATTAGCAACTGCCATGTAACGAGGGTTGTCTAATTGAGCTGTAATTTCTCCAGATTTTTTAAATGTAACTCGGTCTACTACCTGAATTTTGTTTGAATTATTCAACAAAAGATACGCTTTATCACCATTGAAAACCATTGTCTGAAGTACATCACCTAAGTTTTCGTTGTTGTTTTTTGCTTTATAGATGTCATCCTGCATCAGGCTTAGATCTTTAGTAACAAAAGTTACATCAGCATTTGGTTTTCCAAAATTACCTTCATTGGTAACTAAAAATCCGTTATTGTAATTAATTTCCGGGATAATCTCCTCATAATCCGAAGTACACGAAATCGAAAATAACAGGACGAATCCAAAAATAAACTGTAATAGTCTGTTTAATTTCATAATATTATTGTTTTAAAAATTTATTGTTGTGTTGACACTGTAATTCCTTTTTGGAAGCGGATAATAATCTACCGTTTCATAGACAGTATCTGTAATATTGTTTACTTTAAATCCTAAAGTGTATTTTTTTAAAATTGTTGTCGAAACTCCCGCATTCATTACAAAATAAGGATAAATAGCATATTTTTTACTCTCATCAGAAGTCGTATAAGTTAATCCGTTAAACATTCCCTGTGCGTAAAATTTCAAAAATTTGTATTGATAATCTATATTCGAAGAAACTTTATGCAACGGAACATACGTCAGCTGTTTTTGAGTTGCCAAATCTACGGATTTTGTATAAACATATCCTGCAGTTAGCTTTACAGAATGATTTTTATTAAAACTTTTTTGATAACTGAGCTGAGATTCCAGACCGTAAGATTCTACTTTGTCGGTATTAACAGGAGCCCAATAACCAAACGCAGTTGGTAACCAACGAATCATATTGTCGATTTTCATGTAATATGGATTTAAACTTAGTGTAAAACCTGCCACACTAAATTCATGATTCATATCTGCCTGAACTGAAGTTTCTGATTTAAGATTAAGATTTCCTCCCGGATTCCAATATAAATCATTAAATGATGGAAATCTGAAGTTTTTTGATACGTTTAAATTAACCTGATACCAACTATTTGCTTTCCATTTTCCTGAAAAAGAGTAGAGGAGAGGTGAGTCTATATTTTCAACAAAATCTTGTTTAATTCCAGCTTCAAATCGTAGATTAGACATTGCGAAATATCTTAATAAACCCGCAGCTGAACCAACATTTCTACTTACCTTCTCTATTTTCGAATCTCCTAAACCTTCTCCCTGATTTTGCTGAAATTCACCAATTACATTGATATTCAGTTTAGGAATAATAAAATAATTGAAATCATTTTTAAAAATGTAATTTTTATTAATTCCGCCGCTCGTAAAAGGAGCGTTGTAAACCCCAAAATACTGGAAATTATCTTCCGTGTAAGCTGCTTTTAAACTGTTTGAAATTTTAGATTTATTAATGTCCCAAGAAAGAAGACTTCTCATAGTCTGCGCATTATAACTTGTCTTATTCCCGTTCTCTTCAAGAATTCTGTAATTCTGAGTAGCGTCATAAAACTGACTTTGCCATGAAATTGTCTGATGATTGGCAATCTTATAAGCAGCACCAAAATTGAAAGTTGTATTGTAAAACTTTCCGTTTCTGTTGATGTAATTATTTTTTTCAGGTACTTCGTAATTGTTTTCGCTAATCAGATAATTTCCAGAAGCTTTAAAACTGAATCTATCATTACTGTAAGCTGCTTTCAAAAAATTATTATAAGTTCCGAAAGATGCAGCTTCAGAGTTAAATAACCCGCTAAAACCATTATTGAAGCTCAGGTTATTATTTAAATGAATACTTCCGCCAATTGCTCCGCTTCCGTAAATCACACTTCCGCCACCGGATTTTATGTCCATTTGGTCATACCCGAAAAGTGCAATATTATTAATGTCACCCTGTCCTAAAAACTGAGAATTAATATTAATTCCGTTCCACACAAAAGCAGTCTGTTGAGCCGTTGTTCCTCTGAAAGAAGGTGAAGAAACTGCTCCGCGACCATTTTCTTTGATGTAAACAGGCGATTGGAAACGTAAAACCTCAGAAAGGTTAGACGAATTTTTTTGAATATCTTCTGGAGATAAAGTATTTAACGAATGAAAAAGTTTTACTTTTTTCATCTGATTATCAAATACATAAACCGTGTCGATGATTTTTTCCTGACTATAATAAATTGTCAGGCATGAAGACACAGAAAGTAGGATAAATGCTTTTTTTAAAATCATGTCATATTTGCCTTTCCTCCGAAAGCAATCATTTATTAATATTTAAAATTTCGGCAGGTCTCCTGACTTTCGCTTTTACTACACCTTCCCGTTTTTGACAGTGGTTTTTTGTAGAAAATAAGGTTGCGATTTACAGTTGCGGGGACAGTTTGGGATTTCCACCCAATTCCCTCTTAGTTCCAATCTCTTAGAAACCAAAATTTTTGCAAATATAGTTTTTTTGAAAAGAAAGATTAAGTTTTATTAAAGCTAAAGTAAAATCTTGTAATTCATTAGATTAAAATTTTTAACCGCAAAAAATACAAAGATTATATTTTCAATCATCTGTGTTAATCTGTGCAATCCGTGGGAAAACCTTACAAAAACGTTCCGTCAAAATAAAAAGGAAGCAAATCTTTGATAGAACTCACTTTAATCACTTCATCATTTAGATTAGAAAAATACAATTCAATATTTTCATTTTGTTTCGTTTCATATTCAATAATACTTTGTCGACAAGCGCCACAAGGTGGAATTGGTGGATTTTTCTCTGAAAACTCTTTAGGCCCGCCTACAACAAATATTTTTTTAACAACCTGATTCGGAAAATTAGCTCCAATCCAGAATAAAGCAGTTCTTTCAGCACAAAGTCCGGAAGGAAAAGCTGCATTTTCCTGATTGTTTCCTGAGAAAATTTCACCATTTTCCAGCAACACTGCGCAACCTACAAAGAAGTTGGAGTAGGGAGCATAAGCATTTTCTCTTGCCTGAATTGCTTTTTCAAAAAGCCTATTTTCAACTTCGGTAAGTTCGTTCCTGCTTTTGAAATGTTCGTAATTGATTTTTATATCTTTTTTCATTTTTGCTTGCGTAAAAAGGGGCATAAAAGTAAACCTTTTTGATGAAGCTGGCAATATCTTTGTTACGATAGTAAATCGTAATTTTAAACATTTAAAAAAATAAATTCAATGTTATATTCTCCTATAAAATTTAGAAATGTAGAGCTGAAAAACCGTTGGGTAATGTCGCCTATGTGTATGTATTCCGCAGAAAATGGTTTGGCTAACGATTTTCATTTTGTTCATTACGGAAGTCGTTCTCAAGGTGGAACCGGACTTCTCATCGTAGAAGCAAGTGGAGTAGAACCGAAAGGCAGAATTACCAATCATTGCATGGGAATTTGGAATGACGAACAAGCCGAAAAACTTCAGAAAATTGTAGAATTTGTACACAAAAATTCCGAGAGTAAAATAGGAATTCAGATTGCTCATGCAGGAAGAAAAGGTTCTACATGGGAAAATAAACAAATTTCTCTTGAAGAAGGTTGGGAAACTATTGCGCCAAGTCCTATTCCTTATCATCCGACGGAGAGAATTCCGCATGTATTAACTTTAGAGGAAATTAAAGAACAGATTCAGAATTTTAAAAATGCTGCAAAACGTGCTGTAGATGCTGGTTTTGATGTTGTTGAAATTCACGCAGCTCATGGGTATTTAATTCATCAGTTTTTATCACCACTTTCCAATGTGAGAACCGATGAATACGGAGGAAATTTTGAAAACAGAATCAGATTTTTAATTGAAATTGTAAATGCTGTCAATGAAGAATTGAATGAAAATGTAGCCCTTTTTGTAAGAATTTCCGGAACGGAATATGCAGAAAATGGTTGGGATATTGATGAAAGTGTAGAATTATCTAAAATTTTAAAAGACCACAATGTCGATTTAGTTGATGTTTCAAGTGGTGGAAATATTCACGGAGCAAAAATTTCTGTTTTTGATGGTTATCAGGTTCCTTTTTCTTCGGCGGTGAGAAATAAGGCAAATGTAAAAACCGGAGCGGTTGGTTTAATCACAAAAACTGAACAGGCGGAAGAAATTTTGCAAAACGGTGAAGCTGATTTAATATTTGTGGCAAGAGAAATTTTAAGAAACCCATATTTGGCGGTTCACGGTTCTTTTGAAACGAAAGAAGAATGTTTTTTTCCACATCAGTATTTGAGAGCGAAAATTTCTTCTTAATTTTAGCTGCGAATTTAAAAAACGACAATGCATATAGAAGATTTCATGCTTCCATGTCCCAGCAAAAAGTTTTTGGGAATAGAATGTTTCGGTTGCGGAACTCAAAGAGCTATTGTAATGGTTTTTCAGGGTAAATTTTCTGAGGCATTTCAAATGTTTCCGGCAGTTTACACTTTATTGTTGTTTTTCTGCTTTGTGGGACTTAACTTTATCGACAAAAAAAGAAATTACGGTCAGGTTTTAATTTTTTTAGCAATAATTAATTCTGTAATAATGGTTTTTTCTTATTTTTATAAACATTTTTTCATTTACTATTAAACTAAACATTAAAAATAAATTATGAATCAACAAAAATTACCAAATGCTACGGCGGTACTTGTTTTAGGAATCGTCTCAATTGTAGGATGTTGTTGCTATGGAGTTGTAGGGCTTATTGCCGGAATTATCGGCCTTGTTCTTTACAAAAAAGATAATGCATTGTACCAAGCAAATCCAACAATGTACTCAGATTACAACAATCTTAATACGGGGAAAATTCTTTGTATTATAGGTTTGTCACTAAGTGCGCTGTATCTTATTTTAAATATTGTAATGATTTCTGTTTTCGGATGGGAAGCTCTTTCAGATCAACAATTAATGCAGGAACGTATCAGAGAATTGATGGGACAATAATAATTTTTCAAATAAATTTTATAAGACTGCAGAAATGCAGTCTTTTTTATTTAATTTTTCAATGTAAAGAGAATTAAAAATTATCTTTGTCTTATAATAGCAACCTGTTTTTAATATGAATAAATTAATTAAACTCCTTTTTCTTTTAATTTTCAGTATCGGTTTTTCGCAAACCAATAGATTTATTTATGAGCTCGACCTGAAAAAATATACTAAGAACGTTAAGATAAACATGGTTTTAGATGTTACTAAAGATGAGGTGAAGTTTTATGATTATGGTTTTATTGAGGCAGATTCTATTGGTAAAAGAAATAATGTCAATCAGTTTTATAATACTCAGGTCGATCAATTAGTTATTAGAAAAACGAACAGTTTTGAGAATACTGAGTTTCACGACAGTATGTTCGATTATTTCAGTATTACTTCTAAAGATGAAATGGGTTGGAAAATTGAAAAAGAAACTAAGAAATCTGGTGAATATACACTTCAAAAAGCTACAACGAATTTTGGCGGAAGATTTTGGACAGCCTGGTTTTGTACAGCAATTCCTTTTCAGGAAGGTCCATATAAATTCAGAGGTTTGCCGGGATTAATATTTGAGTTAAATGATCAAAATAAAGATTTCTCTTATACTTTAATTAAAATTAAAAAACTTAATGAAGATTTTGATACGAAGAAGTTTTTAGAAACACATTATGGAACTCAACCAATTCGTGTGAATAGAAAACAATATCATGACGTAAAAATAAATTATTATAATGATCCTGTTTCTGAAGGCAGAAAAATACTAAAAAACGGAGGAAACATTACTTTTCAGGGAGAAAAAGTAACAACAGTAGAGCAGCTTGATCAAAAAAGAAAATCAATTCAGAAAAGCATCAAAAATTATTACAGTCCATTAGAATTGGATAAAGCAATCCCGTATCCTAACTAATTTTTAATTTAAACTATCATGAAGGCAAAGTAATCCTTAATTTTTTTAGGAAGCCTTTTCATTGTAACTCTTGGAGCCACTGTTTATATTACAGATGAAAATGATCACAAAGAGTGCAAAAATAGTACAGAATATTCTGTCTAAAAAGACGGAATAAATATTAAAACTAAAAAAAATATTTGTAAAGAAAGGTTTAATTTTTAATGATTTAGAAGGTGTCGTAGTTTTACGACATGAAATCGTAGAATTACTACAAAATCTCAGATATTGTCTTTGAAATGTAAATTTTAAAAACGTTGGTTCTATCTTTGAAGTATAGAAATCACAAAATATTAACGAATAAATTTACTTATCATGGCAGCAAATTCAAGAGGAATCTTAAAATTCAACGGTAGCGAAGGACAGAAATTATTAAAGCTGAATTACAGCGTTTCAAGATCTACAGACGTTTCAGGTAGAGTAGCTTCAGATCCATCTAATGCAATCATCAAATTAACAAT
>NZ_JAOVZV010000023.1 GCF_026460945.1 Chryseobacterium luquanense
CGAAGGACAGAAATTATTAAAGCTGAATTACAGCGTTTCAAGATCTACAGACGTTTCAGGTAGAGTAGCTTCAGATCCATCTAATGCAATCATCAAATTAACAATCGAGGCTACAGAGAAATCTGAAATCCTTGAGTCTTTACTAAACGGAAAATACAAGCCGACTTCTGGTGAAGTTACTTTCAACAAATCTCACGAAGAAGGTACTTTGATCACCTTAAACTGGGAAAACGGTTATGTCATTCAGCACGAAGTAGACTTTGACGCAGTTGACGAAAATTCAATGTTGATCAGTTTCGTAATCAGTGCAGAGAAAATCAACTATGGTAATTCTGCTTACGAAGGAATCTGGCCAGTTTAATCCACAACTTACTTTTTACAGTGTATTGTATACAAAAAAGACTGTCTGTTTAGATGGTCTTTTTTGACACTTCAAGAATTTATATAGTTTTTCAGGATAAATATCATAACAAATTTAAATTTGTTATTTTTTGCATAGGATTTTGCTTATATAGATCCTTTGTTATTGAATAATTTTTGTATATTTAAATACCACAATCACAAAATTATGTCAAGCACACCAGAACAATCTAGTGGAAAGCAGTTCCGTCCATCCCAAAATGCGGCAGGAATCTCAGAGAATCATCAT
>NZ_JAOVZV010000024.1 GCF_026460945.1 Chryseobacterium luquanense
GATAGTTCGGACGGACAATATAAGTATGAATACAATGGCAAAGAATTACAAATAGAAACGGGCATGTATGACTATGGTGCAAGGTTCTATATGCCTGATCTTGGAAGATGGGGTGTTGTAGATCCGTTAGCAGAATCATCAAGAAGATTTACGCCTTATCATTACGGGAATAATAATCCTATGAGGTTTATTGATCCGGATGGAAGAAATGTTAGAGACGTTAATGGAGACGGAAGTCACATTATATATGATGGAGATCATGCTGCTGGTGCGCTTAGCTTTCTTCAAGGAATGTATTCCGGAAATAGTAATAGCTCAACCTCACAGAATTATAGTTTTTTTGATCTGGGTGGTTCAGCAGGCGGTGATGGCAGTTTTAATTTTACAAAATCTAATGACCCTGCCTATTCTCCTGCAGAATGGTTGAAAGTTACAATGAATATAAGAGCTGATAAACCGCAAACGGGAGAAACAGATTGCGTTCCTACTATTGGTAGATCCGCAGCGAAATTTTTGGGAATGGATATTAATGTGAAAAATTTGCAAAAATATGCTAATACATTGGGAGGAATTAAAGCAAATAAAACCAAAGAATTTTTTGAAAGTTTAGGGTTGAAAGTTGACGCCCTATATGAAAACAAAGATACTGGAGATTATTATTTTAATGATGGAGTTGCATCAAAAATGAATACAAAAGCAATTAAATTTATAGTAGAGAGTTTACAAGCAGGACATCCAGTTTATCTTGGTTTTAGTAATAAAGATATGGCAGGTCGTAGTTTTGCACATGCTGTATTAGTAACAGAAATCACATATAGTCCTGATTTTAACAAAATGAAAAAAATTAAATATTTTGATCCAGAAGATGGTAAAATTAGTGGAGAACTATCAAGCTTTCAGAATGAATATGGTGTATCTCAAACAGTTTATAATATATTTTCCCTATCAAAACCCTAAAAGATATGAAAACTAAATTAACAATAATTTTATTTTTATTTTTTAATATTATCTTTTCACAAGATAAACAAGATTCAATTGTGTACATTTATAACAAAACTTTATATAAAGAAAAAGCTTTATCATTTGTTAAGAAAATGGTTGAAGCCAATAATAAATATGGAAATAGAAGAAAAGACTTGATATATGATATAGCTGATATAGAATTAGTTATTCATCCTGTCTTTACTTTTAAGAAAATAATAAAAGATGATAATGGCACCACCAATCTTTTGCAGTATATAAACTTTGAAAGCAAACCTGAAAAACAGATTGTTGAAGTTTATTCAAAGGGGAAGTTTATTTACACATTTTATTTACCTAATGACAAGCTTGATGAGATATCAAAAGGAGGAGATATAAATATTCTACTAGGCGATTTAGATTTACCTAAAAATTATATAAATGGATTTAATCCACCAGATTATAATATTCTATTTAAAGATAAATTTTCATTTTATATCAACAATACTTTTTGTGTAGTTATTGATGACAAAATTTTTGTTATTGAAGAAATTACATTACCAACAAAACATTTAAAAATCGAAGAGTTTAATAGCTATTTTTTTCCTATTTTAAATGAGTTAAAAAATGAAGCTAAGGGGGTTACAAATGCTGTATATTCAGACTATATTTTTAAAGGTCCCATTAATCCAACTTTTTTAAAGGTTTTATATAAATGAAAAAATTAAGGTATAACGCAGGAATTAAGGTAACCGCTATATTTGCCACTGTAATGATCATTTAGGTAACATACGGGTAAGTTTTACAAGAGAAGGAAATACAGCGGCTATAGTACAGCAAAATGATTACTATGCATTTGGCTTAAGATACAGTGAAGGAATTAATGCTGGTGGAAGCTACAAATACGAATACAACGGTAAAGAGCTACAGGAAGAAATCGGAATGTATGACTATGGGGCAAGATTCTATATGCCTGATCTTGGAAGATGGGGTGTTGTAGATCCTTTAGCCGAAACATCAAGAAGATTTACACCTTATCATTACGGGAATAATAATCCTATGAAGTTTATTGATCCGGATGGGAGAAGTGCGATGGACAGTTTTTATGATTATCATAATTTTTCAAATGAAAACCGTCCCATGTTTTCTACAGATGGTGCAGGAAATATGCATCTAAACCCTATTTATCAACAAAATAGTTATATTGATGCTACTGGTGCCGTTGGTGGTGGAATATTATTCGTTGGTACTCCGACTGCATTTGGTTTTTTACAAGATTATTTTGGAAATGGTGGAGCTGTGGGTACATTGTTCTCTATGGTAGATCAACTAAAAGCTGCAGGTTGGAATGATCCGGCAATGTTTCAGATATGTTGGTATCCTTTATTAACAAGACATCCCAAAGGAATCAAATAAAAATCAATCAAAAAACGAGTAATCTAAATGGTTACTCGTTTTGCTTTTATAAATAAAAAGTGTAAATATGAATGTAGAGAATTTCTCATATTCCAAATGTGTTGGTGAGGTTTCTAAGTTTATAAAATATGGTAAGACTTGTAGTGGCAAGCAACGATACCAATGCAAAAAATGTAAAGCAACCACTGTATTTCATTTTAGATACAATACTTACAAGAGAAATATTAACCGCAAGATTATTCTATTTACTAAAGAAGGTTTAGAAATTAGAAGCATTGCAAGAATATTAAAAATATCAACAACCACCTTGCTCAAAAGAATTATTGAAATTACAGGTGAACTAAAATTCCTATCATAAAGTTTAATCAAGTTATGAAGATGAGAATTTTCATAAGAAGAAAAGCCAATCCGATTTGGTTGGTTTATGCAATTGATAAAATTACAAAACAAGTCGCAAGTTTTTATGTATGTAAAAGAAATAACAAAACACTTAATGCCATTGTAAAAACTTTGATTAGTCCCAAAGCTGAAAAAATAGATACAGACAGATTGAGAAACTATAGATATCTCATTCCTAATGAAATTCATAATACTAAAAAATACGGAACAAATGGTATTGAAAGAAAAAAAACTCAATCTGAGAACTCATCTAAAAAGATTGAACAGAAGACTATTTGTTTCAGCCGGAGTACAGTCGTTTTAAGTTCTATTTTAAAAATATATTTTTGGAGTTGTAATAAGCTTTTGGAAATCGTAAATTTACTTATCTCAATGTCCATTCCACAAAATCATTCATCACTTTTTCCCAGTGTGGTTTTTCATGATTAACTATTCCGTTTTCAACTTCAAAGAAATTATGTTCTAGATTTAAATGTCTTGTTAAGGTCAGATTATTTTTGTTTTCTCTGATAAAAAAGAGCGGAACCATATCATTCAGATCACTCGCAATATCATGAGTTCCGTAAGCCATATAAATTGGTTTGTTGAAATTTAACCAATCATCCAATAAAGGCACAGAAAAAGATTTCCAAGCCAATAAACTGGGAGTTTCTGTAATTTTTTGGGGATTTTGGGCATCTCTGAATGTTTGATATTCTTTCTCGATCATTTTGTCGGCTTCTTCCCAGGAAATGCGTTTTTGCTCCGCATCTTTTCTGTAATCCCTGATCATCTGATCAATTCTTCCAAAAGGATTGGCTGAAAATAGGCCAAGTTTAGAAACATTTTTATTTGCAACCGCAATTTTTGTTGCTACTTTTGAGCCTTGAGAATGTCCGGCTACAATAAGTTTACTGTTATCAACCCAATCTTGTTTTTTGAGGAATTTTAAAACTTTTTGAGCTCGTTGAACATAGTTTTCTAAATAATCTGCTTTTTGAAACTCGATGGTTGGTTCATTTTTATTTTTAGAATTTCCAAAATACCAATAGGATTCATTAATGTATTTTTCGTCAGCAATTAGTGGAGTTTCCGGCATTGCGATAATAACCAAGTGATAATTTTTAACAATATTGGTAATGTTGAAATTGGTAATTCCGCCACCAATCATCCAGATTCCTTCTTCTTTTGAGTTAACATAAAGTGGATAGGGAAGTGAACCTTGACACCAAAGAAAGATAGGCTTTTTATCTTTTAGTTCAGTATCAACAACCATAAATTCAATCTTGTCATTTCTATCTGAAATTTCAAAAGCAGTCGATTGATTATTGATGATTTTTCCTTTCTGTGAAAAAATAAACTGTGAAATGATTAAAAATAAGATGGTGAATTTAGAGCACATTGATTTTAATTTAATGACAGGTTGCCGGATTATGTTTATGATTCGGGTCTGTATTATGACAATTAATATCATGTTCGGGAGAAACCTTCATTGCTTCCGATGGAGGAGAAATGTAAGGAATGCCGAGTTCGAGACCTCTTAGAATAAACAATCCACCAAGGATAATCATTACAACAGGAATGAATTTTAGTACTTTAATTCTGAAAGACTGATTAATTAAATTTCCAACTAAAACAACGGTAAACATAAACGGAAGTGTTCCCAGACCGAATAATGCCATGTAGGAAGCTCCCTGCCAAATTCCTCCGCTTGCCAAGCTTGCCGTTAATGCCATATACACCATTCCGCAAGGTAGAAATCCGTTTAAAATTCCTGTGGTGAATCTTGAGCGGTAATCGGCTTTCTGAAGTAATTTTCCTAAGTTGGATTTAACTTTAAAGAGAAATTTAGAGATGAACGGAATTTTAGAGGCGAAATCTTTTCCACCAAATGAAAATAATGCCATAATAATTAACAAAATTCCTACTCCAATGGTAAGATATTGTTGAAAACCGGCCATTTCAAATCCCTGTCCGATAATTCCCAGAATTGCTCCCAAAAAAGCATAAGTAGAAATTCTTCCGAACTGATAAGTAATGTTCTGAAGGTAATAATTAGTTGCCTGTTTTTTAGTTAAACCCATTGATAACGCAATGGGACCACACATTCCGATACAGTGAAAACCGGATGCGAAACCTAAACCAATTGCAGAAACAATCAATGCTATTTCCATATCACATCATAGTCGAGTCTGTAGTCGACTTTGTCTTTTGTCCACATCAGTCTTAATGTGTAATTTCCATTTTTTAAAACTGCCTTAGGGATTATGAATGAGCGTGCTGCGTCTAATGTTTCTTTTCTTTTTACATCTAAATTCTGGTCATCTGAACGGTTGAGAACATAGCTGATTTTAGAATTTGAATTGTTGATATCTTCAGGAAAAGTTAATTTGATTCCTGTTGGAGATTGAGAATATACCGGTTTTTCGGCCAAATCATCTGCACGTTTCTTAGCATCGATTACCGATTGATATTGAAGTTCTTCTTCATAATAATGTTCTGTAACCATTTCGGAATTTTTTTGTCCGTTTGGAAATAAAAACAACATCGATAAAATAAATATGATAAAAGAGGCAAGCGCTAAAAATACGCCGTGTCCCCAAGTGAAATTTTTCATAATCTAAAACTTAAAATATTAAAACTGTAATTTAAAAGGACCTTCAAAATAGGTTTGATATGAGTCGATCAACTTTCCTTTCATGTCATATACTCCAATCGTTATATTTTGTTTGGATAAACTCATTTCGGATTCAGGGAAGCTGATGTTAATAGTTCCTTTTGAAATTTTATCTCTGTCAACCGTAATTTTGCTGGATGCACTGAAACCAATTTCGGCATGAGCAGGATCAATTACTTTAATGGTAACAATTTTCTTATCGTTCGTTTTATTCAAAAAAGTGTAATTGTAAGTATTGATTATTTTTCCGTCTCTTACAAAAAATGTACTTCCTGCAGGTTTGATGAATTTTGCTTCCATTTCGCCACGGTTGTACAATAAGAATCCTAAAAACCCTACCAGAAAAACTAAAACTACAGCAAAACCTTTCATTCTGCCTGTAAATTTGTATGGAGTTCCTGTTTCGATTTCTTTTTCAGAAGCATATCTTACCAGTCCTTTTGGAAGACCCACTTTTTCCATTACTTCATCACAGGCATCGATACAAGCGGTACAGTTGACGCACTCTAATTGTTGCCCGTCTCTGATGTCAATTCCGGTCGGACAAACGACAACACACTGATAACAATCAATACAGTCTCCTTTTCCGGCAGCTTTTCTGTCTTCACCTTTTCTCCATTTAGAACGATTTTCACCTCTTTTAAAATCATAAAAAACGTTGATGGTTTCTTTATCAATTAAAACTCCTTGTAACCTTCCGTATGGACAAACCAAAGTACAAACCTGTTCTCTGAACCATGCAAATACAAAATAAAATGCTGCTGTGAAGAGAATCATCACAATAAAATTGGTTGTATTGGCAAATGGTCCTTGTGAGATAATATTAATTACTTCTTCATATCCTACAATATACATGAACATGAAGTGCGTAATAATTAATGAAATCACAACATAAACCGACCACTTTAAGCTTCTTTTCCAGATTTTTTCAGAATTCCATTCCTGTCTGTCCAGTTTCATTTGCTTGTTACGGTCTCCTTCAATCCAAAATTCTATTTTACGAAAGACAGATTCCATAAAAATTGTCTGAGGGCAAATCCACCCGCAGAAAATTCTTCCGAATGCTATCGTAAAAATAATAATGAATATAAGAGAAGCAATAGCACCTAAAGTAAGGATAAAGAAATCCTGAGGATAAAAAGGCTGTCCTGCAATGAAAAACTCTCTGTCGATAACATTAAACAAAAAAAACGGATTCCCATTGATTTTGATGAATGGTATGGCAAAGTAGATAATGAGGAGAATATAGCTTACCAATTCTCTTTTGTTGGTGTATTTACCTTTCGGTTTCTTTGGAAAAACCCATTTTCTTTTCCCGGATTGTTCCATTGTGCCTATAGAATCTCTATAGGTTTCAGGGTCTAAAACCTGTCCCTGTCCGCCACGAGCGATGTCTTCATCTATTTTTGACATTTTATTCTAGGTTTTAAAAAAGAAAAAACATAATTCGTTACTATTTTCATCTAATAACAAATTATGTTTTTTCATATATTTTCTATTTTTTAAAATTACTGTTTTTCCCAATGTGCTTCGTCACCGTAAGGAGGTGCGCCGCCTTCGGCAGGAGTAATTGGTTTTTTCATCTGATTGATAGAATAAACGTAAGCTGCAACATTTTGGATGTCTGTTCCTGTTAAAACTCCGTTTTTACCCCAAGCTTGCATTGCAGTTCCTGCAACCCCATTTTCAACAACGTGGAAAACGTTTTTGAATAATGTTTTCTCAGGTTGGTTATGCCAGAAGTTATCTGTCAAGTTAGGACCGATACCACCTTTACCACCATCTGAGTGACAAGATACACAGTTGCTTTTGAAAATTTCTTCACCTGCTGCGATATTATCTTCAGAGAATGCTGCTGATTCTATCGTAATAGGAGGTTGGCTTTCATTAAAAATTTCAATTGCAGCCATCTGCTCTTTATATTCTTTATCGTATTCGCTGATTGGGTGAGCGAAGTCTGTAAATGCATAAGCACAAATGTAAACAATACAAAATACAGTTCCGAAGTAGAATAAACCTAACCACCATTTTGGTAACTGGTTATCTAATTCCATAATTCCGTCGAAACCGTGGTCAATCAATATGTCTTTTTCGTGAGAATCAGACTGCTTTTTGAAAGCTGCATCATATTGTCTCTTTAAGAAAGGAATTTTCTTTTCATTAAGATAAGCAGATTTTTCTTCAACAGATAGTTTTTTGAACTTATTGTTTTCAATCAAATCTCCAATCGCACTGTGAATGTATGCTAAAATTGCACTGATCACAACTGTTCCCCAGAAATATGGTGAAGCTAAAAACGAGTAGCTCTGAACAAATAAATAATAAAATATTACTAATAATACTGTTATTATCAAGATGTTTACAACAACCGGTGTTCTTTGTTTCATAATAATTGTTTAATTTTTTAAATTAAAATCATCTTCGTCATCCTCAAGAGGTGCATGCTCTTCTTCTTTATAATATTTTTTAGGCCTGCTAAAAACATATATAATAAGAGAAACGAAAAACAGCATAAAGAATATCAGAGCCAATGTTTGGTAAAAACCTGCATTGTCGGTATTGGATAATATGTCTTTAAAGTTTTGAGGAATCATCTTACGCTTTTAATGTTTAGTTATTACTAGCTGTTTTTATTTCTGTCGTTTTGATATCTGTACCCAATCTCTGTAAATAAGAAATTAAAGCAATGATTTCTTTCTTCTCTAGTTCACCTTTAGGTCTTTTTGCATAAGCATCTTTTAAGTCGGCTGCTTCTACAAAGATGTCCTTTACAATTTTCGCTGCTTGATTATCTGCCCATTTATCAGCAGAGTCAATTTGAGCTTTTGTGTAAGGTACATCGTAAGTACTCTTCATAAATTTGATTTTATCAACCATTTTAGATCTATCTAAATTGTTTGAAATCAACCAAGGGTAACGAGGCATGATAGAACCTGCAGATGTAGATCTTGGGTTATACATGTGTTTGTAATGCCAAGAACTTGGGTTTTTACCACCTTCTCTATGCAAATCTGGTCCTGTTCTTTTTGATCCCCAAAGGAAAGGTCTGTCGTAAACGAATTCTCCTGCTTTAGAATACTGTCCGTTTTTACCGTTAAATCTTACAATCTCGTCTCTGAACGGTCTTACCATCTGTGAGTGACAAGCGTTACAACCTTCACGGATATATAAATCTCTACCTTCCAATTCTAATGGTGAATATGGTTTCACCGCAGAGATTGTAGGTACACTTTTCTTAAGAGATAGAGTAGGGATAATCTCTACCATACTTCCTATTGAAATAGTAAGCAATGACATTACTGTTAATAACATCGGCATTCTTTCCAACCAAAGGTGGAATCCTTCTCCTTCTTTTCTTTTGTTGCTGATATTTGCCAAAGCCGGAGCTTCTGCAGGAACTTCTTTTTGGAATGATCCTTTTTTAATTGTTTTATAAACATTCACAACTAATAGCAAACCTCCAGAAAGATAGAATAAACCTCCTAAGAATCTTAATTTATAGTAAGGAATAATTGCAGTTACAGTATCTAACCAGTTTTTCCACAATAAAGTTCCGTCAGGATTAAATTGCTTCCACATTAAACCTTGTGTAAATCCAGCGATATACATTGGGACAGCATAGAAAATAATTCCTAAAGTTCCCAACCAGAAATGCCAGTTTGCTAATTTTACAGACCAGATTTTGGTTCTCCACATAATTGGTACCAAATAATAGATAACACCGAATGCCATGAAACCATTCCATCCTAATGCTCCTAAGTGAACGTGACCAATTACCCAGTCGGTAAAGTGACCAATTTTGTTGATGTTTTTTGTTGCCAATAAAGGCCCTTCGAAAGTTGCCATACCATAACAAGTAACTGCAACTACAAAGAATTTAAGAATAGGATTTTCTCTTACTTTATCCCACGCTCCTCTTAAGGTAAGAAGACCGTTTAGCATTCCTCCCCAAGATGGGGCAATAAGCATGATTGAGAAACCTGTTCCCACCGCTTGAGCCCAAGCTGGTAATGCTGTATACTGAAGGTGGTGAGGCCCAGCCCAAATATATACGAAAATTAATGACCAGAAGTGAATAATCGAAAGTTTATACGAGAATACAGGTCTGTCTGCTGCTTTTGGTAAGAAATAATACATCAAACCAAGAACCGGAGTTGTCAATACGAATGCAACTGCATTGTGACCGTACCACCACTGAACGATAGCATCTTTTACACCTGCATAAGCTGAATAAGATTTCCATCCTGAGAATGATAAAGGCACTTCAAGATTGTTGAAGATGTGTAGCATTGCTACGGCTACCCAAGTTCCCAAATAGAACCATATTGCAACGTAAAGATGTCTTACTCTTCTCTTTTTGATCGTCAATATCATGTTTATTCCGAAGATAATCCAAGATATTGCAATTAATATGTCGATTGGCCACTCGTGCTCAGCATATTCTTTTGAAGTATTGATCCCCATAAAGAATGTGATGAAAGTCGCTACAATCATGATTTGCCAAGTCCAGAAATGAACCCAAGAAAGTGTATCACTATACATTCTTGTTTTTAATAATCTCTGTGTAGAATAATAAACTCCTACATAAACAATGTTACAAACAAATGCAAAGATTACCGTATTGGTGTGTAGCATTCTTATTCTACCAAAACCTAACGCACCGTTGGTATTAATTAACCCTTGTATGTTTCCTGATGCCAAACTGTTGATTGTTGTATCGTCAGTTCCGAACAAAAATTCAGGAAGCTCAGGATAGAAAAGCATCAATGCTGCCGTCAATCCAAACACGAAACCAATAATTCCAAAAACTATGGTCGCGTAAAGGAATGCTCGAACAATATTGTTGTCATAACTAAACTTTTGTGTCTCCATATTAACTATTCACTTTTTTCTTCAAATTTATTATTATCTCCTTTTTCCTTTTTATTTTCGTTGCCAGTTTCTTTTTTATCCTTTATTTCACCGGAATCAAAGAGTATTCTCACAGCTGGAGATTCATCATCTTCAAACTGTCCTTTTCTGGCGTTTACTATAAAAATAACCAAGAAAACTGCAGCCAAAGAAACGCTGCATAAGATCATTAAATATAGAATATCCATCTGACAACAAAATTAACCTATTTTCGGGGTTCAAAATTAGTGAAAAATAATGACAATTATCACGAAATAGCGGCTTTGGCTAATTTAAAATCAGTCTAAATAAGGGCTTTTAAGCCTGTTTTTTGAAATATTTCTTCCCCAGAATCCATGTTGAAATGGTGGTAAAAGAAATCACGGTAATCGAACTTGCCGGCATAATTAAAGCAGCAAAAAGTGGACTCATATTTCCGGTTACGGCAAACGATAATCCCACAACATTGTATAAAAAGCTGATCAAGAAAGTCAGTTTTACAATCGTAATCGAACCTTTACAAACATTAAGATAGTTGTCAAGCTGAGATACTTTTTCACCGTTCATTATGACATCTGAAGATGGCGTAAAGCTATTGCTGTCGTCAGAAATTGCAATTCCAACATTGCTTTGTTTTAAAGCTCCGGCATCGTTTAATCCGTCTCCGAGCATGATGACTTTTAAGCCTTCGTCCTGAAGATTTTTGATATAATTCAGTTTGTCTTCCGGATTTTGGTTAAATGCCATCGAACTGTAATTCGGAATGATTTCTTTCAGCTGATTTTCCTCAGAAGAATTGTCGCCGCTCAGAATGAAAATCTTATAATTAATAAGTTTTTTGAAAAGATTGCTTAGGTTTTCGCGGTATTCATTTTTAAAAATAAATTTCCCGATAAACTCATTGTTTTTGCTGATGTAAACCGCAGTTTCAAGGTTTTTAGACTCTTGATTGTTATATTTTGCAGAACCGATTTTGTAAATATTGCTTCTTACGCTCGCTTCATAACCTTTTCCTGAGATTTCTTCAAATTGATCAACAGGGAAGTAGTCATCCTGAACTTCTAAAAATTCATACAAAGATTTAGAAAGCGGGTGATTTGAGTTTTTAACTAAACTTTTAATGTTTAATAAGTCAAATTCCTGAATTTCAGAACCTTCATATCTGATATTTGATTTTTTTCTGTGTGTGATGGTTCCTGTTTTATCGAAAACTAAAGCGTTTACTTTTGCAATTTTCTCAATCGTTAAAGTGTCTTTTACGTAGAATTTATTTCGACCTAAAATCCTCATTATGTGACCAAAAGTAAATGGAGAAGATAAGGCCAATGCGCAAGGACAGGCAATAATTAAAACTGCAGAAATCACCTGAAACATCGTCTCCAGATCAATAAAGTACCAATAAATTCCTGCAACCAATGCAATTCCTAAAATGATGAATGTGAAATACTTACTAATGTTGTTGATTAATGTGTCAAGTCCGGTTTCGTGCTTTTTGAAAGCTTCCTTGTTCCAAAGTTGGGTAAGGTAACTCTGGTCAACGTTTTTAATCACTTCAAGTTCAAGGGAAGAGCCAATCTGTTTTCCGCCTGCAAAAATTTTATCGCCTGGATTTTTAGATATGCTTGCGCTTTCTCCCGTAATAAAACTATTGTCGATATTTCCTTTTCCGCTAATTAAAATTGCATCAACAGGGATAATTTCCTGGTTTCTCACTAAAATTCTGTCTCCGATTTTAATTTCAGAAAGCAAAATATTTTCCTGCTTTCCATGGAAATCAACTTTAGTTACTGCAATCGGATAAAATGATTTGTAATCTCTGTCGTAAGAAAGTGAGCTATACGTTCTTTTCTGGAAAATTTTCCCCAAAAGCATGAAGAATAAAAGCCCACACAACGTGTCAAAATATCCCGGTCCGTAATCGGTTGCAATTTCATAAATGCTTCGTCCAAACAAAACGAATATTCCCAAAACGATCGGGACGTCGATGTTGACGATTTTGTTTTTTAAACCATACCAAGCTGATTTATAATAATCTGAAGCAGAATAAAATACAACTGGAACTGAAAGTAAGAACATCAAAATTCTGAATAAACCTTTATAGTGTTCCATCCAGAAATCTTCGCCACCAATATATTCCGGGAAGGCTAAAAACATTCCGTTTCCGAAAGCAAATCCGGCAATTGCCAGTTTTACCAGTAAAGATTTATCTAAATTATCTTCATTTTTGTCAGCAGTTTCAAGATTGATGGCAGGTTTGTAACCAAGATTTGTTAAAAATTTAGCTAAATCACTTAATTTTAGTTCGTTATGATTGAATGAAACCTGTAAGGTCTTTCTTGTAAAGTTAACTTGAGAATAATGAATGTGTTCGTGTA
This sequence comes from Chryseobacterium luquanense, assembly GCF_026460945.1. Lineage (GTDB taxonomy): Bacteria > Bacteroidota > Bacteroidia > Flavobacteriales > Weeksellaceae > Chryseobacterium > Chryseobacterium luquanense. The sequence goes on from NZ_JAOVZV010000024.1 coordinate 12,697, forward strand.
AAGTATGAAGACTTTCTAAAAGCCAGATACAAGATGAACAGTGAATTACTGGAATTCTAAATGTAACTAAACTTGTGTTTCCTTCTGAGAAATCTGTAATTCTGTCGAAAATTTCGGGAGTATCGAGATAATCAAACTGCGAAGAATTTTCGTCAGGTCTGATTCCTGCATTCTTATTTAATTCATAGAAGTTGCTGAGATTGTTGATGTTTAAGATTTCATAAACAGATTTGCAGCCAGTACAGCAGAAAATTTTTTCATCAAAAGAAATTCTTTCTTTTTCTATCCCTTGTCCGCAATGAAAACAGTTCTCGCTCACCTTCATAAATTATTGAGACACAAAATTATAACATTTTTTTTTTGTTTATCGATTTAAAATGTTCTATTTTTGTGACAAATGTCATATAAGAATGTCGCAGGAACAACAGATTGCTATTGAAGAAAGATTTGCCAGGGTTTTTAACGATAAATCCTTCAAAGAGAGGCTTTCCAATACTGATTTTGAAAGATACATTAATGCTAAAAAGAAACTGACTTTTCAGAAACATGACATCATTTTTGATGATGGTGAAATTCCTAAAGGAGTTTATTTTTTGGAAACCGGTGCTGCTAAATTATCGAAGTCCGGATCTTTTGGGAAAGATCAGATTTTAAGATTTATAAAAGAAGGTGATATCATCGGCTACAGAGCTTTGCTTTGTGGTGAAAATTTTCAGGCAAAAGCTGAAGCAATGACGGATGTAGAATGTACTTTTCTTCCAGCTGATATTTTTATGTCTTTATTGGAGGTAGATCCTCAACTTTCTTTCATCATGCTTCAGAAAATTTCTTACGAATTGGGAGAGTCTTCTAATACGATTACTTTCTTAGCTCAAAAAACGGTGCGCGAAAGATTAGCCGAAATTCTTATTCTTCTTGAGCAGAAATTGGGTACAGATCCTGAAGGTTTCATCAAAATCTCATTAACAAGAGAAGAAATTGCCAATATCATCGGAACGGCTACAGAAAGTGCAATCCGTTTGATTTCTGAGTTTAAAGGAGATCAGCTCATCGAAGTAGACGGTAGAAATATCAAAATTCTCAACCACGACAAATTAATGAAACTAGGACACGTAGTTTTATAAAATTCAAAATAAATATAAGTCGGCCAAGTGCCGACTTTTTAACTTTAAAACAATCATAAATAATATGTCTGTTCATTCTGAAATTAAAAGAGTTACAACCGAAACCTTGCGTAAAATGAAATTCGACAAGGAAAAAATAACAATGCTTACCGCTTACGATTTTACAACTGCTAAAATGGTGGATGCAGGTGGTGTAGATACTATTCTTGTTGGTGATTCTGCAGCCAATGTAATGGCGGGTTTTGAAACGACGCTTCCAATCACTTTAGATCAAATGATTTATCATACACAAAGTGTTGTAAGAGGTACCGATAGAGCTTTGGTGATTGCGGATCTTCCTTTTGGAACCTACCAAAGTAATCCGGATATCGCTTTGCAATCTGCGGTAAGAATGATGAAAGAAGGCGGAGCTCATGCGATTAAAATTGAAGGTGGTAAAGAAATTTCAAAATCAATTAAGAAAATTATCAATGCCGGAATTCCGATTATGGGACATTTGGGATTGACGCCGCAATCGATTTATCAATTTGGAACTTATAAAGTAAGAGCTAAAGAAGAAGCTGAAGCAGAAAAATTAATCAACGATGCAAAATTGCTAGAAGAATTAGGCTGTTTTGGTGTTGTTTTAGAAAAAATTCCAGCTGATTTGGCAAAAAGAGTGACAGAAAGCATATCAATTCCAACCATCGGAATCGGAGCTGGAGCTAATTGTGACGGACAGGTTTTGGTGTACCACGATATGGTAGGTATGAACAAGGGTTTTTCGCCTAAATTTTTAAGAAGGTATTTAGATTTATATACGGAAATTACAGGAGCAGTTTCACAATATGTAAAAGATGTGAAAAGTGCTGATTTTCCTAATCAAAATGAAAGTTATTAATGAGAAATAATTTACAAACCGCACAAGGAATCATCTCTATTTTGGCAATTATTTGTCTTGCAGTAGGATGGTTTAAAATTTTCCCGGGAGACATTAATTATTTTCTTTCAGCAAGATTATTTTATATTTTAATAGGAATCAGTTTTATTGTTCAGGGAAGAATGTTGATGTTGACGAATCCTAAATTTATGTATCCAATGTATGCAGCTGCTGGTTTGTGTATTGTTGGAGCTTTTTTACCTATTGAATCAAGTCTAAATATTATTAAAACAATTGGCCTTTTAGGGGGAGTTGTTATTTCTTTTATCAGCAGATCTCAGTATCGTCAGTAAGTTATGGAGGAACAAATCGTCTACGAAGACAACCATCTTTTAGTTATTAATAAAAAAGTGGGACAACTCGTTCAGGGAGATAAAACCGGCGACGAACCTTTACTTGAGTCCATCAAAAATTTCATCAAAAAAAGAGATAATAAACCCGGGAATGTTTTTCTGGGTTTAGTGCATCGTATTGATAGACCAACTTCTGGATTGGTCATTTATGCTAAAACTTCAAAAGCGCTTTCCCGTTTAACGCAAATGGTTAAAAATAGAGAAGTCAAAAAAACATATTGGGCGGTTGTTGCTAAAGAAATGATTCCGCAAAGCCAAAGATTGGTTCATTATTTACAGAAGAACGAGAAAAATAACAAGGCGATTGTTTTTCCTAAAGCGACAGATGGAGCTAAAGAGGCAATTCTGACTTATAACGTCATCAAAACTTTAGATAATTATCTTCTGTTGGAAATTGATTTGGAAACCGGAAGGCATCATCAGATTCGTGCTCAGTTGTCAAAAACTGGAGTTCCAATTAAGGGAGATTTGAAATATGGAGCTCCTCGCTCAAATCCTGATGGCGGAATTAACCTTCACGCAAGAAAGCTTCAGTTTATTCATCCGGTTACAAAAGAAGCGGTGGAAATTGTTGCTCCTGTTCCGCAGAATGATGCGATATGGCGGGCTTGTGAAGAATAATTTGAATTGTTTCTTTTTTAAACATTGGTTATTTTTATTGTTGAATTTTAAATTTTTATTTCATTTTATTTGTATTTATTGTATTGATTGGGTGTTTAATTAGGTATTTGTAAATTTCATATATTTGTTTCAATTACTAATTCAAATTTCTATGAAACAAATCTACAATTGTTCTTTTTTTAAAAGAAAATCAAACCAAAGCTATTTAAAAGGCACGTTTGCAGGTCTTGCATTTTTATTTGCAAGTTATAGCGCTGTAAATGCTCAAGTGAGTACTTACAATTTTGCGCAGTCATCAGGAACTTTTACACCCATCACGGGAACGGTTTTAGAAACAGCAACCGGAAACACATCTACTACGAGTCTCAACAGTAATGTTTATTCAGTAACACTTCCGTTCAATTTTACATTTAATGCTACTTCATATAGCTCTTTAAATGTAACAACAAATGGTTTTGTAACTTTTGGAGCAACTGCTCCAACTTCTACGAACCTCACTCCCATTTCAAATACAGCTGCTTATGAGGGAGCTGTTTCTGCGTGGGGACGAGATCTCAACAGTGTTTTTGATCTCAACAGTGTAACAGGAAATATCAGCTGGGAAACTGTTGGTGCTGCTCCTAACCGGGAAGTCGTTATCCAGTGGAAGAATTTTAGACCTGCTTATTCTATTTCTACTACTGCAGCGTATGCATTTTCTTTCCAAATCAGATTACAGGAAACCTCCAATGTAATCAAAATGGTTTACGATAGTGGTGCTTTTTTAGTTGGAACAACTGGTGCTGCTACAACTGCTCAAATCGGTTTAAGAGGTACTACAAATGCAGATTTTAATAACAGGCTTAATGCTACAACATTAGATTTCATGAGTTCTAATGCTGGAACTGCAAATAGTAGTACACAAGCTTCACATACTACCAATGCAACACCAGGAATGCCATCTGCAGGATTTACTTATACTTGGACTCCGCCTACATGTTGGATTCCGAATGGGGTAAATGTAAATAATATTACAACAACTACTGCAACAGTTAATTGGTTCGCTCCTACAGTTGCTCCCGCAAATGGTTATGATGTTTATTATTCAACTACCAATACCGCACCTACGTCATCTACTACACCAAATGTAAGCAATGTTCCGGGTTTAACGACGCCAATAGGACCTTTACAAAATTCTACAAACTACTATGTTTGGGTAAGATCAGCATGTAGTTCTTCAGATAAAAGTGTTTGGACTTCTGTTACTAATTTTGCTACGCAATGTAATACTTTAACGGGGTCTTATTTTGAAGGATTTGAAGGATATACAGGAACAACTAATGGAAATGCCGGAGTTTTACCTATTTGCTGGACAAATTTGGGGACAACAAATGGTGGGCATATTTCAAATAGTACGACGATTACCGGAAGTAATACTCTTTATTTATGGACATCTGGAGCACGTATTGCCTATGTAGCTTTACCACCTATGTCTACTTTACAATCTGGGGAGTACAGATTAAAGTTTGATGCTAAAGCTTCTGTTACAGCAAATGGAATTCTTCAGATAGGATATGTGGATGCTTCGAATAATTTTGTTGAAATGACAACATTCAGCGTTCCTACCACCAATACAACGTATCCTTTTTCATTTGATATTCCTGTTCTTCCAGTGGGTGTAACTCAGTTAGCATTGAAAAATCCGGGAACACCGGCAAACAGTTTGTCAATAGATAATCTTTCTTATGAGCTTAAAACTTTAGGAACTTCGGAGGTTTTAGCTAAAAATAAACTGAGAATTTATCCAAATCCTTTTACTGATGTTATTAATATCGATAATGTTGAAAATGTGAAATCTGTTTCAATCATTGATGTTTCTGGAAGGATTTTAAAATCATTTGATGGAGTTTCATCTACAATCAATTTATCAGATTTAAAAGAAGGAATGTATATTCTTGTTTTAGATTATAAAGATGGTTCAAGATTTTCACATAAGATTATGAAGAAATAAGTTTAATCTAATTTCCAAATAAAAATCGGCTCTAAAAAATTAGAGCCGATTTCTTTTATATAAAATTTACTGTTGCAAAATACCACCGTTATTTTCACTTTGGGTGGTTTGCTTAATCATATTAGGATCTTCTTTAGCCAGTTTATTTTTGGTTGGAATTTTATAATTGACGGTAATCCCGAAACTTCTGCTGTCGAATTTGTTTGATGTAAATACTTTTCCACCTAAAGAATTCGCTACAATGACACTTTTATTCTGATTAAAAATATCTCTTGCATAGAGGGAAAGATTAAGACGGTCGGCCATGAACTTTTTTGATATTGTTAGATCAAAAGCATTGTTCAAAGGTTTCTCAATTTGAAAATAATAGAAATTTCCTCCTTTTGGTATCACGTTATAATTCGCCTGAAGTCTGATGTCTTTTGGAAGAATAAACTGTCCCATCAAACTGAAAATCCAGAAACCTTTTGATTTAATATCCGGCATTTCCTGAATCTGATATCCTGTATAAACATATAATAAGTTCATTTTATCAGGGTTTACATTAAATTTCATCAGCTCGCTGAAAGGCGTTGTGAAAAGCATAAACGGAATCGGCATTCCGAAATTGAAGTTATGTGTTCTGATGCTGTTGACCTGTACCTGTTCGTTTCTGATTAAATTGCCTTCCCTTGAAACTTTCTGAACAATCTGATTCTTCACCCAACTTGTGTTATAGCCAATGTAGGCATAATCAAATGCGCTGATTTTGATTTCCGCATTGTCATAAATTGTCGGCTGTAGATTGGGATTACCGGTTGATGTAAGTGTTTCTGTTGTGAGTGTATTGTTGTTTGGGTTTAGAAGCGAAACACTTGGCAGGCTGATTTTCTTGTTGTAATTTAAGTTTACAAAAAGCTGTTTCATCAAATTATACTGCACACTTGCATTTGGAAAAACTTTAAACTTTTTGAATGGGTTTAAATTAGCTTCCTTTAAAACATTGTTTTTGTCATAGAATCTTGTAATTCCTGTGATGTCATAATTCTCAGCTCTTGCTCCGGCGATAAAATCAAACTTCTTTAAAGTTGCCTGAAATTCCAAATAGGCAGAAGTAGTCTGTCTTGTGTAATCAAGATTCACAAGACTTCCATCTTTTGTTTCAAAATTTTGCTGGTCAAATAATCCTCCGAAGCTTACTTTTCCTTCATCCAGAATCTTCAGAGGCTGTGAATAATCGATTTTGAAATTATATAAATTAAATAAAGAAGAGTTGTTTAATGATTTAGCTCCAAATTGATTAAACTCTGAATCGCTGTTGGTGTAAATTGCTTTAAAATCAAGCTTTTTATTTTTGTCTTCAAATTTTTTCTGATACGTTGCCGCAACTTCCTGTCTTAAACCTTTGGAATCACTCGAAAAATTAGACCGTGTCACTCCGTTTAAAAATTCATCAGTAACAACAGACGAACCGCCGTTGTTGTGATTAATGTCGTAGTTTAACAACAATCTGTCTTTTCCAAGTTCAAAAGTGAAAGCCGAATTCATATAATATGTTCTTCCTAAAGAACTAGAATTATTTCTGCTTAAATTATCAAACTCAGAAAGGGATAAACTCTCACGGTAATATTGCCCAAGATTTACCTGCCACCCAAACCACTTATTTCTTGAGTTTAAAGCTATGGAATTATTAAACCTGCTTCTGTATTTATCATAACTTGAAAAACGGTAACCTCCATTGTAAACTGCAGTCAGGTAATTTTTTGCCGACTTGCTTGTAATAATATTTAAAATAGCACCTCCAGAAGTTGCAGGAAATTCTGCGCCGGGTTGCGTAATGATTTCAATTCTGTCAACCGAATTTGCGGGCATTCCTTCCAGAAAAGCATTCAGTTCATTACTTGAAATGTTCAAAGGTCTTCCATCCATGTAAACATCGAGTGGCTTTCCCTGATACATCATTCCTACCATATCAGATACCACCAAACCAGGAAGTTTTTTTACCCCTTCCATTAAAGAACCGGAATTTAAGCTGGGCTGTTCAGAAAAATCAAAAATCGTACGGTCAGCTTTTTGCTCAACGGCTTTTTTAGTTTTGGTGATAACAACGCCTTCGATTTCTTTTTCCTTGGTTTCTTTATTGTCTTTAGTTTCCTGAGCGAAATTTAAAACTGAACCTAAAAGTGAGAGAGCAAATAAAGTTTTCTTCATAATGTGAGTAAATCTATTCTGTTAGACGTTGAAAAATTAGATTTGTTACAAAACTTTATTGAGCTCTGTCTTTTTCTTCAAAATTGATGCTTTTTGTAGTGACTTTCTTTTTATAATTCCCTAATGTATAATTTACATTTAAACGGAAACCTCTTCCATCCCAGTAATTATTAAAATGCTGGCTGTTATTGCTGAAATAGATATCGCCTTGATATTTTTGAGCAAAAATATTGGTTACGGTTGCATTGATCTGCAGTTGTTTTTCCATCAGAGAAATTTTTATTCCCGAATTTAAATTTGAAAAATTATGAAAAGAAGAATTCACGTTTTGGTAAGGTAAATCCTGACTGTAATTCAGAAAAAAGTACAACGTCTTGTTTTTATTTAACGTAAAAGTGTTGTTAAAAGAATAACTTACAGAATGCCCTTTTTGTGGCTGAGCATCAATGTTATACACTTTAGAATCGGTTAACGAGCCATTTAATGATAAACTTGCTTCCCAAATTTTGAAAAACTGATCGGTGTAAGAAGCATTAAATCCATAAAAATTATTATCGTAATAATTAAGATAAGTCCCGATTTGTGAAATCCCGTCTAATAACGAGAGTTGTCCGAAACCGTTTTTAAGTTTTAAATAGTAAATGCTTGCAGAAAATTTGCTGTTGTATGTATATCCCAATTCTAAGTTATTAATGTAAGATGGTTTTAACAATGGATTTCCTGAAGAATAAGAATAAGGATTCTCATACCATCTGAAAGGATTGAGATTGTTCATACTTGGCCGATTGATTCTTCTTGAATAAGAAAGACTGAAAACATTTTTCTTTTCTTTGTATGAAATAAAAGCAGAGGGAAACCATTGCCCGTAATTGTATGAATTGCCAATGTTGGTCAACGGGGTAAAACTTTTTGCCTGTGTGTTTTCATAACGAAGTCCGGCTTTTGTTTCCCAATGTTCACCGAAACTTTTAGCATAACTAAAATAAGCAGCATAATTTTCTTCCTGATATTCAAATAAATTGGCTCTTTGCAAATCCGGAATATATTGGTTGTTGATGATGTTGAAATACTGAAGATCGGTTGAATTTTTAAACTGATTGAATTTTATACCTGTTTCAATGGTTCCGAATGAAAAAGGTAATTCCAGATCGCCCTGTAAAGAAAAAACCTGTGGTGCAACGATTGAAGTTGTTTTTACATCCTGAATAGTTTGATCACTCTGTTTTAAAGTAGAAAAATTAACATCGGTATCAGAATTATTCTTAAAAAAATTTCCGGCAAAACTCAGTTTTTTTCCTAATGAATCTAATTTCAGATCATAATAAACACTTAAAGTATGAGTCGGAGTTTTCTCACGGTGAAAAGTATTGGTCAGAAGATTTTCAACAGTAGAATCAGAACTTACATTTCTTGTCTCATTAACGATGTCCATTCCGGATTTTTCATGAGTATAAATGTATTCCATCCCAAGTTCAGAGTTTTTATTGATCTTGTACGAAAGATTTAGGTTGGGCGTCAATTCCTTCCACAGATCTTTTCTTACAGAGCGGCTATAGTTTTGTGAAGCTCCTGTAATCGTATAGTTTTCTTCTGAACGTTTTGCTCCGTCCAGATAACCAGTTCTTAGTGAGATATTCAATTTTTCAGTTTGGTAGTTCAGCGTTCCGTTGATATTTCCGCTTGAATAAGTCCGTTGATTGAGTCCCGTGTTTATAGAACCACTCCAGCCTAAATTCGGATTTTTTTTCAAAATAATATTGATTAATCCGCTGTTGCCCTGCGCTTCATATTTTGCAGGTGGAGTAGTGATGACCTCTATTTTGGCAATGTTTTCTGAACGAATTGTTTTCAGATAGTTCAAAAGAGCAGTTCCAGAAAGATTCAGCATCCTTCCATTAATCATAACATTGACACTGCTTTTTCCTGTGATAGAAATGGTTCCCAAATTATCATCAACTTTCAGCATCGGAACATTGGCTAAGGTTTCTGCACCATCCATTCCCTGCGAAGCAATTGATGCTTCTACATTGAAAATCAGCCGGTCTGCTTTCCTTTCTAGAAGTAACTTTTTCTTTCCATTAACAGTAACAGCTTCTATATTTTTGACTTGTAAAGTATCCTGTTTTTGAGCAAAAAGGGAAATGGATAAGAATGACGTGGCGATGATGAATGTCTTTTTCATGAGTAAGAACAGTTTTGTTTCGAAAAAAGAAGAATTATTTTTTTTGATCTAAAGTTGAAAACTCAACGTAATCATACTCAGGAGAAGAAGTGAAAAGTTGTCTTAAAACGGAGGCGTGACCATTTCCCGCAATAACCAAGATTCTGTCTTCAGTATTTTTCGGAATCTCCTGAATTTTTCTGAACATTCTAAGATTCCTGTTATACCAATATAACGCAAGGAGATCTGCGCCGTCGTGTTCTCTTAATTTAAAATCTCCGGTTAAATACGCTCCGTATTCGTACTGATGATATTCTTTGCTGTTCATATATTTGAACATATCAAGGAGTGATTTGAAATTTTTCGGCTCTGTATTTTTAATGAATTTATTATACTGCTTAGAAACAGCATCGTCACTTAAAAAATCATAATCTTCTAATAGATTTTTAAAATACAATGAGTCTTTCTTACCAAATTTTTCTGTAAGATCATCCAAAACCGAATTCGCATCAATACTATATAATTCATTGATCTTAAGTTCTGTTGCGATGCGCATTGCAAGTTGGTAACGCTCATCCCTCTGATCTTTGTGTTTGCCGTCTTTATATTCTTTTAATTTTTCATTGGCTTTCCAATTCGGCCAGGCTTCGATAGTGATTTTTGTAGGCTTGAATTTTTTAATGTAATTGATTAACTCTGTTACTTCAGCTGCTGTCTTAGGTTCTAAAACATCTACCTGATCACTTTTTGAAGTCTTATGAGCATCCAAATTGGGATATTCAAAATGAAACGAACCAACAACCATAACTTTGGTTTTCGGATCGGGGAAATATTCAGATGGCTTTTTCTGTCCGAATAAAAAAGTAGAGATAGTTAATAATACTATTAGAATTGACGATTTCATAATGATTTGTTTTAAATATTTTTGACAAATTTATATCTCACGATAATTTGATGAAATAAGGTTTCGACCAATCGGGAAATATGTCAGTTTAAAACATTTTCGTCGAAGAAAAACGGGTGTTCATAGATTCGAAAGGTTTTAGAAATGCTTTTGTATCTATTTTTGGTAAATGAAAAATATAATTCTTCTTTCGGGTGTGATTTTTATGCAGCTTTTTGCGGGTAATCACAAAGTAGATGTCTGGAAAACAATAATAATTGCTCCAAACGAAAATATTGATATTAATAAGGTAAATGCTCCTGTGACTTTAGAAATAAGAAATCTTTCAGATAAAAATATAGCTTTAGTTTCTGAGCTAAAAATACCTGCTGTAATTTTGGGCAAGACAGAATTCAAATATAGGTTGCCTAAAAAAGGCTGTTTAAAGTTAGAAAACAGAAACACAACAGCTGTTTCAATATATTTGCATTATTACTCTTCCAAAAGTATTTTTATTAACAATAAAGAATTACGATGAAAAAAAAGCAAATCATCCTTTTGCATCTTTTATATTGGTTATTTTTTATTTATTACCAATTCAGGTTTGCATTTTTACCGAAAGAAGCAGGTGCAGAACTTCAAAGCTATATTTTAAGTTATTCTTTTCTGTTCGTTAATCTGTCCACTTTTTATGTTAATTATTTTGTTTTAATGCCTTGGGTTTATAAGAAGCAGAGATTGTATGCAATCTTTGGTGGAATAGTGGGTATTTTTTTATTTTTCAGTTTATTAAGGTATTCTGTCGAAGAGATTCTTTTTCCTGTTTTTTTTGGTTTTAGAAATTATCACGAGAAAACAAGTTTGGTTTACTATATTTATGATAATATTTTCTTCAGTTACACGGCTATTTTTGTGGCAACTCTAATTTGGTTGTTGAATAATGCGCTGAAAACCGAAAGAGAAAAACTTCGGTTAATTGAAGAAAATAAAAACTCACAACTCCAAGCCTTAAAGACACAAATTAATCCTCATTTTATTTTTAATACTTTAAATAATATTTATTCTTTGGTGTATCAGAATTCAGACAAAGCTTTGCCTGCTATTGAAGAATTGGGACAGTTATTAAGATACAGCACGAAAGATCTTGAAAAAGATTTTATTACTTTGGATAAAGAAATTGGTTATCTCGACAGTTTAATTGCTCTTGAAAAGCTGAGGCTAAAACATCCTGAACTATTGAATGTAGAAAAAAAACTAAATTATCCAATGCTGAATATTTCTCCAATGCTCTTAGTCCCGTTCGTGGAAAATGCTTTTAAACATGGAGATTTCAGAAATAAAGGTTTTGAAATGAAAATTTCAGATGAAAATAAAATGCTGCATTTTTATCTTTTAAATTATAAAAAGGAGAAAATGAAAGACACCGTTTCCGGAATCGGAATAGAGAATGTCAAAAAGAGACTTGAAATTTTATATCCTAACAAATATAAACTGAATATTGTTGAAACTGAAACTGATTTTACAGTAGATTTAAAGATTGATTTGAAGAATGAAGAAAATTAAATGCATTGTTGTAGACGACGAACCTTTAGCTGTTTCACTTCTCGGAAATTATGTGCAAAAAATTCCGTTTCTCGAATTGGTATTCTCTTCAGAAAATCCGATCGAAGCTTTAGAATTTATTCAGAAAAATGAAGCGGATCTTGTTTTTCTTGATATTCAGATGCCGGAACTTACGGGAATTAATTTCATGAAAATTGTCGGTGACAAAATGAAATATATTCTTACGACTGCGTATTCAGAATATGCTTTGGAAGGGTATGAACACAATGTGGTTGATTATCTTTTAAAGCCGATTTCTTTTGACCGATTTAATAAAAGTATTCTAAAAGCTCAGGAACGTTTTCCTTTAAATGCAACGAAAGATGCAAATCATTTTTTCGTAAAATCTTCCGGTCAACAGTATCGTGTTAATTTTAATGAAATTCTTTATGTAGAGAGCATCAAAGATTATGTCAACATTAAAACTGAAACTCAGGAATATATTGTGTTGGAAACTTTAAAGTCTCTCGAAAATCAACTTCCTGAAAATTTTACAAGAGTTCACAAGTCTTTTATTCTTAATGTAGATAAGGTGAAAAGTTTAGGTTTAAAAAAGATCACTCTCAACTCAAATCACGAAATTCCGATTGGAGAAAGTTATAAAATGAATCTTTTAGATAAATTAAAATAAAAAAAAGCAACTCCAGTTTTGAAGTTGCTTTCGTTGTATTAAAAGAAATTTTAATTTTCCTGTTGCTTAATCAAATTCAAAGCAGAACCTGCCTTAAACCAATCAATCTGTTGATCGTTATAGGTATGGTTTGCCAAAACAATATCTTTAGTTCCATCGGTATGAATGAATTCTAAAGTCAATTGTTTTCCTGGAGCAAACTGATCCAAATCTAAGAAGTTAACCACGTCATCTTCCTGAATTTTATCATAATCTGTTTCATCAGCAAACGTCAATCCCAACATTCCCTGTTTTTTCAGGTTGGTTTCATGGATTCTTGCAAATGATTTTACCAGAACAGCTTTTACGCCAAGATGTCTTGGCTCCATTGCTGCGTGCTCTCTTGAAGAACCTTCACCGTAATTCTGATCTCCTACAACAATCGAAGGAATTCCTGCAGCTTTGTACGCTCTCTGTACAGCAGGAACTTCGCCGTAAGCACCATCCAACTGGTTTTTTACTTTGTTGGTTTCCATGTTGTACGCGTTTACAGCGCCGATCAACATGTTGTTGGAGATATTATCTAAATGTCCTCTGTATTTCAACCATGGTCCAGCCATAGAAATGTGATCCGTTGTACATTTTCCGAAAGCTTTGATTAAAACTCTCGCTCCGGTAATGTTTTTACCGTCCCAAGCAGGGAATTCTTCCAGTAACTGAAGTCTGTCTGAGGTCGGGCTTACTTTTACTTCAACAGTTGAACCGTCTGCAGATGGAGCTTGGTAACCATTGTCATCAACGGCAAAACCTTTTGAAGGCAATTCAGAACCGCTAGGTTCGTTTAATTTTATCTGTTCACCGTTTTCAGCGGTCAATGTATCTGTGATTGGATTAAAATCTAATCTTCCTGAGATTGCAATTGCTGCCACCATTTCCGGTGAAGCTACGAAAGCATGGGTATTTGGGTTTCCGTCGGCTCTTTTTGCAAAGTTTCTGTTGAAAGAGTGAATGATTGAGTTTTTCTCGCCTTTGTCAGCACCCTCTCTGTCCCACTGTCCGATACAGGGTCCGCAGGCATTGGTAAAGATTCTTGCATTTTCAAATTTTCTGAAAGAGTCAAGGAATCCATCTCTTTCTGCGGTAAATTTCACCTGCTCAGAACCAGGGTTAATTCCTAAAATAGCTTTTGGTTTTACACCTTTTGCCACTGCATCTTCTACAATGGAGGCAGCTCTTGATAAATCTTCGTATGAAGAGTTGGTACACGATCCAATCAATGCCCATTCCACTTCAATGGGCCAACCGTTCGCTTCTGCTTTTGCTTTAAATTCAGAAACCGGTGTTGCCAAATCTGGTGTAAACGGTCCGTTCAAGTGAGGAGCCAATTCCGAAAGGTTAATTTCAATCACCTGATCAAAATACTGTTCAGGGTTTGCATAAACTTCAGCATCACCCGTTAAATGTTCCGCAACTTGGTCTGCAGCATCTACAACATCCTGTCTTCCGGTAGAAGCGAGATATCTTCTCATCGAATCATCATATCCGAAAGTCGAAGTCGTCGCACCAATTTCTGCACCCATGTTGCAAATGGTTCCTTTTCCTGTTGCGGATAAAGAGATTGCACCCTCACCGAAATATTCTACGATGCATCCGGTTCCTCCTTTTACGGTAAGAATTCCGGCAACTTTTAGGATAACGTCTTTTGCTGAGGTCCAGCCAGACATTTTACCGGTTAACTTTACACCGATTAATTTTGGCATTTTCAATTCCCACGCCATTCCGGCCATTACGTCAACTGCATCTGCACCACCAACTCCGATGGCAACCATTCCTAATCCACCTGCGTTAACCGTATGAGAGTCGGTTCCAATCATCATTCCTCCAGGAAATGCATAGTTTTCTAAAACAACCTGGTGGATAATTCCGGCTCCGGGTTTCCAGAAACCGATTCCGTATTTATCACAGACAGAGCCTAAGAAGTTGAAAACCTCCGAGTTTTTATTGATTCCTTCCTGTAAATCTGATTCTGCACCCACTCTCGCCTGAATCAGGTGATCTGCGTGAGCAGTTGACGGAACAGCGACTTTGGCTTTTCCAGCCTGCATAAACTGTAAAAGAGCCATCTGAGCCGTCGCATCCTGCATGGCCACTCTATCGGGAGCGAAATCCACGTAGGAATTTCCTCTTTCATGTTCTTTTGTTGCGTTTCCTTCCCACAAGTGGGTGTAAAGAATTTTTTCTGAAAGTGTCAAAGGCTTTCCTGTAATTTGTCTTGCTGCTGCAATTCTTTCAGGATAGCGTTCGTACACTTTTTTGATCATGTCAATGTCGAATGTCATATCTTAATTTAATTTTTCTGTTTTTCGTAATTCTCTATTTTTAATTTTTGAATATTTGTTTAAGGTAAAGATTAATCTTGAACACAAAAGCACACAATGGCTTTTTTTGAATGCTTTTAATTATTACAAAGCAGTAAACTTAAATAAGAATTCAATAGTTCATTAATTATTCAAATAAAATAGAAAATTTTAATCCTTTATAATTCATCAAATACCGTTCCTCCAATCTTTAATAAAGGATAAAAATGATGAATGACTGAGATTATTTCTAACTATCAAGTTAAGAAAAAATAGAATTGAAGGTATTGATTTAAGATAAAATATAACATACTGAGTCTTAAATGGAAATGTTCTAAACAAAAAATGGAAGACTTCGCAAGAAATCTTCCATTTTATATTTAAAAAGCCTTTCGACTTTTACTTAAAAATCAATTAGTGACCCACAGTAACTAATTCTTTGATAGACGGTACAAAAGTCGTCAAATCAATTCCCTCAACAGCTGCTTTGTATTCTTCAATACTTGGAATTCTTCCGATGATCGCAGACAATACAACCACTGGAGTTGATGCTAATAAAGATTCTCCTTTTTTACGATCAGAATCTTCAACTACTCTTCCCTGGAAAAGTCTTGTAGAAGTTGCCAAAACGGTATCTCCTTTCTCCGCTTTTTCCTGGTTACCCATACAAAGGTTACATCCCGGACGCTCAAGATACATCATGTTTTTGTATTCAACGCGTGCAGCACCTTTTGGAGCATTATCGTCAAATTCAAAACCTGAATATTTCTCTAGCAATTCCCAATCACCTTCAGCTTTCAATTCATCGATGATGTTATACGTTGGAGCAGCAACTACAAGAGGAGCTAAGAATTCAACTTTACCGTCTCTTCGTTCGATGTTTCTTAGCATCTGAGAAACAATTTTCAGGTCACCTTTGTGAACCATACAAGATCCTACGAAACCTAAATCCACTTTTTTATCGCCTCCGTAATAAGTAAGGTCTCTGATCGTGTCGTGCGTATATCTTTTAGAAACATCTTCGTTGTTTACGTCTGGGTCAGCGATCATTGGCTCAACAATAATGTCAAGGTCAACCACTACTTCTGCGTAATAACTTGCATTTGAATCCGGAGTTAAAGCTGGTTTTTCGCCAGATTTGATCTCGGTAATTCTCTTATTCGCTTTGTTAATTAAACCTTGAAGAACCTGATTGTGGTTATCCATTCCTTTATCGATCATAATCTGGATTCTGCCTTTCGCAATTTCCAATGATTCGATCAAAGTATCGTCTTCAGAAATACAGATTGAAGCTTTTGCTTTCATTTCTGCAGTCCAGTCTGTAAATGTGAATGCCTGATCAGCAGGAAGTGTTCCGATGTGAACCTCAATGATTCTACCCTGGAATACATTTTCTCCTCCGAATTGCTGCAACATTTGCAGTTGAGTCGCATGTACTACATCACGGAAATCCATGTGATGTTTCATGTCGCCTTTGAAAGTTACTTTTACAGATTCCGGGATTGGCATTGATGCTTCACCAGTCGCTAGAGCTAAAGCTACTGTTCCTGAGTCCGCTCCGAAAGCAACACCTTTAGACATTCTCGTGTGAGAGTCACCTCCGATGATGATTGCCCACTCGTCAATTGTAATATCATTCAGAACTTTGTGAATTACATCTGTCATTGCGTGGTATTCACCTTTCGGGTCACGGGCAGTGATCAAACCGAAATCATTCATAAATTTCATCAATCTAGGAATGTTAGCCTGAGCTTTTTTGTCCCAAACCGAAGCTGTGTGACATCCAGATTGGTAAGCACCGTCAACGATTGGAGAAATTACTGTCGCAGCCATTGATTCCAATTCCTGTGCAGTCATCAAACCCGTTGTATCCTGAGATCCAACGATATTTACTTCTACACGAACGTCTGAACCAGCGTGCAATATTTTTCCTGGCGCCAAACCAACAGCGTTTTTGTTAAATATTTTTTCAACAGCAGTAAGACCAACGCCTTCTTTTGTAATTTCTTTTGAAGGAGCGTAAACCGTAGGAATTTCAATTCCTAAAATCCCAGATGCCCAAGTTTGTAATTTTTTACCAAAAACGATCGCATAAGAACCACCAGCTTTGATAAATTCCATCTTTTGCGGCGTGAATGACTTGGAAATATCTTTCAATTCCTGATCGCCGTTGTATAATTTTTTAGTCTTTGTATTAATGGTAAGAACAGTTCCTGTTGCTACAGAATAAACTTCCTCAAGAATTGGCTCATTATTTTCGTTACGGATAACATTTCCTTCTGCGTCTAGTTTTTTTACCCAGTTCTGAAGGTCGATACCAATTCCACCAGTTACGTCAACAGTAGTCAAGAAAATCGGAGAAATTCCGTTTGTTCCACCAACAATTGGTGCGAAATTCACAAATGGAATATAAGGACTCGCTTGTTTACCAGTCCACAGTGCCACGTTGTTTACACCAGACATTCTTGATGAACCAACTCCCATTGTTCCTTTTTCAGCGATCAACATCACGCTTTTGTCAGGATGTTGTGCCTGCAAAGCTTTAATTTCCTCTTGAGCTTCTGGAGTCATCATGCACTTTCCGTGAAGTTCACGGTCTGATCTTGAGTGCGCCTGATTTCCAGGAGATAATAAGTCTGTAGAGATATCACCTTCACCAGCAATATAGGTAACTACTTTAATTTCTTCAGGAGCTTCAGGAAGTTTTGTAAAGAATTCAGCCTGTGCGTAGCTTTCAATAAGTTCTTTTGCAATTTCGTTACCGTTGTGGAATGCTTCTTTTAAACGATCCGTATCAGCTTCGTAAAGGAAAACCTGAGTTTTTAGAACGTTTGCAGCTTCTTTAGCAATTGCAACATCATTTCCTAAAGCTAAATCCAACAATACTTTGATTGACGGACCACCTTTCATATGAGATAACAATTCAAACGCAAAAGCAGGAGTGATTTCTTCTAATACGGATTCACCTAAAATGATTTCTTTTAAAAACTGAGCTTTCACAACTGCTGCAGGTGTTGTTCCCGGTAAACTGTTGTAGATAAAGAATTTCAGAGAATCTGCTCTGTATTCGTTATTCTTATCTTTAATTTGTGCAATGATTGCGCTTAAAAGTTCAGCACCATCAATTGGTTTTGGGTGAAGACCCTGAATTTTTCTTTCTTCAATCTCTTGGATGTAATCCTGATAAATATTCATAAATAGAAGTTCTTTTTAAAAATTAAAGGTAGATTATTGGTTGGTAGACATCTGTTAAAGTGCAGAAGCTGTATAATCTACAACATTTCTGAAAATGTGAGATAATCTGTCCCAATGGGTAAATATTAATAAGGACTTTTCTCTGAAAATGTAAGAATTTACTTTGCAATTGATTTCGCCGTGAACTCTTTTTCGGATAAAACGTTGTTAGATTTTAAATGATAAAATCAAATGCGATACCTTAAAACGTTTTAAAATTATCGTACATTTAAAAATGTTTCCAAAAATACGGAATTTTAATTTTTTTCTTAGGCTAAATTATTTAGATTCTTTATAAATATGTTTTTTATATTTTCTATTTTTGGCACAAATTTACATGAAAGATGATTTTAAGAATATTGATGTTGAGTTTTTTAGTTCTATTTTTTAATTTTAATTTTTCTCAGTCTAAAGCTTTGAAAATTAATGATTTAAATAAGTCAAAAGGTGTTTCTAATTCAGCGGCTACTAAGAAAAATTCTCATGGTCTTCCAATGGTTAATGAAAATATTCCGTTATTGATTCCGCAAAAAAAGAATGGAAAATCTGGTTTTGTTAATCAAAAAGGAAAATTTGTGATTCAGCCGGAGTATGATTTGGTGATGTTTTTTGGTGAAGATTGCAATCTTTTAAACTCTCCCAATGATAAAGTGAAGAAATTTGGCACGGTAGATTTTGCAACAGTTGAAAAATCCGGAGTTACATTTAGAATCAATAAATCAGGCAAAAGAGTATATCAATATAAAAATGACGATTTAGGAAAATGTAAGTTTGATTTGAAAAAATCTCTATTTCATGCCTATATTCTCAACGGAAAATACGGGATTATTGAAGATTCAAAATTTAAAAATCCGTCAGATAAAAATCAATTCACTATTTACCCCAATTACCAGTATCTCTATATTTTGGAAGGTGATGATGTTTCAAATCCTATGATTGTCGCAACGTATAACGATAAATTTGGAGTGATTGATGTTAATAATAAAATCATTATTCCATTTGAATATTCAGACATAAAAAGAAATTACAGCTGGAAATTGGGGAAGATGTTTGATGTAACTAAAGACGATAAAAATTACTATTATATCGATTCTGATAATCGCTCGTATTAAATTCTGTGTGAAAATTTATATCTAAAAAATCATATTTTTGAGTTAAAATATTTTTTGTAATTTTGCCGCTGAAATTAAAGGGGTGCCCCAATCGGAGCTGAGATTATACCCAATGAACCTGGAACAGGTAATGCTGTTTAGGGAAACATTTATTATAAATGATAATAATAGATGATAAAGGATATTTTAAAAATCATTTATCAATCATAACTTATCAGATATAAATTATAGTCGCCCCTTTTATTCCATTAAATTTTTAAAATTTATAAGAATGAAAGGATTATTTTTTTTAGGACTTACCGCAAGTTCTTTGAGTTTCGCACAAACTCAAAACCCAGATTCTCTGAAAGCCAGAGAAATTGAAGCTGTAAACTTCACCAAAAGGCTTCCCGTTGCCAAAGAAATTATTAATGTTCAAAAAGATCTCGACAGTAGAAATCTTGGACAGGATTTACCTATTCTTTTGAAAAATCAGACCTCAATTATTTCCACTTCCGATGCCGGAAATGGGGTTGGTTACACCGGATTTAGAATTCGTGGAGTTGCCGGAAGAGGAATTAATGTGATGATGAATGGTGTTCCGTTCAATGATTCAGAAAGTCAGGGGACTTTTTTCGTAAATGTTCCGGATTTAACGAGTTCTGCGTCGCAAATCGTTATTCAGCGTGGAGTTGGAACTTCAAATAATGGAGTTTCTGCTTTCGGAGCGAGTATCAACGTGATTTCAAAAGAGCCGGAAGACAAGTTTTATTTTAAAACAGATGACAGTTACGGATCATTTAATACGTACAAATACTCTGCAGAAATTGGTTCTGGAAAATTCTGGAAAGATCGTCTTTCTATAATGGGAAGATATTCTAACATTCATTCTGACGGATATATTGACAGGGCTGCTTCAGATTTAAATTCATACAATTTCACAGCACTATTTGAAGAAGGAAAAACGAAACTTCGTTTGATGGCTTTTGGCGGAAAAGAAAAAACATATCAAGCTTGGAATGGTGTTGATCGTCAAACTTGGGAAACCAATCCTAAAACCAATTTATCAGGAGCAATCTATGATGCAAACTGGGAAAATATTGTTGGTTTTTATGATAATGAAACCGATAATTACAGACAAAATCATTATCAATTGCTTTGGGAACAAGGGTTAAATGATAATTGGAATCTCGAAACAACGCTTCATTATACAAAAGGAAGAGGTTATTATGAGAATTATAAACAAGGTGATCCTTACGCAAGATATAATTTGCCTGATTTTAATGGAAATAAATCTTCAGATTTTATTAGAAAAAAATGGTTAAATAATGATTTCTACGGTGTAGTTTCTACTTTATATGGAAAATTCGATTATCTTGATTTGAACTTTGGGGTTGTCGGAAACCAATATTATGGTAGACATTACGGTAATGTAAGAGATGTTTTCTTTGCTGAAATTCCGCAACATGAATATTACCGAAATCGTTCGGTTAAGAATGAAGTTGCCGGTTTTGCGAAAGCTTTAATTAAGGTAAATGATTTTGAATTCTTCGGAGATTTACAGTTGAGAAATATCGACTACGATACCAAAATTTTGATGGAAGGTGATGATGAAGGCGCAAATTTGAAAAAAAACTGGTTATTTTTCAATCCAAAAGCTGGTGTAAATTATAAATTAGGAAACGGAAAAGTCTTTGTTTCGTATGCTCATGCGCAACGTGAACCGAATCGTGATGATTTAATATCAAACAATGATGTAAAATCTGAAAGTCTTCATGATGTGGAAGCAGGAATCGAAAAACAGTTTGGTCCGGTTGCTTTTACTGCCAATATATATTATATGTATTATCTGAATCAGTTGGTTTTAAACGGGCAGATAAGCAATATAGGAGAATTTATCAGAACCAATTCCGGGAAAAGTTACAGAAGAGGAATTGAAGTTGGAGCTTTGGCAAAACTTTCAAAACAATGGGAAGTTTCCGGAAATGTAAGTTTAAGCCAAAACAGAAATTTAGATTTTAGAATTGAAAATGAAAGCGGAATCAATAATCTCGGAAATACTGAAATTTCCTTTTCGCCGAATGTAATTGCTAATTTAAGCCTGAAATTTAATCCTACTAAGAATTTCCATTTTGCTTTAATGAATCAATATGTTGGAAAGCAGTATTTAGACAATACAGAGACGCAGAGTTTATTGTTGAAGGATTATTTTCTGACAGATTTTAATGTACAGTATGACTTTAAAATTTCGAAGCACGATGTCGCTTTAAAGCTTTTGGTCAATAATATTTTCGATCAAAAATATGTGAATAACGGTTATGTTTACAATGGTCCGATTTACTTCGCTCAGGCTGGAACCAATTTTATGTTCGGAATCAGCTGGAAAATTCAATAATCAATAAAACACCATTTCACTTTATTATAGTTAGTTTTCTTATTAAATTTTTTAAAGACTGTTTCGGCAGTCTTTTTTATTATATTTAAATTAAGAGTTAAACAAAATCTCAATATTTTATTTATGATTTTTAACATTTTAAACTAAAAATAAATCTCTTAAAAAGTCACGAAAAAGTCATAAATTTGCGGTCAAATGAATATTTCAGCTTACATTTTAGAATATCTGAAGCAATTCGGAACAGTTGTGGTTCCGCAGTTTGGCGTTTTCTCACTCGAAAATACCAAGGCAGTCATCAATTCTGAAAACGGAAGTATTCTTCCGCCTTCAAGCAAGATTGCTTTCCATTCAGATTATCAGGTTTCATCAGATGATCTGGTAAATTTTATAAGCACCGAAAAAGGTGTTTCTAAGAATTCTGCTGAAAGCGAACTGCAGGTTCAGACCGATTTCTGGAAGAAAAAACTTCAGGCAGAGCAAACTTTAGAAATACAAAATCTTGGAACTATTTTTATTGAAGACGGAATTTTGACTTTCAAGGGAAATCGCCTTGAATCTGATCATCCGGATTTTTATGGTTTGGAAGAAATTCGTTTTTCGGATATTAAAAATGATGAAAGCTCAATTCCTACGGTTAATAAAGAGAAAGATTATAAATTCAACAAATCTATTTTGTGGATTTTCCTTTTCATTATTCCGGTTTTAGGAATTCTGTATTTTGGTTACATGCAACAGGAATTACTTTTCGGTAAAAAATCTTTTGATGATGTTTCGGTACAAACCAAAACCAAAAGAATTGAAAAAACCGTTCCGGTAAAAATTGATTCTGCTCAATTGAAGATTAATGATTCTACAAAGCAGGCTCAACTGAAAAAAGATTCTTTAATTCAGGATTCTATTAAAAAAACAGCCGTGAAATCTGTAAAAGTTCCGGCAACTCAAAAATCAAAACCTAAATGGCAAAAATAAAAAAAGCGTCAGAATCTCTTACGGTGATGACAAATATCGTTCTTCCGAATGATACCAACCAGCTTAGAAACCTTTTCGGAGGCGAATTGTTGGCAAGAATGGATCGTTGTGCGTCGATTTCAGCAACAAGACACTGCGAAAGAAGAGTGGTGACAGCTTCTGTAAATCATGTTTCTTTCGATCATCCGATTCCTGAAGGTGGAATTGTTGTGATGGAATCTAAAGTTTCTCGCGCATTTGGAACTTCTATGGAAATTTATGTTGATGTGTGGTTGGATGATCCTATTAATCATAAAAAAATTCAGACCAATAAAGGAATTTACACTTTTGTTGCAGTTGATGAATTCAACAGACCAATTCCAATTCCACAAATGGAACCTGAAACAGAACTTGAAGTAGAAAGATTTGATGCAGCATTAAGAAGAAAAGAATTGTCTTTAATTCTTTCAGGAAGAATGAAACCTACAGATTCTATAGAATTGAAAAAATTATTTGCAGGAGAGATTGAACAATAATTTACAACGGAAGGATTTTTTCTTCCGTTTATTTTTAAATGTAAGTTACAAAAATGAAAATCTTATTATTAGATAAAAACCATCCTCTTATTACCCATCAGCTTTTAGAAAAAAACTTTATTCTGGAAGAAGATTTCTCGTCTTCTTATGATGAGGTTTGTGCTAAAATTCAAAACTATGATAGTGTAATTATCCGAAGCAGAATTCCTTTGGATGCTAATTTTTTGGAGAAAGGTAAAAACTTAAAATTCATTGCAAGAGTAGGAGCGGGAATGGAAAACATTGATATTCCTGTTGCTGAAAAATTAGGAATTCAATTGATCAATTCTCCGGAAGGAAATCGTGATTCTGTTGCAGAACATGTTGTTGGAATGTTGTTGATTTTAATGAACCGACTTTTCATCGCTTCTCAGGAAGTAAAAAACGGAGTCTGGCTTCGTGAAGAAAATCGTGGTGACGAGCTATTAGGAAAAACTGTTGGATTAATTGGTTACGGAAACATGGGAAAGACGACTGCAAAAAGGCTTTCAGGTTTCGGTTGTAAAGTGATTTTCCATGATATTCTGCCAAATCTTTCAGATGAATTTGCAACACAAGTAAGTTTAGAAGAATTAAAGGAAAAAGCTGAGATTTTAAGTTTACATATTCCATTGACAGAGGAAACTCACTATTTAATAAATGAAAAGTTTATTTCAGAAATGAAAAATGACTTTTATTTTGTTAATACAGCAAGAGGAAAAAATATTGAAACGAAATATTTAGTTGAGGCATTAAAATCCGGAAAAGTAAAAGGTGCGTGTCTTGATGTTTTGGAATATGAAAAGTCTTCATTTGAAAATCTTGAAGTAGACAATGAAGATTTAAGCTATCTTTTAAATTCAGAAAAAGCAATCGTAACACCTCATATAGCAGGTTGGACACATCAGAGTAAAGAGAAATTAGCGCAGGTTATTGTAGATAAAATTATTGCATCGTTTTGTTAGTTCAAAAACCAACGAATTAGATTACTCATTTAGGGTGTGAAATTTTATGTTAAATAATTCATAATTGATAATCGCCTTTTCATATTTGAACTGAGTTTTATTAAATTGCCACTCATTTTTTGAACCCATGAAGAAGCTTAACCTTGTACTCGTTACAACCCTATTTTTATTCCTGTTTTCCTGTAAAAATAAATCCGAAAACAATGCTGCAACTGCAGAGTCTACCACAAATCTTCCGAATTACGGAAACGTAGATTTAAGCAAAGTTTTTGCAGATCGTGATTTCAGTTTGGTAGACAAAAAACAAGCTGTAAATTATATCGATCAGTACTATAAAAAAGTTTGGGAAAGTGGTAATCTGAGCGGAAGTTTTCTTGTTGCGCAAGGTGATGATGTTTTATATGAAAATTACCGCGGTTTTGCACGAGAAGGCAATCAAAACAAGATTGATAAAAATACGCCACTTCATGTCGCTTCAGTTTCAAAAACAATGACGGCAATGGCAATGATGAAATTAATCGAAGCCGGAAAAATAAAATTATCAGATCATTTAACGCAATTCTTCCCCGGGTTTCCTTATCCTAATGTGACGGTTCAGACTCTATTAGACCAAAGAAGCGGACTGCCGAAATACGAATATTTTATTACTAAAATTCAACCAGCTCCCGCAGAACTTTCGAAGACCTACATTACAAATCAGGATGTTTTAAATATGATTATTAAATACAAACCTGAGTTGGCAAGAGACACTGATACTGGTTTTATGTATTGCAATACCAATTTTGCACTTTTAGCTTTATTGATTGAAAAAGTGACCAAAACTCCTTTTCCACAAGCGATGAAAGAGATGGTTTTCACTCCGTTGAAAATGACAAATACTTATATTTTTCAGGAGAAAGATATTCCAACTGCATCACAATCTTTTTATTATGGCGGAAATAAATTGTATCCGTTAGATCGATTGGATTTGATTTACGGTGATAAAAATGTCTATACAACACCGAGAGATTTGCTTAATTTTTCTAAAGCAATGTTTTCTAAAGATTTTTTAAAACCTGAATTGATGCAAATGGTTTTCACTCCTTACAGTAATGAGAAAGCCGGGCAAAATAATTATGGTTTAGGTTTTAGAATGAAAATTTTTGACAATGGCGAAAAACTTACGTATCACAACGGATGGTGGCACGGAACAAATTCCGTTTTTGCTCATCTTTTAAAATCTAAAGTGACAATTATTGCAATTGGAAATAAATATTCAGGAAAGGTTTACACAGCTTTGGCTTTGTCGGGATTATTTGAAGATTTTCCGGCTCAAAAAGATAAACTTCACAGCATAATGAATGATAATCAGGATACTTTGAAAACTCAAACTGAAGTTTTTGGAGAATAATGTTTATTTTTGCTCAAATAATTTCATGAAAAGATTCTTTCTTTTATTTATCATCGGTAT
Organism: Chryseobacterium luquanense; assembly: GCF_026460945.1. GTDB lineage: Bacteria > Bacteroidota > Bacteroidia > Flavobacteriales > Weeksellaceae > Chryseobacterium > Chryseobacterium luquanense. The sequence continues at coordinate 38,144 of NZ_JAOVZV010000024.1, forward strand.
TCTTGTACAGTCTTGTGCGAGAGTTGGTTCGCCAATTGGAGGCGCAAAAGATACTTTAGCTCCGCAAGTTATCGGTTCAAATATAGATACCACAAGAGTGAATGTAAGAAGAGACATCAAAGAACTGCGAATTGATTTTAACGAATATATTACTTTAAAAGATATTAATAAAAATCTTAATATTTCCCCGCCAATAAAGAATATTAAAAGAATTCTTCCGTCAAATATTGCCAATAAATATATGGTCATTCAATGGACTGATACTTTGCAGGCAAATACAACATATAATTTCAATTTTGGAAATGCAATTGTAGATAACAGCGAAGGAAATCCTTTGAGGTATTACAATTTTGCTTTTTCAACGGGTGAAAAATTGGATGATTTATACATCAGTGGTGAAGTTACAGATGGTTTTACAATAAAAAAGAAAAGCAGCTCCGATAATAAAATGGTTGTAGGTCTTTATCAGTTGAAAGACAGTATGGATTATCGACAAAAACCTTACTACATTACAAAAGTTGATGACGACGGTTATTATGAATTAAATTATTTGGCCCCCGGAAAATATAAGATTATTGCTTTCGATGATGATAATGAAAATTCTATTTACAATCCCGGAAAAGAAAAAATTGCTTTTAGAAAAGATACGGTAACTGTAGAAAAGTCTATTTCAGGTTTAAATTTAAAACTTTACCCATCAAAAAAACCTTTCAAAAAACCTGAGTTTAAAGATATGGCAGGTGGAGTGATGATGTTATTTGAAGGAAATCCGGATGAAGTAAAAGTACTTTCTGTAAGCGAAAAGTTGAAAGATATTAAAGTTACTCATACTCCAAAATCAGATTCTGTGAAAATTTGGTTTGATGCTGTAAAAAGTGACGTTGGACAAACTGTTAATGAAAAATTGGAATTCAGCTATGATACAGGTAAAGTACAGGATACTGTTTCTACGTTCTTTAAGTATAATAAGAAAAATGTGATGAATATTAACAGTGATAATGGCGGATCTTTATTGCCTCCAAAAACTGATTTTAAAATATTATCAAATTACATAGTAGACAAAATTAACTTTGATAAATGGTCTTTAAAAATTGACAGCACAATAGTTCAGCCTTTCACGGCAAAAATTTCTGAAACCAATCCATATCAAATTTTAATTCAGTCAGATTTTATTTCCGGAAAAAAATATCACTTGACTATTCCTAAAACAACAATTTCTTCTTATTTTGATAAAAATCCAGATTCAAAACGTTTTGATTTTGAAGTTGATAAAATTGAAAATTACGGGCTTTTAAAGGTTATTCTTGAAAATGCTCCCGACAAAAAATACTGGTTGCAGCTTTTAGATTCAAGTGAAAAACCTATTTACCAAAAATATACAAGCGGAAGTGAAGTAACTTTTGATGTGCTCAAACCTGGCGAATATATTCTCCGAATTTTGGTTGATAATAATGAAAATAAATACTGGGACGAAGCAGATTTCGAAAACGGAACTTTTGCCGAAGATTCTTATATTTATTACAAAACTGCTCTAATCCGTCCTTTATGGACTTCGAAAGAAACTTGGGATTTGAAAGATGTAAGAGTTCTTGATACGAGTAAAATGGGAACGACGACTACAACAGATAAAAACACTAAATCTCAACCAACTCAAACCAGACCAACAACGAATACTACAATTCAAAATAACAATTCTGGAACAAGAGGAAACGGTAGAGAACTTCAATTAAACAGATAATGCAGAAGTTTAAAAAAATAGTATTTTGGTGTTTGGTTGGCTTTGCGATAATTCAGTTTATTCCTATTGATAAAGTGAATCAACCTGTAGATAAAACCAAGAATTTTATTGATGTTAAAAATACTCCCAAAGAAGTTGTAGATTTAATCAAAAATGCTTGCTATGATTGTCATTCAAACGAGACCGTTTATCCAAAATATGCTTATATTGCTCCGTTTTCATGGTCTGTGAAAAGTCACGTTAATGACGGAAGACAACATCTTAATTTTTCAATTTGGGAAACTTATAATAAAGATTTAAAGCAAAGTATGCTTAAAAATTCGATTCAGACAATTGAAAATAAAGTAATGCCAATGCCCGCTTACATTATTTATCATGACGAAGCAAATCTCACTACAAATGATAGAAAAGTTTTGACTAAATATTTTGAAGAAATACTGAATTCAAAAACTTACTAGGTTTAACAGAAAATAAAAATTCCCACAGATTTCTAAATTTGCGGGAATTTATTTTTTTTAAGATTCTGATTAAATATTCTTGATATAGTTTTCAAAGAATGTTTTCTGAGAATCAAAAGCAATATCATCTAAATTGATTTCTGAAATTTTAATCCATTGCGTTTCAGAAATTTCAGATAAGGCTAAATTAACGTCAAACTTCTCAGAAACATTGTACTCATAAAACAAATCAATTGTATTATAATCGATTTCTTTGTATTGATAAACATTTGGAAGACTTGTGAGATATTTTAAATTTTTGATATCTATTTCAAGTTCAAGTTCTTCATAGAGTTCTCTTTTACAAGTGTTTTCTGCGCTTTCTTTTGGATCTACAAATCCTCCTGCCAAATCAAGTTTCCCTTTTTTAGGCTCTTGATTTCTTCTTGTTAAATAAACTTCATCACCATAACGGATGATCACTGCAACGGCTCCTGCAACATTATTATATAAATTGAAGCTGCATTCTGGGCAGCTCCACTTTTTTTCTCCATCCCAATTGAGGGTTTCTTTTCCGCAATTCGGACAAAATTTTAATATTTTCATTCAACAATATTAGCATTTCTCGGGTGAAAATTCAATATTACATCCCGAAGTTCTTCTGTTTTTAGATGGGTATAAATTCCGGTTGTTGTAATACTTGAATGTCCCAACATTTCCTGAATATAACGCAAATCTGCACCGTTTTGCAACAAATGAGTGGCAAACGAATGCCTGAAAGTATGCGGAGAAATTTTCTTGCTAACTCCGGCTTTATCGGTAAGTTCTTTGATGATAATAAATACAATCACACGAGACATGGAAGTTCCTCTACTGTTGAGAAAAAGAATATCTTCATGCTTTTTGTTGATTTTACATTTAGAGCGTACCTCATTAATATACTCTTTCAAAAGCTTTGCGGTAAATTGAGCTAAAGGTACAAAGCGTGTTTTTTCGCCTTTTCCTGTAATTTTAATGTAATTTTCTTTAAAGTTGATATTAGAAATTTTAATATCAATCAATTCAGAAACTCTTAATCCGCAACCGTAAAGCACTTCAATGATGCAGTGATTTCTACGTCCTAAAGCTGAAGTTATTTCGATAGCCTGAATAATCTTTTCAATATCACTAAGACTTAAAGTATCGGGTAAATACAGCCCTAACTTTGGTCCTTCCAATAAAGATGAAGGGTTATCATCACGGATTTCGTCTTCTAAAAGATATCTGAAAAAAGCTTTAATGGAAGAAATCCATCTGGCTTGTGATCTTTCACTAAATTTTTGTTTTGATAATTTGAAAATGTATTCCTGTAGATTATCATACGTAATTGTTTCAGGGCCTGTGTTTTCAAGGTCTCCTACAGCGTAGTCTTTAAGTTTTTTGATGTCGCGAATGTAAGCGTCGAGTGTGTTTTCTGAAAAATTTCGTTCAAAACGAAGAAAAATTTCAAAATCTTTAATTTTTTCATCCCAAGTCATTGTGTTGTGTTTTTTAAATTTTTAATTCATTTTCTGAAACCTGTATTATTTCAATCTGATGTTCTTTTAAAAAAGCAATTCCTTCATTATCCGAATAAGCATTTATATATACTAATTTTGAAATTCCTGCCTGTAAAATCAGCTTACTGCATTCTTTACAGGGCGATAAAGTGAGGTACAGTGTTGCACCGCGGGCAGATTGTGTAGAGCCTGCCAATTTCAAAATTGCATTTGCTTCTGCGTGTAAAACATACCAGTGGGTTTTGCCGGTTTCGTCTTCACAACAGTTTTCAGATCCTGATGGAGTACCATTATATCCATCTGAAATAATCATCCTATCTTTTACGATAAGAGCTCCTACTTGTTTCCTTTCACAGTAGGAAAGTTTTGCCCATTCTAGAGCCATTTTTAGATAAGCTTTGTCAAACTTATTATACATCTGCATCGGTTTTTTTCGAAATAATCAGTGATGTGGTGTATTAGAAATTTGGCTTTCTTTTTTCAATGAAAGCGGTAACTCCTTCTTTTTTGTCGTCAAGTTCAAAAAGCTCTCCGAAAAATTTAATTTCGGTTTCAAAACCTTTATCCGTATCTGACAGATTGGTTGCTTTAATAGCTTTTGAAATTGCCATCGGAGAATTGTTAGCTATAATTTTTGCCAATTCTTCTGTTTTCGAAAGAAGTTCACCAATCGGGAAAACCTCATTTACTAAACCAATTTCTTTTGCTTTTTGTGCAGGAATCATCTTTGCTGAGAAAATCATCTCATTAGCAATCCCTTTTCCTACTAATTTTGGAAGTCTTTGGGTTCCTCCATACCCGGGAATAAGTCCTAAAGTTACTTCAGGAAGACCAAGTTTAGCATTTTCTGAGGCATATCTAATATGACAAGCCATCGCTAATTCTAAACCACCACCTAAAGCGAAGCCATTAACTGCAGCAAGAACGGGTTTAGACAAGTTTTCGATTTTATCAAAAAGAATATTTTGTCCATTTCTTGCAAGCTCTTCTGCTTTTTCCTGATTAAAGTTACTAAATTCTTTTATATCTGCACCGGCAACGAATGATTTTTCTCCGCTTCCGGTTAAAATAATTACTCTTACTTCATTGTCAGACTGTAATTCATCCAATGCAGAACTGATTTCTCTTATTGTTTGAGCATTTAAAGCATTCAAACTTTCAGGTCTGTTGATAGTAAGTACAGCAATTCTTTCTTCTTTCTTTAATAGGATATTTTCGTAAGTCATTATTCTCTTAATCTTTAAGAACTTGCAAATTAAAAATTTTTTGCAAATAAAAAGGGAAAAAATTTAATTTTTTCCCTTTTAAGTATTTATTATTTAATAGTTTACTTTGAATGATTCATCATGTTTGCATCAATATTGACACTTAAACCTGATGCTACTTTCATGCCAAGCTCAATATTTGCTCTAAAAAAGTGGCATAATTGTCGGTTGATGATTTCATCTCTTTTTGGTCCGTCAATTCCACTCATCGCATCTATGATATTGTTCACCAAATGTTCTCTGTCTTCCTGATTCATTGCTTTTGTGTATAAAAGTCCAGGTTGAGTATAATGGTCATCGTCATTTTCATTTCTGTTAAAATTTGCAACATGATTGCTGTCTAATTCATACTCGAAATTTTTATACGAAGAATCTGGTACGATGTCATCAAAACTGTTTGGATGATAATTTGGCTTATCCTGATATTCACTTGAATCTGCCATAAAACCATCTCTTTGATAATTATTTACGGCAAAAGGACATCTGTTAACTTCAAGCTGATGAGCGTTTACACCAACTCTGTATCGATGTGCATCTGGATAAGAGAATAATCTTCCCTGAAGCATTTTGTCTGGTGAGAAACTAATTCCGTTAATTAAATTACTTGGAGAAAATGTTGATTGTTCTACGTGAGCAAAATAATTAACAGGAATTTCATTCAATTCCATTTCGCCAACTTCAATTAATGGGAAATCTCCCTGAAACCAAACTTTAGTAATGTCAAAAGGATTCCATCTGAATTCCTTTGCCTGTTCTTCGGTCATTACCTGGATATAAACTGCCCATTTTGGGAAATCACCGTTGTCTATAGCGTTGCAAAGATCTTCTTGCGCAAAATCAGGATTTTCACCTGCCATTTTTGTCGCTTCATCATTGCTGAAATTTTTAATTCCCTGTTTTGTTTTAAAATGAAATTTCACCCAAACTCTTTCATTCTTATCATTAATCATTGAAAAAGTGTGAGAGCCAAATCCGTGCATATGTCTGTAACCATAAGGAGTTCCACGATCAGACATTAAAATTAAAACCTGGTGAAGAGATTCAGGATTTAAACTCCAGAAATCCCACATCATTGTTGCGCTTTTCAGATTAGTTTTCGGAACTCTTTTTTGAGTATGAATAAAATCAGGGAATTTTTTAGCATCTTTAATAAAGAAAACAGGAGTGTTGTTTCCTACTAAATCCCAATTTCCGTCTTCGGTGTAGAATTTCAAGGCAAATCCTCGTGGATCTCTCGCTGTATCTGCACTTCCTTTTTCTCCACCAACTGTAGAAAATCTTGCAAACATTCTACATGAATTTCCAACTTTTGAAAATATTTTTGCTTTTGTATATTGTGAAATGTCATGTGTCACGGTAAAAGTTCCGTATGCACCAGTTCCTTTAGCATGAACAATTCTTTCGGGAATTCTTTCTCTTACGAAATGAGCAAGGTTTTCCTGCAAAATAAAATCCTGCAATAAAACCGGACCACGCGATCCTACTGTTTGTGAATCTTGATGCTCAAAATAAGGTGCTCCACTGCCTGTCGTTAATTTTTTACTATCCATATAGTTCTGATTTGAGGTTTATTTCTATTTTTCAACATCAAATTTATGCCAATTTTTAATTGCTTATGCTAAAAACGTCATATCTTTGTCATAGATAATATTAATCAAATGAACATTCAGCAATTGGAATATCTTATCGCTGTAGATAAGTACAAACATTTTGGTAAAGCAGCTCAAGCGTGTTTTATAACTCAACCAACACTGAGTGCAATGATACAGAAGTTTGAAGATGAGCTGGATGTAAAAGTTTTTGACCGAACAACTCACCCGATAAGAACTACTGATGTCGGTTTGCAAATTATTGATCAGGCAAAAGTTATTATTGAGGCAGTGAATGAGCTGAAAAATAAAGCCAATTTGCTGAATAATATTTTGGGCGGTACAATTAATTTAGGAATCATTCCAACGGTTTCTTCATTTATTCTGCCAACTGAAATTTTCCATTTTCTTCAGGATAATCCTAAAATTCAGATGAACGTAAAGGAAATGACGACGGATAATATTATCAAAGCTTTAAAAGCTGGAGAATTAGATGCTGGAATTATTTCTACACCTTACGATAATGCCAACGAATTTTATCAGGACTTCTTATTTAACGAAGAATTGATGATTTACAGTTCAGATACAGAAGCAAACAAGAAAAATACTTTTATCGTTCCTGAAGAATTAAATGTTGAAAAAGTTTGGCTTTTAGAAGAAGGAAATTGTTTGAGAAATCAGTTTGAAAACATTTGTCATTTAAAAGAGAATACATTGAAGCCTAAAAATTTAGATTTCCTAGCATCAAATATTCAGACTTTGGTTCACATGGTTGATAAAGTAGGCGGAATCAGTATTTTGCCTGAATTGGCTTTAAATCAACTTTCAGAAGAGCAAAAAAGCAAAGTTTATAGATTTAAAAAACCTTTCCCTTATAGAGAAATCAGCATTATTTATTATAAGCCGACATTTAAGCAGAAAATTATTGACGAATTAGGTTCGTTTATTAAATCTTCTTTAGATACAAAACTTAATTATAACAGTGCTCCGAAAGATTATGTAAGTATTAAACCTCAATAACTTATTGGGATTTTATATAAATCATTAATTTCAAGAAAATTAGAATAAACAACGAAAAGTTTTGAGTATTAAAAAAATAGTACTTAAATTTGCAGACGTTTATGAACGAGGAAAAATTTGACCTGATTGCAACCTCTCTAAAAAAATGCTAAAACAGTAATTCTTTTTAGCATTTTCGGGCAATTATCATTTTTTTCTTCATATTTTTAATTTAAAAATACAAAGAATAATATGTCTTATTTATTTACATCTGAATCTGTTTCAGAAGGACATCCGGATAAAATCGCCGATCAGATTTCCGATGCATTGATCGATAACTTTTTAGCATACGATAAAACTTCAAAAGTTGCTTGTGAAACTTTAGTGACTACAGGACAGGTTGTTTTGGCAGGAGAGGTAAAATCTGATGCTTATCTAGATGTTCAGACAATTGCAAGAGAAGTAATCAACGGAATTGGCTACACAAAAGGTGAATATATGTTCAATGGAGATTCTTGCGGAGTAATTTCTGCAATCCACGAACAGTCACCGGATATCAATCAAGGTGTTGACAGAGTAGTTGCTGACGAAACTTTTGAAACAAAAGCAAATGCTCAAGGTGCAGGTGATCAAGGAATGATGTTTGGTTATGCAACCAACGAAACGGCAAACTATATGCCTCTAGCTTTAGATTTAGCACATACTATTCTTAAAGAACTTTCCGCAATCAGAAGAGAAGATTCTGAAATAAAATATCTTCGTCCGGACGCAAAATCTCAGGTTACAATTGAGTATTCTGATGATCACAAACCGGTAAGAATTGATTCTATTGTAGTTTCTACTCAGCATGACGATTTCGCAGCTGAAGAGGAAATGCTTAATAAAATCAGAGAAGACATTAAAAATATTTTGATTCCTAGAGTTGTTGCTTTGCAGACTGAAGAAATCAAAGCTTTATTTAATGATCAGATTAAATATCACATCAACCCGACTGGAAAATTCGTAATCGGTGGTCCTCACGGAGATACAGGTCTTACAGGAAGAAAAATTATTGTTGATACTTATGGTGGAAAAGGAGCTCACGGTGGTGGTGCTTTCTCTGGAAAAGATCCTTCAAAAGTAGACAGAAGTGCTGCTTATGCAACAAGACATATTGCTAAAAATTTAGTTGCTGCAGGTCTTGCTGATGAGGTTTTGGTACAGGTTTCATACGCAATTGGTGTTGCAGAACCTTGTGGTTTGTACATCAATACTTACGGAACTTCTAAAGTTGGTTTAAACGACGGTGAAATTGCTAAAAAAGTGTCTACAATTTTCGATTTGAGACCGTATGCAATTGAGCAGAATTTAAAACTTAGAAATCCTATTTATCAGGAAACTGCTTCTTATGGTCACATGGGAAGAGAGCACTTTGTTGCAGATAAAACTTTCAATAAAGGTCACAAAAATGAGTTGACTTTGGAAGGTTTGGAATTCTTCACTTGGGAAAAACTAGACAAAGTAGAAGAAATTAAATCCGCTTTCGGAATTTAATTCTGCTTTTCGGTATAGAAACTGCTTTAACATGAAAATGCTAAAGCAGTTTTTTTTATTTTTACACTCTAAATATTTTATAATGAATATGCAATCTGCAATCACAATACTTTTTCTTTTTTTTGTAGGAACTTTGGTAAAAGCTCAATACACTGTTCATAAAATGATTAATGTAGGCTACGTTTACCAAAATCAAAGTTTCGGTGAAATAGGAGCGAAGTTGATGTTTCTAAAAAATGATGATGTGATTTACAGGTTGGGAGCCTCTGCTTTGATGGGGGCTGTAAATTCAGAATTTGCGATTATGCCTAAATTACAGGGTGATATTTTGTTTAATTTTGAAAGAAATGTAGACTTTTACCACTCTTATTATTTTCTTGCGGGAGTGGAAGGAACTAATAAATACGTTGCTCCAAAAATTGGTGTTACTCTTTTTGGGATTTTAGATTTGACGGGAGGTTATGCTTTTCCTGTTGGAAATTCAGGTTTGAATGGTAAAGAATTAAAGGGTCTAAATGTTAATTTCTCATTAAATATTCCTACATCCTTCTTACATGATATGTTAAAGTAGATTTTTTTAAATAATTCTTTAGAATATTTAATAATTACTTAACAGTTATTAAAATTTTATTTATATTTACAGCATAATTTGATGCTTATAGATAAGACTTTACTCTAATACCGATTACGGCGAACTAAAATATATACTTGATCCTAGTCAGGAAAAAGTTTGTCGGCGGATAAATTTGAGAAAAGTTATGAAATCAACAGATAGCCTATTAATTTCTCTGTACCAGAAAGGAGACGAAGAAGCATTGTCAACATTAATCCATCGCCACCAAAGAGAGCTTTTTACATTTATTTTATACAAAATAAATGATCAGGATCTTGCAAATGATGTTTTCCAAGATACGTTTATCAAAATCATTGTAATGCTTAAAGAAGGACGCTACAATGAAGAAGGAAAATTTATTCTTTGGGCAAAAAGAATTGCTCAGAATCTTATCATAGACCATTTTCGTGCCAAAGCAAAAAATGTAAAAGTTTCTGAAACCACTTTTGATAATGATGAATTTTCTATTTTTGATTTAATAAGAGAACCTTCGGAAAATATTGAAGATCAATTGGTAAGTCTACAGATTCAGGAAGATTTATTGAAAATGTTGCAGTTTCTTCCGGAGAATCAACAAGAGGTGATAAAACTCAGGTTTTTTGACGGATTGAGTTTTAAAGAGATCGCAGAACATACAGATATGAGTATTAATACTACTTTAGGGCGTGTAAGATATGCGTTGATTAACCTCAGAAAAATTATGGAAGAGAATAATATTATTTTAACGAGATAATATTTCATAAGGTTTCACGTTTTAAAGAAAAAGTAATTTTCGCCTATGAAAAAAATCGACTCTTTAAAATTAAAAAGTTTGAAACCCAAAAAACAAACCATTGATTTTTTGCTTAGTTTCTCAAAAAGTCTTGACGTGGTAAAGATTAAAAACAATCATTATCACCTTTCAAAAAATTAATCATTAATTTTGTGCTGTATGAAAATTCAGCACATTTTTTTTGACCTTGACAATACACTTTGGGATCACCGAAGAAACGCCTATCTTACAATAAAAGATCTTTTCGAAAAAGAAGAAATCACTTTAAAATACAATATTGATTTTGAAGAATTTCATTCTGTTTATCATGAGATTAATGAAAAACTTTGGGAGCAGATTAGAGACGGCGAAATTGATAAAGAATATCTTAGAAAACATCGTTTTTATGATACTTTTAATCGTTTTGGAATTGATGATGTCGAATTATCAATGTTTTTCGAAGAACATTTCTTAGATAAAATTCTAAATTACAATCATTTGGTTGAAGGTGCGGAATATATTTTAGATTATTTAAAATCTAAAAATTATACGCTTCATATTATTTCAAATGGATTTCAGGAAGTTACTGAAAGAAAATGTATTCTTTCCAAAATTGATCATTATTTTCAAACTATTACAAGTGCAGATTCTGTTGGGGTTAGAAAACCAAATCCTGAGATTTTTGAATATTCTTTAAATCTTGCTGAAGTTCAAAAAGAAGAAAGTATTTTGATTGGCGATGACTGGATTGCGGATATTATCGGATCGCAAAATTTTGGTATAGATTGTATTTTCTTTGATGTTTTAAATGAAAATCCGCAGCAGGAAAATTTAAAAACAATTAAACATCTTTTACAGATAAGAGATTATTTATAAAAGTTTCGGGGGGGCCG
>NZ_JAOVZV010000025.1 GCF_026460945.1 Chryseobacterium luquanense
ACGTTCTACAGGACCACATTTGCATTATGAAGTGCATAAAAACAATTCGCCTGTGAACCCTAAATTGTTTATGAATTTATAATTTAATTGTTAGTAAAAAGCTTCGGCGGCACCTTTGGTGCCGCCGAAACTATATTTATTAGAAAATATTTGATTAAATTCCTAAACTTTCTCTTACTCTCTGAATCGTCTGTGTTGCAATTCCTCTCGTTTTAACAGCTCCTTCCTGAAGTTTTGCTTCCAGTTCATCAAGATTGTTCATGTAGTAAGAAAACAATTCTCTTTCTTTTTCAAATCTTGTTAGAATTAACTCTAAAAGCTCTTTTTTAGCATGACCGTAGCCAAAGTTTCCGGCTAGATATTTAGCTCTTAATTCCTCAGTTTGTTCAGCAGTTGCAATTAATTCATAAATAGCAAAAGTTTTGTCTGTAGACGGATCTTTTGGCTCTTCTAAAGATTTAGAATCACTTTCGATACTCATAACCTGCTTTTTTAGTTCTTTTTCAGGCAAGAAAATATTGATGATGTTTCCTCTGGATTTAGACATTTTATGGCCGTCAACGCCTGGAACATATTTCGTGTCTTCCTGCAATTCTGCTTGTGGTAAAACCAAAACTTCGCCCATCTGATTATTAAATCTTGATGCAACATCACGCGCAATTTCCAAATGCTGAAGTTGATCTTTTCCTACAGGAACAATTTCGGCATCATACAATAAAATATCTGCAGCCATCAAAATAGGATAGGTAAACAAACCTGCATTAACATCTTGCAAACGGTCTGCTTTATCTTTAAATGAATGTGCTAAAGTCAATCTCTGATAAGGAAAAAAACATGATAAATGCCAAGATAGTTCACAGGTTTCAGGGATATCGCTCTGTCTGTAAAAGAATGTTTTTTCGGTATCTAATCCACAAGAAAGCCAAGCCGCAGCAATTTCGTAGGTGTTATTTTTAAGTTCTTTTGCATCTTTAATCTGTGTAAGTGAGTGCAGATTCGCAATAAATAAAAATGATTCGTTTCCTGCTTGCTTTGACAGCTCAATTGCAGGAATAATAGCACCTAGAAGGTTACCAAGGTGCGGCGTTCCGGTGGCTTGTATGCCGGTAAGAATTCTTGACATTTGTTTAAAATTATTTTAAAAATTTATTGAATTGCAAATTTAGGTATAATCCCACAGATTGCACGGATTTGCACAAATGATTGTGTGAATTTGTGTCAATAAGAGCAGACTTTAGCCTGCTTAATAGAACATAAAAGATTGGGCTTAGCCAAAACTTAAAATATTTTACTCAGATTATAATGATTTAGTGGATTAATACGAGTAAAGACATTTAGCTGAAAATCTTCGTAATCGGTGAAATCAGCGAGAGACTAAAGCTATGGAATCAAAATCTTCTCTCCACCATATTTCGGTTCTACCCCAAACGTAAAATCCCAGAAAACCTTTGCTCGGGCTAGTTTTTCTCTTGCATTGGTCTTGAAACCTGCATATTTATTTACGTCTGCAGCATTATAACCAAATGCTTCAATTCCGTTTTTTCGTGCAAGAAAAACAGCTCTCTCATTGTGAAACTTCTGTGAAATGATAATGTAAGAATTCTGTCCGAAAATCTCTTTTGCACGAACGACTGAGTCTAAAGTTCTGAAACCTGCAAAGTCTTCAAAGATTTTTTCAGTGGGAACTCCGGCTTTGATCAGTTCGTTTTTCATTTCCTCAGGTTCATTATAATCCTTTTGAGAATTATCTCCGCTTACAATAATGTTTTGAACCTTTCCAGATTTATATAAGTCTGATGCTGCTTTTATTCTGTTAAAAAAGTATGCGTTTGGATTTCCGTTGGATAAAGTTTTACTGGTTCCCAAAAGAAGTCCTGTTTTCTCTGTAGGTAGTTTTGAAAGATCTGAAGTAACGAAATTTTTCGTCTGATCTTTGATGGTGAAATTTGACCAGATGACAAAAATAATTCCTGCCACGAAAAGCAGCAGGAAGATTTTGATTGTATTTTTAATTAATTTTTTCATACATTTTGCACCCTTAAAAGGTTTCATAAAAGTATGAAATATTTTAAAATTCTAATCCATTCGGGAAAGCTTTCTTTCTAAATATTAATAATAATGCAGCACCTACAGTAATTGCAGAATCGGCAACATTGAAAATATATTTGAAGAATTCAAAGTGTTTTCCGCCAATTAAAGGCCAGCTATCAGGAACCGTCCAATCAACCAAAGGAAAATGAAGCATATCAACTACACAACCTTTCATAAATGTTGAATAACCTTCACCGAAAGGAACAAGTTTAGACACTCCGCCGTAACCAATCCACTGATTGACGCTTTCGTCATAAACCATTCCGCTGTCGAAGATTAATCCGTAGAACATTCCGTCTAATAGATTTCCGATAGCTCCGGCGAAAATAATGGCCATTGGAATAATTAGATAATTTGATTCACCTCTTGCCAACCATTTTTTAAACAGATAAACCATTCCGCCAATTAAGAAAATACGAACGATTACCAGAAAATATTTGCCAAGCATTCCACCAAAATGAAAACCATACGCCATTCCAGGATTCTCAACAAAAGTTAATTTAAAACCAGGAAAAACAGAAACACTGTCGTTAAGACTAAAATTAGTTTTAACATAAATTTTTGATGCCTGATCGATCAATAAAATAAGAAAAGTGATAAGTGCAATCTTCTTCATTACAAATTCGGCTTTGGTTTGTCCTTAAAGTTTTTTACTGGCTTATCTTTTTTCACTGCAGGAGTACGAGGTTCGAATGTCTGAGTTTTTGCGCCTCGTGTGTGAAATTTTTCGTAACGAATTCCCATGTCTTTCATTACACTTTTCAGTGCATTCAGCTCCATTTGATTTTTTGGGTGTACAATTAATGCTTCCATTATAGTTGGTTTGTAGTCGAAGTTTTAGCTTAAAATAAAGCTTTAACAACGATTTTATTTTAAATTAATGTTTAGAAAGTTCGTCGAGTCTTTTTCTGTCTTTTGCAGACAAATCGTTGATTCCGTTTTTACCCATTTTACTCAGAAGGTGATCGATTTCTTTTTCTCTTTCTCTCTTATCTGAATTAAATTTATCGTCAATTGTATAATTTTTTTCCTTTTCAGGAAAGAACTTCTGTTTTATTTTTTCTCTGTTGAAAAACCATAAAACAGCAAGTACAATCACCGCTAAAATTAAAAATTCAGTCATAGATATAATTAAAAATTAGGTTTATAAAATGTCGTAAAACAAATTATAAACCCAATTAATTATTTACAAAAATAAGATAAAAATAATTATCTCTGCATATTTTTAGCTTCAATGCTTAAAGTCGCGTGTGGAACTGCCAAAAGTCTTTCTTTCGGGATGAGTTTTCCGGTCACTCTACACACACCGTATGTTTTGTTTTCAATTCTGATCAAAGCATTTTTCAGATCTCTCACAAACTTCTCCTGTCTTCCTGCCAAAATAGAGTTTTGCTCTTTACTCAGCGTTTCTGCACCTTCTTCAAATGCTTTGAAAGTTGGTGATGTGTCGTCAGTTCCGTTGTTTTGATCGTTGATGAAACTTTCTCTAATCAACTGCAGATCTTTCTCTGCTTTTTCTATTTTATCTTTGATTAACTTTTTAAATTCCTGTAAATCAGAGTCGTTATATCTTACCCTTTCGTCTTGCATTGTCTTTTTCTTTTTTAATAAATTTATGAAATGGATTTTGAAAAAACAATAATTAAATATTAATTTTTTTCAACATTTACTTTAAAATTAAGGTCATCGATGTCGATTTCGTTAAAATTTGAAAGTGAAGATACAATTTCTATTTTATTTGACAAGACCTCAGATGAAATATATTCCTCATTTTGCTTAATTTGTTCCAAAAATGGTGTATTTTCTTCCAAAATGATGTTTATTCTGTCTGTTAATTCAAAATCTTTCTCTTTTCTAAGATTTTGGATCCTGTTAATAAACTCTCTTGCGATACCTTCAGATTTTAATTCTTCTGTTAGCGTCAAATCTAATGCCACAGTTGTTTTTCCGTCAGAAGTTACCGTCCATCCCGGGATATCTTTCGTTGAAATTTCTACATCAGCTGTTGTAATTTCATATCCCTGGATTTTTACTCTTCCTTCTTTTTCTAAAGCTGAAATTTGCTCCGGTGTGAAATTAGAAATCTCATTCCCAACTACTTTCATGTCTTTTCCAAGTCTTGAACCTAAAGTTTTGAAGTTCGGTTTGATCTGTTTTACAATTAAATGTGACGCTTCTTCAGCATTGATTAACTGTAATTCTTTAACATTAACTTCCTGCTTAATTAATTCTGAAACCGCTAAAATCTGCTCTTCAGTTTTCTTATCCAAAACAGGAATCAACACTTTCTGTAAAGGCTGACGTACTTTTATGTTTTCCTTCTTTCTCAGAGAGAAGACCATACTCGTAATATTCTGAGCTAAATGCGTCTTCTCAACCAAATCCTGATCGATTAAACTTTCATCGGCAATCGGGAAATCTGTTAAGTGGACGGATTCAAAAGTTTCCTTTCCGGTAGCTGCGTTCAAATCCTGATACAACTGATCCATAAAGAACGGAGCGATTGGTGCAGATAGTTTGGCAACAGTTTCAAGACAGGTATATAAAGTCTGGTAAGCAGAGATTTTGTCATCAGAATAATCTCCTTTCCAGAAACGTCTTCTGCATAATCTTACGTACCAGTTACTCAGGTTATCATTCACAAAATTGCTGATCGATCTTGCCACTCTTGTCGGCTCGTAATCTTCGTAGAAAGCTTTAACTTCTTTGATTAAAAGATTCAATTCAGATAAGATCCAACGGTCGATTTCAGGACGGTTTTCAATATTTTTTTCAGCATATTTAAATCCGTCAACATTTGCATATAAAGTGAAGAATGAATAGGTATTGTAAAGCGTTCCGAAGAATTTTCTTCTAACTTCATCAATTCCTTCGATATCAAATTTCAGGTTTTCCCAAGGGTTTGCATTCGAAACCATGTACCAACGTGTAGCATCCGGTCCGTAAACTGCTAAAGTTTCAAACGGGTCAACCGCATTTCCTTTAGATTTTGACATTTTCAGACCGTTTTTATCCAAAACAAGTCCGTTACTCATTACATTTTTATAAGCAACTGAATCAAAAACCGCAGTTCCGATTGCGTGAAGTGTGTAGAACCATCCACGGGTCTGGTCAACTCCTTCTGCGATAAAATCTGCAGGGAATGCTTTATTGTTGTCAATTAACTCTTTGTTTTCAAACGGATAGTGTAGTTGCGCATAAGGCATAGATCCTGAGTCAAACCAAACGTCAATCAGGTCGCTTTCACGGTTCATTGCTTTTCCTGATTCTGAAACCAAAACAATCTTGTCAACGATATTTTTGTGAAGATCAACCAAAGAATAGTTTTCTTCAGACATATTTCCGATTTCAAATCCTTTGAATGGATTTTCTTTCATCAAACCTGCTGCGATAGATTTTTCAATCTCATTGTACAACTCTTCAACAGAACCAATGATGATTTCCTCCTGTGCTGAGCCTGTCGAAGGATCTGTTCTCCAGATTGGCAATGGAATTCCCCAATATCTTGAACGGGAAAGGTTCCAGTCGTTCACATTTTCCAGCCAATTCCCGAAACGCCCTTCTCCTGTAGCTTTCGGCTTCCAGTTGATTTCTTTGTTTAAATCTACCAAACGGTCTTTTACCGCCGTCATTTTTACAAACCAAGAATCTAACGGATAATATAAAAGTGGCTCATCAGTTCTCCAGCTGTGTGGGTAACTGTGAACATATTTTTCAACTTTAAAAGCTTTATTTTCTTCTTTTAAACGGATTGCGATTTCTACATCAACAGACTTCTCTGGTGCTGTTCCCGCATCGTAATATTCGTTTTTCACATATTTACCTGCGAAATCTCCCATTTGCGAAGTGAATTTCCCCTGCAAATCAACCAACGGAACCGGATTTCCGAATTCATTTAAAACTAACATTGGCGGAACTTCAGGCGTTGCTTCTTTCGCAACTTTCGCATCATCAGCACCAAAAGTTGGCGCAGTGTGAACGATTCCTGTACCGTCTTCAGTCGTAACAAAGTCTCCCGAAATTACTCTGAACGCATTTTCAGGATTTTGGTAAGGTAAAGTGTACGGCAATAACTGCTCATATTTAATCCCAACCAAATCAGCACCTTTGAATTCCCCAAGAATTTGGAAAGGGATGGTTTTGCTTGATGAAGTGTAATTGGCGAAATCATCGTCAGTTCCCTCAATGAATTTTTTACCAAACTGTTTTCCGGTCAGAGCTTTAGCCAAAACAATATTGATCGGCTCAAAAGTATATTGGTTAAATGTTTTTACTAAAACATAATCGATTTTCGGTCCTACGGTCAAAGCGGTGTTTGAAGGTAGTGTCCATGGAGTGGTCGTCCAGGCTAAGAAATGTACATCTCCAAAACCCTGTAAAAACGAAGGCAATGTTTCAGGAAGTGTTTTGAACTGTGCAACAATCGTCGTATCGGTAACGTCACGGTAAGCTCCCGGCTGGTTTACTTCGTGAGAAGAAAGTCCGGTACCTGCTTTCGGAGAGTAAGGCTGGATTGTGTAGCCTTTATACAACAAATCTTTGCTGTACAACTGCTTCAATAACCACCAAACGGTTTCCATGTATTTTGATTTGTACGTGATGTACGGATCTTCCAAATCTACCCAGTAGCCGATTTTTTCGGTCAGGTGATTCCAGACATCCGTGTAACGCATTACCGCTTCACGACAAGCTTTGTTGTAATCTTCAATCGAAATTTTTTTGCCAATATCTTCTTTTGTAATCCCTAGTTCTTTTTCAACTCCTAATTCCACAGGAAGTCCGTGCGTATCCCAACCCGCTTTACGGAAAACCTGTTTTCCGTTCTGAGTCTGGTAACGACAGAAAATATCCTTCAACGCTCTTGCCATGACGTGGTGAATTCCGGGCATCCCGTTTGCTGAAGGCGGACCTTCATAAAATACAAACTCAGGATTTCCTTCACGGGTTTCAACACTTTTTTCAAAGGTTTTATTGGCTTTCCAAAATTCCGCAACATTCTCGGCTACGTCTATCAGGTTGAGGTTTTTATATTCTTTAAATTGGCTCATTGTAATTTCTCAATTTCGTTGATTAATCAAGTTGGCAAATTTAGTGATTTTTGTCGGTTTATAATATATGTTTTATTTTGATTCAGTTTATTGAAAAGTTTGCAAAAATTGAAACGGTTTTCAACGGTGAATCGTGAATGGTCAAATGTGAATTTTCACAATTTACCAAATGAACAACTTGCTATTTTATCAATAGGAGCGGGCTTTAGCCCGCTTTCAATATCGCCACATTATATTGGCTTTAGCCAAAACCTATTTTTTCTCTCGCAGATTTTGCAGATAACGCAGATTTTTAAGATTAAATTTTAAAACAATCATCTGTGAAAATCTGTGTGATCCGTGGGAACGAAATTAGCATCCAACTTTTAATTTTAATTTAAATAAATTTGTCATCTAAATTTAAACTATTGGAACTCTTCCCACTCATCGAGAAATCAAGCATTCAGGACATCAAAACGTTTCAGGAAGAAAAACTTCATGGGCTTTTACAATATCTTGAGATGAATTCGCCCTTCTATCAGAAATTATTCAAAGAAAATAATATTCAGGTTTCTGAGATTCAAACTTTGGAAGATTTGCAGAAAATTCCGACGACATCGAAGAATGATATTCAACAGAACAATGATGATTTTTTCTGTGTTCCACAAAATCAAATTGTCGATTACAGCACAACATCAGGAACATTGGGCGATCCCGTAACTTTCGGTCTTTCCGAAAAAGATATGGAAAGAATTGCTTACAACGAAGCGATATCTCTTGCCTGCGCAGGAATTCAAAAGGGTGATGTTGTACAGATGATTACGACGATTGATAAAAGATTTATTGCTGGACTTGCCTATCTTTTAGGTTTAAGAAAAATGGGCGCGAGTGTCATCAGAATGGGACCCGGAATTCCCGAACTGCAATGGGATTCGATTTTCAGATATAAACCTAAGTATTTGATCACGGTACCATCATTTCTTTTAAAAATGATTGACTACGCTGAGAAACATGGGATTGATTACAAAAGTTCAAGCGTTATCGGAGCGGTCTGCATTGGTGAAAGCATCAAAAATCAGGATTTTTCAGATAATATTCTTTCGCAGAAGATAAAAGAGAAGTGGGATATTAAATTATTCTCTACTTATGCATCTACAGAAATGAGCACTGCATTTACAGAATGTGAATTTCAGATCGGCGGACATCAGCATCCTGAATTGATTATTGCGGAAATTCTTGATGAAGAAGAAAATCCTGTGAACGAGGGTGAAAGCGGCGAACTGACCATTACGACTTTAGGTGTTGAGGCTTTACCTCTCTTAAGATTTAAAACGGGAGATTTAGTTAAAGCGCATTACGAACCTTGTGAATGTGGCAGAAATACGATGCGATTGGGTCCGGTTGTCGGCAGAAAACAGCAGATGATTAAATATAAAGGGACAACGCTGTATCCGCCTGCAATGAACGATATTCTGAATGATTTTGACGGAATTTTGTGTTACCAGATTGTAATTCAATCAAATGAAATTGGTTTGGATGAAATTATCATTAAACTTAGTACAGAAAGAGAAGATGAAAGCTTTGAAGGCGAAGTTCGTGATCATTTCAGAGCAAAATTAAGAGTAAGTCCGAAAATTGAAATTGTTGCTTTTGATGTTTTGTCTAAAACGGTTTTTAATCCGAACAGCAGAAAACCGATTAATTTTTTAGATTTAAGATAATTTTTAAATTTTATTCGAATAAGTTGGAAATAGTATCGTTTTGTTAAAGTGAATTTTCTTTTCTGATACTATATTTGCAGTCTTAATTTAAACTATGAAAAAAATATTTCTCTTTCTGTTCGTTGCAGTGAGCACGACAATTCTCGCTCAAGATAAATTAACGATCGAATCGGGAAACCTGAGTTTTCTGAAAGGTCAAACCGAAGTGAATGTTGAACGTAATTACGGGAGTCCACTTTTTCAGGCTGAAAATTTTACAGAAACTGAATATCTGGACAGAAGACATAAAGAAACGGTAGCCAAAAAAAGCGAAGTTGCATGGAAAACCTGGATTGATACTTGGGAACAGCATGTAGAAACTATTTGGACGGAAAAATTTATTGAAGGATTAAATAAATCAAAGAAGATTAAATTTGCCCAAAATGTTGAAACAAAATACACATTAATCATTCATCCAAAATGGATGTATGCCGGATGGCAAGGTTTCGTCACGCAACCCGGAAAATTGTCTGCAGAAATTACAATCGTGGAAACGGCAAATCCTTCAAATGTTTTAGCAACATTAAAAGGTGATAAAATTGAAGGTACTGGTAGCAAAGTCGATTACGGAATGGAATACGGAAGAATTTCAGCAGCCTACGAAAAAACGGGAAAAGAGTTCGGAAAAGAACTGAAGAAAGCTTTAAAATAAAACAAAACGGTCTGAAAATTCAGACCGTTTTTTTATGCTTTTTCTTTTTCTGTTTTAATGAAATTGGCTAAGTTGACAACCGCTGTGTCATGTATTCTCACAAAAGTATTTTTCTTATTCCAAACATATCCAGCGAGAACTGCACAGATTTTCCTTTTCACATCAGGATTTTCAGGTTGGTGGAAAAATAATTCCTGAAGATTTCCAGTGTACCATTCTTTCACGTACGTTGTAAAAACGTTCACGCCGTATAAAATATAATCCGCAAATTCTGTCTGCCAGTCGACTTTTTCACCGTTTAACTGCCGGATTGCCAATTTTGCTGCCGTCATTCCGCCTTCTGTGGCAAATGCCATTCCTGACGAGAAAACAGGATCTAAAAATTCTGACGCATTACCCGTCAACGCAAATCCGTCTCCGTATAATTTTTTAACGGAACATGAATAATCTTTCAAATGTCTCGGTTCAAATAAAAATTCCACATCTCCGAAACGTTTTACATAATAATCCGACAGAGAAATTGCTTTTCTCAAAGCCTCCGCAGCATCGCCGTTTTTAGATAATTTGTCAATATATTCAGTGGGTCCGACAATGCCAACGCTCGTATTTCCGTTAGAAAAAGGAATTACCCAAAGCCAGACTTCCGTTTCAATAATATCAAAAGAAATCAAAGTTCCCTCCTCGCCTTCTTCTCTGTTGATGTCTTCCACATGAGCAAAAATTGCTGAGTGCGGAGAAAGTTTTGAGGGTTTTTCTAAATCTAAAAGTCTTGGCAAAACTCTTCCGTAACCGCTGGAATCGATCACGAATTTCGCATGGATTTCTTTCGTTTTTCCGTCTTTGTTTTTTACGGTGGTGATAGAATCGGTTCCGTTAAATTCAATGCCAATCACTTCGGTTTCAAATTCAAGATCAACGCCTTTATTGATGACTTCCTGAGCCAAAGTATTGTCGAAATCAGCTCTCGGGACCTGCCACGTCCAGTCCCAGCCTTCCCCGAATTTGTTGCTGAAATCAAAGATGCAGACTTCATTGCCACGCATAAAACGTGCGCCGAGTTTTTTTTCGAAGCCCATTTTATCGAGTGCAGGAAATAATCCGGCCTCGTCAAAATGATCCATCACCCGCGGAATAAGGCTTTCACCCACCACAAGCCGCGGAAATTTTGTCTTTTCGACCACCTTCACATTGATGTTATTCTTCTTCAGATAAGCAGAAGATACGCATCCGGAAGGCCCAGCTCCAATTACTAAAACATCAACAATTTCTTTGTCCATTTGTTTAATAAAACTTTTATCTTTGCGCAAAATTAGTGACAATTAATTATATTTTACAAAATTATATCTATTACTTTTAATTGATGAAAATAAATAACTTTTTAGAACTGAGAGATTTTCAGAGAATTATAATTGAAAACGAAAGCATAGAATTAGATCCATCACTTCTCCAGAGGGTGAATGAAAGTTTTTCTTTTCTTAAAGAATTTTCAAAAAATAAAGTAATTTATGGTGTGAATACCGGTTTTGGGCCGATGGCGCAATTCAAAATCAGCGATGAAGATACGCATCAGTTGCAGTATAATTTAATCAGAAGTCACTCTTCAGGTATCGGGAATCCGCTTCCTGCAGATGAGGTGAAAGCCTGTATGTTGGCAAGATTAAATACTTTGTCACTAGGAAATTCAGGTGTTCACGAATCTGTTGTAAATTTACTTAAAGAATTAATTAACAGAGATATTACGCCGCTGATTTTTGAACACGGCGGAGTAGGAGCAAGCGGTGATTTGGTTCAGCTGGCGCACTTAGCTTTAGTATTAATTGGTGAAGGCGAAGTTTTTTATAAAGGCGAAAGAAAATCAACTAAAGAGGTTTTTGAAATTGAAAGTTTAGAACCGATTCAGGTTGAAATTCGTGAAGGTTTAGCTTTAATGAACGGAACTTCAGTGATGTCTGGAATTGGTATTGTCAATGCTTACAAAGCCAATCAGTTAACTGAAATTTCATTGAAATTATCCTGTGCAATCAACGAAATAGTTCAGGCATACGATGATCATTTTTCAGAGGTATTGAACGGAACGAAACTTCATGCCGGACAGCAGAAAATTGCTGAAAAAATGCGTGCTCATTTGTCTGACAGTAAATTGATCAGAAAAAGAGCAGATCATTTATACACTCATTTTGAAGAGCAGGAAAAGGTTTTTAAAGAAAAAGTGCAGGAATATTATTCGTTGAGATGCATTCCGCAAATTCTTGGACCTGTTTTAGATACACTGGAATTTACAGAGAAAGTTTTAGAAAACGAAATCAACTCCGCAAACGACAACCCAATCATCAACGTAGCAGACCAACACGTTTACCATGGCGGAAATTTCCATGGAGATTACATTTCTCTGGAAATGGATAAGCTTAAAATCGTTGTTACAAAACTGACGATGTTGGCAGAAAGACAGCTGAATTACCTTTTAAATTCAAAAATCAACGAAATCTTGCCTCCTTTTGTAAATTTAGGTAAATTGGGTTTCAATTTCGGGATGCAGGGCGTTCAGTTTACGGCAACTTCTACGACTGCGGAAAGCCAGATGTTATCGAACCCAATGTATGTTCACAGTATTCCTAATAACAATGATAATCAGGATATTGTAAGCATGGGAACGAATGCTGCGGTGATTTGCAGAAAGGTGATTGAAAATGCTTTTGAAGTGTTGGCAATCGAAGCGATAACTGTTGTACAGGCAATTGAATATTGTGGCTATCAGGATAAAGTTTCATCGAAAACGAAAGAACTTTATGATGATATCAGACAATTGATTCCTGCATTTTCAGATGATATGGTGATGTATCCATATCTTCAAAAAGTGAAAGACTATCTGAAGAAATAAAGCATCCGTATTGCGAACCCGAAGGGTTCAACATTAATAGCCGTAGGTGAAACCTATGGAAACGATATTGAAAAAAACAATCCGAACCCTGAAATGGTTCAACAACTAAAAATAAACTACACATGAAATGTGCAATCATAACAGGTGGTTCCCGGGGTATCGGCAGAGCGATCTGTATAAAACTGGCAGAAGAAAAAAATTATCATATTCTCATCAACTACACTTCGAATGAAGCTGCAGCAAAGGAAACTTTAGCCAAAGTTGAAGAGTTGGGTTCTACAGGAGAAATTCTTAAATTCGATGTAGGAAATGCTGAGGAAACTCAAAAAGTTTTAAATGAATGGCAGGAAAATAATCTAAAATCCATCGTTGAGGTTATCATTAATAACGCAGGAATTACAAGAGATGGTTTATTCATGTGGATGCCAAGTGAAGACTGGAACTCGGTGATTAACACGAGTTTAAATGGTTTTTACAACGTCACCAATTTCTTCATTCAGAAATTATTGAGAAACAAATACGGCAGAATTATCAATATGGTTTCCGTTTCCGGAGTGAAAGGAACGGCTGGACAAACCAATTATTCAGCGGCAAAAGGCGCTTTGGTTGGAGTTACAAAAGCTCTTGCTCAGGAAGTTGCGAAAAGAAATATCACAGTAAATGCAGTCGCGCCAGGTTTCATAAAAACAGATATGACGCAGGATTTTAATGAAGACGAACTGAAAGCAATGATTCCTGCAAATAGATTTGGTGAAGCGGAGGAGGTGGCAGATTTGGTAGCATTTTTAGCCTCAAAAAAATCTTCGTACATCACAGGAGAAATTATTAATATTAACGGAGGAATTTATTCATAAATTAGGTGGCAGATAATAGGTAACAGTGATTCGCTGCAACCTAAAATCTATAACCTACAACCTAAAATTTAAATGGAAAATAGGGTAGTCATTACCGGAATGGGAATTTATTCTTGCATCGGAACTTCTTTGGAAGAAGTGAAAGAATCCCTGTATCAAGGTAAATCCGGAATTGTTTTAGTGGATGAGAGAAAAGAGTTTGGCTTCAGATCAGGTCTTAGTGGCGTGGTTCCCAAGCCCGATCTTAAAAATCATCTCAACCGACGCCAGCGTGTCAGCATGGGCGAAGAGAGTGAGTATGCCTACGTTGCAACACTCGATGCTTTACAACAGGCCAATATCGATCAGGACTTCTTAGACCAAAACGAAGTCGGAATTTTATACGGAAACGACAGTGTTTCAAAAGCCGTCGTAGAATCGATCGACATCGCAAGAGAGAAAAAAGATACCACTTTGATGGGGTCCGGAGCGATTTTTAAGTCGATGAACTCCACAGTGACGATGAATCTCTCTACGATTTTTAAATTGAGAGGAATCAATTTAACCATCAGTGCAGCTTGTGCAAGCGGTTCGCATTCTTTGGGACTGGCTTATATGATGATTAAAAATGGTTTTCAGGATATCATCGTTTGTGGTGGTGCTCAGGAAACGAATAAATATTCCATGGCGAGTTTCGATGGTTTGGGTGTTTTTTCAGTAAGAGAAAACGAACCGACCACAGCCTCAAGACCTTTCGATTCTGAAAGAGACGGCTTAATTCCAAGTGGTGGAGCGGCAACTTTAATTGTTGAAAGTCTTGAATCTGCGCAAAGAAGAGGTGCAAATATTTTAGGTGAAATTGTAGGTTACGGTTTTTCTTCAAACGGAGGACACATTTCCACACCAAATGTTGACGGTCCTGCTTTAGCGATGAACAGGGCTTTAAAACAATCAGGTTTAGATGTGAAAGATATTGACTACATCAATGCTCATGCGACTTCAACTCCGATTGGCGATGCAAACGAAGCAAAAGCAATTCACGAAATTTTCGGAAGTGAGGTTCCGGTAAGCTCAACAAAATCGATGACGGGTCACGAATGTTGGATGGCGGGTGCAAGTGAAGTTATCTATTCTATTTTAATGATGCAGAACGATTTTGTGGCTCCAAATATCAATCTTGAAAATCCTGACGAAGATGCAAAAAGGATAAATTTAATCTCCGAAACAAGAAATCAAAAAATTGACGTATTTTTGTCGAATTCTTTCGGATTTGGGGGAACCAATTCCGCATTAATCGTTAAAAAATTTGAATAAAAAACATGGAAAGAGAAAAAATTGTTGCCATTGCTAATGATTTTTTAATCAATGAGTTTGAGGTAGATGGTGACGAAATCAGTAATGATGCCCATTTCAAGAAGACTTTGGGCTTAGACAGTTTAGATTATATAGATTTGGTGGTGGTAATTGAGTCTAATTTTGGAATAAAATTAGGTGAGGCAGACTTTAAAGATATTATTACTTTTGATGACTTCTATTCGACAATAGAAAATAAAATCGCTAAAAAAAACGCATAACTATCGATTAAAAATTTACTCAAAAACAATTAATGATATAGCAATTTAGCAGTTTACCAATGTTTAAGATATTGTTACATTGCTAAATAGATTTAAAACTATGAACAAGTGGAAAGGCAAATCTAAAGGCACTATCTTAGGTTACAGAATCTTTGTCTGGTGCATTAGAAATATCGGGATCCGAAGTTCTTATTTTGTTCTTTATTTCGTAGCTTTCTACTATTTTCTATTCGAAAAAAACAGCAATAAATATTACCGCTATTACTTCCAAAAAAGACTCAATTATGGGTTTTGGAAAACGAAATTTTCTCTGTTTAAAAGTTATTTTACTTTTGGAACAGTTTTGATTGACAAAACCGCAATTTCTGCAGGATTAAGAGATAAATACACTTACGAATTCGACGGAATAGAAAACCTCAGAAATCTTTTAGCCGAAAAAAAAGGCGGCGTTCTCATCAGTGCTCATATCGGGAATTTCGAAATTGCAGAACATTTTTTTGCCGAAATTGATTTCGATTGCCAGATTAATTTAGTGACTACAGATCAGGAAGTTACAGTCATTAAGGAATACCTTGAAAGTGTTTCTGTAAAGAAAAGCAACATCAAATTCATTTACGTAAAAGATGATATGTCGCATATTTTCGACATCAATGAAGCCTTGTCAAAAAACGAATTGATTTGCTTTACAGGTGACCGTTATTTTGAAGGTTCAAAATTTCTTGAGGGAAATTTATTTGGAAAAAGCGCAAGATTTCCTGCAGGCCCGTTCCTTATTGCTTCCAGATTGGGCGTTCCGGTAGTTTATGTCTATGTGATGAAAGAGAAAAATCTTCATTATCATTTGTATGCCAGAGTTGCGGAAAACGTGAAAAAACGCGATGCACAGGGACTTTTAAACTCTTATACTCAAAACCTTGAATCGATGATTCAAAAATATCCGCTTCAATGGTTCAACTATTTCGATTTTTGGGATGATATTGATTAATTTTCAATATTTTTAGGGCAGCTATTCCGCCTTCCGCTCCCAATCTTTTTTGCCAAAGCTTTTCCCGAAGCGAAAAAAAGGATTTCCGCTAAAGTCGGGCTGCGTGCAATTCAAAATTTATAAGAATTTAAAATCCCTGAAAGGACGATTTAGCAAAGGATGGATGAAGTCCTATGATTAGAAGATATATCCAAAAGTTGAAAAAAACATACGACATATTGATTATCGGCAGCGGAATAGGAGGTCTTGTTTCGGCTCTTATTTTGGCGAAAGAAGGCTTAAAAGTCTGTGTATTGGAGAAAAACAATCAATATGGCGGAAACTTGCAGACATTTTCAAGAGATAAATTAATTTTCGACACCGGAGTTCACTATTTGGGCGGACTTTCAAAAGGTCAAAACCTGCATCAGTTTTTTTCTTATCTGAAAATAATAGATGATCTGGAACTCCAGAAAATGGATGAAAACGGCTATGATAAAATTACTTTCGGAGATGATGAAATTGAATATCCACACGCTCAAGGATATGACAATTTTGTCGAGCAATTATCCAGCTATTTTCCTGAAGAAAGAGAGAATTTAGAAAATTATTGTGAAGAAATCCAGCGTGTTTGCAATCACTTTCCAAGATATAACGTGATTGGAAAAAATAGTTACAGCGAAGAAATTCTCCATTTAAATACCAAAAGATTCATCGAATCCATTACTCAGAATAAAAAACTGCAATCCGTTTTATTAGGCTCTAATTTTTTATACGCGGGAGATTCTGAAAATATTCCGTTTTATGTTCACGCTTTGACAGTGAATTCTTACATTCAAAGTGCGTACAAATGCATGAAAGGAGGAAGCCAGATCTCTAAACTTTTAATCCGTAAATTGAGAGAATACGGAGCAGATATTCACAAGCATTCAGAAGTTGCTGAAATTATCTTTAATGAAAATAATGTTTTAAGTTCTGTAAAAACAAAGTCAGGAAAAGAATATTTTGCTAAACAGTTTATTTCGAATATTGAAATTCGGGCTTTAACTAAATTAATAGGTGAAGAAAGACTGAAAAAATCTTTTTTAAACAGAGTATTGAGCTGGGAGCCTGTTTCTTCGTGTTTCAGTGTTTATTTGATTTTAAAACCTCAAACAATTTCAAATTTCAATTATAATATTTACCATTATTCATCCGAAGAATCAGTATGGAATGCCTATCGTTACGATAAAAAATCGTGGCCGGAAACCTATATGCTTTCTTCCACACCTTCAAAACATCATCCTGAATTTGCAGAAAGCTTAACCGCTATTTCTTATATGGATTTTGATGAGGTGAAAGCTTGGCAAAATACTGTAAATACTGTTGTTGAAGAAAATGAAAGAGGAAAGCAATACGAAAAATTCAAGCTGGAAAAAGCAGAAAAAATGATTGATGCTTTAGAAAAGAAGATTCTGAATTTAAGAGACTCAATTAAAAATATTTATACATCTTCTCCACTATCTTATCGTGATTATATCGGAAGTTTTGAAGGAAATATGTATGGCTACGTCAAAAGTTCAGAAAATCCTTTAAAAACGATGGTTTCTCCACGCACGAAGATTGAAAACCTTTTCCTCACAGGTCAATCCGTCAACATGCACGGAATTTTAGGCTGTACAATCGGAGCTTTTAATACCTGTGCTGAAATCTTAGGGAAACAATTAATCGATGAGCGTTTATCAAAAATTTTAAATCAAGCCAATGAAAAGTAAATCTTTATTTTTTCTTTATCTGGTTTTAAATCTTATTTCGTGTGGGACAAGAAAGTCTGTTAAACACATTCCGGAAGTTAACCAATATACGCTGGAAATTCCAAAAGTTGAGAAGATTAACGATTCTACTTTTAGTTTTAATCAAAATTATTTAACTAAAAATAAACAACAGCTCTGGGAATTATACATCAAAGGAAATCCTTTGCAGTTAGGCTATAATAATGGTGCTTTAACGCAGAATTTAATGCAAAAGCAGGAAGAAATTTTCTTTTCTAAAGTGGAAGGTTTTGTTCCGTCAAAATTTAAGCAAAAATTGTTGAGAGGTTTCCTGAAATGGTACAACCGTAAGATGTATCTGAATGTAAGAGAAGATTTTCAGGCTGAATTGTATGGCTTATCTCAATATTCATCGGACAAATATGATTTTATTGCACCAAAATTCAGAAGAGCAATGTATCTGCACGGAGCGCACGATATTGGTCACGCAATGCAGGATTTGATGGTGGTCGGCTGTACTTCTCTTGCGGTGTGGAACGAGAATACAGAAAATGGTGATCTGTTGATTGGTAGAAATTTTGATTTTTCTGTGGGTGAAGATTTTTCTAAAAATAAACTTATTGAATTTGTAGAACCCGAAAATGGAATTCCATATATGTCGGTAAGTTGGCCAGGAATGATTGGCGTGGTTTCCGGAATGAATAAAGAAGGAATTACGGTGACAATCAATGCCGGTAGGTCGAAAATTCCACTAACGGCAAAAACACCGATTTCTTTGGTGACGAGAGAGATTTTGCAATATGCCAAAAACATTGATGAAGCGATTGCGATTGCAAGAAAACGGAAGGTTTTTGTTTCAGAATCGATTTTGGTTGGGAGTGCAAATGATAAAAAGGCAGTAATTATTGAAGTTTCACCTAAGAATTTCGGTGTTTATAATGCGGCTAATTCAAGCAGAGTTTTTTGTACCAATCATTTTCAATCTGAAGCTTATAAAAATGATAAAAAAAATCAAAAGCATATTATCGAAAGTCATTCAGAATACCGATACGAAAAACTTCAGGAGCTTTTGCAGGAAAAACCGAAACTGAATCCAGAGAAAATAGCTTCTATCTTAAGAGATAAATCAGGTTTAAAAGATAAAAGTATTGGTTATGGAAATGAAAAGGCTATAAATCAATTGTTAGCTCATCACGCCGTTATTTTTTCGCCCGAAAAAAGATTGGTTTGGGTGTCATCAAATCCTTATCAGCTGGGAGAGTTTGTCTGCTATGATCTGAATGAAATTTTCTCTGATAAAAAATTAAAAGATGGTGACTTTGCAAAAACGGAATTCAATATTGCTAAAGATCCATTTGCAGATTCTAAAGAGTTTGGGAATTATGAAGAATTTAAGTTTGCGAATGGAGAAGTTGAAAATGCAATTGATTCGGATGATGTGATTCTTACGGATGATTTTATTCCTCATTATCAATCGTTGAACCCAGATTTTTGGCTGGTTTATTATCAGGCTGGAAAGTATTATTTTAAGCAAAAAGATTATTCTAAAGCTAAAATTGAATTTGAAAAAGCTTTAATGAAAGAAATTACAACAGTTTCGGATCGCGAGAATGTTGAAAAAAAATTGAAGAAAGTAAATAAGTACTTAAAATAAACTTCCTTTACAATCAAAATTGATTGAAAAAGTTGTAGAGTTTTATTTTTACAGCTTTTTTTGTGAAATTGTTATTGTGTTTATCTTCTTTATGTCTTTGTTTTGTTGAATAATATTTTATAATTTGTTTGTTTGATTGAATTATTTTGGATAAAATTATTTATTTGATGAGAAATTGTTTGGGAGTTTAGAGTTTAAATATTTATATTCGTTTTTCCTAAACTAATGAATTAATGAAGAAAATATATCTTTTAATCTTATCTTCTTTTTTACTATTTACTTCCTGTAAAACCGATGAAAAAATTGAGGCTGTAGAAGCAGAAAGTCCGTTTGTGAACTTTAATATTGATGCAGTTCCTTATGCTAAACTTTCAACGTATTCTTTTTTTACGGGAGATCTAAAAAATCTAAATCCTTCCAAAAAAGTGATTCCTTACGAACCTGCAAGTTCACTTTTTACAGATTACGCTCTGAAAAAGAGATTTATTTGGATGCCCGAATCAACCATGGCAACGTATGACTCGGATGATAAATCTTTAAATTTTCCTGTCGGAACGGTATTAATTAAAAACTTTTATTACAACACTGTTCAACCCAACAATACCACGAAAATTATTGAGACAAGATTGATGATTAAAAAAGTCAGCGGTTGGATATTTGCTGAATACTTGTGGAATGATGATCAGACTGAAGCAAATCTGGTAACGGGAACAGATTTTACAAGTGGAAGTTCTAAAAATATCACATTTAAAAAAAGTAATAATGATGTGATAACAACTGCTTATAGAATTCCTTCAGAATCTGAATGTTATGCCTGTCATAAATTAGATAATCAACCAGTTCCTATTGGTGTAAAACCTCAAAACCTAAACGTTTCTTATAACTATCCAAATGGAATAAAAAACCAATTACAGAAACTTGTAGATGAAGGCTATTTGCAAAGTTACCCTTCGAATATAGTTTCTACCGTAGATTACAGAGACACAAGTAAACCTTTAGACATTAGATTGCGTTCGTATGTTGATATTAATTGTGCACATTGTCATCAGCAAAATGCACGTTGTGATTACAGAGCAATACGTTTGAGCTTTAATAAAACTACTAATCTTGCAAATATGGGAGTTTGTGTTATTGCAGATGAACCAATAGATCAATCTTTGGAAAGAATCATTACTCCCGGAAATCATAATAAATCTGTAATGAATTATAGACTAAACTCCACGGATGAAAGTATGAGAATGCCATTATTGGGAAGAACTGTAGTGCATGATGAAGGGGTAGAACTTTTAAAACAATGGGTAAATTCTTTGAATCAAAACTGTCCATAAAAATAAAACCAAACAAAAATAACCATGAAAAAAACACTATCCTTTTTTGTTGTATTATTTAGTATAACATGGGGAATTGCTCAATTATCTTGTGCTACTGCAGTGAATCTTACACTTGGAACACACACTGCACCTTCTGTTACAGGTGCGCCTCTTTCTACAGCTTGTACGCTTGGTACTTCTGGAAATGCAGCCTTATGGTATAAATATACAGCAGTTCAAAATGGTAATATCACTGTTTCAACATCTTTAGCCGGACAAAATATTGATACAAGAATTATTGTTTTTATGGGAAATTGCGGAACTCAAACCTGTGTTGCTGCGAATGATGATTTTTCAGGATATGCTTCCCTCGTTACCTTTGCAGCAACGATGGGAACTACATATTATATCACGTTTGATAATAAGTGGACGAGTTCTGGGTTTAATTTTTCTATTACAGAAACTGCTGCTCTACCAAATCGCTTATCATTTGTTCAGCAATATGTAAATGCACCAGGAACTTACAATCATTGTGTGGTAGATATGAACGGTGATTATTTAGATGATATTGTGTCGGTTGTGAGTAACACTCATATCGTAATTGCGTATCAACAGCTTTCAGGTATTTTTAATGAATTGTCTTATACGATTCCTAATACTGTAGTTCTTCCTTATTGGAGTATTGCAGCTGGAGATTATGATAATAATGGTTTCAATGATCTTATTTATGGATCTAGCAGTGGAATTGCTTTTGTAAAAGCCAATGCAACTGGAACAGGTTATACATCAGAAAGGAAACCTGAGTTTTATCTTACACAGCGTACAAATTTTGTAGATATCAATAAAGATGGAAAGCTAGATGCTTTTGTTTGTGATGATAATGCTCCTAATAGGTTTTATATGAATGATGGAATCAATATGAATCATAATCAAGGCGGAATGGGTGATTTCCCTTCCGGTGGAAACTATGGCTCGATTTGGATTGACTATGATAATGATGGTGATATGGATTTATTTATAGCTAAATGTAGCGGCGGCGGTTCTGGACCTGGCGGAAATATTGATGAACTTCATAGAAATAATGGCAATGGAACTTTCACAAATGTAGCTGCAGCAGCAAATATGGCAAATCCTGTTCAGACGTGGTCTTCAGCTTGGGGAGACTTTAATAATGATGGTTGGATGGATGCTGTTGTTGGAATGAATTCTATAGCAAACGGATATAGTAAAGTGATGAAAAATAACGGGGACGGCACGTTTGCAGATGTTTCTGTGGGTTCTGGTTACGATACTTCGAATAGTTTAAGCCGAGAATATGTTGCCTATGATTTCGATAACGATGGATTTTTAGATATTTTAGGAGCTGGAAATAATATTATGTTTGGTGACGGAACTCTTAAATTCACTCCAAATGCTACACCATACAATTTAAATTACAACAACAGACCTGTAGGTGATCTTAACAATGATGGTTTTCTTGATATTCAGAATGGAAATACAATTATGCTGAATGCCGGAAATACAAATAAATGGCTGAAAGTAACCTTACAAGGAACTCAAAGTAACAGAAACGGAATTGGCGCAAGAGTTGAAATTTATGGAGCTTGGGGAAAACAAATTCGTGATGTGCAAAGTGGAGTAGGATTCAGAAATATGAATACACTTAATACTCATTTCGGGATTGGCCAGGCAACAGCAATTACAAAAGTGGTGATAAAATGGCCTTCCGGATTGGTAGATACAATTAATAATGTGACACCAAATACAACTCTTCACGTTGTAGAAGGAACTTTTTTAGGAACCAAAGATGTAGAGAATACTCAGGATTTATTTACGGTTTATCCAAACCCTGTTTTTGATGTTATTAATTTTAAATCGAATAAAAACTTTATTCCGGTTGAAGCAAAAGTTTATGAACTGAGTGGAAGAATGGTTTTACAAACAAAAGTTGATAGAGAATCGGTTTCTGTTAAACAATTAAATTCAGGAAATTATTTATTAATTTTAACTGATAAAAACGGAAAAACACATTCTCAAAAAATTATTAAAAAATAAGATTTCAATCGTATACCTAAATTAATCATGCAAAGTCTAAAGGCTTTGCATTTTTGTTTGAACGAAATTAATTGTTATCGGGACTGACTTTATTTAAGAACAAAAATGTAGCAACCCATGAAATCACAGACATTGTAGTTGCTAAAATCATACTTCCAATGATGTATTGAACAACATTGTTTTTTACTAAATCAAAATTCCATTCCTGATTAAAAATATCACTGTCACCTTGAACGAAAGGTGCTCCCAAAAATAATGAAGCAACGATGATAAATGGAATGAAAGGTGGTAAACTTACATTGGATGCAATAAATGCCAAAACTTTATTCAGTTTAAATAACACTGATAACGAAATAACAAGCAAGGTATGATAACCTCCGAAAGGTAAAAATCCTACAAATACGCCTAAAGCGATTGAGAAAGCTTTTACACGATTGGTGCCTTCACTTTCTAAAATATCTTCTTTGATGAAACGTTTGAAGCTTTTCTTTCTGAAATTCCGAATAAAATTTCTTGGAATGATATAAAATATAGTGATGGTGACCAACACCGTATTCAGAATACTGATCCTCGTAAAATCTTTGAAAGGTCTGAAGTGAGAAACCCTTTCTGCAGGGTCATACAAAACTTTTATCGGAATATTTTTTACGGGAATATGGCGCCAGGCGGTTCTTACAATAATTTCAATTTCAAACTCAAATTTTGGGGTAAAATATTTTTTTGGAATTTTATGCAAAGGATATACACGGTAACCGGATTGGGTGTCTTCTAGTTTAATTCCTGTCTCAAACCAGAACCAGAAATTAGAAAAACGATTTCCAAAACTGCTTTTCTTGGGAATTCCGTCTTGTGACATATTTCGGTTTCCAATCAATAAAACGTCCTGATTTTCATTCAATAAAGCTTCTACAAAAATCGGAATATCGTTTGGGTAATGCTGTCCGTCTGAATCAATTGTGATGGCATGATGGTAACCTAATTCTTTTGCTTTTCTGAAACCGATTTTTAAACCATTTCCTTTCCCTCTATTTTCAGGTAAATTGAGGATGGTAAATTGAGAATAAGTTTTTAGAATTTCTGAAGTAGAATCGGTAGAACCGTCGTTGACAACGATGATGTTTTGCGTGTATTCCAAAACACCGTCAATCACTCTTTTCAGCGTCTTTTCGTTGTTGTAAGTAGGAATTAAAACGCAGATTTTCCTTTCGTTAATTGCATTCTGTACTTCAGAAAGTGTCATTTATTTCAATGAATTTTTTTCCGTTGCGGTCATTGTTTTAGACTGCATTGCGAATTTTTTGATGTACGTTTTCAGCGCAGCATTCTGCTTGGCATAGTTGCTGAGAATAAATACTTTATCTTCTTTCAGGTTTTTCGAATATCCCACAATTTTCGGAATGTTTTCCTGAACGCTCATTCTGATTAACCTCAGTTCGACGTTGTTGGGATTAGATTTTATGACGCTTTCCAATTCTGTTGCGCCGGATTTTACGAAAGATTTTCTTTTGTTTTTCTCGGTCGTCACCTTAGCTTCCAGGATTTCTGCAGCAGCTTTGTAGCCTTTCGTTAATGCATCTGAAGATGAATTTTTATCTGCTAAATCGATGAAGTTTTTTGCACCTTCATTTGAAGAATTGGCTTTTGAATACGCATTTCTCAGTGCATCCAAATCACCGTTTTGAAAGAAAAGAAATAATACTGTTATGAATGAAAATAAAAATTTCATGTAGAGTTTTTGATTGTTTTTTAAAGGTCACAAGGAATCGCTGGGTTTTTATCACTATTTATGTTTTCAAACCTAAGCGATTTCATATTAAATCTTAGAATAATTAACAGACATTTTTAATGCAATAGTCTCGCCAAAAACTGTTGTGTTTTTCACCTTTACCTCGTTTTCAATTTCCTTAATGTCAAGCTGCATTGTCAGATTTGGAGTTTCAAAAGGGTTGATAATGGCCATGAATTTCACGTTGGAGGCAGATTTCAGGAATAATTTATTTCCTGTAAATTCCTCAGTGAGTTCTTTCACAATTTGCATCATACAAACGCCTGGCGTCACAGGATTTCCAGGGAAGTGGCCATTGAAAATTTCGTGGTTCTGATTCAACGTGATTCTCGCCGTGAAACTTCCGTTTTCTGATTTTTCATTGCCTTCCAATGTGTAAAAGTCTGTCAGTATAGTCTGCATTTTATTCAGTTTCGGTTATTTGAAATAATTTGATATTTATCTTAAAATCTTTGTGTTCAAGATGAATTGTCTCTGCAAAAGTAGGTTTTTTAGCTACAAAAGTGAAATTGATTTTTTCCTTTCTTTTTTTGGTGTAAACTATTTGTTGAAGCAGCGCATTTTCTTTGTTAAAATACAGGAAGTAATCTTTCTTGCCAGCTGCAGACCGGAAAATTCTGGATTTTTCATCTACAAAACTCTCGGCGATAGCATATTTCTGTCTTAATAATTCCTGAAAATCATTTTTCAGAAAATTAATGACCATTTTTTTATCTAAATCTGCCAGAACATAGTTGAGTTTAAAATCGTTTTCAGAAATTTCAAAGTCAATCATTTTATTGCCAAAATCTGAGGTCATTACAACTCTGTGTGTGGTTTCTGAGATTTTTTTAATGATAAGAATTCCGCTGATGTCGTTGCCGTAGACTTCCATTTGGCATTTGTAGACATAATCTTCGTTCGAAGAAAAATACAGATTTTCAACTGATTTTTCTGCAGTTGAAATTGGTTTTGCATCTGTCAGCTGATACGTTTTGCACGAAAATATCAGTAACAAAAATGAACTATAAAGAAAACTCAGAAGCAGGAATCGGCGCATTGATTTTGGTGTTTTTGAAAACAATATTTGTTGTATCTCCCGAAGCCTCAGTCATATTCACCTGCGAAACTGTCGATTGATTTTTAGGGAAATGCAGTTCGATTTGCTTTATATATTTTAGCAATTGAGCAGATTTCGGAGTAAATTTAGCAATATATGATGTTGAATTTTTTAGATAAATCACAGAGAATTCAGGGTCACTGAACATTTTTCCGTTGGAACTTCCGACAATCAGTTTATTTATTTTTTCAAAGGTTTTACTCTTCGCATCCACCGACGATTTTTTCCCTTGGTCGTTGATGAAAATTTTGTTTTCCTTAAAGATAATGCTGTATTGATAAGGTTTTGTGTATTTCCAGCTCAGTGTATTTGGTGATTTTAAAGACATTTTTCCCTGTGTGACAATGTTTTTATCTAAAAAATCCATTTTTTTTGTCTGAACAAAATCGCTTTGTAAGGTTTTAATTTCCTTTGTTTCAGCAGAAATTCTTGTCACAAATGCTTTGGATTCGGCACTCGTCATTGCCGTAGTTTGGGCAAAAACAAGACCTGAAAATAGAAAAAGGACTAAGAAAGCTATATTTTTAAACATTGTTTTCTGATTTAATAATTGAATCAATCGTGAACGTTGAATATTTTTCACGCTCCAAAAATAACAATAATTCAACCAAAACATGGTACGTTTTCTCAGAAGTGTCGTGAAGCAGGATAATGCTTCCTTTTTTTAAATTTTTGGTAATTCTGTTATAGATTTTTTTCTCATCATCAATCATTGTGTCCAACGAACGGACGTTCCAGCCGATACTTTTTTTCTGTGTTTTCTTGATTGCTTTTGCAATATTCGGATTGGTCACTCCAAAAGGTGGACGATACAAATTAGTTTTAAAACTGTCAATTTTCAACATTACATCATCACATTTTTCAATTTCCTCAACCATTTTTGAAGTGGATAAAAAGCCTGTATTATTGGAATGTGAAAAAGTGTGATTACCAACCGTATGACCTTCTGCAGTGATTCTTTGGAAAGTTTCAGGATATTTTTCAATCTGTTTTCCGATGCAGAAAAAGGTGGCTTTGATGTTATTCTCTTTTAAAATGTCTAAAAATTTCGGAGTGAATTTTGTCGGTCCGTCATCAAAAGTCAAAGCAACTTCTTTGATTTTTGTTCGTTTATGAGTAAAACTGTTAGCAAAATATCCCAGCTGAATATCAAACGAACCCCAAATTACAACCGCTGAAAAAAGGATGATGCAAAAGACGTAAACCCAAATTGTTCCCTGAAATGCATAAACAACGGCATTCAGGAAAAGATAGAAGACAATGAATGGATAATGTTTCATCTTTATTGTTTTTGAATTTCTGGTTTAAAATTTTCAGATTCTTAGTGTTTCAGACAGTATGTTTGT
The DNA here is from genome assembly GCF_026460945.1 of Chryseobacterium luquanense. Classification (GTDB taxonomy): domain Bacteria; phylum Bacteroidota; class Bacteroidia; order Flavobacteriales; family Weeksellaceae; genus Chryseobacterium; species Chryseobacterium luquanense. The sequence goes on from NZ_JAOVZV010000025.1 coordinate 26,781, forward strand.
CATTCCGTAGGAATCTCGACAGCGTTTAAAGCTGCTTAGATTCCACGCTCCACTTCGTTTAGCTCTGAATGACAAAGAGGCTGATTAATTAAAATCGCTCAATAAATTAAATTCTTTCCAACAAAACCAAACTGTGGTCAATTCCTCCGAGATGATTGTAGAGCAGAATATTTTGAATGCTTTCTTTTTTCACATCATTAATTTTCATCACTTCCGGAATCACTTGATTTTTCAGAATCTGACAAGCCATAAATGTTGAAAAACCGCTTGCTGTATTGAATTCGCCACTCAAATGTTTGTAATATAATAACGAAGAATTTTGAAATAATTCCGATGCATATTTATAATAAACATCCGATTCTGAATCTCCGCTGAAACCTAAAATAACAGCATCAATCTCTTCGCTTTTTAAATTATTTTTAACTAAAAAATCTTCAATGAATTGTTGAGTTTCGTCTAAGTCTAATGAATTTACAATTTGAATATCTTTTAATTGTGCGTAAGAAGTTTCGGTTTTCTCTTTTCCTAAAACAAAAAAACTTGAGCCTTCGCCCCAAATCACACCTTGCGTTGTGGAATTCAAATAATCAACCGGAAGATTTTCTTCTTTTTTAATGGAATTGCTCAATTTGTAGAGCTCCATCGTTCTGTCCGTTTGTTCATCTGTTGAACCGACAAGAACATTTTCTGCCTCACTATCCAAAATCTGAAGTTTCGCATCCAGCATTGAAAATTCCAGTGAAGATGAGCTGTTGACGTACGTGAAATTATAGCCGTGACATTGCAATCCCAAAGCAATTTGCCCGGAAACTGTATTGTGTGTCGATTGGATGAAAAAAGTTGGCGTCAGAAATTCTTCATTATTTTCCAAAACGTTTTTCAAAAACTTTTCAGAATCCTGAGAACAGCCCATTCCTGTTCCGACGATGATAGCGTCCGGTTTTTCAATTCCTGCTTCCTGCAGAGCTTTTGTAGAAGCTACGGAACTCATTTTTACTGTTTTAGACATTCTCCGGCTCATTGCTGGCGGGATGAATTCTTTATAATTCGGCTCGATGGCATTTAAAATCTGAACTGAATTTTCAGGTTTCAAAGTGTTGAAGAAATTTTGTTTTAAAGTGTCCTGAACCGAGATACAAGCGGCACTGTTGATATAAACTGCACTCATTATTTAGAAAAAATTAAAGTTGAACAGTTTCCGCCAAATCCAAATGAGTTGGAAAGTACGTGGTTGATATTTTTTTCTTTCAGTTCGGTTACCGGCGTCAAATCAAATTCTTCCATTTTGGTTTTGAAATTTAAATTTGGAAAAATCACATTGTTCTGCATCGCCAAAATCGAATAAACCGCTTCAATTCCTGCTGCTGCCGCCAAAGTATGTCCGGTAAACGCCTTTGTAGAACTGAATTCCGGAACCTGATTTTCACCAAAAATCCGAATCATTGCAATACCTTCAGACAAATCATTATTCGGAGTCGCCGTTCCGTGAACATTGATGTAATCGATGTTTTCTTTATTTAAACCTGAAACTTTCAAAGCTTTTTCCATTGCTAAAAAAGCGCCTTGTCCGTTTTCCGAAGAAGCGGTTTGGTGGTGCGCGTCGTTGGCATTTCCGTAACCGGAAAGATAAGCGAGGACTTTTTTATTTTCTTTTTTGACAATTTCATCAGATTCTAAAACAAGGAAAGCGGCGGCTTCGCCCAAGTTCAGACCTTTTCTGTCGTTGTCGAAAGGCGTGTTGTAAGAATCGGTCAAAATCATCAGCGTATTAAAACCATTCAAAGTAAACTTCGAAAGTGAATCTGTTCCTCCGACAATCACACGGTCAAGAACACCGTTTTTAATGAGTTTTGCGCCCATCATAATTGCGTTGGCTGCAGATGAACAGGCTGTGCTGATGGTAGAAACCATACCTTTAAGACCCAATAATTCTGCAATTGCCAAAGATGAATTTCCGGCATCGTGAGCATCAATGTACTTTTGCTTTTCAGGGAAATCTTCGTAAGTGTAGAAATATTTTTCGGTGATATCCATTCCGCCCACGCTGGTGGAGGAAATGAGTCCGGTTTTATATTCATTAATATCCGAAATTCCGGCGCTTTCTACAGCTTCTTTTGCGGCCACCATTCCCAATAAAGCGGTTCTTGTGACGTTGTTATCTTCATTCAACTGAAGTTTCTGCACAAGTTCTTCATTAGACAATTTTATCTCGCCTGTTTTAATGCTTCCGGCGTGGCGTGTTTCAAACAGTTCGATGTCTGAAATGCCGTGTTTACCGGTCGTAAGCGAAATAAAATTTTCCTCGACATTGTTACCAATGGAGGAAATGATGCCCATCCCTGTAATGGCAATTTTTTGACTCATCCTTTTATAATGTACCAATGTATCAATTTAACAGTGTAACAATATTGTTACATTGCTAGATTGATATATTGTTAAATTGAATTATTTTGTTCTGTTTTCTTCGATATATTTTGCCATCACTTCGATAGACTGGAAAATTTCTTTTCCTTTTTTTGGGTCAGATAATTTGATTCCGTAGTCTTTGTCAAGAAGCACGATTAATTCCAGCGCGTCGATAGAATCCAAACCAAGACCGCCACCGAAAAGTGGGTCTGTATCTTTGATTTCTTCTACTGCAACGTCCTCAAGATTAAGAACTTCTATGATTTTGTTTTTTAATTCTAATTTTAAATCTTCCATTTTTCAAAAATTTACCAATGTATCAATGTGCCAGTTTACCGATTGGGACTGAATAGTATTGTTACATTGTTGTACTGTTATATTGTTAAATTATGTAGTTAGCAAATATACAAAAGCTTTATAACTTTCCTGATATAGTTCGACCCAGCCACACAAGACTTTTTCAGCTTTCCCTGATTGCAGAATCTGTGCCGCGTATGAATTCAAAAATTCTTCATCAAATTCATCCAAAACGAAAAACGCATTTTCGGTCTGCATTTTATGTTTAATGCTGATTTCACCAACGCAGATGTTCGGTAAAGTGTACACAAAAACGGCAGGACTTGGGAAATAATTTTCCTCGGAATTGATGCTTTCCTGATATTTAAAATCGGTGTCGAGGCTTGAGGATTTGTTGGCGAAAACCAAAGCGGTTTTGCTGTGGTCATCGTTTTTCAGAATCATTTCGGATGCCAGAAAAGCGAGTTTGCTGAGATTATCCATTTTATGAAACTTAGGATAATTCAGTTCTAAATTTTTGTAAGCTTCTTTAGCGAAATGTGAGAAATTTTCGGTTTGGGATTCAAAAATAATTTGTTCGTTGAGGATTATTTTTGAATTTTCTATGGTGCAGATGTCTGTTTTCTTCATTGAGGATTTTCAAAATTTCAAGGCTTTTTTGTTGGATTTTGATGAGTGTTGAAAATAGCGAAAACCACAATTTCATTTTCTACAATTTCATAGATAATAACAAAAGGGAATTTTTGAATATATGCCTCACGCAAATTTCCCTTCTTCAGAGGAAAGTGCAATGGGTTATTTTGAATTCTAAAGAGATAACCTTCAACCTTTTTTGTGAATTTTTCTCCCAGTCCAATTTGTCGGCTTTCGTACCATAATGCAGATTCAAGCAAATCAGCTTCAGCATTTGGTGATAGGGAAAGGTGATAAGTCATAATTTCTTCATCAATCTTTCTTTAACTTCTTCCCAAGAAGAGGTTTTTAGCTCACCATTTAAATACTTTTTGCGTTCTTCCTCAATTCTGTCATACACATAATCAGGAACTTCGGGATAATCGGTAGCTTCTAATTCGTAATCTTCTTCTTCTTCTTCTTCTTCTGCATCAATGATTGCATTGAAAATACGAAGTATACGTTCATCTGCATCATCAATGTAATCGTGAATTCTTTTTCTGATTTCTAAAGTAGATTCCATTTTTTAAACTTTAATTCTATCAAAATTACAAAAATTTTCTTACGCTTTCTCTAAAACAATGGCCGCATTACAACCACCAAAACCTGAAGCCGTTTTCAAAATGTATTTAATTTCTGCCGATTTATTTTCTTTAATAATATTCAAATCCAGAGAGACACCCAGTTCTTCGAAGTTTTTAGACGGAATTAAAGTGTTTTTCAAAGCAGATTCCATTGAAATAATACTTTCCAATAAACCTGAAGCTCCTAAGCAATGTCCGTAATAGCCTTTCATACTGTTAAGTGGAACATTTTGCAAATTCATTCGGTTGAATGCGATGGCTTCCATTTCGTCGTTGTAAAGCGTTGCCGTTCCGTGGGCGGAAATAAAATCGATTTGTTCTGCTGAAACTTTCGCTTCTTTCATTGCATTCTGAACGCTGGCAAACAATCCGTCGCCGGTTCTTGATGGTCCGGAAATATGATTGGCGTCATTAATGGCTGAGTCGCCTAAAACTTTAAACTTAAATTTTTCGTTCTGATATAATGCAGACGTTATGAAAACCACAGCGGTCGCTTCGCCCAAATTAATTCCATTACGATTTTTGTCGTAAGGTTTGCAAGGTTCGCTTCCAATCGCCTGAAAAGAATTAAAACCTGAAATTACAAATTCAGAAATCTCGTCTCCGGCAACCACAAAAGCATCTGTATATTTTCCTGCCTGAATTATATTTTTTGCGACAGCAATTGCCATTACACCCGAAACACAGGCATTAGAAACGACAATCGGTTTATTTTTAAACCCGAAAAAATCAGCAATTTTTTGAGCTAAACTGGAAAGGAAAACTCCTTCCGGTAAAGTACTTTCGTTTTTTAATAAACTTATATTTCCTTTTGTTGTTGAAAGAATAAAAGCAGTTTCCTCTGAAATCGAATGTCTGTCCACCAAAGGTTTCAGACTCAACAAAAACATTTTTTCAAGTCTTGTGAAATTATGAGTGTTGAAGTGTTTATTAAATTCCTCTTCCAATTTCTCAGAATCAATTTTAGAAACAAAGAAAGCTTCGTGATTGTCGATAATTTTATGCAAAGCCACGCCAGATTTTCCTTCCAAAAGTGCGTTCCAGTTTGCTTCCACATCAAAACCTAAAGGCGTGACGCAGTTATAATCTGTAATGTAAATTTCTTTGTTCATTAATTACTAAAATTTTTGAATCTTTTTTGAAAAGCCAAAAGCTAACAGCAAATCGCCAAAAGCAAACTATAATCCCATTTTATCTTTCCAATTCTGAAAAAACTCAGGATTGTATAAGCATAAATTATTTTCAGAATCTAAAAAAACCTGAACAGTTTCGCCACTGCAAACCAGTTGATTGTGTTGATTGAAAATCTCGTATTTATAAATCAGCTTTGCCGAAACAGAATTCACGAAAGTGGTTACAATGTTGAATGTTTCCCCGTATTTCAAAGGGAGAAAATGTTCGCACGTACTTTTTACAATTGGCGTTACAAATCCTGCTTTCTGAATGTCGAGATAAGTCAAACCGTGCTGTCTTCCGAAAGCTTCTCTTCCGTCTTCAAAATACACGATGTAATGCCCGTGCCAGACGATTCCCAGCGGGTCTGTCTCGTTGAAACGTACGCGTACTTCTTCGGTACAAATTAAATTTTTAGACTGCATTTTGTTTAGTTTTTAACCACAATGGGCACAAAGGTTTTCACAAGGGATACAAATTATAATCAAATATATTTTTGTCTGATAAAATTAAAATAAGATTATCAGGTCGCTCTTCTAGAGCTTTACTTCTATCAATATCTATTTGCTATTAACAGTTCGCTTCTAACGAAGCTTTGCAAAGTCCCATCAGGACTTACTGTTCGTAGAAAAAAGGAAATCGCAAAAACATAGCTCCAGAGGAGCGAACTGTTAATTTATCTTGTAAACATTGAGTTATTCTGGTTGTTTATATTGTTTATCGGACAAACTATAAACCAAATATTTCTGTTGGTTCATTCATTTTATTCTGCTTTCAACTTTGACAAAGTTTTGACTCTTGATAGACTTGACAAAACGTGAATTTCCCACGAAATCCCTAGCCCTGATGTTCTATGTTAATCTTCAAATTCTTTAAGTTAAATCTTTACAGTGTTGAATCAAACACTATTTTGTTTCCTCTCATACAATAAAGAAATGCTGACCATCGCAATATAAAATAAAAATAAGAAAATCAGTTCCTTGGCAATATCGCCAATGCCGCTGTTTCTTAAAATAATATCATAATATGCATTCAGTCCCCAGTTCATCGGGGAAAACTGCGCAATTTTCTGCATAAATTCTGGCATTAGGAAAACCGGAACCCAAATTCCGCCAATCGCCGCCAAAACTACAACCGAAGTCGCTCCAAACGGTGCTGATTGTTCCTGAGTATCTGAAACGGTTCCAATTAAAACTCCAAATCCAATCGCTGCCAATCCTGCAAAAAGAGTCACAATAAGCAGATGAAACATTTTTCCTGAAACATCAAACTGAGGTAAATCCATCAGCGGGAAAAGCCAGATTCCCACTGCAACCATCAGCAAAAACTGGATGACGCAAATGATGAGATAGGTGAATGTTTTTCCTAAAATATGAATGTAATACGGCGTCGGGCTCACGCGAACTCTCACGCTCGTTCCCTGACTTTTTTCTTTGACTAAGTTAATCGACAACGGCACCACAATAAAGAAAATCGCAAACAGCGCCCACGCAGGAACATTGTGTTGCACGGAATTTGGCATTACTTCTTCGTTGCCTTTGTTTGGTGTGATTTCTTTGAAGGTAATCAAACTTTTATTTTCAAGGTCTTCCGTTGTTCCGAGTTGGTCCTGGAAGGCTTTGTAGATTTTTTTATTCTCAATTTCGAAAACCATTTTGTTGATGGCATTCATCACAGAATTTTTGAAACCTGCGTTGGTGGCGGGGTCGAAATAGAGATGAATGTCTTTTGCCTTTGAAGCTACAGCTTTTGTCGAAGTAGAATCGGTTTCCAGGCCAAACGAACTTACAACAGTCTGAACTTTAGAATCGATATTTGAATTTAAATCTTTTGTCAGATTTTTTGGAATGACGATGGCCATCTGATAATCTCCCGTGAAAACAGCTTTTTCAGCTGATTTTTCGTTGTAATCTGTGACGAGTTCAAATGTTTTGCTGGTTTCCAGTTCTTTTTTGATGACTTTGGAAACTTCAGATTTATCGTTATCAATAAAAATAATCGGGATTTTTGAACCTTCCAGATTTTTGAATGTCGAATCCTGAATTAAAGTGATGGTAATAATCAACAGCAACGGCATCAGGAAAATAATCACAATTCCGCCCGAATCTCTCTTCAATAACTGAATTTCCTTGATGAAACTTCTCCACAATTTATACAACATCTCTCAATTCTTTTCCGGTTAATGAAATGAAAACATCCTCCAGGTTTTCCGCATTGGTAACTCTTTCCACCAATTCTTCAGGAGTTCCAGTCGCGTGGATTTTGCCGTGGTCGATGATGGCGATTTTTGTACAGAATTCCTCGGCTTCAGATAAGTGATGCGAGGTGTAAATAATGCACGTTCCTTTTTTATTTAAATCTAAAAGATAATCGATAATCGCTTTTTTGGATTGAACATCAACGCCAACAGTCGGCTCGTCCAGAAACAGAACTTTTGGGTTGTGAAGCGTTCCTGCAATCAGATTGCAACGTCGTTTCATTCCGCCTGAAAACTGGTCGACTTTTTTATTGGCAAATTTCGTTAAGCCCATTAATTCTAAAGCTTCGTCGATGGCTTTGTGAAGATAACCGTTCTTCAAACCATACAGACTTCCGAAAAACAACAGGTTTTCTTTCGCCGTCAAAGTCGGGTAGAGCGCATATTCCTGCGGAACTACACCAATGATTTGCTTGATTTTCGAATTGTCTTTTTTAGGCGACAAACCGTTGATGGTAAAACTTCCTGAGGTTGGTTTAATCAAACCTGAAAGCATAGAAATTAACGTCGTTTTCCCTGCCCCGTTGGGACCGAGAATTCCGTAGATTTCGTTTTTATCGATGTTCAAAGAAATATCATTAACCGAAAAATCTTCCGAGTTTTTGTATTTCTTGTAGAGGTTTTTTATTTCGATGATATTCTCCAAACTATATCGCTTTTCTCAATTTCTTATAAAAAGCTTCCTCCAAATCTGCAATATGCAACATCGATTTTGAAAGCTGATTATAGATATCACTTTTCGAATTTCTGTTTTTATAAACTCTTGCAATATCTACGGCAAAATCTCTCCATAGGTCGCCGATTGCGGTAATTTCTTTAGATAATTCTTTCAATTCATCATTTTTAAGAATCACTGAGGCTTCCTGTAAAAAAGCTCCGTAAATAAACCTGAATCCGCCACCGCCGGTACCGATTTCCTCCTGCATTCTAATCAACTGTCCGAGATAATGATTGGTCACTTTCGTGCCTTTTTTCTCAGCCCATTTCGGGATGCTTTTCGCCACCCAACGCATTGCTTTTACACCAATTAATGGAACGGGAGCCAACATATTTTTGCAGGTGTCTTTAATTCCTTTTTTGATAGCTTCTTCCAGATGAACATTCTCAGGAATGTGTGTAGGGAAATACATATGACCTTTCGGAGCAAGTGCACCTTTTGCGTAACGAACTTTTTCGAGTTCTGCTTCCGTTAAAGTTGTAGCAAAATCCATTACAGGGTCGCTGATGAGGAATTTTCCGTCTTCTTTTCCGTAAACTACGAGATTGTGGGCGTTGAAGTGAAATTTATATTCTTCAGGAAAATAAGTCAAGTTGAAAACACCAACCTGTAAACCTGTCGGGATATTTTGTTCTAAATTTTTCTCCAATGCCTTTTGAGCTTCGTTAGGATTTGAGAATTTTTGTCTTTTGATTTTAATTCCCAATCGTTTAGCCGCTTTGGTGAAAATCGAACCTGGCATCGGACGATAACTGAAACCTGGCGCAAAATTCACTTTTAAGAAGGGTAGATAGACGAAAAACAATCCGGAACCGATTCCGAAAATCATTGGTTCGCTTAGTTTTAAACCTTTATTTAGAAGTAGATTGGAAGCAACACCGTTTTCGCAATGCGCTGTCTGATGGTGTTCAAAATTTATTTTCATTAATGGTTTGAGTTTATCAAACCTTCAAGGTTTTCAAAACCTTGAAGGTTTCTATAGTCCGTTAAAATTTTTCAGTTCATCTACCGAGATTCCGAATGTGTCGGCGTATTTTTTCAAAGTAGATTCGCTGAGTTTTTTAAATATATTCGGTTTTGCGTGTCTTTTGACTGTCCATTGCCACTTTCCGACGTATGCTGCAAGAACCTGCAAATCCATTTTATTGAGTTCCATAAAGTAGATGATCGGGCTCACGATATTGTTGGCCACATTTTGTTTGGCTTCTTCAATACGCTCATTGATAAGCTCCATCGATTCTTCGAGAGCTGCTTTTTTAGCATCCCAACCAATACTGTTTGCTGTGGTGTAATTGTCATTTTCATCAGTTACATACAACACTTCGGTCATATTTGCTGATTGTAAATTACTTTCGTCCTGTGGAAGATCTTGCTTTTTCACTCGAAGAAATTCTGTTAATTATCTTTTTAAATCAATTGGCTAAAATAATAAAAATACAGGACATAGGATTAGGTAATTTTTTTTGTTATCTTAAATTTAAACTTGAAAATTTGTTGAAATAAACAAGCGCAAAGTAAATCTCTGCGCTTGTTTATAAATAATTTTCAAAAAATTTAACTTCGTATTTTCTGAAGTTTTTTATTTACAGAATTTGTTGTGAAATAGAGTGTTGATATTACTAAAAATAAAATGCTCATCATCGCAAAGTATTCTGTGAATCGCATTACCATGCTTGGTTCTTTGATATCTCCGTCCATTAGAAATCCGATTGTTGTAAGAATTGCAGATACTATAAAGATGTTTGAAAGTTTTCTTTTCATTGTTTTGATTTTTAATTTATATATCAAACGGAAGTGAGCTTACTTTATTGTGTAATTTGATTTGTAACAAAGTTAAATTTATAAAGACTTATTTTAAAATAATCAATTCATATGAAGAAATTTTTTATTTCAGTTTCGCTTTTTTGCACAATCATTGCAATGGCGCAGAAATTTGAGACACAGAAACAGACCGATGCTCAAGGATACAGCTTCGAGACTGTGAAAAATGATCAGGCTGGTGTAAGAGTTTATACCCTGAAAAATGGTTTGAAGGTTTATCTTGCTAAAAACGATGATGCACCAAGAATTCAGACTTATATTCCGGTAAGAACTGGTTCTAATAACGATCCGAGTGACAATACGGGTCTTGCTCATTACTTGGAGCACATGGTTTTCAAAGGAACTTCACACTTAGGAACTCAGGATTGGGCTAAAGAAAAAGCTCTTTTAAAACAAATTTCTGATCTTTATGAACAGCACAAAGCAGAAAAAGATCCTGAGAAGAAAAAAGCATTGTATAAAAAAATCGATGAGGTTTCTCAGGAAGCTTCAAAATATGCAATTGCAAACGAATACGATAAAGCAATTTCTTCTTTGGGAGCAACAGGAACCAACGCTCACACTTGGTTAGACGAAACGGTTTACAAAAATAATATTCCTTCAAACGAGCTTGAAAAATGGCTTAAAGTTGAAAAAGAGCGTTTTTCTGAATTGGTTTTAAGACTTTTCCATACAGAATTGGAAGCAGTTTATGAAGAATTCAACAGAGCGCAGGATAATGACGGACGTTTGGTAAATTATGCATTAATGGATGCGCTTTTCCCAAAACATCCAAACGGTCAGCAAACGACAATTGGTACTTCAGAACATTTGAAAAGCCCTTCAATGGAAGCCATTCACAAGTATTTTGATACATATTATGTTCCCAATAACATGGCGGTAGTTTTAGTTGGAGATTTAGATTTCGACAAAACGATAAAATTAGTTGATCAATATTTCGGTACTTTTAAATATAAAGAATTGCCGATGAAGAAAATGGTTTCGGAAGAACCAATGACTTCCATTGTATCAAGAACTGTAAAAAGCCCGTCAACGCCAAGAATGACAATGGCTTGGAGAACCGATTCAAACGGAACTCAAGAAGCAAGATTGGCAAGTGTAGTAGGTGAAATTTTGAGCAACAGCGGAGATGCAGGTTTAATTGACCTTAATATCAATCAAAAACAAACGACTTTAGGCGCAGGAGCTTATGCAAATGCATTAAAAACATATGGTTCATTCAATATGTATGTAACTCCGAAAGAGGGACAGAGTTTTGATGATGCTAAAAAATTGCTTTTAGCTCAGATCGATTTAGTTAAAAAAGGTCAGTTCCCGGATTGGATGTTGAAAGCAATTGTGAACGATATGAAAGTTCAGCGTATGAAAGGCTGGGAAACTGCAGACGGTTTGGCAACCACGCTTTACAGTACTTATATTGGTGAAAGAACTTGGGAACAGGAACTTGATGAAATCAATCAGTATGAGAAAATCACAAAAGCTGATGTGGTAAAATTTGCTAACGAATTCTTTAAAAATAATTACGTTGTAATTTACAAAGAAAAAGGAGTAAATGATAAATTGGTACGTGTACAAAACCCAGGGATTACACCAATTAAACTTAACAGAGAAGCACAGTCGCCTTTCTTAAAAGATATTTTAGGTAATAAACCCGCTGAAATTAAACCTCAGTTTGTAGATTATAAAACTGCAATTGCTACGACTCAGATTAAAGATAAAAAAGTAAGCTTTGTCAACAATAAATACAACAAAGTTGCTCAGGTAAGTTATATTTTCCCATTCGGAACAGATAACGACAAAGAACTTTCTTTAGGAGTGAGTGTTTTACAATATTTAGGAACGGATAAATACACTCCGGAACAATTGAAAGAGGAATTCTATAAATTAGGAATTTCAAACAGCTTCAGAACTTCAAATGATCAGACTTTTATTACATTAAGCGGTCTTGAAGGAAACATGAAAAAAGGAGTTGAATTGCTAAATCACTGGTTGAAAAACGTAAAAGCAGACCAGGAAATTTACAATCAAACGGTAAAAACTATTCTTGAATCAAGAGATGTTGCTAAAAAGGATAAAACCAGAATTATGGCGGCACTTTCCAATTATGCGAAATACGGGAAAGACTCCAGAATGACAGATATTATTTCTAAAGAAAGATTGCAGAATATTAACGTTACAGAATTAATGTCTAAAATCAAGACTTTAAATAATTATCCTTACGAAGTTTTCTTGTACGGAGAAAGTCAAAAAGACCTTGAGAAAGCAGTAAAACCATTTATTGCAGACGCAACGTTGCAGCCTGCAAAAGCTAAAGAATACGCAGAGCCAAAAACTGGAGGCACTGTTTATTTCGCAAACTATGACATGGTACAAATGGAAATGGCGAAAGTAGCGAAGGGAAGTGATGTAAATCTTGCGAACTTCGGGAAAATTAATGTTTTCAATGAATACTTCGGAAGAGGATTGTCATCTATTGTTTTCCAGGAAATCAGAGAAAGTAAGTCTTTGGCGTATTCAGCATACGTTTCTTACGCAACAGCGAATGAGAAAGGTCACGCCAACTACATCACCAACTACATTGGAACACAATCGAATAAATTGCCTTCAGCTGTAAATGCGATGGATGAATTGATGATTCAGCTTCCGCAAATTCCTGCTCAGTTTGAAAACTCAAAAGGTTCGGCTTTAAAGCAGATTGCATCCAACAGAATCAACAGAACCAACATTTTCTACAATCAAATGTCATTGAAGAAATTGGGAGTTGATTATGATATCAGAAAAGATATTTATGCTGAAATTCAGAATTTGACTTTACCTCAATTGACTAATTTCTACAACACAGAAATTAAGCCTGTACAATACAACACGGCAATCATCGGGAAAAAAGAAAACCTGAATATGGAATCTATTAATAAAATGGGAACTTTTAAAGAAGTGACTTTAGAAGAAATCTTCGGATATTAATTTTCATTGATATAAATTGTTTGAAGTGAGGCAGAAATGTCTCACTTTTTTGTTTAAGATCAATAACTAATATTTTTGTAATATCATAACTGTGTCAAGGGTTTAAATCTTGACACGGTTATTTTTAAATAGAAGTGTTTACATTATGTGATTTTATTTAATCTATAATCCATGCTCCCAAATCAAGTATTTCAATCCTGTAAATTATTAACGTTGAAAGGATACCCAATCCATAAATTATGATATGTTTAAATAGAAGTATTCGATTAAGTTTTTTTTGGAAAATTACCATTAGAACTAAGCTAGGTAATATTAAGAATGAGAAAAATAGCATGATTTCACTTATCTGAAATATTGAATAAGTAATAAATAATGTTTTCGGGTCAGGATTTGAATATGATGGCATTCTTCCATACAACAAATAAGAATGAGTTATTAGTAATAATAAAGCCAATAGATTTATTAGTGGGATGTAAGAAAATATTTTGTAATAAATTGAATACTTCATATTAATTCTTTTCTCGTTTCAAAGCCCAAGCAAGAAATACGGTAATAAATTATAAATGATTTTTTTTGAATTTTACTTTCTCTTATACTTCAACTGCACCAAAAGATAAATCTCACCCTTCTCTAAGTCATTGCACCAAGTTCTTTCAATAACTAAAGCGTTGTTGTATAAACCCAAATTTTCCATATTTTCATAGTATTCAATTCTTTCTGAAGTTTGATATTTAAAGAAAGAAATCAGGTTTACTTCGTCTCCAACTTGGGGTGCAACAGGAAATTCTACAGATCTTTCAAACTCAAATTCAACATCGTAGGAATAGAACCTTACTTTTACGCTCATAATTTTATTTTCATCAAATATATCGAGAAATTCATCAATAAAAAAAGCCAACTGTAAAAGTTGGCTTCTGTATCTTTAAAATTAAATTTTCAGTTACTTTATTTCCTGAATAAACAAACTGATTTCTGTACGAATCAGCAGTTTTTCATCTAAAAAAGTTTCACAGAAAATCTGACAGATATTTTCGTATTTTGAAATTAATGAAGCTTTTGAAAAAATCTTATTTCCAGCTTCAGGCAAACCGAAAATTTCAATCTTTTTGATGTTTGTAATAAACCCAATTACTTTGGTATTTGATTCAGTGTTTGAAAAAAAACTCTGCCCAAGAATTGAAGATGAGGTTTGCGCAGAATGCTCAATCAAACCAGCTTCTACAAACTGATTGTTGTGAACAAAAATGTTATCAGCTTTGATTTCAAAAGAAGTCACCACTTTTTCCGGAGTCAACTCCAAAATGTAGTCAACCATCAACATGGGCTCTCTATGAGGTAAGAAATGATGAATGTTGATGAGGTTTTCTTCTTTTAATTCCATTTTATTATATTATTTCATCATTCGAGTAGATTTCGAGAAGTTTGAATTTAAAGTTCTCGATACAAATTCTTGCAGAATTTTACTCGAATTGACGATAATTAAATCTATTTCACCACAGTTTTCATCTGCGATTTTGCGATTATTTTATCGTTTAATTTAGTAATGATTTCTACTAAAGTTACACCCATCATTTCATTTAAAATAGAAACTTCGGTTTTTAAAATATCATTTACTTTCGGCAAATCTTCCGCTTCAAAAGATTTAATGGCACCAATATAACCTGTAGGAGCTTCTTTTCCTAAAAGATAAAATTTATAACCTGTATGAAGAGCCACGCTTTGAGCCTGATGTTCAATCAAACCTGAAGCCTGAAAAATTCCGTCATTTACAAAAATATTATCTTCTTTAATGGTAAAACCAGAGATTAACTGGCTTTCATTATATTCTGCAAGTTCGCTCACCATGACAAAAGGAAATTTTTGCGGAATAAGACTTTCTACAAAATTTTTGTCTGATGTCGGTAAAGAAATTTCCATTAGCAAACGGTTAATAATGCACAAGAATAAGCAAATCTTCCACTTTCAGGAACGCAAAGCATGATTCTTTCTCCTTTCTTAAGTTTGCCAGAATTCAACAATTGTTCAACTGCAATAAAGATTGAACCCGCTCCGATATTTCCAACTTCCGAAAGGTTGTAGAACCATTTTTCCCAAGGGAAATCTAAGCCTACTTTAGCAAATTCCTCTTTTAAACCTTCTTTAAAGTAACCAGAAGAAATATGTGCCAAAACATGGTCGATAGAATCAGGATCAAGGTCGTGTTTGGTGAAAGAAGCTCTCAAACTTTCTGCACCTTTTACCAAAATGTATTGGTCTAAAAGTTTAGTATCTTGTTTTAAAGCAAAAATTGATTGGTTTAGCCATTCTTCAGCAGGATATTCTGCCCAAGATTTCAGGCTTCCGTCTTCCTGTTTTTCACAACCGGAATACATGCACGCTTCAATTTCGTGAGCATAAGAATAGAAATCAATCCATTCTATTTTTAAAGAAGTTTCGTTTTCTCTCGGTTTATTTTCCAACAGAAAAGCTCCGGCTCCGTCAGAAAGCATCCATCTCAAAAACTCTCTTTTGAAAGCTACGATTGGTCTTTCTTCAAGAAGTTTTAAGTTTTCAGCTTCATGATTAAATTTATCGGCAGTCATCCATGCAGACATCCTTTCAGAACCAACACAGACTGCATTGTCTTTAATTCCGGCTTTAATATTTAAAAAACCATAATTTAAAGCATTCATTCCCGAATTACAAAGTCCGGTTGAGGTATTGATTTCAACAGACTTTCCAATGTTAAGCTCACCATGCACCATCGATGCATGAGAAGGCTGAATCTGGTCTGCAGAAGTTGTTCCGCACGAAAGCAGTTCCATGTCTTCTTTTTTGAAATTTTCGTCAAAAAGACCTTCAATTGCTTTTGCAGTAATCTGCGCATTGGTGTGCGTGGGTTTTCCGTTTTTATCTAAAGCGTAATATCTGGTTTTAATTTTATTATTTCTTAGAATCAGTGCTTTTGCTTTTGACGGTTTGTCATTTATATAGCCAAGATACGTTTCCATTTCGTCATTAGAAACCGGTTCATTCGGCAAGTATGTTGAAGCTTTTGTTATAAATACGTCGTACATTTCTATTTTAAATTAATTCCTTGTAAATATTTTTTCTGTTTTTGTCTTTTTGTCCATAAAATTGGAGCAAGCAAGATATGAAAAATCAACACAATTGGTGAAATGATCCAAATTGCTGCCATCAAATATACCTTAAAGAATTTTATCAGCAAAGGTCGTTTTTCTTTTTTATTGATGATCAGGTTAGACCAAATAGTAAAGATTTTGTTGCCTACTTTCTCTACTCGTACTAAAAAGGCTCTTATTTCTACGGCTCCGTTTTTTACCAACTCAGATTGAAGATTGACTAAATCATTGTTTTCAAAATGTCTTTCAATAATTTTACCATATTTTCCGGCTCCGTTGATTTCTTCATCCGAAACTCCGGCAGCAGGAAGAATTCCTGATTTTTCTTTTTGTCCGGTTGTCATCCATCGAAGAATCGTCAAAACACTTGTGTAATTGTCTCTTCTGTCCACTAATGCGATATTTCCGACCAGTTTAGCGTCGAAATTCTTTAAGTAAACTTTCAGTTTTTCCTGTGAAAGCATCCACATATTTCTTGTTGCAGAAATGGTTACAACTGGCGTGTTTTTTAAAATGTCAGCTGCAAAGCCGCTTTTCAAGAAAGAAATAATTGGGATTGATGGCGTTAAATACCAAACCTGATAACCGAAAAGTACTAAGTCAAATTTAGTGTTGAGCACTTCTTCCGGTGGTGGAAGAATTTCACTGGGGATCTGTAAATAAGATTCCGGAAATGTGTTGAAAAAAACATCACTCGGCCACGGAAAAGGAAAATCTTTTTTAAGCTGAATGTTGTAATAAGTTACTTTGTATTCGTCTTTTTTATCTTCAAACGGCTGTGCGATATTTTTGACAATATCTTCTAACTGACCTGTTTGAGTATAATAAAGTACGAGTATATTTTTTTGCATTAATATTTTTTATGGATTACAAAAATAAGATATTCAATTTTATTATTTATGCCTAAATATTTTTATTGATTCCGAATTAAACAAGTGTTTGTAATTTGGGTTTTCAAAAGTTCGATTTTTAATATTCAGCAAAATAATGATCTCCGGAAAATCTTTGATATCATTAAGATAAAAATTTTTATCAGAAATTAAAAGTACATCTATCTTTTTATTGATTTGAGACTGATTTTCAATATAGAAAATTTTTCTTCTTTGCACCAAATAGTTGTTTTTGGCAACTAATCTTTTTTCTTCATCATTAATTAAGCTGAAAATTTTTCTTCCGGCTTGCTGAAGTGTGAGCAAAATATCTTTCTGTCCGAAATCATTCGCAATATGAAAAACCGTGGCATCTTTCGGAATGTGTTTATTCAATTCAAAATAAGCCGATTTGTTTTTGTTAAAATCTTCTTTTAAAGGTTTTACAACTTCATTTTCTTTATATAAAAAGCTTAAAAACAGTTTTTTCTTAAAATAGTCTTCATCTTCAATATCAATTCTCAGTTTTGCAAATTCATCTCTGAAATAAGCGTTGATTTTCTTCGTTCTTTCAGAATAATCTTTACCAAAACTCAAATCTCCTTTATGAATTCTGTCGCCAACTTTCACTGTGATACTTCCGTCATAAATAATAAAATCTCCTTTCGGCTGCACTTCAGAATTTCCATGAATATATATGGGAAGGATGTCTAAATTAAATTGTTCGGCAATGTAAAATGCACCTTTATGAAATCTTTTTATGTCATTCGTATAAGAACGCTCAGATTCCGGGAAAACAACCAAAGAATATCCCTGTTCTATTTTTTCTTTCAGTTGATCCATTCCGTTTTCAATTCCTTGAGAAACCGGATAGAATCCCAAAGCTTTTACCAATTTCCCGAAAACCGGAGAATTATAAACCCAGTCATTCACAAGATAAATAATTTTGTGATTGACCATTCCTAAAGCCAGAGTGTCAAGAAATGAAGTGTGATTTGCGATAATTACTGCAGGTTGAGAAAAATCTTCATCTGGGTTTCTGATGACTTTTTTCTTTACAAATGGATTTGAATATAAAACTGAAGTCAGGAACTTTGCTAAAAGTAATTTGATGAAATCTAATGTTTTTCCTTTCGATCTTTTTACAAAAATACTTCCGATTGCAGAAAATAGTAATCCGCCCAAACCATAATAAATAAAAGACAGGAACGAATTTAATAATAACCTTAAGGTAATTGGCGATAAACCTTTTCTCTGTCGGTTAATGATTAAAAATCTAAACCAAAACGGGTACAAAGTTGAAGTAATCACAATTACGGAAAACATTCCGATCAAAGCGACCAAAGCTAAAGAATGTAAAGCCGGATGTTTTGCGAAGATCAAAGAACCGATGGATAAAATTGTTGTAAAAACCGCCAGAATAATCGAAATTCTATATGTTGGAAGCTCGTTTTTTCCGGTTGTGTGTTCTTTTTGCATTGCTTTCGTGAGGAAAATACTGAAATCGTCACCAACTCCGAAAACCAAAGTACAGACAACGGTGCTGAAAATATTTAATTCTAAACCAAGAAAATATAAAATTCCTGCAGTCACGACTCCCGTTAAAACAATTGGGAACATCGTGAGAAGCGACAATTCAAAATTTCTGAAGAAAACGATAATTGTTAAGACAATTGCTAAAAGAGAATAATTAATCAACGTATTGAAATCATTTTTTAGCAAGCCCAAAAAATTCTCATTCATCTGTTGACGGTCGATTGCCAAAGCTTCGTGGTTTTTTTCAACATCTTTTATGAAAGCATCTCTTTTCTTTTCATCCACTTTTACGACATTCGAAACGGTATAAAAACCATTTTCGTTGCTCAGAAATTCAGAAATTTGTAGTGCTTTTATTTTTTCGTATTCTCTTAAGCTTAAAGTGGAGTAAGTTTTATTTAAATTTTCATTAAACTGATCAAATGCAGAAGAATTAAAACCAAATTTATTTCCATTTTGAACCAATTCAGAAATTGTTTGATTTTTTCTGTTCTGATTCCAAAACAGATTCCATTTTTCAACCTTTTTTTGTTGGTCTTCATTAGATAAAACAACATTACCAATTGAATTGTAGCTTAAAATTTCACCTTCTTTTTTTTCTTTTTCTAAAAACTGGCTCAGTTGTGAGTTCCTTTCTAAAGCTTCATTTTCCGAATTTCCATAAGAAATTGTATAAATGGATTTCGAAGTGATGTCTGATAACTTTTCAAGCTTGGCTTCACTGATTTTTAAATCTTTCGGAATGTAATTTAAGTCACCGATATCTTCATTAAAACCAACGTGGCGAAAGCCAAAAAGACACGCAATAATCATAATTGAACAGACAATAATCAAAGGTTTGTTCTTTTCGTAGGGATAATTACCAATCTTATCGATGAAATTAGTGCTTACTTTTCCCGACTTTTCTTTCGGATGATACAATTGCGGAACAATAATCAAAGCTGCAAACGAAGAAAGGAAAACAGTAATTGCTGCAAAAAGCCCGAGATCTTTCAAAGCTTCAGAACGAACGAAAACCAGACATAGAAATGAAACAGCAGTCGTTGCGCTACTCAAAATAATCGGTTGTGTGATTTCCTTGTAAAGCTCTTCAATATTGTTATTATGTTTGTAATGCGTCAAAATATGGAGCGCATAATCAATTGTAATTCCAATTAAAATAGCTCCAACACTTAATGAAATTGCTGAAATTTTATCTTTAATAAAATACAAAATCATCAGTGAAATGAACACGGCGAAAACTGTCGGTAAAAAAACGATGAGTGGCGTAAAAAAATTCCTGAAATAATAAATCAGCAAAATCAACAAGACTGTCATCGAAATAATGACTGTATTCTGAATGTCTTTCTTGATCTGTTGTGCATTCGCAACCGCAATTACCGGCGAACCGAAATAACTGATTTCTGTTTTTCCTTTGAACGATTTATTGATCTCGTCTTTAATTTGATTTAGCTGATTCACAAAAACTTCATTGTTTTTGGTATCGTTGCTTTTATTTTTTGGATCGATAAAAAGCAAAAGGTTTTTTCCGTCTTTGGTGACGATGTAATTGTCTTCGAGTTTGAAATCTTTACTGATATTTAAAGCATTCAGTTTTTTGATTCCTAAAAAAGTAATTCCAAGCGGGTCTTTTTTGATGAATTCTTTCGTTACCAAACTTGTCGGAGAAACTAGCGAGACATAATTGTTCTCAACCTGCTTTGCAATACTGTCTTCATTGAGTTTTCTTTCGATTTCTTTGTAATCGTTTTCATCCAGAAACAAAGGCAAATTTTGATTGACAAAATCAAAAGTCTCAGAGATTTCATTGTCATTTACTTTTCCCTGAACCGAACCTATATATTTTTTTAAAGGTTCAATTTTATTTAAAAAAGTATCTGCAGTTTCTGAAAGTTGAAAATTGTCGTCTTTCGATTTCTTTTCAATGATGACGATGATTTTGTCTGAAAAATTGAGTTGTTTCAAAACTTTTGCCGTCAAATCAGATTTGTCATTTTTAGGAATAATCTGATTAATGTCTTCTTCAAAATTAATTTTGGAGGCAAAAAATCCACAAATGACAAGAATTCCCAAAGCTGCTGCGATGGAAAACAATCGGTTTTTAGAAATAAAATAATATAATTGTATGAAAAAGCGATGCATTGCCTTAATAAATCAAGTTGCAAATTTAAATTTTTAATGATTGGTTCAAAACAATAATGTAATAAGTTTTGTCTGAAAATCAATAAAATATTGATTATAAAATGAAAAAAACTTATACTTTTGCAGAAGTTCCCAATTCCCTTGTTCTATTTTTAGAACTGAAAAACGATTAACACGTTGTATGTTGAAAACATTTGATGAAAAATTATCCGGATTTCTGTTTGTAGTAATTTTACCGTTTCTGCTGTTTTTCATGTCGTATTACGGCTTTGAATCTTCTTATGTGGGATTGAAATCAATGGAAAAACCGCCCGATTTTATGTTTACCTCGGTGTATGCTTATAGGGTTATTCCAAATTTTTTGATGGTGGAAGTTTTTCATTTCTTTGAATTTTTTGTGAATAATTATTTACCATCAACAAAAGATTTTTTACTTAAAAACGGAACGTTATTTTATCATAGTATTTTTCTGATTAACGCTGTGTTTTTCGTGCTTTCTTCAATTGTCTTAAATAAAATTCTCCATTTCAATACTTCACTTGCTAGTAAATATATCAGTAGAATTTTTCATTTGTTAGCGATTTTTTTCATTGTTATTGTACAATATGTTCCGACCAATTGTGATTCAATAGCGGTGTTTTTTTATCTTTGGGGAGTTTGGTTTACTTTTAAATATTTCAAAAACAGAAGAAAGATTGATTTTATTTTTTTATGTGTGATAATCATTATTTCTACTTTTGTAAGGGAAACTTCATGTCTGAATATTGCTTTTTTTGCAGCACTTTTTGTTGATTTTAAAAAGGTTAGAAATTTTATACATTTAAAAGAAATTTTAATATTGATTACTTCGTTTGTATTGCCTTATTTGTCACTGAAGATTTTGATTCCACAAAATGTTTCTTTTTTTGAGGGCGTATATCTTATGAAAAACCTTACAAGTCCTTTTAATATCGCAGGTCTTTTGTTTGGTATTACTGGTTTTTATTTTGTTTTTTGGTTTGCAGAGCCTCTTCAAAAAACATTTTTAAAAAAATATTTATTTTTTTCACTTCCATATTTGGTGATGATTGCTTTAGTCGGTCTCGTTTGGGAAACTAGACTTTTTTTACCATTAATTCTTTCAGGAATTGTGGTGGTTTCTCATCAGTTTAAAAATATTCATACAGTTTAAATGAGTTTATTACACCCATACTATATTATTGCGCTTGTTTTCATGCTTATCTTCAGCTTTCAGGAAGTTTATGGAAGAAAGGTGGAGAAGAAATGGCTATGGTTTTTAGCAGGTTATCTTATTATTCTTGCGGGTTTGAGAGATCAGGTGGGTCCCGATTATGGAAGTTATGTAGGAATTTACAATTATTCAGATACGAAAGATTATGTAAGTATCATTATGAAGGCTTTGTATGTGGAAGGACCACAACCTATGGAACTCGAATGGCTTTTCGTTTTGATTAATAAAATTTTGCTCAATATTTTCAGTGCACCATTTTATATGCTAACACTTGTTGTAGCGGCGATAACTATCATTTTAAAAGTTGAATATATTGATGATAACACCTTTTATCCTTTTACATTTTTATTGTTTATGTTTATTCCAGGCTTCTTTATTGGAGAAAGCGGACAGATTAGGCAATGTTTGGGGTCCTTTATCGTTTATTATGGAATTAAATTTATAAAAGAAGAAAAACTTATTTTATATCTGCTTTGTATTTATCTGGGAGCAGGAATTCATAATGTTTGTTATGCATTTTTGCCTATGTATTGGGTTGCAAGAATTCCGATAAACAAATTTTGGATGTTGCTTTTCATTATTGCATCGGTATTTGCTTCACCTTTTGAAGTTTACCGTGTTTTAGGTACTTTTATGGATGGTATTGCGGGTGATAATATGCTTGTAGAAGGATTTAATGGTTATGTAGACGAGTCGGCTCAGCGATTGAATGGAGGTTTTGGTATTCCTGAAGCAATGATGGCAATTCTCACTTTTTTCCTTTTCTATTTTGATACGCCAATGAAAGAAAAATATCCATATTATGAGTATCATCGGAATTATGCAGTAATAGGAATTTGTTTTTATTTTATTTTTAGGAATAATCCGGTTTTCTCATCAAGATTAGCCGGTGCCTTTATTGGTTTTTCATACATTATCATTCCTAATGCCATGTATGTGGTCTCCTATGGAACAAAAAGATTAATTCATACTTTCATTATTGTACTTTTCTTTTTTAATTTCATTGTATTTTCAAGCTTTAGAAATATTGTAAATGGAAGATTTACAGCAGAATCTTACAAAAATTTTCTACTTCCATAAAGAATACGTTTCTAAAAGGTCTTTAAACACTTATTTTTTTTCCTATTATTTAAATTTTATTAATCATTAATGAAAATTAATTAAGACGCATACATTTTATGTGTCAAATATTGTATTTTTGCTTCCGAAAATAATTTAAACGGAATTCTCACACATATTTGAATATTTTTACGCATTTGTCAAGATAACTGATTTATGATTTTTATTTCATTGGTGTTTTTGATGTTTTGTTGTGTTTGTGGGAATGTTGTTTATAAATCACAAAATCAACTTACAATATGAATAAAAAATACTTTTTTAGTATTGCAGCGCTGTTCTGTTTATTTTCTGCTGATGCTTATTCTAAAAATGTTTTAGAATCAAAATTTAATGTGTCTAAAGCTGAATTTTCAGCATTGAAAATAAAAACAGACACTTTAGGTGATAAATTCCCTGATAAAAGTAATGGGAATGCAGAAAGAGTCGCTGTAAAAGATTGGATGAAGGCGCCGAATAGCTATATTTTTGAACCTTCACAAGCAAGTGATGGGATTTATATTCCTGTAAAAAAAGCTTATGCTATGTGGAGTGGCTATAAGTTTTTAGGCTATTCTAGTATTCCAAGCGGTACTATCACGGCCGATGTTCTTTGGGAAGATAATCATGGATTGATAAAATCGGGGCTAAATTATGCTTTGGAAATTGTTAATTCAGGAGAAAGTGCCAAAATAAAAGTACCGATTAACAAAAGCAAAGAGGGAAATGCGGTTATCGTTTTTAGAGTTAACGGAGAGATTTTTTGGTCATGGCATATTTGGGTAACCGATGATCCAACCAACGGGTCTACTTATAAAAGTTTTGCCGGTGTAAAAAGAGAAAAAAGCGACGGAACAATAGAAATAATTCCAGATGTAGAGTGGAAATGGATGGATCGGAATTTAGGCGCTTTAAGTAATTCAAATACCGCCAACGATTGGAATAAAAGCGGAGGACTTCTTTACCAATGGGGAAGAAAAGATCCTATTCCGCCATTAGCATATAAAGGAAATGATTTTTATGAGGTTTCCGGATCTATCGGAAGAATTCGTCATAGAGGTGCAAAAAATTTCACGAATGCTCAGAATTTCGATAATTTAAGACAATTTGTACCGCTTTCTGGTGCAACAGTTGATAATAATATTAAGCTTTCAGTAAAAAATCCGTTAAGTCTTATTTATGTTAATAAAGATGACAATTCCGGACCTGCCTATTATAACAATAATGCCAATCTAATGGTTAACTGGTTTGGAAAAACCGTTTCTTTAATTGATAGTAGGCTTACAGAACTGAATTTATGGTCAGATAATTCCCGTGGAAGATTAAATACAGATTACAGCAGTGATGCAAGTACGGCTCCCTATAAAGATAAATCATCTTTTGACCCATGTCCGAACGGATGGAGAATTCCTTCCATGTTGGTGGCAAATCAGGCTTCGGGATCTTATGTAGATAATATTAGGGTAGATTTTTCACCTTTTGGAGTACGAACGAATATTGGGAAAACAGCTTTTGAATCAAGCGGATATCATATAGTTAAACCTAATGACACGAATGTTCCTGCATTTATGACAGGGTTTAAAGTTTATCCTAATGTAGGTTTCGATTTATCTAATGTGGGCGGGAATAATATGGGAACTTTCCCGGGAACAGGTCAACTTGCTATTAATTCTCAAGCCGGACAATATACGGATCAACATCAGGTAGGTTTGTGGACAGCAACAATGACCCGCTTTTATGATACAACTCCTGCTGTTGGAGCCAGACTTTTATATATGATTCCGGATAAATATCAAAATGATACGCCAAGTTCTGCATTTCCGACAATTAAAGGAAGATATTGGTATTTGCCGTTGTCGACTTCTAAGACTTCAGATGCAAATGCTTGCAGATGTATTAAAGATCCTTTAAATATTCTTAATAATTATGATTTTCCAACTGAATATTTTTCTGAAACAGATGAGTATACAGAAGGTTTGAATAATCCAAATACATATCAAATTGTAAAAAGTACAACTGCTACAAGCTTGGAAATTCCTGTAAGTAAAGCTTTTTCAGTTCAAAGTCAATTGCTGAATAACCCTGATATTTTAAATGCTTCAAATTTTAATGATTTAAAAGCAAACGTTTTATGGTCAACAAATACGGGCTTAATTAACACTGTAACCATAGCAAATCCTTCACCTGGATCAACTGCAGATTTGGTAAATTCTAAAATTGTTTTAAATCTAAACCCCAATCAAAGCGGTAATGCTGTCGTTACATTGCATAACGGAAGTATTGATAATCCGGTGTATTGGTCATGGCATATTTGGGTGACCGACACTCCGATTGAATCTTACAATTATACCACAGAAATGCCCAATGCAAATGCAACTAATTATATAAATTATGTTCCAAAAGGCGATGTTCTTAAAACAGAATTTATGGATAGAAATCTTGGGGCAACAGATGCTTTTCCAATTGTAGCTAATCCTTTAACTCCGACTGTTGATGAATATGCTAAAATCAGAGCTTCTACAGGATTACAATATCAATGGGGAAGAAAAGATCCTATTCCTTCGTTTCAATATGCAGATACTCGAGCTTCTTACAATGTTTTTTTAGGAAATGTAAATGCGAATGGAGCAGTAGCTTACACAACGCTTACTCCTGCAACTTATAATAATTTATCTGGAGAATATATTGTTCCTTATGATACTTACACTAATTCTTCTAATGCAAATGTTTTAGCAACAGATAAAGTTTATGAGAAAGTAGCAAAAGTTTTATCATATTCGGTTGAAAACCCATTGGTTTATATGATTCCAAGTTCGTTTGCGCCTTACAATTCTGCAGTTCCGAATTACACAAACGGAACAGATTGGTTATTAAACGAACCAAATGTCGCACCTGAAAGATGGGGAAGAGGTGGTGAAAAATCAGCTTTCGATCCTTGTCCGGAAGGTTGGAGGATTCCTGATCTCACGGGAGTAGCAATTATTACCAACAGAGATTTTGGAATTTCACCTTGGTATAAAAAAGATAAGAATGTAGCAACAAGCTATAATTTAATTAATGAATATGCCGGTGTAAGAGTGAGAAATACAACAACGACGACAATCGGATATACCTTTAACGATTCAAGTTATCCTGTAGGAAATTATCCTAATTCCGGATCACGTGGTTTCAGAAGTGTTACGGCTAACCAAACTTCTGTCGGAACTTTTAATGTGAATAATTTCCAATTTCCGGGAGTTTGGACCGGGGCTTTAAATTCAAATTATATTGGAAGACCAATTAATATTTTATTTAATGCAGCTTCTACAGCCAATCAATTTATTGCTTTCCATGATAATAATGATCCTTACTTTGGGATGAATTGCCGTTGTGTGAAGGTTAAAACGAATCAAAACGGAGATGAAGAAGGTCCGATTCCCGCAATTCCTGTGACTCCTTCGGGATCTACAAAAGCTGCAAATGTTTTCACTAAAAATGAAATCGCAGATAAGGCAAAAGAAAATAAAATTGTTCTTTTTCCAAATCCTGTAAAAGATGTTTTATATATAAGAGCGACGGATAATAAAGACTACTATTATCAGATTTATAATGCTTCAGGTCAAATGGTGAAATCCGGTAAATTTGAAAATACAAAGACCGATGTTTCATCTTTAGTTCAGGGAGTTTATTTGGTAAGAGTTAATAATTCCGAAACAGTTGTAAAGATTGTGAAGAAATAATTTTTAAATCTTTTAAGCTTAAAAATAATTAAACTTTAAAAGAGAAACAGAATAGCGCAAGAATCCTACAAATTTCATATTTTTGAGAAATTAAAAACTGAGTTTGTCGATTATTTAAAAGCTGTTTTGTTTCTCTTTTTTATTTGATACGCTCACAAACACATAAGGTTGAAAAAAGTTCTGTCTTATTTTAACATCAAGATTTTTATCTATGTTCTTATTGTTGCAACCGCTTTGTTTGCAATAGTTTTTACATATTTTCATAATGCAAATTCAGATGGCTATATTTTAGGTGATTGGTTGATCAATTATCAGGATGGCGGTTTCAAAAGACGCGGACTTTCCGGAAGTTTCTTCTTTCTTTTACAAGATTTATCGGGAATTCCGCTTCATTATTTGGTTTATGCGTTTCAGGTAATTATAATTTCGCTTTTCTTTTACTACTATTTTAAGCTGATTCAATATAAAGAAACAACATTTCTCTATCTGTCACTTTTATTGTCTTCGATAGGATTTGTCGGGCTTTTTAATTGCGTTGATTATGTTGGTAAAAAGGAATTTATCGTATTTTTTCTTTTTGCCTATTTCGTTTATCATTTAAATAAAAACTCACTCTCAAAGCGGAAAGAATATTTAATTTCTCTCGGACTCTTTGTTGCAATGTTTTTTCATGAAATCACGATCTTTTTTGTACCCTATTTTCTCATTGCATTATATCTAAAGACTCATAAGCTTGAACTTGAACGATATTTAAAATATATTCTTGCCGTTTTTGTTCCTGCTGTTTTAATTGTATTGTTCGGTCATGATATTAATGAAGGTCACTCTTTAGAAATATTAAAAAATCGTGGAGTTGTTTTAACTAAAGGAATTTTCTTTTGGAATATTAATGAGAGAATTTATATTAATGAACATCTCAGTCAATACTTATTATATATAATCAGCTTTGTAATTAGCGTTTTTCATCTGTGGTATTATTTAAAATATCAAAGAGAGCGAAAGATTCTGTCTATCTGGTTAGTTATAGCATTTTTATTCTCACTACCACTATTTTATCTGGCAATCGATTGGGGAAGATGGATGTACATTCACATGATGTTTATTATCGTGCTTTTTGCCTTATTATTAAAGGATAGCGATTCTTATTTAGCTTCAGAAAAATTGGTTTTAAATCAAAAATTCTGGATTACTTTCTTCATAATAATCATTTCGTTATGCTATAGAGTTGAGATGTCGGGAAGAGGTTTTACACTCGAAGGATTCTTCTACAGAACCTTAATTGCACCATTTGAACTGCTAAATAAAATTATTTAACAAACCCATCTAATAAAAAAGCTTTACTTTTGCAAAAATTTCAGGAATGTCGAAAAATTTAGTAATCGTTGAGTCCCCCGCAAAAGCAAAAACCATTCAGAAGTATTTAGGAAAGGATTTTGAAGTGAAATCCAGTTTCGGTCACATCCGAGATTTACCTAAAAAAGGAATGGGGATTGACTTGGAGACGTTCAGCCCCGATTACGAAGTTTCTGCCGACAAAAAGAAATTGGTGACAGAACTTAAAGCTTCTGTGAAAAAAGCCGAAATGGTTTGGCTGGCTTCCGATGAGGACCGCGAAGGTGAAGCAATTGCATGGCATTTGGCAGAAGAATTAAAACTGAAACCTGAAAACAGAAAAAGAATTGTATTCCACGAGATTACTAAAAATGCAATTTTAAAGGCTATTGAAACGCCTAGAGATATTGACCAGAATTTGGTTAATGCACAACAGGCAAGAAGAGTTTTAGACAGAATCGTAGGTTTCGAAATGTCTCCTGTACTTTGGAAAAAAGTAAAACCGGGATTGTCTGCAGGAAGAGTGCAGTCGGTTGCCGTAAGATTGGTAGTAGAGAGAGAAAAAGAAATCCGTGCATTTACACCAAAACCAAGTTTCAAACTGGATGGGATTTTCTTAAATAAAACTTCTCAGGAAATCGCTGCAAAGCTTAAAAAAGATTTTGAGAAAGAAGAAGATGCCGAAAAATTCTTAGAATTAGCAAAAACTGTTGAATTTAAAGTTTTAAATGTAGAAACAAAACCGGGAAGCCGCTCTGCATCTGCACCTTTTACCACCTCTACATTACAACAGGAAGCTTCTTCAAGATTAGGTTACAACGTAACCAACACCATGCGTCTTGCCCAGAGATTATACGAAGAAGGGTTTATTACCTATATGAGAACCGACTCGGTAAACCTTTCTCAAGAAGCCATTGAAGGTGCTAAAAATCAAATTACATCAGAATACGGAGCAGAATATTCTTCTCCGAGAAATTATACCACAAAATCATCTTCTGCGCAGGAAGCTCACGAAGCAATTCGTCCGACAGATTTTTCTGTGAAATCGATTGGGGATGTTCAGTTAAGCAAATTATATCAGTTAATTTACAGAAGAACACTGGCTTCTCAGATGGCAAATGCTAAAATTGAGAAAACAGTAATTGAAATTGGTAACTCAAAACTTCCGCAGCATTTTGAAGCGCAAGGTGAAGTAATCATTTTCGACGGTTTCCTTAAAGCATACGGAATTGTAAAAACGGAAGACGAAGACGAAGAAAACAACGAAAAATTGTTGCCGAAAGTAACAGTTGGAGAAGTTTTAGACTATAAAAAAATTACCGCAACAGAAAAATTCACAAGACCAAGCGCAAGATATACAGAAGCAGGTCTGGTAAGAAAGCTTGAAGAGTTGGGAATTGGTCGTCCGTCAACTTATGCACCAACAATTCAAACAATTCAGAATCGTGAATATGTTGATAAAAGAGAAATCGAGCCACAGACAAGAGAAGTGGTGAAGATGTCTTTAGTAAAAGATAAAATTAAAAAAGAAGTCCTTGATGATAAATTCGGGGGCGATAAAAATAAATTCGTTCCGACCGATATTGGTGAAGTTGTCAATGATTTCCTAACCGATAATTTCAGTGAAATTTTAGATTTCGGTTTTACCGCAAGAGTTGAAGAAAGTTTTGATGAAATTGCTAACGGTGGTCAAAAGTGGAAAGAAATGATGACCGATTTCTATTCAAAATTCCATCCGAGAATTGCTGATGTAGAAGAAAATGCAGACCGTGCCAATGGAGAAAGACTTTTAGGAGTTGATCCTAAAACCGGTAAAAATGTTCACGCAAGAATCGGAAGATATGGTGCGATGATTCAGATTGGAGAACAGGATGATGAAGAAAAGCCAATTTTCGCATCATTATTGGCAGGACAAAACATTGCAACCATTAATTTGGATGATGCTTTGGAACTGTTTAAGCTACCTTTTGAATTAAATAATTTTGAAGATCAGACGGTTTCTGTTGGTGTTGGAAGATTTGGTCCTTATGTGAAATGGGGCGAAACGTACATCAGTATTCCAAAAGGGGAAGATCCTCTTTCTGTAGATCAAAAACGTGCTGAAGAAATTATTGCTGAAAAGAAATTGGCAGATGCGCCAATCGCAAACTATAAAGGAGAACCTATTACAAAAGGATCGGGTAGATTTGGGCCTTTCATAAAATATCAAAGTATTTTCATCAATGTTCCGAAAAGATATGATTTCGAAAATCTTTCTCAGAACGATATCAACGAATTGGTTGAAGCTAAATTAGAGAAAGAAGCCAACCGTTACATCCAACAGTGGGAAGCTGAAAAAATCTCCATCGAAAATGCAAGATGGGGTCCTATCGTAAAACACGGAAAGAATATTTATAAAATTCCAAAGAAAAAAGACGATACCAAATACGAAGCCGACGACTTAAAAGAAGTTTCTATCGATGAGGTTAAAAAATGGATTACAGCACAGGATCCAAAAGCTTTTGCTGAAAAGAAAAAACCAGCAGCAAAGAAAGCTCCTGCTAAGAAAGCGACTACTGCAAAGAAAACGGTTGCAAAAAAACCGGCAGCGAAGAAATAATTAGTTTTTAATAAAATAGGAAGCACAGATTTTTTGTCTGTGCTTTTTTGTTGCTCTCCGATGTCTCCTGACTTCGGAGTTTACTTATTTGTATTTGTGGCGCAAAGTCGGAGACTTTGCGTAGCGGGAAATCAATATAAGTTTTCTATTTTCATTT
>NZ_JAOVZV010000026.1 GCF_026460945.1 Chryseobacterium luquanense
TAGAATTGGGCTCCTGATATAATGCTGCGGTTAATCTGTTGTAGGTGTCATATTGGTAACTGTACTTTTTCAATACATCTTCTGACGAATTTTTCCAAATCATTTCAGTGATGTTTCCGTTGTAGTTTGCCTGTGCCACGGATGCATTGGAGGTAGATGCAAACTTCAGCTCATATCCGAAAAGATCGGTTCCGAGATTGGAGGGATTGTTTACTTTGGTTACCCAGCCCCGAATATTGTAAGTGTAGTCTATGCTTTGCAGATTATTGCCCACTTTTTTAGTGGTAACCTGTCCCAGATCATTATAGGTGTAATCAGAAAGAAGCTCTTCGGGATTACCATTTACCTGATGGTAATGCTGCTTCATTCTAAACTGGTCATCATACACAAACCTTTCTTTTATCACTATTTCAGAAGGGTCTGCATTGGTCTTTTTGTGATAGCTATTGGCTTTTAAAACGGCTCCCGAAAAGTCAAGCTGTTTTTCGGTATTGGTATAGCCTCCCAAATGATTAACGCTCCTGCTTCCTACCGGTCTCAGTAATGCATCATACCATATTTGTGAAGCAGACCAGCTGTCATCATCCAGATTTTTCACAAACGAGCTTGTCGGCATAGATTTCAGACTTCTGATGCTGTTTACCCCGTTGCTGGAAAAACTTTGTGATCCGTTGACCATGTAAAATTCCAAAACATCCGTATTAAGCGGATAAAAAGTAGGAGCAAGACCGGTTGCCGTATAAGAATCATAATAATTAACCGTGTAAGGAACAAATGCAGCAGTAGGATAGGCTGTATTGGTATAGAAAATTTGTTGCCCGTTCAGGGTAAATGATGCTGTATTTCTGTTTTCATTGTTCAGACCTTTTGCATTGGCATTGGTTTGCTCTTGAAGCCTTGTTCCTCCAGTAAATTTCCCTGTATAGACCACTCTTCCAAACTTGTCATAGCGGGAGAATAACCATCGGTTGGGCTGCTCGGTATTGTTTTTCATATTGGCATCCTGAGAAGCCACCACACGGTTTTGCTGGTCATACACGATGTATTCCCATCCTTTTCCGGGAAGTTTTTTCTCTACCTGTCTGAAACGGTTGTCATACACATACTGATAGCACAATTCATTTAAAATCTGTGAAGTGATGACATTATTGTTTGCGGCAATCTGCTGTTCGGCTTTCGGAGAAATTACAAACGCCAGCTGATTGTAAATATTGTAGACATAGTAAGTATCCAATTTTCCCGAACCAGTTCCTTTTCTCAGCAATATGGTTTGCCCCTCAGAGTTTTTAAACTCTGTGGTTATTTTGCCGTCTTCATCGGTTACAACGCTTTTACATAACTGATTGGGAGTATAGAATGTAATACTGCTAATGGTTGTCGTTAAAGTCGCATTTGCCCAAGATACATCGGTGTTATATCTTTTCACCTGATCAGATTCGATATTGGTGAGATACTGCATTTTGGTGGTATGCCCTGAAGACATTGCCCACTCTGTCCCGGGATTAGCCACTTCAAAGACCCTGGCTAAAGGGGAAGCTTCAATCTTCTGCTCAGTAAAAGCATTGGCAACCCCATAATAGGTATTGACATCGGCTTCCGTTGTGTTGTGTGCTGCATAGTTAGAAGTCGCCACAGGAATTGGCAGAAGTGTTTTAGACGATCTTCCCAACTCGTCATAGATAACAGGCGCCACAATATCTTTCCCTGAAACTGTTGCTTTTACCTGTATTACTTCCTTGGCTCTTCCCAGACCGTCAAAATATTGTACGGTTTCTGTTTTCTTGCTTCCGTCAGCTGAGAGATAGGTTTTTGTATAGATGTAATTTTCGTTGCTTGGCAATGTTTGCGCCCATATACAATGAGCCGCAAACAACAAAAATATGATAATAAGTTTTTTCATGATTCGTGTTAGTTTTTATAATTGTATAGGTGCTCTTTTACCGTATTTCCGTTTACATCTACCACTTTAAGAAGTCTGTTGAAAGAGTCATATTTATATAGTTCCATAAGCCCATTTGGTGGAATTGTGGTGGTGATTCCTACCAATGGATTGTAGGTATAGCAGGTAATCATAAAATTCCTAACAGCAGGATCATTTTTAAAAGTATTCAGAGCTGTAACAAGTGCCTGTTCTTTGGCTTCTTCTTGAGCCGGAGCAGCATCTGCATCTTCATTGGATGCGTTCACAATGGCAGTTATAAGATTCGCAGGAATATCCGAAAGTTTTGCACCTTCTATTTTTGCAATAGGAAGCGTTTTATTATATCCGTAAATAATCGTTGTTGAAACTCCACCCGAACCCGCATCTGGAAAAGCGGTAAACTGTACCGGGTTTCCTTTGTCATCATAGATATCATAAGAAGTACTTTTTAAGGTCTGGTTTAGATTATCCGGTAAAAAGCTAACCTGTGAAGTAGGATAGAAGTTAGCTGTATTCTCAAACTTCGTCTCTGATTTTGAAATGACTGTACCATTCTTTTTGGTTTCTACAGCCAATGGAATACTTTTCACATTGTTGGCGACAAATCTATTGACTCTTCCTTTGGGGTAAGTAATATTAGATTCTGTAACCGTCCCTTCTGCTCCTGTAGTTTTTTGATAAACAATATTGTAGTCACTTATATCTCTTGTAATTTCAGATGTGTTTGAATAATTACCTGATGGAGTGTAAATCGTAGAAATTGTTTTTTGATTCTGAACAATTCCGTTTCTGATGGCATCTATCGTTGCACCATAGTAATCTGCTACAGCAATGTAGGAGCTGCTTAGAGATCTCATATCTGAAATAATAGTGTCTTTTTGCACTAAGTGGTTATTGCTGTTATAGATTTCTTTTTTTTCAAGCAACCCATTAGACAAAATATTCACATAACGCATCTCGTTTCCTACAACTACCAGAGAATCCTGAGGATTCTGAACTGCTTCAGTTTTATCAAAAAGTGTTTTGTAATAATATTTTGCATATCCTTTGTTTTCCCCAACCGTTTCCTTCACATTTTTGTAGACAACGGTCTGTACATCTTCAATGTTATTAAGATAACCGCTTGTTTTATTGCTTCCGTCAAAATTCTTGTATTCATATTTTCTTGTTAATGCTTCCGCCACAACATTATTGTCAAGATATTCGATTTTTTTGATACGAACTCCTTTTCCGGTTATATAATTTTCCACAGGCAAAAACTTATACCTTACCCTTTTAATAATAACAGTACCTTTTCCTCCGGTACCACTAATTGAGAATGTGTTTTGCCCTGGTGGATATTTTTTGTATCCACTGTTCCCATCAACTCCTCCGGTTAATGTACCATTGATAAAATAATTCCCATCTCCGGGCTGGATTGGTCCGTTGGTATACAGCTCACCTACTGCCAAATGAAACAGAAGATAGCTGTGTCCATCAGTTTCATCAGGATTAGACGGAAGCGTAAATGTCTTTACATTAGAACCAGACTGTACATCAAACGGATAGGTGAGAATATCTTCATAATACTGAGCTTCTCTGTCTTTCACTTCGTAGGGTGGTAGAGATGTGGCATAATCGGGAGAGCTTTTATCTACGAAATATTGATTGGGTTCAAAAGTGTATTTTACTTCAGTCCCGTTAGAATATTTGATACTTTGCAATAGCCCAATTCCTAAATATTTAGGATTTTTATATTCTTCAGGAAAACATTTGTATGATTGATCAAAATTCGGATATTCTGTCCAGTAATCCAAGAAATCAAAATTATTTCCGGGATAGAACATAGGATATTTAATCTCAGTCGTTTCATACGAAGTGCCTGTTCCATATCTCAAAACCTTGTTCAATAATCTTTTTGATTGCTCTTCTTGGGTAAGGCAACCATAGTTAGGTCCCTGAGCGATAAATCCTAAAGGGTAATTAATAGGAGTCTCTGTTGATTGCATTACATATTTCTCGATTTGCTTACCTGCTTTGTTTCTAAGTTCCACGGAGTTTAATCTAAAAGAATCCTGGTATGATTTTCTATCATTCGCATTAAATGTGTAGTCAAAATGAATACTTCCAAAATCTGGGGAAGTAATTTTACTCGGTTTTAATAGTTTTACAGGAATCTGAATGTAATTGGGGGTATTGATGTATCTGGGTACTGTGTAATTATCCTGTTGATATTCAAACACTGCTACCTCATTTCCATTGGCATCATCAATTTTTGTGAGATAATAACATCCTGTAAATGCATTATTCATGCCTCCATTTCCATCCTGAAAATAATAAGAATTATCCAGCGTCTCAAAATAATAAGAAATCCCGTTTTCGTCAATAATCTTAAATTTATAAAGATTGGTTCCCGTTTCTGTGGCAGAAATCTTATACTGATTCTCTGTAATTTTAGAAAGTATCTGATCTCTAAACTGAAAACTTCCTGCTTTACCTAAAAAACTAAAATGATATTTATCGGTAGGGATTCCGTTAGCAGGATTTACTTCCCGGTAAATAAGATTAACGGATCCCGATAAGTTCCATCCTAATCCCACATCACTTGCCTTGCTTTCCATAAATGTATTGTTGGGATGATAGCTTAATCCAAGATTAAAAGAAACATTTTTATCATGAGTTGCTAATGAAAAGAATGGAATTCCTATTTCAGGAATACCTGTAGAAAGCGCTGAAGGAGATTTAATTTTGCTGGCAATACCTGAAGCCGATGGGGCTGTGATATTTAATCCCGGTATGGTAGACTCGTATGCCTGACCTATAACGGCAAGATTTATCAGGAATAGTAATATTGTTAAAATTTTTTTCATCATGTTTTATTTTTTTATCAATTTAGCATTCGCAGTTTTCTCAGTATCCGTTTTCACAACAATCAGATAAGCTCCCTGAATCAAATTCTGCGTATTTATCTTTGTTACTTTATTCTTAGTTTTCAGACTTTGCAATTGTCTTCCGCCCATATCATAAAGAATAATCTCCGCTTCCTTAAAATCAAAACCAACTTCTACATAACAGTAATCTGAAACCGGATTCGGATAAATCTTAATATCCTGCTTTTCGATTAGCTGATCAATCTGGCTGTCTCCCAATTTCACAATCTTCCAGTTTTCTTTTCCCAATTCTTCAGCACTCGTTCCTGCCAAGACAATCGAACCGTCCTTGTTCATCTTCAGATCAGAAAGTCTTTCCTCTTTTTTTCTCGATTCTCCTTTTACGTGTTTTCTCCACTGCTCATTGCCATTATTATCAATATATAACATCCAAAACGTTTCATCATCGGCTTCAATTCTTCCTTCCGCCTGAGTGTAACCGCCCAGCAAAACGCCTTTGGTTGATGGCTGTCGGTTGTCGGTTGATGGTTTGCCGCTGATCACATTCATGCTCATCAGAATATCACGGTTTTTAAAATTATACGATTTCTGCCACTGTTCATCACCTTTTGTATTTAAAGAAATTAACCAAATGTCTGTTCCTTCTTCAATTCCGACGGTTTTATTTCCTGATCTTTCAGATCTCGATTCTCCGCCAATGATATATCCTGATGAAGTAAAAGCCATGGTTCTTAAATGATCATCTCCTTTACCTCCGAAATTCTTTTCCCATTCCACTTTTCCGTCGTTGTTCAGCTTTACAATCCAGAAATCGCCTTCTCCGAAATTGTTGGTGGTTTTTGGTTGATAGCTGATCGTCGAACTTCCATCCTCCCGCTTCCCACTTCCGGCATATTCTGAACTTCTGGAATACATCCCCAGCAAAGCACCTCCGTCCGGAGTTGGAATCATTTTTTCCACTTCATCCAAACCTCTTCCACCTAAAATCAGTTCCGAAAGAACTTTCCCATTTTTATCCAATGTGGTCACCGTGACATCTTTAGAGCCAAAACCGTTGCGTGAATTCTGAACATTTCCTGCCACCATAAATCCAAAATTAGTGGTTTGAATGACAGACTTTGCTTCTTCATCTTGTGAAGTTCCCAAGGTTTTTTGCCAAAGCTCGTCTCCGAATTCATTGATTCTTATCAGCCAGACATCAGAACCACCTTTAGAGTCATCTTTTTTATCTAAACCTTTTCCTGAGAATGAAGTTCCGGCTAAAAGAAAACCTCCTTCCTGTGTAGCAACTGTTGCCGATAAAAAATCATGATTCTGTCCTGAGAAATACTTTTCCCAAACTTCCTTCCCTTGTTGGTCAAGTTTTACCAAATGGAAATCGTAACCGTTGTTTTGGTTGTTGGTTGATAGTTGTTGGTTTTTGGTCTGAATGGAACTACCTGTGATAAGATATTGCTGGTCGATGGTTGTGGTAACCTGCGAAAGAAAATCCTGCGTAGAGGATTTAATGTCTTTCTGCCACAAAACTTCTTGGGCTGAAAAGCCCGTGACAGCACATAAAAAGTATGCACTCATGTAGAGTTTTTTCATAATTTGAGCTTTTATGATTATTAAATTTTTGCTAATATAAAACTATATTTATTTCCTGCTATGAGGAAAACCATAAGGTTGGTTAAAAATTGATGATTTTTTAATTTTAAATGTTCTTTTTTCCATTTCATCTGTTTGTGTTGATGTTATAACCTACTTTAATGCAAATATCAATCGCAAATACGACAAACGATGACGTAGTATTTTTAATTCAAAACTTTCTTTTATTAAACTGATTTTTGATTATAGAAAATAAGAAAGGCGCAGAGCAGAAGTCGATCCGTATTAGAGGCACCGCGAAGAGCCCAAAGACCAGAAAGACTACGCCCGCGCCAGTAGTTGACACAGGCGTAAGTCTATCAAAATTTGGTCTTTTAGAGAAAATTCGCGGTTTTCTAATACCAATTATGATAGCTTACGCTTTTATTTTTTTCGTTAAAATCTATTGCGAATATAATAAATATTTTTAAAATTTCATCATTGCATTAAATATGATGATTTATAAGACGTAATTTAATTGGGTAAATATTATGATAAATTAATAATTAAGAAAACAAATCTGAAATAAACTCACACAAAATGCATTTAATTTAAATAATTATATCCCTACCTGTATTGAATATAATTATTTTTATATATTTGATTCACAATTAAAAAACATAAAAATGGCAGAAAGTAAAAACAACATTGTAACCCACGGATTAAGTGGAAAAGTAGGAGATTTATTGGTGTTCAGCCAAAGAAACGGAAAAACCATCGTTTCAAAAGCTCCGAAAGAACGAACAGGTGAACTTTCGGATAAGCAGGAAGCACACAAACTAAGATTCCAAAAAGCAGTCTTATATGCAAAAGCAGTTTTGAATGATCCGGTTAAAAGACAATTGTACGAGGCTAAGTCTGATAATTCTATTGGGATGAGCACCTATAACGTAGCTGTCGCCGATTTATTAAACGCTCCGGACATTGAAGAAATCAACCTATCTGGATATACAGGGAATCCTGGAGATATTATCAAAATTATGGCTACAGATGATTTTGGAGTCGTATCAGTCAATGTGAAAATAGAGAACGCAGATGGAAGTCTGGTAGAGCAGGGAGCAGCAGTAAATAATGGTGCCGAGTGGATTTATACTGCAACAGCATCCAATCCTGATTTAGCAGGTGATAAAATCACAGTAACGGCATCTGATGCACCTGCCAATTTGACAGAAGAGACCAAAACATTATAATATCAAGAAAACGATGAAGGGTACAGAAAGGGTACAGCGACTGTACAGCGATAGTCTTGCAAAATAATATGTCAAAATGACAAAACCCACCGAAGTTCGGTGGGTTTTATTATATAAATTTTCTTAAAATTAATTAATCAATTCAAATCTCGCATACTCAGCGATTTTCTTAGGAAGCTTAATTCCCTCTTCTGTTTGGTTATTTTCAAGCAAAGCCGCCATAATTCTCGGTAACGCCATTGCAGAGCCATTCAAAGTATGAACCAATTGAGATTTTCCGTCTGCTTTATAACGGCACTTCAATCGGTTTGCCTGGAACGTCTCAAAATTTGAAACAGAACTTACTTCCAGCCATTTTTCCTGAGCAGCACTCCAAACTTCAAAATCATACGTCATTGCTGAAGCAAAACCTGTATCGCCACCACACAATCTCAACACTCTGTAAGGCAATTCAAGGTCTTCCAAAATCCCTTTGATATGCACTACCATTTCTTCGAGAACAGCATAAGAATTTTCAGGCTTTTCGATTCTTACAATTTCTACTTTTTCAAACTGGTGAAGACGGTTCAAACCTCTTACATGAGCTCCGTAACTCCCCGCTTCTCTTCTGTAACATTGTGAAAAAGCCGTATTTTTAATCGGAAGATCTTTTTCATCCAACAAAACATCACGGTATAAATTCGTTACCGGAACTTCCGCGGTTGGAATTAAATATAAATCATCTGCATTAATATAATACATCTGACCTTCTTTATCGGGCAACTGCCCCGTTCCGTACCCAGAAGCTTCATTTACAACGTGAGGCGGATTTACTTCAAGATAACCAGCATCAACATTTTTATCTAAGAAATACTGAACCAAAGCTCTCTGCAATCTTGCGCCTTTCCCGAAATACACAGGAAAACCGGCTCCGGCAATCTTTACCCCCAATTCAAAATCGATAAGGTTGTATTTTTTTGCCAGTTCCCAGTGAGGAATAGCTCCCTCTCCCAGACCTTCCACATCGTGAGACTGATAAATTATTTCGTTATCATCTGCTGAAACACCTGCTTTTACCAATTCGTAAGGAACGTTTGGAATTTGATATAAAATATCAAGCAATTTTTTTTCGATAGCCTCCAATTGAGATTTCAACTCTGCGCTCGACTCTTTAAACTGTGCTGTTTTAGATTTGGATGATTCTGCTTCTTCTCTTTTTCCTTCTTTCATTAAAATACCAATTTCTTTGGAAATTTTATTGATTTCGGAAAGTTGCGAATCTAATTCAAACTGAATTTTCTTTCTTTCTTCATCGGTAACGATAGCCTCGTCTACCAACTCAAGATTCTTGAATTGTCTTTTCTGAAGACCTTCTAAAACGCGTTCTTTATTGTCGCGCAAAAATTGAACCTGTAACATAAATTAGTTGTTGGGTGTTTGATGATAGGGTTTTGATGTTACTTAATGAAAATAAACGTGTTTAAATTCAATCATTAAGACATCATACATCCCGCAATTGTGCAAATTTAAGATTATTTTATGATTGTAACCCTATTGGGTTGATCCTGAATTTTGGTAAAAACCAATTGATTGTTGTAAAGTACTCTTGAGACTTCAAAAACATTAGCAGATGATCGGTAAAATATCTCGAGTCTGTCTAAAACTACAGGAGCATTCTGTGTATCAGACAATTTTTTGATTAAAGAAACTTCCAGATCAGATTTATAGATTTTACTTCCATCGGCTGCATCTTCTACAAATTCTCTGGTCGCTCCGGAAATATATTCTAAATTATAAATCGAATCGGTAATAACTTCTTTACGAGACATACTTACTGGAGCATCGTCTTTAGGCGCTAATTCGTCATTGAAACCTACTGTCGTATAAGAACCAATTTTATTCGGAACCAACAAATTATTACCCGAAGCATCCTGAATGTAGATGTTCATAATCTGGTCAATTTTCTGCAGAGAATCTTCATCACTTCCGCAGCTGAGAAGTGTAAGACCGAAAAGCATCAATAAGGGAAATAATTTCTTCATTACCACAAAGATAAAATATTAATGAAAAAGAAGTTTACTCATTTTCAAAATATTTCTGATACCAAAGTTCAAAAGTTACCAATTGCCAGATTTTCACACAGTCGTATTCATTTTTTTGATTACTCCACCACTCATCAATAACTTCAGAATTAAAAAAGCTTCTCTTCTTTAAACTTTCCAAATTCTCTACAATAAAAGCTCTGACTTTAGGTTCAGTCTTAATGAAATGCGATAAAGGAAAAGAAAATCCACGTTTTGGCATTTGTAAAATCCGGGAAGGAAGATACTTTTCAGCAACTTTTCTTAACAATGGTTTATTTTGAATTCCGTTGTAGCGTAATTTTTCAGGTAAAGAAGAAATATAGTCGATCAAATCGTTACTCAGATAAGGATAACGGAATTCTACCCCATATTTCATTGCACTTAAATCATCTCTGAAAACATGATGTGAAGACAAAGAATATTTCATATCATATTCAAAAAGTCCCTGATAATCTTTGGCTTCAGACAACTTTTTATTCTTTAAATCGGTTTGAATTGAATTAAAAATATTCTTCACAAAAACAGATTTAGCTTCAAATGGTTTCATTCCGACCTGGCTCTGTCTGAAAAAATCCAGCATATCATCCTGAGAAAAGTAATTTTTAACTTTTTTAGAAAAATCATCATTTGTGAAAATAAAATGACGGATAAAATTTAACTTCCTTATTGAAAGCCATTTATTCAGTTTCAAAGAATGGGAATATCCTGCAAAAAGTTCATCGGCACCGTTTCCGCTTAAAACAACTTTAAAACCAAGATTCTTTGCATATTCTGCAGCGTTCATCAACACTTCCAAACTGCTGTAAGGTTCTTCAAAATGCTGAATATTTTCTTTTAATTGATTTAAAATTTCATCATCTGAAACTTTTTTAACATGATGTTCAATATCAATTTTTTCAGCTAACAAAGATGCATTTTCAACTTCACTTTCTGAAAACTGATAAGAAATGGTGAATGCATTAATATCATCTTTAAAAGGTTTTGATTTCGCAGTAATCAATGTAGAATCGATTCCACCGCTCATCATACTTGTGACAGGAACGTCTGCAAAAAGCTGCTCTTTTACACTTTCAGAAAGGAGTTGATTGACTTTTGCAACCGCTTCTTCTTCCTTTATATTTTCATCTTGAACAGAAGGAAAACTCCAATAAAACTGTTTTGATGTCGTTAAATTATTTAAATCTAAACTTAAAAAAGAAGCCGGCTCTAAAGAAAATATATTCTGAAAACAGGTTTCCGCAGCTAAAGTGGTCTGAAAAAGAAAATTGGTATAAACTCCGTTCCAATTGATTTCAGGTTTGATGAATTCATTTTTCAGAATAGATTTTATTTCTGAAGCCCAAACTAAAACAGCATCATTTTTAAAATAAAATAAAGGTTTTAAACCGATTCTGTCTCTTCCAAGAATAAGTTTCTGCTCATTTAAATCAATCAAGGCAATTGCAAACATCCCATCAAACTTAGAAAACATCTCAGTTCCCCACTCTTCGTAAGATTTTAAAATAACTTCCGTATCCGAATTGCTTACAAACTGATAATTTAAATCTTCAAGTTCTTTTCTGATCTTTTTAAAATTATAAATCTCACCATTGAAAGTGATTGTAATTTTTTCATCGTCAGAAAGCATCGGTTGATGACCTTTTTCAGACAAATCAAGAATCGAAAGTCGACGAAAACCTAAAGCAATTTTTGAAGAATTTTCATTTAGAACAGGAAAATTTTCTTTGATTTTCTGTGTAGAATCATGTCCTGAGAAAGATTTGCCATAAAAGCCATCAGAAATCCAGAAACCTTCATCATCCGGACCCCGGTGACGGATTGCATTATTCATCTCTAAAATATTTTTAGAAGAAATTTCTTTCTTAAATGAATAATAACCGCAGATTCCGCACATAATTTAAAGCTTTTTAGATTCGTAAAAATACGCAAACATCGGCAAAATACCTGATAAACTGAGACAACCCAATGTCACATACGAGACACCAATTAACCCATATTGAGGAATAATTACATACAAACTTACAGAAGTGAGTAGCAGCATAAAAACTGAAATCACCAAATTCCAAATTGGCTTTCCGATCGAAGCGAGCATGTAGACAAACAAAACCCTGAATAAAAGAGATGCAACCGCTCCACCAAGAAGTATCCTGTAAA
Organism: Chryseobacterium luquanense; assembly: GCF_026460945.1. Classification (GTDB taxonomy): domain Bacteria; phylum Bacteroidota; class Bacteroidia; order Flavobacteriales; family Weeksellaceae; genus Chryseobacterium; species Chryseobacterium luquanense. Next base: position 11,828 of record NZ_JAOVZV010000026.1, read on the forward strand.
TCTCTGTGTTTTTGTACTGTGAGCCAAAAATTGACAGAATTTCGTTTTCAAAGAAAAAACCAATTCCTAAAATGACAATACTTAGAATCGCAAAAAGCTTCCAGTAATTGAAAATAAAATGATATTGGTATTTTCTGTCTTTATGATGCTGACAAAGTTTAGGATATTCGGTCTGCATAAAAATAAAACCTAAAACCAAAATATTCATCGGAATCATCGAACTGACTTTATAGTTTGCCACATCATGATCGCCCATTAATAATCCGATAAAAAATATATCAAGAATGAAAACGAGTTCACCGATTTGTGTAGTTAAAGCTGTCGTCCAGGAAAATCTCCAGAATTCTTTTGTCGTAAAATCTTTGAATTGATGTTTTTTTAAAGAAAAATTTAATTTAAAATCATAAAAAAACAGGAAGAATGGAGCGAGACATAAACTTGCAATAAACCCCTTCATTCCTGAAAAATGAGTCATAACAACTCCTAAAATCAGTGCAGCCACCGAAAGAAAAATATCGAGTTTCGCGAAAGACTGATTATCATGTTGAGCTCGATATTCTGCTTTTTTTTGTTCGACAAGATAAATTCCTAAAAACCGAATGCTGAAAAGTGCGATGAGTTCTATTTTTGAAATTTCATTCCAATACAGCAACAACGCTGCTGAAAACATGATTCCGGTTAGAACACAATTGTAAATCAGACCGTAAGAAAATGCGTACCTGAATAATATTGTTTTAGATTTTTCATCTTTTATAACAGATCCGAACCTCAAAACTCCCTGTGAAGCGCCAAAACCCGAAAATGCGAGAAAAATTGTAAGAAAATTGAGCCCAAAGGTGACAACACCAAAATCTTCTTTGGTTAAAATCCTAGCAACAAATATGGTGAGCAGAAAAGCAGAAAGCCTTGAAATGAGAAGTGATGAGCCCACCCAAATTCCTTTTTTTGCAATAAAATCCTGTATGAAAGCTTTCATGATTGCAGGACCTCACGATAGTTTTTATCAAATTTTTCTGAAATCGCTTTTTTGCCAAAAGTTTTTACGGCATAAAGATGCATTTCATCAGTTGGTGCAATTTCAGTTTTATATTGAAGATAGTTTTCTAATGCTTTATAAAGACTTTCAGAATCCTCTTTTTCAATTAAAACCCCAAATTTATCCGGAAAAAATTCAGAAATCCCACCTACATCAGAACTGAAAACAAATAAGCCCACACTCATGGATTCACTGATTACACAAGGCTGATTTTCATACCTGCTGAACAAAACAAAAGCATCATGATCTTTCATTTTCTTGGCTACTTCCGCATGAGAAAGTGTAGAAAAATAATTTATTTTATCAACTAAATCATGTTTATGTATAAAATCAGCGATAGGTTTAGTGTCGCCATCTCCGCCAATGGAAAGTTCAAATTCGTATCCATTTTTATGCAGTTTCAGAAAAACATCCAAAATAGCCGGAATATTTTTCATGTAAGTCAGGCTTGATATATGGAGAAATTTGGTTCTTTTCCCGTCATCATTCCTGAGTTTAAAAACATCAGTATCTACAACATTTGGAATTATTTCTATGGGCGTTTTTACTCCATTATTTCTGATTCCTCTTTCGAGTCTTTCACAAACAGGTAAAATTTTTGACGCATTGTTACCAATAACTTTTGCAATAAAATTTCCCACGAAACCTAAAGAATCTGAAGCATTTTCCTGAAATGCAGTCCAATGTTCGGTAATAACATAGGGAATCTTAAATTTCTTCTTTAAATAGACCGCAAAAAGCATCGAATTGTGCATTACATTGGCATGAACTACATCAGGTTTTCTCATTTTTGAAAATCCTAATTGGTAAGATTTCATACGACGGTAAAAATTCTGAATCGGATTCTTTGAATTTTTATAATATATAATTAAGGTTCTGATCCCATTAATAATATTCTCTTCTACTCTATACTTTTCTTTCTGATAAAAATCTCCGATGGAATGCAATATTTCAACGTCGTTCAGAAGAGCTGCTGCTTCGGCATGACGTTGTACAAAATTCCCATTTGTAGGCTCTACCTCACTTGGAAACCACGAAGAAATAAAGAGTATTTTCAAAAAAATTATTTTATCGTAACAGCCCAGCTTTTGTTAAATGGCAAAAGGAAATTTCCTAAAAACTCAAGATAGGTATTTTTAGAAAAATCGAAAACTTCAATCTCTTTTGAGAGTTCACCGTTTCTGATTTGATTTTTAAAATCTATTAACTTTAGCGTTTTTACTTCGCCATTTTCTACAAAACTGGCTTTCATTCTGTCGAACAATCCCAATTGATATTCTGCATCAATTTCTCTCATTATTTTACCTAAAGCATCGATACTGCATCCTGAAGCCATTTCTTTTTCTTCATCTACACAGATAATGATAAACTGATTTTTTTCGATTTTAAACGATGAGGAAAGTGGTTTTCCGTGCGCTGCCCAACCTGCTAAAAAGTCGTATAATTTTTCGGTAATTACCTTAGCTTCTTTTGTACTAAAAGGTCTCGAGGCTGGATATATGATAACTCTGTAATCGTTTGCTTCAACAATATTAGATTCTTCAATTTTCATTTTGCATAAATTAAAGTATAAAATTACGCAATTTTCCTGAGTTTAAAACCATCATATTTTTTGCTTAAAACGTAAAGAAGAACCATAAAAAGTAAGACTACAAATCCCAAAAAGAATCTCAAAGTCCCACCATCAGGAAAGAAAACAAATTTTATATAAATATTTGCAAAAAACAAAATTGCCAAAATCCTCATCCACAAGTCTTTTGAAAAATAGAAAATCAAGAAAACCAAAACGAAAGAAACCAGTGTTATTCTTTTAAAATTGATCAATTTAAAAATTAAAATATCCCAATATTGTTTAAAAGTAAAATCTGCTTTTTCGGCTGATATAACAACTCTTCTTGAGATAAAACTGTCATAAAAAACATCTTTCCAACCTGGATAATGATGTATTTTAATAATAAAAATATAAATTGAAACGAAAAGGAAACCTTGTAAAATTAAGTGGTAATTGATTTTTTTTGACTCATTAAAATATTCATATATGAAACGAACAAACAGAAAGCTCAATGCAAATAAAATATAATCAGGTCGTATTAAAACACAACACAGCAAAAAGACAAATTGAATTAAGCTACTTCTCTTTTGCAAAACACTTATTACAAAAAGCATCATGAACACAAGCAAAAACATATCGGGTGTAGGATTTTCTGCCATTCCTCTCATAGCGGGAATCCACATCACAAAAAGTGACAGAACCGGAGCGATAAAATAATTATCTGGAAAAAAATATTTCAGAAATAAAAACAGAAGAATTCCGGAAATAAAATAAGCAATAATATTGACTAACAATACAGAAGAAGGTCCCGAAAACCCGCATTTATACAAAACATACACTGCAGCATTAAAGCCAACTTTTATTTTATAATAAGGAATTTGTTCAGAAAATGCGCTGTAATTTTTCTCGAAAACTTTATTGGGTAAATTTAAACCCACAATATCGCTGTACTTTTCTTGCGGAGCTTCCCTTTTCATACTGGAATAAGTAAGCTCATGTACTTTTTGAGGATGATCAGGATAATCCCAAGAGTAAATACTGCCCAAATAACCAGGCATATCCCAATCGTAAACTCTATTTTGATAACAGGAATAAGTAAGAAAACTTAGTCCAAGAATAAATAAAAGAAAGGATAAACCCCATTTTAATTTCATAAACACAAGATTTATCCTTTCAGGAAAACTTTTATAGATCTTCAGCTTCTGCCAAAAGTTCTACAATATCTTTTACTTCTACTTCGTGATTTTTATTAAAATGCTTCACACCATCTGTTAACATCGTATTGCAGAAAGGACAACCTGTTGCAATCACTTTGGGCTCGAAAGATAAAGCCTCTTCAGTTCTTTCAATATTGATGTCTTTATTCCCTTTTTCAGGTTCTTTAAACATCTGTGCTCCACCCGCTCCACAACAAAGACCATTGGTTTTGCAACGCTTCATTTCAATTAATTCGGCATCAAGTTTTTCCAAGAGTTCTCTTGGAGCTTCATACTCACCGTTTGCTCTTCCCAAATAACATGGGTCATGAAAAGTAATTCTTCTGCCTTTGAAAGTTCCGCCTTCAATTTTCAACCTGCCTTCATTCATCAATTGTCTTAAAAACTGAGTGTGATGAATTACTTCATAATTCCCGCCTAAATTCGGATATTCATTTTTAAGTGTATTAAAACAGTGCGGACAAGCCGTAACGATTTTTTTCACGTCGTAAGCATTCAGAACTTCAATGTTTGTCATGGCCATCATCTGGAAAACAAACTCGTTTCCTGCACGTTTTGCGGGATCACCGGTACAGCTTTCTTCCTGTCCTAAAACAGCAAATTCAACTCCTATTTTATTTAAAATTTTGCAGAAAGCTTTGGTTATTTTTTTGGCTCTGTCATCGAAACTTCCAGCACATCCTACCCAGAAAAGAACTTCTGGAGATTTGCCTTCCATTGCGTATTCCGCCATTGTTTTTATATTGAAATCCATATCAGCTTCAAATTTATCAATATAACATTGTAACAGTTTATCAATGATGTTACATCGCTATATTTATTATTGTTTGATTAATTAGTCTTTTGCCCAATTCAGACGGTCAGCCTGATTGTATTGCCAAGGTGCGGCATTGTTTTCTACGTTGGTCATCATCAGGTTTAATTCCTGTGGCGCTGCCGACTGTTCCATTACCAGGAATCTTCTCATTTCAAAAATAATAGATAGCGGATCTAAAAGTACCGGACAAGCCTGTGTACAAGCATTACAGGTTGTACAAGCCCAAAGTTCTTCTTTCGTGATATAATCATTCAACAACTTTTTGCCGTCATCTTCAAACTTTCCGTTTTTATCAATATTTTTTCCAACTTCTTCCAAACGATCTCTGGTTTTCATCAAAATCAATCTCGGAGACAGTTTCTTGCCTGTAATATTTGCCGGACAAACCGAAGTACATCTTCCGCATTCTGTACAAGAATAGGCATTTAAAAGCTGAACCTGATTTAAATCAAAAATATCTTCTGCTCCAAATTTTGAAGGAGCTTCTTCCGCACCTTCTGCCGGTGCAGTATAAGGATCTGCATTCGGATCCATCATCAATTTGATTTCTTTGGTAACTGATTCAAGATTATTAAACTTTCCATACAAATCCAGATTTGCGTACCAAGTACTCGGAAAAGCAAGAATAATATGTAAATGTTTAGAATAATAAAGATAATTCATGAAGAACAAGATTCCCACAAAGTGAAACCACCATGCTCCTCTTTCAACAACTTCTAAAAATATATTGTCGAAACTGAAAATCTCTAAAAACGGAACTAAAGTTATTTGACTGATTGGAAAACTTCCATGCTCTTCTAAAACTCCTCTTTGCTGTAAAATGAAATCAGAAGAATTCATCGTGAAGAAAGCGACCATTAAAGCAAATTCGATAATTAAAATCCAGTTGGCATCATTTTTTGGCCATCCGAAAAGTTCTTTCATCGTTAATCTTTTCACTCCGTAAAAATTTCTACGGATAAAGAAAAGTACAACTCCAATAATTACTAAAAGTGCTAAAATTTCTAATGTTGCCGTAAAAAAGTTATAAAAAGTATGCCCGAAAATTGTTGCTAAAAAACGGTGAGTTCCGAAGATACCGTCAATAATGATTTCAATTAATTCGATATTAATAATAACAAAACCCACATAAACAAAAAGGTGAAGAATTCCCGCAATAGGTCTTGCAGACATTCTGCTTTGTCCCATTGCAACTCTTGCCATGGTTTCCCAGCGCTCAGCTTTTCTGTCACTTCTGTTGATTTCTCTTCCTAATCTGATGTTCCTGTAGATTTTCAGAAGACTTTTTCCAAATAATCCGAAACCTGCAATAAGTAAAATCAGGAATAATACATTATCAAGATACTGCATAGCGTAGATTTTAGTCTTTACTGTTCTTACCGAAAACTGAGAAATTGATGTATCTCTTAGGATTGGCTTTCATATCTTCAATTAAAGAATTCAAGTTGGTAGAAGCAGAATTCAGATTGTTATATAACTGATCGTCTTTCATGATTTTACCTAAACTTCCTTCGCCTTTGTCAATTCCAGAAACTACACTATTCAACTTACCAACTGTTTGATCCAAATTAGCAATGGTTTGATTCAACTGTTTTGTATCAATACTTTCTGCAAGATTTCCGTATTTATCTAAGGTAACTTTACCACTTTTCATGGTAAGACTTGCCTCGTCTAAAACTTTCTGAAGTTTAGGATCGTTGTTTCCAACCAGTCTGTTTACGCTTCCCGCAGTTGTTTCTAATGCACCAACAGTTTTGTTTAAATTATGAAGCAAAGCTTTGATTTCTTCTCTGTTTTGAGCATTCATCACCATATTCGCATTTGCCATCAAAGAATCTACTCTATGCAAAACAGTTTGCAACTGATCTTTTACCGGGCCAACCTGAGAAGAAAGACTGTTCATCATTCCCAATTTGAAAGCACCTTTTAAAGTATCTCCGTCTTTTGCAGTAGGACCGCCATAAAAAAGATTAACTCTCATCTCTTTACCGCCCATTAAACTAGGTTCAAAAATCTCAAGATTAGAGTTTTTTGAAAATTCAAAATTATCATCAACAGTAATTTTAACAATAAAATGAATTTTTCCATCTTTAGATGTTTGAGGAAGGATTTTGTCAACCTGCCCTACTTTCAAACCATTAATGGAAACTGGGGAAGATTGTGTTAAACCTTCCACATTATCATATTTTGCGTAAAATATATTGTCGGTAGTAAAAAGGCTTCTACCTTTCATAAACTGAAATAAAATCACGAAGCCAATAATGGCCAAAAGCGATATTAAACCAGCTTTTAATTCTTTACTGAATTTCACTTGTTAAATTTTTTCTAATGTTAGCAAATATAGTACATTTTAAATTAATGTATCTCTTTATTGCTCTGCGTTAAATACAAAAAAAGCGCCAAAATAATTTTGACGCTTTTATATTTTTAAATCAGATTCTTATTGTTGATTTCCAATTTTGCTCCAGATTTCGATTCTATAATCATCGATATCTGCATTATCTTGTAAACTCTTCAACCAAGCCTGACCAAACATTCCTTGATTTCTCTGAGTAACAGACTCTGTAAACTGTTTTGCATCTCCTGGTTGCTTGTTTACAGTTTCGTTTTTCTTAACGATAACATAAACTCCAGTTCCACCTTCAATTGGGTTTGAAGTTTTACCTTTTGCAATACCAAATGCAGCACCTGCAACTTTAGGCTCCATTGCTCCAGCTACAGAAGGGTTAAGCATATTAACCTGTGCAGACTGTTTTGTTGTAGCAAAAGTTTTAGCAACTTGATCTAAATTCCCTGCTTTTCCGATTTTCTCTGAAATCTGTTTTGCAGCCATTTTATTTTGAACAATTGTTTCAATTTGCTCTCTTACAGATTCAGGATCTGCAAGACCTTTTTCTTGTTTTCCGTTTAAGTAAACAACAATTTTATCACCTGTCCCTTCTACTGTAAAGAATTCTGTATCTCCTTTTTCTCTTTTCTTATCGAAAGCCCAAGCAATGATTTCTCCATCTTTATCAGTTCCCAAACCTTGCAACTGACCGTCAAATCTTTTTGCTGTTTTAGCATTAGAATATTGGTAGTTTGATTTTTTAGCAATATTCACGAAATCGTTGTAAGATTTTCCTTGAATTTGTTGGATAAATCTTCTTGCTTTTTTATCAACTTCAGCTTCAGTAGCATCAGAAGGCTTGATTGTTTTTACGATGTGTGCAACTTTATACCCCATCGTTCCAGCTTTTTTATCTTCGATATTGATAATATGGTAACCGAAAGCTGTTTCAGCTAAACCAGTTGTTCCTTTAGGATTATTAGCCAAAAATGCTAAATATCCCGGAGCAAACTGACTTTGAGGAGTCGTCCAACCCACACTTCCTTTTCTTTCAGCAGCACCTGGCTCGTCAGAAAGCTTAAGACCTTCAGTAAATTTCGCAGGATTAGCTTTAATTCCTGCCATTAAACTATCAGCAATTTTCTTAGCTTCTTCTTTTGATCTTGTTGCCGTAGACCTTTCAGCACCTTTATAAGCGATTAAGATATGATTTGACAATGTAGAATCAGACGGTTTTTTATCAACTAATTTAGAAAGTACATAAAGATTCTGCTCTTTGTAAGGACCAAAAACTTGTCCGATTGCAGCAGTTTCGATTTTACCTTGTAAACCTTGAGGCATTTGGTTTGCCTGAACATATGTATTATTGTAAGGCATATCAGAATTTGCCATTACAAACATAGAATCGTTTGTTGTGTTTTGGAAATTTTCCTTTCCTCCACTCGCATCAGTACCTCCTGAAAAGATTTTTGTAATATCTTTTTGTACCGCAGCTTCATCAGCAGGACTAGGCTTAGAAGGGAAAAATGCAATTCCTAAGTTTCTGCTTGGTTCAGTTTTAAATTGAACCGGATGCTCGTTGATATATTTTGATAAATCTTCAGTCGTAACTTTGATTTTATTTTTCTGAAGATAAGAAGCATAATCAACTTTCACGAAATCAATATCAGCAAGCTGATCTCTTTCTTTCATTAATTCTTCAGCTTCTTTTTTACCAGTTGTGATTCCTGTAGAAATATTAGCAAAAACCTGTCTTGCCATTATTCTGTACTCAATAGTTTTTTTTGTTTTCAGCCATTGACTGTACGCTTCAGGATTGGTATTTTGCAAAGTTTCAACTTCTTTCTTCAATTCCTGAAGTTTGAAATTACCTTTTTCGTCAAACAACTGTTGATTCTGAGCAAACATTTGATCATACTGAATTTGATTCCAGAACAAATCATCTGTCATTTCAAAGCCCATTTTTTCAAATTGCTGCTTTACCAATTTCGATTGTACAAGCAATTGCCAAGCCTGCTCTTCAAGTCCGGTTTTTGGTTGCTGTTGTTGCTCAGCTTGCTGCTGTAATACGAAAAGCTGATCATTATACTCTTCACGGGTAATTTTCTCACCATTTACTTTTCCTAAAACATCAGGGTTTTTTCCGAAAACCTTATCAATACTGTCAGGATTTACCAAAAAAGCCAAAAGTGCTAATGCAATAACTCCCATCAATAGCCAAGGTTTACTTCTAATCTGTCCTAAAATTGCCATTTTATAAATATAGTTTTTATATCAGTGTGCGAAAATACACATTTTTAAGAAATTACAGAAATATAAGTCGTGTTTTTAATTTTTAAAATTCAATTACTATTAAAATGGAAATTTTGACCGTATTTTTTAACGATTAAGAAATGGCATTAATCTTGACAAATTTATGCAGAGTTCATATATCATGCTTTTTTGAAGCATATTGTGAAATATCATTATAACGAATTTAACTGAAAATGACAATTTGTCATTCGATTTATTATGACAGAATTTGAAGATATAAATTTTGAGGATATTCTTGGTGAGGGTTTTAATATTGTAGCCGAAGAAATCAATCTTTCTGACTTGAGTGTTGACAACGATAAAAACTCAGATCAAGACATTTTCCCGATACTTCCTGTAAGAAATATGGTGATGTTTCCGAATGTGGTAATTCCTATTACTGCAGGAAGAAAAACATCCATTCAATTGCTTGAAGAAGCTCAGCAAAACGGAGAGTATATTGGAATTGTAAGCCAAAAAAACTCAGATATTGAGCAGCCAACTGAAAAAGATCTTTATCAAACAGGAACTTTAGCAAAGATTATTAAAATTATTAAACTTCCTGAAGGAAATATTACTGCAATTACAAAAGGTTTTCACAGGTTTAAAATCAAAAAAATTGTAGATTCTAAGCCTTATTTTAAAGCTGAAATTACCAAGTTAAAAGATGTAAAAGCAAAAAACAAAGAAGAATATGAAGCATTATTGGAAAATGTAAAAGATCTAGCCTTAAAAATTATTGAACTTGATCCCAACATTCCAAATGCTGCAAATTTTGCAATAAAAAACATCAGTAACAATGATGATCTGTTAAATTTCATCAGTACAAATGCTAATTTTCCATATTCTGAAAAGCAAAAACTTCTGGAGGAAAAAAGCTTAATGCAAAGAGCAAATACTTGCTATGAAATGATGCACGAAGATTTCAGAAAGCTGGAATTGAGAAATCAAATTCATCAGAAAACTTCAAAAGATCTTGATAAACAACAACGAGAATATTTCTTAAACCAACAAATCAGAACGATTCAGGATGAATTGGGTGGTGGTCCGGAAAGCGACATTGAAGATTTACTGAAAAAAGCAAAAGATAAAAACTGGAACGCCGAAGTTGAAGAGCATTTCCAAAAAGAAATCGGAAGACTACAGCGTCAAAACCCGAATTCGCCGGATTATAATGTGCAAAGAAATTATTTAGATTTCTTTACAGATTTACCTTGGGATACTTTCACAAAAGATACTTTTGATATTGAAAAAGCTCAGAAAGTTTTAGACAAAGCTCATTTTGGTTTAGAAGACATCAAAAAAAGAATTTTAGAGCACATGGCTGTTTTAAAATTAAAAAACAATATGAAATCCCCTATTCTACTTTTGGTAGGACCTCCGGGAGTTGGTAAAACTTCGCTTGGAAAATCGGTTGCCGATGCTTTGGGAAGAAAATATGTGCGAGTTTCTTTGGGCGGACTTCATGACGAAAGTGAAATTCGTGGTCACAGAAAAACCTATATCGGTGCGATGGCAGGAAGAATTCTTCAATCCATTAAAAAATCCGGAACATCAAATCCTGTGATTGTCTTAGACGAGATCGACAAAGTAGGAAAAGGAATGCACGGCGATCCAAGTTCAGCTTTACTTGAAGTTCTTGACCCAGAACAAAACAATGCTTTCTACGATAATTTCCTTGAAATGGGTTATGATTTGTCTAAAGTGATGTTTTTGGCTACGGCAAACTCGCTTTCCACAATCCAGACTCCGCTGTTGGACAGAATGGAAATCATTCAGATTGCCGGATATACTTTGGAAGAAAAAATCGAGATTGCCAAGAGACATTTAATTAAAAAACAACAAGAAGAAAACGGTTTAACGGCAAAATCTTTCAAATTAGGAAATCCTGAATTAAAACATATCATTGAAGCACATACTTCGGAAAGCGGTGTAAGATCTTTAGAAAAAAGAATTGCCGGAATTGCTCGTTGGGTTGCCCTGCAAACTGCTATGATGAAAGACTATGATGCTAAAATTTCCGTGGAAAAAGTAGATGAAATTCTAGGTGTTCCTAGACCGAAAAGCTTGTCTGAATTAACAGATGTTCCAGGTGTTGTAACCGGATTGGCGTGGACAAGTGTCGGAGGAGACATTTTATTTATCGAAAGTATTACCAGCACGGGAAAAGGAAATCTTACCATGACCGGAAATCTGGGGACGGTGATGAAAGAATCTGCAACGATTGCTTTGGAATATATTAAAGCTAAACATGAAGATTTAGGAATTACAGAAGATGATTTAGAAAAGAAAAATATTCACGTTCACGTTCCGGAAGGCGCAACTCCAAAAGACGGACCTTCTGCCGGAATCGCAATGCTGACTTCTATGGTTTCTACATTCAGAAATAAGAAAGTAAGACCTCATCTGGCAATGACCGGAGAAATTACTTTAAGAGGAAAAGTGCTTCCTGTAGGCGGAATTAAAGAAAAACTCCTTGCCGCAACGAGAGCCGGAATTAAAGAAGTAATTCTTTGCGAAGCCAACAGAAAAGACGTAGAAGAAATCAAACAGGATTATCTGAAAAATCTTAAAGTAAACTACGTGAATTGGATGACTGAAGTTCTTGAACTGGCTATCGAAAAATAAAATTTTTATTTATAAATTTATAACCTCATCGTAAACGGTGAGGTTTTTGTTATGTGTAGAAAAACTTCATCATGAACCTTTTTAAACTTCCTTTTCTTTTAAAACTTGCCCTTATTATAATTTCCATTATCGGAATCGGCTACCTCATCAAGTTAGGGCAGAGCATTTTAGCTCCTTTCTTTCTGGCGTTTTTGATGGCGATGCTTTTTTTACCTATTGCTAATTTTTTAGAAAAGAAACTAAGGTTTCCAAGATCAATTTCTACCATTATTTCTGTGATGATGATGTTGATTATTTTGACAGGAATGATCTTTTTCTTTGGTTCGCAAATTTCCAGTTTTAGTCGTGATGTTCCGCATCTCACGAAACAGTTTAATCTGGTTTTTCATAATCTTCAGACGTGGGTTTCACATACTTTTAATGTGAAAATAGATGAACAGCTGGATTATCTGGATCAAGGTTTAAGCAAGCTGCTGTCTTCATCCGGAGTGATTTTAGGTTTTACTTTTGGTATTTTTTCTTCAAGTTTAGGTTTTTTAGCCTTTTTCATCTTATTCTTTATTTTCATTTTAAATTACAGAAGAATTTTAAATAATTTCATTGTGAATGTGTTCAATGAAAAACATAAAGCGAGCGTCCAGGAAGTTGTTTCTGAAGTAAGAATTATGACCAAACGATACATCATCGGATTGTGTCTTCAGGTAATTATCGTTTCTGTTCTTACGACAATAGTTCTTACCATTTTGGGCGTAAAATACGCCATTTTATTAGGTGTTTTAACCGGATTATTAAATGTCATTCCTTACATCGGAATTTGTATTTCATTATTAATTTCATGTTTCATCGCTTTTGCAACAGGAACAGTTTCAACTTGTGTGTATGTTGCCATCGGCTACATCATCGTTCATGTAATTGACGGAAATATTGTTCTTCCGTTTGTCGTAGGTTCAAAAGTAAAGATCAACGCTTTATTTTCTTTCATCGGAATTCTTTTAGGGGAGCATCTTTGGGGAATTTCAGGAATGTTTTTGTGCATTCCTGCAATTGCAATCATCAAAATTATTTTTGAAAGAGTGGATGGGTTGAAACCCTGGGGGAAACTTTTAGGTGAAGATGAGAAACCCAATAAGAAAAAGAAAAGCTATAAAATTTCCAAGAATATTACTTTGAAGGAAATGGATTGAGGCATGAATAATTGGTAATAAGCAATGAACAATCTTCTCTTAATTTAAAATTTAATTGATTTTTTGATAACGAATTAGAATTTTATTTAATTTTAATAAAAAATCATCTTATGAAAATTGTTAAATTTATTATCTGTCTTCTTTTTGGATTAATGTTCATCAATGCAGGATTAGACAAATTTCTTCACTACATGCCGATGCCCGAATTTACACCCGAACAAATGAAAGTTTTCGATGCTTTCAATCAGTTACATTGGTTAATACCATTAGTGGGAGCTGTAGAAGTAATTGGAGGTTTATTATTTATCTTTCAAAAAACAAGAGCTTTAGGAGCAATCGTGATTCTACCGGTAATGGTCGGAATTGTTCTGCACGTATTTACAATAGACAAATCTCAAATGGGTATGTCGATTGCAGGAGTTCTTTTCCTGATTAATATCTGGATGATTTTTGATAATAAAGAAAAATATAAAGCTTTGCTTACATAAGAATTTGAAATAGAGTGAATTGTCAATTCGCTTTGCTTGCTAATTTTTTAAATTCACGTGAGAAGTAAAATTAACAATTCACTATTGACTTTTACACAAATGCGCTAAAGCCCGTAATTGATCTTCCGACAATCAATGAATTGATCTCTTTCGTACCTTCGTAAGAGTAAATGGCTTCTGCATCGGCGACAAATCTTGCGACATCATATTCAAGCAGAATTCCGTTTCCGCCTAAAACTTCTCGTGCTCGTGAAACAATATCTCTTGTTCTCATCGTACAGAAAACTTTGGCTAAAGAAGCATGTTCGTCTTTCAAAATCCCTTCATCCTGCATTTCCGAAAGTCTGAAAACCATCGTCTGCATTGCAGTTAAGTTAGAAAGCATTTCCACCAAATGCCCCTGAATCATTTGGAACGAAGCAATCGGTTTTCCGAATTGCTCTCTTGTTCTGGTGTAATCTAAAGCACTTTCATAAGCTCCTCTTGCACAACCCGTTGCCATCCAAGCAACTCCGGCTCTTGTCATTCTCAAAACTTTTGCGGTGTCCTTGAAAGAATTAGCATTTTGCAAACGGTTTTCTTCTGTTACGATACAGTCTTTTAAAGTAATCAAACCATTCTGAACAATTCTCAAAGCCATTTTTCCTCTGATTTTCTCAACAGAATATCCGGGATTATCTTTTTCAACGATAAAACCTTTCACTTCACCATCATCTAAATCTCTTGCCCAAATAATGATTAAATCAGCAAACGTGGCATTTCCGATCCATTTCTTTTGTCCGTTCAAAATCCAGCCTTCTGAAGTTTTTTTGCAGGTTACTGTCAAACCACCCGCTGCTCCGGAACCTACTTCAGGTTCTGTTAAACCAAATGCTCCGATCTTTTCAAATTTTTGCATTTGAGGAAGCCATTTTTGTTTCTGTTCTTCTGAGCCGCAAATGTAAATAGAGCCCATTGCCAAACCAGATTGCACACCGAAAAAAGTAGCGATCGATGCATCAATTCTTGCCATCTCCATTGCAATAACTCCTTCCATCAGAAAAGGCATTCCTTTGCAGCCGTAACCTTCGTACGTTACGCCACAGATATCTAATTTTTGAAATTTTGGAATTAATTCATGAGGAAATTCATCTCTTAGCCAATAATGATTGACTAAAGGTTTCACTTCTTTTTCCATGAACGCTCTTACTTTCAGTTGAACTTCTCTTTGTTCAGGAGTCAAAGTGTGGTAAATATCATAGAAATCTCCATCAATCGGTGGAAGTTCTTTTTTCTTTTTATTGGGGTCGAGCATTTTCATCATTCCGCCGAGCTGCTTATCATCCAGTTTGGAAAAGTTTTCCATGAGTTTTGGGAGATTTACTTTTTGCGAAATTTGGCTTAGCTGATCAAAATCGATTGATTTAAATAATTCTATGGCGTTTCTGATTTTGGAAAAAGTATTAGACATATTGATTTTGGTTTGATTTGTAAAATTTAAGCAAAAATCAATCCGAAACACCACATACACAAACCATAATGTTTTACAAAACATTGCTTTACAATGATTTAAATTGAATATTTTATTTACAAATTTTTTACTTCCTATTTTCAAACATTACAAATGATTCTGTTTGAACTTTGAACTGAGCAAAACATTAAAAAATCAATACTATGAAAACGACTTACATCAGATTAACTATTGCAACTGCAATTTTATCAGGAATTTATTCTTGTAAAAAAGGTGAAGCAACAACAAATGCATATGAAACATTAGAAGCAAGTAACGAAATTGTCTCCGACAGTATTTCATCGGTTGCAACAATGTCTGTAAAAGACAAACAGTTCATCAAGACAGCCGATGTTAATATGGAAGTCAAAGATGTCTATAACGCAACAATTTCCATTGAGAAATCAGTACAGGAACTTGGAGGATTTGTTACAAACAGTAATTTACAAAGCAGAGTCATTTCTGAGGAAACTTATAATACTTCCGATGAAGACGCAATGCTCATAAAAAAATATCAGACCGAAAATTCAATGCAGGTAAGAGTTCCTACTTCGAGATTAGGAGAATTGTTAACTTTAATTAATGATGAAAAATTGTTTCTGCATTCAAGAATTATCAATGCCGAAGATGTGACTTCAAGTATTAAATATGCAGAATTAGAAGAAAAAAGAATTAAAAAAACCGGTGAAAATATTTCTGAGCTTAAAACTACGAAAGATAAAGTGAAAATGAGCGATGAAAATATGTCTGAAAACAACTCGCAACAATTTGCCAATCTTAATGTAACAGATAACCTAAAATACAGCACGGTTGATATTTACATTAAAGAACCAAAGCTTCGAATTGCAGAAATTGCAGTGAACAATTCTAAAAATATTGACAATAAATACAAATTCGATTTCTTGTACAGCGCTAAAAATGCTTTTGTGGAAGGGTATTATTTAATTCAAAGATTGATTGTCGGATTAATTATGATTTGGCCAATTGTATTAATTGCAGCAATCGCATTTTACTTTTACCAAAAAAACAAATCTAACAATAAAATTCAGCAACAAACAAAAGAACAAAATACGGCATCCTAACCTTTAGGTTATCAACATAGATTTTTCTGAGCCTTCGCTTTTGCGGAGGTTTTTTTATTTTGTTTTATAAAAAATAAATCTACACAAGAAGATATTTATTTTCTATCCATTCAATAAAACTCGGGAAAGTGCGTTAATCATTCATGATTAAAAACAATGACCAAAATTTTTACTGCACTATTTTTTTTTCTAAGCTTATCAATTTTTTCTCAAAATCGAATCAAAATTTTAGATTCAGAAAACCAAAAGCCGATTCCTTACGCAAAGCTTATCCTTAAAAACAAGGATTATTACAAAAACACAGAAGAAAACGGAGAAATTACTCTGGAACAAGGTGAAGAAATATCGGAAATACAATCTTTTGGATATGAAAATTTTCAAGTAAAACAAATCCAGCAAAATTATTTATTAAAACCAAAATTCACCGATATTGATGAAGTAAAAATTGCTAAACCCAAATCCTCTAAAACATTTACAATAGGAAAAGTAGCTAAAGAAAGCACTTTCTATGGAGTAAACAGTATCATTTGGATGGTTGCTAAAGAATTGAAAAGTGACGTTTCTGAAGAGCCATTATTTGTCCAATCCCTCAAGTTTTACTCAAGACTATTTTCTAAAAAATCTGCCACAATAAAAGTTAATATATATTATAATGAAAATGGAATTCCTGGTGAGCTGTACAAATCAGTTATTGTGACTTGTTTTAAAAATAAAAAAATTACAGAATATATCTTTCCAAAAGCATTTCTTCTTCCAAAAGAAGGAATTATTGTAGGATTTGAATGGATTTTGAATCAGGAAAATTCATATCAGAAAATGATGATTATGAATGGTGAGAAAAAAGAAATTACCGCACATGACCCAATGATTGGTTCTATTAAAGAAACTTCTAAAAATATTATTCTCGGTAATCTATCGGATGAAGGCTGGACATTTGTAAATGGTTCAAATAATAATAACCGAAGTATCGGAAATCTTGGAATAGAATTAAAGCTCACCAATTGATTTTTAATCCACAATTAACATCATTGCATGAAAATTCCGTAAATTTGCAAATCAGAATTTAACAACACCGATTTTAGAGAATTTTATTCTAATTAATTCCTGAAATCTTATAATTTAACCCTAAATATGCTATCTAAAATAAATCCTACACAAACTAATAGCTGGAAAGCTCTCGACGAACATTTTGGAGATAATGATTTTGAATTAAGAAGTCTTTTTCAATACAATCCGAACCGTTTCGAAGAGTTTTCTATTAAAAAAGACAATTTTTTATTCGATTATTCTAAAAATTTAATTGATGCAAGAACAAAAGAATTATTATTAAATCTTGCAGAAGAATGTCAGTTGAAGGATGCGATTTCTAAAATGTTTTCAGGAGATAAAATCAACGAGACAGAAGGAAGAGCGGTTTTACATACAGCACTAAGAGATTTTTCTGATAAAGAGATTTTGGTTGATGGCGAAAATATCAAACCTCAAATCAAAAGAGTTTTGGATCACATGAAATCTTTTTCTGAAAACGTAATTTCAGGAAATCATAAAGGTTTTAGCGGAAAAGAAATTACTGATGTTGTAAATATCGGAATCGGTGGTTCAGATTTGGGCCCCGTGATGGTAGTTTCAGCGTTGAAGCATTTTAAAACAAGACTTGATGTTCACTTCGTTTCGAATGTGGATGGAAATCATATCGCCGAAGTGGTGAAGAATTTAAATCCTGAAACCACTTTATTCATCATCGCTTCGAAAACGTTTACCACTCAGGAGACGATGACGAATGCCAATTCTGCAAAAGACTGGTTTTTGAAAGCAGGAAAGCAGGAAGATGTTGCGAAACATTTCGTAGCCTTATCCACCAATGTTCAGGCAGTGAAAGATTTTGGAATTGCTGAAGAAAATATCTTCGAATTTTGGGATTGGGTTGGCGGAAGATATTCTTTGTGGAGCGCGATCGGTTTAAGTATCGTACTTGCAGTAGGATATGACAATTTCGAACAGTTATTAAAAGGAGCTGAAAATACAGATCAGCATTTTCAGACGGTAGATTTTTCCGAGAACGTTCCTGTTTTAATGGGGCTTTTAGGAATATGGTACCGTAATTTTTACGCAGCAACAACGCATGCGATCTTACCTTACTCTCAATATCTTGACCGCTTTGCAGCCTATCTTCAGCAGGGAGACATGGAAAGCAACGGAAAATGTGTTGACAGAAATGGAGAATTCGTAGAATATGAAACCGGACCCATTATTTGGGGCGAACCGGGAACTAACGGGCAGCACGCTTTCTATCAGTTAATCCACCAGGGAACAGAATTGATTCCTGCAGATTTTATTGCGTATGCAAAAAGTCCGAATGAGGTTTCTGACCATCAGGATAAATTGCTGGCTAACTTTTTTGCACAAACTGAAGCTCTGGCTTTCGGTAAAAATGAAGAAGAAGTGGAGGCTGAATTAAAAGCATCGGGAAAATCTGAAGAAGAAATTGACTTCTTATTAAATTATAAGGTCTTCCACGGAAACACGCCTACAAACTCGTTATTAATCAAAGAATTAACTCCTTTTTCACTAGGACAACTGATTGCAATGTATGAGCATAAAATATTTGTGCAGGGTGTGATCTGGAATATTTTCAGTTTTGACCAATTTGGAGTTGAATTAGGAAAAGTTTTAGCAAATAAAATCTTACCCGAGTTGGAAAATAGGGAGGCCATCAGTTCTCATGACAGTTCTACAAATGGGTTAATTAATTATTATAAATCAAACAAATAAGAAGATATTAGATAAATGATTGATGAAATAATGAAAGTAAATTCATCTGAAATTCATTTATTCTACATCTAGAAAGTCTAATAAAGTAATAAAAGTAAAAATGGCAGAAATTCTTGACGGATTAAAAGTTTCCAAAGAAATAAAAGCAGAAATCAAGGTTGAAGTTGATAAAATCATTGCAAGCAAAAGAAGAGCGCCACATTTGGTAGCCATTCTTGTTGGAAACAACGGAGCAAGTAAAGCTTATGTCAACGCAAAAGTGAAAGATTGTGAAGAAGTTGGTTTTCAATCGAGCTTAGTGAAATTTCCAAGTACGGTTTCTGAGTCTGAATTGTTGGAGAAAATCGATGAATTAAATAAATCTAAAGCGGTGGACGGTTTTATCGTTCAGTTACCGTTACCCGATCAGGTGGATCAGGAGAAAATTATTAATGCGATTGATCCGAGGAAAGATGTTGACGGTTTCCACCCTACAAATTTCGGGAAAATGGCTTTGGAAATGGATACGTTTTTACCTGCAACTCCATTCGGAATTTTAACTTTATTGGAGAGATACAATATCGAAACAAAAGGTAAAGACTGCGTGATCATCGGAAGAAGCAAGATCGTAGGAAGACCGATGAGTATCTTAATGGGAAGAAAAGATTTCCCAGGAAATTCTACGGTTACCTTGACGCACTCTTACACAAAAGACATCGAAGAATATACAAAAAAAGCAGACATTGTTATTACCGCTTTAGGTGATCCTCACTTTTTAAAAGGTGAAATGATCAAAGACGGAGCAGTGATCGTGGACGTAGGAATTACAAGAGTTGATGACGAGTCTCCAAAAGGATATTATCTGGCAGGTGATGTAGATTTTGACAGCTGTGCAGAAAAAGCAAGCTGGATCACGCCGGTTCCGGGAGGAGTAGGTCCGATGACAAGAGCAATGTTGATGAAAAACACCATCATTGCCTATAAAACTTCAGTCTATAACGACTAATTTAAAATGGATTTAGTAGAAGATATATTATTAAAAGAAGGTAAAATGCTCCCGGTGATGGAGCATTTTTACACTATTCAGGGAGAAGGTGCTCATACAGGAAAAGCAGCTTATTTTATCAGATTGGGCGGTTGCGATGTTGGTTGCCATTGGTGTGATGTAAAAGAAAGTTGGGATCCGAATCTTCACCCTTTAATGAATGCTGAGGAAATTGCAGAAACTGCAGCAAAACATTGTAAAATTGTTGTTTTAACAGGTGGCGAACCTTTGATGTGGAATTTAGATATTTTAACTGGAAAGTTAAAGGAATTAGGCTGTACTGTTCACATAGAAACCTCTGGAGCTTATCCCATGAGCGGTAAATTGGATTGGATTACCCTTTCACCTAAGAAAACGGGTTTACCAAAAGAAGAAATTTACCAGAAAGCTCATGAACTAAAAGTGATTGTTTTTAATAATAATGACTTAAAATTTGCAGAAGAACAAGCTGCAAAAGTTTCGGAAAACTGTAAATTATATCTGCAAAGTGAATGGAGCAAGCGTGAGGAAATTTATCCTAAAATCACTGATTTTATTTTAGCAAATCCTCGTTGGCAAGCCTCAGTTCAGACTCATAAATACTTGAATATTCCGTAAAATTCTTATATTAGCTTCTGTGTTCTATAAAAGATAAATGCAAAGAATACGATATTCCCGATATCTGAAATCCTTAATCATTTTGCTTGACCTTTTGGTTATTGCAGCGGTTTTTATATTCTATTTTATAAATACAAACCGGGATTTGGTTCATAATCAGGACATTTGGTACGAAAATTCTTTTCCATTGCTTTTGGTTATTTCATTTTGGGTTCTACTAAGCGGAAGAACAAAAATTTATAATATTTCCAGAAACCTTACCTACATTCTTTTCGTAGAACGTATCATTGTACATTTTCTGCTATTCATAATAGGTTTGGTTCTTATTCGAAAAGTAAGCAGCAATCAGTTTTTCGGTTCAGAATTGACTTGGCTGTCACTTTATCTTTTCTTTTTCATCTTTTTACTAAAATCGGGTGTTTATTTTTTGATCAGATATATCCGGACAATGGGAATCAACCATAGAAATGTGATGTTTTTGAACGAAAACAATTCAACGGATGTTTTAAAAAAGATAATTGAAGAAAAAAAAGATTTCGGCTACAAAACATTTAATTATAATTCTTCCGAAATTAATCCTGAAAATTTGGTTGATTTTTGGAAAAAAAATGGAATTCATACTTTATTTCTTCCAACTGAAAATTCGTTTGATGAGGAAATACAGGATAAAATTTTCAGATTAGCTGAAGCCAACAAAGTACACATTTCTTTGATTCCCAATATCTCTCAGAATAACTTTTTCTTTTATGATTTAGATTACATTCAGACTCAACCGGTTTTAACGCAGACCAAATACCCTTTAGATTATTATTCTAATTTTTTATTGAAAAGAACTTTTGATATTATTTTTTCGGTATTTGTTTTGCTATTTATCTGTTCGTGGTTATTTCCTTTAATAGCTTTATTAATTAAAAGAAGCTCTAAAGGACCTGTATTTTTCATTCAGAAAAGATATGGTTTTCATGAAGAGGTTTTTAATTGCATCAAATTCAGAACGATGGTTGTGAATGAAGATTCAACAAAGAAGACAACGAGTGAGAATGATTCAAGAATAACAAAAATCGGGAAGTTTTTAAGAAAGACCAGCCTTGATGAAATGCCGCAGTTTATCAATGTTTTAAAAGGTGAAATGTCTGTTGTAGGACCAAGACCTCACATGTTGGCTGTTGATAATTATTACAAGCCCAAAATTGGAAGATACAGTTTGAGAAGTCATACCAATCCTGGAATTACAGGTTTAGCACAAGTAAATGGGTTGAGAGGAGATGCAGGAGACGTGGAAATTGAAATGAACAAACGTATTTTGGCTGACGCATTTTATGTAAGAAACTGGAGCTTCGTTTTAGATTTTATAATTATTTTAAAAACCATTTTATTAGTTATAAAAGGAGATAAAAACGCAAAATAAGCTTAATATCAGTTGACCTCAACGTTGACCAAATTAAATAAAAATAGTCTAATTTAGCAGAATGTTAAAAAAGTTTTTTTCAGCGGTAGGAGAATATATGATTCTTATCGGTAAATCTATGCAAAAGCCTCAGAAAATGAGAGTTTTCTGGAAGCTGTTTATGCGGGAAATAAACGATTTAGGAGTCAACTCTTTTGGGTTGGTCATCTTCACCTCTATATTTGTGGGAGCGGTGGTTGCGATTCAGATGTTTAATAACTTTGACGCTTCATCATTCCCTATTCCACCGGCTTTTGTAGGATATGCAACAAAAGCAGTTCTAATTTTGGAATTTGCCCCAACAATTATCAGTTTGATTTTAGCAGGAAAAGTAGGATCCTATATTGCATCTACAATTGGTACAATGCGGGTTTCTGAGCAAATCGATGCTTTAGACATTATGGGAGTAAACTCTCCGAATTTCTTGATTTTACCTAAAATTATTGCATGTTTAATTTTTAATCCCATTTTGATTGCTATCAGTATCGTTTTTGGTATTGGGGGAGGTTATCTTGCAGGGATGATTACAGGAAGCTGGACGACTGCAGATTACATCACCGGAATACAGATGTATATGCCCAATCTTTTTATTTATTACGCTTTTACCAAAACTATTGTTTTTGCATTCGTAATCGCCACTGTTCCTTCTTATTTTGGATATTTTGTGAAAGGAGGGTCATTGGAAGTTGGTAGAGCAAGTACACAAGCGGTAGTTTGGACGATGGTTTTCATTATTATTTCTGAATTACTTTTAACACAATTAATATTAAGCTGATGATCGAGGTAAAAAATCTTAAAAAGAGTTTTGGTGATGTTGAAGTGCTTAAAGGAATTTCAACCACTTTCGAAAAAGGAAAAACAAACCTTATTATCGGGCAAAGTGGTTCCGGAAAAACCGTTTTCCTAAAAAGTTTATTGAATGTTTATCAACCTTCATCAGGAGAAATTTTGTTTGACGGAAGAGACATCAATATCATGAACCGTGAAGAAAAACAACAATTACGTTCAGAAATAGGAACGCTTTTTCAAGGAAGTGCATTGTTTGACTCTTTAACGGTAGAAGAAAACATCATGTTTCCACTCGATATGTTTACCAATCTTACTTTCCGAGAAAAGAAAAGAAGGGTTTTTGAAGTAATTGGAAGAGTACATTTAGATAAAGCAAACAGAAAATTTCCGTCAGAGATTTCAGGAGGAATGCAAAAGCGTGTAGCAATTGCAAGAGCCATTGTGAATCACCCGAAATATCTTTTTTGCGATGAACCAAACTCAGGATTAGACCCTTATACATCTAATGTAATTGATGATTTATTGCTTGAAATTACCAAAGAATACAACACCACAACAATCATCAATACGCACGATATGAACTCGGTAATGACTATTGGTGAAAAGATTGTATATCTGAGGTTAGGCATCAAAGAATGGGAAGGAAATAAAGACGTTCTTATTACAGCAGGTAATAAAAATCTGATTGATTTCGTTTATTCATCAGAACTATTTAAAGAATTGAGAGAGTATTTATTAGAGAATAATAAAACTATTGAAAATACAATTACAAAAATTGACGATAATGAAAAAAATAATTAGTGCAGCACTCATCGGTTTTTCGGTTTTTGCTTCGGCACAGATTTCTTTGGCAGCAAAAGCAAATGTAGCAATACCTACAAGCTCAGCTTCTTGGAAGAATTTTAAAACTGCAGCATCGAATACCGTAGAGCAAAACGGAAAAAATATTACAGGTTTCAATGTTGGTTTATCTTTGAAAATTGATTTGCCCACTGCATTATACTTAATGCCCGAAATTTATTATACTAATTTCAGTAATGAAGTTACGGTTCAGAATGACGTTAATGCAGCTCAAACAACCATTAAAGCTAAAAACAGCAGAGTAGACATTCCTGTTTTGGTTGGTGTAAATGTTTTGGGGAACTTATTAAGCGCTTACGCAGGACCAGTTGGAAGTTTTAACTTAGCGAAAAGTGATAATTTTGATAACTTCGTTCAGAAAGTTGATGCTAAAGAATTCACAGTAGGATATCAATTAGGTGTACAAAGTGAAATTAAGAAGATTATTCTTTCTGCAAGATACGAAGGAGCATTTTCTAAAGATCAGAGAAAATTCATCAATACAGTTGCCGGATCAAGTCAGGAGATTGATTATGACAACAGATCAAGTCTATTTTTATTAGGTTTAGGATATAAATTCTAATTTGGATTTAAAACATAAAAAATCCTCAAATTAAATTTGAGGATTTTTATTTATATTTTCTCGCTCAAGCTCAGCCTGACGTTTTTCAATTTCTAAAGCCTGTTTTTCAAGCTCAACTTTATCTTTTTGAAGCTGTAAAAATTCTTTTCTTTTCGCCTCAGCTTTTATAGCACTACCTTTGCTCACGTAGCCAATCAATCCGCCAAATATTAAGCCGATTCCGATTCCTGCCATTACTCCCATAACGTGAGAGATAGTTATTTTTTCAACGGTAAAATCTGTCGTGAGATAAAATAATAAAGCCGATACCGCTAGAAGTATCATTCCGATTACTGAGAGACTTTTCATATCTATATTTTTTTAGAATTAAAAACCCTTACTCAAATTCAAGAAAGGGCTTAAGTTTTTAAGATAGTTATCCTTTTCCACCTGCAGCTCTGTAATATTCTAAAGCTTTTGGTAAATCTTTTTGTATGTCACTTATTCTTGTTTGCGGACTTGGGTGAGTTGATAAAAACTCAGGTTGTCTCGCTCCCGAAGATGCAGATTCCATTCTACTCCAGAAAGGAATTGCCTGCTTTGGATCATATCCTGCGATTGCCATTAAATTCAGACCCATTTCATCAGCTTCTGACTCCTGCGTTCTGCCATATTTTAAAAGTGCAACTTGAGAACCTATCGGATAAGCTGCTTCAAAAACTTTTGCTAATTGTGCATTTGAAATTGACCCTCCAAGAATTTGCCCGCCATATTGAGCGACCATTGCCTGTGAAATTCTTTCATTTCCATGACCTGCCAAAGCGTGAGAAACTTCATGTCCCATTACAACAGCTAATCCTGTTTCATCTTTAGTAATCGGAAGAATTCCCGTGTAGACAGCAACTTTTCCACCCGGCATACACCAAGCGTTGATTTGATTATCCTGAAGAAGATTAAATTCCCATTGATAACTTGCCAAATCTGCACTTCTCCCAATACTTGCATAATATTTTTCGGCTGCCGTTTTGATATTTGCACCTACTTTTTTTACCATTGTAGCCTGAGCTCCGGTTACAACTTTTGATTCTTTTAAAGTCTGTTGATATTGCTGAACAGCAGATGAAGTTATTTGAGGATTTAATGTTCCTATTTGCAATGATTGTCTTCCCGTCATTGGATTTGTAGTACACGCAGCAACTGTTAAAGCAATTGCACCTATTCCTAAAAGATGAGTAATTTTCATAATTTGCTTATTATATTTGAACCTTAACAATTTCTATTCCAAAAAAAAAATTAAAAATTATTTTTGCACGTATTTTGATGTATAAATTTACTAATTTTATTATCATGAAAAATTATATAAAAATCATATCAGCTTTTGCTTTAATTTTATTTTTCCAAAATTGTACAGCGCAAAAGACTGATCCACAAATAGTAAACAATTTGGTAAGTACTGATGAATTTACATTTCATGCTGAAAAAGCAAATCCCACGAATTTCGATGTTATCAATGTTGTCAATTCAATGCCGAATGCCCAGCAACTTAGAACGTTTCAAATTTCTGGCGAAAACTATGGAATCGAAATTAAAAAAGGCGTGATGGAAGTAACGCTTCCTTATTTCGGAAGATCATTCAACGCTGGATATGGTAGTTCAGATACAAGTTATCGATTTACATCAAAAGATTATGCAGTAACTAAATCTCAAAGTAAAAAAGGAAATTGGGTGTATAAAATTAAACCAAATGATGTGAAAAATGTTTCTGATATCAATATTGAAATTTACAAAAATGGTAAGGCTTCAACTTCAATCAGAAGTAATGACAGACAACCGATTTCTTATGATGGATATATTTCTAAAAACGAAGAAACAAAAGAACAAGAGAAACTTTAATTTTTCTTAAGAAATTTTTCTACAAATAATTTTGCTTCAGTACTTGGATTGGAAATCAGGTCTGAAGCATTTTTTTTATGTTGAATATATGCTTCTTCCACAGAATCGTTTTTTTTCATCATCGCCAGAATATATTCCTGAACCCAATATTCAAAGCGCTTTTCAGATTGCTGAGTTCGAACTTCTTCAAAACGGTTTGTTTTCTTTTTTAAAGAAATAAAATCATCGATTTTTTGATAAACCTCATTCAAACCG
Organism: Chryseobacterium luquanense; assembly: GCF_026460945.1. Classification (GTDB taxonomy): domain Bacteria; phylum Bacteroidota; class Bacteroidia; order Flavobacteriales; family Weeksellaceae; genus Chryseobacterium; species Chryseobacterium luquanense. The sequence continues at coordinate 38,121 of NZ_JAOVZV010000026.1, forward strand.
ATATTATTTAAGGCTGAACCTAGTAAAACAGGAACTTTCCAGTCTTTTTCTTTCGAAGGAAGAAAATCCAGTGCACGTTTTAATTCGAGTTTGGTGTTTTTTGCTTTTTGAAGATTAGATTCCTCCACTTTATTGATGAAAATTACATCAACCATTTCCATAATTCCCCGTTTAATACCTTGAAGTTCGTCTCCACCACCGATAATTTTTAGAAATAAAAAAACATCAGTAATATCTGAAACTAAAACTTCAGACTGCCCTACTCCAACAGTTTCAATTAAAATATAATCATAACCTGCAGCTTCACAAATCATCATCGTTTCAAAAGTTGTATTGGCAACTCCTCCCAAAAAACCAGAACTTGGGGAAGGACGAATGAAAGCATTTTCTTCTTTCGCCAATTCCTCCATTCTTGTTTTATCGCCTAAAATACTCCCTTTGTTAATTGCAGAACTTGGATCAATGGCTAAAACGGCGACTTTTTTACCATTTAAAATCGCTAATCTTCCGAAATTTTCAATAAACGTAGATTTTCCTGCTCCTGGAACTCCGGTAATTCCAACTCTGATTGATTTTCCCGTTAAAGGAAGAATTTGCTTCAGAAGTTCTTCTGCCTGATTTCTATGTTCAGGTTTTATACTTTCAACTAAAGTAATGGCTTTCGCAATCAGACGTTTGTTGCCCGATTTAATCCCATTGATAAAATCTTCAGTTGATATTTTCATATGAATTCAAAAATATAAAAATAAGCTTCAAAATCCGAGTAAAAGTTCGTTAATTTTATTGCTTCTAAATTAAACATCTTAGTATCAAGCGCCTTCAAAATTGATTATTTTTGTTTTAAACAATAAAATTCATGAAAAGTTTATTTGCTTCTGCAACATTTATCCTCGTTTTATTAACTTCTTGTACTCCAAAAGCAACCACTGTAGCAGAAGCTCCAAAATCTGCAACAAGCACAGCCGAACAAATCGCACAAGGAAAAACAATCTACGAAACATCTTGTAAAAGATGCCATAAACTATACGAACCCACACAATTTACGTCTGTAGAGTGGGTAGGAATTATGAATGCAATGGCTCCAAAAGCAAAACTAACTGAAGAACAACATCAGTGGGTTTATGATTACGTGGTTTCTGTGAAGAAATAAATATTCAACCAACAAAAAATATCATTATGAAAAAAGTAGTTTTGAGTATGATTTTAGGGTCTGCCTTTATGGTTTCCTGCGGGCCGAAAAGTACAGCCGTAACAGGACCAAAATTTTCTTCAGCTGAACATTTAGCACAAGGAAAAACGGTTTTCGAAAATTCCTGCAACAGATGTCATAAATTACCTGATCCTGCAAAACATGATGATCAGGGATGGATAAAAACATTAAGCAGAATGGCTCCAAAAGCGAAATTGAGTGATGAGCAACATCAAATGGTTTATGATTATCTGATTTCTGTGAATAAGAAATAACATAAAAGGAGACTTAATTGGTCTCCTTTTTCTTTTTTACTTTCTTTTGTTTTGGCATTTTAGATTTAATAAATTTCTTGCGACTTTTTACAACGTCTAAACTGTGCGAATTGAAACAATATTTTTCAGCTTGCTTTAAAAACTTCAAAGCATTGACAAAGCTTCCTCTTTTTTCGGAAAGTAAAGATCTGCAAAACCAAATTGTAGACTTGTCGATTCCTTTTATTTTTAAGGAATATCTAATCAGCTTTTCAGCTTCATGGAAATCTTCGTTATTCAAAAGGCAGCTGATATAATATTGCGGAACATTTAAGTTGGTAATATCACACTGCATTGCTTCTTCGAAATATTGTTTTGCCAAATCGTAATTTTTTAGTTGCTCGGAATAGATTCTTCCCATCAAACATAAACTGTCAGCATCTTCAGAATCGTAAGAAAGCGCGTAATTCAAAGCTTCCATACAATCCGGCAAATTGTAAGGATAGTTATCTAAAGCTTCGAAATAATATTTACTTTTAGTTAAGGTCATTTCTGTAGTTTTTTAATTCGTTTTTCAGTTGATTCCTCTCTTTTTTGAAAGTTTTCTCCTGATGATTCTTTTTAAAATCGGTTCCTGAAAACGTTCTGATTGGATTGCCTCTCTGAACATTCAAATGATTATCCCACGTTTCCTGCATTTGTTTTTCCAGTTGCTGAATGTGAAATTTCATCACTTTTTCTTTTAAGCGAATAATGGAAATCTTCTTATTCTCCAGTTGCGAACGGGAATCCTGCACGAAAACACTTTGTCCGCTTTTCGGATAAGTCGCACGAACCGCAGTTTCTACTTTATTCACATTTTGTCCGCCACTTCCCTGACTTCTTGCGGTCTGAAACTGAATTTCTTTTTCATTAAATTCAATTTTCTCCAAACCTTCCAGTTCAAAAATTCCGATAAACCAGTTGCTTCTTTTATGGAATTTTCTAAAGGTGCTTTTCCCAATCCAAAGGATGCTTCCGAGCCAAGATTTTAAAAATTCATTTAAATCTTTTCCTTTTAATAATAAGGTTGCAGATTTCAAAGTCAGGTTCTCATCGCCATTTTCTCTGTGGATGATTTCGTAATCAATTTTATTTTGTTTTGCTTCCTCAAGGAAAACCTTCAGAACTTTGGCAACTATCCATTGACACTCCAAAGGTCCTCTTCCCGAGGTGATTTGTATTATTTTGTTCATTGTTATTTTGGCATTTCAATTAATCTTGGATGACCGACAGGATTAATTCCTTTTTCCAATAAATCTTTTGCAGCCATGACTGCCCAACATTTATCACTGGAATGAATATTTCTGTAAAATGAAAGTAAAACTTCAGGTTTTACAACCGTAAATCCATTAGTTTCGACAGTTTCCAAGTCGTTTCTTTCAAAGAAATCAATTGTAATTCTGTGAAACTTTTCGTTGTCGAATTCGATTGTTTTCTCATATCTGCGAAAATTTTCTTCGCTTGGAAGATGATCATATCTTGTCCAGACTTTCTGAAAACCTTCCTGCTGAAGAATTATAACCACTTCAGCCACATTTTCTTTATTTACAAAAACATCAATATCCTTATGGTCGTGTGCATGTTTGTATTCTGTATGCCCAATTTCAGACATAAAATGCCATGCCCAACCTCCTGATAAAATGACTTTATTTTTTAATTTTTCTAAAATTTCCAGTCCGTGTTGAATTCTAAATTCCGGCCAGACTTCACCGTATCTTTTTATATTATGTGGTGCTCCCATTTTACTAATTTTTGTTGTTTGTTGATGGGTGTCAGTTGATGGTGTTAAAAAAATCTAACAACCATAAACCAAAAACTAACAACCACTTATTTATCCATCCTCACAATTCGAGGTTGAAAAGTTCCGAGAATATCGACCAGTTCACTTTGTGCGTTCATCACTTCGTTGATGTCTTTGTACGCCATCGGTGCTTCCTCCGCATTTCCGCCCATCAAGGTGACATTTTTGAGTTTCAATTCTTTCTTGATGTCATTTTGGGTGAAGCGGTTTCTGCATTCTCCTCTCGAAAAAGCCCGTCCCGCTCCGTGTGAAGCCGAGTTCAGTGAATCCGGATTTCCTTTTCCACGCACGATAAAACCTTTTGCCGTCATCGAACCGGGAATCATTCCCAACTCGTTTTCGTTAGCCGGAGTTGCGCCTTTTCTGTGAACTATCACTTCTTTCCCGTTGTGGATTTCTTTCCACGCAAAGTTGTGATGGTTTTCGATTCTCGCTTTCACTCTTCCGCCGACCGCTTTCACCAATCTTCGGTGGATATCGTCGTGACAGGCCGAAGCGTAATCTCCTGCGAGATTCATCGCTGTCCAATATTCTAATCCGAGATGCGTGTTCAAATCCAGCCAGGCAAAGTTTTGCGCTTCTTTTGGTAACGGACATTGTTCGGTCGCCACTCTCGAATAATACTGAGCGATTTCTGCTCCCAAGCCACGCGAACCGCTGTGAGAAAGAATTCCGAGGTATTTTCCTTTTGGGAGATTGATTTGTGCATCTTCTTCCGTAATTTCCACTTCCCCGAATTCCACAAAGTGATTTCCACCACCGGAACTTCCCATTTGTTTGATGGCTTTTCCTTTTAATCGTCTCAAAATCGGAATTAAATCAAATGTATCTCTATCGAAAATTTCGTGGTCAACGTGAGATTTGTGCGTCTCATACATTCCGAATTTAGTGTGTTCGCCAAGCGCTTTTTCATATTTGTCTTTAGCACCGTCGAGATATGAAACTGGTGTATCCAAAATACTGAGCGACATTCTACAACCGATATCCATCCCGACTCCATAAGGAATCACGGCATTTTCTACGGCGAGAACTCCACCGATTGGAAGTCCGTAACCGCTGTGTGCATCGGGCATCAAAGTGCCTTGTGTTGCAATTGGCAGTTTCAGGGCGGTGTAAAGCTGATTTTTAGCTTCATCCGAAATATTATTTCCGAAAATCTGGAAAGACGCCCGATTGGTGTTGAGCATTCTTTTTTCGGTTTTCTTGGATGAAAGCAAAGCTTCCGCAATTTGTCCGAAGGTTAAATCTTTTTCGAAATCTTCCGGATTAATCAAAATTTCTTTTAAAAGAGATTTCACATGATGAATATTTTTCGTTGCAAAATTTCTTTTCATTACTTCCAAAGCAATGTTGACGCTCTGATTATTTGGATAACCTAATTTTAATATATCTTTTCCTTTTAGTTTTAAATTTCCCATTGTTTTGTTTTAGAGTTTAGATGTGAGATATTAGAAGTTAGGCCTTCAATAAATCACACTATTTTTTCAACTATAATTTTAGTTGATTTGTTTTTTTGTCAGATTTTTCAATTTTCTGACAAAGGTTTGTTTGGAGTTGTAATTCCTAGCCCCGATTGCAGCGACATCCTTTTTTTGCGTTGGCTTGAAAAAAGCGAGGGCGAAAAAAGATACAGCGGAAAGCGGGAAACAGCTTCAAATAAAAAATTATCTGCTATTTCGGAAAAGCTCCAAAATTTTCATAAAAAAGATTTTCGGGGAAACTGTCTTGAGTTTGAAATATTGCGCAATAAAAAACCCGAAAATCTTACGACTCCGGGTTTTGATATTTCGATATACTGTTATTCTATGAGTGTACCAAACCACGAAGCTTCGCCTTTGCAAAAGGCAATCCTACTGTTGAATGTAGATTATATTTGAACATTGCTTCGTTGTTTTTAATTGGTTAAACTTGATTTTCAGATGCAAAGATATACAATTTTCTGAAAAACAAAATAAAATTTCAAAATTATTTATCACTTATTAATGAGTTCCATTAGATTCAAAATGTTATATTTGTTTTCTTAACTAAAAAAATATATGAAAAACACATTAATGAAATCTCTGTTTTATGTATTTGCATTTGTAATTCTATTGTCTTGTAATTCGAACAAGAATGACGATGTTTTAAAGTACACAACAGACACTACTCTAGGTTTATCGAGAATAAATCTGAACTCTATTTCGGAAAAAATTCCAGTGGAAAAAATTCTTAAAGAAAAGAAGAACCTCGAAAATGAGGGAAAACTATTTTTACAGCTTGTAAGTAAACCAAAAGAATCTGGTATTGATGTAGATAAACCTTTTTATCTAATGGTAGAAGCAGGAAAATCGACAAATTCTGAGCCTGATGTAAAGGCTGTGTTTTGGATAAGCGACAAAGCAAAGTTCCAGAAAAGCATGTCTGATCTTACTAAATCTAAAATTACCATTGATAAAAAAGATTTCATTTTTGCAGATGGTAAACTTACCGGAAGCATTAAGGGTGACATCGCTGTAATGGCAAATGAAAACTCAATGAGAGGTTACACAAAATATAACCCGTCTCAGTTTACAGAAAAATACTTTACAGATTTCTGGGCTAGAAAAGGAACTTCAAACAAAGTAATTATCGACCAGGTAAACGAATCTTTGGTAAGCGAAAAAGACATTAGCGGATGGATGAACCTTGGAGCTGTTGCAAGCTATGTTTCTAAAGGCTACATCGAAACTCTTGCTGTAAATAAATTGATAAAAGATTCAGGGCTTGGTTTTGATTTCAGTTTCGACAAAGGAAAAGTGGAAGTTGATATGAAAACGTTCTTCAACAGCGATATGAAAAAGGTTGTGGAGAAATATTACAACAAAAACAATGTGAATTACGATCTTGTAAAAAATGTAGAACTTGACAACGCAAAATCTTTCTCAATCGGATATTTCAGTTTAGATTTTATGAAATATCTGATTAAAGAAGCCGGTTTTGAAGCAACTGTAAATCACTATTTAGCATCTACAAACACAACATTAGAAGATATTACGACAACTTTCACAGGAGATTATGCTTATCTGGAGTCAAAACCAAATCCTGCAGATTCTTCTGATTACGGATATTACAACAACAAAAAAGCAATGGTTTTAGGTTTTAATCCTAAGAAAAAAGGTATTCTTACTTCGTTGCTTCAAGGTCCTTTAGGTGAAAGTAAAAAATACACCATTGTAGATAATCAGATTATTTTCTCTGATGATCAAAGTATAAATGCACAATTTCAGGCGAAAAAAGCAGCAAAAAATTCTAAGCTTAACAAAAAATCAGGAATTACTTCTTACTCTTGGTCTGACGGAAGCGATTACAACAGAAAAGAAGCTGCTCCGGCAAAAGTTGTTGAAATCTCGAACGAATCTAAAGAAAATGCTGGAAATTTAGTTTCTAAATCGGTAATTACTTTAGACAAGAAAGACGAAAATGCACTGTATTATTTTATCATGAATGACTAATTTAACGTTAGAAAACATTTCCCCAAAATATTTCACTCCCAGAAATATCGAACAATCTGAAATCTGGAATAAAAACATTTCTTTTTTAAAAGGAAAAAAGTTTCTGATTGTCGCACCTTCCGGGAGTGGAAAATCTACTTTGGCAACCGCAATTTTGGGTGCTCATTTTCAGTATGAAGGAAATATAAAATATGACCAGCAAACTGTAAAAAACCTCCATTTGGAAGAGATTGTGAAAAATAGAAAAGATGGAGTAAGTCTGCTTTTTCAGGATGTAAGATTGATTAAAAATCTCACGATTTCTGAAAATATTCTGCTTCGTGTTTTTAATAAAGACCGAAAACAATTTATTCCTAAAATGAAAGAATATGCCCTAAGATTGGGAATAGAAAATCTTCTGAATAAAAAAGCAGAAAACTGTTCCTACGGAGAACGCCAAAGAAGTGCGATTGTGAGAAGCCTCATCAATCCTACAGATTTTCTGATTTACGATGAATGTTTCAGTCATTTGGATATGAATAATAAGCAGATTGCTTTCTCATTGATTAACGAAGTTTCTGAAGAAAGCGGAAGTTCAGTTATCTTTTTTGAGCTGAATGAGTTTCCTTTTGCACACGATTATCAAATTCTTCATTTATAAAAGCTTATGAAGAAAATTTTTAATTCAATTATTTTATACGCAGGATTATTCATTGCCTTTATTTTAGTTTTGTCTTGCCTGCAACTTTACGAAAATGCAAACCGCCTTTTCGGAAGTAAAAGTAGTGACAGCAATTACTGGCTGACTTTCAGCAAGAAAATTACGCCTGATAATATCGGAAGAAAAGAACTTCTCGGTTTTAATGAAAATGACGTTTCAAAAATCAAAAACTGGGCTGAAGTAAAAAGTATTTATCCTTTTTCTGCGAATGAGTTTAAGGCTTCGGCAAATGGTGGAGATTTTATTCCTTTTTATACTGATTTGTATTTTGAAGGTTTGGATTTGAAAGCAATTGATACTGATTTGACTAAGGAAGAGTTTCAGGCAAAAGGAGATGAAATTCCGATTATCATTTCAAGAGAATATTTGAATCTTTACAATTACGGATTTGCTTTAAACCAAGGCTTACCACAGATTTCTGAAGATTTTGCTAAGAAAATCGTGGTCAACATCAACATCACCGTTAACAATGAAAATAAGACTTATAAAGGAAAAATGGTGGGTCTTTCAGACAGGATTCATTCTGTTTTAATTCCAAAAAAATTCCTTGATTCTCTGAACATCGCAGCAAAACCTCAACTGGCTACACAACCAAAAATTTATAATCGGGTTTTGGTTCAGGTAAAAGATTCCGGTGATGAAGGTTTGATTTCTAAAATGAAAGAAAATGGCTACGAATCTAATCAAGAAAGCCTTCGTTCAGCAAAAATAAAGTCAAAATTGTTTTTAGTTTTAAAAATAATAGCTGTTTTGGGAGTTTTCATCTTTGCATTGTGTCTTTATATTATCGTAAGTTTTATAAAGATTCAGTTTTTAGAAAAACAGGAAGAAGTTTCTATTAAAAACAGTTTAGGATATTCGCCAAAGAAAATGGTGAGTGACATTAGTAGAAAATTCAGTCTGAGTTTAATGTTTGTACTACTATTAAGTTTAGGAATGATTGCAGCCGGTCAATATTTTATTGCAAAATCGGAGGTTTCAAACGGTTTGTTATCGATGTATATTAATCCGTTGCTTTGGACAGCAATTATTATCATTCCAATTTTAGTTTATTTCTTCGTGAATATTCTTATTTATCGATGGTTAATAAAATCCTGGAAAATATAAAAAGAGACCATCAAATTGATGGTCTCTTTTGTTTATAAAGTAGAACTTTTTAATCCTTAGAACCTAGTCCGTCCATCGTATTATCCATTCCTTTGCTGTTTGGAGAGTAAACTCTTTCTTTATCTAAAAAGTAAACATCGTGTTTTGCTTTTGCGATAATTCCGTTGTACACATCTTCCGGTAAACCTGCTGTTTCAGAATTTCCTTCATTGAAAGACGGTTTATTATAAATTTTCAGCGCTCCATGCTGGTCTAAAATTTTCTTAGCATTTTGTGCTTCTACAAGTGTGGATGCATAAACCACCAAATTAATTTTCCCAACACTTTGCTTACTGTAAGCTGCTAAAATCTCATTATCGTTGACGAAAACGTGATCCCAGAAACTTTTTGTTTTTTCGTCTTCCTGATAATCTTCAGAAGTAGAATCATTATCAAATTTTGAAGTAGAAACAACAATATCTGCTTCTTGAAACCCATTATTCACTAGTTCTGTTTTGATTTCCGCTGTATCCACAGTCTCTGGAAATACTGAAATTACTGTATAAGCCATAACATTTTATTTTTTGGTTATGGTCTACAGTACAAACGTCGTGCAATTTATTGGATTCTAATCACATTTTAATCTAAAAAACGGTTCAGAATATCCACTGCACATTTCGGAAGATTAGTTCCCGGACCGAAAATAAAATCAGCCCCATTAGCATATAAAAATTCATAATCCTGTTGTGGAATTACGCCTCCGACAACAATTGTAATATCGTCTGCTCCAAGTTTTTTCAGTTCTTCAACAACTTGTGGAACTAAAGTTTTGTGACCAGCCGCCAAACTAGAAACCCCTAAAATATGAATATCATTTTCGACCGCCTGCTTCGCCACTTCTTCCGGAGTTTGAAATAAAGGTGCGACATCAACGTCAAATCCCATATCTGCAAATGCAGTAGCAACTACTTTTGCACCACGGTCATGACCGTCCTGTCCCATTTTTGCCACCATAATTCTTGGGCGACGACCTTCTTCTTCTTCAAATTTTTGAGTCAGCTCCAAAGCTTTTCCAAAGTATTCGTTTTTACCCGCATTCATAGCATAAACTCCTTGAATTGTTCTGATATTTGCTTTATAACGACCGAAAGTCTCTTCCATAGCATCGCTCATTTCGCCTAAAGTTACTCTTCTGCGAGCTGCTTCAATGCACAATGCCAAAAGATTTCCGTTTCCTGTTTTTGCAGATTCTCTGATTTGATTTAAAATATCTTCAACAGATTCAGAATTTCTTTCAGATTTAATTTTATCTAATCTTTCGATTTGTTTTCTGCGAACTTCCGTATTATCAATATCTAAAATTTCGATTGGAGTCTGTTCTAAAGCTGATTTAAATGAATTTACTCCAATAATAAATTCTTCACTGCTATCTATTTTTGCCTGTTTTCTTGCAGCAGCTTCTTCAATCCTCATTTTTGGAATTCCTGCTTCAATGGCTTTTGTCATTCCGCCTTCTTTTTCAACTTCATCGATGTATTTCATAGCTTCTTCGATCATTTGCTGAGTCAGAGATTCAACCAAATTACTTCCTCCCATCGGGTCAACAACATCACAAATTCCACTTTCCTGTTGAAGGATAATCTGTGTGTTTCTTGCAATTTTCGCCGAATAATCTGTAGGAAGTGCAATTGCTTCATCTAAAGCGTTTGTATGCAAAGATTGGGTTCCGCCTAAAGCTGAAGACAAGGCTTCAATCGCCGTTCTTGTAATATTATTGAAGGGCTCTTGTTCCGTTAAAGACCAACCTGAAGTTTGTGAATGAGTTCTTAAAGCTAAAGATTTCGGATTTTGAGGATTAAATTGTTTTAAAAGCGTTGCCCAAATATATCTTGCAGCACGCATTTTTGCAATTTCCATGAAGTGATTCATCCCGATTGCCCAGAAAAAAGATAATCTTGGAGCGAAATCATCGACATTCATTCCCGCTTTTATCCCGGTTCTTACATATTCTAAACCATCGGCTAAAGTGTAAGCCATTTCCAAAACAGGAGTTGCACCCGCTTCCTGCATATGATACCCTGAAATTGAAATGGAATTGAATTTCGGAATATTTCTCGAGGTATATTCAAAAATATCGGCAATAATTTTCATCGAAGGCGTCGGTGGATAAATGTATGTGTTACGCACCATAAATTCCTTCAAAATATCATTTTGAATCGTTCCTGAAAGCTTATCCTGAGAAACTCCCTGCTCTTCTGCGGCAACTATATAGAATGAAAGAATAGGCAAAACAGCTCCATTCATGGTCATGGAAACCGAGATTTCATCCAAAGGAATTTCATTGAACAAAATTTTCATATCCTCAACCGAATCAATGGCAACACCAGCTTTACCAACATCTCCGACAACTCTTGCATGGTCTGAATCATAACCTCTGTGCGTCGCCAAATCGAAAGCTACCGAAAGTCCTTTTTGTCCCGCTGCCAAATTTCTTCTGTAAAAAGCGTTGGATTCTTCAGCTGTTGAAAAACCGGCATACTGACGAACTGTCCAAGGTTTTTGGACATACATCGTTGAGTAGGGACCTCTTAAATACGGTGCAATTCCGGGAGAACTGTCTGCAATACTTTTATCTTTAATATCTTCAGCCGTATATTTTGATTTTAATTCTAATCCGTCTTTCTCAAATTGATAAATTTCAAGATGCTTTTCTGATATACTAAACTGGGGATTTTTATTTTGAATTTCCCTTCTCATGCGTTCTGATTTAAGATTTTAAAAGTAAGCATTTTTGGGTTAATCTTTTACTTCTGATTTTCAATACAAATAGGAAAGATTTATATGTCTAAAAATGAGATTTTTTGACACTTAAATCACAGAGAGTTTTGATTTTTATTCTGTTTTAGAAGAGCATATTAGTTCTGAAAATCTTTTGATTTCCTTATAATGAGTAGATTTTATTATGGATTTAATCTAAAAAAGCGATTTTGTACTGCTACAAAATCGCTTTTAGATCTAAAATATGGTAAATTTATTTATAATCTCTATTTAAAATTGCTTGTGCCTCCATATCAACCTCACAATCAATCTCATCTCGTGTTGGAATTGTCGCTATTCTATTAATCTCTTTTAAGAAAACTTCATCTTTTGTTTCTCTACCAAAAATGGTTAAAATCCAATATTTCCACATACCATCATTTGTTTTAAAGATTTCCATCAGATAAGGCGTTAATTTATCTGAAAATGGTTCTAAAACATCAGCAACATCATTTAGTATTGGCCAATTGATATCTTGAAGCCACTCCAATAAGTCAGGAATAATGGGCTGAATTTCCTCGAATGATAGCTTTTTTAGTTTTCTAATGTTGCTATCGTTGCCTTTTTCTTTTGGCACTAAATCTTGTAAATTCATAGTTAACCCGATTTGCTAAAATTTAATAGCACCTATTTTCCGAGCTTTTTAATCCCCATTTCATACAAAGCAAAAGAAATCAAGTCTGCATTTTCGCTGATTACCTGATCTGTTGCTCTTCCTGCTCCGTGACCTGCATTTTTCTCGATTCTTACCAAAATTGGATTTGCACATTTCTGTTTTTCCTGCAATTCTGCACCAAATTTAAATGAATGCGCCGGAACAACTCTGTCGTCATGATCACTTGTGATAATCATGGTAGATGGATAACAAGTTCCTGCTTTAACATTGTGAACTGGAGAATATGATTTCAAATAATCAAACATTTCTTTGTTGTCTTCTGCAGTTCCGTAATCGTAAGACCAACCTGCTCCAGCTGTAAATTTGTTATATCTCAACATATCTAAAACTCCAACTCCCGGAAATGCAACTTTTGCCAAATCAGGACGCATCGTCATCGTTGCACCAACTAATAAACCGCCATTTGATCTTCCTGAAAGTGCCATATATTCCTTAGAAGTATAACCTTTTGACTGCAAATATTCTCCGGCTGCGATGAAATCTTCAAATACATTTTTCTTCTGCATTTTCGTTCCTGCATCGTGCCATTTCTTACCATACTCTCCTCCTCCACGGATGTTTGGAACAGCGTAAATTCCGCCATTTTCCATCCAGATTGCATTCACCACTGAGAAAGAAGGCTGTAAGCTGATATTGAAACCGCCGTAAGAATAAAGCATCGTTGGGTTTTTACCATCGAGTTTAATCCCTTTTTTATAGTTAATCATCATCGGAACTTTTGTTCCGTCTTTTGATGTATAAAATACCTGTTCCGAAACATAATCTTCTGGATTAAATTTCACTTTAGGTTTTTGATAAATCTCAGATTTTCCTGTATCAGCATTGAATTTGTAGGTTGTTCCCGGAGTTATATAATTGCTGAAAGAATAATACATTTCCTTTTCAGCTTTTTTACCTCCAAAACGTCCTACATTTCCTTTTCCAGGCAAAGCAATTTCTCTGATCAGCTTTCCGTTTTTGTCGAACTGCTTTACTTTGTCAATCGCATCAACCATGTAGGTTGCAAAGAAATAACCTCCACCGCCGGAAATCCCCAATACATTTTCTGTTTCAGGAATAACATCTTTCCACGTTTCAGGAGATGGATTTTGAATAGTTGTTTTTACCAAACGCATATTTGGAGCATCTTTATCAGTAAAAATGTATAGATCATCACCGTCTGTATCCACAATATTTGCATTGATATCAAAACCGCTGTTGATCTGGATGAAATCGCCACCCTTTTTTAAGTCTTTAATATAAACTTCGTTTCCATTGGTTGCATTAGCCGCCGAAATAATTAAATATCTTTCGTCCTCAGAAAGGTAAGCTCCTAAATATCTTCTAGGAGTTTTTTCTCCACCGAAAATTAATTTATCTGTAGATTGTTTTGTTCCTAATTTGTGATAATAAACCTTATGCTTATCAGTCATTCCAGAAAGTACTGTCCCTTCTTTTGGTTTGTCATAGCTTGAATAATAGAAACCTTCATCACCTTGCCATGCAACACCACTAAATTTTACATCAACAATAGTCTCATCGATTTGTTTTTTAGTTACTGCATCGATAATGATGATTTTATTCCAGTCACTTCCACCTTCTGAGATGGAATATGCTGCTAAATTTCCTTTTTTGTTAAAAGATAGATTTGCAAGAGAAGTTGTTCCTTTTTCAGAAAATTTATTCGGATCTAAAAATACTTCAGTCGCTTTTGTTTTATGATTTGTTCTGTACAAAACTGATTGCGCCTGTAACCCGTTGTTTTTGTAATAATAAGTATATTCTCCTTCTTTAAAAGGTGCGCCAATCTTTTCGTAATTCCAGATATCGGTTAATTGCTTTACAATATCTTGTCTGTAAGGAATTTGCGACAAATATCTTTGACTAAAAGCTACTTCTTCATCCACCCATTTTTTGGTTGGTTCTGAGTCGTTTTCTAAGTCTCTGTACGGATCTGCAACTGCAGTTCCGAAGTAAGTATCGGTTTGATTCCCTTTTGTAGCTTTAGGATACGTCATTTTCTGAGCATAAATAGTTGCTGAAAACAAAACTCCAGCAGTTAATAAGATTGGTTTAAAATTCATTGTGAAGGATTTTCTCAAAAATACGCAAAGTTGTGGGAATAAAAAAAGCTTCTGTGGAGAGAAGCTTTAGTAAGTTTATTTAAATTGGGAAAAGAAAAAAATCAGATGCCATTAAGCTTTTACTAAAATTACCCTATCAACTCTTTAGCCTGTGTTAAAGCAGCTTCAGTAATTTTACTTCCGGAAAGAAGTTGTGCAATCTCATTCAGTTTTTCTTCTTCATTGAGCGGAATAATCGTTGACTGGGTTTTTCCCGCAACATCATGTTTCACGACTTTGTAATTATCATTTCCTTTTGCAGCAACTTGTGCTAAATGAGAAATAACAATTAACTGCATATCTCCAGACATTTCACGCATCAAATTTCCGATTTCCTCGGCGACTTTCCCGGAAACACCTGTATCGATTTCGTCTAAAATAAGCGTTGGAAGTTCATCACTTTCTGCAATGATTTTTTTCACAGCAAGCATAACTCTAGATCTTTCACCACCTGAAATTGCAGTTTGAATAGGTTTTAAAGGAAATCCTGAATTTGCCTGAAATAAAAGTTGAATATTTTCTTTTCCAAACTGATTATATTCTGAAGAATCCTTGATTTCAATATCAACTTTTGCTTTTTCAAGGCCAAGTTTTTTGAGCAAATCTTCTGCTTTTTTAATGAAAACAGGAATACTTTTCTTCCTGTTTTTTGAAAGTTTCTGACTTAAAGATTCAAGAGATTTTTCCTTTTTAGAAATATTTTCAAGAATTTCTGTTATATAAGCTTCAATTTCTGCCGTTCCTTTTTGTTCGCCCGAAAGTTGATCTCTGATTTCCCTTAAAGCTTCAATGTCTGAAACATTATGCTTAAGGAATAGCATATTTATTTTATTATTAAACTCCGAAAGCTGGGCTAATGTTTCAGGATTCATTTCAATTTTCTCAGACTCATCTTCCAATTCAGAAATGATATCTTTTACTTCCACGAAAGAGCCTTCCAATCTCGTATTAAGTTCAGAAAAATTGGTTGAAACTTCAGCAATTTTAGAAAGTTTAGATTTTGCTTCATTAAAAAATGAAAAAATTCCGATTTCTTCCTGATGAAATCTTGATAAAAGCTGAGCTAAATTTTCAGAGATCATTCCAGCGTTTTCCTGTACGGAAAGCTGGTTTTGTAAATCTTCATAATTGACATCATCCATTTTCAAATCTTCCAGTTCACTAAGAAGAAATTGCTTATAATCACCTTCTTTAGTACATTCAGAAAGTTGAGTCTGATATTTTTTAAGCTGAGTTTTTAAAGTCTGATATTCGTAAAAATCATGTTGGTAATCTTCAATCAGTTTTTTGTTATCTGAAAGTCCGTCGATTATTTTAAATTGATATTCAGCGGTAAAAAGATTAGACGTTTCAAATTGAGAATGAATATCAATCAATTGAGAAGTAAGTTCTTTCAAAATATCCAAAGTCACCGGAACATCATTGATAAATGCTCTGGACTTCCCTGAAGGCAAAATTTCGCGCCTGATAATCGTTTGATGTTCATAGTCGAGGTCGTTTTCGATAAAGAATTTTTTAAACTGATTATTCAGATCAAATTCTGTTTCGACAATACTTTTCTCTTCTGCTTTAGAAATCGATTTTATATCTGCTCTTTCGCCTAAAATCAATCGTAACGCACCCAAAATGATAGATTTACCCGCTCCCGTTTCACCGGTAATCACCTGTAAACCATTCTTTAAAGATACTTCGAGCGCATCAATAAGGGCAAAATTTTTAATATAAATTCTTGAAAGCATAGATCAAAAGCAGATTACGTTTGTTACTGCAAATATAAAATTTAGAACTCAGAATTCAAGAATTATACCTCTTACTTCCATTTATTCCACTTAGATTCTGCGTTTTTCGGCGAAAAAACAATCATTTGCTGTTTCAGCGTACCGATGTTTACCGAACCGTTATTTCCAGAATTGAAAATATTAAATATTTCATCCGCTTTTGTATCCATAAAAAGATTGAAGAAATAATTCTGCTGGAAAGAGTTTTCGTATGTTTTCAGTTGCATTAAAGCATCAAAAATAATTTTCTTTGACTGTGTCTGATCCTGATTAAATAAACCATCTAAACCCGCTCTGTGATACGTATAAATCGTAGAACGCAATTGACTCATATTAGGATTAAGAATTTCACCGATTAAAATTGAACGGCTTCTTGGTTCGTTAATTTGATTCCATCCTTCATAACCTCTGTTTTGAGAATTCTGAGCAATCTGCTGCGCTTTTGAAAACCATTGGGTCCCGCCCATCGACTGAAAACTATCAGCATCATAACCTAAAATTACATACACATAAAAACTGATAACATCAATTAAATTTTTACCGGAAAACTGTCTTTCATTAAAAATAAGATTCTCATTCTCAGCATATTCAAAAGTAAATCTGTTATCTTTTAAATTTAACAGAGGAGATTCATAAGAACTGCTAAAAACAGGACGAACCGCCTGAACAACAATCTGTGCGGTAAATTTATTGCCATCTCGATTGCTTATAACGATAGCGAAATTTGATTTAATTTTCTCAAAATTCTGAAGCTTTTTCCCTGTCCAGCTTGTATTATTGATAAAATCTCTAAGACTTTTTTCTAAAGCTTTAAAAGCACTTTGGTTACTTCCCTGTACTTGCTGATTGTTGATTTGTACCGTAGCGAGAATTTCCTGAGAAAACCCGAAATTGAATACTATCAGAAAAAAGAGTATAATTATTTTTTTCATTATCTAATTAAAAATTGAAAACGGAAATTTATAACATTTATTTTAAAAGTTGAGTTTCAATACAATCGAGAATGTCTTTTGCCACATTTTCTTTTGATTTAAGATCAAATTCCAGCTTTTCTGTTTTGGTGAATATCTTGATTTTGTTGGTATCATTTTTAAAACCGGCGCCTTCGTCACGAAGTGAATTCAGAACGATCATATCTAAATTTTTCTTTGCAAGTTTTCCTTTTGCATTTTCTTCTTCATTCTGAGTTTCCAGAGCAAAACCCACCAAAAACTGATGTGATTTTTTTTCGCCCATGGTTTTGAGAATATCCGGATTTTTGATTAATTCTATCGAAAAAGTATCTTCATTTTTTTTAATCTTTTCTGAAGCTACTACTTTTGGAGCATAATCGGCAACGGCTGCACTTGCAATTCCGATGTCGATTGTGTCGTAATATTCAAAAACTTTATTTAGCATTTCTTTTGCGGATGTAACTCGATGCAAATCTATATTTTGATGAGTAGATTTTAAAGAACTTGGTCCTGAAATAAGAATCACTTTCGCTCCTCTTTTTGCAGCTTCTTCAGCTAATGAAAAACCCATTTTCCCGGAAGAATGATTTCCAATAAAACGTACTGGGTCAATTGCCTCATAAGTTGGTCCAGCGGTAATTAAAACCGTTTTTCCTTCCAGAGATTTTTTTTTATCCGAATTAAAAAACTCTTCAATTGTCTTAACAATTGTTTCCAGTTCAGCCATTCTTCCTTGCCCAACCAAACCGCTCGCTAATTCACCACTTTCGGCTGGAATAACAGTATGGCCAAATTCTTCCGCAAGCTTTAAATTATTTTTGGTTGAAGGATGTTGATACATATCCAAATCCATTGCAGGAGCAATAAAAACAGGACATTTTGCAGACATATACGTTGCAATCATCAAATTATCACAAATTCCATGAATCATTTTTGCCAAAGTATTTGCTGTACAAGGCGCAACAATCATCACATCTGCCCAAAGAGCCATTTCTACGTGACTGTTCCAAGTTCCGTTGTCGCTGTAAAATTCAGTATAAACAGGATTTTTTGAAAGTGTGGAAAGACTTAGCTTTGTTACAAAATGTTCCGCATCGGGAGACATAATGATCTGAACTTCGGCACCTTTTTTCACCAAATCTCTGATAAGAAAATGAATTTTGTACGCAGCTATTCCACCAGAAACGGTAATGAGAATCTTTTTCCCGGAAATACTCATGTAGATTTTTTTAAAGCACTAATTTACTTATTTTTTCTTAGAAGTTCTTTTAATTAAATACTTCAATTGAAAATTCAAAATCATTAAGATAATTAAGAAGTTCAACTTAATATTCTTAACTCTGTAATAGAATCTTAATGGTTTAAAATAAAATTTAATTTAAAATTATCTCACCATATCAAAACAGCAAAGGTCATAAAAGAACCGAATCTTCTATGACCTTAGATTTTATAAAAATAAAATTGTTTTATTTTCTGTCTTCAGTTTTTCTGAAGTATACATCACCATCTAACCATTCTTGGATAGCGATAGATGTTGGTTTTGGAAGTTTTTCGTAGTGTTTTGAGATTTCGATTTGCTCTCTGTTTTCAAAAACTTCTTCCAAAGTAGAGTTGTGAACAGCAAATTCGTCTAATTTATTGTGTAATTCAGTACGGATTTCTGCATTGATCTGCTCTGCTCTTTTCCCCATGATTACAATAGCTTCATAGATTGAACCTACTTTCTCTTCAATCTTGTCTTTATCGTAAGTAATAGTATTTACTTCTGCTTTTGTATCTTTTACGCTCATTTTGAGAAAATTAATTATTTATAAGTTGGCAAATTTACGAATTATCTTTGGATTTTGAAAGTCGCCGCAGGAGGAGGAGTTTGTAACGCTGCACTATCTCTTTGAATTTGCATTGCACTCTTCTCATTTGAAATCTGATCTTTCACTTGCTGCTCTGTCTTATTCTGCTCTGCGAGCTTATCTGCAATCTTTTTCTGTTTTGCAGTAAACAATGCAATTCTTTCTTCGTTTTGTTTTTTAACTACTACAAAATCTTTCTTTTCTTTTTCAAGTTTTTGTCTTAAATCTAAAGCAGTCTTAGCATATTCTGTATTCGGAAGTTCTTTTTCAACCTGTCTTGTAAATGCTAAAGCACTTGTAATACGCTCATCTTTTAATTCATAAGTAGATCCTACAGCTAAAGAATATCGAGCTTTCATCATATAATCATAGATTTTCGGACGAAGCTTTGTGCTTGGGAAATCGTCTAAAACATTTTCAAAAGCGGTAGATGTAGCTTTATAATCTCCCATTTTATAATACTGCTTAGCGTTTTCGTAGGCTTTAAATTCTAATTTATAAGAAAGCTCATCAATTAAAGTATTGATATTTTTTGATCTTTCAGAATTTGGGTAGTTATTCAAAAATTCCTGAAGCTCATTGATTGCCAATTCTGTACTCGACTGATCTAGGTTATAATCCATAGAACCGTTGTAGTAACACAATGCAGACATATATGCAGCTTCTTCTTTTCTGTTATCCTGAGGAAAACTTACTGAGAAATTCTTAAACTGATTTCCCGCTAATCTGTAGTTTTTATCGTAATAATTGGCATATGCAGAATTGAAAACTACGTTTGGAGCATCATCTGTACCCGCAACCAAATTGGGAAGTCTGTCGTAAAGCGCCAATGCATTTTTCCACTTCTTTTTAGCAAAATTTTCGTTTGCAGCTTTAAGAATAAAGGTTTTGTCTGCACTTCTCAATGCTTTTTCCTGTTGACTCTTGCACGCTGCCAAAACAGCAATAGCGAAAATACCTAAAATATACTTTTTCATATAAAATGTAACAGTTCTCGGGTTTACCGACCTATTAATTTGCAAAAATATAACTTTTTTGCTAAAAGTTTTTTTTTTATGATTATTTAACGTAAATTTAGTCAGCTGCGTATCCCAAAACAGCAAAAACATTCATTAAAAGATTCATTCTCACCTTTTTTTCGGCTTCTTTGGTGTATGTTTCATCATCTTTGTGAGGAACATACAACTCGTAGAAATTTTTATTTCTGATAACGAATAAAGTAGAACCAATAATTGTAGTCAAAATATCTTCAGGCTTTGGAGTGAAAGTAAAAACTCCTGTAGTAACACCTTTTTTAATGACTTCATCTAATTTTCTAACGAAAAGCTGGTAAAAATCTAAAAGTTCATCTTTCAAATTCTCAGTGTGACGAAGTTCCTGAGTAACAAAACCGTGAAAATAATTATACCTGAAAAGTTGACTGACAATATATTTAATCATTTCTTTCATCTGCATTTCCGGTCTGCCATCTTTGATTGTATCTGCAAATTCTGAAAAATTTTCTCTCGTTTTCAAAACCCGATACTGATAAAGATAAGCCATCATTTTTTCCTTAGAGCCGAAATAATAAGAAATCATTGCCACATTAATGTTGGCTTTTGTACAAATATCTCTTACAGATGTGCCTTCATAACCTTTTCTGGCGATAAGTTCTTCGGCAATATCAAGAATATGAATTTGCTTCTCAGAGAATTTTTTTCCCATAGTTACGTTTTTAGTAAAGTTAGCAAATTTTTAACATATCTATAAACAGATGTTTAATTATTTTAAATCTTGCTTAATTGTAGTATTTTTGAATATGGATTTTTTTGATTTTCATCATCATAAAGAAAATAAAGAGCTTGGAATTTACAATTTGGATTATGGAAAAACTCCGCCTCAACATTTGTATTCAATTGGAATTCATCCGCAAGATATTCAAGAAGAAAATATTGAAAATCAATTCAATTGGCTAAATTCCAACATTACAGAAAATTGTTTTGCTATCGGAGAATGCGGATTGGATGGATTGATTGAAGTTGATCAAAAAACACAGGGAGACGTTTTTAAAAAGCAAATTGAGCTGTCAAATGAGCTTAAAAAACCTTTGATCATTCATTGTGTAAGAAAGTTTTATGAAGTGATTTCATTTAAAAAATACGCTCATCAAGCGATGATTATTCATGGTTTTAATAAAAAACAAAGCATTGCCGACGATTTGCTGAAAAATAATTTTTATTTGAGTTTTGGAAAACCTGTTTTGTATAATCTATCTTTGCAGAACATTTTAAAGACAATTCCTTTAGATAAAATATTTTTAGAAACTGATAATGAAGATTTTAATATCGAAGAATTATACCTGAAAGTTTCAGAATTAAAAGAAATTTCTTTAGAAAATCTCAACAAACAAATTGTAGAAAATTTAGAAACGATACAAAATGGATAAATTTTGGCTTGAAAGAACAGAGTTACTGATAAAAGAAGAAGGTGTAGAAAAACTAAGCAAAGCAGCTGTTTTGGTTGTCGGTTTGGGAGGAGTTGGCTCTTTTGCAGCTGAGTTTTTAGCCAGAGCCGGAATAGGAAAAATGACTATTGTTGATGGGGACACAGTAGATATTACCAATATCAACAGACAACTTCCCGCTTTACACTCTACCATAGGAAAACACAAAGTAGATGTTGTTGCAGACCGATTGATGGACATTAATCCCAATCTTGAACTTTTAAAAGTTAATGAATTTTTGAATCCTGAAAGAATGGAAGAAATTTTGGATGCCGGAAATTTCGATTACGTTTTAGATTGTATCGATAGCGTAACCCCAAAAGTCACTTTATTAATTGCCGCAAAACGAAGAAAAATAAAGGTTGTAAGCTCGATGGGTGCAGGAGGAAAATCCGATCCTTCTAAAGTTGTTGTACGTGATTTGAGCAAAACTCAGCATTGTCATCTTGCCCGTGAAGTGAGAAAGAGATTGAAAAAAGTAAAAATCGATAAAGGAATTCGTTGCGTATTTTCTGATGAAATTCAGGATGAAGACAGCTTAAAAATGACCGACGGAAGCAATTACAAAAGATCTTTTTATGGAACAATAAGTTTTATTCCGGCAATTTTCGGTTTGTACGCTGCTGCAGAAGTCATCAATTACTTAGTGAATAAAGACTAATGTCTGATTTTAAATATCCAAAACAAGAAAAACTCAAAAAAGACACTGAGATCACCTTACTTTTCGCAAAAGGTAAATGGAGAAGTTCTGGAAATTTGCGAATTATTATTCTTAAAAACCATGCTGATTTACAAACTGAAAATGTAAAACTAGGAGTTTCGGTTTCAAAGAGATATTTCAAAAAAGCAGTTTATAGAAATCGTGTCAAAAGGCTTTTGCGAGAATGCTATCGTTTAAATAAAGATCTTTTTAGAGAAAGTTTTGGAGACAAAACCATTGCGATGTTATTTTGGGTTTCTAATGAACTTCCCGAAAAATTTCAGGATGTGGAGGCAGAATTTATAAAATTATGTCAGTCTCAATCTCAAAAGAAATCACCATCTGTTTAAATTAAACAATTTCGTTTTATAGATAATGGTTGCGCTCCTACGGAGCGCAATTTGATTTTGTTACCATATTTCTACAAAGGTTTTTACTCCTACGGAGCAAAATGACTTTTTAATAATGAAACTTCATAAAAATTGTTTCTAAATTCAATCTGAATATTTTTTGTAGCTTTAAGAAAACAATTGACGAATTAAAATGCTTGATCAAATTCCTTATCTTCCGTATGTTCTGAGTGCATTTATTGGTATCGGACTTGCTGCTTCTGCCGGCTTCAGAGTTTTTCTGCCATTATTTGCTGTGAGTTTAGCTTCCTATTTTCAATGGATTCCCACCCATGAAAGTTTTGATTGGCTTTCTGGTCTTCCTGCCTTGATTACAACGGGAATTGCGACGATTGCAGAAATTTTAGCGTATTATATTCCTGTTATTGATAATTTTTTAGATACGATTTCTGTTCCGATGGCAACGATTGCCGGTTCGTTACTTTTTGCGAGTCAGTTTGCAGATTTAGGAACATTTTCACAATGGGGATTGGCCTTAATTGCGGGAGGAGGAACTGCAGCCACAATCAGTTCAGGGTTTGCAGGAATTCGGGCGGCATCAACAGCAACAACGGGCGGATTGGGAAATTCCGTAGTTGGAACTACAGAAACCGCAGGAGCTGGAGTTATGGCAATATTAGCAATGATTGCTCCGGTAATTGCAGCATTTTTAGCAATCGCAACGGTAATTATAGTAGTGATTTTAGGAAGAAAAGCTTTAAAAAAATTACGGAAACGAAAAGAAACTTCTAATTATTTATAAAAAAACGGCAGAACTTTGAAATTCTGCCGTTTGTATTTTAATTTAGTTTTTTCCTCGATTATCTTTAATATCCTGAATTTTATTTTCAAAATATTCTTTTCGGTCAGGATGTTTATTGATTAATACTTGAAAAGCATTGATTGCTTTTGTGTACAGCTTCTGCTCAATGTAAAGATTTGCCAGAGTTTCGGTCATTAAGTGCGAAATATCGTCTGTTTTTTCTTTTACAACAAAACTTACCTCATCTTTCAGCTGACTGATTTTTGGATTGTTTTCAATGAATGATTCAATGACTTTATTCTTATTTTCAACTTTAGCTTTTTCAACTTCTTCGGTTCTGTCGATTTTCAGCCAGCTTTGCCAAGTATTGATAAATCCTGGGACATTACTATCGTCAAGAATTTTAGATTCCGTACTCAAAATCGGTTTTTGAACTTTTCCTTCAACTGGTTGATCTTCTTCTTCTTCTTCTTCTTCTTCTTCTTCTTCTTCTTTCTTAATCGGTAAACTTGAAATATCAGTTCCAAAAAACGAAACATTCATCACAGGAACGTCATCTTTTTCTATTGAGATTTGTTCAGTTTCTATTTCTTTAACATTTTCAACTTCATCGACAATTCCTTCTGAATTATTTTCTGCGACAACTTCTGAGCTCTTTTCCTCTGAAACAATTTCTTCAGAAACCTCTGCAATATCTTCTGTTTTTAAAACGTCTTCAGATTTAACCTCGATTTTTCTGCTAAAAGAATCCGGAGTA
Source organism: Chryseobacterium luquanense (assembly GCF_026460945.1). GTDB lineage: Bacteria > Bacteroidota > Bacteroidia > Flavobacteriales > Weeksellaceae > Chryseobacterium > Chryseobacterium luquanense. The sequence goes on from NZ_JAOVZV010000026.1 coordinate 61,930, forward strand.
TGAGATTCAAAACTCATTGGTTTCCAAGCCGAAACTACTTCTTCAATTACATTTTCCGTTTTTTCGTCAGAATTTCCTTCTTCTAATCTCTCTTCAACAATTGATTCAGCGATTTTCACCACCGTTTCTTCTGCTGCTTTTTGCTCTTCACCTACATGAAATTCCTGAGTTTCAGCAAAACTTATTTCTCCACTTACTTCTTCCTGAATTTCAGAGCTTTCTGCATCCTCTTTTTTCTGAGTCTTCATCTTTTTTTCAACTTCTTCAATCAGGCGACGCATTTCGTCTTCATGTTTGTTGATATTAGATTTTGGAATTGCAACAACAGTTTTTTGCTCAGATTTATTCGCTTCAATTTTTATTTCAGGAAGGAAAGAATCGGTTGCGTGGAAACTCAATTCTGCATCATCATTTACTTTTTCGGCAACATTTTCAGAATCAATTTTATCTTCTTCGATAATAGTTTCGGGATTCAAAACTTCTGAAATCGCTTCTGATTCTAAAGATTCATTACTATTTTCTTCCTGAATACTTTCTTCTGAAATTTCAGTTTCAGGTTTAAAAGATTCTATTTTGATGAAACTTAATTCAGAATCGTCATTAATTTTTTCTTCAACTTTTTCTGAATCAATCTTATCTTCATTGATAACCGTTTCAATATTTAAATCTTCAGAAATTTCTTCAGTTGGGTTAGAATCTAAAACGGTTTCATTTTCAACCGGCTTCTCATCTTCTACAACCTCTGTTTCAGGCGTAAAAGTTTCGATTTTTTGAAAGCTTATTTCAGATTCATCATTTATCTTTTCTTCTATTTTTTCAGAATCAATTTTATCTTCATTGATAATAGTTTCTGAAGGTGCAGCAACAAAATCAGCTTCATTTTCAAATTTAATTTCCTCTTTATCCGAAAGATTTTCTTCTTGTGATGAAATTGGCTTTTGAGTAACAATTACACCCGATTCCAAAGTAGATTCAAGATCAATGGTTTCGTTATTTACTTCTTCAAGGAAGTTTTCTTCGCCTTCAAATAAAATTCGGTTGCGCTCTCCATCAACAAAAACGTGTTTTATTTCTGGTTTTGGAGTTAATAAAGATTCAGAAACAGCTTCATAATCATGTTTTGGAGCAATATTTTCAACAACTGAAATTTCAGCGTCTTCTGTTTTTTGTATCGAAGTTTCTTCTATCTTTTCTTCAATAACAGGAGTTTCTTCTACAACTTTTTCAGCTTTCATCTGCTGAATTTTACCATTAATTAAATGATAAAGAATTTTCTTATCTGTTGTATAAGCAGCCGTAGTTGATAATTCTTTCTGATAATTTTCTTTATCGAAAAGATGAACTCCGTATAAATGCAGCGCACGAATGTTTTGAATATAGGGGAAAGAATTAATTTCTTCTTTCAAAAGATGGAGATCTTCTGACTGTATATTTTTCGGATTTTTTAATAATTCTAAAACTCTAGTATTCATCATATTACCAATTCGCTACGATGTCGTTAAATATTTTGTTGATAATTCTGTCTGTTGCAATTTTCACCTGCGAAGTTTCAATCTGATCTTGCGAAAGACTTGTGTTGAAAACCGCCTCATCAGAGAAATTTTTATCAAAATTCAGTTCTGGATGTAATTTATTTTCATAACGAACTTTCACGGTGATTGTCAGTTTATTCTGAGACTCCTGAATTGTTCCCGCAGAAGTTTGTTGGGTTGTGGAAGTAATCGTTGTCGGAGAAATTGTATAATCTGTGATTTCCCCTTCAATCAGAATATCGGGATTTGATTTTGTTCCTTTCAGAGTGGTACGCTGTAAAAATCTGTTTTGAATATCTGTAGAAAACTGCTGTGATAAAGTAGGATTTACCAATGCAGAATTATTAGGAAACTCATTAATCTGCACAGTTTTTTCGTCGGTAAGAGACGATCCTGTGAAGCTGTAACAAGAATTGAGCAATCCTACAGATACAATTAAAAGTAAAAGATTTTTAAGCTGATTCATTATAAATTATATTTTAATCTTAATATTTTTCTTTGATACCGATCTCGGTAATTTCGTCGTATTCAATTTGTTGAATAGCGTCTTCGAATGCAAAATAGTTTGCAGCATAAAGAAAGGGCATTGTTAAAAAAAGTCCGATACCACATGCAAGAATACCAATTTGAGATAAAAGACTTGCAACCAATGAGAATAAGAAAATGTTTAACAGATTTCCTTTTGTCATTACTTTAGAAATATTCCAGGCAGTTTTGATATCTGTAATTCCTTTGAAACTAATTAATGGGGAAATGTAAAATCCTTTTAATAAGAAATAGTAAATAGCAAAAAACACAACAAACATATAGGGGAACATCAGAACTGCAAACATTGGGTTTGCTTCTCCATTTCCATCAGCAGTAATTGCGGCTAATCCTCCGAAAATAATAAACGGAATGTACAAAACAAACACACCTCCAATTATAATCAACTGTAAAATAAAATAAGGCATAAAGTCTTTAAAATCGAAAATTTCGCCCGCACTTGGATTTTGATTTTTGTTTAGTTTACGTAAATATTTGTAGAAATTCCCCATTGCTAAAAGTCCACAAAATGGGATAATCGACATCAGAAAAGTTACCAAAAAGCCTACGAAAACACTTCCGAAATCTCTCTTTAAAAGTTCAAAACCTTTGTTGATGTACTCGCCAAATTTAAAATTGATTGGTTTAGGTGTTAAATTTACATTCATAATTTAGTGTATTATTTTATTCTTCTAAGTTGTATTGTTTTATTTTCCTGTATAAAGTTCTTTGTGAAATACCCAACTCATCTGCCGCTCTGTTTCTTCTGCCATTGTGCTTTTCTAATGCTTTGATAATTAAATCTTTTTCATTATTCTGAAGAGACAACGATTCGGGAGTATTTTCTTCTACTTCAATGTCTTCAAAATCTTCGTACGAATCATCTGAATTTGATATAATCGTCGGATTCTGAACATTTTGAATATTCTGATTATTGTTGTTATTATTTTCAAAATATAACAAAGAATTCGCATTTGCAGTTTGCTGTGTTTCAGGAGTATAAATTCTGTTAATTAAATTTTTCTCCTGATTGCTCAGATCTGCAGTTCCTCGGTTCTTAATCAGTTCCGAAGTTAAGGATTTTAAATCATTTAAATCATTACGCATATCGAAGAGAATTTTATACATAATTTCTCTTTCGTTACCAAAATCACTCTGTTTCTGATGGTTTTGAGTATGATTCACCACCATTGGCAAATGCGCATCCATTGGAATATATTCTGCCAATTTTGCAACCGTTACGTTTCGCTCACGTTCCACAACTGTCATTTGCTCAACCAAATTTCTCAGCTGACGAACGTTCCCCGGAAAAGCATAACTTTCAATATAATGTACTGCGCTTGAGTCGAGTTCTAACTCAGGCATTCTGTATTTTTCGGCAAAATCGATTGCAAATTTTCTGAATAAAAGATGAATATCACCTTTTCTTTCTCTCAAAGCAGGCATGTCTATCTGAACGGTATTCAGACGATAAAACAAATCTTCACGGAATCTTCCGTCATGAATTGCCTTCATCATATTCACATTGGTTGCCGCAACAATTCTCACATTAGTTTTCTGAACCTGTGAAGAACCTACTTTCATGAATTCACCGCTTTCCAAAACTCTCAACAAACGAACCTGCGTCTGTAAAGGCAATTCGCCCACCTCATCAAGGAAAATTGTTCCGCCATCTGCGACTTCAAAATATCCTTTTCTTGTTGCTGTTGCTCCTGTAAAAGCTCCTTTTTCGTGCCCGAAAAGCTCGGAATCAATAGTTCCTTCCGGAATAGCTCCACAGTTTACGACAATGTACGGTTGATGTTTTCTTTTAGATTCTGAATGAATAATTTTTGGAATAAATTCTTTACCAACACCACTTTCTCCAATTACAAGAACTGAAATATCGGTTGGTGCAACTTGAATTGATTTTTCTAAAGCACGGTTAAGTGCGGGAAAATTTCCGATAATTCCGAAACGGTTTTTTATATTTTGTAGCTCGCTGCTCATAGTCAATTTTAGATTATTTTTCTACAGTTCAATTTTTATCTGTAGAAGATTAGTTAATTTGTTAAGAATGATTTTAATTTTATCTTTATAATAATTAACTGATTACATTTAAATAATCTTTATTTCTGATTTTTGAAACTTTAGTTTTAAAATATAAAATATTAGCAAAGAGATTTTCTTTACTATTTTTCTCAAAGCTTTTCAGAAGCTGATTATGTTTTTCTTTTTCAGAAAAATCTGCTTCCGATTTATTTTTATAAGAATTATCTTTTTGTTTTCCTGAGAAGAATTTCTCAATAAGATCAATGGCGTTTTGTTTATGACCAATTGCAAAATTGCGAATTGTTTCATTTCTAAAACAATATTCTTGCGAAATTTCACATTCATTGCCTAAAATTCGGTTATAAATCTCGAACAGTTGTTTGCAATCTTCACTTTTGATAGATCCGTTGCTTACCTGCGCCGAGATATTACTGCAAATCATCACCAATAAAACACTGAGGCAATATTTTTGAAATTTTTCCATTGTCTAGTTTATTGAGTTAATATTGATAATAATTTTATTTAATTCTAAATTTAGGCTAACTTACTATTTCACCGTTTCTCCTAAAAGCGTGCCTTGAGTATTGTTAAAAACAAAAACGTTCACAATGTCACCCAATTTCTGACCTTCCTGCATATCGAACACACAAACCGCATTTTGAGAATTCCTTCCTTTCCATTGGTTTTTGTTCTTTTTAGAAATTCCTTCAATCAACACTTCGTGTACTCTTCCAACATAACCTTCCATTCTTTTTCTTGAAAGTTCGCCTTGCAAAGCAATAACTTCTGCCAATCGTCTCTGTTTAACATCAGCCGGAATATTGTCTTCCATTTTTTTGTGAGCAGGAGTTCCTGGTCTTTCAGAATATGAGAACATATAGCCGTAATCGAATTCAACTTCTCTCATTAAACTTAAAGTATCTTGATGATCTTCTTCAGTTTCGTTGCAGAAACCGATAATCATATCTTGTGAAAACGAAATATCCGGAACGATTTCTTTCGCTTTTCTAATTAATTCTAAATATTCTTCTCTTGTATGTTGTCTGTTCATAGCTTCCAGCATTTTGTTGCTTCCACTTTGAACAGGTAAGTGAACATAATTACAGATATTATCGTGTTTAGCAATCATTCTGAAAACCTCCAAATCCATATCCTGAGGATTGGATGTTGAAAATCTTATTCTCATTTGAGGAACTGCTTTTGCAACAGAATCAAGCAGTTGAGAAAAATTAATCGCTGTAGCTTTCTGCATTTCAGATGCTTTGGCAAAATCTTTCTTAGGACCGCCTCCATACCAAAGGTAAGAATCTACGTTTTGGCCCAATAAGGTAATTTCTTTGTAACCGCTTTCCCAAAGACTTTTACATTCCTCCAAAATAGAATGTGGATCACGGCTTCTCTCACGACCTCTCGTAAATGGAACAACGCAAAAAGTACACATATTATCGCAACCTCTCGTTATTGTAACGAACGCTGTAACGCCATTTCCGCCTAAACGAACCGGATTAATATCTGCGTAAGTCTCTTCTTTTGAAAGAATTACATTGATGGCATCTCTTCCGTCTTCAGTTTCTTTTAATAAGTTTGGTAAATCTCTGTACGCATCGGGACCAACAACAAGATCAACCAATTGTTCCTCTTCCAAGAATTTGGTTTTCAGTCTTTCAGCCATGCAACCTAAAACTCCAACCGTCATGTTTGGACGTTCTTTTTTTAGATTTTTGAATTGCGCAAGTCTCATTCTCACAGTTTGTTCAGCCTTTTCACGAATTGAACAAGTATTAAGGAGAATTAAATCTGCTTCTTCTACTTTTAAAGTGGTATTGTAACCTTGCTCGTTAAGAATTGACGCAACAATTTCAGAATCTGAGAAATTCATCTGACAACCGTAGCTTTCTAAAAACAGTTTTTTAGAATTTCCGGTCTTTTCTGCAATGGCAAAGGCTTCACCCTGTTTTGTTTCGTCTATATATTTTTCCTGCACTGTAGTCGATTTAAAGTTCAGAATTCAAAAATACAAGATTATGCAATAATGAATTTAAATTTTGAACAAATTGAATTTGCAAAGATACAAAATATTGTGACAGATTGTCAGACCCAAATAATTAGAGTTAAAATACTTTATCAAACATATTTAGATTAATTAGCATTAAACCTTATTGGCATTCTAAAAACCTGTTTTATGGGAACGCCTTTATAATAACTTGGTTTCCAGTAAGATTTTTTTGTATTTGATGCACAATCAACAACCATTTTATTAAACTTTTCTAAATTTGACTCATTATCAATATAAAAAAAGCCAGCTTCCCCTTTGGTATTTACATCAAAATTAATTGTAAAAGAATAATCAATATTAGATTTATAACCAGTTGCATCAAAACATTTTACAAAGTTTTCTCTAAACTTCATAATATTGCTTTCTTTGTCTTTATGCATATATACAGGCTTTGAAAATTCGTCTTCACTGAATTCCCCTTTAAATAGCAAATCATCAGTAAAAAGAGTACAAAACATAGCGGCCGTTTTATTTCCGTTCAATTCTGCTGCTTTCCAGTTTTTCATATCCTTCATAACTTCCAAAACCTTATCTTTCATACATTTATTATTCTCAACTGCATCTGAATCATCATCTGAAACATATTTAACCTTATTATCTGGGTAAACAATGAATCTCATAAATAAAGCTTCAGTTTTAGCACAAGGTTTTAGGTTGTTTTTTATGATTGCTTTCTGGATATCATTATTGTATGCTTGTCGCCCTCCTTCATAAAAATCCTGACCAGTAGGGTAGTTATATAAAACCTGTGCATGAATACAGCAAAAAATAAATGAACTAATAAGAATTAAAATTTTAATTTTCATGATAAAAATATTAAAAAAGCCATTACTAAATGTAACGGCGAAAATAAACGAATTAAATCATTTATTAGTGTATTTTAATGAGAATTAATTTAGTCTAATCTCCATGATCGAAATGATCTGATGTGAAATTTATTTTAATTACTTTTTTTGAACTAATAGGTTTCCCATCTTGTATTGCAGGTTTCCATTTCTTTTTAACTTTTTTAATGGCAAAATCCATGTCTTCTATAAATAATTCGCTGTTTTTCACTTTTGGTAAAACATTTAGATTCTCTACTTTTCCCTCTGCAGATACATCAAAAAGAAAGGTAAATTGTCCGTTTACTGCATATTTGCTCATGTCAATATAACCATGAATCATTCTTAGAAATTCTTTACTGAAAGCGGCATCTCCACCTGGAAATTCAGCAGTTTTATTTACCGTTAAGCTTTCAGAGCTAACTTTTGTTTCCTGTGCAAAACTTTTAAATCCTATTAATAAAAGGAGTACAAAAAAATATTTATTCATAAATTACATATCTGCCGACAAAGATGAGAAATTCATTTTCAATTTCATCTCAGATTTTACGGGTTGTCCGTTACACATTGCAGGTTTCCAATTTTTTTTAATTCTTCTCACCACATATTGCATATCATCAAAGAAAACTTCACTATTCAAAACTTTGGGATCTCCCATTACATCGACAACTTTTCCCATTGCATCGATTGTTAAAGTAAAGGTGAAATCACCTGTCAAAGTATAAAAATCAGAATTTAGGTAAGTGTACATATATTTTCTTAAAATCTCTCTATATGCAGTAGCTCCGCCTTCGAAGCTTGCTGCCTGAAAATCATTACAACCTTTAATTGCAACCTGCATAAAAGGTTCTTTGATGTCGATTTTTATCAGATTTTTATTGTTTTCAACGATGAAAGAGTCATCTCTGTCTTCAAGATCCTGAGCAAAAGCAAAATTTGCCACAAAAAGTCCTATAAATAAAGTGAATGTTTTCATAAATTTATTTTTACTGAAAATAGAACGCAAAATTATGCCAAAAAAGAAAAAAACCTCGCATGATAACGAAGTTTCTTTACTATATTTTAAATAAAATTACCTGCTGTAAGACGCAAATTGTACCCTTTCATTTAAATCTCTGTACCCTCTTGAAAAGCTCAAATTAATAGAAATATTTTCTTTTTGATTTGAACTAAAATGTTTTTGCATTCTTGAGACATCTCTTTTCACTTCATTTTCAAAAGATTTATCAAAAATCTCAGGAAAAACCTTCACATCGGAAACTTTCCCATTTTCGTTAATGGTAAAGTTTACTTTAAAATCACCCAAAACCTGAAATGAGTTTGCAGTATATTGTAAATTATTTACTAAATCATCTTTAAATTTCTCAAAACCTTTAGAATACACTTTTTCAATTTTATCTTTATCGGTTTTAATTTCTATACTTGTTTTATTTTGCTGAGAGAAAGAAAAAGTAAATATTGCAATAGCTAAAAGGGATAATGTTTTTTTCATAATCTACTAATCTTTAGTTTGATAAAGTTACTTTTTAATTTTCGAACAGTAATATTAATTTTTCAACAAATCTTGATTTAAAACTAATAATTACAAATTAGTTCACAACATTTGAAACTTTTCTTCCAGTTTCTTTTAGCATGAATGAGATTAAAATTGCCAACACAATTCCTCCAATCCAAAATAAAATAGAGTTTTGAAAGTGTAAATCTCCTGAAGCTACATTTCCTAAATTTTCACCAAAAATATTACTAAAAATCGGGCTCAGTAAAGTGGTTACCCCGAAAGTGATAAAATTTATCGCTCCGGTCGAACTTCCTTTCACATAATCCGGATTAGTTTCTTTGATAACCGAATACGGAATCATCGCCGCCCCAGAGCCAACTCCTAAAATAAACATGCTGATTTTTGCGGGAAATAATTCCGGTAGGAAAATCAATTGCAACAAACTTAAGATCATTAAAACAGCTCCACCAATTAAAACAGGTTTTCTTCGACCTAATTTATCAGTAATAAATCCTAATAACGGACAGCCAAAAACCCAACCGAAAGCCACCATTCCACTTGTTACTGCAGCATCATGAAATACAAATTGCTTGTCTTTTTCGAAAAAAGCAACTGCCCAAGTCATCGCAAAAATAGTTGTCGGAGCGAATAATAATCCTGAGATTAAGCCGCAAAGCCAGGATTGAGGATTTTTAAAAACAACTTTATAGGTTTCAAAGTAACCGACTTTTTTAGAATTCGCGTCAGTTCCTTTTTCTGAATCTTCTTTTGGAGTTATAAAATAAAGTGCAAACGCAGTAATCACTGTGAAAATACCTGACCAAAGCCAAAAAGTATAAATATCCATTCCAGAATCCACCCATGGCCCCACTAAAAATTGTCCGGAAGCTCCGCCCAACATTCCGATACATTGCGTGAAACCGATTGCTGTTGCCAAAGATTTGGATGAAAAACCTTTGCTTGCGAGATAAACACATCCCGGAAATGCAAAAGCACACCCCGCTCCCTGTAAAAGCCTTCCCGAAATTCCGGCAAACTGACTGGAAATTAGAAATAATAAAGCTCCCATTCCTAAAATAAACGTTCCTACAAAAAGCGATTTTTTACCTCCGAATTTATCTAAAGCGATACCCGCAAGCAAACTGCAAGTGGAATACGTGTAATAATATGTCCCAATCATCCAAATCAAATCTAAATTGTTGGTATCAAAATGATCTGAAAGTTGCGGTAACATCACCGCCGGAGCAGATCTGATAACGTAATCAAGAAAATAAAAAAACAGCCCAAAAACCCAGGCAATCACATAAAATTTCTTCAAAGAATCACTCATCACGAAAAGAAAATTGAATATTAAATCATATCGAACAGATTCTCTGATGCAAAATATTTAATCTTCAAAGATAATGAATAAATAAAGATTCAAAATGAAGCATTAAATTTTAAATATAAAAAAACTCCACAATTTCTTGTGGAGTTCTATCGTTTTAAATTACTTCAATCTGATTTCTCAGCAAATCTTCAAACTCGTCTCTTTTCCTGATTAAATGTGCTTTTCCGTCTAAGAAAAGAACTTCAGCAGGTTTTAATCTTGAATTGAAATTTGAACTCATCTCAAAGCCATAAGCTCCAGCATTATGGAAAGCCAAAATATCGCCTTCTCTAACTTCATTCAATTTTCTGTCCCATGCGAAAGTGTCGGTTTCGCAGATGTTTCCAACGACTGTATAAATTCTTTCAGCACCTTTTGGATTTGATAAATTTTCAATTTGATGGTAAGAATCGTAAAACATAGGACGAATCAAATGATTAAATCCTGAATTTACCCCAACAAAAACTGTCGCTGTTGTTTGCTTAATAACGTTTGCTTTTACAATTAAATAACCACTTTTTCCAACTAAAAATTTCCCCGGCTCAAACCAAAGTTCGAATTTCTTTCCGGTTGATTTAGAAAACTCGGCAATTACTTTTTCAACTTTTTTTCCTAAAGTTTTCACATCAGTTTCTTCCTCGCTGTCTTGGTAAGGGATTTTGAAACCGCTACCCATATCCAGATATTTTAGATTCGGGAAATGCTCAGATAATTCAAGCATAATATCTAAAGCCTGAAGGAAAACATCCGGGTCTTTAATTTCACTTCCGGTATGCATGTGAAGTCCTTCTACATTAAGGTTGGTCGATTTCATCACTCTTTCAATATGACGAACCTGATGAATTGAAATACCGAATTTTGAATCGATGTGCCCTGTTGAAATTTTATAATTTCCGCCTGCAAAAATATGTGGATTAATTCTGACTAAAATAGGATAAGAACTTCCGTATTTGTTTCCGAACTGCTCTAAAATCGAGATGTTGTCTATGTTGATATGAACTCCAAAAGACATCGCCTCCTCGATTTCAGCCAAATCAACACAGTTTGGTGTAAACAGGATTTTTTCTTTTGGAAAACCTGCTTTCAGACCTAATTTTACTTCATTTATTGATACGCAATCCAAAGATGCACCCAAGTTCTTGACATATTTTAGAATATTAATGTTTGTCAATGCCTTTGCAGCATAAAAAAACTTAGTGTGTTTTAAAAAAGAAGATGTAAGCTTTTCGTATTGAATTTTGATGGATTCTGCATCGTAAACGTACACCGGTGTGCCAAATTCATTGGCAATCTTTAGTAATTCTTTTGAATTCATATTTTTTTAAATTTAACATAAAAAAAGGCAGATCCTTTGGGAAAAGAGTCTGCCATTACAATTATTTTTTATGCAATACAACTCTTTTAGGTATTCCAAACCTTTGAAAACTTTACAGCTCCCTTCTTTCCGGTTTGTTTATGTTTAAAATTTTGCATTGCTATTTTTTATTCTTTTGCAAAAGTACTATTTATTTTGAAATATTTAATTTGAAACGTACTTTCTTATTGATGAAAATTAATTTTATGGTAAAATGTTCGTTTAATTTGGTGAAATATGTGTATTAAATTGCATTTTTCAGATTTTAATTAGAAGACAACAATTTATTTTATTTTTCACTACATTTGGATAAAAATTTAAAACATTTTTGAATTGAATTTCAGTAAAATCATTAATCAAAACAAAATTTTATGCGGAAATATTTAACATTCTTAATTGTATTTTGTTCTGTTACGTTCAACACGCAAACATTTAACTATGAAAGAACATGGGCCACGCACATAGGTCCTGTAGATTCATTTATTGACAAAATCTTTTTTGACAACCAAAACAATATATATACTGAAGGTATTGCTTATAATTCCACCAATGGTAGTTCCTCTGTACCAATATCTTACTACAACCAGTTTGTAAATCCGGGGTTACAAGGTTTTACAACGGGATTCGTTAATAATGCATCAGCAAAAATATCACCAAATGCAGCTACACTTCTAAGCTATTTTTACAATCCGCCAGGAAAAAAAATATATCACCGCGAAAGAAATGGCAACTATTACCAAAGGGAATTTTACACATCCCCCATTACTGTAAATTCAAATGTTTGGTTAACATCAAATGTTGAATCAAGCAATAACGAGATTATTTTAGCTAAATACAATGCAAATAATATTTTGCAATGGAGAACCTACATACCGACATTAAGCGAAGTAAAAACTGATAATGAAGGAAATATTTATATCTCAGGAAGTACTTATTGGCAGAGTTTAGGCGATATAGGAACTGCATTTCCATCCTATACTTTTCCAAATATTAATGGAAATTTAGTTAAACCAAATGTTTATGTTGCAAAACTTAATCCTCAAGGTGAAAAAATATGGGCAACTTATATCCCTTCACAAAATTATACAGACTTCGATGTGAACAATGGAAATGTATTTGTAATCACAAATGACGAAATTAATGCCAGTGACGCAAATCTTGCTACAGCAGGAACTTTTCAGCAAACAAAAATAAAGGGAGCAATTACTAAACTCAATGCATCAAACGGCAGTAGAATTTGGGGAACGTATTACGGATTTTCAAGCAGCTCAACAGTTGATAGGATTGTAGCTTCTGAAGATGCTGTATACATCATCGGAACAATAAGCACAGCAAGTGGAAATCCTGGTTCGTATTATGCTACATCAGGTGCATTCAAAACCCAGATTGGCGGAAACTCAGATTATTATTTTACTAAATTTAACCAATCAGGAATCAGAGTTTGGGGAACCTATTACGGAACTCCTACTGATGAATATTTCATAGGAGCTACAGGAAATCTATGTCTTTCTGGTGACAAATTATTATTTGCATATCTGCAGTCCGGTACTTACAATTATTCTACACCCGGAGCCTATCAAACGACAAAACCAAGCAGTATGCCCGACATCGCTTTTACAATGTTCAGTACAAACGGTAACAGAATTGTAACATCGTATTACGGTGGACCTCCTCCTGCAAACAACAATATTGGTTGGGCTGCACGTGCAAAATTTTCAGAAACAGAAGATGCTTTTTATCTTTTTGGGGCAACAAATTCTCAATCTGGGCACACAACACCAGGAAGCTTACAGCAAAATATGATTTTCCCAAATTCTAATAATGAAGGAATTGGAACATACCTCGCAAAATTTTCAGTTAAATCATTATCAACTTCCGAAACTTCGGTAGCAACCGATTTACAACTTTTTGATAATCCCAACAACGGAAAATTTTCTCTAAAAGGAAAAATTCTTCAAACGGAAAACTGCAGTTTTAAAATCTATGATTTATCCGGAAGATTTGTGACAGAAGAAAAACTGTCAAATAATGAGTTGCAGCAATTTAATTATCATGAGATTTTAAAAACAGGAAACTATATTTTATCTGTTTTAAACTCGGATAACAATCTTATTAAAAATTTCAAAATGACAGTAAAGTAAAATTATCTTGGTAATGGCAGAGTCTCAAAATCACCACGAAGCAAAGCCAGTTGCAAATCGTTGGTAAGATCAGAAGTGGGCAGAGGCAAATCGATTTTTAACTTTGAAATTTTACTTAAAGTCTGAATTTGAGTAAACAATTCATAAAACCCATAAGAAACGGCCTTTCCGTTTTCGATAATTAAAAACATTTTTTCACCCAATTTTCTGCCACTTCCTAGCCACAGTTCGTTACGTTTTCTGAAATCGATTTTCTTCTTGAAGTTTTCAATGTTTTTAAATTCCTCAATGTTTTTGATAAACTGAACTGCTTTTGAGCCTTGTGTAAAAGCTCTGAACTTCAAAATTGGTTTCTCGGTTTTATTTAAAGTGTTTTTTTCTACTACATATTTATTATTTCTAAAATACAGTCCGAAAGGCAAAACTTCTCTCTTTTTAACTCCTTTTGAATTTAAAATCAATTTAGCAATAATATCCGTTCCCGTGAGCTCAAAATGAATCTGCTCAACCTCACGCTGAATTTCTTCAAACTTCTTCGATTTGGAATTAAATAATTTTTTAGAAAATTTATTAATATCCTGAACGTAATCTGAAAGTATAATCTTCCCAGCGTCATCCTGGAAATAAACAAATCCTTTTTCGCTTGGCAAATCCTGCGTTAAAAGCTTGATTTTGTTGATATACGTTTTGGCATTTGTTTCGTCATGCTGCTTCTGTATAATCTCGTTTTCCGTGTCTTTCGAAACCAAAAGCTTAAATAATTCCAAAGTCGCTCTTGCATCACCTTCTGCACGATGAGCATTAACTAATGGAATTCCTAAAGATTTTACTAATTTTTGTAAAGAATAACTTACTTCATCCGGAATCAGTTTTTTAGCTAAAGGAATTGTATCTAAAGTATTGATTTTAAAATCATAACCAAGACGTTGAAACGACTGGCGAAGCATTCTGTAATCAAAATCGATATTATGACCGACTAAAGTTGTTCCATCGGTAATTTCAACAACTCTCTTTGCCAATTCATGGAATTTTGGAGCAGTTTTTACCATTTTCGGACTAATATTCGTCAATTTCTGAACAAAAGGGGTAATATCACTTTCCGGATTGACAAGCGAAATAAATTGGTCGACAACTTTATGCCCATCATATTTAAAAATGGCAATATCTATAATGCATTCTTTCCTAAAACCTGCACCATTGCTTTCTATATCTATAATTGAATACATTATATTATAACTTAAACTTCTATAATCAAAAACCAAACCTTTCGACAAAATGATTTGCTAAAAGGCAATTCTGCTAAAATAATGAAATTACATTAAAGAATCCAAAAACTATCTATTCACATTTATCTCCTTCTTCCGCCCAAACCTAACATTCCTAAAATTGCTTTAGCTCCTTCGCGCAACAAAGTATTAGTAAAAGTTCTTCCTTGTCGGCTGTTTAAAACCTGCTCAAACATTCCCGGTTCCTCCTTTACGGGCTTTGTTTTTTGAGTCGGGGTAGAATTTTCAACTGCGTGCTCCATTCTTTTTACTAAAATTTCGTACGCAGATTCGCTGTCGATCGGTTTTTCATATTTTGAAACCAAAGCCGATCTTGAAGTTAATTCTGAAACTTCAGCATCGTTCAGAACATCCATTCTGGACTCAGGAGAAATAAGATAGGTATGAACCAGTGGCGTTGGAATTCCTTTTTCGTCCAAAGCCGTTACAAATGCTTCACCAATTCCTAAATTCTGAATTAATTCAGAAGCATTATAAAATTCTGTGGTTGGATAATTTTCAACAGCTTTTGAAATTTCCTTTTTATCTTTTGCGGTAAAACCTCTCAGCGCATGCTGGATTTTTAAACCTAATTGAGAAAGCACATTTTCCGGAACGTCACCAGGAATCTGAGTGATAAAATAAATCCCGACCCCTTTTGAACGGATCAGTTTTACCATCGTTTCAATCTGTGAAACCAAAGCTTTGGAAGATTCATCAAAAATCAAATGTGCTTCATCGATGAAAAGAACCAATTTGGGTTTTCCGCTGTCGCCCTCCTCAGGAAACGTCATGTAAATTTCAGCAAAAAGCGAAAGCATAAACGTTGAAAATAGTTGCGGTTTATTCTGAATATCAGCAACTCTTAAAATATTGACAACCCCTTTTCCATCTCTTGTTTCCAATAAATCATTTACATCAAAGCTCAATTCTCCGAAGAAATCTGCGGCGCCCTGCTGTTCCAATGCAACAATTGACCTTAAAATTGCACCTAAGGAAGCAGATGCAATCGAACCGTAATTAGCAGACAACTCTGCTTTCCCTTGAGGATTGTCTGTTACATATTGCAGGACTTTCTTTAAATCATTTAAATCAATCAAAGGCAAACCTTTGTCATCACAATATTTAAAAACGATTGACATGATACTTTGCTGCGTATCATTCAGTTGTAAAATTTTAGATAATAAAACAGGTCCGAATTCAGTAACAGTAGCTCTTAATTTAACTCCTTTTCCTCCAGAAATACTCATTAATTCCACCGGGAAAGCCTGCGGATTGTAAGGCAGCTGTGTTTTTGCATAACGCTCCTCAATTATAGAATTCATCTGTCCAGCTTCAGCAATTCCAGAAAAATCTCCTTTAATGTCTAAAACCAAAGATGGAATTCCTGCATGAGAAAGCTGCTCAGCGAAAACCTGAAGTGTTTTTGTTTTTCCGGTTCCGGTGGCTCCGGCAATTAGACCGTGACGGTTGATGGTTTTTAAAGGAATTGTAACATTAACTTCTGTAACTACATCGCCGTCTAACATACCTTTTCCCAGAATTATATGTTCTCCTTTTGGAGTATATCTTGTCGAAAGTTCGTCAATAAATTTTGTTTTGTCTGCCATTTGATATTTTTAACTCTTAAAGGTAATTATTTTTACAAAATCTCGAGTTTCAATTTTGTGAATTTCTTAATAATCTAAATTTAAAATGAATATAGTTGAATATGATATAAAACAGTCTACCTATTTTATCCACTTTTCAATTATAGTTTCTGTCTGATATTTAATCACTTTCACATAGATTGAAAATATGAAAATTATAATATTGAAAGAAACTATCAATCAGACTTATCATTTCTTTATAATTAATTCATTACTTTGTATATTCATAATATTAAATCAGACTCAATGAAAATTGAACAAATATATACAGGTTGCTTAGCACAAGGCGCATACTATATCGTATCAGAAAATGAAGCCGCAATTATAGATCCGCTGAGAGAAGTAAAACCATATCTTGATCGCCTTGAAAAAGACAACGTTACCTTAAAATATATATTTGAAACTCATTTTCACGCAGATTTTGTTTCGGGACATTTAGACTTAAGTAAAAAAACAGATGCACCTATTGTTTACGGACCAACTGCAGAACCAAATTTTGACGCAATCATTGCTGAAGACAATCAGATTTTCGAAATCGGAAATATCAAAATAAAAGCACTGCACACTCCAGGTCACACCATGGAAAGCACAACTTATCTGTTAATTGACGAAAACGATGTTGAAACTGCAATTTTCACAGGAGACACATTATTTTTAGGTGATGTTGGCCGTCCCGATCTTGCCCAAAAAGCAGGAAGCATGACACAGGAAGATCTTGCCGGAATTTTGTACGAAAGTTTGCACAGTAAGATTTTGCCTTTGGATGATAGCATCACAGTTTATCCCGCTCACGGAGCTGGTTCGGCTTGCGGAAAAAATATGCAGAAAGAAACGGTTGACATTCTTGGAAATCAAAGAAAAACAAATTATGCTCTAAATCAACCAGATAAAGAATCATTCATTAAAGAAGTTCTTGACGGATTAACGGCTCCACCAAAATATTTCGGGATGAATGTTGCGATGAATAAAGGTGGTTACGACAGCCTTGATGATGTGATGACAAAAGGCTTAAACCCAATTTCTGTAGAAGATTTTGAAAGTTTTGCAGAAGAGACCGGAGCTTTGATTTTAGATACTCGTGGTCCTGCAGATTTTCACAAAGGTTTTATTCCAAATTCTATTAATATTGGCTTGAAAGGAGATTTCGCACCATGGGTCGGAAGTTTAATTGTTGATGTAAAACACCCTCTGCTTTTGATTGCAGACGAAGGAACTGAAGAAGAAGTGATCACAAGATTAAGTAGAGTTGGTTTTGATAATGTTTTAGGTTATTTAAAAGGAGGCTTCGAATCATGGAAAAATTCCACAAAGGAAAGTGATGAGATTAAAAGGATTACTCCAACTGAATTTGTAGAACAGTTTAATGAACATTCAAAAATCATTGATGTAAGAAAAATCGGAGAATATTCTGCCGAACATATTGACAACGCTTACAGCCGACCTTTAGATACGATTAGTGATTGGGTTTCAACGATTGATGATTCTGAGCATTTCTTTTTGCATTGCGCAGGAGGTTATAGAAGCATGATTGCGGCAAGCATCCTTAACTCACACGGAATCAGAAATTTCACCGAAATTGAAGGTGGTTTTAATGGAATAAAAAAAACAGAAAAACTTCCAGTTTCAGATTTTGTTTGCCAGTCTAAAACATTATAAAAAATCATTCATTTCAATTAAAAGATTAAAACAATGTCACAAAAATTTCAAGAACTTATAGAATCTGAAAGACCTGTACTCATCGACTTTTTCGCTACATGGTGTCAACCATGCAAAGTACAGTCATCTGTTTTAACGACAGTAAAAGAAAAAATTGGCGAAGGTGCTAGAATTGTAAAAATAGATATTGACCAATATCCTGCGATTGCTTCTCAGTATGGAGTTCGTGGAGTTCCAACTTTAGCCGTTTTCAAAAGAGGAGAATTGTTGTACAAAGAAAGCGGAGTTCATGACGTGAATCGCTTGACTCAACTTTTAGAACAGTATATTTAAGGTTGAGGATAAGATTTAAGTTAACTGATTAAAAATTAATCCCAAAGATATATTACGATCTTTGGGATTAATTTTACCATAATATTGGTCTTAAATTTTAATCTCAAAGTTATCTCTGTCATTCAAAAACTGAAAATGTTCCCTAAAGTCCTTCAGTTCATTAATATCTAATTCTGCAGAAATAAGATTTTCATTTTTTTGTGAAATTTCTTTTCCGTCAGCAAAAAAACAGTGCGAACTTTCTTTATAAGACAAATCATTACCATCTGTTCCGATCCGGTTTAGGCCAAAAACAAAAGAAAGATTTTCAATAGCTCTCGCTTTCAACAAATGTTCCCAGGCTCCTACTCTTTTCTCTGGCCAATTTGCCACATACAAAATCGCATCATAATCATCATTATTTCTTGCAAAAACAGGAAATCTTAAATCATAACAAACCTGCAACATAAAACGAATTCCGTTATACTCAACAATTACTCTGTGTTTTCCAGGAGTATAAACTTTATCTTCTCCCGAAAAAGAAAACAAATGCCTTTTATCATAAACAATTTCAGAATGGGGCTTTACAAAATACATTCTGTTGTAAAATTGACCATCAACTTCAACTGAGGCACTTCCGCAAAAAGCCGCATTTTTTTCTTTTGATATTTTCTGCAAGAATTCAAGAGATTCTTCATTTTTATCTGAAACTTCAGCTGCATCCATGCAAAACCCTGTAGAAAACATTTCAGGCAGAAGAAAAAGATCTGCGGTTTCATTTTCCAATTGTTGCGTAATCAGTTCGAAGTTTTTTGCTTTATCTTTCCAGACAATATCCTGATTTAATCCTATAATTTTCATACGCAGATTTCTATTTTTTTAATTGTCATATATAATCGCCTTTCTAAAATTACATAAATGCTTTAAAAATAAATATGGTGATTTCATATTTCTATTTCAAAACTTGTATAAATTTACAGTTTTTAAATGGTTTCGGTTTTATATTTGCTGCAAATTGTCATTAGTAATAATTTAAAATAAAATCTATGAAGAAATTGATTTTTATGTTGATGATGTTTGTCGGAGCGACAGTCAGCGCACAAGCCTACACCGGAAAAGGAGATCAAAAAGTCAACTTGGGACTTAATGCATGGGGATATGGAACAGGAATTTCTGCAACTTATGATTACGGTTTAAATCAACTCATCTCAGTTGGAGCCGGAGGAAATGCTTATTTTGACAATTACAGAGACAACAATAAAGATAACAGAGTTTTTATTTTCGGTCGAGTAAATTTCCATTTAAAAGAAGCCTTACAATTACCTGAGCAATTGGATATTTATCCGGGCGTTGATTTGGGCGTTTTAGGAAGAGATTTCGGAATCGGAGCTCACATTGGCGCAAGATATTTCTTTACCGATAAATTCGGAGTTTTTGCGGAAGTTGGGAACAACGGAAGTTTAGGCGTTTCTTTCAATTTCTAAAAACATGTCACAATATATGACAAAGCTTCTCATTTCGAGGAGCTTTTTTATTTGGCATCCTTTTGATAATTGTTACCTTTGCAAATTATAATCTAAAAACAATTAATGGAATTAGCAATCAAGATCTTTCAATTTATATTGAGCATCTCTATCTTAGTAATTCTTCACGAACTTGGGCATTTCTTACCCGCAAAATATTTCAAAACCAAAGTAGAAAAATTTTATCTCTTTTTCGATCCTTACTTTTCTATCGTTAAGAAAAAAATTGGCGAGACCGAATATGGAATTGGCTGGCTTCCTTTCGGAGGTTATGTGAAAATCGCCGGAATGGTAGACGAAAGCATGGATACCGAACAATTAAAACAACCTGCACAACCTTGGGAATTCAGAGCTAAACCGGCTTGGCAAAGATTAATTATCATGTTGGGTGGTGTTACGGTGAACTTCTTTTTGGCTTGGTTAATTTACTCATGTCTTATCGGAAACAATGGCGAAAACATTTTTGAGGCTGAAAGAATGACTACACCACTTCATTATACAGAAGCAGCAAAGAAAATGGGCTTCCAGGATGGTGATAAAATTTTAAAAGTTGACGGAAAAACTCAGAAAGACTTTAAAAAACTTGCTTTAGATGTCTTACTTAGCGATGAAATCACAGTTGAAAGAAGCGGTAAAGAAGTTACTTTCCACACAAATGACGACGGAAAAGCTTTGGCATTCAACGATCCTGAGCCAAAATCATTTTTAACACCGAGATTACTTCCTGTAATTGATACTATTGCTTTCAAAGAAGCATCTGATGCAGGTTTAAAAGTTGGAGACAAAATTCTTGCTGTTAATAATAAACCAATCACTTTTTTTGATGAAGTAAGACCAATTGTTGTTCCTTTCGCCGGGAAAACAGTTGATCTAAGAGTTTCCAGAAATGCTGAAATTTTAGATTTAAAAATGCCTGTCTCTAAAGAAGGAGCTATTGGAATTAATGCAACTAAGCAACTTAATAAGTACAATAATCATATTGAATATAATTTTGGAGGATCTATAAAAAGAGGATTCACTTTGACAATTGAAAGTTTAACTTACCAGATTAAGCAGTTTAAGCTAATCTTCAACTCAAAAGTTCAAGGCTATAAAAAAGTTGGCGGTCCTTTGGCTATCATTAAAAACATGCCAGTTGACAAAGCTCAAGACGGAAGCGTATCTATCGACTGGACAGCTTTTTGGAGTTTTACGGCAATGTTTTCTGTTTGGTTAGCATTCTTAAACTTAATTCCTATTCCTGGATTAGATGGAGGTCACGTTATTTTTACACTATATGAAATGATCGTAGGAAAACCTGTACCACAAAAAGTTTTAGAAAATGCACAAATGGTTGGAGTTATCTTTCTGTTAGGCTTAATGTTACTGATTTTTGGAGCTGACATATTTAAAATTATTACCAATAAATTTTAATTTTATTTAAAAAAATAAATAAAAAACTTGTGTGGTTTAAATATCAATACTATATTTGCACCACTCTAAAAGAGGAACATTCCTCCTTAGCTCAGTTGGTTAGAGCATCTGACTGTTAATCAGAGGGTCCTTGGTTCGAGCCCAAGAGGAGGAGCAAAAAAGACTTACAATAATGTAAGTCTTTTTTGATTTTAATACCTTAATATTTCTATTAAACTCTATTTTCTGGAAATTTGTTTCAGTTGGTTAGAATCCCGAAACTTCGGGATTAATCAGAGGGTCTTTAGCACTTACGAGCGCAAAATAGGGATCAATATAGAGTACAGCGATGCTTGTCTTTTTTGATTCTAATACTTTCCTATTTTAAATTATTTTAAAATTTAAATTCCTGAAAAATAATCCGATAGCACTTTTTAGGTAATTTTGATAAAAAAATATTTGCTTGATATTATTTTTCATATTATCTTTGCACCACCTTAAAAGAGGAACATTCCTCCTTAGCTCAGTTGGTTAGAGCATCTGACTGTTAATCAGAGGGTCCTTGGTTCGAGCCCAAGAGGAGGAGCTTTACTGACAAGTCGCCAATTGGCGACTTTTTTCGTTTATAACCATTGATCAGCAAAGCTATATCCGCCTACAAGTGGTTCGGGAAATCAAAAAAGATATTGGATTTTTTTGGTC
>NZ_JAOVZV010000027.1 GCF_026460945.1 Chryseobacterium luquanense
TTTACTGACAAGTCGCCAATTGGCGACTTTTTTCGTTTATAACCATTGATCAGCAAAGCTATATCCGCCTACAAGTGGTTCGGGAAATCAAAAAAGATATTGGATTTTTTTGGTCATTATCGATCCATGTATTATGTAAGTGCTTAATTTTTTGTAAATCGAAAATTTATATACTTAGAAATGATACTTATTTTAAATTAAAAATCGTTCATCATTAGATGTTGAACAAACATGCTTACTCCATTCTAAAGCCTCTCTTTTCTTACCTTGATTTTAAAATAGATTTAATTAGTCAGAACGATGTTTGAAAAGACCCTTACGAAAATGATCAAAAATCACAACCGTGACGAAGGTATCTCTTTGTCAACGTTGAGTATTATCTAAAAGATTTCTATAAGAAAGATTAAATTTAACTCCGATTGGTATTTCAATCGGAGTTTTTTGATGTGAAAAGCAGTTAATACGATTTTAATATGATCATTCTAACCCATTTTCAGTTGAAAATCAGCAACGTTTTAACCTAAAAACGGTTGCAAATTAAATAAAATCAAATAAAATTTGTAGATATTTATCTACAAACGCAAATTAAGCAGGATTTTTTT
>NZ_JAOVZV010000028.1 GCF_026460945.1 Chryseobacterium luquanense
GGGAGAGTAGGTCGCCGCCAGTTTTTTTTCAAACTCCTCAGTCTTTAAGACTAGAGGAGTTTTTTTTTTTGATATATACCTAAACTCAAGGATTTGAAATTCAAGTTTGATGTTTGAAATTCCAATTTCAAGTTTGAGAACTTAAGTTTTGAAGATTATAGTTCAATAACTCATGTGTTATTGAAGATTCAAGGTTTAACATCTTTCAGCAATTATCATTCATCCTTTTGCAATTACCTGAGAATTTCTTTTAAACAGCTAACACTTTAAGTTGAATGCTCATATAATCACTCAAGATGACAAAGTTCTTAGCCCTGATCGAAGCGGTTACCCCACAGCAGGCTGTTGAAAAGATTGGCTTTAGCGGAGGAGAAGCCATGGCGCGAGGAGTAGTAGCAAAGAGCAGGATGAAGCTCCTTAAAAAAATATAGTTATCCTTCGATTATTAATAATCAGAGTAATAGATATTATAAAATTGTTTAAAGTTTGAAAATTCGTAAATTTGCAGCATGATTAAAATTGGCAATATTGAACTGCCGGAATTTCCGCTTTTGTTGGCTCCGATGGAGGATGTAAGTGATCCGCCTTTCAGACGTCTTTGTAAGATGCATGGAGCGGATTTAATGTATTCGGAATTTATTTCTTCTGAAGGACTGATTCGTGATGCTATTAAGAGCAGAAAAAAATTGGATATATTCGATTATGAAAGACCAGTTGGAATTCAGATTTTTGGTGGTGATGAAGAGGCAATGGCAATGTCTGCAAGAATTGTGGAAACAGTAAATCCTGATTTGGTAGATATCAACTTTGGGTGTCCTGTTAAGAAAGTAGTTTGTAAAGGAGCTGGAGCAGGAGTTTTGAAAGATGTCGATATGATGGTTCGTTTGACCAAAGCCGTTGTAAGTTCTACTAGTCTTCCTGTAACGGTTAAAACACGGTTGGGATGGGACAGTAATTCTATCAATATTGATGAAGTTGCTGAGCGTCTTCAAGAGACAGGAATTAAAGCTTTAACCATTCATGCAAGAACACGTGGACAAATGTATAAAGGAGAAGCAGATTGGGAACATATTTCAAGAATTAAGCAAAATCCTAATATAGAGATTCCGATTTTTGGAAACGGAGATATCGATTCACCTGAAAAAGCATTAGCTTACAAACAGAAATACGCATGTGACGGAATTATGATTGGTCGTGCTGCGATCGGCTATCCATGGATTTTTAATGAAATTAAACACTTTTTTAACACTGGAGAGAATTTATCTGCTCCTACAATTTCAGACCGTTTATTGGCGGTTCGCCAACATGCTGAATGGAGTGCTGAATGGAAAGGTGAAAAGCTTGGATTAATTGAAATGAGACAACATTATAGCAATTACTTCCGTGGAATTCCTCATTTTAAAGATTTCAGAAGAAAGTTTTTAGAAGTCTATTCTTTAGAAGAAATGGATGTTGTAATTCATGAAACTCAAGAGTTTTACACAGAATATCAAGCTCAACAAGTATAAAAATAATAAAACCCATCAAATCTTGATGGGTTTTATTATTTTTAAAAGCTTTATGTAATCAATAACCTTCAGTTGAAGACTCGTTTTTAATTAGAGATAGAGCTGAAGAAGTTCCAATCCTTTTTACGCCCAATTTAATCATCTTTTCAGCATCTTCAGGAGTTCTTACCCCACCTGCAGCTTTTATGGGAAGTTTTCTTGCATTATCAAGCATTATTTGAATTCCTTCGAAGGTTGCTCCATTTGGTTTTCCGTTTTCTGTTATGAAAAAACCTGTTGAAGATTTAACGAAAATATTTTTTAAATCTTTTGCCTCAAAATTCTCTTCCGCCCAAATTGAAATATTCTTTGTAATATCTGCAATTTGTTTATCTGTCAAAGCCGCAATTTCAATAATCCATTTTGCAATTTTATAATGCTCAATACATAATTGCGTACATCTTAAAAATTCATCTTTTACAAGCTCTAAATCCCCTTTAAGATAAGCTTCGTAATTAATTACAAAGTCAAGTTCATCTGCGCCGTCATTAATCGCTTTTGAAGCTTCATTTAGCTTTTCTTCAATAGAATATGTTCCTTCATGAAAACCAATTACTGTTCCTAATACAACATCCGAATTCTTCTCTTTTAAAAAATCTTTAATCTTAGAAATATAATCAGGACGAATCATCACAGCAAAAATATGATGATCTATGGCTTCCTGAGTTAAATCTTTCACTTTCTGCAAAGTCTCTTCTTCAGAAAGACCTGATTGTTGCGGAGTTTTTAAATAAGTTGAATCTAAATATTGTGCAATGTTCATGATAATTAAACTTTCAGTTGTCGGGAAATACCTTGTTCCAAAGATATGAAAGTTTCGGTTCTTGTTACGCCTTTCAGTTTTTGAAGTTTACTTAAAATCTGCATTAAATGATCATTATCTTTACATAAAACCTTTATGAAAATCGTGTAATTTCCTGTCGTGTAATGTGCTTCTACAACTTCATTTACTTCTTTTAAAGACTTTACAACATCGGTGTAATGACTTGGCTGATCAAGAAACATCCCGATATATGATACCACTTTATAGCCTATTTTTCTTGGATTTAAAAAAGAAATAGAATTTTCAATTACGCCTGCTTGTTCTAGTTTCTTAATTCTTTGGTGTACAGCTGTTGTAGAAATCCCTACTTGTTTAGAAATGTATGCCAATGAACTTTTAGAATTATCCATCAACATATAAATAATTTCCTTGTCTAAAGGATCTAATTCGTAAACTGTATTGTTTGTGTTTTTCATCTTAATATTTTTAACTCAATTTATTTCTTTAAAAGTCACAAAAACCGGAAAATGATCACTAAAACCGCCAAGATATCTCGTTCCGGCGTACGTTCTGAAAGGTCTTCCTTCAAAACCACGGTTTCGGGTACTTATGCTTTCAGGATTGAAAACTTTAGCCTCCTGAAAATATAATGCTGCACCAGCTTCAAAAAAAGAATCTGACAGCATGATTTGGTCAAATAATAATCCGGATTTATAATGAAAAGTAGAATATTTTTTAGATGAAAACAGCCTTTGAAAAGGGTTGTGCATAATCCTTTTCTGCGAATCGTCGTAAAGAATGTTAATTATATTTTCATCATCCGGGTTTTGATTAAAATCACCGCACAAAATGACGTGTTCTTTTTCTTTAATAATGTTTAAAATTCTGTTACGAATTTCATTCATGATAAAGTTTCGTTTAGGTTGATTAATGTCTTTTTCTCGCTTCGAGGGAAGGTGAGCTACAAAAACATTCACTAGTTCTCCTTTGCATTTTAGTTTTGCAAAAAGAACATCCCTTGTGGTGTCATAATTGTCGGGGTTGTTGTCTACAATTTCAAAAAAGAAAGTAATTGCCTCAGAATCTAAAATTTCAACTTTAGATTTGTCGTACAAAAGAGCAACATCTACTTTTCGCTCGTCAAGAGAATTATAATGTACAATTCCGTATTGTGAGCTGAAAGGATCGAGCTGTACAAGATCTTCGAGAACCTCTTTTCCCGAAATTTCACACAAGCTGATAATAGCAGGTAAAACTCCGTTTTCTTCTTTCATTAAACGAAAAACGTGTGCAATTTTTGAGAGCTTAGTTCTGTACTTTCTGTCGTCCCAGTTTCTTAATCCTGATTTTGTGGGGTCGAGTTTATGAATCTGCGGCGGATCGGGCAAAAATAAATTTTCAACATTGTAAAAAGCAAAAAGCTCCATCAACACATTTTCTAATTGTAGTACCTTAAAATTAATCTTATTATCACTTAAATATATTAAAATTTTATGTATAAAATTATATTTGAATTAAATTTATATTCAAAATCTTAAATAGTTATTACTATGACAAATAAGTCACAAATCTACAATATAAATTTTAAAAAATACACCCATTCAATGATTAAAAAATAATCCATTTAAATGTGAAATAGACGGTATAAAAATCTAATGTATGGGATTAAAAATGTAAATTTTTCAACAATAATTATTTATTGCATAAATTTTATTACTTATTCTAAAAGATCTGGACGTTTTTCTGAAGTGATTTTTAGGGCTTGCTCATGTCTCCATTCTTCTATTTTAGCAAAATTTCCACTTAAAAGAATTCTTGGAACTTCCAAACCTTTGTAAGTTTCAGGTCGTGTGTAAATCGGTGGGGAGAGTAAATCATCCTGAAAACTGTCTGTTAAAGCACTTTGTTCGTCATTTAAAACTCCAGGAACCAACCGGATAATAGAATCTGCCAAAACACAAGCCGCCAATTCACCGCCCGTCAATACGAAATCTCCGATAGAAATTTCTTTAGTGATATGTAAATCTCTCAAACGCTGATCAATTCCTTTGTAATGACCACATAAAAAGATAAGATTATTTTTAATGGAAAGCGTATTGGCAATTTTTTGGTTTAAAGTTTGTCCATCGGGCGTTAGATAGATAATTTCATCATAATCCCGTTGAGATTTTAGTTCAGAAATACATTTATCTAGTGGTTCAATCATCATTACCATTCCTGCGCCTCCTCCATAAGGTTCGTCATCAATTTGGCGGTGTTTGTTGATTGACCAGTCTCTCAACTGATGAAAATGTACTTCTACAATACCTTTATCTACTGCTCTTTTCAAAATAGAAGTTTGAAACGGACTTGCCATTAATTCTGGAAGCACGCTTATAATGTCAATTCTCATTGCTGCGTATTATTTTTTTGAGATGGCGAAATAATCAGACGTAATGAAGAATCTTTGTTAAAATAGCTCCACATCCAGTTGAAAAATATTGCCAGTTTATTTCTAACGCTCAAAATAAGCATTAAATGTAAGAACATCCAAAAATACCAGGCTAAAAATCCCTGAAATTTTATAAATGGTAAATCCACAACGGCTCTGTGTTTTCCTATTGTGGCTAAAGAACCTTGATCTTTATATTCGTATTCTACCCATTCATTTTTACTTTTCCTCAAAAAGTTTTTCCCTAAATTTTTTGCCTGATTGATGGCAACATTTGCAACTTGAGGATGTCCTTGAGGGTATTTCGGAGTTTCCATGTAGGCAATATCTCCGACTGCATAAATATTTTCGTAACCTTTTACTTTATTGAAACGGTCGACGATATATCTATTTCGAACTAAATTTTCAGAAGGGAAACCATCAATCACGTTTCCTGTAACTCCTGCAGCCCAAATCACATTGTTTGACGGGATTTCTTTTCCACTTTTCATGTAAACTTTATCGCCATCGTAATCAGTAACAACTTCACCACTAAGGAATTTCACGCCTAATTCTTTTAAATATTTCTCAGATTTTTCCTGAGCTTCGGGGCTCATAACGGCAAGAGGTTTTTCGGTAGAACTTACTAAAATAATTTCAAGATGATCAAAATTCATATAAGGATAATCGCGGGGAAGAATTTCTTTTTTCATTTCTGAAAATGCTCCGGCTAATTCTACTCCGGTTGGTCCGCTTCCGACGATAACGATATTCCAATTTCCATCGTCACTCCGGCTTTTTTCAAGAATCAATTTTTCAAATGTCATCAAAACATGATTTCTTATTCCGATGGCTTCTTGGGTATTTTTCATCCCGAAAGCTTTTCCTTCAAGATCTTTATTACCGAAAAAATTAGTTTTACAACCAGTTGCGATGATTAATTTATCATAGGTGAATTCTGCTTCGTCAGTAATGACTTTATTGTTTGCGTGATCTATAGATTTCACGTCAGTCAAACGAAACTGTGTATTTCTGGATTGCTGAAAGATTTTTCTAAACGGAAAAGATATATTGGAAGGCTCGATTCGTCCACATGCAACCTGATAAAAAAGCGGCTGAAACATATGGTGATTTACTTTGTCAAGAACAATTACTTTTTTGTTTTTATTGTTCAGCGTCTTTGCAAGCTGCAATCCGGCAAAACCACCTCCAATGATGATAATCTTTTCGCGTGTTTCCATAATATCAAATTTACTGATTTTATTTAGTATTTTATAGCTTAAAAAGTTAGTTTTGCAAAACTTAATGAGCGATAAAAAGTACACCAAAAAAACTGCCAAAAGCATCCATAAAACGAGACGGAAGAACTATTTTTTGCGTCGAAAAATTGTATTGGCAATATTGATAATTGCACTTATCGGAACAGGTTTATATCTAAAACAATCAATAAGTTACTATTACGCTTTATACTTTAATAAATTCACTCACAAGAAGCTAAAAAACAGCGAAAATGAAACTCTGAGAATTCAAAAAATTCTTGCCAATAATCTTGATAAAACTTATGGTTTTGATATTTCTCATTATCAAAATACAAAGGATATAAAATGGGATAGTTTGAGTATCGGAAATAAAACAATTCCCCTTGAATTTGTAGTGATGAGAGCAACGATGGGAAACCGAAATGCCGATAAGAATTTTGACGAATTCTGGGCTTCTGCAAAAGAGCATAATCTAATTCGAGGGGCTTATCATTTTTACAGAGCTGATGAAGATCCGGTCATTCAGGCTAATAATTTTCTTGAAAATGTAAAGCTGGAAAGTGGAGACTTGCCTCCAGTTTTAGATATTGAAAAAATTCCAAGAACAAAATCCAGCAAAAAACTGATTGAAGATTTGAAAGTCTGGTGTAAAATAGTGGAAGAAACGTATGGCGAAAAACCAATAATTTATACGTATTATCATTACTACAAAGACTTTCTAAGAGGAGAATTTGATGATTATCCGATTTGGCTTGCCAATTATAATGATGTTCCCGAACCTTCTCCCGAAGATAAGTGGCAGTTTTGGCAGTTTACAGAAAACGGAATTGTCTATGGAATTAATTCTAAAATAGATTTAAATATTTACAATGGCGGTGTTTGGTCGCTAAAAAGTTTGACATTGGATTAAATTAAATTCATAGAAATACTTAAAAATTATAGCCCTTTACAAATTTTGTGAGGGCTTTTGTTTTGTGATTTTGAAAATAACTTCTTTTTAAAATCACACAAACGGGTAATTTCATTATTTTTCTAAATTTTTAAAATTTGCTAAAGAATTAATCACTTAAAACTTTTAATTATGTTAGTAAAAAACGAAAACAACGAATTAGTCGAATTGAAAAAATATGCAGATGAAATCCTTGCAGAAGGATTAGGAGATGATGTAGTTTCGGAAGAAGATGCAGAAAATGCATTGGCTGAATTATACTTATTACAAACTCAGGAACAATCAAAAATGTTTTTGATGGAGGATGCAAATTTTACAGGATTAACCATTACTAGTATTAACAAAAGAGGACTTTGGGAAAGATTAAAAAGTATATTTTGTTCAATTGTAAAAGAAGATAGCATTATAGGTAATATTGTTGATGTTATTTTAGAAGCAGTCGCTAGTGTAATCCCATTAGGGACATTTGTTAAAAGTTTAGTGAAGAAGCTTATAAAATTCTTTTTACAAAGAGGGATTGCTAAAGTATGTACAATTGGCTAAAATTTCAATATGAAATTATTTCTAACAAAAAAACCTTCCATCCGGAAGGTTTTTCTATATCATAAAAGATTAATCAATTACAAAGAAGCCGCATGAATCAACATATCAACCAACTTGTTTGAATAACCCATTTCGTTGTCATACCAAGAAACAAGTTTTACGAAGTTTGGAGAAAGTGAAATACCAGCATCTTTATCGAAGATAGAAGTTCTCTTATCTCCTACGAAATCCTGAGAAACTACAGCATCTTCAGTGTATCCAAGAATACCTTTCAATTCACCTTCAGAAGCCGCTTTAATAACCGCACAGATTTCTTCGTAAGAAGCACCTTTTTCAAGTCTTACTGTTAAATCTACTACAGAAACATCAACAGTTGGTACTCTGAAAGACATACCTGTTAATTTTCCGTTCAAAGAAGGGATTACTTTTCCTACCGCTTTCGCAGCACCTGTAGAAGAAGGGATAATATTGTTTAGAGCAGCTCTACCACCTCTCCAGTCTTTCATTGAAGGACCGTCAACAGTTTTTTGAGTTGCAGTTGTAGCATGTACTGTTGTCATCAAACCTTCTACGATTCCGAAGTTGTCGTGAATTACTTTAGCTAGAGGAGCTAAACAGTTTGTAGTACAAGAAGCATTTGATAAGATTTTTACATCATCAGTAAGTTCTGTGTGGTTTACACCCATTACAAACATCGGAGTATCATCTTTAGAAGGAGCAGAAAGAATTACCTTTTTTGCGCCTGCTGTAATATGTTTTGCAGCACTTTCTTTATCTAAGAATAAACCAGTTGATTCTACTACGTAATCAGCACCGATTGCATCCCATTTTAGGTTACTTGGGTCTTTTTCTGCAGTAACTCTGATTTTTTTACCGTTTACCACAAGATCGTTACCTTCTACAGAAACTTCTCCCGGGAAAACTCCGTGTACAGAATCGTATTTTAACATGTAAGCCATGTATTCCGCATTGATAAGATCGTTGATTCCTACAACTTCGATGTTGCTTCTTTCTGTCATTGCTCTGAAAACAAGACGACCGATTCTACCAAAACCGTTAATACCTACTTTAATTGTTGACATAGTGTTTTACTTTTTTAAAAATTATATTAAATAGTTAGATTGCTAAAATTTCTGAAATCAGTAAAAGATCTTTATTGATTTCGTTGTGTTTTTTAATGGCCTCTTCGATTTCCGTGTAAACAATATCGTTCGAACGCATTCCTGCCATTACATTGTTTTGTCCTTCCATTAATCCTACAACTGCTCCATAACCCAGTCTGCTCGCCAAAACCCGATCTGCACAACTTGGTGAACCTCCTCTTTGGATGTGTCCTAAAATCGCTACACGAATATCATAATCCGGGAATTCTTTTTTAGTTTGTTCGGCTAATTCATAAATATTTGCCAGTTTTTCACCCTCTGCAACAACGACGATACTTGAAGCTTTTCCTGTTTTTTCGGCATTTCTGAAGTTGGCAAACAACTCATCCATGCTGTCTTTTTTCTCAGGGATCAAAATATCCAAAGCTCCTGTTGCCAAACCGCTGTTCAATGCAATAAAACCAGCATCACGACCCATTACTTCTACAAAGAAGACTCTGTTGTGAGAAGTAGCCGTGTCACGGATTTTATCAATTGCATCCATTGCTGTGTTCAAAGCGGTATCGTATCCGATTGTATTGTCAGTTCCGAAAATGTCGTTGTCAATAGTTCCGGGAACGC
Source organism: Chryseobacterium luquanense (assembly GCF_026460945.1). Classification (GTDB taxonomy): domain Bacteria; phylum Bacteroidota; class Bacteroidia; order Flavobacteriales; family Weeksellaceae; genus Chryseobacterium; species Chryseobacterium luquanense. The sequence continues at coordinate 9,196 of NZ_JAOVZV010000028.1, forward strand.
CAATTACTTTGATTCCGAATTCTTCGTTGAAGATTTTAGCTCCGGTAAAAGTTCCGTCACCTCCGATGCATACTAAAGCTTCAATTCCGTATTTTACGCAATTGTCATAAGCTTTTTGACGACCTTCTTTGGTTTTGAATTCCATTGAACGGGCAGATTTAAGAATTGTACCACCCTGATTGATTATATTTTTTACGGAACGAGGTCCCATTTTTAGGAAATCATCGTGAATAAGACCATTGTAGCCTTCTCTTACTCCGTAGCATTCGATATTGTAATAATTTGCAGTTCTAACGACTGCTCTTAATGCTGCATTCATACCCGGAGAATCCCCTCCTGAGGTAAGAACTGCAATTTTTTTTACAGCACTTTCTTTCATCTAGTAAAAAATTTCAAAAACAAATTTACGAAAACAAGTTCAGATAATCACAGAATCTTAGGAATAACTTTCAGTAATGGGTATTTAAGATTTCAATGAAGAAATAAGGTGAAATTCAAGATTATAAATCTTTTTTGTGCATAAGTTACATTTAAAAAACCTGAATATCTGTTGTGAATTATTTAAAACTGAAAATTAAATATCTTACTTAAAAATAAAATTTTAATATCCATATCATTAGAAATTAATATCTTGTGGTACCAAATTTTAAATATTTTATTATGAAAAAATGCGTATTCTACTTACTCACGGTTTTTGCGTTGAGTTCTTGTTCCCGAGAAGAAATTCAAACTAATTCTGTTGAAGCGGAAATTGTACAGACCGATCCATTGAATGCAAGACAAATCAACGAAAAAATTAATCAAACTACTAAAACAAAAGGGAGGTTTTCCTGGAACGAAACTTCATCACACTTTTTATGGAGCGGAATCGTTCAGGGAAATAAAATAGCATCCATAGGTTTTGGAGATTCAAAAGATGATTTCGACAGAAGTAAATCTTCTAATTCTGAGGCTTTACAGAGTGAAATTTTAGAAGTTATTCAACAATACGAAGGTAAGAAAGACAGAGTTTTATTGGCTTCTGATGAGTATTTAAATCAAATTGATGTTTATATAGAAATGCAGGAAACAGTAATTGCATTGAGAAAACTTAAATCAATTCGTTACTTCGAACCGGCAGATTACAGATATTTTGAAAATGAAAATAAAATCAATGGAACTACTGCAAAATCGAGTGGAAGTTCTTCAGGTTGCGGTCTCGAATCTACAGCTTTAAATACAGCAGATTACACCACAGTTTCTCCCAATGCAACAGCGCCGTGGTCATTTGCAAAACACAATATCACAAATGCATGGAGTTACAGTACAGGAGCAGGAATTACCATCGGATTGATTGATTCCGGAGTTTCTTTTAATCAAAGTTTATTGAGCGGAAGTTTTAATAATGGCTCTTCTTCAGGAAGAACAATCAGTAAAAATGGGGTGTATGTAGATTCTATTTGGCCTTGGAGTTCAGGTTATGATGGAGCGGATGATAAATGCGGTCACGGAACGAGTATGGCTTCAGCGATGGCAGCTCCGAGAAATAATCAGGGACAACCTGTTGGCGTTGCTTATAATGCCAATTTGATTTCTTACAGAGCAGCTTCAAATGTTGTTTTGGATGGTTATCATGAACAAGAAGGAGTGAAAATAGCCTTTACCAATCTTGGAAACACGGCAAGTGTAAAAATAATTTCAATGTCGATGGGACATATTTTCTCTGTAGGGAAAATTGAAGACGGGGTGAAATATGCTTATTCTAGAGGGAAACTAATTTTCTGCGCAGGAGGAACTTCAACAAGCTTTACAACTTTTGTAGGGGTGATTTTCCCAGCTTGGATGCCCGAAACTCAGGCTATTACAGGAGTTAAAGAAAATACTTCCAATCAGAAATGTGATGTATGTCATTCAGGAAGTGAGATCGATTTTACTTATCAAATGGAAAGAGTATCAGGGAATAATATTCCGGTTTTAAGTTATTATAACGGACAAACCGATTATGTAGGCGGTTCTTCAGTAGCAACTGCTTCTACAGCAGGAATTGCAGCTTTAGTTTGGTCTAAAAATCCTTCTTGGTCGAGAGATCAGGTTTTAAATAAAATGAGACAGTCTTCCACTTATTATCCGACGAAAAATTCAGATTATGGTTACGGAAATATCAATGTTCTACAAGCTGTGCAGTAAGTTTTAATTTGTTTTTTACATAATGAAAGCTTCCAAAAAGGAAGCTTTTTTATTGGAATTAATCGCCTAGCTGATAATCTAAAGGCAAAAGTTTTTCAATTTTATCTTTCGCAAAATCTCCTTGATTGGTTAATTGACCGGGATTTGACGTGTTTCCATTATCATAAATTTCATAAGATTGATCTTCAGGATGAAGAAATGATGTCTGATTAATGGGTATACTGCTTTTCACAAAACTGCCTTTAATTAATTCATAATAATACTTTTTAAAATTAATCTGCATCATATACTTATAATCTAAAAATAGTTTTCCGTCTGTTTTTTTTGTGTAATCAGATTCCGGGATTTGAGTTTTGGTGATGGCTATTTTGTAAGGAGGTTCGTTTCTTTTTCGGGTTCCGATATCGAGAAGATCGGCTGGAACGCTTGTAATGGTTTTTGTTTTTATAGTTTTTGCAAAATCTTTCAGCCTTTGTAGTTCTTCTTCAGTTGGATATTTTGAATTGGGATATTTTGTAATCTGATTCACGATGAAGCCTTCATTTTTTACTGTTCCCGTGAAGACTGAACGGAAAAAATGAACCTGACTTCCGTCGTACGCATTCATTCGATTGAGTTTTACTTTATCTGAATTTTTAGTTTCCTTAAAAAAGCTTGTCCCGATAAATCGTGTTGTATTTTCATCAAAACTGGCAATAAATTCTTCCAGATTGTAATCAATTGTGTAGCCCAGATTTTTATTTTCTATAATTAAAGTCTGCGGAGCTTTTACTCTTAAAATCTTATTCGATTTATCGTAAGAAAATTTTAGTGAACGTTGATTTTTAATCCTCACATTGGCTTGATCTTCACCAATAAAAGAATCTAAAAAGAATTTAATATAATTTTTATATGCTGTTTCCGTAAACGGAATGATAACCACTTCTTCAATATCTTTAGTTTTAATCAAGACCACTTTCAGCTTTTTATTTAAAACTTCCGATGTATTGATTGTAAAAGTTTCATAATTATCTTTTTTAAAAACTAAACTGTTGTTGTTTTTAGAATTAAGATTCAAAGTAAAACTTCCATCTTCCGCAGAAATGGTTCCTGTTTTGGTTCCGTCGAGATAAATATTGACATTTGCAATCGGTTTTTCGATGTCATTGATGACAGTTCCTTTTATCGTTTGTGAAAAAAGCACATAAAAAGGACAAATCATTAAGAAAAGTAATACTGTTTTTTTCATGGTAAACAATATTACTAAATTTATAGTGATAAAAAAAGTCTCTCAAAAGAAATTTAATTTATCCAATCCTCACACTCGTCATGCTCAACGAACCACCGATTAAATCATCATTAAATAAAACCAAATCTTCCGATTTACTTTTTAAACCTAAAGAATAAAGCAAAGGCAAATAATGATCGGGTGTAGGAATAGCGTAACGAATCGAAGTTCCCTGTTTATGATAGTCGATTAAATTTTGAAAATTTCCGTCCAGAAGCCAATTGTTGGTGAGTTCACGGGCTTCAATTGCCCAGTCCCAACCGGCACCAACCGTATCAATATTTCGCCAGTCAATCAATCTTAAATTATGAACAATATTTCCGCTGCCGATAATCAAAATTCCTTTTTCTCTCAGCTTATCTAGTTTTTTTGCTAAATCAAAATGATATTGCGGAGGTTTTGTATAATCAATACTCAATTGAATTACAGGAATATCTGCATTCGGATACATGTGTTTTATAACCGACCATGCTCCGTGATCAAGTCCCCAACTGTGATCTTCCTCTACCAAAACAGGTTTTAAAAGTTCTGCAGTCTCATGAGCCAGCTCAGGGTTTCCGGGAGCAGGATATTGCACATCAAACAAAGCCTGTGGAAAACCTCCAAAATCATGAATGGTTTTAGGTGTTTTCATCGCAGTTACCTTGGTTCCGTCGGTGTACCAATGTGCTGAAATACACAGAATAGCATTTGGCTTCGGAATTTCCTTCGCCATATTTCTGAAACCCAGAACGAATTGGTTTTCTTCAATGGCGTTCATCGGCGAACCGTGACCCAAAAAAAGAACAGGCATTTTCTGCGAATTCTTAAATTGACTGCTGATATTCTGTAGATCGTTAAGATTCATTTTTATTGAGATTAAAAAAGGCTCAAGGCTAAAATTCCCTGAACCTTTCTGATTTAAAAAACAATGATTTCATTATTCCACCACGTTATGGCTTAGCTGAAATCTATTTAATTATGCTTGTTTTACAAACTGCAATTCACCTGCGATTTTTACATCTTCACTTACCATTACGCCTCCTGCTTCAAGAGCTGCATTCCAGTTTAAACCAAAATCTTTTCTGTTGATTTTTCCTTCAAAAGAAAAACCAGCTTTTGTATTTCCCCAAGGATCTACGTTGATTCCACCGAACTCTACATCCAGGTTGATAGGTTTTGTAACTCCGTTTACAGTAAGATTTCCTGTAACAGAATTGTTAAGCGCATCAGATTCAAAAGTGATCGTCGGGTTAGCTTCTGCGTTGAAGAATTCTGCAGATTTTAAGTGGTTATCTCTGTCTGTGTTGTGAGTAGAGATAGAATTTACCTGAATGGTTGCTGTAGTTTTAGCATTTGTAAAAGTATCGTCATCAGCATCGATCTCAGCGTTGAAATCTGTGAAGTTTCCTTTAATATTAGAGATCATCATGTGTTTTACTTTGAAAGTAATTTCACTGTGAGCCGGGTCTAAATTCCATTTTGTAGCCATTGTATTTATTTTTTGTTGTTATTTATAGTGCAAATCTACGGCAACTATGATACCCAAAACATTGATTTAGGATAAGAAAATCATTTTAGGGTAAATTTTTACTATTTCAACGAGGAAAGTCTCATTACTGATTAACCAATTAATTATTTTTTAAGGAGCTTAATCCCGCTTTCACTACTCGCTTTTTTCTGGGATTCGGGGGGGGGACAGGCGCCCCCCCA
>NZ_JAOVZV010000029.1 GCF_026460945.1 Chryseobacterium luquanense
CCGCCGCCGAATCCCAGAAAAAGAGCTCAAACAGACCGTTCAATCGGGGCTGAAGTTTTTGTAAGCATTAAAATATTTGCGATTTCAGTGATAGGAGAAACCTAAAAGTTAATCAAAGAAATAAAATTGGAGCATAATATATTTAGATTCATAATTATAAAACTACCGTCAAAAATTCGGCACCTCTCCAAAGAAGGGGGATTCCTGCAGCTACATTGCGATTAGCAAATCAACAAAGCAATCTCAAGATATGAAAACCTTCCTGCACCCTTGCGACAGACTTTCGGAAGACTCCAAAAGTCTGTCGCACCCTGGTAACGAGTTTTCGGGAAGCTCCGAAAGTTCCCCGCACTCTGCAGGACACTTTCTGGTAGGAACTTTTACGTATAAGCAGTAAAAATCATACTTTATCAATGTTTTATTTTAACATTTCTTAACGTGTGACATTTATTTCTTATTTTTGACAGATTCAATTTTTTAGAAATGAAACTACACCAATTTTCTTTATTAATGGTAGTTTTGGGCGGTACTGCTTTTGCACAAACCCAAAAATTCACCATGGCGGAAGCTGTAAACGGAATGAGAACCAATCTTGCCGTAAAAAACATCTCACAGTTTTCTTGGTCGAGCGACAACAAGTCTTATATTCAGGCGGTAAAAGGCGGATATCTTGCTACTGATATTAAAACAAATAAGCAGGATACTTTAATTTCCCTGTATCGGGTTAATAAGAATTTTACAGATAAAAAGCTGAAAGGTCTTCCTCCTGTAAAGTTTATTACCAATTCTGAAGCCTATTTTACAGCTGATAACCAAATGTATTGGGTAGAAAAATCCGGAAATGACTGGAAAGTAAAACGTTCAGCTGTGTTGGGAGATAATCCTGCAAATGTAAAAACGCTTGCTGATAATCAGACTTTGGTTTATACGAAAGGTAATAATTTATTCATCAACAAAAATGGAAAAGAAGTTGCGGTAACGAATGATTCCAACGAGAATATTCTGAATGGAGCTTCTAATGTTCACAGAAACGAATTCGGAATCGATAGTGGAATTTTCCCTTCTCCCAATTCTGAAAATGTAGCATTCTATAGAATGGATCAAACCATGGTTGCAGATTATCCTGTCATCGACTGGTCTGTAACTCCTGCTGTAAATACCAATATCAAATATCCAATGGCTGGAAAAACTTCACATGAAGTGACATTGGGAGTTTACAATATCAAAAACCAGTCAACAACATTTTTGAAAATTGAAGGTGAAAAAGACCAGTATTTAACAGCAATTACCTGGAGCCCTGATTCTAAATATATTTTTGTAGGAGTTTTAAACAGAGGTCAGAATCATTTAAGAATGAATAAATATGATGCTGTTACAGGAAATTTCATCAATACATTATTTGAAGAAACGAGCGATAAATATGTAGAACCGCAACATCCGCTGACGTTTTTTCCAAATTCAAATACAGATTTTATCTGGCAAAGCCAGAGAACGGGATATAACCATTTGTTTCATTACAGCTTAGAAAAAGGTCTTATTGCTCAGATTACAAAAGGGGAGTGGTTGGTAACCGATATTTTAGGTTTTAATGAAAAGAAAAAAGAAATTTATTATACTTCAACACAGGAAACTCCGACTGAGAAGCATTTATATAGAATAAACTGGAATACTTTCAAAACGCAGAGATTAGACAATGCAGAAGGAGTTCATTCAGGAGTATTAAGCAGTGATGGTAATTATTTATACGATTCTTACAGCAATACAACGACACCAAGAGTTGCAGATATTCTTAATACAGCGACGTTAAAAGCTACGAATCTTCTGAAATCGGATAATCCATTGAAAAACTACGACCGTCCGGAAATAAAAAATATTACTTTAAAAGCTGATGAAGGAACGATTTTGTACGGAAAAGTTATTCTTCCAACCAATTTTGACCCTAATAAAAAATATCCCGCAATTGTTTATTTATACAACGGTCCGCATTTACAGCTTGTAACCAATACTTTCCCGGCTTCAGGAAATCTTTGGTATGAATATATGGCACAAAACGGATATGTGATTTTCACGATGGACGGAAGAGGTTCTTCAAACCGAGGAATGAAGTTTGAACAAGCAGTTTTTAGAAATCTTGGAACAACTGAAATGAATGACCAGATGAAAGGTGTTAATTACCTGAAATCACTTCCTTACGTAGATTCTGAGAGAATGGGAATTCACGGATGGAGTTTTGGTGGATTTATGACAACGAGTTTCATGCTTCGTCAACCGGATGTATTTAAAGTAGGAGTTGCAGGAGGTCCTGTCATCGACTGGAGTATGTACGAAATTATGTACGGTGAAAGATATATGGATACTCCACAGGAAAATCCTCAAGGCTATGCAACGTCAAATCTTTTGGATAAAGTTCAGAATCTAAAAGGAAAATTACTGATGATTCATGGTGCGCAGGATGATGTAGTCGTTTGGCAACATTCTATGAAGTTCATTAAATCTGCAGTTGATCAGGGTGTTCAGATGGATTATTTTGTGTACCCGGGACATCCTCATAATGTCATCGGAAAAGACAGAGTGCATCTGATGCAGAAAGTCACAGATTATTTTGATTTATATTTAAAGAAATAATAATAAAATCCAGTCTACTAATTTAGACTGGATTTTTTTGTTTTAATTATAAAAAAGCTTTTCTCTCGGAGATTTTGCTGATTTATAATGGTTTAATAAATCTGCGCCATCAGCAAAATCTAAGAGAGCTTAAAAAGAGTTTATTCAGGAATCCAAACACTCACATTTCCCGCAGGGACCGGAAAGTCTGCCCATCCGTCTTCTCTTATTTCTACTTTCTCTTCGGATCTTCCCAAGGCATCATAAAATATTTTTCCGATATACTTTTCTCCCATTTCCATTGGCTTTTCGTAAGAATCTTTATTGCTTAACACAACCGCGCAACCTTGATGTTCATCATCGCCTTCACGAATCCAGCCTAAACAATTGGCATCTTCAAAATAATCCCTTTGAATTCCGTAAGCATTTTCTTTACGTGCTTTTAAAAGTTCTTCAATTCCATCCACCTTATCCAAAAATATTTCCTGCTCATTTCCTTCACGGTCATTATCTTTATAATGCGCTCCATATAAATCAGGATAGAAAACACAAGGGTACCCTTTGTCTCTTAACAAAATGAGCGCATAAGCAATGGGTTTAAACCATGCTTCAACCGGGGCTTCCAAATCTTGCAGAGGTTGTGTGTCGTGGTTGTCAACTAAGCTTACCGAATGCATCGGGTCGGCTTCTGTTAAAGTTCCTGTAAGAATATTTCTCAGGTCATAAGAATCTCCCTCTTTAGACGCAGTGTGGAAATTATTGTGAAGTGAGCTGTCGAAAAGACTCATACATCCTTCTGTAGCTTCAATATATTTTTGTAATAAATTAAGTTGTCCTGGAGCCCAATATTCTCCGACTGCAAAAATGTTTTTACCTGAATTTGAACGTAGTAAAGTCAACCATTCTTTATAAAAATCAAAAGAAATATGTTTTAGGGCATCTAATCTTACTCCGTCGAAATCAGTTTGATCAAAATACCATTTTGCCCATTTATTGAGCTCTTCACGTACATGAGGATTTCTGTGTTCCACGTCATTGAACATCAGATAATCGTAGTTTCCTTTTTCGTCATCAATCATTTCTTCCCAATCATCGCCATATTCAGATTTGATTTTGTAGATGTGTGAATCTTTTCCTTCTGCATAATCCACCCCGCTGAAACAGGTGAAATTCCATTCAAAATCTGAATATTTTTTTCCACGTCCGGGAAATGTAAATTTGGTATAAGATTCTATCTCAATTTCTGAAGAAATTATTTTTTCACGGTTGTTTTCGTCAACTTTTACTGCTTTAAATTTTTCCAATTCATCACCACCTGCTTTATGCCCCAAAACAATATCAACAATTACCTGAATGTTGTTTTTCTTGAGTGCTTTAATTGACTTCTGATAATCGTCTTTTGTTCCGTATTTTGTAGGTTTAGAATTTTTCTGATCAAATTCTCCAAGGTCAAAAAGGTCGTAAGCATCGTATCCTACAGAATATCCACCATTTGTTCCTTTGTAAGCCGGAGGAAACCATACCGATGTGATTCCTAGTTGAGATAAATATTTTGCCTGTTCTTCGGCGTGTTTCCATAGTTTTGAATCTCCTTCTGAGTACCAGTGGAAAAACTGAATCATGGTTTCGTTCATAGTTTATAGTATTTGGTAAAATGACATTGATAGATTCAATGCTTAATTTTCAAAATCCTCAAACGGAATTTTAAGCTGAACTGAGATTTGCTTTTTTTCTTCTGTGTTGAGGTGAGATAATGATAAACCCAATAATCGTACCGCTTTATCAAAAGGACGAAGCTCCCAAAGTTTTTTTGCAGTAACAAAATACTGTTCGGGCGAACTGAAATATTCTTCTTTAGTGAAACTTCTTGTAAATAATGAGAAATCTTTGTATTTGATTTTTAAAGTTAAAGATCTTCCGAGAATGTTGTTTTTCTGAAGTCTCTGATGAAGTTCCTGGCTTAAATTTTCAAGCTTTTCGTTGATTTCCTGTTCTTCTGAAAGGTCTTCAAAGAAAGTTCGTTCCACAGCAACGCTTTTCTGGATGCGGTTAGGTTTTACTTCCGAATTATGAATTCCGCGAACGACATTGTAATAATATTTGCCCGACTTACCGAAAAGTCTCGTTAAGTCTTCCAGTGATCTCTTCTTTAGATCTTTACCTTTGAAAATTGCCAGACTAAACATTTTGTTAGCGGTTACTTTTCCTACGCCATAAAACTTTTCAACGGGTAATTCTTCAAGGAATTTTTCTATTTTGTCGGGATGAATGGTTTTTTGTCCGTTCGGTTTATTAATATCTGAAGCAACTTTAGCTAAAAATTTATTGACAGAAATTCCGGCAGAAGCCGTTAAACCCGTTTGCTCAAATATTTTCTGACGGATTTCTTTTGCAATCTGATTGGCAGATTCAATACCTTTTTTATTTTCGGTAACATCGAGATAGGCTTCATCTAAGGAAAGCGGTTCTACCAAATCGGTATATTCATAAAAAATCTCACGTATTTTTCTTGAAATTTCTTTGTATCTCGGAAATCTTGGCGGAACAAAAATAAGATGCGGACACTTTTCTTTGGCAATTTTACTCGCCATCGCAGAACGTACTCCAAATTTCCTCGCTTCATAGCTTGCCGCAGAAACTACACCACGATGTCCACCGCCAACTGCAATCGCTTTTCCACGCAATGCGGGATTGTCATATTGCTCTACGGAAGCATAAAATGCATCCATATCGACATGAATTATTTTGCGTTGTGGAAAAGAAAAATCCATATCACAAAGATATGGATTCTGTTATTTTTAGTTCAAAGTTTTTGAAGTTTAGCTTCAATCTCAATTTTCATCTCACTTCAAAAGTCTGTCAATCGTAGCTTGAATTTCCGGATCTTCGGGAGAAATAGCATAATATTTTGCAATACCTGATTTTTGATCAATCACCATATATCTCGGAATCCAGTTGAGATCAATATATTTGTTAAAATTATTTTCCCAGCCTGAAGAAAACCAATAATTTTCTTTTTCTTTCATATTAAATCTTTCCAGACTGTTGTCAAACTTCTCTTTTGATCTTTCCAGAGAAAAGAATACAAAATCAATATTTGGATTGTTTTTCTCTAGTTCTTCGGCTTTTGGTAGCGCTTTAAGACAATCTCTGCACCAACCTGCCCAAAAATCAATTACCAAAACTTTTCCTTTATGTTGGTCTAATATTTCCTGAACGCTGATGTTCTTTCCGTTTTCATCTTCTAACTTCTGATTTAATGCTTCCTTAGAAAATTGAGTTTTCGAAACTTCAGGTGCTTTTTGCGCGCAACCTAAAGTAAAAATACTCAACATCATGACAATCATTATCTGCTTCATATCTAAATTTTTTACAAATCTAAACATTGAAACGTAAAATAAGACTGAAATAATATGAATTGGCAGAAATTTAAGAATTGAAATAATCAATAAACAAGAAATCTGCAACAGCTGCTGCAGATTTTTTTATTTTTTATTCACGTAATTCATAATCACCTGATTAAATTCTTCCTTTTTATCAATCACAACATTGATTGGCCAATAATATACCAAATCGCGTAAACGGTCGAAAGTTTTTAGACGAACATAATCTTTTTCTGTGGTCAGAATTAATTTGTACTCACCCAGTTTCTGATATTCTGCAACAATGTTTTTAATGTCTGCATCAGAAAAATTATGATGATCTCTGAATTTTAGATGTTTTACACGTTGAGAAAATTTAGCCAAATGCGTCAACAGCGGTTTCGGGTTGGCAATTCCTGTAATCAAAAGAATATCGTAATAATTCAGATTGTTATCAGGAAGCATTTTGTCTCTTGTACCGTAAACATTTTCATCATAACCGATTGATGAGAAAAAAACTTTCTGTGTTTTTGTCGGTCGGATTCTTGAGATGTAATATTGTTTGGTTTCTTCAGTCAGTTCATCAGGACATTTGCTGACCATAATGATATCTGCTCTTTGTGATCCTGCTCTGGATTCTCTTAAATCTCCTGCAGGAAGAAGGTGATCTTTAAAATAAGGGTCATTAAAATCAGTCATCAAGATGTTAAATCCTGCTTTGATAGCTCTGTGTTGCATTGCATCATCGAGAATCAAAACATCTAAATCCATATCATCGATCACTTTTTTTGCTCCGGGAACTCGGTCTTCGGAAACTGCAATCACAAAACGGTTTTTAAAACGCTCAAAAAGCTGCATCGCTTCATCGCCCACAGTTTTGTAATTACTGTCGTAGTTGGTTACATCATATCCTTTCGTCAATCTTCCGTAACCTCTGGAAAGTACTCCTGTTCTGTAATACTTAGACAGCGATTTTGCGAGATACATCACCATTGGCGATTTTCCGCTTCCACCCACAGAAAGATTACCGACATTAATTATCGGCGTTTTGAATTTCGTAGATTTAAATATTCCCAGATCATACATCGTGTTTCGGACGCCCGTAACCATGTGATAACCTAAAGAAAAAGGATAGAGATACCATCTTTTCATACGTTGGCAAAAATAAGAATTTTTAAATCCTTTTGAAGATGTTTTTCGTCAGTTTTCAAAATAAATCTGTAATTTTTTTGTCATAAATTAAAGTATTTTTGCAAGAACGTTTTAGAATTAAAATTAAAGATGAGGTTTTTATTGAAATTCGGAGTTTGAGATTTTAAATTTTAGTTCTATAATCAAACATTTATTTACATTGAGATATTTTATTGAATTTTCATACAACGGGAAAAATTATTTTGGTTATCAGATTCAGCCGAAAGATATTTCCGTACAGGAAGAATTGGAAAAAGCACTTTCAACGATTTTAAGAGAAAAAATAAAAACAACAGGTGCGGGTAGAACCGATACCGGAGTTCACGCCAAGAAAATGTTTGCCCATTTTGAAACCGAGCAAGAATTGAGCGACCAATTTTCCCATAAACTCAACAGTTTTCTTCCAGCTGATATTTCAATTAAAAGAATTTTTAAGGTTAAAGATGATTTTCATGCCCGTTTCGATGCAACTTTCAGAACGTATGAATATTATATTTCTTTAGAGAAAAATCCATTTACGCAGGATTCAGCTTGGCAACATTGGAGGAAGCCTTTAAATATCAATAAAATGAATGAAGCGTGTAAAATTTTATTTGAATATGAGGATTTTACAAGCTTTGCGAAACTTCACACTGACAACAAAACCAATTTGTGTAAAATGTACAAAGCAGAATGGGAACAAAACGGAACTGAGTTGAAATTTACTGTTTCGGCAAACCGATTTCTTAGAAATATGGTGAGAGCAATTGTTGGAACTATGGTTGAGGTGGGTTCAGGGAAAATTCAGCCTGAAGATGTAAGAAAAGTAATCGAAAATAAAAACCGAAATTCTGCAGGAACTTCTGCGCCGGCTCACGCACTTTTTTTAGTAGATGTTGGGTACGATTTTAAATAGAATTTCTATATTTAAGTAAAATTAAAACTATGATGTCAATTATTATTCTTGTAGGTGCTTATCGTTATTACGCTGGTTTGGCTGAGAGATTTGGCAAAATAAAATGGCAACTTGGGCTTTTAGCTATTGGTGTTTATCTGGGATTTCAGGTTTTGTTTCTGTTTTCTTATGGGTTTTACGTTGCACTAACAGATCCCAATGCTTTAAATGATAATAACTACGCAGGTTTTTCAGGAATAAATATTATCAGTTGGATATTTGCAATAGGTGCTGTTTATGGAGTGTACAGAATTTTAGAAAATAGATTTAAAAAGGAAGTTTCAAAAAGTCCGGTCTGGGAAATTGAAGAAATCGGAGTTGAAGACAAGAAAGATATTCATTTGTAAATAATAGATATCTGTAATTTTCTATCTCAGTTTTTCAGTCTTTAAAATTATAAAGCCGTATTTTTGCAGAGAATTTTTTCAAATTAATTCTTTACGTCAATTCTATAATGAAAAAACAAGATACGTGGGCAATTGTAAAGAGGCTGTTCTTCATTGGGATGAAGTTTCGTAGCTGGTTTATTGTTACCTTAATTATTTCCGTTATACTTTCTATAGTTTCTACTTACAGACCTTATCTTACGATGCAGATTGTAGATAATGATATTACGAAACTGAAAGACAAAGCCTTAATGATGAAGCATATTTATGCTTTGGTAGGGTTGGTTTTTGCAGAAACGATTTTAAATTTCTTTTTGGTTTATTTTTCCAATTATATTTCACAAAATGTAATCAGAGATATTCGGGAGAGGTTGTATAATAAATTAATTTATTTCAGAACGGCTTTTTTCGATAAAACTCCGCTTGGTCAGTTGGTGACAAGAGCTGTTGGTGATGTTGAAACGATTGCTACAGTTTATACAGATGGTTTTCTGATGGTTTTCGGGGATGTTTTGAGAATTATTTTCGTTTTATTTATGATGTTTCAGGTTGATGTGCATTTGAGTTACATCTCTCTTGCGATATTACCTTTAATGCTTGTTATTACCCGTTTTTTCCAAAAAAGATTGAAAAAAGCTTTTGGTGACGAAAGAACCTGGACTTCCAATCAAAACTCATTCGTTCAGGAAAGATTAGCAGGAATGCCGATTATTCAGGTTTTCAACAGGCAGAAATCTGAGTTTGAGAAGTTTGATGAAATTAATATTACTTTAAAAACTGCTTTACTAAGAACGGTTTTTATTTTCTCACTGTTTTTTCCTGTTGTTGAATTGATTTCTTCGCTTTTCATCGGATTTGTACTTTTCTACGGAGGTTATATTACAATCAGTGCAGGTGTTGTGATTGCGTTTATTCAGTTTATTTCTATGTTAATTCGTCCTTTGAGACAAATTGCAGACCGTTTTAACAATATTCAACGTGGAATTGTCGGTGCCGAAAGAGTTTTGGGTTTGATGGATGAAGATTATGCGATGCCGAATACAGGAATGGTAAAGAAAGATCATTTCGAAGGAAAGATTGAATTCAAAAATGTTCGTTTTGCGTATGATGAAAAGCAGGAAGTTTTAAAAGGAATTGATTTTAAAGTAAATCCGGGAGAAACTGTAGCAATAGTAGGTGCAACCGGAGCCGGAAAATCTACCATTATCAGCTTAATAACAAGATTATACGATATTAATTCAGGAGAAATTTTTATCGATGATGTTGAATTGAAAGATTATGAACTGTATAATCTGAGAAGTCACATTGGCGTTGTTTTGCAGGATGTTTTCCTTTTCCACGGAAGTATTTATGAAAATCTTGCATTTGGCGATGATGACGTTACTTTAGAAAAAATAAAAGCAGGAGCAAAGGAAATTGAAGTCGATGAGTTTATCGAGCAACTTCCCGGAGGCTACGAATATGTTGTAAGCGAAAGAGGTTCGTCTATTTCACTTGGACAAAGACAATTATTGTCGTTTTTAAGAGCCTATTTATCAGATCCGAAAATCCTTATTTTGGATGAAGCAACTTCGTCAATTGATCACGAAAGTGAAAAATTAATTCAAAGAGCAACCGAAAAAATTACCAAAAACAGAACATCAATCATTATCGCACACCGACTTTCCACCATCGAAAAAGCTGATAAAATCATTGTAATGGAGCATGGTAAAATCGTTGAAGAAGGTAAACACTTGGAACTTCTTGATAAAAACGGATATTACGCCACATTATACAAAGCTCAGGTAAGACATGAAGTTGAGATGGAAGACAAACCGAGTTTATAATCCATAAGGAGTTATTTTTAAATCTTTTTTCCAGCTATCTCCGTATTTTCCTGTTAAATATTGGGCAACTTCCTGATTGTTCTTTTTGGCTTTTTCAGACATATAAGCTGTGATCACACAGTTTTCGTAAACCACTTGAACTCCATATTTTTCTTTAAACTGGTCATGCTTTTTAGACATAATTCCAAATTGTATAAAATACTTTGCTTTTTCATTTTTATCTGAGACATTTTTATTTTCATTTCCTTTTTTAACTTCAAGGATAACCGGCTCATAATTCTGAGAATAAATGAAGGTTGAGAATGTAATTAATCCCAAAATGGAAGCTGCTTTGATGAAATTCATGGGTTTTTTATTTTCTTTTTTGATGCTTAAAATGAGTTTAAGTTAAAATTTATTCAAAACTCATTTAAATTTTTCTATCATAAATTTAAAAATATAACTCATTTTCTGTTATTTGATTCAAAAAGAATCAATTACGGAAAATGGCTTTAAATCGAGATTTGTTAACATTCAGTTAATATTAAATTCACTTTTGATTCATGACTACTTAGTTAGGTATAGTTTTTGCAATCTGTTGTAAATGCAAATTATTCCCAAAACCCTGTGGTTATTTCAGATATAATTGCTAAATTTATTAAAAATTTAATCATTCGTTGTTTTTAATGGGGGTTAATAGAATAAAAGTTGCTTTTTTTTAACTAAACAAAAAATATAAAGATGAATAATATTCAAGACGAATTTCAGGTCTTAAAAGATGAATTGAAAAAATTGAACATCGACGTTCAAAAAATTGTAAAAGTTGGTAACGGAAGTATGGATTTCCATGAAGTATTTTATAAATCTCCGAGATATGAAGATATAAAGACTGTTTTTGTACAACGCCACACGATGGATAACTTGATTTCAAGATTCAAAGAATGCTACAACAGCTAAAAATAAAAATCGCCTTAGAATTTTCTGAGGCGATTTTGTTTATGTTTAAAAATATTTAAAATCTGTAACCGAGTGAAAACCCGCTCCTGAATCCTGCCCAAGGTCCGTCAACTTTTACTCTCGCACCATTCGAATTGGTTTCTACCGTATATTCTACAAAAGGAATATCAAGATTTTCAATTTCTCTTTTCAATTGAGCCTGCATTTCAGGAGTCAAAACAAAATCGCTTGTCAGGCTGAAATCTCCTTTTCCTGTTCCGTAATGTGCTCCGGCAATCCAAAAATCCAGAACAAAACTGTGTTGTTTATTAAGGAAAAACTGTGCACCAACCATTAAACCACCACTGTTTCCACTTGCATCACCTAAACCTTTTAGCGGAATAGGAATAGTTGTGTTAAAAGCTGAATAATCGTAAGTGAAGTCAAAAGTATTGGTAGAAACTTTTGAGTATCTGTAATAAGGTGCAAAATAAAATCCTTTACCATATCCTTCACCAATATAAAATCTAGGTTCTATTGTAAAATTGGTCGCTTTAATTCTCAGATTCTGAAAATCTTTTTCATCTTCTTCACTCAAAAAAGCATTCATAAACGGAACTTTACCTTCAGCAACGGTTCCGAAGCCTACATTAATGGCAAACCAACGATTAATAGATCTTTCGTAAGATAAATTGATATTTCTGAATGCATACCCGGTAATATTGGTTTTAATAATATTCATTTTTTCTAAAGGAAGTATTTGTTCAGATTTTGAAATGTTTTCTTGGGCATAAACTTCCGAAAGCAAAAAACACGGGGCTAGTAAAAGTAGTTTTTTCATGGCTGTAAATTTTAATCTAAAATAAATATAAATGTGATTGGGAAATGTAACAAATGAAAGAACATTTGATTACAAAAACGTTAAATCAAAAACCGTTCTAAAATCTTAGAACGGTTGTAAATTTTATAAAAATAATTTTATTTCTTTATGAATTTAACAGTTTCTTTTGGTTTATTTGAACCTAAAACTTCTATAAAATACGCAGAAGGAGGTAATTCGGAAATTTCAACTTTTCCTGATTTTAAATCTTTTGTTTTAATTAATTTTCCGTCTAAACCGTAAATATTAACTTGAGAATTATTTGAAATTTCACCTTTTATCTGAATGAAATCCTGAGCAGGGTTCGGATAAATACTTAGTTTTTCTTTTAATTTTAAATCTGAAACAGCTAAAAATGCTTCGTTTAATGCAGTAGCTCCGGATGTAGATTGATTGATACTTAAAAGAGGAACGCTGATGTTTCCGCTTGTAGAAGTTAAAATTGCAAATTTTGTTGTGCCACTATAATAGCTGTACGAAGTATTGGTTACCGTTCCTATAGAAAAGACGAAAAACGTATCCGTAGACTGATAAAGATTAAAATTTTGTACCGATTTTATTCTTAGAACATTTGGGTAGGTTTTGTTCCCGATAAGAAGCGTTCCTGCTGCATCTGCCGTATTTACAATAGTTCCTTTGAACAGTCCGGAAGCTGTTGTGGAAGTAAAAGTTCCCTGTGCCTGATCGGTTTCATTGTATCCAAAACTTGCAGGATAAGTGATGATGGTACCGTTGTTTGCAGAAAAATTTAATGTTGCATCAGGAGTTACCAATCCTGTAATTTCAAGTTTTGTTGCGGTCTGTTTATAAAGTGCGATATTTCCGTCACCTGTCATTTTTATGGTTGATCCGGGAAAAGTAGAAATTTCGGATGTAGTAGGTGCAGAATATGTTGTTGAGGTTGCCGTTCCTGCCGTTAAAGTTGTATTTGTGAAAGTCGCATTGTTTCCTGTTGCGGAATTATTAACTGTTCCGTTGACATTCACATTGTTCACAGTTTCCCCAACAATAGGATCATTGAAAGCTTTTGTGATGGTTTGGGCAGACCATATTCCTGTTGCAGAAATTAAAATAAGTAGAGTTTTTTTCATTTTATTATTTTTCATAAAGATATATTATTTGTGAAATATTTTTCATAATTATTTGATTTTGGATAAAAAAATTCCACTTGAATGAAGTGGAATTTTTTTTGGTGAATGAAGTTTTTATTTTCGTACAATTTTTATCAGTGATTTTTTATTGCTTACCTCGGTGTCATAAATATTACCGTTTCATTGGATAATAGTTCATGGCTCTCTTTCTTTTTAATGTTAGTAGATATTTCATGGTAAAAGTATTTTATAATAAAGCTAAAACTTCTGAGCGAATCAATTGATAATTTCTGCATCAGGGTTTTCTCTGAGTTTTGCAATTCCTTCTTTCCAGTTTTGCAATTCTTCATCGGAGAGTCTGATCCAATCTTTCAGTTCGCCCATAATCTTTAAAGGTTCTGTACTTCGGAAAGATCGGGTAGGATTTCCAGGAAATTTTTTATCGGTTACATTTGGATCGTTTTCAAATATTCCTGTCGGTTCTACAATATAAATTCGATCATGACCATGACCTTCAGCCAAAGCAGCAGCCAATCCTGCTCCGTTTTCTAAGGCAGTGAAGTAAATGTGATTCATAATGACTTCAGAACGATAATTTGAATTGAAACCTGCACTAAGCAAGTCTCCGATCTTCAAATCGGCTTTTGTACCATGGTAAAACGGGCCTTTATCAAGAATTTTTTCGTCTTTTTTGTTTTCCAATGTGAGAGTTTTTTAGGTTTGAAGAACGTGTAAACTTAGGAATTTGTTTTGAAATGGAAAAATAGCTCTGTGAATTGAGCGATTTTGATTTGTTATATAAATTACACGAGACAATTCTGCGAAAACGGAGTTTTGCAAGAGAAGAATATGAATCTACATTGCTATAATAATAAAATTGTATCGTGCCAATATAAAATAATGTTGCAAGAATATTAATTTGGGTCACAAGAATATTGTTTTATAACGGAAGAATATTACTCTAAGTTGCTATAATATAAAATTGTATCGTTCTAATATAAAACAATGGTGCAAGAATATTACTTAAGGTCACAAGAATATTGTTTTATAGTGGAAGAATATTACTCTAGGTTGCTATAATATAAAATTACATCATATCAATATGAAATTATTTTTATCAAGTTAAATTTCTTTATTGATCAGATAGCCTCTGGATTTTAAATACTCATCAATTTCTATTTCAAATGGAAGTTCAAAACCATTATCTAAATCAAATGTTCCGGAAGAATTGTCTGATGATTCTAAAAATCCGATCATTTTTGAGCAGGTGTTTTCTTTTGCGTTTTTCCAGCAGTTTTTAATGAAATCAATTTCCAATCCGTTTTGATTTTTCCAATAATTTGCAAAATCCAAATGATTTTCAGGATTGAGATAGGCTGAATAATCGATATTATTTTCATCCAAAACCGTTTTACACAACTCCTGAACATCAAAATAAGAATAGTCTTCCAGAGAATGCTCTTTTAAATGTAACTCTGCAATCTGCGTGGTTTTATCCGGAGCGTAATATTCATAACTAGGCAAAGCAAACAGAAAGGATAGTGGTTGTGGAGCATAATAATATAAGCTGATCACCTCTATCTTTCTATCATCTTCTCTGAATTGATATTGCGAACTCAAAACATTCATTAAAAAATCTGTCACTACCTTTTCTCTTGGAAGCAGGAAAGTGTTAATAAATGCTTCATCAATTTTTGTTTCTATTTTCTTCATTTCTTATTTGAGGTGTAAAAATAAAGAAAACCGCTCTGCGAATTGAGCGGTTTGTTATTTCAAAAAAAAATCTTAACTATTAGAACTTTTCATTAGCTCCTTTTTGTGATGAGTTGTATTCAATTAAAGTTGCAAAAGCTTTCTTTAATCTTTCAACCAAACTGTTATCATTTTTGAATTCAAAAGGGTCTGCATAATCATTATAATTTGGTCCTCCGATTGAGATATTGTTCGACGATGAATTTCTGAACTCATATTCCTTGCCACAATCTGAGAAACTTATCACTGAACCTTTTATAAAAAAGTCATCAGAATATTCGGGAGACGAACCGGTAATTCTATTTAAATATATTGTCGTATTGCAGCTGTAAACACCTACTTGTTTTCTGTATACAAATTCACCATTTGAGTAAGATATGAATACTCTGTTTCCTGCTAATTTTTCTTTCATTTTTTCAGCAATCCAATCCATGGTTTCCTGTTTGGTAGGTTTGGCTGATGCTTTTTCAGTGGCTGGTTTTGCAGATTTTGCAGGTGATTTTTTTTGAGCGTTTAGATTCACGCTTGCAATTGTAACTAAAAGTACAACTGCAAACTTTAATTGTTTGGTCATAGTTTTATTTAATTATTTTTTTTATTCACAGGTTGTTGAGTGGCTTCAAATTTACACATTGTTTTCATTATATACACATTATTTTGAACTTAATAGCGCAGATATATAATGTGTTAAAAATAATGGATTATGTATCTGCCACAGCGTGTTTTTATTTTGAAAACTGAATTAATACTTTTTATTATAGTACAAGCGAGACACTCGCACCAGCATAGAGGAGAGGGATTTACACCACAACACCGTGTCCGGTGATGATTGATTCTTCCATTAAATCTACAATTTCAGAGACTGAGATTGAAAAGACTCCGGCAATTCCCTGATCAAATTCTTTTTTCCAGTAATCGTAACCTTCAATTTTATTCGGAAGTTTGATTTTTTCGTTTTAAAACAGTAACACTTTTATCTAAAACTTCCTCTGAAATCGGAATGTGCGTCAACTCCTTGGCAAAACCATTTTCTACATCAGGATTGCCAACTTTCAAATTACCAATGGAGATGTGAATCACCTTTCCGTGTTTTGGATATTCTTCTATTTTCAAAATTTTACGGTAGATTTTTCTTCTCCTTTTCGGGTTTTGTAATTCCATTCTTGACCAACTTTGTATTTCATGGGTTCTGAGTTTTTGCAGTTGGTTAGGAAAATGAATAAAAGTAGGGTTGTTATAATTTGGAGTTTGTTCATGTTTTGGAATTTGCTTTACTGCCTGAAAGTCGGGAGACTTTGAGTAGCGAATACATCTTCATTCGTTTATTTAGCGGAAAGTGCTTCTTCGCTAATATCTGCAACCTGAATGCTTTTAATAGCTGATTTGGTTGAGGATGCTGTACTTCCACCCATAATGTATAATTTATTGTTATATATTTCCGCAGCAGCATGTCGTCTCGGAATCATATTGGATGATAACCTATGTAATTTATTGGTTTCTGTATCAAAATAGGCCAGAAAATTCTGATTATTATAACCGCCTGCAATGAAAATCTTATTACCGTATACCGCTAATGAATGACCCGATATCGCAGCAGGCATCATATATTGCTCAGTCCACTCATTTTTGTTTAGATCATACACATTCACCAGCCGGGATGATGTGCCGTTAAAACCACCAATAACATAAAGCTTATCATTCACAATTTTGCCCTTTGCTTCTCTGGCTGTTGGCATATTTGGTAAAGTGTGCCATGTGTCTGAAGCAATATCGTAATACTGAAACCTGTCAGAAAATACTGTGGTGGCGGCATTGTTGAGCCCACTTCCGCCGAACGTATATATTTTTCCGTTATGGATGGCAGAACCTGCATTTCCTGTGTAGGCACGGTTAACAGCTCCCTTCGTTTTTTGATGAGTTTCAAGGTCTATAATTTCAAGATGGCTGTTTCCCCACCCGTTAAAAATATAAATTTTATTACCGTAAGTCTCCGAATTGGCAAACCTTTTAGGAACCAGACTGGAGTTGATGATACTCCAGCGGTTATCTTTAATACTGTATTTCTCAATAATAGTAGCATTGCCATCTGCATCTTTATACCCATTGCTCACATAGATATTGTCACCTGCAATGGCACTGCTTGTCGCTCCTCTGCGAATAGACATATCTGCAAGATGTTTAAAATTAAGGGTTTGTGCACTGGCTAAACATAAACCGAAAAGTGAAAGGAGTAGTAGTAGTCTTGTTTTCAATCGGGGGTGGGATTTGGTTTTAAAGATAGGAAAAAGTCACGGATTACAAATCCGGGACATCGGGTTGGTTTTTTATTTACAGATTATGCTGAAAAGAGAAAACCGCTCGGGCTTGAGCGGTTTTTATGTCTGTGGGTACGAGCGAGACGCTCGCACCAGCGTGGAGTATTAAAGTAAATTATTTAAGTCTATGTCAAAACCAGTAGCTTTCAACTCTTTTGCTAACATCAATTTCCAACTCTCATCACCAGAGTAGCCTAAATAAAGGATTCCACTGAAATCTGATGGAATCTCTATATCCTTACCCTGTTCAAAAATAGCAACCACTTTATCTCTTCCAAGCTTGCCAAGAAAATACCCTAATTCTAAAATGACATTTTGTCGGGCTCTAAATTTTGCATTGTCCGGAGTGTCATTCTTTATGAAAGCCAAATCATCAGCCGATAATAGTACTATCGCATAGCTCACATCACTATAATCGGAAAATTTTTCTATAATAGTCCTTCCTTGATTGGGTTGTTCATGTAGAATTA
Organism: Chryseobacterium luquanense; assembly: GCF_026460945.1. Lineage (GTDB taxonomy): Bacteria > Bacteroidota > Bacteroidia > Flavobacteriales > Weeksellaceae > Chryseobacterium > Chryseobacterium luquanense. The sequence continues at coordinate 17,727 of NZ_JAOVZV010000029.1, forward strand.
TAGGCTCTAAATCAAATTTTTCTAAAAATCTTGCTGTTGTTTGTTTCATCTCTTCATTATGCCCATGAACGATGAATACCTTATTGCCAGCAACTTTAGTCTCCAAATTATTCTTTTCCTTATGCTTCTTTTCTTCTTCAGCAATTTTATATCCGGCTGGACCTTGAATATAATTGTCTAGAACATCAACCCCTTCCCAAAATGCATTTTCATAGTTTCCGTAGGCTGTCAAATCAATAAAATTAGTATTCATATCCCGTCTAAACTTCTCTTCTTGATATAATCTTTCGCTTATCACATTATACTTTTCGGAAGTTTCTCTAATGTGAATTCTCCCAATATCAACTGAATTAATTGACGTTCCATTGATAAATATAATTCCTGCTTGCTCATAGGGTTCAATAATTTTTTTTAATAAATCATCTTCTGATAAATCTACTATTCTTTCGACACTATTATCTTTTGTAATTATTAAAGTGTGGTAATATTTCATAAAATAATAAAATTATGTGTTATTAAAGCTAAAGTATTGATCTATATTTAATCGTATTACTTCTGTCGAAATCATCAGCATTAATTAGTTCAGCAAATAGAAATTCTTCCTCCGTCTTTTGACCGTTGTTGTCAATCCATCTACATTTAATTTCTTTTGTTTCAGAATCAGTTGCAATAACTATCATTATTATTTTTTTATTTGATTTATGATAAACACTATCACCAATATCAAAATCTTCAAAATTGTATTTTTTCATAATACCTACAATATTTTATTTGCATCGACATTATACCCGAAAGCATTTAATTCTTTTGCTAATTTAAATTTCCAATTTCCAATTTCATCAAGAGGAGTGTACAAAACTCCATGCACATCACTAGGAAGTTCGACACCATTTTCGTAAAGAGGGAATATTTTATTTCTTCCTAATTTACCAATAAAGTAACCCATTTCAATAAGTACATTTTGCCTTGCTCTATATTTATCTTCTGTTTCTTCTTTCGTTCTTCCTAAATCATCTGCTGTTAGAATAATGACGGCAAAACCAACGTCTGAATGAAGTTCAAATTTCTCAATAATAGTTTGTCCCTGATTTGGTTGTTCTGATAAAATAATTGGATCTAATCCGAGTTTTTCAATAGTTCTAGCTACATCAATTTTAGTTCTTTCATCATGACCATGAACAATAAAAATTTTATTAGAAATCATAATATCTTCTTTTTTGTTTTTACTTTTCTCAATTTTACTTTTTAATAAATCAGCTTTAATTTCTAATTTTTTCAAATTAAAAATTTTTGCACTTAGTATTTCTTGAAAATTTGATATTTTATCATTTGGTGTTTGTGCTCTAACTCCTTGTGCAAAACCAATAAACAGCGCACATTTATCGTACCTATCCCTATATTCATTGTATTCATTATTAAAAGATTGTTTTAGGTATTCAGAATTATAATCATTCCAAATATTATATCTTTCTTTTAATTCTTCGAATTCAGGAACTGTTGTAATTTTCTTCTGTAAAATTTCTTCTCCAATTTGGACTCTCTCAGCTAAAGATTTTTTAAACTCTCCCTGAGAGATTAATAGTGTAGTTTGAGGAATTTCTTTGTGTTCATTTGCCTTTTTAGCCATAGGTTTTTAGCGAATTTGATAACTCACAAATATAAGAAACTCTACAATATAGACATATGAATTATGGGTTATTTTCGCTTATAATCAGCGAACTATGTACTTGCTTTTTATTATCATCATATTATTTACGAAATTGAATACTATAATATCTGATTCTTACAGGAAGCTATGATTTAAACAAAAAAAACCGCTCAGAAAAATCTGAACGGTTTATATATAATTGTCTCGGCGACACGCCGCGTTACATCATTCCTGGCATTCCACCTCCCATTGGCATAGCAGGTTCTGCGCTCTTAATTTCAGTGATTACGCACTCAGTTGTTAACAGCATTCCAGAAACTGAAGCTGCATTTTCAAGGGCAACTCTTGTTACTTTCGTAGGGTCGATGATTCCTGCTTCAAGCATGTTTACATACTCGTCAGTTTTTGCATTGTAACCGAAATCTGCAGTTCCTTCTGCAACTTTAGCAACGATTACAGAACCTTCACCTCCTGCGTTGGCAACGATTTGTCTCAATGGCTCTTCGATCGCTCTTTTTACGATTTTAATACCCGTAGTTTCGTCAGCGTTGATGCCTGTAAGATTAGCCAAAGCTTCAATAGCTCTTACCAAAGCAACACCACCACCTGCAACGATACCTTCTTCAACAGCAGCTCTTGTAGCGTTTAATGCATCGTCAACTCTGTCTTTTTTCTCTTTCATTTCAACTTCAGAAGCTGCACCTACATAAAGTACGGCAACACCACCAGCTAATTTAGCCAGTCTCTCCTGTAGTTTTTCCCTGTCGTAGTCAGAAGTAGTTGTCTCCATCTGAGCTTTGATCTGGTTTACTCTGCCTTTGATTTTGCTTTCTTCACCACCACCATTTACAACTGTTGTGTTGTCTTTGTCGATCGTTACTTTTTCAGCAGTTCCCAACATATCAATGGTAATGTTTTCCATTGTGAAACCTTGTTCTTCAGAAATTACCTGTCCGCCAGTTAAGATAGCGATATCTTCTAACATTGCTTTTCTTCTGTCACCAAATCCTGGAGCTTTTACAGCAGCAATTTTAAGAGAACCTCTTAATTTGTTTACCACTAAAGTTGCCAAAGCTTCACCTTCAACTTCTTCAGAGATAATTAATAAAGATTTACCTCCTTGAGCAATTGGTTCAAGAACAGGAAGTAATTCTTTCATTGAAGAGATTTTTTTCTCTACTAAAAGGATGTATGGATTTTCCAATTCAGCTAACATTTTCTCAGGATTTGTCACGAAGTAAGGCGACTGGTATCCTCTGTCAAACTGCATACCTTCCACAACGTCTACAGTTGTGTCGATACCTTTAGCTTCTTCTACAGTGATTACCCCTTCTTTCCCTACTTTTCCGAAAGCTTCAGCGATTAATGAACCGATCGTTTCGTCGTTGTTTGCAGAAACTGAAGCAACTTGCTTCACCATTTCTGTAGAATCACCTACTTCTTTAGACTGCTCTTTAAGGTTGGCAACAACAGCAGTTACTGCTTTGTCGATACCTCTTTTCAAGTCCATTGGGTTTGCACCTGCAGCTACGTTTTTAAGACCTTCTCTTACGATAGCCTGTGCCAGAACAGTAGCGGTAGTAGTACCGTCTCCTGCGATATCATTGGTTTTGGAAGCAACTTCTTTTACCATTTGCGCTCCCATGTTTTCTACTCTGTCTTCAAGTTCGATTTCTTTTGCTACAGAAACACCATCTTTAGTAACGTGAGGTGCACCGAAAGATTTTTCGATGACAACGTTTCTACCTTTTGGTCCTAAAGTTACTTTTACTGCATTAGCCAATGCATCAACTCCTCTTTTTAGAGCGTCTCTTGACTCGATATCGAATTTTATTTCTTTTGCCATTTTGATTTGATATTAGATGTTAGATGTCAAAAGTTAGACACATAACATTTGTTTTAATTTGATTTTAATTTGAATAGTCTGAAATCTGATGTCTTGTTTATGGACTCTTATCCAATTACACCTAAAAGGTCAGCTTCCTTAACAATTAAGAAATCTTTTCCGTCTAATTTTAATTCAGAACCTGAATATTTTCCATAAAGAACTTTGTCACCTACTTGTACAGTTGTAGGCTCATCTTTTTTTCCAGGACCTACTGCTACTACTGTACCTTCTTGTGGTTTTTCTTTTGCGGTGTCTGGAATAATAATACCTGAAGCTGTTTTAGTTTCTGCAGCGATTGGCTCGATCAAAACTCTGTCTGCTAATGGTTTAAAGTTTACTGACATAATATATTTTATTTTTAATTATTTCTGTGTTGGAATTGTCTAATTGTATGCCAAGAAGAGGTTTTTAAAATTTTGGCAGACTTTTGAGACGGAGTGTGAAATTTTGGCAGAAAAAAAGGACTGCAAAATTTACCATCCTTTTCTAATTTTATTAGTTTTTCTTTCCTGCAGCCTGCATCGGATTCACTTTTCCGTTGGCGCCGCCTCTTACTGTTGCTTTTTGTTTCTCTTTAAATACCTGGAATTTTGAAGTTTCAGAACCTGCCTGGTCGTTGCTCCAGAAGTTGTTTGATGTATCAATATCTGCAGTCTCTCTCATTGGGTCAAGCTGAACAAATTTTAATTTCTTGTCAAAATAGAAGGTCTTTGATGCTTTATTCTCATTATGTCTCCAAATTTGAGCAGACGATTTATCTTTTAATTTTGATCCGTCTTCAAAGGTAAATTCTAAGATAATCGGCATTACAAGACCGCCTTTGTTCACAAAATCGATTTGATACGCTGTAATATTTTTAAATTTATCCTGATCTTTTTTATCTAAAGATTCGCTACTTTCTGTTTTGATACTATATTCTTTATCAGAATTTACTTTTTCCTGACCACGGTCGTAACGGTAGTAGAAATCCTGAAGATCTTTGTCTTTTTCCACCTCAAAAGTGATGGTTTTATTCTCTTTATTTCTGATTTTTGAGATGTCTTCAAATTCGTTTTGCAAAGGTTTTTCAACTTTATATTTGGTTTCCTCAGCTTGTTTTACCGCAGTTAAGTCGGGAGTTGCAATCGTAACCTTATCAATCGCAATGTCTACAGGATCGGTGCCGTAAAACCAGCCTCTCCAGAACCAATCCAAATCTTCACCGCTCGCATCTTCCATCGTTCTGAAAAAATCTGCCGGTTCAGGATGTTTGAACGCCCATCTTTTTGAATACGTCTTAAATGCTTTATCGAAAAGGTCTCTTCCCATAATTGTTTCACGAAGAATATTCAGACCAGTTGCTGGTTTAGCATAAGCATTTGGACCAAACTGAATGATATTTTCAGAATTACTCATAATTGGCTCTAATTGATCTTTCGGAAGCTTCATGTAATCAACGATTGTCCAAGCCGGACCACGTTTTGACGGAAATTTATTATCCCACTTTTCTTCCGTTAAATATTCTGTGAATGTATTTAAACCTTCATCCATCCAGCTCCACTGTCTTTCGTCTGAATTAATAATCATCGGGAAAAAGTTGTGTCCTACTTCATGAATGATTACCCCAATCATTCCGTTTTTCGTGCCTTCAGAATAGGTTCCGTCCTTTTCGGTTCTTCCGAAATTGAAACAGATCATCGGATATTCCATTCCGTTCGAAGCTTCCACAGACTGTGCAACCGGATAAGGATAGGGAATCGTGAATTCTGAATAGGTTTTAATCGTATGAGCAACAGCTTTCGTAGAAAATTTTCTATATAAGCCATAAGCTTCCTTCGGGTAGAAACTCATCGCCATTACTTTATTGTTGTTTTCAGGAATCGTAACGCCCATGGCATCCCAGACAAATTTTCTTGAAGCTGTCCATGCAAAATCTCTAACATCTTTTGCCTCAAAAACCCATGTCTTTCTTTGTTTTGAATGATTTTTCTCTGCCTTTTTAGCTTCCTCCAAAGTCACAATTTCTACCGGCTCATTCGAAGTTTGTGATTTTTTATATCTTGATAATTGTTCAGGAGTTAAAACCTGCTCGTAGTTTTTACATTCTCCGGTTCCTCCAATCACATGATCAGCCGGAACGTTCATCGAAACTTTATAATTCCCAAAAACTAAGGCAAATTCACCTCTTCCTGTGAACTGATGATTCTGCCAACCCTGAAAATCACTGTATACACACATTCTTGGGAACCACTGGGTGATGGTGTACAAATCGTTTCCGTCTTCTGCAAAATTTTCATAACCGCCGCGGCCGCCCATTTTCATACGGTTTGGGATATTGTAATTCCAATCGATCTTAAATATAAATTTTTCACCTTTCTTTAAAACTTTAGGCAAATCAATACGCATCATCGTTTTATTGACGGTGTATTTTAAAGGATTTCCCGAAGCGTCGGTTACTTTTTCAAGATTAACGCCATACCCATTATCTTTTGCGGGAAGATCTGTCGTCTTTAATTGCTGGTCGTTCAAAGATTTTGGAAGGGTAGAAGAGAACTGATAATCCGCTTTTTTAACCGTTGATTGTTGGTTCTCATCCAACTGTAACCAAATATAATCTAAATCATCCGGCGAATTATTATGATAGGTCACCGTTTCCGAACCTTTCAGATTTCTTTTATCTTCGTCGAGATATGCGGTTATATCGTAATCTGCTCTGTTTTGCCAATACGCTTGTCCCGGCGCTCCGGAAGCTGTTCTGTAAACGTTTGGAGTAGGTAGGGTAGTCCCCAACTGTTCAAATCTGTTTCCGTGGTTGCTTCCCGGATTGTTTTGAATGTTTTGGGCAGAAACACCTATATAGAGGAATACCGAAAGTACCGTTATTTTTAATTGCATGAACGAATAATTTAAGAATGATCAAATATAATAATAAGTATTTGAAAATTTGGAAATGTTGCTGCCAGAGATATGATTATTCGGGAATTGGCGGATCTTAAAAAATATTCAGTTTAAAAGAAACTGTAAAATGTTTTTCAAAAGCAATAAGATGGCGAGATATTGATCGCAAAGTAATAATATTTGAGGCAGATGTTTTTATATTCTGGTGATGTGATTTTATATTATTCCTATGTGATGGTATATTCTTTCGATGCGGAGTTATATTCTTGGAATGTAGACTTACATTCTTTCTATGTAACTTGATATTTTTGCAATGTGGAATAATATTCCTGTCTTGTTGTTTAATATTGGCACGGTGTCGACTTTTGTTTTTACAATGTGAAAGGATGTTTTTCAAAGAATAGGTGTACAACGTGAAGAAAGTTTCGCTGCAGGAAAATAGTAGACTTTGCAGATCTCAAAAAACCAAGCCAATGATTGATTTAAAAAGGAATTCTCTCTAAAGTCATTTTTAAAGCCAGTGCAAAAACTCCCGAAGAAACAAATAAAATCCAGTCTTTTTTATTTACTTTAAACAGGTTTAAAAGAACAAAGAGTAATACTAAAATGGCCAGAACAATCACAATTTGGCCGACTTCCAAACCGATATTAAAACCCAAAAGCGGAACCGCAATGCTCTGACTTTTCGCAATCATCACTCTCGCAGTATTGGCAAAGCCTAATCCGTGGATGAGACCAAAAAATAAAGCTAAATAGTAATTGGTTTTATTCTGAGTCTGTTTTTTATTTTTCATTAAAATATTTCCGGCTGCAGTCAAAACAATCGTCAGCGGAATTAAAAATTCAACCCAATCAGACGGAAGTCTTACTACATCAAGTATACTTAAAGCCAAAGTGATGGAATGTCCGATGGTAAATGCAGTAACAAGAATCAGAATTTTTTTCCAGTCTTTTGAAGTATAGACGGCAATTAAGGCTAAGACAAAAAGTTGATGATCAAGCGCATCCAATGAAATAATATGTTCCTAACCGAGTTTTAAATAAAATAAAAAGTCCTGCATTGTTCGATTATTTTTTGAAATGCGATGATACAAAATTTATTTTAACTTTGTATAAAATTGAAGTGATGAACCTTACAATAGAAATAGAAAATAAAGAAGACTATCCTTTTATAAAAGAACTTTTAGAAAAATTGAAGGGCGTAAAAATCGTGCAAAACGAATATGAAACTATTGAAGGTTTACCATCTTACGTTTTTGAGGAAGTTGAAAAATATGGTGACTCTTTAAAAGAGGAAGATTTAATTTCAAAAAGAAATTTCTTTAAACTGATTGATGAGGAAATATGCAAGTCGAATTCTCAAAAATAGCAGAGCAAACTTTAATTGAAAATATAGAATTTCTTAAAAAGATTTGGACAAATCGTGAAATTGTAATTTTCCTTGAAGATGTAAAAAAGATTGCAAATGATTTGGAAGATGGAAAGTATCAAAGTTTCAAAAATCGATAAGAAATACAAGAAGTGTCTTAATAGGGAAAAAGCATGTAAGAATGCTTTTCAGAAAAGAAAACGAAACGAAAATTATCATCTTACTATTCTTTGATATGAGACAAAATCCCGAAAAAATTCTCGATTTAATAAAATGAAAAAAGTACTTTTCTTTTTCTCTATTCTATTTATTTTTTTCTCATTTACAGAAAAAAAACACCCTTACCACGTCGGCTCTGTAGAAATTAATTACAATTCAAAATCAAAAACTTTTGAGATTACCGGAAGATTTTTCTTAGATGATTTAGAAAATGGTTTGAGTAAAAAATATGGAAAGCCATTTCATTTTAATGATCCAAAATATAAAGCTCAACTTAATGAAGCGTTGAAAAACTACAGTTCTGAATATTTTAAATTAAAATCAGATAACCAGTTTTTAAAAGTAAATTACGTTGGTTACGAAGAAGACAGCGAATCAGTCAATATTTATCTGGAATCTGAAAAAGTAGAAACTCCTAAAAAAGTAGAAGCTGCTGTGAGTTTTCTGTATAATCTATTCGACGACCAGATTAATCTCGTTCACATCATCGTCAACGGAAACCGTAAAAGTGAAAAACTGACGTATCCGAATCGGTATTTGTTTCAACAGTTTTAAAAATTTATTTTCGAAGTTGCAGTAACTCATTTTCAGCTTTTGCATGAGCTAAAAGATCAGGAAAAAAATCGTCATAGCATTTCTGCAAAACATCTTTGTTTTCTAAAAAAGCCTCGAATACCGGAATATCTTTATCTAAATATTTCGCTTTATTCAAAACATTTTTCATGCTGAAACCAATGCTGCGATCTGTCCGGTAATTGTAAAGCCAATCTTCGGTCTCCATTCTGGAAAGCATAAGTCTGAAATTTTCAGGGAAAAGGTGGATGTTTTGGTTTAAAACCCGATAAACTTTCTGAGAATGATTTTTCCAGCCTTTTAAGGAATTTAAAGTCAAGTCATTTGCCAAAAAATAATCCATCGAAACATCTACAAATGCTCCGGAATACAATCTTACAAGTGGACTGAAAACTTTTTTTGCCTCATGAATCGCAGGATGAGAATCGGTAAATGTATCAATTGCCCTGTGCATTGTAATTCCATCCTGAATGTCTTTTTGGAAAGAAAAACGCTCATTATTTCGGATGTGATCTTCCAAAAACTGTCCGACAATCTGCCCGTCAGAAAAAGAGAGAAAAGAGTGAGCGAGATAGTTCATAAACGAATATAAAAATTTTTAAGCAAACTTCCATCATTTAAAAAGGTTTCTGCCCAAACTCCATTTTCTACTTCAGTATAATTGAAAGTGATTCTTTGTGTGTTAATTTTCTGATGAGAGATTAATCTTAAACATAATTCGTTATCCTCAACGATGGTTTCAAACTGAATCGGAAAAGACAATGTATTTTGAATCTGAAGATCTTTATAACCGAAAACTACCGTTGAATCTGAACCTAAAGGAGTGAATCTTTCATCTTCTCTGTAAATATCGATAGAATGAGCATGCCTTTCAATGATCTTCATGCCTGATTGTAATGCTAAAAAGTAAATTATTGATGAAAACTGACAAATTCCGCCACCAAATTCATTGGAGATTTTATTTTTAATTAAATTTCTTCCCTGCTTAAAATTATTTTTTGCATCAGGTTTTCCAACTGTTTTCCAAAATGAAAAAACTTCATTAGGTTGAATGATGAGGCGATTGATTTTATCAGCAACAATCTTCAAATTGTGGATTTTGTTTTCGTGAAAATCTCCTTTTCGAATCACCTGTTTTATTTCTGTTTCAAATTCACCGATCGAATTTTTATCGAAAGTTTTTGAGTAAATGAAAGAATTTTTCTGATCGTCAAAATATCTCTGCAATAACCTGTATTGAAGTTTTAAAGAATAAGGAATAAGTCTTCTTGCAATTTTTCTCATTTCTTTTCTAAAATAACAATCTTATAAGACGCCCAGTTTTTTAAAAATGTATTGCAAAGCAAAATGTCTAAATCCAGAAACCAATTTCTTGTTTTTTTTGAAAAGCGATGGATTGGAAAAAGTAAAATTCCGTTTTGTTTTTTAATGTTCCAATTGTTTTTGGTCAGTTCAAAAATTTCACAGTTTGTAAAAGTATTGCTTGCATGCCAATCTTCTTGCTCCGAAATTACTTTTCTTCGTTTTCTGGTAGGGTAATCAAAGATTAAAATTCCGTTTTCATTTAATTTATTAGAACATTCTTCCAGGAATTTTAAAGTTTCATCTTTTGTTTGATGCATAATTACATGAAAACAGAAAATGCAGTCAAATTGTATGCTAAAAGGAATTTTTGAAATATTCCCGATTGCAAATTCTTTTTTAGGGTGTTTTTGTTGTGCGACATTAATCATTTCTCCACTAAAATCAGCTCCATGAGTAGCGAAATTCATCAGTCTTCCGGTTCCGCATCCTAAGTCCAAGATGTTTTTATAGTTTTTGTTTCTGAAAAATGAATTCAGAAAATGTCTTTCCTGAGTATCAATATATTTTCCATACGTGTTTTCAAAACGGTTTTCATCATACGTTTTTGCGAGATTGTTATAATATTGATAGATACTTTTTTTACTCATTATGAAAAATTGCTACAGGAAATTTAAGCTGAAGATAAACATAAAAATAAATTCTCCGAACAAATATATTCAGAGGATTGATCATTTTATTTAAAACTAAATTATTTAATAATAAATTTCTTACTTCCTACAAAAGAATTTTTATCTGTGTAGACACTCAGAAAATATTCTCCTGAAGGTAAACCTTGAAGATTGATGGTTTTTTTATCACTTGTAAGAACAATTTGACCTAAAACATTGATGACTTTAAAAGTGTAAATTTCATCATTTTTAATCCAGATATTAATTTCGTCTTTTGCCGGATTTGGGAAAACTGTAAAATCTTTTACGTCTGTATTTTTAATTTCAACAGTACCTAAATTTGCGGTCGGCATAAATTGAGAAACCACACACGCAAAACGGGAAAAACCAAAAGCTTCATTGGAGGGATTTGGGTTTCCAATGGCTATTCCTGTTGGCTCAGAGTTGTAATTCACAGCAGGATTTGCCCATCTGTTAACTCTTGTACATGAAATTCCGGAATTTGCGCATTCATCGTTGTAGGCCATAATTGTTCTCCATCTTTGCGAATTTATACTGGAAGTTCCCAAATTTACCGCATTTTGATTGGAGTAACCATGGTGATTTTCACAAGGTAATGTGCTTGTAGAAACATACCAATCATGATTTAAGCCCATATTGTGACCCATTTCGTGAGCTAAACTATAGTTATTTACTACACAATTGAAAAGTGTTACCGTGAAAGCATTATTAGCACTATAGTTTGTGGGATTTGTATTCAGGTAACCCAATCCGCAAGTATTTGTAGGTGTTGAAGTAACCAGAGCGCAAAGATCGGCTCCATAAGTAGTTCTTAAAGTATGAACGTCATCTAAATATCCGTCATTTACAGTTCTGAATCTAGATAGGTCGGTAGAGATATTTCCGGATTCTGTGTAGATTATTTCTCCTGAATAAACCAGATTTATTGTCGTATTTGTAACTCCTGAATTTATTAAAGCCGTATTAAAATTAGTAATAGAAGTAGCTGCAAAAGAATTACTTTGTGAAACTCCGCCCCATGCTGCTCTGGCTGCAGAAGTATAAACAATCAATACGTCAATTGTTGTCGCAGGACAAACTGCGGTAGCTTGTAAGCAAACATTAGAATTTACTTTTTGTGAAACTGAAGAATCATGCAAAATATAATCTGTCTTCGAATCTCTGCTAATCAACGCTGATTCGTTTACAGTAGAAACGGCAAATAAATTGTTTTCAAGCTGATGAAAAATTACTTTTTCTCCTAAAATTGAAGTGTACATTCCTGTAATTGCATTTCCTGCTTTAGACAAAACCAATTCAGATTTTGGCTCATTTTCAATAATGAAAACCGAAGATTCAGCTTTGTTGCTGTACAAAAATGATTTAGAAAATTTGGCTTTAATAATTCTGTTGCTTGGTAAAACAATCTCAAAATCAGATTTTAAATTAAATGAAGATTGAGCATAATATTTAGTAAGAAGATATGTCGCAGATAAAGTTTTATCAAGCTTTTGTTGCTCACTTAAACTGTTTTCACTGATTGTATTCTGGAATACCCTGTTTTGAGCAAAAATTACGATACTGCAAAACAGCATAAAAAAGGTAATTTTAATTTTCATAATCATCTGAAGTTAAAAGTTTTATTGTGTAAATATAATGTTTTTAGCGAATTGTTTTTACAACAGTACTTAATTAAAAAGTCTTTCGTGAAAATCCTCAACTTTACTTACTTCTTCAATCTTAATTCCGAATTTTTTCTTTGGAAGTTTATTTAAATTAGAAATGAAAATTGTCTCATAACCCAATTTCTCGGCTTCCGTGATTCTCTGTTCGGCTTGTGCAATTGGACGAATTTCTCCGCTTAAACCAATTTCTCCTGCAAAACAAAAATGCTCAGAAATAGCAATGTCTTCATTGGATGAAAGAATGGATGCGACAACTGCTAAATCTAAAGCGGGATCATCCGTTTTAATTCCACCTGTAATATTGAGAAAAACATCTTTTGCACCCAATTGAAATCCCGCTCTTTTTTCTAAAACTGCCAACAACATATTTAATCTTTTAGAATCAAAACCAGTACAGCTTCTTTGTGGTGTTCCGTAAACTGCAGTACTTACCAAAGCCTGAATTTCCAAAAGCATCGGTCGGTTTCCTTCCAAAGTTACTGCAACGGAATTTCCGGAAAGTTCCTCGGATTTTTTAGTAATTAAAATTTCGGAAGGGTTTTTGATTTCCTTCAAACCTTGAGAAACCATTTCATAAATACCAATTTCTGCAGTGGAACCGAAACGGTTTTTGTTGGCTCTCAATAACCTGAAAAGGTGATTTCTATCTCCGTCAAAATTTAAAACAACATCGACCATGTGCTCCAAAACTTTTGGACCTGCAATTTGCCCATCTTTTGTAATATGACCGACTAAAAATACGGGAACATTGTTTTCTTTGGCATATTTAATAATCTCATTCGAGCATTCGCGAATTTGAGAAACAGTTCCTGGTGAACTTTCAATTAATTGCGACTGTAAAGTTTGGATGGAGTCAATAATGACAAAATCAGGCTCTAGTTTCTTAGCTTCGTGAAGAATTTTTTCCAGCGAAGTTTCTGTATAAAGAAAACAGTTTGGATTTTTAATTTCAGCCAAACGATCGGCTCTCATTTTAATTTGCGATGCACTTTCTTCCCCTGAAACATAAAAGATTTTCTTTTTCATCTTTAATGCAAGTTGAAGAAGGAGAGTGGATTTTCCAATTCCGGGTTCTCCACCAATCAAAGTAACAGATCCTAAAACAATTCCGCCGCCCAAAACTCTGTTAAGTTCATCAGAAGGAGTTTTTATTCTTGGTTCTTCAATCGCCTCAACTTCGATAATGTTGATTACGTGCTGTTTTGATTTTGAAAAAGGAGGTGTTTTAGATGAGGTTTTTTCTACGACTTCTTCCACTAAAGTGTTCCATTCAAGACAATTTTTACATTGCCCGGTCCATTGAGGATATTGTGAACCACAATTTTGACAGAAATATGCTGTTTTAAGTTTTGCCATACTGCGAAGTTGAAGATTTTTTTTGAAATTTTCTTAATTTTAAGATATGAAAAATGTTTTGTTGAGTTTAATAATCTTTGTTGTGATGTCGCTTTTGCACTTTCAATTTACAGAATGGACTATTAAACTTTTGAAATTACCGGGTGGCGATTTTGGAATGTGCTCTTATTTAATTTTAATCTTTTGCTCAATAATTACAGCAATCGGATTGGTTACGGTTATTATCTTTAGAAAGAATTATAACTCAGTTATAAAAATTGCTATTCTATTCGAAATTATTTATTTGTTTTTCTTAGTGATTTCTGGAAATAATCCATTTTTATATTTTTTTGAATCTAAAAATGAAAATCTTCTAATGACAATGATGTATGGTATTTCAATAATAGTTTTTCTGTTATTTTTCTTCATTCATCTATTTTATTTAAAACTTATTTCATCTAAAAATAAGAACTTACCATAAGTCAATACTCAATAAAAATATACTGTCTATATTTGTTGATATAAATTTTAAAAAATGAAAAAAATACTTTTAAGTTTTGTTTTTGCTTTGGTAAGCATGTTCACTTTTGCACAATCTACTTGGGTTGTTGATCCGATGCACTCTTCTGTTAATTTCAATATTAAACATATGGGAATTAGCTTTGTACAGGGAAGATTTGACAAAATTGATGGAAATGTTGTTACGAATAAAGCAGATTTAGATAGAGCTGAATTTAACTTTACAGTAATTATTGAATCTATAAATACAGGAGTGGATATGAGAGATAAGCATCTTAAAAGTGCAGATTTCTTTGATGCTGAAAAATTTCAGACGATGAAATTTGTAGGAAAATCTGTAAAAGAAAAAGACAATACATATACACTTGTAGGTAAATTAACGATTAAAGACGTTACTAAAGATGTAAGTATTCCTGTAACTTTTGGTGGAATTGCTAAAAATCAGCAAGGAAAAGAAGTTTTAGGCTTTCAGGCAAAGTTTAAAATCAATCGTTTAGATTACAATATCAAATATGATCCGACTGGAGCAGGTGTTGCAAAAGATGTTGAGATCAATACTTATTTTGAATTGGTAAAACAATAATTTTCATATATATATAATTTGGTTTAGGTGAAGGTTTCTCAATTTTTTTGGGAAACCTTTTTTCTTTTTAACAAGGAGTTTTTCAATTAAAATAAACTTAATTCAGAATTTAAAAGGGCAACAAAATTGCTTTGCTTTGCTTTTTGTCCTAACTTTGCACAAACCTAATCTAATGAGTAAAAAGAATACAAAGTACATCTTTGTGACAGGAGGTGTAACTTCATCTTTGGGAAAGGGAATCGTTTCTGCTTCTCTGGGACTTCTACTAAAATCACGCGGATTTAATGTAACGATTCAAAAACTGGATCCTTATATTAATATCGACCCAGGAACATTAAACCCTTATGAACACGGAGAATGCTATGTAACCGAAGATGGTGCGGAGACGGATCTGGATTTAGGACACTATGAGCGTTATCTTGATGCTCCGACTTCTCAAAACAACAACGTTACGACAGGAAAAATCTACCAAACTGTAATCGAAAAGGAAAGAAAAGGAGATTTTCTTGGGAAAACAGTTCAGGTAATTCCTCATATTACGAACGAAATCAAGCGTAGAATTAAAATTTTATCTAAACAGAACTACGACATCATCATTACTGAAATCGGTGGAACTGTTGGAGATATTGAATCTTTACCTTACATTGAAACTGTACGTCAGTTGAAATGGGAATTGGGTGAGAAAAATTCTATGGTGATTCATCTGACTTTATTGCCTTATTTGGCTTCAAGTGGAGAATTAAAAACAAAACCTTCTCAGCATTCCGTTCGTCAGTTGATGGAAAGCGGAATTATGGCAGATGTTTTAGTTTGTAGAACCGAACACAAAATTCCGAAAGATCAAAGAGCAAAACTTGCTCAGTTTTGTAACGTTCCTTTAGAAAACGTAATTGAATGTAAAGATTTGGAAACAATTTATGAAGTTCCGATGTACCTTCAGAAACAAGATTTTGACGATGTAGTTCTGAAAGGATTAGATTTAAAAAGTGATAAAGAAGCTGATCTTAAAGATTGGAAAACTTTCCTTAAAAAATTCCAGAATCCTAAAAGAACTGTAGAAATTGCTTTAGTTGGAAAGTATATTTCCCTTCAGGATTCTTATATTTCAATTGCAGAAGCTTTCAAACATGCAGGCGCAGATTTGGAAACTGAAGTGAAAATCAGATGGGTTTACAGTGGTGATTTAACCAAAGAAAATATTAAAGAATCGTTAGACGGAGTTTGCGGTATCTTGGTTGCTCCAGGTTTTGGCGACAGAGGTATTGAAGGAAAAATCCTTACTGCTCAATACGCAAGGGAAAATAAAGTTCCAATGTTGGGAATTTGTTTGGGAATGCAGATTATGACTGTTGAATTTGCAAGAAATGTTTTAGGATATACAAAAGCAAACTCAATGGAATTTGATACTTCCACAGAATATCCTGTAATTTCTTTAATGGAAGAGCAGAAAAATGTAGTTGATAAAGGCGGCACAATGCGTCTTGGGGCTTGGAAATGTGCTTTGAAGAACGGTTCAAAATTAAATGAAATTTATGGAAGCAAAAATATTTCTGAGAGACACCGTCACCGTTATGAATTTAACAGTGAATATATTCAGGAATTTGAAAGCAATGGTTTTATTGCAACAGGTACAAACCCCGAAACCGGTTTGGTAGAAGCGTTAGAAATGACAGATCATCCTTTCTACGTTGGTGTACAATACCATCCTGAATATAAGAGTACGGTTGCAACACCACATCCTTTGTTCAGAGCTTTCATTAAAGCTTGTTCAGCAAAATAAAGTAATTATAAAATTACAAACGTTATATATAAACTCAGACTGATGATTCTCAGCCTGAGTTTATTATATAGTAACATATTATAGTATAGAGTTTTGATAAAAAAACAGTATTTTTGTCGACTCTAAATTATAGCATTGCTATAATTATAAATATATTAAACATTAAGACATTAAAATTATTTAAGAACAAAGAATTATTAAGGATTAGCAAGAGAATTTTAAGGCAGCGTGCTTAAAATATATTTAGATATAACTTAATGACTTTTAGTATTTTAATAACCTTAATGTTTAAAATTAATTTTAAAAATTTTAATAAAAATAAAATGCAACAGAACAACGGACTCGATAAAAGTCAGATTATTAGTTTTGCGGTTTTATGTTTGGTTCTTATGGGATTCATGTTTTATTTCCAAAGAAATAGCGCTGAAGAAGATAAACTGAAAGCTGAACAACAAAAAACAGAACAGGCTAAAACAGCTGTAAAACCAACTCCGGCAGCAGATATCAATCCCAATGTAACTCCGAATTCTATTCAGGTTTCAAATTTGGCAAACAACCAATTGAAGCTTGAATTTTCAAGTTTAGGAGGTCAGGTTTCAAAAGTAGAACTTCTTAAGTACAAAGCTTACGATCACAAAACTGATAAGGCAGATCTTCCGCTTAATCTGATTACTAAAAATAACTCGAGCTACGGTTTTCAGTTTAAAGATAAAAAAGGAAAAACAGTTAATACCAAAGATTTGGTATTCTTTCCGGTTGTTAACGGAAATTCTGTTACTTTAACGGCAAATCATGCTGGAGCAGCGATTCAGTTTATTTATACTTTAAATAATAATCCAAAAGCTGAACTTAAAGATCAATTTACTTTAGATTTTAAAGTAAGAACTCAAGGTTTGGCGAATGTAACCTCTGATAACAAAGCAGATTTTATCTGGGATTATCAAGTTAGAAATCTGGAAAAAGGTAGAGCTCAGGAACAAACACATTCAGAATTTTCTTATGCCTTTAATAATTATAAAGATTATGAGTATGATGGAAGAACAACAATGGATGAGCCTAAAGAAACCCTTAACTGGATTGGTGTAAAACAGCAGTTTTTCTCTTCCGTAATAGAATCTAAAACAGGTTTCACAAACAGCAAAGGAAATCAGGAAACAATCGAAGAAGGTGAATATTTAAAAAAATTAAACTTCGAAGGATTTGTTTCAATGAACGGAGGAGAATTGAATCAGGACTTCACGTGGTATTTTATGCCGTTAGATTTACCATTATTAAAATCTTACGATAAAAACTTTGATGAAATTCTTCCATTAGGATGGGCATTTATTGGAGCGATGAACCGTTATTTCTTTATGTGGTTATACGGAATTATCGCAAGCTGGGGAATCTCTGCGGGTTGGGTGATTTTCTTAATGACGATTATTGTTAAATTAATCTTGTCACCAATTATGTACAAACAGCATAAATTGAGTGCAATGATGAAAGTGATTCGTCCTGAAATTGATGAAGCGAATGCAAAATTCAAGGATGCGGATCCGATGAAAAAGCAGCAGGCAACAATGGAAATCTACAGAAAAGCGGGTGTAAATCAAATGGCGGGATGTCTTCCGGCGTTGGTGCAGATTCCTATTTTCTATGCATTATTCAGATTCTTCCCGAACTTTATCGATTTGAGAGGACAGGGGTTTTGGTTTGCAAAAGATTTGACAGCGTATGATGATTTGATTAAATTGCCATTTAAAATTCCATTCTTAGGAGATCATTTAAGTGTATTTGCATTGGCTTGTACAGTTGTAATCTTGATTTATACAGTAATGACTTCAGGAAATATGCAGCAACCTCAACAGGAAGGTATGCCGAATATGAAAGTGATTATGTATATTTTCCCAATTACATTCTTATTCTTCCTGAATACATCGGCATCAGGTTTATCTTGGTATTATTTTGTGTCGAATGCCATTAATATCTTAATTATTCTCGTTATTAAATATGTGATTTTGGATGAAAAGAAAATTCACGCTCAGATTCAGGCGAATAAAGAAAAGCCAAAATCAGAAGGTAAATTCCAAAAGAAAATGAGAGAAATGATGGAAAAAGCTCAGGATGCCCAGAAAGTACAAGAGCAGCAAAAAGGTAAAAAGAAATAATTTATAATAGATAAAAAAGGGAAGCAAGATATTGCTTCCTTTTTTATTTGTCCTTTTTTTAGAATAGACTGAGCTTAAAAAGCTTGTTAAAATCAAATTAATTTAAATGGTTATCATAAAGTTATGTGAACCGCAAAAATTAATTTTTAATTTCTTATCACTGATAAATCAATATGATAAATATATTTTAATCATTGATGATTTATTAACAAAAGAAAATCTTAAATATTTAAAATATGTAATTCGATTAATAATTTAAGAGTTTTGTTTAGAAGTGTTTTAAATTAGAATGTGAGTATTTTCAAAATGATAATTTCAATTGAATTATTTTAATCATATTTTAAACGGAAAGATTGACGATGATATTTTGTGATACCGTGCTTTATCAAAGCTTCCTGATGCTTTTTTGTAGCGTAACCAAAGTTTGTATTCCATCCATATTCAGGATGCTCTTCATGTAAATCAATCATCAATTTATCTCGATAATTTTTTGCTAAAATAGAAGCTGCTGCAATGGATAGAAATTTAGAGTCTCCTTTAATCACACATTGATGCGGAATGAAATTATACGGATGAAATTTATTTCCATCAACCAAAATAAATTCTGGTCTTATACTTAGTTTGTCTAATGCTCTATGCATTGCATGGATGCTGGCGTTCAGTATATTATGCTCATCAATAAATGACGGAGGAAGCTCAGCAATAGCAAAACTTTTTACATTATCTTTAATGTAACTATCTAAATCCATTCTCGTTTTAAAGCTTAATTTCTTGGAATCATTCACAAGATTTTGCTCAAAATTTTCATCTAAAATGACTGCCGCTGCGACTACCGGTCTGCACAAACAACCTCTTCCTACCTCATCACATCCTGCTTCGATGTAATTTTCTGACCATTTCTTTAGTAAATCCATAAATTTTTAACGATTGGGAGTTGTTAAAATACTGTGAAAAACAAATATTATGTTAAAAATAACAATTTTTAGAAATTTTAACAGTTTTATATCATAACTTTTTACAACTTTGTTAACGCAAAATTAATGTATTAATATGAAGAAATTAACATCAGGTGTACTACTTGTAGTACTTTCCTCGTCTTTTGTAGTTGCGCAAGCACAACAAATAAAGCCGAGTGATACCTTAAAAACACAAGAAATAGAGGGCGTAGTTGTTACTGCACTTGGAATCAAACGAGAAAAAAAAGCACTAGGATATTCTTCTCAAACTCTAGATGCTGAAAAAGTCAATTCTGTACCAACCAACAATTTTATCAACAATTTATCGGGTAAAGTAGCGGGTATGGAAATTAAGAATAATGGAAACTTTGGCGGATCGAGTAATATAGTTTTGAGAGGAACCAAAAGTATCACAGGTGATAACCAAGCTTTGATAGTATTGGATGGAGTTCCAATCATAAGTGGTAATTTAAATTCGAGTGATGCATCAAGGGGGAGAGATGGATTTGACTTCGGAAATGCGACTGCAGATATCGATCCTAATAACATTGAATCTATAAATGTTCTTAAAGGAGCTGCCGCAACTGCATTGTATGGCAGTATGGCGGCTAATGGAGCGGTTATAATTACAACTAAAAAAGGTAAAAAAAGTAAGACTTTAGGTTTGTCAATTAATTCTACGGTTTCTGTTGGGTCAATTGATAAAACGACATTTCCAAAATATCAAAAAACTTACGGTGGGGGATATGGAGGTGAAGATAGTTTCATTACTGCAAGTGGTTACGACTTTCCAATAGCTCCGATAGGTGATGATGCATCTTATGGAGCAGCATATAATCCCAATCTACTTGTTTACCAATGGAATTCTTTTGTTCCAGGAAATCCAAATTTCGGAAAACCTACGCCATGGGTTGCTGCACAAAATGATCCATCTAAATTTTTTGAAAACTCATTAGCTTTTGTTAATAGTTTCAATTTAAATGGCGGGGATGATGTAAATACTTATAATTTGACAGTTACCAATAACTACGAAACTGGAGTCTTGCCCAATAGTAGACTAAATAAAAATATGTTTAGTGGTAGTTTTAGCAGAAAATTCTCGGATAAACTTACAGCTAGAACATTTTTAACATTTAATGATCAAACCACTGTAGGTAGAAACTCTGTCGGGTACGGAGATAATATACTTACAGGATTCAGACAATGGTGGCCACTAAATGTAGATGTTTTAGAATTAAGAAATGAATTTTTTAGAACTGGTCAAAATTATACATGGAATATGGTAGATCCAACTGGAGGAAATCTTTCTCCATATTATTGGAACAATCCTTACTGGGATCGTTATAAAAACTATTCCTCAGATGATAAAACAAGATTAATAGCAGGTGCAGAGCTTTCGTATGACGTAACCAAAAAATTCAATATTTTAGGTAGAGCAACGATTGATTATACAAGTAGTAAACAGGAAATCAGGAAAGCACTAGGTAGCCATGCAGAAGAATTTGGTCTAGCACAAGCTGATGAAACTTCTGGATATTGGGTATTTGATGATACTATCATGAGACAGACGTATGATTTAATCGGTCGATATAGTTTGAGTCTGTCTGATAAATTTAATGCTCAATTTGTAGCGGGTGGGCAATTTATGGATCAACACGCTCGTGGTACTGAAAACTCTACAACTGGAGGTTTAATTATTCCGGACTTATATACGGTTTCTAACTCGAGAGCAAGTTTTCCACTTGTTGAAAATAATATCAGAGGTCAAAAAGCAGGTGTTTATGCACAGGCATCTTTTGATTATGATCGTTTTTTATACTTAGAAGGAACCGTTCGTAACGATACATCGAGTGCATTGCCAAAATCAAACAGAAATTATACATATTATTCCTTAGGTTCGAGTTTTGTCTTTTCAGAACTTTTTAAATCTAATTGGTTAAATTTTGGTAAAGTAAGATTAAGCTATGCCGAAGTAGGTAATGATATGGCATTTGGAAGACCTGGTTTCTATGGTAATAGAGGAACTGTAAATGGGATTCCTATGGCAGATATCAGCACAACATATGTTGATTTTGAAAGCTTAAAACCAGAAAGACAAAAGAGCTGGGAAGTTGGTTTGGAGACTTCGATGTTTAAAAGAAGAGTTTCTCTAGATGTATCTTTATATAAAACAAATACTCAAGATTTACTATTTAGCGTTCCTCAGTCTCCTTCAACTAAGTACAGCTTTTCTTTAATAAATGCTGGTGAAACAGAAAATAAGGGAGTTGAAGTAGCTCTAACCGTTGTGCCCATAAAAAGTGATAATTTTCAATGGGATATCAATTTAAATTGGTCTAAAAATAAGAATATAGTAAAAGCTTTAAGCCAGGGACGACAAAATTTGCAACTTGCAAGCTTTCAGGAAACAACGTTGAATGCTACAGTAGGTGAAGCTTATGGTACATTCAGAGGTACTGGTTTTGTATATGATGCAAATGGAAATAAGGTCGTTGATGAAGATGGTTATTATTTAGTTGCTTCCGACAGAGTTTTAGGAAATATTCAGCCCGAATGGATGGGTGGTGTTTACAATACTTTCAGATATAAAAATTTCTCATTAGGTTTCTTAATTGATGTGAAAAAAGGAGGAAGTGTTTATTCCCTTGACCAATCTTATGGAGGATATACGGGGCTCTATGGATATACAGCAGGATTAAACGATTTAGGTAATCCTATTAGAAATAGCCTTACAGATGGTGGTGGTGTGATTCTTTCTGGTGTAAAACAGGACGGAACTCCAAATGACATTAGAATTGATGCTTCAACAGCCGGTGGAGCGTTCGGAACTGATGCAGGTCTTCCACAAGAGGCGTTTATTTATGATGCTTCTTATGTGAAACTTAGAGAGGCAAAAATTTCATATTCACTACCGACAGATTTGCTAAGAAATACCTTTATTAAAGGGATGACCTTTAGCTTAATGGGACAAAATCTATGGATTATTCACAAAAATCTACCTGATGCAGATCCTGAAGCTGGAACATCTTCAGGAAATATCCAAGGTTACCAATCAGGGGTTATGCCTACTACACGCATTTATTCATTCAATGTTAAATTAGACTTCTAAAAAGAAATTAAAATGAAAAAGATATTTTCAATACTAACTATAGGATCTTTATTTTTGACAAGTTGTGTCAATGGAGATGAAGATTTCAATAATAATCAAAGTCAGCCATATGTTGTTTCTGCAGAGGTGCTTTTTACTAATGCTCAAAAGGAACTTACTGATCAAATGATAACACCGAGTGTAAACCTAAATGTTTTTAGATTTATGCAACACTATCTTGCAAGTACAACATATAGAAATGATGCAAGATTTATTTTTACGGGAACGAGGAGAGTACCAGACAATATGTGGCTTGCATTATATACTGATGTTTTAGGGAATCTTGATGAAGCCAAAAAAGGAATTGCTAAAGAAACAAAGCCTACAGCAATGACTGAACAGGTTTGGCAAAAACAACAGGCAAATAAATTAGCAATCGTCAATTTGGTTGAAATATATACTTATCAGGTTTTAGTTGATAGTTTTGGAAATGTCCCATATTCTCAGGCATTAAAACCAGAAACTATTGTTCTTCCGAAATATGACGATGCTAAAACAATTTATGAAGATCTTGTAAGTAGATTAAATGTTATTCTTTCAACTTTAGATTCCGGCTATCCTAGTTTTACTTCTGGAGATAATTTTTATAATGGTAATGTTTCTGGCTGGATTACGTTTGCAAACAGTCTAAAACTTAAAATAGGAATTAATTTGGCGGATGTAAATCCTACTTTGGCTAAACAAACAGTAGAATCTGCAGCGAATGCAGGAGTTATAACTGCTAATTCTGGAAATACCTTATTTCAGTATGATAGCACATCGCCTAATTTTAACAGAATATATGCAGAAGTTATTGCGAGCGGAAGACAAGACTTTATTGCAGAAGAAGGTATTGTAAATTCAATGAATTCACTAAATGATCCCCGTAGAGCATCTTATTTTGAGGCGATGTCTGATGGAACATATGTAGGAGGAGTAGTAGGGTTGGCAAATATCTATGATGAAAACTCCAGTATCGGAGAAGGGTTACTTTCTCCAAATGAACCAGGAGTTTTATTTGATGCAGCTGAAATTAATTTTTATTTAGCAGAAGGTGCTGCAAGAGGATACAGTTTGGCCAGTCCAGCACAAGTTTATTATGAAAATGCTATTAGAGCCTCTATGCAATATTGGGGAATAAATTCTGCAGATATTGCTACTTATCTTACTAGTCCTAACGTCGCTTATTCAGCAGCGAATTGGAAACAGCGAATTGGCGAGCAAGCTTGGATAGCAATGTACAACAGAGGTTTTGAATCTTGGAATTTCTATAGAAGATTAGACTATCCAACTCTAACTGCTCCAAATGCAACTCCAGCAGCCGATGGAAAAGTTCCTACAAGATTAACATATCCTATTAATGAGCAAACTGTAAATGGTGCTAATTGGACATCTGCGTCTTCAGCAATAGGAGGAGATAAGCTAACTACAAAGCTTTTCTGGGACATCAATTAACCCAAATCTATTTTAACATTCATATCAAAAACCGCTTTAGTGCGGTTTTTTTATTTCCGTATATTTGTACTTCAAATTAGAATAATGAATATTAAAGATATCATAGAACAGAAACTGGAAGAAGTTATTCTTAACGTCTATCAGTTAAAAGATATAAAACTGGAAATTCAGGAGAATAAAACTGAGTTTGAAGGAGATTTTACGATTGTAACTTTTCCTTTGGTTAAGCAATTGAAGAAAAATCCTGAAAGTATCGGGGTAGAATTGGGTGACGCTTTAACGACTCAAACCGAATTGCTGGTAAGTTTTAACGTTGTAAAAGGATTTTTAAATGTAAAAGTTAAGAATCAATTTTTTGTAGACCAGTTTAAATCGGTTACAGAAGGTTTTGCAACAATTGAAAAGAAAAATGCAACTGTGATGGTAGAGTATTCTTCGCCGAATACCAACAAGCCGCTTCACTTAGGGCATGTCAGAAATAATTTATTAGGATTTTCTGTGGCTCAGATTCTTGAAGAAGCGGGTTATGATGTATTGAAAGCTCAGATTATCAATGATAGAGGAATTCATATCTGTAAATCGATGTTGGCCTGGGAGAAATTTGGTAAAGGCGAAACTCCGGAAACGAATCATGTGAAGGGAGATAAGTTTGTAGGAAATTATTACGTGAAATTTGATCAGGAATATAAAAAAGAAATTGCAGCTTTAGTAGAGCAGGGTATTTCTGAAGATCAGGCTAAAAAAGATGCACCGTTGATGAAAGAAGCTCAACAAATGCTTCTCGATTGGGAAAACGGCGACGAAAAAGTGAGAAATCTTTGGAACGAAATGAACTCATGGGTTTACAAAGGTTTCGGTGAAACGTATAAAAGACTTGGCGTAGATTTCGATCAGATTCAATATGAAAGCAATACCTATATTTTAGGAAAAGATCTTATTCAGGAAGGTTTAGATAAAGGAGTTTTGTATCAGAAAGAAGACGGATCGGTTTGGTGTGATTTGACGAATGAAGGTTTAGATCAGAAACTTTTGCTTCGTTCAGACGGAACTTCTGTGTATATGACGCAGGATCTGGGTACAGCGGTTGAACGTTTTAAAGAAAATAATCTTCAGAAATTAATTTATACCGTAGGAAACGAACAGGATTATCATTTTCAGGTTTTGTTTAAAGTCTTGAAAAAATTAGGCTATGAATGGGCAGATCAGTTGTTCCATTTATCTTATGGGATGGTCGAACTACCAAATGGGAAAATGAAGTCGCGTGAAGGAACTGTTGTAGATGCAGATGAACTGATGCAGGAAATGCATAATGAAGCAGAATTAAAAGCAATCGAGCAAGGCAGATTAGAAGGTCTTAGTGACGTAGAAAAAGAAACTTCGTATGAGATTATTGGTCAGGCTGCATTGAAATATTTTATGCTGAAAGTTGACCCGAAAAAGAAAATGCTTTTCAATCCTGAAGAAAGTATTGATTTTAATGGAAATACAGGTCCTTTTATTCTTTACACTTATGCAAGAACTCAGTCTTTATTGACGAAGGCAAATTATTTGAATAGAGAAATTGCTGAGGTAGGTTTAAATCAACATGAAAAAGAATTAATTATGCAGTTGGCAAATTATAAATCTGTTGTTGAAAAGGCAGCTGAATTATTGAGTCCGGCTTTAGTTGCAAATTATCTTTATGATTTAGTGAAATCCTACAATTCATTCTATCAAAGCAATATAATTTTAAAGCTTGAAGATGAGAAATTAAAACAATTTCGTTTGAATTTATCCAATCTCACAGCGCAAACAATAAAAAAATCTCTGTCACTTCTAGGAATAGGAACTGTCAACAGAATGTAAAACGAAAGCCTCTCAGAAATTTCTAAGAGGCTTTTTTGTATTTAAACCTGAGAGGCTTCATTTTTTAACTGACTTTCTCTGTATAATTTTGCACTGCTCCATTTGGCGTGTTTTGAAGGAACAATTCTGTAGCCTTTTCTTAATGTGTAAACCTTGGTGAATTCGGCTCCGAAGAAGACCAGCATACACGAATAATTAATCCACATCATAATTAAAATCACGGTTCCTGCAGTTCCGAAAGCTGAGGTAGGTTTGAACTGACCAAAATAAAGACTCAATAAAAATTTACCTAAAGTAAATAATCCTGCGGTCAATAGCGCACCTTTCCAAACTGATTTCCAGCTGATTTCTACATCGGGAAGTACTTTAAACATTAATGCGAAAAGCACAACAATAATTAAAAAGCCAATGCTGAAATTGATAATTTCTACAATAATATAGGTTTCAAGCCCGAAATAAGTGGTAATGAAATTATTAAAAAGCCCGATTAAGGAAGATAGAACCATGGTAATCATCAGTAAAAATCCTAAAATCAGAATCATTCCCAATGAGTTGGCTCGGTCTAAAAGAAATTTAATTAAAGCTTTTTTTGGTGCGGCTTCTACATCCCAAAGATTATTCAAAGATTTCTGCAATTGAAAAAACAGGGTGGTGGAACCATAAATCAATGATCCGATTCCTACGATTTTCATAAATATATTTTCCTTATCAATCAATGCTCCGGCAATCATATCCTGAATACTTTTGGCAACATCCTGACCCATCAATCCACTGATCTGTGAACTGATTTGTCCACGTATCGCTTCTTCACCGAAGACGTATCCTGCAAGCCAAATAATAATAATTAATAGTCCAGGAATTGAAAAAATAGCATAATATGCCAAACTCGCTGAATCATTGGAAGCAGAAGAGCTGTTGTACTCAGTAAATGTTTCTTTGACGGTTTCCCAGAAAAATTTTAGTTCTTTTAGCATGGTAAGAATATTAATTTGAGTGATTTAATTGAATGATTAAGCAATATCATCTTCAATATGAAAGGAATGTTGCTGTTGCAGGATTTAACACAAAGATTATTCCTTAAAGTAATTTTCAGGATATAAAGTCAAATAATTTACCTGATTTTTTAATTAAAATATTATCATATATAAGTTTTGGCTAAAGCCATGCTTAGTATAAAACAAAAACGGGCTAAAGCCCGTTCCTATTGAGAAAAAAAAATTATTGATTGAAATATGTGTAATTGATAGCTAAAAGCCAAAAGCCAATTGCCATCAGCCAAATGCATCTTAGAATGGATATCCAATCGCAATATTTAAAATTAAATTGTCTCTTCTCCAGCTTCCTTCGCCAAATTTCACTCTGTCTAAAACCCACCGGTCGCCTTTTTCATAATAAGGAACTCTCAATGGCATTGCCAAGTCAAGTCTTAAAATTAAAATTGAAAAGTCTAATCTCAATCCGACTCCTGCTCCAACTGCAATTTCGCTGAGAAAATCTTTTGAGAATTTCCCACCTGGTCTTGTGTTCTCTCCCGCATCATTAAATTCATCATTGATCAACCAGATATTTCCGGCGTCCACGAATGCCGCAACATTTAAAAATTTATATAAATTAGCTCTGTATTCTGCATTAAGTTCTAATTTCACGTCACCTGCCTGATCAAAGTTGGCTCTGGTAGATTCTCCAATCCTTGGATCATAACTTCCGGGTCCTAATGTTCTCGCTCTGAAAGCCCTTATACTGTTACTTCCTCCCACAAAGAACTGTCTTGAAAAAGGAATATGTTCTGAGTTTCCATACGGAAGAGCGACCCCTGCAATGAATCGTGTAGCTAATGAAGTCTTTTCCGTAAACTTATGATAGAAACGAACATCGTTTTCTATCTTAGCATACTGACTAAAAGGAACTCCAAAAATATTTTTTTCTTTTCCTTCTTTCACGTTGGCACCCGTAACGAGACCTGTAATATTTCCTGCCAAATCAAGCATTCCTTTGTAGTAGAATGTGTTTTTCTGAGGAAGCATCGTGGTAGAGTAGGTATAAGAATAAGTAGGGCCAAAAATTAACTGCTGTTCTGTAATTCTCCTTAAATACGGATTATCTGCAGACTGTAGTAGGAATTTTGGAGTAACATCAGCTGGCCGAATCAGTGAAACATCAATTACATTAAGTTCATGTTCCTTTCTCACATTTTCTTTCCACTGATAACCGAAAGTAGCATTAAAAGTATTCAAAGAATATAAAGTCGTTCGGTTTTGAAACTCATATCCCAGTTTAATATTGGTTCTCGGAACAAAGGCACTCGAAGAATTAAATCTAAATGGCGCCACAATTCTCGGAATCGAAAGCTGTGCATTGGCTCCCGCTCTGAAAATGTTTTCAGCCTCCGCAGGACCGCCGATCTGAACATCAAAAGCGCCATAAACGGATGCTTTGAACTGTTCTGCTCCACGGAAGAAATTTCTCTGAGTCCAGTTTAAATTCAGTTCACTACCAGCGTAATTGGCAGAATTGGTTCTTCCCAAAGCTTCAAGACGTAATGACTGAAGTTCTCTCGGTGTTAAAACATAATATGCATCAAACTTATGATTTAAAGAATCTGAAACCACAAATTCATTTTTCACAAATTTAAAAACACCCAAACTGATCAGTCGGTTAAGCGATAAATTATGATCTTTTCGGTTGTAAATATCTCCCTTGTCAAAATACAAAGCACGGTCAAACATTCTTGGTTTGAATTTCTTTTTTGGATCTACGACATAAATATCATTGTACTCGTATCCTTTTAAAGAATCTTCACTCATCGGAATATTGTACAATCCTCTTTTCGCGTCACGAAGATTATAATTCGGGAAAACCACCACTTTATCAATGGTAAACTGCTCGGTCGCAAGTTTCGGAGTGTTGTCTTTCAACTTGACAATCATCTCTACCTTATGATTTTTGCTGACGGTACTGTCGGCCTGAACGATTATGTTGTCAGGATTAAAGTAATAGAAACCTTTATCTTTCAAACCATCATCAATTCTCTGTCTTTCCGCTTTTATAACATCAAGGTCAAAAGGATTTCCGGCTTTCAGTAATGTTTTCTCCTTTAAAATCTGAATTTCGCTATTGATCAGACTTGAATCGGCCGGGAATTTTACATTGCTGATTAAATATCTTCCACCAGGATTCAACGTGTAAATCACCTGCGCTTTCTTATTTTTTGAAACAGTATCGTACTTCGCTTTAGCATTAAAATATCCTTTATTCTCGGAATAATTAACGATAATATCTTTATTAAATTCACGGTCAACATCGCCCAATAAAACAGGCTCTTCTCCGAATTTATATTTCAGCCAGTATCTTAAACCTTTTTCCTTTTTGGGTTCTTTGGTAGCATTGTAAGCGTAAAGTTTTGGCCTTAAACCTAAAAAAGAGGAGTTCGGTTTCGGAGTAAGATTTTCTTCTAAAGCAGATTCCAGCGCAGATTTTTCCTTCTTGGTCAGCGAATCACTTTCTATTTTTACTTCCGCTCCGGTGTAGAGAAGCTGGCCGTCTTTTAGAAATTTGGTGTTGCTGCAGGAAACTATTGTCGCAGTCATTCCTGAAACCAAAAAATATTTACAGTATATATTGAGTTTGTTTTTCATGTTTTAATACTTGTCTTTTCAAAGGTCAATTTTTTAAAATTCTGTTTTGGATAAATTGTTTTTTAAACGTTTGTCCAAGTTTAACAGTGAAAAATTATTTGAATTCTACGACCTCTTTATCCTTATTTCTTTTATTCTGAACGCCTTCCCGGTTACGGTTGTTTCTCGATTTTCTGAAAATATCTCTGAATTTATCATAGTCTAGCGTTATCACAAAACCAAGTCCCGTTTCCACGATTTGTCCTTGCAATGCAACCTGATATTCATTTTTACGGTAAGCTCGCAGCGTATATCTTCCGTCTCTTGAAAGGGCGTAATCTATCTGTACATCTCCGGCGATATTCGTTGTGTTTTCATCCGGTCTTGCTTCACCTTCCACACCAAAATTACTTCCCACAGAAACTTTCAGTCGGTCGTTCAGTAATCTTTTGCTTAAACCAACATTCAGATCGGTTCTCGTATTTTGTGTTCCTGTAGAGTAATCTTCTGTCGATTCCAGATCAAAATTCAGGTCAACTCCTTTGATTAAATCTCCGGCTAAATTATTCAGCTGCTGAGAAAGAATTTTACTCACACTCTGTCTCGCCATAGTCTCTGCAGAAACTCCCGAGTTGCTCTCAAAAGGATTCTCACCGATAAATCTGTTCAGTAGAAGCAAGGCAAAAACCTGCTTGTTCATCTCATTCGGATCCTGTCTCAATTGTGCCAGTTTTCCATCGATCGTTTGGGTTACTTCAGAAGAAACAGCATTATTTTTCTCGTCTGTCGTAATATCGAATGAAATTTCAGGCTTCAACAATTCACCTTTCAAAATCAGCAAGGTATTGAATGGAATTCTCTGTTTATACTGGTTTAGATTTGCCTGATCGACCTGTTGTTCCACCAAATCAATCGGTGCGGTTTGCGTTTTATAAATTGCCGTAATATCAAGATTGGCCGTAGTCGGTTCGCCAGTCCATGTAATTGTACTTCCTTTTTGGATGTCAAATTTCCTTTTCAAAACGCTTACAGACATTTCATAACTTCCCTGCTCAACAGCATAAACACCGACCAAAGTTACCTTTCCTGATGGATCAATACCACCTGTCAGATCAGCTTCACCCTGAAGTTTTACAAAATCTCCGGCCGCTTTGTCAATCACAATCGACATTTTTGCTTCTTTGCTCAGCTCAATATTTACATTAACATCCAAACCTTTGATCGGGCTTTCAGCTTTTACAGAATCTGCAGTGATGGTTTTGTTTAAAGCGATCTGATCCTGGTCGATAAATTCTACAATCCCGTCTCTTTCCTGCAAAGATGGGCTTGATTGAGGAAGTACAAATGTGAAATCAGTTGTTTCTGAAACCGCCAGTCTTCCGTCAACTTTTGGTAAGTCTAAATTTCCTCTCACTTTCAAAGCTGCGTCAATCGCTAAGATCCCGTACATCATCGCATCATTGGATTTCTCTGAATTCACTACTTTAAAATCTTTAGCATCCAAATCAAGATTGAAAGCAAAATCTCTGTAGGTCTGTGTAAGAACCTGTCCGTCGATATTTAAAGAATTTCCGTCTTTGTCTTTAATTTTGAAATCGTCAAACTCAATGCCTCGGTTGGTAAAACCAATTTTATCATTAATTCCTCTGAAATCACTTCCGGTTTGAGCAATCATCAATCCGACATTATTCATTTTTACATCACCCAAAATCTTCGGTGCAGTCGTAGTTCCGGTAATTTTTAGATCTCCGGAAAGATAACCTTCAGTATTTGTGATCGCATTTGCCGTGAAACCCTGTAATGTTTTCATCTGAAGCTGATTCATATTTAGATTTAAATCAAAACTGCTGGAAGAAGTGTTGTAATTTCCTAAGATTTTCACATCATTATTGTTTCCGGAAAGCGCAATATCAGCATTCAAAAGGTTTGCAGACTGGTTATTGACTTTAATATCTAAATTTCCAACCGGACTTCCGAAGACAAACAGATCTGTCACATCAATATCTGAAGTGAAGGTCATATTTTTCGTTAAATCTCTCAGCTGAGCGGTTCCGTTAATGGTTCCTTTGGCTAAAAGTGAATCTTTTTTAATGATTTCTGTGATTGTTTCGATCTTAAAATCTTTTAATGAAACATTCAGCGGACTGCTTGGTGAACTGCTTTCAGACTGTAAAGAAATTTCTGCTCCCGAATTCGAAAGGGTGAAATTATCCGCCACAATTCCCTGACTGAAAATGGAAATTTTGTTGTTTTCAGCAACCGTCCAATCCATATAATTCAGTTTTAAACCGTTTGGATTTAAGGAAATTTCAGTGATGTCGTTCATCGATTTCGCATTTCCTGCAATCAGGAACTGCGTTTCATCTTTATCATCTTTCGTCGTAATGTTATAATTGATCACATTTTCAGCAACATCACCGTTGATATTGACTTTTTTCAGAGCAAAACTTTCGCTGGCCAGTGATGCCACACTCAAATCGTATTGTAATGCCTGGTTTTCGTTGGTGATTTTTAAGCTTGTATTTTCTAAAGTATTGGTTCCATATAAAACCTGCGGAATCTGTGCGTCCAGAAGGATTTGCTGAGAATCGGCATTGTAATTTCCGTTGATGTTGATGGTCTCAAAACTTTTCAGTTCGGGAACAAATTTTCTGATCAGATCATCATTTTTAACTTTAGCATTAAAAGTGAAAAACTGTCCGGCATCAACTTTCTGTGCAGCCGACGGTTTTTGAAACTGATAATACTGATTAATGGTCTGCATTAATGCTCCAAAAATCTGCGTCAGTCTGTATTTTCCGTTCAGTTCAACATCAGCAATCTGAGAATTGAATTTTATTTGCGTGGAATCTGCTGTAGAAACTGCCAGTAAATTCACTTCCTGAATTGGGTAAACTTCCTTTGTATCTGAAATTGCGAAATCTTTTAAATTTAAATATCCATTCAGATTATCCGGATCTAAAGTTTTAAAATCACCGTCAATCGCTCCTGCAATAATCATTGGCGAGCTGTAGAATCCGAGTTTGTTTAAATCTAATTTGTTGATATTTCCATTTACTTTCACCGACGGATTATCGTTGAAAACTCCTGAAGCCGCAAGATGTAAATTGGCGTTCGGATCTTTTGAGTTCAGATCAATATCGTAAGCGCCACGGTTGATTTTTCCTTTCAGATTCATGTTCTGGTAGGTATAACCATTGTAAGTTGCCGATCTCACATCGCCCGACAAAACCGCAGACATCGTTTTCGGATCAAAACCTTGTCCTTTCGCATTAATTTGCGCGGTTATGCTTCCTAAATCTTTATTCTGAATCAGTTTTCCAATCTGCAAACTTTGTAGATTGGCTTTCACATCAAAAGTCTCTCTGTTTTTTCTGCGTAAATCTGCTTTCGCGATAATTGCTGCATTTCCTAAAGTGGAAGTCAGGCGTAAATTAGTATCCACCAGTTGAGTCGTTCCTTTTGCCGTCCCACGAACCGTGAAGAAAGATGGCAAAGTAATATTATTTGGAATCGTATTCTTCGGAACTAAATTATAGATTGTTTTTGATGATGAAGAGAGTTCTGCGACGTTCAGATCATAATACAACTGATCCGGATTCATCGCATTTTTGATTTTCCCGGAAGCTAAAACTTTCAGCTGATCCAAACCTGAAACTTTCAGATTCTGAATCGCAAGATCGTTCACCGTTCCTCTGATAAATGCGTTGACATTTAAAGTTGCATTCGGATATTTATTGAATGGCGCTGTATTTCTTAAGGTCGGAACCAAATTTAAGATATCAGAAAAACCAATTTTAGAATCGCGGATATCGGCTGAAATCTGTACTGCTCCCAAATTGGAAGATAACTGCTCAATTGAGTTATAATTTAAAACAACTTCATCTCTTAAGATCGTTTTCGGAGTCTGTAAATAAAGGTTTTTCAGATAAGCCTGTTTTTCATCATATACAAAATCGGTATTGAATTTCTGTACATTTAAGCCTCGTGCTTCCTGAATTTCCGCTGATTTCACAGAGCCTGCAAAACCGTTGTTTTCCATTTTGAAATTGCGGACGTCAAGATTTAATTTAGCAAAATTTAAGTGGTTAAAATCCATTCCTGATCGGGTAGGAGCGACTGCGGTGTTGTTGTATGCCACTTTCACATCATCCAAAAGCAGTTTTCCTAAAATCACTTTCATCGCTTTTTCTTTCGCGGATACTTTAGAAACTTCAGGCTGAGCATCCTTTTTCGGATTGGCATTTTCTGTGGGCAGGAATAAATTAGCGTTGATGTTTGCCTGTCTCAGATAGATATTTCCAACATTATAATCGTTATTCTCAAGGTCGATGCTGTTTACTTTTGTGCTTAATTCTTTAAACAAAACCTTCGCAAAAGTCTTTGAATTATCGTCGCCGTAATCGATATCGAAATTGGTCAGTTTAATTCCGTTCAAGCCCAATTTCATCGGCTTTTTCTGATTCAGAGAATCTACTTTTTCTTCTACATTTTTGGCTACTTCTTCTACCAGATCCTGTTTCAGCTTTAATTTTAAACCATCAAGATTAATGTCATTAACGGCATAATTGTTATTCTGAAGATCAAATGTTTTTACTCTTGTATCAAATGAATTAAAATAGACCTTGATATCATTTCGGGACTGCTGATCGTTAAATGTAATCCCAATATCTTTTAATTTAATTTTATCTAATGAAATAATGAAAGGTTTTGATGGCGTCTCCTCTTTTTCAGAAGTTGCGAAAGCATCAATAATATAATCAAAATTAAATTTTCCTTGCGGATTTCTCACCACATTGGCGCGGACTCCTTCCATGTCAATCGACGTCAAATCTGCTTTGGACTTCATCAGTTGCCACATATCCAGACCTACGTCCAATTTTTTTACGGCTAACAGAGTGTCGATATTCTGACCTTTCAGATATAAATTTTCCATTACCAAACTGTTGGGAAAACCAATATATACTTTGTCGAGACTTACTTTTGTTTTGATTTTTTTTTCTAAATAAACAATTAGCTTATCTTTTACGTAATTCTGTACTGCGGGAAGTCTTAAACTTAAAATCAGTAGGATAATTAAAACAATGATAGAGATAATTGTAATAACAATACCTCTGAGAATTTTTCGTGTGTTGAATTTCAGTTTCAAATTTTCGTGATTTAGACAAATATACAATTCGTTTTTAAGCTGGCGAATCGTGATTTCACCGATGTTTATGATATTTCTTTCTGTCTTATATCTTGAATATTTGAAATTTGATGAGCTTTACCATGATTATTTTATATAAAAAAGTCTTTAGAAAGAGACTTTGTTTGGAAACAATCAGCAATATGTTTGCCAACCATAGTAAATGATGGAAATTTAATGCGTATGTGGTATCTTTTTCAAACGACAAAAACCTGCTCAAAGAACAGGTTTTTGTGTTGATGTATGCCTCGGTTGATATTAAATATTATGGAATATTTAAAGTGAATAGGTTTTCAGATGTTAGTTGAGTTACAACCGAGACATACATCTGATGGAGATTCAATTCATAGTTTTATATATTTAGATGAGTAATTATTCTTACCACTTTGCGATTTCGCCTTGTGGAGCTGCGCCGCCTTGCTTTTCTGTTATAGGAGCTTTTTCCTGATTAATGTGATAGATATAGGAAGCTATTTTTTCGGCATCTCTTCCGGTAATCGTTCCTTCTTTGATAAAAGGTCGCATGGTGGGGTTGTTGGGTGAGCCATTTTCAAGCATCCAGAAAACATTTTTAAATAAATTTTTTTCTTTGATGTTGATCCAGTGTGTATCGGTAAGATTGGGGCCAATTCCTCCTTTTCCTCCTTCTGCATGACAGGTTACACAATTGGTTTTAAATAATTGTTCGCCTTCTGTGATGTATTCAGCGCTGTATTTTGCGGTTTCCAGATTGATTGCGGGAGCAGTTTTTTCATATTCTTCAATGGAAGCTAATTGAATTTTTGTTTCCTTGTCATATTCTGCATCGGGATGAGCGTAATCTGTGAAAGCAAATGCGATGATGTAGACAGCGCAGAAAACGATTCCGAAATAGAAAAGTCCGATCCACCATTTTGGTAAAGAATTGTCTAATTCTGTAATTCCGTCGAAACCATGATCAATCAGAATATCTTTTTCTTCAGCCTGAGATTGCTTTTTAAAAGCTGAGTTCCAAAGTTTTTGATAATACGGAGTTGTTTTATCACTAATATATTCTTGCTTTTCTTCTTCGGACAGTCTGCTGAATCTTTCATTTTCAACCAAATCTCCGATAGAATTCATAATGAGCAATAAAATCGTAATGATAATCAGCAATGCCCAGAAAAAAGGTGTTGAAAAATAGTTGGTCTCTTGTGCGAACATTTCAAACGCCAATATTGTAATTCCTATTGTTATTGCAATATATATAGATATAGGTGTTCTCTTTTTCATTTTAATTACTGTTTAAAATTAATCTACACTTGCTGTTTTAACGTCTGTTGTCTTAATATCTGTTCCTAATCTTTGCAGGTAAGCAATCATTGCGATGATTTCTCTCTGTTCCATTGGAACGAAACTGTTTCCTCGTGCAACTTTCTCTTTATCCATTTGATCTTTTACATCGGTTGCTTCAGCATAAATTCTTTTTACAATTGCTCGTGACTGATTATCTGCCCATTTATTGGCTGAATCTATTTGTGCTTTTGTGTAAGGAACATCGAATGTGTTTTTCATTAAAGACATTTTATCTACCATTCTTGAACGGTCAAGTTTATTTGTAATCAACCAAGGAAAACGTGGCATAATTGAACCTGCAGAAGTAATTCTCGGATTATACATGTGTTTAAAGTGCCATGAATCTGGGTTTCGATCACCTTCTCTGTGTAAATCGGGTCCGGTTCTTTTTGATCCCCATAAAAATGGTCTGTCATAAATAAATTCTCCGGCTTTAGAATATTGTCCGTTTTTACCGTCAAATCTGTTAACTTCATCACGGAAAGGTCTGATCATTTGTGAGTGACAAGAATTACAACCTTCTCTTATATATAAGTCTCGTCCTTCCAATTCCAGTGGCGAATATGGTTTCACTGCAGATATTTGTGGTAAATTGCTTTTTACAGTCAGTGTTGGAACAATTTCTACCAATCCACCGATTGCAATGGCTACAAAAGCTAATATTGATAATAGATGAGGAGTTCTTTCCAGCCATAGATGTACGCCTTCGCCTTCTTTTCTGCCGGAGCCAACGTTGGCTAAAGCCGGAGCTTCTGCGGGAACATTTTTCTGAAATGATCCAATTTTTATTGTTTTATAAACATTTACGACCATTAAAATACCACCTCCTAAATAAAATATTCCGCCTAAAAATCTTAATTTAAAGTAAGGAATAATAGCTGTTACAGTATCTAACCAGTTTTTCCATAATAAAGTCCCGTCAGGATTAAATTGTTTCCACATTAAACCTTGGGTAAATCCTGCGATATACATAGGAACGGCGTAGAAAATAATTCCTAAAGTTCCCAACCAAAAATGCCAGTTTGCTAATTTTTTAGACCAAAGTTCGGTTTTCCACATAATCGGAACTAAATAATATACAACTCCGAATGCCATGAAACCATTCCAGCCTAAAGCACCTAAATGAACGTGACCAATAACCCAATCGGTATAATGTCCAATTTTGTTTAAAGATTTTGTCGCTAAAAGCGGTCCTTCAAAAGTTGCCATTCCGTAACAGGTTACAGCAACAACAAAGAATTTAAGGATAGGATTCTCTCTTACTTTATCCCATGCTCCTCTTAACGTTAACAATCCGTTTAGCATTCCACCCCAAGATGGAGCAATCAGCATAATAGAAAAACCAGTTCCTACCGCTTGAGCCCACGCTGGTAAAGCAGTATATTGAAGATGATGAGGTCCTGCCCAAAGATATACGAAGATCAGTGACCAGAAGTGAATGATAGATAATTTATATGAGAACACCGGTCGGTTTGCTGCTTTAGGCATAAAATAATACATTAGACCTAAAACGGGTGTCGTCAATACAAATGCAACTGCATTATGACCATACCACCATTGAACCAATGCATCTTTCACTCCTGAATAAGCAGAATATGATTTCCAGCTTGTAAATGATAATGGAACTTCAAGATTATTAAATATATGAAGCATCGCAACTGCAATCCACGTGGCAATGTAAAACCAAATCGCTACATATAAATGACGCACTCTTCTTTTAGCAATCGTTCCAAACATATTGATTCCGAAAATTACCCATGAGAAAGTGATTAAAATATCAATCGGCCATTCGTGCTCTGCATATTCTTTTGAAGTGTTGATTCCCATTAAAAAAGTAACAACAACCGCAATAATCATAATTTGCCATGTCCAAAAGTGAATCCATGATAAAGTATCGCTGTACATTCTGGTTTTCAAAAGTCTCTGCATACTGTAATAAGCACCGCAGAAAAATGAATTACACACAAAGGCAAAAATTACCGCACTCGTATGAAGCATTCTGATTCTTCCGAAACCTAAAGCTCCCTGAGAATTAATCAATCCCTGAATGTTTCCGCTTCTTAAACTTTGGATGGTAGTATCATCAGTTCCGAATAAAAATTCTGGCAATTCAGGATAAAAAAGCATCAAGGCGGCCGTTAAGCCTAAAATAAATCCTATAATTCCAAATACGATAGTCGCATAGAGGAATGCTCTGACAATATTATTGTCATAATGAAATTTTTGCGTCTCCATAAGTCTTGTGTCTTGCAGCGAACAATACTTTTCGTTGAATCTCCCTTTAATAAAGGTTTTGTTTACCCAAAAATAAATATCATGCTGCGTGTGTAATGTTTTGACAAAGGTATTTACTAACTTTGTGTGAGGCTATTAGATATACTTCTAAAATATACCAAAAACTACTAAAGCAATTGTGAGATGAAGATTTGTGGACAAAATATCAGAAAAATAAGACGTGACAAGGATTTCACTCAAGAATATATGGCGTTTGAAATGGGAATTTCACAGAAAGCCTATTCAGATATCGAAAACTCCAAAGTAAAAATCAATCTTGATATTCTCACAAAAATTTCTGACATTCTTAATATAAAACCGTCTGATATTTGCAGTATTTCTCATAAATGCGGCAATAATGATTACGAGGATAAATACAATGAGTTGGTAGAGTATATGAAAAAAAACAATATTTCTTTACCTCAGAATTTTCAATAACTTACCTATTATATAATAACTATTACCTCAGAAATTTCTGAGGTATTATTTTTGTGAGCTTTATCCCGCTCTCCACTGTATCTTTTGCTCATCGTTCCTCATCACAAAAGGATGTCGTTTCGATCGGGGCTATGGGAA
>NZ_JAOVZV010000003.1 GCF_026460945.1 Chryseobacterium luquanense
ATGATGATTCTCTGAGATTCCTGCCGCATTTTGGGATGGACGGAAAACGGAACCTCCATTTTTAGTTGAGGTATTCATATTTTTGTGATTGTGTGGTGGCTTAAAGTTATTAAATTTTATTCAGATGAGAACTTTTTCTCTATAAAAATATAATATGCTTTAAATATTATTTTAATGTACGTTCAAGGCAAAAAGACCGTCTTATAAAGACAGTCTCGTGAATCCTAATAAACCCTTCTGAACCGAAAGATTTTAGCTATATGGCCAAAGTCCTTCGTATGCTGCATTTCCGTAATTGATTTTTTCTGCACTTATGACAAAGCTTATTAACATTGAATTTTCATCAACTGCGTCAAAGTCTACTTCATGCTGAATGACATACCCGTTTTCCCAATTCAAGGTAATAAGAGTTCCTTCTTCATGGGATTTATTGAAAGTAATTTCACCTGAAGTCGGTTTGTATTTTCCGTTTAACAAAGTTTCAAGGATGTCAGATTTTTCTGTTGCCTCGATTGTTAATTTAATCAACGCATTAGAAGGATCTGATGCTACTCTACCCGAAACATCGGTTGACCTTGAAACACTGTAATTCAGCTTTAACAATTTCTGTCCTTCGCTGCCATTAAATTTTAAGATTCCTCTTGAATTTGCTGCCATGATCTGTAAATTTTATTCGTTGGTATTTTGTGATTTTTGTACTTCAAAGATAAAACCAAGAAATCTACTTTTTTCAAATCAAAACAACTATTTCAAAATTTGTAGTAATTCTACGATTTCATGTCGTAGTTCTACGACTTTTAGTAATATAAAACGTTTTTTAACAAACTTTACTTAAATTTAATATAAAGTTCACACTTTTTGGAATGATAATTGGCTATGAATTTAAACACCATAAAAATAAATATTATGAAAAAATTAATGTTATCAGCCTTTTTGATAGGCTTAGTCACGGCAAGTTGTGGATCAAAAGAACCGCAAATGTCATCTGAGAAAGATTCTATGAACGTAGCAGTTGATACTACTTCAATGACAAATTCAACACCAGTGCAAAATCCGGATACAATGAAAATGCCTGTTGATACAGTCAATGCTCCTGTAAGATAAAAACAGGAAATTTAACTCAAAATTAAATCTGCTGAAAATTTCGGCAGATTTTTTATATTTGATTAACCAATAAATATATTTTAACTATGAAAAAATTAGGAATAGGAGCTGTTTTGGCTTTAATGACTCTAGGAAGCTGTGCCGACAAAAAAGAAAACAGAGAAGAATTTAAAGCCGAACACAACAAAGATTCTTTAAGAAATCATCTCGGAGATTCTGCAGCAGCAAATTCTGAACCTACTACAGCGGAAAAAGATACTCCGAAAGCACTGAAAGACACCGCTGCATCACCAACAGATTATGGCAGTAAAGAAAACAAACCCAATACGAAAGTTGGAGGTTCCAGATAATAAAACAATCCGTAGAAATTAGCTACGGATTTTATTTTTGAAAAATTTTCAAAACATCATTCTTATTTTCATTAAAAAGAGAAAAATTATTTAACATAATTATTACATTTGTATCCAATAAAAAATCATAAAATCGCCCTGATCTTGCAAACATAATCTACTGTGCGATTTAATATAAAAAATAAAAACAATACGTATTTATTATATGAAAAAAACAGCAATATTATCATTCCTTTTCTTTGCAGCACTTGCATTTGCACAAGGAATCAAATTTGAAGAAGGCAGCAACTTCAAAACTATTTTAGCGAAAGCAAAAAAAGAAAACAAACTTGTTTTTATTGACGCTTATGCAGTGTGGTGCGGACCGTGTAAACTAATGGTAAAAAATATTTTCCCGCTAAAACCTGTTGGAGATTATTACAATAAGAATTTTGTGAATGCAAAAATCGACATGGAAAAAGGCGAAGGAATTGAATTGGCAAAAAAATTCAATGTAAAAGTTTTCCCAACTTATCTTTTCATCAACGGAGATGGAGAGGAAGTTCACAGAACTATTGGTTATGTGGAGGAAAAAGATTTCATCCAGTTTGCGATGGATGCAGGAGATCCGAACAAAAGACTGGCTGCTTTAAAACAAAAATTCGAGAAAGGAGAAAAAGATCCCGCATTTTTATTAAATCTTGCAAATCTTACAATGTATAATGATGCAGTTTTCTCCAACAAAGTTATCGAGCAGTATTTTGCTGCAAAACCTGAATTTAACCAAGAAAATTTGGGTCTTCTTTTTCAGGCAATGAAAAATACAGAAGATGCTCCTTACAGAATTTTCACTGAGAGAAAAGCTGATATCATGAAAATCATTCCTGAAAAGCAGTATGCCTCAATCGATAAAAATGTAAAAGTAAATGCTGTAATGGCGAAAGCTTATGACGCTACAACTAAAAAACTGGACGAAGCTTACTTCCTTACAGAAACGCAGAAATTCATGACTAAAGAAGATTCTGAGAAACTTTTGAAAAGAGTAAAATCAAGCAGAGCTTTAAAAGACAAAGATTTTGCAACGTATGAGAAAATAAATTTAGAGTTGTATAAAGATTATTCAGCTGCATCTTCTGAAGAATTAAACTCTTTAGCTTGGAATTTCTTTGAAAACGTTACCACTAAAGCTTCTTTGGAAACGGCTGTAAAATGGGCACAAGAATCTGTAAAGAAAAGTGAAAACTTTGCTAATACAGATACTTTAGCTAATCTTTACAACAAAGTTGGGGATAAGAAAAATGCTAAAATCTGGGCAGAAAAATCTCTTGAACTAGGAAAAGCAGCAGGTGAAGATACTGCAGACACAGAAAAATTATTGAAGTCTCTCTAAACTTTAATTTAAAACATAAGAAAGTCCGCTGGAAATTGATTTCAGCGGACTTTTTGTTTATTTACTTAGTTTTGAGTTACGTCAGTTCGAGTAGCGAAGCGTATCGAGAACTCTTAACTGAAAAATTTCTTGATACGTTTTTCTTCAAAAATCTACTCGAGTGACACACTTTGAATTTCATTCTGTAAAAAGAAGTTTTAATACTCAAACAAAATACTTCCCCAGGTAAAACCACTTCCGAAAGCTGAAAGAAGAACCAGGTCTCCTCTTTTAATCTTGCCTAATTCAATGGCTTCATTTAAAGCAATCGGAATAGAAGCTGCTGTTGTATTTCCGTATTTATGAATATTATTATGAATTTTTTCGTCCGGTAACCCAAATTTCTGCTGAACAAACTGAGCAATTCTCAAATTTGCCTGATGCGGAATAAACATATCCAAATCATCAATCGTCTTTCCTGCTTTGTCTAAAGCTTCCTGCATCGTTTCAGGAAATCTTGTCACCGCATGTTTGAAAACAAAATTTCCGTTCATGATTGGATAAACTTCTTTACTGGTCACATTTTCAGGTTCTTTTCTCATTCTGTCGCTCCATCCGTATTTTGAACCCGGAAACTGTGTACATAATTCATCGGCATATTTTCCTTCAGAATGCATATTCATTGCTAAAATATCACCTGCATTTTCATCCTCTGTTGCAGAAAGGACAATTGCTCCTGCTCCGTCACCAAAAATTACAGAAACACCTCTTCCTTCATCAGAAAAATCAAGACCGAAAGAATGCACTTCA
This sequence comes from Chryseobacterium luquanense, assembly GCF_026460945.1. Lineage (GTDB taxonomy): Bacteria > Bacteroidota > Bacteroidia > Flavobacteriales > Weeksellaceae > Chryseobacterium > Chryseobacterium luquanense. Next base: position 3,613 of record NZ_JAOVZV010000003.1, read on the forward strand.
GCACCTACAACCAAAATATTTTTATACGTTCCGGATTTTATAAAAGCATTGGCAACGCTCATTGCATACACAAAACCTGAACACTGATTTCTCACATCCAAAGCTCCGATAGTATCACAACCCAACATATCCTGAAGCAAAACTCCACATCCCGGAAAATAATAATCCGGTGAAAGCGTTGCAAAAACAATATAATCGATATCTTTTGCTGTTAAACCAGCGTGTTGAATTGCTTTTTCTGAAGCTTTAAAACCAAGATATGCTGTCGTTTCCTGAGCATCATTCCTGTTGATTCTGTGTCTTCTTTCTTTAATTCCCGTTCTTTCTGTAATCCATTCATCATTGGTGGTCATTAATTTTGCCAAATCATCATTGGTGACCACATGATCCGGAACATGAAATCCGATTCCTTTGATTGTACTTTTAATCATATAGTTTTTTCTAATTTTGGTAAAGATAAAATTTATTTAATACATCCAATTTCAAATTTAACAGTAAATTTACTTTATGCCTATTGATACAATTTACAGAGATTCGGGATGCGAATGGATAGACGTGGAAGCGCCTACCGAAGAAGATATGAAATACCTTCACGAACGCTACGAAATCAACAACCTTCTTTTGGAAGATACACTAGATCCCAATCACTTACCCAAATATGAAGCCGACGGAAACGTGAAATTTTTCCTCTTGCGTGAAAGTACAGAGCTGGAAAGAAAAAACCTCAACACGATAAGTGATATCAGTACTAAAATAGGAATTTTTCTTTTGAATAATACGATTATCACCGTTCACAGAATGAAGGCTAAAAGTATTTCTGAAACAAAAAATGAACTTTCGCTACGTGAAGAAGTTTGCTCCCCGGAAAAAATAGCTTTAAAAATAGCTTTAGTTATCATGAAAAGCTTTGATGATGAATCTCTGAGTTTATTTGAAACGATGGATAATATCGAAAACGAAATTTTCCTTAAAAACACCAATCATACAAATCAAATTCGGAGGCTGTATAAACTGAAAAGAAAATCAGGCTTGAATTCAAGGGTTTTAACAATCTCTACCGATGCTGTTGATAAATTTAAATTGCTCAATCTCCCGGATTCGGAGTTTGTAGATTTAAAAGATAAACATAAAGATGTGGTTGCCGATTTCGACCACCTCAATATCCAGATTACCAACTTAATTTCAATGTTTTTGGCATTATCTGATCAGAAGGCCAATCAGGTGATGAAGGTTTTGGCAATATATTCAGTTTACTTTTTACCTATTACATTTATTGCTGGTTTATACGGAATGAATTTCGACAATATGCCCGAACTGCATACAAAACAAGGATACTTTTATACATTAGGCGTAATGGGAGTGATTGTCATCTGTACTTTTATTTATGCCCGGAGAAAGCAATGGTAAGTCTGAGCAGATAGATAGTTTTGTCATACGCAGAAATCTCAGCAGAGTATAAAATTACTGTTTAGATTCCGACAGAATGACAAAGTGAGCATAGAATTTAGAGAATATTTCAAAAACTCTAAACGCTAAATAAAAACACCAAACCAAAATTATGAAACCCGAAACCCTCCAAAAAATTCTTGGTGAAGACTTACTTTCTCAGGAATCCAAAGAAAAGCTGAAAGCACTGCATGAAAATATTTCAAAAAGAGAATTTTCTGATCTTCTGGATACTAAAGGAAACCAATATGTAGAATTTGTGCAGGAAGGAGGAGGAGTTTGGGGAAGTGCATTGGTCGGTTATCTTTACGGACTGGAAATTTTCGGTATCCGTTTTCTGAAAGTTGCAGGAACCAGCGCAGGAGCGATAAACACCATGCTGATTGCTGCCTGCAAAACCAAAGAAGAAGCTAAAAGCGAGGTCATTAAAGAAATATTGTTCAACTGGAATTTTGCTGATTTTATGGATGGTAAAAACTATGTAAAAACGACCATTCATGCGATGCTCAACAATAAGAATTTCTTTAAAATCAATTTGATTATTTTAATTATTCTGGTGGTTGGTTTGGTCAGTTTACCGTTTGTTCTTTCGTCTGAAACCATTCGGGAAGCCAAGCTTTACTTTCTGATTCCTTTGGTTCCTTTGATTATTTTAATCTTAATTCTTAAAAAGCTTTACCTGAATTTCACCAAAAGCAACAGCGGACTGAATCCTGGAAATGCATTTGAAGACACAATGAAAAAAGTGCTCGATGATTTTGGAATCAAAACCGTGGCTGAACTCAACAAAAAATTCATTCAGAAAGAAGAGAAACTGAATCTCAATTACCGTTACGGAAACGGCATGGAATTTTACACCAACGCTCTGAACGGAATTGAAGAAATCAAAATGAATAATCTGGAACATATTGATGAAACGCGATACCGAATTTATTTTGAAAGCATGGAAAACAACGATTATTACAAAAACAATCCGTTTTATCAGCTCAAATCTGAATATATCGTTGTGACCACCGACATTAACGCTAAGATAAAAGTTGAACTTCCCACTATGGCAAATCTCTATTGGTCTGAAGAAGAGCTAAAACACATCAGTCCGGCAGAATTTGTAAGGGCTTCAATGTCAGTTCCGTTCTTTTTTGAACCGATGCAAAAGCTTATCAATAAAGACGACGATTCTGTAAAATACGCATGGAAATTCTGGATGAACACCACGAAAGAAAACATTTATCCTGTCGGAATCTTTATCGATGGCGGAAGTATTTCCAATTTCCCGATTGATGTTTTTCACATGAACGATATTTTTTATTCGAGACTTCCACTATTCGGTGTACAGCTTACAAGCGATTCTGCCATACAGAATGAAAAAGGAAAAACCAGCCAACAAATCATGAAGACTCCCCTCTCCTACGCCGGACATATTATTGATACTTTACGTGGCTTCAACGACAAATCTTTCCTTACCAAAAACTCATTCTACAATCTTTACAGCATTAAAACCGTCAACTGTGGAACCAGCAACTGGCTTAATTTCTTTATGAAAAGAGAAGAAAAAGAACAGCTCTTCAACGCCGGATTTGTTGCCGCCCTCGATTTCCTCAATCAATTCAACTGGGAAGAATACAAATGCGAAAGAATGATGGTCGCCATGAAAGAGAAAAAGATTTTGAAGGAGGAGGATACACCGACGGTAGGGTAAACAATTTTCTGTATTTTTACAATAAAAAACATGCAAAATTTGGAACAACATTTAGACTATCAAAAAATACTTGAAAGTTTTAAACTTTATTTTGAAAAAAATTTTGAAAACTATATAAATCTTGAGACAGATGAGATTCAAAAACTAAAAAATAGCATATTATTATCTTTCGGGGATTACACCTCAAAATTAATTTCGGAATGTAAAAAAATAATATTTAATTTTTTAAATCAAAATAACATTATTGATAATGAAATAATAACTGCTACAGGTTTAATTGCTCCTTTAAGTACTTTATTAGAAGCATCTGTAATTCAAGAAAAACAAAAAATACAACAGAAACTAATAGACGAAATTAAAAACTATAATAACAAAAACAATTTATCATAAACTTCAAAATTATAAAGGATATTTTACAATGAAAAGAACATATATAGTGATATATCAATTAGATTCCGATGGAGATGAAAATGCACTAATTGAATATATTAAATCTTATAAAACCTGGGCTAGAATAACAGATAATTCCTTTGCTGTTACCACTATCGATATTAAAGCTATCCAACTTAGAGATGATTTGTTACAATTCAAAGGAAATAATGGAAGAATCTTCGTTGTAAAATCGGGAGTAGAAGCTGCATGGAGTAATACTAGAGGTAAAAGCGAATGGTTTAAAAAAAATATGTAATTGATGGCTGAACAACAAGATTCTATAGGAGTAAGAAGAGCTAGGCTAGACTCTTTGAAAATTTATGAAATATCTGAGAAAGAACTCGATTTACTTGAAAAAGGCTCAGGGGATTCAATGATTTTGAATTGTAGTATTTCATTATTTTCAATATTTCTTTCTTTTTTTACAGTGCTATTAACCGTTGATTTTTTTTACGATGATAAAGACGATTTAATAGTAAAATTTCTAATATTTTTATGCCTAACAATAATTTGTTTTTTAGGAAGTTTAGTTTGCTTTATAATTTGGTTTAAGAATAGAGGAGATTTTAAAAAGACTGTTACCGAAATTAAGAATAGGATGGACCCAGAAAGACTCCCCTCGACTGATGAGGACGCAATTGAAATAAGAGACTAAACTATTAAAAAACATCACAAATACAATATTTTTTACTTTGAAAATATAATATCAGACCAGTAATCTTCTGTCAATTATAGATGTAATTAATTTTTGTAAATCACTTCATGTTTAAAACCCAAACTATTCGGTTCTACAGAAAAGTGATTCGGTTTCAAACCATAAACTTTCGGTAATAAACCTTAATGATTGGGTTCAACACCGAAACGATTCGGTTCAGCGTAAAATATTTTCGGTTGAAGACTGAATCGATTGGGTGGAAAACCGAAACGATGATCATAACAACCGAAACAAACCATTACAGAACCGAAACAGAGGTCTAATGTATCTCAAGATTGCTATCAATAACCTTATTATTTCCATAGAATACCTAAAAATATACATTGCAGATAATTCTATTCATTAAAAAATCCTCAAACGATAGGTTTGAGGATGATTTGTTTTTATTAAAAACGATTGAGATTGCTTCACCTTCGGTTCGCAATGACTTTACAATTCCGGTGTTTCAGTATCTGGTTTTTTAGCAGAACCGCTTCTACCGAAAAACTGTTTCAGATCTGCATGTTTAGTTTGAAAACCTGATACCGAACCTCCTGCTTTGTAGCTCGTAAAACCATAGTCTTCCAATGCCGCCTGATAATTGTCGTAATCGTGAAGCGTTTTGGCATCAACCATTTTTGTTATCAGACTGTTAAGCCTTGAAATCATTCCTTCAAGATTTCTACGGGAGTTGTAATCATTTTCAAATTCCTGCCAATCCATATCAGGTGCGCTGAGGTTTGGCTGGTTTTTGTTGTAATCGTACACTTTATTTACCAAAAGTTTGTTTTGCTCATTGATACTTCCATAACGTTTGCGGTCTTGTGGAGAAAGATTATAGTTGAAATTTCCAAGAGCTGTTTCAAGAACGGTAATGGCATCAAGAATAGATGTAAGTTTTGCATTATCTAAATGCGCGTTGTTTAAATTTGTAATTCCCATCATTTATGATTTAAAATGTTAGTATAAAATCTCTTTGTGTTTATTTAGGTCTGAACTAAAATAATGATTTTTTTTGATATGAAAATGAAGGTTATTGAATTAGTTAGTTTTTTATGTAATTCGATTCGTGAAAGTAAGTTTTATTTATACATTTGAAATATAATGTAAAATCATGACAACATATATGACAACCAAACTCGATTTAAGAGAATCTTTAAATATTACTATTTCTGAAACTTCAACTTCGGAAGAAAAGTTCCAAAACCAAACTTTGCGTCCTATTTTAAAATTGCAGAATGATCTTTATATTTCATTATTTACAAATTATACAATCCGTCAAAATGCAGATTTCAATACTTTAACTGCAGCGAAAAAAAATATTTTTATTGAACAGAGTCTTCAGAAAGATTTAGTTTTAAAAAATACTTTTATAGGAATGACGATTGGAATGTTTACTCTAGAAGAAATGGAGATTTATAATTCTGACAACAAAATTTTTAATAAAAGAATTATTACAATGCTGATTGAAAGATTGAAAAGCCAAATTGAAAAAAGTAAATAAAAAATGAAATATATCTGCGAATGTTGTGGCGAAGAAAAAGAAGAATGGCCTGCAATAGCTTACAATTCTCCATCTCCTTATATGGATCTTTCTAAGGAAGAAGAAAAAAAATCTGAATTGAGCCCTGATCTTTGCATCATAAGATATGAGGATGAAACCTGCTATTTTATAAGAGGTGTTCTCATTCAAAATGTAATTGACAGTTGTCAAAATCTTGAATATGGAGTCTGGGTTTCTTTAAGTGAAAAAAGCTTCAATGAATATGCTGAAAATTACGATAACAAAGATTTTACAGCAGTATATTTTGGATGGCTATCCAATTATCTACCGGAGTATGACTACGATTCAATTCCGACAAATGTGGAAGTAGACAATTCTTTGGGTCGACCTTTAATTCTCCCCCATAGTTCCCATGATGACCGCTTTGTGAAAGATTGCTATGGTGGAATTTCTAAAGAAGAAGCCGAGAAAAGAATTAATACGGTGTTGAATAGATAACATTATGAAAAACAACAAAATTTCCAAATATTTAATGATTGTGGGAGGCTGCATGTTTTTACTATCCATATTAATGTTTATCGTTGGTGCATCAATGTTTACAGCTCGTGGAGATTTCCCTCGTTTCACCATCAAATTGGCAGAAATTTGTTTTCTTTTTTGGATTCCCACTCTTATTTTAGGAGTAATTCTTTTGATAATTGGGTTAATAATAAGGATCTCAAATAAGTCAAATGTCTGAAAAATAACTTTTAAATCATCATGAGCATCCAATTTCTCATCTTAACAAATAAATAATCTTACAGATTACCTTTGGCAAAGTATATTCAGTATTTTCGTTCGTCGAAAATTAAATCTATTCTGTATGAATCTACTTTACTCAAAGTTTTTCACTGTTTTTTTCATAGTACTATCACTCTTTTCATTAGCTCAAAATAAAAATCAAATTCAAGATTCTGTCGACATTCTTCCGGTATGGAAACTCGACGAAATTAAAAATGTTGTTATTAAAACCACCACGACAGATTTTATAGATAACAAAAAGTCTGAAAAAAAATCTCAATTTGATGCACATTTTAAAATCATAAAAGTAGATGAACAGGGTTATGATGTAGAATGGATGTACACCAAAGCTAACATTCCGGCGAACGGCGATTATTTAGTTGAAAATAATATTCTTTCAAAGATTCTAAATCAAAAGATTCTTATTCGTGTCTCTGATATCGGGAAATTTGTAGAGCTAACTAATAAAGAAGAAGTAGAAAAAAAGCTCTTGCCCATCGTGGAAGAATTCATTGCTAAAGAAAAAGATCCTCAAATGAAAGCTCAATATCAAGTAATGAAAGTAATGCTTACAGCAAAAGACGGACTAAAAATCGCAATTTTGAAACAAATTAGTTTTTATTATTTCTCGTTCGGCTATCATGCGAAACTTAATCAGAAACAATATAATGATGTAAAAATGCCCAATCCTTTTGGTGGAGACCTTTTTTCGGCCAAAGAAGTGGTAGAAATGACTCAACTGAGTGCAGATCACAGTTCTCTCACTATGGAAACTCAAAAACAAGCTTCAGGAGAACATGTAAAAAAAGCTTTTATTGATTTTATTCATAAAACAAAACCAGATAAAGCAAAACAAATTACCGATAGTTTAAAGAAATACTTCTTTGAAATTTCTGAAAAAAGCAAACATATCATCGACCTAAACAATAATATTGTTACAAAAGGTATATTTGAAAGAATTATAAATATTGGCGTGCACAACAGAAAAACAGTTTGGGAAATCGAAACTGTTTAATTACCTTTACGTTACAAACCACAAAAAACAAAAACTATGAAAAATTCAGTTCTATTTATTTTTCTTTTATCATTTTTAAGTTTTGGCAATTTTGCATTTGCTCAAAAAATTGCTGACGGCGAAAGTATTGATGTGAACGGAATGAAAGTAACTTTTAATATTACCAATAAAGAAAGTATTGAAGTTGGCGGAAAAACCTTTGATCGCTACAAAGTTTCTGCAGCAGTACAAAATACTTCCGACAAATCTTACAATATCCGTTTAAATTCATCTCCGCAAATCGTTACCAATATCGGAATCGTGGAACTGGACTGCATCAATGCAACCGGAGCAAAACTTACCTCAAAAAAGATTCAGCTTAAAATGAGAACGCAGATAATTAATGCTACTTATTCTGCTTATGATAAATCGGGGAAGTTTACCACAAATATTTTACCGGTAATTGGAAGTTATTATTTTGATTCCGGAGATATCATTAATGACAATGCTATTTTTATTGTTCCACAAGGACAAAAACCTGATGTTACGGTAAGAAGTCTTAGATAAAAGAATATCCTCTGAAAATTCAGAGGATATTTTATTTTATTGACACGGTTAAAATCCAACTAAGTAAACCTTAAATTTAACCTTACTTACTCCACATCGGATTGTGCTTTGAAATCTCTTGATTTATAGAACAGTCTTCGGAATGAGCTCCTTTAAGAAAACCAATACTCATCAGAAATTCGTTAACGATTTCTCCGCCTGTAAATTTGAAAGTTTTTTTGAAAAGTTTCATCCATTCTTCTAGAGTTTTTGGATGATGATGTTCGAGCCATTTTTCAAATGAACCAAATTCTTGTTGTAATTCTATAACGGTTTTTGCGTTTTCTATGGCTGCATTCACTTTCAGTTTATTCCTGATAATTCCAGGATCAGCTAATAATCTCTCACGGTCTTCTTCGGTGTAGGCAGCAACTTTTTTAATATTGAAATTGTCATAGGCATTTCTGAAACCCTCTTCTTTTTTAAGAATCGTTTCCCAGCTCAATCCTGCCTGATTTATTTCCATAACGAGTCTTCCAAACAATTCGTTATCATCATGAATTGGAAATCCGTAATGGTTGTCGTGGTATTTTTTGTGCAGTTCTTTTCTGCTTTCGGGCTGCATCCTTTCGATGGCGGAACAGTAACTCATTGTAATAAATTTTCAGTTTTTGTTAAAAAATTTTCCAGTGCCTCTTTAATATCAATTCCGGTACGGTCTGCTAAAACAATAAGCCACCAAATGTTTTCGCCTAATTTATGTTCCAACTCTTCTGAAGCATTCTTATTTGACCATGTTTTTTCATGGGACATTACATTTCGACCTATCAATCCGGCATCCGTAAGATATGCTAAAGCATCTTGTTCAGCTGTCCACTCTTTTCCATTCTGCTGAATTTCCAGATTGTGATATTTTTCTCTGATATTGAGAGAACGTTTTATGATTTCATCAAAATTATTTTGATCCATTATCTTTATTTTATCCGATAAAGATAATAGAAACTGCTGACAACTGCTTGTCAGGAGATTGATATTTAAATGATAATTCTTATGCTAATTCTTCAGTTTTCAATCTGAAAATCTCTTTCGAATTAAAAACGATTACTGCCAAAAATATAATTGAGTAAGAAACAATCTGTAAACCTCCAAGTTCTTCGTTGTAAACTGCTCCTGCCAAAATAAATGCAATAATAGGATTGATATTGAGGATCATACCGACTTTTGAGGAAGCAATTCCCGACATTGCGTAAAGATTTAAAAGCAACGGAACAATGGTATACATTACCGCAATGATTTCGATATAAAAATAGAATTTAAAATCTGTAGGAACTTCTCCTGAATATTTCGGAAAAAATGGTAACAAAATCAATGCTGCGAGAATCATATGGAAATTCAGAACCAAAAACTTATCAAATTTTGAATTGGCACTTTGAATAATCAGATAACAAGCATAAGTAGAACCTATCAAACTGCTGTAAACCATATCCAAAAGATTGGAATAAGATAACAAAATACATCCTATTCCACTCAAAAACACAGATAGCCATTGCAATTTGGAAAGCTTTTCACGCAGAATAAAAAATGCAAGAATTGTTGTGATAATCGGACAAACGAGATACGCCACCGAAGTAGCTCTTACACTGATATGATTCATCACATAGATAAATGAAAACCAATTTCCGGTAAGTAAAATACTGCTCAGAATATTTAAACCAACAATCTTTTTCCTGCTATTTTGGGAAAGAGTTTTAAAATATTTTAAATTATCTTCTACCTTCAATCTTCTGAAAAGCACCGTCACGACGGTCATAATAATAGCACAACTAAAAACTCTGTAAAATAAAATATCAAGTGAAGCATACAAATGCAATGGTTTTAAAACTAAACTAAAAGTTCCCCACAGCGAAAATGCAATAATAGCGGCGAGATAATATTTCAGATTTTTCAATTGGAGATGGTATTTTATTGCTTTAAAGTGGCGCAAAGATAAAAAATAATAGAGTACTCCTAATGAATCTCCCCTTCGTACTTTATAATGTCATGAAAAGTTTTCTTGTAACCTTCTCCCCAGCTTTTCATCGAATACAAAACTTCAAGAACATCTTTTCCACCTTCAGTTAATGAATATTCAACTTTTGGTGGCAAAACATTAAAAATTTTCTTTGAAACTATACCATGAAATTCCAACTCTGCCAACTGCTGGTTTAAAACTCTTGCAGAAGCCTGAGGAATAGATTTGTGTAATTCTGAAGGACGTTTCATTCCTTTATTGATGTTAGCTAACAAATTTGCTTTCCACTTTCCACCGATTACTTCAATGGCTATATTAAGACCGCAGCTTAAATCTTTGGGAATCTTTTTCTCATACATTTTCAATCATTTAGAGTACAAATATAGCAGTAAATACATTTATATATACTGAGAAAATTATCAGTACAGGACAATTTTAACCCTAATTGCAATTTATCGTGCATTGTTTAATCTTTACATCCTAAATTTATAATGATGATTTCAACTTTAAACACCCTCACGAAAGCACTTGTAATTTTTGTGATTTTCGATTTTTTTATGTTTTTTGTATTAGAAGTAATCTTCTGGATGCAACCTTTTGTTTATACGATTTTACTTGAAATGTTTAATAATCCTCCTAAAACATTAGACTTTTCTACACACGCTTTGGTTCTTAAAAAACTCTTTATCAACCAGGGTTTTTACAATCTTTTCTTTGCTGTAGGTGGGCTTGCTGGTTTGTATTATTTAAATAAAAACAAAGCAGTTGGTTATGCATTAATCACATTGGTTTGTTTTTCGGCAGTCGGGGCAGGAATTATTCTTGCAATTACATCAAAGGCTTATATTTTGGCATTTCTTCAGACGGTTCCGGCCGCGTTTGCTCTTTTTAAAGTTTATCCTTTATTTAAAAATGAATTGAATAAGTCAAATTAAATTTAACAAAAAATCTCTGATGATTTCAGAGATTAATAATTTAAAGTGTTTCAAGAAAATCAAGATACAGCGGAACACTTTGCTCAATCCATTCCGGAGAGGTATTATACTCCATTCCGTAATAAACAAAAGGTTTTTTGTAATCTGCTTTTATATATTCAAAACTGAGCTCGAAAGTTCTTGTGAATTCAATCACCGTATGTCTATATTTCCCCTGAGCATTGAAATCTTCATTATCTACTCCTGCAGATATTGCCAAAGCAATCTTTTTTCCACCAACTTTAAATCCGCTTTTGCTTCCATAAGCCCAACCGTGCAAAAGAACTTCATCCAACCATTTTTTCAACAACGACGGACTGCTAAACCAATAAAAAGGAAACTGAAAAACTATTTTATCGTAAGCTTCAACTAATTCCTGTTCTTTTTTAATATCTATTATTCCATCCGGATAAGCTTTGTACAATTCATGAACAACATACTTTTCTGGAAATTTATTCAACTCTTCCACCCATCTTTTGTTAATTAAAGATTCTTCCATTTTGGGATGAGTTACTATTATTAATGTTTTCATATTTTAAAATTTCTGTTACAAAAATAATAGGTGTAACTTACATTTCCGATATTAGCAACCAATTGTATGGTACTATAAAAAATGTAAGTAATGACTAAAATAAAAGAAACCTCAACCAACTTTGCCAATAAAAAAGCACTCACAGACGAATGTCCGGAATTATATGCTTCCAAATTAATTGGCGGGCAATGGTCTCTCGCAATCTGCAGTTATTTAATTAACGGAAAACTGAGATTTGGAGAATTAAGAAAAAGTTTGGGAAATATTACAGAAAGAATGCTCACTCTTCAACTTCGAAGATTGGAAGAAGACAAAATTATCACAAGAACTGTTTACGCAGAAGTTCCACCAAGAGTTGAGTATGAATTAACAAAAATTGGATATCAGTTAAAACCAGTCATTCAGGAATTGGAAAAATGGGGAATCATGCATAAGGAAAATATTGAATAATTAGAAACAAAAAAACCTCTGAAAATCTCAGAGGTTTATATTTTTAATGCATCGCTTCACTTAAATCAATCTTTTCTTTACTCTTCCGTTCTCGGATGAACAAGATAAACGGAATACAGATTAAAAACGCAACTCCCAAATAAAGAAATACATCCATATAAGAAAGTACGGTCGCCTGTTTAGTGACGTTCATATCTAAAACTTTGTATGCAGCATTCATTGCGTTGTCGGGTGTCATTCCTTTTGCCATAAAACTGGCTTTTAAGCCTGCTAATCTTTGCTGGACATCAAAACTGTCACCATCTAAATGGGAAATTAAATTCACTCTATATTTCTGACTTGCATTGGCAATAAATGTAGTAATAGCAGCAATTCCGAAAGAACCACCCAATTGTCTCATCATTCCGGTAAAAGCAGCTCCCTGTCCGATTTCCTGACCTTTTAGAGTACTTAAAGACAAGGATGTGATAGGAATAAACAATAAACCAAGTCCCATTCCACGTACAATCAGCATCCAGAAAAAGGCATCTTTACTGGTATCCGGAGTCAAGATTTTGTAACCCCAAAAACTGTAAATAAAGAAAATTAATAATCCCAGAGAAACTAAAATCTGTTGTTTAGCTCCTTTCGAAAGCAGTCGCCCGATAATCGGCATCATGAAAGCGGTCGTTAGAGCTGCCGGAATCATTAATGCTCCTGACTGAAGCGCCGTCCAACCCAAAATACTTTGAGTATATAGAGGAACGATAAACGTGGAACCGTACAGACCAAATCCTAAAACAAATGACATCACGGTTCCGATCCTCAGATTTCCGTTCTTTAAAACCCGCAGTTCAACAATCGGATATTTGTAGGTGAGCTCTCGCCAAAGGAAAAGCACAAATCCTAAAATAGCTGTTGTGGTAAAAGTTACGATCATACCGCTTTCAAACCAGTCTTCTTCATGACCTCTTTCCAGAATAAACTGTAAAGATCCAACGGTTAATGCCAAAAGCATAATTCCGAGCCAGTCGACATCCGAAGCTTTCCTTTTCTCTGAGAATTTCGGGCTTTTCACAAATTGTAAAGTCATGATCGTTGCCGCAATTCCAATCGGAATATTGATATAAAAAATATACGGCCAGCTGTAATTATCAACAATATATCCTCCCAATGGTGGACCTAAAGTAGGGCCAATAATTACGCCCAAACCATAAATCGCCTGCGCCATACTTCTCTTTTCGATAGGATAAGATTCGGTAATAATGGTTTGTGAGGTCACCAAAAGCGCTCCCCCACCAATTCCCTGACACAATCTGAAAAATACCAATTCCCAGATATTATCTGCATTTCCGCAGAGAAAAGAAAATATGGTAAATATTACGATAGAAGCGGCAAAATAATTTCTACGCCCAAACTGCTGAGATAACCAACTCGTCATAGGCACAATAATTACGTTACCAATAGCATACGCAGTAATCACCCATCCTACTTCTGAAAGTGTAGAACCGAGATTCCCTTTCATTTCGTTGAGGGCAACATTTACAATCGTGGAATCCACAATCTCAAGCAAAGCACAAAGAATAGCCGTGATCGTGATGATCACTCTTCGGGCTCCGTATTCTACTAATGAATCTTGCATAGTTTTTTTACGATGTAAAAAAGTGAATTGTCAATAGTCAATCAACTCCGTTGTCAATTTTTCTTCTTCATTTCCAAATAGCATCAATCCTACTGCATTCTCAATTCAAAATTGACTTGCCTCTGCAAAATTGACAATTCACTGATATATTTTTATATATGTGAATGGCAAATTTGTTTCGTTAATCGATAGCGAATTTTAAAGCAGTCAGTTTAAATTGACAGCGAAGCAAATTCACTATTGACAACGAAGTTTATTGACCTTTCACTATTTCAATATTATTTTAAAGCAACTTCTGCTTTTACGTTCATCCCTGTTCTCAATTTCTTGGCGATATTTTTATCTAAATTCACGAAATCAATTTTAATAGGAAGTCTCTGAACTACTTTTACGAAGTTTCCGCTTGCGTTATCCGGAGGCAAAATTGAGAATGTAGAACCTGTTGCCGGAGAAAATGAACTTACCACTCCTTCAAATTTGGTATCCGGAAAAGCATCAATTTTAATTTCAACTTTTTGACCTTCCACCATTTTGGCAACCTGAGTTTCTTTGAAGTTGGCAATTACCCATTTCTGGTCATTTTTAACCAAGCTAAATAGCTGAGAACCTGCCTGCAAAAACTGCCCTTCCTGAATAGGAACTTTTCCTACAAAACCATCTTCCGGAGCAACGATTACGGTGTAAGAAAGATTTAATCTTGCACTTTCCACGTCTACTTCTCTTTGTTTTGCAACTGAACCAGCAACAGAAATTTGCTGAGAACTTGCCTCAGTTTGAGAAGAAGCGATTCCGGTTTGCTGAGCAATTTGATTTCTTGTTTCTACCAAAACCTGCAATTGTTTATCTGCAGATTGTTTTGCGGCCAAAGCCTGTTCGTATTGCTGTTGAGTGATTGAATGATCTTTTACTAAAATCTCATATCTTTTTAAATCCTGTGCTGTCTTCCATACATTAACTTTAGCAGCTTCAATTTGAGCATTTGCCGTTGCAACCGCAGCCTGAGAACTGCTGATATTTTTTGAAGTGGCGTTAGTGGAAGACTGTGCTGAAGAAATATTGCTTTTTGCTGTAGATAAAGCTGCGGTAGCCTGTTCCAAGGCCATTTTCTGATCTTTATTATCTAAAATAACCAAAGTATCGCCTTTTTTTACAAACTGGTTGTCTTTTACTTTCACTTGAGCAACATAACCTGAGATTTTAGAAATAACAGGATTCATGTTGGAAGCAATTTGAGCATCATCCGTCTCTTCATGAAACTGACCGTAAGTGTAAGATCTGTAACCGAAGATTCCTCCTCCGATTAAGATAACTGCTAATATAATTGGGAAAACTAAACTTTTTTTCTTTTTTGGTTCAGCGATTTCCTGAGTGTTATTATTTTCCATTTTGGGTATTGTCTTTTTATTTAATAGTTAGAGTTCCTGTAGTCTGCAAAAGTTTTCTGTAAGCTAATGCGGCATCGGCTTTGGCGTTGATTACACCAACATTTGCTGAAATTTGAGCTGCATCGGCATCAAGCAATTCCGTCATGGTTGCAAGACCGTTATCATATTTGTTTTTTGTAATTCTGTAGTTTTCATTTGCCTGTTCGGCCGATTTTTCGAAAACAGCGATTCTCTTTTTAGAATAATCTGAATTTTGATATTCTCTGTTGACATCCAGCTTAATATTGTCATTCAACAAATCATTCGTTGCAGACAACTGCATTTCTCTTGCCTGAGACTGCTTTAATGCTGAATTTTCTTTCCAAAGATTTGAGAGATTGTAAGAAATTCCTACCCCAACATTCACTGCATTATAAACAGTCAAAAATTTAGGAATATCTGCTGCAACATAACCTCCTGTTAAAGCAATCGATGGAAGATTTTCTGCTTTCGCCGATTTCGTTCCCAATTGAGCTGCTTTTCTTTGCTGGTCTAAAGCCTGTAGATCCTTACGGTTTTCTCTCGCTTCATTCAGATAAAAATCAACAGTTTTTACATCATCAGATTCATCAATATAATTTTGGTCAACTTCGATTTCAGTAGCATCAGGAAGACCTAAAAGCAAATCCATATTAATATTGGCAATATTATAATTGTTTTTTGCTTCTAAAAGTTGTAATTCGATATTTGAAGTCTGAAGATTCGCCTTTAAACGATCGTTTCTTGCAATGACACCATTATTTTCAAGCTTAAGAAAGGTTTCGTCTCTTTTTTGGGAAGCAGTTAAATTTTCTTCTAAAACTTTAATGGATTGATTGGCTTTAAATAAATTATTATAAGCCTGAGCAACGTTGTACGCAATAGCAATTTTGTCATTTTCTGTACTCAGTTTTGACGCTTCTACCAAATATTTTGCAGACTGAATTCCGTATTTAATTCTTCCGCCACTATATAAAGGAACGCTCAAATTTGCCGAACCAAATGCAACCTGATGAACTTCTGGTCCACCTGCTGAAGATACTCCGGGTAGTTTTAAATCGATGGTTGGTTTAATGGGAAGATACATGTAACTTCCTGAAACCTTTAATTCCGGAAGCTGTCTGTTTTTGGCTTCCAAAAGATCAGCTGTTGCTTCTTCAATTTTGGCAGCATCTATTTTTAAACTTTTACTGTTCTGGATTCCGAGCTGAACTGCCTCATCAAGAGTGAGCTGCTTTTTTTCCTGAGCATGAGTGTACACCATTCCTGCAAAAAGGGACAATGCAATAACTGAGTTATTTATTCTCTTCATAACCTAAAAGGTCTTTTAAAATATGTTTTACGTGTTGTGTCAATTCGTTAAAATAAGTTTCCTCAAAAGCTTCTTCAGTCTCATTATTTTGAAGAAATTCTTTGTACATTCCTGTTGCGTTTGATGCATAAAACAGAGTTCCGCTAACCGTAGAATGTAATAAATAGATAGGAGGGTTTTTTGTAAAAATTCCTTTTTCGATTCCACTTTCCAGAATTTTCGAATACATTGTAAGAAAACCTAATTTGGTTTGCTTCAGAAACTCTACAATCTGAGGATTTTCTGTATGAAGCTGCTCTCTCTGCATAATTCGGTAAAAACATTTGTGATGCCTTACTCTACCCACAAACTGATCTACAATTTTCTGAATCTTTTCCCATTCATTAATATCTGTTCTTTCTAAAATATCTTTCGAAAAAAACTGTCCTTCCTGCATTCTGTATTCAACTAGTTTCTCGTAAAGTTTTTCTTTAGAACCGAAATAATAAGAAATCATTGAAATATTCACATTTGCAGCTTTGGAGATTTCTCGTGTTGAGGTTCCTTGAAAGCCATTTTCAGCAAAAAGCTTTTCAGCAGCGAATAATATATTTTCTTCTTTTGAAATCATGTGTGATAATTTTCGGATGCAAATGTACAATGCTTTTTTGTTAAAATCAAACGTTTGATTGATTTTTTAATTTATTTTTAATTTTTAAAAAAAATTCATTCAATATTATATCAAGAAAAAAGCATTTCCACCTTAATGAAAACGCCTATGATTATTTCCGACAAAGAGTTTTAAGAATTCTTATGAATATATCTTGAAAGTTTTATTCCTAAATCTGTCCACACAATTTTAGGATTTCCATTTCGTGTTAAATGTAAATCTGCGGTATTAATTTCATCTAAAATACTGATAATATTTGCCCCACTAATGAATTTTGAAAATCCTTCCCAATTAAAACCATTCGCATTAATCTTTTTATACACCAAATCCTGCGACTGATAATTCTGCAACAAAGCCAATCTGAAAATCTCGGAAGCGTAGTTGAGGAAGTTTTTTTGCTTTTCCCTGTTCCAACCGGCAATTTCTCTTGCCCACAAAATAATATTCTTCAAAAATTCGGGTTTCTTTTTTACCATAAATGCATCACGAACCCATTGTACAAACAGTTTCTCAAACTCCGGATTTTTCGTTTCTGAATTTAAAAAGTTAATAGCGTCATTAAGATTTCCCTGAGCCTGATGAACAATTTCTCTTACTTTATCAATAGATATTTGAAATTTAGACTGAAGAAATGTTTCAATATCTTTGTCATTAATTCTCGGAACTTCAATCAGCTGAGTTCTTGATAAAATTGTAGGTAAAATATCATCGGTACTTTCGGCAGTAAGAAGAATAATTGTTTTTGCAGGTGGTTCTTCGAGAAATTTCAGAAATTTGTTTGATGCAGCAATATTCATTTTGTCAGCTCTCCAAACAATTAGAATTTTTGTTCCGCCTTCGAAACTTTTTAGGGCAAATTTTTGGTTCTGATCATCAATTTCATCTGCAGAAATGAAAAACTGCTTGTTTTCAGATTCCAAATGAGCTGTCCAATCATCAAAGCTTGCATATGGCGAACTGATCATCATTTCTCTGAATTGTTCAAACTTATTTTTACTTAACGAATTTTTATTGTCAGTAAAAACCGGAAAACTGAAATGCAAATCAAGATGATTAAGATGTTCAACTTTCGAAGCTGCATGCTCATTCTCTCCTTTCAAAATTTCTTTTGCATATGCTAAAACCAACGGCATCGTTCCGTACCCTTCTTTTCCGATGAAAAGCTGGGCGTGACTTACTCTGTTTTCGGCGATACTGTCTTTAAGAACTTTTTTCAGGTTTTCTTGTCCGGCGATGTTTTCCCAATTCATGCTTCAAAGATAAGAATTTTTGGAACTGATAATTTGTCAATCGTCAATTTGCTTCGCAAGTTAATGGTCAATTTCACATAACAATTTAATATTTATTGAATAATGAGAATTCACTATTCACAGCGAAGCTGATTCATTATTCACTATTGACCATTCATTACAAAATCCCCCTTAACAAACTTTAACCTCAGTAAATTTTTACAATTCATTAATATTTAAGATATTTGCGCATTATTTTAAAAATCTAGAATGAAAAAAATTTTTGTACTATCATTCATTTCGGTGGGGTATTTCCTAAATGCACAGAGTTTAAGCAACTCACCTTATGCTGCTTATGGAATTGGGGATGTAAAATATGATAATACGATTGAAACCAGCTCAATGGGAGGCATTTCTACTGCATACATCAGTGATTTCAGTAGTAATTTCAATTTCGGAAACCCTGCTAATAATGGTAATTTTGAGCTGACAAGTATCAGACTTGAAGCAACAAACGAAAACAATTACTTTAAAACTGATTATAATAGTACAAAATCTACAAAGCATTCTACCTATTTATCAAATATTTCAATAGCTTTTCCTGTTTCACCTAAAATAAAAATGGGATTTTTGTATCAACCATACAGCTCAAAGAGTTATGAAATCCTTCATAGCGAAACAATGGGTGATGGAACTGTTTACGGAAACAAATTTACAGGTAGCGGAACTTTAAATACAGCACAAGTTGCATTATCATACAAAATCAATCCTAAATTTTCTGTTGGAGCAAAAGCAAATTACTACTTCGGAAATCTTTATGATCTAAATGAGTTTACAACTTCTACTGCAGATTTGATCAACGGTTACGAGACTAAAAACAGTATTAAAAACTTTAACTTTACCTTAGGTACAAGTTATCAATCGATCAATACAAGTACCGACAAAAAACTTACTATAGGAGCAACTGCTACTTTCGGTAATACGAGTAAAATGACTACTGAATATACAAACAGTACTTATTATTACACAGACGTTGACATAAAATCTACTCCTACAATTATTGAAAATAAAAAAACCAATTCTAATAACCTTCTTCCACTTCAGGCTTCTGTCGGAGTTGGATACGGAAGTGAAAATGAATGGTTTGTTTCAGGACAGGTTGATTACAAAAAAGGAGAATCCATAAGTTATTTCGGTAATACCTTTGACTACAAAGATTCTTACCGTGTTTCTGCCGGAGGATGGTATTTACCAAACTATAACAACTTTAGAAGTTATTTTTCAAGAGTAGTTTACCGTTATGGTGCTTTCTATGAAAAAGGAAATATCGAGCTTTACGGTAATAGCATCAATAAATATGGTGTTTCTGCTGGAGTTATGTTACCGTTTAAAAACAGTGGTATCGCAAGAATGAGCGGTCTTGAAATTGGCGTAGAAGTTGGGAAAAGAGGAACTCTGAAAAACAATCTAATCAACCAGAATTTTGTCAATGTAAAAGTTGGTTTCAATTTTGCTGACAGATGGTTTAGAAAACAGCTTTACAATTAATAATGAATTTTATTTCACATAAATTTAAAAATATAGCATACCTTTTTAGTTGTGCTATATTTTTTATATTCACATCTTGCGAGGAAGACCTTACCAAGCTAAACGGTAATGAAAACAAGAATTTCCCTTCGCGAATTATTTATGATGCTAAAATTGTTCAGAGAGATTCAGGTTTTATAACTTTAAAAGCAACAGCTCCGATTATTGAAACGTATGAACTGATTGACAGTCCTTATACCGTTGCCAAAAAGGGAATGAGAATAGAATTTTTCGACAAGAAAAAACCTAAAAACCCAGGAAACATAACCGCTAAATTTGCTAAAATTTATGATTACAAGAAATTTTACGAAGCAAGAGGCGATGTGAAAATTCTTACAAGTGACGGACAAAGATTTGCTACTCAAAGTGTTTTTTGGGATCAGGCTAAGAAAAGAATTTATACAAGAGACACTGTTTATGCAACAATGGAAGACGGTTCTACTCTAGTTCACGCAAACGGAATGACTGCAAAAGACGATTTCTCAGAATACAAATTTTTCAATAATTCCGGAGATCTTGATGTAAGTAAAGCTAAAATTGCTCAACCTAAAGCTCAATAAAATGGTTTTTAAAGCAATAGGATTGATGTCCGGAACCAGTTTGGATGGTTTAGATATCTGTTTTGCTCAGTTTTGGAAAGAAGATTTTCAATGGAAATTTAAAATTGTTCAGGCTGAAACTGTTTCTTATTCTAAAAGTTTAGAAGATCAACTTAGAAATTCAGTTCATTTATCATCACAAGATTTATTAGCTTTAAACTCCGAATATGGCTTTCATTTAGGTCAGGCTACTAAGAATTTTATTCAAAAAAATCAATTGTCAGAAATTGATTTGATTGCTTCACACGGTCATACTGTTTTTCACCAACCTCATAGGAAATTTACGCTTCAGATTGGTGACGGAAGAGCGATAAAAGCAGAAACTCAAATTCCTGTTGTTTACGATTTTCGTTCTCAGGATGTTTTACTAGGTGGAAACGGAGCACCTTTGGTTCCGATTGGTGACGAACTTTTATTTTCCGATTATGATGCTTGTTTAAATTTAGGTGGATTTTCAAATATTTCATTTAAAACTAATCATCAGAGAATTGCATTTGATATTGCTCCAGTAAATATTGTCCTGAATAAATTAGCTTTAAATTTCAATCAGAATTATGATGAAAACGGTGATTTAGCAAGAAAAGGAAAGATCAATCAAGAGTTATTAGAAAAACTAAATTCATTGGAATTTTATAATCAATCTCATCCAAAATCTCTAGGAATTGAATGGTGTAACGAAAATATTTTCTCTTTATTTTTAAATATTGAAGATTTAGATATTTTAGCAACATTTACAGAACACGTTGCTGAACAAATTTCAAAAGTTTTTAATGATAATAATTTAAAGAAAGTCCTTTTTACAGGAGGCGGAACTTATAATCAGTTTCTTATTGAAAAGATTAAAAGTAAAACACAATCGGAAATTATCATTCCTGAAAAAGAAATTATTGATTTCAAAGAAGCTTTGATTTTTGCTTTTATGGGAGTTTTAAGATGGAATAACGAAATCAATGTTCTTGCTTCTGCAACAGGAAGTTCACATAATCACAGCTCAGGAATTATTGCATAAAAAAAACCTTCATATCTGAAGGTTTCTATTTATTTGTAAGCTTCGATCTTATCGGTCAACGTGTTGATAAAATTCTGAAGCGGTTTCTCAACCATCATTTTAATGAAAGGATTAAATTTTCCTTCAAAAAGCATCTGAACTTCTGTTTGATTTTCGTTTAACGGATTCAAAGTTGCAGTCAGTGCAAAATCTAAACTTGAACTAGCCGATTTTAAAACTGCTTTCTCCTCTGTAACTTCATCAATTTTCAATGCAATTTCCGGCATTCCTTGAAGTCCGAATTTGAAGCCATCTTCTCTGGTTTCAAATTTCTGAAGACCATCTGGCATAAAATTTTTATAATTTTCAGGCGATTTCAGCAATTCAGATAAATCTTTAGATGATTTATTGACAATAATTTTTCGTCCTTCTAAATTCATTTTTTTATTTTTGTATTTAAATTACTACAAATGTATAAAGTTTTTGTGAACGAAAAAAAATTATTGATATCTAAGAAGCCCGAAAACTTAGAGAAAACCTTAAATTACGAAAGTTTCACAACTTTAGAAATCGCTCTCGATCTTCTTCAGAATACGTCGACTTCTGAACTGAATGTTTATGGCGAAAAAATTGAAATCATTTGGGAAGAATTTAAAAAACTATTCAGAATCATTGAAGCGGCGGGAGGAATTGTCTTGAGACCAAATGGAGATACACTTTTCATCAAAAGATTGGGAAAATGGGATCTTCCTAAAGGTAAAATGGAAAAAGGTGAATCCCGCGAAGAGTCTGCCGTAAGAGAAATCGAGGAAGAAACAAATTTAATGAATGTGGAACTTCGAGATTTCATCAACACTACCTATCATATTTATATTGAAAGAAACGGTGACCGTGTTTTGAAACACACGCATTGGTTTGAAATGTTTTTTGATGGTGAAGACACTTCCAAACCTCAATTAGAAGAAGGAATCACAGAAGTTGCCTGGAAAAACACCACTCAGATTGAGAATGAGGTCTTTCCAAGTACTTTCCAGAATATAAAGTTGATTATTAATGAGTTTTGGGATTCGAAATCTAAATAAAATCAATTGCTTTTTCGAGAGATATTCCGCGCGACGCTTTAAGGAGAATATTTTGTGACTGAATTTTATTATCTTTTAAATATTGAGTCAATTCTTCTGTGTTATCAAAAGCTTTAGAATCTGAATTGACGTTTTTAAATTGTTTTCCAACGGTAATAATCTCATTAAAACCTAGGTTTTGAGCTAGATTGAGAATGATTTGATGTTCTTCCCTACTTTCATTACCTAACTCCAGCATATCGCCGATAATGATTGTTTTTGAACCTTCAAACGTGATAAAATTATGCAGTGAAGCAAACATTGAGCTCGGATTGGCATTGTAAGTATCTAGAACAAGCGTTTTATTATCTTTTTTAACAATCTGAGACCTCATATTTGTTGGCGTGTAAGATTCCAAAGCAGATTTAATTTGGCCAAAATCTATCCCGAAATGAAGTCCAAAACTTGCAGCAGCACAAAGATTCGTAAAATTATAATCTCCTGTAAGTTTTGATAAAGCATTTTTATCTTTGTATTTTAAACCTATAAAGTGCTCTTCAGAAAATGGTTCGAAATAATAATCAGAATCTGTTTTTCCAAAAGTTATTTTTGATTGATAATCTTGTGTTTTTTCTAATTGAGTAAGATCATTTTCATTCACTAAAACGGTTTGATTTGTATTTTTAAGATAATCATACAATTCAGATTTCCCTTTAATAACACCTTCAAAACCACCAAAACCTTCTAGATGTGCTTTACCGAAATTGGTAATATAACCGAAATTTGGTTTAGCAATATCGCAAAGCAATTCAATTTCTTTCTGATGATTAGCTCCCATTTCGATTACTGCCATTTCATGTTCGGGTTTAATGGAAAGTAATGTCAATGGCACACCGATGTGGTTATTCAAATTCCCAAAAGTATACTGAACCTTATATTTTTGTGAAAGCACAGCGTGAATAAGCTCTTTTGTCGTTGTTTTACCATTACTTCCCGTAAGACCAATGACAGGAATATTTAATTGATTTCTATGATGAATAGACAACTTCTGTAAAAATTCTAAAGTTGAAGGAACATAGAATATATTTTTGTCTGAATTTTCAAATTCTTTATTTTCAACAATTACAGCAAGTGCACCTTGGTCAACAGCTTTTTCGGCTAAAGTTGCAGCATCAAAATTATCTCCTGAGAAAGCAAAGAAAATATCATTCTTTTCAATTTTTCTGCTGTCGATTGTTACTTTTTTAGCTTTTAAAAATATTTGATAAAACTGTTCTGTAGTCATTGGTAAATTTAAATTTTAAATAAAATTTCTAAGTTCAAAAATAAAAAAACCTCCCGGAAATACGAGAGGTTTTTTATAAGTATTTTGATAAATATTATCTTCTTGTTCTAGCTTTGTCGTTTACTCTAGCATCTTGTGCTACACGGAAACCGATCCAACCATAACCAGATGTCTGATTTTTGTATCTTCTCTGTCCCGGATCCAACCAATATGCTGAATCTTGCCAAGAACCACCTTTCACAACTCTAATATCATTAGAAATAGCTGAAGTTCTGTCTTTAGTATCTTTCTGCAAAACTACTCTACCATTTGAATTTACGATAAATTTCGTAGTAGGAGAATTATACATATCATAAGATGCTGCAGAATCACTTGCATTTCTATAGTTTAGTGAAGATTGTCTGTCACCATCCATATAATTTCTGTAATCTGCAATAGTTTCTCTCTCAAACTGACCTGGTAAGTTTTTGTAAACTAATCTTCCGTCTGCTAAAGTATCATATTTCATGTTACCTTCTTCTATCATCTTGTAAGTTCCGTCACCGTTTCTTACAATAGCTTGAGGCATATTTCCTCTGTAGTAATTAAAATCACTTCCAGATTCATCGATAATTGGTCTGTAAACATCTGCAGTCCATTCTGCAACATTTCCAAACATACCGTATATACCAATGTTATTAGAAGGGAATTGTCTTACGTCTGCAGTTTGAGCAGCACCATCATTTTTCCAACCTGCAGGTCCAGAATAATCTCCTCTTCCTTGCTTAAAGTTTTCAAGGATCATTCCTCTATTTTTACCTTTAGTACCTCTAAGAAGATCTACTTGTGGTTTTTTCTCTAAGTAACTGTTGTACTCTCTGTTTTTTTCCATTCCAAGAGCAGCAAATTCCCATTCAACTTCTGAAGGAAGTCTGAATTTCGTAACCATTGCTGCATTAGGAGCTCTGTTTGCTGCCTGAAGTCTTTGGTTGGTAGTTTTCATACCATTCTTCTGCATCATTCTTTGCTCATTGATGTAACCTTGCATTTCAGGATCATTCGATCTGAATTTATCCATATTAAATGCAGTTCCACCTTGATTATTAGATTCGTTGATATACAAATCTTTTGCAATAATACCTGCTTGCATCAAAGCTTTTTCGTTTGCTCTGTCTGTCAACCATTCGCAATATCTGTTTGCTTGAGTCCAAGAAACTCCTACTACCGGATAATAATCATAGTTTTGATCTCTGAAATACGTTTCATTAAGATCATTTCTAGATAATTTATTATCCCATAATAAAGTATCTGGCAAAGCACCGTTGTAAATTTCTTTATAACTAGGATCACTTGGTGGGAATACATACTTCAACCATGTAAGGTATTCGCGGTATTCGTAGTTAGTAATCTCAGTTTCACCGATAAAGAATGAGCTTACCTGCATTCTGCGAGGCGAGTTATTCCAATCGTGCATTACATCATCTTTCACTAATCCCATTGTAAAAGTTCCTCCCTCAACATATACCATCCCCGGCCAACCTTTTTGTTTCTGCTGCTTTCCTGCAAAAAACCAACCCTGTTTTTCGTTTGGTTTCCAACCTGTCTTGCTGACAAACTTTTTAGTACCGCCGCCTCCGGAAGTCCCTGAACCACCACAACTGGTTAATGCAAGTGTAGAACTCAATGCTATTAATGAAAACAACTTTAGTTTTTTCATAGTCGATATAAATATTATTCAAAGTACAAAGAAAAAATAAATTATTCAATAAATCAAGTAAAGATTTGATTTTTTTGAAAATTCTTAACAAATTAATTTTATGGTATGACAATTTAATTATAAAATTTTCATTTATTTTGTAATTTAGAAATTTCAAACATAAACATGAGACTAAAAATCACTCTATTATCTATATTTGCTTTTGTATCAACGGCTTGGGCTCAGCGAGTATCCATAAATTGGGACGGAGCTAAAATTCAGGATTATGGTGATATTAAAAAAAATCTTCCAAACTTTACAAACGAAGGTTTTTCTTACCATCAAGATAATATTTTCATCATCAATAAGCAAAAAACAGGAGAAAGACAGCTTCAGGTATCAAATCTTGTTTGGGAAAGCGTTTCTGCAAAAGATTTATATGAATTAGATGCTAATTTCATCCAAGATCGTGACATCTCAGATATTGACTATTATTATCTTGACGGACAACGTTATGCAAGTGTACGTGTTGGATTATTTAAAAATATTAAAGGTAAAATACAAAGATTATCTTCATTTAACGTTTCAGAAAGTAATTCGCCAATGCCAATGAACGCAAGTAAAGTTGGTACTACACAAAATCCTTTATCAAGCGGAGGTTTTTATAAAATTAAAGTTGACAAATCTGGGGTTTTCAAAATTACGACTCAATTCCTGAGAGACAATGGGATGAATCCTGCCAATATCAATCCTAAAAACTTCAGAATTTACGGAAATGGAGGAATTATGCTTCCTGAGTTTAATCAAGATGTAAAGTACAGTGCATTGCAGGAAAATGCAATCCAAGTTGTTGGAGAAGACGATGGAGTTTGGAATGATGGTGACTATGCTCTTTTTTATGCTCAAGGACCGAATGGATATAATTTATATAATACTGCTAATGGTAATGGTATTAAGAGAAGAGAATTTAGAAATGACACTAGTGAGAATTTAAAAAATATTTACGAAGATTTTTCTTATTATTATATCAATTTCGACAAAGGTGCAGGCAAAAGAGTCCTTCCCGTTGATTTAAATTTACCTGCTTCTGCACCAATAACAAAGTTTGATAACTATCAAGTCATTAATAATGACCAAAGAAATTTATTAAAAGTAGGAAGAGTTTGGGTTGAAGATCAAGGTTTCACAACAGATAAAGCGGTTACTTTTAATTTAACTTCACCTATTCAAGCGGGTGATATTGTAAAATACAGAACTCAAGTTGTTGGATGGAGAGCACAGCAGAATAGTATTAATTTTAATATTAACAGCCAAAATCCTTCACCTCAATCAATTCCATCAAATCCACCAAACTATTCAAATGATTTTTATCCATTAACCTATTTCGGAACAACAACTGCAATTTCCGGAAATCAAATTACAATCAATTACTCTCCCAATATTGCAACGAATCCTAATGGAGCTTTTTATTTAGATTATGCAGAAGTACAATATAGAGAGGATTTGAGATTCAATGGTTCTCAAATGAATTTCAGAGATTTTTCTTTAACTACAGGTACGAATACCAATTATGGATTTAGTATTTCCAATACAGGAAATATGGAGCAGGTTTGGGATGTCACAGATATAACCAATGCCAACAGAAGGGTAAATAAAGCTACCGGAAGTGGGAATTTTAATTTCGCTTACACAACCTCGGATCTTAATTTTAATAATGAATTTGTTGCTTTTAGAGCAGATGCTGCTTTTTCTCCACAATTCGTAGGAAGAATTGCTAACCAAAATCTTTCTGCGTTACAAAATGTAGATTATTTGATTATCACAACTCCTGAAATGATGGCACAAGCTCAGCGAATTGCTAACTATCATCAAACAAAAAATAATTTTAATGTTCAGATTGTTGATGCAGATAAAATTTACAATGAATTTGGAAGCGGCAGTAGAGATCTTACAGCATTAAGAGATTTTATAACAAAATTAAATACTCCGTTAGGAAGCTTGAAATATGTTTTTATACTTGGCGATGCTTCTTATGATTATAAAAATAGAATTTCAAATAATTCTAATATAGTTTCAAGTTACGAAAGTGAAGCTTCAAGAGATTTTGAAGGATCTTTTGTTACTGATGATTACATTGTAATGACCAAACCTCAGACTTCACCTGCCTTATCAAACAACCTCCCCGATTTGCCAATAGGACGTCTTCCTGCAGCAAACCCGACAGAAGCAGCGAATATGGTTGACAAAACTTTGGCATATTATAATGCTCTTTCAGGACAATCATCACCTTTTGGGGAATGGAGAATGAAATTGGATTTTGTAGTAGATGATGATAATGATAATACGATACCTTTCCATACTACAATGAACAATTCATTGGCAAGTACATTTGAAATACCTTTAGTAAATACTCTAAAAGAATATAATGTAAGAAAATTGTATTTAGATGCTTTTCAGGCGCAAAGTACAGCAGGAGGACAAAGATATCCGCAAGTAAACCAAGCTATTTCAAATGATATTGGTAACAGTCTTTACTTATTTTATTTCGGGCATGGTGGTATTAATGGTTGGGCGCAGGAAAGAGTTTTAACGACAGACGAAATTCAAAATTCAAACAATTTTTCTTCTGTTTACAGTAGATTTCCTTTCGTATCAACAATTACTTGTGAATTTACACTTTGGGATGAGCCAGCTACTTTTTCGGCAGGAGAGCAATTTATTAAGCTTAAACAAGGAGGTCCTGCTTCAATGATTACTTCAAGCCGTGCAGTTGGTGTATTTTATGGTGAGCAATTCACTAATTTTTACACCAAAGAAATGTTTAAAATGGTTGGTGATGATTTTCAAACTATTGGAAATGCTCATCTAAACGCAAAAAAACAATATGGGGGTGAATCCAATCATTTAAAAGTAAATGTTTTAAGTGATCCTGCAATGAAATTAAGCAGACCTCAAAGATTATTAGTAATTGACGATATAGAAACTCCTGTTCCGGGATTAATAAGAGGGTTAGATTTTGTAAAAATAAAAGGACACATTAATAATACAAACGGAACTGTTAATACTACATTCAACGGAAGAGTGGTAATCAATATTTTTGATAAAAGATTAAATAAAACCACTTTAAATAATGACGGAAATCTTACTCCGCAATTACAATATACTGAAGAAGGAAGCGCCATTGTAAAAGCATCCGGAACTGCAGTTAATGGAGTATTTACCATTGAATTTTATGTTCCAAAAGATATTAATTATGCAGTAGGAGAAGGAAGATTACTGGGGTACGCTGACAATAAATCTTTTGACGTATTCAATAATCAATCTGTACAAGTAGGTGATCTTAATCCTAACGGAATTAACGATAATGAACCTCCAAAAGTAAAATTATACATGAACAATACAAATTTTGCCAACGGAGGAATCACCAATCAAAGTCCGACACTTTTAGCTTGTTTAACAGATGATACAGGAATAAATTCTACAGGCTCTGGTATTGGTCACGATATTACAGTATATTTGGACGGACAAATTATTAACACCGTAGTTTTAAATGACTTTTTCGCTTCAGGAGAAGGAAACGGATGTCTTAATCCTTCATTAGCAGATTATCAAAAAGGAAATGTAACGTATCCTTTTAGAAATTTAGCATTGGGACAACATCAGCTAACATTTAAAGTTTGGGATATCAACAATAATTCGACAACTGAAACGTTAAACTTTGAAGTTAAAGACGAAGCAGATCAACACTTGATTATTAACAGACCGTTGAACTGGCCAAACCCTTTTACCAACAAAACTTACGTTCAATTTGAGCATAATTGTGATGATATTTTAGATGTAAACGTTCAAATTTATACGATTACAGGAAAATTAGTAAGAACTTTAACAAATGTTGTAGTCGCAGAACCGTTCCTACAGGGCTTTAGAACGCCACGTCAGGCAATTGAGTGGGACGGAAAAGACGATTTTGGTGATACAGTAGCAAAAGGTACGTATATTTTTAAGATATTTGCAAAAAGTCAAAATCAAGAAAAATGCAAAGGAAGTGCTACAGCTGTAGAAAAAATGGTACTTTTGAAGTAAATAAATAATTAATTAAGAATATCAATAAAAAACTGATAATATATAAAAGACAACATATGAATTTAACTACTAAACTGCTTTTAGGGATTGGTTTGAGTGCTGGTTTTTTAGGCTATGCACAAGATTTGAGTCAGGTAAGACCTGTTTTAACCGGAGCTCCATTCCTTAGAATCGCACCAGATGCAAGATCAGGAGGTATGGGAGATCAGGGTGTGGTAACTTCACCGGATGCTTTTTCACAATTCTGGAATGCGGCAAAATATCCTTTTAGCAGAACCAGCTCTTCTGTTGGTTTGAACTATACTCCATATATGGGGAAACTTACCAATGATGTATTTTTATTGTACGGTGCATTCCATAAATTCTTAGGTCAGGAAGAGAGATCTACAATTTCAGCAAGTATCTATTACTTCAATATGGGGGAAGTAGATCTTACGCAGTTGGTAGGAAATGACGTTACTTCTATGGGTACTTCAAAGCCAAACGAAATGTCAATCGACGTTGCTTATGCTTTGAAATTATCTGATTCTTATTCAATGGCTGTAACAGGTAGATTTATCCGTTCAGACTTAGCCGGAGGATTCAACACAGATACTACTTTGAAACCGGCAAATAGTTTTGCAGTAGACGTATCAGCTTACTATACTTCACCGAAATTCTCTAGTTTTGGAGGTATGGACGGGAAATTGAATGCAGGTGCCGTAATTTCAAACCTTGGTCCGAAATTAGATTATACAGGAGATGAAGCTTCAAGATCATACCTTCCGACTATGGCAAGATTAGGTATCGGTTATGATATGTTTCTTGATGATATGAATAAAGTGGGTATTTCTTTCGAAGGATCTAAAATTTTAGTTCCGGGATCAGAATTGGTAGGTACAGATCCAAACACAAGACAACCTCTTTATGCGGTTCCGAATGTTGGTGTAATGGAAGGAATCAGTAAATCTTTCAAAAATCCTAATTCTATTATGATGAGTGGTGCTTTGGAATATTCTTATGACAATGCATTTGCTGTAAGAGGTGGTTATTTCCACGAAAGTGAAGAGCAGGGAGCAAGACAGTTTGCAACTGCAGGTATTGGTTTAAAATACCGTTCTTTTGGATTGGATATTTCTTATCTAATCAATATGTCTAAAATTAATACTGCTTTGGATAACACTCTTCGTTTCGGTCTTACTTGGAACATTGGTGAAGAAACTTCAAATGTAGATTATTAAGAAAACATACTATAAAAGTTTTGAAAAGTCTCATTTTATGAGACTTTTTTTGTTTTAATAATTTTCAAACATTTTAATGAACGTTTTTAATATAATATTTAAATAAAAATTCACAATTCACTTACAAAGTAAAACCGACAATTCACATATAACCCCTATTTTTGTAAAATGAACTATTCATCGGAGCTCAAAAAAATCGTAACCAGTCAATACGTGTATTCTTCTATAAGAATTACATTGGCAACGGTGATTCCGTGTTTAGTACTCTCCTACTTTGGTTTGCTTAAAGATTATTTTCTTTTTCCTTTAGGAACTAGCTTTGTTGCGTTGACTGATCAACCCGGACCTTTTATCAGACGTCGAAATTCACTTACTTTTGCGATTTTCTGCTTTGTAGTAGTTGCTTTAATTGCAAGTCTGGTGAAAGGCATCATTCCTCTTGTAATTTTAGAAATTGTTGCTTTCGGAATGTTTTTCTCCCTAATCGGAGTTTACGGACAAAGATTAGCGGCAGTTGGTTCTTTAGCGTTAGTTGTTTTAGCCATCTTTATTGACGGACATTTAACTGGAGCAAATATTTTTAAAAGTTTACTTATTTTCGCAGCAGGATGTATTTGGTTTTTGTTGATTTTCCTTATTGTTACAACGATTCAGCCTTACAAATTGGCAAGTCAGATGATTGGGGAAAACTATCTTCAACTAGCAGAATTTCTTAGAGTTAAAGCTAATTATTATCAGAAAAACCCAGATTTCGACAAATTAAGTTTACAGATAATCGGAAAGCAGGTCGGAATTAAAAACCTTCAGGAAGAAACCCGTGAAACAGTTTTTAAAACCAGAACCATCGTTAACGAATCAACAACAATAAGCCGATTATTAATGTTGATGTTCTTGAATTCAATGGATCTTCATGAGAAACTCATGACTTCCGAAAGTGATTACAAAAAACTTCAGGAAAGCTTTGAAGACACTGAAATTTTAGTTCAAATTCATGATTATTTAAATATTCTCTCCGAAGAAATTGCCAACATTGGAATTTCATTACAAAGCAGTACCCGAGCAAGACCCATTTCCAATTTGGATGTTCATGAGCATGAGCTAAATGTTCATTATTTCGAATTGAGAAATAAACAAATGACTCCCGAAAATCTCGAAAACTTCATGATTTTGCGTCAGATTATGATGCGTATCAGCGAAATTACAAAAGAGATTAACGAGATATACAAAGTGTTTTCTCAGAATGTAAAATTGGCGAAAAGTCTTTCTACAGGTTTAGATTTAAAAAAATTTATGCCGAATGAGGAGAAAATTAATTTTAAAGTTTTAAAAAGTAACATTTCACTTACCTCATCTCATTTTCGTCATGCGATAAGAATTACAGTAGCGCTTTTATTAGGTTATTTGGTTTCTCTTCTTCCGTTTGTGGAAATTGGTCACACCTATTGGATTTTAATTACCATTGTTGCTATTTTAAAACCAGCCTACTCGATTACCAAACAAAGAAATCTTCTTCGTTTTTACGGAACTGTTGCAGGAGCTGTCATTGCGTACGCTTTGTTGCATTTTATTCATATTAATGCAATTCTTTTTGCAATTCTTTTATTGAGCATGATTTTGTGTTTCAGTTTGCTTAAAGGAAGATATTTTTGGGCAGTTTTATTTATGACAATGTATGTTTTCATGAGTTTTAATTTTTTAAATCCCGGGAATGTAAATGTTATTTTTAAAGACAGAATTGTAGATACAATTATTGCCGGTATTATTGCGTTTCTTGTTTCTTATATTGTACTTCCGGTTTGGGAACATACACAGAATTTAGATTTAATGAAAAAATCTGCGGAGTCTAATCTCACTTATTTTCACAGTGTAATGTCTAAATTTTTGAATGAAAATTTTGATGTTGAAGATTATAAAGTGAAGCGTAAAAATGCAATTATTTCTTTAGCCAATCTTTCGGATAATTTTCAGAGAATGATTTCTGATCCTAAAAATCAGCAGAAAAAACTGGAAGTTGTGCATCAATTTGTGGCCACTTCACATTTGATTACCGCTTACACCGCTTCCCTATCTCAATATGCGAAAAGCAATCAGGAATATCCAGAAATTGATTCTGAAAGCTGGAGTAAAAAAATAGAATCTGAAATGAATCAGGTCTCAGCAATTCTGAATGGCGATAAAATTACAGAAACATTGAGAATGGACAGCCGTCTCGAACCAGAAGATTCGTCAATTGAAGATATGCTTCATAAAAGAAAAACCGAACTTCTGGAAAATGAACATTACGACACAAGAGATCCTAATAAAATATCGCATTTAACCGAATTGAAAAATATTCACGATGTTTTGGAATTGATTTATGACGTTGCCAAAGAACAGCGAAAAGTAATCGAAAAGTACCGAAACGAAGAAGCTATTCCTCCACAATCGTAAAGCAATAATCGTCAAAAAATTTCACTCTGGCTTTTAACTCATCTGAAATTTGATCATCATGCACCCTGCAACTGATGTCAAAAAGATGTTTAAGCTCAAAAGGTTTTACTTCATAATGCTTTTTCAGTGACCAATGTTTTGAATGATGAATTTTATACATACTTTCTTTCACACTCCAGATAATTGTATAAAAGATAACTTCAGTATCAAAAGGAATAAATCCACGCTCATTTTCATAGGTAAATTTATCAATAACCCTTAAAATTTTAGGATTAAATTTTTCAATATCAATTCCTATTTTATTTTTTGAAATAGCAATCGCAGCAAACGGATAAGAATGGGTAATCGAAATTTCTGCATCCTTCGGAAATAAGTAAGGCTCTCTTTCTTTGTAAAGAATTTTAGAATTCGGTTTTAAACTTTTCAAAAGTTTTCTCACCATTAGAACCTCCAACAATTTTTTCGGATGATAATCTTTTACTTTTTCGGCATTTTCAGGTTCTAAAAGCTCATCAATATTTAGTTCATCATTCTCATCATATTTCCAGACAAGAATAGTTGCGTTATCATCAGAAAAATCTCGGTAAAGAGGCATTGGTTTGATTTATTAGGTAAAAATAGCAATTTTTTAAAGCTTCACAAGAATACAGTAAAAACAAAAAATAGCACAAAAGGGTGATTGTAGAATTTAAACCAAGATCATACCTTTATTAAAACTATAAAACCTGTAGACATGGATCGAAGAAAATTTTTAAGAAAAACATCGTCTGGTGCTTTAGCAGCTGCTTTCCTTCCTTTATTATCATTTAAAGAGAGTTCACTAAGTAAAAAAGATGAATATAGTGTAAGAGAATTATTTAAAAAAAATGGTAAAGAATGGCTGATTTCAATTACAATTATTTCCGATATTCTAACCCAATTTAAAGAGTCTGGCGATGAGAATAAGGAAGTTGTCATCGAAGCTTTTGACGAGACATCAATTCCATCTTACTATAAGATATTAGCACTTACTGAAAAAACAGTTGATGATAAAAATCTACATTTTTTATCATGCAGATTACAAAGCGATAAGACAACTTCTGAAAATTATAATTTCGCCAAAGAGCTTTTTGGTAAACAAGTCGAAATCGAAATTCACGACAAATGCCACGCTATTATCAGAAATGAAAAGATGGATCTGAAAATTAATCTGGGCTTTGAAAAAACCAGCGAGTCACAATGTTTTTTAACATCTGCATGTGTTTTTCATAAAAATCTTCCAGACAACTGTTATGAATTGACAACTTTAAGAGCCTTGCGAGAAAATGTAATGAAACCTCATCCTGAATATCAAAAATTAATCTCAGAATATAATATCATTGCACCGCAAATGCTTGTAAAAATAAATAAAGCTTCCAATAAGGATGAAATATTAGATTATATTTATTCACACTTAGTACTTCCATCGGTTTCATTAATAGAATCGGGGAAAAATGAAGAAGCAATTGAATACTATGGAAATTTCGTCAATGAAATGAAATATCTTTACCTATAAATTAATCCAAAAAAAAAGCTCAGTTTATAAAACTGAGCTTTTTTTTATTATTTCGCTTGGTGATTCTGATCGTTCCTGTGCTCCATAATTTCAAGATTTGCATCTACGAAATAAGCACTTCCGAAACCGTTTACATAAGCACCTTTCACAGGAGTTAAAGCGATTAAGATAAAATCTTTCATTTCAGAAATTACATCTACCACTTTACCGTGAGTTTCTTTCAATTGACCAACAACTTGATTCCAAGTTTCAGAATCTCTTTCAATCTGAGAAGTTGAAGCTTCAATTGTTAACCTTTCACGAGCATAAATTTGCTTTGTAGCAGATTCATCTTCGATAAACATGATTGAAGTTTTTCTTCCTTCAGAAAGGTTTTTTGTATGTTTTGCCA
The DNA here is from genome assembly GCF_026460945.1 of Chryseobacterium luquanense. Lineage (GTDB taxonomy): Bacteria > Bacteroidota > Bacteroidia > Flavobacteriales > Weeksellaceae > Chryseobacterium > Chryseobacterium luquanense. Next base: position 38,742 of record NZ_JAOVZV010000003.1, read on the forward strand.
TGAAAGACACTAATATATAAAAAGAGTTTTCTACTTGTACAAACGGAGCATAACTTGAGTTTGGAGTTCCTTCTGCATCTACAGTTGCCAAAATAATACTTTGGGTTCTTGCGATTAATTCTTTCACTTTTGGAGCAAGAGGTTTAGCCTGTCTTTGAGCTTCTTCCTGTGTATGATTCATAATAAAGATTTATTTTCTGCAAAAATACACTATTTAGAATTAAAATAAATAGATTTAAGTCTGTAAAATCTCATATTTGTGAAGTTAGAGGCCTGTTTTTTTATCTAAATTATATGTTGTAATTTTGCACTTTAAATATTTGAATTTAAATCATTCATTAAGATATGAGTACAACAACACAATACGTTCCTTATAAAGTTAAGGACATCTCCCTTGCAGAATGGGGAAGAAAAGAAATTACTTTGGCAGAAGCTGAAATGCCTGGCTTGATGTCTATCCGTGAAGAATTCGGACCATCTCAGCCATTGAAAGGAGCTAGAATCGCAGGATGTCTTCACATGACGATCCAGACTGCAGTTTTGATCGAAACTTTAGTTGCTCTTGGAGCTGAAGTTACTTGGTCTTCTTGTAACATTTTCTCTACTCAGGATCATGCTGCTGCTGCTATTGCTGCTGCCGGAATTCCTGTTTATGCTTGGAAAGGTCTTAACGAAGAAGAATTCGACTGGTGTATTGAGCAGACTTTATTCTTCGGTGAAGACAGAAAACCATTAAACATGATTTTGGATGATGGTGGTGATTTAACGAATATGGTTTTCGACAGATACCCGGAATTCACAAAAGACATCAAAGGACTTTCTGAAGAAACTACTACAGGAGTTCACAGATTGTACGAAAGAATGAAAAACGGAACTTTGGTAATGCCTGCAATCAACGTAAATGATTCAGTGACAAAATCTAAGTTTGACAACAAATACGGATGTAAAGAATCTGCAGTAGATGCTGTAAGAAGAGCTACTGACATTATGTTGGCTGGTAAAAGAGTTGTAGTTTGCGGATACGGTGACGTAGGTAAAGGAACTGCTGCATCTTTCAGAGGAGCTGGTTCTATCGTTACGGTTACTGAGATCGACCCAATTTGTGCTTTACAGGCTGCAATGGATGGTTTTGAAGTAAAAAGATTAGATACTGTCGTTGATAATGCAGACATCGTAATCACGACTACAGGTAACTTCAACATTGTAAGAAAAGAGCATTTCTTGAAATTAAAAGATAAAGCAATCGTTTGTAACATTGGTCACTTCGATAACGAAATCGATATGGCTTGGTTGAACGAAAACTATGGTCACACAAAATCTGAAGTGAAGCCACAAGTTGATATCTACACTTTGGAAGAAGGTAAAGAAGTGATCATTCTTGCTGAAGGTAGATTGGTAAACTTAGGTTGCGCAACGGGTCACCCAAGTTTTGTAATGTCTAACTCTTTCTCTAACCAAACTTTGGCTCAGATTGAACTGTGGACTAATTCTGAAGCTTACGGAAATGAAGTTTATATGCTACCAAAACATTTAGATGAAAAAGTAGCTGCTTTACACCTTAAGAAATTAAGCGTTGAGCTAGAAGTTCTTTCTACTGAACAAGCTGAGTATATCGGTGTAGATGTAAAAGGACCATACAAACCAGAATATTACAGATATTAATCTGTTTTAAATATAAAGTAAAATCCCATTATTCAAAATAGTGGGATTTTTTATTTGGAATTCTTTTCAATCTCAAGAATGAATCCTTACTTTTGAACAATTAAAATTTAAAAATGAAAAAATACTTTTTCCTGAGTTTAATGAGTTCTGTTGTTATCTTTAACAGCTGTAATAGCACAGATGAAAATGAAATTATTACTGATCCTGTAGAACAAAGAATATTGTTGAGCAAAGTCACTACAGTTTATTATGACAATCCAGCAAGTCCTCAAACCACTGTTTCAACATTGGAATATAATAATCAGGGACAACTTACAAAAACAGTATCTTTAGGAGAATCTTCTATTATTGAATATAATTCTTCGGGGAAACCTTTTAAAATAAATCACTACAAAGCTGATGGAACCTTAGACTACTATTCATCATTTAGTTACAATGGTGAAAATCTTACAAACATCAAAGCAATCTACGACGAGACAAGTTTAAACCGAACAATAAATTATACATACAGCAACGGAAAGGTAGCAAATTCTACTCTTTGCCAAACCGAAAATTGCAGCAATCCAATTATATCAACCTACACTTACAACGGTGATAATATTACTGTAGAAACTTCAGAAATGAGTGGCGGAATTTCTTCATCAAACAAACGTGAATATCTATATGACAATCAGCTGAATCCTTATACTTTTACCAATAAATATTTCAGAATCATGATGGGTGGAGCGTATGCTATGAGTAAAAACAATTATGCTTCTGAAAAAATTAGTTATAAAGACAGTGCGGGTAATTGGGTGCAGAATCAGCAAATAATTTATGACATTACGTACAACAGTGCACAATTACCAACTCAAGTTATTGGCAAAAGCACAAACGGAACTAATTATGTAAAATATAATTATGAATATATTCTTCAATAATTAAATTAAAACTTTACTTTTTGAATTGTAGCTTACTAAAAGAGATTGCTTCGTCTCTCACGCTCCTCGCAATGACACAAAAAAAAGAGACTATCGTAATGACAGTCTCTTTTTATTTATTTAAAGATATTCCTTAAAATAATTCTTTTCTGATAATGTTCTGACTTCTTTCCGGTCCAACAGAAACTAAGTAAACATTGATTCCCAGATACTTCTCGATGAACTCGATGTATTTCTGAGCTGTGTCCGGAAGTTCGTCGTAGCTTCTTACTTTTGTAAGATCTTCTTTCCAACCCGGTAAATCTTGGTAGATTGGCTCGTAGTTGTATAATTTTTCTGTTGAAGAAGTGAAATAATCGATGATTTTTCCGTCTTCAGTTTTGTAATGCGTTACGATTTTCAGGTTTTCAATTCCCGTAAGAACGTCTAATTTCGTAATGACTAAGTTATTGATACCGTTGATCATACAAGCATGCTTTAAAGAAACAAGGTCTAACCAACCTGTTCTTCTTGGTCTACCTGTCGTAGCTCCGAATTCACCACCAATTTGTCTGATGCTTTCTCCTAGCTCATTGTCCAGTTCAGAAGGGAAAGGTCCGTTTCCTACTCTTGTGCAATATGCTTTGGCAACACCGATCAAATTCTGAAGTGAAGTTGGCGGAACACCAGCTCCTGTACAAACTCCTCCGGTTGAAGGAGAAGATGAAGTTACATACGGATAAGTTCCAAAGTCGATATCCAACATCAAAGCTTGCGCTCCTTCGAATAAAACGTTTTTACCATCTCTGATAGCTTCGTTTAATTCTAATTCAGTATCAACGATTCTGTCTTGAAGCTGTTTTCCGATTTCTAAATATTCGTTGTAAATTTCTTCAACGTCTAATGTCGGTTTTCCGTAATATTTTTCGAAAAGAGAATTCTTAATTTTTAAGTTTTTCTCGATTTTGTCTCTTAAAATCTCAGGATTCAGAAGGTCAATCATTCTGATACCAACTCTTGCAATTTTATCTTCATAGCAAGGTCCGATCCCTTTTTTCGTTGTTCCGATCTGCGTTCCTCCGTGCTCTTCTTCACGGTAAGTATCCAAAAGAATGTGGTAAGGCATGATAACATGCGCTCTTCTGCTGATAAAAATGTGATCAGTTCTCATGTTTTTGCTTTCGATCTGATTCACCTCCTTAATGAAAGATTTAGGATTTACCACTACACCGTTGGCAATGATACACTTCCCTTTGCACTGAAGAACTCCCGATGGAAGAAGGTGCAAAACAAATTTTTCATCGCCTACATAAACTGTATGACCAGCGTTATCGCCTCCTTGGAAACGAACAACGTAATCAGATTTTGCCGATAAAACATCCGTGATTTTTCCTTTACCTTCATCTCCATACTGAAGACCTACAACTACGTAAGTTGACATATTTTACTTTTATTTTAGATTCATGCAAAATTACTTTTAAAAAATTGGGTGGGCAAATTTGCGGTGGATTTTATTTTTGGGTGGAGTGAAAATCATGGGATTGAAGTTGTAATTTTGATATCAAATTAGATTATATTTGAAAATAAATTATTTTAAAAACATATCTTTTGAAAAACAAATCCACACTATTAAAATTACAAATTGAATTACAAAAAGGCGAAAATTCAGATTTCGTTAAAAACTTCAATCGAAAAAACTTTTTAAACAATCTTCACAAAAAATACATAAAATAAAATGCAAGAAAACTCTAAAGATGAATTTCTGAAAATAGCAAGACAATATCTCTTGGAAAACATTGGTGATGATGTAGATGTTGTTCAAGAATCTGTGGAAGATTTTGAAGATTTATTTTATTTTTCATATCAGTCAAAAGAATTTCTGAATACTAAGAACTTTGAAGATAAGCTTATCGGGCAAGGTCCTATCTTTATTATTAAAAAAGATGGAAGAATAGTCAGTTATGGAAGTGCTTTTGGAAGTAGAGAAGCAAGAATTGATGTTATTAATAAATTAAACAAAGAAAGATTAATCCGAATTTTTCAGGAAGATTATGATATTTGGGAGACTGATTACGATTTGGTAATTAATAAAATTTACGAAAGAGACAAAGAGCGAATAATTTCAATGCTTCTGAAATATAAAACTCAATATACTCTTACAAATCAAAACAAGGAAACATCATATCATTTTTTCAATAAAGACCAACTCCAAAAGAAATTTAAAAAACTTCCGTTGAATTTAGGAAAGCTATTTAATGACTCCCTTGATAATGTACTTGTTGAACTTATAAATAATTATCCATATTGTGAGTTTACACTTTTGCAAGAATCTAAATAATTGTTATCATTCCGCAGAAACCTTTCAACAACATAGATTCCTGCGAAATGACAAACAGTATGGATATTTTATTATTCCTATTTCAACAAAATTTTTCCGATCATCCCAATCTCCTCCAAAAACACCCCATCATGCGAAATCACCACCAAAGTCCCAAGATAATATTTAATAGAATTCGTGAGAATTTCCACATTTTGAAGGTCTAAATTATTCGTTGGTTCATCGAGGATAATCATATCGGGAGCTTTATTGCTGATGGAAAGTCCGCACAGCAGAAGTCGCAGGCGTTCTCCTCCACTCAAGACATCACACTTTTTGTCCCAATTTTCTTTTCCGAATAAAAATCTTGACAGTAAAGTTCTCACTTCAGATTCCGGAATTGCGTTGTCGTTGAACTGTTGGGCAAAATCATAAACCGTTGCATTTCTGTCAATCAGAGAATACTCCTGATCAATATAAACCGTCTGAAAATCTGCTTTGGAAATCGTTCCAACAGAAGGTTGCAAATCTCCCAACAATAATTTAATCAACGTCGTTTTGCCTGAACCGTTCGAACCTTTAATCGAAATTCTGTCACCGCTTCGGATTTCAAGATTAAGGTTTTCTTTCCAAAGATTTTCTTCATCATATTTAAAATTAATTCCCTCCGCTGAAATCAAAATTTTCCCCGAATGCAGATTCGAATCATTAAAATTTACTTTCATCTGATCCGCATTTCTCACAGACAAACGTAAATCCCGCAAGTCACCCGAAATATCATTAATTTTCTCGGCATGAATAGATTTTAATTTTGAAGAATTTTTCTCAGCATTATTCCGCAGCGTATTCATCATAATTCTCGCCACACCCGATTTTTTCTGCTTTCCTTCGCCTCTTGCGTCGAGCTTTTGTTTTCGCTCCAGTGTTTCCCTTTCCTTTTCTTTAGCTTTTTTCAGCGCGCGTTCTTTCGAGTGAATATCGTTTTGAAGTGCCTCATTTTCAATTTCTTTTTGTTCGGCATAAAAATCATAATTCCCACCATAAGTAGAAATTCCCTGATTGCTCAGTTCAAAAATCACATCAACCAAATTCAGTAAAATTCGATCATGACTGACAATCACAACCGTTGAATTCGTCTTTTCGATAAGATCGTACAACAGATTTCGACCTTCAAGATCAAGGTGATTGGTCGGTTCATCGAGTAAAATAATTTCAGGCTTATTAATTTGAATTCCGGCAAGAAAAACCTTTGTTTTTTGTCCGCCACTCAGACTTTCTAAGGTTTGATTTAAATCTAAATTTTCAAGTTTCCAATCTTGTAAAGCAGTCTGACAAAGTTCTTCAATGTCCCAGTCGTCATGTAATATTTCAAAATAAATTTCATCCACTTCTCCATTTGTTATTTTTTGAAGTGCATCTAATTTTTTGTCTATTTTTAAACATTCCGCAATCGTCAGGTCACTAAAATTTCCAAACATCTGCGGAACATAGAAAATATCACCCTGAATATTGACATTCCCTTCCAAAGGTTCAATTTCATGAGCCATGATTTTCAGCAGGGTTGATTTTCCGGTGCCGTTGCTTCCGACCAAAGCAGATTTTGAGTGAGTGGGTATCGTTAAGTTGATAGAATTAAAAAGCAGATTCCCCGCAGGAAACCCAAAGGATATATTGTGTAGAAAAAGCATAATTTCTTTATTTAATTAAGGTTGAACTTCAATAACGTTTGGAGTTATTGTTGATTAAATCTGAAAGAAATTAAATTCTACATGTCTGAGGTTTTGGGGTTTGTGAGTTGCAAAGATAGTAAAATTTAATATTTTACATTTTTTGACAATTAAATATTTGATACTTAGATATAAATACCAACTAATTAACAAAAGATTTTTAAGTACGAAAATTTCATTTTCTGAACCTTAACATGATTTTTTTATCATCTTCTTTTCTAAAATTACAAAACAGCACATTTAATAATTTAAAACAGCACAAATACAATTAAAAACAAAGGAAAACCTTATTTTTGCGTTATGTTGGATTTAAGAACAGTTACTGTACAGCGTTACATTCTTCCGCTTCGGGAAGGTGGTTCTCTTCCTGCTTTGGCGGAAGCTGACGATGATTTTAAATATGTTTTAAAATTCCGTGGCGCAGGTCACGGTGTAAAAATGTTGATTTCTGAACTTTTAGGCGGAAAAATCACACAGGCTTTAGGATTACCAATTCCGGAGCTTGTTTTTGCAAATCTCGATGTTGATTTCGGGAGAACGGAAGCAGATGAAGAAATTCAGGATTTGCTGAAGAATTCCGAAGGTTTAAATTTAGGACTTCACTATCTTTCAGAATCGATTGCATTTGATTCCAGTGTAAAGGTTGATGCGCTTTTAGCATCAAAAATTGTTTGGCTGGATGCGTTTATTACCAATATCGACCGTACTTTTAAGAATACTAATCTCTTGATGTGGCATAAAGAATTGTGGGTAATTGATAACGGAGCATCATTTTATTTCCACCATTCATGGCAGAATTTTGATACGGCAGCAAAAACTCCTTTCAAATATGTAAAAGACCATGTTTTGCTTCCGCAAGCGACAAAATTGGATGAAGCTGATCAATTTGCCCATGAAATTTTAAATGAAAATCTTTTTAGAGAAATTGTGAATTTAATTCCTCAAGATTGGTTACATTGGAATGACGCTGAAGAAAGTCCGGATGAAATTCGTGAAGTGTATTTCAATTTTCTCAAAACACGATTAGAAAATTCTCAAATCTTTGTAAACGAAGCCAAAAATGCAAGAGGATAAAATATACGAATACGCCGTAATACGCTTGGTGCCGAAAGTTGAGAGAGAAGAATTTTTCAATGTCGGGTTGGTCATGTTTTCGAAAAGAGAAAGATTTATTAAAGTGGAATTTTATCTGTGTCCGGATAAATTTAAGCTGATGCACAGCAAATTGGATTACGAAGATGTGATTAAAAATCTTGAAAGTTTTAAAAATATAGCAGAAGGAAAAAAGGAAGGTGGCCCAATTGCTCTTTTAGAAATTCCTGATCGATTCAGATGGCTTACTGCGGTAAGAAGTGCTGTTGTACAAACTTCCCGACCTCATCCCGGGAAATCAAAAGGTCTTGACGTTACGTTTGGTAAACTTTTTGAAGAATTGGTAAAATAATGCATCAAACAATAGTACATGAGATTATTTAATTCAATTACAAGAAATGATAGGTTTTTAAAGAGCCTATTTTTTTTATTCTTATTGACAATTTCCACTCTTGGGTTTTCACAAAAACAGAAAAGCACACTTCTTTTCGAGCAGGCAAATGTTTCAGAAAATATTGTCTACAAAACCGATAACAACGGTGAAGAAATTCTTCTTGATATTTACCGTCCTAAAAATTCCGAAAACAAAAAACTACCCGTTGTAGTTTATGTTCATGGCGGAGCTTGGGTGGAAGGCGATAAAGTAATCTATTCTAATAATTATATTGAAAGCACAATTTTAAAACTTTTAGAAAAAAATTATACCGTTATCAGCATCAATTATCGTTTGGTGAGTGAAACTGTTCATTTTCCGGCACCGATTCAGGATACAAAAGATGCGGTGCGATGGGTTCGTAAAAATGCAGATCAATACCATCTTGATGAAAATAATATTGGAATGTGGGGCGTTTCTGCGGGCGCACATCTTTCCCTTTTAAGCGCTTATACTGAAGATAAAGATTTTGCTGGTGATTCTCAACTTTCAAAATATTCAGCTAAAGTAAATTATGTGGTTGATAATTTCGGGCCGACTGATATGAACAGACTTCTTCACACCCGTGCTCCAAAACCATTATTGTTGACAGTAGGCTTAATTTCAAAAAAGATTATTGACTTGAGAGGAAAGCTTATCATGGGAATTACAGGTTTAAATATCAAAGAAAACAAAAAAGAAGTTGTGGAAATTTGTAAAACCATTTCGCCTTTGACATATAATCAAAATCCTGTTCCAACTTTAATTCTGCACGGAAATAAGGATAAAATTGCACCGATAAGACATTCTAAAAGATTGAATAAAATGTTGACAAAACAGAATGCTGATCACCAATTGATTATTGTCAAAAAGGGCAATCATGGTTTTTACACTGTCGATAAAGCTTATCAGGAAGAACTAAATAATGAAATGGTTAGCTTCATCATTTCTCACACAAAATAACTTTTATCTTTAGTTAAATCACATCCTTATTTAATTATACTTTTTCAAAAAGAAGCAATAATTCATATAATTATAAATCAGTTATTTAAATTAAAAAAAACTTCTATAAAAATATAATTTTGCTAAATTAATATACATATTGATTAATTTTATATAGAAAATAAGTACCTTGGTCGAATGCTTAAATTATTAACAATAAAACAAGCAAAAACCCTAACTATTTATTCATATAAAAGAAAAACAATATGGAATTTCTAAATGGAATTAATGCATTAACTTTAGTATTTACCTCACTATTGATTTTTGCGATTGCTTACCGTTTTTACGGAATTTTCTTGGCGAATAAAGTATTGCGCCTTAACGACAAAAATACAACGCCCGCCGTAGAATTTGCTGACGGAAAAGACTATGTTGCAACCAACAAAAATGTGCTTTTCGGACACCACTTTGCAGCAATTGCCGCAGCCGGTCCTTTGGTGGGGCCCGTTCTTGCTGCTCAATTTGGTTATCTTCCGGGTGCAATCTGGATTTTGATTGGCTGCGTTTTAGGAGGTGGAGTTCATGATATGGTCGTACTTTTCGCATCAGTAAGGCATAAAGGACAAAGTTTAGCAACAATTGCATCCAAAGAAATTGGAAAAACTACAGGAACCGTTGCAGGTTTTGCGATTTTATTCATTTTAATTTTAACGCTTGCCGGACTTTCCTTAGCGTGTATTAATGCGATGCACGAAGCTTCTTGGTCACTATTTACAGTTGTCATTACAATGCCTATTGCGATTATTATGGGACTGATTATGCGTTACAGAAAAAATTCAGTGACGTTTGCAAGTATTTTGGGCGGTGTTCTTTTGATTGCAGGAATTATCGGTGGACATAATTTGATGCAGAATGAAACCATGAATAATATGTTCACTTGGGACATCACAACAATATCAATCGCCATTCCTTTGTATGGATTTCTGGCTTCTGTTTTACCTGTGTGGTTACTTTTGGTTCCGAGAGACTATCTTTCAACCTATTTGAAAATCGGGACGATAATTATGCTGGCAATTGGTGTAATTGTAATTCACCCAACGATTCAAATGCCAGCTTTGTCGGAATTTATCAATGGTGGTGGTCCTGTAATTGGTGGCCCGGTTTTACCATTCATCTTTATTGTAATCGCTTGTGGAGCAATTTCAGGATTCCATGCAGTGATTGCGACAGGAACAACTCCAAAAATGCTGAACAGAGAAAAAGAAATTCTTTTCGTAGGTTACGGAGCGATGCTTGTGGAAGGCTTTGTCGCTTTAATGGCACTTATCGCAGCCTGTACTTTAATGCCCGGAGATTATTTTGCGATTAATACTCCAAAAGATACGTACGATGCTTTCTTAGCAACACATCCAGGTTTACACGGCGTTGATATTGATTATTTCTCAGAAAGAATCGGGATTGATTTACATGGAAGAACAGGAGGTGCCGTTTCGTTAGCAGTTGGGATGGCGCACATCTTCAATAAAATTCCCTACATGGATCAGTTGATGGCTTATTGGTACAACTTTGCGATTATGTTTGAAGCGGTATTTATTTTAACAGCAATTGATGCCGGAACGAGAGTCGGAAGATTCTTTTTACAGGAAATGTTAGGTTCCGTTATTCCAAAATTTAATGATAAAAACTGGACTCCTGGAATTATTATAAGTAGTTTACTATTCACTTTTGCTTGGGGATATTTGGTTTTCACAGGAAATGTAAGCAGTATTTGGCCGTTATTCGGAATCAGTAATCAGTTGCTCGCCGCTTGTGGATTGATTGTCTGTACGACAATGCTCATTCGTCTCAATCGTGGAAAATATGCGCTTTGCTCGGCGATTCCGGGAGTATTCATGGCGATTATAACGTTCTGGGCAGGTTATATTCAGGTGATGGATATTTACATCCCAAAACAGCAATATTTACTGGCAACTTTGGCTGTTGTAGCGATGGTTTTAATGCTTGTAGTTTTCGTTGGTGCTTTTAGAAAATGGTACCAATTGTTACAAGTTAAAACTTCACATACCGATTTCTATGGTGAAAACGTGAAAGAATTGGTAGAAAGATAAATTTCTTAATTAAACTATATGAGGAAGGGGTACGGTTTACTGTACCTCTTTTATTTTTGAAAATTTTCACATATAATTTACGTAAAAAACTTTTGTTTGTATTTCGGTGACCTCGACAGGATTCAAATCAATAAACATTCAAAAAATATAAACGGATTCATGTTGAATCCGTTTATTTTATATTTTAGTCAATTTAGCATACTTCAAAATTAAATTCTTCTCGCCCTCGTGTAAGAAAACCACTTTCGCTTTGATATTTTGAGGATCAGTTCCATCTAAAAATGCAACTTCACCAATTCCAAAACGATCGTGTCTCACTTTATCCCCAACTTCAATATCCTGAGAAGAAGCGCCGCTTGGGTTGATAATTTTTGCAGAAGCAACAGGTTTAAGTTTTCTTGGTTCCGCAATCGGTTTGTCATTTTCACTTTTGGAAATCGTTTTCTTCTCAACCTTTTTGAAACTTCTCATTTCCGAAGGATGTTCATCAAAAATATTAGAGCTGATTCCTGTTTTATTAATGAATCTCCCTTCCATTGCAGGGTTTAAGAATTCAATATATTCCTCATCCACTTCACTTAAAAACCTTGAAGGTTCCGCATCGGTAATTTTGCCCCATTGAAAACGTGAAACTGCATACGAGAAAAACGCCTGTTTTTCGGCTCTTGTTAAGGCAACGTAGAACAAACGTCTCTCCTCTTCCAAATCTTCTCTGGTTGCTGAACTCATAAAACTCGGGAATAGATTTTCCTCCAATCCAACCAAGTGAACAACAGGAAATTCAAGACCTTTTGACAAGTGAATCGTCATTAAAGAAACCATATCTTCATCACCATTCTTTTTATCCTGAGTATCTGCGGAAAGTGCAATATTTTCAAGAAAATTCGGCAAACTCGGGTCACCATCTTCCAACTGAATCTGTTCTTCAATGAAACCCTGCATCGAGTTCATCAATTCCTGAACGTTCTCTACTCTTGAAATTCCTTCCGGAGTCTGATCGTCTTTTAAAAATTTAATCAAACCACTTCTTTTCGCAACTTCCATCGCAACATTATAAGCAGTTTCTGTCTTAAGTAAAACCTGAAATGCTTTAATCATCGACCAAAAATCGCTCAATTTAGTAATCACGCCATTATTAAAACCTAAATGTGGCGCATAAATCGGGAGATTATCTAAAACTTTTGCAACCGAAAGATTTTGAGAATCCGCAAATACAATCAATTTATTTTGAGTCGTTTCACCAATTCCTCTCGTGGGAAAATTGATAATTCTCATTAACGCTTCAGAGTCATTTTCATTGACTAAAAGCCTTAAATAACCCAACAAATCTTTAACTTCCTTTCTTTGGTAAAACGAAAGACCACCATAAACTTTGTACGGAATATTTTTTCTTCTCAAAGCATCTTCAAAAGCACGAGTCTGAGAATTAGTACGGTATAAAATCGCAAAGTTGTTGAATTTTCTTTGTTCACGATTATGAAGCTCCCAGATATTTCCGGCAACGAAATTCGCCTCATCAGCATCGGAAAGCGAGCGGTAAACTTTTATTTTTTCACCAACTTCGTTTTCACTGAAAACATTTTTCTTAAACTGCTGAAGGTTTTTTGCGATCACAACATTTGCCGCATTCACAATATTCTGAGTCGAACGGTAATTTTGCTCCAAAGAAACTGTAACCGCTTCAGGATAATCTTTTTTGAAATTTAAAATATTATAAATATTTGCCCCACGGAAAGAGTAAATCGACTGTGCATCATCTCCAACTACACAAATATTTTCGAATTTTGAAGCCAGAGCTTTTACAATTAAATACTGAGAGTGGTTTGTATCTTGGTACTCATCCACTAAAATATATCTGAATCGGTCTTGATATTTTGCTAAAACCTCTGGAAATCTCGTTAACAATTCATTTGTTTTTAACAATAAATCATCAAAATCCATTGAACCATTCTTGAAACATTCCTCAACATATTTCTTATAAATTTTCCCCATAAATTTCATGTTGGCTTTTTCATCAGCTTCAATCAATTCCGGATTATTTTCATAAGCTCTTACGGTAATCAGGTTATTTTTATAATTTGAAATTCTTGACAGAACTTTTTTAGGCTTATACAAATCACCATCAATATTAAGGTCTTTGATGGATTTTTTAAGCACATTCAAAGCATCTTGTTGATCGTAAATCGTAAAATTGGAAGGATAGCCCAAATAATGCGCTTCACTTCTCAGAATTCTTGCAAAAACAGAGTGAAAAGTCCCCATCCAAAGGCTTTTCGCATTGCTTGGCCCTACAACTTTCGCAATACGCTCTTTCATTTCTTTTGCTGCTTTATTGGTAAATGTCAACGAAAGAATATTAAAAGGATCGATTCCATTGGTAATCAAATGGGCAATACGCATCGTGAGTACACGTGTTTTTCCTGAACCAGCTCCAGCAAGCACCATAAGAGGTCCTTGCAATGTGGTAACGGCTTCATATTGTGATTCGTTGAGTCCTTTCAGATAATCCATACAGCAAAAAAATTTGGGAACACAAAATTAGTGTATTATAAGGAGAATTCAAATTTGTATTTAATTTCCATTGATATACTTCATCACAATTTATACAAATGATATATCTGCAATTAAAAAATCGGCTTGCAAAATTCATACCCTACTACAAATCATTAAAAAAATATTAAAAAAAATGTAACAATTACTGTAAATTTACCACTCATTGACAAAACAATTTCTATTTTATGAAAAAACGACTTCTTAGTGTTGCAGCTGCTGCCTTTTTTGGAGTGATGCTGAATGCACAACAAATCAAATTCGAAGAGTATGATTTACCAAATGGTATGCACGTAATTCTTCACCAAGATAATTCTGCTCCTGTAGTTACTACAGCAGTAATGTACCACGTTGGTGCAAAAGACGAAGTTAAAGGAAGAACAGGTTTCGCTCACTTTTTTGAGCACCTTTTATTTGAAGGAACTCCGAATATTAAAAGAGGAGATTGGTTTAAAATTGTTTCTTCAAACGGAGGACAAAACAATGCCAACACGAGCATGGACAGAACGTATTATTACGAAACTTTCCCTTCAAACAATGAGCAATTGGGTCTTTGGATGGAAGCTGAAAGATTACGTCATGCAGAAATCAACCAAATTGGTGTAGATACTCAGAGAGAGGTTGTAAAAGAAGAGAAAAGATTAAGAATGGATAACTCTCCTTACGGAAATCTTTTCAACACCATTCAACAAAATCTTTTCACCAACCACCCGTACCACGGTTCTGTAATTGGTTCTATCGAAGATTTGAACGGTGCAAAACTAGATGAGTTCAAAGCTTTCTACAAGAAATATTATGTTCCTAACAACGCTACTTTGGTAGTTGCAGGAGATATCAAGCCTCAGCAAACTAAAAAATGGATCTCAGAATATTACGGAAGCATTCCTAAAGGAACTGTAACTCCTAAAAATTTCCCTAAAGATGAGCCTATCACAAAGGAAAAAGAAGTTACTGCAACTGATGCAAATATTCAGCTTCCTGCATATATTTTTGCTTACAGAACACCAAGCAATAAAGAAAGAGATGCTTATGTTTTAGATATGCTTTCTTCTTATTTAAGCAGTGGTAAATCTTCAGTTTTATACAAAAAATTGGTAGATCAGGATAAAAAAGCTCTTCAGGTTGCGGCTTTCAACCAAGGTATGGAAGACTACAGTATTTTTGCATTCTTTGCAATCCCAATGGGAGCTACCACGAAGCAGGTTTTACAAAATGACATCGATGCTGAGATTAAAAAAGTACAGACTACTTTAATTTCAGACGAAGATTTCCAAAAACTTCAAAACCAATATGAGAATCAGTTTGTGAATACCAATTCTAGTATTCAAGGGATTGCTTCTTCATTGGCTACAAGTCACGTTTTGATGGGAGATACTAATTTAATCAACAAAGAAATAGATATTTACAAGTCTATTACGAAGCAAGATTTGCAAAATGCTGCTAAAAAGTATCTTAATTCTAACCAAAGAGTAATCATTAATTACGTACCTGAAAAAAAATAATCTCTTTAAAACATTAAGTTAAGAAGAATTATTAAAATTAAATTTTTACAAATGAAAAAGCAATTAACCTATATAGCAGTAGCATTTTTATTCACAGGAATGATTTCTGCACAAAAAATTGATCTTAACGCAATGCCAAAACCAGGGCCAACTCCTGCGATTAACATTGCTCAGCCAAAAACTTTCCAATTAAAGAACGGTTTAACAGTAATGGTCGTTGAAAACAACAAACTTCCAAGAGTTAACATGAGCCTTTCTATGGACAGACAACCTTACTTCGAAGGTAATATTGCCGGAGTGAGCGAAATCATGGCAAGTCAGCTAGACAACGGTACTACTACACTTAGCAAAGACGAATTCAACAAAAAAATAGATTATTTAGGAGCAAGTTTAGGATTCTCTTCTGCCGGAGCTTCTGCAAACTCTCTTTCAAAATACTTCCCGCAAGTATTGGCATTGATGTCTGATGCTATTATTAATCCTAAGTTCTCTGCAGAAGAAATTGAAACTGCTAAACTAAGAACAATTGAAGGATTAAAATCTGAAGAAAAAAACGCTTCTACAATTGCTTCAAGAGTTTCTAATGCATTAGCTTACGGAAAAAACACTTCTAGAGGTGAGTTTGAAACGGAAGAATCTGTTAAAAAAATTACTTTGGCAGACGTACAGAACGTTTACAAAAAATATTACGCTCCAGACAATGCTTATTTGGTAATTGTAGGAGATGTGAAATTTGACCAAATAAAACCAATGGTTGAAAAAGCATTCAGCAATTGGAAAAAAGCAGATACTAAATTTGCAGCTTTAGAGCCTGCAAATAATGTTGCTAAAACGGAAATCAACATCGTAGATGTACCTTCAGCTGTACAATCTGTAGTTTCTGTAGGAAATCTTACTAAACTAAAGATGAACGATCCTAATTATTTCCCTGCAACAATCGCAAACTACATTCTTGGTGGTGGTGGTGAAGCAAGGCTTTTCATGAATCTTCGTGAGAAAAACGGTTTCACTTATGGTGCTTATTCTAGTATGACTGCAAGTAAATATTCTCCTGATTTTTCAGCTGAAGCAAGCGTAAGAAATGAAGTTACAGATAAGGCTGTTAAAGAATTCATGAACGAATTGAATGCTATTTCTACTGTAAAACCTGAAGAATTAGCAAATGCTAAAGCTAAATTGAAAGGAAGTTTCATTATGGCATTAGAGCAGCCTGCAACAATTGCAAGATTTGCTTTAAACCAAAAAGTAAACAATCTTCCTGCTGATTTTTATACCAATTACTTAAAATCAATCGATAAAGTAACGGCAGCAGATGTTTCAAATGCTGTAAAAGCTAATGTTTTACCAAACCAAAGCCGAATTTTTGTTGCTGGTAAAGCTTCGGATATTTCTGAAGGATTGGAAAAATTAGGTTACCCTGTAAAATACTACGATGCAAATGCAAATCCTGTTGCAAAACCTGTTGCTCAAAAAGCTGATGCAAGTGTAACAGTAGCTTCTGTAGCAGATAAATATATCGCTGCAATTGGTGGAGCTGCTGCTTTGCAAAAAGTAAGCACAATTACTTTTGATGCTACTTCGAAAATCCAGGGAATGGATATGACGATGAAAATGATTCAAGGTAAAAACGGAAAAATGAACATGGACATGAAAGTAATGGGAAATACTGTTCAAAAAATAGTTTTTGACGGTAAAGACGGTTACATGGAAGCTCAAGGTCAGAAAATGCCGTTAAGTGCAGAACAGAAAGCTGAAATGTCTAAAGAGACTGAACTTTTCCCTGAATTAGGTTTCGCAAAAGCTACAGATCTTAAAGTTACAGGAATCGAAAAATACAACAACGAAGATTCTTACGTAGTAAAAGGAGCAAAGGAAACGTATTACTATTCTGTAAAAACAGGCCTTAAAACTGGCGAAGTTGAAGTAGGAGAAGGAGGTTCTATCCCAACTAACTACGGAAATTACAAAGAAGTTGCCGGTATAAAAGTTCCTTACACTATCGTTCAGGATATGGGCGGAATGGAACTTACTTTTGATGTAAAATCTTACCAAGTAAACCAAGCTAAAGATTCTGACTTCAAATAAGAATTAATATATTTTAATGAAAACGGTGGCTTTTGCTGCCGTTTTTTGTTTTTAGCCTAAATCTTATTTTGCTATTCGGTAAAAAAAGATTAAATTTGCCCATTCAAAAAGATATCAAAATTAATGGATACTATATTTACACTATTGATGGTTCTTATTATGATTGCCAGCATTTTATTGGTAATCGTTGTTATGGCTCAAAACCCAAAAGGTGGCGGTCTTTCTAGTACATTCGGAGGTGCATCTTCTACGCAGTTCGGAGTACAGAGAACAAATGATTTTATGGAAAAATCAACTTGGACTCTTGGAGCGGTAATTATCGTTCTGATTTTGATAAGCGTTGTGGTAACAGGAAAACCTAAAGTGGCTGTTCCAACCCCTCAAGCTCCGGCTAAAACTGAAGCTCCGGCAGGAAAAGCTCCGGCTTCTACTACAACTTCAGCACCGGTAAGTGTTCCGGCTTCTAAATAAGAAATTATTTTTTAAGATAAAATGAAAGCAACTCGGTGGAGTTGCTTTTTTTTATTTCAGTTTGATTTGTTCGATTTTGTGTCTGAGTTTTAAACCGGCTTTCAGAAAAGAATATTGTAAAGGTTTGCTGTTTTTATAATATTTATCAATGAAAATCTGCATCGCTCCATAAAATCTTCGAAGATACACTTCATCTTTTATCGTACTTTCACCTTTATGATGGAGAATTGATACCTTACCATAATAATAGTTTTGAAAACCGTGATTCAGCAAAGTATAACAGATATCGATATCTTCACCATACATAAAATATTTTTCATCCAAACCTCCAATCTTATTATAAATATCAGTTTTAACCAAGAAAAAGGCTCCTGTAATAACTTCAACTTCCGCCACTTCAAATTCGCCGATATCATTTCTGTAATACGATTTTGAATTATTTTTTTTAAACTTTGTAAAGAGTTTTTCAAAAGAATTAAACATATCCGGAACCGATCTTTTGCTTTCAGGCAGAAATACGCCGTTTGCATCATGCATCCTCACTCCAAGACATCCAAATTCAGGTTTTGAATCGGAGAAATCCAAAATCTCATTCATATAAAATCCTTCGATTTCTGTGTCTGGATTTAAAATTAAAAGATATTCTCCTTTTGCAGATTGAATTGCCTTATTATTTGCTTTAGAAAAACCATCATTAGTTTCGGAAGTGATAAAATGCACTTTCGGAAATTCGGGAATCAAATCTCCCCACGAACTGTCGGGAGATTTATTATCAATAACAATAACTTCATAACTGATATTTTTTAAATATTTTTCAATTGAAAGAAGACAGTTTCTCAAAAGCTGCGTTACATTATAATTAACGATAATAATAGAAAGTTTCACCATCATTTAATCCTTTTCGTTATAAGGTAATCTGTTGACAATCGATCTTCCCAAAGAAATTTCATCCGCATATTCCAGCTCATCTCCTACTGAAATTCCTCTCGCAATACTGGAAAATTTAATATCAAAATTTTTGAATTTTTTATAAATATAATAAGCTGTTGTATCGCCTTCCATCGTTGCGCTTAAAGCAAAAATCAATTCTTTAGCCTTTCCTTCAGCAAGTTTTCTTTCAATACTCGGAATATTCAGTTGATTCGGTCCAACTCCTTCCATCGGAGAAATTTTTCCGCCCAAAATAAGATATTTCCCTGTGTATTTCCCGGTATTTTCAATGGCAATCACGTCACGAACATCTTCCACGATACAGACTACGTCATCACTGCGTTTATGATTACTACAAATCTCACAAATTTCAAAATCTGAAAAATTATGACACTCTCTGCAGTATTTAATTTCATTCACCAGATTAATGATTGATGTTCCCAAACTCGACGCTCTGGAATTCGGTTGTTTTAATAAATGAAGTGCTAAACGTAAAGCTGTTTTTCTGCCAATTCCCGGAAGTCCGGAAATCTCGTCCACTGCTTTTGCCAATACTTTGCTCGGATAATCCATAGCTACAAAAATAAGCATTAAACTTTTAAAATTAGAAATTGCAGGTTCGTAATTAATCAGAAATTGCCTATGATTTTTTTTAAAGAAAATTTTACATTCTCACTTTCGATTATCATTTTCAAACACGATCTCTCATAATTTAATTCTTAGCAATTGTAAATCTGAAAAAACCGTTATCTTTGGAACACAAAATATTAAACTTGAAAATATAAACAAAAAAATGGCACTTAACAACCTTAACTATCCGCTGGATTTTAAATTCAAAATCTCAACTCTTGCCAGCGACTTCAACATTACAGACCGAAATGGAAATTATGTGGCGTATGTTCGTCAGAAAATGTTTAAACTGAAAGAAGACGTTATTGTTTTTAATGATGAAAGCAAAACCAAAGAGCTATTCAGAATTCAGGCAAATCAATGGATTGATTTTAATGCATCTTACTCAATCAAAGATACACTTGGGAAAAATTTCGGAAGATTGGCAAGAAAAGGAATGCGCTCAATCTGGAAATCTTCGTACAACGTTTTGGATGCAGAAGACCAACAGAAATTTACCATTACAGAAGACAACGCTTGGGTGAAGTTTTTCGACGGAATGGTAGGTGAAATTCCTATTATCGGAATGTTTACCGGATATTTCCTGAATCCTTCTTATACAGTAAAAGGGATGGATGGTAAAGAATATTTCAAACTTAAAAAAATGCCTTCATTCTTTGGAAGAAGATTTCAACTGGACAGATTAGTCGATATTGACGATGAAGACGAAAGTTTGGTGGTTTTATCGTTTCTGATGATGGTTCTTTTGGAAAGAGCAAGAGGCTAAGTTATATTCGGATATTCATTTATGAAAATCTCATTTGACCTTGATGACACAATTATTTCTACAACTAAATTTTCTTTAGAAAAAGAGTCATTGTGGTCAAAAATTGTCAGAGCTGAAAGAATTCGATTGGGTACAATTAGATTATTTAAAGAATTAAGAGCCCAAAACAATAAAATTTATGTTTATACTACTTCATATAGAAGTAAAGTAAAAATCAAATTGATGTTTTTATCTTATGGAATTCCAGTTGATTTTGTCGTAAACCAACAATTACACGATAAGAGAGTCAGAAAAAGAGGAAAAAACATTTCTAAATTTCCTCCAGAATTTGATATTGATATCCATATTGATGATTCTATTGGTGTTGAAATGGAGGGCATGAAATTTGGTTTTAAAACAATAATAGTTTCAATGGATGACGAAAATTGGGTAAATACGATCTTGAAAAAGATTGAAAAAATCTCAATAAATTAAAGCTTACTATCTCCAGAATTATATTAAAAAATCAAAAATTTAAATAATACAATAAATGAAATATTTAATCATTTTCTTTTCAGCATTTTTATTAGTTGCCTGTAAAAAGGAGAAACAAAGCATTTCTGATTCTACAAAAACTGACTCTACGGTTATTGTTAAGGATTCAATAAAAACAGATGTTCAGAATGCGAATATTGCAGTTGATACTTTTCCTTTTCCAAAAGAAATTAAAGAATGTTCTTGCTATTTTGCTAAGAATAAGGCTGATTTCGAAAATGAAAAGTACATTTATGCTGATGATGCAGGAAAAACCGCCTACATGACGCTAAACGGAAAAAGATTGGCAATGAATCTTATTTCATCAAGCGATATGGAAGTTGATGAAGAACTGACGAAAGAAATAGAAAATGAGAATTATAAAATTTCAGTAAAAGGAAAAAAAATTAAGCATGAGGAAGCATTGCTTTTTGAAGGTACTTTGACTATTGAAAAACCAGACGGAAGCAAAACCACAATGCCTATTTATGGAGAATGCGGATGCTAAGTATAAGCAATAAGCAATAAGCAATAAGCAATAAGCAATAAGCAATAAGCAAAAATAGTGCTCCTGAATTTCGGGAGCATTTTTAATTTCGTAATTTTGATAAAAATAAATTTATGGAACTATCCAATATAGAACCGCAGATTATCTGGAAGAATTTTTCCAAGTTAAACGCAGTTCCAAGACCTTCTAAAAAAGAAGAAAAAGTAATCGCTTTCATCAAAGAATTTGGTGAAAATTTAGGACTGGAGACGACAGTTGATGAAGTAGGAAATGTAATTATTAAAAAACCGGCAACTGCTGGAATGGAAAACCGTAAATCTATTGTGATGCAGTCGCATTTGGATATGGTTTGCCAGAAAAACAATGATGTCAATTTTGATTTTGAAACGCAGGGAATCCAGATGGAAGTTGATGGAGACTGGGTAAAGGCAAAAGGAACAACTTTAGGTGCTGATAACGGTTTAGGGGTTGCAACCATCATATCGATTCTTGAAAGTTCAGACATCCCGCATCCTGATTTGGAGGCTCTTTTTACTATTGATGAAGAAACGGGAATGACCGGAGCTTTAGGTTTAAAACCAGGACAGTTGACCGGTCAAATCCTTTTAAATTTAGACACAGAAGAAGATGACGAAATCGACATCGGGTGTGCAGGTGGAATCGACGTAACCATTAATCAAAACTACGCTACAGAAACATCTAACGGACAAGTTGTAAGAATTGAAGTGAAGGGTTTGCAAGGTGGTCATTCTGGAATGGATATTCATAAAGGCTTCGGAAATGCCAATATTATTTTAGGCAGAATTCTTTACAAAGCTTTGGAAAATCAAAACGTTCAGTTAATTTCTATCGACGGTGGAAGTTTGAGAAATGCTATTCCAAGAGAGTCGGTAGCTTTAATTTCTGTAAGAAATTCAGGAGAGTTTATTGAAAATGTAACCGAAGGAATTAAGAAAGAAATTTTAGAAGAGTTTGCTTCAATCGAAGCAGGACTTCAGATCAATATCGAAAATTCTACGAGTTCTGAAAAAGCGCTTTCGGAAGCGGATTCAAAGAAAATTATTTTGGTTTTAAAGTCGCTTCATAACGGTGTTTACAGAATGAGTCCGGATGTTCAGGATTTGGTAGAATCATCCAATAATGTGGCAAGAGTTGAGTTGAAAGAAGGTGGGTTGAAGATTTTAAATCTTTCCAGATCGTCGGTTGATTCGTCTAAAGATTCTGTTGCCGAGCAATTAAAATCAGTTTCAGAATTGGCAGGAATGAACGTAGAATTCAGCGGTTCTTATCCTGGCTGGAAACCGAAACCAGGTTCTGAAATCGTTCAGATGATGGAGAAAATTTATACTGAAAAATTCGCAGAAAAACCTCACGTTGTCGCTTGTCACGCAGGCTTAGAGTGCGGAATTATCGGTGCTAATTACCCTGAAATGGAAATGGTAAGTTATGGACCAACCATCAGAGGAGCACACTCTCCGGACGAAAAGGCAAATATTTCTTCAACACAGAAATTCTGGGCTTTTACAAAAGATATTTTAGCGAATATTCCTTTGAAATAATAATATAATTTTTATATTGAAAATATCCAAAGTCTTTTGATTTTGGATATTTTTGTTTGAGCAAACTATTCACAATTCTGTTTATGAAAATTACAAACTCTCATCAACTTAATCAACAACAAAAAGAACAGATTTTACAACTTTGGAATAACGAATATCCCGAAAAAATTGCCTATAAAGACATGGCCAGTTTTGAAAACTATCTTGAAAAACTCAATGAAGTCAATCATTTTCTACTGTCTGATACCGACAAAATTTACGGTTGGGCAATTACTTTTATAAGAGATAATGAAACTTGGTTTGCAGTTATTCTTTCTGAAAATCTACATGGTAAAGGTTGGGGAACAAAAATTTTGAGTATACTTAAAAAAAATAAAAATGAATTGAATGGTTGGGTAATCGATCATAACTCCGATAAAAAACTAAATGGTGATTTTTACAGATCTCCATTAGAGTTTTATATAAAAAATGAATTTGAAGTTTTAACAGACATCAGACTTGAACTGGAAATTATGTCTGCAGTAAAAATCAAATGGAAAAATAATTAAGAATAAAGCAATGAAAAATATCACAGTATTTTGCGGATCGAGTTTCGGTTCGGATGAAATCTATAAAAAACAGGCATTTTTAGTAGGAAAAACATTAGCCCGAGAAAACATTCGCTTGATTTATGGTGGTGCAAACGTCGGATTAATGGGCGCTGTGGCAGATGGAACAATTCAAAACGGAGGAAAAGCAATTGGAGTTCTTCCCCATTTTTTACAATCTAAAGAAATTGCACACACCCATCTTACCGAACTTATTTTGGTAGAAACTATGCACGAAAGAAAAACCAAAATGAATGAACTTTCAGATGGCGTTATCGTTCTTCCGGGAGGCTACGGAACTTTGGAAGAGTTTTTCGAAATGATTACCTGGGCACAACTCGGACTTCACAAAAAACCAATTGCCATTCTGAATATTGACGGGTTTTATGATGATTTAATCAAATTGGTTCAGACAATGGTTGATAAAGGATTTTTAAAACAAATCAATCAGGAGATGCTTTTGGTAAGCGATACTATTGATGAACTTTTAGAAAAAATGAGAAATTATAAAGCTCCGACGGTAGGAAAATGGATTTCTAAGGAGGAAGTTTAAATATTGTAAAATTTAAGTTTTTAAGATCAGTTAATCAATAGGTCACGATTATTAAAAAGTTTGTAAATTTAAATAATGACTACTTATTATGACAAAGGACGATTTAAATAAAATATTAACTCAATATGAGGAAAAATCTCCTTTATATACTTCTTTTAGTTTTAAAGTTGAAAAAATATTGAGGAAATTATGTAAAAATTTCTCAATACATCAGATTGTAAGCAGGATAAAAACCAAAGAAAGTCTTGCTCAGAAAGTCATCAAGAAGAATAAATATGAAAAGCTTGATGATATTACAGATATTTTGGCACTAAGAATCATTACTTATTTTGAAGATGATATTTCAAAAATAGAAGAACTCCTCAATAAAGAATTTAAAATTGATTGGGAAAATTCTACTGATAAAAGAAATATCGAAATTGATAAATTCGGATACAGAAGCGTTCATTATATCCTTCAGCTTAATGACCATAAAAGAGAATTATCTGAGTATGCAGAATATAAAGACATTAAGTTTGAAATTCAGATCAGGAGCATTCTTCAGCATTCATGGGCAGAAATAGAGCATGATTTGGGTTATAAATCTTTTACCGAAATTCCTCAAAAAGCAAAACGTACATTTTACAGAGTTGCAGCCTTGCTTGAGCAGGCAGATATTGAATTTACAAAACTTAAAAAGGAGATTCAGGATTTTGAAAACTCCATTAGTAAGAATTTAAAAAGTAAAGAGAAGTTTATAGAAATCAACGAGTCGACAATCATTGCCTTTGTGAAAAAAAATCAGCTTTTGCGGGAGATTGAAAATGACATTAAAAAAGCATTAAAGCTTACTGAAAACCCCAAGTTTGATTCTACCTACTTGTCTTCGAATAATTTTTCATCACAACTAAAAAATTTAAAAATATTTGATTTAACCCAACTTGAAGAAAATCTCATCAATTACAAACACGAAATTACGACCAGACAAATAGATTATTTACAATCTTTAAATGAAAATTTTAATAACAGTAAAATAAAAATTTCCCTGATACAAGGTGCTCCCATACTTTGGTTAATTAATTATCTGGAAAGTAAATGATGATGCTATCAGAATTTTTGACTTTGCTATTTACTAAATCTAAAACTTTAAACAAATCAAAATTTGATATCGAAAGGCTTATTGCATATTAAAACACCCCTCAAATTAGATTTGAGGGGTGTTTAGTTATTCATTTAAGTTTTCTAAGGATATGGAGCAATTGCTACAGAAAGACCTTCCATTGCAGGAACCATGTGCAATTGGCAACCCAATCTACTGTTTGGCTCTACATGAAACGCCTCACCAAGCATTGCATCTTCTTCATCACCCATCGGCTCAAGTCCAGGATCATTGATTACATAAACTTGACATGAAGCACACATTGCCATTCCACCGCAAACCCCGATGGTTCCCTCTTCTGCCAATTCATAAGAACGGATAATTTCCATTAAATTCATTGACATATCTGTTGGTGCAATCACATCATGAGTAATTCCCTCTCTATCTGTGATTTTAATATTTATATCGCTCATCTTAATAAATGCTGTTAGTTGATAGTAAATGGTTATTGGTTTTCAGAAATGTATTACTAACAACCATCAACCAAAACCTAAAAACCTAAAAACCTAATTAATCTATTTTCTTTACAACCGCTTTTTCCGCTTCTTTACGGCTTCCGTCGAAACCATCTACTCCACTCACTGTTGTATATTTTAAAACGTATTTTTTACCTGGATTCAATCTGTTATAAACACTCTGACACATCAAAGTCGCCTCATGAAAACCACAAAGAATTAACTTTAATTTCCCAGGATAAGTATTGATATCACCAATTGCATAGATTCCTTCAATATTAGTTTGATAATCTAAAGCATTATTTACTACAATGGCGTTTTTCTCGATATTCAATCCCCACTGAGAAATTTCTCCCAACTTTGGAGTCAACCCGAATAACGGAATGAAATAATCTGTTTCAATATCATAAGGATCTTGCCCGTCAACCGCCACGGTAATCGCTTCTACTTTTCCGTCACCTTTTATTGCAGTAACTTCTGCCGGAGTGATTAATTTAATTTTACCTTGATTTTTTAAATCCTGAACTTTTTCTACAGAATCCAAAGCGCCACGGAATTCGTTTCTTCTGTGAATCAAAGTTACTTCACTTGCAACATTAGACAAGAAAACGCTCCAGTCTAAAGCAGAATCACCACCTCCGGCAATAACTACTTTTTTATTTCTGAAATGTTCTGGCTCTTTTACAAAATATTCAAGACCTTTTTCTTCATAGTCTGCAACATTATCCATGGTAGGTTTTCTTGGTTCAAAAGTTCCTAAACCACCTGCAATAGCAATCGCTTTACATCTGTGAACAGTACCTTTGTTGGTCACCACTTCAAACCATTCGTCATCAACTTTCGTATATGATACTGCGGTCTCTCCCAATGTGAATCCCGGCTGAAATTGTTTGATCTGTTCCATTAAATTATCTACCAATTCTCCTGCATTTACAGACGGATAACCCGGAATATCGAAAATTGGTTTCTTAGGATATAGCTCTGCCAACTGACCTCCAGGTTGAGGAAGTGCGTCGATAATGTGGCATTTCATTTTAAGTAAACCAGCTTCGAATACAGCAAAAAGACCTGTTGGCCCGGCTCCGATAATCAATATATCTGTAGTAATCATAATATGATGATAATTTAATAATTTGTAGCTGCAAATTTACTAATTTTAATGCGAAGCATATTTAATTATGCCTAAATAAAAAACTGAGATTTATCAAACACCCGCAAAAAACTGACAATGAAAAACTTGGCAGTCTTTTTGTAAACTTTAAATTATGAAGAAGATACATACTATCATTGCAATATTTGCTTTCTTTTTGGGATATTCGCAATTGAATAATGTTGCAGACGGCGAATCTATTACTTTAAGAATTCATTACGGATTCTTGAATGCAGGTTCAGCAAATCTTACCACAAAAAAAGTTAATTATAAGGGAGTTCCCCATCTTTATGTGAAGGGAACCGGACAAACAACCGGAGCTGTAAGAGCTTTTTTTAAAGTTGAAGATTTGTACGAAAGTTATATTAACATTAATACAGAACTACCAAGTTTCTACGTAAGAAATGTAAAAGAAGGTAGTTATACCCAACATTTGCAGACCACTTTTAATCATGATAATAATACATTGATTTTGACGGATAAAAAGACCCCTGCAAATGGATCTAAAACAATAAAATCTGTAAAAGGAATTCAGGATATGCTTTCTTGTTTCTATTATTTGAGAAGTAAAACTCCTGCCGAACTGAAAGTAGGAACAATTATCAATATGAATGTCTGGATCGATGATGAAATGTTTCCTTTTCAGCTGAAAGTGATAGGGACAGAGAATTTAAAAACAAAATTCGGAACTATAAGTGCATTAAAAATCATTCCGTCAGTAAAAAGCGGAAGAGTTTTCAAAGAAAAAGAAGGCGTTACGATGTGGGTAAGCAACGATTACAATCACATTCCTTTATTATTAAAAGCCGAATTGGCTGTTGGTTCTTTAAAGGCAAGTATTGATGATTTTAAAAATGTAAAATACCCTGTAAAGTTTACAAAATAGGTTTCTACAATTACAACATCTAAATTCCGGTAAGTTTTATCGGAATTTTTTTATGATTATAAATTTAAAATTTATTTGAAGTTAATATTATGTTATTTTTTTTAATTAAATCCCTATCCCTATCTAAACAATTATTATCTTTGTTGTGAATTAATGATTTAAGTAAAAGCCAAATCAAAGAATTAAAAACACGAGAAGATGAAAAGCAATTTAAATACAATAAGATTAATTCTAATCGCTTCCTTATTATCAATAGTAAATTTTACATTTGGACAAGGAATAACTCGAGCTTTCACAGATTTTAATACGTATTGGGATTCTCAAACTCAAAACTCTGTAAACCCAACAAACAGCCACAATTTATTGGCATTTACATGGAACGGAACTATTTATTCTACAGGAGTAAACGATTCTCGACTGACCACAAACTCTGTTAATTATACTCCACTGAATTTTCAGGCTTTTCCCGCAGCATCTTCACCAACTCCGAATACAAATACCTACATCGGTGTAGGAAGTAGTTATGGCGGAGGCGATGGAAATATTTCTCCGGTTCCGGTAACCAATAATCTTTTGACTTATATTACTGACGGAACAAGCGGTTTAGATCTAGGAACTGCGATATTTAATTTTCCGGCTTCTTCTCAAATCAAATATCAAATTTCCAATATCAATACACTTTCTATCGGCGATGGAATTCCTGACATTATTTTTACACAAGTTGGAGAAGTAGGAAATGTTTTTGATGTCTATAATTTTGCTGATACCAATGATGCTGGTGTAGGAATTCCTGTAAGTATCAATTTTTCTACAACAATTCCTATTATTGCTTATGGAAAATTTAAATTTTATAATCCTGTAAACCCCACACCAACTTATCAGGCAAATTTATACGGAACAAGACCTTTGAGAATGATGGCGTTTGACTGGAGTGATTTTGGAATTACAACAACCAATGCTACATCAGTAAAATATTTTATCCAGAAATTTTCCGGAGTAAGTGATATTGCTTTTACTGCTTATAATAAAAGTTCGATGGGTGTTGTACAATCGATTTCAGGAACTGTTTTTAATGATAATAACGCAGGAACTCCCGATGGAAATGGATATTCCGGAGCAACGGTGAGACTTTATAATTCAAGTAATGTTTTGATAAATACTGTGACAACAGGATCTAATGGTGCTTTTATTTTTCCGGATATTTTTCCAGGTAATTATAAAATTGAACTTCAAACTCCTACAGGTTTTGTAATTGTTGGAGCAACTGATAATAATACTGACAATATTATTAATGTCACTTTAAATGATTTGGCTATTCAAAATCAGAATTTTGGAATTAATCAACCTCCTGTTGCGAATAATGATGTGAAAGGTGGCGAAAAAAATACAGCTATTCAAATTAATCTTACAGCAAACGATACAGATTCAAATATTGGGACTGTAGTTTCTTCAACAATTAATTTGATTCCGCCTTCCGGGTCAAATTCTATTGTAACTGATGTCAATGGAAATGTAAAAGGTTTTAGTATAACAAATGTTGGAGTTTTCAGCTTAACCAATGCTGGTTTACTTACTTTTACTCCACAAACAGGTTTTACAGGAAATTTACCTATCGTAAATTATACCGTTTATGATAATGCCGGTTTACAAAGTAATGTGGCGACAATTACATTAACTGTTTATCAATATTGCACAAAACCAGGAGCAATAGGAGTCGGAACTCCAACTAAATTAGGGATTTCTACGCAGACTTCTAAATTATCAGCTTGGCCACAAAATATTCCAAACGGATTTATCGCATTAGAATCTTCAGAAAAAGGATTTGTAATTACAAGAGTTCAGAATTCATCAATGATATCAGAGCCAAAAGAAGGCATGATTATTTATGATATTGATGCTAAATGTGTGAAATTATACTCGACAACCTGGAAATGTATCGCAAGAGACTGCAATGAGTAGAAAAACAAAAAGCGACTCGAGAGAATCGCTTTCTGTAAACCTAAATTAACATAAATCCTGGAATCATTGTCCCATGAAATATTATGAAAAAATTTTTACCTGTATCTGTTACAGAGCCTTGCAGCTCTGTAATTATACTAAGGTTTCTATCATTTGTGTTTTATGTATTTATTGATTTTTTAAGCATCTTTTACAGAGCTTTTCAGCTCGGTAATAATGACACTTAGGTTAATCAATTTGTGTTTTAAAGTTATACTGAATTTGGTTTTACATTTTTAATATCTTTTTGCAGAGTCTTTCGACTCCGCAATCAGACACCTTGTTTTTTCGTCATTTGTGTTTTAAACCAACTTCAAAACCTTGAACTTACTTTTAAAATAATGACTTAAAAATCATCTTTAAAGAAGCTCATTTTTTGTTCATCTTTCTTGGTGTAAAATTACCAACTCTTGACTTATCATAATAATTTTTCTTGTAGATATACCTCGATACGATTGTAGATATTTATCTACAAAAATAATTATTGGAAAAATTGAGCGAAAAAATATTAATGATTATCTTTCATTAATTCGATGAGTTCCACGAGGTTTTCGATATCGAGTTTATCGAAAATCCTTTTCTTAAAGGTACTTACAGTATTTTGTTTAATGTCGAGATGTGAAGCAATTTCAAGATTCCCTAAACCTTTCGCATACAATTCTGCAATCTGAAATTCTCTTTCGGTAAGATTTTTTAATCGATTTGTATTGCTATTCTGCATCGCACTAATCAATAAATCCTGAGTAATTGAAGAAATATATCTTCCTGTCTTATGAATTTTTAAAATGGCTTCTTTTATTTCGTCTTCTTCACTTAATTTGGTAAGAAAACCATTTGCTCCTGCATTGATGTATTTAATCGATTGAGTATTTTCGTCGACGCCGGAAAAAACAAGAATTTTTATTTCAGGCTTACGAGTTTTTATTTCGGGAATGATGGTAAGACTATTTCCATCCGGGAAAATAGCGTCTATTACAACAATATCCAATTGCTGTACTTCGATAGTTTCTAAAACTTTTTGTAATGTAGATGCATGAAAAATTTCGCCCTCAAAGCCAATTTCTTCAATAACAAATTCCACCCCCTGTCTTATGAGACTGTGATCATCTGCGAGCAAAAAGTTTATCTTTTCAGAATCTATATTATTCATTTATTAATGTTCAAATTAATTGTAAAACTCACAGTAGTTCCAACATTTTTTTCGCTGTCAACAGAGATATTTCCGGAGTATAATTCAACAATTTCTTTACATAAACTTAATCCTAAACCGGCACCCAAATTTTCTACATCTTCAGATAAAACACCTTGATAATAAGGTTCAAATATTTTTTCGAGATCCGATTTTGAAATCCCAACTCCGGTATCTGTGATGATTGTCTTCAACGAAACTCTGTTTTCATCAATTTTTTCAGCTTTTGTATTCACCGAAATTTGTCCGTTCTCTGTAAATTTATTGGCATTTCCGAGAATATTCATGAAGATCTGATTGATTTTGGTATTATCAGAATACACTTCAATTTCAGGGCTAATATTTTCATTAACAACAAATTTATTATTTCTTGTCTCAATATAAGGTTCTATAGAAGTTAAAATAGAATTTACTTCATTTTTAAGATTAAAAACTACAGGAAGCAATTTATTTTCTACATGCTGATTTTTGGTATATTCTAAAATTTGGTTTGCCTGCATCAACAAAGTATTATTGGTAAAACTGATCGATTTCAGATATTCTTTAATGCTGTCATCATTCGTTTTTTTGTTGATTTTTCTGATGAAAATTCCGATAATTTTTAACGGAGATCTCAATTCGTGGCTCAACATTCCTAAAATTCTGTTTTTAAAATTCAGGTTTTCCTTGATTTGTTTATTGGCTGCATTTAAGCGCTTTTCATAGATGAACGCAATTCTCGTGAAGTACATGATTAAAATTGAAACAATAAACATTAAAACCATCGCTCCCAATATCAGATAAGTTCTGATTTTATTATTGTCAGAATTTTGCTGAGCGTATTCTTTTTCTAAATCTGATTTTGAGTCTTTTACCGCAACATCATAAATATTCATTACACCATTACTGTAAATCAGGAGATTGTTAAATATAGTATAAAATTTATTGCTGTCATTTTGTTTTTCAACAACTTTCACCTGAATTCTTTTTACCTGACCTGAATAATGATTTTGAACTAAATTCATGATACTGTCAATATCAGCTTTTATCGCAGCTGCTTCAGGAGTTTTCCCTTGCTTTACGGTGATAACTGTACTTTCTTTACGCACATTTTCTTTCCCGGAAATCGCATCGCCCAATCTTCCGAACAATCCTTTTTTCTTTACAGTATCTGCATACGTTTTGGTTTCTACATTAAAATCGTATTTATCTAAATTATAATCGGTATCAAACTTTTTTAATTTAGGGAAAGAATTAGGAATTCTAAAATTGGATTTAGTAGAATATTGATAAGTAGAATCAATCAACAATTTCAGATTTTTACCTCCTACAGAATCTGTTTTTTGTAAGGTTACGATATTTTTCAGCCTGGGATATTTGGCTTCATAAAGATTGATATTATCAAAGTTTTCACCAAGCTTATCCAAAGATTTAAAGTAAGAATCTAAATATTTTTCTTCCGAATTAGTAAGATATTGCTGAAGAAAACGTTGTGCATTCAAAAGCTCCTTTCTTGAATTGTCCGTCAGTTTTTCCAATGAATGTACTTCATTCAGCTGTTTTTCGATGAAAGCTAAATTCTTTCTGTTGACAAATTCATTATAGAAATATCCTGCTATAATTAGCTGAATTAATAGAATACAAAAGATAAGAGAGTATTGAACAATTTTTCTAAATTTAAAACTCAACGATTTTTTACGGTTATCTTTTGGCTTCATATAAATGTGTATTTTAAAGCTGTTTTCGTAATCAGTTTCAGATCAAAAACTCCGATAACAGACTACAAAATTAAGCATTTTAGTAAAGATTTGATAAACAAATTCCGATGCAATGAATTAGAAAAACTTCAAAATCCCAATCCCTACAAGTGCAAATTATCATCTCTATTTCAGTAACTTATTATTAATAAATAATTCATTATCAACTTTAAGTGATTTTATAAAGTTAATAAAAAAATCCTATGAAAATTTCACAGGATTTTAATTTATTTTAAGCCTTAAGTTTATAAGTTTTTAAACTGTTCGAGCGTTCTTATATCATTTTCATAGAACATTCGGATGTCACTCATTTGGTAAAGAAGCATCGTGATTCTCTCAATTCCCATTCCGAAAGCATAACCGGAATATTTTTCAGAATCGATATTTACGTTTTTCAAAACAGCAGGATCTACCATTCCGCAACCCATAATTTCCAACCAACCTGTTCCTTTTGTAATTCTGTAATCTGTTTCAGAATTTAATCCCCAATATACATCAATTTCTGCACTTGGCTCTGTGAAAGGAAAATATGAAGGTCTCATTCTTATTTTTGACTTTCCAAAAAGCTCAGTAGTAAAAAACTGAATAGTCTGTTTTAAATCTGCAAAACTCACTTTCTCGTCAATATATAAACCTTCAATCTGATGGAAAATACAGTGTGAACGAGAAGAAACGGCTTCATTTCTGAAAACTCTTCCCGGAGACAAAATTCTGATTGGAGGTTCGTTTTGTTCCATATAACGGATTTGAACCGAAGAAGTATGCGTTCTCAGTAAAATATCAGGATTTTGTTCGATGAAAAAAGTATCCTGCATATCTCTCGCCGGATGATATTCCGGAAGATTTAGTGCGGTAAAATTATGCCAATCGTCTTCAATTTCCGGCCCGTCTGCAACGGCAAAACCGATTGATTTAAAAATATCAATAATTCTGTTTTTCACTAAATTAATAGGATGTCTCGAACCAAGATCTAACGGAAAAGCAGGTTTTGTAAGGTCATCTTTTTCTAAAATAATAGAAGAAGCAGAAGCATTTTTCAAATCTTCCAACTTTACATTAACCGCTTGCTTCAGAGTATTGATTTTCTGTCCGAAATCTTTCTTTTGGTCATTAGGAACTTCTTTCAATGTTTCATAAAAATCATTCAGAACTCCTTTTTTCCCATTATACTTGATTCGGAAGTTTTCAATTTCCTCTTTGCTTGTCGTGTTAAAACCATTCACTTCAGCCAGCAATTCTTCTATCTTTTCAATCATTGTTTTACCCTTTCAAAAAAATGTATTTGCAAAAATACGGTTTTCAGTTCAAAAATCTGTTTCAATTTATCATAAAAAAATCTGTTTCGGCTGAAACAGATTCAATATTTATTGTTTAAAATTTAATTACTTGTAATCTAAAACTGTTGTAATGACGCACATTGAAATGGTAATTGTATTAATACCAAGAATCAGAAAAATTCTTTCTTTATTCTAAATACATTCACCAAGCTAAAGAAAAATGCAAAAACTACAAATAAAATAGATGGAATTGTAAGTAATTCGCCAAAAAACTGAATAATCTGATTACTGTAAGAAATATAATACAAAACCTGTAGGCTCAATAAAAAAATGAGACAAGCGATACTGATTATTAAAATTGCCTTACTCATCAGATTTTTAATAATTTTTAAATTATTTTTTTTCTAAAGCTTTTACTTTAATTTGAAGTGTTACCTCATTTTTGATAATGCCATTTGCAGCAGGAGATTGAAATTTAACTCCAAATTCTTCTCTCATAATATCTTTTGGCTCTGTTGCAATACTTACTTCTGCTCCATTTACGGCAACATTTGCTTTAAATTGTGCAGGCTTTGTAATTCCTTTCACCGTTAAATTTCCATCTAAAACCGTATTATAATCACCTTCCGCAGACGGGCTTACTTTTGTAATTTCGTAAGAAGCAGTTGGGAATTTTTCAACTTCAAAAAAATCAGCGCTTTTAAGGTGACCGTTTAGTTTATCCAAATCATCTTTTTTGTCTTTTAAGTCTTCAGAAGTTAGCGAAGCCATATCTGCAACAAATTTTCCGCTTTCCAGTTTTCCGTCTTTTACGGTTACATCGCCACTTTCAAATTTAATGGTTCCAAAGTGACTTGTATTATCAGATTTAAAAACTTTATAGCCTTTCCACTCAACATTACTGTTTAATGTATCTAAAACAAACTTACTTCCGTCTTTTGTAGTTGTCACTTCATTGCCGTCGCTTGTTATAGGTTTTTCTTTCGAACAAGAAATGATGACAAAAGCAGTAAAAAGTGCAGGAATAGCTAGAGAAAATAATCTTTTTTTCATTTTGATATAATTATTGCAAGGCTAAATTACTAAAATTATACCAGTCTTCTTCAAAAACCCTTATTTTTGCAGTATGCTATTAGAGATAAACAATTTATATTTTTCTCATTCACAGGAAAAACCACTCTTTCAAAATCTTAATCTAAAATTGGATGAAGGTAAAATCATTGCTTTGGCAGGAGAAAGCGGGTGCGGAAAATCTACTTTATTAAGTCTTATCTACGGATTACACGACTGGAATCAAGGTGAAATTGTTTTTAACGGCACAAAATTACTGGGGCCAAAAGGAAATCTTGTTCCGGGAGAAGCTGACATGAAATTTGTTGCCCAAAACTTTGATTTGATGCCTTATGCAACTGTTGCAGACAATGTGGGGAAGTTTATTTCTAATATCAATTTAGCGAAGAAAAAAGAAACCGTTTTAGAACTTTTGGATGTTGTCGGTCTGGTTGAATTTGCAAATGTTTTGCCTAAAAACCTAAGTGGCGGACAACAGCAAAGAGTTGCCATTGCGAGAGCACTTTCCGTCCTTCCAAAATTACTTTTACTCGATGAACCCTTCAGTAATCTTGATTTTGCGAGAAAAATTGAACTTCGGGAAAAATTATTCAAATATGTAAAAGAAAATAATATCTCTCTGGTGATTTCTACGCACGAACTGCAGGATATTATTGCATGGACAGACCAAATTGTCGTTTTACAAAACGGAAGATTAATTCAGAATGACACTGCTGAAGAAACCTATAAAAATCCCTACAATTCTTATGTTGCTAAACTTTTCGGGGAAGTAAATATTTTTAGTGAAAATGAAATTTCAGAATTGCATATTACAAAATTTTTCTATTATCCGCATCAGATTAAAATCTCTGAAAATGGTTTGGAAGCAGAAGTTTTAGAAAGCAGATTCGCAGGAAATCATTTTTGGAATAAAATAAAATTCAAGAATAAAGAAATGGTGATGTTTAGTAATCGTAAGCTTGAAAATTTAGTTAAAATAGCTTTTGAATAATACTTTGTTTTAGATTAAATCCCATATTTAAAATAAAAAACAATATTACTTAATGTATGTGGATAATATTCAATGATTTAATAAATCATCTTTAGAATAAATCTCTACATTTGTTAAGACAACATAAGGAAATTTTTGGTTAATTCTCTTTCCTGACTTCCAGACAAAATTAGCTTTCAGCAATCAGGTCTTTGAAGAGTACTCTGTCCAACTTTTTCCTTTTCTTATTAACTTTTGGCAATCAGATTTAAATTTAAAACCAATTGCCAAAAATTAACATTATCTAAAACTAAGCTTTCTTAACGAATTCAGATTTCAAGGCCATTGAACCAAAACCATCAATTTTACAATCAATATTATGGTCACTGTTTGGTCTTAAACGAATATTTTTAACTTTAGTTCCTGCTTTTACAGGTTTCGGAGCGCCTTTTACAGGTAAATCTTTTACAACAACTACAGAATCGCCATCTTTTAATTCATTTCCGTTTGAGTCAAAAATTTTATCTGAATCATCACTTTCTGCAGGATTCCATTCGTTGAAACACTGAGAACAAACCATTAAATCATCTTGTTCGTATGTAAATTCAGAACTACATTTCGGGCAAATAACTGCGTCGCTCATTTTATTAATTTTTGCAAAGATAGTTTTTTGAGTTAGAAGTTAGAAGTTAGAAGTTAGAAGTTAGAAGTTAGAAGTTAAGCAAAAGTAAAAATCAACTAGTTTAAATTTAACTTTATTTAAACTCTGGATTCATAATTTATAACTCATAACTACAAATCATTAACTCTCAACATAAATTTGTATTTTTGCAGATTCAAACAGCTTACAGCAATTTATGGAATTAATTCACAGAAACCTTGCAATCGGTATTCACGATGCTTTACAGGAAACATTTTTCGAAAAAAACAAATACGCAGATAAAGTAATCGAAAGACTTTTGAAAGCTCACAGAAAATGGGGAAGTCAGGATAGAGCCGTTGTTTCTGAGATTTTCTATAATATTATCCGTTGGAAAAAACGTCTTGAATATTACATGGGTGAAGGTATAAAACCCAATAATATCTACAAGCTGATTCTCGCTTACTTACTTTGGAGCAAAACCAATTACAAGAAATTTGAAGAATTTGACGGAATTAAAGTTGCCGACATTCTTATAAAACTTAAAAAAGGAACCGTTCCTACAAAAGCAATCGAACATTCTATCCCTGAATGGCTTGTCGAAACTTTAGAAAAAGAACTGGGACCAAAATGGGAAAAAGAAATTCAAGCTTTGAACGAGCAGGCTCCAACTGTTTTGAGAGCAAATTCTTTAAGAACTACTCCAAAAGAGCTTATCTCTGATCTTGCTGACGAAAATGTAGTTTCTTTCACAGTAAGAAATTATCCTGATGCTGTACAACTTGAAGAAAAGAAAAATGTATTTCTTACAACTGCTTTCAAAGAAGGTTTATTCGAAGTACAGGATGCTTCTTCACAAAAAATTGGTTATTTTCTTGATGTAAAAGAAGGACAGAGAGTTGTAGATGCTTGTGCAGGTGCAGGAGGAAAAACTCTTCACTTGGCTGCTTTGATGCAAAATAAAGGTCAGATTATAGCTTTGGATATTTTTGAATGGAAATTAGCAGAATTGAAGCGTCGTGCAAAAAGAGCCGGAGCTCACAACATTGAAACAAGAGTAATTACTGACACGAAAGTTATCAAACGTCTTCATGATAAAGTTGACCGACTGTTAATTGATGCGCCATGTTCTGGTTTGGGAGTTTTAAAAAGAAATCCGGACAGCAAGTGGAAAATCGATCAGGATTTTATCGACAGAATTAAAAAAGAACAGCAACAAATTATTCAGGATTACTCTAAAATGTTAAAAGTTGGCGGTAAAATGGTGTATGCAACTTGCTCTATTCTTCCTTCAGAAAACAACAAACAAGTTGATGAATTCATCAAAAATAATCCTAATTACAAAATGATCAAAGATGAAAAAGTAATGCCAAGTGAAGGCTACGATGGATTCTACATGGCTTTGATTGAGAGATTATCTTAAAATAATTTTAATATATTATACATAAACTACTCTATTTTTTGGAGTAGTTTTTTGTTGATTTTATAGATATAAAAGCCATTACTATTAAATGGAATCAATAAAATTTTATTTAAGATTTTATCTTTATTTAATCTAAAAGGATAATGATCACTGATGTTTTCATCTAGTTTTTGTGAAGAAGTATTTCCTTCCCTTCCATCAAAGTATGTAAAAAGATTTGAATCATGAAAAACAACAAAGAAATCATTCCAGATATTTTCAATATAATATTTAAAGTCTTTTATAATATACTTTTCAGTTTCAAGCTTTAAATAATTGCCGTTTGTTGGCGGAACATCATTAAACCCAAATATAAACTCTCCGTTCTTCCATGAAATTGTGGTTCTTGTAAAACCATTATTCAGCAACTCAAACTCACTTTCAATTATTTCATCAATAAAAACTGATTGCTTTTCAATAATTTTTTGAATAAAATCATTAGAATTAGCATGAATAGTAATTTGATTATCATCATTATAAAAGTAGTTTACAGGGATTAATGATTGATTGAGTTTTTTCTTGTTCTTAATAGCGTATTCAACCATTTTCAGAACATCTTTAATATCAACTTTCAAACTTTGTATTCTTATTGCAACCCCACTTCCACCTTCCATTTTTTCGTAGCCTTCGCTAAGTTTCAAAAGTTTGTAATTTGCATCATTCTGTTCAACAATAAATAAATCACTTTTATTATGATACATATAGGTTTTTCTTTCAAGCATAATAGTATCTTTAAAATTAAGTTTATCAGCGATTTGCTTTGATAACTTTCCTAAAATTTCCATTTTCAATTCTTCCGCAGAGACAGTTTTGTCGCCAAAATTAAATTCAGAAATATAGAGTGTTTTTACATTTCCAAAGTTTTGAATCTTCACTTTAGTTTTGTGAGCAGTACAATAATTCGAAAAAATTAAAAATACAATTAAAGAGAAATAGAGTTTCATGCTTGCAGTTTAAGCTATAAAACGAAATTCTAAAAGTAATATTTTACAAATAAACTATTCTAAAGAGGTTTGACAAATTATCAACTATCAATTATCTTTGTAAAAACCATCAATACATTATGTTTAAAACAATTTTAGCAAGTTTTTTTATTTTCTTATCTATTTTCAGTTTTTCTCAGACTTATGAAATACAGTATGAAAGTTCGTACAACGGCAAAGTTCAGCCGAATCAAAATCCTACGATTGTTTGGGTCAATGAGAATGAAAACTTTATTTTAAATACAAAAATCAAAGAACAGAAAAGTAATTTTCCGTTTGAAATCAGTAAGATTGAAAAGCCTTCCAACACTATTATTTCTTATGCATTTTTAAATCCGAATGAAGCAATTTCAACTTCAGATAAAGAATCTATCACAAAACAGGAATTTGAATTAACCACACAAACTAAAAAGATTTTAGGCTACAACTGTAAAAAAGCAGTTACCAAAATCAATTCAAACACAATTGAAGTTTGGTACACAAATGATTTAAAATTAAAAGGCGGACCATCAAGTTTAGGGCAAAATTTAGGCTTGGTTTTACAGGTTGAAAGAAACGGAAATTCCTCAACGACAGCAGTTTCTGTAAAGAAAATCAAAAAAACGGGAATAGAAAAAATTATCAACAAAACTATTCCTGCAACAGATTTACTGAGCTACAGAGATTTACTTTGGAAAAGCAGATTTACAACATTAAATGTATTTGAAAACGAAATCATTAATTTTTCAGACCAATCAAAATCTGATGAAAAAATAAAAAGATTTGCCAACGGAACAATTATTTTAAAGAAGATAAAATTCCCGAAAATCTCTCAAGGTTCAACTATTTTTGTGGAATTAAAACAACAATCAAACGGCGACGCATACGACAGAACGGGAACTGTATTTTTCATTCCTGAAGAAAAATCACAGACTTTTTTTGATGGTTTAGAAAAAGGTGTAAAAACACTTTCCATTTACGAAAATGGAAACGGAAAACAATATTACGGTGTTATTTCCAATCAAAATTATCAGCCGACAGTGGAACTGATGAGATTTTTTACCGCTTTCGGAATTAACAAATTCAATCACATTGAGCTGAAAGATAAAACGTGGCAAACGATTAGTCCGTTTCGTCAGGATATTACAGAATTGAAACCTTCCCTTTCTGAAAAAGAAATCTGGATTGGAACTTTCATCGGAAACTACGACAAAGGAGGTCACAAAGTGAGTTTAGACATTACAATTCACAACAGCGAACAAATTGTTAATAAAAACAATAAAGTGATTCCGCTTTTTAACACAACCAATATCATGGAAATGGCAGGACAGGATTATGCCACAATGTTTAATAATGACAAAGGACTTTTTGTAGAATTTAATTTAGAAAAAGACTTAAAAAATGCTCAGTTGAGATACATTACAACCGGACATGGAGGTTGGGAAAACGGTGACGAGTTTATTCCAAAAGCCAATTCGATTTATTTAGACGGAAAATTATCTTTCTCATTTACACCCTGGAGAACAGAATGCGGCTCTTATCGATTATTTAATCCCGCTTCAGGAAATTTTCCGGACGGATTGTCATCTTCAGATTTAAGCCGTTCAAATTGGTGTCCCGGAACGGTTACTAACCCGAATTACATTTCTTTAGGGGATTTAAAAGCTGGAAAGCACACTATTCAGGTGAAAATTCCTCAAGGAGAACCGGAAGGAACAAGCTTCAGCGCGTGGAATGTGTCAGGAGTTTTACTTGGAACCGAATAAAAACAAAACCTCCTTGCAATATTATTACAAGGAGGTAAAAACACAAATGATGAAAAAAAATTATTTCGAGCGACAAAGTAAAGAAAAATATTTTAATTAATTATTATATTTTTCAAAAAAAATCAAATATGATTCTTATCGAAGCAAAGAATTATTTTCAAATGAAAAAAATTCTTATTTGAAGGTGTATTTGAGTATTTTAAGTTAAAATTTTAAACTAAAATCAAATTAATAATTAATAAAATTAACAATTAATAAATTTTAATTGCAATTTTTAAACATATCATTTAGTTTTGCTATCAAATAAATACAAAATGTGCGGAATCGTATGCTTATTTGACGCAAAACAGTCAACCGAAATACTAAGACCTCAGGTTTTAGAAATGTCTAAAAAAATCCGTCATCGCGGTCCCGATTGGAGTGGAGTTTTTCAAAGTGAGAAAGTTGTTTTTTCTCATGAAAGATTAGCGATTGTAGATCCTACTTCCGGAAAGCAACCCTTGTTTTCTAAAGACGGAAAAATTGTTCTTGCTGTAAATGGTGAAATTTATAACCACAGAGATCTGAAAGAAGAATTTCCTGATTACGAGTTTCAAACCAAATCTGACTGTGAAGTTATCCTTGCTCTTTATGAAAAATACGGAAAAGATTTTATCGAAAAACTGAATGGTATCTTCGCTTTCGCATTGTACGATATAGAAAACAATATTTATCTGATTGCGAGAGATCACATGGGAATTTGTCCACTTTATCAAGGTTGGGACAGAGAAGGAAATTATTATGTAGCTTCAGAATTAAAAGCTTTAGAAGGAATCTGCAAAAAAATCGAAACTTTTTTACCTGGACATTATTTGTATAATATTGAAGGGAACGAACTTCAACAATGGTATAAAAGAGATTGGGAAAACTTTGATGCTGTAAAAGATAACATCACTGACATCGAAGCTATTAGAAAAGGCTTAGAAGATGCTGTTCACAGACAATTGATGAGCGATGTACCTTATGGAGTTTTGCTTTCTGGAGGTTTAGATTCTTCTATAATTTCAGCAGTTACTGCAAAATACGCAAGACAGAGAATTGAAAGCGGTGACACTCAGGAAGCTTGGTATCCGAGATTACACAGTTTTGCAGTTGGATTAGTTGGTTCGCCCGATTTGGCAGCTGCCAAAAAAGCAGCGGAACATATCGGTTCGGTTCATCATGAAGTTAATTTTACCGTTCAGGAAGGTTTAGATGCAATCCGTGATGTGATTTATCATTTGGAAACGTATGATGTTACCACGATTCGTGCTTCTACACCAATGTATCTTTTGGCAAGAGTTATTAAATCAATGGGAATTAAAATGGTGCTTTCTGGTGAAGGTGCAGATGAATTATTTGGCGGGTACTTATATTTCCATAAAGCACCAAACTCAAAAGAATTCCATGATGAAACGGTAAGAAAACTCAACAAACTTCATTTATACGACTGTTTGAGGGCTAACAAGGCATTGATGAGTTGGGGAATTGAAGGGCGAGTTCCGTTTTTAGATAAAGAATTTATGGATGTTGCGATGAACGTAAATCCTGAAGATAAAATGATTCGCAAAGAGGAAGGAAAAATTGAAAAATGGGTTTTGAGAAAAGCTTTTGAAGATCTTTTACCTGAATCGATTGCCTGGAGACAAAAAGAACAGTTCTCAGACGGAGTTGGATATTCTTGGATTGACACGCTGAAAGATATTGCTGAAAAATATGTTTCGGATGAAATGATGGCGAATGCAAAATTCAGATTTCCTTTAAACACTCCACAAAACAAAGAAGAATATCGTTACAGAACGATTTTTGAAGAGCATTTCCCAAGTGAAACTTCTGCTGCAACTGTTCCATCTGTTCCTTCAGTTGCTTGCTCCACTCCTATCGCACTGGAATGGGATGAAGCTTTTAAAAAAATGAACGACCCAAGCGGAAGAGCCGTGAAAGTACACGAAACTTCTTATTAATTTATAGAAATTTATCAATCCTGTATTCGTACAGGATTTTTTATTAAATAAAATCAATAATATTTTGATAATTTAACTAACAATTAAACTTATTATCTAATAAATAATTATATTTGGAAAATAAAAATAATCTCTGTTGTAAAATGAAAAGAAACATTACTATTTTTTTTGCTTTACTGTGTACAAGCTTAGCTTTCGGACAAGGTAAATACGGAAAAGTTCTCAATTCTAAAAAACTAGCTCTCTCTTATAAAACTGTAAAACCTGTTGATAAAGACGATTACTATCAACAATATTATTGGTTGGTAAAAGCTGAACAGCTAAAAACTTATCCTCACCTTGCAGACATCAAGCCTGTTGTACTGTATAACTTCGTGAAAAAAGTAAATCCTCAAAACCCTACAAAAAAGCTGGATGACAGAGGAAAAGAATTAAGAAAAACTGCAGAATTATCTCTAGATCAGTATTTCAAAAACAAAAACTTCCAGAATAATCAGGTATTATTACTGAATCTTGAAACGTATGTAGATCCTTCTCAAGGAGAATATTTCACAAAAGTAGATGCTGAAAAAATCAAGCAATTGGTTCCAAAAGAATTCTTCGGATTTACTTCTTTAAACAAGAAAACTCACGAGGAAACTAATTATTATCTTTGGGTTGATAAGAAAAACGACAAATTTAAAATCGTTGATATTATTCCAAATGAAAAAGAAAATGCTAAATTTTATGCTTCTGTAAAACAATATCTTCCGAAGTATAAATTTGAGAAAAAATATATGCCTACCATGAAAAAAGGTAGCAAGGCGGATAAAACAGATAAAGATTTTTATTACATCATGCCTTTCGAGCAAAATAAAGATAACATCGAGTACAAAACAGATGATTTTGAAACATTCACTTTAAGCCAGGTAAAAAGAGAAGGCGAAGCGTGGATTGGAGTAGAAAAACCAAGAAAATAATAAGATTCAATCTTAAAAAAAGGCCCTGAAAATAATACTTTCAGGGTTTTTTATTTATATTAGCAATAACAAAATTCACCTTAATATGAAATTAAAACTTAGTCTTCTATCATTATTTATATTTTTAGCTTTTTCTGCGCAATCTTACAAAGCAGTTTATGATTTTAAATGGAAACCTCAGAAAAATGCAACTGAATATTTGCATGAAGATTTCGCTTTGTTAATCAACAAAAATAAAACATCTGATTTTTTATCATACATTAAATTTAAAAGTGATTCCACAAAAACTAAAACGGTAACTGATTTTAAAAAAGTAGGACAAGGAAGCATGTCATTTAATTACAAATACGGAGAATCAAAATTTAATGAAATTATTTCTAAAAATTATACCAGTAAAGAAATTCAGTTTGAAAAACAACTTTATGACAAACTTTTTATTGTAAAAAACAATTGTAAAATAGACTGGAAAATAAATTCCGCAAAAGACAAATTTTTAGGCTATTCAATCCAAAAAGCAACCACTGAATTTGGCGGTAGAAAATGGATTGCTTGGTTTACTTCTGAAATTCCAGTTCAGGACGGACCTTATAAATTCTTTGGTTTACCTGGTTTAATTTTAAAAATAAATGATTCGGAGGACGAATTTTTGTATGAAATGAAATCTATCACAAAAGAAGCTAATGACATTTCAGAAAGAAATTTTGGAACTAATACTATCATTAAATTGAGCTCAGAAAAATTTCAGAAGATTTGGGAAGATTATAAAAAACAACCTTCTTCTATTTTCAATTACCAAACTCAATCCAACAATGATGCGTGGACTGCAAATTATACAATTGGCGGTGATAATCCGAATGATAAAAAATACCGCGAAAATTACGACACAAAAACAAGAGAATTCTTGAAGAGCTTTGAAAATCCGATTGAGTTAAAGAATGATTGTCAATAAATTGATGATTTAATTTAAATCTAAAATCCTATATTTGCAACTATGAAATACTTAAACTGCATTTTACGTTTACCGTTTTTCAGTACTTATT
The DNA here is from genome assembly GCF_026460945.1 of Chryseobacterium luquanense. Lineage (GTDB taxonomy): Bacteria > Bacteroidota > Bacteroidia > Flavobacteriales > Weeksellaceae > Chryseobacterium > Chryseobacterium luquanense. The sequence goes on from NZ_JAOVZV010000003.1 coordinate 83,236, forward strand.
ATTACCCGTTCTATTGTTCGGGAAGTATTTCTATACCTAAATTTCAATAAAATTTAAACTAAAATATTGAATAGCCCGAACAAATCTGTTCGGGCTTTTTTATGCTTAAAATTCAACAAAATGATACACAAATTAAAAGAAAATGTAGAAATTATTCTACCCGAAAATGGTTTGGAACAGAAACTAAAACAAGCCAAAGAAGAAAACAGAAAACTCATCATCAAACTAGGTTTTGACCCTACTGCTCCAGATTTGCATTTGGGACATGCAGTCGTTTTGAAAAAACTGAAACAGTTTCAGGATTTAGGACATCAAATTATCATCATTGTAGGAAGTTTTACGGCAAGAATAGGTGATCCGACCGGGAAAAACAAAGTTCGAAAACCTTTAAGTAAAGAAGAAGTTCAGCATAATGCAGAAACTTACATCAATCAGCTTTCAAAAGTAATCGATGTAGAGAAAACTAAAATTGTTTTTAATTCTGATTGGCTGGATTCTCTGAATTTTTCCGAAGTTATTCAGTTGATGTCGAAAGTTACGGTCGCTCAACTGATGCAAAGAAATGATTTCAGCAAAAGATTTGCAGAAAACTCACCGATTGCAATGCACGAATTGGTTTACCCAATTTTACAGGGATTTGATTCCGTAAAAATAGAATGTGATATTGAAATGGGCGGAACCGATCAGCTTTTCAACTGCACGATGGGAAGACAATTGCAGGAAACTCATCAAATATCACCACAAATTGTGATGTGCATGCCTTTATTAAAAGGACTTGATGGAAAAGAAAAAATGAGTAAATCGCTCAACAATATTATCGGATTAACAGACGAACCCAACGAAATGTTTGGAAAAACAATGTCCATTCCTGATTCTTTGATTGATGAATTTATCGATTTGGCCACAGATTTTTCAAATGCAGAAAAGCAAAATTTGAAATTTAAAATTTCTGATGGTGAAAATCCTATGAACATCAAAAAAGTCATTGCTAAAAATATTATTTCTCAATATCATAATAAAGAATTGGCTGAACTTGCTGAACAGTTTTTTAGCAATCAATTTCAAAACAAAAATTTTGAAGAGAAAGTATTTGAACCGATTTCTATTAAATCTACATTTCCAAACCAATCAAAAATCAGCTTGATTGAGCTTTGTCATCACTTGAAAAATAACGAAAGTAAATCTTTTATCCGAAGATTAATTGCAAGCGGTGGAATTCAGATTAACAATGTGAAAATCTATGATCCAAATACAGAAATTGAGCTTTTAAAAGAGATGAAAATTAAAATTGGGAAAAGAGATTTTTTTGAATTGATGTAATTTTCAACAATAGCTTAATTAAATTCTAAAATAAAAAATACGTTTTTGCTAAAGCCTTTTGATTTTTTAATTTAACAAGCGGGCTAAAGCCCGCTCCTATTGAATATTTGCCATCGTCACATAAATAATTCTTCCGCCTTCTTCATTGGAAAGCAATATTTTTTTGCCTTCAGACAATTCTACCATTGAATTGGGCGGAACTTCTTTTTGTTCGGTTAAATCTTTCATAGAAGTCAAAGTTTGATTCACCAAAACCCATTTATCCTGATGAAAAGTAAAATAACCAACCGGTTTTTTATCTTCCGCTGTCAAACTTTCGTTACGAATCACTTTTCTCGAAACGTGCCATTTAAATAAATATTGATTGTGATAAACCATCAATCGGTGGTTTTCAGGTTTCCAAACGTCATCATCATATTTAAAATATAAATCGAGAACCGGTAAAGTTCCTTTGTGCGAAGTTCCGCAGAACGGACATCTTGGAGTTTGCGTATTATCAAAAACATACCATTTCTCATTGCATTCAGGATTATGACAAGGTTGAATTAAGTCTACCGTTTTCAGCAAAGCAGTTTCCCATTCATTTGCCAAAGGTCGTTTAATTGGATCATGAAGTCCGTCAATAAACGCTTTTTTAAACAATTCCGACAAATAAGGACCGGTAATTGTGTAAGGAATTTTGGTGGGATCACCCCAAAATGTGTCCCATTTTTTAAGATATTCAGTTCGTACTTTATTGGAAGAATCGGTTGGATGTTCTACAAAAAGAGCTTTTTCACCCATCGATAAAATTTCATCTTTTTCAGAATCCAAATCCCAAATTTTACCGCCTCTCAAAGGATGACGACGAAGAAGATACATATAAATAAGAACCGCCAAAGCATGAAGATCGGTCTTCTGATTCGGAAGCTGTCTTCCAGGATCATGCAGGTGTAAATGTTTTGTTTTTAAAACTTCGGGAGCGATAAAATCTGCCGTTCCAATGACTTCGGGTGGAAACAATTTTGGTACCACCAAACCGTCAATATCAATAATACAGGCGGATTTCGTCACCGGATCTACCAAAATATTATTATAAGAAAGGTCTGAATGCGCCAAACCCATCTGATGCAGTTTTTTAATTCCTCGGGTAATATTGATGGAGATTTGAAAGTAACTTAACCAATCGCCCAATTCAGATTTATCCAGACGAAGTGGGTAATGCTGATTTCTAAACATCGGAGCCGTGAACCACTTTCCTACTTTATCGCCTCCTGCAATATTATCTGAACCGACATATCCTTTAGCAAAAAAGAATTTTTGACTATAAACAGGAACCACAATTCCTGTCAAATTATTTTTCTGAACAATATCATAAGGCCATCTGAAAACCTCATCTAAATAATATTCTGAAGCATTTCCATTCTGAATATTCACCAAATAGGTAGAAACAATTCTTTTGATTCTTTCTTTTTGTTCGTTTTCCAAAGGTGTTCTGTAAAAAGCCACCACATATTTTCTGTCAGGCGAAAAATAAACGTCTTTCACCCCACCTTTTACAGGGTTTTCATCTACATATTCATAGAATTTTGCAGTGTCTAAAATTGAGGAAACAGAGGTTGTTTTTTTCATTTTTAATAAATTATCGCCAAAGTTCTGTCATCATGATTTCCTTTACTCCAGAAATCCATCCAGGAAAGTAATTGTTCATCAATATTTTCATCATTATAGAAATCAACTTTTACTTCATCATCATTTTTCCCGTTTAAATCTTCAAAAAAAGTTTTCCAGCTTTCAATGTCTTCCAGTTTATTTTCTGTGATAAATTTCGGATCGTAAATTCCGTCAGTCATTAAAACCAATTTAGAAAAATCTTTAGCACAAGTAATTTTGAAACGTGAAGAAATAGTATCATCAAAAATTTCATTCATCGTGATAAAACGAGTTCCGCCGCCAAATTCTCCGACATCCATTGTGTTGAGCAATTTTACATCAGAAAAATCTTCGTTGATCAGATTAATCGGGCAATCACCTACTCCAAAACTTAAAATAATATATCCAAAATCAAACTTTTTAACCAATGCAAATATTAAGGTTGAATGTAAATCTTTTAAAGTGACAAAATGCTCATCTGCCTGTTCTTTTAAAAATTTAAAAGCATCAGAAACACCTTCGTATAAAAGTTTAATGATATTTTGTTTTGCCTCCGAATCTTCTTTTTCAGAGTTAAAAACCTCATTAATAAGAACGTCCAATTCGACTAAAACTTCTACCTTTTTAAAATAATTATTGATTGATTGAGTTGCTAATTCAGAACCATATCTCGCCAATTGCGCAGAACCTGCTCCATCGGAAACAGAAATAATATTCCAGGAATTAGGTAATTCATGTACCGCAAAATCATCATCTCTGAATTTTCCTTCGTGTGCATGAGAGCGTCCTCTTTGCGAAGCCACCACAATTTTTTTATCTGAAAAATTACCTTTAAACATTGCTTCATCCGATTTATGAAAAGGCGCTTCTTTATCTGACGGAATATTTTTCCACAAATCTTTTGGATCTGCGTTGACGAAAAGCTGGGCTTTTTTAAATTCAGAATTTCCTTCGTCATTAATGTGAAAAAATTCAATCTTCAGATCGTATGTATCGCTTTCAAAAGGAATTCCTTTAATTGTATTTTCTTCAAAACTTAACCCTACCAATTCTAATCCTACAACATCCTTAATTCTGATATTTGGAAACTCTTCCATCGGAAAAACAAACTCGTATTTTTTCTTGGAGTGTGCATTGGTAATCGGAAAAAATGCATCGGCAAATTCTTCTCTTTCTTTGTAAATAATTGCGTCGTGCATAATTTTTTTCTGAGCTTCTATAATCAACTCTAAATTGTTCTGAATTTCCGTTTGAGCCAACAGTTTTGAAACCACTCTATCCATCGTTTTACTATCATGAATATTGTTATTTTTCAAAATTTGCCTGATTGTATTTTCCATTTACCCTAAAGTTCGGTTGATGTCAAAACCTTCACTGCTGAAACCATAGTAATCTGAAGTTCCACACCAAGGACATTCGTTGTAACCTTCGCCTTTTAAACAATGAATTCCGCCACACGAACACGTCGCCAAAGCAATCGGATTGGCACAATGCGGACAAGACGGGCTTCCATGAAGTTCTTCTACAGAAATTTTCTGACTGCTTTTCTGCGCCGAGGAAAGTCTGTAATACGAAGCATCGTCTATTCTGTAAGTTCCTTCTAAACGATAATATCTGGTTTGCATTCCTGCAATTCCGGAATCAGTGTATGCTTTTTTATATTTAATTAAATATGATTTTTTTGAATCTGAACATTTTCCGCTTAAAACAACAAAATTATTGTCGGGAAATCTTTGCTGCATTTCAGGATCAACTTTTTCTAAAATACTATGATCGATTTTAGATAAATTAATTCCGTCTTTATTTGCTTCCGTTACACTCTGACTTGTCGTTTTAATAGAATCTGTCACCCATTTGAAAAACTCTTTGTAAGAATTTTCAGAATTATTGTTAAATAACAAAACGTGATCTGAAAGCGTTCCTAAAAGTTTATAATTGGTATTATCTCCAATCGAAATGGCAATTGTATTTGATTTTCCGTGATAGTTTTTGTTCCATTTTTCGATGGCGATTTGGGCGTCATCAGTGGGAACTCCGTCTGTAAAAAGGAAAACAAGAGGTTTCCAGTCGCCTTTTCTATCATATGTTGTTTTTACAATATCTTTATCGATACGCTTCATTACTTTGAAAAGACCTTTTGCCAAAGAAGTTCCGCTTCCTACAGGAATTTTAGGGGGATAAAACGAAATAATATCCTGTAACGGTGTAATCACTTCTGCTTCTCCTGCGAAACCAATAACAGAAATCCAGACTGTTTCTAATGAATACGGATCTTTTTTTAATTCTCTTACAATGGTTGAAATACCTTCCTGAACCTGATCAATCGGCTCGCCAATCATCGATTCGGAAATATCTACCAAAAAATAAATAGGAAGTCTTCTCATAGAATTTAGACTTAAATTATTCGTACAAATTTTTAACGCAAAGCGTGCAAAGTTTTTAACCAGCTTTATGCTTTTAAGTTCGCAAAGGCGTTCCACTCAGTTAAGAACACAAAGATTTATCTTTTTAATTAAATAATAATATTCAGTTCTGATGGTGGTAGTGGAAGGCTTATGCTTTCACCTGTGCCCTGAGATTTCCCGCCCATTGTTATGGATGAACTTACCCATTTAAAAAACGACGATAATGTTGCAGCATCGGTTGTATCAAGTTTTACCACATTATCGGTCAATTCCTTCAGGAAACTTTCATCAGCTTTTGGTCCTGCAGCACAACCGACAATCACTCCGAAATCCATATTTTTAATCACAGGAATCATTTGTCTGTATTTCTGAATATCAGAAGGCTTTCCGTCGGTAAAAATAAAAAGAAGCGGTTTCCAATCTCCTTTTACTTCTGTAGAACCTTTAATTAAATCAACCTGAAGCAACGCTGAAACCAATTCCAAAGCAGCTCCAGTATGAGTAGGGCCACTATCCGGACACGTAATTTCCATCGGATGAAAACTCGCCAGATCAACCATCGGGATAATATTTTTGACTTCACGGTCAAAAGTCGTGACACTTAGATGCAGCGTATCCATCGCTTGTGGATCTGAACGAAGCATGGAAATCAATCCGTTGAAACCATTGTTCAGCGCCTGAATGGGTTCTCCGTTCATCGAGCCGGAAGTATCCAGTAAAAAGTAGGCTAATAATCTTCTGTTCATTATAACAGGTATTAATAAACTAACAGCAAACAGATTTCTGCTATTTGCTGTTAGTTTATGATTAAATCAAATTTTGAAGAAAGTTAATTTCAGCAAAAATTTAATAAGAATATCTCTTCAAAATGTCAACAAAACTGTCTGATTGATTGGGTTCACCCAAAGCACGGAATTTCCAGTCACCATTATGTCTGTAAGCTTCTGCAAAGACCATAGAGCACATTCCGTTCATACTTGCATCACCGGAAAGACTGTATTTTGTAATTTCTTTTCCTCTTGCATCAACCGCACGGATAAATGCATTATCAATCATCCCGAAGTGTTGATTATTTTGTCTACCCATATAAATCGTTACCACGAAAATAATTTTCTGATAACGTTCGTCGAGTTGGTCTAATTTTACGATAATTTGCTCGTCATCGCCGTCTCCAGCTCCGGTTCTGTTATCGCCGGTCAACCAAATATGCCCACTTGGATGTTGCATTGAATTGAAATAAATTACATCTCCTTGATATAGCCCCATCTGTCTTCCATCATTAGTCTGAACAGTTCTTCCTAAATTAGCAACTTTTCCGTTTCCATCTAAAAGAAATGCAACTGCATCTAAATCATACTCTGCTTCTTTGTTGAAAATTTTCCCGAAAAAACCTCCTTGTTTTCGAACATCCCACCCTAAACCGATGGTTACCTGAGATAAATCGTAAACACTTTCTCCCCGGTCGTTTTTCCTTAAATCTATCGTTTGACCTTTCTGTAAATTAATTGCCATTTTTAATATCTTTTTTGTGTTGTTTGAATTCTATGATTAATTGTTTATTATTTGATAATTTGACCTTTATAATATTTCTCTAAAAAGAAACCTAAATCCGCTCTGTAACCGATTCCTGAAGCTTCAAATTTCCAGCTTCCGTTTCTTTTGTAAAGACGTCCGAATTCTACTCCAGTTTCAATAGAAAAGTCTTCATCAAGCTCATATTTTGCAATTTCCTGATGGTTATTATTATCAACAACTCTGATGTAAGAATTTCTTACCATTCCGAAGTTTTGCTTTCTTCTTTCAAAATCTTCAATTGTTACCACAAACAGAATTTCTTCCACTCTTGGATCTACTTTTTCAAGATCGATAACAATTGCTTCATCATCGTCTCCATCGCTGCTTTTTCCATCGGGATCATCTCCCGTATGTTGTAAAGCTCCGTCTGGAGAATTTAAGTTATTGTAAAAAACAAAATACTCGTCACCAACAAGTTTTCTGTCTGAATCAATCATAATTGCTGAAGCATCTAAATCGAATGCATGACCGGTACCTTCATTTGGATCCCATCCCAATCCGATTGTCATTTTTGTAAGTCCTAATTCTATTTTTTGACCTTTCTGTAAATTAATTGCCATAATCTATAAATATAATTTTTCCCTTAAGATAGATTTGATTTTTGAATTAACCAAATTAATGATAAAAAGTCATACAGTTTTAAAGTTTTTTTAATATTTGAAAAAAAATTTAAGCAAAAAAAATCCTGCTTCAACTGAAACAGGATTTATATATTTTAAAATTAAATTATTCTTCTATTATATTATTACGTGCTTTTGCTAACATCGGAATGGAAATTAATCCCATCACCAACATGACGACAATTTGTAGCGGAAGCGAAATAAACGAATACGTCAATCCCATTTCACCACCAAATTCTGCACTTTTACCCATCGCAAGGAATAACGCCATAAAACCATACTTCATTGCCAGATTAAAGGCTCCGATTCCTCCACTTGCCGGGATAATCATTCCTAAAGTTCCTACAACAATGATGAAAAACCCGTCAGCAAAAGTAAAATCTGAAGTTTCTGGTAATGCAAAACATACCAAATACGCTGCAAAATAATAAGAAACCCAAATTCCTATTGTATATATAATGAACTTGCCTTTTTCTCTTAACTTGAAAACTGAAGTGAGACCTTGAATAATTCCATCAATGAAACCAATAATTTTACCCAGAACAGGAACGTTAACAAATTTATTTTTAAAAACAAAAAACAAAACTCCAGCAATTGCTAAACCTCCAAGAATCAACAGTATTTTATTCGGATTTATATTTACTCCTGAATTTTCGTAAAATGATAAAATTGCATCGTACTTGAATATTAAAGTCAAACCTAAAAATCCAAGCATACAAATCAAATCGACCACTCTTTCTAAAATAATTGTTCCGAAAGATTTATCAACAGGAACTTTTTCAACGCCATACAAAGCTGTTGCTCTTGCCACTTCACCACTTCTAGGAATGGTAAGATTCATTAAATATCCAAAAGATAAAGACCAAAGCGCATTTGAACTCGAGATTTTGTGTCCCATCGGTTCCAACAATAAATTCCATCGAACTGCTCTAAACCAATATGCTAAAAGTGCAAATACAGCAGCAAAAGCTACCCAAAGATAATTGGCTTTCGCTAAAGATTTCTGAATGACTTTAAAATCTAATCCTCTTAATGCTAACCACAAAAAAAAGCCTGCAAAAGCAAGCGAAATTACTATAGTTAAAAAAGATTTTAAAGTTTTATTAGATTTCTTCTCCATAATTTAAGTAAGAAGATTCGTTTTTTCGTCCGGGAAAACAATTTTTGGCTGGTATTCCTGAGCTTCTTCCGGAGTCATCTGAGCATAAGCAATAATAATAATGATGTCATCACGCTGAACTTTTCTCGCAGCAGGACCATTCAAACAAACTTCGCCAGATTTTCTTTTTCCTTTGATTACATAAGTGTCAAAACGTTCTCCGTTGTTGACATTCACGATATAAACTCTCTCTCCAACCACCAAACCTGCAGCCTCGATAAGGTCTTCATCAATGGTAATACTTCCAATATAATTAAGGTCTGAAGCCGTAACTCTAACCCTGTGAATTTTAGATTTAAATACTTCTATTAACATGATGCAAATTTATTAATAATATTTAAGAAAATCATTTTAAAATGAAAATTACAACTACCATAAATTGAGGCTGTTAATTTAATCTAAACTAAAATATTCATATTTATTTTATAAACTTAGCAAGCATATCTATAAAAATATCAATTGTTGATACTAAATTAGGAATTTAATAAATTTAAAAACAAATAACATTAATTTAGGAAAGCCAATATACATAAGTAGTTGGCACGGTTTTAGCATCTCGAAACCTTGATTTTTCGTAAAAATCCAAATTATCAAATTTTAATTGATTTTGATGAAATGTAAAAAAAATCAATAAGTTTTTACAAAAAATTTGCACAATTTGAAAATTGTTTTAAATTTGCTTTTATAACTAACTAACTTTTAATATTAAAAATTATGAACAAGTCTGAATTAATCGACGCAATCGCAAAAGACGCAGGTATTACTAAAGTTGCTGCAAAAGCTGCTCTAGAATCTTTTATCTCTAATGTAACGAATACATTAAAAACTAAGGAAGGTAAAGTTTCTTTGGTAGGATTCGGTACTTTCTCTGTATCTGAGAGAGCTGCAAGACAAGGTATTAACCCTGCAACTAAAAAACCAATCAACATCGAAGCTAAAACTGTTGCTAAGTTCAAAGCTGGTGCAGATTTATCTACAGCTGTTGCAATGGCAAATGTACCTGCAGCTGCTGCTAAAAAGAAAAAATAATCAATTGATTATAAAGAAAAAACCTCATCGTTTGATGGGGTTTTTTTTGTGTGGTTTCTCGAAACTCAGCCAAAATTTGATGTAGATTTTTAAGCTATCAAATAAATTAAGGAGCCAATCGTGAAATTTCCCAGTCTAAATCTTCTAATGAATAAATAATTCTATCGTGTAATCTGTTTGGTCTTCCCTGCCAAAACTCTATTTCGTAAGGTTTTGCAATGTATCCACCCCAATTTTCAGGTCTTGGAACTTCAGAATTTTCATATTCTTTTTCTAAATCTCTCAATTTTTCTTCTAAAAACTCCCTGTTTGGAATTTCTTGACTTTGAGGAGAAACCGCCGCTCCAAGCTGGCTTCCTTTTGGTCTTGCATGAAAATAACCGTCACTCAAATTTTCAGCAATTTTTTCAAGGTTTGCTTTGATGATAATCTGCCTTTCTAAACCCGGCCAAAAGAAATGAAGACACGCTGTATGTGTTTTTTCGATTGCTTTTCCTTTTCTGCTGTCGTAATTGGTATAAAAAATAAAGCCTTCATACGTATATTCTTTTAGCAAAACCATTCTCGTTCTTGGACATCCATCTTCCTCCAACGTAGAAACCGCCATTGCATTCGCCTCTGAAATGGATGGATTTTCCGAAGCTTCTAAAAACCAATCTCTGAATTGTTCGATAGGATTCTCTTTAATCTCACTTTCAATAAGTTGTGATTTTTCGTAGATTTTTCTTTTATCGTGGAGGTTTTCCATAAATAATTTTTATTAAATTTGAGTATGAATTACTCATACAAAGGTAAAATATTAATTTCCACACCTGATATTTCCGGCGATATTTTTTCAAGATCGGTAGTGCTGATTATCGACCACAACGAAAGTGGCGCATTCGGCTTGATCCTGAATAAAAAAAACAGCAAAATGAGTAATCGTTTTAAAAATTTCTTCGATTTTCAAATTGAAGTTTATGATGGCGGTCCTGTAGAAAACGATAAAGTATTTTTTATTATTAAAGGAAAAAAAGTTACTGAAAACTACACCGTAATTAATGATGAATATTATCTTACAGAAGATATCGAACTTATTATTAATGCAGTTTTACAGAACGAAATCAGCATTCAGGATGTGAAAATATTTTCGGGATATTCGGGTTGGTCGGGTTTACAGCTTGACAATGAAATTCTGCAAAAAGTCTGGACGGTTGTAGATGTTTACAATTTAGATTACACACTTCCAAATGACCATACTTTATGGAAATCAATTATGCAAAATCTTGGTGGCGAATACCTTTTGTGGGCAAATGCACCGGAGGATATTTCGTTAAATTAATCATTACTTCACAAAGAAGCGATATAAATTTAACAAATTTTAAGTTTTTGTTATACAATTTTTAAGATACTTTTTACGTTCTTTGATAACCTAAACAACGAACTATGAAAGCAATAAAATTACTGGCTTTATCTTTAGCTTCTACAGCAATTCTTTCTTTCACTCCCGTAAATAAAAAAGTTGTCGTAATTGATGCCGGTCATGGTGGAAATGATTTGGGAGCAAATAAAGATGGTGTCTTAGAAAAAGAGTTGGTTTTAAATATCGCTCAACAAATCAAAAAAGCAAGCGAGAACGGAAAATATGACGTTGTATTAACAAGAAGTGACGATAAATATTCAACACTTACAGAGCGCACAGAACAAATCAATAAACTCAATCCTGAGATGGTCATTTCTCTTCATGTCAATAGCACTCCCGAGGAAAACACTACTAAAAACGGTCACGAAATTTTTATTCAAAAAAGTGTTGAATCAAAATCTTTAGCTGAAAAACTATCAAAGAAATTAGGTGAATGCAACATCAAAGAAGAAAATCTACACATTCTTAAAAACTCAAAAGCTACTACAGTTATAGTAGAGTTGGGCTACATTAATAACGCAAAAGAAAGAGAATATTTGAGCAGTCCTGATGGACAGAGACAAATCGCTCGAAAATTTGCAGAATTTATTAACGAAAATTAATTTAAAAAAAATACACCTTTCTGATTTGATTTATCAGAATAAAACCCGGTAAAGGACTGAAATGTTGTTTACCGGGTTTGTCAATTTTAAAAACTATTTTTCCAGCTTTCTACCAATTCGGTGAAACGGCTGTTTCCAAAAGTTTTATTTCTAATTTTCTTTACTGAGAAGATTCCTTTTTCGTCTGAAATTAATAAGATTTCTTCAGCTTTTTGAGATTCAAAAGCAATAATCTCATGCTCCTGAACATCTGCCAAATTATTTTTATGCAGATACGTCACAAAATTCTCCAGCAAAGGCGAAATATATGCTCCTTCCGATTGTTTCGGAATTTTAATTACATCACCTTCCAAGAATAAGAGATTTCCGATTGTAGCACGAGCAATTCTTTTGTTAGGATTTAATAGAATCACATCATCCAAATCATTTTCCTGCGCATAAATTCCACCATAGATATTTTCCGGACAGTGAACTCTTATATTGCTTAAAAGATTATTATTTACATTAATCTCTTTAATTAAATCTAATTCCAAAGGTCTTTGATTAATAGAAAGAACGTCATCCATTTCATCAACCTCAAAGTAATAAGAAACCGAAGATTTAGATAACGTAACACCATCAGAATTTCTGAAAACTAAAAAATTGATAATTCCGTTTTGAATATTATTTCCTTCAATTACTTTAGCATTGAAAAGATTCTGAAAAAACTCCAAAGTATAAGTCAGAGGAATATTCAGTCTCATTTTTCTCATGGATGCCATTAAAAAGAAATAGCATTCTTCATCCATAATCAGTTTTAAATTTCTTATAAAAAAAGAAACTTTCACCGCATCTCCTGAAAGAAAAGCGCGGTTTTTCAGTTCGAGCTCTTCAGATGTAAAATATGTATTTTCCATTATGAATATTTATAAAAAAATAATGAACGATAAATCGTTCATCAGTTTTGCTATTTAAAAACAGTACAGCTTAGAATTAAGCAGCACCTAATTTTATTCTAAGATTTTCGATAAGATTTTCCCAATACATTGCGTTTTCCTCTTCATCTCCTTCCTCACAAAAATCTGTAATATTTAGAGCTAAATCTTCTGTAATATCATCAATTGTAATTGTCATTTCGAAGAAATTTTTCGTCCCTTCATCTTCCTCCCATCTGTAACGTACGAAACCTTCAGGCTTATATCTGATTAAAGTTGCCTTTTCTGCAGGACCTCCACCCCAACTGAAAAAGAAATCATCGCCTTTCTCTAGTACATCATCCGCAAACCATTCAGACAATCCCTCAGCTGTTGCCAAATATTCATACAAAATCTCTGAAAGACAGTGCATTGGGAATTCGTAATGGACTTTATGTTTCGCCATATAACTTATTTTTAACGTGACGCAATATATAAATTAATTTTTTTATTACGCAAAATTATATTTAAATTTTTATGATTTTTATCAGAAATATTTTTGTTGCTTCCAATCGAAACTTTACAAAAACTTTCTTCATTAAATTCCATCAAAAAACCTCTTAAAAAAGAGGCTTTGATATTGTGATTTTAAAACTATTCTTCATTTAAAACTTCAAGAATAATCTTGCAGCCTTCTGTAATTTCTTCTTTTGAAATCGTCAATGGCGGAGAGATTCTCAAGTATTCGTTTCTGTATAATTGCCAGAAAACAATTAAACCTTTTTCCATGCATTTTTTAGCAACACCCAAAGTAAAATCTGGAGTTCCTAAATTTACAGCAAGCATCAAACCTTTACCGTTGATGTTTTTTATTTTCGGATGTACTAAAAGTTCTCTGTACAATTTTTCTTTTTCATCAACCTCATTCATTAAACCGCTTTCTAAAACTTCTTTTAAAGTTGCATGAGAAGCCGCCGCGATTAATGGATTTCCACCAAAAGTTGTAATATGACCCAATTTCGGAGAATGAGCCAATGTTTCCATAATCTTCTTAGAACTCATAAATGCTCCCACAGGAACACCGCCTCCCATTCCTTTTCCCATTACCAGAATATCGGGAACAATGCCAAAATGCTCAAAAGAAAACAGTTTACCAGTTCTTCCAAAACCGGGTTGGATTTCATCAAGAATTAATAAAGCTCCAACTTCTTCGCATCTTTTTTTTAGTTTAACTAAATAATCTTCATTCGGAACTAAAAAACCTGCCGCTCCCTGAATAGTTTCAAGAATGACACAGGCCGTTTTTTCTGTGATTTTATTGAAATCATTTTCATTATTAAATTCAATAAAAGAAACCATCGGCAATAAAGGACGGAATTCCCTTTTGTGACCTTCATGTCCGGAAACACTTAATGCGCCATGTGTATTTCCGTGATAAGAGTTTTTAAAAGAAACTATTTCCTCTCTTCCGGTATATCTTTTTGCCAGTTTTAAACTTCCGTCGATTGCTTCTGCTCCACTGTTGACCAAGTAAGTAATTTCTAATGGATCAGGCGTTGCTTCAGCTAGTAATCGGCATAATTCGACAGGTTTCTCCTGAGCATATTCACCGTAAACCATTACATGAAGATATTTATCTGCCTGTTCTTTGATGGCGTTGACTATTTTCGGATGTGAATGCCCCAAAGTATTTGCTGAAACTCCCGCCACGAAATCTAGATATTTTCTTCCGTCTTTCCCAAAAATGTAACTTCCTTCTGCTTTTTCTACTTCAAAACCTGCTGCAAATTGGGTAGTTTGTGCCTGATATTTGAAAAAATTGTTTTGCATTTCCATTGTATGAAAAAATTTAGGCAAAGCTAAAGAAGATTTGGTAAATAGGAAATTATAAATATTATTTAATTTAAGAATAAAAGGAAAAGCTAAGTAACGAGTTTTTAAAAGCAGGCGTGCATTTTTGAAAAGCAAGCTTGCTTTTTGTAAAAGCTCCCGTGGATTTGCGTAAATCGACGGGAGCTTTTGTTATAATCGTCTAAAGGATTTGGCGAAAGCATTAAATCATATAAAAAAAGACTATCTCAATTTTGAGACAGTCTTCTTATTATTTTCTAACCCTCTTAGGTTTTTTAGCTTCTTCTTTTGCTTTCTCTTTATCTGCAGCTTCTTTTACTTTATTGAAAAGCGTATCGTTTGCTTCATATTTGATCTCTTGGTAATTTGGAGAATCGACGAGAATATCCTGCCATTTCCGTATTCGGTCTTTTGTATTCCAGTTGAAGTCTTCAAACTTTTTCTGATCGGGAGCAATTTTACTCATCGGGTAAGTTTTCGCTGCCGCTCCTACACTGCACGAAATAATCTGAAGAAATCTACCTTCGAAAAGTGCCCCGATAATACCACAGGTTGAAAGGGTAATCCCGATCCTTTCCTTGACTTCTGTCTTTTTATTATCTTCATCGGCGTATGTTATCGCTTCGGCATTTCCGATTACTTTAATTTCTTTAATATCCTGACCTTCGTAATAAACCGTCATTAATCTGCCTTTCACCTGATGAAATTCATCTACAAGATTTAGAGAATCTACTTTAGCAATGGCGAAACCGTTTCCGATTACTTTTAAAGAATCAATATATTCTGTTTTTGTATTAAAATAAGCTTCAATTTTATCTCCTGTTACCTGCTTTTCTCCACTCCAAAGAATAGGATCTTTGTACATGTGCATAATTCCGTCAGTTTCATTGAAAGCAATAGAGTCTGCTCTTCCCTGCGCATTAGATTTATAAATTCTGGCTTTTTTAAAAGCTCTCAGATAACTTTTCTTTTTGGTAATATCTGCAGTGTCGGGTTTTTGGTAGGTAAGAATCTTTTCCGATGCAAAGTAAATAGAATCTTTTTCAAGAATCTTTACTGCATAAGGTTCCTTGGTCATCATCGAAGAATCTTTCTTTTCAAAAATTTCTCCATAACCGCCTTTTATATATCTCTTTTCTAAAGGATCATCAAGGGTAACATTTCCGGTTGCTTTTCCAAAGCCTGTAAGCTGGTTGTAATAAATTTCGTCGCCTGTAAGAATCTTGTCATTGTAATAAATCCTTGAGTTTTTCGTCAGAAAAGACTCTTTGGTATTCATATTATGAGTTCCTTTATCGGTAACGATTCTGTTTTTCGGATTTTTGTTATTGGTAATTACTGTATAACCGTTGATGGTAACAATATTGGTGTTTTGATTCTGAACGACATTGTCACCTTCTAAAGTATAATCTTTATCTACGATTTTCACTCTTCCCGTCAAATCAATAGTACGTGTTGTAAGAAAATAAGTTGCACTTTTTGCGTAAGTTGTACTTTTCCCGTCATTGATCGTTCCTCCTGTATTGTAGTAAGCCTGATTGGAAACCCTATCATAATACATGGTTTCAGTTTTAATAATTGTGCCTTTCGGATCTGTGAGAACTACGTTTTTACGGGCAACACCTTTTTGGGTATTCCCATCATACTCCATTTCTGAAGAAGTAATTATAGAGCCATCGGAATTATTAAGTTTTACATTACCAATAGCTTTTACAAAATTTTCCTCATCGTACATTACAACTTCATCAGCCGAAAGAATAGAGCCTTGATGTTCTATTACCACATTCCCCTTAAGGTAACGGTTACCATCATACTTAGTATCCTTACTAATTTCATCAGCATGAATAATCTTTACCTTTTGTCCGGGTTGTTTTTTCTGTGGCTGATTTTTAACAGGATTTTGTAAATAGGGATCACGTTGCACAGGTTTTGGTGTAACCTGAGCCAAAGTGAACGACGAAATAAATAGGAAGAGAAAAAGAATCAGTCTCATTAATTAATCATTCTTAGTGCCATAAAAATACAGCGAATGAGAATCAATTTTTACGCCAAAAGCTCCTTCTATTGCTTCTTTAATTCCTTGAATTCTAGGATCACAGAACTCGATAATTTCTTCGATTTCTTTATCTGAATCTTTTTTGTAAATCACCAAATGATCATGTTGCTTATCAAAATATGACTTTTCATAAGAAGATGAAGTTAATGTTTTTTCGCCGAACTGATGCTTACGAATCAAACCTGCATCAAGAAAAATCTCGATGGTATTGTAGATGGTTGCTTTAGAAACATGATATTTTTTCTGCATCATCAAAAGATACAAATCATCTACATTGAAGTGATGATCCATATTATAGATCTCTTCCAAGATTGTGTATCGTTCAGGTGTGTTACGAAAACCCTTTTCAAGAAGGTAGTTTCTTAAAACATCTTTTATTAAAGTTATATTCTTTTCTTTTTGTAAAGTATCCATTTAAAAATTTATCTTACAAATTTATCGATTTTTATTTAAATCAATATGATACATTTCAGTTAGAAGATTTAACTATTAGAAATTATGTCTTCTGAATTCTGCCTGTTGAATTTTACTGCTCGAAATCGTTTCTTCCGTTAATGGTGCCGATTCTACAACAACATTGTGAGAGGTAACTCCCCAAGATTTGAAGTCATCACTACCAATATACTTCACAAAATTATAAATATTTAACGTAATTTTTTGTTTTACCGTTAAAAGAATATCGTTGATATAGGTATTGTCTATGATGACATATTTCAGATCCGGCGGAACATTGTGTGCTCTCAAAGAAGGATGACTGCTTCGTGCAGGAATAGTACCTTCTGCCATTAAATCTTTTAGAACCATATTAAAATAATCATTAATCCTGCGGTCTACTTTAAATCCTAAAAGGAAATTGATTTTATAAATCGTTCCCGGCAAAATTTCATCAACACTGTATTTAAATGTATAAGGATCTTCTTGATTGACAATACTTAAAATAAAATAATGATCAGCTCTTTTAGGTTGCTTTTTAATAATCGAATAAATAATTTTCGATTCTATCTCATCATTACGCTTTGCACGGCTCAGATATGCAAGATTGGTACAGTATTTTGGAATTGTTTCATCCAACTTCATGTCTTTGATAATGTTTACGTATTTGTCGATTCTCACATAACTTGTAAAGTTAGATTTCAGCAACCTTCCGTTATACCAAGCATACATACAAACTGCAATAAATCCACCAAGAACCATTGTTAACCAACCGCCATCCATAAATTTGATGACGTTTGCGTAGAAAAATCCTGATTCCAAGAAGATATAAATTAGTGCAAAACCAATAATGAAAATTCTATTGACTCTGCTTCTGCTCAACCAGTATATTAATAAAATAGTGGTCATCAACATCGTAATGGTAATCGTCAAACCATAAGCGGCTTCCATTTTACCCGATTCTTTGAAGAAAATAACAACTCCAAAACACAAAGCCATCAATCCCCAGTTGATTCTTGGAATATACATCTGTCCTTTAATTCCTGAAGGATATTCTATATGCTGATTTGGCCAAAATGAAATTGACATTGCCTCGGAAAACATCGTAAATGAACCTGTAATCACTGCCTGACTTGCAATGATTGCGGCTAAAGTTGCCAAGATTACTCCCGGTAAAACTGCCCACTCCGGCATGATTCCAAAAAATGGATTAACCCCCGTAAATACTTGTTTATAATTAGTTAAAAGCCACGCACCCTGACCTAAATAATTTAGAATTAACATTAATTTAACAAAAATCCAGCTAACCCTGATATTTTTCGCACCGCAATGTCCAAGATCTGAATACAATGCTTCTGCACCTGTTGTACAAAGGAAAACGGCTCCCATAATAACGATTGCACTTGGCGAATGAGTGATCAGATTATACGCATACATTGGGTTGAATGCTTTTAGAATCTCAAAATGTTCTACAATATGCACTGAACCAAAAATTCCTAATGCCAAAAACCAAGTGACCATTATAGGTCCAAAAAATTTACCAATAGAAGCCGTACCAAATTGCTGAACGACAAATACTATAAATAAAATAAAAATGGTAATCATCACAACTGGTGTCTCAGGATTGTAGATTTTAAGCCCCTCAATTGCTGACATCACCGTAAGAGACGGCGTTATTACACTATCGGCGACCAAAGTTGATGCACCAATAATGGCGACTACATAGAGCCATTTCTTTTTGAGTTTTTTAACGAGAGAGTAAAGTGCTAAAATTCCACCTTCGCCTTTGTTATCAGCTTTTAATGCTATAATTACATACTTTACAGTAGTTTGCAGCGTTAGTGTCCAGATGATACATGAAATTGCACCTTCAATATAAGTATCGAAAGGCATTGTAGAGTCTTTACTTGCATTCACAATCGCTTTCATTACGTAAAGCGGTGAAGTACCAATATCACCGAAAACTATTCCGAGTGAAACGAGAACTCCCACAAATGAAAGTTTCTTGAGGTCTATATGATGACCTCCTTCTGTAACTTCTGCCATTTCAGCTTATTATTTTTAAAAGCGCAAATTTATATTAAATTAATGATGCTACGTCACATAAGTCATTTATTGTATAAATGAAAAAACTTCCTTTCGGAAGTTTTTCTCTATAATCGCTTAATAATTATTTAACGTACATCGCTTTTTTGATTTCCTCTTTTACTTTTTCAAGTTTCGGGAACCATTCTGCAAATAAAGCTGCTGAATAAGGAGCCGGTGCATCTGGAGTAGTAATTCTCTTGATCGGTGCATCCAAATAATCAAACGCTTTTTGCTGTACCATATAAGTAATTTCTGAAGATACAGAACCAAATGGCCAAGCTTCTTCTAAAATCACCAATCGGTTTGTTTTCTTCACTGAAGCCAAAACTGTATCGAAATCTAAAGGACGAACCGTTCTTAAATCGATTACTTCCACAGAAATACCTTCTTTAGCCATATCTTCAGCTGCCTGAAGAGCTAATTTCATAATTTTTCCGAAAGAAACTAAAGTTACATCTGTACCTTCTCTTTTGATATCAGCTTTTCCTATTGGCAAGTAATATTCTTCTTCAGGAACTTCCATTTTATCTCCGTACATCTGTTCAGATTCCATGAAAATTACCGGATCGTTATCCTGAATAGCTGTTTTTAATAATCCTTTCGCATCGTAAGGATTTGAAGGAACCACAACTTTAAGACCCGGAATATTAGCGTACCAGTTTTCGAAAGCCTGAGAATGCGTTGCTCCCAACTGACCTGCAGAAGCTGTAGGACCACGGAAAACAATCGGACAATTCCACTGACCACCACTCATCTGACGGATTTTTGCAGCGTTGTTGATAATCTGATCGATACCAACAAGGGCAAAGTTGAACGTCATATATTCTACAATTGGTCTGTTACCATTCATTGCAGCACCCACAGCAATCCCTGTAAAACCAAGTTCTGCAATAGGTGTATCGATTACACGTTTAGCACCAAACTCGTCCAACATTCCTTTAGAAGCTTTGTACGCACCATTATATTCTGCTACTTCTTCTCCCATTAGAAAAATGGATTCGTCTTTACGCATTTCCTCGCTCATTGCCTGCGCAATCACTTCACGAAAAGTATATTCTGCCATATTTATTTGAAAAATTTAGAGTACAAAAATAGTAATTATTTATTATTTACATAACAAAAAAGACAACTCATTGCTGAGTTGCCCTATATTTAATATTATTTTAAACCGATTAGTTGACTTTCTGCCAAACTTGTGTTCTTCCCAAAATAGAAACTCCCATATAACCTCTTACATTCAGTTTATCACCACTTCTTGTGATGGTACATTTATAAGTTTTACCAGTTTTAGGATCTGTAATTGTACCTCCGGTAAATTCATCACCATCTTTTGCCAAACCTCTGATGATTTCCAAGCCTAAAATTGGTTTGCCTTTTCTGTCATCTTTACAGCTTGTACAGTTAGGATCTGCAGGTTTTATCAACAATTGAGAAACTTTACCGTAATATTTACCGTCTGATTTTTTATAAATTTCTACAATAGATTTTGCTTGTTTTGTTTCGTCATCTATGGTTTTCCATTTTCCTTCAATTTGCGCAAATGACATCACGCTGAATAGTGAAAGTACAAATGTTGCTAATAATTTTTTCATATTATTTTAGTTTAATTTTTATTTATAGATTGTTTAAATGTTGATTAGTTAAAAATATAAATAAATTTCAAACACACAAACATTTTTATTATCCTTTGCATATATAACAATAGAGAGACCAATTTTAAAAATTAAACATTATAAAATTAATTCAGTTTTCTGTTGATTACACGACTCATATAATCCTGATACCAAGCCTTTGCAATTTGTTTACCTTTCTCGGTTTCCAGAGTTTTTAATTTATCATTGAGATTGTTTTCAAAACCTAAATCATTTTTATCATAAATTCCAGTAATGTTTTTACCGTCAAACCTGTAAATATAATTCCCATAAATAAACTGTTCTGAGGTTCCATCTGAGTTTACGATCAAAGGTTCGTACTTTTTTTCGCTTACCAGACTTCTTCCCCAACTTCTAATTTTTTTGTTATATCCAATTAAATCTGCCAAAGTAGGATAAATATCAATCTGCTGAGCCAATTCATTATTGACGCCTTTCAACTGATACGCTGGATTCGGGGAATAAAAAACCAAAGGAACAGCAAATCTGTTCATTGCTTTTTCGTATTCAGAATAATATACCTGATTGGTATGATCTCCTGTAAATACGAAAATGGTATTTTTAAACCAGGGTTGTTTTTTTGCAGTTTCAAAATATTTTTTAATCGCATAATCGGTGTACTGCATCGGTTCATGCATTTCAATGTTACCTTTTTTGAATTTCCCATTATATTTTTCAGGAATTTTAAAAGGGTGATGCGAAGAAGCGGTAAAAACTGTTGCCATAAAAGGTTTCGTATTCCCTATATTTTTTGCAAAATATTGAAGAAACGGCTCGTCCCAAATCGCCCACATCCCATCGAAATCCTGATCTTCATGATACTCATCTTTTCCAAAATAATGTTTGAAGCCTAAGATATTTCCGAATCCTAAAAAACCCATCGAACCATTAGGTGCACCGTGATAAAACGACGTATCATAACCTAAATCATTACAAACCGAAACAATCGACTGAATTTTTTGGTTTGAATAAGGTGAACTTGTAAAAGCATCCGTCAAACTCGGAATTCCCGCCAAAATACTGCTCATTCCGTGAATAGATTGTCTTCCATTGGCAAATGTATTAGGAAAAATAAGACTTTCATTAGCCAAACTATCTATAAATGGTGTGTAAGATACATAGTCTTTAATCTTTTTATCTTTATTAAAAGCTCCTGAATATTCTCTTCCAAAAGATTCCACAATAAAAATCACAATATTGGGTTTATCATGAATTTGTCTATCGTATGTTTTGTAAGTATTGATATTTTCATCAATAAATTTCTGATCAACGAACTGAACCTCCTTGAAGTTATTACTTCCCAATGTTCTGAAAAAAGAAAAAGTAGAATTCAGGACAATATTTCCCTGAAGCGGAGTTTTCACAAACTTGTTAGCATCCACCAAATTAATTGGTCTTGTACTGTGTTTAAAATCACCTCTGATTCCACCAACAATTAAAACTGCAGAAATACATAAAGTTACGATAGACCAAATAAAATAAGGAACCAGTTTTACAGGCTTTTTATATTTAATTTTAAATCGTTTATAAAGAAAAACCCAGGCAACCATTAAGAATACGAACCAAATAATCACAATAGGATGCTCTTTGGTGGAAACAGTAAAGACTTTCAAAATATTGGTTTCGTGTTTTGCCACCTGAAATGCCGCTGAAGTCAATCTCGCCTGAGAAAATTTATAATAAATAAAATCTCCGAAATTCATCATGTAAGCAATTCCGTTGGTAATAAAATACAGCCAAATTAGGAATTTCTGATATCCACTTTTTGCATTAATAACAATTGGAATTAAACTTAAAAAGATAAACAAAACGTTCACGTAAAGAATCGCCGTCAAATCAAAAGCAATCCCATGATAAGCCAAACTTAGATAATCTGAAATGCTGTCTACTTTTATTAAATCTTTATTGAAAAACCAAAACAAAAGTCTTGCAATCTGATAAAAAACAAAAGCCAAGAAAATCCTGTAGCACAGAACAAGGATTTCTTCTTTTCTGAATTCTTTGAAAAATTTCATTCGTATATACTTGTCTTTAAAGATGAAACGTTATCAACCAACACTTTACTTTAAAATTTTGACCGATAATAAATTTGCTACGCAAATTTACGTTAAATTCATAGGATTGTAATTTTTAGTTCATATTAATTAAGGTTAAAATTTTTAAAAAATGTAATTTTGCTGCTATGAATTTCATAAAGAACAATCTGGCAAATGCCATTACTTTGGGAAACCTTTTTTCGGGTTGCGTTGGTGCTTTACATTTGATTTTAGGCGATCATCAGACAACTGCAATCTGCATCATTTTATCTTTAGTTTTAGATTTTTTTGACGGATTTGTAGCAAGAGCTTTAAAAGCCAATTCCAATTTGGGAACTCAGCTCGATTCTTTGGCAGATATGGTAAGTTTCGGAGTAATTCCTGGATTGGCAATGTTTAAAATGCTTGAACCATTCGGAAATGAAGTTTTAGGATTACAACTTCCTTTCGCAATTAAATATTTTGGATTTCTAATTACGCTTTTTTCTTGTTTAAGACTGGCTATTTTTAATCTGGATGAGGATCAGAAATATTATTTTAAAGGTTTGAATACACCTTCAAATACTATTTTAATTTTTGGAATTTATTTATTAACAACTCCTTATTTTCCATTTGAAAATTATGCATTTGATAAAAATTCAACATCAGTTTTAATCTTATTAGTAACAACTATTTTAAGCTCATGGTTATTAATCAGTCCAATAAAAATGATTGCGATGAAATTCAAATCGATGAAACTGCAGGATAATTATCCGAAATTGGCCTTATTAATTGGTGCAATTCTTATTTTAATCATATTTGATTATGTTGGAATCCCTTTGATAATTATTTATTATATCTTAATTTCACTTATCTTCCAAAAACAATTAAATTAAAAAACTGACAGTTTTACAATTTCAAATTAACACATTCTCAAATTTTCAAATTAATAAAATGAACTTAAAACTATACAAACCACTTTGCGTTTTCGATCTTGAAACTACAGGAACCAATGTTGGAAAAGACCGAATTGTAGAAATCTGTATTTTAAAAGTAAATCCTGACTCATCTAGAGAAAGCAAAACCTGGAGAGTAAATCCTGAAATGCCGATTCCGGTTTCGTCGAGTGAGATTCATGGAATTTATGATGAAGACATTAAAGATGCGCCGACTTTTAAAGAAATTGCTCCGAAAATTGTTGAAATGATTACAGGAACAGACTTGGGAGGGTTTAATTCAAACCGATTCGATGTTCCTTTATTGGCAGAAGAGTTGCTTCGTGCAGATTTCGATTTTGATTTAAGTAAATTCAAATTAGTCGATGCACAAACAATTTTCCATAAAAAAGAACCAAGAAACTTGGGTGCAGCCTATCAATTTTATTGTGGGAAAACTTTAGAAAATGCCCATTCTGCTGAAGCTGATGTTTTGGCAACATTTGAAGTTTTGGATGCTCAAGTTGGAAAATACGATGATATTTCTAATGAAATTGCTGAACTAAGTGAATTTTCAACTCAGAATAAATTTGCTGATTTAGCCGGAATGATTCATTATAATGCAAAAAATCAGGAAATTTTTGCTTTCGGAAAATATAAAGGACAAGTTGTGAAAGAAGTTTTTCAAAAAGATTTGGGATATTTCGGATGGCTGCAAAACGCAGATTTCCCTTTGTACACGAAAAAAGTTTTTACTAAAATTCAGCTTTCCAGTAAGTTTTAGAACTTCTTTTGAAATTTCGTAAATTAAACTGACGCTCTGAAAAATTCAAACATTAAGATTATTAAGTTTGTAAGGAAAATATTAAAGCGAAGATCTTTTTAGATTTAATAGATAAATTCATTAAGCAGTACGCTTAAATCAATTTATCGATTCTTAAAAACTCTTAACCCTTTAATGTTCTTAATGTTTTGTAAACCTATAATCATTCCATTTTGAGGAACGGAATTTGAAGTAACCATTAAAAAAAAGGATGAGCAATTTAGTTAAGTTTAAATTTTATGAAACTGCACTTGAAGCCAATCGAGACAAGCAGATTCTTGCCGAAAACGAAATCAACAGTTTCATAGCAAACGAACAATTGATTCAATCTGATTGGTTGCTTTCCCAAGCTGTTGGTGGAATCCAGTTGCAGGTTTTCGAAGATGATTTTGATAATGCTGAAAAAATCTTAACTGATTATCAGGAAAATGAAAAGTTTGCTCTTGAAGTAGAGCATACCATCGAACATCCGAAGTTTGATTTTGTGTGTCCGAAATGCGGCTCAAATCACATCTACAAAGACGACAGATCAACAAGTTTCTTTGGAATTTCTTTATTGTCAAGCGATAAATATGTTTGTTACTATTGTGAGAATGAATTTACTCACGAATAAGCATTTTTTCACTCGTCAGGAATCTCAAAAGTCTTGATATCCTTTTAAGATGACAAAATAAGATTAAACGTGTAATTTTT
This sequence comes from Chryseobacterium luquanense, assembly GCF_026460945.1. Lineage (GTDB taxonomy): Bacteria > Bacteroidota > Bacteroidia > Flavobacteriales > Weeksellaceae > Chryseobacterium > Chryseobacterium luquanense. Next base: position 108,418 of record NZ_JAOVZV010000003.1, read on the forward strand.
AAAGGAAGACTGAAATTCTAGCCCCGATCGCAACGGCATCCTTTTTTGGGACAGACGTAGCAAAGCGGAGACTTTCCCAAAAAAGATACAGTGAAGAGCGGGAATAAGCTCCTAAAATATAAATAATTAGTAATGAGAAGTAAAAAGATTGCTTTACCTCGACAAACTCAGTAAAAGCTCAATTTGCTTCTCGCAATGATAAATAAATTATGAAAATAATCTGCATAGGAAGAAATTACAGCGAACACGCAAAGGAATTGGGAAATGCTATTCCTGACAAACCTGTAATTTTTATGAAACCCGATACGGCGGTTTTGAAAGGAAATGATTTTTACATTCCTGAATTTTCGAATGATGTACATTATGAACTTGAAGTTGTTGTGAAAATTTCTAAAGGCGGAAAATACATTCAGAAAGGATCTGCAAGCAAACATTACGAAGAAATAGGTTTGGGAATTGATTTTACAGCAAGAGATCTTCAGAGCGAATTAAAATCTAAAGGTCTTCCTTGGGAATTGGCGAAAGGTTTTGACGGTTCGGCTGTTGTAGGAAATTTCTTCAAAAAAGAAAATTACAATCTTGAATCTCTGAATTTTTCTTTATTAAAAAATAAGGAAAAAGTTCAGAATGGAAACTCAAAAGATATGATTTTCACGATTGATGATATTATTGCTTTTGTTTCCCAATATTTTACATTGAGAGTCGGAGATTTGATTTTCACAGGAACTCCGGAAGGCGTTGGAAAGGTTTCTGAAAACGATGTTTTGGAAGCATATCTTGAAGGCGAAAAAGTCTTGGATATAAGAATTATGTAAGAATATCATTGGAGAATGGTCTGTTTTTTTCATATCTTTAAGAAGACTTAAATTACAAATTATGATAAACATTATTTTACCCGTCGATTTTGGAGAAAAAACAGATCAGCTTGTAGATGGAGCCGTAAAATTTGCAAAAGAAGTAAATGGAAAAATTTGCCTTATTCACGTTGCACCAACAGATATTGGTTTTGCAATCGGTGATATGGGATATCAGTATTTTCCGGAGATTGAAGAAAACGAAATCAGAGAAGAATTGGTTCTTTTAAATAAAATCAACCAAAGAATTCTTGCTCAGGATGTAGAATGTGAACATATTTTAAAACAAGGTATCGCAAAAGATATTATCTTAGAATATTCTGATCTAAAAAGTGCGAGCTACATTGTAATGGGTTCTCACGGAAGAAGCGGCATTTACGATGTTTTCGTAGGCAGCTTAACGAAAGGATTGACAAAAGACTCCAAAGTTCCTGTGTTGGTTCTTCCTATTCACGAATAAAAGTAAAATTAGTTTTAACTAAAATTAAAAAAGACCGATCAAAAAATTTGACCGGTCTTTTTCTATATAACCAATTAATTAACCTTCTTTTTTATAGATCGCAGGATCGTAGTAAGGATTTTTTCCTTCTGTTGGAGAATAATATTCTTTGTCTTTATTGTTCCCAAGAGTTGCTACCAAAACATAGCACCAATAAGTAAATAATACACAACAAACTGCGAATAAAACCCAGTTTAGTACGTTTCCGAAAATATCGTAGAAACCGAATGCCCATTTGAATGCATCACTTAAGAATAGAAAGAAAGACGTCATTATTTTCCTTTTTTAAATTAACTTTGCACAAATTTATAAAAAATGTTTAGATTACTTTCAAAAGAAAGCAATATTTTTTCAATTCCGGTTTATATTGGTTTTCTTCTTTTAATTGTAATATTATTTAACATACTGAATTTCAATACTTATGAAGGAATAATTACAGGAATTACTTTTGTAGGAATTGCGCTTGGATATTTCTGTTTTAATGCAATTGCGTTGAATTACAATACACATTTGCCTCTTTTTCTCTATACATTTTTTGTTTTCGGATTATATGATGGAAATCTTGACCTCGGAATTGCAGTTGCGATTCTCACCAATTCTTTTCTTTTGCTGCTTTTAACGAGTACAGATGAAGATTTAAGGAAAAAATCTTATGTTTTGGTAGGCTCTATTGTTGCTTTAAATTTTATATTTCTTCCGACAACCTGGCCAATGATGTGTTTTGTATTAATTCATCTAATTGTAACTTCTGAAAGAGTTGGCTTAAATATTTTCAGATTTCTTTTGGGAATTGCGATGATTGCATTGAGTTATTTCTCAGTAATGTTTTTCTTTCAGTTTTATTCCTGGAATACTGATTATATTCCTTTCGGAAAGATGAAAATGGTGACCGATTACACCGAATTAATTCCATTGATTCCGATTATTTTGATGCTGATTTATGCAATTTATGATCACTTTAAGCATTATAATAAGAAAAGCCCTGTAAGTAGATATAAATACACTTTTCTGTTGGTTTTTTCTTTGGCACAGCTCATCAGTATTATTCTTTATATGGATAAAAGTTATGAATATCTTTTGCTTCTTGCTTTTCCATCGACGATTATTTTAAGCCGTATGATGAAGTTTCTACCTAAATATTGGATGCAGGAAGCAAGTGTTTGGTTAACCATTATAAGTTTAATTGTTTTTAAAGCAGGAACCCATTTCAATTTATTTTAAAAAAAAGATTATGATTCAAATAGACGATAAATTAATTTCTGAAGATATTTTTTCTGAAGAATTTGTTTGTAACCTTACCAAATGTAAAGGTGCATGTTGTGTGGAAGGTGACGTAGGAGCTCCTTTGGATAAAGACGAACTGGTGATTTTGGATAATATTTATGAAAAGATTAAACCTTATCTTACTGAAGCCGGAATTAAAGCATTAGACGAACAGGGAACCTGGATAACCGATCCGATGGACGGAATGTACGTTACTCCAATGATTGAAAATGCAGAATGCGCTTATGTTACTTTCGACGAAAGGGGCATAACAAAATGTGGAATTGAAAAGGCTTACGAAGACGGGGCGGTTGATTGGCAAAAACCTATTTCTTGTCATTTATACCCAATCAGAATTACAGAATACTCAACTTTTTCTGCTCTAAATTATCATGAATGGAATGTTTGCAGCGATGCATGTACTTTAGGAAAAGAATTGCAGGTTCCTGTGTATAAGTTCCTGAAAACTCCGCTTACGAGAAAGTATGGCGAAGATTTTTACACGACTTTAAGCGATGTTGCAGAGGAGTGGAAAAAAGAATATGGGAAATAGTTGATGGTTGATAGATTTTTTGCAAAATAGATTAAGACCTTTTCTTTTTTTATATTTAAATCAAGTCTCGAAGGGAAGATTTTCTAAAGAAAGGTTGCAATCCTATTAATCAATTCCAAACCATTGAAAATAATAAAAACAAACGACCGCAGGAAATTCCTGCGGTCGTTTTAAATATATAGAATCGACTAAGATTATTTTACTGCGGTAGCTTTTACAGCTGTAGCACCTTCTTTTTTGGGAGCAGCAGCTTCCCATCCGTCTTCAGGCATTAAAGTAGCAATAACTCTGTTTTTTGTAAGATATTTCTTGGCAGCATCTTGCAAATCTTTTACAGTAAGTGCTTTTACTTTACTCTCATAATTCAGGATTTCGTATTTATCGCTTCCATCCAACTGATTTTTAGAAATAGCGCTCATCCAATAAGAGTTGTCTTTGATGTCTGTTTTATAGTCATTCATCTCACCTTCTTTGTACTTATCAAGATCTTTTTGCTCAGGGCCTTTATCAATTAACTTCTGAAGTTCTGCAATTGCACTTTTTGTCAATTTGTCAGCATTTTCCGGTCCACAAGGGAAACTTAAACTGAAAGAATAACTTCCATAAGGAACTTTCCCGATATAGCCTCTTGCTCCACCACCATAGATTCCGCTTTCGTCTTCTCTTAGTTTCTCGATAACTTTGATTGTAGCAACTTCACCTAGAGCTGAAAGTGCCAAAGCCTCTTTCTCATTATAAGGAGTTTCTCCTGAGTAAACGATTTGCACCATACTCTTCGGGTCTTTACCTTTTTTGTACACTTTGGTGTGATCACCTGTAATTCCTCTGTATCCTGTATCTTTAAAGTTTGTAGTTTTTCCTGTAGTAGGTAAACTTGCGATATACTGTAAAACTTCATTTTTAAATTTAGCTTCATCAATATTTCCTACAAAATAGAAGTGGAAGTTTCCTGCATTGGCAAATTTCTCTTTATAGATATCGTACGCTTTTTTATAATCAGTTGCTGCCCAATCTTTCTCCAACGGAAGAATACCGATGAATCTAGGATTTTTCTGATTCGTAAACTTAGCGTGCTCACTGGCAAAATAAGTCTGAGGATTGGATAAAATATTATCCAACATTGCAGACTGCTTTACTTTGTAAGCATTAAATGCTTCAGGGCTGTAATTTAAACCTGTAAAATAAGCATACATCAACTCCATTGCAGTTCCTAAATCTTTTTGATTGGTTCTACCAGACACGCCTTCCAAAGTACCGCTGATGTAAGGATTTACGCTCACTTGTTTTCCGGCTAAATAATTGGTAAGATCAGCTTTTGAAGCACCTGCAACTCCCGCTTCTGTAAGAGCCTGATAAGCAAACTGTGTTTTGTTGTAATCAGCATCATTCAATAATGAATTTCCTCCTAAACTTCTTGCTGAGAATACAATTTCATCATCTTTGAAATCAGTCTTTTTAAAAGTAACTTTTGCACCGTTACTTAGAGTCCATGTTGTAGTTCCTAGTTTAGCATCGGTTTCGGTTTTAGCAATTTTCCCTTCAGATTTAAAAGGTTTTACTAAATTTTTGATCGTAGCTTTTTCTTCGTAAGGTTTAAGATCAGCTAATTTTACATCATCAAAAGTTTTTAGAACTAAAGCTTCTGTAGGCATTTTTACATTGTCTTTTTTAGGACCTGTAATCACGATTACTCTACTGTCGTCTTTCACCATTTTCTTGATTACCTCATTCGTCTGAGCTAAAGTAATAGTTGGCAAAAACTTCTTCGTATCTTCATATTCCCAGGCAATTCCCGGCATTGGTTCCTGCTCCAGGAAATTTCTAACATATTCGTCTACCAACATATCGCTTTCAGTTTTGTCGCGGTTATTGTAAGACCTTTCCATATTAGACATGATCTGAGATTTTGCTCTGTCTAATTCACCCTGTGTGAAGCCGAATCTTTTTGCTCTTTCCGTTTCTTCCAATAGAACTTTCAATGCGCTGATCTGATTTCCTTCTTTTACCATTGCAAATCCCTGGAAAGCTTCTTTGGTTCTTGCATATGTTCCACCATGATAAACAGAACCAAATGTAAACGGAGGATTGTTTGAATTTACCAATTCTCTCAATCTGTTGTTTAGCATTGTGGTAGAAATGTTCTCAATCAAACTTTGATTGTACTGCTCTACCGTAACATCCGGCTGATAAGAATCTGCATCTTTCATGATAAACTGAACCATAGAATTGGTTGCATCAGGATCAGTCTCAATAGCTACCAAAGTTTCCTTGTGATTTGGAAGATCAAAAGTTTTTCTTTCTCTTGGCTTAGAAGGATTTTTATATTTGCTGAAATTATCTTTAATTTTCTTTTCAACCTCATCTACGTTAATGTCTCCTACTACAACCAATGCCATCAAATCTGGTCTATACCAATCTTTATGAAATTGTCTGATAACATCGGGCTTAAAGTTCTCAAGAACTTCTTTTGTACCGATTGGTAATCTGTTTGCGTACTGAGATTTGTGTAATAATTTAGGTAAATATTTATCCGACATTCTTTTGTCTGCACCTAAACCTAATCTTAATTCTTCTAAAACAACCCCTCTCTCTTTGTTGATTTGAGCATCAGTTAATGTTGCGTTGAATGCCCAGTCTTCCATTACTTTAAGACCAGAATCAAAATTACCCGGCTTGTCTAAAGGAACAGGAAGCATGTAAACAGTTTCGTCAAAACTTGTATAAGCATTAAGGTGCTGTCCGAATTTTACTCCGATGGATTGTAGATAATCTACCAGTTTATTATCCGGGAAATTTTTGGTTCCGTTGAAGTTCATGTGCTCCATAAAGTGAGCAAGACCTCTTTGGTTTTCGTCTTCAAGGATTGAGCCTGCGTTGATAGCCAGCCTGAAGTCTACTTTTTTCTCAGGTAATGTATTTTTTTTGATGTAGTATTTCATTCCGTTTGGAAGAGTACCCGTTCTTACAGAAGGATCCATTGGGATGTTCTGTGCGAAAGCCATAGACGACATTAATACAAGAGCCGCTACTGACAATAGAATTTTTTTCATACGATTTGATTTTAAATCTTTTCTCAGAGATAAAATTAAATATTTATCACAAACCCAAGAAATTTAATCACTATTAATTTAGTTAAACTTGCGTTAAAGTTTTTAAAAATAAAAAAACCGGTCAAAAACCGGTTTTTATTATCTATCTAATAAAGATTATTTGAAATCTATGTCAGTAACACCAGAATTAATGGTAACCTTTGTGGTTTTAATAGCCACTTTTTGTCCGTTTCCTTCAGCTTCAATATCACCCGGAAACTTGATTCCGTCTACCGTAAGATAAGATTTTATGATGGCATCACCCATTCCTGAGTTTGATTTATACAAAAGACCTGTAGCGGTATCAAAGTAGAATTTACCTTTATCTGAAGACAAAACGTTGTAGTCTTTACCATCAATTTTTTCTACGGTAACTTCTTTGAAATTGGCTGCATCATATCCTAATGCATCCACGGTTCTCGCTTTTTTCAATTCGGGAATTGCAGATGCAGGAAAGTCACTTTTGGTTCCCATCTGATTAATGTATCCCTTATCACCATCAAACATCTGAACAACTTCCTGCCCCATTACAGACTGTACAGATTTGAATTTGTTACCCATTTTCTTAGTATTCATAGAAATTTCCATTCCTTGAACAGACATTGTATTTTCTGTAATCGTCGTTTTCACAGATTCCAGTTTTGCTTTTCCGCCAAGAGCGTCGATGTATTTATCAATAACCTGCTTTGGTGACAGTTGAGATTTTACTGCAGATGTAGGCGCTGCCGTTGCAGTCTGTGCATTTACATTGGCAGAAGACATTAATACTATTGCGCAAAAAAACGGAATGATGATCTTTTTCATATTAAAATATTTATTTGTTTAAAGTTTTGTGAAACCGTATTTACTTTTTGGTTTGCATTTCGGTTCCGTTATTAAATTAAAGCGTTAAAGATAATCATATTGTACGACATAGATTCATCAACAGACCAAAACCGACCATTTGAGCATATTAATACCCTTTTAAATTTATATAAATACATCTCATTTTAAACAATCTGAATTTTATTTTAGTCTTTAACAAATCTTGCAGAAGTCGAATTTCCTTCTTTATCAATCATCTGCAAAATATAAGCTCCTTTTTGTAATGAAGAAGTATTTAATTGAGGAGTTTTTGTGCTATTTTTTTGTGACAATATTTTCTGACCTGCAAAATTAAATACATTAAACTCTGTTATATCTTTTGCTGATTTTACATATAGAGTATCTTTTACCGGATTCGGGTAGACAGAAAAACCATCATCAATTGTCACTGATTTTACGCCGAGTGCATCAAGAGAGTTAATCTTTATGTAAGTAAAGTTACCATTTGTTACCGACCCTGATGCTTGCCAACATGCAGAAAAAAGAGTACCATATCCCGCCGAAGTATTGGTGCTTGTAACCGCATGTGTAGAAAGAGAGCTTGAGTTGCTTCCTGTATGACGTATTTCTATAATGAGATTTCCGCCACTGTAAAGATATGGAGTATCAAACAAAATATTATAACTAAACGCATTAGGATCTCCTCCCGAAGTTAAAGAGCCAGCTGGAATAATCAGAGCACCCGTTCTTACCATTGTTTGAGCTCCCGTAATATTTGCTGCAAAATCTAATTGTCGGTTTGCAGGATCTACTCCGTTACTTAAATATATCTGATAACTGCTGAATGTAGCATCTGTTGCAGGCCAAGGTGCAGATGCAGAAGCTAAAAGCCTGAATGAAATAGAATTGAGATATTTACCAACCAAAGGAGTAAGCTGAGTATCATCAATCAGCATCTGATAAGTTCTTGCGGAATTTGCTAAAGGACTCAAAAAACTTCCGGAAACATTACTATCCGGAATTATTTTAGATGTTTGCGCTTTCAAATTTGCAAATCCTGCTATCATTGCTATGAATAGAAATGCCAATGAAAGTTTCATTTTCATGTCGTGTAAAACTAAATCTGAATTTTCAGATTTTTTAAAGAATAGAGTTGTTTTCATATTATAGAATTTTTAACATTCAGGAAGTTACAATATTTTTTCTATAATAAAAACGTAAAAATACACCTCATAAAGCAAACAAAAGCAAAAACCTCCGAAGAATCGGAGGTTTTCAAATATTTATTTTAAAATAAATTATTTTTTAAGTTCTTCTAAAAACTCGTCGTGAGAGATTTCAGTTTCCTTTTTAGTTGCTTTCTCAAGGATAACATCTTTCAACTTAGCCATTGCTACTTCAGAAGAAATTTGTCTTACCTGCTCTTGGTCTTTCAACATTTCAGCAGCATATTTTTGAACTTCTTCGTCACCTAAATGATGAATTCCATAGATTGCCAATTGGTTTCTTACTAACTGTTCAGCTTGTGCCAAAACATCAGCATATTCTAATTGAATATCATTTTCGCTCATCAATTTACCTTCGATAATCTGATATTTCAATTGGTTTTTCTCAGCCTCAAGAATTTCTTTAGCCTGCTCTTCAGACTGAATATTCTGGTTTGAGAATACTAACCATTTTACCAAGAATTCTTCAGGAAGTTTTACTTCTTCTTTTTCAGAAACCTGCTCCAACACTTTGTTTACAAAGTGTACGTCTGCATTTTGCTGGAAGTACTCGTCTAATTCAGTTTTCACTTTATCTTTAAGCTCTTCTTCAGTTTTAATGGTATCTGCACCGTAAACTTTATCGAATAATTCCCGATTAAGTTCTGCTAAGTTTAAGCTATAGAAATCTTTTACTTTAACCTCAACTTCAGCGTGGTGTAAATGCTCAACTTCTTCTTTAGCGAAACCTAATTCTTTAGCCAAATCTTCGTCAGAAGCAAGAGTTTCTTTAGAAACTTTCACAGACTCATCCATTTTCAAACCTTTAAGTAATTTGAAAGCTGCTTTGTTTTCAGCAGTAATGGTAGCGATTTTTGGAGCGTGGTTGTGCTCACCTTCAGCATCATCTTCTACAACTTGAGTAATTTCGAAGTTGATGTAAGAATCTTTAGTGATTTTGTCTTGCGGAACCTGCTCAGCAAAACGCTTCTGCATATTTTCTATGCTTTTGTTGATTTCTTTATCTGAAGCAGAAACTTTGTAGTGTGCAGCTTCATATTTAGAAAGATCGATAGAGAATTCCGGCTCGAAACCTACTTCGAAAGCTACTTCCAATTTCTCTGCGTTATGATTAAAATCATTTACAGGCTGTGGAACCGGCTGACCAACTAATCTTAGTTTGTTTTCGTTGATATAGTTATTTAAAGCATCAGAAACTTGTTTGTTGATTTCTTCGAATGCAATCCCTGCTTCATATTGCTTTCTAACCATACTCAAAGGCACTTTTCCTTTTCTGAAACCAGGAACCTGTGCGTTTTTAGCATAATTAATCAATTGCTTTTCTACTTTTTCTTTGTAGTCAGATTTCTCCAATGTTACTGTAAGCAATGCACTTACATCATCATGGTTTTTTGCGGTAACCTTCATTATTGATTAAAATTTTAGGTTGCAAAAATATGAATTTTTTATTAAATCAAGACATTCCTTTTGTTATAATACGTTAAAATAAAAAAGGCATTACCGAAATAATGCCTTTTTGTAATATTAAAAATTTGTTTGACTAAATCTTAATGTGCGTCAACCGTAATATCTACATCAGTTTCGCCTCCTGTAGTCTGCCCTAATTGATTGGCTGCAGAAGGATAATTTTGATTAACAGTTGTAGGCCCATGAATCAATTTGATATTCATTTTTCCTATTGTCTGAGTTGAATTAATTTTCCATTCAGTTCTTAAGCCTAATTTTTGTCCGTCTGTTCTTACAATATCATTTGTAGCTCTCATCACAACAATATCTGCATTTGCAGGACCGAAAGTAATGAAATGATGGTCTTTTTCTTCTTCAATTTCGTCTGAAGAATGATAATGATCGTCATGCTTAATCTGGAAATCCAATTCTGCCAAATAAGTATCACCTTGGTGTAAATGCAAGTGTGCATCAGCAACACCAGAAATTACGTTCACAGTCTGAACATCTGCAGCATCGTTTTTATTCGTTAATTTTAAAACCACTTTCCCGATTTCGTCATGCTCGTGAACATCTTCAGGAACTGCGTCATCATCATTTCTACAAGAGAAAATAAAAAGTGCAGCAAAAAGGACTAATGTAATATTGATAAATTTTTTCATTTTAATTTTAAATTTTAAGTTGTAAATAATTAGAAATTGTATTTTAGAGTTACCACGAAATTTCTTCCAGGCTCGTACATGTAATATCTGAGTCTGTTCAGATATTCGCGATACTCTACATTAAATAGGTTATTGATTCTGAAATTCAAATTCAGATTTTTAAATAAGTCTGCTCCCACAGAAGCATTGAATAATGTAAACTCAGCAGGCGTAGAACTAAAATCAACGATTTCATTTCTTTCCACTCCGTCTTTGATGAATGTTACAGGCAAGTTTCTTATCGGAAAACGGTTTTGTTTAAATGTATTTTCATTTTCCAGAGTAACATAGAAATTCTTAGGTTTATTAAGATTGAGCTCGACTGAATTTCTCAATTTTGCAGGCATCATTAAAATCAGTGGTTCATTATTCGAAAGATCGTCACCTTTCAAAATACTGAATCCTGATTTCCATTTTAAATTATCTAGAATTGATAATTCTGCATCAGCATCCAAACCATAAATTCTCGCTTTAACCTGTTGATAAGTCCAAACCGGGAAAACGCCTCTATTCGTATTCAAAACACTCGTCGGAATCTGATTCACGAAATTATCCGAAATCATCAAATAAGGACTAGCTTCGATATGAAGACCTTTTAAAATATCAAACTGTCCTGCCAAAGAAAGATTAACATTATAAACCGTTTCTTTTTTAATGCTCAAATTGCCTTCTTCCATCACAGCAGCAGAATGATGCAATCCATCTGAAAATAATTCAGCTGCGTTCGGACTTCTGTCGGCTCTTGAAAGATTTAATTTAAACTCAAAATTCTGACTTGGTTTATAATCTAAACCGACATTCGCCGAAAAATTATGATAATCTAAAATTGGTCTGGTCAAAGTTCTGCTTCCTGATTCGCTCACAAAAAATTGAGGGAACAGTTCTGCATAATTTGCATTCCATTTATCAGAATCATAATATTTATAGGCATCATATCTGCTGAAATCATATCTCACAGCAGCTTCTGCATTTAATTTTGAATTAAAACGGTATTTAAAAACCGAAAAAGCTCCTGCATCGTATCGGTAATAATCCGGAATCAAACGTCTCGCTTTTGTCGCCGGATCGGGAAAGTTATCCTGAAAACCTCCTGAAATTCCACTTTCCAAACTCCAATTTGTACGTTCAAGTAAATGAACTAAACTTGCAGAATGAGTAATTAATCTTAAATCCATGGAAGGCAATTCGCTCAATTCTCCCTTTCTGATATCATATTCCTGTCTTCTGTTTAATTGAAAACTATATTGAAAAGTCAGTTTACCAAAATCAGCAAAGCGTTTATACGCTGAAAGTTTTGCAATATGATGTTCTACTTTTTGTTTTGGGTTGTCGATATCGTATGTAAACTGATCCAGATAGAAAGGCTGCCCAAAATTTACCGCATTGTAAAAATCTTCGGGACTCGACAAGTGTGCACCTTTGTAAATCCCAAATTCTTGGTTGATTCCGCTGTATGAAACATCAAAACCTTGTAGAAAGCTATGCTTTCCGAAAGAGAAATTGAATGAATTAAATTCCTGACCTGTATTCTGCAACGTATGATGCGGAACATACTGATCTCCAGTTTTTCTATAACTTCCGCCTGTTTTTACAAACCATTGGTTTTCCCAAGTTTTAGCAACATTTGCAGCAATTTCACCTCCTCTTCCATTAGAAATTCCTGACAGTTTCAGGCTTCCCATGATGGTATCTTTTTTGGGTAAAATAGCAGGTTCCAAAACGACAACTCCGCCCACTCCTTCATTTCCGTACTTCAAAGCGGATGCACCTTTGATGACATCGATGTGTTCAAAATCGTTTACATCAACATTTGGAGCGTGCTCAACTCCCCATTCCTGCTCTGCCATTTTCACTCCATTATTTAGAATAGAAATTCGGCTTCCGTACAACCCTCTGATTACAGGTTTTGAAATATTATTTCCCGTTTTCAGGGCGGTAACTCCCGAAATTTTTGATAATAAATTCCCTAAATTTTCCGTAGAATTTCTCTCAATTTCAGTTTTATTAAGCGTGCTCATTATCACAGAACCTTTTGTTTTATGGCTTCCGTGAATGGTAACAGCTTCGATATCGCCGATATGATGTTCTAAAGTAATGGCTAAATGCAAATCTCTGTCGACTCCTACATTTTCAGTATAATCATCGCACAGAGGGTGTTTTGCAATGAGCTGATATTTTCCTGCAGGAATATTATTAAATGAAAACTTACCTTTTTTATCAGTTTTAGAAGTAAAATCACCAATTTTCACCACCGCATTTTCAAGCATGGTCTTATCGTGAAAATCCTGAACAGTTCCTTCAACCGTATAAGTTTTCTGTGCGTTTGTAATTGCAAATCCGCAAAGGATCAACAATAAACTATATATCAATTTCATTGTAAATAGATAGATTTCGTAAGTTTCAGATCACTCATTATAATAAATGAATAACATGAAAATACATTTCGTTAAAATTTTGAATTGGATTTTTAAATGTAAAATAGAAAGTCTTCTACTTCATTGCTTTCTTTAAGATGTACTTTTGCCTTGAAGCAAAAAGTACCAAAAATTCAAGACTAGAATCTTCCGCTAAAAATTTAAATTAAATCCTAAAATCCCCAAAAATCGTTCGCATTTAGAATTACTGTTTCGAAGCACAAATTATGGTTCACTCAAACAGTGGGAATTTTTTAACTGATTGAATTTCAATTTTCTTAACGCTTTAGCTTCTTAAGTCAAAGAAATATGAGTAACCAATATAAAATTACTATACTTAACGACATTTAAATCTTAAAAAATTTAAAGCAAAAAAAAATCCGAAAAAGAATCTATTGATTATGAAATTGCGGGAGGTCCCCGAAGTTGAAAAGAAAATTTAGTTTGTGACCAGATTTTTTCCTGTACAGCAAAAACCTGCTCTACCTCATGAGTATGTTTGATCAAAGTGAAACTAAATTCGTCAGGTAATAAAGTATTTCCTGTTGTTAAGAAATGACAAGCCAAACAATCGCCTGCTTTTTCTTTTGCATCAGTTTTTGAAATATTATTCTCAGATTTTTTAAGATTAAAACCTACAAAAACATCTGCAGAATCATGACTGTGAAAGCTTGAAGAAAACAACGCAAAGAAGTAAATCCCAAGCATCAGCTTTGAGATAAAACTCTTTAGTTGTCGGCTTTCCTTGAAAATCATGGGACAAAATTATAAAAAATTATTGAAAGAGGTTTCAATAAACATTAATTTTTGAACAATAATGGATTATCTATAGAGGAAAACGTCAATTTAGTTTAATAAAAATTAATTATTTTCCGAAGTTTCGCTCCTACGGAGCTCAAATTCTATGCTATTAATTATGCTACAAAGGTTTTGCACCTCGGAGCAAATATTCATCATGAGATTTTCTGATTAAGAAAACTTCTTTTAAGTACATCACATATCTCACAAAAAAAGATGAACCAAGTCCATCTTTTCAATATTTTAAATTTAGAAATTAATCTAATTGGGTTCCTAAATGTTCCCATTCCTGCAAAGCAAGATCAAGTTCTTCTTTGGTTTTGTTGTATTTTTCCAGAGTTTCTTCTGAAGGATTATCTTTTGTGAAAGATACTTCAAAATTTTCGATGGCAGTTTCCAGTTCAGAAATTTTTTCTTCTACTTTTTTTAGTTTATTCTGAATGCTTTTCTGCTCCTTACTAACGATGGTAGTTGATTGTTGGTTGACAGTTGTTGGTTTATCTTCAACTTTTTTAGCCTTTACCTCAACCTTAGCTTCTTCTCCATGTAGTTTTGCTTTTTCAGCTGAAATTTCACGAATGCTTTCTTTTTGTCTGAAATCAAGATATTCGTTGATGTCGCCTAAGAATTCTTTCATTTTACCATCACGGAATTCGTAGATTTTATCACTCAATCCCTGTAAAAATTCTCTGTCGTGAGAAATTACAATTAATGTACCTTCAAACCTCTGCAAAGCCAATTTAATAATCTCTTTAGACTGAATATCCAAGTGATTGGTAGGCTCATCCATGATCAAAACATTGAATGGACGCAAAAGCAATTTACAAAGCGCCAAACGGTTTCTTTCACCTCCGGAAAGTACTTTTGTCTTCTTATTTACCGCTTCACCCTGAAACAGGAAAGATCCTAATAAATCACGAACTCGAGGTCTCGTTTCTTCAGTTGCAGCGTCTTCTGCTTCTTCCTGAACAGTTTTATTTGGAGTCAAAACTTCCTCTTGATTTTGAGCGAAATAACCAATATTGACGTTGTGTCCTAAATTCCAGTTTCCTGAAAATTCTTTGATATCACCGGCAAGAATTTTGGCTAAAGTCGTTTTCCCTTGTCCGTTTTGTCCGAGAAGAGCAATTCTATCACCTCTTTGAACGATAAAATCTACATCATCAAAAATCTGTTTTTTTCCGTAAGCTTTACCTAATTTTTCAGCTTCAAAAATAACTTTTCCGGGAACTACAGACTGAACGAAACGGATATTGAATTTTGAAACATCATCATTATCAACTTCAATACGCTCAATTTTATCTAATTTTTTGATTAAAGACTGGGCAAAAGAAGCTTTTGTCGCACTCGCACGGAATTTATTGATGTTATCTTCCATCTGCTTGATTTCCGCATCCTGATTCTTTTTAGCCTGAATCAGTTTTTCACGGCGATCTTCGCGCATGATCAAATACTTAGAATAATTAGCTTTATAGTCGTCTACTTTTCTGTTGTTTACATCAAAAGTTCGGTTACAGACAGCAGTCATAAACTGTTTATCGTGACTTACCAAAAGAATTCCTCCGGGATAATCTTTCAAAAAGTTTTCCAGCCAAATAATCGATTCCATATCCAAGTGATTGGTAGGCTCATCGAGAAGCATCAAATCATTTTTCTGAAGAAGCAATTTTGCCAATTCGATTCTCATTCTCCACCCCCCAGAAAATTCGTCGGTGATTTTTTGAAAATCGTCAGCTTTAAAACCCAGACCAAACAAAACTTTTTCGATATCACCTTCAAGATTATAGGCATCGTGATGCATCAAAAGATCATTCAAATCAGTCATTCTGTTGATCAAATCTGTGTAAGCATCACTTTCGTAATCGGTTCTTACCGTTAATTGATGATTTATTTCTTCCAATTCATCTTTCCAAGCATTGATTTGCTCAAAAGCCTGCATGGTTTCGTTCCAAACGGTTCTTCCTTTCACAAAATCAAGATCTTGTTTTAGGAATCCGATGGTAATATTTCCTTCAGGAACAACGTTTCCTTCATAGAAAGTGATTTCTCCGGAAAGCATTTTCAGAAGCGTAGATTTCCCCGCTCCGTTTTTACCAACCAAACCAATTTTATCATCTTTTTTAATAGTAAAATTTACGTTTTGAAATAAATAATTACCCGAATGATGTAATCCTAAACCCTGAACCGAAAGCATTTGAAATGAATATTAAAAGTGAATAATGAATGTGAATCTTTTTCGGGTGCAAAAATACGGAAAAGAAATGAATGACAGGAAAATAAAAAAGAGCCGTCTAAATGACAGCTCCCCGCTAAATTTTAAAAAGAACGTTTGCCTAGAATATAATTTCTGAAATTAAGCAGGAATTTTCAATCATCAGTAATTTCATGTAGTTGCTCTAAATGAACATGACAAAGTAACGACCGAAAATTGTAAATAGTATACGTAGAAATACGCAAATAAAAAATTCCGTATTTCTACGGAATCAATTTCTTTTAAGCGGGAGCATAAATATTATTAACGATGGCATAAATTACGATTCCAACCGTATTTTTTGCTCCAATTTTTTCAATGGCTCGTTGTCGATGACTTTCTACCGTTCGCGGACTGATAAAGAGTTTTTCGGCAATTTCATTATTGGTTAATTCCTGACAAATTAATTTCACAACATCTCTTTCTCTTTCTGAAAGATCGTCTTCCATATCAAAGAGTGATTTTTTTTTTGAAGAATTATTCATGTAGGAAAGAAGCATTTCGTGATCTTCGTTGGTGAAGAAAATTCCGTTCTCATGAACTTTTGTAATGGCTTCTATAAAAAGTTTTTTGTTGGAATTTTTCGGTAGAAACGCAGAAACGCCCAATTTCACCATATACCCCAAAACAGATGTTTTGTAATGTGAAGAAAGAATAATGATTTTTAAATCCGGATATTTATCTTTTAAAATCCCGACTAATTCGAAACCATTCATTGGTTGCATCTGTACATCAACTAATGCAATATCGGGAAATTTATCGCTGTTAATTGTTTCTAGATTTTCGAGAAAAACATTTCCGTCATTTGCCATCATCGTCACCGAAAAGTTTTTTTCTTTAGACAAAAGCATTTTTACACCTTCAAGAATCAACTGCTCATCATCTACTAAGGCAATTTTAATTTGCTCACTCATTATTTTTTCTGAATTTTAAAAATTAATCGACTTCCTTTATTGAGGATGCTTTTCCATTTAAATTTTGCGTCCATCGATTTCATTCTGGATTCTATATTTTTGATACCCATTCCTTTTTTAACTTTTTCGTAATCAAAACCTTGTCCGTTATCAAAGATAACAATTCCGGTAAAATTTTGAAAATCTTTAATTATGATATCAATCTTTTCTGCTGTAGAATGTTTGATAACATTAGTTGTAAACTCCTGAATAATACGATAAATCTGAACTTCTACAAATAAATCTCTTTGAGCATACTTTGAAGACACATGCAATGAAATATTAATTCTTGCCGATAAATTGGTAATTAATTCTTCAATATATAAAATCAAACCTAATTTCTCTAAATTCACAGGATATAAGGAATGAGAAATACTTCTTGTACTGTCAATCAATTCAGAAATTTGATTAGAAATAACTTCTGAAGTAGATTCATCTTCAATATCCAAATTATTTAGCCACAAAGAAAGGATATTCAATCGATTTCCGATGTCATCATGTACTGAAACGGCAATTCTTTTTCGTTCTTCTTCCTGAACTTTGGTATTTTCTAAAACCAACTGTTTCTGATGCTGAATTTCAGCCCTGCTTTGTACATCTTTTTCTCTAACAATACGATCGATAAACGTTTTGTAGAGCACTAAAATAAAGAATACAATAATCGCCAATGTGACGATTATTAAAACTAGCAGGTTGATATTTAGAGTTACTTCTTTAATTTTAAAAAGGTATAAATAAATGAACTATATAAAATACTTGACAAAACTGTATTGACTCCTAAAACCATATAAAAATTATTTTCTGAAAGATTTTGAAGCTGTTGAAAAATAATGAAAACAAATACCGAAACAGAATAATAAAAGAAAATACAAGCATCAATTAAAGTAAATCTACTTACATTCTTACTGCTCTGAATCCGCTGAATCAATGTAAATCCGGCAAGGCAAATAATGATAATATTCGATCCCACTTTCACCTCATCAAAATTAAATGCAATATTGGGAATATTACTGATAATTAAAAACAACAGGGCAACAAAAGAAGTTATTCCAAATAAATACTTTGGCAAATCAAGTTTTTTAATAAATAAACTTGTAAGAAGTAAAAATTCTCCAGCTATGTAATACGGATAAATGAACGAAGTATCTTGTAATTCGATTACATAAGCAAAAAAAAGACTCATTAGTTCGATAAGAAAAAGAAAAACAATATAATATGCATATTGTTTTTCCTTTTTATTTAGAATGGTATATTTCCAAAATATGAGGAAAACTATTATTAAAAGTAATCCGTAATTGAGAAACAAAAATGTTTTATAGAAATTTACCATTAATAATCTAAATTTCTATTCAAATCCATCAGGGATTTTGCAAACAGGAGGACATGGCTTTGCATAGTCAAAAGTATTTGAAATTGTTTCTGTACTTCCTCCTAAATTTTTAACAAAAGAAATGAAAATCAGCGCAGGAAGCTGCTTTTGATAAATTTCAGAATATTTTAATCCAAATGAACAAACGAAGCTTACTTCCACTTCAGATTTGGTGATTTTATCAAATGGAACATAAAATTTATTGAAAATACTTTTTCCTCCATTTTGTTTGTATTCAGCATAAAACCAATCCTGTCCGTTACTTTGCCAAGATTCGATAGAATCAACCGCTTTGTCCTGCTCCATGATTGGTTTGCTAGCAACCGGCATAAACATATCAGAATCATTATCTATTTTGCGCATATCCTTCGACAAAACAGCATTCTTCACAACCGTATAAGTCTGAATTTCTGTAAGTTTTAAGTCTTGCTCTAAAGGCTCGAAAACAGAATAAGGAACTTCTCCTACAGTCATTTTATTTCCTTTTTCGTCAAGTGGACAAAGCATGATGTTTAATCGACCTTCAATAACGCCAACTTCTGCACAAAACTCTTTGTTTGCGTTTGATTTTTTAAGCCAATCAACTTGCTCAGGTGTAATGTTGAAAATATAATTTTCCGGGAAAAGATTTTCAAGGCTTCGTAAATCGGTCTTGGAGGTCATCCATCCTTCTACCGCTGTTGTGTACTGATCTCTGTTTAAATTCTGCATTAATAAAGGTTTTTTAATTTTAAGCGATAAAATTATCGAATCCAGCGAAGCTACACAAACATCTGTTTAATAAATAAGAATAATTTAATAATTCCTCACCGTCACATGAAAACAACTTTGCTGTCTTTCTTTAATATAATAAATTCTACCTGCATCAGCGTAATATTTCAAAACCTTTTCCAAAGCTACTTCCATTTTTGGATTATTTTTTAAAACTCCGTTAAAACGGACGTAAGAAATATCGAAAGAATTGCCATAATTGTGCGAACTAATCCCTAAACTTGCATTAGAATTCACTTTTCTCAATCTGCATTGATCTTCAAGCGTTCTCGTAATCGAAGAAACCGTAAAAGTGTGACCTTTGGTTTCTTTGCTAAATTTTGAACCAATTTTCTCTAAAGTAGATTTTGCTTTTGAAACTAAATATGCTCTGCTGTAATCTAATTTTTGAACCTTAAATCCTTTTCCTGATTTTTTAACCGTGTGAAACTTCCCTTTATTAATGTACTTCTGAACCTGCGAAGTATTTTTCAGAATGTTCACATTAAAACTTTTTGATGCATCCAAATGAGGTTTGTAAAGCGCAGTTGGTTCAACCTTCAAAACCTCTGTTAAATCATAACAAGGAAGAGATTTCATCGACTTCTGACTGTAAAAAGAATGTGAAAAAACAATAGGAATTATAAACAAGTACTTTTTCATGAAAGGCTATTTAGAATTTGAAAACAGACAAATTTTGATATTCTTACGCTCAAAGATATTAATTTAATGTAACGCCATAATAATTTACGATTAAAAACACACCTATAAATTGTGTTAAATTATTAAATTATAATTAAAATAAATAATAAAAATGCATTTTATAAATATTAAAAATATATAAATAATAAATTATTAATTTTTGTACATTAGCTTCCTAATTTAAAAAATACATTAAAAGATGATTTCAAAAACTTCAAAATTCGTAGCAGAAATGTTCGGAACAATGGTATTGGTTCTAATGGGTTGCGGAAGCGCAGTAATTGCAGGCGCAGATGGAACTACAGGTGTAGGACTTTTAGGAATTTCATTTGCATTCGGCTTAAGCGTCGTAGCAATGGCTTACGCAATTGGTCACATTTCAGGATGCCACATTAATCCCGCAATTTCTATCGCAATGGTTGCAGCCGGAAGAATGAAAATGGACGAGGCAATTCGTTACGTTATCGCTCAAATCCTAGGAGCCATCATCGGAGCCGGAATTCTTTATCTTATTTTCACCAATCATCCCGGTGCAGAAATGAAACCTTGGGCTTTAGGATCAAACGGTTGGGGAACAGGATATTTAGATGCTTACAACATGACCGCAGCTTTCGTAGCAGAATTTGTTTTCACATTCATCTTTTTGATGGTGATTTTAGGATCAACCTCTACTAAAAACATCAACGGTGGATTTGCTGGTTTAGCAATAGGACTGGCTTTAGTTTTAATACATATTGTGGGAATTAAAATTACAGGAGTTTCTGTAAACCCGGCAAGAAGTATCGGCCCGGCAATTTTCGCAGGCGGAGAAGCACTTTCCCAACTATGGTTATTTATTGCAGCACCAGTTTTAGGAGGAGTTTTTGCAGCCTTCACTTATAATTTATTAATTGAAAAACCTGAAGCAAAATAATTAAAGCTTTATATAAAAAATAAATCCTGTCTTTTATCGGACAGGATTTTCTATTTTATTTTCTTAATATCAAAAGGATTTTTAAAGATGAGTTCTTCGTGTTTTCCCTTGACTTCCATTTTCTTGTATAAAAGATTGAGCGCCATTTTTCTTATAAATAAATCTTTATCGGTTAATTTCCAATAAGAATCTTCGTGTACTTTTTTAGGTTTTCTGATTAAATAAAACTCAGTTTCCCAAGAATCTACATTATGATAAAATTCGATAATTCCGCAATGTTCAGGAATTACAGAATGTTCAATCATTCCCATTGGCAATAAAAAACTGAAAGAATTGCAAATATAATCTCCACAACAAATTTTATCGTGCTTTAGAAATTTTTCACCTGTAGAAATATTGACGTAAGACTTTTTAAAATCATTTTTAAAATCGCTTTTGGAAAGTTTGATTTCAATTTCATGACTGAAACCATCTGAATTGATAATTAAAATATCTGCCTCCCAATCTGCCTGAAAATGATTGGTCAGCACAATCTCCTTCTCAAAATCACATTGAGAATGAATGTAGGAATGAACAAGTTCTTCTATTTTCACTTTCATAAAATCCTGAATTTTGAATTTTAGAATTTTAGATTAAGAAACCAAAAGACTGCACCCACGAATATCAGAATGATCAATCCTTCCCAAAACCTGAAATTTGTCGCCCATTGTTTTTCCCAAATCCTGCGTCGCAATAAAACTACAAGAATGAATATTCGCCAAATCGATAATATTAATCGCTCCGGTTCTACCCTCTCTTTCATAATTAAAAGGATCTTCAGTATTTCTCACCAAAACCCGCATCCAATTTGGACATTGATAAATATTTTCACCTAAAGAATATGCCTGAGAAAGCAATTCCGTCATGGAATATTCAGAATAAATTTTATGGGTTTTAAATCCATTCTGCAAAATTTTCAACAATTCATCTTTGGTCATCTCTTCTTTTCTACCTTTCATTCCACCGGTTTCAATAACCGTTAAATTCAATGATTGAGAAATTGAAAGAGTGAGAGATTCTAAAGTATCTAAGAAGTCTAAAAGTGCAAAAGATACTCCGAAAAGAATGACTTTTTTATCTTTTAATTCATTTAAAAGTATAAATAAATCTTCATGATTGTAAAGAAAATATCCATTTTCAAGTTTGCCGGATTTTTTCATTAAGTAATCAACCATGTAAATCAGCGACGAATTTTGTTTCTCAAGATAGCTTGGTAACAAACCTAAGAAAATAAAATCTTCCGGCTTTCCGACAAACTGTTCGAAGCTTTTGTAAATACTTTCCTGATAAATATTCTCGTCTGCAATAAAATGTTTAGACAAATTCATCTGCGTTGTTCCCGAACTCTGAAAAAACAAATCTGTCGAAATATTTTTATTTAAAATCTGATGATTTTTAAACATTTCAATCGGCAAAAAAGGAATTTTTGCCAACGCATCTATATTTTGAGGATTAATATTCAGATAATCGACAAACTTTCTATAAATCTCAATATTTTCATATTGAAAACGGAAAGTTTCGAGACAAGCTTTTAAAAAATCTTCTTCGGTTTGTATGTCAAAAATATTTTTCAATGTAATTTTCAGATTAAATGCAAAGCTTATTGATTCAAAATGAATCTTTTATAGATTAAAGCTTACTAATTCACAATTAATTTATTTAAAACAGCTTATTTTGGTTAGGTTTTTGTAACATGAACTGCGGAATATGGATTAGTAATAAAGGCTGTAGAACCTTTATTCGAGAATTACCTCTTTTGGGGTAATTTTTTTTATTCCTGTTTTTCAAAAGTTTTCAACTCAAAATAATGCTCAAAAACGCCGTAGGTAAAATAGGAAATCCAGTCTCCTAAATTGATATATTTTGAACTTTTTCCAAGGTCTAAAACCATCGGCAAATGTCTGTGACCGTAAATAAAGTAATCGATTTTCTCGGTTTCCAGTTTCTTTTTAGAATAGATAATCAAAAACTCTTTGTCTTCACCTAAAAACTCTTTGTCTTCATCTCCCGAAATCATTTTATTTTTCTGAGACATATACAACGCTATTTTCATGGCAATATCTGGATGAAGCCATTTAAAAAACCATTGTGCAACAGGATTTGTAAAAACTTTTTTCATTCTTTTATACCCTTTATCTCCGGGTCCTAATCCGTCACCATGAGCTAAAAGAAACTGTTTTCCTGCGATTTCGAAATATTGCTTTTTATAAAAAACGGTACATCCAATTTCTTCTTCCAAATAATCTTTCATCCACAAATCGTGGTTTCCTACAAAAAAATAAACCTGAACTCCGTGATCTTTTAATTCGGCAATTTTACCAAGAACACGTACGTAACCTTTTGGAATTACGTGATTCCATTCATGCCAAAAATCAAATAAATCACCCATCAAAAACAAAACCTGAGCATCATTTTTAATTTCATTCATCCAACGGATAAATTTCTGCTCACGAATTTTACTCTGTTTCGGATCTGGTGCACCAAAATGCTGATCTGAAGCAAAATAAACTTTTTTTCCAGGTTCTAAATTAATGGTCGTCTTTAGCACTTATTACGTTTTAAATTCAGCAAAATTTATTGATTATCTTCCGCAAACCATTCTCCGTAAGAGTTTTCGGTTTCGTGAAGTTTTAAATATGCTAAAGAAATTCCTTCCGGAAGTTTTGTTTTTATTTTCGCTGCAATCGCATACAACATATTTTCGCAAGTTGGCTGAAAGTTGCAGTAAATTACTTTCTGACCTTTATTTTCAAGCTCTTCACCCATTTCTCTGTGCGGAGAAACACCATTTATTAAAACTGAATGATCCCAAACATCAACGATTTCTTCTTTTACAATGGTTTTAATATCACCAAAATCTACCACCATACCATTTTTAGGATTATCAAGATCATTAATTGGCTTTCCTTTTACAGTCACGAAAAGTTTGTAAGAATGTCCATGCATATTTTTACATTTTCCGTCATAATTGTACAAAACATGAGCAGTTTCGAATGTAAAAATTTTTGTAATACGTATCATGGTGCAAAGATAAGGAAATTCAATACGTAAACGAATGACCTTTGCCTTACTTTAATTTTGATTTAACTAAAAAATCATTGCCAATGAAGCGATCAGTACAATAGGAACGACAATAAATAAAACCGGTAAAATAAGATTTAAAATAGCTTTTCCTATCGAAAATTTCTGAACTTCCGAAAGTCCGATTACCATAAAAACCAAAGTTGCTAGTGATAATAGATTTTCTATGACGAATGAAATCCAGAAAATGACGTTTATGAGCATACTTTTTTCCAAATAACCTGCAAAATCTGTAAAATAATCAACACCGTAAACAGCGATCTGCAAAAACAGGAAAAAC
The DNA here is from genome assembly GCF_026460945.1 of Chryseobacterium luquanense. GTDB lineage: Bacteria > Bacteroidota > Bacteroidia > Flavobacteriales > Weeksellaceae > Chryseobacterium > Chryseobacterium luquanense. The sequence goes on from NZ_JAOVZV010000003.1 coordinate 132,403, forward strand.
AGACCTAAAATTGATGGAATCACTGAATAAGCCATCATTCTGAAAATGGAAGATGTATTTCCGACACCATTCAGCCATTTTCCGGACCAGCTTAATAGTGCCGCATAAATGTAATAGGAAATCCAACCTAATGCTCCACCAAGAATAACGCATCCGAAAACAATTAAAAACAGTGATGAGTGATCACCTATATTTTTAGAACTGGAACGCTGAAAAGCACTCGCTACACCCGCAAGAAACATAAGTAAGTACAAATATTTTTCGTATCGGGTATCGTTTATAAATTTAAAAACTCTTCGAGGTTCTGTCCAGATTTTTGTGAAAATATCTTTGTCTGACAGTGCATCATATTTTTCAAATTCGTCAAAACGAGCTTCAGCAATTTTTGTTTCCATGGAGTTTTTATTGAACCACGAAAATAATGATATTTATGAAAAATTAAAGTTTAAATCATCACCTTCTTTAATTTTCTAAATAAAATTCATTTGAATAATTAAAATTTGTGCTTAAAAATAAGATTTAACTAAATACGTTATCAAAATATGAAAGCTATAACCTTACTCTTAATAACAATAAGTTTATTTATTGCGGCTCAACAAAGAGCATTAACAACAAATCCTTCTCTCGAAAACAAAATAGGAAAACATTTCCCGATTGAAAACTACAAAAATAAGGATGGGAAAAATTTCACATCCGATTATTTAAAAGATAAGCCGACTTTCATCAATTTTTGGTCTACAACTTGTGAACCTTGCATTGAAGAACTTCCTTATTTAAATAAATTAAGAGATAAATTTGAAAATAAAGTTAAGTTTATAGCAATTACTCACGACAATAAAGAGAAAGTTGACAAATTTCTGATCAAACATGAATTAAATTTTCAACATATCACAGATTCTTTAAAAGAACTGCAATCATATTTCAAGCTCATTCGAAATCCAATGACATTTATTATTGATAAAAATGGTAACATCCAGGAAATTACAGGAACTATCGATGAATCTAAGTTTGATAGGATTGTGAAAGTCTTAAGCGAATAATCAAATTTTATTTAACCAATCTTCATCCAACCTTTGAATTTTCTGTGTTTCTTTATTGATAAAAACCCAAAGCGTCAAAGAATCAACAACCAGTTGATCATTGCAATAAAACTCAACTTTTCTCGGCTGACGAATTCCTTCGGGAGATTTTGGGTAGGTTTTTATGGTAATTAAATCATTCAAATAAACCTGCTTTTTGTATTGGATATGATGATCGAGAAGCATCCAGATATCATTTGGGAAACCTAATTTATCTTTTACAGAATTCCAATGTTCGCCCGCAATTTCTTCCACCCATTTTACATATTGAACATTATTAACATGATTGTTCCCGTCGATATGCTCTTCCGTTATCAGTATCTGCTTTTCAAATATTAAACCCATATTCAAAGATAGGATTTTCAATCTGAAGTTATTTCTTTGAATAATTTTGATTAAATTAGTTTCACAAAACACACAAATGATTTTAGATATTTTCTTCCCGAATCGCTGTATTCATTGCAATAAAATAATTGATGGCAATTCGTTGGTTTGTAATCTTTGTTTTGAGCAAATTCATTTTACCCATTTCAATTTTTTTGAGAATAATTACATTAAAGAAAAGTGTAAATTACTTTTTCCTATTGAGAATGCTTTTTCTCTCATGCAGTTTGAAAAAGAAAGTTTGAGCCGAAAAATTATTCACGAATTAAAGTATAAAAGCCGTGAAAAAGTAGGAAAAGTTTTAGCTGAATGGACGACTGATCATTTAGATTTTAAAAATGAAAAGCCCGATTTATTGGTTTCCGTTCCTTTACATTCTAAAAAACTGAAAGAAAGAGGTTACAATCAACTTCATTTGTTTACAGAAACTCTATCGAAGTTTTATGAAATTCCTTTCAGTCATGATTTAATGAAGAGAAATCACTATTCAAAAGCTCAGGCTTTGAAAGACAAGGAACATCGTTTAGCTACAGAAAACACATTTTCAATTACAAAAAAAATTTCAGGAAAACATATCTTGATGATTGATGATGTTTTTACAACAGGAAACACAATTTCTTCGATTGCCTGGGAAATTTTGAAAGCAGGAGATAATAAAGTGAGCGTTTTGGTGATGGCGATGGATGAGTAATTATAAGTAATTGGTAATAAGTAATTTTACCTCTGCAGTTTTTCACCGTAGCTCAAATCTCCCGCATCTCCCAATCCTGGTGTGATATAACCTTTTGAAGTTAAATTTTCATCGATTGCTCCAACCCACAACTTTGCATTTGGATAAGCTTTTTCAATCGTTTCAACTCCTTGCCTAGAAGCAATTGCAGCAACAATATGAAGTTGAGTCGGCGTTCCGTTGGTTAACAAATCTTTGATTGCCTCAATTAAAGAAGCTCCGGTTGCCAACATTGGATCTGCAACAATTAAAGGTCTTCCATCGATATTTGGACACGTTAAATAATCTTGTTTTATAGAAAAATAATCGTTTGCATCGTGTTTTCTGTAAGCAGCAACGAAACCACAATCTGCTTTATCCAAATAATTTAAAATTCCTTCAAATAAAGGAACTCCGGCTCTCAAAATGGTTGTAATAACAGGCTGAACAGCAATTTCTTTAGCCTTGATTGTATCTAAAGGAGTCTGAATTTCAATTTCTTTTTGCTCTAAATCTTTACTGATTTCAAAAGCAGCAATCTCACCGATTCTTTCCATATTTCTACGGAATCTCATTCGATCATGTTGAATTTCTATATTCCTCAATTCGTTAATCCAAGTATTAACCAAAGAAAATTGTTGTGAAAGTATTACCGTCATGATTATTAAAAGTTTTGAGACTAAATTTAATTATTAAATACTAAGTTTTGGCTAAAGCCAAATTGATTTATTTCTTATCAAAAACGGGTTAAAGCCTGTTCCTATTGATTAAAACAATTAGATTAAAAGCAAAATTATGAAATAAAAAATAAAAATCCCTCTTAGAAATCTAAAAGGGATGGTAAATTATTTCTGTCTGAAATATACTTCGATAGGAACTCCTGTGAAACCGAATTCTTTTCTCAGTTGATTTTCAGCAAATCTTTTGTAAGGTTCTTTTACGTATTGGGGCAAGTTACAGAAGAATACAAATTGTGGCGAAGGCGTTGGAAGCTGTACGCAATATTTGATTTTTATAAACTTCCCTTTGTTTGCAGGTGGCGGCGTTCTTTCGAAGATCGGAAGCATGATTTCGTTTAGTTTAGAAGTTTTGATTTTCTTCTTCCGGTCTTCATAAACAGTCATTGCCATTTCAACGGTTTTCAAAATTCTTTGCTTCGTTAAAGCCGAAACAAACAAAATTGGAATATCGCTGAACTGTCCTATTTTATCTCTGATTGATTTTTCAAAATCTCTTACAGTATTGGTATTTTTATCTTCTACCAAATCCCATTTGTTGACCACAATTACAATACCTTTTCTGTTTTTCTGAGCCAAACCGAAAATATTCATATCCTGAGATTCCCATCCTAAAGTCGCATCAACCATAATGATCACAACATCAGAATATTCAATTGAACGAATAGAACGCATTACAGAATAGAATTCCAAATCTTCATTTACTTTAGATTTTCTTCTCATTCCTGCAGTATCAACCAAAACAAACTCGTGCCCGAATTTATTATATAAAGTTTGAATACTGTCTCTCGTCGTTCCTGCAACATCTGTTACAATATTTCTTTCCGCATCAAGCAAAGCATTAGTCATCGTAGATTTTCCTACGTTTGGACGACCTGCAATGGTAATTTTTGGCAATCCTTCGAATGGATCTTTATAATCAGTCGTTGGAAAATCTCTTACGATATCATCTAAGATTTCTCCAGTTCCAGAACCGGTTGCAGAAGAAATAGTGTAGTATTTTTCGATTCCTAACTGATAGAATTCTGTTGCATCGATTTCTTCTTTAGCAGAATCAACTTTATTAATAACAATGTAAGTCGGTTTGTTTGACCTTCTCAACATTTCATGAATTTCATAATCTGTATCGGTAAGACCTTCTTCTACATTCAGCATAAAAATAATTGAAGTAGCTTCGTCAATCGCCAACTGAACCTGTTTTGAAATTTCTCCCTGGAAAACATCGTCATTATTTACATCATAACCTCCTGTATCGATAACGGTGAATTCTACACCATTCCAATCAGATTTTCCGTAATGACGGTCTCTGGTTACCCCTGCAGTAGAGTCTACAATAGCCTCTCTTCTTTCTAATAAACGATTAAATAACGTGGATTTTCCTACGTTGGGACGCCCAACAATAGCAACAATATTTGACATAAAAAATGTTTAATAATCCTTCGACAAAGCGATAGGACAAGATTATCAATGAGTTACTCCAACTTTTGGAGCTCAATTTTTTGCAAAGATAGGCCTTTATTTTTTAGCATTTAAAAATGATTGGTTTAAATCACTAATTTACAAATCGATACTGCTTAGTTTTTCTTATATTTAAAGTTTAGGCACTTGATTTGTTCTAAACTCTACGACTTTCAAAAATTTCATCCTATGAAAAAAATATTGGTTATTATTTTGGTGGCTTTTGTGATTATACAGTTTTTTCCGATTGATAAAACGAATGCGCCCTTAAATCCCGGGATGGATTTTCTCAAAATTAAAAATACAAAACCTGAAATTGCTAAACTAATCAACACTTCGTGCTATGATTGTCATTCTGATGAAACAAAATATCCTTGGTATTCTAGTATCGCTCCTACTTCTTGGTGGCTGAAAAATCATGTAACTGAAGGAAGAAAACATCTTAATTTTTCAATTTTTTCGACTTATGAACCGGAAAGACAAATTCATAAAATGGAAGAATGTGTAGAAATGCTTGAAAAACATGAAATGCCTTTAGAATCTTATTATGTAGGACATCAAGATGCAAAATTAACTGATTTGCAGAGAAAAGAATTGATAACTTATTTCAAAAGAGAAATAGAGGAAACAAAATTTAAAATAAAATAACAGAAATCATGCAGAAAATTTGGGAGCAGAAACATATTGTTTTTTTTGATGGCGAATGCGGCGTCTGTAATTTTTGGGTACAATGGATTCTTGAAAGGGATAAAAAAGATCAATTTATGTTTGCTTCGCTTCAATCGGATTTCGGACAGAAATTTTTATCTGAAAGAGGTTTAGAAACCAAACAATTTAACACTTTATATCTTTGGAAACCCCATAAATATTATTTGGTAAAATCTAAAGCCGTTTTAAAAATTGCTAATTTATTGGGTGGAATTTATAAAGTCTCGGTTGTAGGTTCTTTATTCCCAAAGTTTATCAGTGATAGTATTTACGATATGATTTCAAGAAACCGGATGAAACTTTCGGCTCAGAAATGTTTTCTTCCTGATAAACACCAGAAAAAGAAATTCATAGAAGTTTGATTTGGTTTGAATATTGATTTTTGATTTATTGACGAAAACAGTATAAAATTTTATTAAATTTTTATAAACATTTAAGTTTTTTGAACCCATATTTTTATTAATCCATATATTTGCAGACTATGGAATACAATACCCAAAAAACCCAGCTTAATATGCCGGAATATGGCAGAATCATACAGCAATTGGTTGAGCGTTGTAAGGAGCTTTCTACAAAAGAAGAAAGAAACGAAATGGCAATGGCAATCATCGATTTTATGGGTCAGAGAAACCCACAACTTCGTGATGAAGACAATTACAAACATAAACTTTGGGATCATTTATATATTTTATCAAATCATGATTTAGATATTGATCCTGTTTACCCTTTCCCTACTAAAGAAGAACTTGAGGAGAAACCCAAAAGAATGGAATATCCAAAACTTCAGGGTGATTTTAAATTTTACGGAAAAAGTATTCTTCAGTTAATTGAAAAAGCAATCGAACTAGAACCAGGCGACGAAAAAGAAGCCTTGATTGAAGTGATTGCCAATAATATGAAGAAATCTTACAATGTTTATAATAAGGAACATGTAACAGATGACGTAATTTTCCGTCATTTGAAAGAACTTTCAGAAAACAGACTTGATTTAACCAACATTGAAGCTCTTGATAAAAGTAAAATCTATTACGCAACCGCTAATAGAAATAATGCTAACAAGAATAATAACAATAGAAATCAAGGTAATTCTAACAATAATATTAACAAAAGAAGATTCACTAATAACAACAATAATAAGAATAGAAGGTAATGAACGGGACGTTTCAAATAAGAGGAGGAAAGAGATTACATGGAGAAATTACTCCACAAGGAGCAAAAAATGAAGCGCTTCAGATTTTATGTGCTGTTTTGTTGACAGATGAAGAGGTAAGAATTAAAAACATTCCCGACATTCATGATGTCAACCGATTAATTGAAATCTTAGGTGATTTTGGAGTAAAAGTAACTAAAAATGCTCATGGAGATTTCACATTCAAAGCAGATAAAGTTAATTTTGATTATATTAAATCTAATGAATTTAAAAAAGACGGTGCAAAACTAAGAGGCTCAATTATGTTGATGGGACCGATGTTGGCTCGTTACGGTGAAGCATATATGCCGACTCCGGGAGGTGACAAAATCGGAAGAAGAAGATTAGATACTCACTTTCAGGGTCTGGTTGAGCTTGGCGCAGAATTTCATTATGATGAAGAAGAATATTTCTACTCTTTAAAAGCTAAAGAACTAAACGGAAAGTTCATCCTTCTGGAAGAAGCTTCTGTAACAGGAACAGCAAACATCGTGATGGCTGCAGCTTTAGCAAAAGGAAAAACAAGAATTTACAACGCCGCTTGCGAACCATATCTTCAGCAACTCTGTAAAATGCTGAACAGAATGGGTGCAAATATTTCAGGAATCGGTTCAAATTTATTGACGATTGAAGGAGTAACTCATTTGGGAGGGACAGAACACACCATGCTTCCGGATATGGTAGAAATCGGTTCTTGGATTGGTCTTGCTGCCATGACGAAATCTGAAATTACCATTAAGAATGTCAACTGGAGCCAGCTTGGTGTTATTCCAAATACTTTCAGAAAATTAGGAATTCAGCTTGAACAAAGTGGTGACGATATTTATATTCCATCTCAGGAAAATTATAAAATTCAGAAATTTATCGACGGATCTATTCTTACGGTTTCAGATGCACCTTGGCCAGGATTTACTCCAGATTTGCTTTCGATTATTTTAGTCGTGGCAACTCAGGCAAAAGGAAGTCTTTTGGTACATCAGAAAATGTTTGAATCAAGATTATTTTTCGTTGATAAATTAATCGATATGGGTGCGCAAATTATCTTATGTGATCCGCACAGAGCAACAGTTATTGGCTTAAATCAAGAATCTCCATTAAGAGGAACAACAATGGTTTCTCCCGATATCAGAGCCGGAAATGCACTTCTTATTGCTGCGCTTTCAGCAGAAGGAAAATCAATCATTCACAATATCGAACAAATCGACCGTGGTTACGAAAATATCGACGGAAGATTGAAAGCGATTGGAGCAGATATTGAGAGAATTTAATTTTTAGATATTAGATATTAGATATTAAATATTAGATATTAGATATTAGATATTAGATATTAGATATTAGCAAAATTACTTTTTACTTTAAAATATAAAAAGCGTTCAGAATTTATTTTCTGAACGCTTTTCTTTATTATAAATAACATTTAAATCGTTTAAACATTAAGGATATTAAATTTTTAAGAAAAAAAATATTCTAGATTTAAAATTCACGGATTTGAATCATTAAAATAAACGCTTAGTTCAATTTTTTGATCTTAATAATCCTTAAAAGTTAATGCTCTTAATGTTTTAAATAGAATTAACTTTTGACAATGGTTACCAACCACCACCGCCGCCTCCGCCTCCACCGCCGCCGGAAGAACCTCCACCAGAAGAACCGCTTGAGCTGGAACCTCCTGAATATGATGAACCACCGGAAGAACCCGATGAGGAAGATGATGACGATGAAGAAAAACTACTTAAAGGTGTCACTGTAGATTCTCTAAGTGCACTCGTAAACGAAGTTGCAAAACTGTACCCAAAATGATCCTGAACATCTACATACGATTCTGTATTATCGATAGTTTCCTGTAATTTATCTCTAAATCTTTTGCCCCAAATTCCTTCAACGCCAAAAACGATAGCGTATGGAAGAAATTTTTCATAAACAGCAGAAGTCATTTCCGGAGGATTATGAAACTTCAGTTGGTTTTCTTCCGCAACACTCAGATACATTTTAAATCCTTCAATTTCAGAATCCATTTTCACTTTTTCTTCGCTCGGTTTATTGACTAAATAACGAAATATTAAAATAGAGATGATTCCGAATATTAAAAATTTAAAACAATCAGATTCAAACGATGTAATGTCATCAGATTGGGAAAAAGCCATAAAAAACATCGGCAGTATAAATGTAGAAGAAAACAAAAGCACAACAAAAAAGATGAGTTTGCTTCCGTCTTTCCAAATAAATACCAACACCGTGGTAAAAAGACCCGCAAAGAGAACAATGACCGAGGACATCAATAGAATTTTGAAATTCCATGTAATAAGAGAACTAACAATTAATGCCAAATAAAAGCTCGCTAGCATAATTTTTATAGCCTGATAAACAATCTTTTTATTGGAAACTTTCTCTACAAAAACCTTATTTTCTTTAATGATGAAGTTTTTAAAATCTTCAACTGCATTTTTGATTTTAGAATTGTAAGTTCCATTAACCGATATTTTCTTTTCTGTTCCAAATATCTTTTTCAAAAGCAATTTTTGATCACTTTGAATATTAATATTCCCTGATTCTTTTTTCTCTAAATTGAACATTTTTGAAAGAAAAGTCTTTTTAATATCTTTCACCTCATCAATATCCACAAAGCCTTTTATTGAAAGATCGACAAGATTTGCCGTCACCAGATCAGTTTCAAATTTCCCTTTATCAATATAACCCAAAGTAGCTGGAGAAAGATTATTTGGAGCATTAAATTGTGGAATCACAACAGGTTTTTCTGGATTTCTACCATATTTCCTCCAATTGATGAAGTAAAAAAATGATAAATACAGACTTGCAACGACCAATGAAAGGCTCGGCCAATTTTTATTAATCCATTTTGTGAAACCTGAAGGTACTTTTAAAACATTAGCTTTAAAACCAACAGCAACCGTTAGATTTTGGTATTCTTTTAAATTATTTGCTTTAAAAATCATTTCCGTTGAAGATAATTTTCCTGCGGTACAATTCCCTTCAGTACTTCCCTGATTTCCGGTATAACAAGAATTTTGGAGAATATCTGCACCTTTAGGCAAATGAATGGTCGCCTGAATTTGTTCAACAGGAAAAGTCCAATCTGTGCCGTTTACATTCCAGTAAAATTCATCATATCCTTTAAATTTACCAATCTGATCCTGCGTTTTATAAATTATTTTATAGGTGTAAAAACCAGATTGAAGATAAGAATCTTTATCACCGATATAAATTTTAAAAATTCCGTTTTGAGTTTCTTTATGGTAAGATTCAGCGACGCCGTCTTTTTCTATAGAAATAATTTTGTAGGAAATTTTTTCTTTTCCACCATTAATATTTCTCACTGTCGGCAAAGCACGGAAAATCCCTCTTTTAATATCATTTCCAGTTGCGAAAACTTTGATGATTTCCGTTACGGTAACATCTGCATTTTCAGCAATATAAATATCCGAATTAAAAGAAACAATTCTTTCACGCTGACTGTTATCTTGAGTTGTTTCAACAAAATCTTCCGATTGTGTGGGTACTGCAATGACATTCTCTTGTCCAAAAACAAGAAAACTAAAGCATAAAGTGACGATTTGTATAAAATTTTTCATGTCTGAAATTTTACCAACCGCCGCCGCCACCACCACCGCCACCGCCGCCGGAAAATCCGCCACCACCTGATCCGGAACCAGAACTGCTTCCTGAACTTGAAGGTTGTGTAGCCGAAGACTGTATAGATTGCGTTAAGCTAGAATTTAAAACACTTGCCATTGCAAAATGATTCATTGAAGAACCAACATACCAATTGCTTTGATATTCGTAAGACATTTTTTTGAGTAAATCATCAAATTTCTTACCCCAAATTTCATCGACTCCCAAAACCATTGCAAAAGGCAACAATTTTTCGAAAGACTGCGGTGTCATTTCAGGCGGATTATGAAATTTAATCTGTTGATTTTCGGCTGCTCCCATATACATTTTGAAACCTTCAATTAAAGATTTTTTTCTAAGTTTTTCTTCTGAAGGACGCTTAATTAAAAACTGATAAATCACCAATGACATAAAGCCTAAAACAATAAAAATATAGCAAACATTAAAATTATTGTCAATCGTAAAATCACTTCCTTTGTAAATTAATACTCCTAAAAGAACAAATGCTAAAACCGGGAAAACCAAAAACAGTTTAAATAATACCGGAAAAAATTTAAATAAAATAATAGCAACTATAAATGCTACGGTTAAAATAGCTAGAATGAAAATTCCCAAAAACACTTTTTCAAATTCGGGGAAAATGGTAAAACTCACAAAAAGTCCAAGAGCATAAACTCCCAGAATCAAAAGAATAGGGAAAATCAGTTTTCTGCCATTATTTCCTTCATTCAATAATTTATCATGCTGGAATTTTAAAGCAGATTGAAAACTACGAACCGTTTGTTGTATTTTAGAATCGTAAGTTCCGTCGAATTTTATGCTGTCTATTCCCATTGTGAATAAGCTGTTCATCAGATTAATTTCCTCTTTCGGTAAATTCTGATCCGGATTTTTCAGTTTATTAACCGTAAATTTTTTCGACTTAAACAAACCAAAAACTCCTCCATCTTCACTTTCAACAATCTGAACATACCCTTTTATGGCTAAATTGACCAAAGATGCTGTAAGATATTTATTTTTAAAACTTTCACTCTGAATATAACCTAACGAAGCCGGCGACAAATCATCGGGTGAATTGAATTGCGGATAAACTGTTGGAGTTTCAGGATCAACACCATATTTTTTCCAGGTTGAATAATAATACATTAGTAAACCTAAAAAGATGATGATTCCGGCAATTAAAATCCCGAATTTCTCAAGAAAAGTTGGCGGCGGCGGCGGAATCATAATTCCTTTTTTAAACCCAACCGCAATCGTTAAACCTTCACCAGAACCTAAATCTTTTGCACTCCATTCAATCGAATGCTCGGAAAGAACTTTAGCCAAACAATCTTGAGAAGTACTTCCGTAACCGCCTTTATAACAAGAATTCTGAATAATTCCTGCGCCTTGAGGAAGATTTACTTTTGCCGAAATACTGTCAACCGGAAAATTCCATTCTGTTCCGTTGACGTTCCAGTATAATTCATCGTATTTTTCAAAAAAACCGATTTGCTTTTCTGTGGTATATTTTATTTCGTAATCGTAATCTCCGGGACTTAAAACAATATCTTTATTTCCAAGGTAAATTTTGAGGTAACCATCTTCAATTTCTTCGTGATAATCTTCATCTACACCATTTTTCTTTACGGAAACGATACTGTATTTTACTTTTTGAGTTCTATCATTAAGATTTCTTACCAAAGGCAAGGTTCGAAAAATTCCTCTTTTGATATTTTCACCTTCACTATGAACTTTTATTTTTTCGGTAATGCTTAACCCTGAATTTTTATTGACATCAATATCTGCATGAAAATTAATAATCCGTTCCGTATTATCGACAACAGCCAATTGGTCGGGAACAACAGCTTCATCCTGTGCAAAACCCAGAGAAAAGAAAATAAGAAAAAGAAATGCTAAAATCTTTTTCATTCCTTAGAATTTTACGGATGGAACTTCTCTGTCGGCAACATTTTCAAGTTCGAAGAATTTAGACTTCTCAAATTTGTACATATTTGCTACAATATTGCTTGGGAAAGATTCTACCAAAGTATTGTTTTCTCTTACCGTTCCGTTATAATATCTTCTTGATTTTTCGATATCGTTTTCGATTGAGCTTAATTCTGCCTGTAACTGCTGGAAATTAGCATTCGCTTTCAAATCCGGATATTGCTCTGCAACAGCGAATAGATTAACCATCGCTTGGTTTAGATTTTTTTCTGCAATTTCTTTACCTTCTACAGAATCTGCACCGACAGCAAGATTTCTCGCTTTAGTTACATTCTCCAAAGTTTCTCGTTCGTGAGTAGCGTAACCTTTTACGGTTTCGACCAAATTCGGAATCAGATCGTGACGTTTCTTGAGCATTACATCAATACTACTCCACGCTTCCTGAACAAGATTTCTCAATTTTACGAGACGATTGTAAATAGAAACTCCGTAGAGCAATGCAATAACTAAAACACCGACAATAATAAGTGATGGAATCATAATTTTGTAATTTAATTTAGATTAAAAATAGACTTTTTATCGGAAAGTTGAATAAAATCTGTAATGAATATTAAATTCGCCTACGTTTCTTCGAGTAGATTTTGAAAAAAGTATCGAGAAATTGATGATGAAGCAAAGATTCTCGATACAAATTCTTGCAGAATTTTACTCGAATTGACGAATGTTAAAAACAATCTCTAAATTAAGTCACTTTTAGAAATAAAAAAAGCGCTCAATAAATTGAACGCCCCTCAAACTATATGGACTTACAGTTATGAATACTTTCTGCAGGTATATTCGACAGTGGTATTCAAGAGTTTATTATTGTTCAGAAAAAACTCAAGTTCTTGAGATTCTTTCTGAGTGGCATTGATGTATAATTGAAATGATCCAAAATTGTTTCCGTTCATATACTCCACATTTGCACTTAATACTTTATAACAGATTCCCATCTGCTGATAAATTGCATTTAAAAGATGATCAAATTTCATTTTCCCGTTCAATTCTACTTCTAAGATCAGCTCTTTTTTGATAAGGTTTACATTTTGCAAATTGGGTGTAATCATAACTAAAACATTTTTGATTAAACAATACTTTTTGAATTACATTTTGAAATATTTAATAATTAATTCTTGACAAAAATATAAAAAAATATTAGTCTACCAAATTAGTAGGGTAATAAATTTTAATTTTAACACAAAAAGAGAAGCTTTTTCAGCTTCTCCAGTCTTTATAGCCATTTAAGTAAATATAAAGACAGCCACGAATGCACGAATTTTATTTTAATCTAAATCAATTAATATGTTCAATTATATTTGTGAATTCGTGGCATAAAAAGTAGATTATTATAGTTCTTTAATACGCTCAATTTTGTCTGAAGCCGCCAAACCATTCGGATTACAACCAAGCTCACCTTCCGGAACTTTGAGATTTTTTTTAGCGTAAAACTCTTCCCAAAATGCATTTGTTTTTCCTGTTTTCGGATCGATGAAAGTCATGGGTTCTAATTTGAAAATCTGATTTTTTCTAAATGCTCTTTCAATATAATCTGAGCAGTAATAAGAATTTTCGTCTAAGATATAATTGAAATTATACGGTTTTCCTAACATTGAATTTGCTTTTCCAATCGCATCAGGAATATTTTTCTGAAATTCAGGTTTTAATCTGTAAGCCACAACTTTTTGTCCGTCTTCAGCTTGATTTTTAAGAAAATCATTTAAATTTTGCTTCTGAGAACCACCCTTTGGAGCTGCGTGAAGAACAAAAGTTCCGGTTTTATCTTTTTGTAAAATTCCGATATGATCAAAAGATGCGTTTTTTTGTTTTTGAGTCACGTTATTAATTGCACCCGACAAACCCGCTTCTTTTGCGGTTACAAATAACAAATCTCCATTTTTCAAACCTGATGAAATTGAATTTTTACATCCTGAAATTATAATCAGGAAAGCGAAAATTGCAAAAAGGTTGAAAAAATTATTTCTTTTTAAAATTGGTTTCATAAATATCAATCCATTCGTCAACAGTCATTTTTTTACTCAGCTCAGCGATTAGCTCAAAAGGAATCTCATCCATTTTTTTGAAACGCACACAAGATTTCCCCATATCCAGCTTTCTTTTTGAGTGTTTCGGATATTCAGCCACAAACCAATCTAAAAGCTCCGGTTTTGCATACATTCCCATGTGGTACAAGGCGATAAAGTTCTTCTGTGAAGCCAGACTCATAAAAGGTAGTGCCAAACCTGGTGAACAATGATATCCATCGGGATATTTTTCTAAAGGAACTTGCCAACCCACCATACCATAACTGATTCCTTTTTGGAAACCGCTAGGCAAATTATCTGTGATGGTATCAAACATTTTTTTGAAAACCTCCTGTCTTTCTTCAGGAATCTGTGAGAAATAATCTTCTAAGCTTGTTGTGGGAGTTTGCATTTTTTTTAATTTTTAACAAATTTAAAAATAAATGGTTTTGATTAAACTTAAATTTTAAATAAAATAAAAACAGCCCTACAAAAAGATGTAAGGCTGCTTATAAAAAAATAATTCAAAAATAGTTTACTTTTTAATGGTTTTCACGGTATGTTGAGAACCGTCTTTGAAATACATTGTAATCAAATACAGTCCAGAATTTAATGAGCTTAAATTGATTTCCTTGGTAGGATTTTCAATTGTTTTTAATGTTCTTCCCGCTACATCATTCACTTTAATTGTTTTAATATCTTTAAATTCTGAGATATTAATAACGTCACTGAATGGATTTGGATAGATCTTAACTTCTTTCTTAGCTGCAGCAGTTTCAGATGTTGCCAGAGATGATTGCGTAATTGATATATCATCTAAGAACAAACGGTTTCTATCTGCTATAGAATAACAATTGAAGCCAAAGTAATAAATACCTGTTGTAGTAGGTGTAAAGTTAACAGTTGAAGTTATTGCAGCCGTACTATTTGTAATATTAGGATGATCAGCAATTGCATTTGTCATAGAAGCAGCATCTGCACTTGTACCATATGCAACTTTCATTTTCTCAACATAGGTTGTTCCTCCGTTATTTCCGTATTTATAACTAATTGTATATTGAACTCCTGCCGTCAGATTAATTCCTTGGGTGTAGAACCATGTGTTTGCCGCATTAGTACTATTATACAGATAACTTAAAACTTTAGACGTAAATCCATAACCTCCAGGAGAATTAGTAGTCCAAATATTTCCTGTTCCCAAATTCTGAGCTGTTGTACAATTAGCTAAAGCGGGTACTGTTGCACTTTCAAAATCTTGAGTATAAGGAACATTTGTAGATGTACAAGTTGTTGTAAATGTTGTTGGCGAAGCACTCCAATCACTTTTATCTGTAGCACTACAAACAGATCTTACCCAAGCATAATATGTAGTAGCACTAGTAAGCCCATTTGCTGAAGCAGACAAAGTCGTTGATGTTGTAGAATTGGTCGTATCCAAAACCGTACTAAAAGTAGGAGCTGTATTTGATGTACTATAGTATACTTCATATCCATTTGCAGGTGCCGTAGCAGGAGCTGCCCAACCAATACTAGCCGAATTAACCATGATATTGGATGATGTAACTGCAGTAGGCTCAAAACAAGATGGAATTGCCTGAACTGTAATATCATCAAGATAAATTCCTCTGTAAGTTCCGCCTAAATTATGTCTAAAAGCCAAATAAGACCCTCCACCAGAAGGAATATTCACTGTATACTGAGCATAATTTGCTGTAATGGTAGTGGTATTAAATGAAACAAATGTAGAAGGATCTGTTGGATTCGTTAATGTTCCCACTTGCAAAGTATATCCCGCAGAACCTTTAGCAAAAAATTTCACTCTTTTCGTTCCATCAGACAATGCAGTTGTTTGAGGAGAAACTAACATTTGATTACCTGTACTTGCCGAAGAATTATATAAATAATAGCTGTTTGAAGGTGAATTTGAATTACTGTTTATTACATAACCGTATCCTGCAAATCCGCTTGTTTCTAAATACGACCAACACATTGGCGCATTGGTATTTGTAGTAGATCCAGCTGTGGTAGTATCAAAATTTTCTGTGTAAGATGCTGGAAATACAGAACAAGGAGTTGTAAAAGTAGTTCCATAAGCCCATTGACCAACAGTAGTTCCACAGTTTGATCTTATCCAAACATGGTATTTAGTCATTGAATTTATTCCACTAACAATATTAGTTGTTAATGTTGCTGCAGCAATACCTGATATTGAAGGAGCTGTAGTACCACTTGGTGCAACGGTTGAAGATGTATAATAAACATCGTAATTGGTTGGTAAAGTTGTAGGAGCAGTCCAACTCAATGTGGCTGAACTAGCCGTAACTGCAGATGCAGTAACTGCAGAAGGAGCCAAACAAGTCGTATACTTATCAGCAGAAATACCAAAAATATTGATAAATCCTGAACCAGAAACCTTAGTAAAACTTACGCTCTGAACTGTTTTCGATTGATTTGCCGCTAAAATAGCTAATGGTATTTGATAAATTCTTGGGTTTGTTCCTCCACCATCTTCCAAATTATTGTTTGTAATATTTACTCTGCCAATACCCTGTATAGCTGCATTTGTACCTCCGTACCAGTCAGCAACAGCTAAATTGGTAAATGATTGTGAAGTCCCGTCAGAAAAGTTTACAATTGCACTTGCAACAGCAGGTCCGCTACCCCCGGTTGCCAAGAAATAAAGATTATAAGCTGCAGTAGGAGTTGTAAAAGTTAGAGTTCCAGTATCATTGGCTGCATTCAATTTTAAAGAATTACTTCCTGAATATGATGCCAATTGATAAGTAAGACCAGGAGTACCTGTAACAATCGTCATAAATTGTCCCGTAGCTGGAAGACCATATGTTGGTGCAGGTGTTGTAGCCGTAGCCTGAAAATCTCTGGAAATATATGCAAAGTTTGCATCATCAACAGGGCTTGTTACACTTACAGCAGAACTTCCAATACCGTTTGCGATAACATCCTGAGTAAATCCGCTTACAGCAACAGGATAATAATACTGAGCCGCTACTTTTTGTGTGCCAAATAAAGCAACAACCGCAGCTAGACCAAAGAGTCTTTTTACTTTCATAGATATTTTTTTATTAGTTGGCGTAAAACTATGAATTAAATTCAAATTCACAATATTAATTTTAAATTATTTCCAAATAAATTAAAATATTAACAAAATATACACAAAACATAATCGATTACATCATTAAAATACATTCATTTTTAGAATTATTAACACCAATCACATAATTAAAATGCGATACATAATAATTTTCTTCTTTCTCAAAATAGTTCTGACTGTGCCGAAATATTTGTTATTTTTGTGACAACAAATTTTAGACAATGCCAAACATTTCAAACAGAGCGCAGCAGATGCCGCCTTCACCGGTAAGAAAACTGGTTCCTTTTGCCTTACAGGCTAAACAAAGAGGTACAAAAGTATATCACTTAAACATCGGTCAGCCGGATATCGAAACTCCTGAAACTGCTCTTAATGCTTTAAAAAACATTGATTTAAAAGTTTTAGAATATGCTCTTTCAGAAGGGAATATCGAATATAGAAAAGCACTGACAGAATATTATCATTCCTTAGACTTTACAGATCTTACTCCTGATAATTTCATCGTTACAAACGGAGGTTCAGAAGCTTTAAATTTTGCTATTTCTACACTCTGTGATGACGGTGATGAAGTAATTATCCCTGAACCTTATTATGCAAATTACAACGGTTTCACAAGTACTTTCAATGTAAATGTAGTTGCCATTCCTTCGTCTATTGATACTGGTTTTGCTCTTCCTCCGATTGAAGAATTTGAGAAAAAAATCACTGCCAAAACAAGAGCAATTGTCATTTGCAATCCGGGAAATCCTACAGGATATCTTTACACCAGAGAAGAACTTCAAAAATTAGCAGAAATTGCTATTAAATATGATATTGTTGTTATTTCTGATGAGGTTTACAGAGAATATGTTTACGATGGAAAGCAACAGGTTTCGATGTTTGCTTTTCCTGAATTGGCAGAAAACTGTATTATTATCGATTCAGAATCTAAGCGTTATTCAATGTGCGGCGTAAGAATCGGATGTTTAATTACCCGTTCTAAAAAAATTCACGATGCAGCAATGCTTTTTGCTCAGGCAAGATTAAGTCCGGTTTTATTGGGACAGATTGCAGCAACAGCAGCTCACCAAAATGATGGAGCCTACATTAGAGCCGTAAGAGAAGAATATACACATAGAAGAAACGTTTTGGTTGACTTGCTAAATGCAATTCCCGGAGTTATTTGTCCGAAACCAAAAGGCGCATTTTATTGCGTTGCCGAACTTCCGGTAGATGATACTGAAAAGTTTGCGCAATGGCTTCTTGAAAAATACACTTTGAACAACGAAACCATCATGGTTGCTCCTGCAGGAGGGTTTTACAGCAATCCTGAATTAGGAAAAAAACAAGTAAGAATTGCTTACGTTTTGAAAGAAGAAGATCTAAGGAAAAGTGCAGAAATTCTGAAAAATGCACTTGAAAAATATAAATTAGAGTTTAATCTTTAATATTAAATTTCAGCAGTAAAAATGAATGGTTTGAAAATCTTGTTTTCAATGTTTTTACTGCTGATTTTCTTTTCGTGCAGTGAAAAAACTGCAGACAAAAATTCAGATTCCAAAACTGAAGAAATCACTTTTATTGGATTATCAGAAATTGGCGGTCAATCAGGATATTACAGAGTTGTAAAAATAACGAAAGATTCCATTCATTTCGAAACAGGAGAAACCTCAACGAAGAAGCATAAAGAATGGCACTCTGCCATAAAGCCAGAGAAATGGAGAAACATCACCTCTTCTTTTAAAGTCAAAAACTTAGATAGCGTTGAAAGCTCACCAAGCATTCAACCGATTGATGGAATTGATGAGAGTTTTCAGATTAAGACCAACAAAAAATCTCACGTTTACGTTAATGCACAAAATGATATTCATTACAGGCAATTTGCAGATTTCAAACAGCAAATTTTAAAGATTCTTCCGAAAGAATATCAATAAATCCTATATCAATTTAATTCTAACATTTACAAAATCCAATGAAGGAAAATTTCTCATTAAAACCTTTCAATACTTTTGGTGTAGAAGCAAAAGCAAAATATTTCATTGAAATAAATTCTGTTGAAGGACTAATCGAAACCCTACAAAACTCTAACTTTAAAAAGCTCCCACTCCTATTTTTAGGTGGCGGAAGTAATCTCTTGTTTACTCAGGATTTTGACGGATTGGCTATTAAATTAGATTTAAAAGGAATTTCTGAAGAGGTTTTAAATGAAAATGAGGTTTTAGTGACTACAAAAGCGGGAGAAAATTGGCATGAATTTGTTCTTTTTTGTTTAAACAAAAATTATGGCGGGTTAGAAAATCTTTCTTTAATTCCGGGAAATGTAGGAACTTCACCGATGCAGAATATCGGAGCTTACGGAACGGAAATCAAGGATATTTTTGTTGACTGCAAAGTTTTAAATCTTGAAACTTTGGAAGCCGAAACTTTCGATCTTGAAAAATGCAGATTCGGATACAGAGATTCTATTTTTAAGCAGGAAGGAAAAGGGAAATATGTGATCTTGGAAGTTCGTTTTAAACTGACAAAAGAAAATCATTTAATTAAAACAGAATACGGCGCCATACAGTCTGAGTTGGAAAATTTAGGTATAAAAAATCCAACTATTCAGGATGTTTCAAAAGCCGTTATTAATATCAGACAAAGCAAACTCCCTGATCCAAAACAAATTGGAAACGCCGGAAGTTTCTTTAAAAACCCAACAATTCCTTTAGTTCAATTTGAAAATTTAAAAGAACAATTTCCCAATATCCAAGGTTATCCGAATGGCGAATTTGTAAAAGTTCCTGCAGGTTGGCTCATAGAACAATGCGGCTGGAAAGGAAAACAAATCGGAAACGTTGCTTCTCATCAATTACAGGCTTTAGTTATTGTTAACGCAACAGGACATGCAACAGGAAAAGAAATTTTTGATTTTTCAACTATGATTATTGACTCTGTGAAGGAAAAGTTCGGAATTGAATTGGAAAGAGAAGTGAACATTCTTTAAAACGATCTTTTACACAATTTAATTTTTTCAGTAGAATAAATTTAATTTCTTTTTAAAATCAATTCTACCTTTAGTTTTAAGAGAATAGCTTATTTTAGTTTAATATTTCTAAAATAATTATGGCTGATAAAACTTATTCTGATGAAGTATTCAAAAAAATCATTAAAAAACATATTGACAAGTGTGATTTTGTGAAAGTTAATCTTGAAAATGATTCTTCAGTTTTAGGGTTCATTGTAAAAGCATCTGATGATTTTCTGATGATAGAAGAGGCTAATGACTTTTCTCTCGCCGGAATTAAAATTATCCCTTATGAAAGAATATCCGGAATTCGTCACGGCTTATCAGACAAGGTTTCAAAGAGGATTTATTTGGAAGAAGGTCTAATAAAACTAAATCATAAAGTAATCAACAATACTTCTTTGAAAAATTTTGGAGCTATTTTTAAATCTATCAAAACACAGGGCTTTCACTGCATTATTGAAAGTAAAAAGAAAGATCAGGAATTATTTTCAATTGGTGAAATAGCAGAAATCAACGACAAATCGGTAGTGATTAAAAATTACAGCTCGATTGGAAAAATTGATAAAAAATCTAGAAAAATTAATTTTAAACATATCGAATTAATTAATTTTAATGACAATTATTCTGTAATCTTCAGAAAATATATATTCGAATAAATTTATAAAACACAAATATGAAAATCGCCATCATCGGAGCAGGAAATATGGGTTTATCTTTTTCCAAGTCATTTTTGAAGTATGAACTGATAAAGCCTGAAAACCTTCATCTCATTACAAGAAACCAATCTAAAATTCAGAAAATTTCAGAAGAATTTCCAAAATCGAAAATTTCAATATTTGATGAGGTAAAAGAATTAGATGCTGATCTTATTATCATTGCTGTAAAGCCACAGGATTTTCAAAAAGCCGCAGAGAGTTTTCAGTTTTCTTTAAACGAAAATCAGATGATTCTATCGATTATGGCAGGAATTAAAATTGAAAAAATTCAACGTTTATTAAATCACAAATTCGTTGTAAGAGCAATGCCGAACTCTCCTACCCTTTTGGGAATGGGAATTACAGGCTATACTTCCGCAGAAGGCATCTCTTTTAATCAATTGATGAATATCGAAAGACTTCTCAACAGCACCGGAAGATCTGTTTATCTGGAGAATGAAGAATTATTGGACGGCGTTACCGCACTTTCGGGAAGTGGCCCTGCATATTTCTACTACATTGTAGACGCCATGATTAAAGCCGGAACAGAAATGGGAATTGATGAAAATCTTTCTAAACTTTTTGTAAAACAAACCATGCTCGGTGCTTATCATCTCATCAACAATTCCGACAAAAGTTTAGAAGAACTGATAAAAGATGTCGCATCAAAAGGCGGAACTACAGAAACTGCATTGAAAACTTTTGAAGAAAATAATTTCAAAGAAATTCTTCAAAAAGGAATTTTGAATGCTGAAAAACGCGCAAAGGAATTGAATGGATAAATTTGTTTTAGTTTAAAATAAAGTCTCTCGCAGATTTTGCTGATTATACAGATTCTTTCAACATTAAATCTGCATAATTCGTTTAATCTGTGAGAAAATAAAAACCCATCTTTAAATTCCTCCTAAATGATAAAGCGGATGCTTACTTTTTGACTATTAAACTACAAATTTGGTGAATTTAATTTCAAGCATTCTTTTAATTTGCCATCCCAGAAAAACGCCAAAAGTATTCAGAATTACATCATCCACTTCACAAATTCCAAGTCTTGTAAAATACTGGAGCGCTTCTACAATTACAATTGCGGAAACAAAAACAAAGATATTTTCTTTTAAATTTTGGAGACGAGGAAAAATCCATCCTAAAAAACCGAATGGGATAAACATTACAATATTTCCCAAAACAATTCGGATAATATCCCACCAGCGAATCGTATTTTCTACAAAATATAATGTCGAAAAAAACGGTTCTACCCGTACTACATTTACTTCATATTGCGTTCTTCCCATCCCGAAAAACATCAGATAGAGCAACAAAATAGTAAAAGGGAGAATAATAATTTTATAAAATTTCTTTAACATCAATTGCAAAGTTATTCATTTCAAAAACATTAAATTTGTGTGTTAAACTAATTTAATGAAATACGTTTTACTTACGCTCATTTCAGCGATGCTGCTTTCGGTTTCTTGGCCGACTTACGGAATTCCGTTTTTTATATTTTTTGCATTGGTTCCGCTTTTAATAATGGAACATGATGTGTCTAAATTTTCAAAATACAACAGAAAAAGCTGGGTGGTTTTCGGACTTTCCTATCTGTGTTTTGTCATTTGGAATATTGTAACGACAGGCTGGTTATATGGTTCAAAAAATCCTGACGGAAGTCATTCGATGATGGCGGTTTTATTCCCGGTTTTGGTTAATTCTTTTTTGTATTCACTGGTTTTTCAATGTTATCATTGGTATAAAAATGCACAGGGAACGTATTGGGGAATGGCATTTTTAGTAGCAATATGGATGAGTTTTGAGAAATTTCATTTGAATTGGCAACTTACTTGGCCTTGGCTGAATCTTGGAAATTCTTTTTCAGATTATCCAAAACTGATTCAATGGTATGATACTTTGGGCTCAACAGGTGGAAGCTTTTGGATTTTGCTTGTTAATTTATTGATATTTTACACCATCAGAATTTGGCAGGCTGGGAGAAAAAGAAAAGATTTAATGATCAATATTTCAGCAACAGTACTTTTGATTGGTCTTCCGATGATTATTTCGTTGATAAAATTTAATCAATTTAACGAAAAACCAATTGGTGAAGTAAGCGTCTTAATGCTGCAACCCGATCTTGATCCTTATGATGAAAAATATTCTAAAGACAGCATCACCATTCAGAACGAACTTTTAGCTTTAGCCGAAAATAATACAAAGGGAAAAGTTGATTATTACATTGCTCCGGAAACCGCAATTCCCGGAAGAGGCTCTATCTCTGAAACCGCTTTTGAAAAGAGCAATTTATTAAATAATGTAAAAGGATTTCTTACCAAGCATCCTCAATCTACATTTGTAACAGGAATTTCATCACATCGCTTTTTTTTAGATAAAAATAATTTGCCAAGAGACGCTTATCAAATCAATGACAGAGTTTGGGTCGAAAATTATAATTCGGCAGTTCAGATTATTCCCAATCAAAAAGTTGAAGTCTATCACAAAGGAAAGCTTGTTCCCGGAGTTGAAATCTTCCCTTACATGAATGTTTTAAAGCCACTTTTAGGCGATGCAATGATTAATTTAGGTGGAACAGTTGCTTCATTGGGAACAGACAAAGAACGTGTCGCATTTTCGAACCCTTTTAATAAAGGAAAAATCGCTCCGATTATTTGTTATGAAAGTATTTATGGTGAATTTGTAACGGATTATGTGAAAAAAGGCGCCAATTTCCTCGGAATTATGACGAATGATTCTTGGTGGGGAGTTACAGAAGGGCACAAACAGCTTTTATCTTATGCAAAAATGAGAGCTATTGAAACCAGAAGGGAAATTGTACGTTCTGCAAACAGCGGAATTTCTGCACACATTAATGCAAAAGGTGAAATTTTAGAGGATACCTTCTATGGAGATCAAACTGCATTATTCGCAAAAGTAAATCTTTATGAAGGCGAAACTTTTTATGTAAGATCCGGAGATTTTCTATCACGAGTTTCTATTTTTGCTTTAGGGTTTTTAATCTTCTACTTTTTGATAAAACGGGTTCAGAATAAGATGAAGAAAAACTAATTCAATCTTCAAAAAAGTATACAGAAAAAAGCTATTAAGGTTATCTTAATAGCTTTTTGTTTTTAAATATATTTTTAAAATTATTTATCTGAAAAACTTCCACTTGGGAATAATTGCCAACATTCCAAATCCTGTAAATAAGAACAAATTGGTAACGTCAGAATATAAGAAGGTAGAAAGGTAATAATTGTGCATAAAGAAGTGCAAGAGCAGCATCACAGGAAACAATACGATGCCTATTTTTCTGTAAAAAAACATCAATACAATGCCCAAAATCATCAGAATATCCACAGAGAAGATAAGATAGAAATACCCTTTAGGAATATTTAAACCTTCGTGCTGCAGATACTCATCAAAATCGAGCCCGATACCCATAAAAGTAAATAAAAGCAAAGAAGCCAATGCCAAAATAAAACCCCATCCTTTTTTAGGATCTTCATCAAAATAACTGTATTCTTTGTATTCTTTTTCCATACTACAAAAATAAAGAACTTATGAATGATTTCATAAGTTCTTCGGTATTTATATCGTCTAAAATTTGATTAAATAGAGATTGCGTTGATCAATCTGTTTTTATCGCTTAAGAATTCTTCCATAGAGATCATACTTTCAGTTCTCATGACGTCCTGAATGTCGTCTATTTGGTAGATAATTCTTTTTGCGTCGTTTGTATTTTTAGCTCTTACCTTACAGAAGATATTGTATTTTCCAGAGATAACGCTCGCTTCGATAACGTTTGGAATAGTTCCTAACTCTTTCAAAACCTCTTGTGTACGGTTTGATTTTGTTAAAAGAATCCCGATAAAAGCCGTGAAATGGTAATCTAGTTTACCATAATCAAGATTAAGAGATGATCCTAAAATAATACCTGCATCTTCCATTTTCTTCACTCTTACGTGAATTGTACCCGCAGAAACATCCATCTGCTTAGCAATTTCTGTAAAAGGCATTCTTGTGTTTTCTACTAAGAAATCAAGAATTTTCTTGTCTATTTCGTCCAGTTGATAGTTCATAATAGTGAAATTATATTTTTCCTAAAAAATCCATAAATTTTTTACAAAATTAAAAAAAATAATTAAACTAAAAAAATAATATCAAATATTAACAATAATTAACACGGATGATAAAAATCATTAAAAATTCCGAACTATTTAGCCTCTGATTTTACAGAATCTGTTTTTATTTCATTATCGTCTTCAGCTTGTTTTTTTCTGTTTTTCTTCTTTTTAAAGAAAGAATTAAAGCTTTTACTCCAAACGATACCTCCACCATAAGCCTGATTTGCAGAACCATTTGTTCCTACAGTACCAACTCCCATTCCAATGTTAGTTGGTTTAGAATATCCTCTTAGAAGAAGTGTACCGTCGTTTTTCTTTGAAATATCATATTCCACAGTACCTTCTCCCGAAAGATAGTTATTACTGGTATTTTCAGTTCTTGTTAAAGGTATTCCCAATCCTGTTTTCACTGTAATTCTTGGAGATAAATCGAAACTAACCCCTGCATTTGCTCTGTCAGCGTTATTTGAACCCGGATCAGATTTCACATAGTTTAAGTCCACCTGAAATTGATTACTTATATTATTAAATACAGATCCTAACTGTTTAAGAACCATATTATATCCTGTAGATTCTGCTACTCCAATCGCATCTATTTCAACTCCGCCTGCGTCTGCAACATTAAAATTATTTAAAACCAAAATAGATCCGAATTGTAATACATTCTCTCCTTCGGTTTGATTTATTTTTGTTGCTAAAGTCTGTTCTACTTGACTGGAAACGTCCAATGCCACAACATTAGGAGTCAACTTAGGATCTGTCAAGGTATTGGTAATCTTCATTTGAAGCAAAATCTTAACAGGTGGCAATTGCCCCATATTGAGATAAGTTCCGGCATTCGATACCATTCTTACATAATTTGCAGTGATGTCTAACGCTGGCTTCATGGCATCACCATCCCAACGAATACTGCTGTTTTTCTGAATCTGGAAAGTTCTGTTCAAAATTGCTTTAGAAACGAACGTTCCGCTATCAACCATATAAGATCCATTCATCGCAATATTTCCTTGTCGACCCATTTGAAACCTCAGATTATTCGCCATTCCTTTTACAGAAATATTCCCTACATCATCACCTACTAAAACATTTACCGAAGTTCCTTTATCAACATCAAGATTAAAATCGATGTTCATATTGGCTCCAGTCCGCTTTTTATCTTCTAAAGTAACTAAGCCATCTTTTCCTTCTTTAAGAAACCTCAACATTTTAAATTCTTCCACATTCGAAGTTGATGCTGAATTGAATGTAAACGTACTTCCATTCAAAGCTTTCATATTTGGAGTAGAAAGATTTAAAGCTGAAACCGGCCCGTCAACATATAAATCGCCTTGCCCGTAAATTCTTCCCCAAAATAAATCGTAATCTTTCTGAGTAGTATTTAACATTAAAAGATTATCGGCTCTCATTACAAGGTTGACTCCCATTGAAGATAATGTTTCAAACTGTATTGCACCTGAAATCGTTCCCTGAGAATTTGATCTCCCATCGTGAACCGCAATATTATTTAAAATCGCAAGACCTTTAGAAAGCGGAATCACGGTATCATCAAAAGAATAATCAACTCCTGTAAATAATAGTTTTAGCCCAAATTCTTTTAAAGCAATATCACCACTGTAATCAAGGTTTTTAAGAGTACCATTGATTTTTAAATCACCTGTTGCTTTTCCTCTTAGATTCCCAAAAATAGTCCGTACAAATTGTTGAGTAAAGGCAAGATCAAAATCTCTTAATTCTGTTGTTAAATCAATGGTTGGCGAAGGCGTATTATTATTCACCGTTCCTGTTAAATGCAGGTTGTTATTTCCAATCACACCTGCTGAAGCTACTTTTACATCTACATCATAAACATTCAGAGAAAAACCATTTACCGCAGAAATTGTTACATCTCCCATATCATTACCATTCATCATGATATTGTCTACGGTAAGATCTACCAAAGGCTGCAGTGTGCTTTTATCCATCTTGATTTTCACATTACCATTGGCCAAACCTTTAATATCCATAGGATTTCCACCCGACTGCATTTCTAAAAGTTTCTCAATCTGAAAATTCTGTACTTCGGCATCTACATAAAAATCTTTGGCAGATTTAAATATAGATTCATTAATCAGCAATGAACTTGTATCTGAATAAATTTTTAAATTATGAATCTCAAAATCGCCTGTACTTCGTCGATAACTTATATAATGGTCAAACTCAGGATTGGTATCAATCGCCCATTTTACATTATTCAAATTAACTTCAGTAGGCTCAAATCTGAAAACATAATCTCCTGCAGGATTTGTAGATTGATTAAAATTAATCGCATAGCTTTTCAGATTATCATTAATCTCATCTTCTGGATTCCCATGTTTAAAGTTTGTAGAAATCCTAAGAATGGAATTATTTTCGTTTTTACCTGTTAAAATAACATCTTTTAAAATATTTTTATTGTATTCTAATCTGCTGATTTTAGCGTAAAGCTGTTGTTCTGTATTGGCAGTGTTTATTCTTACCATGACACTGTCAACCATTGCACTGTCGCGCGTCACAGCTATTCTGTCATCCAATTGATAATCCGGATTTGCTTCTGCTAAAGCTCGGTCAGCTTCCGTAATTTCCTCTTTTTTGGTCATTACATACTTCAAAGAAGCTGCGTCAAGATTTAAAATTAGATTATTTGAATTTCCATCATATTCACCTACCACTTTTGCACCTTGAGGAAGTTTTAAATCAGGAAGAAAATAAGCAACAAGACCTTGTTCCACATCAAAATTCATTACAAAGGCCTGTCCACGATATAATTTTCTTGGTTCAGGACCCACTAAGATTTTACCTAAACCATTTTCAACCATTCCAGCTAAATCAGCCAAATTGTATTTTCCTGAAATCTTTCCATTCGCAGCACCGGGTGCATCGACTAAAATCGACCGTTCTCCTCCTTCAACATAAGTTTTAAGCTTAGCATTTGGAATATGATATTTTTGGTCAGCAGTAGCAAAATTTACATTTGAAGCTTCAACATCTAAATTCAAATCATTTAAATTAGACATTGCCATCTTTCCGCTTACTTTACCGCTTACAACCTGACTTCCGGTTTTCCCGGTAAAATAGTTCATGTTTAAATAAGCAACATCTGCATCAACATTTGCAGAAATTCTTGAAGTACTGAAATCTATTAAACCTTTTACAGTCGCTTTTGCCTGTTCGTCATTCACAGTAATCAAACCGTTATATTTTTTATGATCTAAAAGACCATTCAAAACCACATTATTGATTTCCTTATTCATGATTTCAATACTCGAAATCTGAGATTTTGTACTCAGACGCATGGTATTGACATCAAAACTTTGTCCGTCTAAATTAAATTTCCCTGAAATTAAACCAACCGCCTTGCTTTTCGTAATTACGGAAGTATTTAAATCATTAACTTCTGCATAACCTTTATACTTAGGCAGTGTTGTACTGTAATCTGTTAAAGAAAAATTAGAAATTTTTGCCTGCCCGATTCCTGTCATCAGATTTCCTGAAGAAACATAAACCTGTTTTGGATTTACTTTTGCGGTTCCATTGTATTTCAATTTACCAAAATCATCTGCAAAGGTTTTCATCTTTGACGAAACAAAAGTTGGCATCATCGCCTTCAGATCTTTATACGTAAAATCTGCAGAAAGATCATTGGTTTCAATTTGAAAATTACCTTTTAATAAATCTTTAGCTTTTAGTTTTTTGGTCGCAATATTTACACTCGGATTTCTGATTAAGAAATTTTCCAAGGTGAATTCATTTAAAGGACCGGTCATTTTTCCACTCGCATTAAACGGAATAAAATTATCCCAATTGGTCACAAAATAAGAGATATCATAACCGCTTATCTGGCTTCCCAATTTCATATTCATATCCCATTTTACTTTGTTGGTAAAATCTGCCCACGAACCTTTATTTAAATTAAATTTAATATCTCCCTGAAGAAGAGAATGATCTGTATTTAAAGTTAGATCTCCTAAAGACAGATAATCCTGAGTCATCGCAAAATCGGTAGAAAATGTCTCAACAAAATGAGATTTCCCCCATCTTTTAGTTGTAAAAGTAAAATTATCTATTCTTGCGGCAATATTTACACCGTTTACTTTTACCTTTGGTGCAATCAGGTTTACATTGGTTGCAGTCAACCATTTCCCCGGTTCTCCCGGAGAATTCTGATTAACTATAGAAACTTTAGAATTAAGAATTTCCAAACGTGCATTTAGCTGAAAAGGAGGTTTTGTGGGATCTTTCTTTTTCCCACTGTCAAAAAGCTGCGTAAAACGAATGAAGTTTGAAATACTGTCGCCTTTGTAAGTAATGACTTTAATATCAGCGTCATTCAGAGTTAAACCATTAAAGCTTAAAGAATTATTTTTTCCAATATTTGTTGCTAAAGAAAACCAATCAGAATTTGCTTTAAATTCTCGTGCTTTTATAAAATCTAAATCTTTATAATCTTTAATTCTTAAACCTTTTATCGTAACATCTCCAAAAAAATCTACTTCTACGCTTTCTGTCGACATTTTAGCTTTAAAATCTTTGTTGACGATCTGTAAAGCCTGATTTGCAGCCCATCTTTTGGTAACAGGTAAATTGATTGCAACAAAAACCAAAACAACGATTGAAAGAACAGTCCAAAACAGAATCAGCAATAATTTTGCCCACCAAGAATAGCTGACTACGTCTTTTGCAGCCTGCTTACCAAATTCCTGAGCGGTATCTATTGGATGATTTATAGCGTCGGAAGCCAATTCAGAAGCCTCTTTCACAGTCTCCTGAACATTTTCTACGGTCTTCTGTACCTGATCTCCCAGGTTTTCAGCTACCGATTTTTTGTTCTCATTTTCGTTATTATTCTCTAACTTTGCCATTATTATGAGCGACTCTATAATTTTAGGTATCGAATCATCTTGCGATGATACTTCAGCAGCTATTATCAAAGGAAATTCTATTCTTTCAAACATTGCAGCCAATCAGGAAATCCACAAAGAATATGGTGGTGTAGTTCCAGAATTGGCTTCCCGTGCACATCAGCAGAATATTATTCCCGTTGTTGAAAAATCGATACTCAAAGCAAATATACAACAAAATGCAATCTCTGCCATAGGCTTTACGAGAGGTCCCGGACTTTTGGGTTCTCTGCTTGTAGGAACGTCTTTTGCCAAGTCGCTCGCTATGAGTTTAGATGTTCCTTTAATAGAAGTAAATCACCTTCAAGCGCATATTTTAGCGCATTTCATTGACGATGCAAATCCTGTGCCGCCAAAATTCCCTTTTTTGTGTCTTACAGTAAGCGGCGGACATACCATGATTGTTTTGGTGAAAGATTATTTCGACATGGAAATTATCGGAAAAACTATTGACGATGCAGCGGGTGAAGCTTTTGATAAAATCGGAAAAATTTTCGATTTGGATTATCCGGCGGGACCGATTATCGACCGGTTGGCAAAAGAAGGAAATCCCGACGCATTTAAATTTAATAAACCTAAATTAGACAACTACGACTACTCTTTCAGCGGAATTAAAACTTCAGTTTTATATTTTATTCAGAAAGAAATAAAGAAAAACCCTGATTTCATTAAGGAAAACATGAATGACCTTTGTGCTTCTGTACAAAAGTGTATCATCGAAATTTTAATGAATAAACTGGAAAAAGCGGCAAAAGATTTAAACATAAAAGAAGTTGCCATTGCGGGTGGAGTTTCTGCCAATTCTGCGTTAAGAAAAGTGATGCAGGACAATCACGAAAAATTAGGATGGAATATTTACATTCCGAAATTCGAATATACAACTGATAATGCAGCGATGATTGCGATGGTTGCTCAATTGAAATTTGAAAGAGGCGAATTTACCGATTTGAGAACCACAGCGATTTCAAAATACGATTTGTAATTTTTTCATCCGAAAAATATTCTTTAGAAATAAAACAAAGACTTAAAATAACATCTACAGATGAAAATATTATTAGAAGAAAAAGTACTGGGAACGCAATCTAAAAAAAACTCAAAATATTATTGGGTTTTGGAAACTGTAACAGGAAAAAATGAAGTTAAAGAAGCACCGGAAGAGGAAGATTATCTAATGGTAAGTTCAGAAACAGGATTTATTCAGAATATCAAGGAAGAAATTATTGAAAAAATTAATGCTGAAAATGTTTTCAGCTTTGATTTCGAGCCAAAAGAAGGTGATTATTTATCCATCAAAAACAATCTAAGGAAAAATGAATACTTAAATTTAATTTTCATGAATAATATTTGGGTTGAAGAAATCTATATGTGTTCTTACAGAGATTGCGAAGGCGATGTTTACACCACCATAAAAACCGGAGTGGCATTTATAAGCGAAAATGAGATCTATTTTTAATAGAGTTTTAACTGAATCAAAATCAGACAGATTCTAAATATTCCATTTTATGAAACTTTTTTTTGGCGAAATCAATAACGGAAAAGCAATCATTAACGATGAAGAACAGCAACATATCGTAAAAGTTCTTCGCATGAAAGACGGTGAAGAAATTCATGTCACCGATGGAAGAGGAAATTTGGCTTCCGGAACACTAATTATTGAAGGGAAAAAAGCGACAATTGAGGTTTCAGAAATCAAAACTGAAACTCCAGACTTCAATCCGAAACTTCATATTGCGATTGCACCGACAAAGAATATTGACCGTATTGAATTTTTTGTTGAAAAAGCAGTAGAAATGGGAATTTCTGAGATTACGATTCTTCAAACCGAGAAAACTGAACGTAAAAATCTGAACATTGATAAAATCAGGAAACAGGCGATCGCAGCATCAAAGCAAAGTCTAAGATTTCATTTTCCCGTAATTAATGATTTGATTAAACTGCCAGATTTTCTTAAAAATGTAGATTCAGAAACTACTTTCGTGGCGCACTGCAACGAAAATTTAGAAAGAATAAATTTAAATGAAATTCCAAAAATGAAAAGTTACACTTTTCTGATTGGTCCTGAAGGAGATTTTTCGGATAAAGAAATTCTGTTTTTGGCAGACAAAGGAATTAAAGCAGTTTCATTGGGAAATCAGAGATTGAGAACGGAAACAGCGGGAGTTTTCGTTGCGGCTTGGAATTATAATAAGATGATTTAATCTATCCGGTTATATTTAAGTTTGATTTTCTCAAATTTTACTTTTCCATTTTTAATGAAATATTCTAATGAGTCATTAGTTTCAATATTTTCAAAAGAATATCCTTTTTTAATATCCGAAATAGTGTCTCCTTGGATTTTAAATTCGTAAAATTGATACGATTTCCCAATTCCTCCTTGAATGTAAACCATTCGCCAAAGTTCATTTTTCTTTTCCAGTAATCTTAATTGTCTAAAAGGCATATTAGGTTTGCCAACAACGTCTGTTATATTGAATTCTTCGTCAGGATTTGCGATATTGATTTCGCCATTTTCTGCCGCTTGAAAAAAATCTTTAATTTGTTGCGGAATTTTATATTTGTCATTAAAAATAATCCATTCTAAATCCTTTGTATCATCTGGATTGAAAGTTTTAATATCAGAACTGTCGATGTTTACAGCAGTAGAATCAATCGCTATGACTGTTGACTGATTTTCCGAAATAGCATTTTGGCCTTTCCTTTCGCAAGAAAAAATGAATATCAAAACAATCAGCGAAAGTATATTTTTCATCAAATAAAATTCAAATTATTATCTTTTTGATATTTTTCCAAAATCTGCTTACCACTTTTCACAGAATTCACCGCCCAACGAATCTTCATTTTTAATAATTTTTCTTCATTGAGTTTATAATCAATATCAGATTTTATCAGTTTTTGCTTCAATTCATACATACAAAGTGATGCTGCAACAGAAACATTAAAGCTTCTTGTAAAACCATACATCGGAATTGCCAAGGTTTCATCTGCAAAATCTAAAATTTCCTGGGAAACTCCTTCCATTTCAGTTCCGAAAACCAATGCGATGGGTTCTGTAATTTCGTATTCCGGAAGCATTTTAGCGTTGTTTTCTAAAGAAACGACAACAAGTTTATAACCTTTATCTTTAATTTTTTGGAAAGATTCCATGTTTCTCGGAAGTTTTTCAACTTCAACCCATGTATCAGCACCTTTGGTCACTCTTAAATTAGGTTCGAAATTATTTTCTTCCTGTAAAGCCACCACTTTGTGAAAACCACAAGCTTCTACAGAACGTACAATTGCAGCCGCATTTCTAAACTGATATACATCTTCTAAAACAGGAAGCACAAAATCTGAACTTTCGGGAGCGAAATGTTCAATTTTTCTTAATCTTTCTTCGGTTAAAAACTGCTTGAGGTACTCGTAAGTTTTTGCTAAATCTTCCATCTATTTTCTAATCTTTGCAAATTAACGTAATTTTGAAATTCTGAACCTGAAAAGAAACTCAAAATCTTTAATTTAAATTTAAAATGAAGCGAAAAGTCCTTCTGATTTATACCGGTGGAACGATTGGTATGGAAAAAGATTACGAAACCGGAAGTCTCCGCGCCTTTGATTTCGGAAATATTTTTGAGAAAATGCCCGAAATGAAACTCATGGAATGTGAAGTTTTTGTACATCCTTTTGCAAAACCTTTGGACTCTTCTGATATGGGACCTGAAGAATGGAGAATTATCGCCAATTACATCTTTGATAATTATAAAAAATACGACGGATTTTTGATTCTTCACGGAACAGACACAATGTCTTATACCGCTTCAGCATTGAGTTTTATGCTAAAAGGCTTGACAAAACCCGTGATTCTAACCGGCTCACAACTTCCAATCGGAGATTTAAGAACTGATGCTAAGGAAAATCTTCTGACGAGTTTGTATTATGCAAGTTTGTATGAGCAAAATGAAGCCGTAATCCAAGAAGTTGCGATTTATTTTGAATATAAATTATTAAGAGGAAACCGTACTTTGAAATACTCTGCTGAATATTTTGACGCATATTCTAGTCCGAACTACCCTATTCTTGGGCAATCCGGAGTTCATCTAAAGATTGAAAAAGATAATCTTTTCCGTTGTGATGGAAGAATTGAGTTTCATGTAGACGAGCATATTTCTGAAGATGTTTTATTCTGGAGAATTTTTCCGGGAATGAAACTGAATCATTTTAAAGAAATTCCGAAAATGAAAGTTTTGATTTTGCAGGTTTTTGGTTCAGGAACAATTTTCAGTAGTGAAAAAACTCTGGAAACTTTGCAGCAGATCAGAAGCAACGGAACGGAAATCGTGGTGGTAAGTCAGTGTATTTCAGGGGGAATCTCGTTTGGAAAGTACGAAAACAGCAATATTTTCGTTAAAATCGGGGCGATAAGTGGTAAAGATATGACCGCTGAATCTGCGATTACCAAAGCAATGCATTTAATTGATAACCCAAATTACAAAGGAAGTTTTGCAGATAATTTTTCGAGAAATATTTGTGGCGAAATCAGTGAATTAGCAGATTAAGAATTTGTTAATTCGATAAAATAGCCTATTTTTGCAGTCTTCAAAACATAGAGAGGTGTCCGAGTGGTTGAAGGAGCTACCCTGGAAAGGTAGTATACGGGTAACTGTATCGTGGGTTCGAATCCCATCTTCTCTACAAAAAAAGCGTTGTTTTTCAACGCTTTTTTTTTTAGTTTCTAACTATCGAAAATTTTAAAATAATTTTTCATTCTTTTTCTTATAAAATTATTTCAAAATTGAGCTTTCAATTAATCATGAAAAATTCTAACAATTTTTTAGTATTTAGTATAAATAATCCAATGGGCTTTTCACATTACTTTTGCTGATATCCGTAATATGTGTATAGATTTCAGTTGTTTTAATATTACTATGACCCAATAAATCTTTGATGATTCTAATATCAATCCCATTTTCCAACAAGTGTGTGGCATAAGAATGCCTTAAAGTATGTACTGAAGCCGGAGTGATAATTCCTGCTTTCTTCAAAGAATTTTTCAGAATTTGCTGTACACTTCGTTCAGAATATTTTTCTGAGCTTTTACCTTCAAACAGGTAGTTTTTTGGTTGGTAAATTTTAAAATAATCTCTTAAAGCATTTAATAATTGTGCAGATACAACCATCAAGCGGTCTTTATTTCCTTTTGACTGACGGATTAATAGCAACTTTTCTTTTACTTTAATATCAGATATTTGCAGTTCCAAAAGCTCACTCAATCTCAAGCCGCAGGAATAGATGGTTATAAGAATTGCTTTATGTTTAATATTTTCTGTGGCATCTAATATTTTTTTAACTTCGTCTCGTGTGAGAAATTTTGGCAGTTTATATTCCCTTCTTTTAGGATAGAGGTGCTTTAAACAAATATGGCGGTGGAATATCTCTTTATAAAACTTTGTAATTGTAGAAATCATCGCTTTCTGATATGATTGCCCTACTTTTCTTTTTTCTACCAGCCAGATAACAAAATTTTCTATTTGTTGCTCGGTAATATCTTCCGGCTTGTGTTTAGCAGAAAGTCTGAGAAAATAAGCAAGGTGCGATGCATAAGTCTTTACACTTCTATCAGCATAGCGTTGCATACGTAGTATTGTTACAAATTGATCTATGAGATTTTGATTCATCTTTTATTGCGTTTATCCAAATATACAGAAAATTAATTAACTAGTTTATAGACAATTAAATAAAATAATAAAAAGGATAAGCGCAACAATACATATCTTGTATTTACGCAATGCGTAAATTTGGATGTTAGCGGTCAGCTTAAAAGACAACCCTGAAATGAAAGACCAAGAAGATTATATCGACAATTTCAATCAGCAAAGAGAATTCTTTCAGAAGAACTTTGCATTAAAAATCGGCAGACAAAGAACCGATTTAAAAAGCGAAGACATTTTAAAAAACTCTTGCCCAGTTTGTGGCTATTTGACATTGGACGAACGAGATTCTTTTGACATTTGTGCAATATGTTTTTGGGAAGACGATGGAATAGATGACTTTGAAGAGAATAATGACAGCGGACCAAACCACATGACACTTAAAGAAGGACGTGAAGTTTTCCATGAAGCAAAAAGAAAACTATTGACTTCCAACTTTGGTGACGACAACTTAATTGATACTCTGAAAAATAAATTCATAAGCCTAGACAATTCAATAGAAGAAAGAAATTTACACAAGACTGAAATAATTGAATTACAAAATGAAATAGTTGACTTGCTAACTAAGAACAAAATATATGGACTTGAAAAACTGTTTGACAAATAAAAGCCGAACCGATAACAAGGGTTTTGCAATAGTGGGGCGAAACTTCAAAATTCAACAGTTGTTCTTCGGTTCAACTTTTGTGCAAAATTGAAGTTTCGTGCTTCGATTGCCCCACCATCGCAAAGCCCCAAAACGTTAGCTGATATTCTATGAGAAACATACTGATAATACCTTTGATAATTTTCACATCACTTTCGCTAAATGCCCAAAAGAAAATATTCAACAAAGAAAATCAACTTCAAAAAATTGTTGATAATAACAAAAAAGAATTAGGAGATTGGAAATATGATTATACAGACTCTTTTGATTCCTTATACGTTATAGGAAAAGAAAAAATTAATAATCAAAACAAGAATGGCGCTTGGGAAGCCTACTATACAACAGGAAAACTACATTCAAAAGGTGTTTATAAAAACAATAAAAAAGATGGCTTTTGGGAACGATACGACAAAGATAATATACTGATAGATTCTGGAAACTACAAAAACGGATTAAAAAATGGAGAATGGATTTCCAACCACAAATATGAAAATAAACTGGAAGAGAAAAGCAATTTCGTTTCAGATACATTGGATGGGAATTATGAAAAATATTTTCAAAACGGAAATTTGGAAATGAAAGGAAACCATATAAAAGGATTTAAAGATGGTAAATGGTTGTTTTATCATCAAAATGGGCAATTGGAGGAAGAAATTACTTTTGCAAACCACGAAAAACACGGTTTATATAAATCATTTCACGATAATGGTGTTCCATTTCTTACCGGACAATATGAAAATGGGGGAAAAATTGGAACTTGGACCTATTATGACAGAGAAAATATTTTAGGATATTCTGCAATCTATAAAGATAGTTTTTTAGAAAAAAAATATTTTTATGCCAATGGCAAAATAAAGCGAATAGATAATTATAAATTCGGAAAAGACATTGAAGAATATTGTAAATATTATAAAGTCATAGAAGATTGTCCGTTTTCTAAAAACGGAGAATACATCGAATATTTTGAAGACGGAAAAGTTAGCGTAACCTATTTTTATAAAAATGGATTGAAAGAGGGACTTTACATTGGCTATCATCCAAACGGAAAAAAAGCTGTTGAAGGAAGCTACACCAAAGACGAGAAACAAAATGAATGGAAACGTTTTTACGAAAACGGAAAATTAATAGAAAAGGGCGTTTTTGTCGATTCACGCGAACAAGGAGAATGGGAATACTATCACGAAAACGGAAATTTATATTGTTTAGGAGCGTTTAAAAATGGAAACAAAGATGGAAAATGGGTCTATTATGACTCTAAAAATCCTAAAATAATTAAAGAAACCCTAACCTTTTCAAACGGTTATGAGATTGGTGGACCCATTCCGACTTCAACTCCAAGATAAAGAACATCAGCTAACAAGGGTTTTGCAATAGTGGGGCGAAACTGCAAAGTTCAACAGTTGTTCTTCGGTTCAACTTTTGTGCAAAATTGAAGTTTTGTGCTTCGATTTCCCCACCATCGCAAAGCCCCGAAACGTTAGTTGCAATTTTACAAACCAACTACAAAAACAAACAAAATTAGACATTAAACGATGAAATTAAAAAAAACACTATTATTTCTGATCTTTGCTATAATTCTATACTTAGGAATTGGTGCGTTGCTTCTATATACTGAAACAATTCAAAGATTGTATATTTTTCCTGGTTGGTCAATAAAACACGGTAATACAGATGAAGATAATTCAACAGTTAATTCTGACGGTCCAATTATTATTTATGACAATGCCAAAATATTAAGCTATCAAATTTTTCCAAAAGACACTTTATTTATAACTAGCAAGGTTGAAATTAATAAACAAGACACTTTAACTTGTTATGTTGATGAAACAAAAGATACATTCAAATTTCAATTAAAAGATACTTTGCTAATTGAACCAACGGAATATAGCTTACCTAATAAAATGCTTGTCATTTCTGACATTGAAGGAAATTTTAAGGGTTTTAAATCAATATTATTAGGAAATAAAATCATTGATAATCAACTGAATTGGACATTCGGAAATAATCACTTGGTTTTAGTCGGAGATTTTTTTGACAGAGGATTGAATATTACTGAATGTCTATGGTTGATTTACAAATTGGAAAAAGAAGCCGAAAAACAAGGCGGAAAAGTACATTTTATTTTAGGAAATCACGAAATAATGAACCTAAAAGGAGAATTAAAATATGTTCGAGATAAATACCACGAAAATGCAGACACTTTAAAATTAGACTATGAAAAATGGTATACAAATAATACTGAATTAGGCAGATGGTTAAGAACAAAAAATGGCGTTGAAAAAATTGGTGATTTTCTATTTTTTCACGCAGGTATTAGAAAAGATTTTCCTGAAAAATACAGTTTAAAAGAAATCAACGACAATATAAGAAAAACAATAGATACAAATTTTGAGAAAAGTAAAAAACGAGATGATATTTTTATAGGAAATGAAAGTCCGCTTTGGTATCGTGGTATAGCAAAAGAAGATGAGAACCAAAAGGATATCGAAAAAACGCTAACAAAATATAAGGCTTCAAAAATGATTATCGGACATACGATTTTCGATCAAATTCAATTCTTGTATCATCAAAAAGTTATTGCAATTGACTTGGAGCACAAAGAAAATTCTGACAAAGGAAAAATGTTTGCTCTTTGGTTTGAAAAAAACGACTTCAAAATAACTGACCAAAATGGAACTAAAACAGCATTGAAATAAAAAAACTGCCACCAACAAGGGTTTTGCGTCAGGCGGACTGAAGTGCAAAACTCAACGGCAGTTTTTCAATTGAAATTTAGTAATAATACCGGCTTTTGTGCTTCGATTTTCCGCCCGAACACAAAGCCCTGAAACGTTAGCCGTAATTTTAAAAAGAAACCACATATGATTGAATGGAGTATATTTCTTATTTCTGAAAAACTAAAAATTTATCAAAGATTTGAGGGAGAAATAAGATTCGGACCTAAATATTTACAACTTAAAACTGAACCAAATATTCAGGAATTTTATGGAAAAATTTTTGGAGATTGGTTTTATAAAACTTCAGATGGCATTTTTTTACAAGAATGGAGTTCACTTCAATATGCTAATTCAAATTTAATTTACATTGATTTTAAAGAACTGAAATCTATAACATTACAGAAAAATATAGAATCTGTATTTTGGAATATGTCAGAAGATAACAAGTATTACAATTTGAATATCAACACTAATTTTATTGAAATTCGTATAAATAAAGATGTGATTAATAAAAAGTATACCACAAATGATTTATGACTATTGTAATTCAAACATTAAGGATAATTTAATTCTTAGTTGTGAGATCAAGAATTTACAAAAAATTCATTCTTATAGTTTGCAAAATGATGAAATGAAAGTAGCGATTTTTAAATGTAAAAATTGTAATGGAATATGGAAACAAACGACATTTAACAATTTCACAAAATGGTTGCAAATTGGAGAAGTTACAGTTAATCAGGAAGACTATATTCCTTATGACTCTTCTGGATACTATCCTATTGAATATTTTGAAATTGAAGAAGTTTATGATTATGACAATTCTATCTTTTGTGGACATCCTAAAGAAACAAAATTATATCGGGGATTAACTTGTTCGCCTAAAGCCCTAAAACTAATTGAAAAAATTAATGAAATAGAAGTAATTGGTTGGAAAACTAAAACTGAAATTTTTGTGTGTTCCAAATGCCAAACAAAATGGGAAATAACTGAAGAATTTGATACTCAACACGGATATGCTAAAACAGCAAAAAAGATATAAAAACTGCGGCTAACAAGGGCTTTGCAATAGTGGGCGGAAAGTCTAAAATTCGCGTTTTGCGCTTCGATTAAAATTGTATTTTAGTTGAAAGTTTCTGCATCGGTTTGCCCATCATCACAAGGCTCCGAACCGTTAGCATAAATTTTAAACAAACATATGTTACAAATGAAATTGATTATATTTTTTCTCGGAATTTCTACCTTTTGCTTCTCGCAAAAATTTAGTTTTATTTACGAAACAAAATACAAACTGAATCCGGAAAAACTAGACGATGTTAATTCCAGTAGTATGATTTTAGATTTAAAAAATAATACTTCAATTTTTAGAGATTTACAAGACAAAAACTCTGATTCAGTAAAATTGAATAATGGAAACGGAAGATATAAAATGGGTGTTGAAAATCAATTCTATATTAAAAAGAATCTTGCTCAAAAAAGAATTGAAAAAGTAATAACTTATTTGGGAACAGATTATCTTCTTCCCATTGATGAAATATTAAATTGGAAAATAACTTCCGAACAAAAAATGATTGGAAAATATAAATCTCAAAAAGCAGAAACAACTTATGGAGGAAGAAACTGGATTGCTTGGTTTACTACAGAATTACCTTTCAGCGATGGGCCATATGTTTTCAATGGTTTACCCGGACTGATTGTTTCTATTCAAGATTTAAACAATGAACATTCATTTAATTTGATAGAAGTCAAAAAAGGCGGGAATCTATTTGACGTACGTACAAAACCAATAAAAATTGATTGGGAAAAATATGAAACACTTGCAAAATCATTTTTTAACGATCCTTATGATATAAATACAAAATTGGCAATGGGAAAAACAGTTACATTTACCGGCCCGAATGGTATTGCAATGGATATTTCAGTAAAGACTAAAGAAATGCAAAAAAATATTTTGCAAAAAAATAATCCAATTGAATTAAATCATAAAATAGATTATTAATAAAAATTCTGCTATTATGGTATTTCCAAATACAGGATTAAAAATTTCAGCCAAATCCAGCCCGCACTTCGCCAATATATTTTCGTTAGATTGAATAACAAGCTTAGTCCGAGTAAAAACACCATAGTTAATAATTTCATTTTTATAAATTTATCAAAAACAAAATCCAGATCAATAAATCTGGATTTTTGCTTGAAATACATTCTGATAAAATGCATTTCGACAATATAATGATGTATGAAAGTTTGGTGTTTTAATGAAAGACTTCTCACCTAGCCCGGATTGCAACGTCATCCTTTTTCCAGATTGGATTTGCAAAAAAGCGGTGGCGAAAAAGATACAGTGGAAAGCCGGAAATAGCTCCTAAAAAATCAGTTGCAAACCGTAAGGAAAGTCTGGTTTCTCATGTGAATTCTCATCATCGCTTCAGAGCGGAGTTCGCTGTAAATACTCAGTTCAAAAGATTCAACTGCTTTCAACTTAAAATCGATAAAATCTGCAATTCTCACGACCGAAAAATAGAAATTTCTGTACAAAGCCATATCGACTGTACTTCCAAAATGAGGCAGAAAAGCCTTTAAAAACGGGAGTTTTTTCTGATGTAAATTATAGTCCGGGCAATATCCTGTTTTCTCTTTTGCCGTAATGATTTCGTAATGATTGATGTAGTTTAAAATCGTCTCATTTTCTTTCATTGAAATTTTATTCTTCTGAAAGTAATGATGAATTCTGTCTAAAATATGTTGGGCATATTCCATCATGCTGATGGTTTTCAACTCAGAAACGTTGTTGATCCCAGTTTTAATTTTTTTTGCATTACTATGATTTATATTGAATGAAATTCCAAAATTTTCATGGTACG
This sequence comes from Chryseobacterium luquanense, assembly GCF_026460945.1. Lineage (GTDB taxonomy): Bacteria > Bacteroidota > Bacteroidia > Flavobacteriales > Weeksellaceae > Chryseobacterium > Chryseobacterium luquanense. The sequence continues at coordinate 174,012 of NZ_JAOVZV010000003.1, forward strand.
GAAAAAAGAAGTTTTTTACTTGAATCATTGCATCTGCCTGTAATCTGTCTTCGGAAAAATTGTAACACAGATATGGCTTGTATATCGATTTCAGATAAAGAAGAAAATCGGTTTCATTGGTATTTTGGTCGTTTTCAAACCATTTTTCAAGATTGTTATAATATTGATTTTCAAATTCTCTGAAACTTAAGTAAAAAGGGATTTCCATAGCTCTTAATATTTTATACTGCAAAGCTATAGGTGTAAAGCGTCAAAACTTGACGTGTTTTATTTTGGATTTTAATTTTATTAAAAAAAAGCCCGGCTCTGAAAACAGAACCGGACTCCACGATTGAAATAATGATATATGAATAAAAAACCTAACTTATTTCCAGCCGCCGCCTAAACTTTTGTAAATGTCGACAACGGTACTTAACTGTTTCTCTTTGGCTTCAATCAATTCCATTTTTGCATCTAAAGCGTCTCTTTGGTTTAATAAAACTTCCAGATAATCGGCTCTCGAGTTTTTGAAAAGCTGATTGGCAATATCGATGGATTGGTCTAAAGCCTGAGTTTCCTGAGACTTTAACTGATAATACTGATCGATGTTTTTCACTTTCGACATTAGATTTGAAATATCTAAATAAGCATTCAGAATAGTTTTGTCATATTCATACAAAGCCTGAATCTGTTTTGCATCTGCTGTCTGAAAATTGGCTTTGATTGCACTTTTGTTGATCAGCGGTCCTGCCAGTTCACCAACTAAACTTGTAGCAATCGACTCAGGTAATTTAACAAGATATGAAGGTTTAAAAGCCTCTAGACCTAACGTTGCTGAAATTTCCAAAGAAGGATAAAATTCTTTTCTTGCCGCTTCAACGTCTAATTTTGCTGCTTTTAATTCTAATTCAGCCTGCTTAATATCGGGACGGTTTGCTAATAACTGCGACGGAATTCCGGTATACACTGTTTGCGGAATAATTGACATAAAACTTTCTTTCGTTCTCACGATTGGTTGCGGATAACGGCCACAAAGTGCATTGATCTGATTTTCTTTTTCAGTAATCTGTTGACGGAGCGTGTATTCTGTCGCTTTTGATTTTGCCAGTTCGGCTTCAAACTTTTTCACGGCCAATTCTGTTGCTGCTGCCGCCTGCTTCTGAATTTTAGCAATTTCCAAAGCTCTCGTCTGCAATTTGATATATTGCCGAATAATATCCAACTGATTATCTAGTGCCAACAATTCATAATAATTATCAGCCACTTCCTCGATCAGATTTGAAAGAACAAAATTCTTTCCTTCCACCGTTGAAAGATAATGCGCAACGGCAGCATCCTTTTCTGTTCTGAGTTTTTTCCAGATGTCGATTTCCCAATTAGCCATCAAACCACCTTCGAAGTTTCCAAGTGGATCGGGCATTTCTTTTCCTGGTTCGATTTCAGTGGATGCGTCTCCAGCTCCCGTACTGGTGTAGCGACCTACTTTTTCAACTCCGGCTCCTAATCCAGCTCTTACGGTTGGAGAAAGTTTTCCTTTTTTAGCAACGACTCCACTTTTGGCAATTTCAATTTCCTGAAGCGTAATCATCAACTCCTGATTGTTTTTCAGAGAAGTTTCGATTAGACTAACCAAGTTCGGGTCGGTGAAAAACTGTCTCCACGGCGTTGTTCCGCTGTTGGTATTTGCGTCCTGCTGTTCGTTTTGATTAAAATTTTCAGGAATATTATTTTTTACTTCGTCCTGAATGACGGTTGCCATCGGAGCTTTACAACTCGCCAAAATAAGCGAAACGGTAATGGCTGCAATATATTTATTATAAATCTTCATGTTTATCATCGTGTTGGTAAGGTTCTGTTTGTTCTGTTAAAGGATTTTCTTCTTCGTATTTTGCCAGTCTTGTTTTGTCAGCAATAGTTCCGAAAATGTAGTATAATCCAGGAATAATCATTAGTCCGAAAACGGTTCCCAAAAGCATTCCTCCTGCTGCTGCAGTTCCGATGGTTCTGTTTCCTACAGCTCCCGGTCCGGTTGCCATGACCAACGGAATTAACCCTGCAACAAATGCAAACGAGGTCATCAAAATTGGTCTGAAACGAACTGCTGCGCCTTCGATTGCCGCTTTTGCTACAGAAATTCCTTCTTCAGCTTTTTTCTGAACGGCAAATTCAATAATCAATACTGCATTTTTACCTAAAAGTCCGATGAGCATCACCATCGCAACCTGTGCATAGATGTTGTTTTCAAGACCTAATAATTTCAGACATAAAAATGCTCCGAAAATACCAGTCGGTAATGAAAGAATTACCGGCAATGGAAGAATAAAGCTTTCATATTGCGCTGAAAGAATTAAATAAACAAATCCTAAACAGATCAGGAAAATGTAAACGGCTTCGTTCCCACGACCTACTTCATCTTTTGAAATTCCTGCCCAGTCAATTCCGAAACCTCTTGGTAAAGTTTTATCGGCGACTTCCTGAATGGCTTTGATTGCCTGTCCGGAACTGTAACCCGGAGCCGGAGTTCCACTTACTTCAGAGGAATTGTACATGTTATGTCTCGTAATTTCAGAAAGACCATATACTTTTTCCAAATGCATAAAATCTGAATACGGAACCATTTGGTCTTTATCGTTTTTCACATATAATTTCATTAAATCACTCGGCAAAGCACGATATTGCGGACCTGCCTGAACAATCACCTTATAAGGTCTGTCAAAACGAATAAAACTGGTTTCGTAGTTCGAACCGATTAATGTGGAAAGATTATCCATTGCTTTTTCGATACTTACACCTTTTTGTTCGGCTAAATCGTTATCTATTTTAAGCATATATTGAGGAAAACTCGCAGAATAGAACGTGAATGCGGAACCTAATTCTGGACGTTTCTTCAATTCTTTCACAAAATCTGTACTCACCTGCTCCATTTTTTGATAATCTCCACTTCCGGCTTTATCGAGAAGTCTTAATTCAAATCCACCTGCGGCACCATAACCAGGAATTGACGGCGGCTGGAAGAATTCAATATTCGCTCCTGGAATATTTTTGGCTTTTTCTTCCAACTTTTCAATGATTTCGGCGGCAGATTCTGAGCGGTCTTCCCAACTTTTAAGGTTAATCAAACACGTTCCTGAATTCGAACCTGTTCCTTCCGTCAGAATTTCGTAGCCGGCTAATGAAGAAACAGACTGTACTCCGTCGATATCTTCAGATTCTTTCAACAATTCTTTAGCAATCTGATTCGTTCTTTCTAACGTAGAACCCGGTGGTGTCTGAATAATCGCATAAATCATTCCCTGATCTTCACTCGGAATAAATCCTGAAGGTAATGAGTTACTTAAAAAGTAGGTACAGGCACAGAAAATTAACAGTAAAGGAAGGGTGATGAACTTTTTAGTCACTGTTTTATTCAATACTTTTTCATATTTCCCGGCTCCTTTATTAAATACATTGTTGAATTTATCTAAAAGAATCGTTACAGGGCCTTTCTTTTTCGCTTTTCCGTGGTTATTTTTCAGAATTAAAGCACATAAAGCCGGAGTCAAAGTCAATGCGACAACTCCCGAAAGGATAATCGACGATGCCATTGTAATCGAAAACTGGCGATAGAAAACCCCAACCGGACCCGACATAAATGCCACCGGAATAAATACAGCTGCCATGACCAAAGTAATTGCGATAATTGCTCCGCTGATTTCATGCATTGCTTCTTCAGTCGCCTTTAATGCAGAAAGCCCTTTCTCTTCCATCTTAGCGTGAACAGCCTCAATCACTACAATTGCATCATCGACGACGACACCGATTGCCATTACCAAAGCAAAAAGCGAAATCATATTTAAAGTAATTCCAAATGCGGACATCACCGCAAAAGTTCCCACCAGTGAAACCGGAACTGCGATCGCCGGAATCAACGTCGAACGCCAATCTCCCAAGAATAAAAACACTACGATTGCCACCAGAATAAATGCTTCAAATAAAGTATGAACTACTTTTTCAATTGATGCATCCAGGAATCTTGAAACGTCATAACTGATGTCGTAATGCATTCCTTTTGGAAAGTTGGTTTTTTCAAGCTGAGCCATCAAAGTTTTTACATTTTTGATAACATCACTTGCGTTGGATCCGTACGATTGTTTAACAGTAATCGCCGCTGAAGGTTTTCCGTTTAATGTAGAATAAATATCATACATAGAAGACCCAAATTCGATATCGGCAACATCTTTCAATCTTACAAATTCTCCTGCAGATTTAGCTTTAAGAATAATATTTCCGTAATCTTTTTCATTATTGAAACGCCCGGAATATTTTAAAATATACTCAAAAGACTGAGAACGTTTTCCCGAACTTTCCCCGGTTTTTCCCGGAGAAGCTTCCAAACTTTGCTGATTTAAAGCTTCCATTACTTCATCAGCGGAAATATTATAAGCAGTTAATCGGTCAGGTTTCAGCCAAATACGCATTGCATATTCTCGCGTTCCCAAAATATCAGCGAAACCAACTCCACTTACCCTTCTCAATTCAGACATTACATTGATATCTGCATAGTTGAAAAGGAATTTTTGGTCAGCTTTAGGATCGTCGCTGTACAGGTTAATGTACATTAACATATTCGGTTCTTCACGGGTAATTTTCACCCCTTCACGCACAACCAACGGCGGAAGTTTGTTTACTGCTGATGAAACTCGGTTCTGAACATTGACTGCTGCAACATTGGGATCAGTTCCCAAATCAAAAACTACCTGAATAGACGTCTCACCGTCGTTTCCGGCATCGGAAGTCATGTATTTCATTCCCGGAACACCGTTTAATGAACGTTCCAAAGGAATAACTACTGCTTTTACCAGCAATTCGTTATTGGCTCCGGGATACGTTGCCGTAATGTTTACTTTTGGCGGAGAAATCGCAGGAAACTGTGTGATTGGAAGTTTCATTAACGATAGAACTCCCATAAAAACGATAATCAAAGAGATTACAATCGACAGAACAGGTCTGCGGATGAATTTTTTAAACATACAATAATTATAAATTATGAATGATGAATGATGAATGATGAATGATAGATCAATGATCTCTTACCAATTATCATGTATTACTATTCTGCTTTTAATTTTAAAGATTGAAGAACTTTCTTCGGATCCTGGAATTTCACCTTCACTTTTTGGTCGTCTTTCACTTTCTGCACCCCATCTAAAAGAATTTTGTCGCCACTTGAAAGACCAGATGCAATAACATAAATATCCGGAAGTTCATAAGAAACCTTAATGTTTTTAGATTTTGCAACACCATTTTTATCAATCACAAAAACATATTTCTGATCCTGAATTTCGTAGGTTGCTTTCTGTGGAATGATTAAAGCATTTTTCAGCGGTAAAGTCATACGGATTTTTCCTGTCTCACCATTTCTAAGTAATTTTTCAGGATTTGGGAACTTCGCTCTGAAAGCAATATTTCCGGTTTCATTATCAAACTGACCTTCAATGGTTTGAATTTGTCCGGTTTGATTAAATAAATCTCCGTTTGCCATTACCAAATTCACATTTTGATTTCCACGATCGGCAACATTTTTCTGATAATTAAGATATTCAGGCTCAGAAACATTAAAATAGCTGTAAATGTCGGTATTGTCTGAAAGTGTTGTCAAAAGATCACCTTCATCTACCAAACTTCCCAGTTTCAAAGGAATTCTATCGATAACTCCAGAGAACGGAGCTTTAATATCTGTAAATGAAAGATGGATTTGTGCTAATTTCATTTCAGCATTCGCAGCATCCAATTTAGCTTTTGCCATTAATCTCTCATTTTTAGAAACAATATTATTATCGGATAATGTACTGGCGTTTCTTAGTTCGATTGAAGCCTGTTCTACTTCGGCTCTTGCTTTCAATAATTCTGCCTGGTACAATTGAGGCATAATTCGGAATAACGTTTGTCCTGCTTTTACGTATTGACCTTCATCAACATAGATTTTTTCAAGAAAACCTTTTTCCTGAGCCCGAACTTCAATGTTCTTCACCGACTGAATCTGGGCGACATAATCTTTATTAATAATCGTATCCATTTTTACAGGTGACGTCACCGGATACATAGAATCTTCTTGTTTTTCTTCTTTTTTGCTGTTACAATTTGACAACAACAGCAAAGTGCCGAGAGCGACGAATGAAGCTACTCTTTTCATAGGTATAAATTTGTTTGTTTTAAAAAATTGCCCGATGAAATCATAAAAAGTAATTGGTTCTTAATGACCAAAGACTTGGGATTTCATAAATTTTGAGGGATAAATCGTAAATAAAAATTGAATGATATTGTGCAGAATAAACGCACAGAATTACTCTATCTTTAGGATAAGACAGAATATGAGTTGAATCGAAAAGGTTCTATATTCTGATAGAACGGATAAAAATGAATCTTTTTACAGAAAGACTATCTGTAATACAATCGAAAACTTGTGGCTTGAATCTTTTGCGATAATTTAGGCCAAATAAATAGATTAGTCCAAAAACACTTGCAAAAACTAAAACTGCTTTTGCAGCATCGGAAATTTGAAAATTACCTTCATCTAATTCAAAAGAAGCCGCATCAACATTATCACTTTGCTGTTGAACAGAGATTTTTTCTAAAGTCTGATTTAGACGGTTTGCTCTTTTTGGAAGATTTTGAGAACTATGATTGGTATAATCATTCCGTAATGTATTTACATTGAGTCTGCTTTCTACTACGAAAAGTAGAAAAAGACCAGTAAGAAAATATATAATTACGTTTTTCATTTGAAGCCACAAATGTAAGCCTAGATTTATGAAATCTAAAATCAATTAACAAAATTTAACTGTAATTTAAAATAACTGAAAGTTTAGGACTGATATTATTATCAAATTAATAAAACTTAGTAATATAGCACAAAATTCGATAGTCGATTCACAAATAATAATTAAAAAGATCATAAAATAAAATATTTCAGTTATTTTATCAAAATTTAACATTTTTAATTAAAAATAATCGTACTTTTATGAGCAATAATTTACACCAAATTTCATTATCAATCAAAAACACTCATTATTATGAAAAAAGCATTATCCATAATACTTTTAGGTCTATGTACCTTATCTTTAACAGGATGTAAACACTCTGCAAAAGATCCGGATTTAAAGACAATAGAGGCGCCGACTGAAGTTTCTAATGATGATATTGTAAAAGAAACAATCATTGATCGTCACGGAGATGAAATGGAGGTTATCACAAATCATACTAAGAATAAAGTAGTTCTTCATCTTAACGGACAGTCCTATGAGCTTCACAAAAACTTTGAAAATTCCGGGTTTTCAACTTCTGATAATAAATATCAGTTCAATGAAACCAAAAATGAGGTTACTTTCTTGAAGAAAGACGTCGATATGGTTTTATTCCACGGAAAAAGAGATCAAGCCTCAACAAAGATGGCTTCACAATAACAGAAAGACGCTTTTAGTAGCGTCTTTTTTTATTTAAAATCGTTCAACAGAAATTTCTTTTGGCAGAGGAATATTATTTTCAATAAAATCGAATAATGTTTTTGAAAAATAACATCCATTTAAAATTCCTCTTGCACCCAAACCATTAAAAACATATAGATTATAATGCTTCGAATGTCTTCCTAAAATTGGTCTTCTGTCTTTTACTGTTGGTCTGAAACCAAAGTTAATTTCCTTAATTTCAAAATCACTTGGATAAAATTCTGAAAGTCCTTTTTGTAATTGTTCAACGGCAGAATCGTCAATTTCATGATGCAATTGTTGCCGGTCATAAGTTCCGCCATAAAAATAAAGATCATTCTCTAAAGGAAATAAAAAGTGTTTTTTCTTAATCGTAATATTTTTAGGAATAGATTCCGAAAGTTTTACTCGAATATGATGACCTTTATTTGGAATCACTTCAATATTTGAAAAGTATGGATTTTTTTTCACTCCCATTCCTTCACAAAACAGAATATTTTTAAACTTAAAATCTATATATGTTGAATCTGCAATGTTAATATCAGGATAATTAAATTTTTCTTTGACTAAATTTCCATTATTTTCTAAATAGCTAAGTAAACCATTAAAAAAACCTTGAACATTCAACCGTGCTGACTGATTTACCTTTCCTGTGTGAAAATCGTTTTTTACTATAGTTAAATCATCAAAATTTTCGTCTAAAAAGTTTTTTAAATCATCATTACCCGATTTTTTCAGCCAAAGTTTTTGTTCGTTCTCATCATGAAAAATCCTATGAATGGGAGATTCAATTAAATAATTTTCATTTGTATAAGATTCGACTTCTTTTAAAGACTTTTTTAGAAAGTCTATTTGCTCCTGAGCAAGCCAAAATGTGGTAAATTTTTTAAGCACAACAGGATTAATAATACCCGCCGAAATTTGAGATGCACTTTTCTTGCCTTCTGAGAAAACTACAAATGATTTGTTATTTAAAAGTAACTGATGAGCAAAAAACAATGCTGCATAACCATCACCAACGATAATGTAATCGACGTTTTGCATAATAAAAAAACCTGAGTAAATGTACTCAGGTTTTTTATAAATATCAAGTGAAATTTAGTAATTCCACATATCATTTTCCATTTGAAGAATCTGATCTTTGATTCTTTGGCTTTCTGCCAATTGCTCTTCAGCATTTCTTGGAATATAATCTTTGATTGTACCATCTCCGGTACCTGTGCTAGATTTGTAAATAATTGAAGAAAATCTTCTTGCATTGATCACATCATCAAAAGATAAATCCGCTGACGAATTTGCTCTGTTAAATACATAATTGTTTGCTAAAATATCTCTTGCTTTTGGATAATAAATCCAAAATAAATCAATTAACTCATCTTTACCGGCAATTGGTTTACCATCAGCATCAAAAACACCTTGTACAGCTGGATCAGGACCCATTGCAGCAATACCAAGAGGTCTGTACTTCATCATACCATCTCTTTTGTCGATGAACCACATTCCCATAATTTTTAAAACCTTAACATTCTCTGTTGTAGTTTCAAAAACATCTGTATTCTCCTTTATTTCTTGCTCAGTAGGTTTTCTTCCAGATGCAATAATATCAACCAAAACGTCATTGGTTACGATTTTCTGTAGTCTAGCTTTTATTTGCTCCGGAGTTAGTTTAATTGAAAAATTTTCATCATCATAAACTTCATCAACTTTACCATTCATCGCCCCATCCAATAAAACCGAATATAGAGATCTTGTAGTTTTTGATAGAAGTCCATTGGGATTGTCATAGTAAAATGGCTGATTAATTTTATCATTTAAATCGATAATTTCCCAAACAGTCATACTTTTTAAGATGTCTTTCTCATCTACAAAACCGTATTCTAAAGGAGTTACTTTATTACTAATAACAGTATCTCCCACTTTTTTCATATTCTCAGCTCTCATCTGTCTGAATTCTTCCGGAGAAGAAGCGTTTAGAATAGTCTGAGAGAATACAAACCCAGATGCTAAAACTAAAAGACTGCTAATATATTTTTTCATAATAATTGCTTTTTAATTTTATGGAACACTAATAACGATTGGAGAGATTCTTTTTACAGGTCCTTCAAGCCCCTGAGCAGTAGCCTTAATCTCAATAATAGAAACTATATCTCCAGATCTAACATTTTTCAATAAACCTTCCGCATCAGCAAGTGAATTTCCTTTAACAAGCATTGCAGCTTTACCAGGAACTCTCACCATAAATTCTGTAACAGTGAAGCTAACTGGGAAATCAAAATCTGGAATCGCTGCCTGTACGGTTTGATTCTTGATTGAAGTAGCCGGCATACTAAGAGAATTTTGTCCTCTCATCTGACCTTGTGGTGGAGGTACATTTTTAATTCTGTATTCAAATACCTGAGATACTCTCTTACCTGTAGGGTCAGTACCTGAAAGCGTTAAATTAATAGTATTACCAGTGGTTGGTTTTACATTCCATTTACCTTTACCTGCACTTGAAACATTTCCGCTTGAAGCTGTTAATGATAATTGAGCATTATCTGCACCCAAAATAGATCCTGAAACAGGGTTTTGCAATCCTCTATACATTACATTCATCTTATCAGCAGAAAGCAATAGACCTTGTTCTAGTTTTACCTGTTGAGGACCAGCGATTACATTATAAGTATGCGTGAAAGGGAATTGCTGAGCTTTTCCTGTAGCATCTGTTAAAGTAATTACACCACCGATTTTTTTCTCACCAATACCTCCAGTATTTAAAGGAAGGTAACCTTTACCGTTTTCTTGTCTGCTTACACCACTAATACTAATTTTGCTGCTGTTTGAATAGTTACCTAACATAACTACTGCCTCAGCTTTCTTACCAGCTTGAACATCCGTAGGAGCAGAAACAATAGCTTCGTAGCTTGTAAATTTGATACTTGCATCAACTTTTTCCTGAAGCATCAATGCCAATGCATCTGATTGTACGTTCCTTGCATCATTCTGAATAATTTCTAAATTAGAAATCGCAGCGATAAGCGGTTGGTGATAGAATTTATTCTGAAACCACGTCTTACCGTTTGGAGATTTTCCAGCAGGATATTCAGCAATGATAGATCTGTTTGCTCTATCTACTAATTTCAATAACTGTGGGTTACCTCCAAAAGTACTAACTATATAAGCTCTTACATCATCCAATTGCTTCTTAAGCTCTAAAGCTTTTGCAGAAGGAGAATTCTCATCACCTTCTTTAAAGAAATATTCAGTTGTAGCTTCGTTATTATTTAATGCTGAGAAGTTCTCACTTACATCCATGTCTTTTCCTGTTTTAGGATCTTTATCATGGAAGTCAGATTGCTTTTTAAGCGTTACTTTAATTTCTTCAGCTGATTTTACCAATACATCAATCTTAGCTTTCAGTGCTTTGTACTGTTCCCAAGGTGTTGCATAAGTATCCGGCACTTGTTGTGCTTTAGCTTCTAATGTTTTTTCGAAAATATCTTCATTTTTTTGCTCTGTCAAAAATCTTGTTTCATTAAGAGCTTTTGTAGAGTCATAGTATGATCTGATGATTTCAACATCAATGTTTAGGGCCATCATTGCGATGAACACCAAATACATTAGGTTGATCATCTTCTGACGTGGAGTCTGTTTTCCTTTTGCCATTCTCTTTTCTTTAGTTTTTGATTAAATTAATGGTTAGGATTATGACTTCATAGCAGTTAACATACCACCGTAAACTCTGTTTAAGCTGTTTAAGTTAGTTGTTAAACCTTGTAATTCTTGATTAAATTTCTCAGACTGCTCTGCTGATTTTTGCATATCGTCAACATATTTCTTAGCGAAATCTGACTGTTTTTGACCGTTCTCTAGTTGCATTGCATAAAGAGCATTCATGCTTTCCATGTGAGTCGCAGCTTTATTTAACTGATCGTTATATTTGTGCGTAGAAGCAGAAACGTCAACAGTTTGGTTAATTTGATCTACAGAGTTTGAAAACTTATCGATACCTGTTCTTAATCTGTCGAACAATTGTACATCAAGTTTAGCATCCTGAAGCATTTTGTCTAACTTAGTTGAAAGAGAGTTCTCTAATTCAGCAAACTGAGCGCCAGTGTTCTTTGCAGAGATATTTGAATGTAGAGGATTTGGATTTGCATGCTTATCCAATAATTCAGGATAAACATTTTCCCAATGGTAAGACTCTTCAGCAGCTGGAGGGTCAAACGCGAAAATAATAAAGATAATTGCCTCAGTTACAAGCCCTACTGTAAGAGCGATGTTACCGTTAATTGGTCCCAAGGTAATGTGAGTAATTTTAAGCCAAGCTCCAAGAATTACAATTGCAGCACCGAATGAATAGAAGAAATTCATCCAAGCATCTTTAGTCTTAAACATATAAGTTAGTTTTTTTTAAGTTTTAAAATAAATTAATATTGAAATAGTTTCAGGAATTTCTATCTGTTAACTCTTTTTACTTTAACAGCAGCTTCAGGAATATCTTGTACAGTTCTGAAACCAATGTAACTTCTTGCAGAATCTTTGCTTTCCCAATCTCTTGCACCGTTCATCAACATATAACCAACATCTTTCCAAGAACCACCTCTCACAGATTTTTTATTATCTGCTTTAGCTGTAATAGAAGGATTCAAAGTTGAAGAGAAGCCGTATGCAGAATTGTTATATCCTGAAACAGTCCACTCAGAAACGTTACCTGCCATATCAAACAATCCAAAACCATTCTTTTTGAATTTTTTTACAGGAGCAGTGTAAGTATAAGTTCCTTTTACTTCATCTTCCATGTAGCTACCTCTTTTTGGTTTGAAGTTAGCTAAATAACAACCTCTGTCATCCATTAAATAAGGACCTCCCCAAGGATAATCAGCATTTTCTTTACCTCCTCTTGCAGCATATTCCCATTCCATTTCATTAGGAAGACGGAATTCTAAAGGTCTTTGTTGTCTTCTTTTTAAGCTTTCGTTATAATCAGACTTCAATTTAGATCTGAAATTACAGTATGCTCTTGCCTGATCCCAAGTTACCCCTACAACAGGATAATCTTTGTAAGCTTTATGCCAGAAATACTGCTCAAACAATGGCTCGTTATAAGTAAAGTGGAAATCATTTACCCAAACTGTTGTATCAGGATAAATTGCAATACTTTCGCTTCTCAAGAAGTTTACACCTCTTTCATTATCAGCGATAGCAGCCTGCATATCTCCCCACTTATAATTGTATTTTAATTTACTTACGTCAATAAGTCTTTCGCTACCTACTCTAGAAGAAGCCGGTAAATACATAGATTCTAACACTTCAGCATATTCTACATCCGGATATTTAGATGTACTCCAATGTAATGGAATTTTCCAGTCTAATCTTTTGCTTGCATCAAAACCATCATCTCTTCCTCCTGCGCCTTCAAGATATTCCTGATACGGTGTAAGATTTTCTTCTTTTTTAGCTAAGTAAGCGTAATCACCAATACTTTGACCTCTACCTTTACCATCACCACCTTCTCCGGCAGCTTCAGCAAGCATAGTTCTAGCAATAGAATCTCTTACATAATTAATGAAAACCCTGTATTCTGCATTAGTAGTTTCTGCTTCATCCATAAAGAAAGGAGCTACAGTTACCGTTTTCAAAGGTGCAGTTTCGCCATTATTGGTAAATGATTCACCGGCCATACCCGCAATAAACGAACCGCCAGGAATTGCTACCATACCATAAGGTCTTTGTGCAACAAATGATTTTGTTTTTTCTCTAGGTATCAATTCTCCTTTTGTTCCTGGCTTCCCTACAGAAGAAGATCCACCACCTGAACAAGATACCGATGCTACCGACGCAGACAATAATAAAAGAAATATCCTTTTCATGTTAATTTTTATAATTAAGCCGTAAATATATAATTTTTTTAAGAAACTTTTAAGATTTTTTTTAGAATAACGAAAAAAATCTAAACTTATTTTATTTCCAAGTACTTTTTACTCTACAGTTACAGATTTTGCAAGATTTCTTGGCTGATCGACATTCGCTCCTCTGTACACTGCTATATAATAAGCCAATAACTGTAAAGGTACTGAAGCAACTATTGGAGAGAAACATTCTGAAGTTTCAGGAATTTCAATCACATAATCTGCCATTTCACTCACTTGTTTATCACCTTTATTTACCACAGCGACAACTTTTCCTTTTCTAGCTTTAATTTCCTGAACATTACTTACAATCTTATCATAATGTCCTTTTTTAGGGGCAATGATAACGATTGGCATGTTTTCGTCAATTAGAGCAATTGGACCATGCTTCATTTCTGCTGCAGGATAACCTTCTGCATGAATATATGAGATTTCTTTTAGTTTAAGTGCTCCCTCCAAAGCTGCAGGATAATTGTAACCTCTTCCTAAATAAAGGAAATTGGTTGCTTGGATGAAATCTTTAGCAATATGCTGAGTAAGCTCATGAGTAGCTTCTAAAACTTCTTCAATTTTTTTAGGAATAGCATCTAATTCAGAAATAAGACTCATGAATTCAGCATTTCCCAAATTACCATTGTGTTTACCTAATTTTAACGCAATTAGAGAAAGAATAGTTAATTGAGCTGTAAATGCTTTTGTAGAAGCAACACCAATCTCTGGTCCTGCATGAGTATAAGATCCTGCATCTGTAATTCTTGCAATAGAAGAATCTACCACATTACATATACCATATATAAATGCTCCTTTTTCTTTAGCCAGTTTTAGAGCAGCCATAGTATCTGCAGTTTCTCCTGATTGAGAAATTGCGATAACAACGTCTTTATCTGTTATAATAGGGTTTCTATATCTAAATTCTGAAGCATATTCTACTTCAACAGGAATTCTAGCAAATTCTTCAATTAAATATTCACCAATTAAACCTGCGTGCCAAGAAGTTCCACAAGCAATGATGATGATTCTGTTGGCATTTTTGAATTTTTCGATATGATCCCAAATTCCCGCCATCTTAATTACGCCTTCATTTACAATAAGTCTTCCTCTCATTGTATCGTGAATAGATTTTGGCTGTTCGAAAATTTCTTTAAGCATAAAATGCTCATAACCACCTTTTTCTATTTGCTCTAGGCTTAATTTAAGTTCCTGAATTTCAGGAATAATTTTAGAGTTATCTGTAATTGTTCTGATATCGACACCTCCTTCTAAAGAAATTGTAGCCATATGACCTTCTTCAAGATAAATAGCTTCTTTTGTAAATTCCACGAAAGGTGAGGCATCAGATGCGATGAAATATTCTTTTTCACCGATACCGATTGCTAAAGGAGAACCTAATCTTGCAACAACTAAAATCCCTGGATAATCCTCATGCATAACAGTAATTGCGTAAGCTCCATAAACTTCATTTAATGCATATCTTACAGCTGTAGGGAAATCTGTTTCAGAATTTAAATCTGTAAAATACTGAATTAGATTAACTAAAACTTCAGTATCAGTCTCAGATTTAAATGAAAACCCTTTTTCGGTAAGCATTGTTTTAATAGTATCATAGTTTTCTATAATACCGTTGTGAACAATAGCAACTTTACCATTATTTGAAACATGTGGATGTGAGTTTCTATCACTTGGAACACCGTGAGTCGCCCAACGAGTATGTCCCATACCTATTTTCGCAGTTCCTTTTAAATTACTGGCAATATTAACTAGGTCATCTACTTTTCCTTTAGTTTTTTCAACACTAAAGCTGTTGGTTTCATTCTCCAACACAATTCCGGCACTGTCGTAACCTCTGTATTCTAATCTTCTAAGACCATTGATAACAATATCATAGGCATCTTGAAAACCTGTATAACCAACTATTCCGCACATAATTTAATCAAGTGTTTTTTTAAGTATTTTTTAGTTTTTTATTTTTTTGTTCCGTAAGTTACTCTCAGTTTTATTTCATTGGGAGTAACAGTTGTATCATCATCTGCATTTGTAGGATCTGAACCAACAAATACTGTTCTTAAAGGTGAAAATGATCTTGACGTATAAGCATATCCAGCTAAAGCACCAGAAGAATTTGGTAAAAATTGAGAAAGGTCAATTTTAAAATATCTATTACTATAATCAACATTAGTAGTAGATTCTACGATATCTTTAAGAGATTGTGTTACAGTAAAATCATAATAAGCAGGATTTTTATCTACATCATAAGCTCTTACAGGAATAAACGCAGCTCCCAATGAAGTATAATCTGTTGTGTAAGCTGTTGTAGGTTTTCCTTCCGCATCTTTATCCCTTTGTACGATTGTAAAATCTGAACTAGATGGTTTTGGATAAGCATTTGACCATTGAGATTTATCTGTGTAAATTCTGATTTTAGCACTGATAATAGCAGCTTTATTAGTTTGATACAATTCTTTAAGCTTATTAATTGTAGCAACCGGGAATTTTACACCAATTGAGTTCCCTCCCATTCCTTGAGCATAAAGTTTCAAATCTCCTGTCGTAGTGTTTCCATTAGCATAGGTTTGAATTGCAGCTCCTGCTCTATCATATTCATAGTAACCAGAGTGCATATTTGATGCTTTTAAATCAAAAGCGTATTTCGTCTGAGGTCTTGTAGTTACACCATTAGCATCGACTAAATCATTCTTGTAATACATGATTAATTCCATATCATTTGGATAAATTTGGAATAAATAACCATCACTATTAGTTACAGAAACTTTTAATCCTCTGAAATGTCTGATAAAGTTTGAAACATCATTCAGTTCGGGCTGTCCTTTTTTATTAATAATTTTAGATTGAAAAACCGTATTTGACAATTTAATTCTTACAGCAGGCGATGCAGAAGTAAACAACGCTGAATTATCAGAATCTTTAGTAATTGTTACAGAACTTACATTACCATCTGTAATTTCTTTTGAACCTAGAACAGGAGTGTATGTTTCAAATTTCTTATTAGAATACACGATATCATTAAAGCCATTCATAAAATCTGATACTTCATGTACTTCAAGCGTTAAGCTTTTTTTAGCTTTTCCATATTTTGTAATAGGATATGTGCTAACTACTTTTTTTGCATCTATATTTCCATCAGGATAAATATAATTCTCATCTGTTGTAGTTGCTTTAAGTGAATCTGCACGATAAACAGGCTTAACAACCAAAACTACAGAATCTACAATCGCATTAGTCCCGAAATCAGGATTATAAGTCGCCAATCTTACCTGAGTAAAATAAGAAGCTCTCTGCATTCCAAATTGGCTCTCATTAAATGCTCCTAAAACTGCTCTAGAAGATGTAGAGCTTGAACTTATTAAATCCAAAAGCTTAAAAGCATCTGTTCTTATGGAATCGTTATTTTTGATATTATAAGCAATAAGATCATAAGAAGATTCATTTCCATTTGCGGCACCGTCTAAAAATAATTGTTCACCCAAAGAATCTGGTTCCGGCTCACAATTATAAACTAATGCACCACCCAAAACCATTACAGAAAGGATAGTGAAAATTTTTCTAATATTATAAATCATCAAAATGTATATTAATATAGTTTACTGATAGATTCTACATCCAAATATTCAGACTTTGAAGTAGAAGTTTCATTAAATGCTTTGTCAAGCTCACCATTCAGGAACTCGTCACCTTTCACAACATCGTCAACGTAATTCATACTTTCAATCACGAAACTTTCGAAGCTAGGATTGTTTAACGCATTTAAATCTGAAATATTATCAAATTTCAATTTCTCACCTACATTTCCAGCTAAAGGAGCATCCTTTTCATTATATAATGAAAGAACAATTTTAGCATCTTTGAAGTAAGTATCAGATTTGTAGTAAGTTTTAAGATAAATAGGCACAAACGAAGACATCCATCCATTCAAATGAATAACATCCGGAACCCAGTTTAGTTTTTTAATCGTTTCAATCACACCACGTGCAAAGAAGATTGCTCTTTCGTCGTTATCTTCATACGCTACTCCTTCATCATCAAAATAATATTGTTTTCTTTTAAAATATTCTTCGTTATCGATGAAATAAACCTGAAGTCTTTCCCCCGGTAAAGAAGCAACTTTAATAATTAAAGGCTGATCTAAATCGTTAATAATAATATTCATTCCCGAAAGGCGAATCACCTCATGAAGCTGAAATTTCCTTTCACTTATCTGTCCAAATCGTGGCATAAAAACTCTTACATCATTGCCTTCTTGGTGCATTTTAAGTGCCATTTTGTTTACCACCGCTGCTAAATTCGTGTCTTCCTGATAAGGGTACATCTCTGTGGTAATGTACAGTATTTTCTGATTGGGCATATAATTTTTATATAATTTTAAATAATGCTTTAATTTGCAAAATTACGAAAAAACATTCAACATTATTCTAATTAACATTTTTTTACGATAGTTATTGATATTAATGTATTAAAACCAAAAATGAATTCTTTAATATTTAGTATTTTTGAATTGTTATTAAAATAAACTATGGAAGTTCTAAAAAATAAAAAAACGCTACAAGATTTCATTGAAAGACAGAAAGAAATGGGCAAAAAGATAGGTTTTGCACCTACAATGGGTGCTCTGCATAATGGACACCTTTCTCTATATGAAGCAGCGAGGAAAGAAAACGACTTGGTCATTTCTTCAATTTTTGTTAATCCCACACAGTTTAACAATGCTGAAGATTTAGAAAAATATCCAAGAGACACCGATCGAGACATCTCAATTCTTGAAAACTCAGGTTTGGTTGATGCAGTTTATCTTCCGCAAGTTGAAGATATTTATCCAGAAAAAACGGAAAGTCAACGCTACGATTATGATGGATTGGAAAATGAAATGGAAGGAAAATCAAGACCTGGACATTTTGATGGTGTAGGAACCGTGGTTGAAGAACTTTTCAGGCAGGTAAAACCCGACAATGCTTATTTTGGTGAAAAAGATTTTCAGCAATTAGCTATTATAAAAAAAATGGTCGAGAAAAAACAGCTTCTTATTAATATAAAAGGAGTTGATATTTACAGAGCAGAAAACGGCTTAGCTTTAAGCTCAAGAAATCAACGTCTGTCTGAGCAAAGAAGAGATGATTCTAAAATTATTTTTGAAACATTAATTAAAGTTAAAGATTGGTTTAAAAGCATTTCTATTTCTGAAATAAAAGAAAAAGTAAGTGAAATTTTCGCTAATCAGGAAAATATGGAATTAGAATATTTTTTAATTGCTGATGAAAACACTTTAAAAGAAATCGTCAAAAAAGAAGACGAAAATTCGTACAGAGCATTTATCGTAGTTAATGTAGACGGAGTACGATTAATAGACAATATGCATTTGGACTGAGATAAAAAATCAAAGGCTTCCGTAGGGAAGCCTTTGAACACCAAATCACAAAATATTAATATGAAAAAAATTTACTTTTCAGTAAACTTGTGACCCGGCTGGGATTCGAACCCAGGACCCATACATTAAAAGTGTATTGCTCTACCAGCTGAGCTACCGAGTCGGTCACATCAAATTAACGACGACAAATATAAAATTATTTTTATATAATATCAATAATTAATCAAATATTTTTTTTCTGCAGTGCCTGCGACTGGACTCGAACCAGCACATCCTTAGGAAACCACCCCCTCAAGATGGCGTGTCTACCAATTTCACCACGCAGGCAAAAAAATTACAAATCTGTAAGATTTTTTGCTAGTGACCCGGCTGGGATTCGAACCCAGGACCCATACATTAAAAGTGTATTGCTCTACCAGCTGAGCTACCGAGTCGGTCACTTTATTATCAAGTTTTCATCGTAAGTAATGTCCCTTGTTTTTAGTGGTGCAAAGATAGGACTTTTTTCATTATCTCAAAACTTTTTCGCAAATTTGTTTAAAATAAATTCATGATAATTTCACTAGTCGGATACATGGGAAGTGGCAAATCTCACATTTCCAAAATATTAAGCGATAAAATAAATTTCAAATTAATTGACCTAGATAAAGAAATTTCCAGGCGAAATAAATTGACAATCCCCGAAATCTTCGAGAGAAAGGGAGAAATTTATTTTAGAAAGCTGGAAAGAGAAACTTTGGAGGAAATCTTAGCCACTCAGGAAAACATCGTTTTGAGCCTGGGAGGAGGAACTCCGGCTTATTATAACAATATGGAAATTATTAATAATAGTTCAAAGAGCGTTTTTTTGAGAGCCTCAATTTCAACTTTAGCAGAAAGAATTTCGAAACAAAAAGAAAAAAGACCTTTAATCGCAAACATTTCTGATGAAGATTTGCCTGAATTTATTGCAAAACATTTATTTGAACGAAATAATTTTTACGGAAAAGCTCAATTCAGCATCAATACAGACAATAAAAATCCTGAAGACATCATCACAGAAATAACAGAAAAGCTCTATCTCTAGAGCTTTCTGTTTTAAATTAATCTTCTTTTTCAGAATCACTTCCGTCTTCACCAAAGAAATCATCCCAATCTGTAAAATCTGCGGTGACATCGTTTCCAACATAATCATCCATATCTCGTCTGTCTTTTTTGGTAGGTCTTCCTTCTCCTCTATTTCTGTAATATTCCTGAGACATTTTGCGCATCATTAATTGCTCATACTGATCTTTATCGGTAACATCTTTTATATGAAGCGGAACCAATTTAGCTCCTACTCTACTTTTAGGAATTTGAATTACTTTAATTTTATACTCAATTTGGTTTTTACGAATTTTAATAACATCTCCTTCTTTCACTTCTTTTGAGGACTTCACAACCGATGCACCGATAGAAACTCTGTTCTTTTTTATTTCATCCGCAGACACCGATCTTGTTTTATAAAAACGAATACTCCACAAAAATTTATCTATTCTCATAATTTTTTATACTTTTGTCGTTATATTATTTGTAAAGTAATTAAAGTTTTTTAAATGAAAAAAATATTTTTGTATATCCTTGCAGGATCATTGTGTTTCGCAGCTTGTAAAAAGGATGATGAAGTGGAAACTTTCGTAGAACCGGAAGATATCAATGTAAGAAACTCTTATGATGAGCAGGCTATTCAGAAATTTATGGATAACAACTACTTAGATTCCAAAGGAAATATTAAAGCTTTCAGCAGCACAGATACTTCTGATGATAATGAAAAAAAGCTTTCTCAGCTAAGCCCAGTTACACTGCCTTCCGGAGTTATTTATATTAAAAGAGACGGAGCTCAACCTAATCCTGGAGTAGCAATAAATACAGATTCAAGCTCACTTACTACAGCTAGTCTTATTAAAACAATGATGAGAGCTAATTATTATCTAGCAACAGAAACAGATGGAAATGTATCTTTAAATCCTTACGGAAGTCTACTTAACACCCTTGACGGAAGCGGATCTCCTTATACGGACCCCACATTTTATTACGCTAAAAAAAATATCGTTACAGATGCGAAACCGCGTAGTTATTATGAAATTCCGGGATTAAAAGAAGGATTAAAATATTTCAATGGATTTCAAAATCTTCCAAATAGCGATTTACCTAATTTACAAGGTGTAATTATCGTTCCTTCGAAAGCTGCTTTTGCAAGAAATGAAAATTATTACGGACTTAAAAACATAACCTTTATTTTTAATTTCCAGATTTATCACACAGAAACGAGACCTGCAGATCAACAATAATCTCAATCAAAAAAAATAATAAAAACGGCTTCAAAATATTTTGAAGCCGTTTTTTATTTTCCGTTTATCTCACATTTCCTAAAATATCAGGGAAATATTTATCTGAAAGATGCTCAAACTCATCACCTCTCATAAACATAGATGCATCAACTTCTTCATAAGAACTTCTTCCTGCTGCAGCAATTAATTCATTACAAGTATGCAAAGTATTTTTGTGGAAATGATAAACTCTTTCTGCTTTATCAGTAACATCCAATCCTTTAATCAACATTTTATCCTGCGTTGCAACTCCGGTCGGACAGTTGTTATTATTACATCTCAATGCCTGAATACAGCCTAAAGCAAACATAAATCCTCTCGCATTGTTACACATGTCTGCTCCCATTGCGACAGCTCTCAAGATATCTAAACTCGTCAGAACTTTTCCGCTTGCAATTACTCTTAATTTATCTCTTAAATTATAATTTTTCAGCGTTCTGTTGACAAAAATCAAAGCGGGTTCTAAAGGCATTCCTACTCCATCTGAAAATTCCGGTGGAGCAGCTCCAGTTCCACCTTCCGCTCCATCAATTGTAATAAAATCAGGATAGATTTTCAAAACATTCATCTGAACACAAATATCTTCAAACTCTTTGGTATCACCAATGCATAATTTAAATCCAACAGGTTTTCCACCTGAAAGTTCTCTTAATTGTTTGACAAAATTTAATAATCCTGCAGCATTTGAAAAAGAAGAATGAGAAGGCGGAGAAATAATCGTAAGACCTGGCTGTACGTGACGAATTTTAGCAATTTCCGGGGTGTTCTTCACTCCTGGCAAAACACCGCCATGTCCGGGTTTTGCACCTTGAGATAATTTAATTTCAATTAATTTCACATTAGGAAGCGTAGAATATTTTTTAAATAATTCAGGATTAAATTTCCCTTCTTCATCTCTGCAACCAAAATATCCAGTTCCGATTTGCCAGCAAAGATCGCCTCCTTCCAAATGATGCGGTGAAATTCCACCTTCTCCTGTATTATGATAAAAATTTCCTTTTTTTGCTCCTTTATTTAAAGAAATCTGAGCTCTGTCACTTAATGCTCCAAAACTCATTGCCGAAATATTGAATAATGAAGCATGATAAGGCTGCGTACACTGTTCGCCTCCAACCCAAACTCTTGGAAGTTCTTCTTTTGGAGATTTAGCATAAATAGAATGCTTGATTCCTTCATATTTTCTATGATTGACTTCCAATTGAGTTCCGAAAGGAACAGTATCACTTAAATTTTTTGCTCTTCTGTAAACCGCCGAACGTTGATTTCTCGGAAAAGGTTTCCCATCCGTTTCTCTTTCGATAAAATATTGTTGCATTTCAGGAGAAATTCCCTCAAAAAAATATCTGAAATACCCTAAAACGGGGAAGTTCCTTAAAATCGCGTGTTTAGTTTGATAGGCATTGTAAACACCTAAAATATAAATGGCTGCCAAAAGTGTTGGAATCCAATAGTGTGCTTTGATTAGTAGTGACACTGCAAAGGTAGCCAATACCAATACAATTCCCCAAGATAAAAACTTATCTCTCATAAGAATGTAGATTTAAAAATGTTAAAGAATAAATTTAGTTGAAATTTAGCAGAAAGACTATGCTTTCGCTAAAAAACTTTCGTAGGAAGAGTGCACAGAAACCGTGCCATCTGACAGGATTTTTTCTAATTTTAAGAATTCAATTTGATTAACGAAAGATTGGTCAAAATCTTTTTGCACTCTCACATAATTTTCTGTGAAACCAAACATCTTTCCGTCTTTATTTTCGTGTTCCCAAAGTACAGGAAGTGTTTTCCCAAGCTGAGTTTGATAAAATGCCATCTTTTTCTTTTCAGATAAAATTCTAAGCATTTTGTTACGCTTTTTTCTTTCAGGAATCGGAACAATTCCATCCATTCCGACAGCTTCGGTATTTTCTCTTTCAGAATAGGTGAAAACATGTAGATAACTGATTGGAAGTTCATTTAGAAAATTAAAAGTTTCCATGAACAATTCTTCAGTCTCTCCTGGAAAACCGACAATTACATCTACACCAATTGCCGCATCAGGCATTACTTCTCGAATTTTATTAACTCTATCGTTGTATAATTTTGTTAAATAACGACGTTTCATTTTTTTCAATAAATCATCGCTTCCCGATTGTAAAGGAATGTGAAAATGCGGAACAAAACTTTTGCTCTTAGAAACTAGTTCGATGCTTTCATCTTTCAATAGATTCGGCTCGATCGATGAAATACGAATTCTTTCGATGCCTTCAACTTCATTTAACTCTGAAATTAAATCTAAGAAAGTATGTTCGTGTCTTTTGTTACCAAACTCTCCTTTACCATAATCACCGATATTTACCCCAGTTAAAACAATTTCTTTAATGTCTTTTGCCGCAATTTCTTTAGCATTTTTAATGACATTTTCGATAGTATCTGAACGAGAAATTCCTCTAGCCAAAGGAATCGTACAGTAGGTACATTTGTAATCACACCCATCCTGAACTTTTAAGAAAGCTCTGGTTCTGTCACCAATTGAATAACTTCCAATGAAAAAATCTGTTTCTTCAATTTCACATGAATGTACAATCCCTTCGCTTTCAGATTTTTCCAAATCATCAAGATAACTTAGAATATTGAATTTTTCTTTGGCTCCTAAAACCAAATCAACACCAGAGATTTGTGAAATTTCTTCAGGTTTCAACTGTGCATAACATCCAACAATCACCACCAAACCCTCAGGATTGGCTTTCATTGCTCGTTTTACGTGAAGTTTGCACTCACGGTCTGCATTTTCTGTAACCGAACAAGTATTAATTACATAAACATCTGCTTTATCATCAAAACTTACCTTATTATAACCAGCATCTGTTAATTGACGGGCAATAGTGGATGTTTCCGCAAAATTTAATTTGCAGCCAAGGGTATGAAATGCGGCAGTTCTATGAAAGTGAGACATTTATTGTTCCTGAATTTTGTGGGTGCAAAGATAATCAATTTAATATGAATAGTAAATCGATTGAATCTATTGTTTGTATTCGTCACGAATTTCCGGACTGTTTTGATAGCAAACCGGAGACAAAGGATTAATTTCAACTTGATTATTTTTTTGCAAATCTGATATTACTTTATCATAATTCATCTTGTAAGGAAGTTGGGAAATAAATTGACAAGCGGAATGAAAATCTGTGATATTCCTTTCTAAAAAGCAATCAGAGACAATTTTTTTATTCTTTATTAAAAATTTTTCACGATAACTTATCTAAATTTATCTTTCATTTCAAAATTAAAATCATCAGATTTATCCCTCGCAATGGAAAGTGTTTTCCAATCATTATTTTTAATCATTTTAGCGATAAAAACAATTTGCCCGATATGATAAGGATAATGGGCCAACTGACGAAAAACCGCATCAATTACTGAATGAGGTTCGTTTCTGATGTAAATTATTGAATATAAATTTTCATCATTAATTTCGTTTAAAGCATCAAAAAGACACTTCCAGCCTTTTTCCCAATAATCTAAAACCTCAGCTTTTGTTTTGAAAGTATTGGTAAATTCTTCGTCACGGTTTCGCCAGGATTTTTCACCGTCTTCTGTTAAAAAATTCCTCCATCTCGACAACATATTTCCTGCAATATGCTTTACAATAATTGCAATTGAATTGCTTTCTTCGTTAAATTGCCAGAAAATCTGTTCGTCTGAAAGCCGCTCAAATGATTTGTCACCAAGCATTTTGTAGTACTCGAAACGTTTTATAAATAAATCTTGCATTTTAGTTAATTTAAAACCAATTTAGCATTTTTCACGTATATAATGGTAAATTGCAGCCTATGAATTGTAAGATAAGCCATTTTATGCAGGATTTAAATTCCTTGAATATTGAAAAGCTTGAAAAATGGTTTACTGATGAAACTGTAATCTGGATTCCACCTTCAAAAGAAATATCTGGAAAGAATCGTATTTTAGCTTTGTTTAGGGCAATTTTCAGACGTTATGAAAAAATTGAATGGAATGTTGCAGAAATTTTTCATCTAGGAAACAATAAATATTTCTATCAAACTTCGTCAATTGGAAATCTTACAGGAAGGGAAACTCACAGCAATGAAATTTGCACTGTTGTACAATTTTCAGACTGTGGAAAAATCCTCTACCTCTCCGATTATTTTAAAGACACAAAAGTTTTTAATTAACAAAAGCCATCTCTCTCAAGATGGCTCTGCTTTTATATTTAATCCTCATTAATTACTCTCTGTTTTTCACTAATACCCAACCTGTATATTTAATTGGCGTACCTTTTTTATCATTTTCATTCCATGACACAGAATACCAGTAACTTCCGGTAGGAACTTTTTTATTCCCTGAAGTTCCGTCCCACTTATAATTATTGAATTTATCAGCCTGGAAAATTTTGTTCCCGTATCTGTCAAAAATATTAAATATTAAATTCTGTTTGTTTGCCAAAGCTGAATAATCAATAATATCGTTAATTCCATCGCCGTTTGGAGTAATTACATTGACAAGATTTGGAACTACAATTCCAATTTCAATAGGTTCACAGTCATAAGAATCTTTTATATAAATTTTATGATCACCTCTTTTAATGTTCGTAAACACGTTAGAATCCTGCCATAAAATTCCATCCATCGAATATTTATAAGGAGCCGTACCTGCATTTGCATTAATTGTAACTGTTGTATTAGAAATATCAACACTTGTAATTACAGGTTGTTCTGAAGGATACACTTTTACAGTTTGAAGAGCAATACAGTCACCTGTTTTCAGTTTCACCCAATAAGTTCCGACACCAACACCAGAAATAGTCTGAGTTGTTGCTCCGGTACTCCATTCATATCCGCTAAATCCTGCTCCGGCATCCAAAGTCGTTCTGTCTTCAATACAGATGGTTTTATCTTTTAAAACCGTAGAATAAACCAAAGGAATTACTTCCAACGTAATTTTAGCAATACCATAACATCCGTTTGCATTGATAACCCTTACATAAACAACACCATTTGGAGAAATATAATTTGTGAAAAGTGATATTTCATTTGTATCATTTGTTGCGTCTGTAAGCGACGGGTAATATTTTTTTGTAGTTCCTGGTTGTGACGTTACATTAGCTGTTGAAAGATTGAAAGATGCAGTTTTAAGATCCGGATCTATCGTACAGAATCTTAAAGTAGTATCATTAACCACAACTTCAGGATAAAAACTAAGCGTAATTACGGCAATATCTGAACAACCATCCCCAGTTTTTACCAAAGCATAAACCGTTCCTTCAGCAGATTCATGCTGATAAGGATTACTAATCAGTCCCGTTCCTGCATTCAAATTAGCCAAAGTTGGGAAATAAGTAGTTGTAACACTTAACGAACCAGAATAGACATTCGCTGTTGTTAAATTAAAAACTCCCTGTCCTTTTTTATTATTGTTACAGGCAAAAATAGTTACATCATTTGCCGTAATATTTCCTAATTTAAATTTAAAAGCACCAATTTGTCGGCATGAATTAAGAGCATTATTCGGATTTGTAGGATCTTCATAATGAATACTGTAGTAATAAGTAGTGGTTGTATTAACAATTATAGGTGCCGTAATCGGGCTTGCTCCCGAAAGCGCATTATTTTGTGTTGTATGATAAGAAATTGTAAAATTAGGATTTCCATTTAAAATTCCTGCAGTCAAAGTACTGAAATCAAACAAAGCAGGACTTGAGCAAATCAGAATCTCTCGAGGATCTGCAGGATTTGCAGCTGGAATTCCTGGAGGAACAAAAGGATTTGGCTGCAGCGCAGGATTTGTAAAAGGTGACGCTAAAGTTGCTGTTCCACCCCAAGTTAAAGAAAAAGGAGCCGTTGCTGTACTTCCTGCTCCAACCCAGTTATCGATATATAAATAATAAGTTTGTCCTGCAACCACATCCATATACATACAATATGGTGTGGAAGAACCTCCTATTGCATTTGTAATCGTACTTGTCATATTCATTCCCGTAGAAGCTCCTACTCCGATTACAGTTGCTGCATTACATCGGATTGGCGAACCTAAACTGCCACATGTAGCATTCGGTCCATAGATTGCCCAATCGTAATCTGCATCTGAACTTGTAGGAACCAAATCGAATGTAAGCGTTCCACTCGTTGCAATCGTAAGCTTGTACCAAATGGAATTGTGCTCTCCCGAAGTTAAGCAACCTCCCAAATTTTCATTGACCAAGCCAATTCCTGTAGGACTATAAGTAATACTCGAATTTCCGCAAACGGCTAAAGCTGTAGCGCAATCTGCCTGGGAATAAAAAGTCTGGGAAATACAAAAAAGAATAAAAAGTAGAGTTTTTTTCATGTCTAATTTGGTTTATAAGTTAATAGTACATCAAATATAACAATTTTAAATTAAAATCACCAAATATTGACAAAAACAAAATATTTATTAATAAAAAACTTATTTAATTAAATTATTTACATCAAATTAATAAAACTATTTAATGCTCGTCATATTACCACAAAGGTTTTCAAGATGAAAAATCTTATGAAAAGGGCTTTTTACCTCACTTAAATGTTCTCTATTTTGAATGAAAGTATATCTCGATGCAAGTGAGTTCATATCTGAAACAATAACCAGCCAACATTCATCGACTGAAGTATCATAGTAAGGGAATTTTTCGTTCTTTTTTTCGATTAATTCTAATATTTTTTCAGAGCACAATTCATCAAAAAGATTCATATTGTATTCATAAGTAATAAAAACATTTCTGCGATGGGAAGATTTCCTGAGAGATTTTACACATCCAAAAGGTTTTCCTTTTTTAATGCTTTTATAAATATTTAAAATAATTTCCTGTTGATTTTCTAAAGAATCAAATTTGATATTTGGATGGAATTCTAAAAAATAAACACCACGATATTTCGTAGTGTCTTCTTGTTCTAATAGTATTTCAGCCTGACGGAAAATCTTGTTTAAATTACTCTCCATCTTTTTCATTTCAAGATGATTGATTACTTCAGTCAATTCTATACCAATTTTTTTGTCGTTGAGTTTTGCGATGAAGTCAGGACTTTCGCAGGTAAGATTCTCAAAGGTAACTTCCGGAAAATGATGCATAAAAGAATTGAGCAATAAAATCTCTGCTTTTTTCTTGTATTTATCACGGTCATGAAGCTTAGACTCATCAATTTTTTGGTGATACTTTTCCATCGGCTTTTTTTTCAAATGCCGATTGAGATAATATAAGCTCAGATTTTTAATTAAATCTTCCTCAGAAAAAGCTTTTTTCATGTGTGGTTTTTTAAAGATTAATAATAACACATGGTTTTCACGATTATGCTGAAAGTTTTTGATTATCAAAAATTTACGTATTAAATATATGAAATTAAAGTATAGGTTTACTGAAAAATAAAAATTTAAACTTCATTTAATATTTAATTCTTCATTTGAATTTTTATCTTTGAATAAACTCTTATTTATGGATGCTACTCATGCTGAATGTAGAAACTGCCATCACAGTTTAAATGAAGGTGATAAATTCTGCTCAAAATGCGGACAAAACACAGATACTCACAAAATTAATTTACATTATGTTATTCATGAGTTAATTCACGGAATATTACACCTTGATGGCGGTATTATACATACTACCAAAGCTTTATTTACAAAGCCTGGAATTATGATCAGAGAATATTTAGAGGGTAAAAGGAAAAATCATTTCAGCCCTATTATTTATATTGTTATTTTATCTACTGTCATGGTTTTGATTACCCATTATGTATATCATGACAAATATGTAGAATTCTCATTGATAGGTGATAAAAAACCCACTGATATTCAAAAAAAGGTGATCGAAATGTTTGGACCTGCTTTTAATTGGGTTTCTAAACATTTTACTTTAATATATTTAATACAAATTCCAATAATGGCTTTTGCATTTTATATTCCATTTAAAAAAATGAGCAAGTACAATTATTTTGAATGGCTTTTAATAATTTCCTTTTGTGTAATTCAGTTAATGCTCATTACAATTACATTTCAACTATTGAATAGAATAATTCCTGGAATTCTTTTCTTATCAAATCTTTTTGTTTTTGCATCATTAACTTGGACAATATTACAATTGTTTTCTAAATTCGATTTAGCGAAAGTTATTATAAATTATATACTCAGTTTATTAATTCTTTTTTTTATATTATCAACAGTCGCGGTAGGGGGTTTGTTTAGCTTTTTGAGCTCAAATCCAATATAACAACCACAATAACTTATAACACACAACACAATGGATTTCAGAAATTTTCAAATGCCTTTCAGCATCAACCCAAAATACACTAAAAAAGTTGCCTATTTTTCAATGGAATTTGCCTTAGAGCAAGTTCTTAAAGTCTATTCTGGCGGACTTGGTTTTTTGGCAGGTTCTCACATGAGAAGTGCTTACAATCTTAATCAGGATCTTATCGGAATTGGAATTCTATGGAAATTCGGTTATTACGATCAGGCGAGAAACCACGACCAGACTTTACAGCCAACCTGGACAAAAAAAATGTACAGTTTCCTGGAAGATACAGGTTTAAAATTTCAGATAGAAATTCACAGCGCACCAGTTTGGGTAAAAGTGTGGTATCTTGATCCCGAAATTTTCAATACTGCACCCATGTTTTTCCTGTCAACTGATGTTCCGGAAAACGATCATATTTCAAAAACAATCTGTCATAGATTATACGACGCCAACGAATCTACAAAACTGGCTCAATATATTTTGCTTGGAAAGGGTGGTGCAAAACTTTTAGATGAAATGAATCTCGAAAGAGATGTTTATCATCTGAACGAAGCTCACGGACTTCCCGCTGCATTTCATTTATTGAAAAAATACAATGGAAATATCCACAAAGTAAAAGAGAAACTGGTTTTCACGACACACACTCCCGAAGAAGCCGGAAATGAAAAGCACAATCTGAAACTATGCTACGACATGTCTTATTTTTCAGGTTTAAGTATGGAAGAAGCTAAAAAAATCGAGGGATCAGATGGAGAATTATTCAACCATTCACTTTGTGCTTTGAAAATGGCAAGAATTGCGAATGGAGTTTCAAAACTTCACGGTGAAGTTTCCAGAGCTATGTGGAGCAAATATCCCGGAATTTGTGAAATTAAATCAATCACAAATGCTCAGGATTTTAAATATTGGGGCGACAAAGAATTATATATTTCTAAAGATGAAAACAATGACACTCTTTTCGACTATAGAAAGAAAATTTTAAAGAAAAGATTATTTAAAATTGTAGCCGATCAAACAGGAAATTTATTTGATCCGAATATTTTCACCATCGTTTGGGCGAGGAGATTTGCAGGATACAAGAGAGCAGATTTGCTTTTGCACGATAAAGAAAGATTCAGACAGTTATTAAACAATCCAAAATATCCGGTACAGATTATTTGGGCAGGAAAACCTTATCCGATGGATTATTCTTCGATTTCCATGTTCAATGTTTTGGTAGAAGAAAGCAAAAATCACAAAAACATGGCGGTTCTTACCGGTTATGAACTTTCGTTAAGTAAATCTTTAAAACAAGGTTCAGATTTATGGCTAAATAATCCAAGAGTTCCGAGAGAAGCTTCAGGAACCTCAGGAATGACTGCTGCAATGAACGGTTCAATAAATCTTTCAACTGACGACGGCTGGATTCCCGAGTTTGCAAAACACGGCGAAAACTCTTTTGTTGTTCCAAAGGCAGATTATTTAAATATGAGCATTTACGAACAGGATAATTATGATCTGAATAAATTATATGAAATCCTGGAAAACGAAATTCTTCCGACTTATTACGATCAGCCTGACAAATGGCGAAAAATTCAGCACAATTCTATGAAAGATGTGAAAGAAAATTTCAACAGCGACAGAATGGCAGATGAATATTACTCTATCATGTACAACAAATAAAAAAGTAAAAAACCGTGAAAATTGATTCACGGTTTTTTTATTTATAAAAAATGTAATTATGATTTAGCTGTGGAAACACCTATTTCATAAACATCTGCGTGTTTTAAATATTTAGAACGTTCTCTTGAAGTAACAGATTCTAAATGGTCATTTTTAATTACAATAATCGGATCTTCTGCATTCTCAATTTCAAAACTTGCAAAATATCTTTCTTCAGGCCCTGTTTTATCTTGATTAGCCTTAATTTTCTGAAGTTCATCTGCGTATTGTTTAAAACCGGGATCAGAAGAATGGATGAATTTATATTCCGGTCCTGCTTCCACAAAATAGTGAAGTTTTTTTTCAATCAAACCAGCTTCCGAAGTAATTTGGGGATTATCATTTCCATCTTTAAAAGCTACTTCTACTAAAGTTCCGTTATGTTCTTGTGTATATCTTTCAGCATCAGTAAAATTTGAAAAACCAGTGTAAACAATTTGATCTTCGAGTTCATACTTGTTCAGTTTCTTATCATGTGTATTCGTTTCCATAATTATTAATTTAATATGAAAGAATACATTCAATTTTTCTGCCAAATTATAATATTGAAATGCTTTTTAAATGAATTTGATAAAATTGTTATCTTTGAATTCCTTTATTTTAAAAAATGAAAAAACTCTTACTTACCCTTAGCGTTGTCGCAGCATTTTACAATGTAACCGCTCAGGAAATTACTTTAGATAAAATCTACTCAGGATATTACCGTGGAAAAGGCATTGCCGGAATCACATCTATGAAAAACGGTGAAAATTATTTGGTCATCGAACAAGGTGGAATTGCAAAATATTCTTATAAAACTTCTCAAAAAGAAGGAAATTTAGTCGATGGGAATTTCGAAAGCTATGAATTTTCTGATGACGAGTCTAAAATTCTTCTTTTAAAAGAGAGTCAGCCGATTTACAGGCATTCTTTTTTAGGGAATTATGATATTAAAGATTTAAAAACCGGAAAAACGACAAGTCTGAATGAAGGAAAAGCCGTTCAGGAACCAAGATTTTCTCCGGATGCAACTAAAATTTCTTTCATTGTTGATAATAATTTATTTTATCAGGATTTAAATTCAGGAAAAATCACTCAGATTACGCAACATGGTGTAAAAAATAAAGTATTAAACGGATTGGCTGATTGGGTGTATGAAGAAGAATTCGGTCACGCAAGATTGTATGAATGGACGAAAAATTCAGCAGATATTCTATTTGTAAAATTGGTTGAAACCGACGTTCCTGAAATCTACATTCCAATTTACGGAAAGTCGCTTTACCCAAGTGAAATGCGTTATAAATATCCAAAAGCAGGAGAAAAAAACTCTGTTGCATCAGCGCATATTTATCACTTAGCAGACGGTAAAAAAACGAAAGTTAATTTAGACAGTTTCAAAAATTATTACATTCCGAATGTCATTCAGACGTCAAATCCAGATGAAATCGTTTTAATTACTTCACAAAGAACTCAAAATGCTTCCGATGTTTTAAAAGTCGACACAAAAACGGGTCAGGCAACA
The DNA here is from genome assembly GCF_026460945.1 of Chryseobacterium luquanense. Taxonomy (GTDB): domain Bacteria; phylum Bacteroidota; class Bacteroidia; order Flavobacteriales; family Weeksellaceae; genus Chryseobacterium; species Chryseobacterium luquanense. Next base: position 206,511 of record NZ_JAOVZV010000003.1, read on the forward strand.
AAATTATTTACCGAAAGCGATGATAAATGGATCGACACAGACAATGTGACTTTAGAGTTTCTGGAAGACAATTCTTTCCTTTGGGCTTCTGAAAGAGATGGGTTCCGTCATTTGTACTGGTTCGATAAAGATGGAAAATTGAAAAAGCAGGTTACAAAAGGTAATTGGGAAGTGACAGATTATTATGGTTACAACCCAAAATCTAAAGAAATATTTGTTCAGACTACAGAAAAAGGAAGTATCAATAAGATAGTTTCCAAAATCAATATCCAGAATGGGAAATCGCAGTTGATTTCAAATGCAGAAGGAAACAATGCCGCAAACTTCAGCAAGAATTACAATTATTTCATTGAAACATCTTCTACAGCAGCAAAACCTTACACTTTTGTATTGAAAGACGGAAACGGAAAGCAGTTGAAAGAACTTCAAAACAATGATGACCAACTTAAGAAATTACAATCTGATAATTTTTCAGTGAAAGAATTTATCACGATTCCGAATACAGCGGGAGATCAGATGAATGCGTGGATCATTAAGCCTAAAAATTTTGATCCGAATAAGAAATACCCTTTATTCATGTACCAGTATTCGGGTCCCGGCTCGCAACAGGTAACGAATTCGTGGGACAACGGAAATGCGCTTTGGTTTGAAATGTTGGCACAAAAAGGTTACATCATCGCTTGTGTTGACGGACGTGGAACAGGTTTTAAAGGAGCTAAATTTAAAAAAGTAACCTATAAAAATTTAGGAAAATACGAGATTGAAGATCAGATCACTGCTGCAAAATGGTTGGGAACTCAGAAATATATCGACAAAACAAGAATCGGAATTTTTGGATGGAGTTTCGGAGGTTACATGGCGAGTTTGGCAATGACCAAAGGTGCTGATGTTTTCAAAACAGGAATTGCTGTTGCACCGGTAACAAACTGGAGATACTATGATTCTGTTTACACCGAAAGATTTTTGTTGACTCCACAGGAAAATCCGGCAGGATATGATGAAAATTCACCTACAACTTATGCTAATTTGTTGAAAGGGAAATTCCTTTTAATCCACGGAACGGCTGATGACAATGTACATTTTCAAAATTCTATGGAATTTTCTGAAGCTTTAATTCAAAACAAAAAACAGTTTGAATTTATGGCATATCCTGATAAAAACCACGGCATTTATGGTGGACAGACAAGACCTCAACTGTACCAGAAAATGACGGATTTTATTTTGGAAAACCTTTAATAGGACTGGAAGATAGAAGTAAAAAAACACTCAAAATTTGAGTGTTTTTTTTAATATTGATGTGAACTTTTGTCATCGATAATGGCAACTAAGAAAATCACATGATTGACTTCCTGATAAATCAGAGAATTATTTTTATCTATTAAGCATTTTCTATAATTCAAGAGTGAAGATTTAGGACAAATTTGTTTATGAGTTTTTAATCTTGTTATTAATCGATCAAACTTAGTTTCAAAAATTTTGATTTCTTTAACAGTCCAATTCTCGAACAAATAATCTAAAACCCGAAAATAGTTTTGCAAAACCTCATCTGACCAAACAATTTCCATTATTTTGACTTTTCAAAGAGATATTGTTTGATTTTTTGTTTTGCTTCTTCATGAGAATATGTCTTCTCATTTTTAATATCATTAATTCCCTTCTCAATGGATTGTTTTTGAGAATCTGTTAGATTCTCCGCCCAATCTGTTTCAACAACTTTCGTTTCAGAATATTTTGACTTCAGAAAATCGATATAGTCGTTCACCTGCCCAAAAAATTCTTTCGGAAGTGACTCTAGATTTTTTTCTATTTGTTCAATTGTAACATCCATATCACTAAATTTTACTCAAAGTTAATAAAATTCAATTATTATATTAAATATTTTATATTTGTGAAATTGTAAAAATCTGATTCATGAAAACCAAACACCCAAAAGGCCTTCCCTATTTATTTTTCACAGAAATGTGGGAGCGTTTCGGCTATTACCTTATCCTGGGAATTTTCGTTCTGTATATGATTGACAGCGAAAAAGGCGGACTTGCTTTTGATGATAAAAATGCAGACGATATTTTCGGAACTTTTATCGCATTGACTTATCTTACTCCGTTTTTGGGTGGATTTTTAGCTGACAGAGTTTTAGGATACATCAAAGCCATTTATATTGGTGGTTTTTTAATGGGATTAGGTTATCTCGGAGTCGGTTTTTTCAAAGAACTCCCTCTTTTTTACGCTTCTTTAGCTTTAATAATTATTGGAAATGGTTTTTTCAAGCCAAGTATTTCTACATTATTAGGAAATTTATACAACGAAGAACCTTACAAAGCCAATAAAGATGCCGGTTACAATATTTTCTACATGGGAATCAATATCGGTGCATTTGTCTGTAATATTATCGCTGCTTTTATGCGTAACAAATACGGATGGGGACCTGCGTTTATGACTGCTGGAGTCGGAATGTTTGTCGGACTTTTGGTTTTCACCATTGGTAGACGACATATTCTTCAGGCAAATATTTTAAAACCTGCACAGGAAGGTGATACCAAAATTTCTGATGTTCTAATAAAAGTATTTTTACCTGCTGTAATTTTCGGATTAATTGGATGGTTTTTACCAAGCTATATTTTCGGAAGCAACATTTTCGGAAGTAACAGTACCGATGCATTTATTTTTGCTTGTATTCCTGTGATTTATTTCTACGTGATGCTCTATGTAAAAGCAAATGCAGAGGACAAAAAACCAATTGGAGCATTATTGGCAATTTTTGCCGTAAGTTTAATGTTTTGGGCAGTTTTCAAACAAAACGGAACAGCTTTAACACGCTGGGCAAATTATTATACTGAAAGAACGGTTCCTGCAGCTGTGGAAAAGCCTTTAGAAGCAATTTATTTAGTTGATAAAAAAGATTATCAGGATAAAGAAGTTTCGGTTTACGACGACCAATACCAAACGGTAAAAGATGCTTCTGGAAAACCACAAAAAGAACAAGGAAAAGATATTTATTTCAGAAATGTTTCTAAAGCAGATAAAGCAAAATTAGAAGCAAACCCTACCGAAAAAGTAAATCTTTACAACACCGAATTATTCCAATCAATCAATCCTGGTTGGGTAATTTTACTCACTCCAGTAGTGGTAGCATTCTTCATGATGCTTAGAAGAAAAGGAAAAGAACCAAGCACTCCTTCAAAAATCGTTTTAGGATTATTCATTTCAGCTTTATCCTGTTTAGTAATGGTGGGAGCTGTTTATGCCGGACAAAACGGATTGGTAAAAGTATCCGCATTATGGCTGGTTGCAGCTTACGGAGTGATTACAGTGGGTGAACTTTGTCTCTCTCCAATGGGATTATCATTGGTTTCAAAACTTTCTCCACCGAGATTGACCGCTTTAATGATGGGAGGATTTTTTCTTTCAACCTCTATCGGAAATAAACTTTCAGGAGTTTTAGCAAGTTTCTGGTATGATTATGACAACAAAGCAAATTTCTTCATTGTGAATTTCGGACTGTTACTTTTAGCGACACTCTTAGGTTTATCTATTTTAAAAAGATTAAATAAAATAATGAAAGAAAAAGGAGTTAACTAATTCTTCTATCATTCTACACAACCAAAGCTGCAGATTCTTCTGCAGCTTTTTTGTTTAAAATAAAATTAAAACCTTGTCAAAAACACAAAAAAAACTATATTTGTCAGTCTTAACAAAAATTTAACAACAAAATATGGATACAGTACAGAAGACAGGACATCCTAAAGGTTTGTACCTCTTGTTCTTCACCGAAATGTGGGAGCGTTTTTCTTATTATGGAATGCGTGCAATTTTGATCCTTTATCTTACTAAGAAATTAATTGAAGGAGGATTAGGAATGGATGAGCAGAATGCCACTCTATTATATGGCTATTTCACCGGGCTTGTTTATTTCACACCATTGATCGGAGGCTGGCTTGCTGATAAATTTTTAGGAAAACGTTTAGCCATTACTATTGGTGGTATTACGATGATGATTGGTCAGTTTGTTTTGTTCGGAATGAATAACACCACAGGCCTTTATATTGGTTTAGCTTTACTTATTCTTGGAAATGGTTTCTTTAAACCTAATATTTCAACCTTAGTAGGTGGTTTATATGCGGATGGTGATGACCGAAGAGATTCGGCGTTCTCTATTTTCTATATGGGAATCAACCTAGGAGCTTTATTAGCACCTTTCATTATAGGATATTTTACGGATAACCTTTTTGCAACAACCAATGCAGACGGTTCAGTAGCTTATGGTTACCGATACGGTTTTCTTGCCGCAGGGGTTGGAATGTTCTTAGGACAGGTTGTATTCAATGTTTTTGCTCAAAAATATTTAGGGAATTTAGGTTTAAAACCTGTTAAAACAACAGGAATTGAAGATAAAGCTGCAACTGAAGGGCAATCTATCAATCCGGTAACAGGACAGCCGTTAACAAAACCAGAAGAAGGACAGAGAATTACAGTAATCTTTATTTTATTCTTGTTTGCGGTATTCTTCTGGGCTGGTTTTGAACAGGCGGGATCATCTTTATCATTGTACACAGATAAATTTATTAATAGAACTATTTTCGGATTTGAAATCCCAACATCTTGGTTTCAGTCAGTTAACCCGATTTTCATTGTAACATTAGCGCCATTATTTGCGATATTCTGGAGTTCTAAATTAGGAAGAAAACTTTCCACTCCTGTGAAAATGGGTGTCGGTATGATTATCTTAGGATTAGGTTTCTGGTTTATGCTTGGAGCTGTTGCGGAGCGTAATGCAAACGGAGATATCGCTGATATTGCTAACAAAGCAGGAATTATGTGGTTGATTATGACTTATTTGCTTCACACTATTGGTGAGCTTTGTCTTTCACCTGTAGGACTATCTGTGGTTACTAAATTATCCCCACCAAAATTAGCATCAATCTTGATGGCAGTTTGGATGTTATCTTCATCAATCGCCAACTTTATCGGGGGATTCTTGGCTTCAATTGTAGAAACTTTAGGAGCTGGACAAGTTTTCACTTACATTTCAGGATTTGTAATCGTTTGTGGAGTGTTACTTTTACTTTTAAGCAAATTCATCAGCAGAATGATGCACGGTGTAAAATAAAAAGTATTTTCAAAATAATAATTAAACCTCTGATTTTTTCAGAGGTTTTTTTTACATTAGTAAATTATAATTTGATAATAATTTCAAAATATTACTTATTAAATTTATTATTACTTCAAACAACATAATATATCAATGAACCTAACTTTAGACGAAATCCAAAACTTCAAAGGAAAATATCCAAAACAAATCTGGTCACTCTTTTTTTCCGAAATGTGGGAACGCTTTTGCTTCTACGGAATGCGCGGAATGTTGGTTTTCTTTATGATTTCACAACTCAATTTTCATGAAAAAGAAGCTAATCTTCAATATGGCGCAACTCAGGCTTTCGTTTATGCTTTTACCTTTGTAGGCGGACTTTTTGCTGATAAAATTTTAGGTTTCAGGAAATCACTTTTTTGGGGTGGACTATTAATGATTGTAGGAAGTTTGATTTTAGCTACAGATCCGCACAAATTTTTCTTTTTAGGAATCGCTTTTACAGTTGTAGGAACAGGCTTTTTTAAGCCAAATATATCTTCCATGGTCGGTCAGCTTTATAAACCCAATGATTCTAGAGCAGACGCAGGATTTTCTCTTTTTTATGCGGGAATTAATTTGGGTGCACTACTCGGAGGATATTTATGTATAGCTATCGGTAAAGGCGAACTTTTCGGAAGTATTATTTCAGAAAGTATGAGATGGAATGTTGCTTTTGGTTTGGCCGCAATTGTAATGGTTATCAGTTTGATTAATTTCGTATTTACTCAAAGAAGTTTAGGAACAATCGGGCTTCAGCCAGGACATCCTGACAACGAAATAAAATCTGCACCAATCTCTAAATACAAAGAGTATGGAGTGTATATTTTATCATTAATATTTATTCCGATTATCATGACGATGGTTTCCGTTCCGGAATATACAGATTATTTCATGTTGACTGTCGGTCCATTAACGTTAATTTATTTATTTTATGAAATGTCTAAAGTAACACCAGCCGAGCGTAAAAAACTTTGGGCAGCTTTGGTTTTCATCTTATTTTCGATTCTGTTTTGGGGGATTTATGAGCAAAGTGGCGGTTCACTAAGTATTTTTGCCGCAAAAAATTTAAATAAAGATCTTCTAGGATTAGATCCAAATGGTGTAAATAATTCCGGAGGTGCATTTTTCATTATTTTCTTAGCGCCACTTCTTGGATTATTGTGGATTTGGATGAACAAAAGAAAAATAGAGCCCAATACCATCATTAAGTTCGGTTTAGGATTTATTTTCCTGGGATTAGGGTATTATGTACTTTTCGCAACGAGATTTTTCGCAGATTTACAAGGTATCACATCATTAAATTTCTTTACCATCGCTTTATTGGTTATCACTTTGGGAGAACTTTGCCTCTCTCCCATCGGATTATCTATTATGACCAAGCTTTCCACAAAAAACCTACAGGGAATGATGATGGGAATGTGGTTTCTTGCTTCAGCGTATGGGCAATATGTAGCTGGAATTATTGGTGCAGGTTTGGCAACAGCCAAAGAAGGCTCTACCAATTATGATGCATTAATTTCTTATACAGAAGGTTACAAACAATTAGCATTATATGCATTAATTGCCGGTGTGGTATTAATTTTGATATCTCCGTTCGTGAAAAAGTTAATGCAGGAAGTAAAATAATACTTCCTGATCATTTAATTCAAATATCAGTCATGAAAAAAATAATAAGCATTATTTGTCTTTTTTTTATCAGTTTAAATTTTGCACAGGTAAAATGGATGACGATTGAAGAAGCTTTAAATGCTCAAAAAAATCAGCCAAAAAAAATTCTGATTGACTTTTACGCAGATTGGTGCGGACCATGTAAAATCATGGATAAAAAAACGTTTGGTCACGCTGTGATTTCAGAATTTTTAAATGAGAATTATTATCCTGTAAAATTTGATACAGAAGATAAAAGAACGATTGAAATTTTCGGAAGAAAGTTTTCCAACGAAAATACCTCTCATAAAAAAGGAAGAAATTCACTTCACGAATTCACTCAATTTATGAATGTAAATGCGGTTCCTACTACAGTCTTCTTAGATGAAACAGGCCGTCCCATTACGATGTTGCAAGGTGAATTGTCGGCTAAAGAACTGGAGCCTTATTTGGTTTTTATCTCAAACGATTTGCACAAAAAATTTAAGTCTCGAGAAGAGTGGGAAGATTATCAGAAAAAATTTAAGTCTAAAATAAAAGAATAAAGACTTTATGTATGGCCATCAATTGAGGTATGAATTTCTAATTTCTCATTAGGTAGATAATAATTCTTGAATTCGTGGCAAAAACATTTTTATTTAATTTTAATCCACTTTCTATATTTAATTCAGCAAAAAAATCAGTCCAATCCGCATAATCTACGAGAGTAAATCCATATACGAATGCTTTCAAAATCGAAAGCTTTTTTTATTGCTTAAATTTCACGAAATTCGTGCTTCAAAAATTTATTTTTGACTTTAGAAACTCCCATAGAATTTGTAAAAGGAATCGGTTCCGAACGTTCCAAACTCATCAAAAATGTGTTGGGAATTTCTGTGGTTGAAGATTTTCTTAATTTTTACCCGATTCGATATTTAGATAAAAGTAAAATTCTCACAATCTCAACACTTCAGGAAACGAGCATTGAAGTTCAGTTGAAAGGAAAAATCACCTCCATCCAGGAAATTCAAAACGGAAAAACAAAAAGGCTTTCGGCAAAATTTAATGATCATACCGGAACGATGGATTTGGTTTGGTTTCAATATTCAAAATGGTTAAAAGAACAAATTCCGGTCAATCGGGAAGTTTTTATTTTCGGGAAAATTAATGTTTTTAACAACCAATTTTCGATGCCTCATCCTGAAATTGAATCTGAAGAAGATAAGGAAACCGAAACAAGGCTAAAACCTATCTATCCCAGTTCAGAAAAACTCAGCAAGAGAGGCTTAAACCAAAAGTTTTTTCAAAATGTTTTAAGAAATATCTGCAGAGAAATCCCGAATCTAATTCAGGAAAATTTCCCTGAATATATGATGAAACATTATCAATTTCTGTCGAGACAACAGACTTTTCTGAATATTCATTTCCCGAAAGACCTGCAACATTTTGAAAAAGCAGATAACAGATTGAGATTTGAAGAATCCTTCTTTTTTCAGCTAGGTTATGCCTTAAAAAAACTTCATCACAAAACGCAATCCATTGGAAATCCGTTCCCAATTGTAGGTGATTTTTTTACCGGATTTTACGAAAAACATCTTCCTTTTGAATTAACCAATGCTCAAAAAAGAGTCTTAAAGGAAATCAGAATTGATATGAAAAAGCCCATTCAAATGAACCGCCTTTTGCAGGGAGATGTTGGCTCGGGAAAAACAATGGTCGCTTTATTAACAATGCTGATTGCCTTAGATAATGGTTTTCAAAGCTGCTTGATGGCTCCAACGGAAATTCTCGCTCAACAACATTACAACGGCATTAAAGATTTACTAAAAGACACGGAAATTAAAGTCAGTCTTTTGACTGGTTCGGTGAAAGCTTCCGCAAGAAAAATCATTCATGAAGAACTTGAAAACGGTGAACTTTCAATTCTAATTGGAACGCACGCAGTTTTGGAAGATAAAGTGAAATTTAAAAACCTTGGATTAGCAATTATCGACGAACAACATCGGTTTGGTGTTGCTCAAAGAGCTAAACTTTGGGCTAAAAATAAAATTCCGCCACATATTTTGGTGATGACCGCAACTCCGATTCCACGAACTTTGGCGATGAGTTTTTATTCTGATCTTGATGTTTCGGTCATTGATGAAATGCCGGTTGGAAGAAAAGCGATTGTCACCGCGCATCGAAGAGAAAAAGACAGAGCGTATGTTTATCATTTCTGTCATGAAGAAATAAGAAAGGGCAGGCAAATTTATTTCGTTTATCCTTTGATTGAAGAATCTGAAACTTTAGATTATAAAAATTTAATGGAAGGTTTGGAGAGCGTGATGGATAATTTTTCAAATTACAACGTAACCATGCTTCACGGGAAAATGAAACCTGCTGAAAAAGATGCTGCGATGAATTATTTTGCATCCGGACAATCGCAAATTATGGTTGCAACAACCGTAATTGAAGTGGGCGTAAATGTTCCGAATGCTTCTGTAATGGTTATTGAAAGCTCTGAAAGATTTGGTTTGTCGCAACTTCATCAGTTGAGAGGACGCGTTGGAAGAGGCGCCGAACAGAGCTATTGTATTCTGATGACGTCGGATAAATTATCGGCAGACAGCCGAACGAGAATTAAAACAATGACCGAAACGAATGACGGTTTTAAAATTTCTGAAGTTGATATGCAGCTCCGTGGTCCCGGCGATATTTTAGGAACTCAGCAGAGCGGTGTTGTAGATTTTAAAAGACTTGATTTGGTAAACGATGCGCAAATTATTAAAACCACAAAAAGTTTAGTCGAGAAAATTCTTGAAACCGACCCACATTTATCACGAAATGAGCATCAGATTATTAAGAATTATTATCTACAGAATTATAAAGGGAAAAATAAGTGGAGTAAGATTTCGTAGAGTCCAAATTTACTTATGGTTGTAAACCTCATAAATTAAAGGAATTTTATTTGAAAATATCTGTCCTACAAAAATTGAATCCTTATTATTTTTATCTCTAATAGGTTGATAGTATTTTTCAACAATCTCTTTTGGAGTCTGCAGACTGATTTGAAAATAATATTCAGATTTATTTTTCAAATCTATAAATCTACTTTTATAACTTGGGAAATTTACTTTTGTCGAAAAATGTCTTTCCTCTCCCGGTTTTAACCTTATAATATTTTTACTAATTCGGAATGCGATTTCCAAATCTTCATCACTAAATAATTTAGAAAATGATTGTTCGAATCTTCTAAAATCTACATGAGTGTTATCTACATCAAATTTATTTTGTCCGTTATGAAATGCGTAATCACTTTTTAGCAACACATTATTTTCAAAAACATAATAATCTGGAAGCCCTAAAAATCTAGGTTCCACATAGTATTCCTCAGCTTCATTGAATTCTTCAGAATCTAAAATAATTAAGTAATTTTTATCCGAAACATTTTTAAGAGTATAAACGATATTATTGTTATCAAATATTGAAACTTTTTTAATCGTGCCATTAATTATTTTAAGCTCTAAATCATTTTGTGCAAAACAATTGCCAAATAAAAAAATTGTGATAATTAAAAACAGATATTTCATAAAAAAGTAATTTCTTTTTTAAAACGATTTCTCCATCAAATAATCATCCATCACATATCCATTTCCAATATCAAAAACGCCTTCATCATAAATTTTGTAGCCTTGAGATTCGTAGAATTTCTTCGCTGAATTGTATTTATTGACATTTAAAATAATTCGATTATCCCCGCTTTCTTTTACTTTTTCATTTAAAAATTCAAGCGTTTTTTTACCTAAACCTTTTCCTTTGCTTTCGGGAACAAGATAGATTCTATGCAATTTTGTCGTTTGGTTTTCATAATGATTTTCGTAGCCTAAAAAACCATCAAATACATTTGAAACTTCATCAAAAACAAGATAATAATGGTAATTTGGAGTTTTTAAATGTTCTGAAATTTCAATTTCAGAATACATCGTATTAAGCATATATTCCATCTGTTCTTTTGAAAGAATTTCTGCATAGGCATTTTCCCAAGATCTCTTAGCTAAGTCCTGAATTAAGGGAATATTTTGTTCTGTTGCTTTGATTAGTTTCATTATGATTTTATTTGTAATAATCTATAATATTACTAAAAAAGTGAAAAGCATAATACCTTTCACTTTATATTTATTAACTGTCAATTTATTATGAATGAAAAACTCACCATTCACTTGCAATGCAAAAGTGACAATTCACATTCTTAAATTTTCGCCATTTCAACTTTAATCTTTGCATAAAGTCTTTCTGAAGCAGGAACTAAAGGAAGTCTTAAATAGTTTTTAATCAATCCTTTTTCGGCTAAAACCACTTTAATTCCGCAAGGATTTCCTTCAGCAAAAATCAATCTTGTGATTTCTACCAATTTGTTGTGAATTTCATAAGCTTCATCCACTTTTTTATCAAAAGCCAGTTGAACCATTGTTGAAAACTCTTTCGGATAACCTTGTCCGATTACGGAAATCACTCCTGCCCCACCCGCTAAAGTTACAGGAAGTGTATATTCATCGTCACCGGAAACCAAGTTGAAACCTTCAGGCTTTTTTCTTAAAACATCAAAATACTGAAGAATATTTGGTGCTGCTTCTTTAATTAAAAATAAATTTGGAAATTCATTTGCCAAACGCAAAGTTGTTTCTGCCTCAACATTTTGTCCGGTTCTTGACGGAACGTTGTAAATAATAATATTTTTTCCGGTAGAAGCTAAAGTTTTGTAATGCTGATAAAGCCCTTCCTGATTAGGTTTATTATAGTAAGGAGAAACCGATAAAACAGCCGTAAAATCTGAAAGATCTGTTTCTTCAATCTGTTTTTTAACTTCAAGCGTATTATTTCCCCCGATTCCTAAAACCAATGGAAGACGTTTATTATTTACTTTAATGATGTGATCTACTACCTGTTTCTTTTCCTCAGTAGATAGCGTTGCAGCTTCTGCTGTAGTTCCCAAAACAACTAAATAATTGGTTCCGTTTTCGATATTGTACTCAACAAGTTTTGTTAAACTGTCAAAATCAACGGATAAATCTTCATTAAAGGGCGTAACCAATGCTACACCAACTCCTTTTAAAATGCTCATCTGTTAAAATTATTTTCTCCAAATTTAATAATTTAAGATAAGAATTTATAATAATTACTGATGTTTTATTATACATATAATTATATTTGCATATACTAAAAGATATTATGCAAAATAAATTCTTATTACTAGGAATTGCTTTGGTTTCGCTTACTGCCTGTAAAACGACTTCGTTACAGGTAGCTAACGTGGAGACTCAAAAAAATATTTCCATTAATAATGAGCTGAAAAATGACGAAGAATTTGCCAAATTTATCGAACCTTACACGTTGAAACTCAATAAAGAGATGAATCAGAAAATCTCTCATACTCAAGTAGATTTAACAAAAGAGGGCGACAACAGTAATTTGGGAAATCTTTTAGCCGACTTTACATTTGATGGAGCCGATGTTTGGGCGAAAGCTAATCTGAACAAAAATGTAGATGCCGCTCTTATTAATATCGGAGGAATCCGTACTACAATTGGGAAGGGAGATATTATGCTTAAAAATGTATTTGAAGTAATGCCTTTCGAGAATGAAGTGATTATTGTAAAGTTCAAAGGTTCAGATTTGCAGGGACTTTTTGATTATTATGCTAGTAATGAAACGAATAATCCTGTGTCTCATTTATACATTGAAACTCAAAATAAACAGGTTTCTAAAACTTTAATCAACGGAAAGCCGGTAAATCCTAATCAGGATTATTATGTGGCAACTTCCGATTATTTGGCTTTGGGAGGTGACAATATGAAATTTTTCAGCAGAGGAGAATCGATTCCTACGGGAATTAAACTAAGAGATTTGTTTATTGAATATTTTAAGAAAAATCAGCAAATCAATCCTAAAGAAGAAGTTCGTTTAAATTTTATCGGGAAATAATGAATAGAAAGAGTTTTTTAAAAACAATAGGTGGTGGAACTTTAGCAATGTCTTTAGCTCCTAATTTGATGATGGCAGAAGGTTTAGATTTAAATCCATTTAAAGATGCCAAAAAACTTACAATTCTTCATACGAACGATCAACACAGCCGAATTGAACCTTTCGATTCAAGTTACACCAAAAATCCGAATCAAGGTGGTTTTGCGAGAAGAGCTACTTTAATTCAGAAAATCAGAAGTGAAGAAAGCAATGTTTTATTGTTGGATTCCGGAGATATTTTTCAGGGAACCCCATATTTTAATTTTTTTGGAGGCGAATTGGAATTTAAACTGATGTCAATGATGAAATATGATGCTTCAACAATGGGAAACCACGATTTCGACAATGGTTTGGATGGATTTTTAAAAGTGTTACCAAATGCTAAATTTCCATTTATCTGTTCGAATTACGACTTTAAAAATACTATTCTAGACGGAAAAACTTCTCAATATAAAATTTTCAACAAAAACGGAATCAAAGTAGGAATTTTCGCAGTCGGAATTCAGCTTGAAGGTTTAGTTGGTAAAAAGCAATATGGTGAAACAATTTGGAACAATCCGATTGATGTTGCACAGCATTATTCCAACTTTCTGAAAAATGAAGAAAAATGCGACTTGGTTATTTGCCTTTCACACATTGGATATGCTTACAAAGGTGAGCCTGAAAAAATTAGTGATAAAATTTTAGCGGCTCAAACTGAAAATATTGATATAATTTTAGGCGGCCACACCCATACTTTTATGCCCGAACCTGAAACTTTTATTAACAGACAAGGTAAAAAAGTTTTGGTGAATCAAGTTGGTTGGGCCGGACTTCTTTTAGGCAGAATAGATTTCTTTTTTGATTCAAATAAAAATATAAAACAGATTTCCTGGAACAACCAGGCAATTGACAGCAGTATAATAGCATAATATGAAAAAAATCTCACTACTTTCTTTTGGTATTTTCGCAGCTTTACAATTTGTAAATGCACAAAATATTTCTTCAAAAAAATGGGCAGACTTGTTTTCTTACAACAATGTTTTGGCGATGAAAGAAGATAACGGAAAAATCGTTGCCGCCACAGAAAACGGGATTTTTTATTATACAATTTCCACAGGAGAAATCACCAAACTTTCAAAAGCAAATGGCCTTCACGATGTGAAAATTTCTGCTTTTGATTATAATCCACAAACGAAAATTGGTTTAGTGGGTTATCAAAACGGATCTTTGGATGTAATTACACCACAAGGTGTGGTTTATGTAGTGGATATTCCCATTGCAACCGGCTATAATGGAAGCAAAAAAATCAATCACATTTCTATAACAGGAGACAGAGCAGCTGTTTCCGTAGGTTATGGCGTTTCTATTTTTGATTTAAAAAAGAAAGAATTTGGTGATTCTGCATTTTTTATCACCGGAGGAGTTTTTCAAGCAAGTAATGAGGCAACAATCTTAGGAAATAAAGTTTTTTCTGTAACCAATACAGGACTAAAAACTCATGAATTGAATACCACTTTCCCTGTGTTTTCGACATGGACGACAGAAATGGCAGGAAATTTTATAGATATAGATTCTGAATCTACTTTGGCATTTTCATCTGCAAATACAGCTTATGTTTACAATAACGGAACCATAACTCCTATAACTCAAACTTTTGGAGGTATTAATGATGTTGTTGTCAATTCAAGTAATATTATTGTTACTGATGGCGCAAGAATTTACACTTATAATACAAACGGAAACCCTACAGGAACTGCTACAGTAGGAGAAGAATGCAATACTGCCACAACAATTGGTTCGAAAGTTTATGGTGGAACTGTACTTTCTGGAGTAAAAACTGAAGACAATATTATTTATAAACCTGATGGTCCGTATTTCAATTATGCTTATAAAATTAGATTATTTAATGAGAATCAACTTTTAGTTTCTACTGGAGCAAGAGCAAATGGTTATAATGAATCGCAAGCGAACCCAAAAAATCCGGGATTTTATTATTTCACAGGTACAGAATGGGTTTATCCTTCCATTTTTGTAGGCAGTACTACTCCCTTTAATGTCCTTGATGCTTTTCCAGATCCCGCAAATACTTCGGATGTCTTTTTTACTAATTATTTTACATCACCATGGGGAGGACACGGTATTTACAAAATGAAACACAATAGCACCTCCAAGAATTTTGATTTTGTAAAACGTTACGATTTAGGAGCGCCGGATGGATATAGTAAGAGACCTGTTGGTTTTACTTCGGATGATCAAAATAATCTTTTTGCAACAATTGCTTATTCTGGTTCGTCTGCGGCTTTAGCATTTTATGACAGAACTACAGACAGTTTTTTATTGAAAGATCTTAATACAAGTGCAGGAGTACAATTTCCAGTATTTAGCAATGATTTACTGTGGATTCCTATACCCAGAACAACTAATTTTTTAGTTTATGACACTAAAAAAACAGCAAGTCTTTCTGATGACACCCAATATTTACTAGATCAATCGAATGGTCTTCCAGATGCCTCAATTTCTTTTTCTATGGATAAATCTGGTGACGCTTGGATTGGCGCTCAAAACGGATTAAGGATTCTTCCAAATGCTGCGAGTGAAGTAAAAAATGATCCACAGTTAGAACCTATTGTTATAGAACAAGGTAATCTGGCTGAAGAGCTTTTCAGAGATTCTGTCATTTTACAGATTGAAGTTGATGGTGGAAATCAAAAATGGGTATCTGTAGAAGATGGTGGCGTTTATTATCTATCAGCTTCGGGAGAACAAACCATAATGCATTTCACAAAAGACAATTCTCCTCTTCCGACCAATACCGTAACAGATATTAAAGTAGATAAGAAAACAGGAAAAGTTTATTTTGTAACTTTTGATGGTATTGTAACCTACCAAGGAAATGTGGCAGATGTAACTTCAAATTTCGGGAACGTTTTGGTATATCCGAATCCTGTCGTTTATTCTCAGTTTAAAGGAAATGTAACGATTAAAGGTTTAGCTGAAAAAACAAATATCAGAATTACCGATGCAGCAGGTAATCTTGTGCATTCTGCGATTGCAAGAACCGGATATTACGAATGGAATCTTAATAACCAAAAAGGAAAAAGAGTTGCTTCCGGAATTTATTTTGTTTTAATGACCAATGAAGACGGCTCAGATAAAGCTACAGCAAAAATAGCGGTAGTGAATTAATGACTTCTCAAAAAGGATTTTTACTCTCATTTATAAAATATGGCGAAAACGATGCAGTTCTTCATTGTTTTACCGAAGAAGATGGTTTTCAAACGTATTTTTTGAAAGGAATTTACAGCAAAAAAAACAAGAAAAAAGCTTTTTTACTTCCACTGAATAAACTCAATTTTTCTGTTAACTCAGGAAGAAGTACCGGAATTCAAACTGTTTCAAAATTTGAAATGGTGGAAATAAATGATGTCTACACAGATATTAAAGCCAATACGGTGATATTTTTTATTGCAGATTTTCTGAATCAGGTTTTGAGACATGAAAATAAAAATCCGGCAATATTTAATGCGATCGATGAATTTATTCACCAATTGAGCTTGGAAAATTATCGCTCACATCTTATTTTTTTAATTAAAATTTTAAAAATCCAGGGCGTTGCACCACTTTTAGGAGACGGAAATTATCTTGATCCAGAAACCGGAACTTTTTCAAATCTTGGAACTCATCATTTCTTCGACAGCGAAAATTCCATGCTTTGGAAAATGATTTTATCTTCTTCAAATCCTTATGAAATTAAAATTCCACAGGTTTTAAGGAAGAATTTTCTGGATAGTTTGCTGGTTTATTATCATTATCACATTACGGATTTCAAAACGCCCAATTCACTTGAAATTATTCAGCAGATTTTTGAATAGATTATCCACCGTTTGAAAAACTTTCAAGACTAGTCATTCCACCATCGATGAAAATACTGGTTCCTGAAATATAATCAGCCAAATCACTCGCCAAGAAAGCCGCCAGATTTCCAACATCTTCAGGTTGACCGATTCTGTTATACGGAATCAATTTCATCAAGTCATTCATCGCTTCAGGAGTTTCCCACGCATCTTTATTAATTGGGGTTTGAATTGCTCCCGGACAAATTGAATTGACTCTAATCTTATCTGCACCGTGTTCCTGAGCTAAAGTCTGCATCAACATTTTTATTGCACCTTTACTTGCAGCATAATTCGCATGACCTGCCCAAGGAATAATTTCGTGAACTGAACTGATATGAATTATTTTTCCGCAGGCAACGGAACGGGTTTTATCAATTCCGCGGCGTAGAAATTCTTTAATAGCCTCTCTTGAGCATAAAAACTGTCCACGAAGATTTACTCCCATCACAGCATCCCATTCTTCAACTGTCATATCGATGAATTTTGCATCTTTCTGAATTCCTGCATTATTAATTAAGATATCAACCGTTCCGTAAGTAGAAATTACGTCTGCAAACATTTTCACAACTTCATTTTCTCTGGAAACATCGCATCGGTAAACCATTCCGTTTCCACCGTTTTCCTGAATTTCGTCTAAAACTTTTTGGGCTTCATCTTTAGATTTTTCAGATGAATGATTGATAACGACCGTTGCTCCGGCTGAAGCGATTGATTTTGCAATTCCGGTTCCGATTCCGCTTGATGCACCGGTAATAATGGCGACTTGATTTCTTAATGAAACTTCCATATTTTGATTTTATGATGTTTAAAATCAATTGAAAGTATCACGCCAAACTTATTGTTTAATTTTAATTTAATCTAAAATTTTTGACATCACAAACTGCGGTCCACTTCTACCGTCTATTTTTTTGCCATTATAAACGTATCCTTGTTTTAAGTAAATTTGAAAAGCTAAATCATTTCTTTCATTGACGGATAAAACAATTTCATTACAATCTTTATCATGCTGCTTAACAAAATCGTCCATCGCAATCATGGCAGATTTTCCGATTCCTTTTCCCTGAAAATCAGGATTTATTGATAACGAACGAAGCAGAACAGCATCAGAATTATCCGTCATTTGAAGTTTGTCATCACCAAAATCTAAAACACAAAATCCTGCTACCTTTTCATTATAAAAAATTGTAATCGGATAAGCAAAAAAGTCGTCGTTCTGATTTCTTGCTTCAATTTTTTCCAAAGCCTGTTTTGGCAACGAAGAATATTGCGCCTGAATTTCATCTAAGTTATAATTTAATTCAGATAAATCTTTTGGTTCAAAAAATTGTAATTTCACCATAACTTAATGATGATAAATATCGTCGTACATCACTCCTGCCCTGATTTCCACAGGAAGTTTATTTTCTTCGGGAACAATCGGGCAATTGTAATCATAGGCATTATACGCACAGAAAGGCTGATAAGACTGATTAAAATCTAAAACAATCGAATTGCCTTTCGGAATTTTTAAATCCATATATTTCCCGCCGCCGTAAGTTTCTTTTTGATTGGTTTCGTCGCGGAAAGGAAGAAAAAGATGATCTTTATATTTCTCCATTTTCATTAAATCTAAACTTTGATAAATAGTCAAAGTATAAGATTTTCCGTCTAATGAAAAAGTAGCTTTACCAAATTCCTGATATAATTTTGACTTTCCTGAAGAAGTTGGCAAATCAAAAGGTTGAGGGTTATCATTTTTAACAAATTTCGCAGTTACACGATATTTCAAATCGATTGGAAAGAACGGATGTTGCTTGAAATTTGTATAATTATCTCCACGTAAAGGTGTTTCTTTTTTATCGAGATATTCTTTATTTAAATCTGTCTGAAATTTTTTAATCTCTATAATTTCTTTTGAATTACCTGTTTTTTTCTTTTGAGAAAACATTAACAACGGAAAAACAGCCAAAAGAATCAATATAATTTTCTTCATTTTAGTTTAAATTAAATTTACTCTGAAATCTTAATTCTATAAATATCTGATGAATTTCTTTTGATTGATTTCACAAAAAATCCGCCTTCTTCGGGAATTTCTTCTTTAAAATCAAAACTTTTACAATCTTTCGGCAAACCTGAAAAAACCAAGGTAAACCAAAAATCTTTCATAAACGGAACGGGAGTCCAGTTTGGAAAAATACTGATATTTTCAGCGTGAATCAATTTACTTTTATGAGAAGAATTCTGATCAATAAGAACGGTTGAATTCCAAATTCTGATTAAATTACCTAAAAACGGTGACGCTGGAAAACAACAATGCACAATTACCTGTTTCTCTTCTTCAATTTTTGTCTGAAGAGATTCTAAGATTTCCTGTGCAATAATAGGTTTTGTAAGTACGTCCATCTTTTTATGAGTAATATAGTAATTGGTAATAAATAATAAGGCATCACAAAATTACTTATTACTCATGACCAATTACTCATATTTAATGTTTAAGTTCTAATTTCTCTTTACTGTTTGCTCTTACTTGTTTTGTAAGTTCAGGATTTTCAGATAATTTTTGACCGTAAGAAGGAATCATTTCCAGCAACTTATCTTTCCATTCATCATGAAGTTTTTCAGGAAAACATTTTTCTAAAACATTTAACATTGCGTAAACAGCTGTTGAAGCTCCAGGAGAAGCTCCTAAAAGAGAGGCAATTGTTCCTTTATCATTTACAACGACTTCAGTTCCGAATTCTAACTTCCCTCCATTTTTTTCATCTTTTTTGATAATCTGAACACGCTGTCCTGCAACTTTCAATTCCCAATCTTCTTCTTTCGCATCTTTTACAAACTCCCTTAGATGCTGAATTCTCTGAGCTTTTGTCATCGCAACCTGCTGAATCAGATATTTCGTCAACGGAATATTGTGCCACCAAGCTCCAAATAATGAACGAAGATTTTTTGTATTGACACTTTCAGGTAAATCGAGATAACTTCCTTCTTTTAAAAATTTAGTAGAAAAACCAGCGAACGGACCGAAAAGCAATGCTTTTTTACCATCAATAATTCTTAAATCCAAATGTGGAACCGACATTGGAGGTGCATCAACGGTTGCCTGAGTGTAAACTTTCGCCTGATGTTGCTCTACCAATTCCTGATTATGCGTAACGAGCCATTCTCCGGAAACCGGAAAACCACCATAACCTTCACTTTCTTTAATATCCGAACTGTCGAGTAACGGCAATGCATAACCTCCCGCTCCAATGAAAACAAAATCGGCAACAACCTCCTGTTTATGTCTGTTAATACGGTCTTTTACTTTCATTTCCCACTTTCCGTCTTCTCTTGGATCGATATCTTTTACTTCATGATACAGGAAAACTTCCACGTGAGAATCTTCCAAAAGATGACGTCCCATTTTTCTTGTAAGGCTTCCGAAATTTACATCAGTTCCCAAATCCATTTTTGTGGCAGCTAAAACTTCAGATTGATTTCTTTTACTCATTACCAAAGGAATCCATTCTCTTAGTTTATTGTGGTCAGTAGAGAATTCCATATCTGAAAACAATGGTGAATCTTTCATTGCTTCATGCCTTTTCTGAAGATATTCTGCATCTTTTTCACCAAAAACCAAACTCATGTGCGCACAAGAATTGATAAACTCCTGCGGATTTTGAATATATTTTTTATCTATTAAATAAGACCAAAACTGTTTTGAAATTTCAAACTGTTCTGCAATTTTTTCAGCTTTTGAAATATCAACCGTTCCATCTTCTTTTTCGGGAGTATAATTGAGTTCACAAAATGCAGAATGCCCTGTTCCGGCGTTATTCCAGGCTGCGGTGCTTTCTTTGGCAAACCTTCCAAGCCTTTCAAAAATTGCTATATCTAAATTGGGATCAAACTCATGAAGTAAAGTGGCTAAAGTAACACTCATAATTCCTCCTCCAATCAATACCACATCATATTTTGGTTTGGGAGTTCTGTTTATAATTTGCTGTGACATTCTGTGAAATTTTATACTAATTTCGGGAAAAGTTTTAGATTAACAGGGATATTTAATGATTTTTAACATCGGAATTTACATCTGAAAATAACGGCGTTTTCTGGTAAAATACTCATATTATTTCAAAAATAAACTGTGAGTTTAAGAAAAAAAATATAATAAATGGGGCAATTTAAACGATCAAATGAAATCCTCGAAAGGATTATAATAAAAGCTCCCGTCGATTTACACAAATCCACGAGAGCTTTTAGAAAAAGCAGGCCTGCAATTTTGAAAAGCTCGCCTGCTTTTTAATTTTGCTTAGTTAGCTTTTTATTCAAACAGTTTTAAGAATGAATTATGATAATATTTTAACTATTAATCAAGCTTTGTTGTCAGTTTTTTAAACTGTTTTTCGGCATTTTTTCCTTCGTATAAGATTCCGTAAATGGTATCGATAATAGGAAGTTTTAAGCCTTTTTCTTTAGATGTTTTATAAATGGAATCTGCTGCGTAATATCCTTCCGCAATCATGTTCATCGACTGGATCGCGGATTTTACCGTATAACCTTTTCCAATTAAATTTCCTAAGTTTCTGTTTCTTGAAAATAATGAATATGCCGTAACGAGCAAATCTCCCAAATAAGCACTTTCGTTGACATCTCTAGGTGCTTCATAAATAGCTTCAAGGAAAATTTCCATCTCACGGATGGCATTTGAAACGAAAACCGCAGTAAAGTTGTCTCCGTAACCTAAACCGCTTGCAATTCCGGCTCCAATGGCGAAAATATTTTTTAGTATTGCACTATACTCGTTTCCTAAAATATCTTTACTTGACTGTACTTTTATAAAATCTGAATTGAAAATATCTACCAATTTTTGAGAAGTTTCGTCTTCAACAGTTGCAACGGTAAGATAAGAAAGTCTTTCCATCGCCACCTCTTCTGCGTGACAAGGTCCTGCAATTACTGCTTGATTTCTAAAACCAATCTGAAATTCTTCTTTCAAATAATGTGCAACCACATCGTTCACTTTAGGAATAATCCCCTTAATTGCAGAAACGAAAATTTTATCTTTATAGTCGCAATTCATTTTATCTAAAGTATCGGAAAGATAAATAGATGGAGTTGCCAAAACAACAATATCACAAGCTGTAACGAGCTCGTTAACATCTGTTGTCAGTTTTAAATTTTTAAGATTAAAATTTACTGCTGTAAGATAGGTAGGATTGTGTCCTCGAAGTTCAATTGCTCCTTTTACAAACTCATTTCTCACGCACCAATGTACGGTTTTACAGTTTTCAACAAGCATTTTTACGATTGCCGTTGCAAAACTTCCGCTACCCACAACGCCTACTTTGACATCGTTTTTGGTATTTTTTGCAGTTGAAGAATCTGAGCTGATTTTCTTTTTCGCCATAATTGAAATTGATGTGCAAATATATTAAAACAAAGAAATATCAGAAATTATGCCATCAAATTATCAACCTTATTTTTAAAATTTAACATTCTCACACAATTAAACAATTAAAAGACCGTTTATTAGAAGTATTTATAAATTTTCGTTAAGAATAATGCCAAAAGTTTATTTTTAACTAAATTTGCACCCTTAAAACCTTTTTTAAATTCTAAGAGAAAGAAAAATGAAGAAATTTTTAGGAAGCAAAAAGAAAGTAACAGTCCTGATTGGGGGACTTTCACTTGTCGTTTTTGCACAAAGTATTTTCATTGCCAAATTGTTTTCGGAAAAAGACAACAGAAACTATGAAGTAAATTTGGTAAAAATTAATACAGAAAAAGACAGCGTTGATTATCTGAAAATGAAAACCGATCTAGGTTTAGTAGATCAAACAGTTTCACAACTCAATTCTTTTTTGAAATCAAAAGATATTAAGAACGAAAAACTAATGGTTCTTGATAATGACAGTATCTCAAACTCAATTTATCTGGCAAAACAATCAAACAGATACAGTGAATATCTGATGAATCTTCAGGAAAAACTAATGCAGGTTCCTTTGGGAATGCCGACTGAAGGTTATATTTCGTCAAATTTCGGAATCAGAAAAAATCCTATTCCTTTTAAAACGGTTTTTGCTTCTGTAAAACCAATTGCAGAGTCAAATGCAAATGTTGTAGCAGCTACTTCTAAGCCTGAAGTAAAAGCTGTACCGGTAGAAAAAATCATTGAAGTAACCGACAGCTACGGAAATAAAAGGGAAGTAAAAGTAATGGTCACTCCAAAAACTGCGAGTACAGCAGTTTCTGCTCCGGTAAATTCAACTGCAAAAAATGCAGTTGCGTCTAAAGTTCCAACTGAAAAGAATAATGCTCCTGCAGAAGCTGATCAGATGCAGTTTCACAAAGGTTTGGATATTGCCGTAGCTTTCGGATCTGATGTTGTAGCAACTGCAGCCGGAACTGTGATTTTTTCTGGGCAGAAAGGCGGTTACGGAAATTGCGTAATTGTTTCCCACGGAAATGGCTTGGCAACACTTTACGGACATCTTTCGCAACTGGTTGCAAGAACCAATGAAAAAGTGAAAGTTGGACAAGTTATCGCAAAATCAGGAAACTCAGGACGTTCTACAGGACCACATTTGCATTATGAAGTGCATAAAAACAATTCGCCTGTGAACCCTAAATTGTTTATGAATTTATAATTTAATTGTTAGTAAAAAGCTTCGGCGGCACCTTTGGTGCCGCCGAAGCTTTTTTGACTATCTTATTATTTGAACCATTTTCATCGAGTTTACCAGATACTTAGAATTCCACCACTTCATTGCTCTTTAAAAGTTCAAAGCAAAACATCAAATTAATAAGCTGCAGTAAATCTTTCACGAATATGATTATTCTGTTCCAATTCATCAACCAAAACAACGGCAACATCTTCTACAGAAAGTACACTTCTTCCCTCTTCATTAAAAACAGGATTTTCAAGAGCAGTTCTGTATTTTCCAGTTCTGATTCCTGCAGTTCCTTGATGCATTTCAATTGCTGGGCTAAAGAATGTCCAATCTAATGTTGTATTTTCCTTAATTTTATTCAAATAATCTCTTGCTGCAGTTGCACCTGGTTTGATATCCGCAGGAAAATCAGGTCCGTCAACCAATTGATTTCCGTCGATAAACAAACTTCCTGCTCCACCAACCGTAATGAATCTTTTTACACCCGATTTTTCAACAGCTTTTTCGATATTGATTGATCCGTTTAAGAAATCATTATAAAGATTAGGATTCGTCCATCCTGCATTGAATGTATTGATTACCGCATCGTTTCCTTTTAAAGCTTCTGCTAGATCTTCAACATTATTTATGTCGATACTTTTTGCTTTTACATTTTCTGTTTCATTTACTTTTGAAGCGTCTCTTACGATTGCTTCTACTTCAAAACCTCTGTTTGATAATTCTTTTACGACTTGTGTTCCCACAAAACCGGTTGCTCCGATTACTGCTACTTTTTTGTTCATACTTTTTTTATTTATTTTTCAATGAATTCACAAACCTTTCGGTTTCATTTGATACTATTTTATTTAAATTGTAATAATTTTTGTTACATTTTAGATTAAAAAATTTTTATGTAAACTGTTCTGTAAACTCTTTTAAAGTTTTATTTCCTAAAAATTTTAGAACCAGTTGATCTGTTTCGCCAAACAAAACATTGAGATGACTGTTGATATTTCTCCCTACAGTACAAACAGGATTCGGGTTATTGTTTCTTTTACCTAAAACTTCAGTATTTTTCACCGCTAAATAAATATCAGAAATAGTTATTAAATCTGAGCTTTTTGCCAACTGAGTCCCTCCTACTTTCCCTTGTCTGCTAATAATTAAACCTGCTTCTTTTAAAATACCAATTTCTTTACGAACAATCACAGGATTAATATTAATACTCCCCGCCATCCATTCGGAAGTGAGCCAATCTTGCGGACTTTCCGCCAATAAAGTCATAATATGTATTGCCGTGGCAAATCTTGTATTGTTCATCGTAATTACTCTGCAAATATACAAATATTTTAATTG
The DNA here is from genome assembly GCF_026460945.1 of Chryseobacterium luquanense. Classification (GTDB taxonomy): domain Bacteria; phylum Bacteroidota; class Bacteroidia; order Flavobacteriales; family Weeksellaceae; genus Chryseobacterium; species Chryseobacterium luquanense. The sequence continues at coordinate 231,110 of NZ_JAOVZV010000003.1, forward strand.
TAACAGAATTAATTACAATTAAAAAAATTATATAATTGTAATTAATTCCAGAAAATTATTGAACTAAATTTTTTATTAAATTTTTAAATATGAAAGTCGTAATATTCAGATCATTTATTATTTATGGTTATAGCTAAGAACTTCACTCATAATCCAATTGCCCTCTTTTTTTGTCCAGACTGTTGTGAATTTAGCATGACCACCCAAAATATCTTTTTTGTTTTTTTCACGAATAAAAAATTGATGCTCTCCAGTTTGTATTGCTCCATACAAAATGCCGTTATCGTACAAAGGAAAAACTTCCAAACTACTTTCAACAACTTTACGAATTGGTTTTTGGTTCGGATTTGAACAAATATTTTGTTTTGTTCTTTCCATGAATAGTTTCTTATCCTGAAAACCTCCGTTGTCATGATAGAATTTCAAATTATCATCCATTTTCTTTTCTAAAAAAGCAATATCACAATTATTAAATCCACGTTCGAAAAAAATACTGTCTTCCTTTTTCAATTCTAAAAATAATGGGGAATTTCTTTCTATTTGAGCACTTAAACTTCCAAAGAAAAAGAAGAGAATAAAAACACTGATGTTAAGATTTTTTGTCATTGAATTATTTTTCACAAAGATTCAGAATAAATCAAATTTAATTCAAAAAATAAGCCCGACAAAAACCCGACAATTAACTTTTAAACTTATATAATACTGAAATCCAACCTATAACACAGGCGTTGCTGTTTATCAATTTCGTAAGCATTTCTCAAAATAATAAAAACATTTATCAAAGTTAAAGCAATCATTGTCAACATAACGGAGGTTGAACCTAACTTTAATAAAGCCACAATCATGAAGATTATCGGAGAAATAATGGCTAAAAATATCTGGAGAGAAATAATCTGTTTTACAATTTGAGATTTCTGTTTTGTAAATAACATGATCGATAATGGCAACAAAAAATTAACGATTGGAAACCACGCAAAAGGTATCGATGAGAGATTAATAATTTTGACTAAACTGTAATTAATATCATCTTTATTTTCTACTTCTTGAACTTTTTCGTCAATACCATTACTTATTTCTTCCACAGAAAGAATCGGAATTAATAAATCTTTTTCACTAATCTCCAGAGTTGCAGCCAGAGTTTTTAGTGTATACCCTTTTGGGCTGGTTCCTGCTTCAATTCTTTGAATCGTTCTTACAGAAATTCCAGATTTTTCGGCTAATTCTTCCTGAGTCAGATTTTGTTGTTCTCTGATTTTTTTTAATTCAGACATTCTTTAAAATAGATTAAAGCAAAATTACAGATTCAAATCTCTATTAATCAATATGCTTAAAAATTTAATAGCATAAAAATTTATTTAAACGCAAAGTTCACAAAGTTTTTTTGACTACTAACAGTTTTTATGCTACACAAAGGCGTTGTACTTAAATAAGATCACAAAGACTTCTTAACATCAAAGTTGAAGTTTAGAAAATGATATTCAAAATTATAAAATCAATTTATCTAAATCTAAAAGCAGATAATTAATCGTCTGATTAATTGTACGAGTTGCCGACTGCATTTGATTGAGCATTGCAGCACGATTATGAAGATCATCGGCTCTATAGAGACCTCCATCTTTGAAAATTACCGACTGATCTGCTGCATTTTTATCATCGTCAAACTGGTAATGCAACCATCTTTCTTTCATACTCGAAATAATAGAATGCTTTTCTTTGTTGGAAAACCTTTTCTCACTGTACATATACCAAATAAAAGGTGGAAAATTGGGAGACTCTAATTTTTCATGCCAAATGTCTCTCAATAAATTTCTTTGATGGATAAATTCTACTTTTTTACCTTTCGGATTTAAAGTTGCCAAACCAAAACCAGCTCCTAAAGCTCCTCCGGTAATATCAATTGCACTGCTCCAAGCATCATCTTTCACAATTCCACCCGCAATTGAAGCAACGGCTCCGGCTGCAATTGAATATAAAATAAGTTTATTATTTCGGGAATCATTTAAATTATCAACATAATTTCCGATTTGAGCAACACGTTCACCTTCACAGTCAAATTCTGCTGCAACGGCATCCAATTCAGTCAAAGCGATGGTAATTTTGCTGTTGATTTTCATTTTCAACTGCAAAACTTTGACTTGGGAACTTAAAGAAGAATCTTTTTTAAGCTTCATAATTTCATTCACTTCATCCAAATTATCCAAAGCATTTAAAACCAAAATACTCTGATCAGAAAAAATAGTTTTTAATTGTCGGTTGGCCGAAATAATAGAATCTGAATTGTATGAAGGCAGTTTTTCTTCATAATTATACTTGAAAGGCGCTTTACAATAGCTGTCTCTCAAAGTCAGAATATTTTGTTTGATGGTCTGATTTTTCTTTGAAACACACGAAGTCATCAGAATAAAAGCAGTACAAAAAAAATATATTTTTTTCATTCAAAAACTAATTAAAAAATTACCAACAAATACTAAGATAGCACAAATAAAAAAATTCACCTGAAAACAGATGAATTTTAATTTATTTTTAAGGATAAAATTATTTAATCTCCAACAATTCCACCTGAAAAACCAACGTAGAATTTGGTCCGATTTCTTTACTGATTTGCTGATCTCCGTAAGCCAAATGAGGTGGAATAATTAATCTCCACTTACTTCCGACAGGCATTAATTGTAAAGCTTCTGTCCAACCTTTAATTACCTTATTTAAAGGAAATGAAGCCGGAGTTCCTCTTTTTACAGAGCTGTCGAAAACTTTTCCGGCAATTGTAGTTCCGTGATAATGGCATTTTACAGTTGATTTAGGACCTGGTTTTGCGCCGTTTCCTTCAGTGATAATTTCATACTGCAATCCGCTTGGTAACTGAACTACACTTTCTCTTTTACCATACTCAAACATATATTCCTGACCATCTTTCAGGTTTTTCTCTGCCAATTCCTTCTTTTTCTTAAATAACAAATCTGCTACTCCCATAATTTTTTTTACAAAGATAAGGTTTACATTATTATGAGCAATTAGTAATGGAATATAGGAAATTAAATTCTAAAACTAGGTTTACAAATAATTAATTGGCTTTAATGGCTATTTCCAATTATCAGACTCTCAGAATTTTACAAAGCTTCCATTTACAACACAATAAACCTTAAAAAATGTTTAATATTCTCGTAACCTAGAATTAAAAACTTGGCGTTATCATTGACTTTTAAAAACTATATGCCGAATCCGCTAAGATATAATAAGAACTTTGAAAAATTGAGCTATGAAGAGAAACAACTTCTAGAAGAAACAAAAAAAAGTATTGCCGATTTTGTAGAGTATTCATCTTCAATAAGTGACGTTAATTATGCAACGAGAAATGCGCACGCCAAAACTTATGCAGTTTTAAAAGGTGAATTTATCATTAATAAAGATATTCCGGGAGATTTAAAATATGTTTTCGATAGCGAGAAATACGAAATCATTGCAAGATTGTCTAATGCTCATTTAAAAATAAACAAAAACAAAAGAGATATTCCAGCGTATGGCTTTTCGATTAAAATAAAAGACGAGTCAGGAAGAACGATTTCCAATTATCCTTTGGTGAATTTTCCATTATTTCCGGTGAATTCTGTTTCTATATTCCTAAAACTTTTCACTTCTTTAAATCGATTTTTTCTAAAAAAATGGAGTAATTTAATTCCTTTATTAAAACAGATTTACAAAGTTATTCCTTCAACATTAAATACTTCGTTCCTAAAAAATGTGTGGAAATTTATTCTAACTAAGAACAATTTCATGCTCTCTTTTGATTATCATTCTGTTGGAGCGTATCGTTTTGATGACAAAATGATTAAAATTAAAATTAGTCCTAGAAACGTTCAGAAAAATTTCGGCAGAAGAAATTCAGTGAAAGAATCGGTCGAAAATTTTTGTCGAACTCAGGATTATTTAGCAGATGTCTTTATTCAGTTTTGTTATGATTTAAAAGATCAGCCCATTAATAAACTCAATGTAGAATGGAAAAACTCTCCTTTCATTAAAATCGGAGAAATAAAAATTGACAAGAATTCATTGCTTAATCCAAGTAATTGCGAGAATGAATTGTTGTCATTTAACCCTTTTGAAAGTGCAGAAATTTTCCAACCTGTAGGAAAAATTCAGAAATTGAGAGATGAAGCTTATAAAGTTTCGCTTCAGACTAGGAAGAAGATTAATAAATTGTTGAAATATAAGTGATGTTGATTGTTTTTGGTTGATGGTTGTTAGAAATGTGAATGGTGAATTTTGCTTCGCAAGTGAATTGTCAATTTTAAACTGATGAAATTTTAGAAATAAAAAAAGCTTTACGATCTGTAAAGCCTTTCTATATTAATTTTATTATTAGTTATTCTTTTACTTCATCATCTTTCTTATCCGGAAACATGATTGAAATAAGTACCGAAAGCACCAAAACTCCACCTACAATTCCTAATGAAACCGGAGATGTAATGTGATACCAAGGTGCAATTAACATTTTGACACCAATAAATGCTAAAATAATCGCTAAACCATAAGGCAATTTGCTGAACATATGAATGAAATTCGCCAACAAGAAATATAAAGATCTTAATCCTAAAATAGCAAAAATATTCGACGTATAAAGGATAAACGGATCATTTGAAATCGCAAAAATCGCCGGAATAGAATCTACTGCAAAAAGTACATCTGTAAATTCAATTACCGCAACAACAACCAATAATGGTGTTGCCATTTTTACTCCATTCTGTACAGTGAAAAATTTATCCCCAACGTAATTATCTGAAACTTTCCAGAAACTTTTGATCAATTTTGCACCTGCTGTATCGCTATAATCTTCATCGTCATCGTCACCACCGTCACCCCAAGATTTGATTCCTGCATAAATTAAGAATAACCCAAAAAGCGTCATTACAACGTTGATTCTTACAGCGTGACCGAAGATATTCATCTCAGGTAAATACGTTAAATCAATCAATTCAACTCCTGCAAAAATAAAGATTGCCCTGAAAATTAAAGCTCCTATGATTCCCCAGAATAAAACTTTATGATGCAAGAATTTCGGCACTTTAAAGAATCCAAAAACCAAGATAAATACGAAGAGATTATCTACGGAAAGCGCTTTCTCAATCCAGTAAGCCGCTTGATATTGAGTAAATTTCTCTACAGCTAAACTATGACTTTCCGGAGTTCCATCGGTATTGAAAACCCAGTATACAACTCCCGAAAAAATCATCGATAAGGAAATCCATACCACAGACCAAATCGTAGCTTCTTTTGAAGAAACTTCATGGCTTTTTTTATTGAAAACTCCTAAATCGAGAAGTAGCATGATCACAACCGTGACCGCAAATCCCCACACCAAACCAGGGTGCAGCTCTAAAATACTTTGATGTTGTTCCACTTTAATTTTGTTTATTATATGATAAAAGCAATAGCCGTAAATATACAGCTATTGCTTATTATTGAGTGTCTAAAATAATACAATTTCAGACATTATGGTATGATTTTACAAATATTTTTCCTGAACAGTTTTTACGGTCTGTTCTAATTTTTTATCTGAAGTAGCATCTCCGATTGCATTGAATTTCCATTCACCATTTCTCTTGTAGAAAACACCCATAACCATTGAAACATGACCGCTGAAAGATTTATCATTCGCAATGTCATATTTTGCAAAAACTTCTCTTACGTTGGTAGGAGTTCCTTCATAAATTCTGATTGAAGCAAAAGGAATAGTTCCAAAATCCTGACCTTTGTAGCTGTGTAAAACCATCGCAACATGCTCTACATTCGCATCAAGATTAGAGAAATCAACTGTTATCACTTCATTATCCAACCCGTCATCTCCATTTACGTCTCCAGTTAAATCATCACCGCTGTGTCTTACAGAAGCATTTTTAGATTTTAGGTTTCCGAAATAAATAACTTCAGTCATATTTTTGTTGGAATCGTATAAAATACAGCTTCCATCTAAGTCTACAGCTTCTTTTGAAGTTCCACCGAAGAAACTTTTCTTTTCGATTGCTCCCCAATTGATTCCTACGCAAGCTTGGGAAAGTGTCGTTCCGTTTTCTTTCGTAAGGTTTATTCTTTGACCTTTTTGTAAGTTAATAGCCATTATTATATTTTGTTTTTTGTTCTAATTTAAATGATTGATCGTAAAATTCACATTTCACAATTGACCATTCACTTTTTTAATTATTTATATTTAAATTAAGCATTGCGCGAAGAATGTTTGTTTCTTCGTTTACATCAAATATTTTGCTCATAATATCAATGTTTTCGAGATTTCTGAGATAATCTTTTAAAACCAACTCAACATCTTCAGAAAGTGATTTTTTTCTAAACTCCATCGTTTCTTCCAAATCTTCATTCTTTCTTTTTAGTTGATTGATAATTGAAAGCTGGTTTGATTCATTTTCATCTGTATTTAATGATTCTAAATCTTCGTCATCGATCAAATACATTTTCTTTTCTTCAACATTAAAGACAAAATGCTCATCTGACTGAAAAATTTTAAACAATTCATACTCATCTCTTTCAACTCGATAACCACAAACAAAACGAACTTTAAAATTCTGAATATTAAGCTTCCCCAACAATTTTCTTTCAATACAGTAATCCTGATATTGATAAAACGGAACAGAATTAGGCTTTAATATATCTTCGTCAAAATCTGATCTGTAAAATTCAGCAGCATATTTTTTGTGGAAATACAACACATCATTCCAGTTCAGCATCGCTCTGTTTTCTGTAAGATCTTTGTACAGGTTTCTTAAATGTTCAGAGAAAATTCCGCTGTAAATTTTTCTGTCGGTTTCAAAACTATCGTTCTTTTTTTCTTCGAAAGAAGCAATATATCGGTTGTTGATATTAATTTCGTTGATGACAGCCAACAAATCGTTTTCCTTTTTCTTTTTTATTTTGGTCAGCAATTCTATTAAGCTGTCGGTATATTGCAGATGAAAAAGCTCAAGTTTATTGAAATCTAATGTCTGATTTTCATTAAATAAATTATGTATAATATCTGTTTTGATATAAATCGCAATGATATCAACATTTTCAAAGAAATTAGCGAGAAGTTTAAGCCTTGTTAATCTTCTTTTGCTTTGAGACATTATGATTGCAACCTCCTCATTCACCTTTTTACCCTCTTATTAACCTCTGATGTTTGCTTTTAATTCGTGTTCTAAAGTCTGAAGATCCTGATCTAGTTTTCTTCTGCTTTCTGTACCCTGTTTCTGAATCTGTTTTACTTCATTCAACGTGTTGATCAACATTGCAGTCGTTTCTTTCAACGTTTCAGCCGAAACAATAGTCTGTTCGTTTGCTCTCGCTACATTTCTTGAATTTTGCCCCAAACGTTCTGCATTTTTTCTTAAGATATCTTCAGTTGTTTGCGAAACCTTCTGCTGAATCTCGATATTCTGCTGTTGTCTGTGCATTGCAACCGCCAAAGAAAGCTGATTTTTCCAAACCGGTAAAGTTGTTGTAAGAATAGTCTGTGCCTTTTCAGCAATTGAAACATTGTTATTCTGCACCAATCTGATTTGCGGAAGAGACTGCATCATAATTAAACGAACAACCTTCAAATCTGCCAATCTTCTATCTAATCTGTTGATAAAATCTCTTTTATCAGCGATTTGATAATCTGCAAAGTTTTGAACATTCGCTTCCATTTGAGCTAATTCCACAGCCGCTTTTTCCATTCTAAGATTTCCGGCAATCACCAAATCTTCAATTGCTTTAATTGAATTGACGTTGCTATCGAAAATAGTTTGTAAAACTGCATTATCTTTCGTTGAAGTAATGATTCCTGCATTTACTTTATGCGAAATCTGGTCAATATTGCTGGTGATTTTATCGTATTTAGCGAAAAGATTATCAACCTGCGTCAACATTTTTTTCATAAAAGGAATTTTACTTAAAAAACCTTTTACTCCACCATTATTGATTTCGTCAACATCCACATAATTTAGCTCAATCAATAAATTATTAATCAACTCTCCTACCTCACCAGAATTTGATCTTCTTACATTCCCTAAGAAACTATCACTCTGATTAGCAAGAGTTTTCTGTAATTCTGAACCGAAATTAACGATAGATCCGGGATTTGTTTCGTCGATTGCATTGGCAACCATCTCGTACTTTGCACGATCTGCATCCTGAATTTGATTTAAATTTACATTTCCGTCTCTATCCATTAAAACTGCAGGAGCTGCCGGATCAGGTTGAAGAGATTGACTCATAGATGGTGTCGGATCAAAACTTTTCAGTGGTTCAATTGATCCCAGTGGATCGTTTGGGTTATTCTGATTATCCATACTATTGATTATTGATACATTGATACAAATTTCTCAAGACCATCTCTTTGTCCGCTTCCTACCGCTTCAAATTTCCATTCTCCGTTTCTATTGTAGATTCTTCCAAATTCTACGGCAGTTTCGATAGAGAAATCTTCATCTAATTCATACTTCAAAATTTCTTCATTGGTATCTGTATTAAAAATTCTGATGAAAGAATTTCTTACTTGTCCAAAGTTTTGTCTTCTTGTTTCAGCATCGTGAATGGTTACTACAACCGAAATTTCTTTAATTGCAGCATCAATTTTAGTTAAATCAATTTTAATTTGCTCATCGTCACCATCACCATCTCCAGTTAAATTATCACCAGAGTGAATCACTGCTTTGTCCGGAGATTCAAGGTTATTATAAAAAATAAAATGATTATCTGAAACCAATCTTTTGTTATCACCCAATAAAAAAAGTGATGCATCAAGATCGAAAGCACCTCCTGTTGAAGTGTTGTTAGTATCCCAACCTAAACCAACAGTAAATTTTGGTGCGTTTATATTTTCTCTTTGTCCTTTCTGTAAGTTAATTGCCATAATAGATTTCTGTTTGTGTTAAAGTGTTTATGTTATTTTTATATTCTTTTATTAAATGATAATTGTTGCTAATTGCAAGCTCAATTAAGTCATCTGTATGTTGTTTTTTTATTTTAGACGTAAGATAATCAAAATTACTTGAATCTAAGCCCAAAATATACTTTACGATTCTTGTATTGAACTGAAAACTTTCTTTAGACATTACTTCTGCCACGTCTTTCACATCTTTTACTGTGTAATAATTAAAGAAATTTTCAATCTTCGGATCAATATCAAAATTCGTTAATTCAGCATAATACATAAAAAGAAAATCTGCGTTTACAGCATATTGATTCAATATTTTATTCACGGTAAATTCATGGCTTCCCGTGATTTTAATATCATCGATAAAAATGCAGAGCTTTTCTCTTAAAAAATCTTTGTCAAGATAATAAGTATCATTGGCAATCAGATTTTTGCGATCTTCAAAACTTAGATTTCCGTAATCTGTTGTGTACGTATGATTTCTGTTGATTTTTGAAATAATACTCGACTTTTTTCCTTTTTGAAAAAGATAAAAATCAAGGTGTTTTTTAAAATAAAAACAAAGAAAATTCGAAGCTGTAGGGATTGCCATGTAAGGACTCGGCAGAACAACAATTTCTTTTTCTGTATCTAAAATTTCAGGATGACTAGAAATAAAACCGTCAAAAAGTTCTTTTGCAAACTTCTCAGCATAAAATTTGTCGCCATATTTGAAATAACTGTATTCTGCAGGCGAAAATGTAAAATCGTCTGCGGAATCTATCTTATGTAAACTGTAACGTTTGTTCATAATTATATCTTGTGTTTTAAGAGGTGTGCACTGAATCCGAAATCTTTTGCGCCTTTGTAATCAGCAATCGGATTATCACCGATATGCAAAATCTTTTCCAATTGTAAATTTTTGTTTTTAATTTGATTTTTCACTTCCTGAAAAACAAAAGGATTTGGTTTCGAACATTTTATTTCATCAGAATAAATATGAAAATCGATATACTGATCAAGATTTTCCTCAATCAGAAATTTTCTCATTGTAGTTCCTTTGATAAAACCAGTGTTGCTCAAAATATTAATTGTTTTTCCTTGATTTTTAATTTCATCAAAAAAATGATGAAGTTCCTTAAAAATAACAACAGGTTTATACTCTAAAAACAAGTCTTCACTTTTTTGATAAAATTCATTTAAAACATCTTTATTTAATTGTTTTAGATCAATATTTAACGAACCTAAAATCAATAAATAGATTTCAAAAGTGTCAACATTGCCGCCAATTACTTCGTTAATAGAATTACAAAGATCATCATAATATTTCACCGTTTTAGCAACTTCTTCAATCGGTTTTTTAACATCAAAAAATGATGAGAAAAGCTCAACTCTTTTTGTCTTAAATTCAGGATGAGACTTTATTAAAGTAAGCCATAGATCAAAAGAAAAATGATCATGGTTTTGAATATCGATATCTGTTTTCAAAATAATTTAAGTTAATAGTTTAAGCTTTTATTGAAAAAGATTGGTTTTAAGGTTACAATTTTTTTTGTCATAATTTGTGTTTAAAAATCAATTATTCTCAAAGATAAAATTTTTCATTCAATCTTGATTTTTTTTTAAGATTTTTTAAGATATTATTAAATGTGAATAAAAAAATCTTCATATTTAAAATTTCTCGAATGGTCATTATTTTCACACTTGTAGCAACCCACATTAAATAATTTTAAATAAATGATATTTTTTTAAGAATATTATTAAACAATTCTTCTTTCGATCATTATAAATTTCTAATAAATCATTCAGAATAGAAATTATTTTTAAACAAAATATAATAATTTAAACAATTTTAACTTAAAATCAATAAATAAAAACCAATTATTAAGTAAATAATATATGAATAAATTGTAATAACTACTAAATATTCAAAACTTATAACTACATTTGAAAAACCATTAAAAAATTAATACTTATGAAAAGAATCTTTCTACTATCTTCAGTTCTATTTTCTTTATTCGCAAAAGCACAAATACCAACCTATGTTCCTGCTTCGGGATTAGTAGCATGGTGGGGGTTTACAGGCAGTGCAATCGATTACAGTGGTAATTCGAATGACTTAACGGTAACCGGAGCAACACTTACTGCAGACAGAAATGGTACTGCAAACGCAGCATATTCCTTTAATGGAACAAGTGCTTTTCTTACAAAATCATCATTATCTTATAATTTTGCACAAGCCGGAACTTATTCTATTTCGTTTTGGATGAAAAAAACCGGGAATTCTGAAGGCGTAGCCATGATGAGCGGCTCAAACACTTCAGGAAATTTTATTTGGCTTCTTCAATGTGATGCTACAAAAACTATTTTCGGAACCAACAAACAGGGAGAATCCTGGACCTGGGCAAACGGACCTAATTATTCTACTACAGCATGGGAACACTTTGTTGCAGTTTATAATAATCAAACAATGCAGCTTTACAAAAATGGAACTTTGGTATCGACATCAACTAATACATATACAGGATCCATATCAGCAGCAATGCCTTTCTATATTGGAAGAGCAATTGGCGGCGGTTATATTGCGGCAAGTATCGATGATGTAGGAATTTGGAGCAGAGTTCTTACCACAACTGAAATCAGCCAATTATACAACAGTACGCTTTCAACTAACGACACAAAATCTACAAAATCGAATGTAAGTATCGCTCCCAATCCTGTGAGTGACATTTTATTTGTAAACATTCCTTTAAAAGGTAAAAACACTTATAAAATTATTGACATTAACGGAAGAATTGTACTTTCCGGAGAATTCAATGATTCAAAAATTAATGTTTCTTCATTAAATAAAGGAGCTTATTTCCTTGATATTGAAGGAATTTCAAGTTTTAAATTTATTAAAAAATAATACTATCTAAAAGCAATACTGTCTCATTAAATCTGAGATGGTGTTGCTTTTCAAAAAACATTAAATAACAAACTATTTTTCCGGCATTACTTTATAAGTCGGGTCTTCCTGAATATTTACTTCAATTACCGCTTCAGCATTTTTCAACATTTTTATTGAATCTTCACTTAAATGTTTTAAATGAAGTTTTTTATCGAGTTCTGCATATTTTTTTGATAATTTATTTACAGCCTCGATTGCGCTCATATCTACAATTCGACTTTCTTTGAAATCTATGACAACTTCGTTTGGATCGTTTGCAGGATCAAATTTATCTGTAAAAGTTGTTACTGAACCGAAAAATAACGGTCCGGAAATTTCGTAATATTTAATTCCATTTTCATCAATATACTTTCTCGCACGAATTCTTTTCGCATTATCCCAAGCAAAAACCAAGGCGGAAATAATTACTCCAACCAAAACAGCCAATGCTAAATTGTGAAGAACAATCGTAATTAAAGCAACTGTAATTCCAACAAAAATATCAGATTTCGGCATTTTGTTTATAATTCTAATCGAGACCCACTGAAAAGTACTTATTGCCACCATCATCATTACGCCAACCAAAGCTGCCATCGGAATTTTTTCAATGAAAGGCGCTCCTACCAAAATGATTATTAAGATTGTAATCGATGCAATTATTCCTGATAACCTGGCTCTTGAACCCGCATTTAAATTAACCAAAGTTTGGGCAACCATTGCACAACCTCCCATCCCACCAAAAAATCCGTTGGTAATATTAGCTAAACCTTGAGCAACAGATTCTTTATTTGCACTTCCTTTTGAATTTGTGATTTCGTCAACCATCGATAAAGTTAAAAGTGATTCAATTAAACCAACTCCTGCCATAATTATGGCATAAGGAAAAATAATTTGTAACGTTTCAAGGGAAAATGGAATCTTAGGAATTTGAAAACTTGGAAGACTTCCACTGATGTGAGCAATATCTGCAACTGTTTTTGTATTAATTCCAAAACCTAGAACAATCCCGAAAATAATAACAATAGCAACCAGAGAAGCCGGAATAACTTTTGTAATTTTAGGAAAAAAGTAAACAATTACAATCGTTAAAGCAGTAAGCCCAACCATTATATACAAAGAAGCACCTTGTAACCAACCAACAACTCCATTTGCATCAATTATTTTAAATTGTTCAACTTGTGCCATAAAAATAATGACCGCCAAACCATTTAAGAAGCCATACATTACGGGTTGAGGAATTAATCTTACAAATTTCCCGAGCTTGAAAACTCCGACCAATAATTGAAAAATTCCTGCCAGAACTACTGTTGCGAAAAGATATTCTACACCATGAGTTTTTATTAAGGCAATTAAAACAACAATTGTCGCTCCTGCTCCACCAGAAACCATTCCAGGACGGCCACCTAAAATTGCAGTAACCAATCCCATCATAAAAGCGGCATACAAACCCGTTAATGGTGAAAGTCCGGCAAGAATTGCAAACGATAAGGATTCCGGAATCATTGTCATTGCAACTGTTAATCCAGCTAAAAGTTCGTTTTTATAATTTATTTTCTTAGTGAAGTCGAATAAAGCTATTGAGCGCATAATAGATATTATAATATTATCAAAAAAAACATAAATTAATTATTAAAACAAAATATAGTTTATTTATATACTATGAGCCTATTTTGCTAAAATTAGTTTTTTTGATAAAGCAAAAATAAGACTTAGGATTCACTAACCAATTTTCTTTTAAAAAATTCAATATTAAAAGAATTGTATATCATTGAAAATCTATAAGAAAGACAACATCGCTATTATTATTTTCTTTTATTGATGGAATTTTAACAATCATTATTCAACATAAATTAAATATTATTAATCTCTATCAAATAAAAACATTGCGATTAATTCATTATTTTTTTCTATTTTTGACGTATAAACAAGACGATAATTAACCATAATTTTAAATTTAAAGTAAAAATATTATGTTAAATAGCGAGGAGTAATAGGCAATTATGAAGATTTATAAATAAAAGTATTTAAGAACCCTCATTAAATCACACATTTGAGCATTATTACCATTTTAAAGTTATTATTTGAGACAATAAGGTAACTTTAAATCTTATTTCACCACCCAATCACAAACACAAATTGCTGAAAATCATATTTTTACAGTTAATAATTTATTTAATATTGTAAAGCAATGAGACAGCCAGGTATAAAAGCCTACCATAATGCCAAAGAAATAATTCCCTCCTATTTCTTAAAAAGTGCTAATAATCATTCCTTTACTACACAAAATGTGATTAATCTAAAAAAAATTAGTTTTTAATAAATGCTATACAAAAATATACATATAGGAAAATATATTAAGGAGATGGTAGAGAATAAAAATATTTCTCTCGAAAGAATCTGTAATTTCCTTGGTAAAGATGAAGATTTTGTGGAAAATGTATATGAAAGTCAATCGATAGATAGCGATATACTTTTAAGATGGAGTAAATTACTGGAGTTTGATTTTTTCAGATTGTACAGCTCACACTTGATTTTGTATGCTCCACCTTCTGCCGTTAACAAATCGGAGAAAAAGAGCGAAACAACGCCACAGTTCAGAAAAAATATTTATACCCAGGAAATCAAAGATTTTATCCTGAGTAGAATAGAATCCGGGGAAATGACTCAGGCTGATGTAATTAAAGAATATTCTATCCCAAAGAGTACATTGCACCGCTGGATTCAGAAAAAGAGATAACACACCAAGAAAACATTATATTTTATGAGGCCAAATTACAACAGGATCTACGAAGATCTGCTGAAGATGAAGCATCCGGAAAAACTGGAATGCCCAAAAGTAAAAGAACAGCTTGGAAAGCTTAATTCTACAGATGAAATTCTGAAATTGAATGAAAGACTTTTTAAGCCAAATAAAGAAACTGCAAAAACAAATCAGCAGTTGAAAACTTACGACAAAAAGACGATGATGAAACTTTTAAGTTATCAGAAAAAGCACAGTCTGTCTACAAGTTTTATGTCTAGAAAGTACAACATCAGCCGCACAACTTTTTCTAAATGGAAAAAAATATTAGAAGAAGAATTGGTTGAAACTTCAAAAAAATAACAAAAAAATACTACGCAAAATGCGTAGTATTTTTTTTAGCATAACAATTTAATCCTTCTTCAAAACATCTTTAATCCCATCCAGACCTTCGCTGAACTGCGCCAGCAAAGCTACAATCTGGGTCATTCGGTCATTTTCACCCAAACCTTTGATCATTTTATTTTTGACAAAGGTTTTCTTGATCTCTTCCCAACGGTTTTTTTCATCTTCAGAAATCAGATTCATCAGTTCCTTTAATTTAAGCATATTCGACTCTGCTCCGGTGGTAAGCGTCTGTGATTCATTTTGGTAATGATTTAAAACAATTTGCGTCACCTCATCTTCCTTTAAAATCGGTTGAATATTTGAAATCAATTTATTCATATTCCGATACGAACCCTGAAGTTTAAAAGATGGCTCGTTTCTGTAATCATCGGCCATTGCGGCAGAAGCGATGTACTGTTTATTGACTTTCAGCACGATATCTCTAACCTTCAAAGCATTTTCAAGAACCTTTCTGAAATCTGAAATTTCATTCGAACTGAAGTTTCCTGCCAGATCCACATTTGGAGAATTGGTTTGAATGCTGTTGTACAGACTGTAGAGATTTTCCATTCCCTGATTGGTCAGTCGCGTGAGATAATCGTTTGACATCAAGGCATTTTCAATTAAACTTAAATCAAATAACTCCGTTTTGCTTCCTGAAATTTCACCTAAATTATACGTATCTGAACGGTTCGCCAACATATCCGGAATTTTGAATTTCTCACCACTTTCCGTGTACGGATTTCCTGCCATGACGAGACAGAAACGTTTTGACCTTAAATCATAGGTTTTACTTTCGCCGTTGTAAATTCCTTCAATTTTTCTCTGTCCGTCAGCTAAAGAAATGAATTTCTGTAAAAACTCAGGATTGCAGTGCTGAATATCATCAAGGTACAACATTACGTTGTCGCCCATTTCCAGAGCTAAATTCAGTTTTTCCAATTCCTGTTTTGCTCCGGCATTTTTCGCTTCATTCGGATCTGTTGAAACAATATCATGACCGATCGACGGACCGTTGATTTTCATAAAAACCAATCCCATTCGGTCAGCCATGTATTCCATCAACGTGGTTTTTCCGTAACCGGGCGGCGAAACAAGAAGCAACATTCCCATTCTGTCGGTTCTTTTATCGTTTCCAACTGTTCCCAATTGTTTGGCCAAATTTGACCCGATCAAAGGAAAATACACATCATTAATCAATTTATTTCTTACGAACGAGCTCAAAACCTGAGATTTGAAGGTATCGATTTTCAGACTTTTCTTTTTATCACTCACCCATTTCGCTTTCAATTCCTGCAACTGTTTGTATTTCGGAACAACCACTTCAGTGAAATTGGACAGGCGTGAACTGAATTCATAATAATTTAAATGATAATCGAGGTCTTTTTCTAATGATTTTAAACCTTTCAAATCTGCTTCATACGTGACATGAAGAACATTTTCAGCGTTGAATTGCTGGGTTACAAAAAACACAGCGGTCTCTTTTTTAACATCCTCTTCAAAATTTATTTCTGAATTTAATAAGAATGCATTTAAAGCACTTTCTGCGATTGAAAAGCACGCTGATGGATAATTTTTCAGTGCATTCAGCTGATCAATAAACTCAAGATCCTTTCCTTTGTCCTTTAAATCTTTTAAAAATGATTCGAACAGCAAAGCCGCCTTTTCAGAAACAACAAACGCTGATTTATTTTCTCTTTTTAAATAAATGGCAGCATTGAAATCATTGACCTCAGCAAAAAGATAATTACTTAAAGCAAAAGACCTGATCTCATTTGAAAGTTCGTCATTAAGATGTTTGAAACCCTGATCAGTCACAAAAGATTTAGAAATTAAATTGGCCGCTTCAAACTGTTTCTGATAATATTCTTTTCTTTCCTGATTCAAAAAATACCAAAACAGTTGCGCCAAGGCTCTTTCGGAAGGCGTAAACTGCATCAAACCTAATTCATTATGCATCTGCTGAAGTTTTGAAACAATCGTCAGCGCATCTTCATCGTGAATTCCTTTCACCAAACCTTCACCAAAATGCTCAGTCATAAACTGCTGAATCGCATTCCGGTTTTGCTCCTCGGTGTTGATATTTTTATTTTTTGAGAAAATGTTCCAGGCTAAATATTCAAAACGTTTTACCTGAGAATTTTCCGAAATATATTCCTGATTCCAGACGTCTTTGTAATCTGCAACCGCATCAAAATTCAGAGGTTCATAAAATCCGGTTCCGGTTAAATGGTAATAATACTGAGCATTTCTAAGCACCAAAGTCAGATCTAATTTCTGACGGTTGACCGCAAATTTATAATCACCCAGAGCGATCACATTGTCGCCGTCTGCGTAAATTTCTTTTTTATCCTTAAGCTTTCTGACTGCTTCCTGCTGCGAAGTTTTCAACAGGGTCTGAATTTCTTCCGCCTTGGCAGAATCTTCCATTTCCATCAGCTGCCGGGAAATACCACGAACCTTTTCCACCATAAGATCGGTCGCAAAATAGCCGTTGATCTCATTTTCAGCATCAAAGGATTCGGTTTTTGTTTTTACGGACTGCAAAATTCTTTTTGCTGAATCATACAAATTCTGCGTTCTCTTGTTACGAGATTCCGTAAGCTGAACCCGTTTGTTTTGAAAATGCCCATATGCTTCTTCTCTCTTTTCGCCAATTTTCTGGATAAATTCGTCAAAATCAATGAATTTCGTTTCCATTTCCTCAAGCTGAATGGAAAGTTTAGTAAGATATTCATCACATTTTTCCGGAGTTTGAGAAAGTTCGAGAAAATTTATCACCGACTGATCAAACAAGGTCATCTGCGCCTGAAAATCAGCGGACAATTCTTTACCGGAAATTTCTCTTTTTCTTTTCGACAATTCCAATCGCTCCTGATTTAATCTTGCAAAGATCACCGAGATGTTTTCAATGATCTGTGTGGATTGCGAAGTATCTTCAATTTTTAAATTATTGACAATATCCACCAACAGCTCAAGCTGTGAAGATAAATTTGTGATTTCTTCTTCAATTGTTTTGGCGTCGATCGCTTTCTGCAAATTGATAATATTTTCTGAAATGGACTGCGCTCTGGTTTCGTAAGGCGACAGAGAATTTTCCTGCAACAGAAAATTGACACAGGCACTGGAAAGTTCTTCTGACCTTGCTGCCAATGACTGATCTAAGGCATCGAGAATTTTAACATCGACATATTTCAGATCTCTCGCTCCTGTAATTTCGCCACGCAGCGCTCTGATTTGCGAGAGCATGTCGATGTATTCTGTCAGTTCAGAATAATGAATCCTTTTGGTATCATCCAGAATTTTCTCACAGGCAATTTTGATTTTCTCAACAGCTTCTGCAGTATTTTTCTTCTGCTCGACCACTTTTTCAAACTCGTTGATCGCGGAATGGGCAATGCTACGGATTTCCTTTAAAGGCTGATCAAGGTTTTCAACCTCATCATCACCAAGAAAATAATATGCATCTAAAATCGTTGTTGAAAGCTTGACAATATCGTCGTACAGCCCGCTGTAGGAATCTTCTTTGTTGAGTAAAGTAATCAGTTCCTGACTTTCTGCCATCACTCTCACGATATCTTTGTTCCCGATTTTATAGATCAGCGTGTCCGATTTTTCAGTGTTTGGCAATAATTCTTTAGCATACGGCGTCTGCCAGATCTGAGCTAGATGATGTTTCGTAGTTTCTACACTTTCTCTGAGATAAATAAGTTTCCCGTCATTTAAAATTGAATATCCACTGCAACGGATCGGTGTTTCGATGGTCTGCGTAATGATGTTGTACGAAATCAGCTGATAATTATTGGTTTTATCATCATAAAAAACATACATAAAATTTTCACCGTTCGGCTCGGAAATCGTTTTCAGATAATGAAGACGGTTTAAATCCTGAGAAATTACTTTCAGACCTCCAGTTTGTAAAGCATATCCATTTGAGAATAAAACGCCCTGATTTTCCGGAAGCAAAACCGCCGAATGTTTCAAGGTATCAACACGCGAAACGATTTTTTCTTTATGATTGTAAATGAAATATCTTTCCGTTTCCTGATATGGTTTAATTTTAAATAAAACCAAATTATCAAGATCACAGAAGTGAATTTCAGCATCATCCAGATTCTGATCTTTGTGAATGACATCCTCGGAGTAGATTCCTTTTCCTGTGTCGGTATTGTCCTCGATTTTAATGGTAATATCACCACCTATAGACTCTACAAAAACTTTATCAGCCAGAGAAACGTGCGGAAATTTTCCGCTGCGCTGCATATCTCTGGTAGCTTTCGTCCATGCAAAACCATGTTGTGGTGGATACGTCACCTCCGAAGCACTTCTGGAATCCACATACACCAACTGATCTTCTTTGATCAGCCATTTGAAAGCCTTGATATCTGACGTACTTTCAGACAGCTGGAAAACCATGTACAGATAGTTTTCGGTAAAATGAAAACGTGCAAAGAAGGTGTTTCTGTAATATTTATACAAATTTTTGAACTCTTCAACGAAGATTTCATCATTGATCAGCGATAAATCACGAGGTTCAAAACGGTCCTTATTAATCGTGTAAATTGAGAAAACATCCGTGATATTAATTTCACTCTGCAAACCCAAATGCGCATTTGATCCGAAGATTAAAGTATTTTTCAGCGAAAAAATATCTTTGGCGACGCAATTGTGTTCCGTAGAAATTCTTTCATTCGCGATGAGTGAAAAATCTACACCCCCGAAAATTTCTTTACGGTTTTCGTTCAGCTTCTGAAGCCTTTGAATGAGGTCGTTTTTCTGCTCATTCAGACGGCTTTGAATTATTTCGTATGTCCCTGAATTTAATTTTTCTGACATATTTTGAGATATTAGATGTTAGATGCTAGATTTTAGACTATCATCATTCTGTTTAAAAATGCTTCTAAAAAGCAATGTTTTTTTTCAACATTAAGAAGTTTAGAAATTATTCGACATAAGGTTCATTAAGAAATTCGACAATGTCAAATATTAAAGCATTACGCTTAAAAATATCAATGAAATTTCTTAAAACCTTAATCTTTTAATTTTCTTAATATTTTAAAAACTCTCAAAGCATTGATTTAATTTTACAATGAGAGTTTTACTATATAAAATTCTGCTGTTTTGTTTGCTGCTTTTATAATAGGATTACATCCTATCCTTTGTTAAGCCGTCCCTTTGGGACTTTTTAAATAAATCAAAACAGCATTCTTATTTTATTTTATTGGCTTTTGTTCGATACCGAGGTTTTTTGCCATATCCATTGCTCTGGACAAGAGACCTTTTTCCTGTTGGTCGGCAACGCCGTTTAGTTTGAAAATCAGACTTGCAATGCTCATGTTTTTGATGTCTTCGGAAGAAATATTGTATTTATCAACCATTCCCATTACTTTCCCGATGATGTTTTCGCCGTCACCTAAAAGATTTTCTTTGACCAAGGTTGCGTTTTCGCTGTGGCTGATGAATTTATCTAAACCTTTACCGGCAGAAACCTGACGAACCACATTGTCAAAGAAGGTATTATCGCCTCCGACGATATCAATTTTTGCAGATTTGAACGCTTCCGCCAAAACTCCTGCCTGAGCCTGTGCAATATCTTTCTGAATGGAGATATGCGCCAGTTCAACTTCTTTTTCTTTTGCCAAAGTCAGTCTGAATTCTTCGTGATCTTTTCCTGCATCGTTCAGTTTTTTCATCGCTTCTGCTTTCTCGGTAATTCCGGCAGCTTCTGCAAACGCCTTTTCTTTGATTACTTCAGCCTGAGCAATTCCTTCTTTTCTTTCTGCTTCTGCTTTTTTCTCGATGACGATTGACTCAACGATTCCCTGTCTTTCGGCAGCATCAGCTTTGGCGTGAAGAACCTGAGCCTCAGACAAACCTACCGTTGCTTCTTCTTTTGCTTTTGCGTCAGCGATAATTTTACGTGCTTCCGCTTCTTTTTCTGCCGCATCTCTTTTCGCCTGAGCTTCAATCACATATTTCTGAGCATCTTTTTCTGCAGATAATTTTCTTGATTCTGCTGCTCTGGTTTCCTGAATCAATTTCTTTTCTGCTTCCTGCGTTGCCAAAGTGATTTCAACCTGCTTGGTTCTGTCCGCCGTTTTGAAGGCTTCCAAATCTTTGATTGTCTGCTGCTCTTCAACAACCGTCTTCTCCATTGTCAAACGCTCACGGATGGCATCCTGAATATTTTTCTTCTCGAGTTCGATGGCTTTTTCTTTTTCAATCTGAGCAAGTGAAACAATTCTTTCTCTTTCAGTTGCTTCAAGCATTTTGTCTTTCTGTACTCTTTCCGTTTCCACTAAATCAGCACGTTCTTTATTTTTGGAAGCGATCACGACCTGTCTCTGTTTATTTTCTTCAGCAATCTGCAATTTTTCTTCTGTAGCAATGCGCACAGTTTCATACTTCAGACGCTCTTCTTCATCCACCTTTAGAATTTCAGCATTTTCACGTGCTTTAATGTTGGCTACTTCTCTTTTTTGAGATTCTTCTTTCTCGGCCAGCTGTTTTTCCAGTTCTAAAATTGCTTCACGGGCTTCAACATTCTGCTTGGTGATGGTTTTTTCTTCATCCCTGCGAACCTGATTGGCTTTAATATTCTGAGTAGCCGTCAGTTCAGTAATTTTTTTAATCCCTTCAGAATCTAAAATATTGTCTTTATCCAAATTTTCAATTTTAGTCTGCTCCAGATAATCGATCGCACAGTCATCCAAAACATATCCGTTCAGATCGGTTCCTATTATATGTAAAATTTCCTGACGGAATTCGCTTCTCGCTTCGTAGAGTTCGATAAATTCAAACTTTTTACCAACCGTTTTAAGAGCTTCAGAAAATTTCGCCTCAAATAATTCTCTCAAAGTATTGATATCAGATGCTCGCTGACAACCAATCGTCTGTCCAACATTCACAATATCATCTGCCGATTTATTCACTCTGATAAAGAAAGCCACCTGAATATCGGCTCTCATATTATCTTTACAGATCAAACCCGCTTTTCCTTCTCTGGCGATTTCCAGTTTCTTCACCGAAATATCCATCGATTCCATTCTGTGGATTACCGGAATTACGATTCCTGCATTGAAGAAAACCTTGGTTCCTCCATATCCTGTTCTTAAAATTACGATTCCCTGAACGGTCTTTTTATACATCGATAAAATCCAGAAAATCAATCCGAGAGATGCTACCACTGTGACAACAATCCCAACAATCAAAGGTGTATTCATATTTTTATAGTTTATTTGTTTAAATGTGTTTTTAATTTATTAAATGCGGAGAGCGTAAAGATTTTCTTTACTATTGTTCTGCATATTTTCCGTTCGCAAAGGCGTTTAACTTTGTCGAATCTTCGATTTCTCTCAGCCAAGACACCGAACAATAAAATGATTAATACTAATTAAAGAAGCAATTCTAAAATGTAGCTGAACATCAGCATAAATAAGGTGATCATTGTTTTACTTTTTAAAATTTTATTTCTTCTGCGACGTAATAAATTCTTTTCTTGCGGTCTTCATCTACGATGTAAACAGTCTTTCCATGGTTAATGACTTCACCATCTTTGCTTCTCACCATCAGGATCATCGGATCTTTTCCTACGAACACTTCCAGCATTCCGGTTTTATCTCCGTGGATGGTTGATTTCATTCTCCCCTGTCGGCCCAGAAAATCATGTGGAATTTCGCCCTTGTGATTAATTTCTCTGAAGAATGGATTTAATGGTTTTAAAATTAATTTCGTCAAGAGAATGCTGATGAAAAATATCGGAATCACCATTAAAGCCGAGATCCAAATTTCAAAAGAGAAAAAAGATTCGAGATAAAATGAACCCAACCAGGTCAGCAAAAGTGAAAGCGTCAGGAAATACGTGATCGGTACAATATCAAGATTCAGAAATTTCAGAAACTGAAGCCATCCCGAAGCATCATCCGGAACATGAACGTTACCATCCGGACTGTTGACATCAGTATCAATATCCGCATCCAACCCGACATCTATATCCAGTCCAGTTATAATGGTAAAGAGCCAATAAACGACCGACAAGATCAGCAACACAGATAAAACCGTGTTAACCGGAGAAAAAGCTGTATTTAAAAATTCCTGATCAATCATAATTCATTATTAATAGATTATTTATTTTGTAATAAATATTCAATTCTGATTAAATATTTAAAATATTCCGACCGTAAAACCCTACAAAAAGGTTCAAATGTACCAGATGTTCACAAATATAATAAAAATATATTAAAATGCAAATAATATTAGCAAAATAATTAAATTTAATCTTACATTTGCAAAAAAGATTAGAACTTATGAGTTTTTTCGGAGCCAATATTAAGACGATACGACATGCAAAAGGTTTGAGCCAGCAGGCATTCGCAGATTTATTTGAATTGAACCGAGGCGTTATCGGTGCGTATGAAGAAGGACGCTCAGAGCCTAAAATCGCAACACTACTAACTGTAGTTCATTACTTTAATCTGGATTTGGATAAATTCTTGACTGTCCCCTTAACGGTTGATGATCTCAATAAGCCGGAAAATTTCGAAAAATTCCAACTCTCTTTTAATTCAGATTTACCTTACAAGGAGAATAATTTTGAAAACAACATTCAATATAACTCACTGCAAAAAGCATTGGCAAATATTGATTTAATCTATGAATTTAAAGAAAGTACATCGGTTTTGTCAAATTATAAAATTGGGGACTTTTTGTTTTTAATGAAGTCAAATATTGTGGAAGAAAATCCTGAAACTCTGTTATGTATTGAGAATGGAAATCTGCAGTATCTAAGTTCAGTTTCAGATCAAAATCATTCTGAAAAAGAGGTGTACAAAATCGCTGGCTATTTATCTTCTGAGCAAAAAAATATCCTCTCCAGTATTTTGGAAAGGATTGAGATTTTGGAAAGAAAATCAATTAAATAATCTGCACATATATCATTTTTCGAAAAATTCTAAAATGGCTTTATTAAATTTTTCGGGCATATTTTTAGGAGCTTCATGATCTCCACCTTTGAAAATAAGCATTTTTCCATTCGGAATCTTATCGGCGATGAGTCGGGTGTGTTTTTCCGGCATCACATCATGTTCGCCGGCCATTACCAGAGTTGGAGCCTGTATTTTTTTCAAAGCATCCGGATTAATATTGGGCTCGGTAAGAAGCAGCATTTTTAAACGGTAATTCATATTGTTTTCTGCGACGCCTCTTGCCTTCATTTCATTGACATGTTGATGGAGGATTTTATTGATTCCAGGATCTACTGAAGTGTCGTTATTATACAAAACCGTTCCCATAATCGCCATTTTCTTTACTTTGTCAGGATGTTCCATTCCTAAAATGACCGCAATGTTTCCGCCGTCGCTCCAGCCTAATACGTTGACATTTTTAAGATTTAATTTATCTAAAAATACGTTGACATCATCCGCCATTAATTCATAGGTTAATCTCACATCGTCTGAAGTGGAGTTTCCTTGTCCACGACTGTCCAATGCAATAACTTTATATTTCTTAGACAAAACATCCAACTGACTGTTGAAACTAGCCATCGAACTGTTGTTTCCGTGGATTAGCAAAAGCGGGTCGCCTTGTCCATAGATTTCATAGTATAATTTGACACCGTTGATATCAATCATTTTTCCGACTTCTTTGTTATTGCCAAAAGTTGGCTTAACATCTGCGTCTGAATTATCAATCAGCAATGACTGTTTTCCTGAAAAAGATTTAGCCGTCGAGATTGACATTGTAGAACCTTTTTCCGCAGCATGAGATTGCCAAGGCATTAGTGAACTATCTTCAAAATCTCCATTCTTCACAGGAATTTCGATTTTATCTTTACCATCCAAAACGTACAATTTAAAATCATCAAGATAATAACTTCCCGTACCCGCAACAGAAACCCCTATTACAAGACCTTTTGCTTTTTTATCGATTTTACCTTTCATTTCGTAAGAACTCCACTCTCCTTTTTTATAATACATTCCTGCATCCGGAGTATGTGTAGGATTTCCCATTACTTTCCCTTTACCGTCCATAGGTAAGGTAGTCAATACAATCCACGAAGTATTGGAAATTTCGTTGTTGTAGAATATTTTACCCTCTAAAATGAAATTTTTTCCTTGGTACTTTTCGACATTCACTCCCTGGTATACCTGATAAAGCTTTTGTCCGGAAAATTTTGCAAAAACAACGGAGAAAATAAAAATAAAGATGTTTAAAATTAGTTTTATCATGATTTGATGCGATTTAATATTGATAAGACAGTTCAAACTTCCCATCGGTTACACTTCAAATGGATTTCATTTAAAATCCTCCTTAAACAATTGATTAATAAAGACAAAAATATACTATTATTTCATCATGATTAGATAAATACAGTTTTAAAATAAAAAAACATCCCTTCCAAAGAGTTATGAAAAGGTTTATCATTTTATAAAAGGTAAAAAGCGAGAAAAGAAAATGCGGGGCATGTCTTGCCGGAGTCGAACCGGATAGCCTTGCCGGAGTTACCGACTTCGCTATTCCTCCCCATTGGTGAGACGAAGTATCTTTTCTCTACGACACTTTTATTTATTTAAAACAAGGCAAAAGTCAAAAAGCGTATCGTGCTCTATCCATCTGAGCTACTCTCCCAATAGACATTGTGTTTTATTTGTGGAAGAGACGGGACTCGAACCCGCGACCCCGTCGTAATATCGAAGTAACACTATTTTACGGCACTTGTTTTTTATTTTTAAATTTCTTCTTCAGCGATATATGTTTTCACAATTGGACGAATTTTCGCATTTTCAGGATGATAATTCATATCAAAGCTTGACCATCCAGAGGACCAATACAGCATCATTTCTTTAAGATAAGGAATGTCTTTTGTTTCATCATATTTAAAATTCTGATCAAAAATCTCCTGCACTTCCGGCAATAATTCAGGATAAAACATTTGGTCTTCTTCATCAAAAACCCAAATATGAATATCGAGATGATTTTTTAGTTCATTTAATAGATAAGTTCTAAAATCCCACCCCATTGTCACAATATCAGAACCCCTAACTGAAAGAATAGGCTTCCATGAAAGATTTTCATCGCTTATCATAAATCTAGTCCCAGTTAATGGCAACAGTTTTGGAATGTGAGAAAACCACTCATCAAAAATTTCTTTTCTTTTTGCTTCAGATTTTGGTTTAATTCCCCATGATTTTAGCCAAACTTTATTCACAGAATCAATATCATCAAACATCCATTGATAAGGTTCTTTCATTATTTTTAAAATTTCTTCTTCATCTTCCAACCAATTGTAAAAGAAAGTACAATGTTCCGTAATTATTTCGCCATCATCTTCGTATTCAATTATTTCTTTTTTATCGACGGCGTGCAAAACTCTTAAGAATTCACGGTGTTCTGATGTGAATTTAACAGCATATTTTAATTCAACAGCATCAATTTGTTCTTCACTTAACGGTTGCCATTGAGCTCCATAAAACCCTTTAGGATAATGATTTTCATCATCAACAGACCATAATCTTTCTGTACGTTCTTTTATCCAATATAAAAATTCTGTAAAATCTTCCGGAACAATCATTTTATTATTTTTAAAGTAAAAAAGAGGCAACCTATTGAAAGACTTCCCAATCTTTTCCAAGATTGTTTGGACTCGAACCAAAATTACACCAAGAAGTAAGTCTTTACTACGACACTCTTTATTATTAAATCAAGGTAAAAAATATAGAATCTTCTGTGCATTTGCTCTACCCGCTGAGCTACTTTCCCAAGAAAAGACAGGGCTCGAACCTGCGTCCCAATGATTAATAACCGAAGTATGATTCTAAAACGACACTTGATTTTTATTTTATAGTTTTTGTTTATATTTTTTAAAATCGAGCAAAATTTTGAAAGAGGCTTTTTTTCAATTTGGATTCGAAGGAACTCTTTCTTACGGCATCGATAATTTTTTAAAGTAAGGTAAAAAATCAAACAGAGACTTACTGACAGAGCGCTACCAATTACGCCATCCCGAATTTTCGGGAACAGGACTCGAACCTGCATTGCTGTCCCCAAACGAAGAAACTCTATTTTACGACACTTACTTTTTTAAAATTTTCATGGTTATTGTTTTTTGTTGCAGCAAAATTATTGCGTCAGTGCGCATTCTTTTTACGCAGTTAAAATTTTATTTTAAATTAAAAACCAAGTAACAAGTTATAAGAGTTTTTGAATGTTGTTCAAATTTTAAGTTTGACGATGGAACTCTTATTTTACGACATTGGTTAGTTTAAACCGAGCAATCTAGCGAAAAGACTCTGTTTCAATAGGAAGTCGAAGGATTTCTTTTCTTACGACATCGGTTTATTTTAATGTAATGTACCGAGTCCTGTCATTAATTCTGAAATTCTTTCAGAATTTTCGACATTTATTTTTTTCAAAATTTCTGTAATTCTATGTTTAAATTTTATTTGGTGTTTTTTCATTTTATCTAATTCATTTTTCAATTCGGATTCATCAACTTCGAATATTACTTTTATATCTGTAAATTCTTTTAAGTTTAAATCTGAATAATCTGAAAATTGAACTTTTCCGTTTTGCTTTCTATAAAAAACCCACGGATGCCCGATCCATAAATCTGACCAATCGGAAGTTTTATTATCTAAAATTCTTTGCCACTCTTCTATATTTCCTATATTTCCACAGCAACTTGGTACAATAAGTATTTTATCATTCTGTGTCAAAACAATTCCTCCAGCAAAAGCAGGAACTTCATCCTCGAACTTCTCTAAATCAATTTCCTGAAGATCTGTTTCTAAAATCATTTGTAAATTTTCTTCATCTATGGTTTCTATGTCGACTAAATAAGAATCTTTTTTTATAGTATGAAAACCAAGGTCTAATTTAGAAATCACTTCTTCCCATTTTCTATACCAATCGTCTGCATCTGGATAATCAGAAGCATCAGGCAGTTCATATTCTTCTTTAGAATATTTTAGTGGGCTAACTTCTATTGTGTTAATGAGTTTTATCATAATTATCTTGCATTTACTAGCCCCGATTGCAACGGCATCCTTTTTCTGAAATGGCTTTGAAAAAAAGCGTTGGCGAAAAAGATATAGTGGAAAGCGGGATTAAGCTCCTAAAAAAATTGGTTATTAGTTTTTATTTTTAAAAGCAGTGCCTTTTACAGCACTACTTTTTTGATCATTTCTACCGCTGATTTTCGGTCTTCCAAAGCATTCAGTACATCGAAAATTTTGTCGGACCAACCTGCGATAAGGTATACATCATTTTTTCTGACATCCAACGGTGGTTTTCCGTAACCTGCCAAATCAAATATATACAATTTTGCATTTGGATTGATTTTTTTGTATCGGCTCCAGGAGTTTCCGAAAGCGTTTGAAAATCCACCGGTATCCCAAATTTGGGTATCAGTAAACAGCATGATTTTATCTGCTTTTTCTTTTTTGTTGATCAAATCTTCAAGCACCAGATGACCGTTTGTGGCGTAACCCACTTCACCTTCCCGCTTGTAAAATGCATCTACATTTCTCATGATACCGTTTTTAGGCATCGGAACTCTTTTCCAGCGGTCACCAAACATCCCAGAAATTACGTTTTTGCACTGAGACTGCAACATCATCGACATCAAAAGACCGATATCGTACAACAAAACTTTAGATTTCGGAGAAACCGGCTGTTGCATCGAACCCGAAACATCTGCCGCAATCACCACTGAAGTATCAAAACCAAAACCTTTGATATTTTTTGCACTCACCATTACTGCGTCTTCCAAAGCTTCCAGGATTGATGACAAGTAAGGTGAATCAATCGTTTTCAATTCTCTGTACGCCGCCAAAAATCTGAATGGCAACTGTTTTGAATTTCTCACCGCTTTTTCATCCGACAGATAGTTGCACACTTTGTACATTGCATCTGATGAAACCTTGGCTTCTAAGATATTTCTCAGGTTTCGCAAAGTAGCCATATAACCCAGTTTGTTGCTGAAAATCAATTCTTCCCATTTGTTTTTGAACGCTGATTTTCTTTCTGTTTCATCAGCAAATTTGGTCTGACCCAACACAGAAAGTTCAACTTCCCAAGTATATGGAGTTTCCAACGTATCGTTGACGATTTTGTTGAAAATTGCCTGTTGATTTTCGTCTTTTGCTTTTGGGTGAACCAAGAACAAAGCGTCTTTTAAAGTAACCTCAGCTTTTCTGTTGTATTTTGCGAATTGATATTCATCAAATTTATTGAAAGATTTTACCAAACCTTTTTGTATCTGTTTTGAAAGTTTATTCAACTTTTTAACGTCCGTTCTTTCGTTTGCCAATTGGTAATACGCCAGCAATTCTGTGATTTCGTCTGCTCTTTGAATGACTCCGTCAACGGTTCTGCTTACCAGGCCTGTACCTGAAGTCTGCTTCGCCAATTCGGTTGTCAAAACCAATGGAATCGAACGCAGATACATATCTTTTCTTGCATAAACTGCTAATTTTGCAACGAATTCCGGATCATTTTTCTGAATCAGAGATTGTATTCTCATCAATCTGTCATTTCCTTTTTCATAGGTTGTGTTTGATAATCCTGTTGTAACAACAGCACTGTACAGTTCTTCTGCAGGCGTCATTGTGTACGCTTTTGCACCTTCGTAGTTAGTCACTACTCTATTTTCTTTTCTTAAAAAATTAAATTTCATGGTTACTGTTTTATGGTTAAACAATTTGGAAAATGAGCACTTCCTCTCTGATTTCTAATGCAAAGTAAGGATCGTATTGCGCAGTGTTTTTGCGTAGTATTTATTTTTGTGAAAAAGTTTTATTTTTCTTTGAGTAAGTAGTAAATAGTTTTTACAAAATCATAATAACCATAACCTTTTTCATTCCGTAGGAATCTCGTCAACGCCTCTAATAATGAGGCTTAGATTCCTACGGAATGAAAAAAATAATATTGAATACCCGTTGTGCATTTAAATTTTTGTATTTCCAAAATAAGTGAAACGGCTTTGTTTACCTTTATTTCAGTATTTTAAATAAATTCCTTGTTTATCGTTGCGTTTTTTATCGCTAAGAAAGACTAAGATTTAAAATACATTTCTTTTTTAAGACAAACAATGGCATTTCATTTAGCAAAGAAACACAATTGTTTAAATATCAATTACTTAAACATATCTTCATAATGCACAACGAGTATATTGAATATATGATGAATACAATCCATCTATCATTTATTTCATTTAAAGGAATCAGTAGTTTGGCATTTTTGGAAAACCGTTGTCTAACTTTGTGTACATTAAAATTTTAGCAATGATCAAAGGATTATATGAAACTCATGTACAGGTCAGCAATCTGGAAAACTCAATAAAATTTTATACTGAAGTTTTAGGTTTGGAATTTGCTCACAAAGATGAAACCCGCCCGATTACATTTTTATGGATTGGAAAAAATAAAGAAGCCATGCTGGGTTTGTGGGAACAAAAAGAAAATTTACAGACAAGACATTTTGCTTTTTCTGCTGATAAAGAAGATATTCTGAATTATTCCGTTGAGTTTTTGAAAAACAAAAATTTAAAGCCTTACAATTTTTTAAAAGACGGAATTGATGAACCTATGGTTTTTGCGTGGATGCCTGCGTTGGCGATTTATTTTAATGATCCCGATGGAAATCAACTGGAATTTATTTCTATTTTGGAAGGTAACGGAAAACCGGAATTGGGAGTCATTTCTTATGAAGAATGGCTGGAGAGGAAATAAAAAAGCAGATTCTGATTTCTCAAAACCTGCCTTTATAATAATGGTTATTAGTTTTATTTTGCAAAGATCTCTTTCAGCTGAGAAAGGATATTACTGTTTCCGGAAACGGTGATATCTCCAATTTTGTCGGCGATTTTCTCCATATATTCCATTTCTTTCAGTTTCCACAGGACTTCGTTTTCTTCCATCAGTTTTGCGGTGTTCAACAAACTTCTTGTGGAAGCCGTTTCCTCACGACGCATGATGCTGTTGGCCTGAGCTTTTTTCTCGGCGATCAAGACCTGATTCATGATTTCTTTCATTTCTCCGGTCAGGATCACGTCACGAATTCCGGCGTCAGAAGCTTTCAGACCAAGATCTTCGGCTTTGTTACCAAGATTTTCAAGGATTTCTTTTCCTACGGAATCTTTTTTCACCAGCAATTCATCCAGCGTCAAAGCTCCAACGAACTCACGCAAAGCCAATTGCATCAGAATATATAATTGCTTATCATATTCTTTATTTTCCATCAACGCTTTCTCAATATTTTCTACTTGAAAACGCACATAGAAATTGATACGAAGCATTGCTTTATCTTTCGTCAAAAGTTCCTGACCTGCAATTTCCATTTGCTGCATACGCGTATCGATGGATTTTACCTCAACGGAAATTTCGTTGTTCCAGAAGTAGTACGTTCCCGCTTCCAGAACTTTGTTTAATTTCCCGTCAATCAACAATAATCCTTTATATTGGTTCGTCACAACAAACTTTCTTGTGAAATTTTTCAACTTCATATTTTCCAGAATTGTTTTAGAGGTTTTCTCTGTGATCTCAACTTTCGTTAAATCAACTTTTTGAAATTCTCTATTCAAAATACCTTTCCAGAAAGCATATTGACCAACGTTCAACACTTCTTTGAAGATTCCGCTTTCATATACCAAAGCTAACTCGCCGTCTTTAACTTCAACAACTTCTAGTAAGTTTTTAAGGTTTTCATTTTTCAATAAAAGATCCAAGTCTTGAGTTGTTGTAAACTGGTTTTTCATTTCATGAACTTCCACAGATTTATTTCCGAAAATCCAATAATTACCTTCTTTTAAAATCTCAATCAAATTTCGGTTTTTGAAAACCAAACCAACCTGATATGCTTTAATTTGTGCATTTTTAAACATCATATTTTATTTTAAGTGTTATTAATTTTAACTAAAAAAGGAAAATCTGAGATTCTCTCTTCCAAAAATGGCGGAAGGAAAGTTTTTCGCAAAACTTAATTCATTTCAAAATAGTATTCTTAGGCTTATTTTCTAATGAATCGGATCTTGGGCGTGTCCCTTGCCATCGCTGAAAGCAACAACTTGGGTCGCTACGTTCACTTCTACTCCTCGTTCATCGCCTTTCGGCTCTTCACTGCGGGGTATCCGTTACCATCGCTCACGCGGAAAATCATCCTTCTTAGAAAATTCAGTCCACTTATTGACTATTCATCAACTGAATTTCATTTCCAGAAAACATCTTTACTTACAGGCTTTTTCAAAATGTTGATTCAACAACTGAAAAAAACTCAATTTTTCCTATGGTGAATATTTTTAACGAGATATTCAAACTCTAATAAAAAATAGATTTTGAGTCTATTTTCAACCTACAGTGACAGTGTAGTGCTCTAACCAACTGAGCTACCTCATTCGAAGTGAGGGAGGGAGTCGAACCCTCGCATCCAAAAAAGCTATTACTCTAACCGAACTGAGTTATATTCCCTTACGGAAATAGAAGGATTCGAACCTTCGACCCATAGCTCATGGTAGAAGTTTTTTGGCAAACTTCTGAAACCTTCAAGTCAAGTTGAACAGAAAAGAATAATGTTTCTCAACAATTTCTCCTGCAATGGTGCTATACAGAAACACTCAACAAGACTTGCTTGATATTTTGACTAAAATCTGTTTTCAAAATTTTAGTTTTTTTTCATTTTGATGATGCAAAGTAACATTGTTATTACGCAGTGTTTTTGCGTAGAAAATTTTAATGTAATTTTTTTATAATTTTCTTTTGTCTTGAAATCGAAGATTCTACGTAGTCAAAAAAAAGAAACAAAAGTTCAAGACTTGGAAACTTTCGATAAAAATTAAAATTTAATCCTAAAATTCCTAAAACTTGCACGACTTGAGTATTTGTTCTTCAATTCAAAATTCGTCTCGCGCTTCAAACAGTGGGAATTTTTTAACGGATTAATTTTTATTTTTCTTAACGCTATATTTTCCTATGTCGATAAAAAAAGCTCCCTTTATTAAAGGAAGCCATTATTAAATTGTCAAATTTGCAATATTGCTATTGTTGTAAACACCAATACAAAATTTTCGCAATATTCTTCGCATCATCTACACCTCTGTGATGAGTTCCTTCAAGCTTGAAATTCAGTTCACCTAAAGCCCTTGCCATTCCGACACTTTTTCTGACGGTCGGATGCGTTTGTCCGAACAAAGTTTTCACGTTGATATGATCATCACTCAAAGGATAATCGACATTGAATCTTCTTGCCTGATTTTGAAGCATATTCAAATCGTAATTCCCATAACTTGCCCAAGTCAGGTCTTCAGAATCGTATTCTGCTCGTAGAATATCTAATGCATCTTCAAGCAAAATACCTTCTTCATCAAGCATTTTCTGAGTAATGGAAGTCAGTTCCGTACAAAACGGACTTACTTTTGAATATTGAGGTTTCACTAAAATTCCCTCATTTTGCGAAATCTTACCGGTTTTTGCATCCATGATACACACGCCGATTTCTATAATTTCACTTTCCTGACCTCTCGGCGGTCGGTCATCCCAACATGTAGCTTCGAGATCTATAATTAATATATTGTCTGTTGTTTTCACTTTTTTAAATTGTTTATTGTTAAAAATTTACTGCAAAATCTCTCTCAAAATTTTCGCAGCATTGTAAGCATCGTCTGCTCCGCTGTGATGGTTTCCATCAAAATCCATATTCATAGCTTTAAGAGCTCTTTTTAAACCCATCATTTTGTAAAGTCCATTATAGGCTTTGAACTGATGCATAATGTTAATATAATTTTCTGAAAAAGGATTTTCGATGCCGAGATAATCACATTGTTCCATGATCTGCTCTTTATCAAAATTTCCAAAACCTGCCCAGGTAAGCAAAGTTGAGTCATAATCATCCCGTATTTTCTCACAGGCTTCCTCGAAATGAATTCCTTTTTCTTCTATCAGTTTTGGAGTTATTCCTGTCAGATCTGTACAAAATTTGTTTATTTTAGACCTTTCCGGAATGACGTAAATGCTTTGTTTCTTGGAAATTGCTTTTGTTGTTCTGTTTAATTCGCAAATTCCTATTTCTATAATATCTACTTTTTGCCCAATGGGAATTCTGTCGTTTTCCCAACAAGTAGCTTCTAAGTCGACGATTAATATTTGATTTGTTGTTTTCATTTTAATTATTTTATTCTACATATTTTTCATTCATCTGCATTCGATTTACTATATTGTAGGAGAAAGTGGGAAGAAATACCCTAAAGAAGAACTGCTGCTAAAGCTCTGCAAAGATAAAACCACCAGTACGCATTCTATTTACGCAGTAAAAAAATAATTTCGAAAAAGCTCCCCGAAAGGAGCATTTTTAGTTTCTTGCAGCAAAAGGTGGTGACCATTTTTTTGCTTTCATCAATTCCTTGACTTCCTCGTAAGAAATCGGATAAAAATTGTGACAATCGACTCCAACGTCAATGCTTAAAGCGTTTTCATCATCCGGCAATGTTCCGTGGGAATGACCGTAGAGTTGCCAAATTCCACGGTGTGAGCCATTCCAGGTACGCATGGCGTAATGAAAAAGAATGATTTTTTGTTTGCCATTGCTGTTATCCGGTTCATCAATTTTCAATTCATGGTAATCTCTTATGGAAGCAAATCTTTTAGGATAAGTTAAAGCTGCACCTTCATGATTACCTTTTATCAAGTGAATATTTCCATTTAATCTGTCTAAAATTTCTTTGGTAAAGTCTGGTTTTCCCAAACTCATATCTCCTAAATAATACACTGTATCGCCGTCTGCAATCTTTTCATTCCATCTTTTAATGAGCTCTTCATTCATGTGTTCCAAAGACTCAAAAGGTCTTTCGGAAAATTTTATAATGTTTTCGTGACCAAAATGATGGTCTGCTGTGAAAAATATATTTGGTTTCATTTTTTTTGATTGTCATTTTAACTACAAAAATTACGTTATGTTTGTCATTCTGAAAGAATCTAGACTGCATTTTAAAATCATTATTTTACAAAATTGCTTAGATCCCTACGGGATGACAAAGTGCGCGTTTAATGATAATTATTAAAGTTTTTGTAGTTTTAGTTTAACAAATATTTCATTAAGATTATTATTTCTACAAACCTTGCTAAGATCCCAACGGAATGGCAAAGTGAGCGTTTAACAAATAAACTTTTGCGATCTTTGTTGTTCAAATAAACTTATAAAAAAGTTTCGATAATAAATTACCGAAATTATACTTTCAGAGTCATCAACTCTACTTTTACAACGTCAATGACTAAAGAATTCAACTTTTTGTTGATCCTTTTCTGTTCTTCTTTTTCTATGGTTGTGAAAACTTTCGGGAAATCTTTTTCAAAATCCTCCAAAATATCCTTTGAAAAAAGACCGATGACTTTCCCAATCATTTTGGGCTCAAATTCACCAATCTTGCTAACAACATTATTCAATCGATTTGCAGTTGCATACTTTTGGATTTCATCCCAAATATTCTGAGCATTTTCACTGAAATGAACCTCCTTTTGAGCAGGTCTGTCTTTTCTAACCATTTTAGATTTCTCAGTCCACTTTTCATTTTTATTTTTCAAAATGACTCTTGAGCCGTTTCCAAAATATTTGGTTTTCAAAGCCTTAACGATAGTTCCTTCACACATATTATTTTCAATTTCAGGGAATCCCAACCAAGCCGGAATTTTAGAATCGAAAACATTGGGAAACTTCAAAGCCTCATCTAAAATCCCTTGAAATATAATTTTTGCATAGAAAAATCCGGTTTCCTCAAAAATTTGGTTCACCAAATCAGTATCCAAATAAGTAGTACTGTTCAACTTAATGTCGAATGCGTAAAATTCGTTGTGAGGCGCATATTCAACACCTTTTTGAACTTTTATCGCATCTTTTACGGGTTCTACTTCTTTATGTTTGTAACCGCCACCGAACAATTCACCGTAGATCACTACAGTTTCCAAATCCGGATGGATCGTTTTCACTTTTCCGAACAAATCAATTACGTTTTTCCTGTAACGTTCCAACATTTGATGGGCATTATAGAATTTCTCATCCTTCCCGATGAAAGCGGTTCTTTTGGCAATTTTAATCTCCTTTCCATCGGTAAAGAAAGAGAAATTAGCACCGTGAACCTTCTCCTGCACGATGAAAACCTCGTCCCCAAAACCCTGCAACCTGATCTGATCGATCACGCGGGTTTGGTAAGCATTTTCTATAGAGTTATATGTTTTAAAAATCATTTTTTTAGTTTTTAATAGTTTTTGAAATTTTTTAAAAAGCTTTCAATGTTTTCCTTTCCAACCGGATTCATGGAGTGACAGTAGAATTTTGGTAAGTCTAAATAGTTATCCATACAATATTCTACCAACTATTTTGCACAATCGTAACCTGTTTTTTCAATAAATTCCTGAGAATTTGGTTCTAAATAATGTTCATCAGCAAGGTCGTGGTCAAAAGAAATCATTTCCGGAAGTCCTTTTTCTAAAATCCTGTTGACAAACTGTTCGTAATTTCGAACGATATGCCAGTCTTTTCTGAGGAAAATATCCTGTTTTGTATAATGATATGCCTCAATAGGATATCTTATATCATCCAGAAATAATAATCTTTTTGTTAGTTCCATTGCTTTATTTTTTAATTGGAAAAGTAAATATTCAATGCTTTGATAATACTTTTCACGTTGGTGTTTGGATAAAATCCGGAACTGTTGATACAGTTTATTTCAACAATTTTCCAGCCTTCATCCGTTAAACAAACATCCATTACAAAGGCTTCTTCAAGATTGAAAAGCTCAATCATTTCATTGGCGAAATTCAATCCGTCTTCTGATACGTTTTCTTCGAAAGAGCATTATCATTAAATTTATAATATCCTGCATCGATGATTTGTCCACCAACAATCCAAAGTCTTGCTTCTTTAATTGTTCGTTTTGCTTCAGAAATCTGAACCAAAGAATCTTCTGTAATTCTATTGGATCTACTTTCCAGTGATTCAAAAACGAAGTCTTTCTATTCTGTTTCGTTGAAAACTTTTCCGGTGAAAATTTTCGCTTCATTGTAAGGTTTAATGAATTTTAGTTCATCCATTTTCCAAATCAATTCTTCTGAAATCTTGTGAACAGAAACTTTGTGATTCAAAAGGTTTTCACCATAATATTTGGAATATACTTCATACAGGTGATTTCCTCCGTAAAAAGAACCGGGAAACCAATCGGTATTTTGTTTTGCTAATCTTGCAATAGTCACCGAGCCGTACACGAAAACATCTTTTCTATCTGTTTCGAAATCTATTTTTTCTGCAGTTGGCGGAATATTAATTACATGATAATCAACACTTAACTCTTCCAAGGCATCAAAAATTTTGTAATGATCGGGATCTAAATACACATTAGCCTGAACTAAAAAATACATGGTTATTAGTTTTTTAAGGTTTATTTATTTTTTGATGGAAGTTAGAAGCTGGATGTAGGAAGTTATCTTATGTTTTTAAAAAGCTTCTCACATCCCGCTTCCCGCTTTCTTACACCATCATATCAGCACAATTGGAACTTGCAAAAGCGTAAGGTTTTGCTTTAAATATATAACCCATTCCCAGAATATATCCCATTGCGTCTTTCAAAGCGACGTTGGATTTGAAATCCGGATCGGTGTTAATGTCTGCGTGTACCTCCATTTCCACATCATAAGTTTCCAGAATAGAGCAAATGGCGTAGGCGATTTCTACTGATTTGTTGACCTCGTTCAACATTCGCTCTTTGATACTGATACTCTGTATTTCTCTTTCTTTTCTGATAAAGGTAAACGCTCCTTTTCCCTCACGAATAAAGACAACTGCCGTAGCATAATTAATGGCGTCACCATAAACGTGGGAGTCTGAACCCACACACACTTTCAGTCGGTGTCCATTTGCCTGTTCGCGGATGATGGCTTCTTCTACCAGCTTTGTGATAGAGTTTTGGAAAATTTTTCCGGTCATGTTTTGCCATGTTTGTTGTTGCGTTTCCATTTTTTCTACATGTTTAAGTTTTATACTTTTTATAATTCATAAATGATCATTGATAAATGATTTTTACTTGCGGTTATTTTTCTAATTTCTAACCTCTGGTTTCTATTTTCTGTTGATTCATCAGGACTCGAACCTGAACAACAAGAGTCAAAGTCTTGTGTGCTGACCAATTACACTATGAATCAGTTTTGTGGAACAGACAGGAATCGAACCTGTACCTCTAGTTTTTCAGACTAACGTGCAGACCTTCTACACCACTCTTCCAAGTTTTTTTAAATATTTTTTTGTACGGAAAGAGGGATTCGAACCCCCAAAACCTTGAGCCTAAATCAAGTGTGTCTACCATTTCCACCATTCCCGCAAGTTTTTATAAATGATAATTGATCAACTATCATTTATAAAATTAGGTCTGAGAAAAACTTGTCTATATTTATAAACTATGCCTATTATATTTGTAAAGATCTTCTGCGCTCGACAAACTTTTCTCTTTTCTATTTAACCTAGTACTCTATAAGGGAATCGAACCCTTGTTTTCTGCTCGAAAGGCAGGCGTCCTGAACCGTTAGACGAATAGAGCGTTTTTCTTGAGAGTTGTTAATAGTCAATTTACTTCGTAGTCAATTTTTATATTCACTTGCGCAGCAAAATTCACTATTCACATTTCACTTTTTTTGACCATCTGACCAGGAATCGAACCTAAACAACAAGAGTACATTTCCTGCATGCTGCCATTACATTATCAGCGGTGTTTGTGGAAGTAGTAGGATTCGAACCTACTCAGCAATGAAGCAACAGATTTACAGTCTGCCCCGACTCTCCAACTTCGGCGTAATTCCGGATTTTGAAACTGGTTGATAGTTTTTAGATAACACATCTCTAACTTCTAACATCTAATTTCTCTTTTGTGAAGAAAAACAAAGCCTGTCATTATTTTTTTAGTTTGATATAAGAACTTCTACGCTCGACAAACTTTTACTTTTTCTTCGGAACTAATCTCATTTTAGTTATTTGAGATGGTTATGGGATTCAAACCCACTCAGTTTTCACAACGGTTTTGCAGACCGCCCCGACTCTTCCACTTCGGCGAACCATCAAGTTCTATGAATAATAAGTAATTGGTAATGAGTAATTTTCCAACTCTTAATTTTTCATATTGAAATTTTCATTAAAAAAATAAAGCCTGTCTTAATTTTTTGTTTGATATAAGAACTTCTGCGCTTTGACAAACTTTATTTTCATTTAAAAAATTTATATTATGCTTAAAACCTCTATCTTCATTCATCCATCTTCCAACCTTTACCTATTAATTTTCATTTTTTGAGTTAAGAAAAAGCCTGTCTATATTGTGTTTTTGGCGTAAAGATCTTCTGCTCTCGACAAACCTTTTCTCTTCTCTTTTGAAACAATTAACATTTAGTTATTTGCGATTCCGGAAAGGCTTGAACTTTCAACTTCCGGTTTAACAGACCGGTGCTCTACCATTGAGCTACAGAATCATTTTTTGTAATTTCGGAAGGACTTGAACCTTCAACCTTCGGCTTATGAAACCGATACTCTAACCTATTGAGCTACGAAATCGTTTGCACTCCATAAAGGAATCGAACCCTTATTTACTGCTCGAAAGGCAGCCGTCCTAAACCATTAGACGAATGGAGCAAATTGTCTGGAAAGCAAGATTCGAACTTGCGACCTCCCGCATCCAAGACGGGTAAACAACCACCGTTATCTTTCCAGTTTTACAGATTCACTTCAGAATCCTTTTCCGAGAGACAGTCGGATCAGAAATTATCCATGAATCTTTTGTAATTCTGAGAGGGATTGAACCTCTAACCTTCGGTTTAGAAAACCAACGCTCTATCCAATTGAGCTACAGAATTTTGATTGTGTGAATAGTTGTCAATTCGCTTTACTTGTCAATTTTAATTCACTTACGAAGTAAAATTCACTATTAACCATTCACATTTTGGGTATCTCCGGGGATCGAACCCTGTTCTCCGGTTCCACAGACCGACGCTTTACCAAATAAGCTAAAGAAACCATAAAAAAAGCGCCTCTTTTTGGGAGGCGCTTCATATTTTGACGTATCAGTTCATTAACTGACGCATTTATATAAGCACCTTTTATCCACAAATTCACTATCAAGAATACACGCAAGTCCCATCGGCTCTTGTCCGTGTTGTCTTGAATACTGATTAGATATGTTATGTAATTGTTTCATTATATTCTTGTTGTTTAAAATTGTTTTTTTGAAAAGATTAAAAACGTGTTGCTTTTAATTTTCGGTTGCAAAGTAAGTATGATTTTTTTTAACTCACAAATTTATTTTTCAATTAACTATTTGAAAATCAATTAATTATAATTAAAATTTAGAGTAGAGTGTTTCTGTCCGTAATATTTTACAGATATCTTAATTACCTAAATGACTGTCTCTCATCGGGTTATTGATCACGCTTTATTTTCTTATTAATTGTTCATTATTGATTAAATATTTTTCACTTTTATGGTTATTTTTTTTCATTCTAAATAATTTCTGCCCTAAAACACAAAAAACGCCCCGATCATCGAGGCGTTTCTGCAGTATTTTGATTAAATTTTTACGAGTTTACAGTAAATAATTTTCAAAGCAAGCACATTTCGCCTCATCCAATATCATCCATTCATATCCAAACGATCCCTTTATCACAGGGCGATCGCATAGATTTAAACTGATATGTGCTCTTTGTATTGTCATAATTTTATTGGTGCAAAGATAAATGTTTTTCTTATTTTTTTAACGAATTTTATGATTGACAGATGAAAAATAGTAGTTTTGACAACTTACGTCGCCTGTCTTATTGATCTTTATTTTTATCCTTCTCTTCGTTTATTAATTTATCCAATTCTTCAAGATCAGGCAATAAACTTCCTTGATAATCATATAAACTTTTGTGTTCCGAAGTTGCAATAACAACAATTTCTTTTGCTTCTATTAAAGAAAGATCAGGAAAAATTTCTCTGATCTTTTTTATTGTAAACAACGGAGATTTATATTTTTCTACTATCTCATACACAATTTCGTATACATTTTTTTCTTCATGTTTTAAATGAAGATATTTGATTGTGTTATCCATCTTATGATATATTTATTCCTAAATCATCTTCATTTCTCAAAGCAACTTCAATAAATTTTAGCAAATTATTAATTCTAAATTTTATAAACTCTTCAGAATAATTTGTCACTAAACTTATCTCGGTTATATTTTTCAAAATTATCTGACAATCTTCATAAATTTCATGAAATTCACCATTAATTATATAAAGATCACTTTCATTTAATTTCGGAATAATTTTACATCCGAGAACTTTAAGCTTTTGATTTCCCCAGAGTTCTTTTCTACAAATTTCAAATCCAAAAAGTTCACTTCCTGTCCCAAGATTAAGATCATTGAAACCATCAGACAGATATAAAAATGATATAGTAAGACTCATATTAATTCCTAAACATTCTATTCCGTCCCGTCTTATACCTCGAAATATCTTTCAAAATCACCTCATCATCGGGATTGAAATGTTTTAATTCATTGACGATTTCTGAGCGGCTGTTGATATTTTCGGCGATAATATTATAGGCAATATTTCTTGTGGACTTTTGTAATCGTTGGTCTTTTTTAAACTCAATTTTCATGGCTTCCAGATATACTAATTTTTTATCGGAAGATGTATTTTCATATAAATACTGAATTTCCTTTTCCAGTTGACCGATTTCAGGAATATTTGCAAAATAATTTTGAAGACAGTTGAAGGCTTCCTTATTTTCTTTCCAGCCCTGTAAAAGTATTTGTTGGGCTTCGTTCGGTTTATCCATTTTATTTCGATAAACCAAAGAGGCTTTTACCATCTGATGGTTCTGCAGATAATCATCAATTACCATTTGATAAAAGATCAATGCATTTTCAGAATCGTTGATTTCTTTGTATAAATCACCTACTTTTTCTTTTTGCTGAAGCTCTTTGTATAAAATAATTGCTTTATCGTATTGTTTTGCCTTCACATAACAGTTGGCTGCATCCGCCTTACTTAGTACTTTTTTCAAAAAAACAACTGCTGCTTCGTTATAAAAACCGCCTTCCTCTAATGTTGCGGCAGCACGATAATTATCTTTTAAAAGATTCATGTAAACGATAGCTGCTTTTTTGTATTCGTTATCTTCAATGTGTTTTCTGGCTATATCTTCATAGATATTTCGCAGCTTGTCAAACAATGAAGTATCTATAGACAAACCACCACCTCCATAATTTTTTGTAGCTGCAGGCTGAGGATCCTTCTCCTGATTCTGCAGAAGAACGATAAGCACAATGGCAGCAGCGGCAAAAAATATAAATTTGAACAAATTTACTATAACAGTTGCGAGATCCGTTTGAGATAATTGTGCAAAAATCGCAATCACTTTAAAAATTACAAGAACAAAAAAGGCCGTCAAAAACTTTTCTATAAACTTTTGCTTTTTCATTTCTTACCTGATTTTAAAATATCCATATCTTCACTGAATAAACGGTAAAGAACCACCACCACCCCAATAATTAATATCCAAACCAGCCAATTGTATCCGAAAACAGCAATCAAAGGATAGAAAATGTACAACAAAGTACTTCCCAATATAACAATCAGGATTAGCTTAATGCTTTCTGAAACATAACTCCCTCCCATATCAAACGGCTTTTTCCTGATAAAATAAGAATACACGCCCACAAGACCTACAACTGTAAGCAACAACCAGACAACTTCGGAAAAGGAAATCTCTTTTTTAACATGAGCATCCTCTGTTGTTTTTAAAGCATCATTCTGCACATTATTATTGAATACGATTTGAGGATCAGTTTCATGGTTTGTACCATAAATTCTCGCAAGAGAATCACTGATTATTATTTTTCTCATTTCCAGAATATCATCGGCAAGAAGTTCTTTAGATATTTTAGACATCTTATTTGATGGGTCTTTCTGAATAGAATCCAGAATTTTTTTATGGTAATTTTTTGTTTTAAGATCTACTACATGTTCTATTTTTTTCAGATACATTTTTTTTAATGAATCTCTGAATTTCTTTTCTTTGGCTCTGTATTCTTCAATTTTCCAAAGCATTGCTGCTTTTCCTTCTCTAGTATTGAAGGTTTGTTTATAATCATTAACCAGCCAGCGCCTTTCATTTCCAAATACAGAATCAACTTTCATATCAATAGCCGTAAAACCAGATTCAAAAATCAGCCCTTCGTCATCTTCTGTCTCTGGAGCCGTTTCAATAGTGCTCTCATTATATAAATCTGTAGAAACCTGTTCTTTTGCTGCCTGCTCTTTGCCAAATTCAAAAGCGAAAATAATGACTACGATCAGCGCTAAGAAAATGGCAAACATCTTTTGTGCCCCTGTCATTTTCAATGGTGATTTTTCATTTTGTGTTCCATTACCGTTCTCACCTCCGGCACCGTCAAACATTCCCCAATCAAAATTTCCAAAACCGCCTCGCAAAGACGAATGAATGTCTAAGGGAATCCCTAAATAAACCGCCCGCTCAGGATATTTTGTAATGTATTCTATATATTTGAGAATCTCGGCCTGATCTCCAGCTTTTAGCTTTTCCAGATCGAATGGCAGATTTTTCATCCAATCTTCATCTGTTTTAGGATTGAGAAGCTGCTCCAACAACTCATCATCATTCATATCCACTTTAAAGCTTCTGATTTTTTGTGGAATGAAAACACTATTCGATGGCTTTTTTAATTTCGCCTCTGTTATTGGTGATTCCTCTAATAATGTGACCCAGTCTATGGTTTCATTTAATTTAACCAATCCAAAATCGGGATGCATAATGATGTATTGAGCATCAATATTTTTCCAGTCTTCTGAATTTATTTTTGGATAAAAATCTGTGTTTTCTGGAATGAACAATTGATTATCAAAACATTGAAAATAAGAATTCTTCCCAATTTCTTCGGGAGCCTGACCTCCAAAAATAAGGAAGCAGCCATACAAAACATTAGGTTCTAGAGAAGGAATAGCAAAGGACTGCACAACATTAAGGT
Organism: Chryseobacterium luquanense; assembly: GCF_026460945.1. Lineage (GTDB taxonomy): Bacteria > Bacteroidota > Bacteroidia > Flavobacteriales > Weeksellaceae > Chryseobacterium > Chryseobacterium luquanense. The sequence goes on from NZ_JAOVZV010000003.1 coordinate 275,098, forward strand.
CAATTCCCAATGATTCTATTTCACGAAACCATACCAAAGGCGAAGCACTTCTGATGAGAAGACCTCTTTTAGCATAACTGTTTTTCGGAAAAGGTTTAATCTTCAACTCCATACTCCAATACTTGATCTATAAAAGGTTGTAAGTAATCTTCATACATTTCTGCAATCGTTTTTACCTTCAGCAGCGTATAATCCGGTAAAAAATATTCATAACCGCCAAATTCTGTTTCAGAAGCCAAAGCCATGGCAATGTGTGTTGTAGTCGGTATATAAAATTCCGGAATGTTAGCATTAATACTTCTGAAAGTCAGCATTCCACGGGAATCTGCTACGATTTCGCTTCCGTCTGAAAATGTAAATTTATTTTTATTCTGATCAGCCACCTTAACAATCGGAGAACCGTTTTTATACAATGTAAAATTACTTCCCCAGTTTTTTAGTTCATTTTTCGAAATCACCAGATTATTATTTTCATTAATCCCGATTAAAGTAAAATTACTGATGAATTTATAATTATTATGCTGAAGTTTATCAATCTCAATTTTTACTTTTTCTACACTTTTGGCAATCTCGGGATCATTTTTTACAGATTCCAAAGACACATCACCTTCCAGATTAATCATAAAAACTGTAGGTAAATTATTTTGATGCAGATAAAAAAATCTGTCGAGATACACCAATTCTACATTCAGCGGAATGTCAAAACCAGCCACATTTAATTCAGAATATTCTTTTGTTTCAATATTCAGTTTAGAAATCAGTTTTTTATCCTGTTGATACTGACATAAAATAAATTGTTGCTGCTTATTCTTAGCCAAAGCAAATATGCCTTTGTCTTTCACCGAAATATTTTCAAACAGAACTTCGCAGCCTCGCAGAATCTTGTACCTTTCATAATAATCTCTGTTATAATAATTATCTGAAAGATAAGTTCTTAGTAATTGCTTTTTACTGCTCAAAATAAAAAATTCTCCTTCATACATAAACTTTGCAATCTGCTGCTGAGGAAGCGGGAAAAGTAAAGGATAATTGAGAGGGACATCTGTTTTTTCACCTTTAATATTCTGACTCACTGACCTTTTACTTTTTCGGTGCGGCGGGTCTGCCCACAGTTCTTTCAGCGGAAGTATAATCTTTTGAACGTGCTTTCTTGCTCCTAAATGATGTTTATAAAAATTCAGTTCGCCGTCTGAAGATGTGGTTACCAAAAACTTCAGTCGGTTTCTGTTTTCATGAATAACTTTTTGCAGATTTTCATTCGCTAAATTTTCATGATTGGTGATAAAGAAAACTTCCAGATCTTTTTCTGTACGTTCTTTTTTGAAGAATAAATCTAATGCTTCAGAAACATCTAATGTTCCGCTTACCAAATTCAGATTTTCAATAACCTCTTCCACACGGTCTAATGTCATAGCAATGCTGGATTGCCCTAAAGCATACACTTTACACTCCGAATGTGCTTTCGGATGTTTGATAACGGCAAGAGCTGAAGCGAAAGACAAAACTTTCGGGGTTCCCCAGTTTTTCAGAGAAGTATCTATTAAAATAATTCTTTCAAAAACATTTTCCTCGGGCGGAATTTCGCGTTGAATATACAATGCTTCATTATTCGCCACACGGTTCATAAAAACCTCATCTTCATTGGCAAATTCTGACAACAGCATTCTGTGAAGATCTCCTTTGTTGGTAATATCTGAAACGCCGCCAATTGGTTGTGCACCGGGAGAAAGATGCCGCATCGGGATTTTCAGACCGCTCCAGATTGTTTTAATTATACTTCCGATCTGAAAAGTTTTAGGTTCTTCAATAAGTTCCTGAATAAAGTCTTTTTCAGATTCTGTTGTCGTTTGCTGTTCTCCTATTTCTTCTTTAATTTCCGGTTCGTCAACCAAACCACGCATGGCTTTAATAATTGATTCTGTCGTCGGAAATTTTTTATGAATAAATGATAGCGTCTCAATATCTTTATGGTAAATATCTTTTGTCAGTGGAAGCTTGTGCGCAGCATCGGCAATCTTATGAGGTCCTCTGTAATAAGAGGTCAAAATGTATTCTGAGTCTTCAGGAGAAACCGAGTAACCGGAATCTTTAAAAATAGTCTGAAAAAGATTGATCCTGTTTTGCCCTTTCTTCATCGAACTTCCTATTTTACTAAGATTTTCAAGCAATTTACAGGCGTTTTGAATATCAAGATTAAAGGTACTTTTTTCCTCGGTCCTATATTTTCTCAAAAAATAAAAAACTCCATCCAGATTCAGATAGCCGTCCTGAGTTGCATACATTGTGAGAAGAAAAGCCCCAAAATGCGGAAAACCCTGTGGCTGCAACTCTTTTAAAACTTCAATAATATACGGTCTGTAAGCAATCGCACCTCCTCCATGAGGAACAGAAACCAGATTATTCTCAAAATATCCCGACGGGTCACGGGCATCCTTATCTGTGATCCATTCCCAGAAATAATCTTCGTATGATTGGAAATAATCTTTCACATCCATTCTCTAGCTTTTTGAGTCAAACGGAATGAGCTTACAGAAAGTTTTCGGAAATCATTTTTATCGATAGCCAAATAGCTTCCATTTTCGCTCCACACCATTAATTTATCGGAATCTTTGTTGTATTTTTTCTGTAATAATGAACTGAGATTTTTAAATTCAAAATCAAATCCGCTTGGTAAAAGATGGTCATCCTTCATCCAAAAAGTCTTCCCTGGAAAACCTAGTAACGGAGTTCCTAAAAACAACGCTTTGTCATCGATGATCATCCATTGCAGTTTTTCGAGCTTAAATTTTGGAAGTTCAATGATTTCATCTTTAACATCATCAATTAAACACAAATGTGCTGCTGCAGGATGTTCATTTTCTCCTTTTTTGAGATGAACTTCAATCTTTTCCTCAATTCCGAAAAAATTATTATTTGAAACAGGAAAAGTCAGCTTTAATGCTTTATCAATCGGTGACCAAAGTAAGCCTGTTCTCACTTTTTTACTTGGAACCAACGCATTTTTTCTGAATAAAAGTCCGTTTTTTAATTCATATAATATAAAATTAGGAAGCTGCCTCAATTCTGAAGAAACAGCTTGTTCAGCGGTAAAGCCTTTCAGCCAGATCACATCATCATCTCCTGCAATCTGAATATTTTTCCAATCGCGGATTACCCCTAAATAATATTCATCTTTACGGGAAATATCAGCCCAAAATTCTTTTAAGCGCTCTGAAGAATCTTCTGCCATAAGCTTTCAATTTCTTTTTGAATATACTGTTTCTGTTCTCCATTGGCGATCCAGTCGCAACGGGTTTGAAGATATCTCAGTTTGTCTTTGATCACGTTTTGCTCTTCAAAGCTTAAACTTCCGTTTTCCCATTGATCAGACAAAATTTTTACATCTTTCATCACTTCTTCAGGATTCGGCGTTTTATTTTGTAATGCCTGCGGATGAGATTTTGGATTCTCGTCTTTTTCAATAACTCTGTTGATGATTCCTTCCAGAATTTCGATCTGTTCTTCGGTATCCCAAATATGTTTCAAAACCCATAAATCTGACAAGACCGCTTCATTTCTACCACAAATTAATGCACTTGCGGCGATCAAATTCTGCATTTTTACTGCTCTACGATCCGAAATGGTAATTCCTGTGTTTCGAAGGCTGATGATGGTATTAAGGTAGGCCTCATAAATAGGCTTTAAATCTACAGTTTTGCATAATCCCTGAAGTTCTTTTATTTCATGAGACAAAATTTCCGGAATGTCTGAATCTATATAATTTTCAAGTTTTCGTCCGGCTAAAAGAACCTGCTGAAGAAGATCCGGATGCACGTAATCTACATTGATTCTCACCAGAAAACGATCGAATAATGCATTCAAAGCTTCATCTTCGGGTAGAACATTACTTGCGCCCACAAACATTAATGCCGGTAAATGTTTTGTTTCTTTTCCTCTTTTAAAAATCTTTTCGTTCAAAGCCATCAAAAGGGAATTCAGAATCGCCGAGTTCGCATTAAAAATTTCATCAAGAAAAACCAGCGAAGCTTCCGGCATCATCCCGTCTGTATTGGTGAAAAGTTCACCCTCTTTCAGTTTTCTGATATCGAAGGGACCGAAAATCTCGTTCGGTTCTGTAAATCTGGTTAAAAGATATTCGAAGTTTTTGCCATCTTTTAAGGTTTTTGCTAAAGTTCTTACCAAAGCGGATTTTGCTGTTCCAGGAGGTCCGTACAAAAATGCATTTTCCCTCGCCAGCAAACAGATTCCGAGTAAATCTACGACGTCGTTTTTACCAACAAAAGTCTCTTTTATGTAGTTAAGAACCTTATTTAGTTTTTCAATATTTTGAGTCATGATGATCAGTATTATTTATTTTTAATTCTCTCCAGAAAATATCTTTGTACCATCCGAATTCTGCGGTCAGCAAAGCGTTGATGTACGGAATTTCAGCCAGTCTGTAGACTTTATTTTCTACAATTCTTTCGAGATAGAGTTTCCTGTATGTTTTATCTTGCAGCTCTTGTTCCCAATTGAGTTTTTCTAAATCTAAATCTGCCTCAATCCCGGAATAATGAAACTGTTGCAAAATATTTTCAAGAAGTGGAATCAGCAGATCATCGGCATCCAGATTTTTCAGAGCTATGATAATCTGTGGCAAAAATCTCAATGACAAATCAGCAGATAATTTTGATGAAAGTGTAAATTTTCCTTTAAATGAAGGAATCAACGTAGCAAGATCTTTTTCTGTATTTTCACGAACTAGATAAAGCTGCACGCTATGGTACAAAATTTTTGCCGCCCATACTGCAGCATCTGTGTCAAATGAAATCTGATCACTTAAAAATTCAAGTCTTTCTTTTTCAAATTCAGTTTCAAAATATGCCGCTGCTTCCTGTTCCTCTTTGGGAGAAATCTTTTTCACTTCTTCAAAAATAGTAATGCATTCTTCTTTTCGAAGCAGAAATAAAGTGTCTAAAAATGGGGATTTCATTTCCATGATATGACAAAAATATAATTATTTTGCTGAGAATAAAATTTTAAATCAAGGATTAAGAATTAAATATTATTTCATTTGCTTTAATTTATCGAAATATTTATAATTCGGAAACAAGTTTCTGAGAATGTTGATTTTGCCTTTTCCTAGCCCTGATCGCAGCATTTGTTTGAGCTCATTTTTTGTATTTCGGCAGCGGCGGCAAGCCGCCGCTGCCGAAATACAAAAAATAGCGAGTGCGGAGAGCAGGAAATAGCTCCTAAATATGAGTAATGAGTAATTGGTAATGCGCAGTTGGAATTGGTTTACTCCATTGTTTCATGAAATGACATTTAAAAAGTTTTTATCTTTGCTGAAATTTAAAACAAAAATATGAGTGTACACATCAGTGCCAAAAAAGGAGAGATCGCAAAAGTTGTTTTGCAGCCTGGAGATCCGCTTCGTGCACAGTATATTGCAGAAAATTTTCTTGAAAACGCAAAACTGGTAAGTAAAACGAGAGGTATTTTCTATTACACTGGAACTTACAAAGGCAAAGAAATCAGTGTAGGAGCTAGCGGAATGGGATTTCCAAGTATCGGAATTTATTCTTTTGAGCTGTACGCAGAGTATGAGGTTGACACGATTATAAGAATCGGAACTTGCGGCGGATATTCGAGTGATGTAAAATTATTTGATATTCTCAATGTTGAAAATGCGGCCAGCGAAAGTACGTATGCAAAATACGCATGGGGATTTGAAGAAGAGGTTATGTCTCATCAGGGAAATATTTTTGACATCATCAATGAAACAGCTCAAGAATTATCTTTAAAAGCTAAAGCAACCAACATTCACAGCAGTGATATTTTTTACAGAAAAGACCCTGAAACCCCAGCAATTGCGACGAAATACAATTGTCCGGCTGTAGAAATGGAAGCTTTCGGATTGTTTGCCAACGCCAAATATTTAGGTAAAAATGCAGCGACGATTCTTACGGTTTCTGATATTATTCCGACCAAAGAATTTATTTCGGCAGACGAAAGAGAAAAAGCTTTGAAACCCATGATTGAATTGGCTTTGGAAGCAGCTTTGAAGGTGATTTAATCAAAAGCATTAATATAATTAAAAAGAGCTTTACTTGATCAGTAGAGCTCTTTTTTATATTCTGAAAAAATTTCGGGCGACTTCTGTAATTTCATTGGCAACCTCAGAAATACTTATTTTTTTGAGATGAGCAATTGTTTGGGCAACATAAGGCAAAAATTTCGGTTCGTTTCTTCGGCTTTGCATTCTTGGCATATTTTTAGGAAGCATAAAAGGCGCATCAGTTTCAATCATCATTCTGTCGAGCGGAACATATTTGATGACTTCTTCCAAATGTTTAAATCGGTTTGTATCACTTATTGCTCCGGTAAATCCTAAGTAAAATCCTTTATCCAGATATATTTTTGCTTCATCTAAAGTTCCGGTAAAACAGTGAACCACCGCTTTTGGAAGTTTTGACAAATATTCGTCGGTGATTTCGTTAAACCTTTTGAAAGCTGCTCTTTCGTGAAGAAATAAAGGTTTATTTATTTCAATGGATAATTCGAGCTGGGCACGATAACATTTTTCCTGAATGGGTCTTGGCGAAAAATCTCTGTCAAAATCCAATCCACACTCTCCAACTGAAACGACTTGGTCTTGTTTTAATAATTTCCTTAATTCGTTAATACTTTCGTTGTTAAAAGATTTTGCATCATGGGGATGAATTCCTGCTGTAGAAAATAAAATTCCAGAATAATCTTCTGCAATTTCTGCAGATTCTTTGCTTCCACGAATGCTTGTCCCGGTAAGAATCATTTGTTCGACTCCATTGTCGAGAGCTTGGTTGATGATTTTTTCGTGTTCGTTGTTAAATTGTTTATTGGTCAGATTAATTCCAATATCTATAAATGTGTTCATAATTAAATTTTAGCTGGCAAAACTAAAATGAAACTGCGCAATCTTTTTACGTAATAAAAAATATTTTCATTCATTAATAAAACCTTCCAAAAAGCCAATCATATTTTTCCCACCGTGGCTCCAGCGAATACCGTGGCCATCTTTTTCTCTGACCTCAAAAACCAATTCGTGCTTATAATGATGGAAAACATTCCACCATTTTTGATGGTCTAAAACATAATGGATTTTCTCCATCACGATCTGTTGTTTTTGCTGATTATTTCCTTTGACTTCACCCCAAAATTCATCATCCATTCTTCCTACATGCTTTTCCCAGGCTCTTTGTGCAATAGTAATTTCATTGTTAAAAGGCTTTTCACAGGCTTCAATTAATATGCTTTTCAAAGGAGGAATTGCATTTTCATCCCGCAAACTTGCCGAAGTGAGTCTTTGTCCTAAAATATTCAGCCAAAATTCAAATGGAATTTCTTCTAATCTTCCGGCTTTCATTTCATCTGAATGTTGCGAATTGAAAACACCGATAAACTGATTAAAACTTTCATCTCGGTCAATTTTTATTTCCTCATTGAAAACAGGAAGATTTAAATCTAAAGTTTTGTCTTTAAATTCTTGGATATTTTCACTTAAACTATTAAGATGTTCCTCAGCTAAAATAGATTGATATTTTTCATTCCAATCTTTTGAAAACAATGGAATTAATTCTTTAAATAAATTCATGATTAAAACATTTTCACAAGATTAACCGAAAGTTTTTCTTCATCGATTAAATATCCCACAAGATTAAACCAATTTTTGCAGTTATCTAAAATCCATGCATCAGAAGACACCATTATTTCTGCATTTTCAGCTAAAAATTTATCCGGATTAAATTCTAATTCCACATTCCAGTCGAGATGATTTTCCTTTGCAAAATCTACAATCATTTCTTTGATTCTTCCGCTGTTTGAAACAGGTTTGTCAAAAATCCAGATCAGGTTTTCTGATTGAGATTTCTTATAAAACAAAGCTACCAATTCAATCGCTCTCTGTGTTTGATTGACTCTTTTATAAGTTCCATGAACTCCGGATAAATCTCGAAAACAGCCATCAGTTCCTTCAAAAATATAAGCCTCGGAAAGTAAACTTTCCAATAAAATCAAAACATTAAAACCATCCAAGTAAATCGTTTTACTTTTTAAATCTGAAATTCTCAGTTCCTTCGATTTTCTATTCTGAATCTGAAGTTCAGAAGCCGAGGCTCCACGCAAAGCCTGAATCTGTCGGGCTTTTAATCGATAATGATTTCCTACCAAGTCTGTAGAAGCTTTTTCAGCATAATTTCGACTTAACAAATACCGCATATCCTGAAGAGCTACTTTCAGTTTATCAATCTGTTTTTGTGTTGAAAATAATGTGTCGTCGCCTGTATTTTTCCTGCGATTTCTGTTGTTCATATTCAAAAATAATATTTTCAGTCCGAATCCTGGAATTTATTTCTAAAATCTCATTTGAAAAGAAAATCAACCCGTTTTGTAGATTCAATCACCTTTTTCGGTAAAATTCTTAGCGTAAAAATTCCGAAAAGCAAACTACCTTATCATAAAAAATAAGATAACTAACATTTCAAAAAGCTTTATAAAACAAGCAATTACTATAGATAATTATCATGAAAAATTACGAATTCAAAATAAAAATTTAATTTATATTATAAAATTATTACATTTAGCCACTAACAAATATTAAATCAAAAAAATGTTTATAGGATATGATGTTGGAAGTTCTTCGCTGAAAGCTTCAATTGTTGACGAACACGGGAAAGTGATTGCCCACGCAAAATATCCGGAAACAGAAATGCCTATCGATTCTCCAAAGATCGGCTGGGCAGAACAGGACCCGGAACAATGGTGGCAAAATCTTAGAATTCTGACTCAAAAAATAATTGCAGAAAGCCACATCGACAAAAATGAGATCAAAGGCATCGGGATTTCTTATCAGATGCACGGTTTGGTTTTGGTGGGAAAAGATAAAGAAGTTTTGCGTCCGTCAATCATCTGGTGTGACAGCCGTGCAGTAGAAACCGGTGATAAAGCTTTTGATGATTTGGGTGAAGAAGTCTGTATGAATAAACTTTTGAATTCACCGGGAAATTTCACCGCTTCGAAATTAAAATGGGTCAAAGAAAACGAGCCGGAAGTCTATGAAAAAATCTGGAAGTTTATGCTCCCAGGAGATTTTATTGCTTTAAAATTAAGCGGCGAAGCAACAACCACCGTTACCGGACTTTCGGAAGGCGTGCTTTGGGATTTCCAGAAACATCAGGCTTCGAAAACCTTATTGAATCACTGGGGAATTGATGAGTCTTTGGTTTCAACAGTAGTAGACAATTTCACGGAGCAATGTGTAGTTTCAAAACAGGGTGCCGAAGAAAGCGGTTTGCCAGAAGGAATTCCTATTTTGTACAGAGCCGGAGATCAGCCGAATAATGCGTTGTCGTTAAACGTAATGAATCCTGGAGAAATCGCTGCTACAGGCGGAACTTCAGGCGTTGTTTATGGTGTGACAGACAATATTCATTCTAAAGAATCTGTGCGTGTAAACAATTTTGCGCACATCAATCATACGAAAGAACAGCCGAGAATCGGGAAAATGCTTTGTTTAAATGGTGCGGGAATTCAGTACAGCTGGCTGAGACACCAGGTAGATCAGAAAAGACATTCATATCAGGAACTTAATGATCTGGCTTCACAAATCCCAATCGGATCCGATGGAATCATTGTGTTACCATTTGGAAATGGCGCTGAGAGAGTTTTAAAAAATAAAGACATAGGTTCTTCTACTTATAACGTCAATTTTAACCGCCACAAAAGTGTTCATTTGTTTAGAGCCGGATTAGAAGGCATCGCCTATTCTTTCGTTTACGGAACTGAAATTTTAATGAATGATGGTTTACAAAAAGGGATCATCAAAGCCGGAGGTGATAATTTATTCCGTTCTTCCTTATTTGCGCAATCGATTGCAACATTATTGGATACAGAAATCAGAATTTTCGATACAACGGGTTCCACAGGAGCAGCAAGAGCAGCGGCAATCGGAGCGGGAGCATTTGAAACTTTAACGGATATTTTAACCGAAAAAGATATTACCACAACGTACATTCCTGATTTTAAAAATATGGATCAGTATAGGGAAAGTTACGGCAAGTGGAAAAACAAACTGGAGCAGGTTTTAATCAATTCTTAAAAAATATCCCGCAGATTTTAAAGATTAAGCAGATTTTTCTTCTTTAAATAAATCTGCAAAATTTGCTTGATCAGCGAGAACATAAATTAAACAAATTACAATCAAAAAAAAAATCAAAATAATGGCAATTACAACAGGAAACAAAGAGTATTTTAAAGGAATAGAAAAAATCAAGTTTGAAGGAAGAGAATCAGATAATCCGCTGGCATTCAAATTTTACGATGAGAATTTGGTCGTTCGTGGAAAAACAATGAAAGAATATTTCAAGTTTGCGTCTGCTTACTGGCACACGTTCTGCGCAACTGGTGGAGATCCGTTCGGTGCAGGAACTCAGCAATTTGACTGGTTAACCGCTTCTGACGCCAAACAAAGAGCAACAGAAAAAATGGATGCCGCTTTCGAATTTTTCACCAAACTAGGTGTTCCTTATTACTGTTTCCACGATTATGATCTGATTGATGAGGCAAATAATTTCACAGAATCTACAAAGAGATTGGAATTTATCACCGATTATGCTAAAGAAAAACAGGCTGCTTCAGGCGTGAAATTACTTTGGGGAACTTCGAACTGTTTCTCAAACCCAAGATTTATGAACGGTGCGGCGACCAATCCTTCTTTTGATGTTTTGGCTTACGCTGGTGGACAAGTGAAAAATGCTTTGGATGCAACGATTAAATTAGGCGGTGAAAATTATGTATTCTGGGGAGGCCGTGAAGGTTATATGTCACTTCTAAATACCAATATGAAGCGTGAGCAGGAGCATATGGCGAAGTTTTTACATTTGGCTAAAGATTATGCAAGAGCTCAAGGTTTCACAGGAACTTTCTTCATCGAGCCAAAACCGATGGAGCCGACAAAACACCAATACGACTTTGATGCGGCGACTTGTTTGAACTTCCTTCGTCAGTACGATTTATTGAATGATTTTAAATTAAATCTTGAAGTTAACCACGCTACTTTAGCTCAACACACTTTTGAGCACGAACTTCAGGTAGCTGCAGATAACAATGTCTTGGGAAGCATCGATGCGAACAGAGGAGATTACCAGAATGGTTGGGATACAGACCAGTTCCCGGTTGATTTATATGAAATGACTCAGGCGATGTTGGTAATTATTCAGGCTGGAGGTTTCCAGGGCGGAGGTGTTAATTTTGATGCAAAAATTAGAAGAAATTCAACAGATTTAGAAGATATTTTCATCGCGCACATCAGCGGAATGGACAATTTTGCAAGATCATTCTTAGCTGCCGATAAAATTTTAGAAAAATCAAAATATTCTGAAATCAGAACCAACAGATATTCATCTTTCGACAGCGGAAAAGGTAAAGATTTCGAGAATGGTAGCTTATCTTTAACAGATCTTGCCACTTACGCTCAAGGACTTGGAGAAGTTGGTAGAGAAAGCGGAAAACAGGAATATCTTGAGAGTATTATCAATCAGTATTTATAAAATTTAATTTTAAAAACTAAATCAAACTATGCAAATAATAGATTCTGGTCCTAAATATTCTTCAGGAACAAAGGCGCAGATCAATATGCTGTACGTAACTGTACTCACGTTGGTCGCCACTTTGGGAGGACTTTTGTTTGGATACGACACGGCCGTGATTTCCGGAGCTGAAAAGTCAATCCAGGAATATCTGATCATTCCATTAGGCTTGAGTTCATTGGCACACGGAGCGACCATTTCGAGCGCATTGATCGGGTGTATCATCGGTGGAGCGATTTCCGGGATGATCTCCACGAAGCTGGGAAGAAAAAAATCATTGATGCTTTCGGCATTTCTGTTCTTCATCAGTGCTTTGGGAGCGGCGTATCCTGAATTTTTATTCTTCAAACACGGCGAGCACTCCATGGGTGTTTTGCTGGCATTTAATTTTTATAGGATCATTGGTGGAATCGGTGTGGGATTGGCTTCGGCGGTCTGCCCGATGTACATTGGTGAGATTGCACCTGCCGAAATACGTGGTAAACTGGTATCACTGAATCAGTTTGCCATTATTTTCGGGATGCTCGTGGTTTACTTTGTGAACTGGGGCATCGCAAGCGGACAAACCGTAGAATGGATCAACGAAATCGGATGGAGATATATGTTTTTATCATTAACAATTCCTTCTGCTTTGTTCGGTATCCTTCTGTTTTTCGTTCCTGAAACACCACGTTATCTGACCTTCGTGAATAAAGATGCGGAAGCATTAAAAATTTTAACAAAAATCAATGGTGAAGCGCGTGGAAAAGAAATTTTCTACGAGATAAAAAGCACTGTCGTAGAACATAAAAGTGAAATTTTCGCCTTCGGAAAAACCGTGATTGTGATTGGAATTTTACTTTCAGTTTTCCAGCAGTTTGTGGGAATCAACGTTGCTTTATACTATGCTCCAAGGATATTCGAAAGTATGGGCGTTCACAAAGATTCATCGATGCTGCAGACCGTTGTAATGGGATTGGTGAACGTTGTATTTACCGTTATCGCCATTTTCACGGTGGATAAATGGGGAAGAAAACCATTATTAATCGTCGGTTCAGTCGGAATGGCGATTGGAATGTTTGCGATTGCAATATTATCCTATTATCAGATCATCGGAATTGCCACTTTGGTGTTTATCATTGTTTACACCGCATCATTTATGATGTCTTGGGGACCAATCTGTTGGGTTTTGATCTCAGAAATATTCCCGAATAAAATCAGAGGAAGTGCGATTGCGATTGCAGTTGCGGCTCAGTGGGCAGCGAATTATTTAATTTCATCTACTTATCCTTTTATGATGGAATTCAGTGGAGCATTTACTTACGGATTTTATGGGGTGATGAGCGTTCTGTCCCTGTTCTTTGTATGGAAATGGGTTCCTGAGACCAAAGGAAAATCTTTAGAGGAGATTGAAAAGGTTTGGGAAAAATAAATATACTTTAGTTTTATAATTAGTTTGTTGAGGGCACCGGGATTTTCCGGTGCTCTTTTTTATAACTTTGGCAGATTGAAATCAAGTTTATGAATATTTTTAAATCCATCATTAATAATTTAAAAGCTATTAAAGCAAGTTATAATTTAGAAAAAATTAAAGATGATTTTATTGCAAAACAGATTCAAATATATCAACTTCCAAAGGAGTTAAAATTATTTTTAGAAAACAAAACCGATTTTGATTTTATCGGAATCTATTCTAAAGGATATGACTATATTTATTTTGCTAAAAATGGGAATCATTTAAATATTGAATATGAAGCTACGGAAGAATCTCAAATTCAATATTATGAAAAATTAAAAAACTTTGCATCAGAAAATAATTTTAAAATTGAAGAAGAAATAAACAAAAATGTTCCATATCTAAAGATAAATACCAACACATCTTTAGATGAAACATTTCGTCTTACGAGAGAAATTCAACACAATATTTTCGGAAATAATGATGATACGAAATATGATATTGTTCCTTAAATATTTGAAATTTTAGTCTTCAATTTTTTCATAAATTCCTTTAGTTAAACCATTGTTTCAAAAAGACTTTTATAATAATAAATTTTAATTAAATTTATCGCTGTAATTTGTCATTTAAAAAAGCTTAGAAAATATTTATATCTAAAATATATTTCTACGTTAAATGATTAAATTCACATCAATAATGATGAAGAAACATTCATTGTTTTAAACAATAGAAAACGAGGTATGACAAAGAAAAACGCCACTATTTATGATATTTCCAGAAAGCTGAACGTAAGTGTGGCAACTGTTTCCAGAGCACTAAATAATCATCCGAGAATAAGCCAGGCAACCAAAGAACTTGTGGTAAAAACCGCAAAGGAAATGAACTATAAGCAAAATAATCTTGCCAAAGCCCTTAAAAGTGGGGAAACAAAAAACATTGGAATCATTGTTCCTTACATCAACACCAACTTTTTCTCGTCTGTCATCCGTGGAATTGAAGAAGAACTTTCTGTGCAAGGTTACCACGTTATTATTTGTCAAAGTCATGAAGATGTTAATATTGAAAAAAAGCATTTAAATACCTTATTAAACGCTCAGGTTGACGGAATTTTCATGTCGGTTTCTAGAACTACAATTGATACAGAGCACATTCAGCACATTTTAGATACATCAAACACTCCTATTATCTTTTTCGATAGAAAGAAAGACATTCCGGGCATCAGTACAGTAACGGTTGATGATTATCGTGGGGGATATATGGCTACAGAACATCTGATTTCGGAAGGCTACAAAAATATCTGTCATTTTGCAGGAGATCTTAATCTTGAGATTTATCAAAATCGTCTTAATGGTTACAAACAGGCTCTAATTGACCATAAATTTCAGGTTAAAGAAGAGAATATTATCTCTACGGGAAGTTCGATTGATGCCGGAATTGAAGCTATTAAAACTTTGTGGGAGAGTAAATCTATTCCAGATGCAATATTTTCTGCCAGTGATTTTGCAGCGTTGGGAGCCTGTCAGGAACTTAAAAAACGTAAGATAAAAATTCCTCAGGAAGTTGCTGTAATCGGTTTCTCAAACGAACCTTTCACTCAATTCATGGAACTTCCGATGAGTTCGATGGATCAAACCCCAGTAATCATGGGAAATATGGCTGGACAAGTTTTTCTAGACCGGATTAAAGATAACTCTTCAGGTGTTTCTATTGAAAAGAAGGTTGTTTTAGCTCCCCAGATTTGCATTAGAAAATCTTCAAAAAGGAAATAGTATCTCATCTGTCTCTTAGATTTTGTAGGGTTAAAAAAATTATTAAAGTTTTTATAATTTTATTTGTGGTTTTGTACATCAAGATCACTTATAACTTATCCGATACATATCAGGATATGCTATTTATACACAACTAAAGATAAAGTCGACAGAAACAACGGTACATTTGGAGAATACACCTTCAAATTCGGAGGTAATATAGAAGGCATTCAATCTTGGAACAGATACAGAAAATAGGATTTCTAATAATTTTCGTTTTTAATATTATACTTAAAATTCTGAAATCTATCAAAAAAGTCTTTAATTATTCCCGAATTTTTCAAAAGGACAGACATTAATATCTGCCTTTCTATAGTACGACTATCCCGACTTCAAAGGATAATTCTTATCAAATAACTTATAATCAAGTTTTTTATTTAAATTACAAATTGTATATTAGATTTTTAAACACAAATATAATGGCGAAAAATTTTCTTCTCTTTTTTTCTTTTTTATTGATTTCAAATTGGTATTCTGCACAAATTTTTCAAAAAGACAATTGGTATGATTTTGAAGGGAAAATTGCTGATAAACCTGTCGTTTTGTCTCTGTTTATTTTTGAAAATGGAGAAATAAAAGGCAATTATTTTTACAGACAGAAAGAGATTAAGATTCAATTAATAGGAGAATTGAAAGAAGATACTGTCCGTTTGACGGATACGAATAAAAATACATTTATAATGAAAGTCATTGACAATAATAGCAGCAATGACAAAACAGATCTTGCAGGGCAATATTTGGAGACAATAAATAATAAAACTTCTGAACTTAATTTTCTCTTGAAAAGCAATAGTGATGGTACTTTTGAGCATCGATACAGCAGATTTGAAGCATCTGATGAAGAAGTAGAAAAGTTTGCTAAGGAAGTACTAAATGCATTATTAACAGATAACAAAAGTTGGCTGAAAAATAACTGTTACTATCCCTTAATGGCCGAATTTGAAAATTCAACTTTTGGAAGTATCTTAAACAAAGAACAGTTTGTAAACAGGTATTCGATCATTGTTCCAAAAGAAATGAAAATTAATCTTAGCAAAGCACGAACATTAAATTTGCAATATGAAGAGTTTGCAGGTGCCATAATTGGTGTAGATTACAATAAATATATCACTATCAATGAATTTCCCGATCCGGTTACAAAAAAATTAATTCTGGTAATATCTTCAATCACGCATTATTAATTGACTTTTTTTTCTTTACAGGTGTTGACAACGATCTGTATATTGCGGATTTACAATCCGTGACTTTACAGTTTAAAAAATTCCTTCGAGCTTTCGCCACCCCTCCATGGAAGAGGAACTCTACATTTTGCAATTATACTACTGTCATACTACAGCAAAAATTTTTATTTAAAAGTTAAAACGCCTTTATTCCCTTTTATGGATGATTTTACAAAAAGCAATGCTCAGACTTTCTGTACATTTTAGTTCGTTATTTAAATGTTAGCAACTACTCAATTCACTCCTCATTCTTCCAGGCGAAGCGACTCACTTTCTGCGTTCAAACGCTTTAAAATAACGGTACGTAAATGCGTTTCGTTTTGATCTCCCCAAATTCCCAACTGCAAAATTATTGGAATAACGCTTTTACCCAATTCAGTAAGACTATACTCTACTTTGGGCGGCACTACAGGGTAAATTTTCTTGGTAATAAATTCGTGATCTTCCAGTTCTTTCAACTGTATATTTAATACTCTACGCGTGGCGTCAGGGATTTTGCGTTGCAATTCACTCGGCCGTTGATGTCCCTGATCTATAAACCAGAGCAGACGTATTTTCCATTTGCCATAAAGTACCTCACCGATCAGATCAAGACCGCAATTTAAGTTCGGGATTATTTTTCTCTCATACATAAAGCAAATTTAAACGTATGTTCCGATTTGCACAATAGGGGAATAATTTATCCCTATCTGAATCGTAATTCCGTACTTGTACAAACTGTTTTTATACCCCAATTTTGTCCTATAAACAAATTATAAAAATGGAACAGTTTAATTTCAACAATGAGTTATCAGGCCAAATTGCTTTGGTAACAGGAGGTACAAAAGGAGCCGGAAAAGCTATTGCAGAAAGACTTTTGCAAGCGGGCGCAACAGTGATCATTTCCGCAAGAAATGCACCGGAAGAAGAAAACAGCAATCTGCATTTCATTGCTGCTGATCTGAGTACTGCGGAAGGAACACAGAAAGTAATCAGTGAAATAATGTCTGCGTATGGCCGACTGGATATTCTGATTAACAACCTCGGTTCTTCAACAACACCTGCCGGTGGCTTTAATGCATTATCGGATGAGGACTGGGAATCTACCTTAAAGGCTAATTTACTTGCTCCCGTGCGATTAGACAGAGGATTTTTGCCCCAAATGATTGAGAGAAAAAGTGGTGTTATTATCCACATTGCTTCCATTCAGGGTAAGCTTCCTTTATATGATTCTACTTTGCCTTACGCCGCTTCAAAAGCAGCATTGAGAAATTACAGCAAAAGTCTGTCGAATGAAGTGACTCCAAAAGGTGTTCGTGTTTTGGCAGTTTCACCAGGGTGGATTAATACGACAGCATCGAAAGACTGGCTGGGCGAAATTGCAAGAAACGCAAACAGCACGGTAGAAGAAGCGCAACAGGGCGTGATGGATGCACTTGGCGGAATTCCTTTTGGCAGACCTGCCGAACCGAAAGAGGTTGCCGAATTTGTAGGTTTTCTTGTATCTCCGAGAGCCAGCTATTTAACAGGAACCGAATATGTCATCGACGGCGGTACTGTACCAACTATTTAATCATTTTAAAAATAAAATATAATGCAATTACCAAACATCATCTCAGAATTAGTAAAGACCCAAAACGAATTTAACAGCGCTGCCTATGCAGACTGTTTCGCCGAAGATGCCCAGGTATCTGATGAAGGCAAAACGCACAACGGCAAGGCAGAAATTGAAATGTGGATCGACAAATCCAACAAAGACTATAAAGCCACAATGGAGCCAGTAGATTATGATGAAAAAGAAGATATACTATCAGCAAAAATTGCAGGATCATTTCCGGGAAGCCCTCTGATTTTGAAATTTCATTTTAAAATTGCTGACGGAAAAATTCAAAACCTAAAAGTAACAGGATAAAACCTGTCTTGAATTCCAATGTTTTACCATGCGGGGCTGAAGTGAAAATTTCAGCCTTTTGTATTTTCTATAAATTATAATAATGCCGTATAACATTTTAACTTACTCCCGTCACTTCGAGTAGATTTTTGAAAAAAATAGTATCGAGAAGTTTGTAGTTTTGAAGATAAATCTATTACCGATGTCGCGGATTTGCAAACCGATGTTGCGGATTTGCAATCCGTGACTTTTTCAATTATAAAATTTTGTACTTTTAAATAAAAACACAGATGTCTACAAAATACAAAGCTTTAGATATCGATCAAGCATACTTTATTACAATTACAACGGCAGGCTGGGTTGATGTATTTACAAGGTTATCGCAAAAAATGGTAATCATAGATTCTTTGAAATATTGTCAAAATCAGAAAGGTCTTTTCATTTTTGCATACTGCTTAATGTCAAATCATCTTCATTTATTTTGTCGTGCAGACGGTAGATACACTGTATCTGAAATTATGAGAGATTTTAAAAAGTTTACTTCGAAAAAAATAATCGAAACCATACAGTCTGAACCTGAAAGCAGAAAGGAATGGATGATGCAATATTTTAAAAAATCTTGCGAACATTTAACCAGAGAGCAAAAGTTTAAAGTTTGGCAAGATGGTTACCATGCAGAAGAAGTTTTTTCAAATAAATGGATTAAAGAAAATATCAATTATATTCATCAAAATCCCGTAAAACAGAAAATAGTGACAGAACCAGAGCACTACTATTTCAGCAGTGCCAGAAATTATGCAGAATTAGACAATGCTTTAGATGTTTTTGTGGTTTTTATGGGGTGATTTGTTGTGTGGTGTTGTCACGGATTGCAAATCCGCGACATCTGGATTGCGTGATGCATAGATGAGAAGGGTTATCATCATTTAGAAAAATGAAAATCAAATTTTAAACAAAATTCTACAGGTAAAAATTCCCCTCCTCCGGAGGGGTGGCGAAAATTCGAAAGAATTTTTGACGGGGTGGTTTGTTTTCGCAGAAATGTAGAAATTGTTTTGTTTTTCGCTGGTGCGAGCTTCTCGCTCGTATCTTTCGCAGTCGGTACAAGCATGAGTTTATTAATGGGGCACGAGTGGGACGCTCGCGTCAGCGTGGGAAATTTTCTTACATATATTTATAAAAAAAATAATTTATTATTTAAAATAGTTGTTATTTTGAATAAACTTAATAATTATGAAAAGAGGAATTATTGCATCTCCAGCTAAAATGCAAAGACAATCATATAATGGCGTAGCCGTTAGTTCTAATATCACAATACAAGATTTGTATTATTACATATTGTATTACGATAAAGTTGTATTACCTACAAATGGAATGATTCATTATGCTATTCCACATGAAGAGATGTTAATTTCAGAAAACATTGTCTCAAGACCAAGAGTGAATTTTCATAGCTGGAGTACATCTTCACAAGTTAACCTATTTTTAGAAAGTCAAAAAATAGTTGCTAATGATTTGATAAAAAATGAAAAAGATGTTGATTGGATTCTTCATCAAATTGGAGAAGAATTAATTTTAGGTGATAAAAACGTTAAGGAGTTTAATTCTTTAAAAGTTGAGATTAATGAGTGTTTGCCTGTACCTACTCAAGAAACTTCTATTGAAGACATAATAGATTTCAAAAGAAGAAGACAATCTGAACTTGACGAATTACATGAAACTCTAGATTCATTTTATTTTGAAATAATAAACTCCCCAGACAAAGATTTTCAATCAAAAAAAAGCTTATTAAAATTAAAAAAAGTCCTCGAAAATGTTAATCAAGTTTCAAATGAAAAATTTTCACTTTCATCGAAATATAATTTAGTAACAGAACTTAATTTCGGTAATCTGATAACAGGATTAACCTCTGGAGTAACGTTGGGTTTTATGACAAATCCTCAAATTATACCCTTGACATCGATTATAGGAGCAGCATTATCTTTTGTTAGTATTAAGGCAAATAAAACAATTAGTGTGGAAGAAGCAAAGGAAAAAATAAAATTAAGTTATTTAGCCAATGCTAAAAAAGATAAAATTATATAGTTATGAAGAATCATACGAGTTTAATTTCGTGATTTCTACCCACAATCATCATAACTTAAATTATAAAACTGTGCAATCAACCCAAAAAGAAAATGCTCCCCACCGAAGCAAGAAGCATTTTCAACCCTAATATTTAATATAATTAACTCATTACAGAGAGACTCCTCGTCTCCATGGAATGAAATCATTCTGATTAAGAACGTCAGCCTTGGTTTTTACTTCGCCACTGGCTACGTTGATGATGAGTTCCAGAAGTTCGTCTGCAGCTTCGGGAATTGTTTTTTCTCCGCTGATTACGGTGCCTGCATTGAAATCAATAATGTCTGACATTTTTTCTGCCAAAACCGTGTTGGAAGAAATCTTCACAACCGGAGAAATAGGATTTCCCATCGGTGTTCCAAGACCGGTAGTGAAAAGCACCACTGTTGCACCTGAACCGACTAAAGCTGTTGTACATTCGGCATCATTTCCGGGAGTACATAGAAGATTCAGACCTGGTTTTGTAGCATATTCTGTAAAATCAAGAACTTCCACAATTGGGGCAGCTCCTCCTTTTTTGGAAGCTCCTGCAGATTTCATGGCATCGGTAATTAAACCATCCTTGATATTTCCGGGAGAGGGATTCATATCAAATCCTGATCCTGCTGCAACCACAGAGGCTTCAAAATCTTTCATCAGTTTCAGGAATTTTACACCGTCTTCATCATTGATACAACGGTTCACCAGCTCCTGCTCTACTCCACACAATTCCGGGAACTCGGCCAACATGGTTGTTCCGCCCACTGCAGCCATAATATCTGAAACTTCGCCCAAAACAGGGTTGGCAGAAATTCCCGAGAAACCATCTGAGCCGCCACATTCCAAACCGATGTTCAGTTTGGTGATGGATGCCGGTTTTCGCTCTATTTCGTTGGCTTTTTTAATGCCTTCGTATGAATCTTTAATAACGCCGGTCAGCATTTCATCGATGGTACCCGATTTTTGCTGTTCGTAAACGACGATTGGTTTTTTATTATCTGGAGCCAGTGCATGCAGTGAATCCATGAAAATCTGAACCTGAAGATTCTGGCAACCTAAACTGAGAACCGTTGCTCCGGCAACATTCGGGTTGTTGACATATCCTGCGAACAGTCTTCCCAACGCTTCAGCGTCCTGACGGATTCCGCCACAACCGCCCTGGTGTGTGATG
Source organism: Chryseobacterium luquanense (assembly GCF_026460945.1). Taxonomy (GTDB): domain Bacteria; phylum Bacteroidota; class Bacteroidia; order Flavobacteriales; family Weeksellaceae; genus Chryseobacterium; species Chryseobacterium luquanense. The sequence continues at coordinate 296,311 of NZ_JAOVZV010000003.1, forward strand.
AATCTTACGTCGATATTTTTAAATACTCGCGTATCCGGTTCTTCCTCTTCCACCGCAACATCAGCAGTTTCACCGCCATTCAGTAAAGAACGAAGTAACAATTGGTGTTTGCTGGCTTTATCGTGAAGTAATTCTTTTTCGAAAATATCTTTCAGTGTTTCGATATTCTTGTTTTCACAGAATACCAACGGGAAAAACAGCCACACGTTTTCTGTACCTACCTGCCCGTCTTCACGGTGGTAGCCCATGAACGTACGGTCTTTCCACTTGTCAACATTGGGTGGCGTCCAGCCCAAAGTATCGGTTTTGCCTACCACTTTTGCACTTTGGTGTTTTACGTTTTCGGTGGTAATCACTTCGCCCTGTCTGATGGATTGGTTGGCTTTCCCAACGATTACGCCATACATTAAAATATGGTCGCCATCCTCAAAATCTACGGCAGCGAATTTATGTTTTGCTTTAATATCTTTAAGAATCGTATAATCTGTACCGTCTAAGTGCACCGATTCTCCGGCAGGCAAATCCATCAACGCTACAATAACGTTGTCTTTGGGATTTACTTTCAGTACTTTCTTCTGCATGATTTTTTAAGAATAAAATTGAATAAAATTTTTGTAGGCAGTTTCCATGTCATTGTGGTCAATTTCGTATAATGCTTTTGCTACTGCGTCTTTCAGGCCTTCTACCTGTGTAAGGTCTGTATCCCAGAACAGTTTTTCGCTTAATGCCTGTTCTGAAACTATTTCATAATCTTCGTTTTTCCAGATTTCTCTGAATCTGTTTACGATGGCTTCTTCGTCATTCAGAGGAAGAGATTTTTCACCAAAACTTCCCTGATAGAATCTGATTAAACTTGCCAGTGAGAACGTTAAGTTCAGTGGCAGTTTGTTATTTCTTTCAACATAAGTCAACAAACTCGGAACGACTCTCACTTTAAATTTAGAAACAAAATACAAAGCGATGCTCGCCAAATGGTGCTTGATGAAAGGATTTCTGAATCTGTCGAACACTTCTTCCGCAAATTCTTTCAGTTCAGTTTCATCTAAACCTAAAGTCTGATTGACTTCATTGAATATCGATTCGCTTAAAAAAGTTCCGATAAACTGGTCATCAATCGCTTCTTTTACGATTTCTTTTCCTGCTAAAATGGCCGGAGCCAACATCAATGTATGTCCGCCATTCAGGATTCTTACTTTTCTCAAACGGTAAGGCTGAATATCATCCACTACCAAAATCTGTTCGTTGATTTTATCGAATGGAATTCTCTGTTTTAAATCTTCACCTCCCTGAATCACCCATAAAAGGAATGTTTCAGAAACCACCATCATCGGATCTTCATAATCCAACTGGTCTTCATACGTCGCCGCATCATCTTTCGGATAACCCGGAACAATTCTGTCGACCAAAGTATTGTGGAAGTGATTGCTCTGTTCAACCCATTGCGCAAAACCTTCTTCTAAATTCCAAAGTTTAGCATATTTTAAAATAATACCTTTTAAAACGATTGCATTTTCTTCAATCAGCTCGCAGGGAATAATTCTTAAACCTTTGTCTGCCGCTCCATTGAAATGCTTATATCTTTCGTGAAGTAAAACCGCCACTTTCGCAGGGAAATTTTTGTGTGGACCTTCGTAAGTATTTTCAGTTTCGTCGTAGGCAATTCCTGTTTCTGTTGTATTTGAAAAAACAAATTCAAGCTCTTCTTCTTTTGCTAACTCTAAAAAGCTGTTGTAATCTGCATAAGGATTTATGGATTTCTGAATCGCTGAAATCACACATTTCTCGTCGATGATTTCTCCTTTTTTGATTCCTCTTGAAAATAATGTGTACAGATTTCCCTGTTTTTCAAGTTTGTGAACTGAACCGTTTGGAGTAGGCTGAATGTTGACAATTCCTGCGTTGAAATCTGCTTCTTTATTTAATTTATCAATTACATAATCTGTAAATCCGCGCATGAAGTTTCCTCCCCCGAACTGTACGATTTTGATTGGTAATTTTGTATCTATACCGCTGTTTTGACGGTTTAACTGTTGTTTTGTCTGATTTTCCATTTTTCTAATTTGAATTAAATTGTGTTTTAATTCGATGAAATTTTTAACGCAAAGTCCGCAAAGATTTTTTGGACATTATGCTGTATATTTTTAAGTTCGCAAAGGCGTTTCACTTAGCAAAGAACTCAAAGTTATTTTTCAAACCTTCAAGGTTTTTGAAACCTTGAAGGTTTATTTTCTTATAAAATTTCATCAAAATTATTTACCCCGACCCTAAAGGGAGTAATTTTGATGAAATTTTTAAGGCATTTTTCCTCCCTTTAGGGTTGGGGTAAGAAAAATACCATTAGAATTTCTATTTACTAATCACTTTATACTTAGGAACCAACATTTTCATCACTGTCCATGCGATCAGATAAGCGACTGCACAGATGGAGAAAATAATCATGTATCCTTTGTCGATACCGTCTGAAACTACGGCTCCTGATTTTTCCAACTGCTCAAAGAATCCATCCGGCAAACGGTCGTTTACGTATTGAGGATATTTTTCCAATAACGGAACTCCGTCTACGGTTGACCATGCTTTGTGAGCGTGATCAAATAAAACTCCTGAAGATTTATTGATGATAAACGATCCGATTCCACCTGCCATTCCGCCAATTCCTGTGATGGTTGCGATGGCTTTTTTCGGGAACATATCGCCTACTGTTGAGAAGATATTGGCTGACCAAGCTTGGTGTGCTGCTCCTGCAACTCCGATAATTAAAACCGGAATCCAATAGGTAATGGTTCCTAAAGGTTGTGCTAAAAGTGCCAACAGAGGGAAAAATGCGAAAATCAACATCGCTTTCATTCTTCCTGTGTAAGCGTTCATTCCTAATTTTTCAACAAAATATTTTGGAAGCCATCCACCGATAATCGACAATAAAGTAATCATGTACAGTACGAATAATGGCAGTGCACTCTGAGTGGAATCCATTCCGTAAACCGAACTTAAGTAAGCCGGAGTCCAGAATAAAAAGAACCACCAAACGCCGTCAGTCATGAACTTTCCGAAGGCAAAAGCCCAGGTTTGTCTGTAGCTGAAACATTCTTTAAACGTGAATACTTTTTCCGGAACTGAAGTGTCTTCATTCGGAAGGTCGTCCTGATCCTGATTGATATACGTTAATTCCTGTTCGTTAACTCTCTTGTGTAAATGTGGCTTTTTGTAAACGAATACCCAAAGTCCCATCCAAACAAATCCTAACGCACCAATGATGATAAACGCCCATTCCCAACCCATTGATTTTGCAATAAAAGGGATGGTAAGCGGTGCAGCCAAAGCTCCAACTGTCGCTCCGGCGTTCCATATACTTGTAGAAAATGCTCTGTCTTTTTTAGGGAAATATTCCGCTGTCGTTTTGATTGCTGCCGGGAAATTTCCCGCCTCACCAATCGCCAGTACGAAACGTGCGAAAATGAATAAGGTTACACTTGTGCTGATGATTGCCCCAGTATTAGAAACGGTTCCGATTAATTCTTTAGAACCGTGAAAACCAGCCGTCCAGGTCCCAGTAAGGATTCCTGAAGTTGCAATTCCACAGAATGCGTGTAAAACAGCACCGATCGACCAAACTCCGATTGCCCAAAGGAAACCTTTTTTGGTATCCATCCAATCCACGAACTTTCCTGCGAAAAGCATTCCCACCGCATAAAATATGGAGAATAATGCCGTGATATTTCCGTAATCGTTGTTATTCCAGTGAAATTCCGGTGCGATAAAATCTTTCCACGTCAAAGATAAAACCTGACGATCCAGATAATTGATCGTTGTTGCGAGAAATAAAAGAAGACAGATCGTCCACCTGTATTGTGTCGGCTTAATAGATTTAACTGAACTCATAGTCAATGTATTTATTTTAAAGTCTGAATGATATCCAGCACTTTTTTGGTTTCAATTTCTATTGTCGCATAGTCTTTCGCAAGCATCAATTCTTTGCTTACCAGCTTGCTTCCCATTCCTACTGCAGAAACTCCGGCCTTAAACCAGCTTTCAATGCTTTCCTTCGTGGTATCAACACCACCGGTCGGCATAAATTTCAGATTCGGGAAAACATCCTTGATGGCACTCATAAATCCTGGTCCCAAAGCATTCCCCGGGAATAATTTAATGAAAGTTACCCCAGCCGTTTCAGCCTCAATTATTTCAGTCGGAGTCATACAACCCGGGCTGTACAATAAATCTTTCGGAATTAAAAATGCTGCAACTTCCGCCACAAAACCAGGACTGATAAAGAAATCCGCTCCTGCTTTGTAGTATTCTTCCGCTTGCTGTACATTTTTAATGGTTCCGATTCCGAGAAGCATTTCAGGCATTTCTGCATTACGTACTTCTACCATTTTTGTGAAATTGCTCAACGCGGCTTCCCCTCGGCTGGTATATTCTACCGCACGGATTCCTGCTTTGTAAAGCGATCTTAATATTTCTAAAGTTACCGTTTCATCAGCATTGTAATACAGAGGCAAAGCTCCCTGATTGATGATGGTGTTTGTAACCAATTGAATTTTTGTCATTTTGTTTTAATTATTTTGTTGAAAATAATCTTTGATGGGGTTTTGTCCATCCTTTGGTATGCTGTCCTTTTGGGACTTGTTAAAATTTGGTTTTCTTTCACCCTTTAGGGTTGGGGTAAAGAAGAAATCAAATTTTCTTTGTTTCAATTTTATTTGATAGGATTTTATCCTATCCTTTTCTAGATCGTCCCTCTGGGACTTTTTTGAACACGAAGGTCACTAAGGTTTTTTACTACTAACTATTTTTTAGTTTCACAAAGCCGCTTCGCTTATATAAGACCAAAACTTATTAGTTATATTTCATTTGAAATGATGAAACTTTTAAAGCCAATTGCCAAAAGCTAACAGCCAAAAGCAAAGAACTACCTTTTGATGCGTCCTCCGGAATTTCCGGCCATTACTTCGAGAATGTCTTCTGCGCTGCAGTAATTGATATCGCCTAAAATGGTGTGTTTGATAGCGCAGGCTGCGTTGGCAAAATTTAAAGCTTTTTCGTCATCGAAATTTAATAAACCATAAATTAAGCCCGCGGCAAAAGCATCTCCTGTCCCGATTCTGTCGACAACGTTGTCTATTTCTATAAATTTGGTTTCAAAATAATTCCCATTGATTAAAGCTCTTCCCTGCGTCTGCTGAGAGCTAGCCGTAACCCCGATTCTTATTTTGTCGAAAATTTTATGAATAGAAGGACACTGTTTTTTTAATTCTTCACAAGCTTCCATGAAACCTTGCTGATCTGACGAAAACTGAGTTCCCAGAATTTCATTAATCTCATTTACACCACCGATGAAAATCGTTGAGTAAGAAACCAGTTCCTTTAAAACCTCATTTCCGTTTTTACCATATTTCCAAAGATTGGAACGGTAAGCCGGATCGGTGGTTACTTCGATTCCCATTTCACGGGCAGTGAGCAAACCTTCTTTCAAAGTTTCGTAAGCACCTTCAGAAATTCCAGGGCTGATGCCTGTCCAGTGGAAATAGTTGCAACCTTCCAAAGCTTTTTTCCAGTCAACCTGTTCGGGTTTGATGTTGGCGAAAGAACCGTTCAGTCTGTTGTACGCAATTCTGCTTGCACGAACGGATGCACCAACTTCAAGGAAATATAAACCTAAAGGATGTTCGTTTTTATTGATGAAAGTCGTATCGATCCCAAAACTTTTGATGAAAGACAGTGCAGATTCTCCCACAAAATCATCAGAAACATTGCTGATGTGCGTCACGTCGCAACCCATTGTTGCCAGTGAGGAAGCTACGTTAAGCTCAGTTCCGCCGAAAAAGAATTCCATCTCGTGGCTCTGTTTCATTGTTTTGTTTCCGGGAGGTGAAAGCCTCATGATTACTTCACCGAAAGTAAGTATTTTGCTAGCCATATTAATTAACGCTCTTTATTTAACCACAAAAGGCACAAAAAGTTTTTGACGCTTTTAGCTATTTTGAAGTTTAATATATTGAAAATATAAAGATCACATAAGTTTAAAAATCAAAGATTTTTGTTGACGTTTGATCTTTTATTATTTTAAATTTTACTTTTAATTATAAACCTTCAAGGTTTTTGAAACCTTGAAGGTTTGAAATTTGTTATATTTAAAAATCGAAATAATTTTTAGCATTATGATAACAGATGTCGGAAATGGTTTTCCCGATCAGTTCCATATCATCCGGTAATTCGCCGTTTTTCATTTCTTCTCCGAAAAGATTACACAATACTCTTCTGAAATATTCGTGTCTCGGGTAAGATAAGAAACTTCTTGAATCTGTCAACATTCCTACGAAACAGCTGATTAATCCCATATTTGAAAGGGCATTCATCTGCTTGATCATTCCGTCTTTCTGATCCAAAAACCACCAGCCCGAACCGAACTGTACCTTTCCTTTGATACTGCCGTCATTAAAATTCCCGATCATAGTCGCGAAAATTTCGTTGTCGGCAGGATTTAAGTTATATAGAATTGTTTTGGTCAGTTTATCTTTTCCGTCTAAAGCATTTAACAATTTAGACAAAGTTTCAGCCTGTACGAAGTCACCGATAGAATCCCATCCTGTATCAGGACCTAAGATTCTGTGCATTCTTTCGTTGTTGTTTCTCAAAGCTCCCAGGTGGAACTGCTGAACCCATCCGAATTTGTGATATGTTTCGCCTAAGAATAATAAAATAGCAGTTTTGAACTGATTCACCTGCTTTTCAGCGATTACTTTTCCTGAAATTTTATCATTGAAAATAGCGCTTACTTCTGCTTCTGAAGCTTCCTCGAAAGAAATATTGTTCAGTCCGTGGTCGCAGAGTCTGCATCCGTTTTCGTGGAAATATTCTACTCTTTTTAATAAAGCATCGCACAAAGTCTGGTAAGAATTGATTTCAATTCCAGCCGACTCGCCCAATTTAGAAATATAATCTGCGAAGTTGTGGTTTTCAATTAAGATCGCTTTATCCGGACGGAAAGCTGTACTTACTTTAATGCTGAAATCACTTTTCGCCAAATCCTGATGGTAATTTAAAACATCAATCGGATCTTCTGTGGTGCACAAAGATTCTACGTTCATCATTTTCAGCAAACCTCTTGTCGACTTTTCAGGAGTCTGAAGCTGTGCCGTGATGTTGTCGTAAATATCTGATGCATTTTTTTCGTTCAATAATTCATCAATTCCGAAATAACGCTTTAATTCTAAATGCGTCCAGTGGTACAACGGATTTCTTAACGTGTAAGGAACCGTTTTTGCCCAAGCCTCGAATTTTTCTTTGTCTGAAGCATCGCCCGTGATGAATTTTTCGTTCACACCCATTGTACGCATTGCGCGCCATTTGTAATGATCGCCCGCAATCCAAACTTTAGAAATATTTTCGAAAACAGTATCTTCAGCAATATCCTTTGGAATCAAATGATTGTGATAATCGATGATCGGCTGTTTTTCTGCGAAATTGAAATATAATTCTTCCGCGTATTTATTTTGTAGTAAAAAGTTATCTGTAATAAAAGATTTCATTTCTGTAAAATTCTTGTGTTATTCATTAGCAGGTTTCCCAATGGTCGCCAAAATACCGCCGTCTACATAAATAATGTGTCCGTTGACAAATTTACTCGCGTCTGAAGCTAAGAAAATAGCCGTTCCTGCAAGATCTTCCGGGTTCCCCCATCTTCCTTCCGGAGTTCTGCTGATGATAAAATCGTTAAACGGATGACCGTCTACTCTGATTGGTTCTGTTTGGGTTGTCGCAAAATATCCGGGACCGATACCGTTCACCTGAATATTGTGTTTTGCCCATTCTGTTGCTAAATTTTTAGTCAGCATTTTAAGTCCGCCTTTTGCAGAAGCATATGCTACTACATTGTCACGGCCAAGCTCACTCATCATTGAGCAAATATTGATGATTTTACCGGACTGTCTTTTGATCATGTGTTTCCCAACCAATTGAGACATAATGAAAGGACCGGTAAGATCTACATCGATTACTTTTCTAAAGTCTGCAACATCCATCTCTAAAGCCGGAACACGCTTGATGATTCCTGCATTATTGACTAAGATGTCGATTTTCCCATGTGTAGCAAGCATTAATGCTACTTTCTGAGCGGCTTCCAGTTCGTCTGTCACATCAAAAAGATAACCTGTAGCGTTATATCCTTTACTGCGATAATATTCTAAGGCTTCATCTAATTTTGAGGGAGTTGTACTTGTGATTGCCAGTTCAGCACCTGCAGAGGCAAGACCTTCAGCCATTGCCATTCCTAATCCGTGAGTACCGCCGGTTACAACGGCTACTTTTCCGGATAAATCGAATAAATTCATGTAGAAAAAATTACTTTAGTTCGTTAGTTTTAACAGCGTCCATGTCGCCATAATCCATATTTTCTCCTGCCATTCCCCAGATAAAAGTATAGTTGGAAGTACCAACTCCTGAGTGAATAGACCATTCCGGAGACAAGACTGCTTCATTGTTTTTCATAAAGATATGACGGGTCTCGTTCGGCTGGCCAAGAAAATGACTTACCGCCTGCCCTTCTTCAAGATCGAAATAAAAATAAGCTTCCATTCTTCGGGTATGCGTGTGAGAAGGCATGGTGTTCCAAACACTTCCTTCATGCAGCTCGGTCATTCCCATCTGTAGCTGGCAGGTTTCCAATACGCTGTTGACGATTAGTTTGTTGATAGTACGTCTGTTGGCGTATTTTGCTTCACCTAATTCTACAATTTCGGCTTCTTTTTTAGTGATTTTCTTTGTAGGAAAAGTGTGATGCGCAGGTGCAGAATTGAAATAAAATAAAGTCTGACCTTCATTTCCGTTTTCAAAAACAACATCTTTTGCGCCTTTTCCTATATATAAAGCTTCCTTATTTCCAAGTTCGAAAACCTCTCCGTCAACGGTTACCTTTCCGGCAGCGCCAACGTTGATGATTCCTAATTCTCTTCTGTCAAGAAAGTTTTCTGCCTTCAGATCATCAGTAGGTTCAAGTTTCAATGCGCTTTTTACAGGCATTGCACCTCCTACGATCATTCTGTCGTACATAGAATACACTACATTGATTTGATCTTCATTAAATAAATCATTGATTAGAAACTCCCTTCTCAGGTCTTCAGTTGTATATTTTTTTACATCTTCAGGATGATGGGCGTAACGAAATTCTGATTTTGTCATACTCTAAATTTTAAACTTAAATTACGGTTTCTAAAAAACCTGTTAAACATTGCGTAATCGATTGCATTAAATTACACTAAAATTGTACAGAAATACTTGTGGTTAAATATATAAATTATATGTATTCGGTTAACAAAAAATTAATTTTAATTTATAATCAATTGATAAACAATTAAATAAAATTTAAAAATAAATTGTAAGTTGCTGTTTTAATATTAAAAACAGGTAGTTTTTTTAACGAAATGAAAGACTAACAAGTATGAAAAATAAAAATCGTGCCATTAATTTTACACAAATCCGTTCAAATGTGTTATATATAAGAATAAAAGCCATTCTATATATATAAGATGTTAAATTAACCCAATTTATTGCTATTAATAAAATACTTAAAATTTAACAGCAAAAAAACTGATAAAAATCACTTTATTTTTTTGAAATTAGCCTCTGACTAGCAAAAATGGGAATTTATATTAACTAAAAATGCAATCAATTTGCTTCATTTTTCTGGTTTTTAAAACTTAAACAGTATAAAATTCAATATTTTTTAATTAACATTAACAATAAAGCAATTACCTTACAATAAACTGATTTACAAACAATTAAATCATTTAAATTTATATAAATCTTTCTATTATTAACAAATTAAATATTGAAATTAATAAAAAAATAACATTTTTTTCTTTGCATAATGAAAAATAATATTAGTTTAGGAGCCAAGATATTTTAATGTGAAATTTTACGCAATCGATTGCACTCTATATAAGCGTAAGAATAAATAAAATATCACTAAAAAAACAGAAAACTTAAAAATCCAAAAAAACTTGAGAAGTTTTAATGCTTCTCAAACCACAATTAAACTATATAAGGATACAATAAATGGATAAAAAGGTACAATCAGTAAAGTGGTTATATTTAACTGTCTTCCTTCTTCCTGTACTGGCTATGGCTCAGGAAAAAGATAAAGAAACCAAAATTGATGAGGTCGTTTTGGTAGGATATAATAAAGTTTCTAAAAAGGATGTTACCAACGCTGTATCATCTATAAAAGGAGAAGCCTTGAAAGATATGCCCGTAAATTCTGCAGCTGAAGCAATTCAGGGTAGACTTGCCGGAGTTCAGGTTCAGGCAAGTGAAGGAAAACCCGGAGGTGATGTAGACATTACTATTAGAGGGGGAACTTCAATTACAGGAAGCAACGCTCCATTATATATCGTTGATGGTATACAAATGGATAATGCAATGACAATTCTTTCACCAAAAGAAATTGAATCTATTGAAGTTTTAAAAGATGCTTCATCTACGTCAATTTATGGTTCTCGAGGTGCAAACGGGGTTGTTTTGATTACCACTAAAAGTGGACGTAAAAAAGCAATCACAACAATCAATTACAATGGTTTTACAGGGGTAAGAAAGATTATGAATACGCTTGATGTATTAGATCCTTACGAATTTGTTCTTTACCAGTATGAATTATACAAAAAGAATGGTGTAATAGGTGACGCTGATGATATCGCTTTTAACAACAGATATGGTAGCACTTATCAGGAATTAGAAAAGTATAAATCTGTTCAGAAAAGAGATTGGCAGGACGAGCTTTTTGGTAAGGAAGCATTCAACTTCACTCATAACCTTAGTGTAAACGGAGGATCTGAAAAGTCTGCTTTTTCATTTACTTTAAATCATGTGGATGAGGATGGAATTATGCTTAATTCCGGGTTTAAAAGAAGCATGGCAAACTTTAAGTATGATTACGACATCAGTAAAAAACTTAAATTTGGGATCAACGCAAGATACGGTAGATCTTTAACTACCGGAGTAGGAACTTCAAGCACTGGTTCTCAAAGTAATAACAGATTGAGAAACTCTGTAAGATACCAACCTTTTGAAGGAGGTTCATCTGTTCCTGTTGATGATTTTGATCCAAACTATGCGACTAATACCAACTTAGTAAATCCTTTACTTTTAAATGACAGCGAAATAAGAGATAATAGAGTTAATGACTTGTTATTAAATGCTTATATTAACTATAACATTACGAAAGATCTCACATTCCGAAGTGTTGTAGGTTATGTACAAAGAGATATTTCAACCAATCAGTTTTGGGGTACGGTAACTTCTCAGGCAAGAGCAAACGCAGATATGCCTATTGTACAGCTTGACAGATCACAGACAAGAAGAATTACCAATACCAATACTTTAAACTATACCAAGAAATTCGGTCAGCATAAAGTAGATGTTTTATTAGGCCAGGAAATTATCCAAACAGATGGAGAATCAAGCAACAATTATGTAAAATGGTTTCCAAAATCTATCCTTCCTAATGAGGCATTTGCCAATATTGCAGCGGCAACTCCACCTGCAGGATTAATACAGGATGCAGCAAGAACGGCTGTGGTGGCACCGGATCGTTTAGCTTCATTCTTCGGACGTGTAAATTACATTTTTGCTAATAAATATATCCTTACTGCATCAGTAAGAGCCGATGGATCCAACGTTTTCATGAAAGGAAATCAATGGGGTTATTTCCCTGCTGCTTCATTAGCATGGAAAGTAAAAGAAGAAAAATTCTTGAAAGATGTTGATTGGTTAAATGAATTAAAACTTCGTGTAGGTTATGGTCTATCCGGGAATAACAGAATCACATCTTACCTTTGGGCAAACTTCTACAACATCAATGCAAACAACGGGTATGTATTCGGTACTTCCGTTACACCGGGAGCTGCAGTTTCTACAACTCAGGCAAATCCTAATGTAAAGTGGGAAGCTACAGTATCTAAAAACGCAGGTATTGATTTTGAATTTTTCAAAGGAAGACTTTATGGTAGTGTAGACGGATATATTACAGATACGAAAGATCTATTGGTATTGGCAAAAGTGCCATTCCCAGGATATGCAAACCAGTTCCAAAACTCAGGAAAAACAAGAAACAAAGGTCTTGAATTTACTGTAGGAGGAGTGATCGTAAACAATGAAAACTTCAACTGGAAAATGGATGCCAACATTTCTACCAATAAAAATACAATTTTAAGTTTGGGTAGTGGCGTAGGTCGTGGACAGGATTCTTACTTAGTACAGTCTGGAGGAATCGGAGGTTTTGACTTTATTGCTAAGGTAGGAAGCTCAGTAGGAACTTATTACGGATATGTAACTGAAGGCAGATATGAGATTTCAGATTTCGATTACAATGCAGCAACTAAGGTTTATACATTGAAAGCTGGAGTTCCAAGTAGTAGTGCAATTGCTTTAGGAGCAAAAGCTGTACAACCGGGAGATCTTAAATTAAGAGATTTGAATGGTGACGGACAGATTACCGACGCAGACAGACAGGAATTAGGAAGTGCACTTCCAAAATTTTACGGAGGTTTCAACCAAACATTTAGATATAAAAATTTCGATATGAGTTTATTCTTTAATTTCTCTGTAGGAAATAAAGTTTATAACGCTAACAAAATCGAAAACACCACTCAATATTTGTACAGAGACAACAACATGGATGCTGCTGTTGCTGACAGATGGAGATGGTTTGACAATGCAGGTGTAAAAGTGACAGACCCAACTCAATTAGCTGCTTTAAATGCTAATACAACAATGTGGACTCCACCAACAGGACAATATATTCTTCACTCTTACGGAATTGAAGACGGATCTTTCTTAAGATTAAACAACGTTACTTTAGGTTATACATTACCAAAAGGTTCTTTAGAAATGATCGGAGTGAAAAACTTCAGACTATATGCAACAGTAAACAACTTATTTGTAATTACTGGGTACTCAGGCTACGATCCTGAAGCAAGTACAAGAAGAAATCCTTTAACTCCGGGGGTAGACTACGCAGCTTATCCTAGAAGCCGTTTCTTTGTAACAGGAGTAGATATCACTTTCTAAAAAATTTAAAAATGAAAAAAAGCAAATCAATACTTATTTTATCTTGTCTTGCGGGAGCTCTGTTCTTCAATTCCTGCAGTGATTTCCTTAATCCCGAAAACCTTTCAAGCATTTCTGAGGCTCAACAATTTGACAGTACTGCAGATACATTCTCAGCATTGGTTGGAGTTTATTCTCAACTTGGAGGTGACGACGGATACGGACAAAGATTATCTTTGATTATTCCTCAGTCTGGTGACGATTTCAGAACTTCTGGAAGCTATAACTGTAATGACAGAAGAGGGGTAGCAACTTTTGGAGCTTGTACAACAAATACAGAATTAAACAATCCATTTGGGAAACTTTATACAGGTATCGAACGTGCCAATTTAGTGATTAAAAACATCCCGTTATCGCCTGTTTATCAAAGCGGTACTACTGATGACAAAAAACTAATGGACAGATATTTAGGTGAAGCATTAACTCTTAGAGCTCAATATTATTATGAATTGATCAGAAACTGGGGTGATGTTCCTTTCTATCTTGTTCCAGCTTCTGATATTCCGGATCAAAATGTACCAAAAACAGATCGTGATGTAATTTATGATCAGATGATTGACGATTTAGCAAAAGCTGCAAATTTAGTTCCATGGAGATCTGAAGGTGGAACAACAAGCAACAGAATTTCTAAAGGTTTCGTGAAAGGCCTTAGAGCAAGAATTGCATTAGCAAGAGCAGGATATTCTTTAAGAAGAAACCCTCAAGTTATGGCTCAAGGATCAAATCCTCAGAAATATTATCAAATTGCTTTCGATGAGTGTAAAGATATTATGAACCATGCTGGAGAACATTCATTGAACCCAAGCTACGAAAACGTTTTCAGAGCTCTTCATACTAATGCTCAAGATGCAACGAATGAGGTTATTTTCTCAGTTGGAGCTTTCGGAGGTGGTACAAGAACCGACTCTAAAATAGGATATTACAACGGTCTTAAACATCACGATAACTCAAGCTGGAAAGGTGGTGGCGGTATAAATGCATTGCCAACATATTTCTACGAGTTTACAAAATATGATTTGAGAAGAGATATGAATGTCGGAATTTTCACAGTTAATGCTACAAATCAGGCAGAATTAGTTGCAGCAAACTCATTCACCGATTCAAAATACAGAAAGTCTTGGACAAGTATTACAGGACCTTCTCAAACATTAGCGGTTGACTGGCCATTATTGAGAGTTTCTGATGTAATGTTGATGTTTGCTGAAGCTGATAATGAACTTCACGGTGCACCTTCTGCAGATGCAATCAATGCAGTAAAAGCTGTAAGAAACAGAGCTTATACAGGTAACTTAGGCCAAGTAGGAACAATTCCTACTGACAAAGTAGGTTTCTTTAATTATATCGTTAAAGAAAGAATGCTTGAACTTGGTTCTGAAGGAATCAGAAAATATGACTTAATCAGATGGAATCTTTTAGCAACAAAAATTGCTGAAACAAAACAGAAATTAACAGACTTCATCAACGGAGTGGGTGCTTATGCAAACGTTCCATTAGATATTTACTATAAGGTTTCTGCATTTGATCCTACAAAAACAGCTCAGCAAAACATTACTACAATTGATGTATTCACAAATACCGGAGTAGCCAAAGCAGATGTATTTTATGTACCAAGTCAATCAACAACAATTCCTACAGGATATAAGAAAATTGCGTGGAGATCAGGAGTTTTACCTACCTATGTAAGTGATCCTTCAGCTGGATATGCACAATATTTCCAAGTGAATAAGAGAGAACTTTTACCAATCTATTTCGAATTTATCCAAAATAACCCTGCTCTTACCCAAGACTACGGTTATTAGCAAAAAATACATTCATATTAATTAATTTTCAGTACAGACTTACTTCTTTCGGGGAGAAGGTCTGTACTTTTCTTCAAAGAAAAATTCAGCTATATGCAGGTTTTAGGTCTAAAAAATAATATTAAATTCTTATCTCTATTTTCAGTAGTTGTCATCATTCTTCTCTCTTTCAAAATGCATGAAGGTAAAACCATCATCGTTTCGAAAGACGGAAAAGGAAATTTCACTACCATTCAGCAGGCTATTAATTCTGTTGAAGAAGGAAAAAAAGAAAGAACAAAAATCATTGTAAAACCCGGAACTTACAGAGAAAAAATCACAGTAGATCCTGCAAAAAGTCCAATCACTCTGATTGGAGAAAATGCAGAAAATACCATTTTAGTTTACGGCGATCACGCGTCAAAGCAGAATGCTAAAGGTAAAAACATTGGAACTACAGGTTCATCAAGCATTTTTATTTTCTCTGACGATTTTTCAGCTAAAAATATTACGTTTCAAAACGATGCAGGACCAGTTGGACAGGCCGTGGCCGTTTTAACGACAGGGGACCGAATTGCTTTTGAAAACTGTAAATTCTTAGGATTTCAGGATACACTTTATACCA
This sequence comes from Chryseobacterium luquanense, assembly GCF_026460945.1. GTDB lineage: Bacteria > Bacteroidota > Bacteroidia > Flavobacteriales > Weeksellaceae > Chryseobacterium > Chryseobacterium luquanense. Next base: position 311,815 of record NZ_JAOVZV010000003.1, read on the forward strand.
AAGGCGCACAGGACAATCCGGATAAAACTAAAGTTTCCAGAAACTATTTTAAGAACTGCTACATCGAAGGAACTACCGACTATATTTTCGGAGCCGGAACTGCGGTTTTTGAAAACTGCACGATATACTCTAAAAAGAATGCATCCTACGTTACCGCCGCTTCTACAATTGAAGGAAATGAGTTCGGATATGTATTTATTAACTGTAATTTAACAGGCAATGCCGATGCAAATTCTGTATATTTGGGTCGTCCGTGGAGACCATTTGCAAAGACAGTTTATATTAATTGTGCAATCGATTCCACAATTAAGCCGGAAGGTTGGCATAACTGGTCTAAACCTGATGCAGAGAAGACTACTTTCTACGCAGAATACAATTCTAAAGGTGCAGGAGCTAATGTCGGGAAACGCGTTTCGTGGTCTCATCAGCTGACAAAAGAACAAAGTAAAAAATATACTGCCAAAAATATTCTGTCCGGAAAAGACAACTGGAACTTCAAAAAAGTATCTCAATAATCTCAAAAAGTTTTCAATGAAATACGCTTTTTCTTCACTCTTCCTTTTGGGAATTTTATCTTTACAAAACTGTACCAGTCAGGTAAAAACGTCAGCCGATTCCAAAACAGTGGTTTCAGGAAAGCTGATCAGTTTCCCCGGCGCTGAAGGTTTTGGAAGATTTACGACCGGCGGACGTGGCGGAAAGGTTTTATTTGTAACTAAACTGACAGATGACGGTTCGGAAGGAACTTTGAGACACGCTTTAGAACAGAAAGGTCCGAGATATATTGTTTTCAGAACTGCCGGAACAATTTTCCTTGAATCTCCATTAAGAATAAAAGAAGGCGACGTCACGATTGCCGGACAAACCGCTCCCGGAGACGGAATTACCGTTGCCAACTACGAAACTTTTGTAGCAGCAGACAATGTGATTATTCGTTATATGCGTTTCAGAATGGGTGATAAAAAAAAGTATGAAGGCGATGCTTTAGGCGCAAGATTTATAAAAAATTTAATCGTTGATCACTGTTCGATGAGCTGGTCAACAGACGAGACGGTTTCAATCTACGTCAACGAAAATACGACGCTTCAGTGGTGTGTAATTACAGAAAGCCTTAGAAATTCGGCCCACCAGAAAGGCGCTCACGGCTATGGCGGAATTGCCGGTGGAAAATTCGCATCTTTTCATCATAATATTTATGCAAACCACGACAGCAGAAATCCAAGACTGGGAGAGTATGCAGGAAGTAAATTTGCGCTGACCGATCTGACCGATTTCAGAAATAACGTCATTTACAACTGGGGTCACAATAATGTCTACGGAGGTGAAGGGATGAATGTGAATATGGTTAACAATTACTACAAACCGGGTCCTGCGACCATGACGAATAAAAGAATTGTAGCAATTGATAAAAATGAAAAAGAGGGCACTGAGGTTTACAACATTTGGGGCAAATATTACATCAACGGAAATGTGGTGGAGGGAAGTCCGGAAGTTACTGCAGACAACTGGAATTTAGGCGTTTTTAATCAAATGAAACCTGCGTATAAGTTGACGGATGCTGATAAAAATTCAATTAAAATCAATCAGCCTCACGATATTCAGAATAACGTAAAAACTGAATCTCCAAAGGAGGCCTACGAAAAAATATTAAAAATCGGAGGTGCAAGTTTGGTGAGAGATGCTGTTGATCTACGTGTTTTGGAACATGTGAAAAAAGGAACTTTCTCTCACAAAGGTTCGCTTGGAAGTGACAACGGAATCATCGATTCTCAGGAAGATGTAGGCGGATTCCCTGTTTTAAAACCAGGAAAGGTTCCTCTTGATTCAGACAACGACGGAATGCCCGATGATTGGGAAATCAAAAATAATCTAGACCCGAAAACGGCCAATGCCAACGGAAAAGATTTAGATAAAAACTATGATAATATTGAGGTGTATATGAATGACCTCGTTAAAAAAATAACCGAAAATCAACGGTAGTCACTGAACTTTCAGACTTTAAGGTTATCTAAAATAAAAAATAATGTCGGTACAGATAAAATTAAACTTATTCAAAATTCTTCTGGCGGGAGCTGTCTTCGCAAGCGGTTCATCGTTCGCGCAGAAAAATGTGATTGAGAAAATCCGCAAAAACCCGAAAGCACCTTTTTCTTACGCAGAATTATCAATAAAAGACGGCGGAAAATGGCAGGGCAACGAGTACATTGGCGGAGCCTTTAAAAACATCAACGAACTGCAACTTCCGGCCGAACATACCGACCATTCTTACTACATCAGATACGAAGGAATCGGTTTGGAAAACAATCAGATCGGTTACAGATTATACCTTGACTGGAGAAATGCTACAGATATTTTCGGGAAAAAAGTAAATACTTTGGTGTTGCCGGACGTCGGACAGGACGGCTTTGAAACGTATCACCACGACGCGCCCTGGGGACAGGACATTCTGAAATCCGGCCGTACCATCGGGGTCGGTTCTTATGGCAGATATGATGATCAGAATGATTTTGTGGAAACTTTTAAAACCGTAAAAACCACCACTGCAAAAGTTGTTAATGAGAGCGATAAATCTTTCGCAACCATCGATTACAAAGGCTGGAAAACGTGGGGAAAGGCGGTTGACCTTCAGTCGAAGCTGACAATTTTCAACAGAGACCGTTTTGTGAAAGTGGATTTAAATTTAAATGAAACAATTTCAGGATTATGTACCGGAATTGTCGCTTTTAAAGATATTCCCATGAAAGAGGCGGTCAGTAAAAACAAAAAATGGGGCTACATTGCAACATACGGAACGCAGACTTTGGCTAAAAAAGAAGATAATCTGGGAATGGTGATCTTCTACCCTATCGGAAATTTAGATAAAATTGTAAAAACAAAATCGACTCATGTGGTGGTTTTCAAAAAGACCAAAAATGTTTCGTATTACTTTATGGGAGCCTGGTCACAGGAACCAAACGGAATTAAAACGGAAGAAGAATTCTACAGAGATTTAGATAAAAAATTAGAAATTTTAGATAATAACAATCAACTTTAAAATTGACTTACAATGAGTTTTATTAATCAAAAATTAAAAATATACGCTGTTGCGGTTTTAGGTTCGGGAATGTTCCTTGCCTGTGCACAGACAAAAACGGCAACGGCTGCAAAAACGACAACACAAACCGCAAAATCAGGAAAAGTAGTTCCTACCAACCTGAAATGGTCTGAAAGAATGATGCTATCAGAAATGCAGAGATTCCCTGAAGCTTGGATGCTCGATTTCAGCAAAAGTCCGAAATGGACGTATCCTTCAGCAATTGTGTTGGATGGAGCCGAACAGCTTTACATCAAAACAGGTAAAAAAGAATATTACGACTACATCAGCGGTTTCGGTGAAACTTTAATCAAGGAAGACGGTACCATCGTAACCTACGACCTTGACAAGTACAATATCGATATGCTGAACAGCGGAAACGTATTGCTTTATCTTTACGAAAAAGAGAAAAAAGATAAATACCTAAAAGCGCTTCAAACTTTACGTCTGCAAATCGACGGACAGCCAAGAACGAATGAAGGTTCTTTTTGGCATAAAAAAATCTATCCCAATCAGGTTTGGTTAGATGGTCTATACATGGGAATGCCTTTTTATACCCATTACACCAAAGATTTTACTAAAGGTGCAGATGCAACGAAAGCTTACGATGATATTGTTATGCAGTTCGACTCAGTTCAAAAAAATCTTTTAGACAAAAAAACAGGATTGCTTTATCATGCGTGGGATGAGAGCAAAAAAGAAGCCTGGGCAAACAAAGAAACCGGACTTTCACCTAATTTCTGGGGAAGAGCTATGGGTTGGTACGGAATGGCAATGGTAGATGTTTTGGATTATTTGCCTAAAGACCATCCGGGAAGGGCACGAATTATTTCTTATTTAAAATCTTATTCTGATGCGGTAATCAAAGTTCAGGATAAAAAATCTGGTCTTTGGTATCAGGTTTTAGATAAGCCTTTAACCAATGGTAATTATGAAGAAGCAACTGCTTCAGCGATGTTTGTTTATACAATGATCAAATCTGTGAACAAAGGTTACCTGCCAAAATCATACAAAGCTGCCGCTAAAAAAGGCTACGACGGAATCATCAAAAATCTGATCACAGTTGATGAAAATGGTGTTGTAAATTTAAATAAATGTTGTGCCGTTGCCGGTCTGGGAGGAAAACCTTACAGAGACGGTTCTTACGAATATTACGTGAATGAAGAGATCCGTTCGAATGACGGAAAAGGAACAGGACCATTTATTTTGGCGAGTTTGGAATTTGAAAAATAATTTTTAAAACCATTAAACCATTAAGGAGATTTAAGAAGTTAAGATTTATTAAGGCTTAAATCTGAGATTTTATTAAGCTACTTGCTTAAAGCGAAGCTCAGCTTAATTTTTCTAAACTTCTTAATAAAAACTTAATGGTTAAAATATTATTTTAAAAACATAAAGCCTTTGCTAAGCAGAACGCTTTTGCGAACTAAAAGTATGCAGAGCAACTTTAAAAAAATCTTTGTCCCAAAATTTCGGGATTAAAAATCTAAACAGATCAAAAATCTGATTTTATGACAAACAAAATTTTAAATATACTTTCAATCACCGTATTTTCCATTGCATCAACATACTTGAATGCACAGGAAAAACCCTACGTTTCAGAAGTCTGGACAGCCGATCAGGGAAAAAACTTCAGAAACCCGATCTTATACGCAGATTATTCAGATCCAGACGTTACGCGCGTTGGCGATGATTATTATATGACCGCTTCAAGTTTCAACGAAGCTCCGGGATTGCCTATTCTTCATTCAAAAGATATGGTCAACTGGAAATTGGTCAACTATGCTATTCAGGATGTTTTGCCTAAAGAACATTTCGCTGTTCCGAGAAGAGGTGATGCTGTTTGGGCACCAAGTATACGCTTCCATAAAGGGGAATTTTACATTTATTGGGGTGATCCGGATTTCGGAATTTACATGGTAAAAACCAAGGATCCGCTTGGAAAATGGGACGAACCCGTTTTGGTAATGGAAGGAAAAGGTTTAATCGATTCCTGTCCGTTCTGGGATGAAGACGGACAAGCCTACCTGGTTCACGGTTGGGCAGGAAGCCGTGCCGGTGTGAAAAGTATTTTATCTTTAAACAAAATGAATCCTGAAGGAACGAAAGTTTTGGATAAAGGCGTTCATATTTTTGATGGTCACGATGCTCATCCGACGGTTGAAGGCCCAAAAATGTACAAAAGAAACGGCTATTACTACGTTTTCGCTCCGGCGGGAGGTGTGGCTACAGGTTGGCAGTTGGTTTTAAGATCAAAAAATATCTACGGTCCTTACGAAGAGAAAATTGTTCTCGAACAGGGCAAAACAAAAATAAACGGTCCGCATCAGGGAGCTTGGGTGGATACGCCTTCAGGTGAAGACTGGTTCTATCATTTTCAGGACGTGGATGCAGGAGGAAGAATCGTGCATTTGCAGCCGATGAAATGGGAAAAAGACTGGCCTGTAATGGGAATCGACAACGATAAAAACGGAATCGGTGAACCGGTTTTAACGCATAAAAAGCCAAACGTCGGGAAAACCTATCCTGTCGTGACTCCAGCTGAAACAGATGAGTTTGATGGTGAAAAATTAGGTCTGCAGTGGCAATGGAGCGCCAATGAAAACATCGTTTGGTCATCCAAACTTCCCGGACAGAAATTCCTGAGATTATTCTCCATGAAAATGGGCGAGAATGATAAAAACCTTTGGAATGTTCCGAATCTTCTGACTCAAAAATTTCCGGCTCCTAATTTTGTAGCGTCAACTAAAGTTAAATTGACACCCGAAGATGCCAAAGAAGGAAAAACTGCCGGTCTTTTGGTTATGGGAATGGACCATGCATCGCTTGTCATCACCAATAAAACCGATGGATACTATGTTCAGTTGAGAAAAGCAGAAAAAGCTGAAAAAGGCGGCGAGGAAAAAGTTTTATTTGAAACCAAATTAAAAGGAAACGAAGCCTATTTTAAAGTTAATGTCAGCGAACCAAACGGAATTTGCACGTTCAGTTACAGCGAAAACGGAAAAAATTTCATTAAAGTGGGCGAACCGTTTCAGGCAAAACCAGGAAAATGGATTGGTGCCAAAGTGGGATTGTATTCTGTAAGTACACAGAAAGCAAACCGCGGTGGATACGCAGATTTTGAATATTTTAGAATAACAAAAAATTAATAGAAATTAAACAACCTTAATGTTTGTCATTCCGTAGGAATCTAGACAGAATTATCTCATATATTAATTTAGATTCCTACGGAATGACAAAAAGACGGTCAAAAGTTCAAATAAAAATTACGCCTTTTAGATTAGCCACAAGTAAGTAATGAACAAAACATTTAATCATATCATTTTATTTTTAGTTGCAGCATTTCTTCTGTCGTCATGTCAGTCGCAAAATGCCGTTGCTAAAACTAAATCCGATAAAAAAGTCACCCGTATTTTCCTCATTGGCGATTCTACAATGGCTGATTACACAGGAAATTATGAGCCTGGCAAAGATTATATGAAGGTTCGTTATCCCGTTACAGGATGGGGACAGGTTTTTCAACCGTTTTTTGTGAAAGACAGTTTGAAAGGTTTAACGTCTTTAAAAGATTCGGTAAAAATCATCGACCGGGCGCACGGTGGAAGAAGCACAAGAACATTTTTTCAGGAAGGAAGATGGAGATATGTCTATGAAAATTTAAAACCCGGCGATTACGTGATGATGCAGTTCGGTCATAACGACGGTTCAGAAAAGCATACAGAACGCTATGTGAATATCGAAGGGTATAAAGAATTTTTAAGATTATTCGTTACTCAAACCATTCAGAAAGGTGGGAAACCCATCATCATCACTCCTGTTGCCAGAAACTTTCCGTGGAAAGATGGCAAACTGGAAAATGTACACGGTGAATACTGGCAGGCTTCAATCGATATTGCGAAGGAAATGAATGTTCCCTACATCGATTTAAACAAAAAATCCATGGATTTTTTCACCAAAAAAGGTCAGGATTATGTAAGCAGTCATTACTTTATGAATCTTCCGGAAGGCGTTTATGAAGCATACCCGAAAGGCAATAAAGACAACACCCATTTTCAGCCGGAAGGAGCAAAAGTGGTGGCACAGATGGTGTTCACAGAATTTAAAAATATAATTAAAACTAAATAATAAAGAAATAATGAAGAAGTCATTCAAAATAATAGGTCTTGTCACGGCAATGATGTTTTCGGGACAGTTCTACGCACAAAATACAGATATTTATAAGGGAATTGAGTTTAAAATGCCTAAAGTGGCAGAAACTTCTTTCGCAGCAAATACCGTATCGATCAAAGATTTCGGTGGTGTTGCAGGTGGAAGTGTAAAAAATACAGAAGCTTTCAAAAAAGCAATCGACGCTTTGGTGAAAAAAGGTGGTGGTAAACTGGTGGTTCCAAGAGGGCTTTGGTTAACCGGACCCATCGTTTTGCAGAGCAACATCAACCTTCATGTGGAAGATGGTGCGATGATTATTTTCAGCACTGACAAAAGCGATTATCCTTTGGTAGACGTGAGTTTTGAAGGTTTAAATACCATCCGCTGTCAATCTCCAATCTCTGCAAGAAATGCGAAAAATATCGCGATTACAGGAAAAGGTGTGATTGACGGAAGCGGTGATGCATGGAGAGCCGTGAAAAAATCGAAATTATCTGAAGTGGAATGGAAAAAATTCGTTGCATCAGGCGGAATTGTTTCTAAAGACGGAAAAACATGGTACCCATCTGAAAGCTATAAAAAAGGATTTGAAAGCAGCTCAAGTTTCAACGTTCCCGATAAAATCAACAAATCTGAACTTGAATCTGTGAAAGATTTCCTTCGTCCGGTAATGGTGAGCATCGTAGGTTGCGATCAGGTTCTTTTGGATGGCCCGACTTTCCAGAATTCTCCGGCATGGAACCTCCATCCATTGATGACTTCCAACTTAATTTTAAGAAATCTTACCGTTAGAAACCCTTGGTATTCTCAAAACGGTGACGGTGTAGATTTGGAATCTTGTAAAAATGTTCTGATCTACGACAATACTTTCGACGTGGGTGATGATGCGATCTGCATTAAATCAGGCAAAAATGAAGACGGAAGAAAAAGAGGAATGCCTACCGAAAACGTAATCATCAAAAACAATATGGTGTATCACGGTCACGGTGGTTTTGTAATCGGAAGTGAAATGTCTGGTGGAGCAAGAAATATGCACGTTTCAGACTGTACTTTCATCGGAACAGACATTGGTCTCCGTTTCAAAACAACCCGTGGAAGAGGTGGTGTAGTTGAAAATATTTACATCAAAAACATCGATATGATCAACATTCCGACGCAGACAATTGGTTTCAATATGTTCTACGAAGGTGCTTCTCCGGTTTTGGAGGACGGACAAAAAGCGGAAGGAAACAAAGCTCCGGAAAAAACATATCCGGTGACTGAGGAAACGCCTGTTTTCAGAAATATCTACTTTAAAAATATCACGGCAACGAATTCTGATGAAGCGATTACTTTATTCGGTTTGGCTGAAATGAACCTTAAAAATATCGTCATTGAAGATTCTCAGTTCGAAACTAAAAAAGGACTAAGCATCGTAGACGCAGACGGAATTCAGCTGAAAAATGTAAAACTGAAATATTCAGAAGGAACTGGAGCAACGATTTACAACAGTAAAAACGTTGATCTTTCTTCCCTTCAGCTGGAATCAGCTCAAAAACCAACCATCAAAGTTTTAGGAGCAAAAACCACTTCGGTAAAACTTCCGAAAGACGTAAAAGGTGAGCAACTGAGCATTTCAAAAGAGATTGCCAAGAATGCGGTTAAATAATTTGAGATTTGACGTTTGAGATTTGAGCTTCTGGATTCTGGATTCGGGTTCCGCGATTGCGATTCGGAGTTTTGGATTCGGGATATGGGCGCACAGGAAAAATTTTAATTTTTCAACTAATGTGTTCTAAATATTCTCAAACATTTAAACTTGAAGTTAACTAATGTGTCAAAAAACTTTTGTGACTTTTGACTTCGTCGAATCTGGCGATTTGTGGTTAAAAGTTTTGGTTAAACAAACACACCAAATTAATTTAAAAATGAGTTTTCACAAACTATATTTTCTTTTTGTTTTTTTTGTAGGAGCAACAGCATTCGGTCAGACAAAGCCGAATGCTACTCCTTACACAAACGAAGCAACATACGAAAAACTTAAAAAGAAACATCCGTTCATCACGCCTTTGAACAGACCGGTTCCGCCCAACATCGGGATCGATAAAGATGTAGAATATGCCAACATTAACAGACTTTCCCTGAAAGCCGACATCTACTACCCTCTTGATAAATCCAAAAAACATCCTGCAGTCGCAATGGTTCATGGTGGCGGCTGGATTTCTGGCAGCAAGGAAAATGAAAAATACATGGCTCAGGAATTGGCCGCAAAAGGTTATGTTGCTATTGCAGTCGGTTACCGTTTGAGCGAAGTAGCAAAATATCCCGCAGCGATTGATGATGTAAACAATGCCATTGAATATTTAAAGAAGAACAAAAAGAAATATTCTGTCGACACCAAAAAGATCGCAATTTTAGGAGAATCAGCGGGTGCCCAGATCGCGACTTTGGTTGGAGTAAAATCTAAAGGAAAAATAAAAGCGATTGTGAATGTAGATGGTGTCGTTTCATTTATTCATGAAGAATCGGGTAAGGAAGGAACTTACGACGCTTTTTGGCTGGGTTATGCCCACAAAGACAATCCTGAAATCTGGAAAGATGCTTCACCATTGGAATTCGTTGATAAAAATACGCCTCCTACTCTATTTATCAATTCTTCGCAACCTCGCTTTCACGCAGGAAGAGATGATATGATGAAAAAACTGAAGAGCTATGGAACTTTCACAGAATTTCACGAAATCAAAGACACGCCCCACTCCTTCTGGTCTGCAGAACCGTGGTTCACAGAAACTTTAAATCTGACGCTGGAGTTTTTAGACAAGACTTTGAAATAATGTTAGTCAAGGCAAAGGTTAGATTAATTTCACCGTTTAATTGGCTTAGGAGTTTGGAACGTTAAGAAAATTTAAAATAAAGCCATTAAGAAATTCCCACTGTTTGAGTGCGGCAAAAATTATCTAAATAAATGAAATTTTCAATCCGCACGAGTTTGGGAATTTTAGGATTTACTTTAAATTTTTAGTGGAAAAATCCAGCCTTGAATTTTTGGTTCTTTTGTTTCAAGACAAAAGAATATTAAAGCAAAATAATTTTTCAATGAAAAAAATATTTTTAATACTCTTCATTTCCATCACCAATTTTTTACTGGCCGGAACTGACCCCTACATCACAGTGACTGTTGCGCAAGACGGAAGCGGCCAATTTACTTCCATTCAAAAAGCAATCACATCCATCAGAGATCTCGGTCCCGGTGAAGCTTTGGTTAAAATAAAAGCTGGAACGTATAATGAGAAGATCATCATTCCATCCTCAAAACATAAAATCACTTTACAGGGCGACAGCAAAGAAAATACGATTATCTCCAACGATGATTATTCAGGAAAACTGGATGCTTTGAATGAGAAAATGACGACTTTCAATTCATACACGCTGTTGGTGATGTCAGATGATGTTAAAATTTCAAATCTGACCATTAAAAATGCTTCATGCAATCAGGGACAGGCTGTTGCACTTCATGTGGAAGGTGACCGTTTTATCGTTAAAAACTCCAATATTTTGGGATGTCAGGACACTGTTTATACCGGTGGAAATCACAGCAGACAATATTACGTGAACTGTTTCATTGAAGGTACAACCGACTTTATTTTCGGTTCGGCAACCGTGGTTTTCAAAAACTGTACGATAAAAAGTTTAGCCAATTCTTACATTACGGCGGCATCAACTGATCAGTCTAAAAGTTTTGGATATGTATTTTTCGACTGTAAATTAATTGCCAAAGAAGGCATCAACAAAGTATTTTTAGGAAGACCGTGGAGATCGTACGCAAGAACCGTTTTCATCAATACCGAAATGGGCAACCACATCCTTCCTGAAGGCTGGAACCCTTGGAAAGGCGACAAAATGTTCCCGGACAAAGACAAAACTGCCTACTACGCAGAATACAAAAGCAAAGGCGAAGGCGGAAAAACCGAAAACCGTGTAGCCTGGTCGCATCAGCTGACAAAAAAGGAAGCAAAAAAATACACCATCAAAAACATTTTCGGAGACTGGAATCCGGATATGATTAATAAGTAATTGGCAATGAGCAATCTCAAAGCCATTTAAATATAACAGTTAGTATTAGCGATGTCATGCTGAGCCTGTCGAAGCATTTCACAATAATAAAATCATACAATGAAAAGTTATTTTACCGCAAAAGAAACAAAAGACCTTTGAGAACTATAGACAATCAAAAGTTTGCAAAATGAAACTTTTACATTTTGCAAACTTTTGACAGTCTTATTTTAAATCATTTCTTTTGATTCTTTTGCGGTTTAAAATTTTTCACATTAAATAAAAATTTAAAAAATGAAAAAAATACTTTTAATCCTAAGCATCATAATTTCAGCATTATCGATAGCTCAGAAAAAACCAACCTTATTTTTAATCGGCGACTCCACGATGTCTAATAAAGACAATCCCGAAAAAAATCCGGAACACGGTTGGGGACAGGTTTTAGGACAATTTTTAACTCCAAATATTGAAATTCAGAACCACGCCATGAACGGAAGAAGCTCAAAAAGTTTCAGAACAGAAGGCCGCTGGGACAAGGTTGAAAAGCAATTGAAAAAAGGTGATTTCGTAATTATTCAGTTCGGTCATAACGATCAGAAACTGAAAGATTCAACGAAATTTACCAATCCACATACGCAGTACAGAGCGAATCTGGAAAGATACGTGAACGAAACACGAGCAAAAGGCGCAACGCCAATTTTGATGACTTCCATTACCAGAAGAAACTTCAACGAAAACGGCGTTTTAATCGATACGCACACCGATTATCCTTTGGTGGTAAGAATGGTGGCGAATGATATGAAAGTTGCATTTGTAGACATGCAGTTACTGACCGAACAGATGGAAATCGCTGCAGGTCCGGAAAAATCAAAATTATTACACCTTCATTTCAAGGCAGGTGAAAATGCATATTACGACAAGGACAAAGCGGATGATACGCATTTATCAAAACTAGGAGCTGAAACGGTTGCCAAACTGGCTACAAAGTCTTTAAAGAACTTAAAGACAGGACTGGAGAAATATATTAAATAATATCCCACAGATCGCACAGATTTTCACAGATTGATTTGTAGAAAATAATCTGCTCAATCTGCAAAGTCTGTGAGAGAAATCAACACTCAGTTTGTCATCCAGAGCGAAACGGAGTGTAGCGTGGAATCACAGAAGATTCAAATGTATAGATTCCTACGGAATGACAAAGTTTATGTTTAAGTAATTACAAAAATTCAAAAATCACAATATGAATTTCAAAAAAGAACCATTTTTCGATGGCAATTCCGAATGGGAAGATTTGGGAGCCGGTGTTTCCAGACAGTTTGTAGGATACAACTCACAGGTCATGATGGTCATCGTGAAGTTTGAAAAAGATGCAATTGGAACTGTACATCAGCATTTTCATTCTCAAATCACGTATGTTGCTGAAGGAAAATTTGAAGTAACCGTTGACGGAGAAACCAAAATCCTGCAGAAAGGCGACGGATTTTTTGCCCAACCCAATATTTTTCATGGGGTGAAATGTTTAGAAGAAGGAAAACTGATTGACGCATTCACACCTTTCAGAGAAGATTTCCTGAAAGATTAACTTATTAAATTCAAACCTTCAAGGTTTTAAAAACCTTGAAGGTTTCTTATTTAAAACAAATGAAAAAAGTACTTTTTTTAATAGTTATTTTCTCTTTCATCCAGTTTTCCGCACAGGAAAAAATATCGTTTTGGCCTAAAAGTGAAATGCCCAATTCAAAAATTTTATCTTCGAAAACAAAGAAGAAAAAAGAACTGGCAGAACTGAAAGAAGCTGAACTTTTTGCTTTTCTGCCTCCCGTGAAGGAGAGAAATCAGAAGTCCGTCATCATTATTCCCGGCGGTGGTTATTCAAAACTGACTTATGATGAAGGTGCTTTTCAGATCGCAAAATGGATGAACACTTTGGGGATTTCCGCTTTTGTTTTAAATTACAGATTGCCAACTTCACCCGATTTAATTCAAAAAGAAATTGCGCCGTTGCAGGATATCCAGGCTGCCATCAAATACATCAGAAAAAATTCGGCTCAATGGGGAATTTCTCCCGATCAGGTGGGCGTCGTGGGAACCTCAGCAGGCGGACATTTGGCGACAATGGCCAGCAATATTTCTAAAGATTATACAGCATTAAAAGGCGATTGGGAAATCATTTCCACCATTCCAAACTTTGCCATTCTTTTTTGTCCGGTCATTGATCTGGGCGAATATGCTCATAAAGGAAGCCGCAACAGTTTGCTGGGCGAAAACGCTTCTCCCGAAAAAATTGCAGAATTTTCCATGCAGAATCTGGTAAGCGAAAAAACGCCGCCAACGATTTTGTTTCACAATCAGGATGATACGGCCGTTCCGCCGATGAACAGCATTTTGTATTTCAAGGCGATGACGAAAAATAAAGTGAAAGGTGCAATGTTTATTTTCCCCAAAGGTGGACACCGGTTTTTCGTAACCGACAAAGATCCGATCAATGAAAACTGGAAAAAACTGTGTGCAGACTGGCTTGAGGGTATTGGTAACAAATAATTAGTAATAAAAATGATTGGTGAGAAGTTGATTTGGGCAGCTATTCCGCCTTCCACTCCCGCTTTTTTGTTCGTCGCATCCTGAGCTCAGCCCAAGGGCTCCTCGCAAAAAGAGCTCCGTTCAAACCTAACGAAGTGGTTCATCGATTCAAATAAAAAAATATAAAATTGAGATAAGTCGGGCTGCAGATTTGTCATCAAAACAAAATTTGTCTTTAACCGACAATAATTCAGATTAAAAAAAAACGAATGTCCACAATTTGTCATCATGAAGAACACTGTATTTCTTTGTTAAGTTTACGCCTTTGTGTAACTTAAGAAATGGTCATCATTTTAAACTCTTTGTTTGGCTTTGCGTTAAATTAAAAATTATAATCAATTGCGGATTTTAAAAAAAATAACAATGAAAAACTTCATCCTTATATTCAGCATATTTATTGGAATTCAAATTTCAGCCCAGCAGAAAATAACCGTTTGGCCAAAAGGTGAAATGCCCAATTCCAAAGGTTTAAAATTAAATATTGTAGAAGAAAAAGAAGGCAGAATCACACAGATTCAGGAAGCTGAACTGTTTGCTTTTCTACCCGCCAAAGAGGAAAGAAAAAAAATGGCCATCATCGTCATTCCAGGTGGAGGTTACAGACATTTGACTTACGATTTGGGAGGATACTCTTATGCAAAATGGCTCAACAACTTAGGAATTTCAGCATTTGTTTTAAACTATCGCTTACCTACTTCTGCGGATTTAAAACAGAGAGAAATAGGTCCGTTACAGGATATTCAGGCTGCAATAAAATTAATCAGAAAAAATGCAGCTCAATATGGAATTTCACCTGACCAGATCGGAGTTTTGGGAACTTCTGCAGGCGGACATTTGGCTGCAATGGCTTGCAATATTTCAGGCGATTACACTGAATTGAAGGGCGATTGGACAAGCATTCCAACCGTTCCAAACTTTGCAATTTTGGTTTCGCCCGTCATCGATTTAGGCGAATTTGCCCACAAAGGAAGTCGGGTAAATCTTTTGGGAGAAAATACTTCCGATGAAAAGATTAAAGAATATTCAATGCAGAATAGCGTGAGTGAAAAAACTCCGCCAACCATTTTATTTCATGCTCAGAATGATAATGCTGTACCCGTTATCAATTCAATTTTATACTATGAGGCAATGATTAAAAATAAAGTGAAAGGAGCGATGTTCATTTTCCCCGAAGGTGAGCATAACATCGGAATTTCCAATAAAACTGAACTGACGGATAACTGGAAGAAAATTTGCGCGGACTGGCTCAAAAGCATAAGTGATAAGTAATATTAATAATGACTTGTTACATTCTACTGATACAATTTTAAAGAATACAATGAAAAAACTAATTATAATTTCGCTAATTTTTTGGTCAATTGATTTATTCCATGCACAAAAACAAAATTCCGAAAAGCCCCGTATTTTAATCAGCACAGACATTGGCGGAACTGATCCCGATGACAATCAGTCGATGATCCATTTGCTGATGTATTCGGATAAATTTAATATTGAAGGGTTGGTTTCCTCGCCGTCTTTCGGAAACGGAAGCAAAGATGAAATTTTGAAAATGATTGGTCTGTACGAGAAAGATTTACCTAAATTAAAAAAACACAGTTCAGGTTTTCCTACTCCAAAATATCTCCGCTCCGTTTCTAAACAGGGATTGCGTGGAAATGCACCTTATGAAGGATTTTCAAAACCCACCGAAGGTTCAGAATGGATTGTTAAATCTGCCAGAAAAAAATCAACTCAGCCGCTTTGGGTTTTGGTTTGGGGCGGATTGGAAGATGTCGCTCAGGCTTTGCACGATGCTCCGGATATTCAGAATAAAATTAAAATTTACTGGATCGGCGGACCCAACAAAAAATGGAGTGCCAATTCTTATTCTTACATCGCTAAAAACTTTCCTGATCTTTGGTTTATTGAAGCCAATTCGACGTATTATGCTTTTTTCTCAAAAAATGATGATCCTAAGATTCTGAAAAGCACTGAATATTATGACAGATACATCAAGGGTTATGGAGCGATGGGGAAAGATTTCAAAAATTATTATAAAGGCGAGATCAAAATGGGCGACAGTCCTACCCTATTTTATCTGATGCACGGCAACCCCAATGATCCTACCGGAGAAAGTTGGGGCGGAAGTTTTGAAAAGATCAACCGAAGTGCGCAGGTTACTGTTGACGGAGCCAAAGGAAGTTCTGAGGACATCGCTTTTTGTTCGTTAATAGAGTTTCGTTTTAAAGGTCCGGTTTTAAATGAAAATACTGTCGCGGCACCTTTTCATATGGAAACGATGCACAAAAAAGATGTTCAGAAATGGGCGGGTTCTTATCTTGGTGACGGAAACTATGCTTTGAAATATGTCCCGAAAGGTGCAGAAGTTTTGACTTACAAATTTGTCTCAGAAATTCCTGAACTGAACGGTTATGAAGGTAAATTAAATATTGTCAATCTTTGGCCGGGAAAGGAAAATCCCACCGATATTCCTTTAGGAAATACGTGGTTTTCTGATCAGTCTGATCCGAAATTGTATGAAGGAAAATTTCAGGGTGGAAAAACGATCTCAAAATGGAAAAATGATATTCTACTGGATTGGGCAAAACGTTGGGAATGGCTGAAGTAGTTTGCCACGAATGCACGAATTTTTGATACTGGAATTTTTGTGGATTCTAGCGAAATGGTTTCCCACGGATTTCACAGATCTTCACAGATGTTCGCGCAAAAAAAAGAATCTGTATAAATCTGCGGAGTCTGTGGGGAATTAAACATTTATTTCTCCTCTTTTTTGAACTTTGGTTTAATGAAAAATCTGCTATCGATAACTAAATAAAAAATCCTGACGCATATTTGCTTCAGGATTTTTATTGCTATCAAACCTCATAGGTTTTGAAAACCTATGAGGTTTTTTTATTATTGCGTCAATTTATTTCGCTTCAGCCATTTCGGAAACTCATTTTCAATCAGTTTTGTACCCGCCTCATTGTACCAGCTATAGCCCATTCTGCGCTCTTCTGAAACCTCTTCATAATTAAATTTCACACTTCCGTCACGGTCTCCGAAAACCGGTTTATTGGTCGGAATATCATAAAATCTCGCCCAAACTGCCGATCCTTCTTTCTTGCTCAGCGTACGGATGGCCTTCTCACTTTCTCTCGAAACATTGTAAGTGTAACCGTCAATTTTACTTTCCTTAAACCACTGCACAGCTGATCTGATAGACTTCTCAATTTCTAGAGTGACAGGCTGCAACATCAGAAATTTCACAATGTTCACCGATTCTCCTGTAGCCAACGACATGGGTTCAAAAGCTCTGGCTTTTTCAGGGACTAAGGTAACTTCATTATACTGATCTGCCCAAATCGATAATTTTCCGTTTTGCAGAACCTGGGTTTTCAGAACGCACGCTATTCCTTTCTGCAAAGCGACTTTCGACTTTTCTTTTAACTGAGAACTTACCGCGTCAAAGCCTTCTTTTCCTTCAGAAATATTATACAGAATCGTCAGCACATTAATCATCGCATTGTCATTGTATGTCACCTGTTTTCTGTAAATCGCAGAGTTTGGGAAATATTGCGGGAAACCTCCATTTTCGTACTGCATGGAAAGCAAATACTCAATTCCTTTTTCTGCTGATTTCAGATATGCGGGATTTTTTGTGGTGCTGTATGCGTTAATCAAACCGTTAATCTCTCTCGAGGTCGCGTTGTTATCGATGGTTGCTAGATTATTGTCTCCGGCTTTAATGATTTTTAAAAGTTTAGGATCTATCTTTTTCTTATAATCCACCTCTTTTTTATTGCTCATATGTTTCCCCCAACCACCGTTCGGAAGCTGATATACCATCATTTTTTCGGCCAAAGTATCTTTTACCTGAGCAGAAAATGTGGCTGTTATTAAACAGAATGATGCTATTTTGAATTTTAAATTCATTGATATTTTAATTATTTAATCGTAATTACTAACGGATTGGCAACTATTTTGGCCTGCTTCTCCAAAAGATTTTCCCAATCTTTCTGTGTCTGAATCTGTCCGCTTTTCTGCCATGCAAATCCTGCGTAATAAGTCAGTTTTTTCTGAGGTTTCGTTACAACCAGCAAATTACTCTGATCCGCAGTTACAGATTTGAAAGCTACAGATTTCTGAACAATTTTTGGATCTACCACAATTCCTTCGCCCACAAAGGCATCATCGATTTTTTCCCAGTGCAGATAGTACCCATTTTTGTCATTCAGTTTAGATTCGCCTTCGTTTTTATGAAGAGAAATTCCGACCGTGTAATTCGGAACAGGTTTTTCAGTTTCGAAAGTCGATTCGAACTTAGAAAAATTGGAACCTAAATCAAGAGAAATTCTTTTGGTTTCTTTCACTCCAAACTCACTCCACGGTGCGTAGGTCAGTTCAAAAACAGTTCTCAACGGGCCTTCAGCAATCGTTTTTGAAGTCACAAAATTCTGAGAAACCTGCAGTTTTTCATCTTTCCAAATCCCGATTCCGCCCGTTCCACGGCTGTCTCCAACGTGATATGGATCGTAGCCTTCGCCTCTCGTGTCTTTGTGATAATACATCGGATCTGTCAGATAGCCTTTGTACCATTCGTTGATAACCGATTTTTCGGTTCTTTTAAACCAAATGTCGACTCCGCTGGAAAGTGTGCTTCCTTTTACTTTCGCCAAAGCTTCAGCCTGACCTTTTGGGCCATACACTCTGAACGCCACCTTGTCGTTTTCCCACGTGTAATCATCTACTCTTTCCGGAACCAGTCTGGAATACGTGGTGACCTGACTTTCAGGAACCGGCGTGTTAGCATCTGCTAAAATCGTATATGAATTTGTTTTCTTAGCATCGAGTTTCGCCTGAAAAAGAAGTTCATCATTTTTCCCGTCGCCGTCATTATCTATCCACTGAATGGGAAGATATTGGTTTTGGGCATCTTTTATTCTTAAATCTTCCGCTTTATTTTTCCCTAAAAATGCTTTCAACTGCTTCGCTGAAACAGAAACCATTTCATTTCTTGCAAAATCCTGAGTATTTTTTACCTGAATTGAAGTCTGTGCATTCATAAAATTCCCAGAAATGCAAACGATTGCACAACTTAAACTCAGTTTTGATATATTTTGTCCGAACATAAAATGTAGTTTTATCAAAAGTAAAGATATTCTGAATACTGTATGAATTTTTAACCTTAAATGTTTCTTAAAAAGTCAATTCAAATTTCTCTGTATGTTTTCTCAGTGAAATTTTTTATTTCATCCGACCATTATAAAGTTTTTAAATATTAAACTGAATTATTTAAATCTGCTTAATTTTTCTAATCTGCGTGAACTTAAAGTCCGATATAAATTAAAATTTTCTTATTTTTAAATATTAATTAATTCAATGAAAGACAATCCTGAATTTTACGAAATCCAACGCTTCAGACAATGGTGGCTTTGGCTGATTATCGTTTTTGTGCTCGGATTTTCCGCATATAATTCAATCGGTAATGCTGAATTTTTCTCTACTACGGAATTGATTATTTCTTTAGCCATTCCCATTTTAATTTTCGTTTTGTTTTTCATTATTAAATTAGAAACTAAAATAGATGCTTTGGGAATCAGAGTTCGCCTCTTTCCCTTTCATTTGAAGTTTAAATATTTCCCTTGGAAGAACATTGACAAAGCGTATATAAGAGAATATTCTCCGCTGATGGAGTATGGAGGCTGGGGATTACGAATTGTATCTTTCGGAAGAGGAAAAGCCTATAATATTTCAGGAAATATGGGTTTGCAACTGATTTTTAAGGATGGGAATAAACTGTTGATTGGAACGCAGAAAGCGGTGGAGATTAAAAAGTTGTTAGATCAACATTATAACGATCTAAATAACAGATTTCCTTTAACTTAAAAAATATTTTTTTTTATTTTAAAACTCAATATTTCAAAACGTATAATATGCATAGATTTCTATTTGTTTTTTCCTTCTTTATATCAATTTTGATATCAGGTCAAGAATATTTAAATAAAAATGAAAAGTTTGATTTGATAGCATTTCAGTATTTAGATAGTTTAACTACAACGGATCAAATTTCATTAGAAGAATACCTGAAATTTTCAAAACCTTTTTCAAAATGGGATATAAGACCTATTAAAGACGAAAAAATCTGGAGCTTAGATTCGATACGAACTTCGAGTGAAATTGCAAATTTCTTTTGGGGTGGGTTTTCTCAGCATTTTGAACTGACTGCAAAAGAAGCTGGTGCAAAACCCAATCAGTTTCTAAACAGTGCATATATTGAAAAAAATGCTAATATCGATTTCCTCAATCAGAATATTGACAAATTCAAAATCCTTTCATCGGAAGTAAAAAAAGTTAATAATAAAATATTTTTGAACCAAATATCTCTACATCGAATTGATAATCTATTTAAAGAAAATAATAAATATTGGACCTACATTATTTCTCCTAAATCACCATTTCCTATATCTGATAAGATCAATATTGAAAGAAAATCTAAGTTTAGCAAAGGACAAGAAAGAATTTTAAAACAAATGCAAGATCTCAGTGTATATGCGATGATAAAAACTGATAAGGGAGTTTTCTTTTTAAAAGATAGATTTACAGATAATTCTCACGGATATTATTATTCATTCACAAAAACAATGGAACAGAATAATCACCTATTTGAAATATCGGATTTTACGAAGATTACTGACGAGTTCTATCACTACATTGCAAATTAGGTCATAAAACTTGTATTCATAATTCCCACCTCTTTCCAGAATCATTCTCTACATTTGCTTCATGAAAATCCTTGTTGTAGAAGACGAAAAAGAACTTTTGAAATCGATTCATGATTCGCTGATTCAGGAACAGTTTCTGATAGAGACTGCCGAAAATTATCAGTCCGCAAGCGAAAAAATTGCGTTGTACAGTTACGACTGTATCCTGCTCGACATTATGCTTCCCGGAGGAAATGGCCTCCAACTTCTTCAGCAGCTGAAAGACATGGGAAAATCGGAAAATGTCATCATCATTTCAGCAAAAGATTCTCTTGATGATAAACTTGCCGGACTGGAACTCGGAGCCGATGATTATCTAACAAAACCTTTTCACAATGCCGAACTCAACGCCAGAATAAAAGCTGTTCTCCGCAGAAAAAATCAGGACGGCAAAAACAGTATTGAGATGGGCAATATCGAACTGGATCTTACCGAACGTAGCTTTTACGTAAATGGAGAACTGATTACGCTCAACAGAAAAGAATTTGATATTCTCCATTTTTTTCTGCTTAATAAAAAACGGCTGGTGACAAAAACGGCTTTGGCAGAGCATGTTTGGGGCGATCACATCGATCAGGCAGATAATTTTGATTTTATTTATTATCAGATTAAAAATTTAAGAAAAAAACTGCAGCAATCCAATGCCGAAATCGAAATTGAAGCAGTTTACGGAATCGGCTATAAATTGACAGAAAAATGAAACTGCTCAACAAATCTATACTTCATCTCATGAGCTGGCTTCTGCTGATCGTAAGTTTATGGTCGGTGGTTTTCTATTTTAATATGCTTGATGAAATCAAAGACAGCGTAGATGAAGAGCTCGAAAATTATAAAAGACAAATCGTTTTTAAAGCAGAAAAAGATCCTACTATTTTACAACAGAAAACTTTTGATGAAGGTTTCTTTGCTGTAAATCCGATAAGTAAAAGCCAGGCATTAAACTTTAAAGATACGTACGAAGACACTGAAATTTACGCTCAGGACGCCGACGACGAAGCACCGGAACTGGAACCGGTAAGAATTCTAACGACTGTTTTTGAGCAAAACGGAAAATTCTACGAGCTTAAAATTTTCAACAATATGGTTGAAGAAGATGATCTTGTAAAAGAACTGCTTTGGGACGCTGCAGGATTGTATGTTCTTTTGATTTTCAGCATTTTGTTGATTAACAATCTCGTATTGCAGCGGCTTTGGAAGCCTTTTTATAAACTTCTGCATGAACTGAAAAATTATCGTCTGGGAATCAGCAAAGCTTATCCTAAAGTTGAAACCAAAACCAAAGAATTCAGCGATTTGCAGGATGCCGTCACGACTCTTTTGCAGTACAGCGAAAAAAGTTATGAGCAGCAGAAAGAATTTATAGGTAATGCTTCACACGAACTTCAGACTCCTTTAGCCATCGCCATCAGCAAGCTTGAACTGTTGATTGAAAAAGAGAATTTTACCGAAAATCAGGCGGAAAAGATTGCAGAAATTATGGAAATCATCGAGAGACTGGTTCGCCTCAACAAATCGCTTCTTCTGCTTACCAAAATTGAAAACAAACAGTTTTTTGACAATCAGGAAATTAAAGTTAATACAATTGTCGGAAGAAATATTGAAGATCTTCAGGACATTGCTGAATTTAAACAGGTCGAAATTCACTTTTCACAAAACACCGAACTTTTCGTCCAAGCCGATGCTGCACTGATCAATATTGTCGTTTCCAATTTATTGCGAAATGCCATTTTCCACAATATCAAATCAGGAAAAGTGGAAGTGAAAATTGAATCGAAAAAATTAATTGTTTCGAATACCGCAATTGAAAAGTCTCTGGATTCCGAAAAAATATTCACCCGATTCCAGAAATCAGAACAACATCAGTCCGGAAGCGGTTTGGGACTGGCGATTGTACAGGCAATTGCTGAACTTTATGATTTCTCAGTTTCTTATAATTTTAAAAATGGTATGCACGAATTTCAAGTCAGGTTTTAAATTTAAATGAATTAAAATTCCAGAATAGATTGTTCGAGATCGTGATATAGCAGGACTTTCCAGTGTTCTTTTTTCGCAAGAATCTCCCATTCTATCCGCTGATCTTTTGCAGTTTTACCGTCAAAATCCGTTTTGTAAGCCAAATGATATTTCAGATAAGCCGATTGTGGAAGATTATCTGCTCCATAAAAATAAATTTCTTCTTCATTTTTTATCCAGAAAACCTGATGAAAAGGCGAATGTCCACCGGTTACCTGAAATAAAATCTCATCAGAAATATTTCCGGAATCTTCATGCATCCAGATAATTTCAGCGTTTTTAATGATAAAATCAAGAATTTCAAAATCGAAAGACAGACTGTCTTTTTTACTCAAAGCAAACTCATATTCTCTCTGTTGGATATAAATTTCAGCATCTGGAAAATTTAAAGTCCAGTCATTGGCGGAAGTATTGACCAGACCCGAAATATGATCTTTGTGCAGATGAGAAAGTAAAATTTTATCGATTTGAGAAGGCTGAAGTTCATGCTCTGAAAGATTGGCAAAAATTTTAGGCTGATGATTTTCAAGCCATCCCAAACCAGCATCCAGCAAAATATTTTCAGTTCCAGTCATCACCAAAAATGGCTGAATGGACATTTTAATCCCTTTCGAAGATTCATCCAGAAACACAAATTCTTTTTCTTTATTGACAGAAAAATTCCCTTCTTTCAATGCGATCACTTTCATAATTTAAGATTTAATTGTCTGTGTTTTTAAGGTTAAAATAAATGAAATGGCAACGGCCAGACTGAGCAATCCGACAAACCAAAACCATGATGTGGCATGAAGAAAATAACCGCTGCCACTTCCTAACACACTCGATCCGAAGTAATAAAACAGCCAGTAAATCGACGTTGCCGCAGATTTTGCTGACTTTGCTTTTACAGCTACCATTCTGCTCGCCATTGTGTGTGCTGCAAAAAACGTGAAGGTAAATAATCCCAAACCTAAAATAACAATCCAGACATGGGTCGAAAAAAGACAGAAAACTCCGATAATCATAGTCAATACTGAAGTTTTAAGGATTGTCGGCTGACTGTATTTTAAGGACCATCTTCCTGAAAGCATCGTTCCAAAAACCCCAACTGTGTACATCAAAAAAATGAATGCGATGAAAATATGATTTAATGAAAATGGAGGCTGTTCTAATCTGAAGCTCAGATAATTGTAAACACTTACAAAGGATCCCATCAGCAAAGCAGCGATGAAGTATAAACTTAAAAAATCAGGATCAGAAAAAAACGTTTTCATCTGTCTCATTTTTAAAGCCAGACGCTGACTCTGCGGTCTGAAAAATTGGGATTCAGGGAAAAATTTCCAGAAAACCAAAGCCAGAAAAAGGCTCTCAACACCGATGATTAAAACAGCATTGCGCCATCCCACTTCTCCTGCCAGCAAGGTTGCAAAAATTCTTCCGCTCATTCCGCCGATAATATTTCCGCTCAGATACATGCTCAAGGTCAGACCCAACACGGAGGTTGAGACTTCTTCAGTAATGTACGCCAGAGCAACCGCCGAAACTCCCGAAATAACAAAACCTTTTAAAACACCGAGAAAAACAAGGATTTCAAGTTGATGGACGTATGAGGAAATTAAAGTCAAAAATGCAGAACTGAGTAAAGAGAACAGCATGAGTCTTTTCCTTGAAAATGCGTCGGCTTTAAATGAAAAGAACAGCAGTCCGGTGGCCATTCCGATTGTTGATGAAGAAACCAGCAGCGAACTGTCACCAACCGAAGTTTTAAATTCTGAAGCAACGTTGGGAAGCAAAGGCTGAAATAAATAGAGCTGTGAAAAGACCGACAAACCAGACAGAAAAATACAGATCTGGATAGCCCATAATCGCTTTGTATTTTTTTCCGCTTTCTCCATTTGCTGTTTAAATTATTTTGATAAAGCAAAGTTCAGTATAATTTTTAAATTTGTAAAACGCTTTATTTCGATAACATCAATCTACAAAACCGATTTACGAATGGAACTCCGTCAACTTAAATATTTCCTCAAAGCCAGAGAACTGATGAACTTCACGGAAGCAGCGAATGCAATGCACATCAGTCAGAGCACGCTTTCCCAACAGATAAAACAGTTGGAAATGGAAATTGACACGCCGCTTTTCAACAGAATCGGGAAAAGAATTCAGCTTACCGAAGCCGGAAATATTTTCGCAGAGTTTGCCAAAAAATCGGTTCGGACTTCTGAAGAATCTTTACTGGCGATGCATGATCTGAAAAAACTTTCACGCGGAAGCCTGAAAATTGGCGTTTCGTATGGACTTCGTTCGATATTGGTTCCTGCTGTGAAAAATTTCATTCAGAATTATCCTCAGATCAATCTTGAAATCCTTTTTGAAACTACCGATATTCTGCTGAAAAAATTAAGCGACGCTGAACTTGATTTAGTTTTAAGTTATCAGGAAGCTCATCCGGCAGAAAATTTCACTTATCAGAATCTATTTGTTTCTGAAATGATGTTTGTAACTTCTACAAATTCTGAATTTTCAAAACTTAAAAAGATCAATCTAAAAACCATTGCTGAACTCCCCTTGGCAATGCCTTTTGACGGTTTTAGCACCACACATTACGTCATGGATTTATTTAAACAAAACCTCATTTCTCCAAACGTAAAAATGAAGATCAACGACATTCCGACTTTGATAGAAATTGTAGAAAACGGAATTTTCCATACCATTTTAGCCGATTCTACTGTAAGTGACAGACAAAATCTGGTGACCATTCCGATCACTGAAAATAAGGCTGAGCGCAAAGCTGTTTTAATGCAACTGAAAGAAGCATATCAAACCGAGGCGATGAAAAGTTTTTCTGAGATGATAATGAAAATCTAAATTCCCAGTTCTTTCCAGATTTCTTCCCAAATTTTTCCCGATTCGTGATGTTGATTTGCAGTATGAAAACAACGAAACGAATTATATTCACAGGAATTTTAAGTATTCTAGGATGCATCTCATCATTTGCACAAACGCAGTTTAAACCTGTAAAAGTTTCCCATGCAGAACCAATTTTTCAGGATTTGGTGCGGGATCTCGGAGCCAGAAAAGGAGAAAAGGAATTCAATCTGGGAGCCGATTTTTCAAGCGGAACTCATTACAGAGAAAACGGATATTTAGCCGAATACGAATTTGCGCCGATCAACCGATTAGGCCTGGAAGTAGAAACCGATTTTTCTTTTTTCACTCCGAAAAACAATTCTACCAGAGAACAAATTCCGGGAAACCGATTAGACGGAATCAGACTATCTGCGCAGTACACGTTTTTTGTTTCGGAAAAATCTCAGACTTCGATGGCTTTGGGCTATACGCAGGTTCTGGAGTTCACAGATTTTAAAAATTATGGCAGAGGAAAAGTCATCACCGGCTTGATGTACAGTCCGTTTTTTGTGGCAGCGAAAAAATGGGGTTCCAACATTCACACTTTGGTTTACACCTATCCGATGATTCAGCACGAACTGGGCGAAAAAGGAACTCAGGTCGACTGGCAGATCAATACTTCCGTGATGTACTCTCTACCCAACTCCGGTCATTTCATCGGGATGGAAGTCAACAAAGAAATCACCCACGGAAAAATGTTTGTCTCGCTTCGTCCGCAAATCAAAATCAAACTGGATTCTCATTTTGCGGTAGGAATCGTGACGGGAATTCCTGTTTTGCACGATAAAGAAAATGTGTCTTCGTTTTTCAGATTGGTGTATGAGCCTTGATTAACGTTGTAATTTTTATTACTGTTGACATTGCAATCTGTTGAATTTCTCAAACTTTCTGAAGCAGGAATTCATCTTTGATCAAATTTTTTAACATCCGCAATTTGTTATAAAATTTAATTTAACGCAAAGTAAAGCAGAGAATTTCGAATTATGATCGTTTTTAAATTATACAAAGGCGTTGACTTAAACAAGAAATACAAAGCACTCATAACAGTGAAAATTTACGGATCATCATTTAATTTTTTTCTCTCGCAGATTTTGCTGATGGTGCAGATTTTTAATTATTCCGCTCAATCTGTTTCATCTGTGTGATATTTTTTTTCAAATAAAAAGGTTTTAAAATTACCGTATATCCTTTTTAATCACCAGATATTTCAAATCTTTATCTCCAGCATTGCTGATTCCATGCTCCGAGTTGGGCGGACAGTACAAACTGGTATTCGGGCCGACTTCCATGGTTTTTCCGTTGAGATAAAACGAAGCTTTTCCTTCCAAAATATAAAAAAATTCCTCTTCAGGATGACGATGTGGTGCATGTGTAGATTTTCCGGGCTCTACAATACTCATCTTTAATGTGTTTTCTTCAGTAAACTTTTTGTCGGCGAACCAATACTGATAACCGGAATTTGTTTTTTTTGCCTGAGCTAAATCAAATGTGTTGACGCAATTTTCGATGGTGTAATTGGCAGGCACTTTTGCTTGTTCAACTTTCTGAGCATACATTTTTTGCTGAAACAGCATGATGAAGACGGCAGCGAAGAGTGGAGAAAATCTTTTCATTTTTAAATTATTAAAACAATCTTTTCAAAGATATTCAATTCTGTTCTGAATTTTCTGCTTTCAGCAGTTTTTCGGATCTAAAAACTTTAAAGTATTTCAAAAACACACCCAGATTTCATTCAGAATAATCATTCAAAAAAATTTTAATCAGTGAGAAAATAGAGGTGTAATCTTAAGAAATTTATTTCCCTTAAACCATCTTAACTCCTTAATAGATCTTAATGGTTTTAAAAAAATAAAAAGAATTCCCAATTGTTTCCAGAATCGTGTCAGAAATTAGCATTATAAAAAATTTACGTTATGAAAAATTTAATTGCAGCTATCAGCATTTTTGGTTTAGGTTTAACCCACATTTCAGCGCAGGATATTCATCAGAATGAAGTTCCTTCCGTGATTCTTAACAACTTTCAGAAGAGTTTTCCAAAAGCCGCAGATACCGACTGGGAAATTAAAGGAAATCTATATGAAGTGGAATTTGAAACAGGATTTTTAGGCGACGACCACAAAGTTCTGTATTCAAGAGACGGAAAACTGGTGAGACACGAGGAAGAAATTTCTAAAGGTAATCTTCCGAAAGCTGTATTGGCCTCGATCAACAAATCTTTTGCAGGCTACAGAACCGATGATTTGAAGAAAATTGCGGAAGGCAGAAAAGTAATTTACCATGTCGAACTGAAAAATATTTCTCAGGAATGGAAAGTGGTTTTTGACGCGCAGGGGAGAATTCTAGAGAAGAGAGCAGATTAAAAATTATATTCTTTGCAGAAGTCGTGATTTAAGTAAGAAGAACAATTTAATAAAATATCATTCAGACATTCAT
This sequence comes from Chryseobacterium luquanense, assembly GCF_026460945.1. Lineage (GTDB taxonomy): Bacteria > Bacteroidota > Bacteroidia > Flavobacteriales > Weeksellaceae > Chryseobacterium > Chryseobacterium luquanense. The sequence continues at coordinate 339,727 of NZ_JAOVZV010000003.1, forward strand.
TTTGTCAATATCTGTTTTATTTCTAAATTGCATTATCTCCCGAAAAAGAGAGTGATCACAAAATACATTTATGAATCAGATTATTCCGTTTGACTTACAGATACAGCACAGCCCTTATTTCAACTACACTTTTTGCTTAAACCAATATCCTTTTTTGCAGAGCATTGCTTTCAGAGAAGTGAGTGAAGATCTTGAAAATCTGAATCTTCAAATCAGTTCTTCATTGGGTTTATTTGAAAAATATGATGTTTACATTGATAAAATAAAAGCGAATGCGCTGTATAAAATCTCCCTTTTCAATTTTGTCTTTAATAATAATTTGCTGAAAAGACTGACGGAAAAAGATTTAGATCAGATCAAAATTCATGTTTTTCAAGACGGAGAATCTCTTTTTGAAAAAAGTTTCAGCATCGAAGTTTTGCCGATGGATTATTTTGGTGGACTGCAATCGTATCCGCAACTTCTGGCTTCGTATGTACTCTCCAACAACACTTCTTTGTATAAACTGAAAGCGGATGCCATTGATATTTTAGCGAGAAATAAACTCACGCCGTCGTTTGAAGGTTATCAGCAGAAAAGCAAGGAAAGGGTTTTGCAGATGGTTTCGGCGATTTACAAATCTATTCAGAATCTGGATTTGATTTACAGTTCGATGCCGCCAAGTTTTGAGAAGAACGGACAGAGAATCAGACTTGTAGATACCGTTTTGGAAACAAAACTCGGGAACTGCATTGATATTTCCCTGCTTTTTGCAGCCTGTCTCGAAGCGATTGATTTAAATCCAATAATTGTTGTAACAGAAGGTCATGCCTTTGTCGGAGTATGGCTGGATGATCAGCGTTTCGACGGGATGGTTAATTTTGATCAGGCGGCTATCTCCAAAAGAATTGCTTCGGGAATTAAAGAAATTGCTTTAATTGAATCGACCAGCCTTTGTCGAGGTAGCAACATTTCATTCAAAGATGCGATGAATTCTGCCGAAACTCAACTGATGGATTCTTCAAGATTTCTTTTGTCCTTGGATATTAAAAACGCAAGATCGGCAGGAATCTCTCCGCTCCCACTTCTTAAAAATGAAACAATTCAGAGTCAGGATTTCGATTCCATTCCACATTCAACTGAGCTCGATCAGGATTTTAATTTGGGAACGCAGTATGACGATCTCGAACTGACCGATTTTTCGAATTTAACCAAACAGAAAGTCTGGGAAAGAAAACTGCTCGATCTTTCGCTCAGAAACAATCTTCTGAATCTGCGCTTTACCAAAAGCATACTTCAGCTGATTGACACGAAAATAAACGTGCTCGAAGACAGCCTTGCCGACGGAAAGTCATTTACGATTCATCCCGACAACAATCAGGCTGTGCTCAGAAAATACAGTCTATACGGCGAACCTTTGCATCAGTCGCAACCGCTTTTCAAACTGGCGGAAGATGAGTTTAAATATAACCGACTTCTAACGTATTATCATCAGGATGACCTCGACAATATTCTCACGAACTTGTATCGAAGCGCAAAACTTGCCGAAGAAGAAAACGGAAAAAGTACACTGTATCTGGGCATTGGTTTGTTGAAATGGTTTGAACCTAAAAATAAAGACATTCCGAGGCTCGCTCCTATTTTATTGATCCCTGTCGAACTTTCTCGGAAGTCGGTGAATTCTAAATTTACGCTTCGAAGCCGTGAGGAGGAAACCATGATCAACATTACGTTGTTGGAATATTTAAAACAGGAATTCAAACTCAACATCAACATCCTCGAAAATCTTCCAATGGATGAATCGGGAGTTGATGTTCCGAAAGTTTTGGCGATTATCCGAAATGCCGTTCTCAATCTTGAAGGTTGGGATGTTTTGGAGCAGTTGGTTTTGGGAATTTTCTCTTTTAACAAATTGATTCTTTGGCAGGATATTTCAAAATATTCAGAAGAAATTCAGAAATCTTCGATTGTAAAAAGTCTGATCGACGGCCGCCTGACCGGAACTTTGGAAAGCGTGGAAAATGATGCCGAAAGTCTTGAAAACATCTCCGCTTCTGAATTGGTTTTGCCAATTTCAACGGACAATTCTCAATTGAATGCTGTAAAAAATGCCAACCTCAACAAAAGTTTCATCCTTCACGGACCTCCCGGAACCGGAAAATCACAGACGATTACCAACATCATCGCCGATGCTCTGTCGAATGACAAAAAAGTGCTGTTCGTGGCTGCTAAAAAAGCCGCTCTGGATGTAGTTCACAACCGTCTTGAAAATATTGGTCTGGGTGCATTCTGTCTCGAACTGCATTCCAATAAATCAAAAAAATCGGATGTTCTGAAACAGTTTGAAAGAACGCTGGAAGTTCCGAAATATAAAATCAACGCCGATTATCACGAAGAAGCAAAACGCCTTGATGAGCGCAGAAAAGAACTCGGAAAATATGTGAATGATCTGCATCAGAAATTCCCGATTGGCTGGAGTTTATTTGATACGATTGCCTTTCTAGAAACCAATCACGTAAAAGCCGATGAACGTTTTCACATCAATTTCCCTCTGGAAAGTGCCGATGTGTTCAATTGGAATCAGTGGAAAGACTGGTTGATTCCGTTTGCGTCGATTGGGCAAAAGATTGGGCAGCCTTCGCTTCATGCTTTGCGACCGATCAAAACATCGAGCCATCAGTTTGAAAATAAAAACCTGATTCTGTCGGCAATTTCTCAGCTTAATGAAAAGAAAAATTCGGCTGAGCAGATTAAAAAACAGTTTCAGCTTAAGGAAGTTTCCAATGCGGACAGTGTGGAAATTCTTGAATTTTTAAAAGACAATCCTGTAAAATCGGGGTTGGTTGATCTGGTTTTTAATGAAGGTCAGCTGAATTTATTTAAAAACTGGATGGCGCAACAGACGCAGTTTCAACAAACTGAAAGTCAAATCACTTCCAATTTTAATTCTTCCATCTTAAACATTGATTTTGCTTCATTAAAATTGATTTGGAATCAGGCGAAACATACCTGGTTTATTCCAAAATGGTTTAAACAGAGGAAAGTAAAGCAGCAATTGAACGGTTATGCGAAATCAGGAATAGAATCTGATGTGCAGATTGACGGACTTTTTGAGAAGCTTGAAAACTACCAGCAGCTTAAAAATCAACTTTCCAATCTTCATTACAATGCGCTTTCTTCGGTAACAAATCTTTATTTTAATGGAAGTGCATTTGATATTTCGGCGATTGAGAAAGATTTAAAAACCATTGAAAATGCAAAAGATTTAGCCCAAAAAATATCCATCAGAAATTTCCCGGAATGGCTGAAAGATTTTTCTTTAAAACAGAATAACAGTCAGAACATTTCTGAAAATGTTGAAAAGCTGAAAGAGCTCCACGATGCCGAAAATAATTTATTGGAATATGTAGATGAAGTCCCTGGTGATGCCGATCTGCAGACTATTGTACAGAATATAAATCAGCTGGAAGACTGGATTAATTTTAATGGTTTAAAAGAAAAAGCGAAGGACTTAAACCTCAACTGGTTCATTGATTTCCTTGAAAAAGGCTGGCTCGATACGGAATCTCTCGAACTGGAATTTGAAAAAATCATTCATCTGAATTTATTCATTAAAACCATTTACAGTTCGACGACTTTGAACGGTTTTGATGCCAATATTTATGAATCTCAGATTCAGCAGTATAAAAATCTGCACAAAGAATTTACCGAACTGACGAAAAATCAACTGACGATGAAGCTCAGCGACCGCATTCCTAATTTTTCCCAAGAAGCGGTTCAAAGCTCTGAAATTGGGATTTTGCAGAAAGCAATCCGGAATAAAGGACGGGGTTTATCCATCAGAAAACTGTTTGACCAGATTCCAACTTTGATTCCGAGGCTCAAACCGTGTATGTTGATGAGTCCGATTTCAGTAGCGCAGTATTTTGATGTGAATGAAGAGCATTTTGACCTGGTAATTTTCGATGAAGCTTCTCAGCTGCCGACTTCTGAAGCGGTAAGTGCTTTGGCGAGGGCAAAACAGGCGATTATTGTGGGTGACCCAAAACAGATGCCGCCGACGAGTTTCTTTGCTTCCCAAAAAGTGGATGAAGAAAATTTTGAGCTCGAAGATCTGGAAAGTATTCTCGATGACTGTCTCGCGCTTTCAATTCCGTCGAATTATCTGTTACGACATTACCGAAGCAAGCATGAAAGTTTGATTTCGTTCTCGAATGCCCATTTTTATGACAATAAACTCCTCACCTTCCCGTCTCCGGATGATTTAAACCGAAAAGTAACGTTTGAATTTATCAACGGATTTTACGACAAAGGGAAAACACGAATCAATAAAAATGAGGCGGAAGCGATTATTGAATATATAAGAATTCATCTCGAAAATCAGAATAAAAAATCGATTGGTGTGGTGACTTTCAGTCAGACTCAGCAAAGTCTGATTGAAGATTTGCTGCAGAAATTATTTCAGGAAAATCCGCATCTGGAAGAGTTTACCATCAATTCTGAAGAACCTATTTTCATTAAAAATCTGGAAAATGTACAGGGTGACGAAAGAGATATTATTCTCTTTTCGATTGGCTACGGTCCCGATGAAGATGGAAAAGTTTCTATGAATTTCGGCCCGCTCAACCGTGACGGTGGCTGGAGACGGTTGAATGTTGCCGTGACAAGAGCACGTTACGAAATGAAAGTATTTTCTTCGTTAAAAGGCGACCAGATCGACATGAACAGAACCAATTCGGAAGGCGTTTTGGGATTAAAAAACTTCCTGAATTTTTCTGAAAAAGGTTTAGTGTATCAAAATTCAAATCAAACTGTCAATCAGCAGAAACTGATGGTGAATTCTATTGCGAAAACCCTTGAAGAGCACGGTTTGAAAATCAAAACCAACATCGGAACTTCAGAATATAAAATCGACATCGGAATCATCAATCCTGAAAACGAAAGTGAATATCTTCTGGCAATTTTGCTGGACAGTGAGAATTATTTTAACATCCACACCACCAATGACCGCGAGCTGCTTGTACCGAATGTACTGAAAGGTTTGGGCTGGAATGTTTTCAGAATCTGGACGTTGGATTGGATTAAAAATAAAGAGAAAATTATTGAAAGAATTCATGCTGAACTGGAAAAAATAAAAACGCAGGTCAGAGAAAAAAAGGAAGAAATCACTGAACTGAAAACTTCTGAAAAAGTCTATCTAAGCGAAGTTTCGGAACCGGAAAAGCCTACTAAAATAATTCCGTACGTTGCGGCAGATTTAAGTCCTGCAGTCAATGCCAACTCGGAATCGATTTATTATTTTGAAAACAGACCGATTCTTTTAAGTCAGATTAAAACCATCATTGATACGGAATCGCCGATCAGTCAAAACTCTTTGTTCAGAAAGATTCTCAAGCTTTGGAACACTTCGCGAGCCGGCGGAAAACTGAATACCTATCTGTTGGAAACTTTAGCTACCATTCCGAACATTCAAACTACGGAAAGTTATCAGAAATTTTACTGGACCGAAAATTCCCAACCTCAAAATCTCAATTTTTACAGAGACAATTCCGCAGAAAAAAGGCTGATCGATGAGATTGCGCCTGAAGAAATTTCTGTGGCGATGATGGAACTGATGCATTCGAGTTTGAGTCTGAATAAAGAAGAATTAGTGCGTGCGGTTTGCAAGACTTTTGGTTTTTCGAAAGTGGGTTCGCAGATTGATGCGGTGGTGAAGTTTTGTGTGGAGGATTTGATTGGGAAAGGATTGCTGAAGGAGGTTGATGGGAGGATTGTCTTGGGGGTGAAATTATTATTATAAAGATTATGCGAAAAGAGCTATTATTGAAAGTTATTTAAATTGAAAATATGATTATTAATGACAATTTGAAAGATGGTTTAAATCTCGTTTTAAATGAAGCAACATTTTTAGATTTAAACTTTATTGAGACTCAAAATATTATAGTTTGTAAATTAGATTTGCTTAAAAATAATGGAAACTCAATTCCTAACATTGTGTTTTTTGTATTGAGAAATATCAAAAGGTTTGCTGCAAAATATTCTATTACTGATAGTAGTGGTGAAAGAGTTATCAAATTTAACTTTTCAGAAATTTCAATTCGTCTGCAAGATTTTATCTTTAAAGATCTTTATGGTTGGGATTTTATAAATACGGAAGAATCTGTGATTGATCTTAGTAAAGAAAATTTAAGTTTTAATTATTGTACTGAAGATAATTTTGAAATTTTTAATTCTCTCAAACTATTCCAAGAGGGTTTTGAAAAGGACATTGATATAAAAATTTGGTTTGAAGGATTAGAAATTCTTGATGAAAACAAAAATCTGCTGAATTTTGATTCTGTAATTTCTCAACAAAACGATATTTGGAAAATGATATTTGGTAAGTAAAGCGCAATTAAAATTGAAGACTTAGAAACTTTTCAAGGAATGGAACTTGACGAACATGATGATTTTCAAGGCATGGTGCAACGAATGTGAAAAGATTGGACAGGAAAATAACGGCTGGAATGACGAAACAATGGAATTCACAAAAATCAAACTGGTCTGTGAGGATTTCTATTTTGAGTTAAAACAATTTAATCAAAAATAAAAAAATGAAAAAAGCATTATCACTTTTAGCGATCTCAATATTCTCCATCTGTTTTTCACAAAAAATCTCCGATCGCTACCAATCTTCCCAACCGCAGGATCAGTCAGTTCCGCCACCCCCAAGAGTAACTTTTCCTGCGCAGTTTCCGGATGGCAACAAAGTATTTTTAAACAAGATTGACCAGAATATCAACAAAAATAATTTGAAAAATTCGGGTAGCAATTTAAGCACTGAAATCATTTTAAAGATAGATCAGCATGGAAATGTTCTCAATATTTCAACCTACGGAAAGCATGAAATTTTCAACAAAGAAGTAAAAGCCGCCGCCACAAAATCTACGCAGGATATACAGTGGACTGCCGGAAAAAATAATCAGGGACAGAAAATGATTGATATTGTGAAGATTCCGTATCGTTTTAAGAATTTGTAAAGTAGTATGAAAAAAATATTACCCCTTTTTTTAATCTTAGTCGTAACTGTCTTAGGTGGTTGTGAATCTGCCTATATTATTACTTCCAAAAACGTCATGCACGGCGGAGCAAATAAAAATATTAATCTCTATGCTTTTGTAGGGAAGAAAATATCTGTAACAGAATTTGATCCAAATGAAAATCAAGAAGATGTACCGACGGGCGAATACGAAATTGATGAAGAAATGGGAGACACGCTCAAAGTAGTAAAGAGAAGTTATATAATGGACAACGCTTTTAAATGCAGATACAAAGTGGTAAAAAAAATGTTCAACTATCTTGAAACTGATACCGTAGAATTTATCGCCTACGATCATTACGGAACTCCTGGATTCGCCAAAAGAGATACTATTATTCTCTATTTATCTAAAAGCAAAGATGGAAGTCATTATTTTCATCAGAAATATCAGTACGATCATGTTTACAAAAACAGAAAAGGACATTATTACAGTTATCCGAAATTCCACGGTAGCGAAAGCCCTGAAACAATTGAAGGCATGACTGGTTTTGATAAAAACTTCAGCTATGAGAAGTATGATGTTTCGCATCTGAATTCTGAGGCAATAAAAATGTATTATCCACCGAAATTTTATACGATTGAAAATAATTTTGCGATTCCAATCAGGGCAATTTATTTAAACAGACTTACCAATTATAGATTATCTACAACATTTAAAGATCTTTAAACAAAATGCCAGACAAAGAAGAAAAAGCCAGACGCAAACAAATTCAAAAAGAATTGAGGGAAAAAGCTAAGATAGAATTTGAAGAAAGTCTTCCGGTTTCCCGAGAAATTTTTCAAATTCTGTTTGATTTTCTGGATGAAGAACTTGAAAAGCATGACTGTGATGACAGCCTGAAACTGACGAAGCTATTTTTAGAAACGAATCATATCGGAAACATCGAAGAAGTTGAAAACTGGTTAAAGGAAAACGGTGGATTTTGTGACTGTGAAGTGCTTTATAATGTGGAAGAAAAATTCGAAGAATAAATAATATCCAATCCTCATCATCTCACACTTTTATCATTTGTTTTTTCGTAGTTTAGTTCAATTAAATTTGAATTAATATTTAGTTCCATTAAGAAATTAGTTTTTAAAAACAATTGAATGAAAAATATCCAACGTGAAGACATCAAACTGATCAGCCGTCACAGCAATATGACCGAGCTGGAAGTTGAGCGACTTCTGAAAGAAAATGTGTACAACGATAAAAAAATGTGGCAGAAATTTCTGCGTCTGTTTTTTATCACTCTCGGAGTTGGTTTTGCCACCGCCGGAATTATTTTCTTCTTTGCTTATAACTGGGCAGATTTACACAAATTTGCTAAAATCGGAATGACAGAAGCGCTCGTCATTGTCACAACAATCGTTGCTTTACTTCCTAAAATCAATCAGAATACACGAAATATTATTCTCACGGGAGCTTCGTTTTTAGTAGGAGTTTTATTTGCAGTTTTCGGACAGATTTATCAAACCGGAGCCAATGCCTACGACTTCTTTCTTGCGTGGACTTTATTTATTGCGTTGTGGGTCTTAATCTCAAATTTCGCTCCGCTGTGGTTGCTTTTTATTGTTTTAATCAACACTACATTTATTCTTTATACGCAACAGGTTGCCAACGATTGGGATGAGTTGTTGGTTTTGACAGTCATTTTCAGCATCAATGCGGTAGTTCTTATTTCTTCCTTTTTATTGCTCAATTTAAAGAAGATTTACGCAATTCCTCTTTGGTTTACCCACATTTTGGCTTTGGGATGTTCCGTTATAGCAACCATGGGAATGATAATGGTAATTTATGCAGTTTTTAAAGAATCTGCATTTCTGTTTACGGCTCTTGTTTTAATCACTTATGCGCTTGGAATTTGGCACGGCTTCAAATCAAAAAGTGTTTTTTATCTTGCATTGATTTCATTCAGTATTATTTCAATAGTATCTTCTTGGATATTAAATTTTTCCAACGATGGCGGGATGTTTTTGTTCGTAAGCCTTTTCGTGATTGCAAGCATAACGATGGTGATTATGACACTTATTAATCTTCAAAAAAAATGGAAAAATGAGAACTAAAGAAGAAGTAAAACAACTCTTGGATACTCTTCAAGATGCAAGTGATAAAGATTTAAAATTTAACGAAGAAGAAATTTACAAAGATTACGAAAAAAGCAATAATCATCAATCTTTACCTATAAAAATCCTATCTATTTTTGGTGGAATTTTGGCAAGTCTCCTCTTCATGGGATTTCTCTTTATTACCGGAATCTACGACTCAGAACTGGGATTATTGGCACTCGGAATTCCTTTAATTATTTTCGGAACATTCATTACCAAAGCAACCGACAACATACTTCTAGACACACTCAGCATTTCGGCATATATCATTGGTTTTGTTCTCTTAGGAGTGGGATTATCGCAAATGGAAACACACGAAAATGTAATAAGCCTCATTTTTATTGCAATTGCTGCTTCAACATTATTTATCGTAAGATCTTATCTCATTTCTTTTGTTTCGGTACTGATTGTCTGTGGAGGATTTTTATTTTTAATTATTTCAAATCATACTTTTGATTCAATTCACATTTATGTTTCTCTCTTAGCTGTGGTTTTAACCCTTTTATACTTGAAAGAGGCAAAATTAATAACTTACAACAAAACGTTCTCACAACTATATGATTCGGTTCGTATCGCATTGATATTTTGCTTTTTAGCCGGTTTATATCTTTCAGGAAGAAACTATAGGATTGATCGCATAGACGAATATTCGTTTGAATATTCCTGGATTTCCTCGGTAGTCATTATTGCGGCAATTTTATACGTCATTTCTCACCTTTTTGAAATGCTGAATATCAAAAAGAACGAACAGAAATATGGAATTTACGCTTTATCAGTTTTCATTTTATTACCAACAATATTTTCACCAGCGATTTCGGGAGCAATTTTAATTATTCTGCTGAGCTTTATGGTGAATTACAAAACCTCTTTGGTCATCGGCGTTGTGGCTTTTATTTACTTTGTTTCACAATATTATTACGACCTACATTACACATTGCTTACCAAATCGATCGTCCTTTTTGGTTCTGGCGTTTTGTTTCTTGGTCTGTACTTTTTAACCCATAAAAAACTGTCGTCTGATGAAAAAATATAAATGGTTGATTATCTTCTTAAATCTCATTATACTATTAGTTTATTTTAATTTTTCTGTGGCTAAAAAAGAGACGCTACTAAAAGATGGAAAACTAATTTTACTATCATTAGCTCCTGTAGATCCGCGTTCTTTGATGCAGGGAGATTATATGACTTTGCGGTACAGTATTTCAGAAGATTTAAATGTAGAATCTCTTCCAAAAAGAGGATATTGTGTAGTAAAATTAGATAAAAACGGGGTCGCAGAAAGACAGAGATTTCAGAAAAACACGACTCCTTTAAAAGAGGGAGAATATTTAATAAATTACACTTCATCCGATAACTGGAATGTAAATATTGGGGCAGAATCTTTCTTTTTTCAGGAAGGACAAAGTGAAAAGTATGAGAAAGCAAAATATGGAGCCGTAAAAGTTGATGATAAGGGAAACAGTTTGCTAGTGGGACTTTACGATGAAAATTTGAAAAACATTAAATAATTTTCGTCAATGAATAACATCTATGAACCAAAATTTGTAAAACAACTTTTTAATCAAATGTCCGGGTCTTATGAAAGGATGAATTACATTACTTCTTTCGGCTTCTCCATTCGTTGGCGGAAACAGTTTTTAAGCAAATTAGGAAAATCGGACAAAAATTTAAATATCATCGATTTACTTTCAGGTTTAGGAGAAAACTGGACCTACCTTAAAAATAATTTTCCTAATGCTACTTTTACGGCATTAGATTTTTCTGATGAAATGATTGCTCAATCAAGAAATAAAGGGAATAAAGTTTTTAAAAATCAATTGAATCTTCTTTGTGAAGATGCACTTCAAAGTAAATTGGAATCTAATTTTTTCGATATTATTTCTTGTGCCTATGGTTTAAAAACTTTTAACAATAAACAACTTGAAATTTTAGCAAAAGAAGTTTCACGAATTCTGAAAACCAATGGTAAATTTAGTTTTGTGGAAGTTTCCAAACCAAAAAATAAAATTTTGTATCCTGCGTACAGACTTTATTTAGGTAAAATCATTCCTGTTTTGGGCAAATTATTTTTAGGAAATCCAAACGATTATAAAATGCTTTGGATTTACACCGAGAAATTTGAAAATTGCAATCGGGTAAAAGAAATATTTGAAAAATATCATCTCAAAGTCAATATTGAAAGTTATTTTTACGGTTGCGCCACCGGAATTCATGGAGAAAAAATTTAATTAAAATTGGTAAGAAAAATGAAGAAAATTTTGGGTATAATATTTTTGTTATTAAATATTTGTCAACTTTTCGCTCAAGTTCCTGATATTGAAAAAGCCAAACGAAAATATTTTAAGGCGAATGTAATAAGCTACAAAACAACCGCTTACTATCCCAATCCTGAAACCAACGCAACTTCTGTTTTTAGTGTTTTACATACAGTTTACAAACCTCAAAGCAGCGATTTTGAGTTCTACAGCAAAAATGAAACTTCAGAAGAATTCTACAAAAACAATTCCTATTACCTGGTAAATCACAGCGAAAAAACAGTCTACGAATACGAAAATAAAGACAATCAAAAGGATGCGATTTCATCTTCCCGACTGAGGCAATTTGGCCCTACAACGTTGCTCAAAAAGAAATGGAGTTATATAGACGACACCCAAATTGACGGGAAAATCCACAGCCATTATTCAAATATCGAAAGTAGTAATCATTACGAAGGAAAAGAAATAAAAGTTGAATATCATATTTACATTTCTGGAAACTTTACCATCTCAAAATTCGAAAGAAAAAGTTTTGTGGATGGGAAATTGGGACAAACTGTTACTTATGTGTTCAGCAATTATATATTCTTAGATAAAACCACCAATTTCAAAGTTTTTCTTCCAAAAGATTATGCTTTAAAATATTACGAAAGACAAGATTCTTTGAAGATTTTAGCAAAAAACACAGCAGTTTCGAGTTTCAAAGCAATTGATTTTAACGGAAAACCGGTTTCTTTTGATTCAAAAAAAGAAAAGCAAACGCTTCTGCTCTTCTCTTCAACCAACTGTGGTTATTCCAAAATTATTTCGGATTATATTCTGAGTTCGAATTTTAAATTAAATCCTCAGATGGAACTCATCAATATTTTTGGTTCGGATTCTAAAGCGAGTGTCACCAAATATTTCGTCAATAAAGAAGTGAATTTCCCAGTAATTCCTGACCTAAAAGATATTGAGCAACAATTTGGAATTAATGGTTATCCAATTCTTTATTTAGTAAATGAAAACGGAATTATTATCGAAACGCTTGATAGTACAAACCAAATTTTACCGTTTTTGAAAAATTTAAGCAAAAAATAAAATTTTCAAAAAATTATATTTGAATTTTCACTAAATTGAGATACATTTTTTCAACTCATGAAATTACATCTAACTCTTCTTTTTATTTTCAGTTTTGTTTTGTTTTCTGCGCAGAATAAAGAACTTAACCATGAAAAACAAATCATTTCAGATTCTGTTTCGTTAAAAGATAAAGCCATTTTAGAACGAAACATGAAAGATTTAGAAAATATAAAATCCAATTCCAAAGCAAAATCAGAAACACCAGAATCTGTAGCGAAAGGAATTACTATCGTTCAAGGAATCGACAGAATACTGAATTATAAAGTGAATCGTGTTTGGCGTGAAGATTTATATTGTTTGGTCTGTTTAAAGAATTTAAGATCAGGAAGAATGGCTTAAATTCTGCAGCAGTATGAGAATGAATAACTATTTTAAATATGCATTTTTCAGCATTCCATTATTCTTTTTTTCGCAGAGTTGTTAAAATCATAAAACTAAGGTAATTGATTTTGAAAACTTTGAAATTGAAATTCCTAAACAATGGAAAAAAATTCAACTTCAAAACATTGATAGTAATGTTGGTAGATTTATGACAGAAAATAATGATACCATTATTTTCGATTATGGTTCTTATTCAAATTCTTTAGAAGAAAACATTGTTATTTTTGAAAGAAAATTTTTGAAAGAAATCATAAAAGAACATCCTAAAACCGATACTTCACAAATGATTATTGTTTCAGATATGAGCAAAATAAATCAAGAGGATTTTAAAATCAACAAAAAATATTTTGAAAAAATTTCGGGTTATAATGCCAAAATTATAAGCCCAAAGAAACCAGGGAATGGTATTACAGGAATATACATCGATAGTTTAGGAACTTCATCTTTAGGGAAAATTAAATTTAATCTCTATGCAAAAAACCTAAACATTAAAAATCAAAAAGAGCTTTTAAGTCCAATTAAAACAATACAATTTAAAAAATAATCACTTCAATTTCACAATTTCTCCTTTCTTAAAATCAATCTTAAAATGGTCTGAAGCATCTCCCGATGACAATTTCCCTAAGATTGTAAAGAAAGTTTTAAGCTGATTTAAAAATTCATCTTTTGTTTCTAAACTATCAAAATTCTTGATTAAAACTTCATATTGCTCAAGCCTTTTTTTCGAAATATCATTTTTTGCCAATTCATCGGCAGATTGAAATTGATATAGATTCAAAAGTGCATCTTCAAAACTCCATTTGGCAAATTTCTTTTTGGATTTATTAGATAATTTCTGATTTCCTGAACTCAATTCCAGCAAATCTTTCCCGGAAAGCTTTGAAGCTTTTTCAATGAAATCTTTTGGCCAATCGGACGGCACGAAACGCAACCGCACCAATTCTTTCAGATGGAATAATGTAAAATCATGATAGTTTTTTGTTCTTAAAATTTTTTTATTCCAAATTTCTTTTGAATTTTTAGCTTTTAAATTTTCAAATTCCTTTTCATACAACGGGAATAATTCATTAAATCTCGGAACATTTTTAATACAAACCGTTTCCACTTCAAATTCATCCTCAGATTTCACTGTCAGAATTTTATACCCCGGAATATATGCCGCCAAAGAAGGAACCTGAATATTGATGAGCATTTTTCCATTTTCAAACTTTTTAATTCCTGTATCATTGATGTGCATATGACCTGCGAAATGTAATTTCAAACCCGCTTTTGCAAACTGTTCAGCAACCTCATCATTCGGAACTCTGTCCATTTGCCATTTGTCATTTTCTAAAAGTTGTGTGATTTCGGAATTAGCATTATCATTAAAATCAAGAATTGGATAATGGGTGAAAGCTATCAGTGTTTTGTTTAGCCTCTTCGCCTCATTCAACATTTTTTCAACCCAGGAAAACAGATGTTTTTTATTGCTTAAAACGTTGTTGTACCCGATGGATGCTCCATGAAAATTATTTTCATCATTAGGATTTCCAGCAATATTTTTAGGAATGTAGGTATTTCCATCAATGGCCATCAGCCAAATTCCATCGGTGGGTTCGACTACATAAGAAAGATCAGGAACAGAAAAACCGGAACTCACTTCATACACTCTGTTGGAATATTCTGAATCTTTTAAAGCATTTTTAAAATTAAATTGTTCGTAAGAATCTTTACTGAAAGGAGTCTGCCAAAAAATATCTTTTTCAGAAGCTCCAAATCCGAAATTTTTCATGCTGTTCAAAATTTCCAAATATCCAGACATCGCAATGTCTTTCGTTACAACAGCTTTTTCACCCTTTTTAATTAAATTTTGGTCACTGATAATTGAAAGTTCACCTCCATTTTCATCCATAAAATCAGATTTTCCGCCCTGTTTCAAAAACGGACCCACCGGATCGTGATTTCCTGTTGTAATGAAAAACCGCATCTGATATTTCTTCTGATATTCGTCTAAAATTTTCTTTAAACCACGAAGATTGTAGGCTTGTCCGTCATCTGTATAATCTCCCGGAAGTGCAACAATTTTGATATTTTTTTTCGCAATATCATCCAAAGCTGCTAGAAAAGCGAAATAATTTTCATTAAAAATCCTTGTTGAATGAAGCTGGGAATCCATTGTTCTGAGAATGGTTTTCTTTCTGGTTTTTGAGTTTTCAATTCCTTTAAAATTTGAATCTGAAAACCCTCCATACAAATCCTGAAAGTGTACATCAGCCAGAAAAGCAATTTTCACAGGTTTTTGCTGGCTTTTTAGATTCAATGAAAAGAAAAATAAGATGAAAAATAAAATAGAAAATGATTTGTTCAAAGCGAAAAATTTAATTTTGAAAGGTAGATTTTTAGTTTAAATTGAATGTAGATTGTATTTTAAGTTTGATTTAATTTTCACTTTACAAATTCTTTTTTAACGCAAAGCGCGCAAAGTTTTTTTAAAATTGTTATGAATATTTTTCGTTCGCAAAGGCGTTTGACTGCGTCGAATCTTCGATTTCACTTAGCAAAGACATTAAAAAAGCACCTTCACAGAGAAAGTGCTTAAATAATATTTTTAAAATATATCGCAGATTTTGCAGATGACTCAGATTATAAAAATCAGCTTAATCTGCAAAATTGGCGTGAGCAAAAAGTTTATTTCAAATAAGTTTCGTACAAATCAGTTCGTCTGTCTTTCAGAATCTGAACGGAACCATTGTAATGAAGGTCTTTTAACAAGTTTAAATCAACATCAACAATTAAAGTCATTTCAGTATTCGGAGTTGCTTCACCTTTTACCGCATTAGATGGAAATGCAAAATCTGAAGGTGTGAAAACCGCAGCCTGACCAAACTGAATATCCATATTATTTACACCCGGTAAATTCCCTACACAACCTGCAATCGCAACATAACATTCGTTTTCAATCGCTCTTGCTGCGGCGCAGTGACGAACTCTCATATAGGCATTTTGAGTATCGGTCAAATAAGGAACGAATAAAATTTTCATTCCCTGATCGGCAAGAATTCTCGGTAATTCAGGAAATTCTACATCGTAGCAAATCACCAAACCAATTTTTCCGCAGTCGGTATCAAAAACCTTGATTTCATTTCCACCTTTCATCCCGTAATATTTTCTTTCATTCGGGGTAATGTGTATTTTTCGGTATTCATCAATTCTGCCATCACGGTGAAGGAGATAACTTACGTTGTACAAATCGTTATTTTCAAAAATCGGCATACTTCCGGAAATGATATTGACATTATAACTGATTGCCAATTCGGAAATTTTGGTTTTAATTTCTTCCGTAATTTTCGCCAGTTCAATCATACTGTCACGCTCCGAAAGATTATTAAAAGGAGCCAATAAAGGTGTATTGAATAATTCCGGAAACAGCACAAAATCCGATTTGTAATCACCCATTACATTCACAAAAAATTCCACCTGCTCGTAAAAAGCATGAATATCTTTAAAATGTCTCATTTGCCACTGTACCAAACCTAAACGTACAACACTATCCTGCATTGTATTTGGCTTTTTGCTGTAATAAATATTGTTCCACTGAAGCAAAACGGCATTTTCACGGGAAGCTTCATCTTCGGGAAGATATTTTTTAAGGATTTTTATCGGTAAAAAATTATTTGAGAGTTGAAAAGAAAGCACCGGATCGTACATTTCTTTATCTCTTACTTTCCGTATATAATCTCTTGCTGAAAGTTCGTGACTGTATTTATGATAATGAGGAATTCTTCCGCCTAAAATAATTGATTTCAAGTTTAATAATTCACAAAGTTCTTTTCTTGCATCGTATAATCTTCTTCCCAATCGCAATTCACGATATTCCGGATCTACGAAAATTTCGATTCCGTATAGTACATTTCCGGTTGAAATATGGGTATTGAAAGTGTAATTTCCTGTAATATCGCTGTACGTATGATCATCGCCAAATTCTTCATAATTCACGATAATTGAAAGTGCAACTGCGGCGATCACTCCGTCTACAGTGATGCAGATTTGTCCGGCTTCGAAAATTTTATTCAGTTTGGCGATGCTTTTTTTTGACCAGACGTATTCTGACATTTGAGGATACGCTCGGCGCATTGTTTCTACCAATTCGTCATAATCGTCTACTTTCAGGGTACGTGTTTCTATCTGCATAAGTTTATTTTTACTAAAGTTAAGCATTTATTCAACAAACCTTTTGCCGTTTTTCGTTATGAAAAAATTATTTATTGTTATTATTAAGTTTTGGCTAAAGCCAATTATTTAGATTAATGCTTTAGAGCGGACTAAAGTCCGCCCCTATTGATTGCTTTCATTAAAATATTCCCACAGATTGCACAGATTTTCATTCTTAGTTATTTGTGAATTCGTGGCATAAACTATTTTACAGTAATTTAAATCAGCCTTTATTGAGATAACCATTTTAGCATTAAAATATTCTCAATCATCTGTGAAAATCTGTGAAATCCGTGGAAGCTAAAAAAGCAGCCCTTTTCAGAAACTGCTTTGTATCAAATATAAATCTAATAAGTAAAAGTAATTTGCTATTTAAGCTTTAAAGCTTTTAAAATTTTATGAAAAACCTCATTGTTTTCATACACTCCGGTAAAGTTTTCAGAGCCAGAACCATAAGAAAAAACGGGAATTAAAGTAGCTGAATGATCATCCGTTGTAAAATCACCTTCAATGGTACTCGTTTTCATATCTCCGTGTGGAATGCTAAAACCTCCTGTTTCATGATCCGCAGTAATTACGACCAAAGTTCCAGGATTTTCATCTGCAAATTGGATTGCTTTTGTAATCGCTCTATCGAAATCAATTCCTTCAGTAACGATGGTTCCAACATTATTGCTGTGACCTCCGCTGTCGATTTGTGCGGCTTCAATCATCATAAAAAATGGTTTTTTCTTATTTTTCAGGAAATTAAGTCCATTTTCAACCACATTTGACAAAAGATTGTCACGACCTTTTAAAACCTGCGGAACACCATTTTCGGACATAAAATAAGCTAATTTATCTGACTTATTCTTTCCGATTTCTTCAGGTTGATTAACTACTGAAAACTGATGATTCGGAGAAATTTTAGATTTTCCTCCGGAAGCAAAAAAGGTAAGTTTGCTCGTCAACAAATCTTCAGCAATTTCCTTTTCCATTCCGCGGTCTTTTTGATGGGCATAAAATGCAGATGGAGTCGCTCCAACAATCTCATCGGTTGTAATAATTCCTGTATTGAAACCTTTTTCAGAAAGAACTTCCGTTAAGTTTAGTGTTTTTTTGCCTTCAGTATCAACTCCAATAAATCTGTTTTTTGTTTTCTTTCCTGTCGCAAAAGCGGTTGCTCCAGCTGCAGAATCTGTTGTAAAATTATCTGCTGCAGTAGTTTTAATTAAACCAATATTTTTTAACTGCGTTAAAGTTAATTGACCTTTATTTGCTAAAACCGATGAAGAAATTTGTGACAATCCGTTTCCGTCTCCAATTAATAAAATAAAATTTTTTACAGGACTTTTTTTCTTTAGATAGGAAAATTCAGGCTGATAAATTTCTGAAAATATATTGTTTTTAAAAGTTCTTTTTCGCAAAGAATTTACATATTCCACACATTCTTTTGGGTGGTCTGTATTGATGAAATCAACGCCGTTCTGTGCAAAAAACTCCCAAGAAGTTTTTCCGTCAGGAATTGCCCAAAATCTGAAAGGTTTTCCAAATGATTTAGCTTTTTTGATGACCTCGGTAACTTTTGGTAAATCATCTTCTGTTAATCCACCCTTTCCGTTCCATTTAGAATATTGTGGAAAACTCAGACTCAACAATGCCACTTTTTTCCATTGATCTGCCGTTAAATCATCCAATTTTTGATAATCAAACTTAATAAAATCAGGATAAGAATTATATTCTTCCGAAGCCGGTTGGTTTCCCGAAATCACAAAACTGATCTTTTTCTCTGCTGTAATCTTAGGATATTTCTGAATTGATTTTACAATTTGGTTTAAAGTTGTTTTAGCATCAGTTTTAATATCAATTAAAATCTGCAGCGACTCTTGATTGATCATATTCATTTCTAAAGCCTTATCGATTGGATTTAGATATAAACTTTCAAATGTTCTTTCTTTTCTAATATCTTTTTGATTATGTGCGACAAATAATTTTTTGTTTTCCAAAAAAACATCAGCTTCAATCGAATTTGCACCCGAACCTAATGCATACCAAAACGGAATTTTTTGTTCGTAATCATTATGAGAATGAATTTTTGAAGTTTGTGAATAAAGCGTTGTCGCAAAAATCAAACCGATAAAACCAGCAATTTTTTTTAAATTTAAATACATGAGATTTTTTATTACATTCAAATTATTTAATCTTGATTCCATTT
Source organism: Chryseobacterium luquanense (assembly GCF_026460945.1). Lineage (GTDB taxonomy): Bacteria > Bacteroidota > Bacteroidia > Flavobacteriales > Weeksellaceae > Chryseobacterium > Chryseobacterium luquanense. Next base: position 359,015 of record NZ_JAOVZV010000003.1, read on the forward strand.
TTTCTCAAAGCTTCGACCAGTTTGTGATAGATTGTATGATTAGGATAAACTCCTGAAAAGAGTTCCTGACCTTTTCCCATTGCAAAAACAGGAACCAGAGCCGCCGAATGTTGATTATCTATAAAATTGACCTGAACTTTATTTCCGACTTCTTTTTCCTTTCCTGTGACCGGATCTTTTTCTGAATATTTTCCGATACTTGCGCCACCTGTTTCGTGATCGGCTGTAACAACCAATAATGTATTCGGATTTTTCTTGATAAAATCGATAACCACGCCAATGGTTTTATCGAAATCAAGAACTTCTTTAGTCATCATTTCAGCATCTTTTGCATGACCACCCCAATCGATGAAAGAGCCTTCAACCATCAGGAAAAATGGTTTTTTATCTTTAGAAAAATAATTTAATGCAGTTTGGGTAGCTTCAGGCAAAAAGTCGCCTCTTCCCTGAACTTTATTCGGCAATTCATCCTGAGCCAATAAGTATAAATTTTTCTTTCCAGAAATTGGTTTTGATAATGAAATCGTGTCAATTCTGTAGTTTTTATTTAATTGTTCTAATAAATTTTTTCCGTCTTTTCTTTTATTAAAAAACTTTAAACCTCCTCCAGCTGCAAAATCAATATTAGATTTTAAAAATTCCAAAGCGATATCTTCATGAAGGTCGCGGTCTTTCACATGAGCATAATAAGAAGCTGGTGTAGCGTGAGTAATTGAAGTAAGACTCACCAAACCCGTTTGATAATCATTTTTCTGAAGCTGTTCTAAAATAGTAGGAATTGCAATAGAATCTTTGTCTACTCCGATTGCTCTTTTATAAGTTTTCTTACCTGTCGACAAAGCGGTTGCTCCTGCCGCAGAATCGGTAATCAAATTACTTGTTGACGAAGTCTCTGAAAGTCCTACCACTTTAAATTTGGCAAAATTCGGTTCTGAATTTCCAAAATAAAAAGCGGAAGTTACTTGAGAAACTCCCATCCCATCTCCTATCATAAAAATGATATTAAGAGGGCTTTGTTTTTTTTGAGCCGACATTAATGTTGTAAAAAGAAGCAAAGAAAAAGCTGCAATAGTTCTAAAATTAACGTTTTTGTAACTATAATTCATAATTATTGGATTTTTAATAAAATTGATGACTGCGAAATAAGGGCACAAAATTAGATATTAAATGATTTCAAAATCATCCAACTAAAATCAAAAACCTAATGTTAACAAGGATATAATTGAATTTAAGCTATTTAAAAACATTTGTTTACATAAAGTTTTCACAAATTTAATTTTCGGCAAAAATATTCACGTTTTATTAATTTTAAAAAGCTGTTACTTAATATTAAATTAACAGTTTTCGGCGTTTCATCAACCTAATTTTGCACCAAAATAAAAAGGAATGAAACGTATTTATCTCGTGCCGACTGTTTTGATGAGTTGTGTCACCTTAACATTTGCGCAAAAAAAAGAATCCGACACTATCAAGGATGATAGCAAATTGAAAGATATTGAAGAAGTTGTGATGGTAGGATACGGAAGTCAGAAAAAATCTGACGTAACCGGAGCTGTAGGATCGGTAAAAAGCGAAGATTTTAATAAGGGTATGGTTGCCAATGTTGGTCAATTACTTCAGGGTAAAGTAGCCGGAGTGAATGTTTCTAATGTAAGTGGTGAACCGGGAGCTAATCAAAATATTATCATAAGAGGAGTTGGAAGTTTACGTTCAGGAACGACTCCATTATACGTTGTAGATGGTTTTGTAATCGATAACAGTAATACAGGAACAGCTAATAACCCAATGAACTTCATCAATCCAGATGATATTGAGTCATTGGACATTCTAAAAGATGCTTCTGCAGCAGCAATCTATGGAGCAAGAGGAGCAAATGGCGTAATTGTAATTACCACTAAAAAAGGAAAAAAAGGAAGAACTCAGATGAATCTTTCCTCTAATCTTACCATTTCTAAACTTGCCAATAAAATGAATGTTTTCGGTGCAGATGAATTTAGAAGACAGGTAACTGCAGCCGGAGGAAAACTAGACGATATGGGTGGAAATACCGATTGGCAAGACGAATTGACAAGAACAGGCATTTCTGAAAATGTAAATTTCTCAGCAGCAGGAGCAACAGAAAATTCTAATTACTATGCTGCTTTAGGATATGAAGATCAGGAAGGTATTCTTCACAACAGTAATTTAAAAAGATATTCAGGTCGTGTAAATGTTTCACAAAAAGCTTTTGACGGAAGAGTAAATATCGACTTTAATTTAAATGGGGTAAGAACTGAAAATAACAGACCAAATGCAACCGACGTAGTCAACAACATGCTTACCTGGAATCCTACTTATCCGGCATACACAAACGGTTTACCAACAACAGTTTTTAATAACGGTTCTTTTAATCCGCTGATTCGTCGTCAGATTTATAAAGATATTACAACAAATAACAGAATTTTAGCCAACGTTTCTCCTTCAGTAGAAATTATCAAAGGTTTGACTTACAAATTAAATCTAGGGATCGATTATTCTACAGCAGAAAGAGTCATTCAAAATATTCCACATGCTATTCCTTTAGAAGCCGGAAATTTAAATCTAAGTAATTATTCTAACAACAACACTCTTGTAGAGAATACATTAACTTACAAATTTAAAGTTAACAGTCATGATTTTAACGTGATGGCGGGGCATTCTTATCAGAAATTACTGTTGACTTCAAGAGGATCATATTATCAGAATTTTCCAGATAACGGAATCGAACCACAATATCAAATTCCTTCATTACAACCTGCAGACTTAACGAAGGTAACTTCAACAGTTGTTGCTAATAAAAATGAGTTGCAATCTTGGTTTGGAAGAGTAAACTATGGCTATCAAGATAAATATCTTTTAACCGCAACTTTAAGAGCAGACGGATCCTCAAAATTTGGAGCCAATAACCGCTACGGAATTTTCCCATCCGTTGCTGCAGGATGGAATATCAGCAAAGAAAGCTTCATGGAAAATGTAAGCACCATCAACAATCTGAAATTGAGAGCAAGCTGGGGTAAAACAGGAAATCAGGAAATTCCGAGTAAAATTACAAAGAGAAGCTATCAAGCTGATTCCAACGGAAGCGCACAGGCAACTTACCCACTAAACGACAGTGGGAACTATCCTGTCGGAATATATTTGGTAAGAGCCAACAACCCAGATCTTCAGTGGGAAGTTACCACACAAACCAATATCGGTTTAGATTTCGGAATTTTAAATAACAGATTAACAGGTACTGTAGATTTTTTCAATAAAGTTTCTGATAATATTCTTTTAGAAATAAATCCGGTAGATCCTATTGAACCTGCTCCAAAAATTTGGAAGAATATCCCTAATATGGAAATCAACAACACCGGTTTAGAATTATCATTAAATTATAACAGTAATCCAAACAAAGAATTTACTTACAGCATTGGAGGAAATACTGCTTTTATTAAAAATAAAGTAAAAAAATCTCCTTACAAAGTAATTTCTACAGGATCAGCTCAAGGACCGGGAACGACAAACGCTGTCATCAATGGTTATATTAATAATGAGCCCATCGGAACTTTTTACGTAAGAGAATTTTTAGGATTAAGCGAAAACGGCACCAACATATTTAGAGATGTAGACGGAGACGGAATTATTACAGACAACGACAGAGTTGCTGCAGGAAGCGCATTACCGGATTTCACTTATAATCTTTATGTAAAAGCAGCTTATAAAAACTTCGATTTAGGATTAAATTTCAACGGAGTTGCAGGAAATATGATTTACAATAATACAGCTTCTACCTTATTTTCAAGAGGTAGACTGGGATTATCAAATAATACGACTGATGCAGCAACACAATTTCCGAATGAAAGTCTAAACAATACAAATGTAATTTCTACAAGATACCTTGAAAAAGGAGATTTCTTCAGATTAAACAACGCCACTTTAGGGTATAGTTTAGATCCTAAAATCTTAGGAATTGGGGAACACATCAGAAATATCAGATTCTCGATAACTGCTCAAAACTTATTTGTGATTACTAAATATTCAGGTTTTGATCCTGAAATCAATACCGGTTTATCTCAGGGAGGAATTCAGTCTTTCGGGATCGATTACGCTACTTATCCTAAAGCAAGAAGCTTTGTATTTGGTGTAAACGTAGCATTTTAATTAACTATTTAAAAAGAAAAAAAATGAAAAATAAATTTTTAATCTCTATTCTTAGTGTAAGTACTTTAGCATTGGTAGGATGTACAGATCTTGAAGAATTGGTTATTGATGAATCATTGGAAGCAAAAACTACAACGCCGGTAGAATCTTTTGTAGCCGCTGCTTATGGCCCGCTTCCTGATGCGTTTACCCATGTAAAAAACTATGGTCTTCAGCTTATCAGTTCAGATCAGGCAATTCTGCCGCCAAGAGGAAGTAATAATGACTGGTATGATGGTGGAAAATATATTGAACTTCATCAGCACACCACAACAACGACGAATGTTGTAGTACAGCAGACTTGGGATGCAATGAGGTTAATGCTTTCAAGAACGGTAACAGCATTAGAAAAACTGCAACCTCTTGCTGCAACAGATCAAAATGCTGCTAAAGCTGTTGCTGAAATGCGTGCTTTGAGAGCTTATTACAATATGTTGATGCTTGATTATTGGGGAATTGCATTCAAAAAAGACAATACAGGTGTAAATTCAGAAATACTAAGAAGGCAGGAAGCTATTTCTTATATTGAAAGTGAATTTCTTGCTGTGGTAAATAATCTTGACAATACAAAAGGCCCTGGAAGAATGTCTCAGTCTGCAGTGAACGGGTTTTTAGCGCAATTGTATCTAAACGCGGCAGTTTACAAAAATCCTTACGGAACTCCGAATTTTGCAGCCGGAGATATGGATAAAGTCATTGAATATACAGACAAAGTTATTAACAGTGGTCAATTTAATTTATCGCCTGAATATTTTGCGATATTTGACGACAATAATCACTCAAACAAAGAATTAATTTTTGCGATTGACCAGCGTCAGGATCTTGCTACATCTCATAACAGATTGGGGTATTGGTCGCTTTCAGGAAGTCAATATCCTTTAGCAGCTTTCCCGAAAGCCAACGGAACAGACGGTCCCGCAATTACTTCAGATTTTTACAACACCTGGGTTCAAGCTTATGGAAGTACAGATCCTGCACAAGCTGATGCGAGATTTTACAAAGAAAACTTTACTGTACCTGCAGCTTTACAGAATTTAACTGGAGTAACTCCTGCGAATGATGCCAATCATTATTTTCTTGTAAACGGTGCAACGTATGAAATTAACAGAGGAATTCAGAGAGGAATTCAGTGGGGATTGAGAAACGCATCAAATGGACAACCTTTTCAAACTTTAAACGGACAATATAAAATCTACCCGATTATCGAACAGAGAAATGGTTTTGTAAATTACGTAAATCACACTCTGGAAATCGATCTTGAAAATCCGAACAACAAAGATTACACAGACGGATATCGAGTTTCAAAATACCAGTTCAGCAGAAGTTCTGACTCAGGAAGAAACAGAGGAAATGCAGATATTGTGCTTTTACGTTTAGCCGATATTTACCTGATGAGAGCAGAAGCACAATTGAGAAAAGGAAATGCCGGAGCTGCTTTACTTGATGTAAACTTAGTAAGAGCTGCAAGAACAGCAAGACCTTCAGTAACTCCTCCAGCTTTATCTTCAATCAATTTAAATACCTTATACAGAGAAAGAGGTTTTGAATTCTACTGGGAATATTCCAGAAGAACAGATATGATCAGATTTGGTCATTACGAAGATCCTTACACCTCAAAAACCAATAGCGATGTAAGAAAAAGATTATTCCCGATACCACAATCAGCAATTGACGGAGCATCTGCAGAACCGGGATATTTGGTTCAGAACGAAGGTTACTAATTTTTTACTATTATATATTACTTTCAAGAAAACCATCGGCAATATGTCGGTGGTTTTTGCTTATAACAATTTAAATAAATTCATATATTTGAGAATTATACTATAAATAATTGCTTCACTATAACCTTTTTTTATTTTAATGAATTTAAAACATCAACTTTTATCAGTCGTTTTTATCTTAATCATCAATATTATCTCTATATTTCCCACAACATTACTTGTATTTTTAGCAGAAAACGGAGATCAGGCTTTTCTAACCGTCTTTGGAATTGCCAATGTCTTATTTCTAAAGTTTCGTTTAAAAATAAACTTACTCACATCCTTTATTTTAGGATTTATTAATGTAGCAATTAGTATTTATGTTACTTATTTGATTATGTATTTCAGCAGTTTATCTGATGTGGGAAAGCTTTTACCATACCTACTCATTACACTTTCTATTTCGTGGATTTACATCAAAACTAAATGGAAAAAATTCAATTTGAAAAAGTTTAATTTAATTTTAATTCTTCCTGTTTTAATTTTATCATGGTCTTCATATCAGATTAAAAAATATTATCAGCCTAAAACGGAAAAAGAAAATTTGACCCAAGTGGAATTTAAAATTTCAACTTCAAACAAACATCCTAAACAAAGTGACAGTATTGAAGTAAGAATTAGAAGAAATCCTTTATTTGGTCTTCTTGAGACCAAAAGAATCGATAAAAAAGCTGTTGATAAAAATGGCGTTTGCAAATTTATCTTATCTAAAAATCATGATTATCAGATAGATGTAATTTATTCAGACGATAAATATGATTTTGAAGAAATTACAAGCAGAGATTTGAAAATCAATAACAAATTCACTATTCCCAGATAAAAAAAACACCAACATTTCTGTCGGTGTTTCAAGAGTACGAAAAAAATAATTTATTGTTTTTGAATTTTATATAATCTTCCGCCATCGGTAACTGCGTAAAGTGCACCATCAGTTCCCTGCGTAATATCTCTGAAACGTTGTGATAAACCTGTAAGTAGACGTTCTTCACCCACTACTTTGTTGTCTTTAATAACGAGTCTTACAATATGTTCGCCACTTAAAGCACCGATAAACAAACAGTTTTGCCATTCCGGAATACTGTTTCCTCTATAGAACGTCATTCCGCTTGGCGAAATTACAGGATCCCAATAATAAACCGGTTGTTCCATCCCACTTTGCTGTTGAATTCCGCTTCCTATAACCGCTCCACTGTATTCAATACCGTAAGTAATTGTTGGCCAACCGTAATTTTTTGCGGGTTGCACTCGGTTGATTTCATCTCCGCCACGAGGTCCATGTTCGCTTTGCCATAATTCGCCTGTTGTAGGATGAATTGCAATTCCTTGTGGATTTCTGTGACCGATACTGTATAATTCAGGTAAAGCTCCCGCTTGGCTGAAAGTAGGATTTCCGGGAGCCGGAGCTCCATCTTTTGTAATTCTCAAAATTTTTCCAATCGCTGCCGTAACAGATTGTGCCAAAGGTCTTGTGGATAAATCTGAACGCTCACCTACACTTACCATCAAATTCCCTGTAGCATCAAATAAAATTCTTCCTCCATAATGCAGATTTCCGGCAGATGCAGAAGGATTTGCTCTGTAAATAACCGCTGCGTTTTCAATCGTAGTTTCTGACGTTGAAAGTTTTCCTTTTGCGACAGAAGTCTGGGTTCCGCCTGCAACATTTTCAGTAAAGACCCAATAAATCATTCTGTTTGTAGAAAACTGAGGATCAACACAAATACCTAGTAAACCACCCTGCCCATTTGAATTCACAGCAGGAATTCCGGTAATAGGGTTTCCAACTGATCCTGTATTGGTCACAATTCTCATCGTTCCGCCTTTTTGAGTGATTAATAATCTTCCATCAGGTAAACTTGTAATTCCCCAAGGTGCGGTTAATGCAGATGTTAGAACAGTGTTTGTAAAAGGAGTCTGTGTTTTTACCCCATTCACTCTTGTTTGTCCAGCAAAAGCGGGTGGATAATTGGTATTGGCTTGTCCGGTTTCAACAGGCGGATAAATGGCTTCATTTCCCGGCTCTTCAGTAATTGTTTCATCAATATTGTCTGAGCAATTGGCTAAAAACATAGCTGAAGCAATCAATAGATAATGTGCTTTAAATTTCATATATTTTGTAATTTGGTGTCTTTGTTTTTGAAAATAGTAATTTTCAGTTTGCAAAGCATCAAAGTTTAAGCCAATAATCGATTATTTTTCAAAATAATTCACTTTTAACATATAAAAACAGGTTCAAGCAAAACTTAAATCTGTTTTGATTTTTACTATTTTTTAAAATTCAAATTCACCAATAAGAATATCTTTGTCATTACCATCGTCTTCTTTCTGGTTTTGGAAAACCACAATTTTTCTTTCCTGTTTCCCTGTTGCATAATTGATGTAAATTTCTGCCATAATCGCAGTTGGTCCCGCGATTCCCACTTGATTTTCACCAAAAAAATTGGTCTGAATTTTATATTTTCCTTTAATCGCTTTTTTCAATAAAAATTGTTCAGGGCCAAAACCTTGTGTAAAATCATTACTCAATCTTCCGCCGATTTCTGTTGATGAATGAGAATACATGCAAACTTCTTTATTGGGATCTGTTACCCAAAGATCAATATCTGTATCATCTTTATTCCAATTGATCACAACGCGGATATTTACGGGAAGATCTGCAATAATTTTAGGATTAATATTTTTTAAATCCAATTGATCTCTGTATTTACTGATCAGTTGGTTGATTTCCATGATAACAACTTCTTCAATTCCATCATCACGATCAGACAATTCCTTAGTATAAGATTGAGTAAGAACTTTGTAAAGATTATCCAAAGCCTGTTGATAAAGCTTGTTATCTTCTAAAGCCAATGCATAATCACGGTAACTTTGAGGATCGAAAGGTCGCCAATCCAAAACTTTTTTGGTGATAAATAATTCTTTATCATAAGTTTCTGTCTTTTTTAATTTGTAAGCTAATAATTTATACAATTCCTCATTTTCTATATCTAAGTCTGCAATTGAACTCAAAACTTTTAAGCCACTTTTCTTATCGTTATTCTTCAACAACAATTCTGAAATATCAAAATAATACTGCGGAAGATTTTCATAGTCTTTCCTGTTTTTAAGATAAATCTGATAGATTTTTTCCGAATTTTCTGCATTTTTAAAAAGCTTCATGTATTCTGCATTCGATTCTATATTGTTGATTTCAATTCTTCCGGAATTGATTATATTAGAAATGTTTCCATTTTCATATTTAGGAGTAATAAAAATACCTTCAGCTCTTCCCTGTAGTGAAAGTAATTGTGTATTTGAATTAACAGAAGCCGCACCTCTTATGCTTATTGGCTCAGAAGTCACTGAAACAGATGAAGAAGTAGTAGATTCTCTACGAATAACTTTACTGTAACCCATCATTACAACTTCCTCGATCTCGTTTGATCGGCGAGAAGTTACTGAGTCTGATTTCGCTAAACTTGGAGGAGATTCGACAACTTTCGCAGCAGGACTTGCAACTGGTGAAGATAAATTTTGAATTGTTACAACTTCTTGGTTGTTTACTACAGCTCTTTCAGCCAATATTGGTTCTGTAGAGTTTGGTTTCGGATACGTTTTTTTAGGTTTTGCATGATAATCTTTTTTCCACCATTCTTTAAGCTTTTCAGTCATATCTTCAGCATCGCTCATCAAATCATTTGTCCAATCCTCTTTTTCGGTTCTTTTGTTTTTTACAATTTCATCATATTGACTTTTTAATTCCTGAGGCGGAGTGATGTCATACTTTACATAATCTTCTACATTTTCCAAAACCATCAAGCTCATATTATTGCTTACCAAACCAAACTGTTTGCTAAGATTTTTAATTTCATCTTTATTTTTTGTCTCGAAAATTTCGAGTTCTGTCAATTTTTTCTGAGCCCAGAATTTGGAAATTTCCCAATCTTTGACAGTTTGTTCACTTGAGTTTAAATTAATCGTTTTTGTCTCTGTAGTCTCATCTCCGTAACCGAAATTGACTGTAACGGATGTTTGATTTCCTTTTAAAATTCCCGACAAAACAAAATCTTCGGAAACCGTTTGGGTAAAAGAAGGATATACTTCTAAAAGTGAAGTATTCTTTTCAATTCCTAAAAACTTCAATGGCTGAAAAAGAAGTTTTCTGGCTTCTTTTTGTGGATTATTTTCATTTAAATTTAAAAATTCGCCTCCTGTTTTATTACTTATAAATTTCAACTGACCAAAATTTGCATTATTGGAAGACGAAATCGTGTAGGTTGGCTTATTCCAGACCAATTCTAATTCTCCGAAAGAAGACAATCCATCGGTAAAGAAAAAAATCTCATCTTCTTTAATTTTTTTCAGTTGCCCGAAATCTGTTCCGCCATCATAAATCGTTTTAGACAAATATGTTTTTAATTCTTCCCAATTTCCATTATTTATTTTAAAAATTTTGCCTTCATCAAAAGTATTGCTGAGGTAATAAATTTTAATTTTTAGATTTTTATTGGTGTTAAAATATTCTTTCAACAAAGCAAATTCTTTCACATGATCACGCTTTTTTCCGCTTAAAGAATTATCCCAAACTATTGCTAAATTTTCAGGAAGTTTTTTGGCTCGTTCGTTTTTGCTAATCATTATGTCTGCCAGAAAATAAGATGAATTATCCGAAGTTTTCTGCATTAAAACACTTTTGAGATTATTCTGCGGAAAATTAATTTTCAAATTATTTCCCGGTTTATAATTTGTCTTATTGGTCTCTGCAATCCAAACATTTCCGTTTTTAACGAAATTAAAATTACCATCCGGTTTTTCTTCGAGTTTAGGTGCTTCAGTATTTTGAAAGACTGATGTTTTAATAGAGAATTCGGGAATTCCTGAGGTGTAATTTAATGGTAAGAAATATTCATAACTGTTTCCTGATTTTTTAAGCTCATAATTATAGGTAATCTGAACCGTTCTTTCGCCCCCATTTGCATTTAGTGGATAAATTGTTGTACGAAAATTATTACCTTCTACTTTTTCTAAAATTCCGGGATCTACATTTTGTTTTTTAATCGTCTCATATACTTCTTTGGCTTTTTCTTTTTCCACAGAGACTGCATTTCTCAGTTTTCCGTTGATGTCTAAAGCATAACCGCTTGCATTTACTCCTTCCGGAAGAGGAAATGTAAGTTTTGCTTCTCTTACACGATCAGAATTATTTTTAAAAATCATCGTAACAATATTCGTTGAAATTTTACCTGTAATTTTTGTTTCGATGACCAATTTCTTAAGAATAACGTCTTTATTTTGAGCATAGTTTCCTTTTTCATCTGAAGTTTCCACAACAGGAATCTGTGCATAGAATATAACAGGAAAAAACAGCAATAATTTGAGATATAAACTTTTCATACATGTATTTTGAAAGTGGGAAAAACCTTTCATTCATAAAGATGCATAAATTAAAAGAACCGTTGGAAAATATTTTAAAAAATTCCACAAAAAAAACCTTCCAACGATCTGAAAGGTTTCATATTTATCAAAAATGAAATTCTAATTAATTTAAAATCTCATTCATCTGCGTTAAAATAATAGGTTTTCCGTCGGTGATTAAAATGGTATGTTCATGTTGAGCCATATAGCCGCCTTTGTTTCCCACCATCGTCCAACCATCTTTCAATTCAACAGCAATCGTAGAATCTGTAGAAATAAATGTTTCAATTGCTACAACAGAATTTTTTTTGAACCTTCTTGTGTCAAAACGGTTTCTATAATTCATCAATTCATCCGGTTCCTCGTGAAGACTTCTTCCAACACCGTGACCTCCTAAGTTTTTGATGACTTTAAAGCCTTTTTTCTTTGCTTCAGTCTCCATTAAAAAACCTATGTCTGCGATTTTTACTCCGCCTTTTATATTGTTGATCGCTTTTTCTAAAATTGCTTTGGAAGCATCAATTAATTTCTGATGTTGATTGATATCTTTTCCAACAATGAAAGAACCGCCGTTATCTGCCCAATAACCGTTGAGCTCCGCAGAAACATCAATATTAATTAAATCTCCTTCTTTTAAAACTCTTTCTGAGGTAGGAATTCCATGGCAGAATTCGTTGTCAACGCTTATGCACGTCCAACCCGGAAATCCATATGTAAGATAGGGTGCCGATTTTGCCCCGAAATCTGAAAGAATTTTTGCTCCATATTCATCAAGATCTTTTGTTGTCATTCCGACTTTGGCATAATTCATCATCTCTTTCAAGGTATAAGCGACTGCTTCGCTTACTTTCTGCATTCCAATAAGTTCAGATTCGTTTGTAATTGACATACTTTTTATTTTGAAAATACAAAGTTAGGAAATAATAATTTTTATTTTGGTTAATGAAACATTGATAGCATTAGAAAGGATATTTAAAAGATTGGTTTTTCTGGTTTGTCAAAAAAATCTGTAGAATGTGAGCAGTTGAGATAGATTTTACAGTCCGGAACTTTAATTTTTAAAATTGCTGCTTTTGCCGAAACCTCATCTTCATTCTCATCTGAATCTATGAAAATCTCTCTCAGACTCTGATTATCTAAATATTCACAAAGATCTGTTAGAGTTATCTCAGTACAGGTAATATTGAGTTTCTGCAAATTCTCCATTTGATTAAAATATTGAATGCTCTGATTGGTAAGATATCTGTTTTTTCTTAAGAAAAGTGATTGTAAATATTTAAAATTGACCATATATTTCACACCTTCATCTGTAATCTGCGAATCTTTCAGGTAAATATCTTCAAGCAAAAACACCCGTAAACTGAAATAATAAAAAAACTCATCATCACAATCTGAATCGGCAGAGTGAAATCTATACCATTCTACAGGAATTCTGTCTGCTTTTTCAATCCGATAATGACGTTGCCAGAATTTCTTTTCTTCTTTTGTAAATTTTGGTGGTTTTATCATGTGTTTTTAATGAAAATAATTTAAAATTTTTAGTAATCACAAGGTATTATATCTTCGGTATCTCTGGCAATGGGAATTCCGTCAGGATCAAGAATCATCGCTTCCTGAATATGAGTTTGATGTAAAGTTGCTCCGCTTGCAATCATTTTGTACCCGTTTTCGTATTCTGTAAAATATCCACTCGGATAAGCTGAATATCCATTAGGCAAAAGCACCTTTTTTTCATGTTGAAAGCCCCAACCAATCACTTTTTGATTAAGAATATATTTTTCAAATGCTTCGTAGAAATTTTCTGTCATTTTTTCTTTTTTAAGAGTTTCTTTTTGTTCCGAATCAATTAAATCCATCAAAAACCTGTATTTAAATTTGATTATTTAGTTGCTCCAAAACCTGAATAATCTCCACAGTTTGGTTTACTTCGATATTCAAATTAGCATTTCCAATGGATTTTATTTTTATTACGGCTTCGGTTTCATCATATTTAATTAAAAGTTGTGAATCTCCGATTTCCCAAACATGACAATTGTCGTCAATAATTTTATACAATCGATCAGTGTAAGGTTTTCGTAAATAATCAGGATTTTCCCAAATCTGTTTCGCAATCATGGTAAGAATATCAATCACCTCATCGGTATCAGATTTTGTCAACCAGCAAAAGTCTTCATTTTCATTGTTAAGTTGAAACGTGATACAATTTTCATTTCTATGAATCAGAATATTTCCTTTTTTAATAAACCAACTGTATATCTTTTCTTCCATTATTGCATATTTTGTGGTGACCACATTTTTAAAAACTTAAATTTCTTCGGATATTCTTCTCTCGGACAAAACGCAATACAGACTTCTTTGTTATCAAGTGAAGATTCAGTTAAAACAATATTATTTTCATCATTTTTAAAACTTCCAAATTCAGTTTCATTAACTACGCAAACTACCTTTTTAAATATTCCGTTGATCCATTTTATCATATTTTCATTCGTCTCATATTTTTTATAACAAGCCAATGAAGCATGTGCCGTAATGACGGGAACTAATTTATCAGGAACGTTGTCTTTAACGACGATGTACATTTTCATATTATTGGTGAGCTTGAGTATTTTTTAATTTTTCTTCAGCAGCTTTTGCTGCTTTTATTTTCTTAGGATTTGGCAGATCGCATTTAAAATGTTCTCTGATAGCGTTTTCACACTGAATTTTTCTATTGAGATCTTCATCTGGTTCAAAATCTAAGTGATATAATTGTCCGTCATTTTTTGAGATCAGCCAAATATTTCTGCCGTCTAAAATAACCTGATGAGGTTGCCAATTATTTAAATAAACATTTCGCAATATTTTTTCTTTTTTCACATCATAATGAATCAAATGATTTTGATAAACGAACCATATTTTTCCATTTTCAGAACTTAGAATAGCCAATAAAGATTCGTTTTCGTATTCATCTGGAGAGACCAAATTTTCAAGATCCAATTGTAGTTTTTTATTACCTTTCCTCCCTAAAACCGTTAAATATCTTTCATTCAGCAGAAATGTATAATTCTGATTTTTTTCAATTTTAAATTCTGAATTCGCGAGTTTATTTTTCTTCAGCCATTCTTTTGTAATGGGCATTTCGTCGTGACTTAGAAAATGAAAATTTTTTACCGTAGCTTTTTTATCATCTATAGTTGTTATAATTTCAGACGGATTGATAATAAAATTTCCATTATAATCAATTTCAAACCACAAATCATCTTCTGCATTGGCTATAATTTTGTCCTTTAGATAAACCGGCTGTACATCTGCTCCGTAGTTGATGTTTTGTTGCCACAAAATGTTGTTATTTTCGATATCATAAGCCAATAATTTTCCACCGTCTGCAATTGCTGTAGCATATAATATTGAATTTTTGAAGTAAGGCTTTGTGTTAATTGACTGTAATTGTAATATTTGAAGTGTTTTTCCAGAATTAATGTCGTACTGATGTACTTTCCTACTTTCGCCGTCATAATTTCCGTAGAAAAAAGAATCATTAAATGTAAAAGGAGCCTGATTGGAACGCCATCCTATTTTTCTTTCCCAAAGAATCTTATGACTTCCTTTTTCCAGACAACTCAATAAATAGTTATTAGAATTAAATAGGATTTTGCCATCAACTATTGCAATTGACCCTAAAGTCGATTGATTTTTAATATCATCCAGAATTAATTCAGACTTATACATCTGAGTCTGTGAAAATAAAGACACAGAAAAAAACACAAGAAAATATCTTAAATAGACAAGAAGTTTCATGGCTTTAGTTTTTGTTACAAAATAGCTTATAAATAGCTGACTAAAGTAATTAATAAATGATTTGATAAAAATAGCACAAAAGGGGTATTTTAAAGAATTTTATTTGAATCTAAAACAAACAAAAAGCACCTACATTTCTGTAAGTGCTTGATTTAAAAAGTGGTCCCACTTGGGCTCGAACCAAGGACAACCTGATTATGAGTCAGGGACTCTAACCAACTGAGCTATAGGACCTCAAAAATTTGGTTAAATTTTGTGATTGCAAAAATAGTAAAATTTCCGTCTCTACAAAATTTTTTATCTCTTTTCTTGACAAAGTTCTACCAAAACTCCATTGGTAGATTTTGGGTGTAGAAAGACAACTAATTTATTATCAGCACCTTCTTTAGGCTCTTCTGAGATAAAAATAAATCCTTCTTTTTTCAATCTTTGCACTTCCTCAACGATATTTTCTACACCAAAAGCTAAATGATGAATACCTTCTCCCTTTTTATCGATAAATTTTGAGATGGGGCTTTCGGGATTACTCGCCTCCAAAAGTTCAATTTTACTTTCTCCGGTTTCGTAGAATGAAGTAACTACTCCTTCCCTTTCTACAGTTTCTTTTTTGTAGGATTCTTTTCCTAATAGTTTTGTAAAAAGTTCGTCAGAAAACCCTAAGGATTTTACTGCAATACCGATATGTTCTAGTTTCATAAATGTAAAATATAATTTATTTGACCTTTCAATCAAATTTTCAAATTAGCAATTCAAACAAAAGTAGTAAATTTGCATAAATTATGGAAAGTAACAGACAAAGAAAAGTAGCACAGATTATACAGGAAGATTTCGCAGAACTTTTCCGTAAACAGTCATCAGAAAGCAAACAAAACTTTTTGGTTTCGGTATCGGATGTAAAAGTAACACCGGATTTAGGAATTGCAAAAATTTATTTAAGCATTTTCCCTCAAGAATTCCGTTCTTCAATTATGAAAGAAATCGAGGTTAATAAGGCTCAATACAGAAATTTCATCGGTCAGAAAATGGCAAAACAGGTTCGTATTATTCCACAATTAAGTTTTTATTTGGATACAACCTTAGATGATGTTGAAAAAATTGAAAAAGAACTAAGAGGCGAAGGCGACAATCCTGTATTGTAAAAAATATTGAAGAACATTGCATTTTATATAGCTTCACGCTATCTTTTATCTAAAAAAGGAAGTACGGCGGTAACTTTCATCACTTGGCTTGCTGCCGTTGCGATGAGTGTTGCTGTTGCTGCAATGTTCGTCATCATCTCTGTTTTTTCCGGGCTTGAAGATTTTAACAAATCTCTGATTTCAAATCTTCATGCAGATTTAACGATAAAAAGTACTTCCGGAAAGACCATCAAAAATTTTGGAAAAATCAATGAAATTTTAAAAAACAATAAAGAAATTTCAAATTTTTCACGGCTAATTGAAGAAAAAACTTACATCAATTACAACGGAAAAGGTGATATTGCCTATTTAAGAGGCGTAGATTCTGCTTATACAAAAGTAAATCCTGTTGATAAAACTATCTTTTACGGAACTTACCCTACATTTGAGTACACCAACGAAGTGATTATGGAGCACACGCTTCAAAACAGATTGGGAATTCCCGTAGATTCAGATAAAGATTTTTCGACGATTTTCATGCCTAAACCAGGAACAGGTATCATTAACAAAGAAGAAGATATTTATAACAAAAAAGAAATTGTTGTTTCAGGTATTTTCCCCGGAAATGAACAACTCAATAGCTACATTATCGCTCCGATAGAACTGGCTGAAGAATTATTAAATCTTCCGAAAAATTCAGCTTATGAAATTGTTATTAAGCTTAAAAATCCTGACAATACAGAATCAGTAAAACAAAACTTACTGAAAACTTTAGGAAATGATATCGAAATTAAAACCAAAGAAGAAGAAAATGCAGCTTTCTGGAAAATGATTAATACAGAAAAACTGTTTATTTATCTGATTTTCGCTTTGGTAATTTTTATTACAACTTTCAATTTGGCAGGTGCAATTATTATTTTACAACTTGATAAAAAGCAACAGGCAAAATCTTTGATTTCTTTAGGCTTTCCTTTAGCACATTTAAGGATGACCTATTTTTACACAGGACTCTTGATTGTTTTATTAGGCATCATTTCTGGACTTCTTTTAGGAACGGCATTATGCTATTTCCAACTTTATACCGAGTTATTTAAAGCAGTGGAAGATTTACCGTTTCCTGTAAAAATAGTTGGTAAAAATTATTTAATTGTTGCTGCCATCGCTTCAGTCTTTGGATTAACCATTTCTTGGTTCTTCTCAAAAATCAGTAAAGACTATATTACTAAAAATTAATATTTTATATATCTAATTATTTGTAAATTTGCCTCCCAATTTAGAAAAAATGAGACGAATTTTACATTCATTTTTGCTAACTCTGATTACGATCAGCGCTTTAGCTCAAGCTCCCGCAGGTTATTATAATAATGCAACTGGTACAGGTGCAACTTTGAAAACCCAACTGAAGACTATTATTACAAATGGACACCAAGACCATGGTTATGATGGCCTTTGGACAGGCTACCAAACTACCGATAGAGATTATTACTATGAAAATGACGGTACCATTTTAGACATTTACTCTGAAAAACCTACCACGGTAGATCCTTACAACTTTATTTACAACACAAACAGATGTGGAAATTACAGCAATGAAGGAGATTGTTACAATAGAGAACACATTGTTCCGCAAAGTCTTTTCAACGAAGCTTCACCGATGAAGAATGACATCCACTTCATTAGAGCTACAGACGGAAAAGTAAACGGAATGAGATCAAACTATCCCTTTGGTAAAGTGGGAACAGCTTCTTTCACATCATTAAATGGTTCAAAATTAGGAAACTCTGTTTCGTCTGGATATTCCGGAATTGTTTTCGAACCAATTGACGAATTCAAAGGTGATGTTGCAAGAATGATTTTCTATTTTGTTACAAGATATGAAACACAACTTTCTGGATTTAGTTCCGGAGATATGTTGGGTGGTTCGGCTTATCCGGGACTTCAGTCTTGGGAACTTAATCAACTTATAGCTTGGCACAATGCAGACCCTGTTTCTCCAGCAGAAATTGGAAGAAACAATGCTTCATACGCTTATCAGGGAAACAGAAATCCTTACATAGATAATCCAAATTATGTAAATTTAGTTTGGGGAACTCCAACAACAGACACACAAGCTCCGACAGTTCCAACAAATTTAGTTGCAAGTAACCCTACTTCAAGCACTGTTGCTTTAAGTTGGACAGCTTCTACAGATAACGTGGGAGTTACAGGATATGATGTTTATGCTAACAATGTTTTAAAAGCTACCGTTACAGGAACTTCTACAACGGTACAGGCTTTAGCTTCTTCTACATTGTATAATTTTTATGTTGTTGCGAAAGATGCAGCAGGAAACTTATCTGCTCAAAGCAATATAGCTACCGAAACTACACTTGCAGGAACAGGTGGCGGAACCGGAACTTGCGGAACTGAAGATTTCTCAAATATTCCGGCATCTTCTTCAAGCTATTCTACAAGAACATGGACGAACAATGGTATTACGTGGATTGCAACTGATGCAAGAACCGATGATACAGTTAACGGAAAAGCGATTACTTTAAGAATCGGAAATCTAACAAGCTCTACTCTTTCAGGAGGAATTCAGGACTTAACTGTTAAGACATCTCTAAAATATGGAAGCGGATCAGGTGTTTTAAATGTAGAAATAAATGGAGTTCAGGTAGGAACAATTCCTTATACTGCAACAACTAATGCAATAACAACAACAACTCTAAGCAATATTAATGTGAGCGGAGATATTGTTATCAAAATAATTAATCCAATTACAGCTACGAATGGGCCTAGAGTTGCAATTGATGATCTTACTTGGACTTGTGCAGCTTCTTTATCAACAGTTGAAAATTCAAAAGATAAAACATTCAGCATTTATCCAAATCCGGTGAAAAACCATGAATTATTTGTAAAAGGTGAAAACCTAAACAAAGTTGTGAAGGCTGAAATCTATGATTTTTCTGGAAAATTGATTAAAAACATCACAAATCCTTTCAAAAATTCAAATAAAATTGATCTTCACGGATTATCTAAAGGTGTTTACATATTAAAAACAGACAATAACTCAACAAAATTTATTGTTGATTAAGACAACAAATATTTTTCAAAAATTAAGACCGGTTTTTATCGGTCTTTTTTTTATTTTTGATATATGGATTCCAGCAACAAATTAGGATTGATCGGTAAAAATATCTCCTACTCTTTTTCGAAAAAATATTTTGAAGATAAATTCAAGAAAAAAAAGCTTAATGATTTTTCATACGAAATTTTCGATCTTCAGGAAATCAATGAAGTTGAAAATATTTTTTCAAAACCCAATCTTTTAGGCTTTAATGTAACAATTCCTTTTAAAGAAAAGATTATTGATTACCTTGATGAATTGAGCGATGAAGCGCAAAAAATAGGAGCCGTAAATTGTGTTTTAATTGAAGACGGAAAAAAAACCGGTTACAATACAGATGCTTTCGGTTTTGAAAAAACGTTGATTGCTCACAAAAAATCATATCATGAATCCGCTTTGGTATTAGGAAATGGTGGAGCTGCAAAAGCGGTGCAATATGTGTTAGATAAAAATCAAATTCCCTATAAAACGATTTCAAGAAAATCTGATCTGAATTTTGATAATTTAGATAAAAAAACAGTTTCAGAAAATAAATTAATCATTCAATGTACTCCCGTTGGAACTTTTCCAAATACTGAAGATTGTCTGAACTTCCCTTTTGATGCACTTTCCGACCAACATTTGGTCATTGATTTGATTTATAATCCGGATTACAGTAAATTTATTTTAAATTCATCACAAAACGGTGCAAAAACCGTCAATGGATATTATATGCTCGAACAACAGGCAGAAAAAGCTTGGGAAATTTGGTCGTTTAAAAAAAAATAACATAAATTAGTAACTTAATTGGCTTACATTAGCACGTTTTAAGAAATTAACGCCAATATATCATAAATGATTTGCTATGACAACAGAAAATAATCTTTCTGAAAACGAAGAAAACAAACCTTCTACAGAACATCAGGAAACAGTTGAAACTATCGAAAACAAAGAAGAAAATCATCAGGAAGAAGATTCTGACGCTTCTCATCACGACTCAATTGCCGACCTTTCGCTTACAGATGTTTTGAAAGAAATGGAAAAAATCATTAATTCTAATAATGCGGGTGAGAGATTCCGAGAATTTAATGCATTAAAGGAAAAAGCAAATCATTCAATTCATGATGAAATTGAAGATAAAAAGCACGAATTTACTGATACAGGAAATGCTTTAGAAAATTTCAGCTATGAACATCCTTCTCAATCTAAACTTTCAGGATTGATTCATATTTTCAGAGAAAAGCATGATAATTTCCAAAAAAATCAGGAAGAAGAGCAGAAAAAAAATCTGGATCAACGTCAGAATATTATTGACAGACTTAAAAATCTTTACACCAATTCTGAGCCTGGAGTAAATCTTTTCAAATCGATCAGAGAAATCAAGGAAGAATGGTCTCATGCAGGTCAGGTTGCAAAATCTGAATTTAAAATTTTAAACAATAATTATTTCCATCATTTGAATCAGTTTTATCAGATGTTGGATTTAAATAAAGAATTTCTTGAGCAGGAATATAGCCACAACTTAGAAAAAAGACAGCACATTATTGCAAGAGCAAAAGAGCTGGAAAATGAGCCGGTTGTACAGAAAGCATTAAATGAACTTCAATATCTTCACAAACTTTGGAAAGAAGAAGCTGAACCGGTTTCTGAAGAATTCCGTGAAAAAACATGGGAAGAATTTAAAGAAATTTCAAATAAAATTCACGAAAGAAAAACCGAGCTTTCTGCAGCAATTGAAACAGAACAAAACGCAAATCTTGAGAAGAAAAACGAGATCATCGAAGAAATCAAGAAACTTGCTGAGCCAAAAGACAATCCCAATCATACATATTGGCAAAATTCAATCAAAAGAGTTGAAGAATTGCGTACAGAGTTTTTGAAAACAGGAAGTGTTCCTAGAAAACTATCCAACAACAACTGGAATGACTTTAAAACTATTCTAAGAAATTTCAACACAACAAAAAACAATTATTATAAATCTCTGAAAGGTTCTCAACAGCAGAATTTGGATGAAAAAATGAAATTGATTCAGACTGCAAAAGACAATATGCATTCTGAAGATTGGGATATTGCCGTTGCATTATTTAAAAAACTTCAGGAAGACTGGAAAAAAATCGGTCACGTTCCAAAAAGTATGACCAATAAGATTTGGGATGATTTCCGTGAAGCTTGTAATACTTTCTTTAACAATTACAGAGAAAAAAGCAGCGCTTCTACCGATAACTGGAAGGAAAATTATAAACTTAAAAAAGAGATTCTTGAGGAACTGAAAGAGATTTCAAACGACGAAGGAAGCATTGAAAAAATTGAAGCGATTAAAAGTTCTTGGAATAACATTGGAAAAGTTCCTAGAGATAAAATGGCAATCAACTCTGAGTTTAACCGCACATTAAGAGAAAAATTAAAGCTTAATAAAATCAATGAGCTTGAGCTGAAAGAAGAAGGTTTATCTGAAAATCAATTAACCGATAAAGCAAGAAAAATCAAGAGCCAGATTTCTGATCTTGAAGGTGAAATTGTAAAACTGGAAAACAATTTGGCATTCTTCAAAAACCCAACAAGAGAAAACCCGCTTCTGCGAGATACTTACAATACGATTGACGATAAAAAAGCTCATCTTGAGACTTTAAAACAGAATCTTCACAGTATTATCGCTGGAGAATAAATAAAAATTAAAGTAAAATATAGAGCGAAACAAAGAAATTTGTATTCGCTTTTTTTATCTTATGCAAGACGAATTTTACATCAGAAGATGCATTGAGCTCGCTCAGAAATCCATCGGAAATACCTATCCAAATCCTTTGGTGGGAAGTGTGATTGTTCACAACGGAAAAATAATCGGTGAAGGCTATCATCACAAAGCCGGAGAAAATCACGCAGAAATTAATGCCATCAATTCCGTTGAGGATAAAAGTTTGATTCCTGAATCTACCATATATGTTTCTTTGGAACCTTGTGCACATTTTGGGAAAACTCCACCGTGTGCTTTAAAAATTGTAGAGTTAGGGTTTAAAAAGGTAGTTATTGGCGCAATGGATTCTCATGATAAGGTAAATGGAAAAGGAAAAAAAATCATTCAGGATGCAGGAATTGAAGTTATTTCAGGAGTTTTGGAAAAAGAATGTATTGATTTAAATAAAAGATTTTTCACGTATCACGAAAAGAAAAGACCTTATATTATTCTGAAATGGGCAGAATCGGGCGACCTTTTTATGGATAAAGATTTTAAACCTACTCAAATCAGCAATTCGGTAACGAAACAATTCGTTCATCAACTGAGAAATAACGAACATTCAATTTTAATCGGAACAATGACCGCTTTACGGGATAATCCAAATCTTACAACGAGGGAAATTGTAGGCAGAAACCCAATCCGTATTTTAATTGACATTGATTTAAAAGTTCCAACTGATTTTAATATCTACAATAACGAAGCTGAAACTCTGGTTTTTAATTCCGTAAAAGAAGGTGAAGAAGGAAATATTAAATTTATTAAAACTTCAAGAGAAAATTTCATTGAAAATATGTTGAAAAAACTATACGAATTCCAGATTCAGTCAATTATTGTGGAAGGAGGAAGTTTAGTTTTACAACAGTTTATTGACGCTAATCTGTGGGATGAAACAATTGTGATTAAAAATAAAAATCTGACTTTAGAAAACGGAACAAAAGCTCCAAGATTTGAACATGCGCCTCTTGAAACTCAAGATTTCAGAGATAATCTGATTGAATTTCACAAAAATTCAAATTAAGAAGCCTAAAAAATGTTGCACGAATATAAAACCATAGAAAAGCCAATCGAAAACATTTTGCTTAAGGAAAAAGGAAGCAAGTTTATAGGTTTTGCTTTTCCTGTAAATAATGAAGCTGAACTTAAAAATGTTTTAGATAAAATCAGAACCGAGCATCCGAAAGCGACGCATCATTGTTATGCCTTCAGAATGGGTTTAAATGGTGAAAATTATCGTGCAAATGACGATGGAGAACCTTCAGGAAGTGCAGGTTTGCCAATTTACAATCAACTCTTAGCCAATGAAATCACAAATGTTTTGATAATAAGCGTTCGTTATTATGGTGGAACAAAATTGGGCGTTTCAGGTTTGGTAAAAGCGTATAAAGAATCTGCAAAACTGACTTTAGAAGAAGCCAATATCATCACCAAAGAATTGGAAACTGAAATTGAAATTCAATTCCAGTTTAATCAGCAAAATGTTATTTTTACCTTATTATCGAAGTTTGATGCAAAAGTTTTGAATTTTGATGCGAACGAAAATTGCATCCTAATCGCTTCATTAAAAACAGCACACAAAGAAAACATCTCAGAAAAACTATCTGAGATGCAAAATATTTCTTTCAATTTTCAAGACTAAATTATCTTCGATTTCCCATTAATAAAGAAGCCCAATATAAGAGTTGAGCCAAAGATCCGATTGCAGCAACGAGATAAGTTCTTGCAGCCCATCTCAAACTATCCTGTACTCCAACAAATTCTTCAGCAGTCACAGTTCCTGTATCTTTCAGCCATTTCATTGCACGATTACTTGCGTCATATTCTACCGGCAAAGTGATAAAAGCAAAAAGCGTAGTTAACGCAAACATAATTACGCCAATTAGTAAAACCAATGTATTTCCGTTTGGATTTTCAATAGATCTTGTCGCATACATCACCCCGATTCCTGCAATAATTACAAACTGCATTAAATTTGAACTTATATTGACAACCGGAACTAATTTTGATCTCAGTTGTAACATTGAATATCCTACTGCATGCTGAACAGCGTGACCACATTCGTGTGCAGCAACTGCTGCAGCTGCTGCATTTCTCTGCATATACACACCTTCAGAAAGATTTACTGTTTTATCCGCCGGATTATAATGATCTGTTAATTGTCCGGGAACTGAAATAACCTGTACATCGTGAATATTGTTGTCTCTCAGCATTTTTTCGGCAACTTCTTTACCGGACATTCCGTTGCTGAGATGTAAATTGGAATAATACTCGAATTTAGATTTTAATCTTGAGGAAACGAGCCAGCTTATCAGCATCGAAATCCCTATAATAAGATAATAACCTGTCATTTTATTTATAATTTAGATATAATAATTCTATAATATGCTGTAAAAATTGTGCCAAAGTTTACGCTTAAATTAATTATATTTGTGGTTCTATTTACCCGAAAACTATGTCTAAAGTTTCCATTTTTGAAGTAAAAACTCCCGAAGATTTAAAGCAATTTGTAAAGTTCCCGATGGATTTGTACAAAAACAATCCTTATTATGTTCCTTCTTTTATTAAAGATGAATTGAATGTCTGGAATCCGAAAGAAAATCCTGCCTTAAGTTATTCGGAGGCGAAACAGTTTTTAGCTAAAAAAGAGGGTAAAATAGTGGGCAGAATTGCTGTTATAATTAATCACAAGGAAGAAAAAGAACTTGACATCAAAAAAGTGCGTTTCGGCTGGATTGATTTTATAGATGACAGAGAAGTTTCAAAAGCTTTAATTGACACTGTGATTGATTATGCTAAATCAAATCAGATTGACAAAATTGAAGGACCTATGGGTTTTACCAATCTTGACAAAGCAGGAATGCTGACTTTTGGTTTCGAAAAAATTGCAACTATGATTGGGATTTATAATTACGAATATTATCATCAGCATATAGAAGATTTAGGACTTGTAAAAGAAAAAGAATGGGTAGAATTTGAGATGAATTTCCCTAAAATACTACCTCCGAAAGTTGAAAAATTCAGTTCGCTTATTGCTGAAAAATATAATTTACGAGTTTTAAATTTCCAAAACAAAGAAGAGATTTTACCTTATGTAAAACCTATGTTTAAATTGCTTGATGAAACTTACAAACATCTTTCAACATACACTCCTATTTCCGAAGAACAAATTAAGACCTACAAAGAAAAATTCTTCCCGATGATTGCCAAAAACTACGTAATATGTGTGGTTGATGAACATGATGAGTTGGTTTCTTTTGCAGTTACAATGCCTTCTTATTCTAAGGCTTTACAAAAATCTAAAGGAAAGCTTTTCCCTTTTGGGTGGTGGCATTTTATGCAAGCTCAAAAGAAAAATGACCGTGCAAATTTCTACCTTATCGGAATTCATCCTGAATATCAAAGACGCGGTGTGACTGCTATTATTTTTAAAGAAATTTTCGTGCGATTCAATAATATGGGAATCGATTTCGCAGAAACCAACCCGGAATTGGAAGAAAACAAAAGCGTACAGGTTTTATGGCAAGATTATAATCCTACCAATCATAAAAGAAGAAGAACCTATTCTTTAAAATTCTAATATGAAAATACACCTTATTATTTTCGCTATTCTGATTGCAGGTTTTGCTGTTTATAATTTCTTTTTCGCTTTAGAAGATGACAGAATGAATACGCTTGTAAACATTGTTTATGCAAGTGTACTTTTTGGTTATATTTCATTTATGGCGTTTACGGTACTGAAAAAACTCAAGAAATAACGCTATTTTTAATAATTCTAAATTACCGCTTTTCCCTATTTTAAAGAGACTTTTAAGTTGATTAATTTCACCCTTTATTCTTTATTGTCTAAATTTGCAACTTGAGATAATAATGTAAAAATGAATTTACCTGAAAGTTATATTCCGATTCTTATCCAAGCTGGTGTTGCAGTAGGTTTTGTTGCCATTTCTTTGCTTGGAGCTCATTTTTTAGGCCCAAAGCAGAAAAAAGGAAATTCTGTAAAAAACCAAAGTTGGGAATGTGGTGTACCTGTTGAAGGGAACGCGAGAACGCCATTCTCAATTAAATATTTCTTAACTGCGGTACTTTTTGTACTCTTCGATATCGAAATCGTATTTTTTTATCCGTACGCTGTAAACTTCAGAGAATTTGGTCTTGAAGGCTTCTTCGCTGTACTTACATTCGTTGCGATTTTCTTCCTTGCATTTTTCTATGTTTGGAAACGTGGCGCATTAGACTGGGATAAATAAATCAATCATAATTTTAAATAAGAAATTTAGATTAACTCTATCAAATCAAGATTAACATAATCAATGATTTAGAATCTAAATTAAAATCTTAAAATCAACAAAATGTCAGATCAAAAACCAATTATAAGAACAGATGCACCGGCTCCGGAAGGATTTGAAGGAGAAGGATTTTTCGCAACGAAATTGAGCAGTGTTATCGGGATGGCAAGAAAGTTTTCACTTTGGCCACTTCCGTTCGCTACTTCTTGTTGTGGTATCGAGTTCATGGCTACCCTAAACCCGACGTACGATGCATCAAGATTTGGTATGGAAAGAAACTCTTTCTCACCAAGACAGGCGGATATGTTGATGGTTTGTGGAACTATTTCTAAAAAATTAGGTCCCGTTTTAAAAGAAGTTTATACCCAAATGGCAGAACCAAAATGGGTTGTCGCTGTTGGAGCTTGTGCTTCAAGTGGAGGTATTTTCGATACATATTCTGTTTTACAGGGAATCGATAAAATTATTCCGGTGGACGTTTACGTTCCAGGATGTCCTCCCAGACCTGAGCAGATTATTGAAGGTGTAATGCAGGTTCAGGCTTTAGCAGAAAGCGAAAGCATCAGAAGAAGAGATATGCCAGAATATCAGCATTTATTAGATTCTTACAACATCGACAACTAAGGATAATGACGAACGAATTTGTACTAGAAGCGATAACAAGAGAGTTTCCGGAATCTGTAATTTCAAGCTCAGAACCTTATGGGATGCTGACTATTGAGATTAAAAAAGATGACATCAAAAAAGTAATTCATTATCTAAAAGATTCATCATTGGAAATTAATTTCCTTACAGATGTTTGTGGAATCCATTACCCAGAATTTCCAGAGAAAGAAATTGGCGTTGTTTATCACTTACAGAACATGATGACCAACTTCAGATTGCGTTTGAAAATCTTCATGTCAAGAGAAAATATCGAGGTAGATTCTTTGACGGAATTATATGCGGGAGCCAACTGGATGGAAAGAGAAACTTTTGATTTTTACGGAATTAAGTTTAAAGGACATCCTGATTTAAGGCCGATTCTGAATATGGAAGATCTTGGTTATCATCCAATGTTGAAAGAATACCGTCTGGAAGATGGAACAAGAACAGACAAAGACGACGCGATGTTCGGAAGATAAAATAATGCAATAAGCAGTAAGCAATTAGCTTAAAGCCTATAGCCTAAAGCATTTAAATTATGAAAGACAACTCATTATCTAATATACTTAACCAACACGACAGTAACGAACAGATTGACGGGCAATTATACACCCTAAATCTAGGACCTACTCACCCTGCAACACACGGAATCTTCCAAAACGTTCTTACAATGGACGGTGAGAGAATTCTTCATGCTGAGCAAACGGTTGGTTATATCCACAGAGCTTTTGAAAAAATTTCTGAAAGAAGAAATTACGCTCAAATCACCACTCTTACCGACCGTATGAACTATTGCTCAGCTCCTATCAACAATATAGGATGGCACATGACGGTAGAAAAATTAATCGGTGTAAAAGTTCCGAAACGTGTAGATTATATGCGTGTTATCTTAATGGAATTGGCAAGAATCGGTGATCACTTGATCTGTAATGGGGTGACCGGAATGGATGCAGGTGCAATTACAGGTCTTACCTATATGTTCATTGAAAGAGAGCGTATTTACGATATGTACGAGCAGATTTGTGGAGCTAGGATGACGACCAATATGGGAAGAATCGGAGGTTTTGAAAGAGATTTCACTCCAAAATTCCATGAATTGTTGAAAGATTTCCTTAAAACATTCCCACCAAGATTCCAGGAATTCTGTAATCTATTGGAGAGAAACAGAATATTTATGGACAGAACTATTGGTGCAGGAGCAATTTCAGCAGAAAGAGCTTTAAGCTATGGTTTCACAGGTCCTAACTTACGTGCATGTGGTGTAGATTATGATGTAAGAGTTGCTGAACCATATTCTTCTTACGAAGATTTCGATTTCATCATTCCTGTAGGAACTTCTGGTGATACTTACGACCGTTTTATGGTTCGTCAGCAGGAAATTTGGGAATCTCTTAAAATTATCAACCAAGCCTATGACAATTTGCCGGAAGGTCCCTTCCACGCAGATGTTCCAGACTTTTATCTTCCTGAAAAGGCTGATGTTTACAAAAAAATGGAAGCTTTGATTTACCATTTCAAAATTGTAATGGGTGAAACGGATGTTCCTAAAGGGGAAGTTTATCACGCTGTTGAAGGTGGAAACGGAGAATTAGGTTTCTATTTGATAAGTGATGGCGGAAGAAGTCCTTACAGACTTCACTTCAGAAGACCTTGTTTCATTTATTATCAGGCTTATCCTGAAATGATTACAGGTTCTGTAATTTCAGATGCCATCGTTACGATGTGTAGTATGAATGTAATTGCGGGAGAATTAGACGCATAAACGAAATTATAGATTTTGGATTATAAATTTTAAATTAATCTAAACTCTTTAAATATAAATTAAATATCAAAATTGATAAGATTTTTAGAACTAAGATTTTCATCTAAAATCTAAAATCTAAAATCTAAAATCTTTAAATATGAGCGAAACAATAGCTTTTAAACCGGAAAGTTTACAGCAGGTCCATAAGATTATGGCAAGATACCCTGAGGGAAGACAAAAATCTGCTCTTCTTCCTGTGTTACATATTGCACAGAAAGAATTCGGAGGTTGGTTAGACGTTCCTGTGATGGATTATGTTGCTGAATTATTAAGTATTAAACCAATTGAAGTATATGAAGTAGCTACTTTTTATACTATGTTTAATATGAAACCGGTGGGTAAATATGTTTTGGAAGTTTGCAGAACAGGGCCTTGTATGGTTCGTGGAAGTGAAAAAATTCTGGATCATATCAGAACAAAATTAAATATAAAAGACGGACAGACTACCGAAGACGGTATGTTTACGCTAAAGCCGGCTGAATGTCTTGGAGCTTGCGGATATGCGCCAATGATGCAGTTAGGAAAGTTCTTTCACGAAAATTTAACGATAGAAAAAGTTGACGAAATCCTTGATCTTTGCAGAGAAGGACAGGTTGATTTGGGCTAATAGAAATTTTAAATTCTAAATTTTAGATTTTAAATTATTCACTTAACGTTTAATACTAATTAATGCAAAAAGCCAAAAGCTAATTGCAATAAGCAAATAAAAATGAGTAAAAAACTTTTACTTAAAGACGCACATGTAGAAGGAATACGTTACTTCGAAACTTACCGCAAACAAGGAGGTTACGGAGCAGCAGAAAAAGCCTTTAAAATGACACCCGAAGAAATTCTTGAAGAAGTAAAAGTTTCAGGTCTTCGTGGTCGTGGTGGTGCAGGTTTCCCGACAGGAATGAAGTGGAGCTTTCTGGCTAAACCGGAAGGTGTGCCAAGACACTTGGTAGTGAATGCAGATGAGTCTGAACCGGGAACTTTCAAAGACAGATATCTGATGGAATTCATTCCTCATCTTTTGATTGAGGGAATGTTGATTTCATCTTTCGTTTTAGGTTCAAATGTTTCTTATATCTACATCCGTGGAGAATATTCTTGGATTCCGGATATTTTAGAAGAGGCAATTGAAGAAGCTAAAGCTGCAGGATTTTTAGGTAAAAACATCTTAGGAACTGGTTTCGATTGCGAAATTTATGTTCAAAGAGGTGGTGGAGCTTACATCTGTGGTGAAGAAACGGCTTTGCTAGAATCTCTTGAAGGAAAAAGAGGAAACCCAAGATTGAAACCACCTTTCCCGGCCGTAAAAGGACTTTGGGAAAGACCAACGGTTGTAAATAACGTTGAATCTATCGCAGCAATTGTTCCGATTATCGATATTACTGGTGCAGAATATGCTAAAATCGGTGTTGGTAGATCTACAGGTACAAAATTAATTTCTGCTTGCGGAAATATCAATAAACCTGGAGTTTATGAAATCGATATGACCATTACGGTTGAAGAATTCATTTATTCTGATGAATATTGTGGTGGAATTCCAAATGGTAAAAAGCTAAAAGCTTGTATTCCTGGAGGAAGTTCAGTTCCGATTGTTCCGGCAAACTTATTATTGAAAACAGTAAACGGTGAACCAAGATATATGAATTATGAATCTCTTGCTGATGGTGGTTTTGCTACCGGAACAATGATGGGTTCAGGAGGATTTATTGTTTTGGATGAAGACCAGTGTATTGTAGAACATACCATGACTTTAGCGAGATTTTATAACCACGAAAGTTGCGGACAGTGTACTCCTTGCCGTGAAGGAACGGGATGGATGTACAAAATTTTGAAAAAAATTGAGAAAGGAAAAGGAAAAATGGAAGACATCGATTTACTTTGGGATATTCAGAGAAAAATTGAAGGAAACACCATTTGTCCACTTGGTGATGCAGCAGCTTGGCCTGTTGCAGCAGCAATCCGTCATTTCAGAGATGAGTTTGAATGGCATATTAAAAACCCTGAATTGTGTTTAACACAAAACTATGGTTTGGCTCATTATGCAGATCCTATTCCGGCTGCAGCAAGTAATTAATAGAGATTGAAATTTTGAAGAAGTTTATTGCTGTAGGCCTTTTGTTGTCGAATTTTGTTTTTGGACAGGCTACTACGGAAAAAAAAGAAGTTAATCCCTTCAAAAAAGGATCTGTAATGATATTCTGGGGTTGGAATAATGCAAAATATTCAAAATCAGATATTCATTTTAAAGGAGATGGTTATGATTTTCAGTTGGATAAAGTTGTTGCCAATGACAGACAGACAAAGTTTGATTGGGGTACTTATTTTAATCCGGGAAACATCACAATTCCACAGGTAAATTATAGAATTACCTATTTCCCGAAAGATAATTTCGGAATTACCATCGGAATGGATCATATGAAATATGTGATGGATCAAAATCAGACTGTAGATTTTAAAGGATATATTGATGATCCTAAATATGCAGCCATGGTAAATAATGGTAAAGTGGACTTAAGTGGAAACGATTTTTTAACGTTCGAGCACACTGACGGTCTTAATTATATCAATATCGGAGCTCAGAAATATCACAATGTTTTAGACAAAAAAAATATTGATGTTTTTGTAAGTTACGGAGCAGGTTTAGGCGCATTATTGCCGAAATCTAATGTTCAGCTGATGGGAAATGAAAGAAGCGACAGATTCCATCTTGCAGGTTTTGGTCTGGATGCAAGAGCTGCAGTAAGTGTGGTTGCCTTAAGACATATTGTTTTTCAGGCAGAAGGAAAGTTAGGGTATATTAATATGCCCGACATCAAAACGACACTCAACAACAAACCAGACAAAGCTTCGCAGGATTTTGTGTTTGCACAGTTCAATTTCGGAATCGGCTACACATTTAATACAAAAAAATATAATTAATATAGAGCTTAAAAGCTTTTTAACAGCATAAGCGAAAAGCATAGAATATGAGCGAAGAGGTTAAAAAATTCAAAATAACGATAGACGGACAAACTGCTGAAGTTTTGCCTGGAACTTCTATTTTGGAAGCTGCAAGACAAATCGGTGGAAAATCTGTTCCTCCAGCAATGTGTTACTACAGCAAATTGGAAACCAGCGGTGGAAGATGTAGAACATGTTTGGTAGAAGTTTCTAAAGGTTCAGAAGCAGATCCGCGTCCTATGCCAAAGTTGGTAGCAAGTTGCAGAACCAATGTGATGGACGGAATGGAAGTGAAAAACCTTTCTTCTGAAAAAGCTCAGGAAGGTAGAAAAGCCGTTACTGAATTCTTGTTGGTCAATCACCCGTTAGATTGCCCGGTTTGTGATCAGGCTGGAGAATGTCATCTTCAGGATTTAGGTTACGAGCACGGAAATCTTGAAACCAGAACTGAATTTGAAAGAAATACATACGAAGCAGACGACTTAGGTCCACATATCAAATTGAATATGAACCGCTGTATCTTGTGTGCAAGATGCGTTTTGGCGGCAAATCAATTGACAGGTGAACGTGAGCACGGAATTCTTTTCAGAGGAGATCACGCTGAAATTTCTACTTATTTAAATAAAGCTTTAGATAATGACTTCATCGGAAACGTAATCGACGTTTGCCCGGTTGGAGCATTAACAGACAGAACAGCTCGTTTTACAAGCAGAGTTTGGTTTACAAAGCCAATGAATGCTACTTGCAAATGTGATAAATGTTCAGGAAAAGCTACAGTTTATATGAAAGGTGACGAGATTGTAAGAGTTACCGCAAGAAAAGATCAGTGGGGAGAGGTTGAAGAATTTATCTGTGACACTTGTCGTTTCGAAAGAAAAAACCTTAGCGATTGGAATATCGAAGGACCAAGACATATCGACAGACATTCAGTTATTTCATTGAACCATTACGAGAAGCCTAAAGACGAATTGAGAGTTTTAGACAATCCGATGGCTAAAGAAATCAGCGAAAAAGACGAAAAATAATTAATAAGATTTCAGATTTCAGACATTAGATAACAGACTTTGTAACTCTAATTTCTAACATCTAATTTCTAACATCTATAAAAATAAAAATGGATTTAATTACATTTAAATTAATACTTGTACTTGCACTTTTCCTGCTTTCGTTAACGATTGCAGCCTACTCTACCTGGGCAGAAAGAAAAGTTGCAGCCATTATGCAGGACAGAATCGGGCCAAACAGATCAGGGCCTTTCGGTTTGCTACAGCCTCTTGCGGATGGTGGTAAATTTTTCTTTAAAGAAGACTTTACTCCGGCTAATGCAGAAAAGTTTCTTTTCGTATTGGGACCTGCCTTGGTGATGTTTATTTCATTGATTACCGGAGCTGTTATTCCTTGGGGGAAAACCTTAAACTTGGGTGGCGTTTCTTATGATCTTCAGGTTGCAAACATTGATGTTGGTGTACTTTTCATTATCGGAATGGCTTCTATCGGAGTTTACGGAATTATGATCGGAGGCTGGGCTTCCAACAACAAGTATTCATTATTAGGTGCAATCCGTGCTTCTTCGCAGATGATTTCTTACGAATTGGCGATGGGTCTTGCATTACTTTCTATCATCATGATGACAGGAAGTTTAGATTTAAAAGTAATTACTGAAAATCAAACTGAAGGAAAACTTTGGGGAATTATCCCTATCGGTTCTGGGATGAACTGGAATATTTTCTATCAACCATTGGCATTTTTAATTTTCTTTGTGGCAGCTTTGGCAGAAACCAACCGTCACCCTTTTGATTTACCTGAATGTGAATCTGAATTGGTAACAGGTTATACGACTGAATATTCATCAATGAAGTTAGGTTTATACATGTTTGGTGAATATGTGAATATGTTTATTTCTAATGCTTTCATGGTCGTACTTTTCTTCGGTGGGTACAATTATCCTGGAATTGAATGGGTAACTCAGAACTGGGGTGAAAACACAGCTGGTATTTTGAGTATCGTAGCATTTTTAACTAAAACGGTAATCGGAATTTTGATTTTTATGTGGATCAGATGGACGTTACCAAGATTCAGATACGATCAATTGATGCACTTAGGATGGAAAACTTTAATTCCAATGGCATTGGTAAACTTAATGATTACAGGAGCTGTGATTTTAGCTTTTGGAAATTAAGAAAAGAATTTGAAAATTTGATAATGAGATAATTTGAAAATTACCATTATCATTTTAAAATAAAATAGTAAATAATTAAGATAACAGACAAGATTAGTCTAAAATCTAATGTCTAACATCTAATATCTATAATTAAATGAAACTTACAAACAGATCAAAAGTTGTTTCAAATAAAGAGATGACCTTTTCTGAGAAAATCTACTTACCGGCGATTTTCAAAGGAATGGGGATTACTTTTAAGCATGCTGTGAGAACCGTTGTAAAACGTGCTCCCAATGTTTATTCTTATCCGGAAGTACAAAAGCCTAGAGCAGATATCTGGAGAGGTCAACATGTTTTGAAAAGAGATGAAGAAGGCAGAGAAAGATGTACAGCTTGCGGACTGTGTGCAGTAGCATGTCCTGCAGAAGCGATTACAATGACTGCTGCAGAAAGAACCAGAGAAGAAAAAGATCTTTACAGAGAAGAAAAATATGCATCAGTATATGAAATCAATATGCTAAGATGTATTTTCTGCGGTATGTGTGAAGAGGCTTGCCCGAAATCTGCTATTTATCTTACAGACCGATTGGTTGATGTAGAAACCAACAGAGGATCTTTCATTTACGGTAAAGATAAATTAGTTGAAAAAATAAATGAAAGGATTGATATCACAGAAAGACAATCCGAGAAACAAAAAAATGCGGTAAAATAATGGATCAGTTTTTATTTTTCTTGGTGGCGTTTTTAGCAGTGGCAAGTGCGGTTTACTTCGTTTTTGCAAAAAATCCTTTATATGCTATTTTGTCATTAATTGTTACAATGTTTTCGATCGCAGGGATGTATATTCTTCTGAATGCGCAATTTCTTGCCATCATCCAGATCATCGTTTACGCAGGTGCAATCATGGTACTTTTCCTTTATATCTTAATGATGCTTAACCTTAATAAGCAAGACGAAAGTAAGAAGAACAATACTTTAAAGTTTGTTGGAGTTTTTACGGCAGGTCTTCTTTTGATTGGTGTTTTAGGTGTTTTCAGAGGAGTACAGGATAATCATGTAGTGGTTGAGAACGTAGATAAAGGTGTAGGTCTTACAAAAAATCTGGGAAGACTTTTATTCAATGAATATGTTTTGCCGTTTGAGCTTGCTTCGATCCTGATTTTGGCAGGTATTGTAGGTGCGGTACTAATCGGTAAAAAAGATTTATAAAATTATGGGAGAAGTAAATACATTTATGCAAAGCATCCCTCTGGAATATTTCATTACTCTTTGTTCAGTTTTGTTCTGTCTTGGAGTTTTGGGAGTATTGCTCAGAAAAAATGCGATTGTAATTTTAGGTTGTGTAGAGCTTATGCTTAATTCTGTAAACCTTTTATTGGCTGCATTTGCAGCATACAACGGGAACAGCGACGGACAGCTTTTGGTATTCTTCATCATGGTAGTTGCAGCAGCCGAAGTAGCGGTTGGGTTGGCAATTATTGCGATGTTATATAGAAACACCCGTTCTGTAGATGTAGGTATATTTAATAAATTAAAAGGATAAGAATGGAGAATTTAATATATGCAATAGTACTTTTACCACTTATAGGCTTTCTTATCAACGGACTTTTCGGAAAAAATCTTCCTAAGATTGTGGTCGGAAGTTTGGCAACAGCTGCAGTTTTTGCATCTTTTTGTATTGCAGTAAGCTTATTTTTAAATTTTGACTCTGAAAGTCCGGCGGTTGTTGTAAAAGCATTCGAATGGTTCAGAGTAAATGGAATTCAAATAAACTTCGGTTTCCAGATTGATCAACTGTCATTAATGATGGTAATGATCATCACAGGAATCGGATCTTTAATCCACTTGTATTCTATCGGATACATGAGTCACGATAAAGGTTTCTATAAGTTTTTTACTTATTTAAATCTTTTCATCTTCTCGATGTTACTTCTGGTAATGGGAAGCAACTATATGATTTTATTCATCGGTTGGGAAGGTGTAGGTCTTTGTTCTTATTTACTAATCGGATTTTGGTACACTAACGAAGAATATGGTAAAGCAGCAAGAAAGGCTTTCATTATGAACAGAATCGGTGACCTTGGTTTATTGATTGGTATTTTCATGATTGCATCTCAGACTAACTCTGTAGATTATATTTCAGTAGCACAAAATGCTTCTAAATTTGAATTAGACGGAACAATCATCATCTTTATCACAGCCAGTTTATTTATCGGTGCTGTTGGTAAATCTGCTCAGGTTCCTTTATATACTTGGTTACCGGATGCGATGGCAGGACCAACTCCTGTTTCAGCATTAATTCACGCAGCAACGATGGTTACTGCAGGTATTTATTTAGTGGTAAGATCAAACTTCTTATTCACCTTAGCTCCAACCGTTCAGGGAGGAATTTTATTAATAGGATTCTTAACTGCTGCTTTGGCTGGTTTCTACGCACTGCGTCAGAACGATATCAAAAAAGTATTGGCATATTCTACAGTTTCACAGCTTGGTTTCATGTTCATCGCTTTAGGGTTAGGAGCTTATTCTACAGCAATGTTTCACGTAATGACACATGCTTTCTTCAAAGCTTTGCTATTCTTGGGAGCAGGTTCTGTAATCCACGCCATGAGCAACGAGCAGGATATGCGTTTTATGGGTGGGCTTAAAAAAGTTATTCCAATTACTCACATCACTTTCCTGATCGGAACATTGGCGATTTCAGGTTTCCCTTTATTATCGGGGATGATCTCTAAAGACGAAATTTTGGTTGCAGCATTTGCTAAAAACCCTATTTACTGGGTAATGTTATTTATTTTAGCAGCAACAACCGCAGCATATATGTTCAGACTGTATTATCTGACTTTCCACGGAGAGTTCAGAGGTACTGAAGAACAAAAACACCATTTACACGAAAGTCCGATGAACATGACGTTACCGTTGACCGTTTTGGCAATTCTTTCAGTAATCGGAGGTTTTATTAATTTACCACACTTTATCGGTCACGGTCATTATGCTAAATTAATGGAATGGCTGAAACCGGTATTGACACCGGAAAGCTTTAAACAAATGGAAATGACTCTTTCGGGAGTTGATTTCAATACAGAAATGATTCTTTTGGGAGCAACAATCTTAATGTTCTTTACGGTTTGGTTCATTGTGAAAAACATGTATGTGAATAAGAAGAAAATGGCTCTTGCCGAGGAAGAATATACAGGCTGGGAAAAACTTTCTGCTAAAAAGTTATATGTTGATGAGCTTTACAATGCATTAATTGTAAAAACATTTGAAGGACTTGGACGTGGCGGAAAAATGTTTGACAAAGGCGTTTTAGACCGTTTTGTAGACTACATAGGTGAAGGTGCTGAAGACAGCGGTAAATCTATGAAGCGTATTCAAAACGGAAATGTTGAGAACTATGTTCTTATCATGACTTTGGCTGTGGGAATTATACTGATTGTTAACTTTATATTACAATAATGTCTTATTTACTATTAACATTATTACTTTTACCTCTTGTAGGTTCGGGATTAACCTTTGCATGGAAGAACGCTTCCAGCAAATATTTGGCGCTGGGAATTGCTTTGATTCAGATGTTGCTTACATTTTATATCCTTTCGGATTTCAATTTTGAACCGACGGTTGACAGTGTTTTGCAATACGAGATCAATTATCCGTGGTCGCAGTTTATAAAAAGTAACCTTCATTTCGGAATTGACGGGATGAGTTTGCTTCTTTTATTGTTGACCAATATTCTTTCGCCACTAATTATTTTATCATCATTTAACGAAAACGTAAGCTACAAAAACTCGTTTTACGGACTTATTTTGCTGATGCAGTTTGGTCTTGTAGGAGTATTTACAGCTTTAGACGGTTTGTTATTCTATATTTTCTGGGAAGTAACGCTTATTCCAATCTGGTTTATTGCGGCTCTTTGGGGACAGGAAAACAAAAGAATGGAGTTCACTACAAAATTCTTCGTGTATACATTCGTAGGATCTTTGTTTATGTTGGCTGGTTTAATCTATGTTTACACACATTCAGCATCTTTCGCTCTTACAGATTTGTATAATGCAGATTTGGGTGAAACGCAGCAGATTGTTGTATTCTGGTTTATTTTCTTTGCATTTGCAGTGAAACTTCCGGTTTTCCCTTTCCATACTTGGCAACCAGACACGTATACCTACTCTCCTACTCAGGGATCGATGCTTTTATCAGGTATTATGCTTAAAATGGCCATCTATGGAGTAATTAGATATTTACTACCCATTACACCAAGTGCTATTTTGGGAATTTCAGGACAGATTGTAATCATCCTTGCTATTATCGGAATTGTACACGGTGCTTTAATTGCAATCATCCAAACTGATATGAAGAGAATCATTGCATATTCTTCTTTCTCACACGTTGGATTAATGGTTGCTGGTATTTTCTCTTCTGCAGTTCTTACTTTAAATGGAACTTTTACTATTGAAGGAGCTGAAGGAGCTTTGGTTCAGACTTTCGCTCACGGTATCAACGTTGCAGGTTTATTCTATTGCGCAGATATTTTATACAAGAGATTCAAAACAAGAGATATCAGACAAATGGGAGGTTTGGCAAAAGTAGCGCCTAAGTTTGCGGTATTATTCCTACTGATCATTTTAGGTTCAATGGGAGTTCCGTTGACGAATGGTTTCATTGGTGAATTTATCCTTATTAAATCTATTTTTGATTTTAATGTACTGGCTTCCATCATTGCAGGTTTAACGATCATTCTTTGTGCGGTTTATCTATTAAGATTTTACGGTAAAGCAATGTTTGGTGAAGGTAATGGAGCAGTTTTGAGCACAGCTAAAGATTTATCAGCAGTAGAATTTTCAGTATTGGCAAGTATTGCAGTTTTTGTAATTCTTTTGGGAATTTTCCCTCAACCGATTATCGATATGGTAGGAAGTTCATTGAAGTTTGTTTATTCATCAATGATTAATTAAAAATATAAAGATTAAGAATTAAGAGAGAGGATTAAAGAATCAGGATAAAAGTAAAAAGAGATAAGTTTCAAACCTTGAACTTTAAACTCTAAATTTTGAACTTTAAATTTCTAATCTCAAATCTCAAAAATAAATTATGAGTGTTTTAATTATTGTTTTCCTGACGGCAGTTGCTGCATTATTCACGGGAGTTTTTGAAAAGGGAAAATTCGCAAGATACATTGGAATTTTCGGGTTAATCGTTGCATTATATGTCAGCTTTTTACCTGAAGCATCTTTCTTCGAAAAATACAGATTAATGTATGAGTACGGAGCAAATACAGCTTTGTTTACAAAAATTTCTATTGTAACGACTTTGCTTTTATTCTTCCTGGGAGGTTTTGCATTCAGCAATCACAGAAACCATCAGTCAGAATTGTATGCATTGATGCTTTTTGCATTGTGCGGCGGTTTTGTATTGTTCGGATACCAGAATTTGGTGACTTTATTCTTAGGCGTTGAGATTTTGTCTATTCCGTTGTACGTGATGGCAGGAGCGAACAAAACAGATCTTAGATCAAACGAAGCTTCATTAAAATATTTCCTGATGGGAGCATTTGCAACAGGTTTCTTATTGTTGGGAATTGCATTTATCTACGGAAGCACAGGAACATTTGATTTATACAGAATTCACGATTTCAGCACAGTAAATCCTACTAACGGAATGTTTATTCTTGGAGTTGTGTTGATGCTTTGTGCAATGGCATTTAAAGTAGCTTTAGCACCTTTCCACATGTGGAGTCCTGATGTTTACCAAGGTTCACCTTCATTGATTACCGCTTTCATGGCGAGTGTAGTAAAAATCTCAGGATTTTATGCACTATTCAGATTAATGACGATTGGATTCTCAGGAGTTACTCACGAATGGATCAATATTTTAGGCGTATTCCTTATCATTACTTTATTATTAGCAAATGCGATGGGTCTTGCTCAGACAAATGCTAAAAGAATGTTGGCATACTCATCAGTTTCGCACGCAGGATATATCGGATTGGTATTCTTCGGAATGAATGCTCTTTCTACTTATACATTGGCGTTTTATTTATTCGCTTACTCATTGTCTACAGTGGGAGTATTTATGTGTTTAATCTGGGTTGAAAAACTAAAAAGAGAAACTTCTTACGGAGCTTTCAAAGGGTTGGCTAAATCTGAACCTTTATTGGCAGTCGTTGCAACCATCTCTTTATTATCAATGGCGGGAATTCCTTTAACGGCTGGTTTTATGGGGAAATTCTCATTATTTGCTCAGGCGTTAAGCAAAGACAACAATGCGTTCTTAGTTATTGTAGCGGTGTTAGGTTCAGCAGTATCAATTGCATACTATTTAAGACTGATTATTGCGATGTTCTTCTTCAAAGAAACAACCTTTAAAACATCCGAAAGAGTAACGGTTACTTATAATATTGTTGCGGTATTTATAATTATTTCACTTGTTGCATTAGGAGTTTTCCCTGATTTGTTTGCAAAGCAATTCGGATTGTAATCTGAATCACATATAAAAATTAAAACCTTCCAAAATCTGGAAGGTTTTTTTGTGAAAGATTAATTCTTTTTGACTTTTTTGTCATTTTGACATATTATTTTGAGAGGCTATCGCTGTACAGTCGCTGTACCCTTCATCGTTTTCTTGATATTATAATGTTTTGGTCTCTTCTGTTAAATTGGCAGGAGCGTCGGATGCCGTTACTGTGATTTTATCACCTGCTAAATCAGGATTGGATGCTGTTGCAGTATAAATCCACTCAGCACCATTATTTACTGCTGCTCCCTGCTCTACCAGACTTCCGTCTGCATTCTCTATTTTTACATTAACTGATACGACTCCAAAATCATCTGTAGCCATAATTTTGATAACATCTCCGGGATTTCCTGTATATCCAGATAGGTTAATTTCTTCAATGTCCGGAGCGTTTAATAAATCGGCGACAGCTACGTTATTCGGGGCTGATTAACCAAAGTAAACAATCCCTCCAATCTCGGAACCGATCTTTTCGGATATGAGCTGAAGTTTGCATCTACCTCCAATGCATCCGTGGCACAGGCAAACTACAACGGAAACATCACTGAAATGATTTGGAAAAATTCATCAGAAGATGTATTGAAAAAGTACAGTTACCAATATGACACCTATAACCGATTAACTGCGGCTTTATATCAGGAGCCGAACTCTACTCTACCGCAGAATGGTTTTTATAACGAAACCATGAACTACGATGTCAACGGAAATATTACAGATCTAAAAAGGAATGAAAAAAATTATAATGGTTTTTTACAGGAAATAGATGATTTGGAATATACCTATAATGGTAACAGACTAACATCCGTTGTCGACCATAAAAATAATTACAGCGGATATCCCGATACATCAGGTAATATTATTAATTATGATGATAACGGGAGCATGACCAATCATGTGGATAAAGGAATTTTGGAAATTAAATACAATGATTTTAATCTTCCGAAATATATTAAGTTTAATAATTTTG
This sequence comes from Chryseobacterium luquanense, assembly GCF_026460945.1. Taxonomy (GTDB): domain Bacteria; phylum Bacteroidota; class Bacteroidia; order Flavobacteriales; family Weeksellaceae; genus Chryseobacterium; species Chryseobacterium luquanense. The sequence continues at coordinate 400,387 of NZ_JAOVZV010000003.1, forward strand.
TACCGAGAGTAAGCGGTGATGTTTATCAAAACATAAGTTATGCTTACCGTGCAGACGGAATAAAAATTAAAAAGATACATCATTACTTCTCTGGAAGAAACCGCAGAGATGCTTTTGCTACTACAGAATATATCGATGGTTTTCAATATAAAAATGATACAGGTCTTACGGATGCTTATGGTTTACAATTTTTTGCGACTTCTGAAGGTTATTTTGATTTTGTAAATAATCGCTATATTTAACACTACAGCGATCATTTAGGTAACGTAAGGGTAAGTTTTACAAGAGAAGGAAATACAGCGGCTATAGTACAGCAAAATGATTACTATGCATTTGGTTTAAGATACCGTGAAGGAATTAATGCTGGTGGAAGCTACAAATACGAATACAACGGTAAAGAGCTACAGGAGGAAATCGGGATGTATGACTACGGTGCAAGATTCTACATGCCGGAATTGGGAAGATGGGGCGTAGTAGATCCAATGGCGGAAGTAACACCGCATGTATCTCCTTATCATTATGCCAATAACAATCCACTGATGTTCAACGATCCTACCGGAATGCTCTCGCAGTCGTTTATTGACAATGTATGGAACTCCGCATCAGGAACAACATGGTACAATACAGGAATTGGATTTACCAGTAGCGGAGGAAACTCCATGGATTATGATGGTAATCCTATAAATTGGGGTTCAGGAGCAACAGGTATGCTTATGATGAGTGCAGGTCTTTCTCCAATGGGAGGCGGTGGTGGCGGCGTTGGACTTCCCGAAATCTTAATTCCTGAACTTGTAATGTGGGGCAAAGGAAACAGAGACACTTGGAGCAACTCATTTAACTTTGATTATAACAGCGCTGTCCTACGAAGCGGGATTATGGGAGCTCAAGCAGATTGGAATATTCAGCAGGCAATGAGCGAATGGCAAACAGCCATCAACGAAACTAAGATTGGAAAATCTATCGGAGCTTTAGAAAGAGGGTTGTTTTTGGAACTGCCAATGCAATTTGCAGGCGGTGCTTTGTTGTCGGCAGGTTGGAAAGCTGTAAATTTTGGAAAATTAGGGCTTAATTTGTATTCCAAAATAATTTCCTCAAACTCAAATAGAGTTTTTTGGTCTGGAGGAAAAGATGTATTAAATGTAGCAATGCAATATGCCAAAAATAATGGAGCTATAACTCTAGAAATGACAAACGTAGGAAAAGGATTAAGTACTTTGGGAAATGCATTGGAGAAAATTGTTGGAAGAGAAACGTCTTGGAAAATAATGGAACCTGTATGGAAAACAACATCAAAAGCTTATGCAACAGGAACACAAGGTGTTGTACAGGTTTTTCACAATGCCACATATGGTATTAGAATAGAGAGTGTTTGGGGAAGAATAGAATATGGAATTTTAAATGGAAGAAATCCAATAATATATAACAACGTTTTTATACCATGATAGATTTAAAAAAAGTAAAAATTTTTTTTTCATATAAAGGAAATATAGATGCTTATGCAAAGGCAACAATTAATTGTCAATCTGAAATTACCACAAAAGAATGGATGATTATTGATAGTTTTGTACAAGATATATTTCTTATTAAAAAAAATAAGACTTCGACTATTTTTGTAGAAAATTTATTTAAAAAAATGAGTGAGTATTGTGAAAATAAAGAAGTAATTGATTATATATTACAAAAGGTGAAATAATTTTATTACTTATATATAAATTTTATGACTATCATAAAATTTTTGTATTCTAAAAATAATATCAAGAGAAAAATGGTAATGTATCAAAGTTAGTGATGGAGCTTTTTCAAAATTCAAATCATTAAAAATCAAAACTAATTTAAAATTAAACAATCAAAACAAGAGTAGGAATTCCCTACTCTTGTCTATTTTTGTCGAAAAAAACATACGCAAATGATTGAAGATCATTCCTCGTGTATCAGAGTTAGTGATATTACACTTACAACAGATTAACTACAGCGTTATACCAAGAACCCAATTATACATTACCGCAAAACGGATTTTATAACGAAATGATCAGCTATGATGCTAACGGCAACATTACCAATCTTAAAACAAATCAAAAAGGATATAATGGTTTTGCCGAAGAAATTGATGATCTTATTTATTCTTATCAGGATACCAACAGGCTGGGTTCTGTAACCGATCTCAAAAACAATTACAGCGGTTATCCCGATACCTCTGGAAATACCATTTCTTATGATAATAATGGAAATATGACCAGTCATATAGATAAAGGTGTTCTGGAGATAAAATACAATGACCTCAACCAGCCATCTTATATCAAATTTAATAACTTTGTTTCAAGAGCAGGAGGAGATATTTACAGGAATCTGAGTTACTCTTACCGTGCAGACGGAGTAAAAATAAAGAAAACGCACCATTATTTTTCTGGCAGAAAACAGAATGATGCTTTTACGACAACGGAATATGTTGACGGATTTCAGTATAAAAATGAAACGGCTCTAATATTAACTAATAACGGACTTCAATTTTTCGCTACCTCAGAAGGATATTTTGATTTCGAAAACAATCGCTATATTTACCACTACAACGATCATTTAGGTAACGTAAGAGTAAGTTTTACAAGAGAAGGAAATACTGCGGTCATTGTACAACAAAACGATTATTATGCATTGGGGTTAAGACATCGGGAGGGAATTAATTTTGGTGGAAGCTACAAATACGAATACAACGGTAAAGAGCTACAGGAAGAAATCGGAATGTATGACTATGGGGCAAGATTCTATATGCCTGATCTTGGAAGATGGGGAGTTACTGACCCTTTAGCTGAATATACGCCACATTTATCTCCTTATCACTACGGAAATAACAATCCGATCATGTACAATGATCCTACCGGAATGGTATCACAATCTTTTATGGATCAAGTATTGGGGTCTCCTTCAGGAACTACATGGACTAACACCGGAAGTGGTTTTACCAACAACTGGGGTGGAACGATGGATTTTGAAGGAAATTCACAAAATTACACACCATACAAAAATTATAGTTACATAGATGCAGGAGGCTCAAGTGGCGGAGGTGGCGATGTTGCAGGGGAAATTCTTTTACCCGCTTTGTCTATTAGAGGTAATTTTTGGACATTAGCTTCGACTGCGTTCTTTCATCAGAACAGTTTCATGGCTAGATGGAATGCTAAAAGTGATTTTTACTGGGATAGAATGTTAAATGCAGGCAGATATAATGATGGTCCTGTAAAAATGATTGGTGGCATAAATGATCCACTGGGACTTTTTGATATTGGCGGACAAGTAATAAGTAATTGGGAACCTGAAAACCGACACCTTGCAATGGGAGTTGGTATTGTTGGTGCTTTAGCAATGAAAAAACCAGGACTTGCTGCTAAAACAGAAGGTAACCTTGCATTAGGTTTGCGAGAGGATTTGTTTGCTTTTGCAAAAACTAAAAATTTTGATACATATAAAACATTTTCAACAGGCTTTCAACAAGAAAAAATTTTAAATGCTTTGCATTCTTATGAGAATCTTCATTTTAATGTAACAGGGTTTAGCAAGTATCAATTTTCCAAGTTTAAACCTGGCGGTATTGTAACAGGTAATAACATTACTAATTGGGAAATGCATGAAGTATTTAATAATCCCAGTATACTAAGCAAAACACTATTCTATAGAAAAGTTGGTAATAATTACCAGATATTACCTAACTTTTCACCATATGCTTATTAATAAATTTTAAATAATGGAAATAATATATAATTCTAATAGAAATTTTAGAATATGGGCTTATACAGTGAGTCACTCTTCCCTACTTTTACGTAGCGAAATGAAATATCCTGACCAAGATAATTATACTGATAGTGTATCTAGTAATATAGATTTAGAATTCTGGGAAGTAAGTTATATTAATCTACCATCTGATTTTTTGGGTTTATGTATTAGAGAGATTACCGAAGAATCTTTACCTAAAAAAATAAGTAGAGATTTTTTAAGATTTGATATGAAAATATTTGAATTGAAATCACAAAAATCTACATATTATATAATTGCAGGTGGATTATTAGTTGGTGAAAACAAATGGATAAATCAAGATAGAATTTTTAATTATAGTTGTAATCTTAAACATGATAAAATTCTCTTTTGCAGTAATGGGTAATGTATCAAAGTTAGTGATGGAGCTTTTTCAAAATTCAAACTATTGAAAATCAACACTAATTTAAAATTAAACAATCAAAACAAGAGTAGATAATTCTCTACTCTTGTTTATTTTTGTCGATAAAAACATACGCAAATGACTAGGGTAATGTTTCAGAAATGTTGGTATCCTTTATTAACAAGACATCCCAAAGAAATCAATTAAAAACCAATCAAAAAGCGAGTAATCTTCATGATTACTCGTTTTGTTTTATAAATAAAAAGTACAAATATGAAAGTAGAGAATTACTCATGTTCCAAATGTGTTGGTGATATTTCTGAGTTTATAAAGTATGGTAAAACTTGTAAAGGGAAACAACGATATCAATGTAAAAGATGTAAAGCAACAAGTGTACTTCATTTTAGATACAAGGCTTATAAGAGAAATATCAACCGCAAAATTATTCTTTTTACAAAAGAAGGTTTAGGAATTAGAAGCATTGCAAGGGTATTAAAAATATCAACAACCACTCTGCTCAAAAGAATTATTGAAATTGCAGGTGAAATTAAAATGCCCATCATAAAGCTTAATCAATCTTATGAATTAGACGAAATGAGAATTTTTATAAGAAAGAAAAGCAATCCGATTTGGTTGGTTTATGCAATTGATAAAATAACTAAACAAGTCGCAAGTTTTTATATTGGTAAAAGAAATAACAAAACACTTAATGCAGTTGTAAAAACTTTGCTCAATTCAAATCCTGAAAAAAATTATACCGATAAACTCAGAAATTATCAATATTTAATTCCAAAAGAAATTCACAGCACAAAAAGATTTGAAACCAATGGAATTGAAAGAAAAAATCTCAATTTGAGAACTCATCTGAAAAGATTGAATAGAAAGACTATTTGTTTCAGCCGAAGTACAGCCGTTCTAAGTTCTATTTTAAAAATATATTTTTGGTCGGGCTTTTCTTGAGCTTAGAGTCTATGTAAGATAGGTTTACAAATATTCTTTATATTTTAATATTTTATTTTCAACCCTTATATATTGAAAACCAACCTATTCTCCAATCCATCCCAAGTAAATACAAACCGGCATCATCGCCATAATAAATGGCACGACATAGGAAAATACAGTTCCCGAAAACAATATTAAAGAATTATATTTCTGATGATTCATACCCAAAGACTGAAAAGCACTTTTGAAGCCATGAAGCAAATGCCAAAACAATAAGAAACAACCAAACACATACAAAAGAACCTGAAGCGGATTCTGAAATTTCTCAAGCATCATTTCATAAAGTGGAAGCTCTTCACCATGAACAAACTGATTCGTTCGGTTGGGAATCCAAAAGTTGGACGTATGAATGATTAAAAATAAAAGTAACAAAGTTCCCAATAACACCATACTTCGGCTGTACCAAGTGCTGTTTTGTGAAGATTTACTAATGGCATAACCTACAGGTCTTGCTTTCTTATTCTGCCACCAAATCATTAATCCCTGAATGATATGAACCAGAAAACCAATAATCAGAAAAATCTCAATAGTCCGGATAACCGGATTGGTACCCATAAAATGGGCACCAATATTAAAAGTCTCTCCTCCATCGTTGAAAAATATCAAAGCGTTAACTCCGCAATGCACTATCAGAAAACTGATGAGAAACAAACCCGTCGCTGCAATTACAACTTTTCTACCGATAGAACTTGTCAAAAAACCTCTGAATCCGTTCATAGTGAAAGTTTATCTTTGGTTTTGAGGATTAGAAATCCAGTCTTCGTATCTAATCTTACTTTCAAAAACCGCTTTTTCAGGTATTAAGGTATCATTTTCCAAAACGGCACCGAAGTAAGGAGCATTTTTTTCAATAGTAATATTTGACGGACGCTGCATTACATTCAGGTAATTTTCAACCCAATTGTTCATTGGCATTTTTTCAGGACCTGCAATTTCAGCAATTCCAAATTTTGGTTTTTCTTCTACTGTTTTTGCTAAAAATGCGGCAACTTCTGAGCTTGCAATCGGCTGTACCAAAGCATCAGTTACAAACATTCCGTTTTCTTTTACACTTGAAGCTGCAACACCTCCTGCAAATTCAAAAAACTGTGTTGCATGAACGATAGAATAAGGAACTGATGACTCTCCGATAAGTTTTTCCTGAACTTGTTTTGCTCTGAAATAACCACTTTCGCTTAGTTTTTGAGTTCCTACAACCGATAAAGCGATATGGTGTTTTACATTTGCTTTTTGTTCGGCTTCCAAAAGATTAGTTGTAGAAGTTCTGAAAAAATTCATCACATCATCGTCCGCAAAAGATGGCGAGTTTGAAACATCTACCACAACATCCGTATTTTCAAGAGCTTCATCCAAACCTTCACCTGTTAAAGTATTCACACCTGTATTAGGTGATGCAGCGATAACTTCATGTTGATTTTTCAAAAGATTCGTCAGTTGAGAACCGATAAGACCACTACCACCGATAATTACTATTTTCATTGTTTTAATTTTTATTAATTACTAAAACAAAGGTCATAAACTTCATTCTGAAAAATCTTAAACTGGTTTAAGAACGAAAATTTTGATTTAAAACATCCAATTCATCTAGTGAAATTCCAATGTAGGAAGCAAAAATTTCATCCGGAAAACGTTTTACCAAATCAGGATAGTGAGTGCAGAAATAATAGTGAAAATCTTTTTTACTGACCGTCGCAAAAGTTTTCTGTTTCAACAATGAAGCACCATAAGCTCTCATGTGAACCTTATTAAAATAAATTCCCATAAACGGAAAATCAAGTAACAACTGTTCGAATTTTTCCTTTTCAATCATTAAAACTTCGGTATCTTCTAAAGTCGCAATATTAAATTGAGCTTCAGGATTACCTAAGAAAGCATTGTATTCTGTCACCCACCAATTTTCAATGGCAAAATGAATTGTGTTCTTCTTTCCGGAATTATCCGTAAAATAAATCTGCATACAACCTTTTAAAACAAAGTAAAAACAATCTACTTTACTTCCTTCATTAATCACAATATGATTTTTAGGAAAACTCTGTTTTTCAAAATAATGAAGCACTTTTTCAACTTCACTTTCAAAGGCTGGAATTAATGTTACAATATGTTGATACAATTGATTAGGCATGGTTTATAGTTTTATACAAGATACGTTTTCTTCAGATTAATAATCTTATTGTATGATAAAAAACATTTAGAATCATTCAAAATAATTAAATTTTAACTTTACAACAAGATCTTTTTTAACTATTTTTACTCAATAATTTATAAATAACTTATGAAAAAAATAGTACTTGCCGGAATCATTACTTTTGGAGGATTTCTAACAGCAAATGCACAGTGTAAAACAGTTTCTACACTTACAGAAAATTTTGATACTTGGAAAGACATCGACAAATGTTGGACTGCTCAACCTGGAAAAGCAATGCTTTACGCAAAGGATAAAAAAGTAACTTTTTATTCGATGATGAGTCCAAAAGAAAATATGGTTTTGGTGACTCCAAAAGTTAAAGCAGGAAACTACACATTATCTTTTGATATTTCAGACAACGGAGGAGAAACTACACTTGAAATATTGTCCGTTAACAATCCAGCCGATACAAAATCCTATGCTTCTATTGTGAAAGCTTCAAAAATAACAGGCGATAAAAAAACAATCAATATTTCTTTGAAAAAAGATGCAAGTTTAGGTTTAAAAGTTATGTTAAATGGTATTCATCAAGCTGTTTATGTAGACAACTTGTCTTTGAAGCCTAAGAAATAAGTACCAATTTTTTTTGGAAGACAGATAAAACAAAACCGTTATTATTTAATAACGGTTTTTCTTTTAAACAATAATATTTTCAAAATATTCATTGCTTCTTATTCTCCTTTAAAATCCTTTTTTCATACCTTTACCTTTACAATTTTTTTCAGATTTTGTCGCAGCTTTACAAAGAAGATAGTCCGTTTCAGGTATTTATTTCGTTCAAAAAATATTTGGATGTGTTAGAGCATATTCGATATAATGACCGTTTAGAATATCGTGCAAACTATGCCGAGTCCTTAATCGAAAAAACGAAAAACTTCAAAGAACTTCGAGATGGTTTTCAGGATCTTTCGCTGCTCGAAAAACACGAAGACCTCATCAGACTTTTATTGGCAGACCTTTTTCCGACAGGTTTAACTAAAAATGAGATTAAGGCGGCAAGTATTCCGTTAGCAAATATTACCTTCAATTACACCGAAAGATTTAAAAATATTTTAGCCGATGCAGGAACCGACTTCGAAATAAGGTTCAGGGAAGTGGATGAAGATGAGTTTTATATTTTCTGCTGTTGTCTTATTTTGCAGGTACATTTTAGTGCAGATTTACGCGCAACACTCCCACTCTACTATGACATTCCGAATAAAGAAGGAATTATTAAACATTATAAAATCACAGTAAACTCAGATTTTACAGATGTTTATCCTGATAAAGATACCAAAATTCCCGACCAAGATACTGTTACAATGTTGTTGGAAAACATCGACGACATTAGACTTTGGAAAAAATATTTTCCACCTCAGTCATGGATTTTGAGCGGATTTGCCATTATTTCTCTTATTGATTGTACTTCTGAAGTGGCTTTATCAGATTTGAAATCAACACTTATCAAAGTTGATCTTGAAAATCCAGCACCAGATGAAAATTTAAAGGAGATATTTAAATCTTATTTCGATGTTCCCGAGTTGAATTTTGGTTTAATGCTTTTCAATCAAAAAGATAAAAAACTCGAAACGCTTCCCATTTATGAAAATGTATTCACCAGTCATATTCTCGATTTTTGGTTGAATACTTTCGATGAAGAAGTAAGAAAAACTGCTTTTGAAAACATCAACTACAATTCAAAACCTATTGTCATTTCAGACATTGATAAGCTTGATGAAGAAGTGAAAAAAATGCCTTCTTTTGACATTTTAAAAAATACAGAAATCCGTAGCTTTATGGTTATTCCAATTATGAAAGATGGCGAATTGTTGGCAATTATGGAGTTTACTTCAGCAATAGCGAACAGTTTAAATGGTTTAAAACTAAAGAAATTGGAATCTTTCAGCGACATGATTCTATTTTCACTCAACCGTTTCAGTTTTGAAAGAAATAATCAGATTGAAGCGATTATCCAGCGTGAATATACTTCCATCCACGATTCTGTAGTTTGGAAATTCAGAAATGAAGCCGAAAAATATTTCAATGCTTTTTTATCAAAGAAAATTTATACTTTAAAGCAGATTTCATTTAAAAATCTAACCCCTCTTTTTGGTTTTTCAGACATTAGAGCTTCTTCAGAAAAACGTTTTAATCTGATGAAAGTTGACCTGAATCATCAATTGGAATGTCTTCATCATATTCTAACTTCCATTAATTCAGATTCAGAAAAATATCTTTTAGCCTTAGAAATTTTTGAAAATGAACTTAATAATGAAATAAAAGCCGATACCGAACAAAGATTTCAGCGACTTCTCCGTGAAGAAATTCATCCTTATCTTCAAGGAAAACTGGAAACCAATGCAACGGAAGAAGTAAAAAATAAAATTAAAAACTATACTTCGCAAATTACTTTACAAAACCAGCTTTTTTATAATCAACGCCGTAGTTTAGATGAATCAATTACTTTGGTGAACAGAAAATTGGCGGATGTTTTAGACAAAAGTCAGGTTGAAGCTCAGGAAATTTTTCCTCATTATTATGAAAGGTTTAAATCTGATGGCGTAGAACATAATTTGTATATCGGACAAAACATTTCGCCCGATGCCGATTATTCGCAAAAAGATGTGCATCAGCTTAGATTTTGGCAGTTGGAAACCATTTGCAATATGGAACTTGAGTTTCAGAAATTTAAGCAAAATCTGCCCGTTCCTTTAGATATTGCTTCGTTGATTTTTGTTTATAATGAAAAACTCGACATTCGTTTCCGAATGGATGAAAAACGTTTTGACATTGATGGCGCTCATAATTCTTATTATGAAATCATCAAAAAACGAATTGACAAAGCGCATATAAAAAATTCAGACGAGAGAATTACCTGTCCCGGAAAAATCGTGATTGTTTATTTCGGTTTAGAAAATCAGAAAGAATATCTTCAGTATATCAATACACTTCAGAAAAAAGGTCTTCTTAAAAATGATGTTGAATTCTTAAAAGTTGAAGATTTACAGGGTATTTCAGGACTGTTGGCGATAAGAGTTTCTTTGGCTTAAAATGTCTTATTTAATTTAATAATTTCAAAACAAAGCATAATTAACAACTTCAACTTTATTTTGTTGCTCACATGAACAAATCTGTGTATAAAGTAGAATGACCTTAAATATTTCGCTTTTTTAGAAGCGCTATGTTAAAATATTTCAAATAATTACAATGTCAGAAACGCATACGCAAAAGACAGCACAGAGATCACAATTCCTGCCATAAAAATCTGATACGTAATCGAAAGAAGTTTATATTTTCTGTCTAAAACTTTGCCTAAAAAGTACAAATCTTTCGTCATTGAATCATAAATATAGTCACGGTCTTTGATTAAATCATGCATCGAACCCAAATAATCATCAAATTTCATCTGATGAAAATTACCAAAGAATAAAAGATTAACTTTTCGGTCTGCCACATCCTGTTTGGTAAAATTCACTTTCGTCACATTCGGTTTTGTCGAAAGAATGGCAAAAATAATCGTCAGAACACTTGATATCAAAAGGAAAAATGTAGGAATAATCAAATGCGTATTTTTCGGAGCGTCTAATTTGGGAACCAAAACAGAAAGACAAACTGAAATAATAATTGCATTTACTGAAAGCAAAATATTCGCCTTGCTGTCTGCGATATCGCTTAATCTGGTATGATTATTCAACGTCACTCTGAACAAAGTATCAACACTTCTATCCGATTTTTGATCTTTTTTATCAGATTTATCCAAATCTTTCTTTGGCTTATCTTCTTTATCAAGCTTTTTTTCAAGCTTTTTCACATTCTTCATTTTAAGAGGCTCCCAATTTTCTTTGGCGTAATCTGTGAAATATTTATGCTTATTTTTAAGAAAATCCACATTCATCACATTCCATTCGTCATTTGAGAAGCACATTCCACCCGTTAATTCCCATTCTTTACGCAAAGCTTCCGCAGAATCATTGTAAAACGGACTTGCAAAATGACTGAAATCTGCATCTTTCATGATTTCCTCCAAAAGTCCTTGAGGCTGATGATATTTTTCCGTTGCCAAAATCAGTTTTGAAACTTCATCGATGTATTCGTCAGAAAAATTATCTTTCTTCAGAAATTCTTTCATGATGACCGTACTCCGTTGTTCATGACCTTCCGCATTGCAATCTGTAAATCCAACATCATGAAACCACAATGCAAGCAAAACTTTTTCTCTGTCAACTTCAGACAAATTGGTATGCTTTATGATTTCATCTGCTTTTTGAACAGCATATGTGGTATGAATAAAATTATGATAAAAGTAAACAGAAGATAGTTTATCTTTGAATAAGTTTTCAACATAATTTTTAGCTTTGTCTAAGATGTTCATCACCAAATTTTTCTTAATGTAAATGTATGAATTTATCCTTTAAATCTTATTTAAAAAAAATATCACCGGCAGGAAAAACACTTTTCCTTTCAGGAATTCTTTTATCTTGTGCTACCTACAACGTAAAAAAGGGTAAAAACTTACATGAAGTACAAAAATCTGAACAAAAAGCAGAAAATGACTTCCAGATTTTCTTGGTTGGAGATGCCGGAAATGCTGAAGAAATGCAATCTCAGCAAACTTTAGATTTTCTTAAAAACAAAATAGATTCTGCCAACAGTAATTCGATGCTGATCTTTTTGGGTGACAACATCTACCCTCTCGGAATGCCAAAAGAAAATGATAAAGAATATCCTTTAGCAAAAGAAAAAATGGAAAACCAATTGGCGATTACCAAAAACTTCAAAGGTAAGACGTTGGTTATTCCCGGAAATCACGATTGGTATCACGGTTTAGACGGATTAAAAGCTCAGGAAGAATTTGTGAAAACATATCTTAACGATAAGAAATCTTTCCTTCCTAAAAATTCCTGTCCGATTGATGATATTAATTTAACTAAAGACATTAAACTGATTGTTGTTGATTCTGAATGGGCATTAATTAATTGGGATAAACAACCGGGAATCAATAAAGGTTGCGACATCAAAACCAGAGAAGATTTTTATACAGAATTCAAAGATTTAATTACAAAAAATCAGGATAAAAGAATCATTGTAGCACTTCACCATCCGGTAATCAGCTCGGGAGTTCATGCCGGATTTAATTCTGCTAAATCTCACCTTGCGGCTTTCAAAGGAAAAGTACCTGTTCCTGGAGTTGCAACTGTAATCAATACGTTGAGAAGTTCTTCCGGAGCAAGTATGGAAGACATCAGCAACAAACATTACGCAGATTTTGCCAATAGACTGAAAAGTATTGTTCAGGATAAAGAAAATGTAATATTCGTGTCAGGTCACGATCATAATTTACAGTATCACGAAGACAGAAACATAAGACAAATCATCAGCGGAGCCGGCTCAAAGACTGATCCTTCAACCATTGTTGAGAAAACCGATTTCTCTTACGGCGGAAGCGGTTTTGCTATTTTAAATTTAAGAAAAGACCAAAGTTCAGACGTTGAATATTTTTCGACAAAGAATAATAAACTGGAAAAACTGACTCAGATTTCTGTCATTTCTAAACCGAATGTATTTGAAAATAATTTTCCAAGTTCAATTCCTGCAAGTTACACTTCAACAATTTATGCTGAAAAATTAACCCAAAAAGGAAAAGTTTATCGTTGGCTTTGGGGAGATCATTACAGAAAATATTACGCCCTTCCGATTGAGGCAAAAACAAAAGACCTTTCAGATATGAATCCTGGTTATTCGCCAGTCAGAGAAGGTGGCGGAAATCAATCGAACAGTCTTCGTCTGAGAACCAATGAAGGACAGGAATTTGTCATGCGCGGAATTAAAAAAAGTGCAACCCGTTTTTTAAATGCTCAAGCTTTTAAGAAAAATGATTTTGGAAATGAATTAAACAACACTTTTCCGGAAAGATTTCTACTTGATTTTTATACTACCAATCACCCTTTTACAGGTTTTGCAGTCAATAATATGATTGATAAACTTGGAATTTTCCACAGCAATCCTGAACTTTTTTATATTCCAAAACAAAAATCTTTAGGAAAGTACAATGAAAATTACGGTGACGAATTGTATATGATTGAAGAACGTTTTTCTTCTGATTCTAAAACTCTGCAGTCATTAGATAACGCTTCAGATATTCTTTCGACTTCCGATGTGCTGAAAAATATGCGAAAAGACAGTAAATATTTTGTTGATCAAGATTTGTACATCAGAGCCAGAATTTTTGATATGCTGATCGGAGATTGGGACCGTCACGAAGACCAATGGAAATGGGCAGAATATAAAGTCGGAAACAAGATTATTTACAAACCAATTCCGAGAGACAGAGATCAGGCTTTCAGCAATTATGACGGCGCTGCTTTCTATTTCATCATGAATATTCCGATGATTCGCCACATGAAATCTTTCAAAGATGAAGTGAAAAATGTGCGATGGGTAAACATGGAGCCTTATCCGTTAGATTTGATTTTCTTAAAAGGCTCTACCGAAAAAAACTGGAGCGAACAAGCAAAATTTATTCAGCAAAATCTTACCAATGCAGATATTGATAATGCTTTTAAAAATCTTCCGAAAGAGGTTCAAGATGAAACAATTGCCGATATTCAGAGAAAATTAAAGCTTAGAAAAGAAAAAATCGAAGCTAATGCAGTTGAATATTACAACATTCTTCAGGAAAAAGTGCCATTGGTAGGAACTTTAGATAAAGATAAATTTGTCATTATTAAAAATGAAAAATCAGTAGAAGTTAAACAATATAAAATCCATAAAAACAAATCGGAAGAACTCGTTTTTGAGAAAGTTTATGATGGTAAAAAAACAAAAGAACTTTGGATCTACGGTTTGGATGATGATGATATTTATGAAGTTTCGGGAGACGGAAAATCTAAGACTAATATTCGTCTAATCGGAGGTTACAATCATGATGTTTACAATGTTTCAAATGGTAGAAACGTGAAAATTTATGATTTTAAATCTCAAAAAAACACTTACGAAACAAAAGGAGCAACAAAACATATTTCAGATGATTACGATGTGAATACTTATAACTGGAAACATCCGAAATATAACTTTGTAGCAGGTTATCCGAATGCCAATTTTAATCCCGATGATGGGGTAATTTTAGGGATTGTTGCTAATTATACTGTAAATAATTTCATCCGTGACCGTTTTACTCAGAAACATAGTTTAAGTGCAAATCTATACACCGCAACAGGCGGATTCAATCTAGGATATAAAGGAATTTTCAAAAAAGCAGCTTTCGGTTGGGACGCAGGAATTGATGCAACTTACACAACTCCCCATTTTGCAAGAACATTTTTTGGCTTAGGAAATGAAAGTATAAATGATGCTGATGAAGATAATCGTGATTATAATCGTGTGAGAATTTCACAGATTAAATTTGCACCTTCTATTTCAAAAACAAGCTGGCTCAATCTGAAACATCAGTTTCAACTAACTTTTGAAAACTCGAAAGTTCAGAGAAATGACGACCGATTTGTAGCAGTTTCGCCCGATGTAAGATCTGAGGTTTTCGACAATCAACAATTTGGTGGTGCGAATTATACTTTCAGCTTTAAAAATTTTGACAATAATGCTTTCCCTACTTTAGGTTTGGAATTAATTTTAAATGCCGGCTGGAAAGCCAATTTATCTGAATTCGAAAGAAATTTCGCAACCTTTCAAGGAACGATGAATCTTTTCAGAAAAATTGATAAAAAAGGAAAATTTGTTTTTGCCAATTCAACCAATGCAATGATTATCAACAATAATAATTTTGAATTTTACCAAGCTGCAGCAATAGGTGGAAACAACGGAATGCGTGCTTTCAGAAATGAAAGATTTGCCGGAAAATCTTATTTAGTGAATAATGCAGAACTTCGTTGGGACTTTGGAAGAGTGAAAAACAATATTGTTCCTACCAATATGGGAATTTTAGTAGGTTATGATTTGGGAAGAGTTTGGATGGATAGAGAACAGTCCGACAAATGGCATCAAGGTGTTGGTGCAGGATTCTGGTTGAATATTTTAGAGTCGTTCTCTGCAAGATTAGATTACTTCATTGGATCTGATGGCGGAAGAATTTCCGGAGGTGTTGGAATGAATTTCTAGATAGGGACCCAATTAATTTGTTTAACTATGAAAAAGATTTTTTTATTGGTATTCGCTCTAAATTTAATTGTTATTGGATATATTTTTTATGATCTAAAAATGAGTGATAAATCACAGCAAATCAACAGTAATGTAGTCTTAAATAAAAAATCATATCCCGAATTATTAGTTTTCCATTTTCAACCTTCACTAAAAGAAAATACCGAAGTAATTATCAACTTCGATAAAAAATATTTAATTTTCAAAAGTATGTATCCTCATTCTGCGGAGCCACCTCCACCAATGAGAAGAAAAGATTATGAAAAATTTATTGATAAAAGAAAACCTCTTAAACCTTATTTCACCAATCTCTCCGATAAGGAACTGAAGAATTTGAATATCTTAATTAATTCATTTTTTGATGAAGATTATCAAAGAATAGAAGAATTAAATATTGATGGTATCTCATATAATTTCAGCATTTTATTTTCTAATAAAGATCTAAAGAACGGATTTATCTCAAATGATAAAACAGAAAATCAAGAAAAACTAGTCAAAGAAATTATTAGCCTTTTACATAAGACCAATAAGTATGAGGAAAATAAACCTACTTTACAGTATTATTAAATTTGATTAGAATCCAAAACGATACACATTCCCACCCTCTTTTTTGTCCTTTTCATCGGCAATCAGCAGGGTTTTATCATCAAGAAAAACTATAGCTTCTTTTTGAGAATTGTGATTAAATGAGTTTTTTTGAATAACTGATGTTGTAAAATTATGATCAAAAAAAGTTGAAACTTTGTATACATTTTTGTGCGTTAATAAAACAATTTGATCTTTAGAATTAATCGCAGCTGAAGTAATTGCCGCATCATTATAACCACCTTCCAGCTTTAATTTACCAATTAATTTCGCTTCAAAATCGCCTTCCTTGTTAGGAATTTGAAAAACCAGAAAAGTTCCATCGAAACCTTTACTTCGGTTTTTAGTAAACAGGTAAAAGTTACCGTCTTTTTCTACAAAAGCTTCACAATCGTACAGTAAATTTGACTTTTTAGGTGGAAATTCAGTTTGTCCTTCGTAACGAAATTTAGTGGTTTGTACAACTTTTGTTGATTTTTGAGAGCCATCTTTCAGATCTAATTTAAGAATGGAAAGATTCTGTCTGTCATTATCATTATTACCGAAATCTCCGATGTAGATATTTCCTGCTTTATCTTTCGTAATATCTTCCCAGTCGTTGTTTTCAGTATTTTCAACTAAAACATCGGCAACAAGATTTCCTTTTAAATCTAAACCATATACTACGTTTTTATTTCCAGCATCTTCAATTGCCCAAATCGTTTTTTGGTCTTGAGAAAGTGCAATTCCAGAAACTTCTTTAAGCTTTTTTGGAAGGGAAAATTCTGTTTTTAAAACATCAGTTTTTGCTGCAGAATCTTGTGCTTTTGGATTACAGCTCAATAAAAACAAAGCGAATATGTAGTTAAATTTCATGGTTTACTTTTTAATTAAAAGATTTTTTAGAATTCAAATTTAAACATTAAGTCATTTGAGTTGATAAGATTTTTTAAATTTCAAATAAATTTGAATTAAGCTGAGCGCACTTTTAATGAATATCTCAGATGTTTCCTTACAATTTCTTCATCCTTAAATGAATCTTAATGGTTATTTTTTTTATTTCTTCAATTTTTTAAACTGGAAAAAAGAAAATCTCACACTCTTTTCCAAATTATTAATTGTTTGCTGATGATAGAGCAAAAATCCTGCACTTAATCCCATTAAACTTCCAATAATAGTATCAATTAATCTTGCTTCCATCAATTCTGTGACATTATGATGCATTAAACTTCCTGTTTCAACAAGAAGAATCGTTAAAGGAGTTAGGAAAATCACAGCAAAACCATAGTTTCTTACAATCATCAATTCCACAATAAACTGGAGAATCATAATTATAAAAATCATCACAATTTTCTCAGGATCAAAATAAAGAATGTTCCACGCAAGGCCAAGTCCAACGAAAGTTCCGATAATCCGGTGGAGATTTCTCTGTCGTACATGCTCAAAATTTCGTCCTTGAATAATTGCTATTGTTGAGATGGAAATCCAGTACGTATTTTGGAATTTCAGTAAATGTCCGATAATTAAAGTTAAAGTCATAAAAACAGCAATAATTCCGCTTTCTACAAATTTTGTGTATCGTTTTTTTCTGAACGTTCTTCTTGGAATATTGATAACCGCAGATTTTTCTACAAAAACCGAATAAATAAATGCAAATGAACACGATAAAATCGTTCCCATTGCGAAAAGTCCGATTCTTGTTGGAATCATTTCCATATCGAACTTAAAATTACTTGCCATTGCCGCAACCATGATGAAAAAGAAATTTCCCGGCGGCGGAATTTTATAATAATTGGTGATAAAATGCGATAAAAAAGCGACAATTCCCAGTGCTAAAGCACCAAAATATACATTAAAATTGAAACATAAGCTTACCGCAAACGAAAATATCATCCCAAAAGCACACACTGCCAAATGAACCATCCTTTGACTAATCGGAGCTTGTGTAAAATATAAAATGACTAAAGCTCCTAAACTCGACAAACTTCCAAAATTAGGTTTTCCTAAAAACCATCCCAAAAGCAGCGGACTTCCGATGCATAGAGCAGCTAAAAACGGAAAATGCCATTTCCGTTCTGTTTTTTTAATTTCAATTAAATACTGAAATCTGCTTTGTGAGGGATGATTTATTTTCATTAATTTCTATCTTGAAGCTTTGCTTTTTCCCAAAGAACATCCATTTCTTCCAAAGACATTTCGCCTAATTTTAAATCTGCCTCAGCTGCAAGCTGTTCCATTTTCTGGAATCTTGAAATGAATTTAATATTCGTTCTTTCCAATGCTGAATCTGGGTTTAAGCCTGAAATTCGGGCATAATTGATCAAAGAGAAAAATACATCTCCCAATTCCTGTTCTTTCTTATCTAAATTGGTTTCCGCATGGAATTCCTGAATTTCTTCATCCACTTTTTTCCAGGCATCTTCGGCATCGTGAAATTCAAAACCAATTCCTTTTACTTTATCCTGAATTCTGTAAGCTTTCACCAAACTTGGTAATCCTTTCGGAACTCCACCCAAAATAGATTTGTTGCCTTCCTTCAGTTTCAGTTTTTCCCAGTTCTGTTTTACTTCTTCTTCATCTTTCACCTTAGTATCACCATAAATATGAGGATGACGGAAAATCAGTTTTTCGTTTAAAGAATTAATCACATCAGCAATATCAAAACTTTCTTTTTCAGAACCTATTTTCGCATAAAAAACCAAATGCAATAAAACGTCACCAAGCTCTTTTTTTATTTCCGTTAAATCTTCCTGCAAAAGCGCATCAGAAAGCTCGTAAGTTTCTTCCAAAGTTAAATGACGAAGTGTCTGTAAAGTCTGTTTTTGATCCCACGGACATTTTTCACGAAGATCATCCATAATGTCTAATAATCTTCCGAAAGCTTCGAGTTTTTCTTGTCTGGTATTCATAATTTGAGAATTCAAAGTGATGCAAATTTAAGGTAAATCTTTTTGTTGGTTTTCGCAAAGGCGCAAAGATTTTAACTTCATTCCTTTTTAAGGCTCGAAAAAATCAAAGGTTTTTAGCAAGTTTTATATATAGAATATTTTAGTGACAAGTCCTAAATTGTATCGAAGATAAAAAATCCTTACGCCTAAAATGATCAGTTAAAATAATTTTGCGCCCTCGTTAATCCAACTTAAAAACAAAAAAACCTTATCATTTCTGACAAGGTTTTATATAAATTCAGATAAATCGAATTATCCCATTTTTCTGTGTGTACTTTTTGTAGCTGCTTTAGCTCCTGTACTAGCTTTTACTTTCGGAGTTGCAGGCTTGTCTGCTTTCGGAGCTGCTTTTTTGGGAGCATCTTTCTCAATGTTAACTTCGTCTGTAGCTTCACCTTCTACAGTTTCTGCTTCTGCTTTTACGAAGCTTTCAGGGGTGATGTATCCTGCTTTGTGAAGGATGTTATACCATTGAGCCAATTTTTTAATATCAGAAAAGTAAACTCTGTCTGTATCATAGTTTGGAAGAGACGCAGTCATAAACTCTTTCAACTCATCTTCTGTAGATTTGTGAGAAATAGTTTCTTTGTACTCGTAGTTTTTAGCGATATTTTCGAAAACTTCAAACAAAGGAACTTCTTTATCAAAAGTAAACATAGCAATATTATCCAACAAGCTAACTTGACTTGAATTACCGATGCTTACCTTCTTTTTTGTAGTAACTTCTTCAATAATGAATCCGTTTTTCAACTGTGACACCAATTTGTAAAGACCCGGTTTTCCGGAAATCGAAATTATTTTTTCTAACAGCATAATTTTATTTTTTTAATTTCAGTAAAAGCTATAACGCTTTTTATATTAATATATTTCTTAGTTTAAATTATTTTGGAAATCTCATTTTATAGCTAATCGAAACCTCTCCCTGAGTGATTTTTGTTAGTTTTCCCTTTACCAGCTTTTTCTTCAGCGAGCTTAAATGATCGGTAAAAAGCGTACCTTCTATATGATCATATTCGTGCTGAATTACGCGGGCTCTAATATCGGAAAAAGTTTCTGTATGCTTCACAAAATTTTCGTCGTAATATTCGATCAAAATCGTGCTCTTTCTTTTCACATCTTCTCTCACATCAGGAATCGAAAGGCAGCCTTCGTTAAATTTCCACTCTTCACCCGATTCTTCAAGAATTTTTGCATTAATGAACACTTTTTTGAAGTCTTTCAGCTCTTCAGCAATATCTTCGTAATCTTCATCTTCTGCCAAAGGTGTAACATCTACGATAAACAACCTTATATCTAAACCAATCTGCGGTGCAGCCAGACCAATACCGTTTGCACTGTACATGGTTTCAAACATATTATCAATCAATTCCTGCAGATCTGGATAATTTTTGTCTATCTCTTTTCCCGTTTTTCTTAAAACAGGATCTCCAAAAGCTCTTATTGGTAAAATCATCTTGTTTTTTGTTCTAAAAAATTCTGCAATATGATGGTTGCACTTACTTTATCTATCAATCCTTTTTGTTGTCTCTGTTTTTTGCTTTTCCCACTTTGTGAAATAAAAAACGAAGCCATTTTTGAGGTAAATCTTTCATCTAAACGGTGAACTTCTATCTGAGGAAATTCTTTTTTAAAGTTTTCTATAAATCCTAAAATATCGGTTTCCACTTCGGAAATATTACCTTTTAAATCTACAGGAAGCCCTACAACAACTGCCTCCACACTGTTCTCAATGAAATATTTTTTAAAAAAATCTATCAGAAAACGAGTTTCCACAGTATCAAGACCACTTGCAATAATCTTCATATCATCGGTTGCTGCAACGCCACAACGTGCTTTACCATAGTCTATAGCAATGATCTGTCCCATAAGTCTGCAAATTTAAGAAATTTTACTCATTTTATTCCTAACACAGTTTTTTTTATAAATCATGTTTTATTTACATTAATTTTTTTATAATTTTATATAACCTAAACTCAAGATTATGAAGCAATTGATTCTCGTAAGACATGCAAAAAGCGACTGGCCGGAAGAAACCAACGACTTTGACAGACCTTTGGCAGACAAAGGATTACTAGACGCTCTGAAGATGTCTAAATTTTTAAAAAGCAACAGCATTGGTATTGATTATTTGCTTTCCAGCCCGGCTGTACGAGCTTTAGGTACTTGTAAAATTTTTAATCAGACTTACAATTTAAATTTCGGAACCAACGAAAAACTCTATAATCCTTCTGAAAATAATTTCCAGTCTGTGATTTATGATTTAAATGACGATTTAAATTCGGTTGCATTTTTCTCACACAATAATGGTATTTCTAATTTTGCCAATTCTATTTCTGAAGATATTTTCCATTTTCCGACTTGCGGTGTTGCCGGTTTTCAAATTGAATGTGATTCTTGGTCGCAGTTTGACAGCGCCAATAAAAAGCTGCTCTTCTTTTATGAACCCGGGAAAATTTAATTTAAATATACACGTGTGAAATTCCTCTCCTTTGGAGGGGTGGCGAAAATTCGAAAGAATTTTTGACGGGGTGGTTCAATATTTCTAAATGTAAAATTTCATTTAAGTTTTGGCTAAAGCCAATTTGCCGATAAACAAAAAAAACGGGCTAAAGCGCGTTTCTATCGATACACAAATCAGAAGTCACCCAAAATATTTCATCAGGATTCGGAAGTCTATATTGTAAAGCTTTCCATCTTTCATCAATTATTTTAATTAGATCCTTCTTTTGTTCAGGAGTTTTAAAGCTATACTCTTCATTGATAAGAATGTTTTTTTCATCTTTTTTAAGAAGAAATATTTTAATCAGATTACTTTCCATCAATTCATTTAACATTGCCATTGCATAAATCTTCAAATCTTCTATGTTATGAATATTTTCATATTCATTAACAATTGAGATGAACATATCTGCAAATACATAGTCATCTTCTCCAAATAATAGTATTTTCTTTTTTATTTCTTCCCAATCATTCATACCTTACAATAATTGATTTAAATTATTTGCTTATAATAAAATTTATTTTCTTTTCAAATCCAAATCATCAAAATCAAAACTGAAATCAGTAATATCTGAAATTGCTTTTATTTTTGCAGATTCGGCCTTTCCGTTTTCATCATAATTAAAAATTAGATACGCATCGGCATCATAACTTCTGTCGTCCCATTTAATAATGAAAGTATTATTTGAAAAAGGGAGCAACTCACCTTTCAGCCTTGGAGAGTTCTTACAAGAAATTCTATACGTATTTCCTTGTTGAATAAT
The DNA here is from genome assembly GCF_026460945.1 of Chryseobacterium luquanense. Taxonomy (GTDB): domain Bacteria; phylum Bacteroidota; class Bacteroidia; order Flavobacteriales; family Weeksellaceae; genus Chryseobacterium; species Chryseobacterium luquanense. Next base: position 422,626 of record NZ_JAOVZV010000003.1, read on the forward strand.
TTCGACATCTCCAAACCATACATCGTTGTATTTCCCGACAAACTGTTCTGCTTTTGGCTGTAGGCTTTTTTCCTTTTTGAATGCTTCAGACTTTGCAAAAACTTCTTTCTTTTGTTTGTTGTATTCTGCCTCCACTTTTTGCATTCTGTCACCGTAAGTTTTAAGCCAGTTTCTGTCAGCAACTCCTAAATAAGAGTCTTTCACCGTATTGGTTATCGCACTAAATGCTGCTCCGGATTGTTGATTCGTTAAAACGATAATACCCAATTTCATATCAGGAATTAAAGTAAACTGAGTTACTGTTCCAATCAATCCACCGGTATGTTGAATTTGCTTATGGCCTTTCACGTCACTTAAGAACCATCCTAATCCATATCCGTAAAAACTTGTATCATAAGGATTTTTCATTGCAATAGCTTCCGGAATCTGAAGACTCCAAAGCTGCTGAATATTTTTATCTGAAACTAATTTCTTTCCGTCTTTAGTCGTAAAATTATTCAGAAGACATTCTGCCCAAGTCGTCATGTCTTTAATGTTACTCATAATTCCGCCCGCGGCATTTCCTGTTTCGTTCCAGTCGTGAGGAACGGCAATTGCTTTTCCGTCAACCGGAGCGTGTGCATCAATTTTATTTGAAACGGCTTTTGCTCTGTTGTAACTTCCGAAACTTGAAGTCATTCCGACAGGTTTCAAAATTCTTTGTTCAATAAAATCTGCCCAGCTTAATCCTGAAATTCTGGTAATCACTTCTCCTGCAACAATAAACATGATGTTATTATAGTCTAAAGTTGTTCTGAAAGGGTTTTCAGGTTTTAAATATCTTACATTATGAACGATATCTTTCACCGTTAAATTTCCACCTTCCGGAAAAAACATCAAATCTCCTTGTCCTAAACCTAATCCGGCTCTATGCGTCACCAAATCTTTAATGGTAACGTTTTGAGAAACATAAGGATCATACATCTGAAATTCCGGAATATATTTTGAAACCTTATCGTCCCAGTCTAATTTTCCTTCATCTGCTAAAATTGCCAAAGCAGTACAGGTAAATCCTTTTGAATTGGATGCAATTCCGACCAGAGTGTTATCATCCATCGGTTGTTTCGTCGTTAAAGAACGTACTCCAAAACCTTTAGAGTAAATTACTTTTCCGTCTTTAATAACACCAACCGACATTCCCGGAACATCGAAAGTTTTTAAAGTATTTTGAATTAATTCATCCATTTTTTTTTCTTCAACCTGAGCAAAAGAGATGAAAGAAATAAAAAGTAGGAATAAAGAGAAGTTATGCTTCATTATTTTTAAATTTCTCCAAATTTAATCAATTCAGTATTATTAAGTAAATTTGGATTTTCAAAAAAAGAGCTTAAATTAAATATGACCAAAATCCTTCTTCTCTCCGATTCTCATTCTTATATTGATGACAGAATTTTAGATTATGCTAAACAGGCTGATGAAATTTGGCATTGTGGTGATTTTGGAAGCTTTGAAATCATTGAACAGCTTGAAAAAATAAAACCTTTAAAAGGAGTTTGGGGAAATATTGACGGCGCAAAAATCCGTTCTGAATTTCCGGAAGTCAATCGATTTTTCTGCGAAAAAGTGGAAGTTTTGATGATTCACATTGGCGGATATCCCGGAAAATATACTCCGTTAACAAAAAAAGAAATTTCAGAAAAGGCTCCAAAATTATTTATTTCAGGGCATTCTCATATTTTAAAAGCCATGTATGATGATAAAAATAAATTGCTTCATCTCAATCCCGGAGCTTGCGGAAAACAAGGATGGCATAAAATGAGGACGATGATGCAGTTTGTAGTTGATGGAGAAGAAATAAAAGATTTGGCGATCATTGAATTAGGGCCAAAAGTATAATTTGAAACACAAACGCCACAAATATTTTTCACGACTAAGACTAAGAATTTCGTGAAAATTGGTGTAAAACATTTGTGTTAATTAGCGGTAAGAAAAAATGAAAATTGGTGATAAAGTTTCAGTAGTAGATGAAGATTTAGGTGGAGTAATTACTTCAGTGAATGGAAATATCGTTGTTTTTAAGGATGAATATGGTTTTACTTATCAATATTCGAAAGAAAAACTGGTTCCGAAAAATGCTGAGATTTATGATAATATTAAAATTGTAAAAAAAGCTGAAACTAAAAAATTTATTTCAAAAAAACACGATAAAAACCCTTTGATTCTTGACTTACATTTCAATAATTTAGTTAAAAATCCTAATGATTATGATAGTTTTGAAAGATTGTTCATGCAAAAGGAAAAATTAATTCAGACTATAAATTTCTGCAGAAAAAATCATTTGAAAAGACTCGAAATCGTACACGGAATTGGAGATGGAGTACTTCAAAACTTAGTATGGGACGTACTTGAAAGTCAAACAGGTTTAGATTTTTACAATAAGGAAATACTTCATCATCAATCGGGTGCGGTAATGGTAGAATTTCACTAAATTTGCAACAATTGTAATATGAACGTACTAAATTTACTTTTTACCAAAGACGGACTGATTTACCAAATCACCAAAAACAAAAGTGTTTTGGAAGAGAAATCGTATTTCGTAGACGAAGAATCGCCAAAAAATTTCATCTCAGAAAAACTGGAAGATGTTCTTTTAAAGCAAAGATATGACGAAGTTTCTGTTATTTCTGCGCTGAATCATTTCACTTTAATGCCTGAAGGTTTTGAAGACCACGATTCTGGATATCAATTGATTGCTTTCAATGCACCTGTTGACAAAGAAAATGAAGAACTGATGCTTTCTGTGAACAAGAAATTCAAAGTCCAGTTTTATTATACGTTTCCAAAAAGCTTTTATCAGAAAATAAAAGATCTTTCAATTCCTGTGAGATTTAATTTTTCGGGAGAAAAGTTTTTGAATTCAATCAATAATAAGAATAACAAAGAAATTCACATCAATCTTTATCATAATCAGTGTGAATTTTTTGCCATTTCAAATAAAAAAATCATCCTTTATAATAATCTGGATGTCAATTCGGAAGTAGATTTTCTTTATTTCGTCATGTTTACTTTAAGTAAAATCGGTTTTGGAATCAACGAAACTAATTTTTACGTTTATGGCGAAACCACAGAAAACGAAACATTTATATCAGAACTTCAGAAATTTGTAAAAAATCTGAAAGTTGTTTATGATAATGTTCCGAATAAGAATTTCATCCTTAATTAGGTTGCAGGATGCAGTTTTTAGGATTTAGTTTCTACTGCTACCTTTTACCTATCATCTAAAACCTAACAAAAATGTACAGAATAATTTCCGGTAAATGGAAAGCAAAAAAAATAGCCGCTCCCAAAAACTTTGATGTAAGACCTACTACCGATTTTGCAAAAGAGGCGCTTTTCAGTATTTTGGAAAACACTTACGATATGCAGTCAATCTCAGTTCTTGATCTTTTTGCGGGAATTGGTTCTATCACGTTTGAATTTGCTTCAAGAGGTTGTAAAGATGTGACTTCGGTTGAAATGAATCCAAAACATACATCTTTCATCAATTCAGTCGCTTCAGAATTGGATATGAGTTTGCAGGTAAGTACGCAACGTGGAGATGTTTTTGACTGGCTGAAAAAATTCAGAAATAAAAAATCTTACGAAATTGTTTTCGCTGATGCTCCGTTTGAAACCGAAGAAAAAAAATATCACGAACTGCTTTCTTTAGTTTTAAAAAATAAATATCTAAAACCAAATGGAGTTCTGATTGTAGAACATCAAAGCAGATTAAAACTGGATCATCCGAATTATAAATTTACCCGAAAATACGGAAATGTGAGTTTTAGTTTTTATGAACCTAATCAGGAAGCAGAACTTGATATAGAAACAGAAAACATCGATACTACAGAATAAAAAAAAGACTCAAATTGAGTCTTTTTCGTTTTATAAAACCTTATGTTCTAAATCTATTGTTTTCCCAAAGAATTTTTTTGATATTTTCTCGAAATTCTTAGTAATATCCGAAAGATAAAACTTGTAGGTCGGCTTAGGATTATTTTCGTTTAACAAATGATATTTATCTAAAATAATCGTTAAATGATTCGCCACAATATTCGGTGAATCAATCACGCGAACACGGTTTCCGTAATACTGTTTAATCTCATCAATCAAAAGTGGATAATGGGTACAACCGAGAATCAACGTTTCAATATTTTTTAATTTAGCATTGCTCAGATAATTGTAAATAATCGAGTGTGTGATCGGATGATTTTTGAACCCCTCTTCAATCGCAGGAACCAAAAGTGGCGTCGCCAGTTCATCAACTTTGATAAATTTGTTGTGTTTTCGGATGCTTTTTTTGTACAAACCTGAATTTACAGTCGCTTTCGTAGCAATTACTCCCACATTATTATGAATTTCGTATGAAACTTTTTCTGCTACAGGATTGATTACATCAATTACAGGAACTTTTCCGGCAACAGATTCCATCACTTCATTCAAAGCATTTGCTGTAGCCGTATTACAAGCAATTACAATCGCTTTACAGTTTTGTTCTAAAAGGAAATTAGAAATTTTCGTAGAATATCCTATAATCGCTTCTTTCGACTTTTCTCCATAAGGAAGGTGTTTTGTGTCTCCAAAATAAATCAAATCTTCATGCGGAAGAAGTCTTTTAATTTCTTTTGCAACCGTTAAACCTCCAACACCACTGTCAAAAATTCCAATGGGCTGTTTTGCTGAAAGATGCGAATAATCTTGTTTTTTAGTTTTCAAAAGGATTGAAATTTTGATACAAAAATACTTAAAGATTTTAAATTTGAGATTCGAGATTTGATATTTTTAAACTTGGAAGAGATCAGAAGCAATTCCGTCTGCCATAAACCAATGTTTTTCCGGAATTTTCAGGTGATTATTTTCAATTTTGAGAATTTCTTCTTCCAGTTTATTTTTAATTTCTTTATTAAAATGGTCTAAAATACTATTAGAAAATTTTTGATTCAAACTTTCCAAATCAACCCCCCAAATTGTTCTTAATCCAATCATAATCATCTCGTTGAACTGATCTTGTTGAGAAAGAATTTCAGTTTCTTTTGCCAAAATATTTGAGTATAATTTCTTTATATATTGTTGATTGTTTGCGATATTCCAGCTTCTGATATCTGTTCCGTTGTAAGAATGTGCAGAAGGACCGATTCCTAAATATTCCTGATATTTCCAATAGGCAGAATTGTGTCTTGAATAAAATCCAGGTTTTGCAAAATTAGAAACTTCATAATGATCGAAACCATGATCTTTCAGGAAATCAATCATATAATAAAACTCCCGATTCTGCTCTTCTTCTTTTGGATTTGAAACTTTTCCTTTTGCTATCCAGTTTTCTAAAGCCGTTTTTGGTTCAACCGTTAAAGCGTAGGAAGAAATATGAGGAATTTCAAGTGCAATTGTTTTGTTTAAATTTTCTTTCCAAATTTCAAGATTAGAAGTTGGTGATCCGTAAATTAAATCAATACTTAAATTTTCAAAGCCAAAATCCTGTGCTCTTTTGATCGAACTTTCTGCTTCTGAAGCATTATGCGCACGATTCATCAATTTCAAATCTTCATCAAAGAAACTTTGGGTTCCAATTGATAAACGATTGACTGAAGAACTTGATAATTCTTTCAGAAATGCACTACTCAAATCATCGGGATTGGCTTCTAAAGTAATTTCAATATCATTATTAAAACTGAAATATTTTAAAACCTCATCGATTAAAGACTTGATTTCATCCGCAGAAAGCACAGAAGGAGTTCCGCCACCAAAATAAAGCGACTGAATGCTCTTGTTTTGGAGTTCGTCTTTTCGAAGGAAGATTTCCTTTTTCATTGCATCCAGCATTTCATCTTTAAAATTCAAAGAAGTAGAAAAATGAAAATTGCAATAGCTGCATTTCTGTTTGCAGAAAGGAATGTGAATGTAAATCATAAAAAAAGCTCTGAAAAATTTCAGAGCTCAAATTTATTTAAATTAAATTGATTAATATCTAAATCCTCTATGATTAATAAAGTTATCGAAGTTATAACCTAAACCAAGCATAAAGCTATTCCCTCCGTAAGTCTGAATATCAGACATTCCAAGGTTGTAAGTAGCCCCAATCATAAATTTGTTAAATCTTACTTTCACAATTGGAGAGATGCTCAACTGCTGATTGTCAAATCTGTTTTGAACTCCTCTGTAGCTTACCCCGAAAGAGAAAGCGTTGATATCGTTTGAGAATGTAGCCATAAGGTTTAAGTCCATCATTCTCGTTGAGTTTGTATTCAGGTTGATTAAAGCTGAAGGTGTAATTGCGATGTTATCTGCAATTTTCCAGTCGTATCCTAAGTTTAAAAAGAATTTGATTGGAGAAGGCTCATAATTGTTTACGATAGATTCGTCATTACTTAATGCGATATCATTCACAGAAACTCCCCCGAATAAACCTCTGTACGTTGCAGCTAAACCGAAGTTAGCATATGCCATAAAGATGTTGCTTTCATTTCCTTGCAACAATGGATCGTAACCGTCTTCAGTATTAATTTTAGAATAGTCAAAATTCATATTGTAGAAGTTCACACTTGTACCAAAAGAAAACTGATCTTGTCTTTCTCCTTCACTGCTTAGTGGGATAAAATAAGATGCTCCTGCTGTAATACCTCCTGCTGAAATAGGACCGTTGCTATCTCTAAAAACGGAAAGACCCGCTCCAACTCTATCAAAAATATTTGCGTTGATCCCCACAGACTGAACATTTGGAGACTCGCTAAATTTTGAAAATTGTTGTTGATAGTTTAAGTTAAGTTGTACGTAGTCCGTTTTACCGTATTGAGCAGGGTTGAACAGGAACTCACCATCCAAAAGATATTGTTGATAGTATGGTAGTGATTCTTGTGCTTTGTATGCATTCGACAAAAGAGCTAAACATACGATAGCATATAGTTTTCTCATAACAAATCTTGATTTCAATTCAACAAATATAAAAAAAATCTCAATATATTTTTAGTTTTCTAAATAATTTCTCCATTTTTTTACAGCATCCGCCATATCTGGAGGCATTGGGCTCTCAAAATACAATTCCTTTTTAGTAGTTGGGTGTATAAATCCTAAAGTATGGGCATGGAGAGCATGTCTTGGTAATATTTCAAACACATTTTTTATAAACTGCTTATACTTAGGTAGGTTAACACCCCGAAGCGCCACACTACCCTCATAACGTTCATCGTTAAACAGCGTATGACCGATATGTTTAAAGTGCGCTCGAATTTGGTGCGTTCTTCCTGTTTCAAGCTTACATTCTACCCAAGTCATATATTTAAATCGTTCCAAGACCTTAAAATGCGTGACAGCATGCTTACCTTGACTTCCGTCAACATAAGTGTACATCTGCATTCTATTTTTCGGATGTCTTCCTATATGCCCCGTAATAGTCCCCTCATCGTCTTTTACATTCCCCCAAACAAAAGCCCAATACAAACGCTTGGTTTTTCTTTCGAAAAACTGCTTTGCAAGGAAACTTAAAGCATATTCATTTTTAGCAATAACTAAAAGCCCGGAAGTATCTTTATCGATCCTGTGAACCAACCCGACTCTTTCTAAATCTGATTTTGCTCCGTTTTTCTGAAAATGGAAAGCCAGAGCATTGACTAAAGTTCCATCCCAGTTTCCGAATCCCGGATGAACAACCATTCCCGGATTTTTATCAACGACAACCAAATCATCGTCTTCATAAACAATATTGATAGGAATATCTTGTGGAATGATAATATTTTCGCGAGGAGGACGAGTTAATAAAACAGAAACCTGATCATAGGGTTTAACTCTATAGTTTTGCTTTACAGGAGCACCGTTTACGATAACATTTCCTGCACGACAAGTCTGTGAAATTTTATTTCTCGAAGAATTTTGTCTAAAATTGAATAAAAACTTATCTATTCTTAAAGGTTCCTGTTTAGGATCAACAGTAATGTTCAGATGTTCATAAAGTCCTTTATTTTCATCATCGATATCAATGTCAACATTCGTATTAGCATCTAAAAATTCTTCGTCTAAAAAATCGTCGTTATCTTCTGTCATTGCTTTCTTTTATATAAAAGGCTTCAACATAATTAAAGTTGAAGCCTTATTTTTATATTTAATTAAAAATTAATTTATAATCATCTTTTTAGCTTTAGGCTTATCGGATGTTGGAGTTGTAGCAGGTTTTGGCTTATCTACTGAAGTTGTTGCTTTCGCTGAACCTGAACTTGCATTTGATTTTACAGCATCCGTTTTTGGAACGTCTTTTTTAGGTGGACTTACCGGAGTCGGAGTTGCATCAATCACGGGCGCATCCTGAAAATTCGGTACTTCATCATATCTTACCGGAGGTAAAGTGGTATCAACCTTCATACGATAAGTAGAATTAAGGATTTCAATCTTACCCCGTAATTCTGCTGGTGTTTTTTTACTTGCCCAAAGATCAATCTGCATTCCCTGATCTCGTGAATCTCCTGCAGCCGGATCCTGATAATAAACAATATCCGAATCATCATTTCCTCCGTCTTCAAAATCTACAAGACCTACTTCAAAAAGATTTCTTGCAATTAAAGCTTTTGCATCTTTTACCGTTAAACCAACAACATTCGGAATGGCAATATTTCGCATAGGACCAGATCCTACAACAACATCAATTACTGAAAATCTAGGGATTTTGGTTCCTGGTTTTATTGAATTTCCTTTAAATAATATTCTTAAAACCGCATCTTTCTGAATACTCGGTTCATAAATAGTATCGTTAACCTTCAAGCCTACCTGCTCCAATCTCTGGAAAGCCAATCCTGAATATTTATTGATAACATCCGGAACAGCAACCGGAGCCCAGCTTTTAGGATTTACCATCAGCTGAATCGCTCTTCCGTCTTTTACACGAGATCCCGGAGAAGGATAAACCTTCAAAACTTGAAGCGGTCTGTATTTAGGATTATAAGCTGCACTGTCAACTTCATAGTCGAGTCCTGCATCTTCTAATATTTTCACAGCGTCATGAACTGATTTATTAATAACATTCGGAACAGGAATTTCCTGACCATGATTGGTATGATATTCCAACCAACGGAAAGTAAGCCACACCAATCCTACGAAAACACCGATGGCTACTAACAAATTGACTAAAACTTTCCAATTCAAAAGCGATTTAAACATACTTTAAAATCCTTTAATAATAACGACAAAGATAATTAATAATTTTATATTGAAGTTTTTATTTAGTAGATTTCAATTTTGCATTCAAAAAATTTGAAATTCATTTATTTCAATATATAAAATGTTTAAATTTGCCTTACTTGATAATATAGATATGAGCAAAAAGCACGTTGCCGTAGTTATGGGAGGCTATTCTGATGAATACAAAGTTTCTCTGAAAAGCGGTCAATTAATATATGATTCCTTAGACAGAGATCTTTATCATGTCTATAAAGTGGTGATTCTGAAAGATGAATGGTACTTTTTGGATGAAAATGAAAACAAAAAACCAATTAACAAAGGCGATTTTTCGGTTACTTTAGACAACGAAGTATTGAAATTCGATGCTTGTTTCAATATCATTCACGGAACTCCGGGTGAAAACGGAATTCTTCAGGCTTATTGGGATGCCATCGGACAAAAATATACCGGTTGTGATTTTTATCAAAGTGCATTAACATTCAATAAAAAAGATACTTTAGCGGTACTTTCAAAATACGGAATTCCTTCGGCGAAAAGTGTTTATTTAAGAAAAGGAGAAGAAATTAATGTAGATGAAATTATCGAAAACTTAAATCTCCCTGTTTTTGTAAAACCTAATCAATCAGGTTCATCACTGGGAATTTCCAAGGTGAAAGAAAAATCTGAATTAATTGCTGCAACAGAAATTGCTTTTAAAGAAGATGATGAAATTTTAATTGAAAGTTTCCTCGACGGAATGGAAGTTTCTGTGGGAGTCATTGATTTTAAAGGTGAAACGATCGTTTTAGGAATTACGGAAATTGTCCCTAAAAACGAATTTTTTGATTATGAAGCTAAATATGAAGGTGCTTCGGAAGAAATTACCCCTGCAAGAATCGACGATGAAACCAGAATCAGAGTGGAAGAAATTGCAAAAAGAGCCTACAATTCTCTTGGAATGAGCGGTTTTTCGAGAAGCGAATTTATTTTAATGGATGGAATTCCTTATATGTTGGAGATGAACACCAATCCTGGGTTTTCTCCGGCAAGTATTCTTCCGCAACAGGCTAAAATCTATGGGATTTCTATAACAGATCTTTGTGGAAACGAGGTTGAAAAAGCTCTTAATAAAAGAAATAATGAATAAAATATCGATCATTTTATTTATCATTCCTTTTTTTTCATTTTCCCAAAATGTAAAAACGCTTGAATTGGATCTTCCAAAGAATGATTCTGATGCTAAACAGGTCGGTTTTATAGGAGAGGCTATTTATCTGGATAAACAAAAATGTTTTGAATATGTCATGAAACATGATGTTGTAATTGACAATGAAACGGCTCCAAATTATTTTGAAATCTCTTCTTTGGACAAAACAGTCTTGTTTTCAGGGATTATAAAGAAAAGTGAAGATGGAAATTTTGAAAACATTATTAATTTTCGACCACTTGAAAAGTTTTACAAAAATTCAAAAATTATAGGAAGAAATAATCTAATTTTGAATTTATCTTCCAACCACGTTTTAAATAATAACTGCAGTCTGAACCTTGAAAACTTAAGACTGTTTTACGAAAAATCAAACGAAAACAACTAGGATATGAAAATCGCTGTTTTCCCTGGGTCATTTGATCCGATTACATTAGGACATTACGATATTATTGAGAGAGCTGCGGCACTTTTCGATAAAGTAATTATTGCTATAGGGCAAAATTCTCAAAAAAAATATATGTTTCCTTTAGAAAAAAGGATAGAATTTATTCAAAATTCAGTTGCGGAATTCCCGAATGTTGAAGTAGATCATTTCGAAGGTTTAACGGTAGATTATTGCTTTGAAAAAAATGCTCAATTCATTCTCAGAGGTCTTAGAAATCCTGCAGATTTTGAGTTTGAAAAAGCAATTGCTCATACCAACCGAACTTTAGCCCACAAAAAACTGGAAACCGTTTTCTTGTTGACCTCATCAGGAAAATCTTTTATCAGCAGCAGTATTGTAAGAGAAATCATCAATCACGGAGGAGAATATGAACTTTTGGTTCCGGAATCTGTAAGAGTAGAAAAAAAATAAATGATAAATGATAAGAGATTAATGATTTTAGACATTTAATCGACTATCATTTATCGACTATCATTTATCAGGAATGCACGAACAAATCAATTTTGCAATAGAAGTTCTCGGTACGATATCATTTTCGATGTCGGGAAGTTTTGCGGCAATGCAGAAAAGATTAGATCCGTTTGGAGTTTTAATTATTGCTTTCGTTACATCAGTTGGTGGCGGAACGGTGCGTGATTTATTGCTGGGAATTCCGGTTTTCTGGATGCATGATCTTTTGATGTGCGGATTAATTTTAGCGACAAGTATTTTTTCAATGATTTTTAAATCTATTGAGAAAAACTTCAAAGTAACTTTATTTATTTTTGACAGTTTCGGATTGGGATTATTTACTATAATTGGCGTTCAGAAAGGCTTAAATGTAGACATTCATCCACTAATTTGTATAGGATTAGGAACCATAACAGGATGTTTCGGCGGAATTATACGAGATATTTTACTAAACAGAATTCCCTTAATTTTCAGGAAAGAAATTTACGCAAGTGCTTGTATTATTGGAGGTTCTACATTTTTATTATTGACAACTTTCACCAATCTTTCTTATACAATTATTCAGATTTTTACCATTTTACTAATCGTTTCCATCAGAACTTTAGCTGTAAAATATCATTGGCAAATACCTAAATTTTATGGTAATGAACAAACTTCAGAAATGTAATTAACTAACGATAAGCTTATTTTGATAATTATTTACTACATTTAGTCAACTAAAATTATTAAGCTTATGAAAAACTCTACTTTTTTTTACATTTTGCTCATTTGCTTCTTAGGAATAATTCCTACAAATGCACAACAGCAAATAACAATCGGAACAGGAACAGCTTCATGGTATTACTCACCAATTACAAGATTATTTGAGAACGGAGCAAGTGAAACAATTTATGACGCTTCAGAAATTGGAGGTACAGGAACAATAAATTCTATAGGATGGAATATTGTCAGTAATGCTTACGCAACAACTACAGGCAATGTATCTATTTACATGAAGATGTCTACTCAAAGTACTATTTCTACTCCTACGAGTACAACGGGTTATACATTAGTTTATACAGGTAATGTAAACAACGATGTTTTAGGATGGCAAAACATTACACTTACAACTCCTTTTCAGTATAATGATTCTACAAAAAACTTAATAGTTTTAGTAGTGCATGCTTCAGGAAATTATACATTATCTCCTCCGAATTACTCGTATTCCAACGTAGCAAATAAATCATCAACTTATTATAGTATTTCTAATGCATGGAATGACACTCGAGCAATGACAGCAACACCTAACAGAACAAATATCAGATTAAATTTTGCTAGTTTAAGTACTGTAGAAATTGATGGGAAAACATCTATAAAATATTATCCAAATCCTGTAAAGAACATTTTCAATATTTCAGGAAATCAAATTATTTCTTCTTTAGATTTTTATAATTTAGCCGGACAAAATGTTTTAAGTCAAAAATTTGACAGTAGAGATGTTTCTATAAATATATCAAGATTAACAACAGGAAATTATATTGCAAGAATTAACTATAAAGACGGCTCTTCAAAAACAATCAAAGTTATAAAACAATAGCATAACAATTATTTGATATAAAAAAATGGCAGAAAATTACTTTTCTGCCATTTCTATTTTTAAATATTTTTATTAAAATTTACCTCTATTTCTCATATTAGGATTATGCATATGCTTTTGCATTGTAGGCATTTTCAACTGATCTTTCAACATTTTGATTTGATCAGCCATCATACCTGCAGAATCTAATCTTTTTGCTTCTTCCAATAGTTTTTGTCCTTCCTGCCTTTTTCCTTTAGAAATTGCACCTGCAGCAAGATTCAAGGTTGCCATTGCACGGTCGTGTTTCATGTTCAAACCATACTCCAAAGCTTTTTTCATCAAAGGTTCTACTTTTGTAGGATGATCTTGAGCTAAAACCAAACCTTGAAGATAATGGTAATATCCGTATTGGTTTTTGTGAAGTTCTGTTTTATAATCTTTAATATTATTCAGAAATTTTGACGCTTTCACCATATCTTGTTTCCTCAACTGCCAAAAAGCCAAAAGAATATTTTCATTCTTAATAAATAAGAAAATCGGCAATGCAGCTAAAAGAAAAACCACGATTCCCCAACCTAAATTTCTTGTGAAAATCATCATGTAAAGACCTCCAAGAATCAGAAGCGCTGCAACTATGATTTTTATGTATTTATTCATTATTAAATTTTAGAAGTGCAAAGATAAGAAATTTGATTGTTCGTTGATGGTTTCTAATTAAAATTTCACCCATTAAAAAATTATCAACTAACAACTACTGAACATCAACTTTTTCAAACGTTTGAAAACAGAAATCATATTGATTTTTATCGTCTTTTTCATGACAGATTTCTGAAGTCATTTTCCAAAACTTCGGGTTGATTTTAGGAAAATAAGTATCGGCTTCAAGATTCGCTTTTACTAAAGTTACTTCAAGTTTATCTGCAATTTCCATTGTTTGTTCGTAGATGTTTCCGCCACCAATGATGAAGATATTTTCATCAATTTTTTTAGCAAATTTCACAGCTTCTTTAATGCTTCCTACGATCAGAATCCCTTCCTGAAACCAGTTTTTCTTTCTTGAAACAACAATATTGGTACGGTTTGGAAGTGCCTTCCCGATGCTTTCGTAAGTTTTTCTCCCCATAATGATCGGATGTCCCGAAGTAAGGTCTTTGAAATGTTTTAAATCTTTTGGAAGATGCCACAGCAATTGGTTATCAGAACCAATTTCATTTTTTTCTCCCATTGCCACCACAATTGTTGTCATTCAATAAATTTTCTGCAAAATTAGCACTTAATTTGTATATTTGAGTAGCACAAAAAGCATTAAAAAATTAAATGATGAAATCGCCATTTTAAAATTTTTAAAGAAAAGCATACTAAAAGATTGGCGATTCCATATAACTATTGAAAACAATAAAAATTCACATATGAAAAACAGAGGTTGCATGAGCGCCGGAACAATCGGTATTGCTCTTATTATTATTGTAGGAATATTATTTTTCTGGGGAAAAAGCGGGTACAATAAATTTGTAGATCAGGAACAAACCGTTGATGCAAAATGGTCTAACGTACAAACCGTTTATCAGAAAAGAGCCAATTTAATTCCAAATTTAGAAAGAACTGTAAAATCATACTCAAAATTTGAACAGGAAACTTTAACAAAAGTGGTTGAAGCACGTTCAAAAGCAACTTCTATCAACATCAATCCTTCCAATTTAACAGAGGAAGATATGGCTAAATTTCAGGCTGCACAAAACGAATTATCGGGATCTTTAAGCAGATTAATGGCGGTTGTAGAATCTTATCCTAACTTGAAAGCAGATCAACAATATATTAATTTTCAAAAAGAATATATTGCGATTGAAAACAGCATCAGAACAGAAACTGTTTATTACAACAACGCCGCAAGAGACTATAACGTTTCAATAAAGCAGTTCCCAAATAATATTTTGGCAAACTTTACCAATTTTAAAGAAAAACCTTTATTTAAAGCACAAGCAGGAGCTGAAAATGCACCAAGCGTATTTACAGAATAATGAGCCGTTTTCTCACAAATCAGCAGATCGATTCTTTAGTGGAAGCTATTCAATCGGCAGAGCAACATTCTACCGGAGAAATCCGTGTACATATAGATTCTTCTACAGATTCTAAAACTGCAGAAACTGCTTTTGAGGTATTTAAAGAATTATGCAAAGATAAAACCGCAGAAAAAAATGCGGTTTTATTTCATGTTAATTTTGAAAATAAATATCTTACTATCATTGGCGATACAGGAATTCATGCGAAAGTACATCAATCGTATTGGGATCATCTGCATGATTACATCACTTCAGAATTTGCAAAAGGTCATTTTTATCAGGCTTTAAAGAGCGGAATTCTTGAAACTGGTTTAGAACTAAAAAAACATTTTCCCGTAAAGGGAGAAAATCACAACGAATTACCCAATGAGATTACATTCTCTTAAAATATTTTTAGCTTTCTTATTTGTATGCTGTTATAGTTTTTTATCAGCACAATACACTATTCCCGAAAAACCTGCAGTTTTATACCCGGTTTATGATGAAGCCAACCTTCTTACTCAACAGGAAAAAGATGAACTGAATAACAAGCTTATCAAATTTGCAGATTCTACTTCTACAGAAATTGAAATCATTATTATTCCCTCAACAAAAGGTGAAGACGTGAATTTTCTGGCAACTATGTTTGGAGAAAAATGGGGAATAGGGCAAAAAAATGTAGATAACGGAGTGGTTTTTCTGATTGCAAAAGATGACAGAACGATGGCTATTCAGCAAGGAAGAGCGGTTGAACAATATTTAACAGCCTCTGTTGCAGGACAGATATTAGATTACATTGTAACACCCAATTTCAAACAAGGAAAATGGTTTGAAGGGATCAATGGCGGAACAAATGCTATCATGGATTCTGTTCAAGGAAAATTTAAACCTTTAAACAATCAAAAAAAGGGAGACATCAATGTTTCAAAATTAATAATTATAGGAATTGTGATATTCATTATTCTTATCGTTTTATTTAAAAATAGAGGCGGCGGAGACGATGATGGTGATATTATTTTAAGCAGAAAAGGAAGAAGAAATTATCCCGGTGGATTTTTCCCATTCCCGTTCCCAGGAGGTTTTGGGGGTGGCGGATTCGGTGGCGGCAGTTCACGAGGCGGCGGTGGTTTTGGCGGTTTCGGTGGTGGCGGAAGTTTTGGCGGCGGCGGAGCTTCTGGTAGCTGGTAAAATATTAGAAAAAATGAAATTTTCAGTTATCTCAATTCTTCTAAGCCTGATTACTATACTTCTTTCTATAAAGGTCAATGTGAATATTTTAAATTATTATTTATCCACAGATGGCAAAACACAAGCGCTTTTTGGACTCACAGAATTAAAATATTCCTATAAATATTATTTTCTAATCATTTCACTGATTTCCTCATTATTCTTATTCTTAGCTTTTAAAACGAAAGAATTAAAGAAATTCAAGTATTTAGGAATTTTCATTTTATCAAGTGGAATAGCATCAGTATTTATTGGCTTTTGGAAATGGTTTGTTTAATTAAAATTTCATTAAAAACCGACTATTATTATAAATTTTTAACTCAATTTTCATTATATTTACTGAAAACGGGTTTATGAAAAAAACGCTGGTGGTTTTTGCCCATCCTTATCTTGAGCATTCCAATTCAAATGTAGAACTCATCAATTTCTACGTTCGTCATCAGCATTTTACACTTCGCGATTTATACGAAGAATATCCCGATTTTCATATAGCGGCTTTCAGAGAACGAAAAAGACTGCAGCAATACGACCGTTTTATTTTTCAGTTTCCTATTATCTGGTTCGGAATTCCACCCTTACTAAAATTGTGGATTGATGAAGTTTTCGACCGGAACTGGGTGAAAGAAGGTGAAAATAATCCACTCAAAAACAAAGAAGTTTACATCGTTGTAACGACTGGCGGAAAGGAAAGGTCATTTTCAAAAGAAGGCACTTACAAATACACGATTGACGAAATTATCAGCGGTTTAATTGTTTCTCTTAAAGTTTTTGATGCCAATATTAAAGACATCACGATTGTTTACGAAGCTAATAAACTATCTAAAAAAGAAATCATTCTTCAAAAAAAGAAATTTGTCGAAATCCTAAATCAGTAATATGGAAACCACTTTAGCAATGAACACCTTAATTTTTTTGGGCGTTGCCATTATCATGGTTCCGCTCGCAAGAAAATTGGGTTTAAGCTCAGTAATCGGTTATATTTTAGGAGGAATTATCATCGGACCTTATGTTTTAAAACTAACGGGAAACGACGTTAACGACATTATGCACGCCAGCGAATTTGGAGTCATCATGCTTCTTTTTTTGGTTGGATTAGAATTGGAACCCAGAAAGTTCTGGGAAATGCGGAAGAAAATCGTCGGACTTGGTTTGACGCAAATGGTTCTTACGATTTCAATTCTCTTCCTTATTTTCATTTGGGCAGGCTGGAAAATTGATAAAGCATTTGCTATTGCCATGTGTTTTGCATTGTCATCAACCGCAATTGTGCTTCAGACTTTACAGGAAAAAAATAATTTAAAAACTTTAGCAGGCGAAGCTTCTTTTTCCACCCTATTATTTCAAGATATTGCCGTGATTCCGATTTTGGCAATTTTGCCTATTTTGGCACATTCAAAAGCGAAGACTAGTGAAAATGAAGTTCAGATTCTCATCCAGAAACTTCCAGAATGGCTTCAAGCTGGAACCGTTATTT
Source organism: Chryseobacterium luquanense (assembly GCF_026460945.1). GTDB lineage: Bacteria > Bacteroidota > Bacteroidia > Flavobacteriales > Weeksellaceae > Chryseobacterium > Chryseobacterium luquanense. Next base: position 440,185 of record NZ_JAOVZV010000003.1, read on the forward strand.
TCGGAGTTGTTGCGCTAATCTTATTGGGAAGATATGTTTTTGTACCATTTTTAAGATATGTTTCAAAAGCAGGAATGACAGAATTATTAACTGCTACTTCCCTATTTTTGGTAATTGGAGTTTCAGAATTAATGGTTGCAATTGGCTTATCTCCGGCTTTAGGAGCATTTTTGGCCGGTGTGATGTTGGCAAACAGCGAGTTTCGTCATGAGCTGGAAGCGCATATTGATCCGTTTAAAGGTCTTTTGCTCGCCGTTTTCTTTGTGAGCGTCGGTTCTACGATGAATTTCAATGTCATTGCAGAAGATCCTGTTTTTATTTTCAGTACTGTTTTTGTGGTTTTAGCGGTGAAATTTTTTGTTCTTTTTTCCATCGGAAAATTCTTTAAAATTGATACACCCCAAAGTTTATTTTATGCTTTTGCACTTTCTCAGGTGGGAGAATTTGCTTTTGTCTTAATTAATTACGCATCAGATCTTTCTCTTTTTAGTCCTGAAATGAATGCACAAATGATGGCAATCACAGCGATTACGATGTGCATCACTCCAATTTTTTTAATCATTAATGATAAATTGATTACTCCGAAATTCATAAAAGAATTTCCGGAAACAAAATCAGATTTCAATATACTTGACAGAGATATTTCACAAAAAAAGATAATTATCGTAGGTTTCGGGCATTTTGGAAGCACCGTGGGAAGACTTTTGAAAGCCAATAAAATCACAGCAACCATTCTCGACAGAGATTCTGAGCGTGTAAAACTGTTGAGAAGTTATGGTTTTAAAGTATATTACGGCGATGCTACAAGAATCCCTATTTTAAGAGCTGCAGGAATTGAAGATGCCGAAATTTTGGTTCTCTGCCTTGACGATCCCGATGATAATAGATTTGTCGCAGAATTGGTTCGTGAGCAATATCCTGATGTGAAAATATTTGTCCGTGCTAAAAACAGAATTGATGCATATGCTTATCTAGACAACGGAATTGATAATATTTACCGCGAAACTTTAGGAACCGCAGTGGATATGGCAGTCGATGTTTTACAGGAAACCGGAATGCGAAAATATGCAGCTCGCCGTCTCGGACAAAGATTTATGGCTATCGATAAAGCTTCCATCAGAAAGTTGGCAAAATCTAAAGATGATGAAGACATTCGACTTTTTACCACAAAAGAAATCCTCCAGCGAGAGGAGGATTTATTGGCTTATGATAATTTAAATTTTGAAAATAAAGACTGGGAAACCTCATCAACAGATGATGAAGAGGAAGGCGATAAGTAATTTACTGAATACTTACGCTTCCGCCGCTGCTTTCTTCTTTTGAAACGGTCGTTACATTTCCTTTTTTTATTCCTTTGATTGAACCGCCGGAAGATGCATGAGCATCAAATTGAGAAGAAACACCAATTTCTACATTAGAACCACTCGAAGATTCTGCTTTTACATTTTCTGCAATTACTTCTTTTGCCGAAATTGTACTTCCAGATGACGCATTCAAATTTGCGCCTTTTGTTTTTCCTGAAATATTAACTTCACCTGCAGACGAAGCTTCTACATTTAGATTCACAGCCCAGATTTGTCCTTTAAAAGTTCCGCTGCTTCCTGCATCAATATCCATATCGTTGGCTTCAAGTTTCCCCGAAATATGACCTGAACTTGAAACTTCAATATCGGTTTTATCTTGAGTAAATTGGTCTCTCACTACAATAATTCCCGCAGAATTGGCTTCTAATTTTTCAAAATCTTTAGCATAAATTTTAGCTTTCACATTATTCGTATTCATCACACGAAAACCATTTTTGTAATGAATATGCAGTTCACCACCATTGTTATCAACCAAAACTTCATCAATAATATTTGCCGGAGCAGAAATTACGACTCTTTCAACATCAGACTTAATAATTTCAGCTTCAATTGCCTGAGAAACTTCAATTTCGTCAAAATTTCCTTTAAATTCTTTTTGTTTTAAAGGTCCGTGATCTTTATTCGTAACGTCGGGAAGCCAACTTGATTTTCCATCTTTTCGCTCATTTTCTTTACAAGAAGAGACAATCATTAATCCTGAAAAAAGTAAAACTGTGGTGTATTTCATGTTTTGATGTTTAGAAGTTTTGTTTTTAATATCTTTATACTTTAATAACAACTAAATTATGAAATCTCTTACAATTGACAAGAAAAACAATTTTTAAAATCAAGAGAGAGATTCCGTAACATTTAAAACAATAAGTCTATACAATATGAAAAATGTTTCATCAGTATTGTTAATTTCTGCTTTGGCATTCAATTATTCTTGTACTACCACAATGAAAACAAACGACATAAAAAAGGAAATACCTGTTCCAGATTCTTCGCTTTCTTCAAATCCTTTTATGAAAAAAAGCAAGCTTCAATACGAAGCCCCTGAATTTGATAAAATTAAAAACGAACATTTCAAACCTGCTTTTGAGTTTGGTTTAAAACAACACGATGCAGAGATTTTAAAAATTGCCAACAATTCTGAAGCCGCAACTTTTGATAATACAATTGTTTCATTAGAAAAAAGTGGTGAAATTTTGAAAAGAGCTTTGATTACATTTTCAAATCTTACAAGTGCAAATACAAACCCAACCCTACAGGCTTTAGATGAAGAATATGCTCCAATTTTTGCAGCACATTCTGATAAAATGTACCTGAATGAAAATCTGTATAAAAGAATTAAATCTATTTCTGAAAACGGTTTGGATTCTGAAAGCAAAAGATTGGTACAGTTCTACAAACAAAATTTCGAAATTGCAGGAGCAAATCTTTCTTCGGCAGACAAAGAAAAATTGAAGCAGGTGAATCAGGAATTAGCTTCTCTTTCTACCCAGTATTCCAACAAATTATTGGAAGCAAGAAAACAAGGCGGCGTTTTCTTTACTGATGCAAAAGAATTGGACGGACTCTCCGCTGACGAAATTTCGGCAGCAGCAAGTGATGCAAAAACTGCCGGACAACCCGGAAAATATCTTTTAGCTTTACAAAATACAACACAGCAACCTCTTTTGCAAAACCTGAAAAACAGAGCAACAAGAGAAAAATTGTTCAAAGCTTCTTGGACAAGAGCTGAAAAGAGTGATGGAAATGACACTAGAGAGACCATCGAAAAATTAGCGAAACTCAGACTGAAAAAAGCTCAGATTTTAGGTAAAAAAAGCTTTGCAGAATGGAAATTGCAAGATCAGATGGCAAAAAAACCTGAAGCTGCTGTAAAATTGATGAATCAGATTGCAACTCCGGCTGTAGAAACTGCAAAACGTGAAGCAAAAGACATTCAGGATTTGATCGACCAGCAAAAAGGAGGTTTCAAAGTAGAACCTTGGGACTGGAATTTCTATGCCGAACAAGTGAGAAAAGCAAAATTTGATTTAGATGAAAATCAGATTAAACCTTATTTCGAAATCACAACTGTTTTAGAAAAAGGAGTTTTCTTCGCCGCTGAAAAATTTTATGGATTAACCTTCAAAAAGAGAACAGACCTACCGGTTTATCATCCTGATGTAGTAACCTACGAAGTTTTTGATCATGACGGAAAATCTATCGCCATTTATTATTTGGATTTCTATACAAGAGATTCTAAAAGCGGTGGAGCGTGGATGAGCAATTATGTTGAGCAATCTTATTTGTTAGGAACAAAACCGGTGATTGTTAACTGTTATAATTACCAGAAACCCGCTGCAGGAAAGCCTTCATTGATTAGTTTTGACGATGTTTCAACAATTTTCCATGAGTTTGGTCACTCCATTCACGGAATGTTTGCGAGCCAAAAATATCCATCACTTTCAGGAACCAATGTACCGAGAGATTTTGTAGAATTCCCTTCTCAGATTAATGAACATTGGGCTTTAGACCCTGTCGTTTTAAAAAATTATGCTCTTCATTACGAAACGAAACAGCCGATTCCTCAAGCTTTAGTTGATAAAATTAAAAAGGCCGGAACTTTCAATCAAGGTTATATGACAACCGAGTTGGTTTCTGCTGCAGCTTTGGATATGGATTGGCATTCGGTAACCAACGACGGACAGTTGCTTCCTGTGTTAGATTTTGAAAACCAATCATTAAAAAATCACGGATTTACTTTAGCTACTGTTCCGCCAAGATATCATACTCCATACTTTGCTCACATTTGGGGCGGTGGTTATTCTGCAGGATATTATGCGTATTTGTGGTCTGAAACATTGGATAACGACGCTTGGGAATGGATTGAAAAAAATGGTGGCCTGACTAGAGAAAACGGTGACCGTTTTAGAAAATATATTCTGTCTGTCGGAAATTCTGTGGATTTGAATCAGGCATTCAGAGATTTTACAGGACACGATCCGGATATTAAGCCGTTGTTAAGAAACAGAGGTTTTATTAAATAAATTTTAAGAGCATTCATTTTTTGGATGCTTTTTTTATTTTTAACACTCATGGCGCAAATGCTTTTCTAGAATGACATGAATTTATCCCATGGATTTACACAGATGATTTTAATCTGCTTTGTCTGTAAAATCATAAATTTGTATTTAAATAAAAAGAAATGAATTGTCCCTGCTGTTCCGGTAAAACCTATGAAGAATGTTGCAAACCTTATCATAACGGAGAAAAATTTGCTCCGACTGCAGAAGCTTTGATGCGTTCAAGATTTTCTGCATTTGCCATTCCGAACGGAAAATATTTAATGGAAACCACTTCGCCAGGAAAAAGACAATTCCATAATACAAAAGATTTGCAGGAATGGGGAGAAATAAATGAATGGACAAAATTGGAAATCGTAGACAAACCATTGATGAATAAAGTAGAATTCAAAGCATATTACACCGATGAAGACGGGCAAAAACAAATTCACCACGAATTATCACTCTTCAAAACGATCCAAAACCGTTGGTATTATGTTTCAGGAGAATTTTTAGAATAATGTAAGTAACAAAAAAATGCCCGACAAAAAATCGGACATTCATATTTAAATAAAATATTTTCTTAGTGAGCCTCGTTTCCGTCAATTCCATGAGCGTGACCGTGAGATAATTCTTCTTCAGTTGCAGGACGGGTGTTTAAAATTTCAACCTGGAAATCTAAAACTTTACCTGCCATTGGATGGTTCAAATCTGCGATAACAACTTCTGGTGTAACTTCTACTACAAAAGCCTGGAAATTATTTCCTTCGTTATCAGACAAAGGCAAAATAGCTCCTACCGGAGGAATCCCTGCTTCTCCAAACATATCGATAGGCAACTGAGCAATCGCATCCTCTTGTTTTTCACCGTAAGCTTCCTCAGGCTGAATCACAAAAGCAGCAGTATCTCCAGCTTGCAAACCGTGAATATTTTGCTCAAATTTAGGAATCATCATTCCCATTCCGTACAAAAATGTAAGCGGATTCTCTTCTGTAGTTTCTTCTACCAGGATTTTGCTCCCATCTTCTTCAATAGTATGTAGAATGTATTTTACAGCTACAACGTGATTGTTTTCGATTGTCATATTTCTTTTTTTGCGTGAATTTTATCACGATTAAACAGCACAAAGATAAGGTTTTGAAATGATTCAAAAGCTCATAATCATCTTCACCCCATTATTTAATATATCATAAATATCAAGCTGAAGAGACTCGAAGCCTACTCTTCCCTATTTCTCTCCTCTTTTTTCTTCTGTCTCAAAACATACAAATACAAACTCTCCACTTTCGTCCTTGCCCAATCTGTTTTTCGTAAAAACTTCAGAGAAGAACTAATACTCGGATTATCTGTAAAACATTTGATGTTGATTTGTTTTCCCAATTCGCCAAAGCCGTGATAATATTCTACCAATTCTTCAAGAATGGTATCCAGACGTTTTCCGTGTAAAGGATCTTTTGATTGTTGTTCCATAGTGTAAAAGTAGAGATAAAATTGTATTTAGTTACAAACAGCATTGAAATAAACCAATTGCAGTTGCATGTTATTACAAACAAGATCATTTTAAACTAAAGTATTCTGCATTTGGTTACAAACAATAGTAAAACAAACCAATTGCAATTGCATTTTATTACAAACAAGGTTGTTTTAAACAAAATTCAAACTGCGGAAATCACAGACAAGTTTTTTAAAAATTGAGTAAAATCACAGCTAAGCTGTTTGTACTTAATGTAAATTTGAAGAATAAATCCTATTATTTAAAACAACAATTGAACATCTAAATTCAATTCAAAATAAAGTTTTCTCTTAAGAATAGATTAATTTAGCTAAATCAATTGCAATGCAAAGCTTACCTAAAATAAAGTTGAGATGAGTAGAAATACAGATGCCAATAAAAAAATTCACAATAAGAAAATTGCTGACAAGAAGCGTAAAATTCAGGAAGCTGAACTGAAACGAAAAAACCGTTTGAAAGAAATGCGTCAGAATGCCAAAGATAAATTAGCTGCAGAACCAGAAAACGAAGATTAAACATCATGAAAATCCTACACACCGCCGATTGGCATTTGGGGAAACGTCTCGACCGATTTTCCAGGTTGGAAGAACAGGTTTTGGTGATGGATGAAATTGTTCGGATTGCCGATGAGCAGAATGTTGATTTGGTTGTAATTGCGGGAGATTTGTTTGACAATTTCAATCCAAGTGTTGAAGCGGTTGAACTTTTTTATAAAACGTTAAAACGTTTATCTCACAATGGAAAACGCCCCGTTATTGCCATTTCAGGAAATCATGATTCGCCAAATTTCATTGATGCACCCAATCCTTTAGCCCGTGAATGCGGGATTATTTTAATTGGTCATCCGAAAGCAACTGTTCATCCTTTTGAACTCGAACATTTTAAAATTTCAAAATCAGCAGAAGGTTTTATCGAACTGGAATTGAAAAATTACTCATTCCCTATCAGAATTCTTCACACGCCATACGCTAATGAAATCCGTATGAAAGAATATTTAGGAGAAAATAAAGAGTCTGAACTGAATCATGTTTTAGCCGAAAACTGGAAGAAATCTGCCAACGAATTTTGTGATGAAAACGGAGTCAATCTTTTGATGACACATTTGTACATGAACAAAAAAGGAGAAAAGCTTTTAGAAGAACCGGATGGCGAAAAACCTATTAAAATAGGGAATGCAGACTTGGTTTTTTCTGATAGTATTCCGCCACAAATTCAATATACGGCTCTGGGACATCTACATCGTTTTCAGAATATCGGAACTGATAAAAATCCCGTGATTTATTCTTCCTCCCCTTTGTGCTACAGTTTTTCTGAGGCCGGACAGACGAAATATGTTTCTATAATTGAAGCTGAACCCAATCAACAGGTTTCATTTGAAAAAATTGCTTTACAAAACGGCAAAAAGCTTGTCAGAAAAACGTTTGATTCAATTGAAAACACAATTGATTGGCTCACAGAAAATCCAAATTCTTTGGTCGAATTGACGTTGGAAAGCGAAACTTTTTTAAAAGCCGACGAAAGAAAACGCATCTACCAATCTCATAACGGAATTGTGCATCTCATTCCGAAAGTAAAAAATCAGGAGTTTAATGAAAATCATTTGAGCGAAATTAATCTCAATCAGGATATTCAGGCGTTATTTAAGGATTATTTTAAATCTAAAAATGGTGGCCAAGAAGCAAATGAAGATTTGATTAATTTGTTTAATGAAATCGCTTCCGAAAAATAATTTTATCTAAAATATTTTTTAATCATTAAGACATATTAAATTGTTAAGTTAGATTAAGAGAAACAAATTTCTTAAGATGTACTTCTTAATTTTGCCCGCAAACTTAACTTTTTAAATCAACTTAATGGTTGAAATTTTAATATCATCATTATGATTCCAATTCAATTGACTTTAGAAGGTCTATATTCTTATCAGGAACGCCAGAAAATCAATTTCGAAAACCTTACAGAAGCCGGTTTGTTTGGCATTTTCGGTTCGGTAGGTTCCGGGAAATCTTCTATTTTGGAGGCAATTTCTTTTGCTTTGTATGGCGAAACAGAGCGTCTGAATGCAAGAGACAAACGCACTTATAATATGATGAATTTGAAATCAAATAAATCACTGATTGAGTTTGATTTTATTAATTATGAAAGTAAAAAGTTTCGTGCGACAAGAGAATTTAAACGAAATTCAAAAAATTTTGAAGATGTGAAAACTCCAACCGTCACTTTTTATGAAGAAATAAATGGAAACTGGATTCCTTTGGAACATTCAAGTGCTGAGAAAATCATTGGTTTAAGTTATGCCAATTTCAAGCGAACCATCATTATTCCTCAGGGTCAGTTTAAAGAGTTTCTGGAATTGGGAGCAACAGAACGCACAAATATGATGAAGGAGATTTTCAGTCTTCAGCGTTTTGATTTGCAGGGAAATGTTTCGAGTTTAAATGCAAAAAACAGATCAGAACTGGATCAGTTGGAAGGTCAGCTCAAAGGTTTTGAAGAAGTGAATGAAGAGCAGATTTCCACTCAAAAAGAACTTTTAAAAATTGAACAACAAAAGTTTGATGAAGTACAAAAAGTTTTTAGAGAAACTGAAGAAAAACATTCAAAACTAAAAAGTTTAAAGGATGATTTTGCTGATTTAAACACGAAGAAATCAGATTTTGAAAAACTGACACAGCAAAAATATGAGATTGATATTTTAGAAACTAAAACTGATATTTATGACCGAGTTTTTAGAATTTTCACCCCTTTAATTTCTGAGAAAAACAAACTTTCAAAAGAAATTACTGAGCAAGAGAAAAATAAAGTAAATCAGTTTAAAAATTTACATGAAACAGAAGCTCAGTTTGAAAATAATAAGAATAAACTTCTTGCAATTCAGCCGAAATATGAAGCATTAAATCAATCTAAAATTCAGGAAAATGATTTGAATTTCATTCTGCAAATGCTGAAATTTTCAGAGGAAATTGAAACTTTAAAAGAAAGGACAAAAAAAGGTTCAGAAAAAGTAAAAGAAGTTGAAGCAACTCAGAAATTAATTCAAAGTAAGATTGAAGATCTTGCAAAAAATGCTGAAAGTTTAAAGCCTAAAAAATTAGATTCAAGCTTACTGTTGAATGTCGGAAACTGGTTTTCAGAAAAGAAAAGATTAGTTGATAACTTACAAAATCAGACTGAAAAAATTGATCTAAAAAAACTTGAAATCGTAAGAGTTTCTGATGAATTAAAACCTTTTGAAATTAACCTCGAAACTTATAAAAATAGTTTTAAAACTCAAATTGAAACATTAGAAAATCAAAAGAAAACTTTTGCCGAAAAGCGAAATCATCTTGAAGTTCAGCAAAAATTAGCACATTTTGCCAATGAATTGCACGACGGGGAGCCTTGTCCGCTTTGCGGTGCTTTGGAACATCCAAATATTGTAGAATTTGATGATGCGAATTCAGAATTAAACAAGATTCAGAAACAGATTGAGCAACTTGAAATTCGAAAAGAAGATATTCAAAAACAATCTTTAGAAATCGAAAAAATTCTTGACCGAAAAAATATTTTTGAGGAACAGCTGAAATCTGAAGAAGAAATTTTACAGAAAATTCAAACTCATATTAAAAAACACTTAGAAAGCTATAGCTGGAAAGAATTTAATTCAGAAAATCAAAATGATTTTGAGGAGAAAAGACAGCAATCTTTCACCATTGAAAAACAAATCGATGAACTCAATCAAAAAATCGGTTTGGAGCAAAAAAATCTTGATAAAGAAAGAGAAAATCTCGACAATTACAATAAGGCTTTAGAAAAATTCAAGCTTGACGAAGCGAAAAAAGCAGAGCAAATCAAAACTAATGAAGCTAATTTAAAAGCTTTGCAATGGATTGATTACAGGGAAAAAACCATTATTGATGTTGAAGAAATTTACATTAAACTTTCACAGTCTAATCTCGAAACCGAACAAAATTACCAGCAACTAATCAAAGAAGAGAAAGAAATTTCACCAAAATTAGCCGAGCAAAAAACAATTGTCGATCAATTGGAAAAACGAATTTCTGAACTTGAAAAAGAAATTTCAGAAAATAAAAATTCGATTGAAAACGCTTTAACTGAACAGAAATTTAATGATTTAGAAGAAATTCAGACAATTTTAGAACAAGAAATCAACGTTCTAGATACAAGAAACAAGATTCAGGATTTTAAAGTTCGGTTTGAGACTTTGAAGAATTTAATTTTAGAATTAGAAATCAAACTGAAAGATTTTTCATTTAATGAAGAAGAATTTCTGATGGTTGAAAATCAGTTCAAAACTTTTGAAAATGATTTAAAAATAGCGAATAATTCTATCGTAAAAATCAGTTCTGAAATTGAAAGATTAGAGAAAGAATTTAAGAAAAAAGAAAATCTTCTGCTGGATCTGGCAAAAGTTCAGAAGCGTCGGGAGAATCTTGCAATTATGCAAAATCTCTTTAACGGAGCGGGTTTTGTACGTTACATTTCATCGATTTATCTGCGACAGCTTTGCGATCATGCCAATGTACGCTTCCACAAAATGACGAGAAATCAACTAAGTTTACAGTTGAACGAAAGCAATGATTTTGAAATCATCGATTATCTGAATGAAGGCCGAAGCCGAAGTGTAAAAACGCTTTCCGGAGGGCAATCTTTTCAGGTTTCTTTGAGTCTTGCATTGGCATTGGCGGAAAGTGTTCAGACTAATGCACAGTCGGAGAAAAACTTCTTTTTCATCGACGAAGGTTTCGGAACTCAGGATCTGGAATCTGTGAATGTAGTCTTCGAAACACTGATGAATCTTCAGAAAGAGAACAGAATTGTGGGAATTATTTCCCATGTGGAAGAACTTAAGGAGAAAATTCCGGTGTCGTTGAATATTACAAAAGATGAGGAAAGGGGAAGTTTGATTGAGGTTGTTTAGTTTTTTGCACATTATTTTAGTTTTAATATTTTGAAAATATTTTAGAATGCATGAATAGAAAAATCTTAGATTTTTAATTTTTACTTACATTTGAAATATTCTAAGTCGTTAGGATTTAAAATCAATGAAAAAAATAGTTCCACATATCATTCTGATTCCTTTGTTGCTTTCGATTCCGATAGTTTCTTCACCGGATTTTGACGGAACTTTATCGGTTTTCAGGGTTTCACCGTTTCAGAGAGAATTTATACGATTTGTATTGGTTATTATTTTCTTTTATCTGAATCTCAATATTTTTCTTCCAAATTTTTACAGCAAAAAAAGATTTCTGGCATTTACGGGTTGCATTGTCATAAGTTTCGGATTGATGGTTGCGCTCCCCTATCTTCTGACTTCAGCAGATTCTTTCTCACAAAATCCGCCACCGATGGAAATGAGAAATCCTATGCCTTCAGGGAATATCTCACAACCGACGGATGGAAAACAGCCTTTTCCAAGATTTGGTCCACAAAATGACGGTTCATATCATCAAATGATTTTCTCTTCGGTTTTACCATTTTTATTTTCGTTTCTTTCTTCGCTTTTCATTTTTAGAAACAACGAAAAAAAGGAACTTGAGCGTTCAAAAGCAAAAGCTGAATTATTAAACTTAAAATATCAGCTACAACCCCACTTTCTTTTTAATATTCTGAATTCTATTTATTCTTTGGCGTTGTTAAAATCTGATGATGCCCCGAACGGAATTTTAAAACTTTCCAATGTGATGCGTTACGTCGTTCAGGAAAGCAGTAAAGATTTTGTGGATTTAACGAAAGAAATCGAATACATTAAAGATTATATTGCCCTTCAATTGGTACGAACAGACAGCAGCCTTGATTTTACCTACACCGAAATCGGAGATTTGAAAAACCTGAAAATAGCACCTTTTATTTTAATTAATTTTATTGAAAATGCTTTTAAATATGGTTTTAATGCTGAAGAAAATTCAAAAATATCGGTAAAAGTGATTGTTCAGGAAAGTGCTTTAAATTTTGTGGTTTTTAATAAGATTGTCAATACGAATGTGAATGAAGAAAACAGTCTAAAAGTCGGTTTAAAAAACACTTTCGAGCATCTGAATCAGGTTTATCCTGAAAAACATACCATCACAATCAATGAAAATGACGAGACTTATGAGGTTGATTTAAAAATCAGTTTAATCTAAAATCAGCAAAATATGATTAGAGCTATTGCCTTGGATGACGAAATTCTTGCCCTTAGAATTATTGAAAATTATGCTGATAAAATTGAAAATTTAACCTTAGAAAAAGTTTTCAACAAGCAAAGTGATGCTCAGAAACATTTAAACAAATTTCCTGTTGATTTAATATTTCTCGACATAGAAATGCCTGCAAAAAACGGTTTAGATTTTTACAAAAATATATCGCAAAACACCAAGGTTATTTTCACGACGGCTTATTCTGAATATGCAGTTGATGCTTTCAGCGTAAATGCGGTCGATTATCTTTTAAAACCTTTTTCATTTGAAAGATTTAAAACTGCGGTAGAAAAAGTAAAAAGCAACACCGAAAACAACGACGCAAAACATCTCTCGATTCGAGCTGATTACAAACTTCATAAAATTAATTTTAATGATATTCAGCTGATTGAAGGTTTGGATGATTATATTCAAATTCATTTAAAAGATTCTACGAAAATTACGGCACGTTCTTCCATGAAAAGTATTTTAGAAAAGCTTTCCGAGAAAGATTTTGTACGTGTTCATCGCTCTTTCATTGTTCCTGTAAATGATATTAAAACGATTGTCAATAAAAATATTCATATCGGGGATTTTATCATTCCGATTGGGGAAACGTATAAGGAGGAGGTGATGAAGAATTTGAATAGATAAAATTTTTCAGGAGCTATTTCCAGCTTTCACTACTCGCTTTTTTGGTTTCGGCGGGGCGGCTTTGCCGCCCC
>NZ_JAOVZV010000030.1 GCF_026460945.1 Chryseobacterium luquanense
AACTTATACACAAACAGTTACATATACAGCGACTGCTTTATAATATTTTTTTTAGGTTGTAAAGCTTTCTTTTGTTACGTTTTCAGTAGTTTTGGGAATCTTTATTATAAACAATTTACACCATGCGCAAGTTTATTTACCTTTTCATTTTCTTTATCCTCACAGGGTCTTCTTCACTTCTGGCACAAAGTATCTCTATGTCGCCTACACGCTTGTTTTTCACCGGTAATCCAGGAGAAAAAGTGGCACAGACAGTCACACTTCAAAACAGCTCGGATAAGGATTATGTTTTTAATCTCAACTATAAAGATTGGGTTAGAGAAGAAGACGGAAATAAAGTTTATCTTGAAGCAGGCAGTTCACAAAATTCTAATGCAGCTTGGGTGTCTACCTTAGAAAATGCTATTACAGTTCCTGCGAAAAGTACAAAGGAGGTTGTAGTAACCATGCAGATTCCCGCAAACGCATCAAAGTCTGTTACAAACAGCATGTTATTTTTCACCCAACTTCCTCAGCAGGCAGATCAGGCACGTATTCAAAATGGGATTGGTATTATTACTTTATTTGAGGTTGGACTTCACATTTTTTATACACCACCGGGGAACCAGACAAAAAGTTTGGATATTACCAATATATCAGAGGCGAGTAATGAGAATGCAGCAAACAGAAAAGTCGCAGTAAGCATCCATAACGATGGAAATACCATTAATGATGCCACCGTTGAGTTTGAACTGACTAATACAGATAGTGGTCAGGAAATAAAATTACCCGGAATTTCCATCTCCATGCTTCCCAATACCAATCAGGTCGTTCAATTTTCTTTACCGGAGACCATTTCAGGGAACTTTCTTGGCGTGGCTATTATTAAAATGGCAGGATCCAATGATTTACGCGTAGGAGAAAAAAACTTTAAATTTTAATAATTAAGTCTTGAAACCACAAAAAAGTATATCGATATCAATAAGAAAAACAATCTTATTTTTTGCATTTGTTTTTCTGCACTTTTCGTTTGCCTTTGCGCAGGAAAAAAAGGATATCGAAATCCGTTTTGAAAATGAAAGTGTAGCCGTTGAAAAGGGTTCTACTTTTACTAATTTCCTGGTGATTGAAAATAAAGGTTCTGAAGAAATTACCATTCAGAATATCATGCCTTCGGAAAATTATCCAGGTTTACTTTTCTATCCCAAAAATGGCTTTATCTTGGGTGTGGGTCAGTCTAAAAATCTTCCTGTAAAACTGATTGCCAACGTAGATTTTATGAAATTGGCATCCAATGAGATCAAATTTCAGGTTTCTTATTCTACACCATCGGTCACTAAAACTGATAATGCCTCATTCTTCGTTGATAAAGAGGAGAACAAAAACATCGCAATTTATACAGCAGCTTACGAAAATTTCATTAATCCTGCTGCTCCCGACTCCTCGATTCTGCTCACTGTAGAAAACCAAGGCTATAGTAAAAGAACCGTTAAGATTGATTTGCAATCCATTCCGGATGGTTTGGAAATGATGCCAAAACAACAAACTGTATCCCTGGAAGGTTTAGAAAAACAAACGGTTGAGATCAAAATTGTGGTCAGAAAACAGAATACGCTTTTTCCTGAATTTAATATTAATGCAACTGCCACAGATCTGCTTAATAATGAAATAGTGGGAAGCAACACCCTACACTTAGTCATTTTATCAAATAACAGACAAATTGTCCGCGGAAACGAAGCGGTGAGCGGAAGTAATTTTGCAGAACTTAGCTATAACGAAAATAGTTCAGGTTTCAATTTTATTCAATTAAGAGGAAACACAGCGTTTCGAGTGACTGAAAATTTGAAATCGCGTTTCAACTTAGGTGCGGATTACTATCATGAAGACGGCCTTTATAATCTGTATGATACCTGGTTGGAACTTGAAAGAAAAAATACTGTATTACGGGTAGGAAACGTTAATAGTAACGATTACGATTACCCGGTTTTCGGGAGAGGTGGGAAAATTTCTACTAAATTTGGTAATAATAATCAGATTGAAATTCTTGCCCTGGAAAATAATTACAACCTTTCTGGTACTTATTTCCAACAAACAGAAGGATCTACCATGGTAGGTGCGAAATATGGCTTTGGAAATTCTAAATCATTCAATGGAAAAGTGTCATACATATTCGATCATGATCCGCGCCTTAACGTGGATACACAGGTTGCAAATGCAGTATCATCACTTCTAATTAACGATAAACATACAATCCGTACTGAAATTGGTCTGAGCCACGAAAAAGGCCTTTCGAACAAAGATGAAAACGTAGGAGCTACAATGGGAGCCAACTACGACGCTAAAATGGGGAAATGGGATATCCAATCTGTTAATACCTTTGCCACCAGTAGTTATGCAGGGATCAAAAGGGGATCTTTTTTCTCAAATCAACGTATCGGCCGCCAATTCTCTGCTTCTCAGCGTGCTTTTATACAATATCAGAATTCGCAGGTAGATCCTGAGTTTTTGAGTTTCCAAAATGCGCCTATCCAAACTGGGAATCCCGCTAATTTGCGTTATTATTTCAACAGTACAGAATCTTTAGGAACAGGTTACCAGTTTTCTTCACAGAAGTGGAATTTCCTATTGTCTCCAAAGGTTGAAAGACAAAAAACAGCCAATTTTTACTCATCGCAGGAACTTTTCTCTTACCGGATGGAGGCAAACATAAGCACTACATTGGGTGCTCACGGATTGAATTGGTCTGCAGAATATTCTTATTCAAAAGATAAAAATAAAGCCGATTGGTTCAACAGTCTGAAAACAACATTGTCTTACAGGTATAAATCCTTCTCCCTCAACGGAACAGCCCAATGGAACGCAATTACTGTCTTTGATTTAAATTCTTATTACGATGTAGACCGTAATTTTGCCAATTACAATCTATATGCCTCGTATAATTTCCAGATGCTTGGTAATAATCTGATTGGATCTTTTTCAGCCGGAACTTTCTATTCGGAACTTTATAAAAACTTAAACACCAATGTAAGTGGTAATCTGGAATATAAGATTTCGCCTTCCTGGTCTAGCACAGGCTATTTTAATCTTTCGGGTTATAAATCTACGGCAGAATATGCAAGCACTGGGAGTTATTACCAGTTCAGAATCGGGATTAAAAAATATTTTGCTGCAGCTACAGCTCTTGGAAATCATAAAGTGACGTTCCAGTTATTTGAAGATAAAAATTTCAATGGACTTCTGGAAGCAGGAGAAGTGGTTCTTGCAAATGAAATAGTAAAACTGGACAATTTTGTTGCACTGACTGATAAGAACGGAAAAGTAGTTTTTCAGAATGTGCCTGAAGGTATTTACACGCTGAAGGTAAACGAAAGTGCAGGTGCACGATTGATGATGGATCCTGTAATTATGGTAGATAAAAATATCAACCGCAAAGTGGGTCTGGTAAAAAATATCAAGGTAAGTGGGAAATTAACAGAGATCAAACAAGCCTACGATGTTTTGGAAACAGATGTAACCGGAATTGTAGTGTATGCAAAAGGTGAAGATGGCGTAATTCATACCGCTGTGGTTAACCAAAAAAACGAGTTTGAGTTTTTCCTGAAAGATGGAAAATACGACCTCTATATTGAAAATGACAAATACAGCTATACACAACCCAACCAGACTATTCAGGTGACAAAAGAAGGTTTCTCAGGAACCGTGGTTTTTGAATATAAGAAGAAAGACACCACGATAAAGGTGAAAAAGTTTTAAATTTAGAGGATATGAAAACGATGAGAGGTTTTTTTATAGGAATTTTTACAGTATTCTGCGGATCAACAGTCGCAAAAGCTCAGGATATTTACCTGTCTGTTCCTGAAAATAATATTTTAAACAGGGTTGAATTTACCTCAGTTCCTACAAGGTTAATGACAAACGCCAATAGAACAAACTGGGATTATACTTTTTTTGGATTAGCGCCCATAGCTCCAACATTTACCTCTACGTCCGGACCAACTTTTACTCACTCTTCATCATCATTTACTTTACCCAGTTCTACTCTTCTGTGGCAATTAGAAAGTATGGGTGGGCAGCTGCCATCTACCGGATTTTCAGGTTCTTTACCTGGTTTTCAGTCGTTCAGTACAAGTGCTCTAAAGTGGTTTGAACCGCCTGGGTCTATTATCTTCGGAGGAGGATTCAACAAGGGAAATATCAATTTTACCTTTAAAATACCTGCTGCTCAGTTTGCGGCCAATGCCTACCGAGCCGGGAATTATTCCATGGATATCAGTCAAAATTATAATGATTTCACGCCACGTAATTTTAAAACGATTTTAGTCATTCCTTCATCCATCAGATGGCTCACATCATCTTTAACAAAATACATAGAAATATCTTCTTTGAATGATTACCGAATTACGGGCACACGGGTTTTCAGTTTGGAAAACGCGGAGATTGCGCATACGGTAGATTTTAATTTATGGGCGAAAGCTGCTTCTACAAATATTCAGTTCACTTCTTCTAAAGGTGTTTCAGGAACCAGAAATATATCAAGCATTAAATTGGGAAGTAATGGATCTGCACTTATGACCAAAGCCTTATCTGCCAATTTTCAGAATTTTTCCCCTGCTAATTTCAGTGTTGTGGCAGGAAACAGAAACAGCTTTACCCCGGAGCTTTATGTGTCTGCGGAAGATTTTAAAAATATTTTTTTTGAAGCCGGAACTTATACTTTTGAATTGAACTTCAACGCTACAAGTACAGATAATTCAATTAACAGTTTGCAAAATACAGCGGTTCAAATAAAGGTGCTTCCTCGGTCGGAGATCACCATACCAAGTTCCGGGAGAAATGTAAACTTTAATTTTAATACAGCTGCGCACTACACCAATGGTCAGTCACAAATAATTCCAAACCAAATTACATTGTCCAACAATGAAAGTTTTGAACTGTATGTAAAATCTGACGAAAATTATTTTAAGAAAGGCGGCTTGCAGACCGATATTAACTCTAACATATTACAAATTGGCGTGGATGGAAGTTCTGTAAATGCTCCCTTATCCAAAACTCCTCAAAAAATACTTTTCAACGGAACACCTGTTTTAGACAGACAACTCAATGTAAGATACACCATACCAGCTACGGGTGCCCAAGGTTTGGTAGGGAAGGAAAATTCCACTTACTCTATTAATGTTTATTATAGCTTTACGGCAATTTAACAATACTTTTAAAAGTTTATAATACAGATAATAATCGAAAATCAATCACCGAAACAGAATTATACTGAGAAATCAAATTGATTCGGAAAAAATATTCCGATGTTATCAATTTATCAGTTTCCTAAGTTGCCAAATGACCAACATATAACTTCGTATCATGAATACTGCGAAGAATAAGTCTACTCGTTGTGCATTATGAAGATATGTTTAAATAATTGATATTTAAACAATTGTGTTTCTTTGCTAAATGAAATGCCATTGTTTGTCTTAAAAAAGAAATGTATTTTAAAACTTAGTCTTTCTTAGCGATAAAAAACGCAACGATAAACAAGGAATTTATTTAAAATACTGAAATAAAGGTAAACAAAGCCGTTTCACTTATTTTGGAAATACAAAAATTTAAAATGCACAACGGGTAATAAGTCTATATTTTCTATTCCCGTCATTCTATTCTTCTTTACATCAAAAGTATTTCTCAGAGACCTCACTTTCTCTTGGATGATCAGAGTCTTCCCGGCTGTATGATATTAAAACAAAAAGGCTCTTGGAAAAAACAAACGAATTACCTATTATTGCATCAGCGGAATTAAGTCTTCCTTGTGAGAATGAAAAATGTCTGCAAGCCTGAATATCAGATATTTTAAATAATCTTAGTTATAACAAATCTTTTCTGATGAGTAAACTATATTAAAAAATACTGTAGTGGATTTTTTTTAAAGCATTAATGCGAGCTGTATGAATGACCAAATTAACGAACTGCAATTAAAAATCGAAAGACTGGAAAACGAAATCAGTTTTAAGAACGGGCTGATCTCTATATTGTCTCATGATTCAAAAGAAATGTTTGGAAATTTTCTGCGGCTTATAGAAGCGCTGGAAGATAACATCATAGGTGAGGAAGATTTTTTTAAGTTGTTGCCGCAGGTAAAAAGCGATGCCCAGAAGAATCTGCAAACTATTAAGGACAGCACCGCCTGGTTGAAAACACAATACGGGGATTTTCAGATTAAACCTGTGAAAATCATGGTGATTGATCTTTTTTACCATTTTGAAGAAAAATATGCGGTTAAATTAAAAGAAAAAAACATTAAATTTTATTTTAAAGGAGATCCCAATGCATTTCTTATAACCGATCGTTTTCTGCTCGAAAGTGCTTTAGACAAAATTTTCAACAATTCGATAAAATATTCATGGTCCGGACAAGATATTTATTTAGAGCAAGTTACAAAAGGCGATCAAGTCATGCTTTGTGTAGTCGACTTCGGAATGGGAATGAATGAAAAATCTTTATCTACGATCTTCACTTATGGTAACCCAATATTCCTGGGAACTGCTGGCGAAAAAGGAGTTGGATTAAGTTTGAAAATTGTAAAAAATTTTGTATCCTTGATGCACGGAAACATCGACATCATTTCTTCTGAAAGTAAAGGAACTACTGTTTCCCTTTTTTTTACCTAATTTTAATGAATGAAGGATTTAAAATCAAATGTTCGTATTGTTGTAGCAGATGATCATGGTATTGTCCGGATGGGTTTGATACAAACGATCAAACGACTCAGGCCGAGCGCTATAATTTCAGAAGTAGAGGATTATAAATCGTTGTTCAAAGCAATTCTGAAAGAAGAATTAGATCTGGCCATTATGGACGTTAATATGCCTAATGGTTCTGTTCAGGAAGCGATTGATTACATAAAAATACACCAACCCAACTTAAGAATTCTCATATTTTCTTCTCAAGATGAAGAGCTCTACGCAATGCGCTATCTAAAGATGGGAGCAGGTGGCTATCTGAGTAAACAAAGCTCTAATGCAGTAATTGAAACTGCATTGACGGCGATGCTTAGTAACGGGCGATATATAAGTGATGAGGTAAAAGAGGCGATGTTCTTAGAATCATTAAATGGTACAACAAAAAACTCACCCTTTGAAGCACTATCAGACCGCGAGTTACAAATTGCCAATAAGCTTGCAGAAGGTCTTCCCCTCAAAGAAATTTCTAATCAGCTTAATCTTCATCCATCAACAATCAGTACTTACAAGATCAGGCTGTTTGAGAAGCTAAAAGTACGATCCTTACCAGAATTGGTGGAGATTCTTAGACTTTATAATCAGTAAACATCCTATTATTTCCCTCTTTGTCATCCCGAGAAATCCATAAAATCACTTTGTAATAACAGAAAAAGAGGTCGTGAGATCTACAGAAGCCAAGCTCACGAATTCCCCATACTATCAGATATATTCTTAAATAAATCTTTGATTTTACTTTTTGGGCTCCCAAAAACTTTTTTTTCTGAATCGACCACAAAAACTTTTTCTCAATAACTTTTTTACCATTTCGGGGTCAAAATAACTTCGTTTACTTCTTTTAATAATGTATGCTCAATTGTTTTTGAAAATCAAATCATTACCTGCGGTGATCAAAATCAATATAGCTTTTGATTTTATTTTATTAAACTTTTTATTAAATCTAATCCTATTGTTATTTCTTCTGTTATTTCTTTCTCCATCGCTGAAAAATCTATAGTATCATCAGCTTTATTCTCCCATTTCAATGCACAGTTTGAAAGACTGAAAAGACCGGCAGTTCCGGCAGTACCTTTAAGTTTATGAAGAATAGTTTTGACATCGTCCGCATTTTTCACGACCCTCTTGTCAGCAATATTATTCTCTGTTTGTACAAGCTCGTTAATAATAAGGTTTAAAAATATTTCTTTGAATTCATCATCACCACCAATCTGCTCATTCAGCATTTCCATATTGATATATTTCTCAGATAATATATCAGCTTCCACTTTAGCATCTTTATCTTTTTTAATGACAATATATTTTTTGAGCATTTCCAAAAGATCTGCCTGCCGCAAAGGTTTGGGCAGAAAATCGGTCATCCCCGATTCCAGACATTTTTCTTTCTCTCCCAAAACGTTTCCTGCTGTTACACCAATAATGGGTACGTTTTTGTATCCGGGCAAGAGTCGAATTTGGTGTGTAGCTTCAATACCGTTCATTACCGGCATCTGTACGTCCATAAGAATAATAGAGAAATCTTTTTTCTTACATTCTTCCAAAGCTTCTAAACCGTTTACCGATTCTGTAAGATGCGCATCAGGTATAAGTGATTTCATCATTTTATTATTCAGAACCATATTCACCGGGTTATCGTCTACTAGGAGAACTTCTGGCTCTTTCGTAAAAGAAAACTGGTCTTTCTCCGAATATTTCGGAGCAGTAACTTCTGTCACTGTATTTTGTGCCACACGTCTGAGTGTTTTATAAAGATCATCAGATTTAATAGGCTTTAAAAGAAAATAAGAATTATCTTCCTTACGGAAAGAATTAATGACATCGTGTTCCTCCGAAGAAGTATGAAGAACTACCAATGGTGAAGTCTCATTCCGTTCATTAAATAACTCTTTGATTTTATCAATTGTTTCCAAACCGGAAATTACCGGCATATGATAATCCATCAATATCGCATCAAACCGTTCACCTTTCAGCAATATTTGTAAAGCTTCCATTCCGTTAGCAGCCAATGTAGATTCTATATTTTTGTAGGTAAGCATATGTTGAAGAATGATCCTGTTTGCTTCATTATCATCTACCACAAGTACTTTCTTCAGAGTGAGATCATCATCTTCTTTCGATTCGGATATTTCGTAAGGAATTTCAATGTCGAAGAAAAACACAGACCCTTTTTCAGGCTTACTGATAAGCGATAAATGACTTTCCATATATCCAAGAATATTGTTTGAAATGGTAAGACCGAGACCGGTTCCTCCGTAAAGCTTACTGATAGAGCTGTTTTCCTGAGTGAAAGCATCAAAAATATGTTTCTGCTTTTCGATAGGTATGCCAATTCCTGTATCTCTTACAGAAAATCGCAGAACGATATGGCTATCGTCCATGCGGAGTTTTTCTACTTTTAGCTCAATTTCGCCCTGTCCCGTGAATTTCACTGCATTACCCAAGAGGTTAATAAGGATTTGCTTTAATCTGGATTCATCAAGTAATAAAGTTTTTGGAAGACCCTGCTCAATATTAAGAAGAAGTTCAATATCTTTTTTCTGCGACTGATACAGTATTACATTGATAACTTGACTTACCATGTCGTAAACATCACTTTTTTCTATCAGAAGCTCCATTTTACCGGATTCTATTTTAGAAAAATCCAGAATATCATTAATAATGTTCAGAAGGTTTTCCCCGGATTCATTAATATAATTAAGATATTGAGTCTGAATATCGTTGAGAGGAGTTCGTAAAAGAAGATCAGAGAAACCTATCACTCCATTTAAAGGTGTGCGTATCTCATGACTCATATTAGCAAGAAATTCTGATTTTGCATTGCTTGCGATATCAGCCATTTTTTTTGCATTTTTAAGTTCCTCATTGGTGTGTACAGAATTGGTAATATTTTGTACAGAAACAATCACCCCGCCAATTTCATTATCTGAAAGATACCATGGGCCAACTTTAAGGTCGAAATGCTGAATTTCTTCTTTGTCATCAATACTAATCGCAAAATCTTCATTTATGTAAGTTTTACCTTGCAAAGCAGCACGATAAATTTCTTTTCGTTTTTCAGGGATATTTGGTGATACAACAAAAAGATTCTTTCCGATTATATCGGTCTCATTCATTTTGAATTCATCTCTCCATCGGCTGCTTACAGAAATATAATTAAGATCTTTATCAAACATCGCCACGGAAACCGGAACATAAGTTACGAACGATTGCATCATTGCTTCTTTTTTAGCAATATCAAGGAACATATTTTTGAATACATCAATATCCTGAATTATTCCATAAACCCTGTTGCAAACGCCATTTTCAAATTCAGGAATTCCTTTTACCCTCACCCAGATCGTAACACCATCATTACGCACCAGCTGAAATTCATCGTCATACGAAACTCCTTCCGTTATCGCTCTGTTGAATAAAAATTTAACTCTTTCTCTGTCATCTTCTTTATAAAAACCAATAGCATTTTCCAAATTAGGCTGAAAATCGTTATTTATCTTATGAATTTCTTTGGTACTTTGAGACCAGAATACTGTGTCTTTTTTCAAATTTACTTCCCAACCGCCCACTTGAGCTACAGAACTTGTCTGCTCCAGCATTTTTTTCGTATGAATCAGATCTTTCTCTAAAGTCATTCTTTCGGTGACGTTCAATGCCGTGCTTAATACATAAGGTTTCCCATCTTTATTTATCTCAACAAGATTGTGGTACATCCAGATCTGCTCTACCCCATTCTTTGCCTTCAGAATCATGGTTCCGAAATCCTCCTTATTTTTATTAATCCTGTCAAGATACTGGTTTAAAGAAGACCAATTATGCTCAGGGACAAGGTCTCTAAGGTTTAAATTTTTTACCTCATCTATAGAATAATGAAGCGTTTCCCTACCTTTTTCGTTAACAGCGATAATGTTACCCTCCATGTCATGCATACTCATCAAACCGATAGCATTTTCAAAGAAACTCCTGAAACGTCTCTCTGAGCTTTCCAACTGACGTTTTTCTTCAGTCTGCGCAGTGATGTTGATTCCGAAGCAAAAAATTTCAGAAATTTCCTGGTTTGATTTCAAAACCCATTCTACAATCACAGAACTGCCATCTTTAATTACGGTGGAAGTAGTAAAAGATACTTCCTGGCTACTCTCCGAAAGATCTTTAAGCTTTGAAATGTCGTTATTACCTTCTCCGAAAAATTGGTTAAAACTAAGCCCAATCGCTTCTTCTTTCTTTAAAGAAAATATTTTTTCGACCACCGGATTGAAATCTTTAAACTTCAATTCGTTATCTAAAACACAGATCAGATTATTGGATATATTAAAGAGTTGTTGAAAATATTCTGAATAAATTGTCTTTCTCTTTACCATTAGAAGGTTAGAAATAACATCTGAAAGTTTTTTGAGTGCTGCAATCTGTCTGTCTGTTATAGTTCGGGGCTTATAATCGATCACACAGATTGTTCCTAATGCAAAACCTTCGTCGTCAATTAATGGTATTCCTACATAAAATCGTATCCCTCCTTCCACAATTAGCGGGTTGTTCCGGGATCTGTCATCCAAAAGTGTATCATTAATAATTACCACGTCTCCGGTTGCTATTGAATATTGGCAAACCGTATTCTCGCGTTCTACAGAATCTATTTCCAGACCTATACAGCTTTGGATGGTCTGCGTCTCACTTTCCATGATTGCAATTAAAGAAGCAGGACAATCGGCAATGAGACATGCAGTCTCTGCAAAAACATCAAATTGAGGGTCTTTGCCTAAATTTAGGAGATCAAAAAATTCTAATTTTTTCAATCTTCCTATTTCATTATCAGGAATGATATTCTTCATCATATTAACCGCTAAATTATTTAAAAATAAATAAATATCATTATTATATTTAGACAAATAACTTTTTATAAAATTTGCATTTATAAAAACAATTATAAATTTACAAACACAATAATCCCTATTTATTCAAAACTGGAAAATTCGCTATAAAAATTTTTATATTTCTAAGATTACTGACACTAAACCAATAAGGAAATTAATAAGTACGTCACTTTCACTTAAAATACTTCACTCCATATTTTAGTTTTGAGTTTTTATATTTTATCAAAGTAATATAACAATTGTGTCCTAATAAAGTTAGTAACTCCAACATGTGTAAAAATAATTATTAACACTGCTAAGATTTGCACTGAAAAAAATTAAAAAACAATTTTAAGAAAATCTTAGATATAGTTTCCTGCTATTCAGTTGTGTCATCCTGCAACTCCTGTTTCCTCTTTTTTAAAAAATAAGCAGGTCTTACTCCATTAATCTCAGTAAAAATATCTGAAAAATTTTGTCTTGAGCTCATTCCGCACTTTTCTGATAATCCTTCAATAGTATAATCTAAAAGTCTTGAGTTATGATATAATTCTGTGGTTATATATTTAATTCGCATCTCGTTTAAATAAGAATTAAAATTCTTTCCCTTAAACTCATTCACCACCTGTGAAAGATAAGTAGTATTTGTTCCCCAACTTTTTGCAAGCTCTTGCTGTGTCAGACCTTTCTTTACAAATCCCTTTTTCCGTTCAAATTCATTAAGTTTTTTCAAAATATCGTTTACAACATTTTCAGGAATATTGTTTTTGTTATCCTTAGAAGACTGATTTTCAAAACTTACTTTGGAAATTACTAAATTGTTTTCATGATTGAGAATTCTATTTTCCAAAGCCTTATACTGAGATAGAATATGTTTTTCTTTTTTCCTTTTTATATATATGACAACCAATAATATGGCCACCGAGAGCAATAAAACCAGCACAAATAGAAAGCTGAAATTATAATTTGTTTCTAATATCCTTTGTTTCTCTAATAGTGCTTTTGTATCATACTCTTTATGAATCTTTGGTGATAGATATTGAAAGTCGTTGCCTAAAATATTATCAACTTTAATCAATTGTTTTGTATAAAAAAGTTCAGCATCTTTATTGCCCTTGGAATTGTAGTAGTTAATTAAAATCTCATAATTAGATCTCAATTCAGGTATGATGAAATTCTGCTTTTGAAAAACAGAATCAACTTTTCGAAAATAAGAGATAGCTTTCTCATCATTCTTTAACGCCCCAAAACTTTTCCCTAAATAAAAGCTGCTTACAGCGAACCAAGTTACATCATTGTACTTTTTAAATATTGGCAGAGTCATAGATAAATTTGATACCGCATCTTTATACCTGCTTTTTCTAAAATCAGATATTGCTTTTTCTTTGATAAAATAAGCCTTTTCCAAATCAAACCGTTCTGATGATGGTAATGTACTCATACCAACTGCTAACAAGGAATCACTCAGTTTAAAATTTTTCAACTTTTCATAACAGATAATCTGTTGATGTACACTGTTAAAATAACCTTTTTTATTATTATAAATAAGATTAGGATGAAGATTACCAGAAGTTAAAGGTTGAAAATAATTGATGCACTCTTTAAATAATTCTGATGCATCAGCGTAATAGCCCAAATAGCTTTTAACAACACCCAGTTGGTATACAATTCTATATCTTAAAAATCCATTGGAAATATGCTTGGAACTTTCATATGCTTTTAAATAGTTATTTAAAGCAGGTTGATAATGTTTAAAGAAGAAATAATAGACAACTCCTTTTTCCAGATAGGCACTGCTAATGAGTTCATCATCATTTGATTTTAGCATCTGTTTTAAACAAACATCTGCGTATGACAATTTCTTTTCTTTGTCTTTTGTATAGAATACAGCATCCTGATAACCCTGAAAAATTTTACTGTAGTTTTTTTCTTTGGTGGCCTCTCTTAAATATATCTTTATATAAGGTAGTGCTTGCTCGTCATTCTCGGGTAGATCTTCATAATTTTTCCTCAATTTAATATAGTCTTCGGAGCTATATGTTTTTTGAGCAGAAAAATATGACGAAAAAATAAATATGATTAGGTATAAAAAGCCTTTGTAAATTTTCAATTTCCAGAAGTTTATCGTGCAAATTTACTAAAAATCCTTGCATAATGGCCGATCCAATCAATTTCAAAGATAATTATACAAGAGACTAATTTCCAGTATTTTAATTTTGCTATGATTTACAAATCACTCGTCTTGATTTATAAATCATGGCATTGTTTCATGAAAAAAGTTTCATTTAAGTAATAATTTAGCCTCGAAACTTAAGTCAATCCGGTACCGGATAAACTTTTATATCATTTAAAATTTATTAACATGAAACTAAGGTTTATCCAAATTCTAATATTAATTGTGACATTGAACTCATGCAGGGAACTTGACGAGATTGCTGAAATCGAAGAATATAGTAATCAAATCATGTCTGACAATGTAGAAACTAATTTAAAAAAAGAAAACTATCAAAATCTGGCAACGAGGAAAGATTCTGCCTCCAATTCCGGATTTGAAATTGATAACAATGATCCTCCTGTAAAACATGGAGGGCATTGGAGAACAACAAATTGATTTATCATCTTTTGAGGATTTGCAGTGCGCAATGCAAGATTCTTAAGACTATAAATATATAGAAACCTTCGGGTTATGTTTAATTAAATTAATAAAAAAAATTATGAAAAACTTATTTAAACTAAGTTTAGCGGTTGTAGGAATTACAATGGCAACATTAGCAGGGTCTTCAAATGTTAAGGCTAAATCAGCTACTGGTTTTGAGGACGTTCTAGCTCCTGAAGGTGCTGGATGCGTAGGTGAGAAAGGAACTTGTGGAAGAACTTCTAGCGGAACTACTCTTTACGGTAAGTGGAGAGAATGGTAGTATCCAAATAAAAATTAGTGTTGCCAAGAATTTGGCAACACTTTTAATTTATCTTAAAAAATAATTACTTAGAGATTTTTCGGTGATAAAATTTTAATATCATCAGTAATCATCTCAAAGCGCATATTCATGTTATGAAAAAAATAATCTCTAAACTAATACTTCTAGTATTAATTGTTGTTTCTACGGTAGCATTTTCCCAAAATCCTGTTAAGATTGAGGGAAGAGTTTTAGCAGATGAACAACCTTTGTCAGACGTTGTCATTAGCATTCCGGGAAATAACATAAAAGTTCTTACAAATAATGAAGGAAAGTTTAGCATAATAATACAATCATCACAGAATAAAAACGTTGAAATCATTTTTAATGCGGCTGGATATAATGAAAATAGACAAATTTTTCCCCTCGAAAACAATTCTAATATACAAGTTATACTAAAAGAGAAAATAAATGAAATTGCTGAAGTTGCTATTGAGGGAAAAACAACATTACAAAAAGCCGGGAAAACATCTTATAAAATAAATAGTAAAGATTTTACAAAAAACACAAAATCAGATAAAGTATTACAACGATTACCTTCTATAACTGTTGTAAACGAAAATATTTTAATACATAACAGAAAACAAGCTTTACTTTTTATAGATGGCATTGAAGCAGATTTTATTGAACTTAAAAAACTTGATGCTAAAGATATAGCCACGGTTGAAGTCATAAGCAATCCCCCGTCAATGTACAATTCTACTCAAAATGTTGATGCAATCATACAAATAATTACAAAAGTAAAGGAGGAACATTTTATCAAGGGAGAGCTTGAGGCACGAGGAGGAACACGATTATCTAAATATGGATTTTCTCCGACCTTGTCTTACAAATCTAAGAACATCATCTTCAAAGCTTTTTATGATTTTGGAACTAACAATCAAAATATAAATAATGATTTTGAAAGGATTGACGGTAATTTTAGTACATACACAAAAACAGACAGACAAGTGAAAGGCTGGCAAAATTCTCTGAATGCAAAGTCTAAGATAATATTGAATTCTAAGTCTAGTATTTACTTATCAGGAAATCTTTTCGGGTACCATTTCGACGGAAAGTCAATGGGTACCTTTACTGACAGTAATCAAAACTATGCTTTTACGACAGAGGATCAGGAAGTGCTTAGAAAATGGGGAGTTTCTGGAGTATATGAATATAAATTTAATGAGAAATCGATCATTCAATTCAGATCTAAATATTATGATCATTACAATTCAAATAATTATCTATTTCAGAACTCGTTGAGTGAAGATCATAATACTTCATATACAAGATTAAGAGAATTATCTAATGAAGTAATTTACAGGAACAAGTCAAAGATTCAAGGATTAACCTATTTTTTAGGATATAAAAATATCTATAGAAGATTTCAGTTTCCTCTAGAGGCTTCATTGTATTCACAATCTCTAAATACTTTTCATGGAAATTTTTCATATGATATTACTGATAAGATCTCAACTGCAGCATCACTTGCTTATGATAACACTTACAATAGTACCGAAGAATTCAGTCAGAATTATTCGTATTTTCTGCCATCAGCCTCAGTAAACTTTGATTTAGGTAAAATAAGTTTAAATGTAGACTATTCATACAAAATTCAAAGACCAAATGCCACATATTTAAATCCCGTTCCTGTTGTTTTAAGCCCTACATATATATTAAAAGGTAACAACAGTTTACTTCCTGAATTAAAACATTCTTTCGATGTAACATTACATCAAAAAAACACAAAAAATAAAAGTGATATAAGTTTAAATCTGTTTTCTCAATTGTTGACTAATGCAATCGTTGAAACACTGGTTACCGAAAACAACATGATTATAAATTCTTTTGAAAATGCAGGAAAAGGAACGATCATCGGATCTAATTTAAGTTACAACAGAAAAATTTTCAAACTTATTAATTTTAGCGGAAGTGCCGGATTTAATTATAGTCTATATAATACTCAAAGTGAAATAGCAATCATACGTAGAAATGAAGGTTTTTCTTTAAGTTCTAATATTAATTTGAGTACTACTATAAAAGATAAATATTCAATTATATTTAATGGTAATTACAACTCAAGAAATATTCAATTGGTATCCACATCTTACTACAAACCTTTAACCAGTATCGAAATTGAGTCCAACTATTTTAATGATAATCTTACAGTAAATCTATCTTATAACGATTTGTTTGGATGGTCTGCTAAGTCTAAAATCAGGTCAAATTATAAAAATTTTTCACAGACTAATCTAATCAATAACAATTTATCTAATATTCTTTTGACCATAACATATCGATTTGGGAAAAATTTCACCGATCGATTTAGTGCACCTGCAATTGTAAATGATGATATAACAAATAAATAATGAAAAATACAACAATTGTATTATGGAACATAATTTACTACGTTCTAATAATCTTCTTTTCTTACACGGTAACAAATAAATTACTGGCAATCAAATCATTTCAAACTAACATTTTTAAAACTGGTATTTTTAATTTTCAACAAGCAGTTTATCTTTCATATTTCGTGTTGTTTCTTGAGTTGAGCATGGTAATATTGCTGATATTCAAAAAAAAAACGGGATTGCTTTTTTCTTTTATAATGATGCTGATTTTTACATCATATATAATTTTTTTATTTACTAATGGACGATATGAAATTTGCGGCTGTGGAGGAATTTTAAATGGTCTATCGTTTAAATATCATCTGATAATTAACCTTCTTATTACTTTTTTAAGTTACTGCTGTTACAATAATATTAAAACTGATGAAAAATAGTGTCGTATTTTGGCTTTTCATAATAGCTATTTCAGGAATTGTAATTTTCTTTAGAGAATTTGAAAGTACAGTGAGCAATAAAAAATTTCTTTTTAAACGAAATTATACAACATCGATTTCACTTAAAAAAGTCAGTGAATATGATCTTAAAGGGAATAATGTGACAACTAATACAGGTGTTTATAATATTTTAAAAACAAGTAATGATTCTACAATGATTAATTATAAAATTGATTTTATGAGTTATTACGGGAAGAAAGAAGATGGGATAAAAATTAGCTTACCTAGCAATTATCATATTGATTATTGCGATAACAGTAATGCTATAATGATTGACAAATTTAAATTAAAGGTGTATTCTTTTACGTATAAAAAATTATCATTAATACAAATCGACAGTTTTAAAGTTTTCAGTTTTTTTCCAATAAAAAATAGTAATGGAACCTTATTGGTATTAGGAGAATTTAAAACCAAAAAAAATGATTATGTTACTGGATTCTACACAATCAATGAATCGTCAAATCAATTAAAACTAGTGCATGCAATCGAAACCAACAAAACAGATCTTTCGATAGATAATGCCTTAATCTATGCAGGAAAGTTCACCGGTTTAGGAGCTGAAAAAATTGCTTATTACTGCGATAAATATTCAAAAATTTTCTTTTTTAAAAATGGAAATTTTACTGATGAATTTCAAACTAATGACAATGCTCCTAAAGCAAAATTGTTAAAAGGTCCCGATGGCACTTACTATAAAAGAGGTGATACATTCACAACAAATAATGCTGTATTTGAAAAGGACGGAAAACTATTTGTTTTTTCCGCCAGAACAGATAATGTCGACTCAATTGTGATGGATGTTTATGATTTAAAATTTCACAAATACATATTTAGTACTAAAATTCATGAAGGAAATCTGACAAGTAGCGATATTGACTTTGCATCACTTGAAGGAGATCTTCTACATATTGTATCTGGCAGTAAAGTTTTTAATTATTCATTTCTTTCAATGACTTCTTAAATTAACAAGATAAGATCACGATCAGATCTAAATTTATCCTATAAAACCGCATGGTTTGAAAATAAAATTAATAAATATCAAAAATTTGTTGCTTCCATCAATAAAGTAATGATCAATAATATCTATGATTGATTCCTTCTAGTAATAGATTGGTATTCATAATCCTATAAAACACAACTAAACCTCAAGAAATGAAAAGATCAGATCTTATTGGCATTTTTTACAATGATGATTATTTATTAAAAATAACGAATCGCTACGTGCAACTTAATACTAATATTAAAACCGATCATAAACCATTTTATACAAATGTTCTTTGGCGTGAAAAGTTTGAGTATCAGGAAAAAGGTGAAATAGTTGAGATTTCAGAAAATCTGTCGATTATGTTTTCAACAAACTTTAACACCGAAATCACATTAAAATTAGAATTGGATGAAACTGCTTACATTCCGTTAAAAAGATTTAAGTGATTGACTACTTCCTAAACGGAAGTTTTCTGCTGATGCGAAATAGAATCTTTTACCTGTTCCTGAGGGATATTATGGATCAAAAAAAGATGAACAGCGAAAAGATTATTTTATGGAAATGATAATTCATGAGCTTAAAAAACACCTTATCTCAATAAAAGCATATCTTCACTTATTACATTGGTTTACTTTTTAATGCCGTATATTAATTTTGATAAATAGATTTTTACAAAGAAATTAAATCTCTTTCTAGTGATTATATTAACCTAATCATCACTTATCAAAAAAATAATATTGCTAATCATTATTAAAATATTATTCATTTAATTTTTGTTTATAACAATTCTAAATATTACACGACATATATTTTTACGTAAAAATACGGAATAGATTTCTTAGACAATTCAATACTTTTGGATTACAAAAACTTATAACTATGTATAACTTTAAAAAACAACTACACTTTTTTGGATTTCCTAAATAACGATTAGGCATCCCTCTATCTTATTTTTTAATTTGCTTATAAAGTCTTCTGGATAATCAGAAGGCTGGTTTTTTAACACCAAATTTTACGAAATGATAATCAACAAAAAAATCCTCAACGTCGATGATTACTATTACGCCGTATTCGTCACAATTTCAGAATCTCTTACAGGATTTACTCTGAATGAACTTCAATCTACAGGTCTGGCTGAAATTTATTACAGATATATCCTTGATCACATCGAAGCTGCAACCTTCACAGAGTTTTTAAATGTCTCTAAAGATATTATTGAAAACTCCCTAACTCAGGAACAGCTTACCCATGCAATTTCTGCAGAAATTCTTTCTAAACCTTCAACTCTCGGAATTGCGCAAAGCGTAATCACATTGTGGTATCTCGGAACTTGGGAAGGTGCTTACGTAAACGATTTATCTTATAAAGAAGGTTTGGTTTGGAACGTAATGCACGCTCATCCACCGGGAGCAAAACAGCCTGGCTTTAAATCTTGGAGCGTTAAACCTGTAAACAGCAACTCATGAATCAGACAGTAAAAACACAGCCAAAAAAAGATGTAATTATTGTAGGAACCGGAATCGCAGGATCATTAATCGCCAAACTTTTAACAGACCACGTTTTTGATACGGATACAAAAAAAATGATCCACCGTTCGGAAATGAATGATTCAAAAACTTACAAAGAATTGTCAATTTTGATGTATGAAGCTGGATTAGAAGCCGGATTGGAACTGGATTCTGCCTCTTCGATGGTCAATTACAATGATTATATCCGTAAGTTTTATATGGAAGAAGCAAAAGTTCCGAATTCGCCTTATCCGGATTTGAAACAGGCACCATCACCAAATGTTTTGGATATGCAGCCAATTGTTCCACCATTTCCAGATAAAAAAGGATATTTGGTGCAGTTTGGTCCGATGCCTTTTGCGAGTGATGCAATCCGAGTTGGAGGCGGAACAACTCTTCATTGGTTGGGAACAACTCCGAGAATGCTTCCGAATGATTTCAGATTAAAAGAAACATACGGCAGAGCAATGGACTGGCCAATCGATTATGATACTTTAAAGCCTTATTACGAAATGGCTGAGTTCGAAATCGGGGTTTCAGGAAATGTTGCAGCGCAAAAATATCCTATCCAAGAAAGCATGGAAGAATATTATGGTGAAGATTATGTCTTCCCTATGGATGAAATTCCGCAAAGTTATATGGATCAGCAGATT
Organism: Chryseobacterium luquanense; assembly: GCF_026460945.1. Lineage (GTDB taxonomy): Bacteria > Bacteroidota > Bacteroidia > Flavobacteriales > Weeksellaceae > Chryseobacterium > Chryseobacterium luquanense. Next base: position 20,479 of record NZ_JAOVZV010000030.1, read on the forward strand.
ATTAACGGATTGGCAGGAACTTCGGTTCAGCTAAACTTCGAGGAAATTCCGTTGATGTTGGTTCCATCGCCACAGGGAAGAAATTCCACTCCAAACGTTGCTTACGGAAAAGCAAAATTGATCAAAGCAAATCCTTCAGAATCAGGCTATAAATTATCATTAAATAATATCGAAAACGAAGACTACAAAGCACTTGGCGCAGTCTGGAATCCTTATCAGGGAGAGCGTTGCGAAGGAAATGCTTCATGCGTTCCGATTTGTCCGGTTCAGGCAAAATACAATGCTTTGAAAACTTTGAAAAAAGCGTTATATAAAGTTAATAAAAATGAAAATTTACAGAGAAATCCTCACATTCAGGTTCAGGCGCAGAGTGTGGTTTACAGGCTAAGCGTAGATCAGGCGGATCATGATAAAATTTCAAAAGTTCATGTAAGAAGATATATTTCAAGAGAAAAAACAGATTTTATTGAAGAAGTGATTGATACTAATGATTCAATTGTAATTCTTGCAGCAAACGCTTTTGAAAACCCTAAAATCCTTTTAAATTCAAAATATAGCGTTATTCATGACGGACAAAAAGTTGAAAAAACCGTTGCCAACAACAGCGATCAGGTCGGAAGAAATTTAATGGATCACATGGTAATGCTGACTTGGGGATTGTTTCCAGATCCTGTTTATTCATACAGAGGTCCTGGTTCTACCACTAACATTTCGTCTTTCCGTGACGGAAATTTCAGAAGTGAATTTTCTGCATGGATCTCTCCTCTCGATAACTGGGGATGGAGCTGGCCTACTTTTTCTCCCGGATCTGATCTTTCAGAATTTTTGGGACAAGGACTTTTCGGTGAGGAATTAAAAGAAGCTTTGGCTTACAGACTTTCAAGACAGGTTTTATTTCATTTTGAAATTGAACAATTACCTAATCCGAACAACAGAGTAACCATTAATAATGAATATCTTGATGTGATGGGAATTCCGCGTCCTGTGATCAATTATGAATTGACAGATTACGAGAAAAGAGCCATGGAACAGGCAAAACAGGCATCAGATCAAATGTTTGAAAGATTATGTATTGATGATTTTACGAAATATAATGCTACTGATAATAACACTTTTGTTTACAATGATAAAAGATATTCTTACAACGGAGCAGGTCATATCGTGGGAACTCACAGAATGGGTCACGACGCGTCGGATTCTGTAACCAACAGCTATTGTAAATCTTGGGATCACTCGAATTTATACATTGTGGGAGCAGGAAACATGACCACTTTGGGAACTTCGAATCCTACTTTAACTTTATCCGCATTTACCATCCGTTCAATAGAATCCATTTTGCAAGATCTGGAAACCATTTTAAAATAGAAAACATGAGACAAAGACTTATCAATAAAACAGAACCTCAGGAAAGTAACAACCTTTTAAGAAGTTCTTTAGCTAAAAATACAATTGTTGCAGAAGCAATTTCATTACAATCATTATTATTTGATTCTAAAATCAGTAAAGAAGACTGGATTGAAGGATTAAAATATCACAGCAAAACGCTGACAAATTTATTATTAAACAATCAGATTGATGAGTTTAATGAATATTTAAGTTCACAATTTAATTCAGAAATTTCTACATTAACTCCAACTGCAGAACTTTCAAGAACGCAGGGTTCTAAGGTTAAAAATGGATTGGCAAATTTGGATTGCAGACCTATTTTACAGGATCTTTTGCAGACTGCAATTTTGATCGAGCATTCTACAATTCCACCCTATCTTACAGCTTTATATTCCATTAAAGACGGAACCAATATTTTAGCTTCACAAATTATAAGAAGTGTTGCTGTAGAAGAAATGCTTCACATGATCATGGTTTGCAACGTAATGAATGCAGTAAGCATTCAGCCATCCGTAAACAGACCTCAGAATTATCCGAGCTATCCAATGAAATTGCCAATGAATGTTGATTTCTACGTTGGTTTAGAGACATTTTCATCAAACAGTATCGCTACTTTTATCGCTATTGAAAGTCCGAGCAATCCTTTGGTAAAAGCTCCGAAATTCACTCCTGAAGTTGAAACTTCTACTTTACTTTCAAGAAGTGCGGTGCAGGAAAATAATTTCTGGACATTAGAAAATATGAAAGATTTTATGATGCAGAATGTTCATACAATTGGTGAATATTACGATGTATTATTCTTTTATATTGTTGTTTTCCAAATTACTGCTTATTTTAAAGAATACGGAACGCTTCCACAAAATTTTGAAGAATTAAATAAAGGCGGAATTTTCACAGGAGATCCGGCAAAGCAGATCCGTCCAGAACAGTATTACGGAAGCGGCGGAAAACTGCATCCGGTCGATGGTTTGGAAGGTGTAATTCTGGTTTTTCAGGAAATCAAAGGACAAGGTGAAGGTGCAGATGATTCTATTTTTGATGTGGATCCCTCGCAGTTTGAAGAAGGCGCAGAACTGGCTCATTATTTCAGGTTTAAAGAAGTTTTCCATGAGCATTTTTATGTCGGTGGAGATTACAGACCTTTCACCGACGAAAACGGAATGATGCCTGTCACCACTCCACCTGTCGGAAAACCACTTCCCGTAGACTGGAGCGCAGCTTATCCTATGAAACCAAATCCTAAAATTGCAGATTACCAATCGAATCCTGCATTATTAGCACAGGGAAAAGCTTTTAATTATACCTATAAAAAATTATTGGACGCAATTCAGGCAGCCGTGGAAGGAAACGCGGAAGAATTGCCAAAATCTGTGATGTATATGTATGCATTGAAAGAACAGGCCATTGGATTAATGAGCCAACCACTGAATTCTCAATATAATGCAGGACCAACTTTCGAATATCCTTCAAACTAATAAACTTAATATACCATGTTAAAAAGAAAAAAAGAGATCATTCAGGATCTTAACGCAAGATTATTAAAAGCTTCACCAGAAGAACAGAAAGGCTATTTAGCACAATTAATGGATGGCTATTCAAAACTATTAATTGACGATCCTGTAAGACCTTTCAGAGAAGAAAATCTGAACGAAATAGCCAACAATGTTGATTATGGTGTTTTAGCTGCATTGGATGGAACCTGGGTAAGCTATAATGCGAATTACAATAAAAACATTGACAAGCCATCTTTGGGAAGCGGAATCCACACAACGATAATGCCTTCTCCAGGAACTAATCAAAATACAATTCCGGGAAAATTCAGTTTTGATACTGAAGAATATATTGAAAAATTAACATTCGAAATCGTTCCCGGCGGTGTTCGTAACCGTGGCGGTGCGACAGAATTATTCTGTGGTGCTGTAAAATATGATCAAACCATTAAAAGCGTAAATAAAGTAGAAGGACAATCAGAATTACAATACGCAGGAATTCACGAAGAAAACGGAATGTATCTTTGGTTAAGTGATGTCTACAATTATGCTGCGACTGAAGAAACCATTAAAAAAGATCGTGGAATTCATGCTTTTTCTCAGGAAGACTATCAAAATTATGGATACAAAGGAGAATACAGAAACGAACCATTAGTTGAAGTAAAAGACGAAAACGGTAATTCTTCATATATTCTTTTAAGCCAGTTAAAAGAAGGACAGCAATATTATGAAATCATTCCGGCGCAGGAAATAAAGCCAATGGATGGAATTACTGGTCCTTATTTTATTCCTGATTATTCTATTTCAAGAAGCGGGGTTATTCCTCACGGAAGTACAGTTACTTTATTGGGAGATATCGCACCGAGCGGTTCAAATTATTTAATTAACGGTGCTCCGCAATTTCCTTACGGAAATGCAACTTGGGACCCTCCTCACCTTGCTATTTCACCAACAATGGGAGGTGCAGGAGCAAGTGTTACAAATCCGATCAACCTTGATGAGCCAGCTCCGGCTTGGGTTCATGAAACTTTAACAGATCAAAACGATCCTGGTTCAAACAAAATTTACACCCAAAGAATCCTTGCAGATGAGCTATATCCTTATTGTGTAAGACCGGATATGCGATTAAGAGATGCATTAAGCGGACAGAATGTTGCCAATTATGTTCTTATTCAGATGTCATCAAAAATGAAAACCGGAGCACAGGGAGGAATTTTAAATGTTCCTTTTGTTAATCGTTTTGTTCCGACTGTGGAAATAGATTTCCGTTTATGGATTGAAACAGTGATTGAAGATGGAAAAGAAATTCTTCAGTTACAATATGAACAGATCATTTTCTTTGAATTTGATTTCGGAAACGATGGCGGTACAACAAGCTGGCCTCACATTCAGGTAAATACACTTCGTAAAATTGAAGATATTCCTGCAGATCAGAGAAAAATCATTGAAGAACAGTTTTTTAATGCTCCTTCCGGAATGAGCATGACAGTGCCTGCTTCAATTGAAAGTGTAAATCCACCTTCAGGATGCCCTTATCACAAAGCCTAAAATTTAATTAAACAAAATAATTCTACAGTGTCTTATGATGCCGTAGAATTATATTTTTCAAAAACCAAAAACTAAAAACCATGAGTAATCAATTACCGCCGATTCCGGAAGGATTTGGCTTACCGTTCTATTATGCAACATTATTTAATATTGAAGTTGCATTTCTTGTTGAAAAAGAAAGAGTTGTAAAATATCTTGAAAAAACAGGATTAATCGCCGCAGATTTTGATGGGAAAGCTTTAGTAAGCTTTAATTTTCAAAATTATACCGGGCAATTTCCAAACGGAGCAAGTACAACACAGGAAATCGAATTAAATATCGTTTCCTACCCTGAATCTCAAAAAGATACTGTAGCTTTTGTAACGGCCGAACAATATTTGCGTGGAGAAGAACAGACCAAATTAATGGGGCACAAAAGAGTTCACGTTCCCTGCGATGCAGATATGGCTATAAAAGCGGGAATCGAATTGTTTGGGGAACCAAAATTTAAAACAACTTTTACCACAAATCTTCCATCATTAAATGTTCCCGGACAAAATACATGGACGGTAACCTGCAATGATCCTGATAACAGTAACGAAACTATTTTCACTTGTGAAGCTGATGTTACGGATCTTATTCCTGAAATATCTGCCTTCTCTCCTATTACGGAATACGGAAAATTTGACGATAAATTAATTGGCTGCCGATGGAATATTTTACAGCCTACAAAACTTCATTTTTTAAATTCAGAAGAAAGTAAAAAACGTGTGACGATGAAGTATGGAAATTCTATACATCAAATGAGAGAAGACATGGAAATTTTGATTGGCGATACTCCTGCTTTTGCTGTTCGCACCAGCATGTCTGCACCAGCAGCGATACAGACAAGATCATATTATATTTAATTCAAATCAATCTATAAAAAATTGTAATGACATTGTTCAACGCATCAACAAAAGTTGGTTATAAGATTTACGTACTTAAATTATTATAGTGATTCAACAATCAAAAATTTAAATTGATACCGAGAAATATATTATTACATTTTCTATTTTAACTAAAAACCAATAACAATTATGAACACCAAAACAACGAGAGCAATCTGTTGCTCTATGCTATTATTTCTGGCTGCAGTTGGCTGTAAAGAGAATGAAAAACTTTCTGATCCTCAATTACTTTTTGCCACTCAAAAACTTTTTTCGAACGATAATGATCGTTTTCCGGATTACAATACCTTCTATAAAGTTCCTGATGGCTTTTCAGGGAAAACTTTTGAACTCAGCCAAGATTATCCGCAGACTTATGATGGTTCTAACGTTAAATATCCATGGCAAGAAATCAATTTTACAGATAAAAATAAATATGAGGATTATATGAATACTGTCTTGAAATATTGTCTTGAAGAAAATGTAGATAATGATTTCAAAGTCCAAAAAAATACAAGCAGAAAATGGTATCACGCTCCGTGGATGCATAATGATGATCAGTATATTATCAATACAAACAAGGATTCACTGTACGTTGGTGCAGGAAGAGAAGCATTGAGAGGACTTACTCAGGAAATCACTTCCAAGCCAGGTCAATTACACGATTTACAAACACATCCTTCACAAACCTGGGCAGTTTCATTCTACAACGAGCCTGGTGGATACACTTTTGGAAAAGTATGGAAAGAGAAAACTCCAAACATCGATGCGTCTGATTTTCCGGAAGGAACAGTTTGTTTTAAACTCATTTTTACCGATGCTCCCGTTGAGGAAGTACCCTTTTTGAAAGGAAGTTTGGAATGGGATGCACACATTTATGATAATACGGTAAAGAAAAATATCACAGGTAAATTAATAAAAAAGGTAAGATTGATTCAGGTAGACATAGCGGTAAAAGATTCCAGAGCCAAAGATACGCAATGGGCTTTTGGAACCTTTATTTATAATAACGCAAAAAAAGGAGAAAAATGGTACGAAAAGCTTGAACCGGTGGGAATTGGCTGGGATAATGATGTAGATGAACTGGATGATATCAACAAGTTTCCAAACAACTTTATAAATAATAAGCTCAAAGAAAATATTGTCAATCCTTCATTAATAAAAAATGAAAAATCAGTAAACCACCCGGATCAAGCATACGTTACACACCTTGGTATCGGAGGCAGGATGAACGGTCCTGTTGATAATCAAAGAGCATCATGTATATCTTGCCACAGTCGTGCAGCACTAAATTCCAATTATGACGCTTTGGATCTTGCAGATTTCTCAAACAATGCTTACAACGCAACTATGTTTAAAGAATTTTTCCAAAATGTGAAAGGTGGAGTTCAAACCATTAATTACAATGGTAAAGATTATAAAACTTCTGATTTCTCATTCCAGATTTCTATGGGGATAAGAAATTACCAGAATCACCTGAGAATTTTAAAACAGATTCCAAATTCAAAACTTCAGGCAAGAAAAGTTCAGTTTGATGATGTTATAACTGCTTCAGAAGCAACTGAACAGCTTCCGATTATAACTAGAGGCGGAATTATAGAAGCCGAATAGAATTTAAATTAGAGATTAAAACGCTTTAATAATAATTAAGGATAGTCATTTTCAGATGACTATCCTTTTTTTAATTTAAGATTTTTGTATAAATATTTATAAAAGTTCCTAAAATAATTCTCAATTCTCATCACAGAATATAATTTGTATTTAGGCGTACAAACTAAACCGTCATAAAACCTAAGTTTGTATAAAAAATTCCTAAGAAAAAATGCATAGAATCAGTAAGGAACATTTTAAAATCATGATTTATTCTCGTATACAAAAGCAGTGGCAGAGATGTTGATAAAGAAGCTCGAAGATTATATAGGCTGGTGGAAAAGACATAATTATAAGGTGCTAATAAAACTCATTTAAAATAAAAAAATGATACAACCAGCGCCAAAGTTGATTTTTTCAAAAAGCGCTCAAAAAAGCTTCAAAAATTTTTCTGAACGCATCAGCAAAAGAACTTCCTGACCGAATTTATTTACTGCTAGAAAATATTAAAGGCAACCTCAATGTAAATACACTTCATGTGTCCATAAACAGCAGGCATTCAAGATTTTTTAAAACCAATTCATGCAACTGGCTGGTAAAATTCTAAACTACTTTATCAAATTAAATCCATAACGTTAAAACTTTTTGTCATTTCAATTTTTAAGATCTAAGTTAAAAATAAAAAGCCAGCAGCAATAAATTGCTGCTGGCTAATAAATAAGTTATTAAATTGATTATAACAAAGTACTCTATCTTTTTATAAACTTAAATGTTTTAACATCATCTTGAGTAAATACTTGAAGCAAGTAAACTCCCTGAACTAATGAATGAACATTAATGCTTCTTTCATCCTTAGTTAATGTTTTCTCGGTAACTTTTCTACCGTCAGCTGAATAAATCGCAAATTTTACAATTTTCTCCTCTCCACTTATGCTAAGGATATCCATTACCGGATTAGGATAAATCTGTAAGTCTGCTTTTGGATTTGTAGCATTACCTACACTTAAACTAGCATTGTAAGCAAGAACAGCCAATGAAGCTGTAGACTCACAAACTCCCACTGTTTGAGTTGCATAATAAGTTGTGTTATTTACAATCACTGTGGTTATTGGTAAGCTTCCTGTATGGTTTGCTGCGTCCGTAGCGGAAGCATACCATTTGATATTTTGTCCAACTACAACTAAAGCACTCAAAGTATTTCCTAAATTAAAACTTTGTGCTGCTGATCCAGTAGGAGCTGCTACTGCACTTGATTGAGTTACTGTAGCACCCACCGTTCCTGTACATCCATTTGCATCGGTAATGGTTACCGTATATGTTC
>NZ_JAOVZV010000031.1 GCF_026460945.1 Chryseobacterium luquanense
CGCATCAGTAATGGTTACAGTATATGTTCCAGCTGCCAATCCTGTTCGGTCTTCGGTAGTGATTCCTCCACCCCAGTTGATCGTGTAAGGTGCTGTTCCTCCTGACGGGGTCAAGTTGATCGATCCTGTAGAACCGCCGTTACAATCAAGATTCGTAACCACTGTTGTTCCTGACACTGCCGTTGCAGGTTGGGTGATCGTCGCACTTACTGTTCCTGTACATCCATTCGCATCAGTAATGGTTACAGTATATGTTCCAGCTGCCAATCCTGTTCGGTCTTCGGTAGTGATTCCTCCACCCCAGTTGAACGTGTAAGGTGCTGTTCCTCCTGAAGGGGTCAAGTTGATCGATCCTGTAGAACCGCCGTTACATGCAATATTTGTAACTACTGTTGTTCCTGAAACTGCCGTTGCAGGTTGGGTGATCGTAGCACTTACTGTTCCTGTACATCCATTCGCATCAGTAATGGTTACAGTATATGTTCCAGCTGCCAATCCTGTTCGGTCTTCGGTAGTGATTCCTCCACCCCAGTTGAACGTGTAAGGTGCTGTTCCTCCTGAAGGGGTCAAGTTGATCGATCCTGTAGAACCGCCGTTACATGCAATATTTGTAACTACTGTTGTTCCTGAAACTGCCGTTGCAGGTTGGGTGATCGTCGCACTTACTGTTCCTGTACATCCATTTGCATCGGTAATGGTTACCGTGTAAGTTCCAGCTGCCAATCCTGTTCGGTCTTCGGTGGTAATTCCTCCACCCCAGTTAAATGTGTAAGGTGCTGTTCCTCCTGTTGGAGTTAAATTAATAGCTCCTGTAGAACCACCGTTACAAGCAATATTCGTAACCACTGTTGTTCCTGAAACTGCCGTTGCAGGCTGAGTGATCGTTACTGTTCTGGTGATTGTACATGCATTGACATCTGTTACCGTTACCGTGTAAGTTCCAGCTACTAATCCTGTAGCTGTGGAAGCTGTTCCGCCGCTTGGTGACCAGGAGTATGTATAAGGTGCTGTTCCGCCGGTTACAACAATACCTGCTGTTCCGTTAGATCCTCCGTTACACGAAATATTTGTCTGTGAAACTGTTGCACCCATTGCCGTTGGCTGGGTAACTGTAGCACTTACTGTTCCTGTACATCCATTCGCATCAGTAATGGTTACAGTATATGTTCCAGCTGCCAATCCTGTTCGGTCTTCGGTAGTAATTCCTCCACCCCAGTTAAACGTGTAAGGTGCTGTCCCGCCTGTTGGAGTTAAATTAATAGCTCCTGTAGAACCACCGTTACATGCAATATTTGTAACTACTGTTGTTCCTGAAACTGCCGTTGCAGGCTGAGTTATCGTAGCACTTGCAGTAGTAGAACATCCAAGATTATCAGTAACTGTTACTGTATAAACTCCTACACCTAATCCTGTTGCTGTTGCTGCGGTTCCACCACTTGGTGACCATGAGTAAGTGTAAGGGGCAATTCCTCCAGATGCAGTAACCGTGGCAGTACCATTATTACCTCCATTACATGATACATTTGTTTTAATGGTTGTAGCAGAAATAGATGAAACCGTTAATGTTGCGCTATTTGAAGTTGCCGAACCTGAAGAATTAGTTGCAACACAACGATATTGATATCCATTCATTGTTGCTGTCGCTCCTGTTATCGTTAAAGTACTTGTGTTAACTCCCGAAAACGGTGCTCCATTGGCTAAAGCAATAAAACCACTACCTGTATTTTGGTACCATTGATAAGAAGTGGCACCTGTTGCAGTAATAGAAAACGTTGTATTTCCGCCAGAACAGATTGTTCTGTTTGGTGGGTTTCCTGTAATTACTGGGTTACTACCGATAAATTGACACCCTGAATATGCCGTTGTACCTGCAGAAGCTAAAAGCGACCAGTTCCCCATAGTCATTACCGCCGAGCGTACTGAAGCCGCTGTAGTAGTTGGTGTACCTGTACAGTTAAACTTTCCTGATTGAGCAACAATATTTCCTGATTGCGCCCCTGTATAAAATGCACTTGTTCCTCCAACAAGCCCGGGAGGCATTAACGAAGAATTGGGACCTGCTGGAACTCCAACATTCCATCCTGCAGTTGTAGTTCCTCCTCCTGGATAATACAGGTAGTTAATTCCTGCAATACAGTAAGCTCCGCTTCCTGTAATAGCTCCGTTACCTCCCTGAAATGCAATAATCTGATCCCCAGTATTGGCTAATGAAAGACCATTGGTGGACGAACCATCAGTAAGTATAACAGTACCATTTGGAGTTGATGTGCTGGTTACCGGGTTATAAGTGGAGGATACAAGTCCTACTATATGTACTTCTGTTCCCATAGGAATTGCGGTACCACTTACCCAAGTAATGGCAGATTCTGATCCTCCGGCAGCTTGCCATGCTCCAGAGCCTTGATAACCCCTATCTGTAAAGCTAATAGTTGTTCCAGCCGAAATATTTGTAAGCAGAACAAAAGAAAACTTGTCTCCCACTCCTGCTAAAGGAGCAGCATCATAGCTTGTAAACGCAATATCCCCTGCTGCGAGGGTCGTTTGCGCATTAGCTGTAAAGCCTAACAATGAAGATCCTGCTATGAGGACCACCTTTGTCAGCATTTTGATTTTTGAATAAAAATTTTTCATATTTAATTCATTTAGGTTAAATATTCACAAACCGGCTGCCTTTTTTCATACCAAAAGCAAACAATTTGTGACCGCTCATAAATCCTTCATCTGTGTAGATGATATCTAATCTAAGTTGAGTTTCATTATTACATTTCACAATGAGCCCATTATCTTCATCCAACGACAGAATAGTTCCGGGAATCTCAGACTGATGTGACGTTTCATTAATTACTGTAGCTTCTACCACTCTTATATTCCAGCCATTCCATTGTGTATAAGCACCTTTATTCCACGGGTTGCAAGCTCTCGATAAAGCCTCTATGGTTTTAGCATCATGCTTTTGCCAAGAAATACAAACATCTGCTGCTGCAGGTTTTGCGAAATATTTAGCATTGCCTTCGTCTTGTTTTATGCCTTTAGAATCATTTTTCAACAAGATTAAAAGTTCACTCAATAAATTTGCTCCCAACCATGATAAGTTGGTACAAAGAACACCGTGAGTCATATTTATTGAAAGAGGTAAAATCTTTTTTAAGATAATTGGCCCTTTATCAATTTTGTTTTCGATGACATGAACGGTAATCCCAGTTTCTTTTGCATCACTTCTTATCGATTCAAAAACAGGATCTGCACCTCTCATTTCAGGCAATAAACCATAGTGAAAATTGTAGAATTTACCTTGGTGTTTATTTAAAACTTCTGCAGGTATCTTCCAGGGAAATGTCATGGTGAAAACTAATTGAGCATTTGTTTTAATGATCAATTCTTCTAACTGAGCACAAAGATTTTCTTTTTTAATTATTAATAATGGAATTCCTGATTGTTTTGAAAGCATTAAACAGAAATCGATGACATCTGTGTTTACTTCCGGCACTCCTAAAGCACAAAGTCGACCTTGCGCTGCTAAAGCCTGCAAAGCCGGAATCGCCATGCGATTATTGCATAAAACTACTATTTTGGATGCTGTCATCATGATTCTAGACACGCATAAGCATTAAGCCAAGAATTAGCTTCAATACTTTGAATGTATTTAATATTATTATTTAAACTTTCACGTTCCGATTCTGTAACCGAAGCAACCACAACATCTTTTAAAAGGCAATTACCTGTTGTTTCATCTTTTGAAACGGTTGCATAATAAACCGGTGCTTCTGTAAATCTGTTTTCGGGATTTATATAAACCTTTCCGCGTGGCGAATTGATTGTAATGCCGTCAAAATTTTCGTTTTCAAATGCAATAAATAGAGCAGCTTCCCATCCCAATAAAGAGAAAAGATTGGCTTTACCATCTTTAATACTGTTCATTACATTTACAAAAGTTTCATTTTCGGGTGTTTTTAAAGTTTTAGACCAAGCTACAGCAGAACTCCAGTCATTTCCCGGATAAGGCATTTTCGAAAGCCAGGCTTCCTCAGATGTAAAACCTGTTCCGTATACCGAATGATTACTTACAAGATCGTTCCCTGCTCTGAAAAAATCATCTGCCATATCGCCACAAAATGTCGCTAAAACTGCAGTTTGTTTTTGCTGTTCAAGATATTCTGTAAGTGGGGCTAAAGTAAAATCTTCACGACGCAAAGAGGTAACATGATTAAAACCTATTCTACCTCCTTTCTCTTCAACTGCAGCTGGATATATATAAGATGGCCGATAACCCGCATCGTAAAAAGAACACGTAAACGCAAAATTCTCATGACCTTCTTCAATTGCTTTGTGAGTGATTACTCTCGTACACAGACCTCCCTGAAGAGATATAAAATACGCATTGGAAAGTCTTCCCTGAAAAGCAGGAAAATGATATCCGCTGTCTAAAACAATTAACGTTTTGCCTGAAGATTCGAAAAGAGAGTGAACAAACTCCGCCGAAACAGGATTGATATATCCAATAATAATATCTGCACCTTCTAGAAGAAACTGCTCACAACGCTCATAAATTTCTTCATGTTTTGCTGCAACGCCTATTCCTGCCGATATGATTTCGTGATGACCTTCCAAGCCAATATTTTTCAATGCTTGTTTGAAGCCATCCATCATATCAAAAGACATTGAAGGATAAATAACAGATCGTGGTAAAAGTAAAGCTATTTTCATATTTTTCGATAAAGCCCCTAATCGAACAAACTATTAGAGGCTTTTTGTATTATTAATTATGATCTTGAAGGGAAAATTCCGTACAAACAAATGATGTAATTCATTCCTAAAAATGGCTGCTGAATATTAATAGGCTGACTTCCTCCTGCAACGCTTAAGCTAAATGCCGTTGTAATTGGCTTTAATGCCGTATCTGCAGGCTGACTTGAATATAAACCTGGTAATGATGCAAGTGTGGCATTTGAGGGAGAACCTGTATCACCTCCTTCAGAAAATGTTTTAATAGAAGCTGTTTCTGTACCAGAAGCATGATTGTGCATAGGTAGATTGGGAGTAATTAATGTCACCGTTGGTGTACCATCTACTTCTCCAAGTGTCCAGTTATTTATTCCTGCAGCACTTCCCGTTCCCATAGCAGTTCTGCCTGCAAAATTTGGCAGTGCAAATGTTGTGACTCCATTTCCTCCGTACATTGTTCCTAAAAGTGCAAAAAGTGCCTGATTTGTATTGATTGCTAATAATTGTCCCTGACAATAAGCCCAAGATTTTGGAGCAAAATTTCCCGCGAACATTCTTATTTCTGATATTGTTCCATCCATGATGATTAGTTTTTTTTAGAATTAAAATTTAATTAATTATGGTCTGCTTGGATAAATCCCTTCACAGCATATAATGTAATTGGCTGCCAAAACAGGTTGTAAAATTTCAAAAGGAATACCGTTACCTACAGCAGATAAAGCACCTGAAGCTGTAGCCGGAGCAATATTGGTATCTGCAGGCTGAGTAGAATAAGCACCCTGCAGCCCTCCCAAAATAGTTCCCGAGGGTGAACCCGTTTCTCCTCCTTCTGAAAAAGCAGGAAATGCAATAGTAGATATTGCGTTATGAGTATGCATTGGCATTTGTGATGTATTCATTGTTACATTTTCTGTACCTCCTATTTGCCCCAATGTAATATTTTGTAAACCGGCTCCTTGTCCTGTTCCTACAGCAACACGGCCACGTAAATCTGGCACACCAAATGTAGTTTGCCCATTACCTCCATAAGTAGTACCTAAGATTGAAAAAAGTGTAGAGTAATTTGCTATGCTATACTCTGTTCCATCGCAGAAAAACCATCCTCTTGGAGCAAAATTTCCCGCAAACAATCGAATTTCTCCTATATAACCTTCCATAGTATTTTAGTTTTAATTATTATTTAGTTTTAAAAAGATTCAAAATGACTTAAGATTAACTTCTAGATGGGAAAACTCCGTACATGCAAATAATATAATTCATTCCTAATGAAGGCTGAGTAATATTAATTGGTATGCTTCCGCCGGTAACTCCCACTTGAATATTCAAAGGAGTTGCTTTGGTGCTAGAATCACTTGCCTGAGATGTATACATAGATCCCTTTGAAGCCAAAACATTATTTGTTGGAGTCGCAGAATCACCCTCTTCTGAATATGCTGGTATCACGATATTTCCAGCCGCAGTATGAGTATGTGGCGGAAGATTCGAAATTGTAAGCGTTGTAGTATTTGTCCCTGTTATCTCACCTAAATCATAGTAAGATAATCCAGGTCCCTGTCCTGCTCCAACAGCAGATCTTCCTGAAAGATTAGGCAAACCGAAGGTGACTTTTCCGTCTCCTCCATAAGTAGTTCCCAAAATAGAGAATAAAGCAGTGTTTGATCTGATCGCGATTAACGCACCATTACAATACGACCAATCTCTAGGCGCAAAATTTGCTGCAAAAAGGCGGATTTCTCCTATTGTTCCTTCCATAGTTATTTGTTTTTAAGTGAAAATGATAAATTTTTATGTTTAGTGAAATATTAGACTTTTAATATTCAAAAGTTCACAGAGAGATAACACCGCTCGAACTTAATTGAGGGAAATGTAATTCACAGAGGTATGATCTCACAGATTTCTTATGTGAAACTAAATTATCTTTTAGATAATGCTGATCTTAATTTTGTCAATTAATAATCGACGAATAAAAGGGGGGCTTTTTTAAAGAATGGATTCATATTAATTTGGTTTTAGTTTGGTTTTTTGATAACAAATAAATATTACTATTTAATTATTATCACAAATATACTATTATCATTATTATAACAAAACATAAATCAACATTTTTTGAAAATTTAACAGATGATTCAAATCAAATTTCCTTTATAATGATTTTATTCATTATGTTATTATGTTAAATAACTTTCCTCAAAAATAGAAATAATAATAGATTTACAACTCCGTATTTTTACTGAATTTTAGTATTTTTATGGCTTTGCTATACTAATTGATAATATTACGGCGATCCGTATGCTTGATGAGATGAAAGCGAAAAATTTCTGACTCAGCTTTTAAACAAAAGCAATGCAACTGAGTAGAAGTTGACTCTAAGAGCTATTTTAAATGGAAAGGTAAACCAATCTCCGCTAGATTGCTAATGAAAGAAAAAATCACCAAATAGTTCAATTTATTTTGAATCAAAACAGCGGCGTTATGGGAGCCCTCGGATTACTTTCGAATTAAATCCGTTAAATTGCTAAATATCGAGAATAACATTTGCTAAATACATGAGAACTGTGTTTGAGGAGCAAATTAATTTAGAAGTTTTTAAAATTATAACCAACTCAAAACACAATTATTTAGTAGCAAGAAATGTGTTGGACAGAAAATTTCATCGTTATTGAGCCATCCAAAGTCTGGGTTTCTGACATTAAATATATTCAAACCAATTGGTAACTTTTCCATTACTGTTTACCAAGATGGAAGCTCCGCTAAAATGTTCGGGATGTATCAGTACATTTCAGAATCAAGAAGTTCTGGTGGCGTGACACCAACCACGCATTCTCTGCAAAAACTGACTCTCCACATATCACAAAAGTTTCCGCTATTAAAAGCATTTTCATACGCTTTTAATAGATTTTGAAATCATTCTTCGTTCCCCTCTTGCTGAAAAGATAATAATTAATCAGATATATCATACTCAAACTACCACACTAAAGGATTCGTGCGGCAGCGAGGGGGATTTTGCTTAATCAACTTTGCTAACATTCTATGATTTATTAATTTGGAACCACCACATAAATAGATTGTTGCGGTAAAGAGGGGATTAATTATAACTGAAAATCATTCTCGATTTAAGTTTAAGATATTACAACTATTCAATGTTTGTTTTCTTAAAAATATTTACACCTTGATCTCCAAATAATACAAAGTAATTTTGTGTCTTTGAAAATCCGCAATACAAATATCCTTCATAGCTAATATCTTGAAGTTTGAAAAACCAAGACTGTCTCGTTCTATAATTTGTAAGTTTTGGAATTCTATAACCATTATATATATTAACAATCTCTAAATTCCATTTATTATCCACAGTTAATAAATTACCACCTCCACCTCTCAAACCAAAAACATCAATAATTTCATTTCTATCTTTTAATGAATAATGTAAATTGTTTGTAGAAAGATTTTTTTTAAAATCAGATTCATAGTCTTCCATAATAAAATCTTTATTTCTAATATCATATAAAAAAACACCATCTACATTTACAATAAGAAGATCGTCATTTTCAAGCCATCCTAGAAATATTGAAGCATTTATTTTAATAACCGAATAAAGGCTCCATTCTTCATTTAAGCTTATTATGTCTTTCTGCAAGAATTCATTATTAAACTTCGTTTGTAAAATATCTATAATTTTCATAAATCAAAAATCTAACAAAAACTGTTTGTTTTTTTCATAAGTATTTTTTATCAATTCAGAATTATCATTAATGATAATCTCAAGGTCAGATCCGCACCAGGGGCAATATAATATCCCTACTTCTCCAACCGTCAAAACACCTATCTTATCATCATTATCTTTAGTTCTATATTGCTGCACAAAGAAGAATGTTTTACTATATATTCCCATTTTGACCAAAACTGAAAACCCACTATTTCCAGCGTTATCAATAGCTGTAGAAAGCCCATCACAACAAAATTTATTATTTATCATTTTATATTTTTTAATTATAATTATAATTTTATATGATTCTGCAATGTAGGAAAAGTAGAAGATTTAAATCTTATTTCTTTATTATATATTCCTGTGGCATCATCTAAATCTCTTCTTCTTTCTATAAAATTAACACCTGATTTTTCCCATTTTTCAAATAAACTTGAACGAATTTCTATTTTCCAAACTTTTCCAGTTCTATTTAAAACATTAACCGTTTCAAAATCTCTTCCTGTGCTTAAAAATCCTCTAGCCGGATCTAAAACACCTCCATTTAGTTCTCCTTTATGATAAAATGTCATTAAAGGATCTGAAAAATCAATACCTCCAGTATAATCAATCCGCGGTTTTGGTGTATTCTTTGGTAAGCTTGTTTTTCCAAAAGAAGAACTAAGCCCTGCAGTTACCAATCCGTCAGCAGTTAAAAGTGCATTAAATTTAGCATCTTGACTTTCTGTTACTGACATTGTATTTCCATCCCATTTAGTTATCCTTGGGCCTAAACCTGAATAATCTGCTTGATTAAAAAATGAATTTCTTGCAAAATTGCCTAAATCTAACACACCATCAATAAGCCCTTTTGCAACGATACTTGCTCCCATAGTTCCATAAGTTGGCAGAGGTCCAGAATCTCGGTAATTCTGTATAGCAGCACCAATAGTGCTTGGCATTCTTTTATCTGGAGCTTGTGAAAATGTTGGTAAATCAGGCTCACGAATCATAATATCTTGCGCATTAGTAATAATATCTGGTAGCCATATCGCATTACTTTCCATATATTTATTTGGGTGGGCGTAGCTAAATTATACGCAAAGTGAGGACACTTTGCGGAGCGGGGAGTTATGCTATTGTGAACAAACTACCACACGATTAAAAGGTACAATAGCTAGGATCATTATAAGAATAGTTCGTAATGATATTAAACAAAGTAACAACTCTACACCTACACCATAAGGTGTGAGATAGTACATTCCAGAGTTGTTATTTTGCTTTGTTAGGTGACAAAAACAAAAAACGGTGAATTATTTCATTTCGCTTTTTATTACATTTTTTTATCAACAAAATTAATTAAAAACTTCATATCTGAACCATTACTGAATATCATAGTAACTTCGGTCCAAGCAAAAATTCTTTGTTTATTTCATATAGATTTATCACTAAAGTACGATTTTGTTCAATTATTTTATCAAGATTACAACCGCACCATGGACAATACGATATAGCAACTTCTCCAACATTTAAAATTCCCATATCTTGATCTTCAGTACTCCTATATTGTTGAACAAAATAGAATGATTTATCATAGCCACTCATTTTTATTAAAATTGAAAAACCTCTTTTTCCGGTATTATTGATAGCTGTGGAAAGCCCATCACAACAAAAATTATTATTTTCCATTTTATGATTATTTTATATGATTTTGTAATATTGGAAAGGTGTTAGGCTTAAATCTAATTTCTTGATTAAAGACTTTTGTCGCTTTATCGACATCACCAAAATGTTCTATATAATTAATACCTAATTTATCCCATTTGTAATACAAACTAGATGGAATTTCTACTTTCCAAACTTTGCCAGCTCTATTTAGAGCACGAACGGATTCTAATTCTGGACCTGTACTTAAAAATCCTTTTGCAGGATCTAAAATACCGACATTTAATTCTCCTTTATGATAAAAAGTCATCATAGGATCAGAAAAATCAATACCTCCAGTATAATCAATTTTCGATTTTGGTGTACTCTTTGGCAGGTTTGGTTTTCCAAAAGAAGAGGTAACTCCTGCTGTTACTAACATATCAGCTGTTAGAAGGGCATTAAATTTAGCATCTTGTTTCCGTTGCAGACATTGTATTGCCATCCCATTTAGTCATTCTTGGCCCCAATCCTGAATAATCTGATTTATTGCCAAAGCTATTTCTTAGGAAATTACCAAAATCTAGTAATTGATCCATTATTCCCTTTCCGACAATATTCATACCCATGGAAGTTCCATATCCAGCCATAGGTGATGAATCTCTATAATCTTGTAGAGCAGCACCCATCGTAGTTGGTATTCTTTTATCGGGAGCTTGAGAAAACGTTGGAATATTTGACTTTTTTATACCTTTAATTATGACTTCCTCAATTAATACCCCTCCTTTGGGGCCATAAATTTTATTAGGATTAGGTTTTCTCGGCCCTTCTGCTCCATTTCCACCTACTCTCTCTCCCATCAATCCACTAGTATCTGCAAAGTTAACAGGATTATTCCAAACATAAGCATAAGGAGAGTTGGTAATTTCTTCTAAGGGATCTACAGATAACCAGAAACTGCGTTTTGGGTCGTAATATCTCGCTCCGTAATAATAATAATAATAATAATAATAATAATAATAATAATAATAATAATAATAATAATAATAATAATAATAATAATAATAATAATAATAATAATAATAATAATAATAATAATAATAATAATAATAATAATAATAATAATAATAATAATAATAATAATAATAATAATAATAATAATAATAATAATAATAATAATAATAATAATAATAATAATAATAATAATAATAATAATAATAATAATAATAATAATAATAATAATAATAATAATAATAATAATAATAATAATAATAATAATAATAATAATAATAATAATAATAATAATAATAATAATAATAATAATAATAATAATAATAATAATAATAATAATAATAATAATAATAATAATAATAATAATAATAATAATAATAATAATAATAATAATAATAATAATAATAATAATAATAATAATAATAATAATAATAATAATAATAATAATAATAATAATAATAATAATAATAATAATAATAATAATAATAATAATAATAATAATAATAATAATAATAATAATAATAATAATAATAATAATAATAATAATAATAATAATAATAATAATAATAATAATAATAATAATAATAATAATAATAATAATAATAATAATAATAATAATAATAATAATAATAATAATAATAATAATAATAATAATAATAATAATAATAATAATAATAATAATAATAATAATAATAATAATAATAATAATAATAATAATAATAATAATAATAATAATAATAATAATAATAATAATAATAATAATAATAATACCATGTCGATGAATCAAATTCTTTTGCATTGTATTTATAAGGGTTGTCATAATCGAAAGTAATGTTTTCCATCAATAATTCTCCATAAGGCATATATTCATACCAATTGGTAACTTTTCCTTCACTATTAACCAAGATGGAAGCTCCGCTGAAGTGATCAGGATAGATATAATAGATTTCAGAGTCTGCTGATTCAGGTGGTGTATAATTAGTTATACAGTCAGCTTCATCATTCAGAAAGCTTGAAGACCATAAACAAATTTCATCAACACTTAGTGAATTTAGATAATTAACAACTCCACATCTGAACCAGTTCGTATACAATAACGGATTCTCTGGTAGTTTTTCAAGGTTCTTCTTCCAGCAAAATAAAATTAGATGTTGATAACTACATCTAATTTCTATTATAAATTTATTTTTCACACTATGTATCAGATAGTTAATTTAATAACTCCATATCTGAACCGTTACCTTATCCATGTTGCTTCAAATGATGTATCACCATCAACAGCAGCACTAAAAATTTTAGAACCAATCCCTAATCCTTTCATAAATTAATCTCCATAAGTATATCACCTAGTAAACCCGGCTCAAAAAAACCAACTTGCTTACCTGCAACATATGCCCATGTCCTAGAACTTCCCTCTGAGAATATCACTTCCGGAGCAGTAGCTTTAATACCCGAATTTCCAATAACTTCTTGTGCTTTTATGACAAATTCAATCAAATCCTTGGAGCGGCTTCCACCAGTAGAAAAAACCCTTCTAGCTTCCATGCTGCTGTAGGCCATTACCCTAAACGTCCTGTCCCAATAATTTTCTCCTTTGTGATAACCCGGATTCGATTGCCATGCTCGATAGGCTTCTAATTACTAATATTGAAGACTTCAATTCTATCATTCTCAAAATTAATACCATAACTTTCTTGAGCTACTTCTTCAACTAAAAAAAAATGATTCCCTCTTAACAAAAGCCATTGATAAGGTTCATTTTCTTTGTAATTTGTTATTACATCTTCATCAATATAATTTGATATTTGAATCCCAAGTATAATATTATCATCAAGTCTTATGTCATTCAATTTATTCTCATCTTGTATATAAACTATCAGTTCTACATAAAATTCTGAGGTATTGTCTAAAACTCTATTTTCATATCTAATCAAACAATCTTCTTCACTCAATAACTCTTTGACTTGTGTCTGTTGATATTCAAAAATATCACTTAACATTTTTTCTATGAACAAATCTTCTCTTTTACTTCTTAAATAAAAAACCAGCATATTACTAATATTTTTTTATAAATTCTCGAACAAAATTAGCATCTGTTGGAGAAACTTTTGCACCTTGTAATGCTCTATTTAGGTTACCTGCAGGAATAGTTTTCATTAATTGTATGGCTTTTATTTGACCTTGAGTCAAATCAATAAATTCTGGAGCGCCACCACTTCTAGGAAATATCGTTGTCCCTTGATTTTTAACTCCATATATTCTACCATTAATAATAACATCATGACCAGATTTTTCATACCAACCAAGATTATAAGCCGCTAGATCTTTTGCCAATAATTCCCTTGGACCAACAGTAGAATCCATAGTCTTTCCTTTGGCAATGGAATTAGAGTCTAAATTGTGTCTCGGATCCATTGTTGCCTTTTTAGATCCCGAGCCAATAACTTCTTGTGCTTTTATGACAGCTTCCACCAAATCAGTTGCACGATTTCCACCAGTAGAAAAATCCCTTCTAGCTTCCATACTGCTGTAGGCCATTACCCTAAACGTCCTGTCCCAATAATTTTCTCCTTTGTGATAACCTGGATTAGATTGCCATGCCCGATAGGCTTCTAATGGGTTATTATAATTACTGCCATTAACAGATGACCATTCAGTATAAGTTCTTTCTGCATATGAAACATCGTTTTGAGAACCTCCCAAGTAAACTGGTGCAAAATTTCCACCATTAATACTTCCTTTTTCAATTACAGAATTATCAGCAGCAAAATCTGTATATCCCCCTTTCTTATAAGCCGCATATCCTTTTTTCATTCCTGCGACATGAGTCCATTTTCCATCTTTCAATCCCCAACCTTTAGGACCTTTTCCTCCCACTCTTTCCCCCATCATCCCAGTAGGATCTGCAAAGTTAACAGGATCATTCCAAACATAGGCATAAAGGGGAGTGGGTAATATCAACTAAAGGATCTACGCTTAACCAGAAACTACGTTTAGGATCATAATATCTTGCTCCATAATAGTAATAACCTGTTGATGAATCAAATTCTTTTGCATTGTATTTATAAGGGTTGTCATAATCGAAAGTAGTGTTTTCCGTCAATAATTCCCCATAAGGCATATATTCATACCAATTGGTAACTTTTC
>NZ_JAOVZV010000032.1 GCF_026460945.1 Chryseobacterium luquanense
ACAACTTGATGTAATAATATCAGTTGTATCAATGAATTTCCAATTAAGTTGATTAAGGTTTCCGTTTAAGAAGCTAATATAAATATCACCTGTCATACCACAAATGTCATTATCAAAATAAAACAATGAATATCTCTTGTTAGGTATTGTAAAAAAACGCGTTCCTTCAATCTTAGTATCATTATCAGGTAAATTTGTATTGTTAAACAATACATTTCCTGTATTATCCAATACTTTGAATTTTCCTATCAAAACATCTTTATAATAAGGATTGTTTTCTTTGTGATCCAAATATTTTTTTATTCTTTTAAATTGTACAAAGAATATTTTATTTCCCCATGTTGCTTTCCAATCACCTTCGTAAGGCAGGAGATCATTATTCAAATCTTTGATATATGCATTAGTTGGTACTTCAG
>NZ_JAOVZV010000033.1 GCF_026460945.1 Chryseobacterium luquanense
TACAAAGAATATTTTATTTCCCCATGTTGCTTTCCAATCACCTTCGTAAGGCAGGAGATCATTATTCAAATCTTTGATATATGCATTAGTTGGTACTTCAGCATATGTATTAAGAGGATATACTTGAGCACAGCTCAAAAATAGTGAGTGAAGTGCTAATAAACTAATTAGTTTTTTCATAATATTTTTCTTTAATCGCATGGTGCTGGTATTACAGTATTAGTAGCATCTAAAGTGAGTTCTGTAGCTTTTCCTGTGGTCGTTCCGTTATTTTGCCCAACATTATCCAAAGCAAAAACCTCTTTTCAGAGGCTTAATGTTCTTATTGTCTCGTTAAAAATATCTCCTGATTTTCAGTAAATGTCGGCGAAAAAGTACTTGGACACTCTCCGACTGCAATATCTCTATCCGACCAGTAAGTAATTCTCATCTGATTTGGAGTACTTGGATTTATTTTCAAGAAAATAGAACCTCGATTTATACACCCACTTGTAAATGAACCAGAAAAAAGCAGTTCATAAGATTGTAAATTACCAGTAAGACCAAATCCTGAAAAACGGGTCTTACTATCATCAGGCTCATTAAAATTATCGAAAATAGTAAGAGGTATATTTCCTCCTGCTGTTATTCTTAATCTGCCTTTTATTATATCTCTTTTAACTCCTGTAAAATCTTCATACAAACTCTTATTAAATTTCATTTCGTACACTCTACCGTTATATGTTCCTTTCCATATTCCTACATATTTATCTAATGTATTGTTGAGGTCTTTTGTATATTTATATTCTCTCGGACAGTTTGGATTTTCCCTGCATTGAGCAGCTTCTTCCAAAGACACTGTTTGAGATTTACACGAAATAGCCAGTAGAGCCAGAAATATTGTTATTATATTTTTCATATTGAAATTCTTTTTTTAGTTAGGGCAAGTGTTTTCTACGGTATCTGTTTTATCAGCATTCAATTTTATTTCTGTTGTTGTTCCGTCGGTATTCATCCGGTACAAAGTTATGCCATATAAAAGCATTTCTTTTTGGATATATTTTAAAAACCTCATTTCAAGTTGTTTTGGATTGTCAAGATATTCTTTCATACCCGCACCAAAGAGCTCATTATGGGTATCCAGTTCATTTTCAGTAAAAGTTTTAATCTGATATTGATTTCCTGTAAACCTGATCTGGTAATTGCCGGTACTCGTCACCATTACACCATATGGATCACTTAGAGAGTGTCCGCCAGTCTGTGCATTCTTCACCAAATCCATAAGATAGGATGCATCAGCAGGTGAAAACATTTTTATACCCTTTCTTTCACTATTAGGTACATCATCGACATGCGTATGCATATAAGCTTTTACCCATGTATTGCTTGCGACTTCCGGTAAAGTAAGAGTATTTGCAGTACTGGTTGCACCTGCATTATTTTTATACTCATAGCTTCCGCCCCATTTTTGGATGTAGCCAGTTTCTTTTGTTAGTCCGGTTTTACCCTTCAAAGTATCCATCCTTTTCTTGAAACCCTCATCATTTCTCTGTTCTTTTATTTTTTGACAAGGTGTTTGTGGAGGGTTAAACTCTAAAATTGGCTGCGTAACCACCCCACCATTGCAATCAGAATTAGAAGGATCCTGCGGGTTTATATACACTCCGTTTACAGAGCAAGGATTAGGAGAAGTAGAACCTCCCGGTTCTCCAGGACCGCCATCTCCCGGTCCTTCTATTCCCGGTTGTGGAGAATTTCCGCCTTGGCAAACCATAGTCATCGTAACAACGTGTTGGGATTTGATGGTAGCAGTACATCCCTTTGTTTGTCCTTCACTATGAACTCCCTCGCTGCAGGTAGTATAGTAATCATTAATCTGCATGGTGCATTGCTCGATTGACATCACCGATGTAAAAGTTCCTTCTACAGGAGTTACCGAAGATTTACCGTTTACAGGTACATTCCCTCCGTTTAAAATCGTATTTTTCTCCGCTTCGGTAAAATTGTAAGTCACAAGATACGCTTTATAACCTCCTTCGGGTAGCGGAGTAAGCACAAGATTTTCTACAAGAGCATTGGGATAAAGTTTGAACTACTTATTTATTCTTAAAATAAAGTCTCCCTTAGGAGGCTTTATTTTAATTATTGTCTCGTTAAAAGTATTTCCTGTTGCTCAGGAAATGTTTGCTCAAAAGTACTTGGACATTCTCCTACTGCAATATCATTATTAGACCAATACTTAATCCTCATTTGATTTGGAGTACTCGGGTTTATTCGTAAAGATACTGTTCCATAATTTATACAACCCTCTGGAGATGATCCTCCATAAATCATTCTATAACCTTGTAAATCTGTGGTAAGACCTAATCCTGAAAAACGGGTTTTACTATCATCCGGTTCATTAAAATTATCGAATATAGATAGAAGGATATTACCCGGAATAGTTATTCTTAGTCTGCCTGTTATTCATTCAAAGAGATCCTCTTCGAGGTAAGTTGAAATTTTGAGCTGTTGTTGTAGGTTGTTTCGTTTTCTTGTAAATGGTCTGTCCTGCAGGAGGAGATGGTAAGAGTGATCATAAGAATCAGGCAAAGCCTGAGAAATAATTTTTTCTTCATAGATCATTTGTTTTTAATGGGTTAAATATATAAAAAATTCTCATCTCGTAGAGAATTGCAACAAAACTAAAATTAAAAATTGAAAAATAGATGCGAATTTTATTCGGGTTTTATTCGGGTTTATTCGCATAATGTTATATTTGTAAAAAATAACCCCGATGGTAAAAGAAAACTTAATACGAGTGCGAAAGCAGAAGAAATTTTCTCAGCAGGATGTTGCCGAGCATCTGGATATCAGCCAGACTCATTATCAGAGAAAAGAAAAAGGTGAAGTGGGTATTACAGATAAAGAGTGGGAGCGTATTGCAAAACTTCTTGATATTGATGTTGAAGAAATAAAAGAAGGTTCTGAGATGGGTAATGTAATGCAGAACTTTGATAATAGTTATGGAAATTATTTAGGAGATAACAATAATAATACTTATTGTAATATACCTGAATTTTTATTAGAAACTCAAAAAGACTATATCAATCTTCTAAAGGAAGAAAACGAAAGACTGAAGAAAGAGAACCGAGATTTGCAGGAAGAAAATAATCTTCTGAAGTCTCAGAAATAAATATTTATAATGGAAAAGCATCTCCCGAGATGCTTTTTGTTTTTATGATGTTTTAAAAAGAAACAATTTATAGTCTTTTTGTATCTCCCGAGATACTTTTAGTCATAAAAAAGACTCCTTTAGTAATTATAAAAATACAAAAGAGTCAGATTTTTAATGTTGTCTTATCATTTACTTTTTCTCAGAGAAGTTTTTGTTTCCCCGCTTGCTAAATCTCTGGCTAAGGTCATCATAGATTGGTTTTGCTGTAGCCACACCTTTGGATGCCGCTTCTTTGGTCGTGCCGTAATAGAGCATAGATGCCATAAGAGCTTCACTGCCTGCAAGGGTAATAGTGTCGCTGAGATCAGAAGCCAATTGGTCTACCAGATTAGAGATCGGGTTAAGCCCTGTTACCACAGCCTCATCTTTCAGAAATTCGGCTTTATCCATATAAACAGGAGCAAATTCAGGGTTGGTTTCCAGATAACTTTTTACTTTCTGCACTGTTGCTACCGTTTTGTCTCCCATTTTGAAGAGAGATTTTCGGTCATCTGCGGTTAGCGCTTTCAGGTAAGGGGCAAGTAATGTTTTGCAGTCCTGCAATTTTTGATTAACCTCGTTTAATACGGTTTGAGGAATTTCTACACTGATTTGATTTTTTGTGCTCATCGTTTGCGAATTTTATTTGTTAAGCAATCAAATGTAATAATTTTAGAAATACAATGATAAGGTAGGGTTGTAAATATTTATTTTTTTACTGAATGATTATCAGATTGATACATTTAAGATTTACCCCGAAACTGCAGGATACTCAATTTATGAATTACCATTAGATTAGCTTTAAATCAAAAATCATGAGTACATCCAGAAACTTTAGCCGAAAAGAATTTTTACAAACTTCAGGTTTGGGAGTGATGGCGGTGTTTTTGGGCTCTTCATTTACAAACTCATTTGATTTTTCAGAGAGATCTTATTTTAAGTTAAAACCTATTGGACGTTCTTTTGAACTAGAAGGCTATTACATTTGGTGCTCTTCCCCGATTTGGGGTGATGATGGAAAAGTGCATCTTTTCTATTCGCGCTGGAAAAAAGAAAAAGGAATGGGCGGTTGGCTTAACGGTTCCGAAATCTGTCGGGCAGAAGCTGATTCTCCGTTCGAAAAGTTTAAACATAAACAGGTTGTTCTCAGTCCGAGAGGCGAAGGTTTTTGGGATGCAACAACTTGCCACAATCCGTTAATT
Source organism: Chryseobacterium luquanense (assembly GCF_026460945.1). Taxonomy (GTDB): domain Bacteria; phylum Bacteroidota; class Bacteroidia; order Flavobacteriales; family Weeksellaceae; genus Chryseobacterium; species Chryseobacterium luquanense. The sequence continues at coordinate 4,378 of NZ_JAOVZV010000033.1, forward strand.
AAAAAAGTAGACGACCAATATTATCTGTTTTTTATGGGGACTTCCAACGGAAAAACCAATACGAAAAGAATAGGTTTGGCAACCTCAAAAAGTCTCGATGGAGAATGGACGAGACCTGAACAACCATTGCTTTTACCAGGAAAAGAAGGCTCGTGGGATGATCATTGTACTACAAATCCGGCTTTTGTAAAAGGAAACGACGGAAAATACTGGCTCTTTTATAAATCGTGGAATACCAAAGAATACGAAACTCAAAAAGGAACAGTACGGGGAAACCGGAAATATGGTTTAGCGAAAGCTTTAAAACCTGAAGGACCTTACATAAAAGTTTCAGAAAATCCGGTGATTGATTTTTCTGCTCTACCGAATAATGCACAATTAGAAGATGCTTTTGTCTGGAAACAAAAAGGAAAATTCCACATGATTGCAAGAGATATGGGATTTTATAATCATGAATACGGTTTGCATTTAACCTCAAAAGATGGAGTAGAATGGACGAAACCGGAAGTCGCATATTTAGATTTAAAACATTACATCACCGAAGCTGAACCTCCGAAACACTTAAAACGATTTGGAAGATTAGAACGACCAATGATTTTGTTTGATAAAGATGGTAAAACGCCTAAGTTTTTATTCGGAGCCACACAGGGCGGAAGTTTTGAAACTTCTACGACTTTTGTGTTTGAGATTTTAAATCGCTAGTTTTTTAATTCATATAGATTTTGTTTAAACCATCACGATTTTGTTGATGGTTTTTTATTTTAAAGATTTTTAATGCTATGCTCTCAAGGTTATATTAGATACGAATTTATATTTCCGTTCGCAAGAACACTTCGTTCAGCAATGGTTAAATCCTAACTTCGCTGAGTGAAACGCCTTTGCGAACGTAAATGAAACAATTAGAAGTTCAAAAATCTTTGCGGACTTTGCGTTAAAGTTATACAGTGAATAATCAAATTTATTTTAATATTTTTGAGCATTAATAAGTATTTGAGCGCATGGATTTTGAAGATTTTATCATTTCACCAAGAAATTTCAGGACAGAAAACTGGCAAATCGGGAATAAAATTACCAAGGCTATAAAAGAAGATAGCATTGTTTTGCTTTTTGTTTCCGATTATAGAGGTGCAAATGGCGATGCAGAAGTGCAGGATTTTACAGCGGTAAGAAAAGAGTTTTACAAACTTTCACAGCTTGATTTTGAAATTCCAATTGTGGATTTGGGAGATTTGGTTTCCGGGAAATCGGTACAGGATTCTCATTATATTTTGCAGGAAGTTTTGTCGGCTTGTCATTCAAAAAGAGCCATCCCGGTCATCATTGGGGGTTCTAATGATTTTGCTTTTTCGTTATTTTCCGGATTAAATTATCATCAGCAGAATATCAATTACACACAAATCAGCAATATTATTTCGCTTCAGCAAGGCGAAGTGATTAATGAGCATACTTTTTTAAGCAAAATTTTAGGTTCTAAAAATTTTACGATTAAAAATTACCATCATTTAGGTTACCAAAAACATCTGAATGAGCAGGATTCGGTGAAACTCATCAAGGAGGTTGAGTTTGATATCATCCGTTTGGCGGAAATGATGAATTCTACTGAGAAAACCGAACCTTTTTTTAGAAAAGCCGATTTGGTAACGGTAAATTGTGATGCGATTGAAAGTTTCAGTGATGCTTTTTCGATGAATCCACAGGTAAATGGCTTGAACCGAAGAGAAATCTGTGCTTACATGAAAGAAATCGGACTCAGTGAAAATCTAAGGTCCGTAGGCATATTTAATTATAATATTTATTCTGAAAATCAATTGAATCATCAGCTTTTAGCACAAATGATTTGGTACCTGATCGAAGGAATCAACATCCAACAGTCACATCCTAAAGAAAGACATTACGAAATGTTTTATGTTTTGATTGAGGATAGACAATATGCTTTCAAGCGTGATACATTCAGCAATCTTTGGTATTTTGGAGACGATGAAAATATTGAAAACTGCATTCCGTGTTCAAGAAAAGATTTTGATGAAGCCAAAAAAGGCTGGCTTAGCGCAAGATTTACAAAAGGCTAGATGATGAAAAACGTTCCCTCAAAAGTTTCTGTTATTGTTCCGGTTTATAATGTTGAAAATTATTTGGCTAAATGTTTAGATTCTTTGGTGAATCAAACCTACCAAAACATTGAAATTTTGGTCATCAATGACGGAAGTAAAGATGGGTCGGAACAAATTATTCAGCAATATTCAGATAAATATTCAGATAAAATAAAAGCTTTTAATAAAGAAAATGGTGGATTAAGCGATGCCAGAAATTTTGGTATTGAAAGAGCAACCGGAGATTATTTTGGGTTTGTAGACAGTGATGATTACGTTACTGAAACGATGTTTGAAGATATGCTCGGTTTAGCTGAAAAATATGATGCTGAAATGGTGATTTGTAACATCCAAAAAGTGAATGAGCATGGAAATATTACTCAAAAGCTTACGCAGATTCCCAATATGCCGGAGAAAATTGATTTGGAAACAAATTTTTCAGTTTTTTCAGACTTAAGTTATTTTGCCTGCAATAAATTTTTCAGGAAAGAACTTTTTGAAAATAAAAGATTCAAAAAAGGAGTTCATTTCGAAGATATTCAGTTGATTCCACAACTTTTATTGGAGTGTAAAACTTTAGCACAAACTCAGAATTTCCATTATCAATATTTGGAACGAACAGATTCTATCTCAAAAACCCACACAGAAAAAGGTTTGGATATTTTAAAAGCAGTTGAAGATGTGGAAAAAGCTTTTCAAGCGTCAAAATATTTTTCAAAAGTTAATGAATTAAAGGGCTTTCAAATTTTAGAGGGTATTTATACTTTTTTAGCGTATTTAGCATTTGTGAAAAACGAGAGTGAATTTTACAAGATGTCTAAAGAGCTTGAGGATTTTGTGAGAAAAAGAGATATTAAAATAAAAGATATATTGAATTACAGTCGTTTTGGTAAGAATTATATTTTATCTTTGCCACTGAAAAAAAACATATTTTATCTGCTTTTTTTTGCCGGACAAAAAAAACTGATAAGAAAACTGATATAAACACAACTGAAACTATCGTTATTTTGAATAAAGAATTCAAAGTAAGGGTCTTTTTAAAACTTTGCTTTCATCCTTAATTGGAAGTGAAGAGCTCAAAAAGCAAAAGATGAAAAATTTTGAATTGTTCTTAAATCACACTGGGATTTCTATTTTTTATGTAAAAGTAGGGTTGGGTTTCCTGTCCTCTTTTCTAATTACTTTTTTTTCAATTCCCACTATTATTAAAATTTCAAAGCGTAAAAATCTGATGGATGAGCCGGGTGTAAGAAGTTCACACCTCAGAAAAATTCCAAATTTGGGTGGAATTGCAATGTTTTATTCAATTGGGATATGTACTTCTATTTTTGCATATGAAATCTTCGATCTGTATAAATTTCTATTTGCTTCGCTGATTATCCTGCTTTACGTAGGAATTATGGACGATATTGTTGTGATGCGGGCTTATAAGAAACTGGTAGCACAAATTGTTGTTTCAGCATTTATTGTTATTGGCTCTGATGTGAGAATCCGAAACTTGTTTGGGATTTTTGGTGTTTATGAAATTCATTATTGGGTAAGTGTAATTTTTTCGATTATTACTTTTATTATTTTAATTAATGCATTTAATCTTATTGACGGTATTGACGGTCTTGCGGGAGGATATTCTTTAATTTGCAGTGCTCTTTTTGGAATTAGCTATTTTCGATTGGGCGCGTATAATTTTCCTTTGGTGATTTTATCGGTCGTACTTATTGGTTCTGTATTGGCGTTTTTATATTATAATTTATCAAATTATCGGGCTACAAAAATCTTTATGGGAGATACAGGCTCTATGCTTTTAGGTTTTTTACTGGCTTTTACTTGTATTTGCTTTATTGATATTTTTATTGATAAGCAACTTGTAAATGTGCCCCGATATCATTTGAAATCAGCACCTGTAATTGCGGTAGCTATTCTTATTTTACCTATTGTAGATACTCTGAACGTAATTTTAGTTAGGTTTTGGAATAAAAAATCTCCTTTTGAAGCAGATAAAAATCATATTCATCATAAACTTCTTAAACTTGATTTAACGCATAGAAGATCAAGTTTTTATATCATAAGCTATTATCTTTTTATTATTATTATTACTTACTATTTAAGACACATTAATGTGAATTTATTGTTATTTATTGTTTTAGCTTTAGGTTTTTCTGGTGCTTACATTCCAGATATTATTTATGTTTCAAAAAATAATAAATTAAAAAGTAATAATTAAATTTCTATTTTTGCAAACTACAAATAATGACGATGAAAATCTATAAGTACCTGTTTTTAATTTTACCTTTTTTATTAACCTCTTGTATTACATCAAAAGATGTGAAATATATGCAGCCTAGTGAAAGCTTGGTGATTAACGAAGAGGGGTTAATACCTTATAATATTCCCATTTATAGAATTACTAAAAACGATATGTTGACGCTGAATATCATTACAACTCCAAAAGGTGATGCTGCTCAGTTTTATTCATCATTAAATGCTTCAGGAGCTAGTGGCGGTGGCGGTAGTATTTCAGTAACCGGAGGTGGAGGTGGATCTTCAGCTGGAGGGAATTCCACGATATATTTTAATGGTTTAAAAGTTGACTCGAAAGGTGAAATATTAGTTTTTGGTATTGGTTATGTAAAAGCTGAAGGCAGAACAATCGAAGAAATTACTCAAGAACTTCAAGGAAAAGTAAATGAGAATTTTCAAGAAGGTAAATCTGAGGTTCGACTAAATATTGATGGAATTACTTATTCTATTTTAGGTGATATTGAAACTGTCGGAATAACTGGTGAAAAGAAAGCTCATAAAAATACGCTCACTTTAACTGAAGCAATTTCTATGAACGGGGGGTTAAACAGAACTGTAGATCGTAAAAATATTGTTGTTTACAGAAAATTTCCAGAAGGAATTAAGAAAGCTCAGATTGATCTTACCAGAGAAGATGTAATGAATTCGCCATATTATTATGTTCAGAACGGTGATGAAATATTACTGACAACGCAAAGAAGGGCACTTAATGGTTTCGGGAAAGATCCTATACAGACTCTTGTAAGTGGTGTTTCTGTGATTACCACGGCATTATCTATTTATTTACTTATTAAAAATCTTTAATCTATGATTCCTGGAAAAGAAACTTTAGTAGGTAAAAGCGAGGTTCAAAAAGAAAAATACGGTTCTTTTGCTTTATTTGATGTAGAACATTTCTTAAGAAGAGTTTTACGGAATTGGTATTGGTTTGTATTGATGCTGTCTATAGGATACGTTACTTCTTGGTTCTATGGTAAATATTATGCGCAGAATATTTTTTCATCAAGTTTATCATTAAGTATTTCAAGTAATACTGCAAGTTACTTCACACCGAGTCAGTCAATTAATTTTATTTGGGGACAAAATGGAAACCAAGATGGTGTTTATTTGAAAAAAATGCTTTTGTCGAGATCTCACAATGAGTTTTTGGTTAAAGAATTAAATCTATTTACAAATTACCAGACAAAAGGTGTTATTAAATCAACTTTTTTAGATAAAGGTGATTCCCCGGTTTTTTTAGAGGTAGATAGAAAGCATTTACAACAAGTTAACTATTCTATTACTATTACGCCTAGAGCAAATGGCTCTTTTGAAGTTAGTTTGCCGGAAGAAGGGGAGTCCACAAGTCTTTATTCGTACGATTTTGAAGGTTTTCAAAATATTGAACCCTTTAAAAGACCTGCCAATAAAATTATTAAAATAAATGAATGGTACACTTCTCCCAATCTGAGGTTTAAATTAGTTTCAAACCCTGTAAAACCATCCATAAAATTAGAAAATATTATTGTTAATCTCTCTACAGTGAATGATGCTGTAAATGGTATTGTATCAACAGTGGGTGTAGATTTTGATAAGGAGATAAATACGATAATGATTATTTCTAAAACAGGTTATAATCTAAATAGCACTGTGAATTTTCTTAATAAATCTGTGCAAGAATTACAGAAAAAGAGATTCATGGATAAAACGACCATTGATAAAAATACGAATGTCTATTTAAAAGAAAGTTTAGCAGATATTCGTAAAAAATTAGATTCAAGTGCCGCTTATCTTAATTATCTTAAGGTGTCTGAAAAACTATATGATATTACCAATAGGGATGAAAAATCTTTAGAGAAAATTAAAAATTTTGAGGCCAAAAAAGCTGATATTCTTAGTAAAATGAATTCTTTAAGCAGTATCCGGAATTCGGTAGAATCTCAAGGTTTTGATAAGATGATCAGTCCTTCTGCCGCAGGTTTTGATGATGGTCTTTTTACTGCTTCAGTTTCAGAATTGAAAGCACTTTATCTTAAAAAAAGAGAATTGTCTTCCATTTATACTCCCAATTCAGAGCCCATAAAGGAAATAAATAGACTCATTAGTGAAGCAAAGACAAATTCTACGGGTTCGTTAAGAAATGTTTATACAGTTTATACTACAGAGCTTAATAAGATTAATCAGCAAATTGCAGAAGCTAGCTCTGATCTTACAACATATCCCGAAAAACAAAGAAAATACCTTGATGCTGAAAGAGGATATAATATGATTGAAGCGACTTATAATAGTTTGCTCAACAGACAAAACGAAAGCCAAATGCGATTGGCGACCAATCAATCTGATATTACGGTTATAGATCCGGCTAAAAATTTGGGACAAGGGCCAATCGGACCAAATATTAAAGGAACTAAAATGGCAATTATTGGAGGTTGCTTGGCTCTTCCACTTTTATTAATTCTTATAGGCAGTTTATTTGACAGTAAAATAAGAAATATTAAAGAATTAATAAGCGCTACAAGAATTCCTTTATTGGGTGTTATTGGGAATAATAACAATGAAAATATGCTTACTGTTTTAGAATCTCCAAAATCTTCTGTTGCAGAAGCATTCAGAGGGATTCGGGCAAATGTAAGATTCTTATCGGGAGAAGATAATAAAAGCAAAGTTATTGTAGTTACTTCATCCGTCGGAGGTGAGGGTAAAACTTATATTTCTATCAATTTAGCTTCAGTTTTAGGTTTAGGTGATAAAAAAACGATTTTGCTGGGTATGGATTTAAGAAAACCAAAGATTTTTGGGGATTTTAATATCGATAATAAATTAGGGATTTCAAACTACCTTACAGGAGAAACAACAATTGATCAGATTATCAATAAAACAAATATTCCTAATCTTGATGTGGCTACTTCGGGGCCGATTCCTCCTAATCCGTCTGAACTTTTGATGAGTGAAAGGAATGTAAAGTTTATTGAAGAATTAAAAGAACTTTATGATTTTATTATCATAGATTCGCCGCCTGTAGGCCTTGTTGCAGATGCATATGAATTAATGAAATATTCTGATGCAAATTTATATATTGTACGTCATGAGTATACTGAAAAATATATGCTGAAAATGATTACAGAAAAGTATCATAATAATGAAATTAAGCATTTAGGCTTGGTTTACAATGATTACGTTACAAAGCAAGGTTATGGATATGGCTATGGGTACGGCTATGGATACGGTTATGGATATTTTGATGAAGATAAAAACTATAAAGAGCCCTTATTAATCAAAGTGCGAAACAAAATCAGGGCTATTTTCAATAGATAGATATATAAATATGCCCTCAATTATTGAGGGTTTTTTATTTCAAAATCTTATAGAGAAGTATTAAAAAAAGAATAAATTTGCTACTTTGTCGTTTACTTTATAACAAATTATATTTTTTTGTTTATTTTTAACTAAACATTAAGATTATCATTAATATAAAAATGTTTTATATTTGCAAAAATTAATTTTTAAAATAACCATAAATCCATATTCTTTTATGAATAAAAAATTATTGTTTAGCTTCCTTGCCCTCTTAGGAACAGTGGTGAGTATAAAAGCACAAAGAAATGAATTGGGAATTCGCTTAGGGATGAGTAATCTTGTAGGGGATATAGGAAAAACCAATTACATTTTACAGCAACCTTTGGATTTAGATAGAGCTTCAGAATGGGGTGTTCCTTTTTATGGTGGAATTTTATATAGATTTAATTTTAACCCTCATCAAACAGTTAGATTAGACTTAGGTTATAATCAAGTACAGTTTAGTGATAAGGCGGCTAAAGAAGAATACAGAAGAAACAGAAACTCATTTGGTAAGAATAATATTTATGAAGCAAGTGTGGTATTTGAATATAATTTCTTCCCAGTAAATAATGAGCAACTTAGTATGGTAAGTCCGTATATTTTTGGGGGTATTGGAGGTTTAGTATTTGATGCGCCAAAAGCTACGTTAAATCATGATTTCAAAAGAAATGCTGATGGTGTTGCACAGGCTCCTATCAATGAATTAGATTTTAATACAACAACTGAATATTCTATGGGAAGAAAAGCGGTTGCACAGATTCCTTTTGGAGTAGGTTTGAAGTATAAATTCAATCATGGTTGGGCAATTTTTGCAGAAGCTACTTTTAGATATACATTAACAGATCAATTAGATCATAGCAAAATCCTTGCTAAAGATGTTGTTTCTAATTATAATGCAGATATTTTAAGTCCTACAACGGGAGGGTCTTTGTTGCAAACAGGAAGTTATTTTGCGGTATCTAAAGAAAGAGAGGCACAGTACATTAGAAATAGACAGGTTGGTGATGGAGATTCAAGAGATTGGTTAAATACTTTCAGTTTGGGATTAACCTATTCTTTCGGAAGACCACCTTGTTATTGTGATTAAGAAAATATGTCGTTGATAAAAGAACAAATTAATTCTGAGAATTTACCGCAACATGTAGCCATCATTATGGATGGCAATGGAAGATGGGCAAAATCTCGTGGCGAAGAAAGGACCTTTGGTCATAAAAATGCCATTGATGCAGTAAGAAATGCTATTAATGCATGTAATGAGATTAATATCCCATATCTTACGCTTTATACATTTTCCTCGGAAAACTGGAAAAGGCCTACAGATGAAGTTAATACCTTAATGACTTTGCTTGCTGAAACACTTTTATTGGAAGCTGAAGAGATTTTCACCAAAGGTTTAAGAATGCACGTCATTGGTAACTTAGATAAATTACCTGTTTTGGTAAAAGAACAATTATTGAATGTAGTTGAACTTACAAAAGAAAACACAAAAGGAAATTTGGTTTTAGCAATTAGTTATGGTTCACAAAACGAAATACTAAATGCCGTTAAGAATATAAGCTCCGATGTAAAGGAAGGGAAAGTAGAGGTGGAGAATATTGATGAAAAATTATTCGAAAACTATCTTTATACAAAAGATTTTCCACCCGTTGATTTGCTTATAAGAACAAGTGGTGAAACAAGAATAAGCAATTTTTTGCTTTGGCAGATTGCTTATGCAGAACTTCAATTTCTCAATGTTCTGTGGCCAGACTTTACAAAAGATATTTTCTTCCAATGTATTGTTGATTATCAAAATAAGGAAAGAAGATATGGTCTTACAGGCGACCAAATTCAAATTCAGTAAATTTTAAGAAAAGAAAGATTACGATAAAATGAAGTTTAGACTATTACCCATCATTATGTTTGCGGCTTCTGCACATTTTTATGGACAGGTTATTCCACAAGACAGCACGAAGGTAGAAAATACCTCTGTCTTAGCAGGAAATGAAGCAGGTGCTTATACGCTGAAAGACATTGTTGTTGATGGAGTGAAAAAATACACACCAGCTCAAATCTTCAGATTTACAGGCCTATCAAAAGGTGAAATTGTAGATATTCCAGGTCAGAAAGTAAGTAATGCAATCAAAAAACTTTGGGATTCGCAGTCTTTCTCTGAAGTTGAAGTTTATGTAGAAAGCATCGAAGGACAAACTGTTGTTTTGAAATTTTATCTTCAGGATCTTAAAGATCTTGGTGAGGTGAAATTTACAGGAAAAGGGATTGGAAAGTCTAAAAATGAAAAATTAGCTAAAGACAATAATTTAAAGCCCGGAACTAAGATTACTCAAAATCTTGTTTCAAGCCTTAAAACAAATATTCCTAAAGATTACGTTAAAAAAGGTTTTGCTGATGCAAAAATCACCATTCAGGATAAGGTGAACGCAAGTGATCCTAATCTTGTAGACTGGACAATTAATGTAGAAAAAGGAAAAAGAATAAAAATTAGTCACATCGAGTTTGAAGGTAACGAAACTGTTACAGATTCTAAACTTAGAAATAAAGCCTTCAAAGAAACCAAACAAAAAAGATTTGGTATTGGTGGAATCTTGAAATCTTCAAAATTTGTTGAAGAAAAATATCAGGAAGACAAAAAAAATCTAGTTAATTATTATAATTCATTAGGGTATAGAGATGCAACAATTGTTTCTGATTCTGTTTGGAGAAATAAGAAAAATAATTTTGAAATCAATGTTAAACTGAATGAAGGTAAAAAATATTACATCGGTGATATTACATTTACCGGCAATACGGTTTATGCTACGGAATATCTTCAGAGAATTTTAGGATATAAAAAAGGTGATATTTACGATGCGGTAGGTTTCAACAAAAAAGTAGGTGAAGACGGTGGAAAAGAAGATGATTCTGATATCAAATCGATATACATGAATAATGGTTACCTTTTCTCAAACGTTACTCCTGTTGAAAAATCTGTGAACGGTGACGCCATTAATCTTGAAATCAGAATTAACGAAGGTGAGCAGGCTACTTGGAATAAAGTAACTTGGAAGGGTAATACAACTACTCATGACCACGTTATTCTTAGAGCTTTAATGACTAAACCTGGAGAATTATTTAAGAAAACCGAAATCAAAAGAACATATTTTGATTTGGCATCAATGTCTTTCTTTGACCCTCAACAAATCGGCCAGGATATTCAGCCAAATCAACAGGATAATACTGTAGATATTGGTTGGTCATTAGTTGAAAAAGGTTCTTCGCAAGTTCAATTACAGGCTGGGTACGGTGGTAATAGTTTCATCGGAACTCTAGGTCTTACTTTCAATAACTTCTCATTGAAAAACTTCCTGAAATTTAAAGATTTCAAACCGGTTCCTCAAGGTGATGGTCAAATATTATCGATCCAGGCACAAGCGGGACAATATTTTCAAAACTACGGAGTTTCATTTACAGAACCTTGGTTGTTTGGTACAAAACCAACTGCACTTTCTGTAAGTTTAAATAATTCAAGAGTTAATTATAGTCAGTCTACAGGTCCGGATCAGAGATTAAATATTTTTTCAGCTACTGTAGGTTTAAACAGACGTTTGAAATGGCCGGATGATTATTTTTCATTGTACACAGGTATTCAATATCAGAAATATGACTTTAGCAATTATCCATTTGAATTTGGAACGACAACAGAATTATACGGAAATGCTAATAACTTAAGCTTAAATATTGGACTGAGCAGAAATTCTGCAGGTATTGATCCGATTTTCCCGACAATGGGTTCAAATATTGAGCTTTCGGGTAAATTTACACCTCCATATTCATTGTTTAGTAACAAAGATTATTCTACAATGACTCCTACAGATAAATATAAGTGGATGGAATTTTACAAAGTGAAGTTCAAAGCTGATGTTTATAATGAAGTTATTGGGAAATTAGTTCTAAGATCTTCTGCTGAAATGGGCTTTATGGACGGTTACAACAAAGAATTGGGTGCACCTCCATTTGAAAGGTTCTATGTAGGTGGTACTGGTCTTTTCGGAGGTAGATTTGATGGTAGAGAATTAATTCCTTTGAGAGGTTACGAAAATGCTTCTACTTATGGTGGTCAAGCTGAAGATATTACTCAAAAAGGGGGAGGTACTATTTATAACAGATTTACGTTAGAATTAAGATATCCGATTTCATTAAATCAAACTGCCAAAATTTATGCACTTACTTTTGCTGAAGGTGGTAATGTTTGGAACTCATGGGGTAATTACAATCCTTTCCAGCTAAAAAGATCAGTTGGTGTGGGTGTAAGAGTTTATATGGGTGCGTTTGGTTTGATTGGGTTTGATTTCGCTTATGGATTTGACAAAACAATTAGCGGTGATGTTTCCGGAAGTAAAACTCACTTCTTAATGAACCAATCATTATAATTCACAACATGAAAAATTTTAAAACTCTTTTCGCTTTAGCAGCAATTTTGCTATTTAGTTTTAGTAATGCTCAAAAAGTTGGAGTAATCGATACTCAATATATTTTGGATAAAATGCCAGAATATAAAGAAGCTGAAGCAAGACTTAATTCTCAGATTGATACTTGGGAAAAAGATTTGCAGAGATTACAGTCTGAATATGAGCAAAAGAGATCCGCTTTTGAAAACGAAAGAGTTTTATTAATTGGAGATCAATTAAAACTTCGTGAAAAGGAAGTTTTAGACTTAGAAAAAAACATTAAAACGACAAGCAGTTTAAGATTTGGGAAGACTGGAGAGATTAATCAGCTAAGAGCGAATTTGGTTGAACCTTTTGAAGATCAGATCTGGACTGCGGTGAAGACAATGTCTGAGAAAAATGGCTTGGGCATAGTTCTTGATAAAACTGACAATAATATAATCTTTCTTCAAAAAAGAAATGACTATACTGACAAAGTTTTAGATATTCTATTAAAAGGAACAGGCGACAAAAAAGAAAAGAAAACTAATAAAAAATAGGAAAAGTTTTTTCAATACTTAACTTTTACCTAAATTTAAAATCTAAAAACAAATTAATTATTTATTACCCGTTATGAAAAAATTAAGTGTATTATTTGCAGCAATTGTTATGTTTGTGTCTGTAGGTATGGCAAAAGCTCAAAAAATTGCTACTTTAGACTTAGTAAGCATACTTAATGCAATGCCAGAAAAGAAAAAAGCAGATACAGATTTGAAAGCCTTCCTTGATGTAAAAGAAGGAGAGATAAAAAAGAAAGGTGATGCTATGCAGGCTAAGTATAAATTGTATACTGAAGAAGCTCCTAAAAAAACTGAAGCTGAAAACAAAGCTAGACAAGAAGAAATGCAAAAATTGCAGGCTGAAGCTCAGCAAATGAGCGAAAGAGCACAGAAAGATCTTGCTGAAAAAGAAAAAGTAGCTTATGCTCCTATCGAAAAGAAAGTAATGGATGCTGTAAATAAAGTTGCAAAAGCAAACAGCTATGATTATGTAATGGATGTAAACTCTACCGGTCTTATCTACAAAGGTGGTCCTGATGCTACTGCAGCTGTTAAAAAAGAATTAGGTCTTCAATAGTAAATATTTACAAAAGATTTATAAAACTACCATCTCTTTTAGAGGTGGTTTTTTTATTTTTGCGCTATGGAAAGAGAAGTTTCAACAACCGTAAAAGTTAGATTCAGTGATTGTGATCCGATTGGGCATTTAAATAATGTAAAGTATTTGGATTACATGTTCAATGCAAGAGAAGATCATGTAGAAACTTTTTACGGATTTACTTACGAAGAATATACAAAAAAAACTGGCTGTACTTGGATTGCGATTCAAAACGAAATTGCTTATTTAAAAGAAGTAAAGTATAATACTCAGGTTGTCATCAGCAGTAAAACCATTGAAGTAGGAGAACGAACTGCTAAAGTGGAAATTTTAATGAAAAGTTTAGACGAAAAAACAATTCATGCGGTTCTTTGGGTAACTGTAATTTATTTCAATATTAAAACCAGGCGTTCCGAAGTGCATCCTGAAGATATAAAACAAACCTTTGGTAAATTCTTCGTTGATTTGGAGCAGAAAGATTTCCAGCCGAGAGTAAAGTTTTTAAGATCACAAAATGCTAAAAATTCGTAAATTAACTATATGAAAAAGATACTTGTAATAGGAAGTAATGGGCAGTTGGGAAATTGCATTAGAAAGATTGCTCCCGATTTTGAGTTGGATTATGAATTTATTTTCACAGATTCACAAACTTTAGATATTACCAATGAAGATCAGATCAAAGAATTTTTTTCTGAAAGCAAACCAGAGTTCTGCATCAATGCTTCTGCATATACTGCAGTTGATCTTGCTGAAAAAGAAGAAGACAGTGCTTTTGCAGTAAATGCGGAAGGTGTTGGAAATTTAGCGAAAGCTTGCGCTGATAACAAAACAATATTTATTCATGTTTCTACAGATTATGTTTTTGATGGAGAAACCAATTTAGATTATTCTGAAGATGATTTCACAAGTCCATTAGGAGTTTATGGTAAATCAAAATTAGCAGGTGAAGAATTAGCTTTGGAAAATAATTATCAAACCATTATTTTCAGAACTTCCTGGTTGTATTCCGAGTTTAATAAAAATTTTGTGAAAACAATGCTGAATTTATTTTCCCAAAAAGAAGAATTGGGAATTGTTGCTGATCAATTTGGTCAGCCAACAAACGCAAATGATTTAGCTGAAGCGATAATGAACATTATCGAAAGCCCAGTTAAAACATTTGGTATTTTTCACTTCTCCAATTATCCGGAAACAACTTGGTTTGAGTTTGCTCAAAAAATTGCAGACTTTTCAAAATCATCAATAAAGCTTAATGCATTAACAACCGAGCAATATCCAACTCCTGCTAAAAGACCGAAACGTAGCACAATGTGTCTTGATAAGATAGAAAATGTGTATGGCATTGAGCCGAAACACTGGGAAAACAGTTTAGAAGATTGCGTTAACATACTTTCGAATTAAAATGAATATTAAAAATATCACCACTTTTATTTTTACTTTTTTCTGTGCATTCATTAATGCACAGAATATTTACTTATCTAAAGTTGAAAAGGTAAATGATAATAAAGATAAATTTTTTATTAAAATTAATAAAGATATATCCGCAGAATACCTTGGTCAGATTGATGTTCAAGGATTTTCTTCAGATGATGAGGAAGTTTTCTCTACAATTTATAAAAAAGCAAAGGAAATTGGAGCCAACGCTTTTGCTTATCAGCCTTTTGATACAGTTGATGAAATAGAACAACCTTTTAATCCTTCGAATTACAGAATCAAACTTTTTTATATCACAAAAGAAGAGTTTTATAAAAATTCACAGCAACTTTATTTGTTTTCTTCCTCGGAAAAACCGCAAACCATTAGTATAAATAAAAAAAACTATGTGCTCGAACCGAGATCTTATCTCTCGTTAACAACTATTCGTGGAGATATTTATACGATTTCGACAAAAAAATTACTCGGATCAACAATTAAAGTCTCAAATACTGAAGGTGTTCCTCAATATTTTCAGGTTTCCGCTCTTAAAGTCAGTTCAAACAAATCTGGAGATGCCGGAATAAATTTAAAATCTGGTGATATTACAGGAATCGATAGATCATATGGAGATTTCCTCAGAATGATTTACAACGAAATTAAGTAGCCTTAAATAAAATATCTCAGAATTTCTGAGTTATTATTTTTGTAGCTTTATCCCGCTCTCCACTGTATCTTTTGCTCATTG
>NZ_JAOVZV010000034.1 GCF_026460945.1 Chryseobacterium luquanense
ACATCCGGGATGTTCAGTAGACATTGAAATGCGAAAAGTTGACACGAATGAAACTTCGTATTTCACAAGAATCATGGTGACAGAAACAACGCATGAAATCGATACAATCGGTCATTATACCGGAAGTTTTAACGGAATAGCCTCCGATACAGGATTTTTACCAAAACCTGAGTTCACCGTTCCAATCGCTCAACCACAGATTGCTACCGTTATTTCCAACGCAGATCCGGAAGGACAGGGAAGGGTTCAGGTAAAGTTTGATTGGCAAACCAGTGATACGACCCATTTTATCAGAATGATGAGTCCCGATGCGGGAGGAACAGATCAAATCACTCAAAACCGAGGTTATGTTGCGATACCTGAAGTTGGAGATCAGGTGATGGTAAATTTCGTACACAATCATCCTGACCGACCTTTTGTAATGGGAGGAATGTTTCATGGAGGAATTGGATTGGGGGGAGGAATGGATAACCGCGTGAAATCTATTCAGACAAGAAGTGGTCACCGAGTAGTTTTTACAGAAGATGAAAGTATTATTATTACTGATAAAAGTGGAAATGAAATTCATTTAGATACCACAGGAAGTAATATTACGATTACAGCTCCGGAAACGATGACGCTGAATTGTAGAAATATGAATATCAATGTAACAGAAAATATGACGACTTCTGTAGGTGTTAATAAATCTGATACCATCGGAATGAATAATACCCAAAGTGTTGGAGCAATGAAAATGACTTCCGTAATGGGAGATACAAGTATGTTTATTACCGGAAAACTTACGGAAATGATTGAAGGTGATGTTACAAGCGAAGTAAAGCAGGGCAAAACCATGATTAATTCTGATCAGGGAATTGAAACAAGCTCAAACGGATCTATCACTAAACATGCGCAGAATGAAGTTCAAAACAACAGTGGTGAACGAAGCAAAAACCATTAATACCTTTAAAACATGAGTAGGACAAGGATTGTAAAAGGTAAAATAATAGAAGTTATTGAAAAAGATTTCAGTATATATTCTCAAAGTAATATCATTGATAATGCTGCTGAAGTTGTATCTGAAAAAGGATCTGATAACGGTGTAAGTTATGGCAATGCTTCCCAACCTCCTGCAGGAGAAATTCAGGCAAAATGTTTGGTACAGTTCCGCCCTCACGCAAAATGGAGTGGAGAATTTGGCTTTGATTGGTTACGTCTAGGAGACACAGGAACGAAAGGTGATACTTGGTATAAAAATATTACAGGACAATATGATGTCAATTATAATTTTGTAAAAAAAAGCAGTGTTTACCAAAAGCTTTTAAACAAATTCAATACGATGTCTATTCCTTGGAAACCTAAAATTAATGGTAATCCTTTTTTGTATCTCATTCCATATATGACGATTTATAAAGGAAAATCTCATAAATTATCTTTAAAAGTTGAAATAGAAGAGCTTCCTGAAAAATTAACTGTTCAGCACAAAAAATCAGCAAACGATAAAAACACTTATTTTAAATTTAATACAAGCGAAATTACGATCAAAAAAGGTAAATATACTTTAGACAACTATCTTGAAATTACTTGTCTGAAAGAATTTAGAACAGATCAAATAATTGAAGTTTTAGCAGATGATATAGTTTGCGGAAAATTGAAAATTATGGCAAACAGTGCGGCTCATCAAAAGCAGGGAAAGGTTTTATTTGTTACCGTTATTTCACAAACAGGAAGAGGAAGCACAACGGATGAAATTCCAAGGTTGAATAAATATATGAAGCAGGCCTACATTAATGTGGATGTAAAAAGCATCAATATCAATCTTTCCAATGATCGTAATTTTATTCCTAAATTAAGAAGCGGAACAGGAATTCATCAATATTTGGATGCTAAACTTCGGGCGGCAAAATTTCCCGACGGAAGTGTAGTTGGAAGTAGATATGACAGTTTTTATAAAGTTTATTTTATCTCAGAAGTTATTCAGCAAAGCGATGGAACCTATCTTTTGGGTCAAGCAGAAGATATTCCTTCAAGAACGGTGTTTGTTTTAAATTTGAAAGATACAGCAACCGCTGCCGGTGTGGGATTTGAAAATGTAAAAACAACGGCAACTCACGAGCTTTTGCATGCAATCGGGTTATTTCATACATTTGATAACAGCAGTCCGATAACTTTTGAAGAATTTAAAACAGATAATATTATGGATTATTATTCTCAGACGACCGATATTATTGCAAAACAAACCTATAAATGGCAATGGGATATATTAAAAAAAATGATTCACTGATGAAAGTAATTTTAATAATTCTTTTCACAATTTTATTTAATAATTGTGAAAAAAGTAAATCAGAACCGTTTCAGCAAAGTACACCAATTAGCAATAAAAATATGCAGGCAACAAAATTTGATATTGAAAAATATGAATCGAACCTAAAAAAAAATCCTTTGTACGAAGGATTTCAAAAAGATGAAAATGTTTTTGTAAAGCAGTATCATATTATTAAAGACGGATATGTAGAAGATGGATATTCCCGCAATATTGTTGAAAATTACGTTGAAGAATTTGTTGGCAAAGACAGGTATAAAACTAAATTTACCTTCGATAAAAACGGAAATTTAGAATCGAAAAAGTTTTATTTCGGAAACAGTCTTGAGATAGGGAAGTGGGAATATTTTAAAAATGGTGCTTTAACTAAAACAGAAAATAAAGACGAAAATTATTCTTTTAGTCTTGATGAGGTTTTAAAATTTGGTAAAAAAAACAATGTCGATTTTCATAAAACAGGTGAGATTTCAAAGAAATTATCCAAAGAATACAATAAATATGTTTGGGAGTTAACCTGGAACACGGGAAAACTTAAAGCTGATGGTAAAACATATATTTTTAGAAAAGTTATTCTCGATGGAAAAACTGGCGAAAAATTAGATGATAAAGAATATGAACTTAATCCTTTAAAAAGGTAATCAAACTTCATTTTAGTACAAATCTCTACTTATTAATTTTTCTAAATATTCTTAAATATTTCTTAAAATTTAATCCAAATGAAGTGAAATTATTTAAAAATTATATTCACAAACCCTTTTAAATAAAGGGTTTTGTTATTTAAAATTCAAAAGTCGTAGTATTACTACATCAAATCGTAGTATTACTACAAAAACTGAGATTTATCTTTTTTATCCTTTTTAAAGAGTTTAATGGCTCTATCTTTGAATCAACCAAATCACAAATATTAATTTTTTAAAAATTTACCATTATGGCAGCAAATTCAAGAGGAATCTTAAAATTCAACGGAAGCGAAGGTCAAAAATTACTAAAGCTTAACTACAGCGTATCGAGATCTACAGACGTTTCAGGACGTGTAGCTTCAGATCCATCCAACGCTATCATTAAATTAACTATTGAAGCTACAGAGAAATCTGAAATTTTAGAAAGTTTGCTTAATGGGAAATACAAACCAACTTCAGGTGAAGTTACTTTCAATAAATCTCACGAAGAAGGTACATTGATTACTTTAAATTGGGAAAACGGATATGTCATTCAGCACGAAGTAGACTTTGATGCAGTTGACGAAAATTCAATGCTGATCAGCTTTATCATCAGTGCAGAAAAAATCAATTATGGTAACTCTGCTTACGAGGGTATTTGGCCGGGAGTATAATTCTCATCAATTCTCATTTGTAAAATAAAATTTAAGCAGAACACTGTGCTTTACAAAAGTATAGTGTTCTGTTTTTTTTATGTATAAAAAATAATAGTATTAAATTATATTTAAATGGTTTTTATCTCCATTAATATTATTTACAGTATTCCTCCATCTCACTATTTGGTTTTTCGCCCAAATTTTTCAACATTTTATAATCAGAGCAAGCTCCCTGTTTGTCTTCCAAATTTAGTCTAACCGCCATTCTGTTAAAAAAAGCTTTTGCATCATCTGGTTTTTTATTGATTACTTCTGTGAAATCTTCAAGAGCACTTTTATAATCTTCCAGTATTGCTTTTGCTTGTCCTCTTATATTATAACCGCGAATATCATCAGGATTGTATAAAATAGATTTGTCAGCATCATCAAGTGCTTCTTTGTTTTTCCCAATCATAATGTGAGCTATTGCTCTATTGATGTAACCGCTTCCACTTTTAGGATTAAGCTGAAGACCTTTGTCTAAATCTTTAACTGCTTCAGAATATTTTTGAAGTTCAATATAAGAATAGCCTCTAAACAAATAAGAGTTTGCAAAATCTGATTTTAAAGAAATGCTTTTATCAAAATCTTTTATGGCACTTTCTATATCTTTTAAATAATATTTTGAAACACCCCTGTTGTAAAATACTTCAAAATCTGTATCATCAAGCTTTATTGAGACATTATAATCTAAAATTGCTCCCGAATCGTCCTTAAGATTTGCTTTTGCCAAACCTCTATGATGAAAAACCAATGCACTTTTAGGATTAATAGCAATTGCTTTGTCGAAACTTTCTACAGCTTCCTGGTATTTTTTTTCCATTACAAGGGTTCTGCCTTTTTCAGCATAAGAAGTTGCCAATTCATTCTGGGAATATGCCAATGTAGAAAGCATTATGATAAACCCAAGAAGTATTTTTTTCATTGATGTATATTTATTTTGAATTAAAAATTAAAATCCAAACCCAAACCCTTTTTCTTTGAGTTTTGTAATATTAAAATAAACTCCGGGTAATTTATATTTTCCTTTTTCTAAACTTAAATAATCACAATTGCCATCTAAACTTTGCGAAAGGGTTTCCAACTGTAAAACATTCATGACTACATATTCATGACTAACTGTAATGACATGAAACCCCGAATTACAATCTTTTCCATCTCCAGACCTGAAAATTGCGCCAAATAAACCGTAAAAGTTATGCGAAATCTTCTTTGACATCGCTTCATTACCATCCAAATGATAGATATAAGCCAGAAAATTCATCACACGTAGATTAAGTGGGAATTCTTTTAGAGCTGCATTAGATATTTTAATAATTTCAGCATAATCTGACTTTTTTAAATCCTGACTTTGAAAGTATTTGGTTAATTTTTTCTCTTCTTCGGAGATTTGATACGGATGATATTCTTTTTGAAAAGTATAACCAAAATATAAATATTTATATTGGTCATCGGTAATGAGCGTATCGCTTGCTTTCAATTGATTCATTAGTTTTGGATAATAAAATTCCGAATCTTTATTTTCAATATTTTCCCGAATAATTTTATAGTCCGGAGCTTCATATTGCTTCGTTTGAGAATAAACAAAGCTTGAAATAAGAATTAGCGATAAAAAAAGTATTTGTTTAAACATTTTGGTGTTTTATAGCGCTAACTTACGGAAAAACATAAAGATTTTGAAATTCATTTTGTAAAAAATATCTGAATAGTGATATTCTTTGAAGAGTTATTATATGGAATTGTATATTTCCTTTGATTAGATGGTTTTTTAATTTTTATCTCATAAAAATCTTAAAATTTTAATTATTTCTACCTAGTTTATAATTGTTTGATTTTCAAAAATTTATATTTGTAATTGCTTTGATTTGAAAATTTAACTTAAAATTATTTCAATTTTTATTTTTAATTATCAAAAAATAGTATATCTTTGCACCCACAAAAAACAAGGTAATATTGTTTTAAGATGACCTAATCGGGGCGTAGCGTAGTCCGGTCATCGCGCCTGGTTTGGGACCAGGAGGTCGCAGGTTCGAATCCTGCCGCCCCGACTGTTTTAGTAATTTTCTCAAAATTGCTAATGGATTCATGGTTCAGCTGGATAAAACGTTCCGATTTTTAGGACGGTCAAAGTTGAAATAATTCCACTCAAAAAGTTAGTAATTTCTTAAAATTACAAATGGGTGCGTAGCTCAGCTGGATAGAGCATCTGCCTTCTAAGCAGACGGTCTCAGGTTCGAATCCTGACGCGCTCACTTAAACTCACAACAGAAGTTGTGAGTTTTTTTTGCTTTATATGTCTGTTTTTGCTTAGTATATAGTATTCGGGAAATTTAAAAAAGTAATATTAAAACAACTATATATTTTACCTCAGACTTTTCTGGGGTATTTTTTAGGGAGCTTTATCCCGCTCTCCACTGTATCTTTTGCTCATTGTTCCTCATCACAAAAGGATGTCGTGTCGATCGGGGCTAATGCTTCGGCATTTAGGCGGGATTTAATAATTTAACTTCAATATTTGGAATTCAACATTCTGACTTATACTATATCATAGAACTCGTTGTGCATTTTGGATCATTGTCTTTCGAAAATAAGTGAAACGGCTTTGTTTAGCTTAATATCAGTGTCTTTTTATAATTCTTTGTATAGCCTTGCGTTTTTTATTAATAAAAACAAAGTTTTTATAATAAATGCTATTCTTTTAAAATAGACAATGGTATTTCATTTAATAAAAAATACAAAGACTTTAATGTTAATTGCTTTGCAATATTACATACATTGAATGTCACAATTAAAATCTGTATCAAAACGAAACTTGTTATTAAGAGCTTTTTACAATATATATATAGAAGTAATTATGAATTCAAAACAAATTATCACCCATTATAATAATACATTTCCCAAAAAAAATTCGATCAAACAAAGCTCCTTAGGAGCGAAACCTTTGTAGAATAAGACTACGGTTGGGATTTACAGCTCCTTCGGAGCGATACTTCTGGCTAATAGGTTTTCCTTTCAATTTTTTTTGATTATTCTAAAATCTCTAAATCAAATATTCTTTTCCTGTTCTCCTATTTAGGATTGTTTCAAACTTTCCCTAAACGATATTCCATCATCATATTACGTATATATCAATAATTTTACAAAATATTAAGCTCCCTCGGAGCGGTACCTTTGTAGAATTATTATGATCAAAAGATTTGAGCTCCGTAGGAGTGACGCTTATTCTTTCAATTCCCGACTCACCTGTTCTCGCATTCCATAATTTATAAATTCATATTTTTTATTTCATCTTCCGTCTCAAAAAGCAACCATTCAGTCGTAATACATCATCTGGCATTCCTCACCCAAGCTCCAATAAATTTTTTCTCCACCAAACCAACATGTTACCGTTAAATATTAAATAAATATAAACTTTATGTTAAATTAGTTTGTTTTGTATTGGTTGAAAGTTCTACTTTTGCCCCACTGAAAAACGAGAGTTATTAGGTAGCGCAGAGGAGCTTTTAGATAAGCGGAGAACATTAAGAGATGCTTTTATTAAGGGTGTGGTTATCGAGAGATAACTGAGACTTAATAAAGATATGAATCGAAAAAAAACTTTTAAATTTTTAGAGATAAGATTTGTGAGAGTAAAAAAGATTTGTATCTTT
>NZ_JAOVZV010000035.1 GCF_026460945.1 Chryseobacterium luquanense
GTTTGAAAAAAAACTGGCGGCGACCTACTCTCCCGCTTTCGCAGTACCATCGGCGCTGGTGGGCTTAACTTCTGTGTTCGGAATGGGAACAGGTGAGCCCCACCGCTAAAACCACCCTAAAGGTTGTATATAAGGTTCAGGTTGTAGATTACAGGTTTGAGGCAATAGCATTTGCTGCTACCTTATACCTGGTATCTATCATCCGATACCTGGTTTTAATCGATAAAAACATTCACAAAGAGAGAACCTTTAATTGCGCAATTAAGTGTTGCCAATTAGGCTATAAATCTACGGGTAATTAGTACTACTCGGCTATGCTGTTACCAACTTTACACCTGTAGCCTATCAACGTCGTCATCTCCAACGACCCTTAAAAGATGTCTCATCTTGAGGCGAGTTTCGCACTTATATGCTTTCAGTGCTTATCTCTTCCAAACGTAGCTACTCAGCGGTGCTCCTGGCGGAACAACTGATACACCAGAGGTTTGTTCAAATCGGTCCTCTCGTACTAGATTCAAGCCCTCTCAAACATCTAACGCCCGCAATAGATAGAGACCGAACTGTCTCACGACGTTCTGAACCCAGCTCGCGTGCCACTTTAATGGGCGAACAGCCCAACCCTTGGGACCTTCTCCAGCCCCAGGATGTGACGAGCCGACATCGAGGTGCCGAACCTCCCCGTCGATATGAGCTCTTGGGGGAGACTAGCCTGTTATCCCCGGAGTACCTTTTATCCTATGAGCGATGGCCCTTCCATACGGAACCACCGGATCACTATGTCCTGCTTTCGCACCTGATCGACTTGTAGGTCTCACAGTCAAGCACCCTTATGCCATTACACTCTACGCACGGTTACCAAGCGTGCTGAGGGTACCTTTGAAAGCCTCCGTTACTCTTTTGGAGGCGACCACCCCAGTCAAACTACCCACCACGCAGTGTCCTTCTGAAAGAAGTTAGGCTCCAAGTAAGTAAAGGGTGGTATTTCAACGTTGACTCCACAAACACTAGCGTGCCTGCTTCAAAGTCTCCCACCTATCCTACACATTACTTACTCAAAGTCAATACGAAGTTATAGTAAAGGTTCACAGGGTCTTTTCGTCCCATTGCGGGTACTCGGCATCTTCACCGAGACTACAATTTCACAGAGCTCATGGTTGAGACAGTGCCCAGATCGTTACACCATTCGTGCAGGTCGGAACTTACCCGACAAGGAATTTCGCTACCTTAGGACCGTTATAGTTACGGCCGCCGTTTACTGGGGCTTCAGTCAAACGCTTCGCATTGCTGCTAACGCCCTTCCTTAACCTTCCAGCACCGGGCAGGTGTCAGACCCTATACTGCATCTTTCGATTTTGCAGAGTCCTGTGTTTTTGATAAACAGTCGCCTGGGCCTTTTTACTGCGGCCACCATTGCTGATGGCGTCTCTTCTCCCGAAGTTACGAGACTATTTTGCCTAGTTCCTTAACCATGATTCACTCTAGCACCTTAGGATTCTCTCCTCGACTACCTGTGTCGGTTTTGGTACGGGTTGCTTCACTTCGGCTTTTCTTGGAAGCACTTTCCCTACAGCAACTTCGCCCGAAGGCTAGGTCTTGACTATTCCGTCAGTCTCCAGTAAGTACGGCACTCCGTCCCCTTTTTAGTGTGAGCAAGTATGGGAATATTAACCCATTGTCCATCCACTACCCCTTTCGGGTTCGCGTTAGGTCCCGACTAACCCTCAGCTGATTAGCATGGCTGAGGAAACCTTAGTCTTTCGGTGAGCGGGTTTCTCGCCCGCTTTATCGTTACTTATGCCTACATTTTCTTTTCTGTACGCTCCACAATAGCTCACGCTACTGCTTCTGTGCAAACAGAATGCTCCCCTACCAGATATACCTCTAAGGTATAAATCCATAGCTTCGGTAATATGTTTATGCCCGATTATTATCCATGCCGGACCGCTCGACTAGTGAGCTGTTACGCACTCTTTAAATGAATGGCTGCTTCCAAGCCAACATCCTAGCTGTCAATGCAGTCCAACCGCGTTGCTTCAACTTAACATATATTTGGGGACCTTAGCTGTTGGTCTGGGTTCTTTCCCTCTCGGACACGGACCTTAGCACCCGCGCCCTCACTGCCGTGGAACATTTATTAGCATTCGGAGTTTGTCAGGAATTGGTAGGATTTGACTCCCCCGCATCCAATCAGTAGCTCTACCTCTAATAAACTTATACACGACGCTGCACCTAAATGCATTTCGGGGAGTACGAGCTATCTCCCAGTTTGATTGGCCTTTCACCCCTACCCACAGGTCATCCGAAGACTTTTCAACGTCAACCGGTTCGGTCCTCCACTTTGTGTTACCAAAGCTTCAACCTGCCCATGGGTAGATCACAAGGTTTCGCGTCTAATACTACTAACTAAGCGCCCTATTCAGACTCGCTTTCGCTCCGGCTCCGTACCTGAAGTACTTAACCTCGCTAGTAACATTAACTCGTAGGCTCATTATGCAAAAGGCACGCCGTCACCCAACTTGTGGGCTCCGACCGCTTGTAGGCGTACGGTTTCAGGTTCTATTTCACCCTTCTATTCGAAGTGCTTTTCACCTTTCCTTCACAGTACTTGTTCACTATCGGTCTTTCAGGAGTATTTAGCCTTGGAGGATGGTCCCCCCATATTCAGACAGGATTTCACGTGTCCCGCCCTACTCATTTATCATCTAAATATACCTTTCGAATACCGGGCTATCACCGTCTACGGCTGTTCTTTCCAGAACATTCTTCTAAATATATAAAGACTTTTGGGCTAATCCGCGTTCGCTCGCCACTACTTACGGAATCTCTTCGATTTCTTTTCCTCAGGGTACTTAGATGTTTCAGTTCTCCTGGTTTGCTCTCCTTGCGGAGTGACTGGTCTTCAACCAGCCGGGTTGCCCCATTCGGACATCTGCGGATCAATTCGTGTGTGCCAATCCCCGCAGCTTTTCGCAGCTTACCACGTCCTTCGTCGCCTCTGAAAGCCTAGGCATCCGCCATACGCCCTTAACGATTTCTTTCCTAATTATTAATTAGTTCAGTATTTTTTTGTCTAACATTGCTGCTAAACTATTTTTTGTAAACTCAAACGCTTAATTGCGCTCGGTTTTCTCTTTGTGATATCTTTACCGTTAATGTCAATGATCTTTATGCTTTCTCAAGCTTAATCCGCAAATATTGTTTTTGGCTCTATCTGCTTTTTTAAAACTAAACCTTCAAATTAATGTTAATTTAATAACAATGTGGAGAATAAGGGAGTCGAACCCTTGACCTCCTGCGTGCAAGGCAGGCGCTCTAGCCAGCTGAGCTAATTCCCCCTCTAGTCAGATGTTAAATATTAGTAATTAGATATTAGTAAAAACTAACTTTTAAATTCTAATTTCTAACCTCTATTTCAATTAGTAGTCTCGGGCAGGCTCGAACTGCCGACCTCTACATTATCAGTGTAGCGCTCTAACCAGCTGAGCTACGAGACTTTGTTTTTAGTTGGTGGTTGTCGGTTTTAGTTGCTTGTTTTAACTAACTTCTAATATCTAACCTCTAACTTCTTTACTAAAATCTCTTCCCTATACTAATTTCTAGTGGGTTTGTATTTTATATTATATATCAACCAAATAAAAAAACTAAAGCTAAAAACTTTAAATAAGTACTTTTTGTACTTGCGTACTGTTTTGTTTAACGTCGAAAGACGCTCTAAAATGAGATGTTCCAGCCGCACCTTCCGGTACGGCTACCTTGTTACGACTTAGCCCTAGTTACCTGTTTTACCCTAGGCAGCTCCTGTTACGGTCACCGACTTCAGGTACCCCAGACTTCCATGGCTTGACGGGCGGTGTGTACAAGGCCCGGGAACGTATTCACCGCGCCATGGCTGATGCGCGATTACTAGCGATTCCAGCTTCATAGAGTCGAGTTGCAGACTCCAATCCGAACTGAGACCGGCTTTCGAGATTCGCATCTTATCGCTAAGTAGCTGCCCTCTGTACCGGCCATTGTATTACGTGTGTGGCCCAAGGCGTAAGGGCCGTGATGATTTGACGTCATCCCCACCTTCCTCTCTACTTGCGTAGGCAGTCTCACTAGAGTCCCCAACTGAATGATGGCAACTAGTGACAGGGGTTGCGCTCGTTGCAGGACTTAACCTAACACCTCACGGCACGAGCTGACGACAACCATGCAGCACCTTGAAAATTGTCCGAAGAAAAGTCTATTTCTAAACCTGTCAATTCCCATTTAAGCCTTGGTAAGGTTCCTCGCGTATCATCGAATTAAACCACATAATCCACCGCTTGTGCGGGCCCCCGTCAATTCCTTTGAGTTTCATTCTTGCGAACGTACTCCCCAGGTGGCTAACTTATCACTTTCGCTTAGTCTCTGAATCCGAAAACCCAAAAACGAGTTAGCATCGTTTACGGCGTGGACTACCAGGGTATCTAATCCTGTTCGCTCCCCACGCTTTCGTCCATCAGCGTCAGTTAAAACATAGTGACCTGCCTTCGCAATTGGTGTTCTAAGTAATATCTATGCATTTCACCGCTACACTACTTATTCCAGCCACTTCTACTTTACTCAAGACCTGCAGTATCAATGGCAGTTTCATAGTTAAGCTATGAGATTTCACCACTGACTTACAGATCCGCCTACGGACCCTTTAAACCCAATAAATCCGGATAACGCTTGCACCCTCCGTATTACCGCGGCTGCTGGCACGGAGTTAGCCGGTGCTTATTCATACTGTACCTTCAGCTACTTACACGTAAGTAGGTTTATCCCAGTATAAAAGAAGTTTACAATCCATAGAACCGTCGTCCTTCACGCGGGATGGCTGGATCAGGCTCTCACCCATTGTCCAATATTCCTCACTGCTGCCTCCCGTAGGAGTCTGGTCCGTGTCTCAGTACCAGTGTGGGGGATCACCCTCTCAGGCCCCCTAAAGATCACTGACTTGGTAGGCCGTTACCCTACCAACTATCTAATCTTGCGCGTGCCCATCTCTATCCACCGGAGTTTTCAATAATAAACGATGCCGTTCATTATATTATGGGGTATTAATCTTCCTTTCGAAAGGCTATCCCCCTGATAAAGGCAGGTTGCACACGTGTTCCGCACCCGTACGCCGCTCTCTCTGTTCCGAAGAACAAATACCGCTCGGCTTGCATGTGTTAGGCCTCCCGCTAGCGTTCATCCTGAGCCAGGATCAAACTCTCCATTGTATGTTTGTCTGACTCACTCAAAGTTTCTTTAATACGCTTTAGTTTTTCCTTAATTTTGGTTGTATATTATTTTTCAATGATCTCTTTTCTCTCGCTTCCTACTTCGCTACTTTCTGTCGTTTCGCTTATCGTATTTGCGTGTGCAAAAGTAAAACTTTATTTCTAATTGACCAAATGTTTTTCTCAAAAATTTAAAGTTTTTT
>NZ_JAOVZV010000036.1 GCF_026460945.1 Chryseobacterium luquanense
AAATGAAAATAGAAAACTTATATTGATTTCCCGCTACGCAAAGTCGCCGAGCCAACCGAATTTGCCAACGAGAAATAACCCTTGCGAGAAGGCAAAAAAAACTACAGATCTCACAGAATATAAAAACAAATATTACTTATCTTGAAGGAAAGATTGGTCAAGATCATGAGTTTGGTCGAAGAATGGATAACCCTGACCCTACCACTACACAATCAGGTATACAAAATTATGAATTAGAAGGGATATCAGGAACTAATTTTATAAGGTTTGATACAAATCAATTTACATTTGCATTAATGCATTGCCATTATGACAGCCTGTACCCTATATTTTCCCCGCTACGCAAAGTCTCCCGACTTTGCGCAACAAATACAAATAAGTAAACTCCGAAGTCAGGAGACTTTGGAGAGCAATAAAAAAGCACAGACCAAAAATCTGTGCTTTCTATTTATTTAAAACTAATTATTTCACCACCAAACAACCCACCATGCACCGGAACAACAATCCCAACGAACCCTCAACCCGGCTTTACCGATGAAAACGGATGCCCGATTGGCGCGCCGAGCTTGCCGAATTTTCCAGTAAGAAATAATCCTTGCGAGAAATTAAAAAATCTTTTAGACCCTGCAAAAGCTAACTTAAAACCATTAATTATACATGGGATGTATGATCATATCAATAACAACCCAAGCGGAGAAGGAGGAATAAATTTAAAAAGAGAAGCCAATGGTAATCTTTCTAGCGAACCATCGGCTTACACCAATACAAATAAAGCAAATATACTAACTGGTGGTTACTATTACGCAGGTGTTCATTCCCATCCAAAAGATACTTATCCTATGTTTTCTTGGACAGATATCTATGTTTTATATAAGCTGGAAATGAATATAGCATCATTTAATTATAGACAATCTTCTCTTTTACTTGTATGCGAAGATGCTAATGGAGTGAAGCAAACATATGCAATTATTTTTGAAAATGTTGGTTCAATGATGGAAGCTATATTAAACAATCCTAAATATGCGGGATATACACCGAAAGAGATATGTGATGAAATAGATCTAGTTTTGCAGGAGAAATATGATGAAGAGAAAAAAAGACAAATCCAGATTATGAACGTGTATTTTTACAATTCAATTTTGGTACTAATATTGGCTTGTATAAAGCAAATGCAGATTTAAACAATTGGAGTAAACTATCCATAAGTACCAATTCTGATACAGCAACAGTGACACCTAATAATTGTAATTAAAACTTTAAAACATGAAAAATATATTTATAATATTCATTTTATTTTTTACACCTTTATTTAAATCTCAAAGTGTAATTATTGATATTGAAGAATCCGGTTTTGGAAAGCCATCAGGATATTACCAAAAAGATTTAAATAATTTATTAGACCCATTTCAAGGGACGTATATATTCTCTAACGGAAATACAAGTTTCAAAATCGTTTTAAAAAAAATGATAAAACAATATTTTGCTTCTCATTATGAAGATATGATTATTGGTGAATATCAATATATAGAAAATGGATTAGAAAAGGCTAATACTCTATCTAATTTGGATATAGTATATTCAGATCAGTATCTAAAACATCATATTTCCGGCAATTCAATTCTTTGGAGTAATTCAAGACTATGGAAATGTCCACAATGTAATCCAAATGAAAAAAGATTGGCTGTAAGATTAAATGATAATATTTCGGGTAGAAGAGCAGACTTTCTAATGCGGAGAACTGCTATTAACGGACAAGAAGTTTTACAGGTGAAAATTTACAATATTAGCAGTAATGTTATAAATGTAGATGACTCATCTACTTTGAACGAACCACCATTTGCTCTTCCTAAAGGAGAATTTACTATGATAAAACAGTAAAATGAATATTAAATTTTTCCATGTTCTAGCATTTATTTTATTTTGTTCTTGCACAACGCAAAAGCAAGAAATTGAATATATTGAATTTGAGCATGAATGTAGAATGCGAATAAAAAGTGATCGGATTTTTATAAGAATATTACCCTCAAGGAATAAAGATCAAAGAACTGTAGAGCTCAACTATAATGGGAAGTATTTTATGAGGAAACCAATCAGCGAAAATGAATACCAGCAAATAGTTGAAGTAATAAAAAATATTGAAGAGGAAAGTTCTCACGTAGACGAAAATGGTATAGAAACGATGATATTAGATGGTAGTTATAATACAATTACTTATAGAAAAGGGCTCTTGAATATAACTCATACCTCCAGAAGTTTAAGTAAAGATTGGTATCCGAGTTTTCACAATGCAAGTAAGCAAATAGCTGAAGGTGCGGGACTTGATTTCTCTAATATTCGTTAAATATAGAGATAGCTATTTTATCTAAATATTGGTAGAATTATAAAAACTACTCTATTTATGAGTGTTGGGGAAACGTATAAAGCCTATTAATTATACCATTGTAACGACTACCTGTCTTGAGCAGAATGAAATGATCATCACTCCTATTGATCCAGGAAGAAGTAGTGGCGGCGGTGGAGGAGGTGCTATGCCCTGAGGAACTACACCTCCTCTAAACAACCCACCATGCACAGGAACAAGCATACCAACGAACCCTCAACCCGGATTTACCGATGAAAACGGATGTCCGATTGGGGCACCGAGTTTGCCGAATTTTCCAGTAAGAAACAACCCTTGTGAAAAGATTAAAGTACAGAGAACTGATACCGAATTCAATAACAAGATTACAGATTTAGAAGGCAAAACAAATCTTAAAAAAGAAACAGGCTACATCCAAAAATGGGGTGGTGATTATGTTTATAAAGACAATGCAGGCTCAACTAATAATGCCAACACACTTAGTTTGCCAAGCGTGGAAACAAATACTTATATCAAGGGGTTTATACATACTCATGTTAATAATTATAAATTTCTTGATGACCAAGGTTATGAAACAGACAAGAATGGTATTAAAATGTTTTCGCCGGCTGATATAGCATATTTCATGGACTTAGTGAAAAATGCGAAAGAAACTGGGCAGCCACTAAACGATGTATATGGAATAATGGTTTCCAATCTTGGAAATTACCAGATTCGTTTTACAGGAAATGAGTATCAAATAAAAACTTTTACCGACGCCCAAAAAGAAGCTCACCGAAAACCTTTTGAAGATTTTATGACACGAAATGGAATAAAAATGCAACAGATTTAGAATTTGGAATGCTCAAGTATATGGATGAAAAAATGAATTTAAAAGGCTTAAGTTTATATCGGATGAATAATGATGGAACTAATTCCGAAATAAAGCTCAATGAAACAAAAAATGGATTAGAAAGAAACAACTGTCCAAGCTAAAATAAAATTAAAAATATGAAGTACTTATTATTAGTAATAACTTTTTTTACTCTTTCGTGCAAAGCACAGATAGTGTCATTAGAAACAATGGCGAAATGTCGAGAAGAAAACCCAACTATTCTTTGTCCAGATAATTGGACTTATGAAAAAGATATTAATAATTTATTGGATAAATATATTGGAATATGGAAAGGAAATTTTAATGGAAAATATTATGAAATTAATCTTAAAAAAGGACTATATCAAGATTTGACACTTTCTGAAAAAAAAAGCGATATTCTTGTTGGTAGACTAAGGGTTACAGATCCTAATTTGAATATATATTATAATAATTTCAGTGAACTTAATGATGACAAAACAAACTTTTCAGGATTGGGATTTCAATCTGACTTGAAAGCTTATAAAATGTATTTTGTAGGCAATAGTGTAGGATGTGCGGAATATGGAGATGTCTATTTAAGGATACAACATTCCACACCTTCACAAATGACTATTCTTATGCTTCCGGATAATGATATTGTTGTTGAAGGAAAATGTCCTACAAATTTTCAGCCTACAATACCATATAAACAACTCATTCATTTGGTAAAACAGTAATAAATTAAACCTCTGAAAAGAGGTTTTAGTTTGTCTTAAGCTGTTCATTTGTAAGCTTACCTCCAAAAGGATATTTTTAAACGAGAGTAAGCACAAAAGTGTCTTTGTTCCTGAGCTTGAAAAAGCAGATGCCGCTTTTAAGAATTCTAAAACC
>NZ_JAOVZV010000037.1 GCF_026460945.1 Chryseobacterium luquanense
AATATTAATATCTTCCCCCGCCGTAAACGTCATATTCTTCGGTGCATTCACATTAATATTCCCATTCCCATCCATTAAATAAGTATTTCCACTCGGATCTTCTATAAAAACAGAACCTTCAGCATCATTCAGAATAATCTTTGTTCCCGATCTCGTATGAATCACTTTCTTGTCGTTTCCGCTCGTGTGATAAGAACTCGTTTCCCCACCATTATAATGCGTTCCCATCACGAATGGTTTCTCTGCATTTTGGGATTCGTGGCTTACCAAAACCTCCTCGCCAATCTCAGGAATAAAATGAAAACCTTTTCCCGCTCCCGAATGTGGCTGAATTAATCTAATCCAAGGTGTTTTCTGCCCCTTATCCTCCTGCCAAGGAAATTGTACTCGTATTCTTCCCATTCCCATCGGATCGTTGTTATCCACAACTCTTGCTGGTTGTTCCTCGCCTTTCGGTACCGCTTCGGTGTCGATGTATGGTGCTGCATTGAACAAATCTGGGATTCCTACAAACTCATTGTAATAATCGCCCGGTTCGTAAACGTGTTTTATTTCGATGATCCTGTAGGTTTCCATTGCTTTGCCGTTGATGTCCGAGAGCTTGGCTCTTCCGCCAATCTTCAGTTCCGGAGTTTTGCTTCTGCCTTTTACCTGCATCAGATTCTCACGCTTTTCTTTTTCCAATCTTACGGCTTCTTCCAACTGACCTTCCGAACTGTCTTGAATTCCCGTAGGGTTGAAGTGCATCTTGGGTTTCTTCTTGAATACATTTTTAGAAGCATTGGTGGCAATCACCTGAAATGGGCTTTCCTTGAATTCGCTTCTGGCGCTACTGCTGTTTTTTTCTATTTTAGCTCCGCTTTGCGTGTCGTAACTTACGAAGGTAAATTCCTGAGCCTGCATCCGCATCTCAAATTCAACATCGATCAAATCTACATTTTCGCCCAATTTCAAAATAGGTTGTACCGTGTTTCCGAAGATGAGTTTTTCTCCGTTGTAATAGAAATATTCTCCGTGACGGATGGCGAGTCTCCTGATGAATTCGTAATCAGATTCTTTGTACTGAACCGTGTAGGGAAGCGGTTTTTTATTGTATTCGTTCAGCTTATTGGATGATATTTCTACTTTGGCTTCCTGCGGATATTCTTCGGTCACCTGTTTAACAATCTGCTCCAATGTTTTGTCTTCAAAACTTTGGCAGTCTTTTCCGCTTTCCAGTAAAATGCTTGTGGCAAAACCCGTAATGTGAAGATCTCCGTAACCACCGCCTTCGTCTTTTTTGTTGCGGATTTTCCCGATAATACCTCTGAAGTAGTGTTTAGATTCACCAAAACGCCAATAGGTAATTCCTATTTCTTTTCCGAGAAGGTTTTTGGAGTTTTCCATCACATAGCCCTGGAAGCTGTCTAAAGCATCATCAGGAACGACAATCGTAAAGCTGTCGTGGTCATTGGTTTTCTGGGTCAGTTCTACCGTGTAGCTGTTTTTACGGATAAACTCTTTGCCGTCTAAGGTCAGAAGGCAGTATACCAAAGGGTTGGTTTTATCATAAAGCCAGTCTTCAAATCTGCGGGAAGTGCCGAATAGGGTCGAGAAATCTTGGTTTTCCATACTATCTTATTATTGATGAGTGATGAGTGATGAGTGATGAATAATGATGCTGATTATTTATAGATTGTCTTCCTATTTTATCATTCATCATTAATATTTTATCATTCATAATTACTCCAGCCACTGTTTTTCGTGCGTAGCTCCGTTGATGTTGAATTTCTTGGCAATCAGACGCATTTCTATCTGCAAAGGCTGGCTGTCAAGACCATTGAAGCATTCCGTAAACTCGATGCAGTACGCTTTTTCAAAATTCAGCTCCTGAAGTTTGCTCATCGCATCTCTTCGGTAGAAAGTGATTTTTCCGTTTTTCATCTGATTATGATCCAGCATCCATCCTAAAAGTTCAGGATTTCCCGTGCTTTCGATTTTGATGATGATGTCTCCTCCTTTTGGCATTCCTTTCGGTTTTCCGGTGCCGTCAACGGGTTGAACGAAATTATATTTGCACTCTAAAATATTATAGGTGTTGCCGTCTAATTCTAGTTTTGATAAAAAGGACATATTTTTAATTATAAATGATTAATGATAAAATGATAAGTGATAAAATTAATTGAAAAGAGTTTTTACCATTTATCTCATCGTATTACTCTAATTTTATACTTAAAAAAGCCAAAAAATGGGCAATACCTAAACTACCCATTTTGTGAATTGCATATTAACTTACACCCACTCATTGATGTACTTCCCTGTTCCCATCTCAAGCTCTCTTGCAGAAATGGTAAAGGTTTCCGTAAGAGGATTATCTCCGGTTGCATCAAATTTTTCTTTATGCTTTACCAGATAAGCTTCTGAAAATTTCAGCTCTTTCAACGTAGCTTCGGTGTCTCTTTTGTAGAACACAACGCTTCCGTCTTTTCTCTCGAATGAATTGGTCATCCATTCAAACAAATCGGTCTCGCCGGTACTTTCAACGGTGATATCTATTTTACCACCTCTTGTAATGGTCGATGGTCTTCCCGTAGCATCTGTCTCCTGGAATAAACCGTAGTTTATGCTTAATACGTTGTAGTTTTTTCCCGCTACTTTTAATATGGATTTAAATGACATAATTGTAAAATTTTAATTGTTATGAATAGAATCTGTGTTTTTAAAAATCTTTGAACCAATGAAATTACAAAGTGATAAGGACATCGTAGAAATCAATATTTCAATCCCTATCTATTCAATAATGCTAATTTGAATTCAAGAA
>NZ_JAOVZV010000038.1 GCF_026460945.1 Chryseobacterium luquanense
GAATAGAATCTGTGTTTTTAAAAATCTTTGAACCAATGAAATTACAAAGTGATAAGGACATCGTAGAAATCAATATTTCAATCCCTATCTATTCAATAATGCTAATTTGAATTCAAGAAATTTAATGGATTGAATAAGGATTATACCCACTCGTTGGTATGTTTTGCATTGCCCATTTCGATTTCTTTTGCCGAAAGCACGAAAGTTTCAGTTAATGGGTTGTCTCCCGATGCATCAAAATTTTCGTTGTATTTTACGATGTAAGCTTCCTTGAATTTAAGCTCTTTCAGCGTAGCATCGCTGTCTCTTTTAGTGAATTTAACAACACCGTCTTTTCTTTCGAAAGAATTGGTCATCCACTCAAAAAGATCGGTCTCGCCGGTACCTTCTACTGTAATAAAGATTTTACCGCCACGGGTAACGGAAGAGGGTCTTCCTGTTTTGTCGGTTTCCTGCAGCATTGCGTATTCTACAGATAATACGTTACGCTTTTTTCCTGCGTACTCCAAAATGGTTTTAAATGACATAATAAATATATTTAAAGATTTAAATTTTAATACTACCAATAATGGAATATATTCTCATTTGTGCTTTTTCATCATTTGTAATTTTGACATCAAACCAATATGGAATATATCCTGACTTTATATAAATATTTTCCTGAAATTTCACAATCATGTGGAAATATTTATAAATCAAATGTAGAAATATTTTTT
>NZ_JAOVZV010000039.1 GCF_026460945.1 Chryseobacterium luquanense
TAATTTTTCAAATGAAAACCGTCCCATGTTTTCTACAGATGGTGCTGGAAATATGCATTTAAATCCTATTTATCAACAAAATAGTTATATTGATCCAGGTGGTTCAAGTGGCGGCGGTGGCGGCGACTCAAAGCCTTCATTTTGGCAGAATGTCAAAAGTTTCGTCCGCAATCTTTTTGGAGGTGGTAAAAGCAAAGAGGCGACTACTTTACCATTAGCAGCAAGCACGACAGGAAGATGGACAATTTTAGAGGCTGAACTTATTCTTGAAGGTGTGGAACCAGCTTTAACTTGGGAAGAAGTTATGGCGGCAGTAGGATCACTTCGTGGAGGTGTTTGGGGATTGCCTTTGATGTTGAATGGAGACAGTCAATTTGCTCCGAATTCAATACCATATACACCAACTGCGGTTGTACCAATAACTGCAACAGACGAGCCAAATCCAGGAAATTTATTTTTATATAGAAATATGAGGAGTGTAAATGGTATGCCTATGGTTGGAGAAGGTTTGGATAAATTAGGTTTAAGAGATAGAGATGTTAATTTTCTTTCTAATTCTACCATGATAACACCTCTTTTTTCAAATGGTTTGTCTGTTACTATTGGTTACGGAAATATAATACCATCAGATGTTCCTGATACCCATAAAAAACAAATTCTATTTAGAATACCAGCAAGCTCATTAGTATCTTATGGTTTGATTGGAATGCCTGTACCAAATAATTCAAATCCCTTTTATGGGCAAATACGACCTGCAATTCCTATGAATGTAGGGACATTTAGAACATTAATCCAAACCACTGCCCCAGCTTGGCAACCTGTAAAATAAAATTATATGGAAGAAAGAGAAATAATTATAAAACAAATTGAAGAAAAATTATCAATTGAATTAAGACCAGAAAACATTTCCAAGATGAGCTTGGATGAATATAGGGATTTTATTATTTCTATGTTTGAGTATATAAACCTATATAAAGATAAATATCTTTTGACATACTTAGACTTTAGGAAATTTGCAAATGATTTTATTTATAATTATGACGATGATAATTATGAAGATAATTGTGGCGAAAGAGTAAGATTTTTTATGGATGAATTAGCTATTTTGTATACTTATCATCCCCCATTTTTTTGGGATTCTAACTTTGAAGATTTCAAATATAAAATGAAAAGACATGTCACGAAAGGTAATGGCTTGTAAAATGACAAAGGGATTATATGGAAGAAAGAGACGCAGTTATAAGAAAAATTTTAGAAAAATTATATATTGAATTTAATCCAGAAAATCTCTCTGGGCTTACTATAGATCAATATAGAGATTTTTTCTTTTCGATATTTGAATATATAAATTTGTATAAAGATAAATACCATTTGACAGAAGAAGATTTTGTTGAATTTAGTAAGAATATTCATCATAAATATAATTATGATGAATACAAAGATAATTGTTGGGAAAGAGTAGCTTTTTTTATGGATGAATTAATATTTCGTTTTTCTACACCTCCTCCTTATTTCTTTGATTCAAACTTCGATGATTTTAGAAATAAATTGAAAAAAGACTTTACAGAAGGTAATGGTTTATAACTATGGGAAAGGAGGATTTCCTATTATGGAAGTAAAAATTAACTTCAATCAAAAAAAGAGTAATCTCCCGCTTTGGGTGATGTTTCAAATGGGTAATGTTTCAGAACTGTTGGTTTCCTATATGAATGCGGTTTACCAAAGAAATCAAATAAAAACCAATCAAAAAACGAGTAATCAAAATGGTTACTCGTTTTATTTTTATAGATTAAAAGTGTAAATATGAAAGTAAAAAATTACTCATCTCCCAAATTTATTAGGGAATTTCCTACAACAGATTAACCGCAGCATTATATCAGGAGCCCAATTCTA
>NZ_JAOVZV010000004.1 GCF_026460945.1 Chryseobacterium luquanense
CCGCCCCGCCGAAACCAAAAAGAGCTCAAACAAACCGTCCAATCTGGGCTAGGAAAGTCCACTTTCTCATCAAAACTCATTTTCACCGACACATTTTTTCTGTTTACCTCATAAATTTCTCAATCTCTTTTTTTGAAAATACATTTGACATAAGAAAAATGAGAAGGGATGAAAACAATTAACAGAAAAGGCTTTTTAAAAAGCTTAGGTTTAGCAGGCGTAACTGCTTTGGCCGCACCAATTTTGATGCATTGTAGAAAAGATGACGACGACGATTCTACAACAGGAGTTATAGACAATTCAATTTCTACGGCCTGTGCTGTGACAAATTCTGAAACTGAAGGTCCGTTTCCGACAAAAACACCTTCGAGTTTAGTTCAGACCAACATTGTGAGCGACAGAACGGGAGTTCCATTTACAATTGCGATTACCGTTCAGAATGTGAACGCAAGTTGTGCAGTTTTACAAGGCGCAATTGTAGATATTTGGCATTGCGACAAAGATGGAAATTATTCCGAGTATGGAGGAACAGGAATGCAATCGGCAAATTACACTTCTGTACATTTTTTAAGAGGAAGACAGACAACTGACGCAAACGGAAAGGTAAATTTCACCTCAATTTTTCCAGGATGGTACAACGGAAGAGCTACTCACATTCACGTTCATGTTTATAATGCTTCGGGACAATCTTTATTAGTTACTCAAATTGCATTTCCTGAAGGAACCGACAGTGCCGTTAACTTGGTTGCAGTAAGTACAGGTTATAAGGGAATGAGCGGATATACTTATAATTCAAATGATAACGTTTTCAGTGATGGAACCTCCAACGAAATGTCCAGTATTTCGGGAAGCGTAAGCGGAGGTTTCGCACTATCTCACACGATAAAAGTTTCGGCTTAAAAGATGGTTATTAGTTTTTTTAATAGCGGTAAATGATGATGAAATAGATGATGAAGCAGTAATCATTTATCGCTTTTTAATTTTTTCAATGATTTAAATTATGTTAGTTCAAACTCCTTCCCAAATATTTAAAGCTGATTTTGCATTCTGGAAAAAAGAAAATAAATCGGTGATTAATGAAATCATCAGCAAAGAAAATAATACAGGTGATTTAAAAACCGTAACCGAAGTAGTTTTGGACGAAAACGGAATTTTTGAATTTGAATCTGAAGAAAATTCCACGCTAATAATTTTGACGCTTTATGGGAAAATTCAATTAAATAAATTCAGAAAAGTAATTTCTTCTGAGGAAGTTTTCACTTTAAAAACAAAAGAAAAATCAACCGTTAAAATCAAGAATTATCTGAATAATGGAAAAACAGATATTTTAATTATTGAACTACAATCTTTAAATCCTGAAAATGCTTTTTTTATTGAAGAACTCACTATTGAAAAGCAAAATACGCTTATTCCGATTTCAAAAAAACTAGAAACACCCAATTTTATAGGACTTTATGAAGGGAGAAAAGAAGAAACTTATTCACTTTACAATCCTGATAAAACAATCTTTGGGATGGTTATTAACGGTGCTTTTGAATTTCAGAACAGATTGTTGGAAACAAGAGATTCTATTTTGTTGAGAGAAATTGATGCGTTGGAATTTGAAGCTTTAAGTGAAAATGCCTTAATCTTATTTTTAGAAATCTGATCCGTGAAGAAAATCCAGAATTTTTTCCGACAAGAAACGGTTTTTACCATTTTTTTGGATGATGTTTCTACAGTAACCATCAATCTTTTTGACGGTACCGGAAAAAAAATACTCTCGGTTATTGAAAAACTAAAACTCAGTGCCGGAAAACAGGAAATTAAAATTTCTCAAAACCAGATAAGTTCGGGAATTTATACTGCAAAAATTTATATTGAAAATCTGAAGGGTAAAAATTCTAAAGAAATAGAAATAATTATCAATTAATATATTCTGCAATAGATTATTTTTTTCAACGGAGGGACAGTAAAAAAGCTGTCCTTTTTTTAAAATCTCAAATTGAAAATCTATCATGAAAGCAAAAATAAAATTCGCATTTCGTATCGTTATTGACCAGAATTCTGAAATGATTTGGGATAATTATATTTTTGAAGATACTTATTTTGAATATAAAATTCAGCATCAGGTTTTTGATGATAAAGAAAATCCCGTGAAAAATTATTGGGAACTTTTAGCGAACAATCCTCATGCAGAAAGAATTCCGTTTTTGCTGAGTTCTGCGGTGGTAAATTATGTTTCACAATTAAATGGAGAGATCAAAAGTCTGCCTGATGTTTTAGGAAATACTTTTTTTCCGATTGAAAATTTTAAGCTTGATTTAATCAGTTCAAATCTTGAAGATTCTTCAAAACATAAAATCGGGCTTACATTTTATACTCCCGAATTACTTTTAATCGATATCATCGATAACAAATATCTTCTGAGTAAAAATATAGACAAAGAAAATGGTTTCGAAACGTTTATGTTTGCTTTTCATCCTCAAGTTGCGATTTCTTATTACGAACCAGTTAATAATTCATAAATAGTTTTTGTAAAAAAATTCCGCCGAAAATATTTTCAGCGGAATTTGATTTTTATCTTACTTGTGGAGCGACTTTTTCTCCAAATAATTCTATTGACTTCATCATCACATCATTTGCAGGATCTCCAACATCCATGTGACCAATAAATCTCGTAATTCCAAAAATTTCTTTCATGTAAGCAATTTTATCGGCAACTTCAGTGGCATTTCCAATAAATAAAGCACCTTCTTTTGCTCTTCCGCCTTCATATTGCATCTTCGTATAAGGCGCCCAACCTCTGGATTTTCCGATTCTGTCCATTTGAGATTTATAATTATGGAAATATCCCTCCACAACATTTTGATCATCACTTACAAAAGTATGCGAGTGAATTGCAATCTGCATTTCAGACTCTGGATGCCCTGCGTTAAGATATTCCTGTTTATAAAATTCAATTAAATTTTTAAACTGAATTGGCATTCCTCCAATAATTGCAACCACCAAAGGCATTCCTAATTTCGCAGCACTTAAAACCGATTGCGGAGTTCCGCCAACCGCTCTCCAAATCGAAAGTTTTCCGTTATTTTTTGCTCTCGGATAAACCGTTTGATTTTGCATTGGAGCACGCAATTCCCCAGTCCACGAAACGTTTTCTTCAGAATTTATTTTTAATAATAATTCTAATTTTTCGTCAAAAAGCTGCTCGTAATCATTCAGCGAATAACCGTACAAAGGAAAAGATTCAATGAAACTTCCACGACCAACAAAAATTTCAGCACGACCGTCGGAAATTAAATCTAAAGTTGAAAAATCTTCATAAACTTTCACAGGTTCAGAAGAACTTAAAACTGTTACTCCACTTGCCAATTTGATATTTTTAGTAACACTTGCTGCCGCTGCCAAAACGATTTCCGGTGAAGAAACTGCATAGTCGGGACGATGATGCTCTCCCATTGCAAAAACATCAATTCCAACTTCATCCATCAGTTTTACCTGCTCGATAATTTCACGAATTTTAATTCCCGCATCTTTATATTTTCCGGTATTTTGGTCGAAGCCTAAATCGCCAAACATTCCTATTCCTAATTCCATATTGTTGATTTTTAGATAGGACAAAATTAGTGCAATGAAAATTCAAAAGCATTGATGAATGATAAGAACGAAAATTCTTAACAAGTACTGATTTTAAATTTATTTTTGATTTCCTAAAAGCCCAAAAAGGATTTTATCTCTTATTTCATCAGTAATTTCAGAAGTAGACTCTATATTTCTTTTAAACCAGAAATAAGAATTATTCAACGTATGAAGGATAAATTTTGTAGTGAAAGAAGGAGACTTCAGTTCCCAGTTTTGAGCTTTATAAATTTCAGAAATTAATTGCTCAACTTCCTGCTGATAATTTTTTCTTAATTCTACAAACTCGGGCAATCTTACTTCCAAATGTTTCCATTCATTAGAATAAATATGCGTTACATCTCGGTTTTTCAGAACAACCGATAAATGTTTTTCAATAAATAAATTGAGCTTTTCCTGAGCAGGAACTTTGGTGTTTTTTACTTCTTGAAGCTCCTCAAAAAACTCATTGGCAACTCCGAAACAAATCCATTCTAAAATTTCTTCTTTAGAACGAATGTGAGCATATAAAGATGCCGCTTTGATATTCAGTTTTGTAGCCAAATCTCTCACCGAGCTGCCCATATAACCTTTCTCTTTGAAAAGTTCTACAGCGACTTCTAGTATTTTGATTTGTTTTTCTTTAAGCTCCATCTCGTAAAAGGCAAAAGTAATTATTTTGATTTTAATAATTTGATTTTCACGGGATGATTTAAAACAATGTTTAAGAAGTAGTAAGAAGATATCCTTTTTTAAATTCTAAATTTTATCTAAACTGACTGTTATTCCGTAAACTTCATTTGAATTTGATGAATTCGGAAATTTTGTCTTTTCAACATTGTTCAAAATTCAATAATTCGGAAAAAATGTCTTGAATTTTAAAATTTTTCACAATAGAATACTTTTTGCGGTAAAGGTATCAGAATTAAATGATTGATAAAGCATTAAGAAAGCGAAGCTTAGACGAAGTCAAATTGCATCGAAAAACTCACTTTCTTGATGTTTTTAAAAAGTAAAAATCTCAAAAAAATATAAAATATGAATCTAAATCAATATACCGTAAAATCACAGGAAGCCATTCAAGCGGCACAGCAAGTCGCAATGGAATTTGGCAACCAACAAATAGAACCTCAACATTTACTTGAAGGAATCTTTCAGGTGGATGAAAACATATCGCCTTTTTTACTGAAGAAATCTGAAGCAGATGCCATTTTAGTTAGAGAGCGAAACAGAGAAAATTTAGAAAGACTTCCGAAAGTACAGGGAGGAAACATTTATCTTTCAAATTCAGCCAACAAAGTTTTGTTGGATGCACCGAACATCGCTAAAAAAATGGGTGATGAATTCGTAACGATTGAACATCTTTGGCTTTCATTACTAGAAACCAATTCAGAAGTTTCAAAAACTTTGAAAGATATGGGCGTGACCAAAAGTCTTCTCGAAGGCGGAATCAAAGAGTTGAGAAAAGGAAGTACTGCGAATTCAGCGAGTTCTGAAGAAACATATCAATCTTTAAAAAAATACGCAAAAAATTTCAATGAACTCGCAGCAGAAGGAAAATTAGATCCCGTAATCGGTCGAGATGAAGAAATCAGAAGGGTTTTGCAGATTCTTTCCAGAAGAACTAAAAATAATCCAATTCTGATTGGTGAACCAGGTGTCGGTAAAACGGCGATTGCCGAGGGAATTGCACACAGAATTATCAGCGGAGATATTCCTGAAAACTTACAGAATAAAACTTTGTATTCCTTAGATATGGGCGCTTTAATTGCCGGTGCAAAATACAAAGGTGAATTTGAAGAGCGTTTGAAATCTGTTGTAAATGAAGTTATTAAATCAGACGGACAAATTATTCTTTTCATCGATGAAATCCACACTTTGGTTGGAGCAGGAGGCGGTGAAGGTGCGATGGATGCGGCGAATATCTTAAAACCAGCTTTGGCAAGAGGAGAATTGAGAGCGATTGGTGCAACCACTTTGAATGAATATCAAAAATATTTTGAAAAAGATAAAGCACTTGAAAGACGTTTCCAGAAAGTGATGGTGGAAGAACCGGATACGGAATCAGCCATTTCTATTCTTCGTGGAATCAAAGATAAATACGAGGCTCATCACAAAGTAAGAATCAAAGATGAAGCGATTATTGCGGCGGTGGAAATGTCTCAAAGATATATTTCAGACCGATTCTTGCCGGACAAAGCGATTGATTTAATTGACGAAGCTTCCGCTAAACTGAGAATGGAAATCAATTCAAAACCCGAAGAGCTGGATGTTCTCGACAGAAAATTGATGCAGATGGAAATCGAGTTGGCGGCTATTTCAAGAGAAGGAAGCCAGACAAAAATCGACCATTTGAAAGAAGATATTTCGAAAATTTCAGAAGAAAGAAACGAAATCAATGCAAAATGGCTGAAAGAAAAACAGAAATCTGAGGATTTAACGTCTATTAAAAAAGATATTGAGTCTTTGAAACTGGAAGCAGAAAGAGCATCAAGAGCCGGAGATTATGCCAAAGTTGCAGAAATTCAGTACGGGAAAATCAAGGAAAAAGAAGATGCTTTGCAGAAACTCGAACTGGAGATGCAAAATCATCAGAATGAATTGATTAAGGAAGAAGTTACGGCTGATAACATTTCAGAAGTGATTGGCAAATGGACAGGAATTCCTGTGACAAAATTACTTCAGTCTGAAAGAGAAAAATTATTGCACCTTGAAACCGAACTTCATCATAGAGTTGTCGGTCAGGAAGAAGCCATCGAGGCGGTTGCAGATGCCATCAGAAGAAACAGAGCGGGCTTGAGTGACGAGAAAAAACCAATCGGAAGCTTCCTGTTTTTGGGAACCACCGGAGTCGGTAAAACCGAGCTGGCAAAAGCGTTAGCGGAGTTTTTATTCGATGACGAAAACAATATGACGAGAATTGATATGAGTGAATATCAGGAAAGACACAGCGTGTCTAGGCTTGTTGGTGCGCCTCCGGGATATGTGGGTTACGATGAAGGTGGTCAATTGACGGAAGCTGTGAGAAGAAGACCTTACTCAGTCGTGCTTTTGGATGAAATTGAAAAAGCGCATCCGGATGTTTTCAACACCTTATTACAGGTTTTGGATGACGGAAGGTTGACCGATAACAAAGGTCGTGTGGTGAATTTCAAAAACTCGATTATCATTATGACTTCGAATCTCGGTTCGCATATTATTCAGGAGAATTTTGAGAATATTACCGAAGAAAATCAGGATGAAATTGTTGACAAAACAAAAATTCAGGTTTTTGATTTATTAAAACAAACCCTTCGTCCGGAATTCCTGAACAGGATTGATGAAACCGTATTATTCCAGCCTTTGAGAAAAAAAGAAATCGGAAAAATCGTTCAGTATCAGTTGAGAGGTTTCAATGATTTGTTGCTGAAAAGAAATATTTT
This sequence comes from Chryseobacterium luquanense, assembly GCF_026460945.1. GTDB lineage: Bacteria > Bacteroidota > Bacteroidia > Flavobacteriales > Weeksellaceae > Chryseobacterium > Chryseobacterium luquanense. The sequence continues at coordinate 7,023 of NZ_JAOVZV010000004.1, forward strand.
AATGACCGCAACGCAGGATGCTTTGGATTATCTAACCAACAAAGGTTACGACCCGGTTTTCGGAGCGAGACCTTTGAAAAGAGTGATTCAACAGGAAGTTTTAAATAAATTATCAAAAGAAATCCTCGCTGGAACCGTGAATGACGGCGACAGAATTACGCTGGATTATTTCGAGGAAACAGGTTTGGTTTTCAGACCTTCAGAAAAATAAGTAGTTTTTTTCATACATATTATTTTTATGATGAGGTGCTGTAGAGAAGTCTGCAGCACCTTTTCTTTTTACACAATCCGTAAATTCACGGTTATTTTAATGGTAAAAACACGATGTCGTGATTTAGTATTTTTTTCAGAACTTTGTTAAACTAACTGAAAACCTATTCATATGAAAAGTGAATCTACAGAAAACAAAGGAAAACCTCATTCTTCCGTACCAAGCACACTCCCTACAATACTCATACAAAGTTTAGTTGATAATTACCGGGACAATCAACTTACTTATATTAATGAAAATTTAGGAGTTGACGACGCCCATTCTATTTGGTTTGATCTTCCCACTCTGAAAAGTTTCATTCAGGATATTGAAGAACAAGCACATTTGATTGATCCCAATATCCCCGATGCAGATCTTGGAGTTCGATTTTATTACGCGGCCTATCCCGAAGAGCCTCAAGAACCAGTACCTACAGATTACGGAAAAAGACACACTTTAGTAATGATTCCAACGAAAATTCAGGCAGGTCTTAACTATGATTTTAATCCTTTTGAAGAATTAGGAGAAGCCTTGGCAGTAGCAGCAATAAAACCGGTAATGGCATTGGCTCAAAATCACGGATGTTTGGTACCGCCGAATACATCGCAAATAGAATCTTACTAACAGAGTATTTAAAGATAAATGATATTCCAAGAATTTCTAATCGATAGTATGGTTTTTGCTGAAGGTATTGCAGCTCTGACTTCTATTTTTTTATATAAGAAAACAAAAAATACACACTATCAATTTTTTTCGTACTATCTTATTTTTATTTTCATTAGTGAAATGTTAAGCCGTTTCGGATACTTACCGTTTCCAAAAATACCATACTACAATAATTTTGTTATTCCAATAGAATTTATTATGCTTTATTGGCTTTACGCATGGAAATCATTAAATAACAAGAAACTCTTTTGGATTTTTGCATCGTTGTATTTACTATCATTTATCCCAAACGAATTGTATTTTACGAAAAATAAAGTAATCTACTCCTTCAACTATACATTTGGAAGCTTTCTTCTAATGTTTTTGGTGATTATGGAATATTATAAGCAAATTAATTCAGATAATATTCTTAATTTTTCTAAAAACAGAATGTTTTACATTAATCTTGGAGTAACTTTGTTTTATATAGGTACACTTCCTTTTTGGGCATTTTATTTTCCTCTCTTAGAGCACATGGAAATCTATGAAATTTACCGGGATTATTTTTGGATATCAGGAATTATCATGTATCTCTTATTTGCAATTTCATTTATATGGGGGAAACGGAATTATTCTTAACAATTATTACTTTCAACTTATTTTTTGTGATGTTTATCGTCGCAGTGATGATTTATATCCGAAAATATAAGCAGCGAAAAATGGAATATTTAGGTGAAATTCAGCTTAAAAATGAAATTCACCAGAAAGAATTATTGGCAACCCAACTTGAAATTCAGCAGGCAACAATGCAGCAGATTGGCCGTGAACTTCATGACAATATCGGTCAAAAACTTACTTTAGCGAGTCTTTATACACAGCAACTTCTTTACGAAAACAAAGTCGCCGGAGAAATAGAAAGGATAGATCAGGTTTCACAAATCATTAATCAATCTCTGCAGGATTTGAGAAGCCTTTCTAAGAATTTGACAGATGATAATACCAACCAAAAAGAAATTGTAACTTTAATTCAGGAAGAAGTTGACAATGCAAATATTCTGAAAAAATGCAAGATTAGTTTTGAGCATAATTTCAAATATCTCGATTTAGATTTTGTTCACAAAAATGTTTTATTGAGAATTACTCAGGAGTTTATTCAGAACAGCTTTAAACATTCTCAATGCGAAAATATTTTGATTACATTAAATACCAATGAAGAAAATCTTTGGGAATTTAAAATTACTGATGACGGAATAGGTTTTGATATCGACAACATCCTTTCCAACGGGATCGGGCTTACTAATATGAAAAACAGAGCCGAAATCATCGGAGCTGCTTTTAATCTTGAAAGCCATGAAAACAGGGGGACTTCCATTGAAATTAAATTAAAAAAACAGCCATGAAAAAGACCATTGTAATTGTTGATGACCATTTACTGATTGCAAAAGCATTGGAAGGAATTATCGGAAATTTTGGTGATTTCGAGGTAATTTATGTTGCTGAAAACGGAAAAGACCTCATCGAAAAACTCGAAAATGGCGAAAAAATTCCAGACATCATCCTACTCGATATCAGTATGCCATTAATGGATGGTTTTGAAACAGCTTTTTGGTTAAAAGTAAATCATCCCAACATCAAAGTGATGGCTCTGAGTATGCAAGGAGACGATAATAGTGTGATTAAAATGATTAAAAATGGAGCGAAAGGTTATTTGCTTAAAAATACCCATCCAAAAGATTTGGAAATAGCACTTTCAAAATTAAGCAGTGACGGATTTTTCTATCCTGAATGGGCCTCTAAAATCATTTTCTCAAACATTAACGGAGACAAAGGAAATGAAAAGGCGGTAAGAATTTCAGATAGGGAAAAAGAATTTTTAACATACACCGTTACCGAACTTAGCTATAAAGAAATTGCAGAAAAAATGTGTTGCAGCCCAAGAACGGTAGAAAGTTACCGCGACCAGCTTTGCGAGAAATTTGATTTAAAAACCAGAGTCGGATTAGCTGTTTTTGCCTTAAAAAATGGTTTTGCAGAATCTTAAAGATTTATTTTTTATCTGCTAAACGTAAATATAAAAAACCAAAACAGAATAATTCTGCTTTGGTTTTTTTGGACTAAAATCTTTTTTAGATTTTAAAATTTGTGGAAAATATTCGGTTTATTTGATACTTACCAATTCTACATCAAAAATGATTGTAGAACCTGCCGGAATTGCAGCACCTGCTCCATGATCTCCATAAGCAAGGTCTGAAGGAATGTAAAATCTGTATTTAGAACCTTTGCTCATCAGTTGAATACCTTCTGTCCAACCTTTGATTACCCCGCTAAGATTGATATCCATCGGATTACCTCCATTTTTATCAGTAGAATCGAAAACAGTTCCGTCCAAAAGTTTTCCGGTATATTTTACCTGAACAACATCTGTTGCTTTTGGTTTTGTTTTGCCATCACCTTCCTGCAAAACCTCGTACTGTAAACCTGAAGCGGTAGTTTTTACCTTAGGATTAGTTTTATTTTTCGTAAGAAAGTCCTGACCTTTTTTCTTATTTTCACCAGCTTGTGCTAATGCTGCAGATTGCTTTTTTTCATTTTGCTTCTGCATAAAATCCTGCATAAATGCGTTCATTTCCTCAGCCGGCATCAGTTTTTTTGTTCCATTCATCTCTTCTTTAATAGCCTGAGCCAAAAGATCTGCATCTACTTTGAAACCTTCCTGTTTCATATTTTGGGCAATATTTAACCCTATATAATATGATGCTTTTTGATCATCGGTATATTTGCTGTCACTTTTACCATCATTTTTCTGAGCGCACGAAATACTAAATATTGCGATGCAAAATAATGCAATTGTCTGTTTTTTCATTTGATAATTTTATTATTTATAACTGATTAATTAACCGCTGCAAATCTATCATTAATTGAAGAAACTTTCTTGCTGTACAAAACTTTTTTCTGTTAAAATTTTTAAAAAACTGAGAGAAACCAAACTAATCTACAATCTTTCTTGCTCATCAGCTTTTTTAATTGTTTTTGAATTTTTAACCGATTGATTTCCGAAATTATATTTAAGTGAAAATGTAAAACCCTGCGTATCTTGATAATCTAAAAAGTAATTATCCTGATTGCCATATTTCGTACTTACTTTCTGCTGAGTAGATCTGAAAATATCATTAAAAATGAATGCTGCTTCTAGTTTTTTGTTGAAAAATTTCCTGTTCATTACAAAATAAGCTGACCATTGACTAGAGATTGTAAAAGTTCCCTGTATTCCGGGAGAATAATATTTGTGCCCAACTTCCATTTTCCAATCTGAATTTTTGTCTAAAGTGAGACTTGTTGAAATATTAGAAACCCAATTCCAGACTTTATTTCTATTCAAAACTCCATCAATTCCTTTAAAATAGTTTTCGTTGTGTTCCAGGTTTTCAGAAACAATTAAATTCCACCAAGGTTTTATTTCAAAACTTTTATAAAGACTCAATCCAAAAGCCTGTCCTTTCTCTATATTGGTAAAATAATAGATCAGATTATTGTTTTCATGCTGCTGAAAAGAGATTTCCATTGAAGGGAAAAGTTCTTTTCGGTAATACAAATCAACATTCCAGTTTTTGAAAGAATAAGTCAGATTTAAATTGTGAATAATCGTTGCTTTCAACTTCGGATCACCTTGGTAATAAGAAAATAAATTGTAGTAAGATTTTGCAGGATTTAACCACGAATAAAACGGTCTGCTGATTCTTTTACCATAAGAAAACCCAAATTCATGCTTATTTTCAGTTGTATATTGTGCATAAAATGTTGGAAATAAGCTCCAGTAATTATTTTCATTCACTTCATAAGGCTCAGAAACCATCCCTTCTAAGTCGGTCATTTCAGCACGAAGTCCACCTTTGAAGCTCCATTTTTCAAGATTATAAGCCATTGAAGTATAGACTGCAAAATTGTGTTCTTTGTAATCAAAAAGACTGCTTTTTTCAGGTCTGTATTGAAATTGTCCGTTTTCATTATCCGAAAAATCAAGTTGACTGTCCGTTTTCACAAAGCTGTATTTAGCACCTGATTCCAACTCGAATTTATTATTTTTCCATCGATAATCAAATTGTGTGGAATACAACTGAACATCACTTTTATTATTGGTCATAAAATTCGTTTCCCTCGGAGTTTGATCGGCAAAATTCAGATAGGTGAGAACATTCTGATATTTGTTTGAATTATTTCCAGTAAAATAATTGATCCATGAAATACTGCTTTTTTTATTCAGTTTTCGATCAATTTGAAAACTTAAAGAATTATTAATTGTTCTAGAATGATGATCATTAATTGTGGTATAATTAGATTCAATTTGGTTTTGAAAATTGTAAATTAAAGTCGGAACATTGTACGTTCCAAAAGATTTTGGATTAAAATATCCAGAATAATTCAAGCTTGCCGTTGTAAGACTGTCGATCTCATATTCCACATTAAAGTTTACTGTATTCTGACTTTTTGCCTGATCTTTTCGATTCATCGTGTTGATCCAAGTTGTACCGTCTTCAGGATAATTTACAAAATCTGTTCCTTCACGATAATATGTTCCTGTTCCTCGAAAATAACTTCCCATGATTGAAAGTTTGTCTTTTTTGTAATACTGTGAAAGACCCGCAACACCTTTTGCATATTGGGTTTGAACATATTTCGAAGAAACAACTCCACGATAGCCTTCGATTTTATTTTTCTTCATGACAATGTTTAAAACAGCTCCACCTTCGGCTTCATATTTTGCAGGAGGATTGGTAATAACTTCCACAGATTTCACATCATCGCCTTGTGTATTTTCAAGAAAGTTTTTGAGCTCTTCACCCGACATCATCACTTTTTTATCGTTGATTGTTATCAAAACTGAAGTTCCGCCTTTTACAGCCAAAACATCATTACTGATTGTAACTTGTGGAGTTTTTTTTAGAATTTCCCATGCGTTAAGTGAAGAAATATTAGAGTTTTCTACATTAAATTCCAATCGGTCAACTCTTCTTTTAACCAGAGGTTTCTTCTTAATCAATGTTACACCTTCAATATCTTTCTGATTGTTTTTTAAAATAACATTTACAATTTGATTATCATTTTTTGCAGCAACTAATTTTTCAAATGAAAGATATTTTTCATCATTAATTTTTAGCTTAAATGATTGTTCAGAAAGACTTTCAAATGAAAAATTCCCTTCCATATTTGTGAATAAGCTTTTAATTAAAATATTTTCAGAATTATACAATTCTACTTTCACAGAATCGAGTTTTTCTTTTTCAGAATTAAAAACAGTTCCTGATATTTTCTGTGATTGCGAAAAAACAAAAACAGGAAAAAGAAGAAAGAAAAGATATTTATACATGCGGGTAATTTTTAAATTTAATTCAAACAGATTTGATATTTTTCTGGTACAAAATTCAATATTGCAACTGGGAATTTCGGTTAACGGAAGGTTAATACGAGGTTAATGGTAAAAGCGAAGTCCCGAAATGTATATATTTGCTTTAATGATTTTTAAAAGTAAATATCTCGTGTCACTTTTTGCTGGTTTATTCATGCTTCTGTTGGGGATTCAGGTTTATTTTATGTACAAAACATATCAGGTAAAAAAGCGTGAAATTTATAGCGATGTACACAAAAAAATCACAACTTACATCGATAATTTAGAAGATCTGGGACAGCTTAGTAAACATGGAAGCAATGAGTCAAAAGACATTTTTGTAAAATTTACCCATCAGGAAATTACTAAAAAGGAACTTTTAGATTACTTCGAAAAGTATAGAAATTCAACAAAAAATAATTTAAGTAACTACATCGATAAAAAATTTGAAAAAGATGATTATGAAGTTGCTGTAAGAGTCGTTTATTTGTCAGTAACCTCCCTTCCCGACAGTACAAAATTGATTGATAAACCAATTGTACTTTACGAAACAAGAAATAAAGTTCTGAAGCCCGGAATTTCGGAAACAGGAAAATGGGAAACCTCATCCACTTCTACTTCAGATAAAACGGAAAAGCCTGAAAGAAATGATTCTTTTATTGTAAAAAGTCAGACAGATTTTGAAATTTTAAACATCAATTACATTGTCTTTAAAGAACTCACTTTACTTATTTTATGCTGTGTAGCTTTACTTTTAAGCGTTTTGATTTTATATATTTTCACTGTGAAAAATTTAATTAAACAACAAAAACAGATTGAGGTTTTACACACTGTTGTCGACAATATTTCTCATGAATTTAAAACTCCGATTGCAACTCTTAAAATTGCTTCAAAAACATTAAAAAAGGAATACAATCAAGAGATTTTTCCTTTAATCGACAGACAGATTTCCAGATTGGAAGATCTAATGAAGCAACTTCACGCAGAAGAATTTGATGAAGTAATTTTAATAATTCATCCACAAGATTGGGATTTTTTCATTCAAGATTTAGCATTTACTTTTCCTAAAGCTGATCTTGAATTGAATAATTCCGTTTCTACAGAACTTCCGTTTGATAAAAAATTAATGGAAACGGTAATTAAAAATCTTTGTGAAAACAGCGTAAAATATGGCGCCTCAAAAATTAAAATTAATTTAAAAACCATTCAAAACAAACTTGAAATCACAGTTTCAGACAACGGAAACGGGATCGAACAAAAAGAACTGAAAAATATTTTTGAAAAATTCTACCGAATTCAGCCGAATAACATTCACAACAGTAAAGGTTTAGGTTTAGGTTTGTTTTTCGTGAAGAAAATTATTGAAAAATATAACGGAAAAATGGAAGTTTCGAGTATCGTAAAAGAAGGAACAACTTTTAAAATTTCTATTCCTTATGAAGATTAAAATTTTATTGGCAGAAGACGATTCAGACTTTGGGATGATTTTAAAGCAATATCTCGAGCTGGAAGATTTTGACGTTTCTTGGTTTCAGAATCCTGAAGATATTGTAACAATTTTAAAAACTGATTTTAATTTCCATATTGGGATTTTAGATATTATGATGCCCAATATTGATGGTTTTTCTTTGGCTAAAATGATTTTAAAAACTAAACCCGATTTTCCTCTTTTGTTTTTAACAGCAAAAAATCAGAAAATTGATCGTTTAACCGGCTTAAAAATCGGAGCAGATGATTACATTCCCAAACCTTGCGACCCGGAAGAATTAATTTTAAGAATTAAAAATATTCTGAAAAGAACATTAACTTCTGAAGCGGTAACTCAATATAAAATTGGAAGCTATATTTTAGACACAGAAAAGCTTTTGCTTTTCCATCCAAACGAAAAAATTAGGTTGACTATTCGTGAAAAAGATCTTTTACTTTATCTCTTAAAATTCAATCATAAAACCATAAAACGTGATGATATTCTCGACAATCTCTGGGAAACCAACGATTATTTTACAGGAAGAAGTCTTGATGTTTTTATCAGTCGGTTGCGGAAATATTTTCAGCATGATTCTGAAATAAAAATCCAATCCCTGCGAGGAATTGGATTTGAAATTGATTTTCCGGAGAATTAATTTTTAAAACTGCAACTCAGTTAAAACCGGGAAATGATCCGACGGATATAGCAGATTTTCTCTTCTGTCGTTGATGTGTCTATGAGATTTTATTTTAAAACCTTTCACAAAAATATAATCGATTCTGTCTTTCGGAACTTCAGTGATATTGAAACCTGTGAACGTTCCCACCGGACCGTAATGTTTCGTTTCTGATTTGTAAAATGTATCATCCAAGTTTTTTGAAAGAATCTGTACAGGTTCTGTATCTTCTGTCAAATTGAAATCTCCAGTTAAAGTCATCGGTAAATTTTTCGGATTCAGTTCTTTTGCTTTTTTAAGAATTAAATCAGAGGATTTTACTCTCGCCACATTTCCAATATGGTCAAAATGAATATTCATCGCTAAAAATTCTTTCTTCGATTTTTTATCTTTAAAAATTGCCCAAGAACAGATTCTGTTCAATGCAGCATCCCAACCTTTTGAAGGTTTTTCGGGAGTTTCAGATAACCAGAAAGTTCCTGATTTTACGATTTGTAATTTTTCTGTATCATAAAATATTGCTGAAAACTCTCCTTTTTCTTTTCCGTCTTCACGACCAACTCCTACATAATCATAGTTTTTAAGTCCGGTTTTTATATCTTTCATTTGCTCCGGAAGTGCTTCCTGAACGCCAAAATAATCTGGATGATAGTAAGTCAATAAATCAAGCGCATCTTGTTTTCTGTTCGTCCAAGAGTTTTCTTTATCAGAATCTACATTAAGTCTGATGTTGAATGACATTACTTTTAAATTCTGAGAAAAGCTCCACGCAAAAACAAGCATTAAAAGAGATGAAAATCTGAAATTCATTAGGGGGTTTTATTTTAATTAATTACAGAACAAAAATAAAACTTCTCTTTCAGAGAGAAGCTTTATTGTCATGATTATATTGTTAAATAATTTTCGAATTGATACAGTTTAAATTTAATTTCATTAAAAAATGATAAAAAAACACATTGTTTTTTACCGCAAAAGATTCAAAAGAAATAATTGAAAATGAAAAGTTCCAAAGTATGCAAAATGTAAAAATAAAAATTTATGATTGTTTTGCATACTTTTAAATTCCTTAAAACATTAAAATCTTTTGATCCTTTTGCAGTTTAAAAACACTATAATTCTTTAAAATTAATTAGACTTTTTCGCTTTAATCATTGCTTCCAAAGCATCCCACATTTCCTGCGGAATATCTTCGAGCATATTAAATTCTCCTGCGCCCTGAAGCCATTCTCCACCGTCAATTGTAACAACCTCTCCATTCATGTAAGCCGAATAATCTGAAACCAGATAAGCTGCAAGATTCGCCAATTCCTGATGTTCTCCTACTCTTCTCAACGGAACTTTTTTCCTCATATCAAATTTCTCCTGCAAATCTCCTGGGAGCAATCTGTCCCAAGCTCCTTTTGTAGGAAATGGTCCTGGAGCGATGGCGTTAAATCGAATACCGTATTTTGCCCATTCAACTGCTAAAGATCTGGTCATTGCTAAAACTCCTGCTTTTGCGCAAGCTGACGGAACAACATATGCAGAACCTGTCCAAGCGTAAGTTGTGACAATATTTAAAACGGTTCCTGAAGTTTTTGAATCAATCCAGTGTTTTCCGATAGAAAGTGTACAGTTTTTGGTACCTTTTAAAACAATATCTAAAATAGAATCGAATGCAGAATGCGTCAATCTTTCTGTTGGTGAAATAAAATTCCCTGCTGCATTATTCAAAAGAATATCGATTTTTCCGAATTCTTTTAAAGTAGCTTCTTTCATTGCCTCGACTTCATCCCAATTCCGAACGTCACAAGCAACACAAAGAACTTTTCCTCCGGTTGCATCTTCTAATTCTTTTGCAGTAACCTGAAGTTTTTCTAAATTTCTTGAAGTGATGACCACTTTTGCCCCTAACTCAAGGAAATATTTGGTCATTGCTTTTCCAAGTCCGCTTCCGCCACCTGTAACAATAGCAACTTTATCTTTCAGAGCGTCTTCACGCAACATTGGTTGTGTATAAAGATTCATATTTTATTTTTTCTTAAAAATAATAAATATTAAAATGGTATGCTTTAAAATGATTCAAGAAATAATGCTGTAAATAGTTGTTTTATTTTATTGGAAAGATTCAGCTGAAAATGGAATTGACAAATTTTGAAATTATGACTTCAATTCTAGCCTCGATTGTAGCATTTGTTTGAGTTCATTTTTTAAAATAAAAAATAGCGAGTGCGAAAGCGAGAAATGCTCTTAAAAGCAATTGACGTAGTAATAGCTCCAAATAAAAAAACAGTCTAATAAATAATTTATCAGACTGTTTTTCTATATAAGAAACAAGATTAAATCGATTATTTTACAACCGTTCCTTTGAAAGATAGGGTTTTTGGCTCTGAACTTCCTGCCATTGTTATCGTAATTGATTTCGAAAACGGTCCTTCTGCAGCAGCATTATAGCTTGCCTCAACAAATCCTGTTTTTCCCGGCAAAACTTTAGTTTTCGTGTAATCTGCAGTTGTACATCCACAAGAAGGAGCCACTTTATCAATCATAATAGGCTGTGAAGAAGTATTTGTAAATTCAAATCTGATCAATTTCTGTTTTCCTTGAGGAATGTTTCCTACATCGATTGTTTCAGATTTCCATTTTGCAACTTCTGCCACTTTTTTAACGATTGAAGTTGGAATTACCGGAAATACATTTGCATAAAACGGAGAGAATGCTAAAACTGCAAGAAGTGCTGTAATTTTTAAATTTTTCATAATGTAAATTTTAAATCAAATATTATTTTTTTGTTTAACAAATGTACACTATAAAATAATTGTAAGTTGTTAACCGTTACCAAACATTTGTTAACGAGTTGTTAATGGTGAAAAAATTATAGATATTTTTGGATAATATTGCTTCTGAAATGGAAATCAAAAAACTCAACATTATTATCAGCCTTGGATTGGTAGCGATCATCGGAATTTTGATCGCTCAATTATTATGGACCAAACAAGCGTATAATCTTGAAGACAGAAAGTTTAATCAGAAAGTAAATATCGCTTTGATGGAGGTTGTCGACAAGATGACTGAAGGCAAAACCTCTTTCACAGAAAATCCCGTTCAGATTATTGCCAATGATTACTATGTGGTTAATATCAATAATGAGTTTCATCCTGCAGTTCTGGAACATTATCTGAAAACAGAGTTTACGAGATTTCAAATTAATACCGATTATGTTTACGCTTTGTACAATTGTCACAGCGACCAAATGGTTTACGGAAAATACATGACTCAACATCAGGAAGAGCCTAGTGAAAAGGTGATTCAGTTTCCTAAACATAAAAATTTAGTATATTATTTTTCGATACGTTTTCCAGACAAAACGACTTATTTGATCAGTTCACTGCGGTTTTGGTATTTGTTGACTTTTGCTCTGATAATTATTTTGTTGGTCTATGTTTATTCGATTTACACGATTATCCAACAGAAAAAATTCTCAGAATTGCAACGTGATTTTATTAATAATATGACCCATGAATTTAAAACTCCCCTATCATCAATCCTCTTGGCTTCAGAATCTCTCAATAAGCAGGAAATTGTACAGGAAAACCCTAAACTTCAGACTTACACTTCAATTATTATTAATCAAAGTCATAAACTGAATAATCATATTGAAAAAATATTGAATATTGCCAAAAATGATGCTTCAGGATTATCATTAAAACCTCAAAAAATTATTTTGCTACCTTTCATTCAGGAAATTGCAGCAAATATCAAACAGAAAAATGAAAATGTTTCAATAAAAATAAATATTGAAGAAAACCTTTCAATTTTTGCGGATGAATTTCACTTTACCAATATCATTTACAACCTTTTAGACAATTCAATTAAATACTGCGAAACAAATCCTGATATTTTGATTTCTTCAGATAAAGATTCAAAAGGTTTATATTTAAAGTTTAAAGATAACGGAATGGGAATTCCTGCGAAAAAAATTAATCATATTTTTGATAAATTTTATAGAGTGAATGCCAATAAAAGTGATGAGATCAACGGTTTTGGTTTGGGATTATTTTATGTAAAAAAGATTGTTCAACAACATCATTGGAAAATTTCGGTTGAAAATAATCCCGATAAAGGAATTACCGTTACTTTGTTTTTTCCGTTTTAAAATTAATTTGTAATGATGGATAAATCCAAAATTCTATATGCCGAAGATGATGCGACAATTGCTTTCCTCATTCAGGACAGTCTGGAGAATTATTATGAAATTGAGCATTATTCAGATGGAAAATCAGCGTTTGAAGCATTCAGCTGTAAAGATTTTGATATTTGTTTGCTTGATATTATGATGCCTGAAATGAATGGTTTTGATCTTGCCGAAAAAATAAGAGATAAAAACTCAGAAATCCCTATCATTTTCACGTCAGCGAAAGCTTTGAAAGAAGACCGAATTAAAGGTTTAAAAATCGGAGCCGATGATTACCTTGTAAAACCTTTCAGCATTGAAGAACTTATTTTAAAAATTGAAGTTTTTCTGAAACGTTCAAAAAAAACAGACAATACTCCCCAAAAATTCAAAGTCGGAAAATACAATTTCGATCCTAAAAATTACACTTTAACTGATTCCCAAAATACAATTACACTTACTCAAAGAGAATCTGACTTACTTTTTTATTTCATCCGACACAAAAATACTATTCTCAAAAGACAGGATATTTTAAAAGCAATTTGGGGCGATGACGATTATTTTATGGGACGAAGTCTGGATGTTTTTATTTCAAGATTGCGTAAAATTTTTGCCAACGAAAAGACTATTATGATTGAAAATATTCATGGTATTGGTTTTCGTTTTTCTGAAACTTAAAAGTATAAAGGAGATTAAAAAATCAGCAAAATTCCTTTCATCTGCTAAATATTAAGCATTCTGGTAAATTTTAGAATTTCTCTTAATTTTTTTTTCTAAAATCATCTTCTTAAATAAACTTAACGGTTCAATATTTAATCATCGAACCACTAAATATGGTACTGATGAATCTTTATCATTTATTTAAATTTACTACTCAAAATAATTGTATGAAAAAACCGGGAATTTTTCTTTTTGCCTTTTTTTTAAGTTTAAATCTAAAAGCTCAAAAATTTGAGAGATTGGTTCAATACGTCAACCCATTAATTGGAACCGAGAAAATGGGTCACACCTATCCCGGAGCAACCGCGCCTTTCGGAGCCGTTCAGTTGAGCCCAGAAACCGATACGATCTCTTACGAACTCAATGGGAAATACAATGGTGAAGTCTATAAATATTGCGCAGGTTACCTTTATGAAGACAAAACAATCGTAGGTTTCAGCTCCACCCATTTCAGTGGTACCGGGCATTCGGATTTAGCAGATTTTTTAGTCATGCCGACTGTTGGAAAATTACAGTTAAATCCCGGAACTGCAACCCATCCTGAAAATGGGTACAGAAGTAAATTTTCGCATCAAAACGAAAAAGCTGAAGCAGGATATTACAAAGTAAAACTGGATGATCACAATATTTTAGCGGAATTGACGGCAACAACAAGAGTCGGCGTTCACCGTTATACTTTTCCAAAGTCTGACCAAGCTCACATTATTTTAGATTTGATGGCCGGAATTTACAATTATGATGGCAAAAACGTCTGGACTTATGTTCGTGTACAAAACGGAAATACCATTACAGGTTATCGACAAACGAATGGTTGGGCAAGAACAAGAACGGTTTATTTTGCTATGAAATTCTCAAAGCCGTTTAAATCTTACGGACAGAAAAATTATGATGGAAAGCAAGTTTACAATGGTTTCTGGAGAAAATTTGACCAGACTAAAAACTTCCCCGAGATTGCAGGAAAAAACCTAAAAATGTATTTTGATTTTGAAACCAGTGAAAACGAAGCAATTGAAGTTAAGCTTGCTATTTCGCCGGTAAGTCAAGCCAATGCTTTAGAAAATCTAGAAACCGAAACCGGAAATTTATCTTTTGACCAAGTTAAAGCACAGACGCAGGAAATTTGGAATAAAGAATTAAATAAAATCGTCATCAAAGGTTCTGAAACAGAAAAAACGAATTTTTATACGGCAATGTATCATACTTTTATCAGTCCGACAACTTATACAGATGTCAACGGAGAATATAAAGGTTTAGATCAAAACATTCACAAAGCGGAAGGCTTTACAAACTACACTACCTTCTCAATTTGGGACACATACCGTGCACTTCACCCATTTTTTAATATCATTCAGCCTAAAAGAAATAATGACATGGTGAAATCGATGATGGCGCATTACAATCAGTTTTCAATGAAAATGTTGCCGATTTGGTCACATCATGCGAACGATAATTGGTGCATGAGCGGTTATCACAGCGTAAGTGTAGTTGCCGATGCAATTATTAAAGGAAATTATAACGGTGATGCGAAAGAAGCGTTGATGGCTTGCTTAGAAACTGCCAACAAAAGAGATTACGAAGGCATCGGTTTTTATGTCGACAAAGGTTACATTCCTGCCGAGAAAAGTGGAACTTCAGTTTCCAATACGTTGGAATATGCTTATGACGACTGGACAATTGCGCAGTTGGCAAAACATTTGGGTGAAACAGAAATTTACAATCAATTCATCAAACGTTCTGAGAACTGGAAAAATAATTTTGACAAAACCATCGGCTTCATGAGACCTCGTTTATCTGATGGAAGCTTTAAGAAAGATTTTAATGCGTTAAGTACTCACGGGCAAGGCTTTATCGAAGGGAATTCCTGGAACTACAGTTTCTTCGTTCCACAAGATCCTGATGAGCTCATTCAACTGATGGGCGGGAAAAAAAAATTCGCTTCAAAATTGGATGAATTGTTCACTATGCATTTACCAGACGAGTTTTTTGCCGACACAGAAGATATTACAAGAGAAGGAATTATTGGCGGCTATGTTCATGGAAATGAACCAGCGCATCATGTTGCCTACTTCTATAATTGGGCAGGGAAACCTTGGAAAACTCAGGCGCAGATAAGAAGAATTTTAGAGATGCAATACAAAGCAACTCCCGATGGATTGGGCGGAAACGACGATGCCGGACAGATGAGTGCGTGGTATATTTTAAGTTCTCTTGGCTTTTATCCGGTTGCTCCGGGTTCAGAAAATTATGCGATTGGAAGCCCTGCGATTGACCATGCTGTTTTGAATTTGGAAAATGGAAAAACTTTTGAAATTGAAGCGATCAATCAAAGTCCGAAAAATGTGTATGT
The DNA here is from genome assembly GCF_026460945.1 of Chryseobacterium luquanense. Lineage (GTDB taxonomy): Bacteria > Bacteroidota > Bacteroidia > Flavobacteriales > Weeksellaceae > Chryseobacterium > Chryseobacterium luquanense. Next base: position 22,665 of record NZ_JAOVZV010000004.1, read on the forward strand.
TCAGAAAATTCTTTTGAATGGAAAGGAAATTAGGAACTTTACTTTGAAACATTCTGATATAATGAATGGAGGAAAACTGAGTTTTTACATGAGTTCTAAGCCAAAAAAATAATATTGATTTTGTCATTCAGAATGGGGCGGCAGCGAAATGAAGAATTTAATATTATATTATTAAATTACAGATTTCTCCTTCGTCGAAATGACATAAAAGCTGATTGTATCTCTCGCTGATTTTGCAAATTAAGCATATTATTATTGTTAAATTTTTCAATCATTAAACATTTAAATAAATCTCATCCGTAATTTGCATACGACAATCTTCATTTTGCATACATCGGATTCTTCACTTCTGCTCAACTTTGCTTTATCAAAATTAATACTGAAAAAAATGAATAAAGTAAAATTAGGAAATCAAGGATTAATCATTCCAAATATCGGCTTGGGATGTATGGGAATGACCGGTTTTGGCGACGCCGATATGTACGGCAAAACCGATGAACAGGAAGCCATTGCAACCATTCACCGTTCTTTGGAATTGGGCGGAAATTTCCTCGACACAGCAGATTTGTACGGCCCTTTTGCAAATGAACGATTAATAGCAAAAGCCATTGAAGGTAATCGTGACAACTACATCATTGCGACAAAATTCGGTTGGGAAATTGACGATAATGAGCAAGTGACTTGGAAAATCAACGGACAGAAAGATTACGTGAAAAAATCGGTTGAACGTTCGCTGAAAAACCTGAAAACAGATTACATCGACCTTTATTATATGCATCGTCTTGATAAAAATGTTCCTGTTGAGGAAACGGTTGGTGCGATGAGCGATTTGGTAAAAGAAGGGAAAATCGGGTACATTGGTTTGTCTGAAGTTTCTTCTGAGACGGTCAAAAAAGCACACGCCGTTCATCCCATCACGGCAGTTCAAAGTGAATATTCTTTGTTTGAAAGAACGGTTGAAGAGAAAGGCGTTATTAAAACTTTGAATGAACTGGGAATTGGTTTTGTGGCGTATTCTCCGTTGGGAAGAGGATTTCTTTCGGGACAAATCCGGTCGATTGATGATTTGCCTGAGAATGATTTTCGAAGAGGAATTCCAAGATTTCAGGAAGCACATTTCCATAAAAATATTGAATTGGTGGAAGCGATTGAAAATTTGGCTAAAGAAAAAGAAATTACTTCGTCACAACTGGCTCTGGCGTGGATTATCAGCAAAGGCATTGTTCCGATTCCAGGGACGAAACGCAGAAAATATCTTGAACAGAATATCGAAGCCGGAAAAATTGTTTTAAGTGAAAATGAGCTTGCAAAACTGGAAAGTATTGTACCTTTAGGAACCGATACTGGCGCGCCTTACGACGAATTCAGTATGGGACTTTTGGATTATTAATTTTTTAATTCTCTCGCAGATTTAGCAAATTTTGCAGATTGATTTTTTCGAGCACATTTGTTGAATCTGTAAGTTTAAATAACCTCTTAAAATATAAGGCCGGAATACAATAGGATTGCGCCCCGGCTTGAACGGAGCTCTTTTTGTGAGGAGGTACGACGAGCAAAAAAGCGGGAGTGGAAGACGGAAACAGGCGCCCAAAAAATTATCACTATTTTTATTATTCAGAACTTGAAATTATGAACACAATACATTCCATTTCAGCATTTCACAGGTTATTGTCGCTTCCGGAACCCAAGCATCCGATGGTCAGCGTCATCAATCTTTCTGAAAGTATTTTCATTGAAGATGAGGTCTGGAAAGGTTTTGTAAGCCGATATTATTGTGTCGCTTTAAAAAGAAATGCGACGGGAAAAATAAAATACGGCCAGCAACATTACGATTACGACAAAGGTGTTTTGAGCTTTACGGCTCCCAATCAGGTTCAATATCTCGATTTGAAAACGATGGATTGTGAAAATACGGGTTATCTATTAATTTTCCACGAAGATTTTCTTTTGAAACAACCTTTGGCAACTACAATTTCTTCTTATGGATTTTTCTCTTACGCAGTGAATGAAGCCTTGCATCTATCTGAAGATGAGGAAAATGACCTGCTTGAAATTTTAAACAAAATCGATAAGGAATGTCAGCACATCGACCAGCACACACAGGAAATCATCTTGTCGCAGATTGAATTATTGCTGAATTATTCCAAACGTTTTTACGAAAGACAATTCATTACCAGAAAAAGTGGAAGTCATCAACTTTTGACGAAATTTGAAACGTTTCTGAACGAATATTTTGATAAAAAGTCTTCAGAAAAAGGACTTCTAACAGTTCATCAAATTGCCGAAGCGATGAATCTTTCTCCGAATTATTTGAGTGATTTATTGAGAATTCAAACCGGACAAAATACACAACAACATATTCACGAAAAGCTCATCAGCAAAGCAAAAGAGAAACTTTCCACAACGGAACTTTCGGTAAGCGAAATTGCGTATGAACTAGGATTTGAACATTCGCAATCGTTCAGTACATTATTTAAAAAGAAGACTAAAATGTCGCCGTTAGAATTTCGGCAGTCGTTTAATTAAAGATATTTCTCTCGCAGATTTTGTGGATTGTACAGATTGAATTTAAATCTGAATTATCTGCCAAATCTGCGAGCGTCTTATTTATTTTCGAAAATATCTTCTCGGAGATTATTTTTATGCGTTCTTCCCCATTCGGAAAGTGCCATTATCACTGGCTTCAGCGTTTTGCTGTAATCTGTGGAAATGTATTCTACGACCACAGGCGTTTGTTCGCTGTGAACTATTCTTTTCACAAAACCATTGAGTTCTAAATCTTTCAACTCGTTCGAAAGCACTCTTGCAGATATTCCGGCAACGATTCTTTGAAGCTCATTGAAACGAATGCTTCCCTGTTCCTGCAATGCGATAATAATTTTCAGTTTCCATTTTCCGCCGATGACATAAATCGCATCTTCCACAGACGACAGACTTTCGGAACATCTGCGAGCAGTAATTGGTTCTTCTAATTCAATACTTTTTTCCATAAAAATAAGCTTCACTAACTCAAAGGTTACTACTAACCTTTTGTTCACTACTAACTTTTAACAAGCAAATGTACATAATTTTGTCGAAGAATTTAATCATCAAAAAAAATGAAAAACATACTTCACATTATTTCAAGTCCAAGAAAGGATTTGTCCGCAAGCAGAAAATTAGGAAATGCCGTTATTGAAAAAATCCAGGGAAAATATCCTGACAGCCTGGTGAAAGAACGCGACCTTACAAAAAACCTTGTTCCGCTTTTGGAAGAAGCACACATCAACACATTTTTCTCTCCCGCAGAAAGTCATTCTCCCGAGCAACAGTCCATCAATGCCTATTCTGAAAATTTGATTTCGGAACTTCAGGAAGCCGACATCATTGTCATCGATTCTCCGATGTATAATTTCTCCGTTCCCGCGACACTCAGAGCATATTTTGATTTCACTTCCAGAGCAGGCTACACTTTCAAATACAGCGAAAAAGGTCCTGAAGGTTTGTTGAATGACAAGAAATTATACATTGCATTCGCATCGGGAAATATTTATTCGGAAGGTCCTTATCAGATTTATGATTCGAATGTTCCTTATGTAAAAAATGTTTTTGGTTTCTATGGCGTCACAGATGTCAGCGTGTTTCGGGCAGAAGGTTTGTCGATTCCGGGAATTATGGAAAATGCCCTGGCAAAAGGAATTGACAGCATTGTTATTGACTAATCTTTAAATTAATTTGTTAATAAAAGAAGGCTTTTCAATTAATGAAAAGCCTTCTTTGTTTTTATTCCCGAACTTCAAAAAGCAATCGCTCTCCGAATTTTTCCTCATTGATTTTTCCATTCTCATAAACCAAATTTCCATTGACAAAAGTGTGCGTCACTTTCGAATGAAACTCAGTTCCTTCCAACGGACTCCAGCCACATTTGTACAAAATATTTTCTTTGGAAACCGTCCAGTTTTCATCCAAATCTACCAAAACCAAATCCGCTTTGTAACCTTCTCTCACAAAACCTCTTTTCTCAATTCTAAATAGAATCGCAGGATTATGACACATTTTCTCCACAATTTTCTCCAAAGTGATTTTTCCACTTCGGAAATTCTCCAACATCACGACCAAAGAATGTTGAACCAAAGGTGCTCCGGAAGGACATTTCGTATAAACATTCTGCTTTTCTTCCCAAGTGTGAGGCGCGTGGTCGGTGGCGATGACATCAATTCTGTCATCCAAAAGAGCTTCCCAAAGTCCGTCTTTATCTTTTAAAGTTTTGACCGCCGGATTCCATTTGATGAGGTTTCCTTTTGTCTCGTAATCTTCATTGGTAAAAGTCAGGTGATGAACACAAACTTCGGCCGTTATTTTTTTCTCTTTTAATGGAATATCATTTCTGAAAAGGTCTGTTTCAATCGCTGTTGACAAATGGAAAACGTGAAGTCTTGCACCGGTTTTTTGTGCTAATTCAATTGCTTTTGAAGATGATTTATAACAAGCTTCCTCACTTCTTATCAAGTGATGAAATTTCACAGGAATATCGTCGCCAAATTCCGCTTTGTACTTTTCCGTGTTTTCGCGAATCGTCGCTTCATCTTCGCAATGAACGGCAATCAACATTTTGGTATTGCTGAAAATATTTTCTAAAGTTTCTGGATTATCAACCAACATATTTCCTGTGGATGAACCTAAAAACAATTTAATTCCGGGAACATTTCTTGGATTTGTCTTTAAAACTTCTTCTAAATTATCGTTCGTTCCGCCCATCATAAAACCATAATTAGCGTAGGATTTTTGAGAAGCGATTTCGTATTTATCCGCCAATAATTTCTGAGTTACAGCATTTGGAACCGTATTCGGCTGTTCGATAAAACTAGTCGTTCCACCAGCAATTGCTGAACGAGATTCTGATTCAATATCACCTTTATGCGTTAAACCCGGCTCACGGAAATGCACCTGATCATCAATAATTCCCGGTAACAGATATTTTCCGGAAGCATCGATAATTTGGTCCACATTTTCTTCAGAAATATCTTTTGAAATTTTTGAAATCAAATCATTTTCAATCAGAATATCACTTTGGAAAACCAGATTTTCATTGACGATTTGGGCGTTTTTTATTAGAATTTTCATTTTTATTTTTTAGATATAAAGATTTGTATTGCACAAATTTAATATTTTCAGGAATGATTTTTAAACTTAAGTCTGAAAATTGTGAATTCTAATATTTACATTTGCACTTTAAAAAAATTAATTTGTACAAGAAATTATTTGGGCAAACTGCAGTGTACGGACTGAGTTCGGTTTTGGTGAGGATTTTTCCTTTCCTGATTGCACCCATCGTGACCAATTCATTCGGACCTTCGGCATCATCACCTTTTGTAGATTGGTATTCTATTGCCGGAGTGATCACGGTTTTCTTGACCCACGGAATGGAAACTTCTTTTTTCCGTTTTGCTCAGGAAGGCGATATCGATAAAAAAACTCTGGTATCTACTACGGCACTGAGCATTTTAGGAATTGGTTTGATTTATCTTATTTTAGGATATGCTTTCAGGCAGGAACTTGCGAATGCGTTTGAAACACCTGATCAGGTTAATTATCTTGTCATTTTTCTTTTCATTCTTTCATTTGATGCTTTTGCGACGATTCCGTCGGCAGTTTTAAGATTAGAAGGAAAACCAATTTTATATACCATTTCAAAGGTTGCAGGATCACTGGTTTATTATTTTCTAATCGTATTTTTCATCAAGTGGCTTCCTCATTATCCTGACGGAATTTTAGGATTAAAATATGATCCGGAAATTGGTGTCGGATATGTTTTTATTGCCAACCTGGTTCAGAGCATCATCACATTAGCGATTGTAGGGAAAGAATTCGTCAACTTCAGTTTCAGAAAGTTTGATTTTAAACTTTGGAAAAGAATCATGAGCTACTCGTGGCCGGTAATGGTTGCAGGATTAGCCGGAGTAATCAACCAGACTTTAGATAGACAGTTTTTAAAATATTTACTTCCAAAAGAAGAAGCCAAACATCAGATTGGTGTCTATGGCGGAGTTTATAAGATTGCCACTTTTATAACGGTTTTCCGACAGGCCTATCAATTGGGAATTGAACCCTATTTCTTTTCAAGTTTTAAAGACAAAAACAATCACAAAACGTATGCAGTTCTCATGGATGTATTTGTGATCTGCAATTGTCTTATCTACATCGGATTAATGGTAAACCTTCAATGGATTTCTGAAAAATACTTAGGGAACCCTCTTTATTTTGAAGGTATTGAAATTATTCCTTTTGTGATGCTCGGTGCATTATTTTTAGGAATTTATCTGAATCTTTCGATTTGGTATAAATTATCCGATCAAACAAGAGTCGGATTATACATTTCATTGATCGGAGCGGCAATTACCATAATTATCAACTTTACATTTATTCCGAAATATGGTTATTGGGCAAGTGCTTTTGCAGCGTTAATTACTTACACAAGTATGATGGTTATTTCCTATATTTGGGGAAGAGCACAATACCCAATTCATTATAACACAAAAAAAATCCTTGTATATCTTTCGTTATCCATTGCAATTTCTATGATTTCGTTCTATTATTTTAGAAATAATTACTTCATAGGAAACGGATTATTCATTTTCTTTATTGCATTTTTAGCTTATAACGAAAAAACAATGATTAATAAAATACTCAGAAAAACTAATAACTAATAATTTTAAAACAAACATTCATTTATGAAAATTATTGTTCCAATGGCCGGAAAAGGCTCAAGATTGAGACCACATACGTTAACCGTTCCAAAACCATTGATTCCGATTGCCGGAAAACCGATTGTACAGAGATTAGTAGAAGATATTGCAAAAGTTGCAGGAGAAACAATCGATGAAGTAGCTTTCATTATCGGCGATTTTGGAGCCGAAGTAGAAGCTTCACTTATTAAAATTGCTGAAAACCTTGGGGCAAAAGCAAGCATATACACTCAAGATGTAGCATTAGGAACAGCACATGCCATTAAATGCGCCGAAGCGTCAATGAAAGGAAATGTTGTAGTTGCTTTTGCCGATACTTTATTCAGAGCAGATTTTACGTTAGATACCAATTCAGACGGTGTAATTTGGGTAAAAAAAGTAGAAGATCCTTCGGCTTTTGGAGTTGTAAAATTAGATGACTACGGTTTTATTACAGATTTTATAGAAAAACCTCAAACTTTTATTTCAGATCTTGCCATCATCGGAATTTATTATTTCAATTCAGCAGAAAAATTGATGGATGAGATTAATCACATCATGGATAACAACATTAAAGTTAGTGGTGAATATCAGTTGACAACCGCACTAGAAAATCTTCGTCAGAAAGGCGCAAAATTCTCTTTAGGAAAAGTAGATGATTGGATGGATTGTGGAAATAAAAATGCTACAGTTGAAACCAACGGCAAGATTCTAGAATATGAAAAAGACGAATTTACAGGATTTCCTCAGTCGGCAAACATTCAGAATTCTTTGATTATTCAGCCTTGCTATATCGGTGAAGATGTTGAGATTTCAAACTCTAAGATTGGACCTTACGTTTCTTTAGGAAAAGGCACGAAAATAATCAACTCTAATATTGATAACTCTTTGATTCAGGAAAAAACAGTAATTGATCACGGAAACCTTTCCAATTCAATGATTGGAAGTTCAGCTCATTATTTTGGAGTTGCAAGGGAAATTTCTTTGGGAGATTTTTCTGTTTTAGACTTTTTATCGAAATAAATTAAACTAAATAACGTTGACAAAAACCACACAATATCATTTTGTGTGGTTTGGCGTTAATATTGTAAAAGATTATTTAAATTTGAATATGAAAAATTGGGCTATCTTATTGATAATTACACTTACTATACTTTCCTGTAAAAGCAGAAAAGCATTAAATCAGACTTCTTCAGAGAATGACAGCATTCAAGTGGAAAAATCAGACGATAAGAACGACCCGAAAAATGCCAAAAACATTCAGGATCGATTAACTTTTTATGAAAAAATTCTTCTTCATCCTAAATTTGAGCATGTAAAAATCAACAGTAAAATTACAGCAAGCGATTTGAGAGTAAGCCCACTTGACGCAACCATTTATATTGAAAATGATAAAAAAACATGGGCAAATATTTCTTTTTGGGGAATCAATGCTGCGAGAGCGATTATAACTCCGGAAGGAATTAAAGCTATTGACAAATACAATAAAAATTACATCGATTCCGATTTTGATTATCTGAATAATTTTCTAAACGTTAATTTCATTGATTATAAGACCTTAGAAAAATTATTGATGGGGCGTACTTTTATGCATATCACCAACAGCAACTCAAATATTGTTAAAAATAATGAAGGCTATCAACTGACTTCAATTACCAATCAGAAGATTGTAACGGATGATGTTGTACGTGAATATAAAGTTGAAATGCAGTACACCGATGATTTTAATCTAAATTGGGTAAAATTACAAGATGTAAAATCCAATGATGCTATTGAGATCGTATATGAAAACTGGGAGACCTTTCCGAACGAAATAAAGCTTCCGAAAAATGTTAAAATAATTATAAAAGGCTCAAAATCGAGTCAAATTTTACTGGAAAACACGAAATTTGACTTTTCGAGGATGGAAACACCCTATTCAGTTCCAGCCAATTATAAGAAAATTGATATTAAATGATTAAAAAAATTAGCTTTTTAATAGGCATTTTGCTGTTCGGATTACAATATGGTCAACAAAACAAAGAACAGTTGCAAAAGCAAAATGCTGATCTAAAAAAACAGATATCACAGATAAATTCAGATTTGGCAAAAACCAGAAACGAATCAAAATTATCTTTATCATATTTAAATAACGTTAATAAAAAACTAGCGCTTAGAGAAAAAGTTTTTAATAACACTCAGAAAGAAAAAAGATTTATAGAAGATGAAATTTATCTTCGTCAACTGGAAATCAACAGACAAAACCGGGAACTTGCTGTTCTGAGAAAAAACTATGCTCAGGTTTTGGTTAATGCCTATAAAAACAAAGGTGTACAAAATAAAGTAACTTTTATTCTCTCATCAAAAAGTTTGGGTGAAGCATTACGAAGAGTTCAATATTTAAAGCAATATTCAGATTATCAGGATAAAAAAGCAGCAGAAATAACAACCGCGGCCGTTGAGCTTAAAAAATCTGTTGCTCAAAAGAAAAAATCGGCCACAGAAAAAGAAAATTTACTTCTTAATCAGAAAAAAGATTTAACGACAATAAATATTGAGCGTGAACAAAAAGAGCAGTTGGTTACAGAATTCAAAAAGAACGAATCTAAGCTTACTGCCGATTTAAAACAAAAACAATCTCAGTCTAAAGCTTTAGAAGGACAAATCAGAGCAATTATTGCAGAAGAAATAAGAATTGCTAAAGCTGAAGAAGAAAGTAGAAGAAAGGCTGAAGCAGAAAAAATTCGTTTAGCAAAAATAGCAGCAGAGAGAGAAAAGGCAAGAATTGATGCTGAAGCAAAAGCGCGTGCAGAAGCTTTGGAAAGAGAAAGAAAACTAGCTGAAGCTGAAGTAAAAAAAGCAAATGAATTAGCTGCAAAAAGAGCAGAGGAAGAAAGAAAAAGAAATGAAGAAGCTGCAAGAAGTGAGGCAAGCGCAAAAGATGAAGCTAGAAAAATAGCCGCTAAAAAAGCCTCAGACGATGCAACAATAAAAGCAAGGGAGGCATCAGAAAAATTAAAAGAAGCAAGAGAAGCAGAAGCGGCTTTAGTAAAGAAAAAAGATGAAGACAAAAAAGCTGCAGAAACTAAAGCGATGACCAATTATGGGGTTTCTGCTCCAGCCGCAGGAAGTAATTTCGTTTCCAACAGAGGACGAATTTCCATGCCTGCTCAAGGAACTATTACCCATAGATTTGGTAAACAGCAACATCCTGTTTTTAAAAATATTTGGGAGGAAAACAATGGAATAAAAATATCTGTAGCAAAAGGAACCTCTGCAAGAGCAGTTTTTCCTGGTACAGTTTCTCAGGTGATTCCTTCCGCAGACGGGACCAAAACTGTAATGATAAAACATGGTGATTATTTCACCATTTACTCAAATCTCAGTAGCAATACTGTTTCAAAGAACCAACAGGTTTCTGCAGGAACAGTTGTAGGAGCAGTTGCACAGGATTTTGACGGAAGCTATACTCTTGATTTCCAGATTTGGAACGGAAGTCAGGCTGTCGATCCTCTTAGTTGGGTTTCGTATTAAAAAAAGATTAACTTTACAAAAAATTTAGAAATGAATACACTAACAATATTATCATTATCGTGGCAACACATCCTTATTGTTGCTATCATCCTTTTATTGCTTTTCGGAGGTAAAAAAATCCCTGAATTGATGAGAGGTATGGGTTCTGGAATCAAAGAATTTAAAGATGCTATCAAAGAAGAAGACAAGCCAGGTTCTAAAACCGAAAACAATTCTTCAAATAATACAAACAGCAATTTATAATTCTCAATTTCAATGAATTTTACTGATACTGCTTGGAAAATCTTCAACCAATCTATTGAAGACTATCATGTATTAGACAGCGTAGAAACTTCTGTAAAAAACCCGTTTGAAAGTGATACTTTGGAACGTATTTTGTATGCTAAAAACTGGATTGATACCGTTCAATGGCATTTGGAAGATATAATTAGAGATGAGAATATAGATCCTGTCGAAGCTCTTCAACTTAAAAGAACAATAGATTCTTCAAATCAAAAAAGAACTGATTTGGTAGAATTCATAGACAGCTGGTTTTTAGATAAATATAAAAATATTACTCCAAAATTTGATGCTAAAATAAATACTGAGACTCCAGCTTGGGCTGTTGACAGATTATCTATTTTGGCATTAAAGGTTTATCATATGTCGTTAGAAGCAAACAGAGAATCTGCATCTGAAGAGCATCGTTTAAATTGCCAAGCAAAATTAAATGTATTGCTTACTCAGAAAGAAGATTTGTGTACTTCTATTATTCAATTGCTTACAGATATTGAAAACGGTGATGTTAAGATGAAAGTGTACAAACAGATGAAAATGTACAATGATGAAAGTCTTAACCCAATCCTTTATCAAAAGGAGCAAAAATGAAACGACTATTTTTTCTTGGAATACTTTTAATAATCACTTCTTCCTGCGCTACCGAAAAACTGAATATGTCACCTTTGTCAAACAGTTTTTCAAGTGATGCAAAAGCTGAATCTGATAACAAAAGTATAAGCATTAATATTACAGAAAATGTTAATGCTTCAGAAATTACCAATCTGATTTCTACTTTCCCAAAATTTTCGAATACAGCCTTGAATGAAGAAGTGAGCAACTTAAAATACACTTTGCAAAACTACCTTTATGCGATAGAATCCGGGAATAAATCAGGAAAAAATAAAACCATCCGAAATCTAGAAAAATCTTACAAAAGCATTCAGAAACTTAGAAAATATCTTAAAAAAGATGAAGATGAAGTTTTGAACAGATATTTGGTAAGACTAAAAACAAACGTTACCGTAATAGAAGATTCTGTCAACGGAAAAAAATAAACAAAAATATTCAATGATTAAAATTCAGGCGGAAGCTAATGTTCCTACAGAGCACGGTAATTTCCGAATGATTGCTTTTTCGGAAGACGAAAATGACTGGATGCCGCACATGGCAATCGTTGCTGAAAATACAGATTTATCACAGCCTGTCAATGTACGTTTTCATTCTGAATGTATTACCGGAGAAGTTTTTCATTCTAAAAAATGTGAATGCGGACAACAGCTTGATGCAGCAATGAAATATATGCACGAAAATGGCGGATTAGTTATTTATCTACGTCAGGAAGGCAGAAATATAGGAATCATCAATAAACTTAAAGCTTACTCTTTACAAGAAAAAGGCTTCGATACAGTTCAGGCAAATTTAGAATTAGGTTTACCTGCAGATGATAGAAATTTTGGTATTGCTATCGAGATTTTAAACCAGCTTAAAATTGAAGACATCAACCTTTTGACCAACAATCCTGATAAAGTAAGATTTGTACAGGAAAGTAATGTTCATTTAAACTCAAGAATTCCTTTGCAAATTCCAGCAAATGAAAACAGCAAAGAATATCTGCAAACAAAAAAAGACTTTTTCGGTCATTTCTTAGACGATCAGAAATAAGTTTTATAACAATAGAAAATCAAAAGCTCCGAAAAATTAATTTCGGAGCTTTCTTTATTATAAAAATTTGAAAAGATTTCTTAGTTTACTTTTGTTAGAGAAACATTAGAATCATTAAGATTAAAATATTTCACCACAGCTTTATAATCATTATAATCTACAGTGTTTGCGTTTTTCCCTGCAACCGTTGGAATCAATACAACTCTAAACATTTGATTATTCAAATAAGAATTTGTTTCTGCTGTTGTCATTTGAGTAGATTGATTAAAATTTGCTCTTGATGTAATTTCAACATCAACCGTTGTAAAATCAAAATTATAATCTAACTCTCTGTTCGCTGGAAAAGAAACATTGTTATCCAAATAATATGTTTTAGGAATCAACTGCCAAACAGCATTTGTACCAGACCCCGATCCCACATTTCTATACACCAAAACAACATCCGTGATAGGAATACCAATTGGCACCGTTAGTGTAAAATTATTTGATGAGTTTAAATTTCCCGTAAAGTCTTTCATTTGAGGGTATTCATATTGTTGAGTATTATCAACTACTACATCATCGTTATTATCGCAGCTATAAGTGAATAAACTCACGAAAGCCAACATTAGAATTGGAAAAAATTTTCTCATTATTTAAATTTTATATTATTATTAAATATGCCGAATCAAAACATATACCAAAAACTGAAAAAACTTTAGTATTCATCTTTTTTTTAATCGTATTTTTGTTCATATTCAAAAAACCATGAAGAAATTAGTTTTTAATTTTCTCTTAATTATAGCCTTTTCCACTTCCTATATTACGGCACAATATCAGCCTAAAGATATCTCAAGGGCAGATATCAAGAAAGCAAATCAATGGGTTGACCAAACTTACAACAGTCTTTCTCAAGACGAAAAACTCGGTCAGTTATTTATTGTTGCGTTATATACTAATAAAGATGACAACCATGTCAATCAAGTGAGAAATATTGTCACCAATGATAAAATTGGCGGACTAATTTTGATGCAGGATGATGCAGCAAGAGAAATTAATCTTGTAAATGAATTCCAGCAAAAATCGAAAGTTCCTTTGATGATTGGAATGGATGCTGAATGGGGAATTTACCAAAGAATCAATACCGCTCATAAGTTCCCCTGGGCAATGACTTTAGGAGCTATTCAGGATAAAGATCTAATTTATCAAATGGCAGCAAAAATTGCTGAAGACTGCAAAAGAATGGGAATCAACTGGGATTTTGCTCCGGTTGTAGACGTAAATACAAATCCAAACAATCCGATTATCGGGAACAGAAGTTTTGGTTCTGAGGTTTCAAATGTAACGCAATCGGCTCTACATTACGCAAATGGTTTACAAGACCACAATATTCTTGCAGCCATCAAACATTTTCCGGGACATGGCGATACCAATACAGATTCTCACTTAGACCTACCTGTAGTTTCCCACAGTCTTGAAAGATTAAACAAAATCGAAATTGCTCCTTTTAAAGCTTTAATGAATAAAGGGATTGGCGGTGTAATGGTTGCGCATTTATATGTTCCTAATTTAGAATCAGGGAAAGGAATTCCTGCTTCTGTTTCAAAAAAAATTGTGACCGATTTATTAAAAGATAAATTAGGTTACAAAGGTTTAATTATTACTGATGCTCTGAACATGGGCGCTGTTGCCAACAAATACAAACCTGGAGAACTGGATGCTTTAGCTTTCAAAGCAGGAAATGACATTATGCTTTTCTCACAAGGTGTTGCGGAAGGTAAAAAACTTATCCAAAAAGCGATTGATAACGGTGAAATTTCACAAGACAGAGTTGAAGAAAGTGTAAAAAAGATTCTTTTAACTAAATATTATTTAGGCTTAAATCAATACAGTCCTAAGAATCCTGAAAACATTAACAAAGACATCAATAACGATTCGCATACAAAGCTGGTTCAAAACCTGTATGCAAATGCTTTAACATTATTAAAAGATGATAAAAAACTGCTTCCTTTAAATTCCAATTCAACGTATTACTTTGTTCCTTTGGAAGAAGCACCTTATCAGTCATTTGCAAATCAATTAAATTTAAATTCAAAAGTGATTGTAAAAAAAGCTTCTGAACTCAATTCAATTCCTTCAAATTCTACAGTAATTGTGGGTTTTCATAAAGATAATTCTACAGCGTATAAACCTTATAAAATTTCAGCAGAATCAAAGAAAATATTGGCAGATTTAACTAAAAGTCAAAATGTTATTCTGAATGTTTTTGGAAGCGCTTATGCATTAAAAGACATTGATATTTCTAAAGTTTCTACAGTTTTGGTTTCTTATGAAAATAATGATGACTCAATGACAGCAACTGCAGATGCACTGAACGGAAAAACTAAAATCTCGGGAAGACTACCCGTTTTAGTCAACGATAAATTAAAACCAGGTATGGGAATCGATTTGAAGGTTTCCCACACAAAATAAATTGACATCAAATAAAAAATAAGAGATGAAAATAGGCATACTATGTTACCCAACATACGGCGGAAGCGGAATCGTGGCAACAGAACTCGGAATGTCTTTGGCAAACAAAGGCTATGAAGTACACTTCATCAGTTCGGCACTTCCGGCGAGATTAGATATTACCAATCCTAATATATTCTTCCACAAAGTCAATGTTCAGACCTACCCCCTTTTCCAGTATCAACCGTATGATATTGCGTTGAGCTCGATGATTTACCGTGTTGTGAATCTCTATAAACTAGATCTGCTTCATGCACATTACGCCATTCCTTATGCTTATGCAGCTTTTACGGCAAAGCAAATGTTGAAGGAAGACAATAACGATATTCCTTTGGTGACGACACTTCACGGAACAGATATCACTTTGGTTGGGCAACATCCGAGTTATAAACATGCGGTAGAATTTTCGATTAACCAATCGGACGCAATTACTTCGGTTTCTGAAAGTCTGAAAAAAGATACACTGCAGTTTTTCAATATTAAAAAAGAGATTCAGGTCATTACCAATTTTATTGATAATTCTGAATTTGATGAGCTTAATGAATGTCAGCGAACGCAATTTGCTAATCCTGACGAAAAGATATTGATTCACGTTTCCAATTTACGCCCTGTAAAACGTGTAGATGAAGTACTTCAAATCTTTAAAAACGTTGAGAAAAAAGTAAAATCTAAACTGGTCATTATTGGCGAAGGTCCCGATATGGAAAAAGTCAATCAGTTTTTGGAAGAAAATCCGGAATTGATTTCTAAAATTCGTCTTTTGGGTAAAGTGAATGATTTGTACAGAATTTTACAACTGTCGGACGTTTTTTTACTTCCTTCTGAGCAGGAAAGTTTTGGTTTGGCAGCTTTAGAAGCAATGGCAGCAAACACCCCTGTTATCAGTTCTAATGCAGGTGGAATTCCGGAAGTGAACATCCAAGGAGAAACAGGATTCTTAGCAGAAATCGGAAACGTGGAGGCAATGAGTAATTACTGTATCAAATTATTAAGCAACGATGAACTTTTAGCTCAAATGAAAATTAATGCAAAAGAACAGGCGATACGTTTTGATTTAAAAAACATTCTTCCTATTTATGAAGAGATGTACAAAACTACAATTACCAACTTCAAAAAAGAACCTGCGAAAGTTTAATATTTTTTTTACAGTCTAAATATAAATCAGAGCAGTTGCTCTGATTTTTTCGTTTAATCCAAATTTATCTGAAAGCCGCCTGCACAGTACAACAAGTTTTCGGAAATAACTACTTCATCAGAATTCCTATTTAAGTTCCGTAGGAGCAAAACCTTTGTAGGAAAAAGATTTAAGTTGCCAGCTTGCGCTCAGGAGGAGCGCAACCTTAAATACCATGCATCAAAAAATAAATTCAAAATTCATAAATATTTTTCCGTAAATTAGTTGTAACACAAAAACACTACTGATGAACGAAAAACTCCATCAATATCTTTGGAACTTCAAAGTATTCACCAATTTTAATTTTACAGATACAGACGGAAATTCTGTTGAAATTATCGATTTCGGGAAGTGGAATACCGATTCCGGCCCTGATTTTTTGATGGCGAAAATTAAAACCAAAAACATTATTCTTGTCGGGAATATTGAACTGCATGTAAAGTCTTCCGACTGGATTTTCCATCGACACTCAAAAGATCCTGCATATCAAAATATCATTCTTCATGTCGTTTTTCAGAATGATATTGACATCAAAGAATTCAAAGAGCACAATATTCCGACACTAGAGTTGAAAGATTATATCGACAAAAATATTTTTCAGAAATACGAAAACCTGCTAAAAGAAAGTCAGTTTATTGCGTGTGAGAAAATTTTCAGCACTACGAAAATCCCGATTAACTTTCATGAGGAAAATTTATTGAAAAAACTTGAAGAAAGATCTTTAGAAATAGAATCTGATTTGCTGAGAAATAAAAACAATTATGAAGCAGTTTTATTTCATCATCTAGCCTACTCTTTTGGTTTAAAAGTAAATGCTTTTATTTTTAAGCAAATTGCCGAAAGCATCAGTTTCAATACAATTATTAAAATCCAACAGAACAAAACACAACTTGAAGCATTATTTTTTGGAATTTCCGGTTGGCTTGAAAATTCACAAGACGATCAAATTAAAATATGGAAAAGAGAATTTGATTTTATTAAAGTCAAATATAATCTTCCGGATATTAAAATCTACCCTAAATTTCTGAGATTACGCCCCCCAAACTTCCCTACAATTCGTTTCTCGCAATTTGCAGATTTGTATTTCCGGCACCAAAATTTGTTTTCAAAGATTATTTCAGCACAAAATACGAATGAACTAGCTGAAATTTTCAAAGATATTAAAGCCTCAAAATATTGGGACAATCATTTTAATTTTGGGAAAACATCTCCCGTAAGTCAATCAAAATCTTTAACGAAAGATTTCATTGAATTGATTATTTTAAATACAGTTCTTCCAATAAAATACACATATCATAAACATCACAGTGAAAATATCACCGATGAGATACTAAGTTTTTATAATGAAATTCAGGCAGAAAAAAATTCAGTTATTAATGAATGGAAAAAAATTGGCTTAAAAATTAAAAACTCAATGGAAAGTCAGAGTCTGATTTATCATTTTAAAAACTATTGTGAAACAAAAAATTGCTTAAATTGCGGTATCGGATTTAAAATTTTAAAAGAATCTTAAAAAATGTTTGGTAATCTACGTCACAAAATGGAACGCGAATGGTTTGGTGTACTCACAAGAATGGGTGCCAAACTGGGAATTCCTGTTTCTAAACTGAGAGTGTTTTTTATTTATTCTACATTTGCGACGGCAGGATTTTTCTTTTTAATATATCTTGGTCTGGCTTTCACGCTTTGGATTAAAGATATTTTTATCACAAGGAGACCAAGCGTTTTCGACCTTTAGTTATGGAATTTTTACAGATTACTTCGCCCGATGATTATCGTGTGCATAAGATTTTTAATTCTTATACAACCTCTTTTCCTGAGGATGAAAGAAGAGATTGGTATAAATTCATACAGTTATTTGAACGTCCGAATGTGAAAGTAATTTCTGTTTTGAATGATTCTGAAAACATTGGTTACCTAGTTATTTGGGAATTGACAAATCATATTTTTGTAGAACATTTTGAAGTTTTTTCTGAATTCAGAAATCAGAAATTGGGTTCTCATATTACAGACTATTTATTTAAAAACTATCCCAGAATTATTTTAGAAATCGAACCTGAACATTTAAACGAAGATGCTAAACGACGTTTTTCGTTTTACCAACGAAACGGCTTTAATCTGATTGATGAAATGTATGTACAGCCAAGTTATGGAGAAGGCAAAAAGAGTTTAGAGCTTTGGCTTCTTGCCAACTATTTTCCTGAAAATTTACAAGAAGTTAAAGATGAAATTTATGATATTGTTTATCATTAAAATATTCAACTAAGTTAAATCAAGGATGCATTAAGTTTTTATTCTTTTGATTTGGAGTTTTCTTTAAGTCGATCAACGAAAACAGGAAGTACTTCTTCAAGCTTAAAAACTACTCTTGAAATATTTTTTGCTCTTACATAAGTTCTTATTTCAGGTTTTACAGTAAAGCTAAATTCTAAGAACTCTGAAATTCTCTCAGCAGGAATACCTTCTTTTTCAAAATAATCATTGTCCATCCTTTTGCGTATCCATAGAATATCACTTTGCAGATCTTCATATTTGTACCGCCTTTTCTGCCTTCTCGCTTTACCGCTTATCAAATCGTAAGTTCCCTGAATATTTAAATTCCCCAATGCCGCAGCCAATAAAACATTCTTTACTTCTGCAGGAACTTCACGAGGTTTATCACCGGTTTTAGACCTAGGAAGACCAATCGCTTTCTGAAGTTGGTCTTTTTTGTCAATCTTAGATAATCTTTTAGAATCTTTCGATAAATTTCCTGTTGCAGAAACGATTTCTACTTCTTCAATCTCCTCTGGAATCCTCACCAAAACAGCATTCATAGGAATTTCTACACTGTAAACCTTTTTTGAAACTCTTTCATAACCCTTTTTCACAAATCTTATTTCATCATTTTCAGAAGCTTCAATCGAAAATTCGCCTAAAGAATTGCTATAAATTTTCTTGTCATTAGAAATATTGACGACTAAAACCGATGTCAAAACCATGTCATTTTCACTCATCGTTTTCCCAGAAACTTTCTGCTGACAAAAAAAATGTGCTACAGTAAAAAAGAAAAATACTACAAGAATTTTTCTCATCATCAGTGTTTTATTTTTGTGTTTGTGGAGCTCTGTAAGAAGAAATTCTCATCAAAACCGAATTTTGAAACCTCATCAAATCGCCATCACTCACAAAGCCATATTTCAAGATTTTCTGTCTTTCAAATCCACCTGCGAGAACATATTTAATAAAATGGTTGATAAATGGCTTTTCGATTTTTAAATCTGCAAAATATTGCTCTCCCAGAGCGTAAGCAAGATAATTTTCAAAATCAAGATCATCCCATTTATTTTTTACTTTGCCTACAGAAAAACCTTGACCTTTCGGCTGAACAAATTGTCCCGGTCTTGCCGCTAAAATTCTCGGGTCAGATTTTTGTTTGAGATAAGCATTAATCTCTGCTTTTAGCTTTTGAACTTTCGCAGGTTGATTTAAAGTTTTAGAATCAATTTTCAGGTCTCCGCTCAAACCTTTTTTTATTTCAACTTCAGCAATTAATTGAGCCGCTCTGGTCAACTGAACATTCATCGGTGATTCCACATTTTCTTTCGAAACTTTTCTGTCGATTCTATCGTATCCGCTTTTGAAAAAACGAAGTATATCGCCCTCTCTTCCGGAAACCATAAAATGACCGTCTCTATTGGTAAGAACCTGTTCGTTAGTTCGCATATTGATCACGGTCACACTCGGAACTTCAGTGAGATCTTCAGAAGAAATCTTCCCAAAAATATAACTTTGAGCATTGATTTGGACGAAGAAAATGAATGACAGGATAAAAAGTAGTTTAAACTTCACGGATTATTGTTTTATTCAACAAAACTAAAGTTATTTTTTAATTCAGTCATAAGTTTAACCAGACTTAACGCGATTTAATATTTTTTTTGAATTTTAAGTTCAAAACTGTTAAAATATAGGCTCGAATTTGTTAAATTTTCAGCTAAATTTTATCTAAATTGCACAAAATCTTCCGCTAAAAATGTCAAACTCTTATACTGTAATCAACGCATCGGCTGGTTCGGGCAAAACTTACGCTCTTGTACAGAGACTTTTGATGATTTGTTTGAGATATCCAAATCAACAATCGTCAATAAGAAATATTTTAGCATTGACATTTACCAACAAAGCAGCCAACGAAATGAAAGAAAGAATTCTTTCATGGCTCAATAAGTTTACAGCGGAAAATTATCTTGAAAATAATGATTTAAAAAACATTCAAAAAGCTTTCGAAGCAGAAGGTTTAAAAATTACAATTGACGAACTTCATTATCGCTCAAAAAAACTTTTAGATTATATTCTTCATAATTATTCAACCTTAAATATCGGGACAATTGACCGCTTCAATTCCCGATTGGTAAGAAGCTTTTCTTATGAACTAGGTTTAGCTAAAAATTTTAATCTTGAAATTGATGCAGAACCATTTTTAATTGAAGCAGTTGATAAAATGCTTGACCAGATTGGAGAAAATGAAAATATTTCTAATTCGTTTATGGATTATGTGGATTACAGTTTGGAAAATAACGAGAGAATTAATCTGAATAAAAACCTTTACGATTCTGCGAAAGAATTTGTAAAAGATATTCATTACGAGCATCTGAAAGACAACAAAGAATTTGATGATGCGAATTATGAAGATATTAAGAATACTCTAAGAATAGAAATTACCGCAAACAAAAAGCAATCATTAGAACTTGCTTTGAGCTCGATTGAATTATTCAAGTCAAGAAATATTGAGATTGAAG
Organism: Chryseobacterium luquanense; assembly: GCF_026460945.1. Classification (GTDB taxonomy): domain Bacteria; phylum Bacteroidota; class Bacteroidia; order Flavobacteriales; family Weeksellaceae; genus Chryseobacterium; species Chryseobacterium luquanense. The sequence goes on from NZ_JAOVZV010000004.1 coordinate 43,241, forward strand.
ATTTTGCACAGGGAAAAAACGGACTTGGCGGATTCTTCCCAAAAGTTGTTGATTTTTATCAGAAAAAAAGACCTGGATTTCCATTTCCAAGTTCGACCGAAGAATCTGCTATTGAAAAGTACCGAAAAGGTGCTGCAGCAAAATCAAAACACAAAGACGCAGAAATTTCAGAAATTCTGGAACAACTTCTTGAAAACAGAATGAAACTGATTCTTTTATTCATCGAAACTCAAAAAAAAGAAAAAATACATTCTGCTTTGTTGCCTTTAAAAGTAAACAAGGATATTCAGGATGAGCTGAGAAAAATCGAGGAAGAAAATGATTTGGTTCTGCTCTCGAAATTCAATATTTTAATTAATGAAAATCTTAAAAATGAACCTTCTGCTTTTATTTATGAAAAAGTAGGTTCGCAGTTTCAGCATTATTTCTTTGATGAATTTCAGGATACTTCAGAATTGCAGTGGCAGAATTTCGTTCCGTTGAGAGATCACAGTATTTCGACAGAAAACACTTCGTTTACTTTGGTTGGAGATCCGAAACAAAGTATTTACCGCTTTCGTGGTGGTGAAAGTAAATTAATGTTGGACATTATCAACAAGAAAGAATTTTCGCCCAAACAAGCGGAATTATTAGTTCTAAAAGATAATTGGCGAAGTGCAAAAAACATCGTACAATTTAATAATGAACTGTATCATTTTCATTCATTAAATCTTGAAGAAGAGCATCAGCATATTTTCGGAGTTGATGGTGAGCAAAATCCCAAATCAGGTATTGAAGGAAGAGTAAAAATAAATCTCATTGAAAATTTAACGAATGAAGATTTTTACAACGATGTTTCGGAGAAAATGCAGAAAGATATTCAGGAAAGCTTAAATAACGGATTTAGATTTTCTGATATAACCATTCTTTGCCGTGGAAACTTCGATATTTTCTCTTATTCGCAGAAATTAGGAAACCTGAAAGTTAATTATCATGGTGAAGAGACCAATATTAAAACGATTTCCGATAAAGGTTTAACCTTAGAATTATCAAACACTTTGCAAGCTGTTGTGGAGTTTTTGAAGTGGGAAACCAATCCTAAAAACAAACCTCATCTGATAATGATGATGTTTTATCTCAACAGACTCGGAAGAATCAATATGCCGGATTTTACTCTAGGAATGAAAGAAATTCTCGCTCTGCAACAACATGAAGAAATCATTCAGTATATTGAAGAAAAATATAAGATTAAGTTGAAACAGGATCGTTTTCCCAAATTTAATCTTTACAATTTCATTGAATATTATATCAACGAATTTTCGATTGAAAACAAAGAAACCGACTTCCTGCTCAACTTTTTAGAAATGCTTTTCAATTTCACTCAAAACGCAGGCGCAAGTACCAAAGAATTTCTGAAATATTGGGATGAAGAAGCTTCAACTTACACGATTCAAGCTTCGGAAAATATTGATGCTATTCAAATCATGACGATTCATAAGGCAAAAGGTCTTGAGTTTCCGATTGTTTTTATTCCGATAATGAATAAAAACCGTGATTCTGAATTCACCAATTGGTTTGAAAATGATGAAAAATCTGTTTTAAAATCGGTAAACATCAATCAGTTCAATAAAAACCTTGAAGTGTATGATGAAGGAATTGAAAAATTTAATCATGAAAATTCTTACAAAAATTTAGTCGATAGACTTTGTCTTCAATATGTTGCAACAACACGACCTGTAGAACAACTGTTTTTTTATCTTCAGAAACAGAATAAAACTTCTAATAATTTAGAAATCTTAGAATTTGTACAATCTAAAAATTTGCAGGATCTCGATGAATTTGATTTGTATGAAACCCATCCTGAAATGTTGAAAAAGCAAATCATTCACAAAAAACCTGAATTTAAAACTGAAAACATCCAAAATCTCAGAAACGAGCATGAAAACAAGAGCTCAATAAAAATCGCTACGCCTTCAAAAAATTATCAGGTAAGAAATGAAAAAGTAAGAATCGGGCTTTTCGTACACGAATTGCTTTCAAAAATCAACACCGAGAAAGACATCGATAAAGTTTTGGAGACCTATGTTCTGGAAGGTCAAATTACGCTTGATGAAAAAGTAAATATTAAAGAAGATCTCAAAAAAATCATTGATCAATATGCCGAGTTTTTCGATGAAAAATGGAAAGTGATTAATGAAAAAGATATTATGATCTCCGAAAGAGGAATTAGTAAAATTTATCGTCCTGACAGGATTTTGAAAGGTAACGAAGGCTATATTATCGTTGATTTTAAAACCGGTATGGAAACCGAAAAGAACGAAAAACAAATCGAAATGTACAAAATTGTGCTTGAAAATTTGGGACTGAAAGTTCTGAAAACTCAGCTTATTTATATTCCTTAAAATTCTAAAATTAAAAGCCAAAATAGTTTCGGGGGGGCCCCTGGGGGGGGCCGCCCTGAGAATAT
>NZ_JAOVZV010000040.1 GCF_026460945.1 Chryseobacterium luquanense
TTATGATAATCCTTATAAATACAATGCAAAAGAATTTGATTCATCAACAGGATACTACTATTATGGTGCGAGATATTATGATCCTAAGCGAAGCTTCTGGTTATCTATAGATCCTTTAGCAGATATTACGGTATCACCTTATGCTTATGTTTGGAATGATCCTGTTAACTTTGCAGATCCTACAGGGATGATGGGGGAAAGAATAGGTGGAGATGGACCAGGAAAACCAAAAAAAGTGGATCCTAATAAAATATATGGACCTAAAGGAGGAGTATTAATTGAGGAAGTTATAATAAAGGGTATAAAGAAGTCAAATGATGCTCATTCATTTAATGGAAATATATTTTCAGGTATAATGGATGGAGCTACAGAAGCTTCTTTTGAAACAATAACCTTTAAAGGAATCAGAGATATTGCCAGCATAAGTTTCAATACTATTAGAAGTTTTATTGATCCATCAGCAAGAAATAGTAATGTATTTGGTGCCTCCACTTTATGTATAACAGGAGATTGTGTCGAAAGTAATCCATTTAATAATCTTGAACCTGGATTGGATATTGCTGTAGAAACTTTTGATAATCTTCGGAATGAAAATTATTACGAAGCTGGAAAAAATATTGGCACAATGGCTATAGTGCTTGGAAGCATATTTTTACCCGAAGGAAAAGGAGGAACAGGAAATGGTCTAACCGGGGGCAAGTGGAAATTCAACGCTATTAAAGATGTTGATATGCGAGGTGGTGCGACCCATATAATGGCTTTAGAGGAAACGTTTAAAAGAACAGGTTTGCCAAGAGAATCATTCCAGGTAACAAAATGGGGAAAAGATGTCAACGGAAAGTCAATCCCTGTTGAATATCAAGGTCCAGGTGGAGCTAGTGTAAATATGGATATACCAGTATTTAATAATGTGAAAGCTAAAGGGATTTTGGGAGAAGGTCCACATCAACCACATGTTGGATATCAGACATCTGGACGAAAAGCAAGTAGGATAAGAGGTCATATATTTATAGACAATGTTCCAGCTACAAGATAAATATAAAATGGAAAATCAAGATTATTTAAAAAAAATTGAAGAATTAAAATCAGTGTCTAAGAAGAAATTTTTAGAACACTCAGTTGTTGAAGGGAAAATAGCGGAAAGATTTATTAATAATGTTTATAATAAATTTAAACCTTTTAAGATTACTGATCATTTATCAATAGGTAGCGATATTTCTAAAAAAATGGCTACTGATGAGTTTGAATTTTCGTTTTCTGAAATATATCTTTCAGGATCTATTTACGTTTTTTTTGAACAAGATTATTATAATAAAAATCAGATATTTGTTTTAAAAGAAGGGAAATTATTTTCCAAATTAATAGAGGAATGTTATGGTATGGAATATTTTATTACTAACGAAAATAACAGTTTTTTGATTTCTGTTAACTGGTATATTATAGAAATGCTCTTTGAGAATGATAGATAATAATTTTTGATGTGACGGACTTTCTACAGCAATTGATAACCCTCGCTGCCGCACGAATCCTCTCGTGTGGTAGTTTGGTTTTATTCCAAAGCTATTAATACTGGAAACTTCTGCGATGCATGGACTCAGTTTTTGATAGAAGAATGCATGGTTGGCTATACTCCTCCTGAACTTCTGGAATCTGAAATGTAC
>NZ_JAOVZV010000041.1 GCF_026460945.1 Chryseobacterium luquanense
ACAACTTGATGTAATAATATCAGTTGTATCAATGAATTTCCAATTTAATTGTGTTTGATTGTTACTGACAAAATCGATATAAATCTTTCCTGTTATATTGCAAATATCAGGATCAATATAAAATAGATAATACTGTTTAATGGGTATTGTAAAAAAACGTCCTCCTTCAATTTTCGTATCTTCATTAGGAAGATTTGTATTATCATATAAAATTAAACCATTTTGGTCCATGACCTTAAATTTACCCACTAAAAGATCTTTATAATAAGGATTGTTTTCTTTGTGATCCAAATATTTTTTTATTCTTTTAAATTGTACAAAGAATATTTTATTTCCCCATGTTGCTTTCCAATCACCTTCGTAAGGCAGGAGATCATTATTCAAATCTTTGATATATGCATTAGTTGGTACTTCAGAATACGTATTAAGAGGATATATTTGAGCAAAACTCAAAAACAGTGAGTGAAGTGCTAGTAAAATAATTAGTTTTTTCATAATATTTTTCTTTA
>NZ_JAOVZV010000042.1 GCF_026460945.1 Chryseobacterium luquanense
AATACGTATTAAGAGGATATATTTGAGCAAAACTCAAAAACAGTGAGTGAAGTGCTAGTAAAATAATTAGTTTTTTCATAATATTTTTCTTTAATCGCATGGTGTTGGTATTACAGTATTAGTAGCATCTAAGCTTAGTTCTGTAGCTTTTCCTGTGGTCTTTTCGACTTTGTATAGTTGTACTCCGTCTATTTTTACTTTTTCTTTCAAAAATCTTAAAAACATTTTTTCCACTTTGTCTTGGTCAAAACTTTTATCATCATTCTGAATTTCTAACATAGCCCTTTCATACCAAGCATTCCAAAACTTAAGACCATTTGGTCCTATACCAAATGTAGTTGAAAAGCCTGTATATTTCAAAATATAATTTCCCGCAGAAGTTATTACCATCGCATAAGCATCTCCGATACTTCCGCTTTCGTTAGCATTGACGACACAACTCGATAAAAAGGTAGCAAGATCTGCCGGTGAAAACATTTTTACAGCCCCTTCTTTATTGTTATGAGAATGTATGAAAGCAAAATATTGACTTCCATCAGGAAGTCTTACTTTATGAGTATCTATATTATTTTCCATAGGTTGATACTGTGTTCCTATCACTCCTGTATTTGCAGGAGGATAAGCTGCGGCAAACCCCATTTCATGATCGTAATCAAAAACTTCCGGTTTATCTATTGCGGTTACCTTTTGCATAAATCTGGCATTAGCAAAATTAGTTTTAATATTCCAACAAGGATCATGAGTACTAAGTAACGGTAGACTCGGCGCACCAATCGGGCATCCGTTTTCATCGGTAAAGCCGGGTTGAGGGTTC
>NZ_JAOVZV010000043.1 GCF_026460945.1 Chryseobacterium luquanense
TTCCGTCCATCCCAAAATGCGGCAGGAATCTCAGAGAATCATCATACGGGCATCAACCGTTTGGTTAAATTATCTTTAGTCATAGAAGGTAAAGTAATCAAATATTACAAGCATTTTAAGCTGACTCAGAGTGCACAAAAACACCACGAATTTACCCTCACTTTAGCTCACGACACCTTAGGCGACCGCCAAACCCATACTTTAGAAGAAGCCAATAAGTTTTTAGGCAAAAGATTAACGGCAGTTATCTCTTATAAAGATATTGAAAGCAGTCCTGAAAGAACATTTGTAGGCGTAATTACGGGAGTTGGTTTCAGTCAGGAGAGAATGAGTTTGGGAAATATCGTGCTTTCAGGTTACAGTCCGACCATTTTGTTGGATGGAGCTCCTCATATTCAGAGTTTTGGAGGAAATCAGGCTGTGAATATGGGAATTATTGCTGAAGAAGTCATTAAACAAGGTTTAGATAAAAGCCGGTTTGATATCAGAATCGATACCAATGATTATTCTCAAATCATTTACAGCAGTCAATACGATGAAACGCATTATAATTACCTGGCTCGAATGGCCGAAGCGTATGGTGAACAGTTTTATTATGACGGAGAAGTTCTGCATTTCGGAAAACTTCCGCCACAAAACACTCCGATCAAATTGATTTACGGAAGCAGCGCCAATGATATCAAGGTTGAATTAAAGGCAGTTCATACAAAACCGCAATATTACGGCTACAACAGCAATAAAAATGAGGTTTTAAAATCCGGAAATACACCGATTCAGCATGTCGGAGATTTAGCAAAAACAGCTTACGAACACAACGATAAAATTTATAAAACCCCTTCATTAAGAGTTGCTCCGATTAAAGCGACGACCCATTTGGACGTTGAATATTCTCAAAAAAGCACAGCAGGAAGTGAAGCGGTCAATGTTTTTAATCTTTCGGGAACTACAACGGTTCCGTTTTTACATCCGGGATGTTCAGTAGACATTGAAATGCGAAAAGTTGACAC
>NZ_JAOVZV010000044.1 GCF_026460945.1 Chryseobacterium luquanense
CCTACAACAGATTAACCGCAGCATTATATCAGGAGCCCAATTCTACGCTTCCACAGAATGGTTTTTATAACGAAACCATGAATTATGACTTTAATGGAAACATTACCGACCTGAAAAGAAACCAAAAAGGTTACAATGGCTTCCTGGAAGAAATAGATGAACTAGTTTACAATTACCAGAACACTAACAGAATGATTTCTGTTGTTGACAATAAGAATAACTATAGCGGTTATCCCGATACATCAGGTAGTACTATTACTTATGATGATAATGGGAACATGACCAACCATGTCGATAAAGGAATATTAGAAATTAAATACAATGATTTTAATCTTCCAAAATATATTAAGTTTAATAATTATGTAACACGTACAAATGGCGATGTTTATAGCAATACGAGCTACTCTTACCGTGCAGATGGTGTGAAGATTAAAAAGGTACACCATTATTTCTCTGGAAGAAACAGAGCAGATGCCTTTAGAATCACTGAATATATAGATGGTTTCCAATATGACAATCAGCAATTCGGCATTAACGGTTCTATTAAGTTAAAGTTTTTTGCCACTTCAGAGGGGTATTTTGATTATGAAAATAATCGCTATATTTACCAATACAGCGATCATTTAGGTAACGTAAGAGTAAGCTTTGCAAAAGAGAATAATGTAGCAGTTATTGTTAAAACTACCGATTATTATGCTTTTGGATTAAAGCATAATACAGGAACAGATAGTTCGGACGGACAATATAAGTATGAATACAATGGCAAAGAA
>NZ_JAOVZV010000045.1 GCF_026460945.1 Chryseobacterium luquanense
AACGAAGAACTTTAACGTTAAAGTAAAAGCAGGGGGTGCTAATTTTCTGAATGGAACGAACTTAATCCCAGTAAATGTTTTGACGATCAAAGCAGCTGCAGCTGCGGGAACCATGGGAGGAACAAAAAGCGCTGTTGTTTTATCTGCAACGGATCAGACTTTAGTATCAAATGCACCGCTTGGAAGCGCATTAACATTGAATTTGGATTATACGATTCCTGCTGCGAAATCATCATCTGCTGACATTTTAGGTAAACCAGCCGGAACTTATACACAAACAGTTACATATACAGCGACTGCTTTATAATAATTTTTTTCATATTAATATTTTGTGATTTGGTGTTTCGAAGGCTTCCTCAGGAGGCCTTTGATTTTGTATGTATTGATAGCGATATAGAGAAAATTCAAAATCCGGGAATAAGTATCTATCAGCTGTAAGGTAAAATCTATGTTTTTGGA
>NZ_JAOVZV010000046.1 GCF_026460945.1 Chryseobacterium luquanense
AAATCTATGTTTTTGGACATTTAAATCTAATTGATACATACACCAAACATTCAGTAAATTTATTAAGTCGTTTTATATCTTTTTTAAGTTATCAAATCTCAAAAAACGATAATAACAAATTTACCAACCTATAAATTTTTTTTGTGAAAACCTAAAGAAAACTTATACGCAAACAGTTACGTATACTGTAACAGCTTTATAAAAAACACAGCAATTATATATGCCTCAACACTTGAAAGTGTTGAGGACTTTTCTATTTAAGCCAAATGAATAATCCTTGTAGTTATTTTACT
>NZ_JAOVZV010000047.1 GCF_026460945.1 Chryseobacterium luquanense
ACTTATACACAAACAGTTACATATACAGCGACTGCTTTATAATAAAACATTATTTATATCGTTAAAGAATTAATTTTAATGAATTTAAAAGTGATATAATTCTTAAATATTTTATAAATTCATGTTAAAATGGCCTATTTAGTATAATAAGTAAAATTCAGGTAATAATCAAATAATTACAAGATAATATGCCGAATCTAATAAAAAAGCTATTGTTTTTACTTGAAATTGGTAATCATCAATTTAATAGCATCCTTTGGAAAACCTGTCCAGAAAAAAGAAAAACTCTTGTTAATGATATTTTCAAATTTAACATTCCTATTGGGAAAAGCAAAAAAGAGATATGTGAACTTTTTGGACATGAACCATATATTCATACTACCAGAACATGGTCTTATCCTGTAGAATCAGATAAATTTGGAAACCCCTTTATATCATTATCACTATACTTTAAAGACGAAATTGTAACAAGTATAAGGTTGAATATAAAGGAGTGATATTTAAAAGCATAAAGAAGCATCTATTCTCAAAAATACTTCTTTATAGTATTTAATTAATGTTTTTAAAGAATTAGAAAAAGTTTTTATTTTATAAATTCTTCAAAAACCACCATTATATTGTAATAAAAATCAATTTTAAATACGCCCTCAACGCTTCCAAATTGTTGAGGGCTTTTCTATTTAAGCCAAATGAATAATCCGTGTAGTTATTTTACTACATGAACTTCCGTTTTCAACTACAAAGAA
>NZ_JAOVZV010000048.1 GCF_026460945.1 Chryseobacterium luquanense
CCTGAGCTTGAAAAAGCAGATGCCGCTTTTAAGAATTCTAAAACCAACGTCAACGGAAGAGTAATCGACTACGGAAACGGTGTTTCTATAGATACCGAAGATGTGATTTACATTGAGAACGGCCCCAACTATCATACCTACACTTTCCACATTAAAAGAGAGAATGCACCTGAAACTGCTCCTGTAGAAAATCTTTTACTGGTACCGCTTCCTGATGGAAAGTATAATGAGTTTCTCATTACTTATAATCTTACCCCTGCTGAAAAAGAAAAGCTAAAAGCAGGTCTGCCTGTAAATACTAATGGAAAAAGCCAGGTTACTCCCTTGGTAAACGGAACTTTCAATGGAGGAAGCCAGCTTGCAAGACAGGTTTGTACAACCTCTTCGTTCAGTTATTGGGCTTCCTGTAGCGGTAACCAGCATCATGACGGTTCTAATTATGAGGATTGTCCCATTTATAAAGGAGAAGAGCAGGGAACTCCACCTATCAACTACACAATTGTAACAACTACCTGTCTGGAGCAGAATGAAATGATCATCACTCCTACAGACCCTGGTGGTAGTGGCGGTGGAGGAGGTACTATGCCCGGAGGAACTACACCACCACCAAACAACCCACCATGCACC
>NZ_JAOVZV010000049.1 GCF_026460945.1 Chryseobacterium luquanense
AAGAATATTCGAAAGCCTAAGTACTACGCCAAGATTCTAGACTCAGGATGATTCAGATTTATTCATAATACAAACTTTATATTAAACAAAACCTTTCTATTTTACTCTTAATCACCCAGATAATAATGCCCCCCCCCCGAAATAAGATACAAGAGTTGATGGATGGGGTGGTAAAAAGAATTAACTGAGGTGAAATTAAAAGGGCTATATTCAAAGCTCTATATGAATATTATCACCACACATAGAAGCTGAACGTTATTTTTAAGCAAACGTTAATAATCCCATCAGGAAACAATTCATTTTAAATTATTAACTGTGTCGTAGTAATATCTCTGTATTACTTTGTAAATATTTCTTAAACAAGAATCATCTTGAATAAGAAATCCATCAATACGGATAAAAGTTGATATGAATGACAAAAACCCTAGCCCGGATAGAAGCGGTTACCCCACAGCAAGATAGGGAAAGCCGATGGTTATGAAGTTGGCAAAGCTGCGGAGCGAGGAGTAATAGCAGATAGCC
>NZ_JAOVZV010000005.1 GCF_026460945.1 Chryseobacterium luquanense
CCGAAACTTTATCATGTTATTTAAAAAATAAATTACGCTGTAGGATCTGCTACAAAAACTCTTTTCGCCAATTCCTGATCAAAAAGATATAATGCAGAAGGATTATCACAAACCATTTTTATTTTTGTCACATACTGAGATGCGCTTGCCTCTTCTTCTACTTGCTCATTGATAAACCACTGCAAGAACGAAGTCGTTGCAAAATCACCTTCGTCATTTGCGTTTTTCACGATGTTGAAGATACTTTTTGTTACTTTCTTTTCATGCTCCAAGGCTTTTTCGAAAATATCTACTGCGCTCTCAAATACATGAGGTGGCTGAGCAATTTCTCCGATAATAATTTGACCTCCTACATCATTTAAGTAATCAAACATTTTGTCGGCGTGCATCAATTCTTCTTTACTCTGAACTCTGAAGTAATTGGCAATTCCGTCTAAATCTTTTGCCGAAAACCAAGCAGACATAGAAAGATAATATTGAGCCGCATATTGCTCGTGTGCGATTTGTTCGTTTATTAACTGTGCGATTTTTTCACTTACCATAATAAAAAATTTATACTCAAATTTACGGATTATAAGGCGAATTGGAAAGTTTTCACAAAATTTAGATTTAGATTGAATATAAAAAAGGACAGAATTGCTTCTGTCCTCTAACATTAAAAATCAAAATTATAAACTCCTACATCAGCTTAGATTGAAGTTCCAGACTGAGGTTTCGCCATCATTTTTCTTTCACCTTTAAAACCTCTTTCTTTCATTGCAGCTTTTCTCTCTTCCATTTTTGCTTTTCTTGAAGCCTGCCATTTATTGTATTGTTCCGGAGATAAAATAGTTTTCATTTCTGCATCCATTTGTTGTCTTTTGGCTTTCATTTTCTCCATTTTCGCCTGTCTTTCCCCTTTGTTTTTTTCAAAGTTAGCTTTCATTTCAGCTTTCCGTTTTTCATGCAGACCTTTTATTTTTGTAACCTGAGCTTCGTTCAGATTTAACTCTTTCTGCATTTCATCCATTCTTTCCTGCTGCTTCAACTCCATTTTTTTATGCATTTCCTCTCTGTTGATTTTTTTATCCTGAGGATTTACTTGCTGTGCCATTGCAAAACTTCCAGTTACTATAAACGCTGCGGCTAATACTAATTTTTTCATGTGCTTAAATTAATTAATTGTTTGTTATATCTTTTTGATACTAAATTTCAGAAGAAGTTAAAAACGAAATTCACAAATATTGTTAAATTTTAATATTAAATATCTAATAATTTCTAAAATAAAAAAGAGAGTAGATAAAAAATCCACTCTCAACACCACTCAAATATAATATATGAAAACTAATTACTCACTAAATTACCTCTAAAGCCAGAACTCCTTCCTTCACCTCCTCTGCTTTCCTGTCTTGGAGAACTATTTTGTCTCGGACTAGAACTTTCGTTTCTCGGTTGAGATCTGAAGCCTCCATTTCCGTTATTTCGAGGCGAACTGCTTTCTGATCTTGGAGAAACCGTTCTTGGAGTTTCTGATCTGAATCCGCCATTACCATTATTTCTCGGAGAACTGCTCTCAACTCTTGGACTTTCAGATCTGAAACCACCATTTCCTGAGTTTCCTCTCACTCCATTATCTCCGTTGTTGTTTCTTACACCATTATCAGAATTTCTGAATCCACCATTATTTCCACCTCTTACTCCACTTTCATTTCTTGCTCCTCCAGAGTTATTATTTCTGAATCCTGAATTTCTCACCACATTTAAAGTTGGGTTATCATTTCCACGGAAACCGCTTCTTTCAACTTTATAAACATTAATGTTTACATTTCTATATCTCGGAGTTACTCTAAATCTTGGAACATAATGCGTTCTTCTGTAATTTTGGAAATATACAACCGGACTCGCTCCATGATAATAATTATTCTGGAAAACCACAAAAACTCTTGGTCCTAAGATTCTTTCCATTGCATAAAATCTGTCATAATACCATCTATCCGGATTGTAACGGTAGAAATTATTCCAAGTTGCAAAATTTGAGTATAAATTATTCAGATATAAAATCTGATCAATTTGCCAACGGTTTAATCTATGCTGAGCAAAAAATCCGTTCCAGTTGATATTAATGATACTCTGTCTGTAATCGTTGTAATAACTTTGGTAATAATCTGCAGGGTAATAATCTTGTGGATAATTGTAGTAATAATCATCAGGGAAATAATTCCTGTCATCCTCATCACTGTAATATCCGTCGTTGTTACCGTAATATCCATCATTATAGCCTCCATTATTTGGATATTGCTGAGCAAAAGTTAAAGTTGCTAATCCAAGTGCAAATCCTATAAATATTTTTTTCATTTTTTTAATCATTAATTGGTTAATATAAGAATTCTCATTCTTATCTTTTTGATATGAATAAAAAAAAGAAGTTAAATCCTCAGACAAAACTTCTTATTAAAATATTTTTAAACAATTGATTTTCAATTAAATAATTTTCATCAATTACGCCCACTGTCGTTAACCCAATTTGAAATTTTCTGGTTAAATTCTGAACTTTCCATTAAATTTTCTAAATTTAAATGCATTCTGTATCGCCAATAATGCGGAAATACTGCAGGATTGTTAATTCGCTCATTATCCATTTTATAATTAATCAAATTTTCGTCAAGAGCAAAGAATTCCTGAATCGGGAAAATTGCCAACATAGCATCGTTGTAAAGATGTTGCTTCATAATAATTTCCGCTAAATATGGATTCAAATCTTCTGGAGCTTTTCCCTGTTGATTTAATTGTTGATTAAAATAAGTTTGCGTTAACACTTGATTTTCTTTCCACCATTGACGAAGTGTCGAACTGTCGTGTGAAGATGCTGTAACCACATTCAAATACCCCGCTTTTTTAGGATTGTAAAACTGAATATTTCCGGAAGGCATTCGCTGAACCTTCAAAGCAATGATTGCTAGTTCATCCATCACTTCGGGAACACAATCGGGAACTAAACCTAAATCTTCACCGCAAATTAACATATCTGTAGCATTCAAAATCACAGGAAGTTTTTCCATTGCCTTTTCTTTCCATAAATAATCTTGTCTTTTGAAGAAATAGTCCTGATAAAGTTCGTAAATCGACCTTTTTTCCCAGTCAGAAAGATATTGGTAAGACTCAGTTTTAAAAACATTGAATCTTGGATGATAAACGGCATCGCCATTTTTTTCTTCCGTTAAAAACAAAACATTGGCGCATAGTGAAATTAATTTCTCGGATAAATCATTATTTGATTCTTTAAAATAATCTGAAATTTTTCTCTGCGTATTAAATTCTTCTTTAAACTGATATTTTCCGTCTGAATATTTATTGATATATTCTAATGCTTTGAAACTTTCTTCACCAAAATATTTCCACAAAATCTCATCATTGATAAAAGGCGTACAATATCTTTCAAAATCAAAAGGGATATGTCTCGCTTTAAATTCTTCTAAAACTACCGGAACTGCAGGATAAAAATACCCCAAAATGCCCTGAGTTGCAGAAACAGGCATTCTCCAGATTCTGAAAAACCCAAGAATATGATCAATTCTCATTGCATCAAAATATTTCTCCAATGCTTTGAATCGGTTTTTCCACCATTTATAATTGTCATTCTTCATTGCTTCCCAATCGTAAGTTGGGAATTCCCAGTTTTGTCCGATTTCCGTAAACTGATCTGGTGGAGCTCCTGCTTGAAAATCCATACCGAATAATTCCGGTTCTGTCCAAGCTTCTACAGAATATCTATAAATTCCGATTGGTAAATCTCCTTTCAAAGAAATTCCTAAACCATGAATATATTCTATCACGTCTTTCAATTGCTTATCAAGTTGAAATTGCACCCATGCATGAAGCATTGAAGCATCATAATCTTTATTTTTAGCCGAGAAAAACGGAGTTATTTTTCCTGCAATGTATTTTTTATGGGTTTTCCAATTGTTGAAGTTCGGGGTTTTATATTTATCTCTCAAAACACAGAAAGCTGAATATGGAAGAAGCCATTCTTCATTATCTTTTATAAATTTTTTAAAACTTCTGTCTTTGTAAATTTTCTCTTTTTCTACATTGAAAATAGCTTTCAGATATTTCCATTTTGAAGAAATCATCTTTTCATAATCAACCAATTCCAACGAATTTAATTCATTCTTTTCAGCTTCATATTCGCCAACTAAATCTTTCGGTAATTTAAAATCCAGATTTTCAATAGAGATATATTGCGGATGCAAAGCGTACACAGAAACCGCCGCATAAGGATAAGAATCTGTCCAGGAATAGTTTGCAGTTGTATCATTTATTGGTAAAATCTGAATAATTCCTAATGAAATTTCATTTGCCCAATCTGCCAGTTTTTTCAAATCTGAAAATTCACCTACGCCAAAACCATTTTCGGTTCGTAAAGAGAAAACAGGAACCGCAACTCCTGCATCGTGATACATTTGATAAGATTTAAATCTAAAATAATGATCTGAAACAATTTGCAAAACATCATTTTGTGGATTTGGATCAGTCAATCTGTTTTCACCACTTTCAACATCAATTATTTTCTGCTGTTTTTTATCAAAAATCGCATATTTATATTGAATCAACTGAATTTCTGAAATCTCAACTGAAGCTTCCCAAATTCCGAAATCTGTCTGAGATAAATGAATTGAATTTTCATAGCTCCAGTTTCCTAATGAAGCGACATTTCCAATTAAGATAATTTCCCAATCCGGATTATAAACTGGCGCCTCAATTCTGAATAAATGAGTATGTTTTTTTAAAACCGAAGTTTTTTGCGGAACAAATTGATTAAGTTTATTTTTAAGAATTTTATTATTTAAATAATTTTCAGGAAAGTTTTTACTGTTCCATTCATCAAAAATTAAAAACTCTTTATAATTGTGAGGAAAACTTAAATGATGCTGAACAAATTCTTCATGCAAGACATTTCCTCGTTCGTCTTTAAGTCGATATTGATAAGCAATTGATTTTGAAAAAAAATCTACTTCGCATTTCCATAAGTCATTTTCGGTATGAAACATCATGTGATTTCGAATGGAAGAATCTTTTTCATCAATGATCAATTCTAAGTTTTCGCCGGGCTTCGCATGATATTCTATATTAAAATATAATTTCATCTATGTATATTTTTCTTAAAAATACGTTTAAAAATTGAAAAACAAGTTGTTGCAACATCAAATATTCATTAAAAAACCTCTTCTCAAAACTGAGAAAAGGTCTTTAAATATTATTAAAATATAAATTTACTTAGTAACCAAAATTTTCTTAGAAAGTAAAATCTTACCAGATTCTTCTGCAATATTTACGATGTAAGCTCCTGTCACAAGATTTCTAAGCTGAATCTGCTGATTAAGATTTCCGTCTTTTACAGATAAATTAGTTGTCATTACAGATTTTCCGGAAGCATCAAAAATATTCACTTTAATATTTCCTTTTACAGCTTTATCATTCACATTCACAGTGATAGTTTGTTCATCAACTTTTGTGGGATAAACATCGATATTTGCTAAAGTAGCTACTGCTGCAACTCTTTCGTTTGCAAAATACTTGCTTGCCAAATCGTAGATATGAAGATTTTGTTCTCCCGGAAGCTGTTTAGCTTCTAAATTTTCAAGATTTAATTCATATAAAGCAGCACCTTTTGCACTCGCAATCACTACTTTTCCTTTTGAATTTACAGCCGCTCCGTTTACAGAATATGTTTCAGGTAGACCTGTGATTTTTCCTACAAATTTTGCGTTTAATTCTTTTGTTGAAACTTTAAACACATTTCCTGAAGTTGAAAAAACGAAGAAATTATTGTCTGCATCGGCAATCATATCACCTCCAAAACCACTAGACATTTCGGTAAACGAATTTTTACCGTTTGAAGGATCATCTTTAATCGTTCCAAGATCATTAACAATATATTGATTATTTTTCTTGCTGATTTGTAGGAATTGCGTTCCTGCGTTGTTAATTGCATAAATATTTCCGTCATAACCGGTTGTCATTCTAGTAATATGCGAATTGATATCACAAGATGTAACTCTGGCAATCGAATTTTCAACTAAAGTAATTTCCTTAGTTTTTTGATTTAAAACATAAATATTAGACGAAAACATCGGCATATACACCAAATTATTTCCGGAAGAATCTAATGCTAAAGCCGCCAAAGTCATCGACTGAGCATGATTATAAGTATTTTTATCTTCGGTAACCATAGTTTTTCTTTCCTGAGAAATCACTGTTGCTTCCGAAGAAACGCCGAAAATACTTTGCCCAGAAGTTCCGTCCGAATTCATTGCACGGAAGTCGCTAAACTCAATTCTTGGAGAATCTTTTCCTGTCAATGCAAAGAAATCTTGCTGTGCGTTGATTGTATTTCCAAGTAATAATAAGATAATAGGGAATAAATGTTTTTTCATATGTAAATTTTATTTGTAACGTTTTTGTTATTACTAAGTTAAATAATTTTCCTGAATAAGAAATAAAAAAACTCTCAATACTTAAAGTAATGAGAGTTTTGATTTTATCGTTTTACAATTTTAAAATATTTATTCTTTAATAAATTTTCTATAGTGATAAATTCCTTGGTGCAACACAGAAACCTGATAAACACCTTTGCTAAGCCAAGATACATTTATTTTATTATTATCACTTTTTCCTTGCCAAATTAATCTTCCTGAAAAATCCCAAATTAAGAAAGAATCTAACAATACTTTAGATTTAATATTTAAAAAATCACCTGTAGGAATAGGATAAATACCAAAAATATCAGATTCACTTCCTGACCCTATTTGAGGGCTTCCGGGAGTTCCTGGACTTCCGGGGGATCCTGGATTCTGAGGATTTTGAGGGTTTTGAGGATCAATTGGTCTTCCATTTAGTTTTACAATTCTCCAGTAATCACTATCTCCACCTAAACCGTCCCAACCGAATGCAAAAGTCATATCAATTCCTTTAGATTTTACAAACATTCTGCCTATATTATTAATGAGAACCCATGTAAGACCGCCATCGGTGCTATACTTTGAACCTCTTGAAGTTCCTGGGTTGAAACTTCCCGAAACAGCAATTAAAATATCGGTATTAGGTATTTTTTCTAAATAGGTTTGCCGACCAAATCCAGGATCACTAACGTATTGTTCAGTTACAAAACCATCAGTAGTTTTATAGAGTTTCCCTGTATTAAAATCAGTAAAATAGGCAGTATTCGTGTCAATCATCGCAAAATGTCCTAAACTTTTAGTCCCAAATTCATAATGAGACGAGTCGTAAGGTGACTGTGTTACCGACCAAGTTGTACCTTGATCATTCGTTTTTATCATTTCACCATCGCTAGAACCAAACCAAAACGAATTTCCCAAATCATCTTTTATATATCTAGGAATTTGATTAGGCCGTGAATCTGTAAGCAAACCTCCTCCTTTCGCAACCCATGTAACTCCACCGTCTGTAGTTTTAAATATTTCTATCTTTTTAGAACCAGTAGTACTGTTGTCTGGATAACAAACTGCAATTCCGACATTTGCATCCCAAAAATGAACATACGATAATAATGTAGAAAAATCTTTTACAGCATTCCAAGTAGTACCACCATTTACCGTTTTGTATAAACGTCCTCTTCCGATATTATTCTGATAAGATGCCGCCAAAAAAGCGACATTTTCCGAAACTGCAAAAAAATCTGTAACTCGAAAATTGGAATCATTATATTGAAATACTGTTGGTACTGCGTTCCATGTATTTCCGCCATCTGTACTTTTTGAGTAAGCCACCCTTCCCATATCATTCCAAAAATTTGCCCAAATCACTTGGTCATTAACAATACTGTAATTAATAGAAATATTATTTACACCTGAAGGATATACAGTATTCATTTTCTGCCAACTAAATTGAGAAAACAACAATAGATACGAAAAGCAAAAAAGAATTAAAGAAAATAGTTTTTTTACCATAATATAATATTTTAATTGATGCTTCTCAAAGTTAACAAAAAAATCCCTTTCAAATGATAAATTTTGAAAGGGATGTGAATTTTAAGAAGTAAAACTTTATGATATAGAGTACGTTGTACCTTCTCTACCATCTTTCAGTTCAATGCCTTCTGCTAAAAGCTTATCTCTAATCTGGTCAGAAAGGTCAAAGTTTTTAGATTTTCTTGCTTGATTTCTCAATTCAATTAAAACCTGTAATGTCTGGTCTAATTTTTCGTTGTTATTTTCTTCGATATTCTGTAAACCTAAAACATCAAAAACAAACGTATTTAAAGTTGATTTTAAATCTTCCAAATCCTCTGCTGAAATGGTTTCTTTATTTTCTTTTAATTTAAAAATAAAACTAACCGCTTCAAAAATATGTGAAATCAAAATCGGTGAATTGAAATCATCTGTCAGTGCATCATAACATTTTTGTTTCCAACCTTTCAAATCAAATGACGATGAATCTGAAACCTGAAAATCAAAACTTGAAACAATTTTCAATGCTTCCATTAACCTACTGAAACCTTTCTCGCTGGCCAGCATCGCATCATTGGAGATATCCAAAACACTTCTGTAGTGCGCCTGAAGAAAGCAGAAACGAACGATTGTAGGATGAAAAGGTTTTTCGAAGAAATCGTTTTCACCTGAAACCAACTGTTTAGGTAAAATATAATTTCCGGTAGACTTGCTCATACGCTGAGAATTCATGGTCAGCATGTTGGCGTGCATCCAGTAATTTACAGGCTCCACGTCATTGCAGGCTTTGCCCTGTGCGATTTCACACTCGTGGTGTGGGAATTTTAAATCCATTCCACCTCCGTGGATATCGAATTTGTCGCCCAGATATTTCGTACTCATTGCAGTACATTCAAGGTGCCATCCAGGAAAACCTTCTCCCCAGGGAGAATTCCAACGCATGATGTGAGCAGGAGAAGCTTTTTTCCACAAGGCAAAATCCTGTGGGTTTTTCTTTTCGCCCTGTCCATCAAGATCTCTGGTGTTGGCAAAAAGTTCTTCTATATTTCGTTTTGAAAGTTCACCGTAATTCAGACCTCTTTTGTTGTATTCTAAAACATCAAAGTAAACCGAACCGTTGCTTTCGTAAGCAAAACCTTTTTCAATTAATTTTTGAGTCAGTTCGATCTGTTCAACGATGTGACCGGTTGCTGTCGGCTCAATGTTCGGAGGAAGAAGATTAAACATTTCAAGAACTTTGTGAAAATCGACTGTATATTTCTGCACGATTTCCATTGGTTCCAATTTTTCCAGACGGGTCTGCTTCACGAAACGGTCGTTGTTGACGTCTCCATCATCAGTTAAATGTCCAGCATCAGTAATATTTCTTACGTATCGAACTTTATAGCCCAAATGCATTAAGCTTCGGTAAATAAAATCGAAAGAAAGGAAGGTACGCACATTTCCCAAATGCACATTGCTGTAAACCGTCGGTCCACAAACGTACATACCGACATTATTTTCGTGGATTGGTGTGAATATTTCTTTTTCCGCTGTGAGCGAATTGTATATTTTTAGTTGCATTATTTGATTTGAAATTTGAGGTTTGAAATTTGAAATTAATTCATTACAAATTAGCCACAACAAATAATGGTTGTGATGAAAATCTGGCTTGAAACTCTTCTAAATTTTATCATTTCTATACTTCTAATAATCCAGTTTCGCGTGGCTTCCTACATAATGCAGAAACTCCTGTCTGGTAATCGGATTGGTTCTGAAAATTCCACTTAATTCAGCAGTAATGGTTGAACTTGCAGTATCTTTTATTCCTCTGCAATTTACACAAAGGTGTTTTGCATCGATAATGCAGGCAACATTCTGAGTTCCCAAAGCATCTTTCAAAGCATCAACAATCTGCATCGTCAGTCTCTCCTGAACCTGAGGTCTTTTCGCATAGTAATCAACAATTCTGTTAATTTTCGAAAGTCCGATTACATCACCACTCGAAATATACGCGACGTGTGCTCTTCCGATTATTGGCAGGAAGTGATGTTCGCAGAATGAGTAAACTGTGATGTCTTTTTCCACCAACATCTGGCGGTATTTGTATTTGTTTGAAAATGTAGAAATTCCGGGTTTGTTTTCAGGAAGTAATCCTCCGAAAATTTCGTTGACATACATTTTGGCAACCCTTTTAGGAGAATCTTTTAATGAATCATCGGTCATATCAAGACCAAGTGTTTCCATGATTTCTCCGAAGAGTTGTGTAATTTTTTCTATTTTTTCCTGTGGCGATTTCTCAAAGGCATCTTCACGAATCGGCGTATGCTCTTTCCCTGTGAAAATATCATCATCGTTATCGGTAAAATCAACCATTTTTATTTATTTTGCAACAAAAATACGGATAAAATTAATTCTATATTTTAATTTGCCCCAAATTTGAATTACCTTTCACCTTATATTAGCCTGAAAAATTATGATCATTGCAGAAGAAGTACTGAGTAGCGCACAAAAAAAGGAATTTCTGGAGTTTCCAGCGAGACTTTATAAAGATGACAAAGCGTATATCCGGCCTTTGGACAAAGACATTGAAAGCGTTTTTGACAACAGCAAAAACAAGTGTTTTACAACTGGTGAAAGCAAAAGATTTCTGTTTAAAAAAGATCATAAGACAGTTGGAAAAGTTGCTGTTTTTATCAATAAACAATACATCGAAAAACAACCCACCGGCGGGATAGGATTTTTTGACTGCATTAATGATCAGGAGACTGCCAATTTCATATTTGAACACTGTAAAAACTGGCTTCAGCAGAGAGGTATGGAAGCGATGGATGGTTCAATAAATTTCGGGGAACGCAATAAATTTTGGGGTGTGCTTATTGAAGGTTTTTCTGAACCTCTGTATGGGATGAACTATAATTTCCCCTATTACAAAGATCTATTTGAGAATTATGGTTTTCAGATATACTATAACCAGCTTTGTTTCAGCAGAAAAGCCCATGCTCCTACTTCAAGGATTTTCAATATTATGCACGCCAAGCATTCTAAAAACGAAAATTTTTCGTCCAAACGCGTAACGAAAGCTAACATGGATAGGTTTACTGAAGATTTTTATACAATTTACAACAAATCATGGGAAAGCCACGGTGGCGGAAAGCAGATGTCTCTGAATGACGTCAAAAAACTTTTTAACACGATGAAGCCTGTAATGAATGAACATATTGCGTGGTTCGCTTATGAAAGTGGAAATCCGATTGCGATGTGGATCAATATTCCGGATCTGAATCAATGGTTTAAATATCTAGATGGGAAATTTGGATTTTTAGATAAGCTGAAGTTTCTTTATTACAAAACTTTTAAACATAATTCCAAGTTCGTTGGTTTAATTTTTGGAGTTCTTCCGGAGTGGCAAAATAAAGGCGTTGAAGGTTACCTTATCGTAGAGGCTGCCAACCATTTCCGCGTGGCAACAAAATTTGAGGATTTTGAAATGCAGTGGATTGGAGATTTTAACCCAAAAATGCTGGGGCTGGCAAAACATTTGGAGACTGAAGTAACAAGAAAACTGGCAACCTACCGATATTTATTTGACCGCACAAAAGAGTTTGAAAAGCATCCGACAGTTTAAAATTTAAAAAAATCAAATCATGGAACCATTAGTTTTTGTCATTATTTTATTTTTCATTTTTCTGTTGTCTATTCCTGCAATTATTTTCCTGATTGCATACTTAGCGGCACAAAGCAGAAAGAAAAAACAGAAAATTCTTCTGGATGAAATTGGCACTCCAGAATATCATGCTTTTGTAAGGTACAATATGGGAAATACGCAAAATGAGTTCTTTAAACTGAAAGCGTTTCAGGGAAGCGGAATGATTTACATTGAAGATAGAAAAATCATTTTCAGAGACACTTTAAATCAGAATCCGCACACATTCAATTTGGATGAATCGTCAATAAGATGGGAAGATATCAATCTGGTGAATGGACTGTTGAAATGGTTCTCGGTGAGTGATGATACAAAAAAATACTTTTTTAATATCGACAGCGGAATGTTTATTTTTAATACCAATTCCTCAAAACCGACGACGAAAAGTGTTTTTGATCAATTAATTCAATATCAGACAGAATATAAACAATAAGGCCTCAGAAAATCTCTGAAGCCTTATCTTTTTCACTTTTACTAACTATTTAAAACAGCTCTCCAGCCACTTTTTTAATATTATCACTTTTACCCATCGAGTAAAAATGCAGTACAGGAACGCCAAAATCAAGCAATTCCTTGCATTGGCTGATGGCCCATTCCACGCCGATTTGTTTTACGGCCTCATTATTTTTCGCACTTTCCACGGCATTGATCAAATCTTCAGGCAAATCAATTTTGAAAACCTGCGGCAGTAATTTTAAATGTTTTTTAGTAGCAATCGGTTTAATTCCAGGAATGATGGGAACGGTAATTCCCATTTCACGCGCTTTAGTCACAAATTCGATGTACTTTTTATTGTCAAAAAACATTTGGGTCACAATATAATCTGCGCCGGCATCCACTTTTTGCTTGAGCCATTTCAGATCGTAATTCATTGATGGGGCTTCCATATGTTTTTCGGGATAACCGGCAACTCCGATGCAGAATTTGTTGTGTTCATCGCAGGCCTGATCATCGTGAAGATACTTTCCTCTTCCCAAATTGTTGATCTGATTTACCAAATCCATAGCACTTGAATGACCGCCTGGAGTAGCTTCAAAATATTGATGACCTTTCATCGCATCGCCACGAAGTGCCATGATATTGTCGATTCCCAAGTACATACAGTCAACCAAAAGATATTCTGTTTCTTCTTTTGTAAAACCTCCGCAAAGCAGGTGTGGAACGGTATCTACATTATATTTATGCTGAATTGCCGCACAAATTCCCAAAGTTCCGGGACGCATTCTCGTGATTCTGCGCTCCATCAAACCGTTTCCTTTGTCGATGTAAATATATTCTTCTCGTGAAGTCGTGACGTCAATAAATGGAGGTTTAAATTCCATTAACGGGTCGATATTTTTATATAAATCTTCAATCCCGATTCCCTTTTGAGGCGGAACTACCTCTAAGGAAAATAGAGTTTTGCCGTTGGCGTTTTTTATGTGGTCTGTGATTTTCATTTATTATAGTAGTAGTTTAATTTTTTTTGAAAAAGAATATAAGTTCTAAATTCCGTCTGCCAAATTAGGATTCAGCCATTTTCTTGCTTCCTGTAAAGAAATTCCTTTCCTTACAGAATATTCTTTCAACTGATCTTCTGAAATTTTTCCTAAACCAAAATATTTGGCGTGGGGACTTCCAAAATAATATCCGGAAACCGCTGCTGTAGGGAACATTGCCAAACTTTCAGTAAGATAAACACCGATTTCTTCTTCTACATTTAAAAGATCCCAAATCGCATGTTTCTCCAAATGATCCGGACAGGCGGGATAACCCGGCGCAGGACGAATTCCTTTGTATTTTTCGGCAATTAATTCTTCGTTGCTTAAATTTTCCTGATTAGCGTAACCCCAATATTCTGTACGCACTTTTTTATGCAAAAATTCTGCGTAAGCTTCTGCAAAACGGTCTGCAATGGCTTTAACCATGATGGCGTTGTAATCGTCGTTGTTTTTTTCGTACTGATCAGACAGTTCATCAGTTCCAAAACCTGTACACACGCAGAAAGCGCCCATGTAATCAGTCTTTCCTGAACTTTTAGGTGCAATAAAATCACTCAGCGCGATATAATCTTTACCTTTTGATTTCTGAACCTGCTGTCTCAGCGTTAAAAATTTGACTTTTTCCTGATCATTTTCATCATAAATTAAAATATCATCCGTTTCGGTTGAATTGGCTTTGAAAATTCCGAAGATTGCTTTGGCAACCAACAGTTTTTCGTCCACAATTTTCTTCAGGATTTTCTGTCCGTCTGCAAATAATTCTTTTGCCTGCTCGCCTACAATCTCATCATCAAAAATATTCGGATACTTTCCGTGGAGATCCCAGCTTCTGAAAAACGGTGACCAGTCGATGAAAGGAATTAATTCTTCCAAATCCTGATTTTCAAAAACCTGAATTCCTAAGTTATTGGGTGTGAAAATTTCTTCATTTTCCCAATCGATTTTAAACTTATCTTTTCGGGCATCTTCAATGGAAACATAGTTTTTATCAACCTGTCTGTTCAGGAATTTTTCTCTGAAATCTGAATAATCACTTTTCAGATCATCCACATATTCTTTATTCCGGTCTCCAAGCAAAGAACTCACCACGTTTACCGCTCTGGAAGCGTCATTCACGTGAACGACGGCGTTTTTATATTTTAAATCAATTTTTACTGCAGTGTGCGCTTTCGAAGTTGTTGCACCACCGATTAAGAGAGGGAAATTTAAATTCTGTCTTTCCAGTTCTGAGGCGATGTAGACCATTTCATCCAAACTTGGCGTGATCAATCCACTCAAACCAATAACATCTACATTGTGATCAATGGCTGCCTGAATAATTTTCTCGGCTGGAACCATTACGCCCAAATCGACAATATCATAATTATTACAACCCAAAACCACACTCACAATATTTTTTCCGATATCGTGAACATCGCCTTTAACGGTTGCCATCAAAATTTTTCCGTTAGGTTTCTGAGCCACATCTTTTTCGGCTTCAATGAATGGCTGCAGATAAGCTACAGCTTTCTTCATTACCCTCGCTGACTTAACCACCTGTGGGAGAAACATTTTTCCGCTTCCGAATAAATCTCCAACAACGCCCATTCCGGTCATCAGATTGACTTCGATCACGTGGAGTGGCCTTTTAGACTGTAATCTGGCTTCCTCAACATCTTCTTCGATGAAACGGTCGATACCTTTAACCAAAGAATGGGTAATTCTGTCCTGCAAAGGATGAGTACGCCATTCGAGTTCTTCTACTTTTTCTTTTTTAACCGATTTATTCCGTTCAGAATAATCTAAAAGCCGTTCGGTAGCATCTTCTCTTTTGTCGAGAATTACATCTTCAACGAGTTCTAAAAGTTCCTTATTAATTTCATCATAAACCTCAAGCATGGCCGGATTTACGATACCGATGTTCATCCCAGCCTGAATCGCATGATAAAGGAAAACCGAGTGCATCGCCTCGCGCACCGTATCATTTCCACGGAACGAGAACGAAACGTTGGAAACCCCTCCACTCACCGAGGCGTAAGGAAGATTTTGTCTTACCCAACGGGTTGCTTCAATGAAATCGATTGCGTTGCGACGGTGTTCATCCATTCCGGTTGCAACAGGGAATATATTTAAATCGAAAATAATATCTTCAGCAGGAAATTTAACCTCATCCACCAAAATATCGTAGGAACGTTTGGTAATTTCAAGTCTTCTTTCGTAATTATCAGCCTGTCCGACCTCATCGAAGGCCATGACGATTACCGCGGCGCCATATCTTTTGATGGCTTTGGCGTGTTTTACAAACTCCTCCTTTCCTTCCTTTAAACTGATCGAATTCACCACACATTTCCCCTGAACAACCTGTAAACCAGCTTCCAGAATTTCCCATTTGGAAGAATCGACCATGATCGGGATTTTCGAAATATCAGGTTCGGAACCAATGAGGTTCAGGAATTTAATCATGGAAGCTTTTCCGTCAATCAAACCGTCGTCAAAATTCACGTCAAGGATCTGAGCACCGCCATCCACCTGATCTCTTGCGATATTTAAGGCTTCAGAAAATTTCTCTTCTTTTATTAATCTTAAAAACTTTTTAGATCCGGCAACATTGGTTCTTTCACCAACGTTGATAAAATTTGATTCCGGAGTAATAATCAGTGGCTCAAGCCCTGATAATCTTAAATATTTCATGTTTTTTTTAATCTAACAATTGATCAGTTTAACAGTTACCAATGTTTGGAATCTCTAAATTGATTTGTTTTTAATTTAAATTTTTATCATCATTTTGAACACTAAGTTTTTTTTAAATACTTACTGTTTTGAGTTTTACAAAACCTTAACCTTGTAAGAGCACACTTAGTTCTTTATGATCAACTGTACTCAACATTCAGCTTTTTTTATTTTAACCCATTTATTCTTCTAAAATAAAATAGGCGTTGTTTGCATTTTGCTTCAGCAAATCGACATGTTTGCCCAAAGCGGTAAAAATTGGAAATCGTTTGTAGCCCAGATTATTTTCTTTGGCGAACTGTTCAATCTCCTCTGTGATTTCATTATAATACATATAGCTGTAGTTCGGGAAAAGATGATGGGCAACGTGAAAGTTGAAATTTCCCAACACATTTCTCACAAACCAGTTGTTTTCTTTTAAATCATTGGTCACCTCAAGCTGATGACGGATCCAGCTGAAAGGGAGTCCGTTTTTTTCATCCAGTTTAGGAAAAGCATTGTCTGGCAGCGGATGCAGCGGCAACAGAACAAAAAGCGCAAAAACACTCGCTGCAATCACCTGTAAAAACCAGGCACCCAAAGCCAAACCTACTGAAACTTTAAAAAATAAAACCGGCACGGCAATCTGATAGAAAAAGTAAAATAATTTGAAACTGATCATTTTGATTTTTTCCGAAACCGGAATTTTTCCCTGTGTTTTTAAAATCACTCTTTCCTTATCAAAAAAATCTCTGAAGTCTCTGATAAACATCCAGTTGAACAAATATAAAGGATACACCAAAAAGAAAAAGAAATGTTGGAATTTCTGAATTCCTTTAGCCTTAATCCATGGCACGATCAGTAAGAGTCCGCTCTGCTCGATGTCGGTATCCCAACCATCAACGTTCGGGTAGGCGTGATGCGCTGCGATGTGCCGCTTCTTCCAGATGTAGGAATTGGCTCCAACGAGATCGAAAATCTGCAAAACGAGACTGTTGAGTTTTTTATTTCTGAAGATATTGTTGTGCGCCGCTTCGTGAATTAAATTTAAATAAATTAAAACCAGAGAAATCCCCATCAAAACAAAACTGGAAATATAAACCCAAGGCCTATCTGCATTGAAAAGCGCAAACACATACAAACCAAAATAGACCAAAGGCAAAATAATGGCTTTGATCTGAATGTAAACATCTCTGTTTTGAGGAAGTGTTTCTACGCGCTGATTCACTCTTTTTCTTAATTCATTAAACAGTTTGGTATCGTCGGAATTTTTAAGGTAAAATGGCTTTTCCATAAGATCGTTGATTTGGATTTAAAAAAAGTTTTTATACTCGTTCTAAATTTTCAACAATCAAAAATCATACAAAATCCTTCACTTTTCTCGGCTCGTATTTGTCCACCAAGTCAGCAATGGCTTTGATGTGTTCCGGCGTTGTACCACAGCATCCACCGATGATATTGATCAGTCCTTTTTCTACATATTCTTTAATCTGAGCAGCCATCTGATCCGGAGATTCATCGTACTGCCCGAAAGCATTCGGAAGACCCGCATTGGGATAAGCCGAAACGTGGAATTCTGAATTGTGCGCCAGCGTTTCCAAATAAGGCGTTAACTGATTGGCTCCCAATGCACAGTTGAATCCAACACTCAGTAAATTCAAATGCGAAACTGAGATCAAAAATGCTTCAGCGGTTTGTCCGCTCAACGTTCTTCCAGAGGCATCTGTAATCGTTCCAGAAACCATGATTGGAATTTGAATTCCTCTTTCTTCCTGAATTTCGTCGATGGCAAATAATGCTGCTTTTGCATTCAGTGTGTCGAAAATTGTTTCTACTAAAAGAATATCTGAACCACCGTCCAGCAATGCCTCTGATTGTTGTTTGTATGCCAGTCTCAAGTCTTCAAAAGTGATCGCACGGTAACCCGGATCGTTCACATCCGGACTTAAGCTTGCTGTTCTGTTGGTCGGTCCGATAGAGCCAGCCACAAATCTTGGTTTATCAGGATTTTTAGCCGTAAACTCATCACAAACTTTTCTGGCAATTTTTGCAGATTCGTAGTTGAGTTCGTACACCAGATCTTCCATGTGATAATCTGCCATTGCGATGGTTGTTCCGGAAAATGTGTTGGTTTCCAGAATATCGGCGCCGGCGTCCAGATATTTTCTGTGAACTTCCTCAATTGCGTGAGGCTGCGTCAAAGAAAGCAAGTCGTTGTTCCCTTTCACGGGATGTTCCCAGTCTTTAAAACGTTCACCGCGGTAATCTTCTTCTTCAAATTTGTACCGCTGAAGCATTGTTCCCATTGCACCGTCGAGAATCAGGATTCTCTCGGAAAGGGCTTTGTATAGTTGTGCTGAATTTTTCATTTTTTATTTATTTATTTTGCAAAGCCCTGAAAGGGCTTTATCATTAGCATTGGGTGTAGCCCAATGTGTAAATTATTGAGATTCAATAAGCCCTGAAAGGGCGACATCACTAATCCCAAACATATTCTTCATTATATTGAACATCATATTTTTTTAAAAAAGCTCGGTACTCATCCTGAAAACTTTTTGTTTTGTGATGATCTTGCTGATTTATAATATAATTTTTTACTACTTCAATTTCTGTTGGATTTACAGAAAATGCTCCGTACCCGCTCTGCCAGTAAAAATTAGAAAACATTTCACCTTTTGTTTTTATCCATTTTGAAGATGAAGATTTAATATCTTCTAATAATTTCACCAGTGTTACTTTTTTTGAAAGAATGCAGAGTATATGAACATGATCTCTGTAACCTCCAACCTGAATTGGGTTACACTCTAAGTTTTTACAAATACCGCCCAGATAATTAAAAAGTTCTTCTTTAATTGTGTCTTGAATTAAAGGTTCTCTATTTTTGACACTAAAAATAATATGGACATAAATTTTGCTTAAAGATTGTGACATATTTTTTTTATTTATCTTAAAGTGATGACGCCCTTTCAGGGCTTTGTAATAATATATTCTTATTCCTGTGGCTTCACCACAGGCTGTTGCTTTTGCCCTTTCAGGGCTAATCCAAACTTCCAATTCTCATCTTCATAAATACAATTTTCATTTGTGATGAACTGGAATTTGTTACAAAAATAGTGATGTAGACCTTCAAAACATATTACTTTTACATCTCTATTCATACGACTCCACCACCGGCTGTTGATTCTGCCCTTTCACGACAAACTAAGCAATCTTACCCCAACGCCTGCTTCAAATCTGCAATAACATCATTCACATTTTCCAGACCTACCGAGCAGCGTACCAATCCTGCGGTGATTCCCACTTCATTTCTTTCGTCATCAGACAGTTTCGAGTGCGTTGTAGATGCCGGATGTGTCACGATCGTTCGGGTATCGCCCAGATTGGCAGACAGCGAGCACATTTTTATTTTATCTAAAAAGTTTCTGCCACCTTCAATGCCACCTTTGATTTCGAAAGCAACCACGTTTCCGCCCAGCTTCATTTGTTTTTGGGCAATTTCATAACTCGGATGCGATTTTAAAAATGGATATTTCACCAAGTCAACATTTGGATGATTTTCTAAAAACTCTGCGACCTTCAAAGCGTTTGCGCAATGTCTTTCTACACGAATCGCCAGCGTTTCCAGGCTTTTTGATAAAACCCAGGCGTTGAATGGCGACATCGCAGGCCCTGTATTTCTGGCAAAAAGATAAATTTCTCTGATTAAATCTTCTCTTCCTACCGCTACTCCACCCAAAACACGACCCTGACCGTCAATCAATTTTGTCGCTGAATGAACAACCAGATCAGCTCCGTATTTTATTGGCTGCTGAAGGTAAGGCGTCGCAAAACAGTTGTCTACAATAAAAATCAGATTGTGTTTTTTAGCAATCTGACCAAAATATTCTAAGTCTAAAATTTCTATCGCAGGATTGGTCGGCGTTTCCAGATACAGAATTTTTGTATTGGGTCTGATATACTTTTCTACATTTTCAGAATCTTCTGCTTTAAAATAAGTGGTTTCAATATTCCATTTCGGGAAATACTTTGTGAACAATGTATGCGTAGATCCGAAAACCGACTGACAGCTCACGATATGATCTCCCGCATTCAGCAATGTTGCAAAGGTAGAGTAAATTGCAGCCATTCCGGTGGCAAATGCGTACCCTGCTTCTGCGCCTTCCATTTTTACAATTTTATCTGTAAATTCTGTAACGTTCGGATTTGAAAACCTGCTGTACAGATTTTTTGATTTCTCCTCAGCGAAACTCGCTCTCATATCTTCCGCATCCTCAAAAATAAAGCTTGAAGTAAGATACAGAGGCGTAGAATGTTCGTCAAACTGAGTTCTTTCGGTTTGAGTTCTTATTGCGAGGGTTTCAAAATTTTCGTTTTCCATTTTTATATGAATTTGATTGATAGGATTGCATCCTATCCTTAATTAAATCGTCCCGTTGGGACTTTTTACATTTCTACTTTATACTTTTTACAAAACCTACTTCGTTTCACTCAATCTTAAAATATCACCAAAAACGCCGCGGGCAGTCACTTTCGCTCCGGCTCCGGCTCCCATGATGACGATTGGGTTTTCACCATAACTTTCGGTGTAGATTTCAAAAATTGAGTCTGAACCTTTCAGTTGTCCTAAAGCTGAAGTTGCAGGAACAGAAATTAATTTTACATCCAGCTCACCTTTTTCTTTTTGTAAATCTCCATGCAGATCACCAACATATCTTAAAACATAATTTGGCTCCTGATTTTTCTTGATTTTGTCGTATTCCTCGTCTAATTCTTCTAATCTTGAAAGGAATTCCTGTTTTGAAACTGAAAGCAGTGCTTCAGGAACTAAATTTTGAA
Organism: Chryseobacterium luquanense; assembly: GCF_026460945.1. Classification (GTDB taxonomy): domain Bacteria; phylum Bacteroidota; class Bacteroidia; order Flavobacteriales; family Weeksellaceae; genus Chryseobacterium; species Chryseobacterium luquanense. The sequence goes on from NZ_JAOVZV010000005.1 coordinate 20,637, forward strand.
TATTAATGTCACTGAATTCATTAATTAAATCTAATTCTCTCGCCAAAATCAACAGTTTTCTGGCAACGTCATTTCCTGATAAATCTTCTCTCGGATCCGGTTCTGTGAAGCCTTTTTCTAAAGCTTCATTTACGATGGTCGAAAATTTATCATCACGCAAAGAAAAATTATTGAAAACATAACTCAATGTACCAGAGAAAACTCCTTTGATTCTGGTGATATTTTCTCCTGAAAGGTGTAAAAGTTTGATCGTATCAATTAACGGTAAACCTGCACCCACATTGGTTTCGTAAAGATAACGCTTGTTATTTTTGTTCAACGTATATCTTAGTTTACGATATTCTTCAATCGGAAGGGTATTGAAAATTTTGTTAGATGAAACTAAATCAAATCCATTTTCAGCCAAAGCCTGATAGTTTTTGACGAAGTCTACACTTGCTGTGTTATCTACTACAATCAGGTTTTCAAGCTGATTTTCTTTTGAGAAATTAATTAATTCCTCAACATTTGAAGATTTTTCAGATGCAAAAACCTCATCGCTCCATGTGTTATCAAATCCTTTTTTATTGAAAGCAATTTTTCTGGAATTGGCCACTGCCACGACTTTCAGGTGAATGTTTTTCCTTCTTTTAATTTCTTCGGAAGAATGTAAGACCTGCTCGATTAACGTTTTCCCAACATTTCCGTGACCGATAATGGCCAGGTGAACCGTCTTTGGTTTCTTGAAAATTTCCGATTCAATGATGTTTTTAGTTTTCTCATCCTGAGAAGAAGTCACCACAATATTGATGCGCTTCTCGCTTGAATTTTGATTCAAAAGCAACGGGAAAACATTGTTTCTCGCCAGTTCTGAAAGTATTTTATTTAAATCATCCGCCACAAAACCAATGACAGACACATTGTTGATGCTGTAAATCTGAGAAACTTTTCCTGATTTTCTTTCGGGAGCAAACTCCTCAATCAGACAGGTTACTGCTTTTTCAGAATCATCTTCGTGTACAAGAATTGACAATCCGTTCTCAACGGCCTGCTGAGAAATTACTCCTACACTGATTCGCGCCAGAGTAAGCGCCTTAAAAACCCTTCCGTCAATCCCGATTTCGCCTAAAAAATCTGCTCCTTCAAATTTGATGATTGATCTGTTTTTAAAAAATTTTATTTCGTTTGCATTCGCTTTCATCTACAAAATATTTTTTATGATATAATTTAACTGTTCGTATTCCATTAAAAAGGCGTCGTGCCCGTGAATTGATTTGATCTCGTGGTAGAAAACATCGTCTTTTTCAGCTTTCAGTTTATTAAAACACATCCGGATTTCAGAAGCCGGAAAAAAAAGATCGGTATCTACAGAGATCATGTGCATTCGTGCTTTGATTTTACCTAAATCTTTATCGTTTGCATTAATGTTCATCAGCAAATGGTTCATCAACTGATAAGATTTTAAACTAAATCTTTCGGCAAGAGATTTCCCATGATAATCCAGCCAGTCTTCCGATTCTAACTTTTGTTTTTCAAGATTGAATGTATTTTGAAATCTGTCGTTTAAAGATTGAGGTGTTCTGTAGCACAGCATCGCATGAATTCTTGCTTTCTGCAGTGGCTCATCATTTCCGTTTAACAAAAATTTCTGAACCAGACATTGGGCGTGTAACCAATCATGGGTTTTAGAATCACAGGCAATTGGAATAAAAAGCTCTGCCAGATCTGGATTTTTAGCCAACATTTCCCAGCCAATTCCACCTCCCAAAGAGCCTCCGATAATAGCGTAAACGTTTTTAATATGTAAAATTTCAAGACCTTCAAGAAAAATATTGGCTATGTCTGAAGGCGTGAAATCTGACCAGTCATTAATTAAAAAATCATCATATCCGTTTCCGGGAATATTGAAACAGAGCACTGTATATTTATTGGTATCAATTACCTGATCTTCACCAATCAACTGTTTCCACCAACCTTTTTCTCCGGCCACGTTTGAATTTCCGGTTAAAGCATGATTGATTAGAATGATGGGTGCAGAAAACAGGTCTTGCCCAAAAAGCTGGTAGCTTAATGAGATATTGTATTCCTTTTGGGAATCGGTTTGATACGGAAAATTAATATGTTGCAGTTCTGTTTTCAATTCTATTATACTTTTTGATAATACAATTTGAAAATGCCATGAGAAATGGCTGAAAAGAACTTCAGTAAGTTATCTGTCCAAAAAATAAAAACTTTTGGTAGAACGTAGCACCTTCTTCGCTTGCGCAAAGGGTTGCTAAGGTTTCACAGGGTCTGTCCCTCAACCTTTCTTGATAACATTTTCAATATGTGAATGATCGAATGGTGCAAAGATAATACATTTCTTTTTAAAAATTAAAAATATTTAATAAACATCATGAAACTTAATATTAGTGAGGTTTTTATTGGATTGTTAAGAATTATTCAGATTAAAAAAATTGGAATTATTTCTCAAAAAAATTAACTTAGCAATGAAAATGATTGGCAATGAACATTGAAAAGCAAAGATTACAAGATAAAGACTGGAAAAACTGGGGGCCTTATGTCAGCAACAGGCAGTGGGGAAATGTGCGTGAAGACTACAGTAACAACGGAAATGCATGGCATTTTGCCAATCATGATATTGCAGAAAGTCACACTTACAGATGGGGTGAAGAAGGTATTGCCGGAATTTCAGATCCCAAACAAATTTTCTGTTTTGCCATTTCATTTTGGAATAAAAAAGATAAACGAGTAAAAGAAAGGCTTTTCGGGCTGAGCAATCCGCAGGGAAATCATGGAGAAGATATAAAAGAAATTTTCTATTATCTTGACAATACACCGACTCACAGCTACATGAAAATGCTGTATAAATATCCTATCAAGGAATTTCCTTATGACGACATCGTTGCTGAAAATGCAAGACGTTCAAAAAAAGAACCTGAATATGAATTGTTTGATACAGGAATTTTTGATAAAGATGAATATTTTGATATTTTTATAGAATACTGTAAATCTGATGCTCATGATATCTTGGTAAGAGTAACCGTGTGTAACAGGAGCAATAAAGCTGCTCCAATTGTTATTTTGCCAACAACTTGGTACAGAAACAACTGGAAATGGGGTTATAATGAGTATAAAGGTCAGGTTGAAGCAGGAAAAGAAGGTTGCATCAATGTCAATCACGACAGTATTCCTATAAAAAAGTTTTACTCAAAAAATAAAAATGCGAAAAGAGTTTTCTGTGAGAATGAAACAAATAATCCTAAGCTTCATGGAACTCCAATAGTCGAAAACGCTTACTACAAAGACGGAATCAACGACTATATTGTTCATCAAAAAAACACCATCAATCCTGAAAATGAAGGAACGAAAGCTGCTTTTGTAATTGACGAAATTATAGATGCGGGAAAATCTGAAGTTTTTGAATTCAGATTATCGCCTTATGACATGGATGATGCATTTTATCAGTTTGATGATATTTTTAATGCAAGAATTAATGAGGCAAATGTATTTTATGCTGAAGTACAGCAGGATATATTTAATGATGATGAAAAAAATGTTCAGAGACAGGCTTTTGCAGGACTTTTATGGAACAAACAATTCTATCATTACAACGTTGGAAAATGGTTAAAGGGTGATCCTAATCATGAAGCTCCACGAGATTTCAACAATTACGTTCGAAATACGGAATGGGAGCATCTTCACAATAAAGACATTATTTCGATGCCCGATAAATGGGAATATCCTTGGTATGCTACTTGGGATTTGGCATTCCATTGCGTTCCGTTTGCGATTATTGATGCAGATTTTGCTAAAAACCAATTGCTTTTGCTGACCAAAGAATGGTACATGCATCCGAACGGACAAATGCCGGCTTACGAATGGAATTTAAGCGATGTAAATCCGCCAGTTCATGCCTGGTCCTGTTTCAGGGTTTTTAAAATTGATGAAAAAACCAACGGGAAACCTGATCTTTTATTTCTTGAAAAAGTTTTCCAAAAATTATTACTAAATTTTACTTGGTGGGTCAACCGAAAAGATAAAAACGGTAAAAATATTTTTGGTGGCGGTTTTTTAGGTTTAGATAATATCGGTGCTTTTGACCGAAATATGGAACTGAAAGATGGCGAACATCTGGAGCAAGCCGATGGAACAAGCTGGATGGCAATGTATGCACTGAATATGATGCGAATCTCTATGGAATTAGCTCAATATTATCAGGTGTATGAAGATATGGCGATCAAATTTTTTGAGCATTACCTCTATATTGCAGAAGCGATGGAAAACATGGGTGAAGGCAAAGAAGGACTGTGGAATGAAGAAGACGGATTTTTCTACGATGTTTTGCAATTAGCAAATGGAGAAAGTGTTTCTTTGAGACTGAGAAGTATTGTAGGGTTAATTCCTATGTTTGCGGTTGAAATTATCGATCATCATTTGCTTGATAAAATGCCGAATTTCCGTGAAAGAATGGAATGGGTTTTAAAAAATAAACCAGAATTAACTTCTTTAGTTTCACATTGGGATGAAGAAGGAAGTGGCAGAAAACATTTAATGAGTATTTTAAGGAAAACAAGACTGACAAAAGTTTTGAACAGAATGCTTGACGAAAAAGAATTTCTGAGTTCTTACGGGATCCGCGCAATGTCAAAAGTTTATGAGGAGAATCCGTTTGTGTTTACTGTTCATGGCAATAAAAATGTGGTTTATTATACTCCTGCAGAAAGTGACAGCAGAATGTTTGGCGGAAACAGTAACTGGAGAGGTCCGATTTGGTTTCCTATAAACTTTTTAATTGTGGAAAGTCTTCAGCGTTTTCATTTTTATTATGGAAACAGCTTAAAAGTAGAATTCCCAACAGGAAGTGGTGAAAAGAAAAATTTAGATGAAGTTGCTCAAAATATCAGCGGAAGACTGTGCTCTATTTTCCTGAAAGATGAAAGTGGACAACGTGCTTTCAATGGTGGAAATTATAAATTTAATTACGACCCCAACTTCAAAGATTACATTACTTTCTTTGAATATTTCCACGGAGATAACGGAAGAGGAGTTGGTGCATCGCATCAAACAGGTTGGACGGCAACGGTGGCAAAATTGATGAAGCCAAGATTGGCATAATTGGGTTGGAGTGTTTGAGTGAATAGTGTTTGAGAGTTATGAATAAGTAAAATTTTCAACAACTCTCAAACCCTAAAACTCTCCCACTCTATTACTCAACTTTCTCTCCGTTTACAAAAACTTCGTAACCAATTTCTACAGTTGGTTCTAAAGTTTTAGAAACTGAACAATATTTTTCAAAAGATAATTCTGATGCTTTCAAAGCTTTTTTAGGATCGATATTTCCTTCCAGAAAAAACTTTACCATAATTGATTTGAATGGTTTTGCATCATCCACAGGAATTCTTTCACCTTCAACTTCAGCTTTAAAATCGGTAATTTCCTGTCTTTGTTTTTTAAGAATTGAAACCACGTCGATTCCGCTACAACCTGCTACAGCCATCAAAACACTTTCCATTGGTGAAACACCTTTTGCTCCCTGTTGAGAAGTATTATCCAATAAAATTGAGTTTCCCTGCGAATTGGTACATTCAAATAAAAAATCGTCGTTTATTCTGTTTAAAGTTATTTTCATTTTTAATTATTTGTAAATTTATTCATAAATCAAGCCTTGAGAATCCATTTGTTTCTTTTCTTCATCGGTCATTGTTTTTCTTAAAACTTTTACGGTATAAGCTCCTTTCACAAGATTTTTATCATAGTACATCCAATCTGAAAGATTTTCAATATTGACTACAACCTCATCTCCAAGTTTTACATCAAGGGGTTGCATCGGCTCGTTTTGTACAATACCACGATATTTTCCTTTATCAAAAACAATATCACCAATCCACATATGTTCCCCTCCTCCATCCGGAGTATCGAATCTCTGTTTTATAACGAAATTAGAAAAGTTCGGATTTTTGCTTAAAAGAGCTTGATGAAAACCTGTTTTGAAAGTTTTTTTAGCATTTTCAATAGCCGCATTCATCTCATTATCCTGATTTTCCACAAATATAACATCTGGTTCGCCTTCTCGCTGAACTTTTTCTCGTTTATTATTTTCACAACTTACGGCAAATAATGAAATTGCCGTAATAATTAATATTTTTTTCATTGGTTTATTTTATAAAATTCCTCTTGCTTTTATTTCAAGATATTTATTAATAACATCTACATTTAAATTCTCAGGCAATGTATACACTGAATAAATCCCGTATTTCCTTAATTCCTGAATGATCAGTTTCTTTTCAAACTCAAATTTCTCGGCGATAATTTCGTCATAAATTTCCTGCATACTTTCAGGATTCGTATGAATAAGGTTTTGAATTTCAGTATTTTTAAAGAAGACAACGACTAACAAATGATTTTTGGCAATTCCTCGAAGATATTTCATCTGACGATTTAATCCATCCAACGTTTCAAAATTAGTGAAAAGCAAAACCAGACTTCGCTGATTGATAGAATATTTCACATCCTGATACAATCTATTAAAATCACTTTCAAAAAAATCGGTTTTAATATTATATAAAGCTTCAGAAATCTTTCTTAACTGTCCTGATTTATTTTCGGCAGCCACTTTATTTTCTGCTTTTTTCGAAAAAGTCATCATTCCGGCGCGGTCTCCTTTTTTCAAAATAATATGAGACAAAGCCATCGTCGCATTGATTGAATAATCGAGAAGACTCAAACCGTTGAAAGGCATTTTCATAGTTCTACCTTTATCAATCAGCATAAAAATACGTTGCGATTTTTCATCCTGAAACTGATTCACCATTAGGCGATTCGTTTTTGAAGTTGCTTTCCAGTTGATCGTTCGAACGTCATCTCCGGGAACATATTCTTTGATTTGCTCAAACTCCATTGTGTGTCCCAACTTTCTGATTTTTTTGATTCCTCCTAAAAGAAATTCGTTCTGAAGTGCCATCAATTCGTACTTTCTCAAATGAATAAACGACGGATAAGAAGCTAACGAAGTGTCTTTCTGAAAAATAAATCTTTTCGAAACGAAACCTATTGGTGAAGAAGCGTAAACATTTAAAGCTCCGAAATTGTACTCTCCACGCTCTTTCGGTTCTAGAAAATATTGAAATAAAGTATTTTTTCCGGACGAAATTTCTTTCTTAATCAAAAAATCTCTCTTTTGAAACTGAAATGGTATTTCATCAATAATTTTTACATTAATTTTAAAACTGTAATTGTTTTTAATATCAACTTTCACTGCATTTTCATCGCCATTTGATAGTTTTTCCGGTAAAATTCTCTGTGCCAAAACGGCATCTTTGGGCCTGAAAACAAGTAAATAATCAACAAATACTGTAAGGAAAATCAATAACAAAAAACCATGTCCTAAAAACATAAAAAAAGGAAAGAAAAATGCCAAAACATAAAGCATTCCCACACCGATGAGTGCGAAAAAAAAGCGTGTGTTGATGTAAAGTTTTTTCAAGATTGCAATTTCTTTTGATTTAAATCAAATCATTTATAACATTACCTAGGAATTTCTATTCCCTCTAAAATCTGTCTTATAATTTCATCTGCCGTTAAACCCTCCATTTCTCTTTCCGGCGAAACGATTACTCTGTGCCTTAAAACTGCATAACTCGCTTCTTTAATATCTTCAGGAGTTACGAAATCTCTTCCTCTCAATGCTGCGAAAGCTTTCGAAGCCGTCAATAATGCTAAACTCGCTCTCGGTGAAGCTCCTAAATATAAAAATTGGTTTTCTCTGGTGTTGATAATAATTTTAGCAATGTATTCAATCAGTTGAGATTCAACGATGATTTCTTTTACCAATTTTTGATAATCATTAAGCTGTTTAGCAGAAATTATTTTATTTACAGCTTCAGTTTTATCTTCAAGTCTATTGTTATGCTGATTTTTAATGATTGCAACTTCCTGCTCAAGCGTAGGATAACCAACATTTATTTTAAACAAAAATCTATCGAGCTGAGCTTCAGGAAGTCTATACGTTCCTTCGTGTTCGATTGGATTTTGAGTAGCAATTACCAAAAAAGGTTCATCCATTTCATAACGAGTACCGTCGATTGTAATCTGTTTTTCTTCCATTACCTCAAACAAAGCAGCCTGCGTTTTTGCCGGAGAACGGTTGATCTCATCAATAAGAATAAAACTTGAGAAAATCGGGCCTTTTTTAAATTCAAATTCAGAATTTTTCATGCTGAAAACAGAGGTTCCCAAAATATCTGAAGGCATCAAATCTGGTGTAAACTGAATTCTGCTGAAATCTACATCAATCGTTTTTGCCAATAATTTAGCCGTAATTGTTTTCGCAACTCCAGGAACTCCTTCAATCAAAACATGACCATTCGAAAGCAAAGCAGCCAAAAGATGTTCGACCATGTTTTCCTGACCGACAATAACTTTTGCAATTTCTGTTTTTACTTTATTTAAATGTTCACGAAGATCTATCATATCAATTCTTGATTCAAATTGGCTCTGATCTTTTTGCTCTTTATTTAAGTTGATAGAATTTTGATTTTCTAAATTCTGTTCTATGTTATTTTCCATACTAATTCGTTTTTATTTTGAAAAGTAATTTCGCTGCTGTGAAGCCTTTCTCATTTCCATGTTTATTTCATTATCTCATCCAAAAGTTTATTCATTCTTCCCAAGTCTTCTTTCATGACACCGGCGTAAGGATCTTGTGCTTTTTTAATTAATGAGATTGCTTCATTTACCAATTCAGCAGATTTACCAGTTTTTAGTTGAAGCTTTTTTGAAAATTCTTCATCCAAATTTTGAGTATCAATTAAAAGATCAAGTCTTACTTTATTTAAGAAATATTGAGCTTTCTTTGCCATCATATCGTGAAAATCTCCTTCCTGTAGGTAAAGATTTCCAATACTTTTTACAAAATCAGCAGATGTATTTTTTAAAGGTTCTATGATGGGGACGATTCTTTGTTTTCGTTTTACATTAAAGAAAATAAACAAAATTATTCCGCCTAAAAATACCCACCAAGCATATTTCAAAGCCGGATTTGCAAGAATAAATCTTAATAAAGAACTCGATTCTTTGGTATTACTCTCTACAAACCATATTGTTTCTTTATCTCCCAAATATGAAAAGACACTTTGAGCATATTTTACATTTCCAGATTTCAGAAGATAATAATTGGTAAGAAAAAGCGGCTCGCAATGCACATAAATATTTCCTTTTCCAAAAGGTGCTTTGATGAAATTTGCCTGATCTTCATTATTCTCTTCAATCGTTTTTCCTAAAACCTGAACTTTGGGCTTGATGTAAGAAAAACCTCTACCAGACGGAAATTTATCTAATTCAATAAAATCATTTTGATATTTTTTGTCGGTCAGTTTTAAAACATTATGTTCTTCAAAAGATATTTTTGAATTGTAAAAACCAATCGAATCTGAGATATTTTTCGGAATCCGGGTTGCAATAATCATCGCATCGGAACCTTTGGAAACCTCATCCAAAATTTTGTTCCACGATTCCTGATCTACTTCGCTTTCTACAACGAGAATATTGTGTGGCTTTTTGTTTTTTTCCGAGTAATAATGATATGGAGTAATATCAATTTTGGTAAAATTATTTTTGAATAAATCTTTTACTTCTTTATTAAAGACAAACAAACCGAAAGGCGATTTTTCATTCACATCAAAGTTTTTTCGCCAGTCTGTAACCTCCTTTTTACTCACTTCAAGCAATGCCCAAATCACCATGATAATGATGAAGATAACAGCATATATTTTGAAAGTTTTATTCATTGTAAGAAGTTTTATTTAAGGCTTAAATCCTTGAAATTGATTTTTAAATTTATTGTAACTCTGCTCATCGATACTGAATTCACCGTACCAAACGTAATCGAAAATATAAGAAAGATTGTAAAAGTCGTTTTTCAAATGGTTGAGTTGTAATTCTGAAACGTAGTCTTTATTTGTTTTTTCGGGATTCCAAAGAATGAGTTTTTTATCACTTAATTTTTTAAGGATAAATAAAAACTGATAACGAACAGCAGAACGGTAATCTCCGTCATTTTCAAATTTGGCAATACTTTGTGGAAAATTGATTTCGTGAATATTTTCTTGAAGCTCTTCGTCGTTAATTTCTATTTTTTTATTTTGATTTCCAAAAAATAAACTCCCATTATTTTTAATCAAAAATTTAACGATAAAATATAATAAAAAGCCTACCAAAATAATCGCAAAAAGCCGAATGATTAGCCCTGTAATCTGTGAAGAAGTTTCTAAGCTTGTATCACCAAAAATACTTCTGATCAATTGAATCAGTTTTCGCTGAAGTTTTTCAAAAAATGATTCTCTGGGCTTTGAAGTGGTATAATCAAATTCGTTTCCTTTATATCTTGAAGGAAGATTTTCTTTAAATTTCTTTGGAAAAACCGTATTTTCAGTTTGCGGATTGGTCTTTAAAATAGAATCTGCAACGTACATATTTTTGTAATGACTTGTAAAAACAGTATCTGCAGTAGCAACCTCTGTATAATCATCAGAATATTCATCATCATATTCTTGAGCTTTTGCAAACCCAAAATTCAGAAAAATCAGTAAAAACAATAACAATTTATTCATTGATACCGATTGTTTCAATTTCTTCCAACTCAACTTTTTGGTGAAAATCTCTTCTGCTGTCGTAATACATTAACCCTGAATTGATGTACAATATATTCGAAAGGAAAAATGAAATCAACGTTGAAACCCCATACATCACAAAAATTAAGATACCGAAACTTCCGGCAAAAGGATTTTGTTCAAAATTTCCATCGGGTGACATTGTGGTAATTTTCAGCATGAAAAATATCATCGGGATCATCGTAAAAACAGTCGTAATGACATACAAAATAATAAGTATAACTATTGTTGCACCCCAATATTTCCAGAAAGGTGAACCTTCTCTATTATTTGCATAAGAAAATTGTGAACGAATGGAATAGCTTAAACTTTCAAAAAAACCACTTTTGCTGTTAAAATAATCATACATCAGAAAATTAATCACATTGATCACGACCGGAAATATGAGCAGCAAAAGAAAAAAGCCAATAATAACAAGCATTAATGCGTAAGAAATTCCAATAATGATGATTGCTATTGGTGTCACTATGAAAATCAATCCCAACAAAAGTTTACCAATTCTTCCTGCATTTTTCTTAAAATCAACAAAAATATCGTCGGTTTTTATTTTGGTTTCACCTTGAGCTAATCTTTTAAGATAAAAAACAGGGAAAAGATAATTGACAATCATCATTGTCATGAAAAGCAAAAATGTGATTACTCCGATGACGATGAACATTCCGATATTATCCTCAAAATAAGACTCGAAATAATAACTTTCTCCGCTCATATTTGACCCGAAAATCTGCATAAATAGTTCTCTGTAGCCGAAAATAAAAATCGTCACCATGAGAATCAGCAAAAGACCATTCAGCAGAATGTAATTTTTGAAATAGTTTTTACCATACAGTTTGAAAAATGTAAAACTATCTGTAATAAGAGCTCCGAAATCTCTTTTTTTATAAAACTGCATCATTGATAAGGTTTTTTATTCTTCGGTTAACAATTCTTGGGTACACAAAATAATAAAAGCCGATGATTCCCAAACATCCAAAAATAATGATAAGATTTAATATTAAAGGCATTTCTAATGCATGTCTCGTAACATAACCTTCAAGAATTCCGGCACAGATTGTAAAGGGAATTGTACTTAAAAATATTTTGAACGAATTTTTAAATCCGTTTTTAAAAGAATTAAATCTTGACAGCGTTTTTGGAAAAAGAATAGAAGTTCCCAAAATCAAACCGCACATTCCTTCCACAACCATACTGAAAATTTCAAATGCTCCATGAAGCCAGATTCCTCTTGCACTATCTCCTAAAGCTCCATGTTGATAGAAAAAATACTGAAATGTTCCCACCATAATTGAGTTATGCATCAAAAGATACAACGTTCCGATTCCGCAAGTGATTCCGTAAATGTAAAGTTTTGCACCCACGATGATATTGTTGACGGTAATTCCGATTGTACTTCCCCAAGTGGAGCCATCCTGATAAACGCCAACTGCATTTCCGTTTTTGATGTTTTCGATGGTCATATTTACATAACCTTCACTCAGAATGAGATTGGCAAATTCGTTATCATAAATCGCTGAAAGTACGCCAATCAGCATAAAAAATATAAAGAACAAAAAAGAGTAGACTAAATATCTTTTGTTTTCATAAACAATCAAAGGAACTTCTGTTTTGAAGAAATAAATCAGTCTGTTTTCTTCAACTCTTTTAGTTTTATAAATTTTCTGGAAAATCTGAGACGAAAGATGATTAAGATAAACCGTAGTATTACTTTTCGGGTAGTAAGTCTGGGCAAAAGAAAGATCATTGACAAGGTTGATATACAACGAAGACAGGTCATCAGGATTTTTTTTAATTTTCCCTTGAACAACCTGCTCAATTCCCAACCATTTTTCTTTATTTTGTTTAATGAAATAAACTTCTCTCATAATTGTAAGGCTAAAATAATAAAAATTATGTCTCAAATTGCGATAAATACCTCCCAAAATGTAAATATTAATTTTATCACTGCAAGTATCGGAGAACGAATAGTAGCGTACATTATAGATTTTCTTATCAAGGCGGCATATGTTGTTGCGACGTTCTATTTATTTTTTAATATTTTCAATTTAGGATATATTTTAGATGGTTTAGATTCCTGGTCTCAAAACGCAATTTACATTGTTCTCACATTGCCCGTTTCGCTTTATCCGTTAGTTTTGGAAAGCTTGATGGAAGGGCAGACTCCCGGAAAAAAAGTAATGAAAATACGTGTGGTAAAAATCGACGGTTACCAAGCGAGTTTTGGGGATTATCTGATTCGCTGGGTTTTTAGATTAATCGACACAACTTTTGTAGGAATTGTTGGTTTAATTTCGATGATTGTTTCTAAAAATAATCAGCGTTTGGGTGATATCGCTTCCGGAACAGCTGTAATTTCATTGAAAAACAACATCAATATTTCTCATACGATTCTTGAAAACATCAATCATGATTACATTCCAACTTTTCCACAAGTGATTGGGTTGAGTGATAATGACATGAGAATTATTAAAGACAATTATTTAAAAGCTTTAAAAATTGATGACCGACAAATTATTACAAAGCTTTCAGAAAAAATAAAAAGCATTCTCAAGCTGGAAGTTGACCCCACAAAAATGACCGAAAGACAGTTTATCGGTGTTGTTATCAAAGATTATAATTATTATACGGGAAAAGACAGCTAATTATTGCCAATTATGCTTTGTAAGTGAATTGTTGTTTTTAATTTAAATATTAGAAAATTAAAAGAAATTATTTCAAAAGCGACCAAATTCCAACACCAATTCCTGCATAAGCAGCAATAGTTATAATATCAGCGATCGGTTTTGAAAATTGTTTTTCAGCAATTTTTTCGCTATTAATTTGATTCTTATGGAATTTGAAAATTACTTTAGGGTTACGAACCGAATGCGCAACAAGACTGTCACTTTCCCATCGGTCAACTATAATTTTATAACTTTTACCGTCAACATCAATTTTAAAATTTTTGTTCGGAGCAAGTTTCTCCTGCACATTAATTGGAGCGGGAATTACTTGTGAATTTGATTTTTGAGATTCGGCTTTTTCACTATCCATTTCTCCCTGAGATGCCTTTGCAAGCTCTGCACTTCTTTTAGAATCTTGCTTATTATCGGTTGCTGTAGGATCTGCAGGCTTTTTAACTTGATAAGTATAGCAACTCACAAGACATAACGATACAATGATAAGATAAAAATTCTTTCGCATAAGCCAAATTTAAGAATTAAACGGAATATTTGGTATTTTCTTTTAAAAGATTCTGTTTTTAAAATTTATTATTGCCTAAAATGAATTGATAATTAATGTTAATCCATTTATTAATGCAGATCAAAACTTGTGCGGTTCAATTTTTGTATTTTTAATTTTAATTAAAATGTAAATTATGAAATTCGAAAACAATAAATCAGGAAACGGAGGAGTTATTACACTCAACAACGAAATAAAAGAAGTGGGGAGATTGACTTACACGATTTTCCCTGATGACAGTAAATTGATTATTTCTTTCGTATTGGTTCATCCCGAGTTTGAAGGTCGCGGAATGGGAAAGTTTCTTGTAGAAGAAGCTATTAAATTTTCAAGAGAAAATAAGTGGAAAGTATATCCCCATTGTTCTTATGCAAGAGCTGTAATGAGAAGAATGAATGATGTGGCAGATATTTTTTTACAGAACTAAAACTTCATTCAGAAGAATATCTTCAATATTATCTGGATAATCAACCTGAAAATGAAGATCTGAAGCAACCCAGTTTTTAATTTCTTCTGAGTCTAAAATTTTAGAATTTGGAATTCCCATTTTCTCTAAAGCACACGCATTACATTCCTGTTCATACTGATTGTGAATAGGAATCACGAATAGCTTTTTATCCATAAAAAGTGCTTCAGCCGGAGTTTCAAAGCCAGCATTGCATAAAATCCCATCACAGTTTTCGAAAGATTTTAAATATTGAAACTCATCAATTGGGAAAATCTCAACATTTTTAACTTTCACCTGAAGTTTGCTGTATTTTGAAAAAACTTTCCACTCTACAGGAATTTCTTTTAAAACTTTAATAATATTTTCATCTGAAAAACTTGGAAGATAAACCACATAAAATCCTTTTTTATCGGGATTTAAATTTCTGATTTTTCTTCTGATAACCGGTTTTTTTATTTGTGGATGATAGTTATCAAAATGAAAACCTATTTTTCTTTCACTTGGAACATAATACTTTAAAATCAATTCTCCGAAAAAGTCTTTTTTATCAGGTTTTGGTGTTTCTTTAAAACTCATTGAGGCTTGATGACTCAGCTCGATCATATTTAAATTTTTTGTTTTACAAGCCCAACCTGTTAAAGGCTCATAATCATTGATGATTAAATCGTATTTGCTTAAATCAATATTTTTAATGGTTTTAAAAGCTTCGAGAAAAGAATTTTCAAAAAGAATTTTTTTATAGGAAATTCCGCCTGTTTTATTGTAAAGCAATGAAACACCTTTATGTTGAAAGTTAATTGGAAAATCAGCCTTCAACTGAGATTGATGACCACTGATTAAAGTATCAACAGAAACATATTTTTTAAGAATAGGGATGATTACCTGCGCTCTTGCAACATGACCATTTCCTGTTCCCTGAAATGCATACAAAACTTTCATACTAAGTAAATTGGGTTACAATTTTCAAAAGATCTGAACTGTTGATATCCTGAATTTCTTCAGTTTCATCATCTTTAAGTAAATGCTTGTGATCTTCATAGTGAAAAATCGTCCATTCATTTTGATTAAACTCTAAAGCTGATAAATTTTCAATCCAATCTCCTGAATTCAAATAAGTACATGAACCTTTTTTGTTTACTACTTCACGCATTTGAGGTTGATGAATGTGACCACAAATTACATAATCATAGCCGTTATCAATTGCCAGTTCAGACGCCGTTAATTCAAAATCACCAATATACTTTACCGCCTTTTTTACGTTATTCTTGATTTTTTTTGAAAATGAATATTTTTCTCTACCCATTTTTTCTAAAAACCAATTCACAGCATTATTAATGACAATGAGAAGGTCATAACCTTTTCCTCCCAATTTTGCAATCCATTTTGAATGCTGAACGGATGCATCAAAAACATCTCCATGGAAAATCCATGTTTTTTTGTGATTAATTTCAAGGCAAAGTTTGTCGCAGACTTTCAGTTTACCCAATTCGAAGTCGGTAAACTTTCTGAACATTTCATCGTGATTACCAGTAATATAGTAGACATTTGTGTTTTTCGTAGCAAAAGAAATAATCTTTTTAATTACTTTTAAATGAGGCTTAGGGAAGTAAGACTTTTTAAACTGCCAAATATCGATGATATCGCCATTTAAAACTAATGTTTTCGGTTGAATAGAATTTAGATATCTAAGAAGTTCTTTAGCCTTACATCCGTAAGTTCCCAAGTGTACATCCGAAATAACAACCAGTTCAACGTCTCTTTTCATTTGCAGATATTATCTTACTAAATGATCAAATGTGATCGCCATATCAATTAGTATTTTTGTATTACCAAGGATGGCGATTGCACAGTTGATTCTTTTGCAAAGAAACTAATTGAAAATGAACTGTGTATGAATGCTATATTATCTTTTATAACGATTCTAATAATTCGTCTGTAATTTCCATGTTATGATATACGTTTTGCACATCATCATCTTCCTCAAAACGATCAAGCATTTTCATATTTACTTTAAATTGCTCTGCATTGACTTCTTTTATATTATTCGGAATTCTTTGTAATTCTGCACTTTTAGCTTCGATTTTAAGTTCATCTAATTTGTGTGATAAAGAACCGAAATCTTCAAAAGCAGTTGTGATCATTACTTCTTCGTCATCTTTTTCTACATCTTCTGCGCCCCCGTCGATCATTTCCATTTCGAAATCATCCCAATCCATCGTAACTTTGGCTAAATCGATTGTAAAAATTCCTTTTCTGTCGAATATAAAAGCTAATTCGCCATTCTTTCCAAGATTACCATCAAACTTATTGAAAATTGCTCTTACGTTTGCAACCGTTCTTGTAGGATTGTTTGTAGTACATTCTACGAAAAATGCAACACCACCTTGTCCGTAACCTTCATAAGTGATTTCTTCATAATTTTCCGCATCTGCACCACCTGCCTTTTTGATTGCTCTTTCAACATTATCCTTAGGCATATTTGCACCCTTTGCATTCTGGATACATCTTCTCAATGCAGGATTGGCTTCAGGATCAGTTCCTCCAGCTTTTACTGCTAAAGCAATGTCTTTACCAATTTTAGAAAAAGTCTTGGCCATTTTATCCCAACGAGCCATTTTGGAGGCTTTTCTATATTCAAATGCTCTTCCCATTTTATAATTTAAATTTTGACAAAAATACTCAAAATCAACAACAAAAAAAATACCCCCAGAAAACTGAGGGTATTTATTATTTAGAAAAATTAATTATTTTTTCTTTTTAGCTGGAGCTTTTTTCTTAGCTGGAGCTTTTTTAACTGGTAAGTCAGATTTCTTGTAAGTTTCCCACTCTGATCCAGAGATAGCTCTTACGATTACTTTTCTGTCTGCTTGTCTTTCAGCGTCAGTAGCAGTTTCTGGAACTTGAGCGTCTTGTTCACCGATACCGATAGATTTCAATACTGAAGGGTTAACACCTCTAGCTTCCAAAGCAGAAACTACAGCAGCTGCTCTTTGTCTAGACAAGTTTAAGTTATAAGCTTCACTACCTTTTTTATCTGTAGAACCAACAATCACAAAGTTTTGAGCTGGAGCATCTTTAATGATTTTTGCAGCTGTATCTAATTTACCATTAGATTCTTTTCTGATTGTAGCTTTGTTGAAGTCAAATAAAAGATCTTTAAATTCTCTTGTAACAATCACTTCAATTGGCTCTTCAACTACTGGAGGAGGACATCCGTTAAATTCTGGAACTCCAGGAACTGTAGGACATGCATCATCTTTATCTAAGATTCCGTCACCGTCTGTATCTGGCCAAGGACAACCGTTGTTTTCTGCAGGACCTGCAACTGATGGACAAGCGTCATCTTTGTCGATTACACCGTCACCATCTGTATCTGGCCAAGGACAACCATTGTTTTCAACCGGACCAGCAACTTCTGGACACTGATCGTCTTTATCTGGAACTCCATCACCGTCTGTATCAGGACATCCTTGGAATTCTGGTAAACCTGGTGTATCTGGACATAAATCGTCTTTATCTAAGATACCATCCTTATCTCTGTCTCTGTTTCCGAATCTGAAGTTCAATGAAGCAGAAGCTTGCCAAAAGTTAGCATAGTTTGCGTTATCTCCAGGAGTTGAAACGTAATCACCCTGAACACCTAAACCGAAGTTCTTAGTCAACCAGAAGTTAACACCTGCACCTGTAGAAACTGTGAAGTGGTTAGCTTTACCCATTTCCATACCGTTATCTCCATTAGCAGTCATTTCAGCAGGATTACCGTTGATGAAAGTTTGTCTTGGGAAAGAAAGACTTGTATAGTCATGTCTTAAATAGTTAGCACCAACTCTCAAGTATGGATCAAACCAAGACTCTTCATTCCAGATAAGTCCAGCCGCTTTAGCTTGGAAACCTAAACCTGTCATCAACATGAATTCTTTACCCATGTTAAGTCTTTTGTTTTCAACATTTCCTACACTAGTTTGCCAGTCGATAACTAAACCTTTACCGATGTTTCTTGCAACTGTTAATTTAGAAAGTGGTGGTGTAATAGAAAAATTGTTCACATTGAACATATTTTTCGTCAAATTAGTAGCAGAAAACGTATTGGTAAAATTACCACGCTGTGCTGTATGGTTTTCCGCATGAGCACCAACCCCGATCATCCACGGATTGTTGGTAGTCTGAGCGAAAACAGTAGAAGCAACCGTAAGCGCCAATACTGAAATTCCTAATTTTAGATTTTTCATAGAATTAAATGATTAAATAATTGATATTGCAAAATAAATATAATTTTTCTTTATAAACAAAGTTTTCAGGATGATTTTTAACTTTTCTTTAATATTCTATCGAGGTTTCGCTTATTTTCTCTATCTTTTATGCTCTCCCTTTTATCAAAGAGTTTTTTACCTCTTCCTAAGGCGATAATTATTTTAGCTTTTCCTCCATCATTTATATAAAGCTTAAGCGGAATGATTGTATTGCCTGCATCCTTAAGTTTTTTTTCAAATTTTAACAATTCTCTTTTGTGCAACAGCAACTTCCGTTCCCTTTTTGTTTTATGGTTATAAAAAGTTCCTAGTTTATATTCATCAATCATCATATTAATGATATATAATTCGCCATCAATAAACTGGCAAAAAGACTCTGTGATAGATGCTTTAGAAGAACGCAGTGCTTTAATTTCTGTTCCCATCAATACCATTCCAGCTTCTACTTCCTCAAGAATTTCATATTCAAACCGAGCTCTTTTATTTAATATCCTTACTGTTTTTTCAATCTTCATTATTATTAATTTTGTTAATAAATATACAAAATTTGCTTTCATATAAAAACTTGAGTATTACATTATTATAATTTACCCAAATTCTTTTCGTAATTTTGCGCCAAATTTACAAAACTATATGTTAACAGTATCTAACTTATCTTTACAATTCGGGAAAAGAGTTCTTTTTGACGAAGTAAACATTATGTTTGCGAAAGGAAACTGCTACGGAATTATCGGAGCAAATGGTGCAGGAAAGTCTACATTCCTTAAAATATTAACAGGAAAGCAAGATCCAACAACAGGACACGTATCTTTAGAACCTGGAAAAAGAATGTCAGTTCTTGAGCAGGATCACTTTGCTTATGATGAATTTACTGTTCTTGAGACTGTTTTAAGAGGTAACAAAAGATTATTCGAGATAAAAGAGGAAATGGATGCGCTTTATGCGAAAGAAGATTTCTCTGACGAAGACGGTATTAAAGCCGGAGAATTGGGCGTAATCTATGATGAAATGGGTGGATGGAACTCTGAATCTGATGCACAAACCATGCTTTCAAACGTAAGAGTAAAAGATGACATGCATTACCAATTGATGAGCGAACTAGAGAATAAGGACAAAGTAAAGGTTCTTTTAGCTCAGGCACTTTTCGGAAATCCTGACGTATTGATCTTAGATGAACCTACGAATGACCTTGATATTGAAACAATTTCTTGGTTAGAAGATTTCCTGGCTGATTATGAAAATACAGTAATTGTAGTATCTCACGACCGTCACTTCTTAGATACGGTTTGTACGCACATCGGAGATTTAGATTATGCTAAATTAAATCTTTATACAGGTAACTACTCTTTCTGGTATCAAGCTTCTCAATTAGCAACGAGACAAAGAGCTCAAGCTAACAAAAAAGCGGAAGAAAAGAAGAAAGAACTTCAGGATTTCATCGCTAGATTTAGTTCAAACGTTGCAAAAGCTAAACAGGCAACTGCGAGAAAGAAAATGATCGACAAGTTAAACATTGATGATATTAAACCATCTTCAAGAAGATATCCGGCGATTATTTTCGAAATGGAAAGAGAAGTGGGAGATCAGATTCTAGATGTAAAAGGTCTTGAAAAAACTAAAGACGGCGAATTATTGTTCTCGAATATCGATCTAAATCTGAAAAAGAATGATAAAGTTGCTATTTTATCTAAAAACACTTTAGCAATAACAGAATTTTTCGAAATATTAGCAGGTAATAATGAAGCAGATAAAGGTACTGTTGCTTGGGGAGTTACTACAAACCAATCTCAAATGCCTTTAGATAACACTAAATTCTTCCAGGAAGACATCAGTTTAGTGGATTGGTTGAGACAATTTACCAAAAATGATGAAGAGCGTCACGAAGAATTCATGAGAGGATTCTTAGGCAGAATGCTTTTCTCAGGAGATGAAGCTTTGAAATCTTGTAAAGTACTTTCCGGGGGTGAAAAAATGAGATGTATGTTCAGCAGAATGATGCTTCAGAAAGCAAACGTTCTTTTATTGGATGAACCGACGAACCACTTAGACCTTGAAAGTATCACAACTTTAAACAACTCATTGTCGAACTTCAAAGGAAATCTTTTATTGTCATCTCATGACCACGAAATGCTTTCTACTGTCTGTAACAGAATCATCGAATTGACTCCAAACGGAATCATCGACAGAGAAATGACTTACGACGAATATCTTGCTGACAAAAAGATCAAAGAATTAAGAGAAAAAATGTACGCTTAATTTTTAAGAACATTCAATTTATACAAAAGAAAACTCCTCAGAATTAATCTTGAGGAGTTTTTATTTAAATATTTAAACTAAATTATTTTGTAAGTTTTGCCGTTGGTAAAGAAACCGTTCCCGGATCTTTCCAAAGACCGTCTTTTTCAGCTTTTTTCTTAATAGCTTCTGCCCTTTTATTACTGTCCGGATGAGAATTAAACATTTTTTGGAATTTAGACTGAGGTGAACCTCCTTCAGAAAGTAAAGCCAATTTCTTGAATGCCGTATAAGCTCCTACAACATTGTATTTATTAGATTTCATAAAATCATAAGAATAATCGTCAGCTTGATTTTCCTGTTTTTTGCTGTGAGAAGCGTCAAGGAAAGCATTTGCCATTTTTCCAACTTGGGTTTCGCTTAGATTTGCTACAGTTGAAGAAGCTGATGAAGCCGCATCCATTGCTGCAGCTTTCAGATAAGCAGACTTTATTCCATCTTTAGTATCCTCGTTTTTAACGTGACCGATTTCATGACCGATTACCGCTAATAATTCATCATCTGTCATGATATCCATTAAAGAAGAAAAAACACGTACACTTCCATCGGCACAAGCAAATGCATTGATGTCGGTCACTTTGTAAACTTTATAATTTAAGTTTAAACCATCCTGAGATTTGTGTTTTGCAAAAAGTTTGTTTAAACGAACCGTGTAAGGATCTTTCGGGCCTGCAATCGGATTATTTTTATCCATATAATCCACCGATTCTTTAGATAATTTAATTGCATCTGCATTAGAAAATGTTAAAGCTGAAGCGCCTTTAGAAACTACACCTGCAGCTTTTCCCAGATTGATTTTTTGAGCTTGAACGCCCGTTACAGCACTTATCAAAAGTGCAGAAATTAAGATTTTTTTCATACTATAAAAATTTGTGCTGTGAAGATAGTACTTTTTATAAAATAAAAATCCTCTCCCGGAAATATACCGAAAAAGGATTTAAATATATATGAGAATTTATGCTTAAACAATAAACAAACCGGCAATCGCAGCCGCATCTGTACCACTCAAAATTTCGTCATAAGCTGCAGAACCAGCCGCTGCGCCGAATTTTGTAGCAGTATTAAAGCCTGCTTGCATTGTAACATCTTCACCTGCATAAACAGGATTTGTTGCAGCGGGCATATTTCCTCCATTTGCTAATTCAATCCAGCCTTTGTTTGAGCGCATTCTTCTTACTTGAGAAGCATGCCTCGCTTCAACGGAATGAATCTGTAAAGCTGCCTGAAGAACTGCTTTATTTGACATTACATTTCCCGCTTGTCCTTTATACGCTCTTACTCCCGTATCTTCAAAAGCCTGAGCTAAAATAAGAAACTGTTGATAATTAGTAAAAGGTGTGAAGTTTCCTCCCGCTGTAAAATCGAAAGTTGGCTTCGCTTTCGGTGCTTCACCTAAAGAAGTTAAGGTTGCTTTTAAAAATGCAACATGAGCTGCTTCATGTTTAGAAATCTGCGTAAAAACAGTACGGTCTGCCGTAGGAATCAATGTTCCTGCATTAAGACCTATTCTATAATATTCATCTTCAAGATATTCAAGGGTTAAAGCTAATTGTAAAGCATCTGTTAAAGCACTTTTCTTAGCAGTTATAGGATCATTTTCAGTCAATATTTCAGCTTTTGCATCAGTTGACATTAATCCGGCTAATCCTAAGGGTAATGCAGCAACTGCCGCTTTTTTTCCGAATGCTGAAATATCTGAAAATGTTTCTGATCTAGACGTTTGTCTTGTAAAAAAAGAATCGTCAGAAAGTTTATCTAATAATTTTAGAATGTTCATAATAATAGGTTTTGATGTGATAATTAGTTAATGCCCTGTTCTTTCCAAGTGAAAGGTGTTTTTATAAATCCTCCAGCTGCCATTACAACATCTTTCGGCTCTTTAGCTACATCAAGCCCGTTTGCATTGATTACATCATCTCCTGAGAATGCAGCCGTTCCGGGATTAATTAAATCTCTGATTGCAGCAGCATGTCTTGCTTCAACAGAAACAATTTTACCCGCAACAACTAAGTAGGTAGGATTTGTAATATACTTTCCTGCAGCATTATATGCAGCAACACCTGTATCTTCCAAAGCTTTTGCAGTAGCTAAAACGGAGGTTCTGTCATTAAAATTCACATTTGGATATTGAAATTCTAAAGTCGGTAAAACATTTTGTGTCGCAGCTGAAATTGCAGCTTTAAAAAAATCGCGGTGAATAACTTCATGGTGATAAAGATCTGTTAAGATTTCTTTTTCAGCATTTGAAATTCCGCTGTAGAAGCTATTAACAACTTTCGTATAAAAATCAGCTTCTAACTGCTCCAAAGCATATGCATAATTAAGAATACCTACATCTCCTTTGCCCAAATCGAATATTCCGGGATTTTCCATGTAATCCATATCATCATCGTTACATCCTACCAAAGTAAGACCAGCTACGGCAAGACCAATACCGCTTAGTTTTAGGAAGTTTCTTCTACTGGTATCCAGAGTGGCTCCCTGGCTGGAAACTTGAATTGTTTTTTTCATAATATAATTTTTAAATAGGTTTAGTATTAAAATCATCTACGAGAACAAACAACACTTGGTTTTAATAAATTGCAATTATTTTTAAATTTTACTAAAAATTTAATCACATATACCATATTTGATTAAAAATATTTCAAAATTTCATCTAAAATGAATTTGAATTTGCCCATAATTTTCAATAGCTTTTAAAATAAATTTTGCCTATTTTTGTGAAATGAGCCAAAAATGGATTTATAAAACCGAACCTGATGAAGAAATTGTAGATGGATTGAGTTCGTCGCTTGGTTTTGGAACTTTTGAATCCAAACTACTAGTTCTCAGAGGCATTGACAATTATCAGAAGGCAAGAGAATTTTTCAAGCCCAATATGACCGATATTCACAATCCTTTTCTGATGGCAGATATGCAAAAAGCGGTAGAGCGCATTGCAACAGCTATCGAAAATGGAGAAAAAATAATGGTTTACGGAGATTATGATGTTGACGGAACAACTGCCGTTGCATTAATGTATCTTTACTTGAGCAAAATCGTTCAGAAAAAATATTTAGATTATTATATTCCAGACCGAAATTCTGAAGGTTACGGAATTTCAACTGAAGGTATCGATTTTGCTAAAGAAAATGGTTTTTCGCTGATTATCGCATTAGATTGCGGAATCAAAGCGATTGACATGATTAATTATGCCAAAAGTAAAAACATCGAGTTTATTATCTGCGATCACCATTTACCGGGAGACGAAATCCCCGATGCGACTGCAGTTTTAGATCCGAAAAGAAACGATTGCCGATATCCCTTTAAAGAACTTTCAGGTTGTGGCGTTGGTTTTAAACTTTGCCAAGGTCTTAATACCATTTATAAAATACCGGAACAGGAACTTTTTGAACTGACAGATCTTTTAGCAATATCAATTGCTGCAGACATAGTTTCAATGACCGGAGAAAACAGAGTTTTAGCAAAAATGGGACTTAAAATGCTCAGAAAGACCCGAAATATGGGACTGAGACTTTTGATTCCGGAAGATAAACTTTCTCATTTTGAAATTTCGAATATTGTTTTTGAAATTGCGCCTAAAATAAATGCTGCTGGTAGAATTTCTCAAGGAAAAGCTGCTGTAGAATTGATGGTTTCAGATAATTTGAAACACGCTCATCAAATTGTAAGCGACATCATGAATCTTAATGATGAAAGACGGGAACTCGATATGAATTCTACCGTTTCAGCATTAAATCAGATTATAGAATCTCAACAGGAAACAAAATTTTCCACCATTGTTTATCATCCTGAATGGAACAAAGGCGTTATCGGAATTGTTGCATCAAGATTAATTGAAACGTATCACAAACCCACTTTGGTTTTTACCGATGGAAATAATGGAGAAATGGTAGCTTCCGCAAGATCGGTATCAGATTTTGATGTGCATGAAGCTCTTGATCTTTGTTCGGAATATTTTCTGAAGTTTGGTGGTCATCACGCTGCTGCAGGACTTTCAATGGAAAAATCTAAATTTGAAGATTTTAAAATCAAATTTGAAAAAATCGTTGCAGAAAAAATACAGGATCACCAAAAAGAACCCTCTATAACTGTTGATTGTGATGTTCACATTGATGAAATCAACAGAGATTTTATTAATTTTCATAGAAAACTGGCTCCATTCGGGCCACAAAATATGAAGCCTAATCTAGTTTTAAGAAACCAGAAAATTTCAGGTTATTTAAAAACAATGGGTAAAGATAATAATCACCTTAAATTTTATATCAAACAGGAATCTACAGGTAGAAATATCGAATGCGTTGGTTTTAAATTGGGACAATTTGCTGATGATTTCAGAACGAAAAATTTCGACATCGCTTTTACGCTTGAAGAAAATCACTGGAAAGGAAATGTGACACATTGCCTGAATATTAAAGATGTAAAATTTCACGAAAGTGAATAGTGAATTTTCCTTCTAAATTGAAAGGTAAATAATTAAAAACTTGACAAGCGTCGTTAGTTGACTTGCATAGCAAAATTGATAATTGATTGAATGAAAAAAATCGGCTTATTTTTCGGATCGTTTAATCCCATTCACATTGGCCATTTAATTCTGGCGAATTATATTCTTGAAAATTCAGATATGGATGAATTGTGGTTTGTGGTAAGTCCGCAAAATCCTTTCAAAGAAAAAAAATCATTACTAAACGACCACAATAGACTTGACATGGTAGAATTGGCAATAAAGAGTTATCCTGAAATGCGAGCTTCAAACATTGAATTTTCACTTCCAACACCGAGTTATACGATTGACACATTGACTTATCTCAAAGAAAAACATCCAGACTATTCTTTTAGTTTAATTATGGGCGAAGATAATCTGGGGAGTTTACACAAATGGAAAAATGCAGAACTTTTGGTTGAAAATCATCACATTATTGTGTATCCAAGAGTTTTTAATGATGATAAAAAAGATTCAGAATATCTAAAACATGAAAATATTTCCTTGATAAAAGCTCCTGTAATTGAATTGTCTGCAACAGAAATTCGCAACATGATTAAGCAGGGGAAAAATGTACGACCGATGCTTCCACCAGAAGTTTTTGAGTATTTGGATGGAAGTAGTTTTTACAAGTAGAAGTTAGAAGTTAGAAGTTAGGCAAAATTGAATATCATGGAGTTTTTAGAAAATTTTTTCGCAAAATATGATCAGGAAAAAGTTATCAAATGGTTTAAGCAAATCTGCTTAGCAGAAGCGATTTCATGGTTTTTTCTTTTCACTGCAATGATTTGGATTCGGGTTGACCCTGAAGGTATTTTACCGATCGTCTACATCAGTACTATTGGAAGCATCCACGGATTATTTTTCACACTTTATCTTTTATTTTTACCTTCAGTAAGAAAAATTTATACTTGGGATGATGAGGATACCGTCTTCGCATTAATTTCTGCATTCTTTCCTTTTGCTACCATTTGGATTGATAAAAAACTTGCCCGTTTCGATAGAGAATAAAAATAAAAAAAGGACTTTTTCAAGTCCTTTTCTGTTATAATTTTGTTTTAAATACTTTAAAAATCTCTTTTCACATGTCCTGTTACGGATAGTGTTCTTGTTACCGGACCCCTATTAACTATCTCTGAATAAGTACCGTTTATGGTAAAATCTATATAATTATCTACTGATCCAAATTGACTTATCTGTAGAGTTAAATTATTTCCTGTCGCATTAATTGGAGTATTTAGTACTTTAAAAACTGTAAAACCTGAGGTATATATTCCTACAGAATTTATTCCTGGAGCAAAAAGTCGGAAGTAAGATCCAGCCGGCGATTGAATATGCATAACACTTAGGTTATTTGCTTCTAGTAATGTACTAAATCATAAAACACAGTTTACAGTTGGCTACGAAACGATCTGATAATTTACAAATTCAGTTGCAGAAGTACAAACAGTAATATTCCCAAGATGAGTAACCGGGCTTGCTCCTGTAATTAATTCCACCACTTGTCTACATATTTGTAGGATGAAATACTAATAATTAAAAGTTTAGGTTCATTTAATCAAAAACGGGTATGTAAATTATTTTTTTAAAATTAGTGTAACAAAACTGTTATTTCAGTTGTCTTATTAAATGTAAAGATGAAAAAATAAATTTCAAAAAACATTTTAAACACTAATAATCAGATAGTTAAAATTAAAACTAAAACATTTTTACTACTTTGTATTGCATGATACTATTTTTATTATATATCTTTGCAATGTAAATTAATAACAGATACAAGCATCTAAACTAAAAATATACAATTATGAAAACTCAAATATTCATTGCAGCACTTTTCTTCAGCGGATTTGCATTTGCCCAAGAGAAAAAAACAGATTCAATAAAAACTCAAAAAATTGAAGAAGTTGTTATGAAAAAACAAGTCTTCAAAAAACAAAGCGACCGTTTTGTATATGATGTTGCAGCTTCGCCCGTAACTAAAGGAAATACAACTTTTGATCTTTTAAGACAAACTCCTCTTTTATCTACAACGGATGATAAAACTTTAAAAATAGCAGGAAAAAACAATGCGCTCATTTTCATCAACGGCAGAAAATCTAATATGGATGTCGAATCTCTGGCTCAGTTTTTAAAAAATACTCCTGCAGAAAATATTCAGAAAATTGAAGTCATTACTGTTCCTGGAAGTGAATTTCAGGTAGAATCTTCTGACGGAATTATTAATATCGTTTTGAAAAAGAAAATGAGCGACGGTCTGAACGGAAATATGAGAATGTCGAATTCGCAGAACAAATACAACGGAACCTCAGCAAGTTTTTCTGCAAACTATAGAAAAGACAAGCTGGGAATCAGTGCAAATCTTTACGGTGGAGAAAATATTCAGGCTCAACATTATATTTTGAGAAACGGTAATAGTTCTTCATCCAATGAATCGACGGGAAATATCGACGATCCTAACCAATACATCGGCGGTTATGTAAATTTCGATTATCAATTAACCGAAAAAAGTAATCTAGGATTATCTTGGAATACAAATGCCAATAAAAGCTATAATTCTACGGTAAATTTGTTTAATACCATCCGTTCTTTAGATCCAAAAACAAATCAGTACAATATCAATTACACCAATTCAAGAAATAACGAAGATGCGCGTTCTTACAACAATTCTTTAAACCTGAATTATGAATTGAAAACCGACTCTTTAGGGAGTAAATTGAATGTAAATGCGGCTTATCTTAATTATAAAAGATTCCAGTTTACAGACAACAAGACTTATTTTGCAGATGCTTTTGGAAATGATTTAAGCTTAGGACAAACTATAATTCAAAACCTCCCTCAAAAAATCAACAATTTTTCGGGAATGGTAGATTACATCAAGAAGTTTAAAAATGATTTCACTCTTTCTATTGGTGGAAATTTTAATAAAACAAAAACAGACAACGATACCAAGAACGATACATACAGAGAAAACCCTGCACCTCCTTTAGAAGCAGAAGAAAATAATCCTAATCATTTCATTTATGATGAAAATATTTATGGATTTTATTTAACGGCAGAGAAAAAGTTTTCAGATAAATTTTCAGGGAAAATAGGAACCAGATATGAGATCACCAATAGTTTGGGAACATCTGATAATGCTGCTCCGGAATACAGAAAAATTGAAAGGGATTACAACAACCTGTTACCTTATGTAAGTTTGAATTATGCCATCAATGATAAAAACAATATATCCTATGCATTCTCCAGCAGAATGAGAAGACCAAGTTTTTGGGAACTAAATCCTGTGAGAAATATCCTTACAGAAGACAATTATACTCAAAACAACCCTTTTGTAAAAGCATCTTCATCTTACAACCAGGAATTAACATACATGTTTAAAAACTCTTATTTCCTGATTTTAAACCACTCATTACTTAAAGATGTTATTACGCAGGTTCCTTTGCAGAGAGATATTTTGAAAGACAGAAGAGATGCGGAAGGAAATATTGTGATTGACCCCCTAACCAATCTTCCGATAAAAGATGCTCACAAACAACTGAGATACATCCGTACCAATTTCGGGGACAAACAGGAGATGTCTGCAATGTTGGGAATGCAAAAGACTTTTTTTAATCAATACCTCACAACTAACTTCAATATTGGTGTTCAGAGAAATGTAAATAACGGAAGTCTCAGTGTAGACCCCACTTCCGGAGATGTTTTCCCGACTTATGAGAACAAAATAAGCTCTACAAGTATTTTAATCCAGACCAACAACACCATCCGTTTAGATAAAAAGAAAACCTGGTTTTTAGGCATCAATTATTTCTTCGTAGACAAGCAGCAAATCGAATTGGGAATGCTTAAAAATCTTTCGAGCCTTGATGTAAGTTTAAAGAAAAACTGGAACGACTGGACCTTTGCTTTAAATCTTACCGATGTTCTTAGAACTAACATAGTAGAAATTGAAGATTATCAAGCCAACGGAAACTACAACTATGTAAGAAATGACCAATTCAGAAGAGGCGGAACTTTCAGCATCACTTACAACTTCGGAAACCAAAAAGTGAAGAAAGTAAGAGACATTGAAGGTGCATCAGATGCCATTAAAAGCAGAACACGTTAACATTCAATCTTCATATACATTTATTTTGTACAGAAACCCGCCGAGAAATTGGCGGGTTTCGATTTGTATTACACTTTTAGTATAAAAAAAACTGCTTAACTTTAGTTTAATAGCTGCGCAGGTTTTGCTTAACTCTTGCTTAGAAGTTGCTCAACTCTTGCTTAGAAGTTAAGTAATTCCACACAGGAGATGAAATTATCATAATTACAGTATAAATTTTACTCAGATTTCACAACCTCCGTTCTCTCAGAAATTCCATTCGCATTGAATGCTTCAATCTGGAAATAATAAGAATCTACTCTATCTGCTCCGGTAAAGAAATACTCATTTTTACCGTAAACCATGATGCTTCCGTATAATTTTTCCGGAGATTTTCCCCAGTAAATAACGTAACCGTCAGCTTCTGAGTTCTGCTGCCACTTCATCCAGATACTTCTTCTTTCACCATATTTTTTGGCATCAGCTCTCAACGGAACAAAGTTCTGAACTTTCGCAGGTTTTGCTCCCGCTCCTTTTCCGAATACTCTGAAACCGCTTAAGGCAAACTTCCCTGTAGGCATTTTCAGGTTTTCCATTTTTAAATATCTTGCTGAGGCTGGTTTTTCAAGTTCTACGTAATCATGAGGAACGTCTTTGGTATTTTTGCTTTTATCGACAATCACTTTCCATTTTTTTCCGTCATTGGATCCGTAGATTTTATACTGATGCATTTTGCCTTCTGTTTTTCCCATAAACTCAACATCCTGATCGGCATAATTGATTTGAATGGCATTAATCGTCGAAACTTCTCCTAAATCTGTCTGAAACCATTCACCCGAATTTCCAGTTTTTGCACTCCAATATGTTTTAATATCTTCATCGACTGCGTTATTTGAATGATAACCTCCTAAAGTCGAAGAAACCTGAACCGGTTTATTATAATTCAGCAACATCCAACCCGTGAAAAGCCCTTTCGAGAAATCTTTTCCCTGCGCAAATTGCGGTAGTAAAGTCGGATAATCGCCATAAGCCGTGTTGGTATACATCACATCATCTTTATCAAAACCAGCAGGCCAGATTCCCAAACGTCTTTCGAAATTATTTTTAGTGGAAATAAAAATGGTTGAAACGTGCCACCAGTTTTTAAAGTTGTCTTCGAATGTTGCTCCGTGTCCCGCCCCTCTCGCAAAACCTCCCGGCTTATAAGAAAACGGATTGTGCTGTTGATATTCGTAGCCTTCTAAAGGATTTTTTGAAACATACACTCCATCAGAATAGCCACTAAATTCTGTTGCCGGAGCACCATACTGCATATAATATTTGTCTTTATACTTCGTCACCCAAGCTCCTTCCACAAAAGGCTGCAGAAAAACATTATCATTATATTCCCCAAATCTTTCCCAACCGTGATCTTCTGGTTTTAGTCTTAAAATTGGTTTTACAAAACCTTCAGACTGCAAGTTTTTTACTTTAACTTCTGTTCCTAAAAGTGGCCATTCGTTGCTTGATCCCCAATATAAATACAGTTTGTTTTTATCTTCATCATAATGGAATGCAGGATCCCAAGCTCCAACTTTCAGCGTATCAACTGCAATCTTCCAATCATCTACACTAGGATTGGTAGATTTCCAAATCGGGAAATCAGATTCCCAGGTTGAGCCGTAAACGTATAAGGTATCTTTCATAGCCCAAATCGCAGGAGCGTTCAAATCGTGGGTGTATTTATTGTCTCTAAGGAATTTTCTTTTCACAAATTTCCAATCGAGCATATTGTCGCTGTGCCAATATCCTTCTTGATTCGTTGAAAAAAGAAACAGTTTTTTCTGAAAATTTACAATCACAGGATCTGCCGTTGCACGGTGTTTTCCCTGTTTTGAAAACACTTCAAAAGGTGTGTAACCGTAATCGATATTGATAGGATTGCAATAGGTTTTTTGCTGAGAAAAAGAGACTATTGAAAGCAAAATCCCCAGACTTATAGATAACTTTTTTATCATAACAATGTTTTTCAATGCTACAAATTTAGCCTAATTTTTGGAAGTGGTTTTAGTAGACTATTGACTTTGTTATTAATTGACTACAATTCGCGAAATTTTAAACTAGGTCTTCTATAAAAACACAAAACCCATCATATTGCGATGGGTTTATTTGTTTATCAGCTCAAAGTCACAGACTTTGCGCAGCGGGAGCAAAGGGAATCATTCTATGTAATTCTTAGATATTTTCACTCCTTTCTTTTCCAAGATATTTTTAATTTCTTTAGATTTCTCCTCAGGTAAAATTTCTATTATTTCACTATTTGAGTCTATTATCAGATTCCAATAATCATGATTATAAGAATAGGGCAATTTTGCTAAATTGAAATTTTCATACGGTATCTCAAAGTCTTTAAATGCATACTCTAGAATATCTGATTTATTTAATGATTTATCAATCGCTATTTTATACTTATTCATTGAATAAACCTTGGAATAATTAAAATTCACTAAAAGATTGGGATTTATAAAATAAAAACTTACGCTTATATTTTTATCTTTATCATTAGCACTGTTTGCTCCAATTATTATAATGTTCTTTTTATTATCAATCGTAGCATTTTCATTTTTATACTTTATGTAGCTTTCAACTGAATTAATAATAATATTTTTTGTTTCCTTATAATTCTGACTTTTACATGATATTGTTAAGAAAAAAAGTAAAAGAAAAAAGGGTGTACGTAGTTTATTCATAATTTATTTTTTGTTTGCTCCAACAAATGTCGCATTATTTCCATCATACTTTATATAACCTTTACCTGGTGATGGATATTTCCATGATGAGTAGACATGTAATGCATTAAATTTTTCTCGTCCACCCATTAAATAATCTCCTGAGCCTGTAACTATTTTATAAAAAGATGGAGTTGCAGCTCCTCTAAAACTTGCGCTAAAACCACTTGGAGCAATATTAGACCCAAAAGGATGTGAGTGATCATAATTAATACCAGAAGTTTCACTTATGATATGAAACGAATTACCTCCTAAATTCAAATGTGGTATTACGTAATATGAACTAATACTTTCATTTGCTGAATGATTAGTTCCAATTATATTTGAAGAAAATCCATCTGAGAAAGAAAACTCATCTCTAGTAAATTCAACTCCTGTATTTTCTGCCGCAAATTCAAAAAACTGTTGGGCAACATCATTATTATCTATCTTTAAATAAGAATATTCGGTTCCTCCTGGCACACCATCATGACCAGGAGTTTCAAATGGTAAAGTTTTTTGACCTCCAATTTGAGAATCACCCGTTGGATTTTTATCTGATACATTTGTTCGGTCAATTTTTATTGACGCAGAGCCATCTTCGTTTGTAATTGTATCATAAGGATTATTATCTGGAGTACGTTCTATTTTTCCGTTATTCATGATTTTGATGATATCTTTTCTTTGGCTATATTCATCGGTACTTGCTCTCATTCCATCAGGATCAATAAATCTAATAGGATTATTCATTACATAATTATAAGGAGTCCATCTTCTGTATTTTTCTGCTAGTGGATCTATTACACCCCATCTTCCAATATCGGGCATATACATCCTTGCACCATAATCATACATTCCCGTCTCTTGCAACTCTTTACCGTTGTACTTATACTGATAATTATTTAATGTAGTCCCCGCATAATTATGCATTAATCCGAAAGGATAATAATTATTCACTTCTACCACTTCTCCCGGTACCCAATCATTAAAGCATGCAATATTACCGTCTCCCATATCTTCGCAATGCTGTACACTCAAATCTCTAGGCTGAATGAAATTATCTCCATTAGAATCCGAATAACCTATTCTCACATTTCCCAAATGATCAACATAATTGTAAATATACTGATTCTTTTCAAAATCAAAATATCCTTCGGAAGTTGGTACAAATTTTAACACAGGTGTTAGTACGCTGAAGCCATTTTTATTATCATATTGGAAGCCATCTAAATAATCAGTTTCAGAGTTTGAAAAAACATTTCCGGTGGATATTGTTTTTTTAAGCTTAGTACCATCGGCTCTGTAAGTATATGAAGATATATTAGTTCTTCTTCCACTTCCTCTCGCAATTTGAGAAGGTAAGTTCAAATAATTATATATAATCGCATTAATGCCTTTGTCTAAATGCTTGGTCATGTTACCGTTTCCATCTGATAGATTATTATCATATTCTATTGTATTATGAGATGCTAAATACGGATAACCATTGCTGTTTCCAATCTGCTCTTCGGTAACTTTTGTAAGTCTGTTACCCATATAGTCGTATTTCAGATTATCAATACGCATTGCTGTATTACTTCCGGGTGCAAGTCCTTCTGAGCGCTGAAGCCTTGTGATATTTCCGTTAAGATCATATTCTAATCTTTCATAATATTCTTGCGCATTTTCGGCACCTGCCTTTTGATAGAAACCTGCATTAAGCCTGTTTAGATTATCATACACATAGCCGTATCTCTTGAGTGGTTCATTTTCTTCTGTTAGAGTTTTCCATGAAATTTCGGCAATATTTCCGTTATACTTTGGCTTAACTAAAAGTGATGGAAAGTCTGAATGGGGTATGGATAAGCCTTCTACTTGGTTGTAATTTATTTTATAACCAAAAAGATCAGTTCCTAAATCAGCAGGGGAAGACAAAAACGCAATCTACCGTATTATTGATGGGATGCTCACAAAATCTAAATTTAAAGACTTCTTTAATAAAAATGTAGCCGCTTTATAAACATAAAACCTCGCATTTTGCGAGGTTTTATGTTTATCTGCTACGAAGGTTACAAACTTCGCAGAGCGGGGAAAATATCAACGTCAGTTTTAATTACAATCATAAGGGGAGCATTTTTCTAAGTCGCCGTCACGATTAAAAGTAATAGTCCATGATTTAGGATCATAACCATCATCAATAACTGTCGTATCAAAGTGAGATTGTTTATTTATTTTGAAAGAACTTAATGTTTTGGGATTACTATTCTTATTAAAAATGTAAAATATTTTATTTGATTTTTTATACACCTCATAATCCTTACTAAATTCATTTATTTGATTTACACTTTCAAACCTATAAATTGTAATTGTAATACCATCATGAGTATAATCTGTCGCATTATCATTGTGTATCTCTGTTATATTGGGATATTCTTGAAAGTATAAAGCAAAAATAGAATTATCAATTTTTACATTAGCTTTATTAGAAAACTGATTGATAATTTTATCAGTTAGCTTATTGTCACTTAATGATTTAATTGTTTTTTGTTGAGCTTTACAAGAATTTATTAAAATCAGAGCAATAATTAAAATTGTATTTTTCATTTTGTTTTTTTACCCTCGTTAGTTATTGAAATAATGCTTTGTCCATCATATTGCACTCTAAGTGCACCTCCTTTATAATTTGGAGCATATAAAAGAAATTTAGCATTTGGATAAGCTTGTGCTGCCTTAATATCTCCAGTTGGTAAACCTTTACTAAAATTAAATTTCCCAGTTTCTGCTGAATAGTTTATATTAAATCCGCTTGGATTAAATGTAGAAGGATCAAGGTGATTGTGCTCATTTTCTACTAAATTAGCCCCTAAAGATACCACAGGAACTTTATCGCTCTCATGTATAGTACCAACAAAATTAAACCCCTGGTTTTTATTATTTGTAAATAACGATCTACTAAATTCTACATTTGTATTTTCGGCAAAATAATCAAATGCTTCTTGAGCTTTTTCTTTTTTACTCCCAAATTTTAAATAATTATAAGTTTTTGTGATAATCTCGTCACCCTCTCTAATATTTACGTCTTTCGATCCCGAATTTTTTGCAACATATCCTTTTTCTCCAACTTCTACACCGCCGTCATTATTTTCTTTGAGATTTCCGTTATTATCAAAATTCTTCTCGGCATAAATTACATCTGTTTTAGATTCCGCCATCCAAGTAAGATTACCTAATTTATCCATTTTGTAAATATCTGTTGCTTCTCTTCCATCCGGATCAATAAATCTTATTGGATTATTAAACGCATAGTTGAAAGGACTATGTCTCGTCATTTTTTCAGCAAGAGGATCCACCACACCCCATCTTCCAATATCGGGCATATAGAATCTTGCGCCGTAGTCATACATTCCCGTCTCTTGGAGTTCCTTTCCGTTGTACTTGTAATTCTTATAACTTCCCGTTCCAAAATACGCCTCTTCCTCTGCATTTCTTATAAAGCTCATTCCGAAAGGATAGTAATCGTTGCTATCAGTTACTGCAATTTCATTCCCCTCTTTCTTGTTGCTCATTCTCATATTTCCCAAATGATCTGTCTTTACGGCTTGTTTATTTTAATACTTTCATTTTGAGATTTTATAGCATAATCCCTCTAAATTTTCAGTAATAAATAAATCTTTTTTAACATTATAATCTTTATCAAACGGGACATAGATACTATTATAAGTAATACCTCCTAAGTTGTGATGTGAGACAAAGTTTTCAGGATATAAGGAGACAAGATTTAATTTATAAATTTGACCAATATTTATTAAGTTTTTTCTTTTGCACTTATTATTTTTCTTTGATGATGCAATTTTTATAATTTTTGAATTTCTAATAGATACATCGGATTTTTCAGCATAAATTATATAAATAGTTTCAAGAGAATCTATCTTTATTATTTTATAATCAACTCCTGATACCATTTTTGAAGTTGGTTTACAAGATATAATTGACATTAAGATGGTTATAATTAATATTTTTTTCATATTAAGGTTGAATTGGAATTATTAAAGGGATTTTATTGCCATTTCTGAATATAGCTTCTCCTCTTCCTGATCTTTCAAGAGTGTTTGTCTGGTTTCCATCTTTATCATAATAATTAATTTGGAAATTTTCTATAGGCGAAGATTGTGGAGTAGCGCCATAATGAGATAAATTATATATACTAAAAGGATCTTCACTTTCTTCCTGTGTTGGTATTCCAACGTCTTTCCCTAAAATTCTACTTATTAAAGCTCCCTTATAAGATTCGGTAACTTCATGTAATATATCTGCTCCTGGCTTATTAAAATAATTACTAATTAAGCCTAAAACACTAGGATTAACTTCTTGTAATGTTTCTGTAATCGCATCGAAAGAACCATTTTTACTAAATTGATATCTAGTTTTATTTCCTGAAAAAGCGCCTCCAATATATAAATTCCTTTTTTCTGTTCTATTTGTATTTTCAGCCTTAACATTTACGTTTACAGAATGATTATCAATAGCATCAACTAATTGTTGTGCATCAGAAGATAATCTTGACTTTGGATTATTTTGGGTATAAGAAACTTTTCCGTTACTATCTTTGCTTAAAGTTAGTTCAGAAGAAACCGATTTCTGTAATTCCATTAATGCAATCGTGGCAGCTCCTCCTGTAATAGTCACATCTTTTCCCTGTCTTCCATCCGGATCAATAAATCTTATTGGATTATTAAACGCATAGTTGAAAGGACTATGACGGGTCATCTTCTCCGCCAGCGGATCTACAACACCCCATCTCCCAATATCCGGCATATAGAATCTTGCACCGTAATCATACATTCCCGTCTCCTGAAGTTCTTTGCCGTTGTACTTGTATTGATAAGCAATCTGTGTTGTAGCTATGAATTAGTCTTCTGATCTATAAAAATTTAACACTTCACCTGTATTTTTATTAATATTGATATATATTTTGCAATACCTACAGTTATAGCTTTTCACAACAACATGCCAAACTTTATTATCCGCTATTAAACTAATCTGATAAGGTTTAGCCCTTTCTGGATCTAACAACTCTCTTTTACTTATAAGAATATCAGTGTACTTAATTAACATTTCTTCATCGGGAAAAATATCTGCACCATAGCGATTGATAATTTTGCAAGGAAGTTGATCAATTGCTCTATTGTTATCTTTGCATTTTTTTGTTTTAGCCTGTTGAGCAATCAGGCATATTGGCAACACACAAAAAATAAATAAGATTTTTCTAAGCATAATTAATATCTTTTTTTATAATCATCAGGACTAAAGCCCTTTGGTAATTTGTTGGGCATATGTGTTGGTGAGATTTTATTAAGTCTTAATGTCTTTGAAGCAGGATCAGAAGGCAAATCTGTAGCTACTGGAATATCATAGTTTTTAATAAATTGATTATTAGCATCTTTTTTCTTAGAATTAGATTCATTGCTAATACCAGGTATATACTCCCTTAAACCACCGTCTCCAGTAGCAACATATCCAATGACAGGTTTTTTAAAACCATTATCTACTTTTTTTCCACCTGTTTCTGTATTAGTATTGTTGTAAAGTGATATATCTTGATCTGAAAATCTACTATTTTCACTATAATCTTTGCCATCAATTTGAAGTACAGACGTATCACCTGAGTGAGTATGACCATCAGCAACAATCTCTCCTTTTTTCGACACATCTGCCAATTCATCAGGATTAATTGTCCCAGCCATACCTGCAGAGCCAATATTCGGAATAGAATAACTGTAATAGGACTCACCATTTTCAGCAGTCGCTTTATAAAACATCGTACGAAGCTCAATATTATAATTAATCGAAAGACCATTATATTCTTTTCCAAAATCTTTTGCTGCATCTCTTAATGTTTTAAATTTATCACCAGGATCCATCACTTGCATTCCATCAGGATCAATAAATCTAATCGGATTATTCATGACATAGTTATATGGGGACCATCTGCGATACTTCTCCGCCAGCGGATCTACAACACCCCATCTTCCAATATCGGGCATATAAAATCTTGCACCATAATCATACATTCCTGTCTCTTGAAGTTCTTTGCCGTTGTACTTATATTGATTACTATTTTATAAAATAAGGAAAACTTGAATATGAATTAATAATTTTTTGAGAACCTGGAGAAGTGCTTCCGACATTTATTTTTAAATCTTTACCAGCAACTTTTATTTTATAATTGAAATAAACTAATTCTCCATCTAATTTTATATGATCAATTTTAGACATGTTTGAGTTAACTTGTATACATTCATAATTACTATTTGCTTTAATTTTTTTTTGTCTTATAACGAATAATAATGTGTCATTTTTATTATTCCCGTGCAATAGAATTAAATCTTTAATACTTTCTTTTTTAAAAATAAAATAACAATCTTCATTTTCTTTTTTTATTTTATGGCAATTTATTAATGATAAAGGGAATAATACCCAAACTATTAAAACCATATTTTTGATTATTGCAGTTTTATCCATCCTGTAGAATTTATATTTGCGTTTTTATTTGAATTATACCATAATGCAGACGGTTGTCCCGATGATGATTTTTGTAAATATAGCTGATTACCTTGTGGTGTAAAATTAAAACTAGGATCAAGTGACTTGGCTGCATCATGTGCTGGTTGATAGAAATTTATACTAGAAGAATTTGGTCCTATAACTCCGAAATTCCTCAAAAGGTCAAATGATTGAGCTAATTCAACAGCAATAAATGATTCAAATATTTCATGCCTAATTGATGTTCCGGAAGTCTGTCCTCCTGAATTTTCTAATCCTTGTGATTGAATAACGTTAACCTCTGGATTTGCATTAGCTGATGTTTGACCGTGAAATTTGCCAATCACAAAAGCCTCTTGTCCTCCTTGTGGAGTTGTCTTAATTAAATCTCGTGTGGTTGATAGATTGATTGTCTTATCCGTACTTTCAATTACATCAAATAATTTTTTATCAACAGCAGAAAGATTTTTATAATTTATTTTAGATTTATTATCAATAGAAACTTTTCCTGTTTGGTTATTTCGTGATAATTTTAACGCTGAATCATCATTTAATTCTTTTACTGCAATATCAGCATCTTGTCCTGTTATTACTAACTCTTCATTTCTACCGTCTGGATCAATGAAACGGAGAGGATTATTATAAGCATATCGGTATGGAGTCCAGCGTCTATCTTTCTCCGCCAACGGATCTACCACACCCCATCTTCCTATATCAGGCATATACATCCTTGCTCCATAATCATACATTCCGGTCTCTTGCAGTTCCTTACCGTTGTACTTGTATTGATAATTAGGATTTCCAGCCGTAGGATTATATCCTTCATGCTTCAACCCAAATGGATAATAATTACTTTCTTCAAGAACTTCTACGCTGCTGCCATTGTGAAAATAACTTAACCTGGTATTTCCCAAATGATCTGCATAGTTGTAAATATACTTATTTTTTACAAAATCGTAGTAACCTTGTGTTGTCGGATAAAATAATAGTGATGTAAATCCACCTTTCCCTGTCTTACCGTTTCCTTTATACTGAAAACCATCGATGTAGTCTATTACTTCAGTTGAAAGTTCCATCACTGTTCCATCTGGGTTTGCTGGCGCATAATTATAAATCTTTTTCAGCTTTACTCCATCGGCACGATATAGATAACTCAAATTGTTCCTGATAATTCCTCCTCTGGTAGGTAAGCCAAAATTAAAAAGAATATAATTCGGAAGATTAAGGTAATTATAATCTAAATTTTCTATTCCTTTATCGACATGGTTTTTCATGTTACCATTGCTATCGTAATTTATTGTAATTCCTGACGTATCGGGATAACCTCTGTAATCTGTTGATGAATCTGTCACAGAATTCAGCCTGTTCCCTGTTAATGGATAATTATAAGTATAGGTAAGGTTATCGATAATTGCAGCGAAAGCATTTCCATCTTTTGAAGCTGATCTTTTCAGATTCGTAATATTTTCCGTTTAAGTAATATGTTAACTTTTCATAATATTCTGTTGCTGAAGGATTTTCTTCATTTTGATAAAATCCTGCTTTCAATCGATTCAATCCGTCATATACATACCCATATCTTCTAAGATTGTCATTAAAATTGGTAGCAGTTCGCCAGTCTACTTCAGCGATATTCCCATTAAACTTTGGTTTTACCTGTAAAGCTCCATCTAATACGTCTGGTGTTTCAAGCCCTTCTATTTCATTGTATTTAATACTCTTATTGTTTTCACCAACAGATCTAGAATACCTATAGAAATTAGACTGTATTTGAAAGGTTAAATGTCGTTCAAAAATAAAAAGAGTAACGATTTAGTTACTCTTTTTTAATAGTTTTTATTAATTATCTATTCTAAACATCTATTAACAAAGAAAACCAACACTTCTGATACATTGCCCACTTCTGAAACATTACCTACATTATCCGGTTTTATTTTTTTATCCATTCTTCCCCTTTCCAAATTAAAGTATTTTTATCCTTAATATATATATAACTGTGATAGTACGGCTCAAAATAAAAAAAACATTGATTAAAATAAGGCAAATTTATTGTGAAAAAATTATTGCTTTCTAAATTTAAAGCATAATCTTGCAAAATATTGTATTTCAATCGATTACTGTAAAATACTTTACCAGAAGTCTTAAAAACTAAGTCTAATGAAATCCTATTATTTTTACCAAAAAGAAAATATTCCTTTTTTGAGATTCTAATTTTATTACTCTTAGTTTTAATTTGTTTAGCTGTCTTATAATTAAATAATATATTAAATTCAGGAGTAGGGATTGATTCTTTAGAATTATCGGATAACTTAATATCAATATAAATACTATCTTGAGATCCTTTATTACTTTTTTCTAATTCATACTTATATCCTAATTGTTCTTTATAATAGTTTTCACTAGTTAAATCTAAAATATCATTGCTAATTATTTTCCATTGTCCAATGGATAGAGTATCACATTGATCTAAAGCTAAATGACCTAAGTTC
This sequence comes from Chryseobacterium luquanense, assembly GCF_026460945.1. GTDB lineage: Bacteria > Bacteroidota > Bacteroidia > Flavobacteriales > Weeksellaceae > Chryseobacterium > Chryseobacterium luquanense. The sequence goes on from NZ_JAOVZV010000005.1 coordinate 61,823, forward strand.
TGTACATTATAAAGAATATATGAGCCATTATTTTTAAATTCTATTTTATCCGTCATGTTTTTTTTAATGTATAGCCCTGGTTTGAAGTTTTGAGCATAAAAAATTTGCATTGTTAAAATGCTAACGATATTTATAAAAATATTTTTCATTTTATCTTTTTTTGGGATCTTGCAACGATTGATATAAAGCTCCTCCACCAATCTGCATCAAAGTTGTCTCATTGATATCACTTAAAGAACTTGCAGAAGGAATTGGATAACTATCATTATCATATGAAAAGCCTACTTTATATGCTTCTACTTCTAGTGCTCTAGCTTTCGCAAAATCCTGATTATCTGGGGTTATAGCAGGATTAAACATTTGCCCTTTTTTATTAAATCTTAAGCCTCCAGCTTCATAGCCCTGTCCAACATGCCGGATCTCATGTAAATACAAGGCAGACCCATTACCTTCAATATTAATTCTAACTTTTCCGTTTTTATCAGTAATTTTTAATACCCCATGATCTCCATTTCCTCCTGGAGTAGTTAAATAAAATATTTCTTTAGCTTCTGCTATTGTTTTAATATCAGTAAGGGATTGATTCATATATTCAAGTTTATCCTTATTTTCATTTAATTGATTATTTAAACTTTCAAGATTTTTTTCACTCAGTTTTCCTTGATCAATTTTTGACTGAATACTCTTAATATTTCCAGTTAATTTTTCAATTCTATTATTAACATTTTTTGTTAATGTTTCTTGGTCTTTAGGATCTCCCCAAGTTCTTCCATCTGGATCAATAAATCTTATGGGGTTATTTGCTGCATATACATAGGTAGTCCACCTTCTCGTTTTCTCCGCCAGCGGATCTACAACACCCCATCTTCCAATATCAGGCATATAAAATCTTGCTCCGTAATCATACATTCCGGTCTCTTGAAGTTCATTTCCGTTGTACTTGTATTGATAAGCAAGCTCGTAAAATACAAGATTAATTATGATCTTCCACACAATACAATCGTGCGGGAGCGAGGCATTATTTTATTCTAAACAATTCAATCATTTTAACCTTCCCATTATTTCTTGCAATAACATTCCAATGTCTATACAAACCAATTTGTCCATTACTTTTATTGCTAAAATATTCTGATTTACCTGTTTTCAAATACTCATCAATTTTTTCAATAATATCAATTTCAAATTTACTTACCTCAAATTCCTCATTTTTTTCGATAGCTGTATTATTTACAAATTCAGTATAGTGTTTTATACCAGAATAATTATTATTAACATATAAAATAGTTTTAGTATCACTCGGTATAGTTATGTTGTTACTAATATAATTAACTATTAACAAATTTTCTTTGTTTGAGGTTTTCTCCAACATTTTTAAACTGTTTTCTCTAAAGAAATTTAAATATTCTAATCTCGCTGTACATCCTTTAAAAGTAGTTTCGACAAGCCATTCTTCATATTTCATCTTTCGAAGTTCATCACTTTCTTTTTTACAATTTTGAATATTCTTCTCGTTTATTTTATAAGAAGAAATAATTTTAGATTCTAAATTTTGATTATCTTGAGCTTTACAAGAACAGGTAAAAAGTAAAACTACATATATTATTAAAAAGTTTTTCATTTTTTTTGCTTTTTTACATTATTATAATAATTATATCTACCTTTTAAGGGCTCTCCACAACCTATGTAATCCATAAAAGCATTGTATGGATCTCCAGGTTTTAATTGATTTTGGAGATTTTGCCCATAACCATTAAAATAGACACTATTACCAGTACTGTCAATTAGCATTGTTTGCAAATCTACACCATTAGCAATTTTATTATTTGGATTAACCATATAAGACACTCTCAATGGTAATCCGTTCTCTGCTCTTAGCTTGTTTTCAATATGTGAAGCAAAAATCTCAGAATGACTTACCTTATCATTTTGAGTTTTTCCTCCAACCCACGGTCCAAACAAATCACTCTTTTTCATAGGGTCCATCCCATGACCCATTTCATGCCCTAATTTTATAAAAAATGGAGAATCAGAAACCTGACCATCACTTGTTGGATAATTTGATTTTGAAGAAAGGTTTATATACGCAGTTCCATTTTCATAATTATTTTCGCCTGTTGTAGATTGAATGTTTATATCATGATTTTTATTATCATAATAAGAAATCATTCCCGCTCCTGTTTCTCCTCCGCTTCCAATTGATTGCAGACCTGCAACAATTCCTATTACGTTATCTGATAAAGTTACGCTTGAATCAATTGCTTGCCATTTACCATTTACTTGATGCTGTGTCTGTCCTTTAGAATATCGATACTGATTATCTCCATCAGTAATACTAATCCATAAACCGTCTGGATCAATAAAACGTATCGGATTGTTTATTGCATAATTGTAAGGAGAAAAATTATGTCCTTTTTCACTTAAAGGATCCACAACACCCCATCTACCTAAGTCAGGCATGTACATTCTCCATCCATAATCATACATTCCTGTTTCTTGAAGTTCCTTTCCGTTGTATTTGTAATTCTTATAACTTCCCGTTCCAAAATACGCCTCTTCCTCTGCATTTCTTATAAAGCTCATTCCGAAAGGATAGTAATCGTTGCTGTCGGTTACCTGCAATTCATTTCCCTCTTTCTTGTAGCTCATTCTCACATTTCCTAAATGATCTTTATACTGATAAATGTACTCATTATTTTCGAAATCATAAAAACCTTCGGATGTGGGAACAAATTTTAATGAGATATCAAAATTGCCATTGTGAATTTCGTTCATGAATGCTTCCCCTTCATAGGCTCCGCCAGATTCTTCATACAAAGCCCACCACAATTCATCTCCCGTAGAAGATGCATAGTGAAAACCATCCAGATATTCGGTCGATGAAGAATACATCGCTCCATTGCCACTTGCTGCGATAAAACTTTTCTTTAGTTTTGTTCCGTCTGCTCTGTAAAGATATTTTAACCCTTTGTTGAATCCATTAATTTTAAGCTTACTCGGGAGATTAAGATGATTATACTGAATATCTTCAATCATTTTATCCGGCATTGAAATCATATTTCCGTTCAGGTCATAACTAATGGTATTACTACCGCCTTCGTATCCTGTAAGGTTTCCGGAAAAGTCTTGGATCGTCAAAAGTCTGTTTCCTTCATATTCATATTTCAGATCGTCAATCTGTTCCGGGGTATTGTAATAGGAAGCCGCATTTCTGGATAATGACAGAATATTTCCGTTCAGATCATAAACCATCGTTTCATCATAAATTCCTGCTGAAAGATTATAACCAGACGGCTCTGAAAACCCGGCATGCTCTAATCTGTTAAGACTATCGTATTGATAACTGTATCTTCTTATAGTAGGAGATCCTGTATAGTTTTTTACCCAATCGATTTCGGCAATGTTTCCGTTAAATTTTGGAGTAGAAATTACAGGATCGCTGTACTTTATTTCATAACCGAAAAGCTTATTGTTGAGATTAGCAGGATCATTAATCTGCGTCATCCAGCCTCGGATGTTGTATTGATAATCGACAATTTGCAGTGGTGTAGAAACACTGATTCCGCCTATCTTCTTGGTTTTCAGCTGGGACAATTCGTTGTATTCATTCTGAGCTAAGATTTCTTCAGCATTATTATCCACTTTATGTTTATGGGTAAGTAATCTGTTCTGATGGTCATAAGTAAAGGATTCTGTAATCACCTTTTCGGTATCACTGTCCAATCTCTTATGTCTTGTTATCACCTGTTTCGGCGTTCCCGAAAAATCAAGCTCAGATTCTGTTTTGGTATAACCTCCCAAATGGTTGATAGAATGCGAGGCAATGGCTCTGCCTTTATTATCATACCATGTGAAATTTTTAGTCCAATTGTTATCCTCAATGTTTTTTACAAATGAGGCTACAGGTAAACTTTTGGTGCTGATATTTTGCGTAAAATCATCTGTAATCACGGTATTTCCCGAAAGTGTCGGAGTAAAGCCCGGTGTTCCTATTGGATAGGTATCATAATAATTAATCGATAGAATGGTTTCTATCTGGCTGTATAAATCATTGGTATAATAAACCTGCATTCCACTCATTGTAAATCCTTGTGCGCTTCTGTTTTCAGTGATCACATAATTATTGGTAATCGCTTGCAATCCTTCACGGGTTTGACCGGGAAGTGGCATAATTCCTGTATAAATCACTCTCCCGAACTTATCATATTTTGTGACAAGCCACTTTGAATCTGGTCTTAAATTGGCATCTTGCGTTGCAATGAGACGGTCGGCTTTATCATACACCATATATTCCCAGCCTTTTCCGGGAAGCTTTTTTTCTACTACACGGTTTTTGTTATCGTATTTATACTGATAACAAAGATTGTTTAATGTAGCTGCATTTAAAGCATTGGCTGCAACAGCCAAAGGCGGGATGACGTAAGCCAGCTGACTGTAATTATTGTACACATAGTACGTATCGACACTGTTTGTACCATCCAGCATCTTTCTTACCAAGATGGTTTGTCCCTGCCCGTTCTTAAATTCAATGGTTTTGTTCAGATCTTCATCAATTACAATGGTTTTGTACAGCTTATTGGCTACGTAATTTCCGGATAAACTGATTGAAGATTCAAAATTTGACTCATTAAATGTAGCGGTATATTTTTTCACTTCTCCATCTGCATTGGCATTATATTCAAACTTTACAGGCTTATTGCTCCATGCATTACCGACCTGTTTTTGCTCCAAAACTCTGTTTAGAGGAGAATTTTCCAGTATTTTCTCGGCATATATTTTCTCAGATCCATAAATATCGTTTTGTGTGGCATTGGTAAGGGGGGAAGATATAAAAGCGCCGTTCATTGTTCCGGATTGGGGTACCGGAAGATACTCTAATGTTTGCCTTCCATATTGATCATAAACAATATGAGAAACTACATCTCTACCCAAAGGAGATGCTTTGATATTGATTAGTTGTTTGGCTCTTCCTAATCCATCAAGATACTGAACGGTTTCTGCTGTTTTAGAAATGGTTGTTCCATTATATTCAAGGTAGGTTTTTGAATAAACATAATTTTGGTCTGTATTCAGAGTCTGTGCATGGGAAATTCCTGCTACAAACAATGTACAAATAGGGATGATTATTTTTTTCATGATCTGGTTTTTATTGTTTGTAGTTATAGTTGTATTCTTTTACTGTTTTGTAAATCAGCGTTCCATTAGAATCTCTTTCTTGCTGTTTCACTTCCTTCAGTCGGTTGGCAGAATCATATAAATATATTTCTCTTAATCCGGAAGGTAAGGTAGTGCTCGTTACTCCAATTAAAGGATCGTACGTATAGGTGGTAATTTGATACCCTGACAATGCAGAATATTTTCTGAATGCATCTAAGGCGCTAATCAATGCAGATTCGCTTGCAGGATTCGAAGCATCAAGGTCTGAAGCGGTAATAATTGCCACTGCCAAACTGCTCACTTGTGTATATGTGGCTCCCGTCACCTTGGCTATTGGCTGAGTACGGTTATATCCCCACACGATTGCAGTGGAAATCCCGTCTTTTGTAGTATACTGTAGAATATTGCCTTTTGCATCATATTGGTCAAAAGTCACTTGTGTTTCTAAAGTTGCATTCCCGAAAGAAGATTGTATTTGATTCGGAAGATAAGAAACATTACCAGTCCAGCTGTTTCCATAATTTATTTTCTTAGTATCCAGTAATTCCCCATCCTTATAACTTTCTATCTTTTCTATTTCGGATATTCTGTTTTGAGAATACAATGAGTTTCCTGAATGGTAAAAATACTTTGTTTTAAGTATACCTCCATCTTCTGTCTTTGCAATATGCTGAGAAATTTGTTTATTTAAAGGATTATATTCAAAAGATTCATTCTTTTCTAAAATTCTTGGGGCTCCGTTTTCATAAAAATAATTTGTAGTTTTTGTAGACATCAGCTTTGTCCAGCCATAAGCTTCAAAAACCGGAACGGGAATAAAATTAGGAGTATTGCTGTCCATAGGCATTCCTCCCCAGAATTCTTTTGGGGTAGAATAATTGCCATTACACATCATACAGCCTGAGTTTAAAAGCTGCTGATAGACAGCAAAGGTCTGTGGATAATTTTGGCTTGTCCCGTTATAAATACTGTTGGGTTTAGTAAATTTTACACCGGTAAACTCTTCATAATCATCGTAAGCATAAGTATTTTCTACTTCAGAAAGCTTACGTGAATTATTGTCATAAACAGTTTGCTTAATTAAGTTTCCTCTTTTATAATCAAAATCCTTAGGTTGCACAAATGGCGGACCTTGCGGGTATAGGCTATTTTGGAAATCCAGAGGAGAGGTATATTCGTAAGTTATCTTTCCTTTATCAACGCCTTCTTCTACAGTGATGTATTTGTACCCAACAGCGCTGCCCTGTGTTTTGAAAAGAGGTATATTATTTTCGGTAGTCACCATGTCGCATGAAAAATTGTAACTGTTTAGCACACCACCACATGAAGCACCAACATTGTAAGGACCGAATCTTAACTTAGCCGAAAAACTGTCTGTGTAGCGAAATAATGGTTTAGGATCTACCAAAGAACCACTGCTTAATGTTGTATTATTATCATAGGTGTATATGTATTTTTTTTCTTGTGCAGGTGCAGAAAAACCATTATTTATAGACTTATAGTAATCTGCAGGAGTATCGCTATCAAAATAACCAATTCTTCTTATTCTATTGCCTCCTCCATAAAGAAAATTATTTTCAACCGAATCTTCCGAAAAATAATGAATCCCCAAAATGTCGGTTCCATTATAATAAACATCAAGGTTTGACCATTTTACACGATAAGTCTTATTTTTTTCTAAAATAAAAGATAGACAGCAAACAGGGATTGAAGAAGGACAGGACAGACTGTTTTGAGCCACTTCCCAACCTGTTCCGTTATATACTTCCAGTGAAAACTTCCTGGTATTAAGATCTGTTAAAACGATACTGGAATAGAATACGGCTTTTCTATTTGAAGTAGACATTGGTATCACAACATGATCAACACTATTCTTATGAAAGTATAAATTATCTGTAGATAATGGCGTATAAGGTTTATTTTCGCTAAAATCTGTTATTAAATTGTTAGCTATATATGAATACTGATTAGATTCAAAATCAAAAATTGTTGCCCCTCCTGTAGGATATGTAATTTTCTGTAAAATATCTGTCGTTGAATAAGCTGGATTAGTATTTCTTTGATATTCAAATGATGTATTAATATCACACTCATCAAATGCATTAAAATATCCCCAAGAATCTTTTCCTATTCTCTTTCCAATAAAATCATTGTTTTCATATGAAAATTTGTAATTTCCTACAATCTGGTTGTTTTTATCAATTTCTTCGATTTTACTTAAAAACATTCTTTTTTCCAGAACCGTTCTGTATTCTTGGGTAAAATTATATTTTTTTATAAAGCTATTATTCCAATTAAGGAGTGTTACAGATTTAAGTGATGATGCTGTTTCCGGTAGTATAAGATTTGTATCTTCTCTGTCTTGCTGATAATTAAATTTTATTTTTCCTATTCCCGTTATATCAATCTGTGAAAGTTTTTTTACTCTGACTGTAGTTGAAGATCTGTTAAAACTTTGTACAGGAGGGAAGTCTCCACAAATATTATAAAGTTTATAAATTGTAGATAGATTATTGCCTAAATTTCCAAATTCGGCAACCCTGTAAGTAGCCTTGGTAAAACCTTCTTTTATTTCATTTTCATTATAGTGATATTCAACGAGAGTATTATTATTAGAGTCTATAACCTTTGAAAGATGAAAAGAGCTGCTAAATTCTTTATCTTCAAAAAGATGATCAATCGGAGTTAATACTTCATCATTGTCGTAATAATAATTTCTTACCCCTCCGGAATTGTTAGAGACTTCAATAATATCAAATAAATAGCTGTAGCCTCTGTCATCAAATATTGTAAATCCTGTCGGTTTGTAGGTATTGCCGTCATAATGATTAATAATTTTAATATTATAATGATCTAAAGGAACAATTTCTAAAACTCCAAAATCATTTTTTTTGATATAAAACCTTCCCGTTCTTCCAAAAAAGTTAAACTGCCAAAGATCCTGTTCAGTATCATATTTGTCGGTACGGTTTGCAGTCCATATAAATTCATTTGCAATTAGTTGATCACTTGCAGATAAATTGGGTTTATAATATGTTTTATAATCATTCAATAAATTTTTCGAAAAATAATAGAAATTATTGGTATAGTCGGAAGGAGTCGTCTGATAGATCCCTATTTTTCCGGGCTTATTTGACGATGCTAAAATCAGCTCTTCATCCGGATGACCTTTAACGGTTCTCGATACTGTACCACCGGCAAATAAATTCCACCCCAAACCTACATCACTTGATATTTCGTCTGCTGAAACACTGGATGTATGATATTTCAGACTGATGTTTATTGAGATATCTTTTGAATTTGAAGGGACACTTATGAGAGGTATAGAAATATCCGGAACTCCGGTGTAATGACTTACCGGAACTTCTTCAAACTTCATCAGTGATGATACTGTAGGAGAGGGAGGTATGATTTGTGGTAAATCTGTTGTAATATTTTGCATACCTAAGGCCTGCCCATTTACAAAGGTTGAAGATAGTATGAATATACAAGTTAATAGATGAATTTTTCTCATGTATGTATTTTATTTTTTTATCAATTTAGCATTAGCAGTTTTCTCGGCATCAGTCTTCACAACAATCAGATACGCTCCCTGAATGAGATTCTGCGTATTCATCTTCGTCACTTTATTCTTCGTTTTCAGACTTTGCAATTGTCTTCCTCCCATATCGTAAAGAATAATATCAGCTTCCTTAAAATCAAAACCAACTTCTACATAACAGTAATCACTCACCGGATTCGGATAAATCTTAATATCCTGCTTTTCGATCAACTGATCAATCTGACTGTCTCCCAGCTTTACAATCTTCCAGTTCTCTTTTCCCAATTCTTCCGCACTTGTTCCTGCCAAAACAATAGAACCATCCTTGTTCATCTTCAGATCAGAAAGTCTTTCCTCTTTCTTTCTCGATTCTCCTTTTACGTGTTTTCTCCATTGTTCATTGCCGTTATTATCGATATAAAGCATCCAGAATGTTTCATCATCGGCTTCTATTCTTCCTTCGGCTTGCGTATAACCACCCAGCAAAACGCCTTTGATTGACTGTTGTTGGTTGTCAGTTAATGGTTTTCCGCTGATCACATTCATACCCATCAGAATATCACGGTTTTTAAAATTGTAGGATTTCTGCCACTGTTCATCACCTTTTGTATTTAAAGAAATCAACCAAATATCTGTTCCTTCTTCAATTCCAACGGTCTTATTACCCGATCTTTCAGATCTCGATTCTCCGCCAATGATATATCCTGATGAAGTAAAAGCCATGGTTCTTAAATGGTCATCACCTTTACCTCCGAAATTCTTTTCCCATTCCACTTTACCGTCTTTATTCAGCTTTACAATCCAGAAATCGCCTTCGCCAAAATTTTCGGTAGATTTTGAATAATTGATAAATGATAATTGATCATTGATTTTATCATTAATCTTTTATCATTGATAAATTTTCCGCTTCTCGAGTACATTCCAAGCAAAGCACCTCCGTCCGGAGTAGGAATTATTTTTTCCACTTCATCCAAACCTCTTCCACCTAAAATTAATTCTGAAAGGACTTTACCGTTCTTATCCAATGTGGTCACCGTGACATCTTTAGAGCCAAAACCGTTGCGTGAATTCTGAACATTTCCAGCTACCATGAATCCAAAATTCGTGGTTTGAATGACAGATTTTGCTTCTTCATCCTGTGAGGTTCCCAAGGTTTTCTGCCAAAGTTCGTCTCCGAATTCATTGATTCTGATCAGCCAGATATCAGAACCACCTTTGGAAGCATCTTTTTTATCCAGCCCTTTTCCTGAAAAAGAAGTTCCGGCTAAAAGAAAACCTCCTTCCTGTGTAGCAACTGTCGCCGAAAGAAAGTCATGGTTTTGCCCTGAGAAATACTTTTCCCAAACTTCCTTCCCTTGTTGGTCAAGTTTTACCAAATGGAAATCGTAACCGTTGTTCTGTTTTTGGTTGTTAGTTGATGATTGATTGTTGTTTGCCTGAATGCTACTTCCTGTAATAAGGTATTGCTGGTCTATTGTTGTGGTGACCTGCGATAGAAAATCCTGCGTATTGGATTTAATGTCTTTCTGCCATAGCACATTCTGAGCATACAATACAGCGGTAGTACATAGTAAAAATGCACTCATGTAGAGTTTTTTCATAATTTGGTTATTATTTTTTTTGCGAATTTAACATTTTATCAACGAATTATATCTCACCGTAAATAAGATTTAATATGAATATTGTCATTTTAACGTGACAAATATATTGAGATACTGCGACAAAACTTGACGCAAGAAAATGATATGTAAATTTTAATAAAAAAGCCAATACTTTCAGTGTCCTTTATAGGGAAAAGTAGAAAGTATTGGCTAATCCTATCGATCTTGAATTTAAGAATTGGGAGTTTTAGAAATTTCGTCTGTTCCTCCTTTTTTTGAAACATTTACCAAGGCAATAAGATTGTCAATCGTATATTCGGAAGCTTTTTGCTCACCCTGAAAAATAATCTTTCCAAGTTTTGCAACATCACTGATGTACTGATATACTTCACTATACAGTTGTTTATTGACTGACGTAAATGCTTTTCTCTGCTGCCTGAAATTAGTCTGCTCATTGCTCTTTGCAGTAATCGTATTGAATGCTGTTTCCAAAACGTTTTCAGTATCCGCTTTCATACCATTAGAAATCAGAAGGGCAGATTGTGAACTGATTACCTCTTTAAGTCCTTTAAGATCCTGCAGTACTCCTTCAAAGTTTCTTTTTTTGATTTTCTTCAGAACATTACTCCCCAAAGAAGTTTCGATGTTGGATTTTTTCAATACCAGATTGAGAAGCTTAATCGGTTTGTTGATGTCATTTCCTAAAGCATAAAGATCCTGAGTGGTTTGTTTTTGCATTACAAGAAATGCATCTCCTGTTTCTTTTGCCCTCAGCTCGTCTGTTTTGTTCTGCATTCCTGCAAGGTAATCTGAAGTGAAAAGATGATTTTCCGATTGGAATAAATCCAAATCCCTAGTTAAGCTGTTTAGTAATGCATCCGCAACGGGTACATACTCTTCTTTTAGTAATCCCATAAGTGTTTTAATTTTAAAGATTGAAAGGTAAATATATGATTTTGTTGTGATATACAATACTTCTCAGGGAATTTATTCTACTGATGAAGAAGTTTGCCACAGTGAGGGCAATCAGCATGTTATTGAGCTAAGGATAATGCTTAATGAAGTAGAATTTTGTCCTACTGAAGAAGTAATTTTCTATACATCAGAAGGAAAATATTCCACTGAAGTAGAGCGAAAGCTTAGTGAGGAAGGTTTTTGCTTTACTACAGTGGACTTAAAATTAGAAAATGAATATTTTTTTTAATTTTTCTTTGGAAGGAAAACCTCCGCCAACATACATCTTGCACTTCCACCACCGTTGACTTCGATGGTATTTAGATCTGAATAGATAATTTCACAGTATTTTTCAATATTTGAAACCTGAGTTTCATCTAAAGACTTGTAAGCCGTCTGGCTCATTACCAAAAACTTTTCGCCATCTTTATTCTGAACCTGAAGCATGTTTCCGGCGAACTGCTGCATCTGCGCTTCAGAAATTTCGATGATTTCCTTTCCTGAATTTTTAATCGTTTCAATAACTTTGCTTCTTTCCAATTCGCTATCGATACAATCAAGACAAATCACTACAAATTTATCGGCTACACACATCATAACATTGGTATGATAGATTGGAAGTCTTTCTTCACCAACCGTTTGAAATGAATGAAAAACCACAGGTGTAAAATCATATTTTGTACAAAATTCTCTGAAAAGGTTTTCATCTAATCTCAAAGAAACTGAACCATAAGCAATTTTGTTATCATGATCGAAAATCATGCTTCCTGTTCCTTCCAAATAATGACCTTGGATTTCGGGCAATGACCAATCATCGATTTCAGCTACTTCAAAACCTTGATTTTTGATGCTTTCAATAATGTCTTCTCTTCGCTCTACTCTTCTGTTTGAAGCAAACATTGGATATAAAACCACTTTTCCATCTTTGTGAAAACTTACCCAGTTGTTTGGGAAAATAGAATCCGGCGTGTGTGGATCGATAGTATCTTTTATGGTGATAACGTTAATACCTTTGCTTTTCAATTTTTCAACAAAAACTTTGAATTCTGCCAAAGCCTTTGACTGAATATCTGCACCTTTTTGTTCTATTTGAAAATAATTATTTTCTGCCGTTTCTGCATTGTAATCGAATGCAATCGGCTCTATCATTAATACTGTATCTGTTGTCTGCATTTTGTTTTATTTTAAAATTATAGGATTTTAAATTATTAAATCAAAAATCTATTCTCTTACCAAAGGCATTGTAGAACATCTCAGCAAACCTCCCATTTTAGAAATCTCTCTATACGGAATTTCTTCAACGGTCATTCCCCAAACATCTCTTAAATGATTGTTCATTCTTGTGAAAGCTTTGTCTGAAACCACAACTTCCGGTGAAATAGAGAAAATATTCGGGAACATTTCAAACATTTCTTCGGCAGTAACATGGAAACAGTTTTCTTCTCCGAAAATATCTATGATTAAGTTGTAATCACTTTCATCTACAAATCCGTCTTTATAGATAATGCATTTGTCTTTTCCGATAGGATTGAATGTACAGTCTAAATGCAAAATTCCTTCATACGGAATTCTGTCGTTTTTCTTTAATTCAAGATCAATAATTCTCTTTTTAGGAAAATATTCTTTAAGAATTTCGATAGCGTATTCATTGGTTCTCGCTGTCTTATAACTTCTGTAATCTTCACTGAAACAAGTTCCGATAAAAATGAAATCATTCCAAACGATAACATCTCCACCTTCAATATGAGCAGTTTCCGGAAGATTGATAATGTCTCTCCATTTTACTTTTTCATAAACAGTTTTGTAAGCTTCCTGTTCGTCTGCTCTGTCTGCAATGACATTTGATATAATCATTTTATCGTCAATCACAAAAGCTACATCTCTTGCGAAAACCTGATTGTAATCTTGAATAATATCCGGACGAAAAACTTCGACATCATATTTTTTCAAAACAGCTTCAAAAGCATTCATTTCGCTGATGATATCTGCTTCTTTCGGATACATATTGTGCTCAATTGTATAGTAAGATTTAGCATCATAGCTATCTTCCAAAGTGGGAATTCCACCCATAGAATTGGGCTGTCCTAATACGACCGACCTCAGTCTTCCGGTTTCGTTTTTTATATTTAATTTCATTTGTAGAAATTTTTATTCTAAAGGTCAAATGCAATCGCCTTATATTGTTTATTTATCTTTAATTTAGTCAAGGGCGATTTCATAAATAATGAGAATTACGCAAATATAATCAAACGGTTGTGATGTGGAAAGCTTTTTATTTAGATAAGATTGAGACGTTTTTTGATGGTTTTGAATATTTTTGATTCTTCACTAATTTCATCTGATGAACTAAAAACTTACAGATAGAATTAATGATAATCAGCAAAAATTCAAGCACAAAATCTATGTTAAATTTTAAAATAATTTTTAAAACCTAAGTTATAGAATAACAAAAATCCCAAAGCAAAAACTTTGGGATTTTAAATTGATATGAGAAACCAATATTATCTGTTTGAAATATCGATATAATCTCTTTTTTGAGCTCCTTGGTATACCTGTCTTGGTCTTCCGATTGGGTCTCCTTTTAATCTCATTTCTTTCCATTGAGCGATCCATCCCGGAAGTCTTCCTAATGCGAACATTACGGTAAACATTTCTGTAGGAATCCCTAATGCTCTGTAGATGATTCCAGAATAGAAATCTACGTTTGGATATAATTTTCTTTCGATGAAGTATTCGTCTTCAAGAGCTACTTTTTCTAATTGCATTGCAATATCAAGCGCTTTGTCTTCAATTCCTAAAGCAGCCAATAAATCATCAGCAGCTTTTTTGATGATTTTTGCTCTTGGGTCGAAGTTTTTGTACACTCTGTGTCCGAATCCCATCAAACGGAAGCTGTCATTTTTATCTTTAGCTTTAGCTACCCATTTGTTAACATCTCCACCATCTTTTTCGATCAACTCAAGCATTTCGATAACCGCTTGGTTTGCACCACCATGAAGTGGTCCCCAAAGTGCAGAAATACCAGCAGAAACTGAAGCGAAAAGACCTGTATGAGCAGATCCTACCATTCTTACAGTAGATGTAGAACAGTTTTGTTCGTGATCAGCGTGAAGAATTAATAATTTATCTAAAGCAGCAGTTACCACAGGATTGATTTCAAATTCTTCATTTGGTAATCTGAACGCCATTTTGTAGAAGTTTTCTACATAGTTCAGGCTGTTGTCTCCGTGGTTTAATGGTAAACCTAGAGTTTTTCTGTACGTCCAAGCTGCAAGGTGAGCAAATTTAGCAATCAATAATTCTGCAGCAAGATCCATCTCTTCTTTAGACTGTACGTTAACCGCTTTAGGGTTAAACGCTGTTAAAGCAGAAGTAAGAGTAGATAAAACTCCCATTGGATGCGCAGAACGAGGGAAAGCATCGATGATTTTTTTCATCTCCTCTGCTACGAAGTTATATTTTTTGATGTTACCGTTGAAGGTATCAAACTGTTCTGTTGTAGGCAATTCACCGTGTAATAACAAGTACATTACTTCAGTAAAGTTTGACTTTTCAGCGATTTGCTCGATAGGGTATCCTCTGTAGAATAATTCTCCCTGGTCACCATCAAGATATGTGATGTCGCTTAATGTAGCACCTGTATTTTTGTATCCTAAGTCTAGGGTAATAAGGCCTGTTTGATCTCTTAATTTTGAAATATCTATTCCTCTGTCTCCGATTGTACTATCCACGATTGGATATTCATACGAATTACCGTCGTAATTCAATATAACTTTGTTGTCTGACATTATTTAATTTATTTTTTTTAAATATACTATTTATTATAAAATACGGCAAACAAAAAATTTCGTTCGCCGTTATTTACAAATTCAATTAATTATCTTTTGATTTTGAAAGCATCCAATCCTGGGAAATAAGCTGTATCACCCAAAGCTTCTTCAATTCTTAATAACTGGTTGTATTTCGCCATTCTGTCTGATCTTGAAGCAGACCCAGTTTTAATTTGACCACAATTCATTGCTACAGCTAAATCTGCAATAGTAGAATCTTCAGTTTCACCAGATCTGTGAGACATTACAGATGTAAACTTGTTGTGTTGAGCCATTTGTACAGCTGCCATTGTTTCAGAAAGAGAACCGATTTGGTTTACTTTAACTAAAATTGAATTTGCAATTCCTTCGTCAACTCCTCTTTTCAATCTTTCAACATTAGTTACAAATAAATCGTCACCAACCAATTGCACTCTGTCACCGATTTTATCAGTTAACATTTTCCAACCTTCCCAGTCATTTTCCTGCATACCATCTTCGATAGAGATAATCGGATATTTATTTGCTAATTCAGCTAAATAAGAAACCTGCTCGCTGCTTGAGAATTGAGGCGCATCTGCAGTCTGGAATTTTCTGTAATCGTAAATTCCATCCTTATAAAATTCTGAAGCTGCGCAATCTAATGCAATCATTACATCATCACCCGGCTTGTAACCTGCCTTTTCAATAGCCTGAAGTAAAGTATCCAAAGCATCTTCAGTTCCTTTGAAAGTCGGTGCAAAACCACCTTCGTCACCTACTGCTGTTGACAATCCTCTTGAATGAAGAATAGATTTCAGATTATGGAAAATTTCAGTTCCTTTTCTCAAAGCGTGAGAGAAAGAATCTGCTTTTACTGGCATTACCATAAATTCCTGGAAAGCAATCGGCGCATCTGAGTGAGAACCACCGTTGATTACGTTCATCATCGGAACAGGAAGTGTATTTGCATTTACACCACCTACATATTTATATAAAGGCATTTTTAATTCAGCAGCAGCAGCTTTTGCAGCAGCCAAAGAAACACCAAGAATAGCATTTGCACCTAAACTTCCTTTATTGCTGGTTCCGTCTAGTTCAATCATGATCTGATCGATCAAATTCTGATCAAAAACCGGAAGACCCACCAATTCCGGAGAAATAACGTCTCTTACATTTTCTACAGCTTTAGAAACACCTTTTCCCATCCATTCTGAACCGCCATCACGCAACTCAACAGCTTCATGTTCGCCGGTTGATGCTCCTGAAGGTACTGCAGCACGACCCATCGCACCACTTTCTGTAAATACATCAACTTCAACTGTAGGATTCCCTCTAGAATCCAAAATCTGTCTCGCTTCTATGTAAGAAATGTAACTCATTTTTCTGTTTATTTTATAGTTTAGACAAATTTAGTCAAAATTTAATTTTTTACGTTATTCTGAAAGCATCATTTGAGCTTTTGAGAGTTAAATTTTAGTTAATTCTGAAACTATAAAATACATTTTATTAATTCAAAGAAGAATTTTAATACTCTGGAATAAGAAAAAAATTTTAAATGCTATTTATTTTTAAAGCTTTACAATTCAAAATTCTTTTTGCTGTAAAAACATTTCAATTCTCCAAACAGTTAATTTATAATAAAAGAGCATCATAAAAATGATGCTTTTTTGCTTGAAATTAATTACAAATCTATTCTGAAAAACAAATTCGTACCGTTATCGTTAGTCACTTCGCAATGTCCTTTTTGTTCCTCCATTCTTCGCTTCATATTACGAAGCCCATTTCCTTCTGTTTTTTCATGACTGATTCCTATTCCGTTGTCTGAAATTTTCATTATGAATTCTTTATCTTTTTGAATCATTGAGAGTTTCAGGTGATTAGCTTGACTGTGCTTGTAGGCATTATTTAGTGCTTCTTTTAGACATAAAAAAAGATTTCTTCGTTGTTCAGTGGTGATTGTTTTTTCAAAAGCTATATTTTCTTCTTCGAAAACAAGTCGAATTTTTGTTTTTTTAAGAAAACTCGCTGCATACATTTTAGCATATTCAACGAAACTTCCAATAGTATCATTTCCTGAATTTAAACTCCATAGCATTTCTCTCATAGAAATATTCATTTCTTCGGATGTTTTTAGAAGTTCGTCGATATCTGTTTTTAAATCTTCATCTTCTGCTTTTTGTTTTAGAAATTCTGCCTGAAGTTTGAGTGCAGAAATCCCTGCGCCGAGATCGTCATGCATATCATGAGAAATTCGTTCACGTTCCTGCTCTATAGATTTTTGTTTTTCCAATTCTTTTTGAAGGAGTTGGTTTTGGTACTCTGATTCTTGAAGTTGTTTTTCTTTTAAGTAAAGGAGTTGTTTTCTGTTATAAATAAAAACTACAAAAACAATAAACAAAACTAAAATCATCATAATTGCTATGGCAATGATGTAAGTAATTTTTATCTCATCCTGAAGCTCATTCATGATTAGGATTCAAATATATTTTATTCTCATATTTTTTCATTCCTACATATAGCAAAGCATACATAATTATATTAATTATATTTTGGTTTACCCTAATTAATTTTAAAAATTCGGGATCTATTTTATTAAACAAAAACATGGGTACGGATCTAAATACGAAGAAACAACTCCACATTAATATTGCAGTCGATATCCAAAAAACAGGATCAGATGTAATCTTATTTTCATCAAACAACATAATTTTCTGATAAAACCAGAGTAAAGAAATAACGATGTAAAAAAAGGATATTAAAACTCCAATTGTAATATCAAAATCTGTTTTATAAAATTTTGTGAAACCAAAATAAATGAATAGTGAAGCTGTAAAAATTATATCTAAAATTCTTTTCCTTAATTTCTCAAAAATTTTCCTGTAAAAAAAATAAAAAAATACTACGCTAAAAAGACAATAAAAATTATATAAAATCCCTGTTGATATCGATCGATCTATATTTAGCAAAACATAAGAATATATTTCAAGACAAGCTGTAACTATAATATAAACATTCAAAAATTTTAGCCCTGCAAATCCATATTTTTTGAAATCAAATACTGATTTAAGAGCCAGCAAAAATAATACTGAATAATACGTGATCTCAATAATTAAAGAAATCATGGCCTCAAGCTTCCCATATCGTAAAAGTCAGTTCCTGAATCGAAAACCAAGGTTAGTTGTCTTACTCTTGATGCAAAATGTTCTTCATACAATGCTACATTAAGTTGGTCACCCAAATTATTTTCTTCAATAATTGCCAGTACATCACTTACTTCACACATATGAACATCAAACTTAGAACTTGTTACTTTTCCCAATGTATCTTTCAAATCTGCTATATCATAAACAACAGAATTTGTATTTTCTCCGGATGGACTTGAAAAATATTGTTTAAGCTTCAAATCATAACCATTATCATATAGATTCTTATATTCTGAAAATACTTGATCACTAATTTTCAAATCGTCTAAGGTTTGATCACTTTTCGCATTCATAATTAAATAATTATTCTCAGCAATAGTCTGCTCATTATTTGACTGTAAAGATGCAACCATATAAATCATTCCACCGGTTATCCTTGGATTTACATCAAGTTTTGGATGATTTGAATCTATTTCTACTAAAGTAAAATTGAGCTTTACAGCATTATTTTCTTCCATAACCTCACAAATTTCTCTCAGCAAATTGCAATTTACTTGGTAAACTCCATTGCTGTTATAGTTTACAAAATTTTTATTCAAAAAAGGAAGCATCCCATTTTTTGCCTTCTCGATAAAGCTTTCGGCCACAATACAATCAATAGGAAGAAGCGGATGACCATCAACCAACTGACTAAATTTATTTCCAATAGGTCTTTTTTGATGACTGGTTTTTTCTACGTTGGTTTCATGGTTTGAGTCGTTTAAATTGCTCATGTTTTAGTTTTTAAAATGGTTAAATTTATTTATAGCTTCAACTTTATTATTGACCTGAAGCTTTCGGTATATATTTCCGACGTGTTTTTTTACGGTATCAATACTTACAAATATTTTATCTGCAATCTCTTTATATAAAAGTCCTTTAGACAAAAGTTCTACGATTTCTGTTTCACGCTTTGTAAGTTCTTCAAAGTCTTTTACTTCAATTGTTTTCTTCTCAAAATGAGATAAAACTTTTCTGGCAATTGAAAAACTCATTGGCGCACCGCCACTGTAAACGTCACGGATTGATGATAGAATCTTATCCATACTTTCACCCTTAATCAAATAACCCGTTGCCCCGGCTTTTAGAGAATTGAAAATCATTTCGTCATCTTCAAAACTTGTGCACATAATAAATTGTGTTGAAGGTAAATCTTTTTTCAACTTTGTGATAATTTCTATACCAAGCATATCCTGTAATTGAATATCCATCATCACAACATCCGGAGAAATCTCTGATAAATTTTTGAGCGCAGCATTTCCGTCAAAAAACTGAGCAATTACCTTCATATCAGCTTGGTAATCGATGATTTTCTTCAACGCATTGTTGTAGTTTTTTTCGTCTTCTACTATGGCTATGGAAATGCTCATGTTTATGATTTTGTTAAAACAAATTTCATTAAAAAACAAAGCAGAATCAATTACACCTTTGGGTAATTTTTAAAGTTTTGAGTTTTCCGTTATTGGTTTGTTTTTTGTTTTTATTAAATTTAAAGAAATTTCTACAAATAGAAAATTAATTTAAATTAATAATAAAATAAACTGAATGAAAAAAGGACTTATACTATCCATTGGAATTTTGACTCTTTCGTTATCAAGCTGTAAAAAGTCAGAAGAGGGAAATAAAGGAATTATTAAAGCTGATTCTGCAAACACTCAAGTTCTTGCCGATAACGGAGCAATTGATTCTACGATTGCTTACAATACAGATATTAACGGCAATAAAAGCATAAAAACAGATTACGTTTACAAGGCAACAGACGGAACTTTGGTAAAAGTAGTATTTAATTACGATCCTAAAAGCAGAAATGTTTCGATCACGAATAACAAGAAAACCTTTGTTTTGGATAAATCTGAAGCAAAAGTAAATGAAACTATTTATCAAAAAGATGATATGAAAGCTACCGTAAAAGGTGATAGTTTAATTATTCATCAAGGCGAGAACATTATTGAATTGGTAAAAACCAAAATATAAAAAACAAAAAAACCGCTCAGAAATCTGAACGGTTTTTTTTATATATCTGTAAGAATATTATTCTCCAGCTTTTTCTTCAGTAGAATCAGTTGATTCAGCTTTAGCCTCTTCAACTTTTTCTTCTACTGCAGGAGCTTCAACAGCTACTTTTGCAGTAGAAGTAGATCTTCTACTTCTTCTTGTCGTCTTTTTCTCATCAGCATTAGGATTGTAAAGTTCGTTGAAATCAACAAGCTCGATAAGAGCCATGTCTGCAGCATCACCTTGTCTGAAACCAGTCTTGATGATTCTTGTATATCCACCGTTTCTTTCTGCGATTTTAGGAGCTACTGTTCTGAAAAGTTCAGTAACTGCTTCTTTACTTTGAAGATATGCAAAAACAATTCTTCTATTGTGTGTAGTATCTTCTTTTGCCTTTGTTAATAAAGGTTCAACATATACTCTTAAAGCTTTAGCTTTAGCTACAGTAGTGTTGATTCTTTTATGCTCAATTAGAGAACAAGCCATATTAGAAAGTAAAGCGCTTCTGTGCGAAGACGTTCTTCCTAAGTGATTGAATTTTTTACCGTGTCTCATTATTATTTAATTATCAGCGTCTAATTTATATTTTGCAACGTCAAAACCGAAGTTAAGACCTTTTGAATGCACCAATTCTTCTAGTTCTGTCAAAGATTTTTTACCAAAATTTCTGAATTTCATCAAATCAGACTTACTGTAAGAAACAAGCTCACCAAGAGTTTCTACTTCAGCTGCTTTCAGACAGTTTAGGGCTCTTACAGAAAGATCCATATCTGCTAATTTAGACTTAAGTAATTGTCTTGTATGAAGAGTTTCTTCATCGTACTGGATAGATGCTTTTACAGCTTCAGTCTCCAAAGTGATTCTCTCATCAGAGAACAACATGAAGTGATAAATTAATATCTTAGAAGCTTCAGTTAAAGCATTCTGAGGGCTGATTGAGCCATCAGTTTCTATATCTAATACAAGTTTTTCGTAGTCTGTTTTTTGCTCTACACGGTAATTTTCAATACTATACTGTACTTTTTTGATCGGCGTAAAGATAGAATCAATAGCAATAGTACCTACAGGTGCATTGTTTGACTTGTTTTGTTCAGAAGGTACATACCCTCTTCCCTTTTCTATGTTGAACGTAATTTCAAAAGTAACATCAGAGTTTAGGTTACAGATCATCAAATCTGGATTCAAGATCTCAAATCCGTTGATAGACTGTCCTAAATCTCCAGCAGTAATTACAGTTTGACCAGAAACTTTAGCAACAACCTGCTCTGAAGCTTGGTTTTCTGCTGTAGCTTTAAGTCTCACCTGCTTAAGGTTAAGAATAATTTCGGTAACGTCTTCGATTACTCCTGGAATAGTTGAAAATTCGTGCTCTACACCTTCTATTTTGATAGATGAAATAGCGTATCCTTCCAGAGAAGAAAGCAACACTCTTCTCAAAGCATTACCGATTGTAAGCCCGAAACCTGGTTCTAAAGGACGAAATTCGAATTGACCTTTAAATTCATCAGAGTTAAGTAGAATTACTTTATCGGGTTTTATGAATTGTAAAATTGCCATATTATTGGGTTGAGCAAAAAATTGATTAAAAAATTATTTAGAGTAAAGTTCGACGATAAGCTGTTCCTTGATGTCTTCCGGGATTTGGATTCTTTCAGGAGCAGAAATGAAGGTACCTTCTTTTTTCTCGTCGTTGAATTGTAACCACTCATAGTTTGCTTTTGATGCCAAAGCATCAGCAACTACTTCAAGAGACTTAGATTTCTCTCTTACAGCGATTACATCACCAGCTTTTACTAAATAAGATGGAATGTTAAGAATCTCACCATTCACAGTGATGTGTCTGTGAGAAGTTAACTGTCTTGCTCCAGATCTAGTTTTAGCAAAACCTAATCTGTAAACAACGTTATCCAATCTTGATTCGCAAAGCTGTAATAGAACTTCACCTGTTACACCTTTACTTCTGTGCGCTTTTTCGAATAAGTTAGCAAACTGTCTTTCTAAAATACCGTAAGTATATTTAGCTTTTTGCTTCTCCATCAACTGGACAGCATATTCTGATTTCTTTGCTCCTCTTCTTTTGTTAACGCCATGTTGTCCTGGCGGTTGGTTTTTTCTTTTCTCGAAGTTTTTATCATCTCCGTAGATTGCAGCACCAAACTTTCTAGCAATCTTAGTTTTAGGTCCAATATATCTTGCCATAATGGGTAAATTCTAAAAATTAAACTCTTCTTCTTTTCGGTGGTCTACATCCATTGTGCGGCATAGGAGTAACGTCGATAATTTCGCTTACTTCAATACCTGAATTGTGAATTGTTCTGATTGCAGATTCTCTACCTGCACCTGGACCTTTCACATACACCTTTACTCTTCTAAGACCAGCTTCGTGAGCTACAGTAGAGCAATTTTCTGCTGCCATTTGAGCAGCAAAAGGAGTGTTCTTTTTAGAACCTCTGAAACCCATTTTACCGGCAGATGCCCAAGAGATAACTTCTCCGCTTTTATTTGTTAAAGAAATGATGATGTTATTGAAAGAAGCTTGAATATGCGCTTCACCAATAGCCTCAACTTTTACTTTTCTTTTTTTAACTACTTTAGTTTGTTTTGCCATAATTCCTAACGATTATTTACTTGCTTTTTTCTTGTTAGCAACTGTTTTTCTCTTTCCTTTACGGGTTCTAGAGTTGTTTTTCGTTCTCTGGCCTCTTAAAGGTAGTCCTAGTCTGTGACGTATTCCTCGTTGGCATCCTATGTCCATTAATCGCTTAATGTTCAATTGCACTTCAGATCTAAGCTCTCCTTCCACTTTAATGTTTTCTGAGATATAAGTTCTAATTGCAGCCAATTCATCGTCATTCCATTCGTTGACTTTCTTGTCTTCGCTGATACCGGCAGCCTTAAGGATTTCAGAAGAAGTACTTCTTCCAACTCCATAAATATAAGTCAATCCGATAACACCTCTTTTGTTTTTTGGTAAATCAATACCTGAAATTCTCGCCATAATTTAGCCTTGTCTTTGTTTAAATTTTGGGTTTTTCTTGTTGATTACGAAGAGTACACCTTTTCTGCGTACAATCTTGCAATCAGCACTTCTTTTTTTAATTGATGCTCTAACTTTCATTTGAAATATTTATATTTTTTTAACAATAGCCAAATGGAGATCAGAAGATTCCACTTGGCGTTTGTTTAATATCTAAATGTAATTCTCCCCTTCGAAAGATCGTAAGGAGACATTTCTAATTTTACCTTATCACCAGGTAATAGTTTAATATAATGCATACGCATTTTACCAGAGATATGAGCGATAAGAATATGCCCATTTTCTAACTCTACACGGAATTGCGCATTCGAAAGTGCTTCCGTAATAACGCCATCCTGCTCGATATGTTTCTGTTTTGCCATAAATTAATATCCAGTCGATCTTGATAATTTAGACTGCATTAAGCCATCATAATGATGATTCAGCAGATAAGTGTTAATCTGTTGAACAGTATCTAATACTACTCCAACCATAATTAGCAACGAAGTTCCCCCGAAAAATAGGGCGAACGCATCTGTCTGAACAAGACTTCCATGCACTATTGCTGGAAGGACTGCAAAGATAGATAAAAATATTGCACCTGGCAAAGTAATTTTTGATAAAATATCATCCAAATAATCAGCGGTTTCTTTACCGGGTCTTACTTTAGGTACCAAACCTCCGTTTCTCTTTAAATCATCGGCCATTTGGTTTACCGGAATAGTAATTGCGGTATAGAAAAATGAAAAGATAATAATCAGTAATGCAAACAATACATTGTATTGCCAGCTGAAAACATTTTTGAAACCAGCAAGAAAAGTATTGGACTCATCAAATTTAGTCAACAAACCAGGTACGAACATCAATGCCTGCGCAAAGATAATCGGCATTACACCGGCTGCATTTACTTTTAATGGAATCCACTGTCTTGCTCCCTGCATAAGATTTTTATTTACACCTCCTCTTGCCTGAGCTCTGCTTACATACTGAATAGGGATTTTTCTTACTGCAACAGATAGTACTACTGCTAAAAGAACCACCAACATCCAGAATATTACTTCAACAAGGATCATGATTGAACCTAATCCTCCTTTTCCGTTTTGTACTGCGATTTCCTGTACAAATGCTTCTGGTAATCTAGATAAAATACCTACCATAATAAGGATAGAAATACCATTTCCAATACCTTTATCGGTAATTTTTTCACCCAACCACATTGCAAATACAGATCCACCTACCAAGATTACAATACTTGGCAACCAGAACATAATAGAATTAGGATCTACAAAATATGCAGACTGGAACTGAGCATAAGGTAAGAACAATTGAGTAATAGAAGTTAAATAAGAAGGCGCCTGTACAAGACAAACCCCAATTGTTAACCATCTAGTAATTTGATTCAATGTATTTCTACCAGATTCTCCGTCTTTTTGAAGTTTCTGAAGATAAGGAATAGCCATCCCCATCAACTGAACAATAATAGAAGCAGAAATGTAAGGCATAATACCTAACGCCATTACAGAAGCGTGGCTGAAAGCTCCTCCTGTAAACGACGAAAGCAAGCCAAGGAGACCTGCTCCTTGCTTGTTACCGCCTTGATTTTTATAATGCTCTAAGAGATCACCTACCTCTGCAAGGTTAATTGCGGGAAGTGAGATGAAAGATGCGAATCTATACACAAGGATAATACCCAAAGTAAAGAGAATCTTATCTCTCAATTCTTTAAGGCTCCAAATATTTTTGAGGGTTTGTATAAATTCTTTCATTAGTAATTATTATAAAGTAATTGCTTGACCACCTGCTTTAGCAATAAGCTCTTGAGCAGATTTAGTGAATTTGTCAGCTGTAATTGAAACCGCAGATTTCAATTCTCCTCTACCCATAATTTTCACTAATTCGTTTTTAGTAGCTAAACCGAATTGTACCAAAACTTCTTTTGTAATATCTCCTGTTACAGATTTATTTTCAATTAAAATTTGGATATCATCCAGGTTGATAGCTCTAAATTCTTTTCTGTTTACGTTTTTGAAACCAAACTTAGGTAATCTTCTTTGTAAAGGCATCTGTCCACCTTCGAAACCAATTTTCTGAGAATAACCAGCTCTAGCTTTTTGACCTTTATGACCTTTTGTAGAAGTACCTCCTTTTCCACTACCTTGTCCTCTACCAATTCTTTTTGAACTAAATGTAGAACCTGCAGCAGGCTTTATGTTGTTTAAATTCATTTTAAAATTATTTTAAAAATTATTTTTGAACTTCAAGTAAGTGGCTAACTGCAGCTATCATTCCTAAAATAGAAGGTGTAGCTTCGTGCTCGATAACTTGGTGAAGTTTCTTAAATCCTAATGCTTCAAGCGTTCTCTTTTGGGTTTTTGTTCTACCAATAGCGCTTCTTACTTGCTTTACTTTAATTGTTGCCATTGTTTATTTATTAACCGTTAAACACTTTAGTTAGAGAAACTCCTCTCATTCTTGCAATTTCTTCAGGTCTTCTGATGTCTAACAATGCTTTGAAAGTTGCCTTTACCACATTGTGAGGGTTTGAAGATCCTTTAGATTTTGAAAGGATATCGTGAACACCAGCAGATTCTAGTACCGCTCTTACCGCACCACCTGCGATAAGCCCTGTACCGTGAGAAGCAGGTCTCAAGAAGATATCTGCACCACCGTATCTAGCAGAAGTTTGGTGAGGGATAGTATGATTCATTACAGGAACTTTTACTAAGTTTTTCTTAGCATCTTCTACCGCTTTAGCAATAGCAGAAGCAACTTCCTTAGATTTTCCTAAACCAAAACCGATAGTTCCAGCTTCGTCTCCTACAACAACAATTGCAGAAAATCCGAAAGCTCTACCTCCTTTAGTTACTTTTGTTACTCTATTAACAGCTACGAGACGATCTTTTAATTCTAATCCTCCCGGTTTTACTCTTTCTATATTATCTAGTCCTAACATATTTCCGAAATTTAATGATTAGAATTTAAGTCCTCCTTCTCTCGCTCCGTCAGCTAAAGCTTTCACTCTACCGTGGTAAACGAATCCGTTTCTATCAAATACAATAGTTTCGATTCCTGCAGCAAGGGCTTTAGCAGCAATTGCTTTACCTACAGCAGCAGAAACTTCACTTTTTGTTCCGTTAGCGTCTACTCCTTTCTCTCTAGAAGAAGCTGAAGCTAAAGTTTTTCCGTCTTTATCGTTGATTAACTGAGCGTAAATTTCCTTATTACTCTTGTATACAGATAATCTTGGCAAATCAGCAGATCCAGAGATTTTTCCTCTTACTCTTCTTTTGATTCTTATTCTTTTTTCTAATTTACTTAGTGCCATTTTCTTAAATTTTATTAAGCAGATTTACCAGCTTTACGTCTTACAATTTCTCCTACGAATTTCACACCTTTTCCTTTGTATGGCTCAGGTTTTCTGAAAGATCTGATCTTTGCAGCTACCATCCCTAAAAGTTGGTTATCGTGAGACGTTAAAGTAATAATTGGGTTTTTACCTTTTTCAGTCAATGTATCAACTTTCACTTCACTTGGAAGTTCTAATACGATACCGTGAGAGAATCCTAAAGCTAGCTCAAGTTTTTGACCTGCGTGAGAAGCTCTGTATCCTACCCCTACTAATTCTAGTTTCTTTTCGAAACCTGTGTTTACACCAAGGATCATATTAGCGATTAACGCTCTGTATAAACCGTGAAGTGCTCTGTGTTGTTTAGCATCAGATGGTCTGTTAACAGTTAACGTACCTTCGTTTTGCTCAATAGTAATTCCTTCTGTAAGCTCCTGAGAAAGTTCTCCTTTAGGACCTTTTACTGTAACTACACCTTCTTTTTCAGAAACTGTGATACCAGCTGGAATTGTTATAATTGCTTTACCAATTCTTGACATTTTCCTTTGATTAAAAATTAATAAACATAGCAGATTACTTCACCGCCTACTTTCTCTTCTCTAGCTTTCTTGTCAGTCATTACTCCTTTAGAAGTAGAGATGATAGAAATACCCAAACCGTTTAGTACTCTTGGAAGTTCACCTGAACCTTTGTACTGTCTCAAACCTGGTCTAGAAGCTCTTTGGATAGACTTAATAGCTGGTTTGTTAGTTTGCTTATCGTACTTCAAAGCGATTTTGATGTTTCCTTGAACAGCGTTATCTTCAAACTTAAAGTTTAAGATATACCCTTGATCAAATAAAATCTTTGTAATCTCCTTTTTGATTTTCGATGCAGGAATTTCCACCACTTTGTGGCCTGCGCTTTGTGCGTTCCTTACTCTAGTCAGGAAATCTGAAATTGGATCTGTTACCATTTCTTTGTTTTAAATTATTGGTTAAAGAACAATCAGTATTGAAAAGACTTGAAGATTAAAATATCAGACTTCAGAAAAACCTCGGTCTGATATTTATTTCTTTAGTATCTCGACAACTTAATTGTCCCGATTTTTTAATTAGTAATTATTACCAACTAGCTTTTTTAACTCCCGGGATAAGACCGTTATTTGCCATTTCTCTGAAAGTTACTCTAGAAATACCAAACGTTCTCATGTATCCTCTTGGTCTACCTGTCAATTTACATCTGTTGTGTAATCTTACAGGAGAAGCATTTTTTGGTAATTTCTGAAGTCCTTCATAATCACCAGCTTCTTTTAAAGCTTTTCTTTTCTCAGCGTATTTAGCTACAGTAGCTTCTCTTTTGCGCTCACGCGCTTTCATTGATTCTTTAGCCATTTCTTAGTTCTTTTTGAACGGTAAACCGAAGTGAGTTAATAATGATTTAGCTTCTTTATCTGTTTTCGCAGTTGTAACGAAAGTAATGTCCATCCCTTGGATTTTCTTTACTTTGTCGATTACGATCTCAGGGAAGATAATCTGCTCAGTAATACCTAAGTTATAGTTACCTCTACCATCAAAACCATCAGCTTTGATACCAGAAAAATCTCTGATACGTGGTAAAGCAGAAGCAGTAAGTCTGTCTAAGAATTCGTACATTTTGTGAGCTCTAAGAGTTACCTTAGCACCTACAGGCATACCTTTTCTTAATTTGAAAGCAGCTTCATCTTTCTTAGAGATAGTACCAACAGCCTTTTGACCAG
The DNA here is from genome assembly GCF_026460945.1 of Chryseobacterium luquanense. Taxonomy (GTDB): domain Bacteria; phylum Bacteroidota; class Bacteroidia; order Flavobacteriales; family Weeksellaceae; genus Chryseobacterium; species Chryseobacterium luquanense. Next base: position 90,141 of record NZ_JAOVZV010000005.1, read on the forward strand.
TGATATTTGTAAGTTCTTCTACAGCATAATCGATGATTTTTTTATCAGCAGTAGCGTCTCCTAAACCTTGAGATAAAATAATTTTCTCAAGTCTTGGTACCTGCATTACTGATTTGTATCCGAATTCTTCCATCATTGCTGGAACAATCGTTTCTAAATATGCTTTTTTGGGTCTTGCTATAAATTCCATGTGTTATTTAATTATAAAGTTTCACCCGTTTTTTTGTTGATTCTTACTTTCTTATCTCCTTCGATTTTGTAACCTACTTTGATAGCTTTTCCGTCTTTACCAACTAGAGCTACATTTGAGATATGAACAGAAGCTTCCTTCTCAGTGATTCCTCCTTGAGGATTAGAAGCTGAAGGCTTAACGTGTTTTTTAACGATGTTAAGACCTGCAACGATAACTCTAGGGTCTCTTCCTTCTTTTTTGATCACTTCAATAACTTCACCAGTTTTACCTTTGATATCTTTTTTACCAGTAGTAATGATTACGTTATCTCCTCTTTTTATTTTTAACTTTGACATTTTCTTTTAAAAATTTTTAAAATTAAAGTACTTCAGGAGCTAATGAAATGATTTTCATATATTCTTTGTCTCTCAACTCACGAGCAACCGGTCCGAAAACACGTGTTCCTCTCATTTCTCCTCCAGCGTTTAGTAATACACAAGCATTGTCTTCGAATTTGATGTATGAACCATCTTTTCTTCTCACTGCTTTTTTAGTTCTTACTACAACTGCTTTAGATACCTGACCTTTTTTTGCGTTTCCTGATGGTGTAGAATCTTTAATAGTAACTACGATTTTATCACCAACTGAAGCATATCTTCTTCTGGTTCCTCCCAGAACTCTGATAACCAATACTTCTTTAGCACCTGTGTTATCAGCAACTTTTAATCTTGATTCTGTTTGTAACATGATTACTTAGCTTTTTCAATGATTCTTACTAATCTCCATCTTTTACTCTTGCTTAAAGGTCTAGTTTCAGAAATTAAAACTGTATCTCCTTCGTTGCATTCGTTGTTTTCGTCGTGTGCAGTATATTTTTTCGTTTTCAAAACGAATTTACCGTACATCGGGTGTTTTACTCTCGTAGTTTCGCTAACAACAATAGTTTTTTCCATTTTATTACTGGAAACCACTCCGATTCTTTCTTTTCTTAAATTTCTATCCATTGTAAAAAGGAATATTATTGTTTGTTAGTTAACTCAGTGTTTAATCTTGCGATTGTCTTTCTCAAATCTCTGATTTGGATCGGGTTTTCAAGTGGGCTGATCTTGTGAGCCAATTTCATTTTTGAAAATTGAGCTTTAGCTTCAGTCAATTTAGCTTGAACATCTTCCGCGCTTAGATTTTTAATTTCAGCTTGTTTCATTGTATTCAGAGATTAAAGAGGTTTAACAAAATCGTTAGCAACTACAAATCTAGTCGTAACTGGTAATTTTTGTGCAGCAAGTCTTAATGCTTCTTTAGCGATTTCGTAAGATACACCTCCGATTTCGAACATAATTTTACCTGGTTTTACTACAGCTACCCAATATTCTACAGCACCTTTACCTTTACCCATCCTTACTTCGGCTGGTTTTTTAGTAATAGGTTTATCTGGAAATATTTTGATCCATAGTTGACCTTCTCTCTTCATATATCTTGTCGCAGCGATACGAGCAGCTTCGATTTGTCTTGCAGTAATCCAAGCACCTTCGTTAGCTTTGATTCCAAAAGTTCCATAAGCAAGTTGATTACCTCTCTGAGCAATCCCCTTCATTTTCATCTTATGAACTCTACGGAATTTGGTTCTTTTTGGTTGTAACATAATTTTAAATTTTAGATTTTAGAATTTAGATTTTAAAAAAGTAACGGTCGTTTAAAAACTATCCTCTAAAATTTTATTAATTATTTTTTTTATCTCTTGAAGGTCTTCTGTTATCTCTATCTCCTCCTCTTTCTCTGTTTCCACCACCTGAAGGACCACCTTTCTTCTGTTGTCCTACTAATGGCATAAGATCTCTCTTACCATACACTTCTCCTTTCATGATCCAAACTTTAACTCCCAGCTTACCGTATTGAGTTAAAGCTTCACCGATATGATAATCGATGTCTGCTCTGAAAGTAGACAATGGGATTCTTCCGTCTTTGAAAGACTCAGATCTTGCCATTTCAGCACCGTTCAATCTACCAGAGATTTGAACTTTGATACCTTCAGCACCCATTCTCATTGTAGAAGCGATAGCCATCTTCACAGCTCTTCTGTAAGAAATTCTGTTTTCGATTTGCTTAGCGATACTGTCTGCAACTAATACTGCATCAAGTTCAGGTCTTTTGATTTCGAAGATGTTGATTTGAATATCCTTTTTTGTAAGTTTCTTCAATTCTTCTTTCAACTTGTCAACTTCCTGACCTCCTTTACCGATGATTAATCCCGGTCTAGCAGTAGTGATTGTTACAGTTACTAATTTAAGTGTTCTTTCAATATAAATTTTTGAAATTCCACCTTTAGATAATCTTGCTTCAAGGTATCTTCTGATTTTGTAATCTTCAGCGATTCTATCACCGTAGTTTTTACCACCAAACCAGTTAGAATCCCATCCTCTGATGATACCTAATCTGTTACCAATTGGATTTGTCTTCTGTCCCATACCTTGAATTAATTTTCTTTTGTACCTAAGATTAATGTAATGTGGTTTGATCTTTTTCTGATTCTGTACCCTCTACCTTGTGGAGCTGGTCTTAGTCTCTTCAATTGTCTTGCACTGTCTACAAAAATTTCTTTAACGATAAGGTTTGCTTCTTCAATATCAGCACCTTCGTTTTTAGACTGCCAGTTTGCCATTGCAGAAAGTAATACTTTCTCCAATTTGTTTGACGCATCTTTCTTTGAATATTTTAGAATGCTTAAAGCTTTATCTACTTCTACCCCTCTGATGATATCAGCTACTAATCTCATTTTTCTTGGAGAAGAAGGGCAATCATTGTGTAACGCTTTCGCTACATCCTGATTTGTTAATTTACGTGCTAATGCACTTTCTCTTTTTCTTGATCCCATGATTATCTGCTACCTTTGTTTTTGTTACCACCATGACCTCTGAAAGATCTTGTTGGAGAAAATTCGCCTAACTTGTGACCTACCATGTTTTCTGTAACGTAAACAGGGATAAAAGATTTCCCGTTGTGTACAGCAATAGTTTGTCCTACGAAGTCCGGAGAGATCATTGATGCTCTAGACCAAGTTTTGATAACTGTTTTTTTACCAGCTTCTACGTTTGCCTGAACCTTCTTATCTAAAGTATGATGAATGAATGGTCCTTTTTTAAGTGATCTTGCCATAATTATTTTCTTTTAGATACGATGTAACGGTTAGACACTTTGTTTTTCTTTCTAGTTTTGTAACCTTTAGCCGGCATACCGTTTCTAGATCTTGGGTGACCTCCAGAAGAACGTCCTTCACCACCTCCCATTGGGTGATCTACAGGGTTCATTACTACTGGTCTTGTTCTTGGTCTTCTACCTAACCATCTGCTTCTACCAGCCTTACCTGAAACAGTTAACTGATGATCAGAGTTAGAAACAGATCCAACCATTGCATAACATTCAGTAAGGATCATTCTAGATTCTCCTGAAGGCAATTTTACGATTGCATATTTACCGTCTCTTGAAGTTAATTGAGCTGATGAACCAGCACTTCTAGCTAAGATTGCACCTTGACCTGGCTTCATTTCGATACAAGAAATTACAGTTCCCAAAGGAATGTTTTTCAGTTTCATTGCGTTACCTACATTAGGCTCTACGCTTTCACCAGAAATAATTTTTTGGTCAACTTTGATACCGTTTGGAGCGATGATATATCTCTTCTCTCCGTCTGCATATTCAACTAAAGCGATGAAAGCAGTTCTGTTTGGATCGTACTCTACAGTTTTTACCGTTGCTTCAACATCATGCTTGTTTCTTTTGAAGTCGATAATTCTGTATTTCTTTTTGTGTCCACCTCCGGTGTAACGCATGGTCATTTTACCAGTTTGGTTACGTCCACCTGACTTACTAATACCAACGGTTAGAGATTTCTCTGGTTTGTTGGTAGTAATTTCCTCAAAATTGTTTACAATTCTGAATCTCTGTCCTGGGGTGATAGGTTTTAATTTTCTAACAGACATTACTATTATTTATAATTAATAATTAATTTACAGCAAAAATGTCGATTACTTCTCCTTCAGCAAGAGTGATAACCGCCTTTTTCAATTTGTTTGTCTTTCCTACTTGAAGACCTTTTTTCGTGTATTTCGAAGAAACTTTAGGAGCATAAATCATGGTTCTAACGTCTGCTACTTTCACACCGTAAGCTTGCTCAATTGCATTTTTAATTTGGATTTTATTCGCCTTAGGTTGTACTAAGAAAGAATAAGCACCTCTTAAATCTGTAAGATAGTTAGCTTTTTCTGAAATAACTGGTTTAATAATTAGTGACATGATTTATTTCTTTAAATTTTCCTGGAATTTTTCAACTGCACCTTCTAAGAAAACGATCTCACCTGCGTTGATTAAGTCATAAGAAGAAATTTCGTTGAATTTCATAACTTTAGTCTTAGGTAAGTTTCTTGAAGATAAATATACATTCTTGTTTGTATCAGCTAAAATGAATAAAGACTTCTTGTCGTTCAATGCTAATGCATTCAATACAGTGATGAAATCTTTAGTTTTAGGAGCAGCAATGCTCAAACCTTCAACAATTCTGATGCTGTTGTCTCTCATTTTCTGAGAAAGAACAGATTTTTTAGCTAATCTCTTAAGAGCTTTATTCAATTTGAATCTGTAGTCTCTTGGCTTAGGACCGAACACTCTACCTCCACCTCTAAAAGTAGGAGATTTAATATCACCGTATCTAGCAGAACCAGATCCTTTTTGCTTCTTAAGTTTTTTAGTAGAAGCAGTAATTTCGCTTCTTTCTTTTGATTTATGAGTACCTTGACGCTGTGCAGCAAGATACTGTTTTACTTCTAAGTAAACCGCGTGCTTGTTTGGCTCAATTCCGAAGATAGATTCGTCAAGAGTTACTTTCTTTCCGGTTTCTTTTCCTGATGTATTTAATACTACTAGTTCCATTTTCTGATAATTACATAAGAATTTTTAGCTCCCGGAACAGCACCTTTTACTACTAAAAGATTTTGTTCTTGATCCACTTTTAATACTTGAAGGTTTTGTACAGTTACCTGCTTACCTCCCATTCTACCTGCCATTCTCATCCCCTTGAATACTCTAGAAGGATCTGATCCCGCACCGATTGAACCTGGAGCTCTTAATCTGTTGTGCTGACCGTGAGTAGCTTGCATTACACCTCCAAATCCGTGTCTTTTAACAACACCCTGGAAACCTTTACCTTTTGAAGTTCCTGTTACGTCAACAAATTCACCTTCAGCGAATAGATCAACTTTTACTTCTTCTCCTACTTTTACTTCGTCAACGAATTCTCTGTAGAATTCTACCAACTTAGCTTTAGGAGTTGAACCAGCCTTTTTAAAATGACCAGCTAACGCTTTACCAACGTTCTTCTCACTCTTGTCATCGAAACCTAACTGAACAGATTTATATCCGTCCTTTTCAATGGTTCTGACCTGTAAAACTGAGCAAGGACCTGCCTGGATAACGGTACACGGCATATTTTTGCCGTTTTCGTCAAACAGAGAAGTCATCCCAATTTTTTTTCCAATAATACCTGACATTATTTATATAATATGTTATAAAATTTTCTTGTATTCACTTTCATTTTTCGAGTTCTCAAATAATTACCAAGTTTGAATTGGGCATATTCCTCCCCTAAAATGAGTGTGCAAATGTATGAATAAAATTTAATTTGACAAATATTTCTTGCAAAATATTTTGATTTTTAATCATTTAGCAGATTTGCATCATTTTTGAAATGAAATTCTTTTAATTAATTTTTTAATTTTGAGAAAAAAGAAATATGAGAACTATTTTCACCACGCTTTTAATCTGTTTTAGCACTGTATTATTTTCACAGGCTAAAACACCTTTTACAGGCAAAAGACACTTCAATATAGAACAGGGAGCAAGCGGTTCCGGAACTCCCACCTATTATTTAGATATAAAGAGAAATGGAAATGTACATTTTGGATTTCTTCAAATCAACCAAGCCGATGGAAAAGAAACAAAAGAAGAAATAAATGCCGGAAAATACAATCCGAAAGTAATGAAAGTACATTTTAAAACTTATAATGAAACATTTTATGTAAAGTTCGACAAAGAAAAAATATATCTTACCGACAAAAACGGCGAAATAAAAAAATCAGACGATTGCTGTCCGATTTCTGAAATGGCAGAAATAAATTGCAGTTGTCACAGTCCACTTTATCAATAAATGAAAACGCTATACCCCTTACTTATTTGTCTGCTCATTGCATCTTGCAGCAAACAAGAAAAACACCTTCACACATTTTATTACTGGAAAACCAATCTTAAACTCAATTCTGTTGAAAAGAAAGTTTTAGATCAATCTGATAGTCTGTTTTTATACACCCGCTTTTTTGATGTTGATAAAATTGATGGAAAATTTGAACCAGTTGCCGTTATTACAAAGGATAAAAGTTTTAAAACAGAAAAAGAAATTGTTCCAACAGTTTTCATTACCAACCGAAGTTTTTTAAATATTCAAAAAGAAGAAATTGGTTTTTTGGCTGAAAAAGTGAACACTTTAATTCATAAAAAAATCAAAGATTACGGTTTAAAGGTCAACAACGAAATTCAAATCGATTGCGACTGGACTTCCGGAACGAAAGACGATTATTTCGAATTTTTAAAGGAGTTAAAAAAGATTTCACAAAAAGAAATCACCTGCACTTTGCGACTTCATCAGGTAAAAGATAAAAATATCACAGGAATTCCGCCTGTTGAAAATGTTTACCTGATGTGCTATTCTACTTCTTCACCGTTAGAAAATTCGGATAAAAATTCGATTTTAGATTTGAATGTTCTGAAAAGCTATTTATCAAAACTGGAAGATTATCCAATTAAAAAAATTGAAGTTGCACTTCCGATTTACTCGTGGGGAATTGTAACCAATCATTTGGGAAAACACAAACTCATTAATGCGCTTTCCACAAAAGATTTAGATAATCCTGATTTCAAAAAGATTTCCGAGAATGAAGTTAAAGTTTTAAAAGACGGATTTTACTTCGGAAACTTTTTAAATAAAGGTTTTAAAATAAAAATCGAGGAAATCACCGAAGAGCAACTTGAAAATGCCATTCAATTTTTAGATAAAAAAATAGGTACTTATAACATTATATATTATCAATTAGATAGTAAATTTGTGGAAGGACGGATTTTCTGAGTTAAACTTGATGATGGATGAAATTCTAAATTCGCAGCAAAATTTTGTACAACCTTGTGAAATCTGTGGGATTTAATTGTCATTCAGATTTTAAAATTTAAATAAAACACCAACAAACAATATGAAAAAGTATATCATTTCACTTTCAATTGCATCGCTGTTCTATACTAAGACCGAAGCTTGCGCATGGTCTGATCCTGATTATGATTATTTTAATCTTTTCACCCAGAGCATTATAAAAGACAAATCTTATCTACCTTTTTTACATAATTATTCTGACCGGTTTTACACCAACTATAAACCTTCTCAGATCCCTGATGAAAATATTGAATCGTGGAGAAAGTTTTTTGGAAATCAATTGAGTTATACTGAAACCAATTATTTGGTAAACAAAGTAAGCTTAAATGATTTAAACGAACTAAAAAAAGGAACGCCAAACAATCAGTTTTTAAACAAATTGGGAACTGGTTTTTATGCTAAATATCGCGAAGCGGTTGATTATTTAATTGAAGCAAAATATCTTGAGCCTTACATGAGGATTAATTACGTAGAGGGTGCAGATTCATTTTATTACAGAGAAAACGAAAATGATAAAAACGCAACGAAATTAGATTACAGCAAAACCATTTCAGCATTAACCTCTTTATATAATGCAGCGAAAAATCCTGAAATCAAGCAGCGATACGGTTATCAGTTGGTGAGATTCAATCACTATACAAGAAATTATGATTCTGCGGTTGAAGCTTTCAAAAAATATGTACAACCTATAAAATTGAAAGGAGCTCCTTATTATATGGCACTCGATCAATTGGCAGGAGCTCAGAGAGGACTTCAGTTGGGAAACGAAGCCAACTGGAATTTCTTTCAGGTTTTTATGAACTCAAAAAGCCGTAAAGAATCTTCTTTTGTTTCGATGAAGCTATCAGATTCAGCTTCTTTCAAAAACATTATGAAAAGAGCTGGAACGAATGAGGAGAAAAACATGGCGTATTTTCTTTTGGGATATGAAGATTTTACCAATCCGATTCCCATGATGGAAAAGATGTACGACATCGATCCAGACTCCGAAATTCTGAAAGTAATGGCTGCAAGAAGCATCAATGAATTGGAAAGAAATTATCTTCCGACTTATTATTACGCTTCAAAAGATTCAAGTAAAAATTTAGATAAGAAAGACAACAATTCAACCACTACAAAAACAGAAGTCAAGAAAAAGGAATTGAGTTTCTGGCAGAAAATTGTTCTTTTCTTTAAAAACCTTTTTGGCGGAAAAAAATCTGAGAAAACCGATTCTAAATCTGAACAAAGCAATGATGAACTGTTTGAAAACCCAGACAGAATTCCAACTTTTGTTAAAAACAATTCTTATTACTGGTCTGAAGATCAAAATCAGAAAGACTTCATCGATGATCTAGAAAAATTCACCGCTAAAACCAAAGAAAAATCCAAAGACGAATATTGGCAGATTGCAGATGCCTATTTAAAGTTCCTTAAAAAAGATTACGAAGAGAGCAGTGATATTTTAGCAGATATTAAAACGAATAATCCTGAATATCTTGAAGAAATCAAGAGAATGAAAGTTCTGAACGATATTGTTTCTCAGCCTAAAATTGATGCGGAATATGAAGATCATTTAATGAAAGATTACGCTGAGTATTTTGTTGAAAAAGCTCCCGTGAAAAAAGATAGCACAGAAGTTAATGATTACGATTATTATGTTGATGCTCCGTCTACTGCAGATTTCCTGAAAGATGTTTTAGCCAACCGTTATTTCCTTCAAGGTGAAGACGGAAAATCTTTCCTGATGAATAACAAACTTTCGGATTTGCAATACAACCCCAATTCAAGTTTGGTAAAAAGTGTGGAAGAGTTTTACAAAAAGTCAGACAAAACACAATTCGAGAAACAAATTATTGCTAAAAATCTTGATGATGTAGGAAATATAGATGCATTCTTTGCCGATATTTATGGCGACAGAGCGATGAGACTGGCAGATTTTGACAAAGCGAAATCTTATTATCAGAAAGCGCTGAAATTTTCGGGAATTCCGAGAGAGAACTATGAAACTTATAATTCTGAAACCGGAAAATATGAAAAACTGGTTTACGACGGTTCAAATTATGACGGCTACAACAATATTCCAAATCAGGTTTTCGGTCATAATGTTTGGGAAAGCTTCCAAAGTTCTGATGTCGAAAGTATGAAAGCCGAGGATTATTCTGCCTTTCCATTTATTAAAACTAAAATGAATAAGCTGGAATTAGCCGATGCATTGGTTCAGCTTAAAAAAATAGGAACCGGAAAAGATGCGAAAGCCATTCAAGCCAATCAACTCATTGGAAACGTTCTGTACAACACTTCGATTCTCGGCTATTACAGACAGCTTTTCGTAATGGATGTTGACAACAGCAACGGTGGAAAATACGATTTTTGGGCAACCGAAAGACAAAATCCTTTTCAATATTATTATAAAGATTTTACCAATACCACTTTCATCGAGCCCGATAATTTTGATTTGGCAATTAATTATTACAAAAAAGCATTTGATCTATCGACAGACAGAGAACAGAAAGCGAGAGTTTTATTTCAAATGGCAAGTGCAGAACAGGGAAAATATTATCAGTACGAAGCGAAACATCAAGCCAATATCGATTATTCTGATCCTAAATGGTCTGAGAAAAACGACAGCTATGAAAAACAAATGGGCGATCTGAAAAACCAAAAATACAGAACCTACTTTACCCAACTTAAATCTCAGTTTTCAAATACCGAAACAGCGAGAGAGCTTTTGGGAAGCTGTAGTTATTTTGATTATTTTATGAAGAGGTAAGTTATAGAAGGAATCGTTAAGATTCCTTTTTTTGTTGTTGCTTCAAAAGCCATTCATCATGCTTTTTTCTGAAAATATCATGTTTTCTATCCTGATTTCTTTTAGCAGCATCAATAGAATGTGAAGTGTGAATATCTGTATCGTCTTCAGCAAAGTCTGCCAGTTTTTCGTAATAGCAGTGTAATTGATCCAATTCTTTTTCGGTAAGATCTTCGATGTCAACAATTCGGTTGCTTGCTTTTTCGTTGGCAGCAATTAATTCATTTAATTTTATCTGAATCGCTTTTGAATCTTTATTTTGAGATTTCTGGATCAGAAAAACCATTAGAAAAGTAATAATAGTCGTACCGGTATTGATGACCAACTGCCAAGTTTCAGAATAATTAAAAACAGGTCCGGAAGCTGCCCAAATCACAACGATAGCAACCGCTCCTATAAAAGCATATGAACTGCCCGTAAATTTCGTCGCCCAATTGGCAAATTTTTCAAAAACACTTTTATCTGATGTAGACATTTTTTTTTAATTAAAATTACAAAAAAACACTTACCCATTAAGATAAGTGTTCATAATAACTTTTCATCATCCAGAAACTCTATGTCTAAAATAAAAAATATGGTTATTAGTTTTTATTGATTTCTAGACATTTCGTTTCCTTAAATTTTTTCTTTAAAAATCATTTATTAAATTTAATCTTTTAAAGATTATCTTATTATGTTTAAGACACTCCAAAAATATAGGGATATGGTAAAAATACCAAAAATTAGGGGTGGACAAAAAGGTGGACATTTTAAAATAAACTAATTATCAAAAACTTACACTTAAAAACAGTCTTGAATATTGAAAATCTATGGTAAAATTTTTATTATTTTTAATCCTCATTTTCTTTAATGCATTTTTTAGTGCACAGATTTTCTTTACATCAAATCATTCTTCTTCTGATAAAAAAATAATTGATGACATTGCACATCAATATCCTGACTTTAAAAATAAAACGACAAAAGATTTCACCGATTTTATTGATGAATACACCCGAAAAAATTCTTTAAAAAACCAAAAAGTAAAAGAGATTGTCATTAATGTTTTTTCAGCATTAAAAACCGCAGAAAAAATAGATCAACTCAACTTCACTACCAATCGTCTTTTTGAAAAAGCGATTGCAGATGCTCGAGCTGAAAAAAGAATTGACCTTGAAATTTGGGCATCACTGCATTACGCATTCTATTTTTATACTTATCGGAAGTATGAAAAGTCATTTCCTCTTTTTATGTTTTGCATTGAAAATTTAGACAAAACTGAAGATGAAGATGTCATTCAAATAAGTGAAACCTATAAAAAGATTGCCTATTTTCTTACAACAACCGACGAATTTTCAAAAGCCGAAGAGTATCTGAAGAAAGCCGAAAAATATGCAGAGCCAAACAGCAGCGAATTGGCAAGTATTCTTAATACTCTAGGACATTGCAGCGCAAAGACGAATAAATTATCAGAAGCGAAAAATTATTTCGAAAAGACTTTAAAAATTGCTCAGAAAAGTGGAGATGAAGTTCGGTATGCGAAAGCACTGGGAAGTTTAGCTGAAATCGAACTTAAAAAGAAAAACTACGACAAAGCGATTTCACTTTTAGAAAAAGACATTGAAATCTCAGAGAAGAATAAAAATAATCAAAATTCAATGTATGCTTTGACGGTTTTGAGTAAAAGTTATTTTGAAAAAGGCGACATCAAAAATGCTGAAAAATATCTTGAAGAAGCTAAAAATTATTCCCAGTCTAAATCTTATTTCAGGAGTGCGGAATTTGGTATTAATGAAATGATTTTAAGAATTGCGGAAATTAAAGGTGACAACAAAACAGAACTTCAGACAAGAAGACGACTCGAAAAATTAAAAGATTCTCTTAAAGATTATGATGGGAAAGAAACTATTCTAAAAGTCGGTTGGGAATCTCAAAAAAATCAGCTGCAGTTAAAAGTTCAAATGGAACAGGCAAAGCAGGAGAAAGAATCTTACATGAAAATTGCAGCGATTGTTGTATGTTTTCTGCTTATTTTAATTATTATTTCTGTTATTCGTACGTACCGTCACAAAATGAAAAGTAAAAAAAGCGAGTATGAGAAAAAAGTTCTGAATCTTTTAATCGATAAAATAAAATCTGAAAATAAGCTAAATACCACTCATAAAACCATTCATTCATATCAGGTTTATCTTGCAGAAAAAAACAAGCAAATCGAAGTACTCGAAAAAGAGATGGAAAAAATAAAAAACTCATCTTTTTCTGAGCTTGAAGAAAAATCAGGTGAGCTGCAAAAGCTGTTGGAATCTCATTTGATGACCGATGAAAACTGGAAGAATTTCAGAAATGCATTTATTCAACGATATCCGTCGCAATATAAAGAACTCACAGATCAATATCCTGATTTAACCGATTCTAATATGCGAATCATTATTCTGACTAAACTGAGTATGAATAACACTGAAATATCGCGTCTTTTGGGCGTTACTTTAGATGCGGTAAAAAAAGCGAAACATCGTCTCCGTAAAAAGTATGAAAATGATTGTGGAAGTCTTTTTGAGCAGATTTTATAATATTATTTAATGGGATTTTAAGGCTTTATCAATATCAATGGGATTGTTTTCCTTGAGCATCATTTTTCTTCTTTCATCAGACATTCCTTGTTTGGTCTCAAACTTTTTATCTGTACTCCTATTACATAAAATGTGTTTTCGGAATTGGTATTAGACTTAAATGATTCTGCAATATTCTGCAAAGAATTGTTATAAATTTCTAATTGCTTTTAGCAATGATTTTTTAGAGAAAGAAATCGTTTTTTTTCATTTCTAAATTTTAATTAAATTTATCAATACTATCTGAATTAACCGGAATTGTATTTTAATTAATTCAATTAAAATAAAAAAATCCCCAATCTTTCGAAAGGGGATTTATATTAAGATGATAAGCCAAAAGGCTCAATTATCACACTTTAATTTCTACGTCAACTCCTGAAGGAAGTTCTAATTTCATTAGAGCATCTACAGTTTTAGAAGAAGAAGAGTAGATATCCATCAATCTCTTGTGAGCTGACAATTGGAACTGCTCTCTTGCTTTCTTGTTTACGTGCGGAGATCTTAGTACTGTAAAGATTCTCTTGTTCGTAGGCAATGGAATTGGTCCGTTTACAACAGCACCAGTAGCCTTTACCGTTTTTACGATCTTCTCAGCAGACTTGTCCACCAAGTTGTAATCGTAAGATTTTAGTTTTATTCTGATTCTTTGTGACATTTCTTTGATTTAAAAAATTAACCTTTTGCTTTAGCAATGATATCTTCAGCAACGTTTTGAGGAGTAGCCTGGTACTTCTCTAATTCCATAGAAGAAGTAGCTCTTCCTGATGAAAGTGTTCTTAGAGTCGTAACATATCCGAACATTTCAGATAATGGAACTGAACCTTTGATTACAACGGCACCGTTCTTTTCTTCCTGTCCACTGATCGTACCTCTTCTCTTGTTAAGGTCACCAATGATGTTACCCATATACTCTTCTGGAGTTACAACCTCCAATTTCATAATAGGCTCCATAATTACTGGCTTAGCAGCACGTCCCGCTTCTTTAAATCCTAATTTTGCAGCCAATTCAAAAGAAAGTGCATCAGAATCCACCGCGTGGAAAGATCCGTCTTTAAGAGTAACTTTAATACCTTCAACTTCGAAACCAGCCAAAGGACCGTTTTTCATTGCCGCTTTAAAGCCTTTTTCAATGGCAGGAACAAATTCTCTAGGAACGTTACCACCTTTGATCTCATTGATGAATTCTAAACCAATTTTACCTTCATCAGCTGGTCCAAGATCGAATACGATATCCGCAAATTTACCTTTACCACCAGATTGTTTTTTGTAAACTTCTCTATGGCTGGCAACTTTTGTAAGATTTTCTTTGTACTCTACTTGAGGCTGTCCTTGGTTAACTTCAACTTTGAATTCTCTCTTCATACGGTCAACAATGATATCCAAGTGAAGCTCACCCATACCAGAAATGATCGTTTGTCCAGAAGCTTCGTCAGTTCTCACTGTGAAAGTAGGATCCTCTTCAGCCAATTTAGCTAGAGCGTTACCCATTTTATCTTGGTCAGCTTTAGTTTTAGGCTCAACAGCGATACCAATTACCGGATCAGGGAAAACCATCGATTCTAGAACGATTGGGTTTTTCTCGTCACACATTGTATCACCAGTTTTGATAGATTTGAAACCTACCGCTGCACCAATATCTCCTGCTTCAATATATTCTACAGGATTTTGCTTGTTAGCGTGCATCTGATAGATTCTAGAGATTCTTTCTTTATCTCCTGAACGTGTGTTCAAGATGTAAGAACCTGCATCTAGTCTTCCAGAGTATGCTCTGAAGAATGCCAATCTTCCTACGAAAGGATCGGTAGCAATCTTGAATGCCAAAGCCGCGAAAGGCTCTTTTACGTCTGGTTTTCTTGTGATCTCAGCGTCAGTTCTTGGGTCAGTACCTTTGATATCATCTTTATCCAATGGAGAAGGCAAATATTTACATACTGCATCCAACATAAACTGTACTCCTTTATTTTTGAATGAAGAACCACAAGTCATCGGGATAATAGAAAGATCGATAGTCGCTTTTCTCAAAGCTTCGTTGATCTCATCTTCAGAGATAGAATCTGGATCTTCGAAGAATTTCTCCATCAAAGTATCATCGTAGTCAGCCACAGCTTCTACTAGTTTCTCTCTGTATTCCAGAACTTCAGCTTTCATATCCTCAGGAATTGGAACTACCTCGAAAGTAGCACCTTGTCCTGCCTCATCCCAGATGATCGCCCTGTTTTTGATCAAGTCAACAACACCTTTGAAATCTTCTTCAGCACCGATTGGCAAAACGATTGGAACTGCGTTTGATCCCAACATTGTCTTAACCTGGTTTACCACGTTAAGGAAGTCAGCACCTTGACGGTCCATTTTGTTTACGAATCCCATTCTTGCAACTTTGTAGTTGTCAGCAAGTCTCCAGTTTGTTTCAGACTGAGGCTCTACTCCATCTACTGCAGAGAAAAGAAAAACCAATCCATCCAATACTCTCAAAGATCTGTTAACCTCTACTGTGAAGTCAACGTGTCCTGGTGTATCGATGATGTTGAAGTGGTAAGGTTTAGTATCAGCTAATGGCTTACCTTGGTCTGTTGGGAAATTCCAAGAACAAGTAGTTGCAGCAGAAGTAATTGTAATACCTCTTTCCGCTTCCTGCTCCATCCAGTCCATTGTAGAAGCACCATCGTGAACCTCACCAATTTTATGGTTTACACCTGTATAGAATAAGATTCTTTCTGTAGTGGTAGTTTTACCGGCATCAATGTGCGCAGCAATACCAATATTTCTTGTAAATTTAAGATCTCTACTCATTTCTAATTAGAATTTAAAGTGTGAGAAAGCTTTGTTAGCTTCCGCCATTTTGTGAGTATCAGATTTTTTCTTGTAAGCAGCACCTTCTTCTCTTGAAGCAGCTACCACTTCGTTAGCCAATTTCAAAGCCATTGACTTATCATTTCTCTTTTTAGAGTAAAGGATTAACCATTTCATTGCCATAGAAATTTTTCTGTCAGCTCTGATTGGCATAGGAATCTGGAAGTTAGCTCCACCTACTCTTCTAGAACGTACTTCTACGTGAGGCATAACGTTTGTCAATGCATCTTTCCAGATTTCAAGGGCAGTCTTTTCAGTTTCACCTTTTTTAGTTTCTACGATCTCTAAAGCATCATAGAATATTTTGAATGCGATTGACTTCTTACCGTCAAGCATCAAGTTGTTTACGAATCTAGTTACCAATTGATCATTAAACTTTGGATCTGGTAACAACGGTCTTTTTTTCGCTTTTGTCTTTCTCATTGTTTCTGTACCTTATTTAATGATTATTTTTTCTTTCCTTTAGCCGGTGCAGCTGCAGCTTGACCTGGCTTAGGTCTCTTAGCTCCGTACTTAGATCTTCTTTGAGTTCTTCCGCTTACTCCAGCAGTATCCAACGCACCTCTTACGATGTGGTATCTTACTCCTGGTAAATCTTTTACTCTCCCCCCGCGTACCAATACTATCGAGTGCTCTTGAAGATTATGTCCTTCACCTGGGATATAGGCGTTAACTTCTTTACCGTTTGAAAGTCTTACCCTTGCAACTTTTCTAAGTGCAGAGTTAGGTTTCTTAGGTGTGGTAGTATATACTCTCGTACATACACCTCGTCTTTGTGGACAAGAATCAAGTGCAGCCGATTTACTCTTCTTGGTAAGTGCGACTCTTCCTTTTCTAACTAATTGTTGAATAGTAGGCATTTAATTGCTTTTATTTTAGGGTGCAAAAGTAGTAATAATTTTTTAATTGACAAGTAGTTGCAAATAAATAATTTACATTCTTAAAAATTAATTAACAGAAACTTACGTTGCAGTTTCATGATGATCTAATGATATTATCGTGCAGAAAAATTTATTTCTGAAGTATATAAAACTTTTGACTTATCTTTTATAGTGTCCTGCATCAGCCATTTTATTTTGGGATTTAAAGTTCCAATGATATTTTCTTTGATGCTTCCTATTTGCTTATTGGTGTGGATATAATTGAAAGATTTATTAATAACAGGAATATGATAGTTTGTTGTTGTAACCTTATTTTTTTCGTCATTAAACAAATACTTCTTACCAACAAAACTTAACATTTGCGGCTCGATTTTATTTTTATTTTTCAGGAAATTACTCGGATCTTTTAAATTATAAACCGTAAGAAAAACAAAAAAGAAACATCCAATTCTCCACATCAATTTATCAGATATAGAATATTTAAAATATAAAATAAGAAATGAGAAAAAGATTGCAAAATTTGCGGCGGCCAACATCCTCACATTCATCTCCTCTATCTGTTGATACCAACCGGATGCAAATAAAGCTATGGAATATATCAATGTTGTAGTCCACAAAAATATATGGAAATAATAGTTTGAATCATTTTTAGCCTTTTTAAAAAATTTCAACATATAAATAAATAGACAAACATCTAATAATAATAAAAAAAACTGAAATCCTATACTTAAAAAACTATTAGACGCCGGTTTTATACCAATAAAAGGATCCGTCACATTTGTTACGCCCAAAATACTTCTTAATATAAATATTGAAGTTCTTCCCACCGGACCGCCACGCAAATTTTCACCTGTAAAACTTCCGAAATGCAAATAATTAAACAGCAAATATGAGCCAATTCCCAATCCAGATAAAAGAACAAACAACACAAAAGGTTTAAAATACAGTTTGTTTTTCAGTTTAAAAAACATCAAGAAAAAGAAAACCAATATTGATGCATATATATAGATACCGGAATATCGTACTAAAAACATACAGATTAACATTACAGAAGCATAAATTGCATTTTTATAATCTTTTTTTTCTTCAGAAAACAATTGATGCAAAAAGTAGAAAAGAAAATATAAGAAGAAAATAAAAGGTTCTTCAGACATCGCTTGGGTGAAGACAAAAAAGCAGGTTTTTCCTGTAAATAATAAGACAGTTTCTCTGAAATAAAACTTTTTAAAATATGAAAAGCTTAAAATAGTGATCATAAAAAGCAGACTCAAAATTCTGGCTGTCCAAAACCAATCGCTTACAAGATTATAAATCATTCTCAACATCACAGGATAACCCAAAGGAAAAAGATTGGTTTCAGGATGCGGCAAATCAACAGCAATTCCAAAATAAGAAAGACTGTCTGCTCCAATTCCGCCATTTGAAAAGAAAAAAGGCTGTAGAAAATAGATGATTACTATTAAGACCGCTAAAACTTTGTACTTAAACATTGCTTATACTATATTTTTTCACAATAATAAGAAATCTTATTCAGACAAATTTTAAAAACTTACTATAGCCAACTTCTATCACAATAATAAGTCTTATGGCACAATATTTCCTCTAAAAATGCAAATAAATAAACTTATGAAAAATGCCAACATTATCGGTCTTGAAGAAGCAGACTGCAAAAACATTTCTGAAAAACTAAATCTGCTATTAGCCAACTACTCCGTTTTTTATCAAAACACAAGAGGTTCACACTGGAATATTAAAGGAGACCAGTTTTTCACACTACATCCAAAATTTGAAGAACTTTACAACAGTTTAGTTTTAAAAATTGACGAAATTGCTGAAAGAATTCTTACTCTTGGAGCCACTCCGGCTCATAATTACTCAGATTATTTAACAGTTTCCACAATTAAGGAAAGCAAAGAGGTAAGCGACGGAAATAAAAGCGTCGAAATTATTCTAAATTCTTTTAAAATTGTTATCGATTTACAAAGAGAGCTTTTAGACATCACGGAAAAAGCTGGAGACGAGGGAACAAATTCTCAGATGAGCGACTACATTACCGAACAGGAAAAAGAAGTTTGGATGTATAATTCTTATTTAGGAAAGTAAAACTGGACAAAAATCGCCTTTATATTAGAAAAATCGTCTTACATTTAGACGATTTTTATTTTTAAATAATTATATTTGTGTTAAAATTACGCAATCATGCAAAGCATACACTTAAATTCCATCCTTGACAACGATTTCTATAAAATCACCATGCAAAATGCGGTGGTAAAATTATTCCCGAGTCAGATTGTAAAATACGAATTTATCAATCGTGGAAAACATCATTTTCCTGAAGGTTTCGATCAGGCTTTAAAAGAAATTGTCAACAAAATGGCTGAACTGAAACTCACAAAAGATGAGAAAAAGTTTTTAGCTAAAACCTGTCCATATTTAGATTTACCTTATTTGGATTTTCTTGAAGGTTATCATTACGATCCGTCAGAAGTGAAAATCGTACAAACCGGAAACGAACTTTCCGTTACCGTTGAGGGGCTTTGGTACAGAACAATTCTTTGGGAAGTTCCGTTACTTGCTTTGATTAGCGAACTACATTACGAAATGAATCACATGGAAAGAGATTCCAACGAAGTCGTGATGAATAAAACTCTTGAAAAAGCAGATTATCTAAATAAACTTGGCGTTACTTTCGCAGAATTCGGAACCCGAAGAAGACATTCTCACAAAGTACAAAATCTTGTAATGGAAGCTTTAACGCAGAAAAAAGATTCTACATTTATTGGAAGCTCCAACGTGCATTTTGCGATGAAATACAATGTAAAACCAATCGGAACACACGCTCATGAATGGTTTATGTTTCATGGAGCTGAATTTGGATTTAAAATGGCGAACGAATTAGCCCTTGAACACTGGGTCGATGTCTATCGAGGTGATTTGGGAGTTGCCCTTTCCGACACTTATACGACGGATGTTTTCTTTCAGCAATTTGACAAAAAATTCGCAAAACTTTTCGATGGAGTTCGTCATGACAGCGGTGATGCTTTAGAATTTGCAGACAAAACCATTGCACATTATCAACGTCACGGAATTAATCCTTTATTTAAATATATTATTTTCTCTGATGCTTTAAATCTTGAAAAAGTAGAAGAAATCACCAATTATTGTAAAGGAAAAATAGGAGTTTCTTTCGGAATCGGAACTAACCTGACCAACGATGTCGGTTTGAAGCCAATGAATATCGTTATGAAATTAATCGGTGTGCAAGCCACAAACAAAGAATGGATTCCTACCGTAAAACTTTCTGACGAACACGGAAAATACACCGGTGACCCAAAAATGATCGAATTGGCAAAAGAATTTTTGAGAATTAAAGATTAACTTTCATTTTAAAATCAAATGCGAATTAAACATTTTGTTATCATAACATTGCTTCTTTTTTCTTGTAATAAAAGAGGTCATCATGATAATAAATTTGAGAATATTGATGTTTTCAGTGAAGAGCAAATAAATAATTTTACTCAATTTTTCATTGAAAACCTAGATAACAAAAATGATTTATTTTCATTTGTAAAGAACACAAAATTTTACGGCAACAAACTTGAAAAAAATGCAATTCTATTAAAACCTGAGAGATGGATTATCACCAAAGCTCAACAGGATTCTATATTTAGCAGTGAAGATTTAATTTTTGTAAAAAAGCAAACAACGGATAAGAAAGAATATTCGCTTAATAGGAAAAACTTCAAGAAAAAAATTATCAATTCTGATTCTTTGAGAAATGAAAATAAAAAATTTAGTGATTGGCAAGATAAAAAAATAGACTCTTTAAGAAAAATAAGCGTTTCAAAAGCAAAGGAATATATCTCACATGAAGCATCTAGCGAATATCAGAATTATATCAAAAAATACACTCCAATATTATATATCAATAAGCCAATATTTTTAAAAGATAAAAACAGAGTTATTTTTTCCTATCATATCTATTCAGGATACTTGAGCGCGTATAGTGAAACTGCCATTTTTGAATTTAAAAATGGTAAATGGCATAAACTGAAAATTATTTATTCTACAATTAGCTAAAACTTCCGACATTTATAATTGCTAATAAACTTATTAAAAACATTTAAAATGATGAAAAATATATTTCTACTTAGCGGAATGATCTTCACTTTGGTTTCTTGCTCTGTTCAAACAAAAGCTCAAAATGGGAAACCTGGAAAAGATGGCGTGTCTTCAAATTCTAAAACTCTCTTTAACCAAAAACTGGCAGACTCTCTAGGTGCAGACCAATATGGAATGAAAGGTTACACGATTGTAATGCTTACCACCGGAACTGCAAAAATTGACGATAAAGATAAAAAAGCCGAGCTGATGAAAGGTCACATGGAAAATATCGGAAAGCTTGCCAAAGAAAGAAAAATTACTGTTGCCGGTCCGTTCTTAGAAAAGAATAAAGAAAACTATCGTGGAATGTTTATTTTCAATACAAAATCAAAAGAAGAAGCCGAATCTTGGGTAAAAACCGACCCCGCTGTTGCTGCCGGACTTTTCAGTTATGAAATATTTTCTTGGTACGGCTCTGCAGCTTTGCCTCTGTATTTGAAACATCATGATGAGATTGCGAAAGAGAATCCTTAATTATTTGCCTCACATTTTTTGTGAGGTTTTTCTTATCTTTAAATAAAACTAAACCATCATGAAAACCATCGAAGAAGTTCTGAAAAAATTAGATGAAATTATCGCTTGGAGCAAAACAAATCAAAGTCCGGTAGGATATTTTGCCAGTACTTACAGAATGATGACCGCTCAGGTTTTGAAAGGAATTCAACAGAAAAAATTTGAAGACAATCCTAGAATGACAATGATGGATGTTGTTTTTGCAAGCCGCTATCTTGATGCGTGGGAAAATTATTCTAAAGGCAGAAAATGCAGTAATTCGTGGTATTTAGCGTTTGAAGCAGCGAAAAACAAAGACCTTCTGATTCTTCAGCATATTTTTCTTGGGATAAATGCACACATCAATTTAGACTTGGGAATTTCTGCTGCTTCAATTATGCCTTACCGAAAAATCAATCCCCTGAAAACCGATTTCGAAAGAATCAATTCTGTGATTTCTTCGATTAATCAAAATGTTCAGGATTCTTTAAATAAGATTTGCTATCCCGTCAGTCTCATCGACAAACTTTCCAACGGAAAAGATAATGCCGTTTTAGATTTTGCGATTTCAAAAGCGAGAGACACTTCTTGGGCAACTGCCGTGATTTCTTCAAATACTCCAAATTTCCTTAAAGATTCGGTTATCACTATTGTAGATTACGCAGCAGCGAAAGTTGCTTCACAGATTTTAAATCCGAAATTACTTTCGTCAGCTTTAGCCAAAGAATTAAAGAAATGCGAAAGCAATGATGTCGTGAAAAATATTGAGATTTTAGAACAAACAAAAATCATTTAATTTATCCACATTAAGGTTTTCCTCAAAGAACCTATTTTATTGTTTTGTAATTTTGAAAAATGGAAGTTACTTATCTAATCATCGGATGTTTTGCCGGAGGAATAATCGGGGCAGTTATCATTTATTATGTTTTGAAATCTACGATGATTTCAAGAAATTCTTATGATGAGTTAAACCATTCGCACATTAAATCAAATGCAGATTTAGAAAATTCCAACACTAAAATTAAAGAATTAGATCAAATTATCAGAGATGAAAAAGAACTTCATGTTCAGCAAACCGATTTACTAAATGATTTAAAAAACGAATTTTCAAAAATTACTGCAGAAAACAATTTATTTCAAACTCAATTTAACGAGCAAAAAATTTTAAACCAAAAGCAAATATCTCAGATTGAAAGCTTACTGTCAGAAAAGCAAAATCTTTTTGCCCGGAATTCTGAACTTTCAGCGATTAATGACAGTTTGCAGAAATCCCTGGAAACACAGAAAGAGGAAATCACCAAAATCCAAGAAACCGCAAAACTTGAATTTAAAAATTTGGCTAATGAAATATTAGAAGAAAAATCAAAGAAATTCACCGACTCCAATAAAAAGAATCTTGATCTTTTGCTAAAACCTTTAGGTGAAAACTTAGAAAGCTTCAAAAAAAGAGTAAATGAAGTGTACGAAAATGAAACCCGCGAGAGATTTTCTTTAAATAGTACCATCAAACTGATGATGGAACAATCCAGCAAAATAAGCCAGGAAGCGAACAATCTGGCAACAGCTTTAAAAGGACAAACGAAAACGCAGGGCGATTGGGGAGAAATGATTTTGGAAAGAATTTTGGAAGATTCCGGATTAACGAAAGACCGTGAATACTTCACCCAATTCAATATAAAAAATGAAGAAGGAGAAAATCAGCGTCCAGATTTTGCCTTAAAACTTCCCGGAAACCAACTGGTAATTATTGATTCTAAAGTTTCACTAAATGCTTATGAAAGAATGGTTTCGGCAGAAACTGAAGAAGAACGAAAACAAAATTTGCTACTTCATATCTCAGCGATGAAAAAGCACATTGACACTTTGGCACTGAAAAGGTATGATAATCTGAAAGAATCGTTGGATTTCACCATTATGTTTGTACCCATAGAGCCTGCATTTCTAACGGCATTACAAAGTGATAATCAGTTGTGGAATTATGCTTATCGTAAACATATTATCCTACTAAGTCCAACTAATTTGGTCGCTTATCTGAAACTAATTTCTGATGTTTGGAAAAGAGCGGATCAAAATCAAAATGCAGAAGAAATTGCACGCCAAGCTGCTGCTCTGTACGATAAGTTCGAAGGTTTCGTTTCCGATCTTTTGAAAATAGGAAAGAAAATGGATGATGCAAAAACAGATTATGAAAGTGCAATGAAGAAATTATCTACCGGAAGAGGAAGTTTGGTTTCCAGTGCTCAGCGACTGACCCAGATGGGTGTAAAGCCTAAAAAAAACCTGCCGGAAACTCTTGTGGAAAGAGCAACTGTTGATGAAATACAAACCACTGAGGAATCCCAACTTCCTGATTAATCTGTTTTCAAATTTCTACAATTTAATCCTTACCGATTTGTTTATCGTGATCTAAAAAAGAAATCAATCCATCTAAAGTACATGGTGAAAAATATTTTTTCTTAGTGTCCGGATCTTCAGTTCCATTAGAAACAATACCAACAAGTTCGCCATTTTCATCAACAACGGGAGCACCACTTAATCCACCGAATTTATCTGGAACTGCAATATCTTTCAGCAGAATTCTGTTTTTAATCGTTTTGTAATACTCGAATTCATAAACTCTTTGAGGTCCGCTTTCCATGGTTCTTGTCCAGCCAATTACATATAATTTTTCACCAGCTGTGAGTGGAGTTTTTCTTATATTTAATACTTTCACTTTTGTATCATTATTTTCAATTGAAAAGACAAGCCAATCATTAGTATAAGAAGATTTATCTTCTAAGTTTTCAGACTGATTAGTGTTTAACAAATTTTCTGTTGTCACAAGCTCATTTTTCTTATCCAATACATAAAACGACCAACTTTTGATGTGATCCTTAAAAGATAAAGTCTTCATTTCTTTTGGTTTAATAATCTGCAATAAATGTTTTGCCGTAATAGCATACGTCTCATTTTTATACTGCAATAAAAATCCACAGCTAAATCTCGGCTGATCTAATTCTTTATCGTTAAAATCAATTTTGTTGACCAAAGCAATTTCTTCAAAAGTTTTTGCAGATGTTTTATTTTGACAGCCATACAGGGAAAATAGAACTAGAGAAAGTAGATTTATTAATTTCATGGTAAGATGTTTTTAGCGAATTTAAACATTTTGCTCAATCAAAATTCAATTTCGCCTGAATGAAATAAAAGGAAGCCAAAAAATCCGGAACTAATAAATGATCAACAATGTCCACAAATCATTTTTAAAATTTATTTTTGCAAAGAATTACCTTTATTATCCCCGCATTATGATTATCGAAAGCTTTCAGAACGAAAAAATAAAAAACATCACCAAACTTTTAACGGACAATCGTTTTCGTAAAAAATCGGGAGTTTTTGTTGTTGAAGGGCAACAGGAAAACGAAAGAGCGCAGAAATATCATTTTGAAGCGGAAGAGTTTTTTATTTGCGAAAGTATTTTTAAAGGTAAAACCCCAAAACAAAAAATCCATTTGGTAAGCGATAAAGTGTACGAAAAAATTGCTTATCGCGGAAGTTCAGAAGGAATTATTGGCATTTACAAAGCAAAAGAATCAAATTTAAATGATTTTAAACCTAAAGACGATTCCACTGTAATTATTGTAGAAGGCGTTGAAAAACCAGGAAATCTTGGTGCAATTTTAAGAAGTTGCGAAGCTTTCGGAATTGATGCTTTAATTGTTGCTGACGGAAAAACCGATTTTTACAATCCTAATGTCATTCGCTCAAGTGTTGGTTGCCTTTTCGGGATGGAAATTTTTCAGGCTGAAAACAATGAAGTGCATGAATTCTTACAAAAACATGAATTCAATATGTACACCACGATTATGGATGAAACATCTGAAGATTTATATAAAAGGGATTTTAAAAAACGTTCAGCAGTTTTATTTGGGACAGAACATTCTGGATTAAGTGATTTCTGGTATGGAAAAGGGCAAAATACTTTAATTCCTATGAGTGGAAGTATTGACTCTTTAAATTTGAGCAATGCTGTTGCGATTACCTGCTACGAAACTTTGAAACAGAAAAAGTCTTAGATTAATTTAAACTATAAAGACATAAAAAAACCGCCTCACTGAGTGAAACGGTTCTTTTATTTTAAGTCGGAGCTGATTAGTGTTTAGCTTCTTCTTTCTTAGCTTCACCTTTAACTGCTTCAGTAGCAACTTTAGCGTCAGCTTTTACTGAATCAACAGCAACATCAGCATTAGTTTTGATAGAATCAACAGCAGCATCTTTAGTAGAATCGATAGCAGTAACTACTGAATCTTTGTTAGCTTCTACAGAATCAGTTGAAGTTGTAGGCTCACCTTTTTTACAAGCAACTAAAGAGATTGCAGCGATAGCAGCTACGAATAATGACTTTTTCATAATAAATTAAATTTAATTTGTTAATATTGTTTTTTAAATCTTTTTCTCTGTTCGGTTATTTGAACAAGACAAAGGTATAGCAGATGTAAAATTTGTTTATGAAAAATAATTGTAATAAATTTGTAAAATAGTTTTACAAATAAGCAAAACTGAAAATCAACAATTTAACTACTTTTTTATAAAGTGACAGATCTAGACCTCTTACATTTTGAGCAACTTAAAAAAGACGTTCAAGCTCAATATTTGAAAGAATATAACCCTTCCTATGATGAAATTTCAAAATGGAAAGGTATCGATATTATATATTTTCAGGAAGACCTTAGAAAAAAGGCAAAAGGTAACATCAGCGAAAAGTCTTTTTACACTTACTTTAAATCCTCACCGGTTTCAAAATTACCTCGTATTGATATGCTGAATTTATTGAGTATTTATACGGGCTACGACTCATGGTACGACTTTAAAAAGAGCCATCTTTTTGCAGGAGAATTATTGACGGATGATAAAGATTTAAGTGAAGATGAAATGAAGGAACTTGAAAAAACAGTTTCAAGTGCACTAAATCTACCTAAAACTGAAGAAGAACCTAAAAAAGAGGACTTTAAAACAGAAGAAAATACAGTTTTACAAAAAAACAATACTGAAAATCAACCTATTGATGGAAATTCAGTAAATTTTAAAACAACTGAAAAACCACAAATAAAACCCGTAAAAAAGAATCATCAAAGAACCGCTTGGATTGCTGCAACTTCAGTTTTTGTGGTTTTATTAGGACTTTTAGGTTTCAAGGATGAAATTTTTCAAAAAACTTATACTTATCATTTTACCGATGCAGATAGAAATCTTGGTGTGCAAAGTGATATTGAAATAAAAGTTATTAAAGAAAATGAATCTCCAATATTATACAGAATAAAACCAGGACAACCTTTTGTATATCCTTCTAAAGATAAAACCCTGAAGATGAAGATCAGTTCTGCAGTTTATGAAAATTTGGAAGTCAACAGAAATCTTGAAAATGCTCCTGAAAATGAAACTATTGAGCTAAAACCTGATGATTATAAGATGGCGCTTTATTATTTCTCCATGAAAGATATCAACGGAGAAAATTCTGAGGAGCTAATCAAACAAAAAAGAAAACAATTAGAAAATCTCATCAGTAACGAAGCCGTTATTACACAGGTTTATGACAGCGATGTTTACGGATTAGAATCACTCGACAAACAAAAATATATAACACTAGTAACCACACCTACTACTGCCTTAAAAAACCTCAATGTAATTGAGATGAAAAAAGAAAAAGGCAAGATAGTATCTATTAAATTCAAAATATCGACCCATGAAAACAGCAAATAAACTATGGATTTTCATCCTATTGATGGGCTTATTTACTTCTTGCGTAAAAAAAGAAGAACCAACCGTAAGTGATCTTGAAAAATTAAGAACCAGCAATAATACAAAGTCATATCCGGCTGTGCAGATGGACAGCGCTCAGGTAATTAAAGATATTACCACCCAGAAAGTACAGCAATTGCTTGAGCTTTCTACGCTTTATCTTTCAGGAAATAAAAACACGGAGATTGACAATACAATTTACTCTCAAATGCAGGGTTATTTTCACAACCCCGATAGTTTGACGCTTAGACCTTTATTTAGAGAATTAGACAGCTTAAAAGTAAAAACAATCAAGGTTAACAATCTGCAAGTGTACAAAGAAGTACAGAATCAGGATACTTTGGATCTTGCTAAGTTTAATGTGGAATATTTTGACAGTAAAAATAAACCCATCGGAACTTTTGAAAGAAATGCGCGCTATACATTGATTTCAAAAGAGAAAAAAGAGTTTAAATTCTATTTTATCAGCATTTATTCTCTGCCTAAAAAAGACAGCACATCAGTTGGTGTGACGAGATAATCTAAGGGAATATCATTTTCCCAGACATCTTCAATGATAATTTCGGGGTTAAAATAATTAACTCCGATTTTTTTTGTTTGTTTTGAAATATTTTCAAAAAAATGATCGTAAAAACCTTTTCCATAACCTACTCTATTCCCCTTAGAATCACAATACAGCAAAGGGGTAATAACAAAATCAAAGTCTAAAATTCCAGAATCTTCATTGGAAATTGGCTCAAAAATCCCCCAATTGTTCACTTCAAATTTCGAATCAGTAAAAATTTCGACTGAAATCAATTTTGTATCAACGATTTTAGGAACAAAAACCTGAATATTCCGGCTTAAAAAATAATCAATAAAAGTCTGTGTTTGTATTTCATTAAACTTATCAATCGGAATGAAAATATGTACTTTCTGCCCGGAAACCGGTTTGAAATAATCAATAAAATTTTTAAAAATCTTTTCTGAAAGTGAAAAAATCTCATCGGATGACAAGTCTTTTCGTTTTTGTAGATACAATTTTCTGATTTCTGATTTTTTCATTTTTAAATTTAAAAAAAGTTGCGCTCCTGAGAAACACAACTTTGTAATTTATACGGATAAACTGAAATCTATTTACCTAAATATGTTTAATCCTAAAGAATTTTATACATTTTATCCGACAAACGAACTCTAAAAGGAATCTCAAATGTAATTTGATCACCGATATTTGCAGTTTCCACGGTAGTTCTGTTTACATGAAGTTCAGTAATTGTTAATTCTTGCTCTCCCGTCGTTGGTCCTGAAATTAAAACTTTATCACCCACAGAAAGTTCTTTATTTTCAATTAGAAACTGTCCTATTTTAGATTTTGTGTAATAATGTTCAACTTTTCCAACCAAAACTTTCTTAATCTTAATTTTCTGACGAATATCTTTTGTTTCAGCTTTAGCAAGAGTCTCTGTTGATAAATCTCCCGAATTTTTAAAAGTTAAAGCATCAGATTTACCTTTTCTGAATACTTTATTCCCAACTTTCAAGCCTTTCCTTAATCTCAACTGTTCTTCAACAGGTAAATGCGTGATTTCTAAACATTCTGTTGAACACGTATTTTCCATCGCAGCTTTACAATCATCACATTGTATAAACAAAAGGTGACACGCATCATTTGCACAGTTTGTATGATTATCGCAGGGTTTTCCGCATTGGTGACACTTTGAAATAATATCATCGGTAATTCTTTCGCCTAAACGGTGATCGAAGACAAAGTTTTTTCCGATAAATTTACTTTCAATTTTTTCTTCTTTAATTTGACGGGTATATTCAATAATTCCGCCTTCTAACTGGAAAACATTTTTAAAACCCTGATGTTTAAAATAAGCACTTGCTTTTTCACACCGAATCCCACCGGTGCAATACATCAAAAGATTTTTATCTTCTTTAAAATCCTGTAATTGCTCATTGATAATCGGCAAACTTTCTCTGAAGTTTTCAACGTCCGGAGTGATTGCTCCTTCAAAATGCCCAACTTCACTTTCGTAATGATTTCTGAAATCTACTACAATTGTATTTGGATCTTCCAACATATTGTTGAACTCCTGAGCTTTTAAATGAATTCCTTTATTGGTTACATCAAAAGTTTCGTCATTCAAACCATCGGCGACAATTTTGTTTCTAACCTTAATCGTTAATTTTAAAAAAGAGTGATTATCATGTTCAACAGCCACATTCAAACGAATACCTTTCATAAAATCATAAACTTCCAAAGTCTCACGGAAAGCTTCAAAATTTTCTGCAGGAATACTCATTTGAGCATTAATACCTTCTTTGGCAACATAAATACGGCCGAGTGCATCAAGTGCATTCCAGGCTATAAATAAATCGTCACGAAATTTTTGGGGATCTGAAAGATTGGTATACGCATAGAAAGACAATGTAAGACGTTCCTTACCAGCTTCATCAATAAGTTGAGCTCTTTCTTCTGCGCTTAAGGTGTTGTACAGTTGCATGCTATAAACGGTTTAAGTGAGAAAAATAATTTTTGCAAAGATAAGCAAATTTTAAAATGACTTTAGCATGACATAAAGCACATTTTGACACTTCTTTCAATCATAAATTTAACCTTTTGGCACTTTATATCATCTATAACTATGACATTTTGTCTTTAATAATTTTTTAAGCAGTGTTAAACTAACAGCAAAATTATTACATAAACTATAAAATGGTATAATTGTCGTTAAATTTTAGTTAAAAGTGAAACACTTAAGAGTATTTACATACCTATTTAGCATTAAATTTGTGTAAGATAAAAACAACAATTAAACAAACAAAGAAGACATACAATGAAGAGTACATTTAAAAAACTATTACCATTTGCCGTAGTTGGAGTGCTTTCAGGAGCAACAACAGTCGGTGTACAACAATACTTAGGTCACGATTCTAATAGCGGAGACCAATCTTATTTTACAAAATCGAATAATGCATCTTTTGTTGGCATGAATACGGCCAATGTTGGAGACGATTTTGTAAAAGCATCGAAAACAACTGTTCCAGCGGTTGTAACAATTAAAAATTATCAAAACAGGGCAACAAGCAGAGCTTCAGAACAGGATTTATTTGAGCATTTCTTTGGAAATCCTTTCGGAGACAGAGGCCAGCAAAGACAACAACAGCAATCACCGGACAATATGCCTTCAGGTTTAGGTTCAGGAGTAATTATTTCGCCGGATGGATATATCATTTCAAACAATCATGTTGTTGCAGGAGCGAATAAGCTTGAAGTCGTTTTAAGCAACAAAAAATCTTACATCGCAACTTTAGTGGGAACTGATCCCAATACAGACATATCCTTACTAAAAATCGAAGAAAAAGGATTGCCATTTTTAAATTTTGCAAATTCAGATAATATTGAAGTGGGACAATGGGTTTTAGCAGTGGGTAATCCATTGGGATTAAATTCTACGGTAACGGCTGGAATTATTTCTGCGAAAGGAAGAGGTATAGGAATTTTGAGTGGACAAGGAAAAGCAGCCAACCCGATTGAAAGTTTTATACAAACAGATGCTGCCATTAACCCAGGAAACTCCGGAGGAGCTTTGGTAAACGTAAATGGAGACTTAATTGGAATTAACTCTGCGATTTCTTCTACAAACGGATATTACCAAGGATATGGTTTTGCGGTTCCAGCGAATTTGGCGAGAAAAATTATTGAAGATATTAAGAAATTTGGTATCGTACAAAGAGGTTTCTTGGGTGTAACATCTATCGATTTATCAAACGATCAATTGGTTGCAGCTTACAATAAAGATAAAAAAACAAATCTTAAACCAGGATCCGGAGTTTACGTTACAGGATTCTCTGCAAGTAGCGGAGCTGAAGATGCAGGTCTGAAAATTGGTGATATTATTACAAAAGTAGACGGTGTAGAAATTACAGATTTTGCAGATTTATCAATCTCAATCGGAAGTAAAAGACCGGGAGATAAAGTTCAGTTAACTTATTCTAGAAATGGTAAAGAAACTTTAACAACAGTAACTTTAAAAGATCAAAAAGGTGGAACCTCAGCAAGAACAAAAGCTGATTTAAGCGTCACTGAAAAAATTGGAGCTGAATTCCAAAGTTTGGATGACAGAACAAAATCTTACTATGGTCTTACCAGCGGAATTGTTGCTAAAAACGTTATCGAAGGAAGCGAAATGGCAAAAGCCGGAATTGTAGACAACTACATTATTACAGACATCAATGGAAAACCTGTTAATTCTCAGAAAGATGTAGAAAATATCTTAGGTAAATTTTCAGGAACTGTTCAGATAAAATATATGGACGACTACGGTAGAAATTATACAAGAGGATTTAAAATGCCTTAAACAATAATTAAAACAAACGAAAAACGCTGCAAAAATCTGCAGCGTTTTTTTTATTTTCTGAAATGAAGTTTTATTTCTTATTCATTTTCTCAGCAATTCTTTTCTTTTTATTTCTTTCATAAATTACCTCAACGATTTTTCCACCCATCCAAGCAAATGGAAAAAAGACAAGGAAAATAGAAATTTTATAAAATGTAGGATGATATGGAAGAATAATTACATCAAGCATTGCAATAAACAGCATGATGAAACCAATAAGAATTGCATAAGCTACCTTTGCATATTTTACAATCATGGCGGTAACAACACCTCCAACAGTAGTTCCCAACCCTGAAATAAACAGTAAAAAACCAAAGAACGCATCGTTATTTCTCATGCTTTCTAAAAATCTCTGCCAATGCTCAAAAGGAGCGAATGCTTCAAAGGTAACCCACTTAGGAAATGCTCTTATACCAAGCGTAATAATAAGCCCTGCAATCGCAAGACCTACCAAAACAGCAAATGTATTTCTTATAAAACTCATTAATCCTGATGTGCAATCATAGAAATTTCAATGTCAACATTCTTTGGCAAACAAGAAACCTGTACCGTTTCACGAGCCGGGAAGCTTTCTGCATCAAGATAAGATGCATAAATATCATTCATTACCGCAAAATCATCCATACTCTTTAGGAAAATACTGGCTTTTACAACATTTTTAAATGTCATCCCTGCTTCAGTAAGAATCGCCTCAAGATTTTTCATTACCTGATGTGTTTCTTTTTCAATTCCTTCTACTAACTTACCTGTTGCAGGATCTACAGGAATTTGTCCTGAAATATACAAAACCCCGTTTGCAAGATTTGCCTGAGAATAAGGTCCGATTGCTGCAGGAGCATTCACTGTATTGATTATTTTTTTCATGTATAGATTTATTTATTTTGGGTGCAAAGATAAAATTTAAATTGTAAAATCAGTATGACTTTAGAAAGGAGCATTAGGTTGGGTGAAACTTCTGTCTTTATACTTTAATGCATCACTTAAGATATTTGCTTTAATTCCGATAAAGAAATCATACACTTTGTACTGTCCGAAAGGAACCCAGTTGAAATTTATCGTAAAACTTCGCTGATCTCTCGAGAAACCGATTCTAGTATATGCCAATTCTTTTGAAACCATATCGTAATGCGTACTTCCGTTGATATTCCAGTAAGGAGTTAACTTAAGACTTCCATCTAAGCCAATTGAAGCCATTTTCGTGGCCGTTCTCGAAAGATTTCGGGAATATTGGTAATTTGCATTCACATTTAAAGTCCAGGCTTGCTCAAAGTGAGCATAATTATCATCATCAAAGAAATAATTTTCATTTCGAATTTCTCCTTTTTGAGAATATACTTTAGAGTAGTCCTTTTTCTCACCAAATAATTCATTGCTTAAAGGATAAGAAACCTGCATATTGAAACCTTGCACACTGAAAGAACCAAAATCCTCAGTTCTGATTCCGGTATCTGATCCCGGAGCAAACAAAATTTTGTACGGATCTATCGTTAAACTCGTATTAACGCTTAATTTATTATCAAAGAAAGAAGATTGTCCGTTCACAGAAATAATTGACCAAGGGTGATCTTTTGCAGCAAAATTATAGTTTCCACTGATGTTTAAAGATTCAAACAATTTCATTTTTTTCACGCCGGTAGAATCGCTTTTAGATTTTACCTTCATCTCGACGTTATTCCCGATGCTATAGCTTAATGCTCCAACCATACCTGTAGAAGGTGACCCAACAATTCCCTGATCAAAAATAGAATATGGAGTTAAAGCACCATTTGCATTATAATAATTTCGGGTGTAACCAAACTGAGAACCTCCAAAATCCGGTGAATAGGTGAAACCAATACTTGGCGTAACCATGTGTCTGATTGCTTCAATCGTAGATCCTTTTTTGAAGTTCAGCATTCCATAAAGCTGAGTCTGCACACTTGCTGTGGTAGAAAAAGTACTGTAGCCTGCGATTTTTTTATTAAACTGATCAACCTCAATATTGATAATCGGGTCATAATATTTGGTAAGCGTTTTTGTCGTTAAAGCATTATCAATTGTTGCTCCTAAACTAAACGTAAAATATTTAGCAAATGTAGCATTGGTTCCTAAAGCGATATTATTTTTCAAACCTGTCTGCAATTTATCCCACATGGCATCAGTAAACATCTCACCAGACTCTGTAACCACAGAATTTGTTAAATTTAAACCTGTATTAACAGTAATATTTTCTAGCAAACCAGATCTTACACCTGTTTTAGATTTAAATAAATAAAACTGATTGATAGCTACGTTCATTTGAGGCAAACGCAAACTTGCACTTCCATCTGCAAAATTCTGAGAATATGAAGCTGTACTGGTAATCGTTGCAGGAAGCTTTAAAAATCTTTTAGTTAATGAAAGCGTTGAGTTTTGTTGCGTTCTCAAGACACTTTGATCCATAATAAAGTTATTATTGACTGTATTATTGTAAAACGAAGTACTCGTCATATCCACAGAAGCAGAAAACGTAAGAAAAGGATTTGCTTTTGCATCCTGAGTATGCCTCCAAGCAATTCTGTACGTACCTGTTTTTGAATAATTACTCAAACCTTTAATTCCACGAACGGTACTTCCAATATCTGCTGAAAAGTTACCCGTATATCTGTATTTTTTAAGATAGTTTACTTCCGGCCGTAAATTCCAGCTTCCTTTTGTATACACATCTGCAAGAACTTTAAGGTCGAAATGCTCTCCGATCGGTTGATAATAACCAATTCCATTCAGGAAGAAACCAACATCTTCTCTTTCCCCAAAACTAGGAATCAAAATACCCGCAGATCTTTTACTTGAAAAAGGCAAGATCGCAAACGGCATCACTAAAGGTGTGGGAACATCTTCAATATACATTTGAGCAGGACCTACAATTAAAGTTGAACTCTCCTTCCCTTTCTGCATTTTAATATAAGATGCTAAAAGGTGATAATCGGGTCTTGTATCTTTTTTGGAGATGTAATACGTATCTGTTGTAAATTCTGCGTGACGCATTACAAAAACAGAATCGTTATATTTTTTTGTTTTATCAGCTACAATTAAACCTTCGCTTTCTTCAGTTCTTGCATTATAAGCAATTGCTTCTCTGGTTTTTGTATTATAGCTAAAGCTTTCTACTTCATATTTTTTTCCACCCTGATTTACCTGAGCCCACTCAAATACTTTGCCTAAAGAATCTAGCTTTCCGCGGGCAAAAAATATGTTTCGCTCTTCATCAATTGAGATATAATCTGCATCAATCTGCATATCCTGATATTTTACCTGAGCATTTTTGTTCAGATAAATCATTTTTTTCGGAACATCTCTACGAATATCATCAGCTTTATAGTCTAAAACATCCTCCAGAGATTCTTTTGCTGCAACTGTGGTATCCTTTTTGGAAATGGTATCATTAATTATCGTAGCTTTAATTGGTCTTTTAGGACTTTCCTGTGCTAAAAAACTGTTAAAAATTAGGATAATTAAAATTTGTAATATATTTTTGAAGACGGTTTTGTCCAATTTTATTCTGTATAATTTGGCTCAAAATTAATATAATTTTTATAACTGTATGATGTACAAACCAAATTTTAAAATAATTTTAGCATTTCTCCTGATATTCTCTTCCACATTTATTTTAGCTCAAAAAAAATTCACTGTAGTTTTAGATGCTGGACATGGAGGAAGCGATAACGGAGCCAACCGAAATTATCCGGATCTCGGTCTTGTTCAGGAGAAGTATGTTACCTTGGGAATTGTTCTTAAATTGGGAGCAATGCTTGAGAAAAATAAAGATTTTAAAGTAATCTACACAAGAAAAATTGACGAATACCCTTCATTAACCGACAGAACAAATACTGCAAACAGAAGTAAAGCAGATTTATTTATTTCGGTGCACGTTAATTCTTCGCCAAGCAGATCTGCAACAGCAAGAGGTACGGAAACTTTTGTACAGGGGCCGGCTCAAAACAGAGAAAATCTTGAAGTCGCAAAACAGGAAAACAGCGTAATTTATCTTGATGAAAAAGATAAAGAAACTTTCGCTTCTTACGACGCCTCTTCTCCCGAATCTTTAATTGCTTTAAAACTTCAGCAAAGTAAATACCTTGAAAACAGCTTAATCGTTGGAAGTTTCGTAGAAGGAAATTTTGAAAAAAGCGGTCGTTTTTCGAGAGGTGTAAAGCAGGAAAACCTTCACATTTTGAGAAGAAGTGCGATGCCTTCAGTTTTAATTGAGACAGGATTTGTAAATAATTATGATGATGCAGCTTTCCTAAATTCAGAAAAAGGGCAAGAAGAGACCGCTGAAAACATTTACAAAGCTATTATTGACTATAAAAAGGCGGTTGACAGAAAAGCAGGAACACCTCAAATTGTTAAAAAACCTGAGCCTGAAAAACCTACAGAGGTTGCACTGAAAAACGATTTCAGAATTTTATTGATGACAATGCCAGTAAAATATAACGATGGAGATCCCGAATTGAGAGGTTTAAACTATATTTTACCCATCAAAGAAAATGGATTATACAAATACTATTACGGTGTTACAAACATGGCTTCTGTGAAAGATATTAATTTAAAAACAGCCAAAGATGCTGGTTTCAGAAATTCTTATGCAGTAGGATTTATGCCAAATCAAAAACTGAGCATCGGATATTATAATATTGAAGTGTATGTAGGAAAAGATAAATTGAGCGCCAATTCGTTTATTCTTCAGACATTGAAAGATGTGGAAAGAAACAAATCAAACGGAATGTTCTACTACACCTACGGAAAAGTTTACACATTGGAAGATGCTGTAAAACTTCAGAAAGAGCTGGAAGGTAAGGGAATAAAAAATACCGTTATTCAGAAGAATTTTAAATAAACCTTGTGATTTTGAAGTTTAAAAGTTTATCAATACTTTTGCAAACTCAAAATTTGGTCTATTCGTCTAGTGGTTAGGACTCAAGGTTTTCATCCTTGCAACAGGAGTTCGATTCTCCTATAGACTACCATATGGTAAGTTACGAATCTTTTCACAAACCCTTCAAAAGCCCTATCAATAGGGCTTTTGTCGTTTTTATACTTTAGTTTATTTGACATCATTTTATATTATTTTATAAAATTTTGTCTCCGGTTTGTCCCTGATTTGTTTCTTAATATCCATCTAAACTAATTTAAAATTTCGGCAATGTCGGTAACACTTAGAACAAAAAAATTACAGAACGGAGCATTTTCATATTATTTAGATATATATCTAAACGGAATACGCACGAAAGAAACACTTTTCAAAGTTTGCACTTTTGATGACAAAATTGAAAAAAAACTTTTAGCTGAAAAGATAAGAAATCAAAGAGCGGTAGAAGTAGATTATCAAGGTACAGATTTTACACCTTCATATAAGAAAAATATTCAGGTACTTGCCTATTGCAAAAAATATACTGATGACTATACAAAAGCAGACAAAAGAGTAATTGAATGCTCAATCAAAAAATTTGCTGATTTCTTATCTTTTAAAAGAATTCGTCCAACTATTACATTTAAAGAACTTCATGAGAAAACCGTCAGAGATTTTGCGGATTTCTTAAATTATGATGCCGGACTTTCTGGTACTACCCCAATTGGATATTTTAAAAAATTTAAGATGATACTTACCGAAGCTAGAGCAGAAAAACTTTTAGACAGTAGCTTTCTATCAGGATATAGATTTAGAAGGAGATCTACTGATACAGAAAAAGAAGTGCCGAAGAATATTTTAACTGAAGAGGAGATCAATATGCTTTGGGATACAGAATGTTTAAATGAAGAAATAAAAAAGGCATTTCTATATTCATGTTACACAGGTTTGGGACTTGCTGAAATAGCAATTTTAAAATGGAAAAGTATTAAAGAGAATATGCTTGACACAAATAGAAAAAAGAACAATAGAAGAATTCATAATATGATAAGTCCAAGGATGATGGCTGCTCTAGGAGAAAGAAAAAATGATAATGAACTTGTATTTAATTTGATTAGCAAAAAAACTAAAAAAATATACACCACAAACGGTGTAAATGCGCTACTAAAAAAATTTATTGAGAATGCTGGAATCAAAAAGCACATTACCTTCTACTGCGGCAGACACACCTTTGCTGTAAGATTGCTTATTAACAATACAAATTTAAAGACAGTTGCGGATGCAATGGGACATAGCAATACTACAACTACGAACAAATATCTTAATAATATTGACTTTATAAAACATATTGCAACAGGATCACTTGCTTAATGTGGATAACTTTTAAAATTGCAAAAAACCACTCACAGGTATCTAAATGTAAAAAATACAGTAGAAAGTAAAAATTACATAAATAAAGATACTTTTATCTACTTTGACTTATTCTTATTTTTGATGTGTTAAACAACTCATAATCAACAAAGATGAAAGAGTAAATTTTACACACACTATGAAAGAGATAATGTCTATACAGGATGTAGCAGAATACACAGGATGGCAGGTTAGTTACTTATATCAACTAACTAGTAAAAGGATAATTCCTTTTTATAAGCCAAGAAATGGAAAACTATTTTTTAGACGAAGTGAAATCAATGAATTTCTTTTCTCTAGCAAGAAAAAAACGATAAAACAATTAGAACTGGATGCAACAAATTTTAATTACAAAAATTCAATATAAGTGGATAATTTTATATTTATGCATTGTTTGCAATTACAAGATGCCATTCATAAAATTGTTGGTGAATTAAGATTGAAGGTTAAAGATTATAATTCTTTGATAATTTTAGAAGACTTTTTAACCAATCAGTCCTTCTTTAAAAAAAATGTTTTCGTTCTACTATTCAAAATAGTTGATAAAGGATTAAATGAGACCAGAAGGAATAGTCACATAAGTGACATTAATCAAGAGACATTCTTTCCGGAGACACTTCCAAGAAATCATTTATTTTTTTAATTTCATATTTCTCAACAATTATTATGTATCGTACTAAATTTCAATATGAGCATTCACACTTACATTTCGGAGTAATAATGATTTGCTAAAAACACTCTATTTTTAGCTACTACTAATCATACAAAGTATCTTATTCTATATATCAAGTACCCAATTTTAAAATAAATGTTACTTAGCATTGACCACACTCTAATATCTACTCAAAATGTAGATATTATTTATCTATGCCTTC
Source organism: Chryseobacterium luquanense (assembly GCF_026460945.1). Classification (GTDB taxonomy): domain Bacteria; phylum Bacteroidota; class Bacteroidia; order Flavobacteriales; family Weeksellaceae; genus Chryseobacterium; species Chryseobacterium luquanense. Next base: position 128,640 of record NZ_JAOVZV010000005.1, read on the forward strand.
AAAGCATTAATAAAAACAAAAAATTCAATCAGATAAAAACCAAGAAAGAATGGAAAGGTTACATAATTTTTCATAACATCGACGGTATTACAGCGTATTTTCGTGTTAACAGATTTAAACAATCTGATCGTTTATGTATTGCATTTAGCCCACATAAATTATATAATAAAGGCGTACACAATGCTAACAATATTTCATTTTTCAAGTTGCAGCAATGCATGATTTCTACTTTATGGAATTTGGGCTTAGGCAAAGATAAAATCCCGTACTTTAAAATTTCATCAATTGAATTGGGTGTAAATTTTGAAGTCATGAGAGATCCTTATTTTATTCTAGATTCAGCAATTATGATAGGAACTTACTTTTTTGAGAACACAGAATATAAGCACTATAAAGTAGCACACAATACAAATCACAAATATTTAAAACATAAACTTTATATTAAATCCGAACAAATTGTTACAAGTAAACAAAGAAATTTTGCAGAACTTGGATATTGTTCAAAAAATATTATGAGATTTGAAGTAAAAATTGAGAGAACAGAAAAAATTAAATTTTTTGACTTTAAAAATCTGCAAAATTTATTTCTACCAACGACGGAAAACATTTTTAAACAATTTCTTGCAGAAAAATTTAAGACTATTTTCTTTTTTTCAATCAAATCTTTGGATAGGCGTAAACTTAAAAAGACTCCCCAGACAAGATTTTATCATCAAGCAGAAGTTCCCAAATACTGGAAAACATTAAGTGCAGCGCAACGAGGGAATAAAAGAAAATTTTATGATGCATTGCCCAAATCTTTTGACCTTAATATAGAAATGCAAAATTGCTTCCCTTTTAAAGATCATAAAATTCTTGATTTTCCGACCATCCTTTAATATTAATAATTTAGATATTTTTTCACTTTTAGATATTTGAAAACCAAATTTTTAATAAGCTTGTTATTATTGATATAGGAATATTAAGAATATTATCATGAAACAATGTTACCGTATTCACATTTAATAATAAATGGCCTTTTATTAATTTTTTTGAGCGTAATTAATATAATATGATGTTTCGGGAAGTTTTAATGGTGAAATATAGAAACAAATGTATGGATAAGCACATTTTAGACCTTTTTAATGCAAAATATTGGTGATTTAGTATATATCTCCCATATGATAGGATGTTTGTAAGATACGTGTATTGAACCAGCAGTTTGGCAGAGCCTCTACATCAAATATTTTTCTATAGTTACTAGCTGCCATAAGATTTAGATTCTGATAATCGCTCATTTAGTTTCGTTTTCGTCAGGAAAACGAAACCAGCAGAACAGCACACAAGCGCACAGGATCAAGCCCAATAAAATCGACTTTCAAATTTGAAAACGAAACCGCCAAAAGGAAAGGGGGGAGGGTAAAATTAAAAATTATTTGGATATATTTATTTTACTTAGCTTTATTAGGATACTAAGCCTAATACTTTATCACTTAGAATTTTAATATTGAAATATGTTTATACGAAAGTTAAAAGAATTGAAAACATTTTTATCATCAATTTTTTTATTAATTTTAATACAATAAACAGTAGCATTTGTGGGTCTTTTTTCTGATTTACTTTCGACACATCCATCCTATATTGCGACAGTGACTTTTTCTTCGTCTGTAACTAGATAAGTCCATTTAAAAACACACTCTTAAATCTAAAATATATTTTGATTTAGAGTTAAGGACCGATCGTCCATCAAAGAAGATTCCAATTATTCTTATTTTATGTCCTACGTGCAAAGCTCAGTTGAGCAAATTCAAATAAAATAATAACAATCATACTTCTATGATTTACAATAAAAAAACAACTCCTGCTTTGAAGTAGGAGTTGTTTTTTTATTGTTTTTTACTAGCCGCTAAATACACCCAATATAAAAAAAACAAAATATTTATTATTAATAAAATTTGATTTACTTTTTCATATAGAATGATTTTTTCCTTTTCTTTTTCTATATTGACTATATCTTTTTCATATTCTAATTTAGTAATTCTCCCTTGTTCATAAAAATATTCAGCATTTAATTCAGCGTCAGAAATACTGTATTTCGAAATAGCTTTAAAATTATAAAACTGATATATTGTAGCAATTAAAAGTACAATATTTATAATCTTGAGGATTTTCATGATCTAAAATTTTGAATCAATTATTAATTCTTGTGTTTGAAAAAATCTTTCAGTTTTATCTAATGGGGGAGCAAAAGTTTGGATATAGGCCTTCGGATCATTTATCCACGGTAATGTACTAAATCCACCTGCTTTTAAACTATTCCAAACAGTTGTTGAGCAATTCTGACCTACTAAAGAGTAAGTATTTATACTTCTACCCCCATTTTTCAGCGATGTCCCACCATCATACAACTTATTATAATAATTACTTATATTTTTGGCATTAACTCCTGATATTTTATATACTCTACTTGGACTTTTTGCTAATCGCTTTTCTAAATATGAAATTCCTTCTTTCATTAAAACACCATCACCTACTGGCCCGTATCCTCCCATACTTGGAGAATATGATCCATTATATCTTCCATAAGAAAAAACTTCACCATCTATTTTCATATAAACGTGCCCTAATCCATCAGTTTCAACAATTACGAATGTTCCTTTATCATTTGCTTTAAAACTACTTGTTACCTCTGTTGCTTTTGGTCCACCAAATAATTTACTTGTGCCCATATGCCCTACGTGATTTAGTCCGCTAGTGATAATTCCTTGCCTAAAACCTTGCCAGAAGTTACCTCCTGCAATAGTAGAAGAAATTCCTCCAGATAAACCTCCCGCCGTAATCATAGTTACTTTTATTAAATCTCCTTTTCCGAAGCTATTTTGAGAAATCCAATTACGATTGGCATCTTGCATGGCACCTGATCCGCTAAAATTAGTTCCTAAAGCCTGAATTCCGCTTGAGATAATAGAAGAAACGGCACCGGATAAAAATCCAGAAGAAAAATCACCTGTTTCTAATGAAGACATAATCCCTGCCGAAACAGAATGCATGCCTGCCTGTAAAGCAGCCTTACCTACAAAACTAACCGCTGCGCTTGATGCAACGGACCCAATTCCAAAACTTACTGCTCCCATTACTGCTCCTGTTGTAGCAGCTTTTCCTAATCCATACCAAACGGGAACACCTTGTATGGAATTCATAATCATTTTGGTAGTCACAGCAACAGCAACAGCTATAATAAGTGCAGCAGTAAAAGATATTGGTTCATTGCCATCAATATCAATATAAAGTAATGGATTATTATACACATATCCAAACCGGTCATAACTCTGTGTATTATATGGATCTGAAACTAGATTATCCGGACTTAAAAACTTTCTCAGAATAGGATCGTAGATACGAGCATTCATATTTATCAACCCAACAGTCTGTAAATGTTCATGTCCTGTAAAGCCTCTATCTAAAAATAAATGAATATGTCTCAGTTGCTCAACATTCGTCAATGTCTGGCCATTAGATTGAACCAAACCTTTTAAATTTCCCCAAGCATCAAAAAATCTTTTCTCTTCAATTAACCCATTCGTTTTAGTAATTGCCAAAATACTTCCAAGATTATCTCTATGTAAGAAAAAGTTTTCTTTTTCTGCTAATGAGCCACTATTTAAAACCTCTTTCTTAATATAATTGGCATTGTACGGATCTCCAGTTACATATGTAATAATTTGTGTTGTTCCATTATTATTTTTTGTAATTTCTACAGCAAAATCTGAGGAATAAAATTTTTCTTGGCCAGTAACCGAAGATTTCATTGAGTATCGAGACTCTAATAAATTATACTCAAAACTTAAGTTGTCTTTACCAGCTAATACAATGGTATTAGGACTTTTAAAAGCATTATAAGTAATTGTTGCAAAACCTCGTTGTGAACTTAGACTTTGTCCATTAGTATTAAAATTTATTCCTTGTAACTTATAATCTGTTTCGTTATAATTATAGTTTCCTAATTCAGTGTTAGAAGTAATTCTCCCCCTTTTATCATAAGAATATTCATTCGTTAAAGTTCCGTTAACAGCTTCTGAAAGAAGACGGTTAAGTTTGTCATAAGTAAAATCTTCTTTTTTTCCGAAAGAGTTATTTCTTCTCCAGTTCAAAACTCCTTTATTTACATCATAATTATAATCTATATCTAATGCAATAGTGCCATTATTAGTATTTTGATGTTTTATATTATACAGAGAAAAATCATTCGGATTATACTGGTTTGTGAGTGTATAACCATTTCCATACTCCATCTGTGTATCTTGTCCTCTTGCATTAGCAGCTGTAAGATGCCAAATCATTGCTCCCGTTTCATTATTATTCTGCTGAATTAGAATTCCATTATCATCGTAAATGTTTTTAATGGATGATGTGGAAGTATAAATATTAGGAATAACAGTTATAATATTTGCAATATCAGCTCTTCCAAAATTATCATATGTTGTATTAGACGTATATATAAAGTCAGGAGTCTCTTCTTTTTTACTAATAATACGATAATACTGATCGTACAAGGTTGTATAAGTAAAGCTTTTTCCGTTACTCACCCCGAAGATAGTTTCTGGTAGTTTAGTTAGACCATTATAGGTATATGTTTTCTCAATACTAGTATTTTCAGCAGGAGTGTTACCACTTATTTTTTCAGTAAGAGGTCGACCTAAATTATCATAGGTGTATAGAGTATATCCTTTAGGATTGGTTTCTTTGACCAGCCTGTTTAGATTATCATATTCGTAAGTAAATATTCCTGCTGAGGGATCAGTCATTTTTGTTTTATTACCCCAGCCATCTATCTCGAAAGTAGTTTTTATTCCTTCGTAATTTGTTTCCTTTAAAGAACCATTAGGAAAGTATGAATATGAAATAACACCTCCATGATCCTGTTGTCTGATTACATGCCCCATTGCATCGAGCGTCTTTGATGTTTTTTTATAACCATCATCTACGGTAACTTTCATCCCTTCATAGCAAGTTGTAATTACCTTGCCTGTAAAAGCAATGTTTTTCACAGGACGATTAAACTCATCATACTCTATGGCATTCCATTTTGCTGGCTCACCTTCAAAAAAAGATTCAGATGTTTTGATTTGCTTTCCAAAAATATCATATTCTTTTTTAGACAAAATCCATTTTCCATTAATAGATTGCTCATTGGATTGAATTTCTCTGTTAAATTTATCAAAAGTAGCAATAGTCTCTATCCCACCATCTCTTTTGCTATGAAGGTTATAAACACCTCCAGATGTGGGCTCAGCAACAGATTTCCAGATAGTTGTTTTTTTACCAAGGAAATCGGTAATCTCGTCAATATTACCCCAATCATCGTAATGATAGGATGTAGTTAAGCCTAAAGATGAAATTTCTGAAGTAGGACGTCCTAAGTTATTGATATTTGATGTTGAGATTAATCCATCTGGAGTGGTAGTTTTGTTAATAAATCTATGAGTTCCATCGTACTCGTACATTGTAATCTGGGACGCAATATTTCCAGTTGAAAGAGTTTCTGTTTTAATATTTCCGAATGAATCATATGTATAGGAAGTTGTTACAGGCGAGTTACTACTTTGATTACCATATTTTCTTGCTTCAGATAAACTTCCGTCTGAATGGTAGTCTGATTCATTTCTAGTATGAAATGATAGACCATCTTTGTATGTAATAGTCTCTGATGTAGCTATCTTGCCATAAAAATAATGATCACCATTAGAAAATTCTGGCTTGTAAGTATATTTCGAAATTGAAGATCCCTCTCCATTAAAATCTGTGTAAACTGTTTTTAATCTGAGATCATTTGTTTGATCATATTCATAGTTTTTTGAAATTGTAATTTTTTTAAGATAATCTTTTGTAAGTTCCTCAGTAGCCAATATCAAATATTGGTGATTGCCCTTATCAAACTTAGCATTGGCATTAGTACTCTCTGTTAGAAAAATATTTAACCCACCGTAGGTACTCTTAACAACTGCATTATCATAGATAGGATCTCTTGTAGTTATACTCCAAAAAACAGCTTTCGCTGGATTTTTATTTATGTACTTTCCGTTTTTAAATTCGGATTCATAAGCATCACTGTTATATGTTTTTTGAAAACCTAAGAATCCTTTTCCAAATAGATTTTGTGTTGCATTTTCATATCTATATTCTTTAGTAATAGCTTTATTGTCAAATATGGTATGAATTTTGCTAGCTAAATAAGTTGTTCCATTGTTATTGTGGACGTAAAAGGGATAACTTAGTTCTCCATTTCCTTTGTTACGAATGTAACACCTTTCGACATCCGTATTAGTGTCACTTGTCATTGGTCTATAGTCAACCAACTGATCTACTCCAGAACCATTAATAACTTTTCTTATCAATTTTTCATTGAACGAATCATTATCAATCGTAAATGAGATATCTTTTTTTGTAAAAAGATCTGAAATTACTAGACTGGATTTGTATGTATTTAGCTGATTGAAATCGGTTGCTTCTAACGGAATCGCAAAAGGTGATATTAAATCATTAGTAAGCGGAATTACAGTGTTGGATGTTAATAAATTAACATTCCCCTGCACATCCGTTTTCGTTTCATGAAAATATATCTTATTTGCAAATTGAGCTACGGAGTGACTGACAGGGAAGGTTTGATTTGTCAACAAAACTAACACATTTTGAATCTCCGCAAGATTTAATTGTTTCGTATCACTGTATTTTACTTTTCCAAATTTACTAAAGGAAATTAGATCTGTTTTTCCGTCCTGATTAAAATCAGTAGGGATAATAGTTGTAGCCCCATAGGAGGTATAATCATATACCACTTCAGGTCCCGACCATAATTTTTGCCAAAAAGATCCTCCTGCTTTGGCATATGTTTTTTGGGAGGGACATATATAAGCAAGATGCTGAGATGTGAAATCTTTAGTTGTTGCAATAAAACCAGTTCCAGTACTAATATATTGCCACCAAAGCTGTTGTTCAGTTTCCATTCTTTTAACAACAGCAGCCGTGCTATTATCTTGGTCTATATAATAGATTTTTTTTGGTGTTATAAAATCTGTTAAACCATCACCATTAAAATCTCCAAAGATTATAGGTGTGGACCTTTTAGTATATTCATTATGTTCAAAATCAGGTAATGCGACATGTAGAAGGTTTTGTAAAGCAACCAATTTCTTACCAATGTTATCAATTTTATAAATAGAGTATTTATTACCGTCTAAAAACATTATTTCTGGGATACCATCTCCATCTAATTCAATTTGATGTATACTTGTGAAGGATAAATACAATGAACTTGCTGGTGCACTATTAATTGGTACTTCCAACTCAATTGTTTCTGTAGATGAACCTAATGTTTTTCCAATCTCGTACATAAGAGCTTTAGTAGGAGAATATGCTGTTGCAGGTATAAAATGAATTAAATCAGTTAATCCATCATTATTAAAATCTCCAGAAATGTAGGGGTCAGAATTTTGAGACAAATTTAATGTATATTCACCTGTTATTACATTCCAATTCCATGTGCCATTACCTTGAAATGCAGTGTCAACTATTCTGCTTTCCATTGTCATTAAATCCACAATTTGTAATTTTGCATAAAGACCTGTATGTGCAATAAAAAGTTTATCCCGATCATTCAATCGGCCATCATTAGATAATGCTTTTCCAACAATTAATTTCGCTCCAACTTCAATAGGAATCTGTATTTTCCCAGCTTGTGAACTCATTAAAGAAAATGATCCATCCACTCCCTTAGCTATGTAACAAGTAGAAATTTTCCCATTCCCAAAAAAATTTCCAGCTACAATATCTCCTAATTCTTTAGTGTTTTGAAGAAACCCAGCATTACTATCAATTTTCTTTTCAACAGTTCCGGTGGTAACTCCTAGGTTATAGTCGAATTCTAATGGCTTTAACTTTTTACCATCAATATTCTCAACTTCGATTTTACGTATTCTCTCAATTGTATTACTGTAAATTAAATCGTGCGTTAAGACATATTTCCTAAAAAGACCATTATTTGTAGAACTACTAGAAATCCTTTCTAGAACGTGCTTGTTAACAAATTTGATACCATTACGGTAGGCCTCAGTTGGAGTCTGACGTGTTTTATATTCAAAATTGATATTGAAAGAATTTCCTTCTCCATATGAAATTTTAGTTACTTTTGGAACGAAATTATCAACTTGATAAGTGTATTGGATTGCATTACCATAAGAGTCTTGAAAAAGTGATATGTAGTATTGTCCTGTCGTTAACTCTTTATATTTTGCTATCTTTCCATCTGTATATTTTACAATAAATTGAAATTCACCCGATGTAACCTTTGTAATTTTAATTTTTGAAAATTTTTCAGTTACGAAATTATTAGCATCGTTCTGAATGAGTCTTTGACCATCTAAATAATAAGGATCATCATCATTAAATTGAGTACCCAAAGTAATACCATCAATTTCTTTGCTTTTACCTCCTCTTGATATTGTCGATAGTCCAACAATATTCCAGCCCCAACCCGCCATTCCATTTCCTGATTGGCTATTATAAGCAAGCGAAATATTTGGTTGAAAATTATTAATCCCTGAATGAATTTCGATAGGAAGCATATAGGTCATTGCACCAGACTCACTAACATTCATCTCTGCTTTAATAGTAGGAGTTAAAATTTCTTCTGGAGTTAGTAGCTTTTGCGATATTGAAGAGTGCCCTGAAGTATTATATTCAAAAGGAATACGAGAAGTTTCTTGCGACTTGAAAATACCAGCTACGAAAAATAGAGTAAAAAATATAGATTTTTTCATTTTACCACTTTAAAATGTTTTTAGAAATGACTTGCCCAGTTGTAAGAACAAAATTTGCAACAAATGCTCCAGGAAGTTGATTTTGAAGATTGAATGTTGTAGTGTTAACACCTTGCCCGGGAGCAAAACCGTAAACAGTTGTCGCTGAAGAATTAAAAACCTGGACATTGTTGATTTTGTTTAAGGCTGGCCCGCTCCAACTCATTGTAACATTGTAAGAGTCTGAGGCTTTTGTCGGGTTAGGAGATATCACAATGCTATTTTTAATTGCATTCAATTCATCAGCTGTTAATCCATTGGGTTCACCAGGAATAATTAATTGGTCTGAACAGTTATAACTTGATATCACATTTCCTGATGAATCAAAATTAAAACATTTAGTTTCATTGCTTAATTCACCTTTTTTTGAATTTTGAAAGACCTTCTCAATATTGATCGGACATACATTGTTGATAAGATTGGATGCATTGCTATCCCAATTTAGATAAGCATAGTAATTTTGAAAATTATCTTTTACTAAATCGGCATAACTTTGTGTTGGAGGAACAAAATTTGCTTGAAGTGGATTTGGTGTGGCCTCGTAATTATACAAATCATAGCCATTTGGCTGAACATTTGGATCAATTGTCGACATAGGGTCAGGATGATATTGTATCGATTTTACAGAATAGAATTGAGAGGGGTTACTTGTCAAATTTGGAAGGAAATTAGGAGATGGATCATTTCTGAAATCCCACATAACTTGCCAAGTATCAACAAACTTTTGCCCACCAACAGTATAACCTAATGTGACTTTATCTTTTTTATTTCTAAGAAGAATCTGGTCTTGATAAATTATTTGATTTTCTTTTCCGAATGTTGGAGTAAAATGGTCTGAAAAAGTCGTAGTATGGTAGGGCAATCTGCTATAAGCAATCACCATAAATTCATTCTTCTTAATGATTTTATGTGGTAGCCAAAAAATACCTTGTAAGTCTTTAATATACCAGTCCTTAAGATTGAGATCTGAATCGCTGTAATTATATATCTCAATAAACTCACCTCGATGGTGCTTAATTGCGTCAACATAACCATTTAAATCATTTCCAAATCGGAGTTTTTCGTTAAAAGGTGTATCATAATAAACTTCAGTAATAGCTATTTGAGAATACAATAATCCACTTACCGACAAACATGCTAAAAAATAAAATGGTTTTAATTTCATAATTTACTTATTAAATTTTGTAAATTTTGTAAATGAACAGGCTTTATTGAGGAGCGATTTTGATTAATCAATGCTGTGGATACGATTATTGGGTCAGAGCTTTCTATAAAAGATTTCGGGTCACCAACTATATTCAATATTTTATTTTTGTTTTCAACATCCCCTTTTCTTTTGAAATATTTTGCTATTAAAATATTCATGCGATCTATCGAATGGGTATTTGATACTCCATACATGATCTTACATTGGTTTAAAATTTTTTCCTTCGCTAAATCAGTTTGGTTATTTATTAAATCAAATTTTATCTTTCGGGTAGCTACTTCAAATTTTTTATCAGGAGAGTCCATGTTTTCTTCTAAAAATAAAAATAATGATGTGGCGTTTACTCCTGATACACTAATGTTTTGGTGTTCCGCTTTTTTGACATGTGCATCAAGTAATGCTAATGCAGACCAGAAGTTATTTTTTAATGTATGATTTTGTGCTTCAACTGAAATTAATATATCATACTTTTTTTGAAATTTTGATAAGTCCCTAACGTACTTAAGAAACAGCGGGTCCTTCTTATCTATAGTATTATAATATGAAAGAGCCTTATTCAGTGCTTCCGTATTATTTTTCTCTTTTCTTAATTTTTGAAAAATTAACTTGTGCAGCTCCCGTATATGCTGCTTTCTGTCAAGTGAGATGGGCTTTGATGACAATTGAGCCAATTTAGATTCAAGCTGAGAAGTATTAAGCTCGCTAAACCTATTTTTGAAATTTTTATATTGTTGCTTATTATAAGCTTTAAGTGCTTGGTTTTGTTTTGCATTCTGCGTATCAGCATTACAATCTAATAATCTTGTAATTCTGCTATATTGCTTTTGTAAATCTAAATTGTTAGGGTGATTTTGCACGAATGTAGCAAAGTTTTGCAACACGTGTGATAAGAGGCGACCATTAAAATTTATTAAATTTTTGACTTTTTTATTTCCTAAACAAGCATTGAAGTACTCTTTATATAGTCGTTTCTTCAATTCTGGATTATTTGGATTTAGCAGTAAAGCCGTCTTAAACATTAATATAACCTGCCACTCTTTTTTTTTCTGAGAAAGAAAAGTCTTTCTGAGTCCATCGTACGCCCTAATTTCATCAGGGTGTTGAGCAATAATTTGTTCGTATGCTTGTTTAGCTTGATTAAATTTTTTCTGCTTTCTAAGTATACAGGCATTTTTTAGTAGCACATTGACATCTACTATAGCTTTGGAAGTATTACTAAAAAGCTTAAAACTTGGAAACATAAATGAAAAAATCCCTAAAGAACTTAAGGACAAGAATTCTTTTCTATTCATTGTGCAACATGGTGAATTAGTTTTTAAAATAAAGGAGAAGACCGGGTTTCATGCCAGTATTGTGTTACCTCGTAGGTTATAAATTCAATGTTTGACTTCTCCTTGCTGCAAAGATATTATTTTTTTTGAAATCACCAAACTTTGATATAAAAAAAATATAAATGTTTTAAAATCAGTTAAATAAAATAATTTGACTTGAATTCCCTTCTAATAAATCTCTTACATTGTTCACTATTAGATCCAATTTTTACAAATAAGAGACGCCGATCATAAGAAAAATGTAGATTTTTAGAAATGAAATGGTAATAAATACTGTAAAATTAATGCGAGAATAGACATTACCCATAATGGAAAGCCTATGTAGTTCGTTATAGACTCTCAATAATAGCAATATAAAAGCAGGTATATATTTTTTAACCCAATCAAAAAACATTAGTCTAAATCAAATCTTAATCTGCTTAATGCTGCTGCTTCCAATAATGCTGTTTACAAATACGGCGTTTTTTTTTTGGTTTATTATTAATACTTTTACAGCTGAAATTTTATCGAAATAACGAAGCGTTAGCTTTTGTTCTGCAAACAGAAATCTGGTACATTTCATTAACACCGCAGAATAAACAGTTGATGCCCTCGCCTATGGCGTGGGCTATACTTGTTTGTGGTGTTAGGTTTACCAGAACCTCTGTTTGCGAATTAAGTTATAGTTCCACGCTTTTTTGCATTCTAATCCGGTATAGGAACTTTACCATCAGCTTTTAAATTAATGGAATTTAACTACTACTCACAACCTCCTAAAGGTTTTGAAATTATTAAAACGTTTGTTGACCTTTTCTTATTTGGAGCAATTCCTATTCGGTTGCCAGAGAATATTTTTCAGGTCGAGACATCGCTAATTGAATACATGGAAAAAAACCCTAAAGATTATACCCAACAAGATAATAATCAAGACTTGTTGATGTTGCATTTCGAAAAAACAATTGAGTTGTTTTTAGAGATTTCAACTGTTCAAGAGCGGCAAAATCTTTGGGATTGGTATAATAACAACCCTAATAAGGCAATAGTAAACAAACTGATTGCATTGCAAAGAAAGAATTACTCATTTCAATATCGATACTTCCCTCAAAACCTTACTGAAGACCTTATTGAACATTGTTTAATTACGATGAAGCTAATGCCAATCCAAATTTTCAGTTTGTTGGCAAACCAACTTTCTCAGCTTGATATGTATATTTCTTTAGAGGATAAGAAACTTTCAGAGAAAGGATATAAGCAAGTTTACAACTGGATTATGGAGTACAACGATTACACTACTGCGCTCTCAAACGCAATTGCTGGCTTTTTAAGCTACGTAAAAGGCAAACCTAGAGATTTAGTTGACTTCGAAAATGAAGACGAACTTATCTCGTATTTAGGACGTTTTTCAGTAATTATCAGACGTGATTATTTTAATTTTAAATCACAACAGACAAAAGTAATAGAATTTATAAAATGAAAAAACATTTATTACCCTGAGCCTGTTGAAGGCTTTAATTTTCAACTTTTCGTGTAGCAGCACTAATGAAGATGCGCCCGAAGAAATAACATATACAAACGCATTAATTGGAGATTGGAAAATAAAAAAGTACGTATTTATAGATAATGTGAATGGACAGGAAATTGGGAGCACAAATCTTGAATGCTCAGGTAAAAATTTGTATCATTTAAAAGCGAACAATTTCCTGAACATCAGAATGTACAAAAGTACGCAATATGGCGTATGCTTAGATACGCCCACCAATGATGATGGTCAGTGGACTTACAATTCAGGTTCTAAAATGATCACATTTTACGGTGATGTTGATTACAAAGTAAAATCTATAAGCAGTACGCAGTTAGAAATAGAAAGCTTTGATGAAGGCTATGTCGATTATTTTGACAAAGATTTCAACAACGATGGCATTTATTCACGACTACGCAAATTTGGCGGAGAACATAAGTAATGATGCAAAGAATTACGATAGAGCATACTCCTATTTTATTTCTAAAAGATATTACGTCTTCAGTCATTACTTTAAAAACTTTTTTCAAATCCTTAAATTAATTGATGATGCTGAACTTACGGATATTCAAAAAATAAAATATGTTGAAATATTAAAAAGCCAATTATCTCAACATGAATTGACTTTTATATTTTATGATTCAATATATCCAATCGGGAAAAAAATACAGAAAAGCTTAATTGAAAAGTTTCATTTATTCACTGAATTAAACGACCAATTTATAGTTACCGAATTAAAAGTACAATACTTACAATCTGCATATTTCCGTTAAAAAAATTCCAATGGTTGGAAATGTAACATACCAACTTCTATCAAGGTTAGGCGTACGGACAATAGAGACTTTATCTGTAATGCCTGTTGATGTTTTGCATAGGCACATCGGAAAAAGTGGAAGCGATCTATGGAAGAAAGCTAATGGAATTGATGACACGCCTGTTGTTCAGTATTCAGAGAGAAAATCGATTTTTACTGAAGACACATTTTCTCAGGACACCATAGATGTTGTTAATGTGAGAAGTATTTTGTCTGGAATGGTTGAAAAGTTATGCTACCAACTCAGAGCAGAAAAATGGCTTACGTCAGTGATTGTCGTGAAGATCAGGTACAGTAATTTCGATACAGAAACGAAGCAGTGTAAAATTCCGTACACATCGTCAGATTATACAATTTTAAAATATGTTCTCGAGCTTTTTAAAAAGCTTTATAAAAGAAGAATAAGAATCAGGTTGATCGGTGTTAAGTTTACTGGACTGGTTCACGGCTGTCATCAAATGAATCTGTTTGAAGATACTGAAGAATTGATCTCATTGTATCAGACAATGGATAATATCAAAAACAGGTTCGGCACTGATAGTGTTGGTCGAGCTTCTGGATTATTAAAATAAATTTTATCATGTTTTTAAATTGCCATTCATATCACAGCCTGCGCTATGGAACTATTTCTATCGACGAATTGGTTCAGCAAGCACTTGCATTAAAGCTTAAAACATTGGCTTTAACCGACATCAACACCATTACCGGAATTTACGATTTTTATAAGGTTTGTAAAGAACATTCAATCAAACCTATTGTCGGAGTTGATGTCAGAGTGCTAAATGAGCAACTATACATTTGCCTTGCAAAAAATCAGAAAGCAATTGGTGAGATTAATAGAATGCTCACTGCTTACAATTGTGATGAGGTTGAAATTCCTAAGCATAATCCAACGCTTGATCACACAATTATTATTTACCCCATCCATAATATCCCTGAAAAACTTTCAGAAGATGAGTATATCGGAATACGACCTGAAGAAATAAACTTTTTAATTAAACCTCATCTGAAAAAACTGATTGCAAAGATAGTCATCTTGCAACCTGTTACTTTTAAAACAAAGCAAGAATATAATCTGCATCGTATTCTCAGGGCTATAGATAACAATACACTTATCTCAATGCTTGCAGACAAAGATTGCTGTAAACATACAGAAACGTTTATCCCAAAGCAAAAGATTTTAGAAGCGTTTGCCAATCTTCCAGAAATAATTGACAACACAGCTAAATTGATTGAAAGGTGTAGTTTTGAATTTGACTTTTCAACACCTAAAAACAAAAGGTTCTTTACTGATAGTCGGGAAAATGATTTTGAACTTCTTACAAAACTTGCTTACGAAGGTTTAGAAAAAGATACTCTGGTCGGAATTCTGAAGCTAAAGCAAGAGTAGAGAAAGAATTGGCAGTAATTGACGAATTAAAATTTAGTGGCTATTTTCTCATTACTTGGGATATTGTGCAGTATAGCAACAAAATGGGATTTATGCATGTTGGCAGGGGAAGCGGTGCAAATTCTATTGTAAGCTACTGTTTGGGAATTACAGACATCTGTCCGTTGGAGCTTGATTTGTATTTTGAAAGATTCCTGAACTTGAACAGGAAACCCCCGCCGGATTTCGATATTGACTGGAGTTGGCAGACGAGAGATACTATCTTACAATACATCTTTCAAAAATACGGTAAAGATCATGTTGCTTTTTGTGGAACAAATGTGGAATTTAAATACCGCTCCATTTTCAGGGAAGTAGGAAAAGCTTTTGGTTTACCGAAAGAAGAACTGGATTCACTTGCAACAAAACCTATCAGTGAGCATGATAACAATTCTGTATTTAGGCTTGTTCATAAATATGGAAAACTACTTGAGAAATTTCCCAATCAAAGAAGTATGCACTCTTGTGGTATTCTCATTTCAGAAGAGCCAATCACAAACTTTACGGCTTTGGAAATGCCCCCAAAAGGATTTCCCATTGTTCAGTTTGATATGCATGTTGCTGAAAATATAGGTTTTGAAAAATTTGACATCCTTTCACAAAGAGGTTTGGGAACAATCAAAGACACTGTTGATCTAATTAAAGAAAAGAGAGGGATTACGGTAGATATAAAAGATACAACGATTTCTAAAAACGAAGCGAAATGCAATGAATTCCTGAGCATTGGAAAAACAATTGGATGCTTTTACATTGAAAGTCCTGCGATGCGTGGTCTGCTTAGAAGATTAAAATGCGAGAATTACAAAGTACTAGTTGCTGCATCATCAATTATCCGTCCGGGTGTAGCACAAAGTGGAATGATGAAAGAATATATTTTCAGGCATAACAACCCCACGAAGTTTGAATACTTTCATGACGTTTTTAAAGACGAGCTTGGGGAGACTTATGGTATTATGGTCTATCAGGAAGATGTGATTAAGATTGCGCTTCATTTTGGTGGTCTTTCCGCTCCTGATGGCGATGTTCTAAGAAGAGCTATGAGCAGAAAAGGACGATCTTTAACAGCCTTGCAAAAAGTCAAAAATCACTTCTTTGAATCCTGCAAACAACTCGGACATCCTGAACAGCTTTCAAAAGAAGTTTACAGGCAGATAGAATCTTTTGCAGGATATTCTTTTTGCAAGGCTCATTCAGCTTCTTATGCGGTTGAAAGTTACCAAAGTTTGTATCTCAAAGTTTACTATCCTATTGAATTCATGGTTAGTGCGATTAATAATGGTGGTGGTTTCTATCGAACAGAGGTCTATGTACATGAAGCCAAAATGTCGGGTGCGAACATTAATAATCCCTGTGTAAACCTGAGTGAGTATCAAACTACCGTTTATGATAAGGATGTTTATTTAGGATTGATACACATTGAAAGTCTGGAAAGTCGTCTTGCTGAAATGATTCCGGCTGAAAGAAGAAAAAATGGGGAATATACATCTTTAGAAAATTTAATCAAGAGAATTCCAATTGGTATTGAAACCATACAACCATTGATCTTTATTGGAGCATTCAGGTTTACAGGAAAACAAAAGCATGAATTACTAATACAGGCTAGATTCCTGCTGACTAATTCTAAGCCTGAATACAGGCATTTAACTCTGCTTGAAGAACCACAAAGGGAATATGAGCTTCCGGAAATCAAAAGACATCCGTTCGAAGATGATTTTGATGAAATTGAGATTATTGGTTTTCCGGTTTCGCATTCTCCTTTTGAACTACTTCAGACAAAATACAGAGGTAGTGTAATGGCAAAAGATCTGGTCAAGAACCATAAACGGCAAGTGAAGATGTTGGCTTACTTAATTTCCAGAAAGCATGTCCCAACCAAACGTGGAACGATGTTTTTCGGAACATGGATTGATGCAGAAGGCGAATATTTCGATACAGCACATTTTCCGAATTGTTTAGAGCAATATCCGTTTCAAGATGGTGGTTGTTATTTACTTCTCGGAACTGTGGAGGTGGATTTTCACTTTCCAACGATTACTATTCATAAAATGGCTAAGATGCCGTTTATTCCTGACCCACGTTATTCAATGGATAAGAATAAATCAGGTGAAGCCACAAGAAATTTGAAAGAGGACGTAAGTATGACTTTTAGAAAGCCTTACCCACAGGAACATGAGATTGGACTACCTAGACAAAAAATGAATAATTGTTAAATAAGATAGAATTATTTTAGCTGTTATTTCAAAAATTTGTGAGATTAATTTTTTTTTTCTAATTTACTACCAGAAAATAAATAACCATTAATTCAACTACTAAGTGGAAAAAGTCTCTGATAATAATCTTAAGACCCAACTCCTTGTTTTACCAGCACATCATGGAGATTCTCTAATTATTAAAACATTTGATAAATATAAAAATGAATTTAATATTGTAATAGACGGTGGAACAGCAAAAACTTTTGATGAAACTCTGAAAAAAGAATTACGTAAAATTCCTCTTATCAATATATTAGTTTTATCACATATTGATTCTGATCATATCGCAGGTCTTATTAAATTTTTGAAAAATTTTCACTTTAATCCTAACCAAGTAGGTGAATATTGGTTTAATTCCAAAAATATAAAATTAATATCTTATAGTGAAAATATTAGTTTTAGTCAAGCTATAGACTTTGAGCAGCTTTTGATAGAAAAAGGAGAAATAAAAGAAAAATTACAAAATAATGTAGTAGTTGGGTATAAGCCGACACTTCCCGATGGAATCGAAATTGAAATAATATCACCCTCACAGGAAATTATTGATCATTTATATAAAAAGTGGGATGACTTGAGTGACGAATTTTCAAAAAAAATTACTGACATTAATATATCGTCTTTGAAAACTTCTCAAATAGATAGAGGCTCATTACTGCAATTAGCTAAATTTGATGATAAACCAGAAAAAAGTATTACGTCTGACATTGTTAATAGTTCCTCTATAGCGTTCATTTTTAAGACGTTTGATATGAGTGTCTTATTTCTGAGTGATTCACATCCAACTTTTGTTGAAAGTGTGTTAAGATCTAAAGGATATTCAGAAGCTAATAAACTAAATGTTGATTTTGTTAAAGTATCTCATCATGGAAGTAAAAATAATACAACGACAAGCCTTCTAGACATTATTGATTGTGATAAATTTATAATCTCGACAAATGGTGGAAATGCATGGCATACTCATCCAGATAGAGAGACAATTGCAAGAATTCTGTACCACACTGAAAGACAGAAACTCGATAAACCGCCTTTACGTAAAATTTATTTAAATTATAGTAAGGAGTTAATTAGTCGAAATGCTGGAATATTTGTTAATGATGAAGACTTAAAAGAAGGTAATTGGCAATTATTTGAAAAAGCAAATATTTTCGAAAATGACTGATACAATATTAACTCAACTTTGTGTAAGAATTACAATTGTCATCGATGGTAAAAATGAGAGCCATGGAAGTGGTGTTATTCTAAAATTTAAAGAGAACTACTACGTAATTACAGCTTTTCATTGTATATATGGGAATGAAAAACAATTTCAAAATGTTAAACTATCTGAAATCAAAATTGAAGAGCAAAAAGCTTTTAATACTCCTTTCTCAGAAGTTGAAATACAAGAGATTGTTGCTAAAAGTGAAGTCGATGACTGGGTTCTACTAAAATTAAAAAATATCGATACAAGACGAATTTTTCCAAACGTTTCAATTTGTGATGAATTTAAATTTGATACTCCGGTGGCTTTTACCGGCTTTCAAAATATAAATAAAAATCAAAGTAGATCTTACAAGGGAAGAGTTCTTAATGAAGTTTCGGGAAGAGAATTTAGAATAACTCTCACTCATAAGGATACTTTTAAAGCAGGTTCTGATGATGCTAAAGGCCTGTCTGGAAGCGGAGCATTCATTATAATGGATGATAAGCTATTTCTAATTGGAATTTTGAAAAGCGTTTTGGGAGATGATGCTTCCAATGATGATATTAAATGCTGTTCTTTGACTGAAATAGCACAGTGTATTGGGTTAGAAGTATCTACAGTAATAATGGATCAATCATTAGATTATTGGGGTAGTAATAGGTTCAATGAGATTGGCATAATTGACAATAGGGATTTAGGAGAAAAAATAAAAGCTGTTAATACTGATTTTTCAAATTTACAAATAAAGATTTTATGTCAACAACTTGCATTAGGTAAATCAGAACTAATGGGTATTTCTGAAAGAGATTTAAGTGCTATCAAATATCGAATATTTGAAGAATGCCAAGAAGAATTACAAATATTTCTAGAGGAGAACGACTCATCGATATTGTCTGATGAACAGATTAAGAATCTTATAGAGAGATATACTGATAGAGGTGTCGAAATCTTAGACATAAAGTCAAAAAAATACAAATATCCGATTTTGGATACTCAGCTTATAAAAAGAATTGTTTTAGATTTAATTAACGAATGTTATCTATCGTTCGATAAAGAGGGTGTTTATGATGAATAGAAATGCCGCCAAAAGATCTTTAATGTTTATTCAAAAAGAAGATTATAATTTTTTGGCATATAGTACAATAATTTTATTGAATTCTCTTGAATGTAACTGCGAAACCAAAAGGTTCAAAGACTTTCGAAAGATTGCATACCTAGTTGATTTTGTCAATGAAGGTGGTAATCCTAGTGAATTTAGCGAACAACAATTAGTAGAAATTTATCAAAAGGCACAAATCAAAAAGAAATTATTACATCACCTGTTGATAGTTCTAAAAAATAAAAATTTTATTGATGTTACAATTAACTCATCTTCCAAAACAATAGATTTATGGCTAAATAAAGAGTCAATTCCAAAAGAATTTTTTAATAAAGAAATTTTTGGAAAGGAAATTGAAAATGTGAAAATGTTAAAAGATAATTATACGGCATCTTTACGACGTCTCACGATTAAAACATTAGTAGAAAAAATTTTTAACAATAATAATATTTTGACATGGGAAGTTTGATTGTAAAAAAAGTTATATACTCTGGAGATAATTTTTTTTATGAGTCTCCAGAATTAAAAACTGGCATTAATGTAATTGTTGGTGATAATGGATCAGGAAAAAGTACATTTAGTTATTTTATAGAATATGGATTAGGAGGTAAAGTTAAATCATTTAATGATGATGATGATGATGCAAAATATTTTTTGATTTTAGAAGATACCAATAATTATATACAGTTAGATATATTGATTGATAATAAACCTTATTCACTTAAAAGGTTCATCAATCAATCAGATGTATTTGTAGATGATTATGTATCAATTGAAACTTACCCCATAGTAAGATACTCCCGAAACTTTATTTTTTCAGATTGGCTTTTAGAGAAACTTAAAATACCTGTTTTTGAGATGTATCTAGGGGCTTCACATTGGTATTTTAACTTCTCAGACTTATTTAGACTTTTGAATTATGATCAAAATACAGAACCTCGCAAAATCTATAAATCTCCAGTAGCAGAAAACTTTATTGCAGACTCTATTCTAATAAGAAAGTCAATATTTGAAATTCTATTGGGCATGTCTTCGGTAGAATATTTTAAACATTTAGAATCCCTTAAAGCATTATCCAAAGCGCGAGATACAGCCAAAGCAATATATGAAAGTTTTAAATCAACTGCTGGTAATTTATTCGATGTTACTTTTTTAACACAGAAAAAAAATTCTCTTGTAAAAAACCTTCATGAACATGAGTCTCAACGTAATAATTATTTAAAGAAAAATACAACTGTTGATGACAAAATAGGTGAATTAGCAAATATTCAAAGTGCTCTGACGAATCTTGAAGTCAACTCTTCAAAAAATAGAGTCAAGTTAATTTCTTTGAAAAATGAGCAAAATAATATCGAAGAACTTTATAGAAAATTAGAAGAAGAGATTCAACAAATAAAGAAGATCATTTTTACGCATGATAAACTGGATTTATTTGCGATGGAAGTATGTCCATTTTGTTTAAATAAAAAAGATGTTGAAGAAGGATTTTGTATATGTGGTTCTAAATTCAATATTGACGATTATGAAAAATTTGTGTATAACTCAAGTGAATACACAGATATTTTGCAGAGGAAGCAAAAAAGCATTAATGCAATTCTTATTGCTAAGCATCAATATCAACTTGACATTGATATACTAACTGCTGAACTTGAAATAGATGCTAGACATATAGTCGAAAATACTGAAAAACTAAAAAAAATTATAGCAACCGCCGAATATGCGGGTAATAATTTAATAATTGATGATTTAAATGATAAGATAATCAAAATTAAAGAAGAACTTTTTAAGATTGATAGTGACGTAAAAAACAGTTTAAAATTTCAAATGCTAAAGGAGGATTTTGATAAGAAAGTCAAGAATTTAGGTATAGCACAAGTAAATTTCAATAAGGCAAAAGTGGCATTTGAAAAGAATAATTTAGATACAATTGAATCTTTTAACAAGGTTTATAGTAAATTACTTGCCAGATCATCATATGAAAGTAAAGTTGCATATATAGATGATGATTATATGCCGTATATAGATAATCTTGCATATAAAGCAAATAGTACTGATGTACCAAAAAGATTGATGTATTATTTTACGATTCTCAATTTAGCTTTAAATCTTCCTTCAGTAAAACATCCAAGATTTTTACTTATTGACACACCTGAAAATTCTGGTATAGATATCGACCATTTAAAACGTAATCTAGAATTATTAGAATATGCAATAACTTTGGGAAGTGATGAAACGACGATTCAGAGAGAATATCAAGTAATTCTAACTACTGGTTACGGGAAACTTCCCGAGAGCTTCAATCAATATATTGTAGAGAAGTTTTCTAAATCATCTAACAATTTTATTCTCAAACCAAGATAAACTTCTGCACAGAGATTTAATATTTATTGGTGTAAATACAACAGAATTTTACACATAAGAAAAAACCTAACTTTAAAATTATGAAACCAAAAATATTTCTTTCACATTCTAAAAAAGATAAAGTTATAATTGAGCAAATTGCAAACGATTTAAGAAAATGCGGTATCGAAGTATGGTATGATGAATGGGAGATACCTGTAGGAGAATCAATTAGAAAGAAAATATTTGATGATGGAATTCCTAATTGTGATGTTTTTTTCATCTATTTAACTAAAAATTCTTTAGAATCATATTGGGTACAGAAAGAATTGGATTCTGCAATCTTTCGAGAAGCTGAAGAAAAAAATAATATATTAACAATTTTCGTTGATCAAGATTTAACACGAGACAGCATATCATATGATTTGAAGTCACTAAGCATACCCATTTTTAATAAAGATGAATATGTAATTCCCTTTGCAAAACTCGCATCTAAAGCTTGGCAGTCACATGGTAAGAAAGTTGCCAACAATAATCTTATTAAGATTCAAAAAGAGAAATTTGATTTGGAGCAAGAGAAATTTGAACTTGAGAAGAACATTTTTCACATTAATAAGTTGGGACTGATAGATTTAAATAAAATTGAAACACTTTTAAAAGCTAATTTCACACAGATGAGAAATGGAATAACTGTTTCTTTTTTTGAGGCATTCACACAATTAAAATATAAACTCGCCATCGGTTCAACCATGGCTCATTTAGAACATATCTTAGACAAGACTGTTACGGTAGATATTGATACACCTTGGGGGGCATCAATTGATTATAGTTTGGATGTATTGATTGGTGAATTGATTCTTCAAGGTATGGTAAAAGCTGTTCTGCCATCAAGCGAAAATGGTGAATATTATATTTTAACTGACACAGGTATAAATTTTGTTAAACGGCTGTAATTTTAATTACTGTGAAGATGTAATTATAATAACTTTTGATCTAAAGAGCAATGAGTCTGAACAATAATCGAATTGTTGTTGTACTACTGAAAAGTTTTTGTCTTTAAATCAGTATACGGTAGACAAAATTTTGTTTTTAAAAAATCAGAAAATTAAAAATGATCGGTGTAATATTACTTCTAATTATTGTATTTTTCTTCATTATTTCATTTCTATACAACTGGAGTGGATATATTTTTATTAAAAAGTATAAACCAATTGATAATGAATATAATACAAATTTATCACAGAATAGTATTTTCTTGTTATTACTAGCAATACTTTTACTAATATCAGCATTTATAGCAGTTGTAATATTTTCTCAAGAGTGGGTATATAAAAAGTTTGTATCCGAAAAAACCGGTTTCATTGGTGACACTATTGGAGGAATTACTAATCCATTTATTAATTCAGCCGCTGTAATAGTTACCGGATTAGCATTTTACATGCAATATAAAGCAAATAAATTACAGATACATATATTTAAGGAACAGATTAATGAAGCAAAAAATCAATTTACTGTAGATCAATCGACTCAAAGAACGAAAAATAAAATTGAACAAATTGAAACTCGATTTTATGAAATGCTAAAGTTACATAAATCTAATATAAATGAATTATATTACCATGGTTATAATAAGGAGTCCACTGGACGTAAAGTTTTTGAAGATTATTGCAATGAGATAAAATCAATTTATAGTGTGGTTTCTCTTCACTCAATTTATACAAGTGATTTAAATGAGAAAGAAAAACTTTTGATTACGTACAAAATCTTCTTCTATGGGTTAGAAAACGAACTAAATAAACTTTTTACTAAAGTATTGCTAACAAAATCTTTTACCGACGACTTATCAAAATATATTTATAGAGACATTAATACAAAATTAAGTTCGAATGGTAGATCTTTTGGAATTGGACACGCTTCTGAAATATCACATATTTACCGACATTTATTTTTAACAGTAAAATTTATTGCTTCGCAGCCCGAATCTTTAATTTCTTATGAACAAAAAAGAAGCTATTTAAGAATTTTAAGAGCGCAGTTGTCAAACCATGAACAAGCAATGCTTTTTTATAATTGGTATTCAGGGTTTGGTGATAAGTGGGAACAGAATTGTGATTCTGGAAATAGATTTCTTACCGATTTTAGAATGATCCACAATCTGTATAATGAACTTCTCCATCACGAATTTAAACTCGAACAAATTTTTGACCTTAATGAAAAAATTAAAACAGAAGAAGATAGAGAAGACGATTATCTTTTTGAATTTCAAACATAGAAATAAGCGGTCTTAATTTACTGTATCTTTAGTCAACTTGAAAATTTTAACAATTGTTACAAACAAGTTTTAAGACGTCATTAGAGAGGGTTTCTTATTTTCAAACACAATATGTTTACTAAATATTTACATTGATAAAACAAAATCCATTGATAATTGCCAAGAGATAAAACATATGCTATTTCAAAAAGAGATTTAGAATGAGACGAATTTTGTGTTTTCAACGTTTATATTAGGCTGAATGATGGATCTCTTTTAATTTATTTTATTTGACTATTTTTTACATTATAAAAAATATTACCTTTGCACCACCCTAGACGGGAGATTTCTAGTTCTTACAATTTAATCATGAAAAATTAAAGTTTTGTCTCTGATTTGTCCCTGACGTTTCAAACAATGCTTTATTCATGGTCTTTTAGAGATAGAATTAGATTCTCCTATAGACTACAACAAAAAGTTCTCTTTTCAGAGAACTTTTTGTTGTCTATAAGGTCATTTAATGATCAAAAAAATCATTATCAATCTTTTTTAAACTACAATTTCTTATAAACTTTGTGAAGTTTAAATTTATTGGCTCTGTTTTTCCTGTAAACATTAAATTTTTGAGTATTCGCTTCTTTAGAAATAGAATCTCCAACCTTAATATCTAATGGTAAAATTCCCGTTGAATCAATCCTTAATCCATTTTTTAAATAAAACTCAGTGGTTCTTAATTGCCAATTACTTCTTTTCACAACTTTGGAGTTTACTTTTTCAATATAAAATCTGTTGTTAGGATGATTATTATAAACTAAAAATACGACAACAACTATTACAACTATAACGATTGGCAAAAATTTAATATACTTTCTCTTCATCATAATTTAAAATTAATTTCATTTAGAATACCTAATAGTCATTTTTTTCATCACTAGTAGATTTTCTTATAAACTCTCCAAAACTACTCATTTTTCAAAACAAAAATTAACTTCAGCCTCCCTGAAAAAATATTCCCTAAATTTGTGGCTTCTATTATTTCAACCCACTCTCAAAATTTAAGCAGGTGAAAATTCATAATAAAAGAAAGTTTCTAAGCTTTTTAAAATTTAAAAGAGACTTTCAAAAGTATGGACTCGAAAAAGCCCGAAGCTACGAACTCATACTTCATTGGCTAAACACCAGACTGAGCCGAAATCAATTTCTTGTACTTTCGGGAATTCTTGTGGGTTGTACTGCAGGTTTGGCAGGAGTTGTTTTAAAAACTCTGGTTCACAGCATTCATAATTTTATCACGACAAAAGTTCATTTTGAATATCAGATTTTATTCTACATTATATTTCCTTTTTTAGGAATTGTTCTTACAACGCTTGTTGTTTTAAGTATATTCAAAGGGCAAGACAGAAAAGGGATTGGTGCTATTTTATATGAAATTGCCCAGAATTCAAGCATAGTTTCTTCAGTGAAAATGTATTCTCAGATTATCCAAAGTGCAATTACCGTTAGTTTGGGTGGTTCTGCAGGTCTTGAAAGTCCCATTGCCGTTACGGGAGCAGCAATTGGCTCTAATTATGCACAAACCTATCGTTTAACTTATAAAGAAAGAACCCTTTTATTGGCTGCAGGAGCAACTGCAGGAATTGCTTCAGCATTCAACGCTCCAATTGCAGGAATTATGTTCGCTTTTGAAATCTTATTAACCGGAGTGGTTTTTACAGATTTTATTCCCTTAGTTGTAGCTGCGGTTTGTGGAAGTCTTCTTTCGAGAATTTTACTTCAGGAAGATGTGCTTTTCAGATTTTATACAAGGGAAGCTTTTAATTATTTAAACGTTCCTTATTATTTGATTTTAGGAATTTTCAGCGGATTGTATGCAAGATATTTTGTTGTGATATCACAAAAAGTGGAGCATTTCATAAAGAATTTAAAGTTTTCACGCCTTAGAAAAGCAATGTTTGGCGGAGCAGTTTTATCGTTGCTTTGTGTGCTTTTCCCACCATTATTCGGGGAAGGTTATGATACAGTGAAAGCTTTCACCAACGGAAACACACATTTTATAATAGAAAACAGCTTGTTCAGATATTTTGAGATTAAAAATTTCACCATTATTATTTTCTTGGTTCTTGTTCTTTTATTGAAAGCATTTGCAACCTCTTTTACCATTTTTAGTGGCGGAAACGGAGGTAATTTTGCACCTTCCCTTTTTGCAGGAGGTACAGTTGGATATTTATTTGCGATTATTTGTCAACAATTGGGTTTTGAAAATGTTCCGGTTACCAATCTTGTTTTGGTCGGAATGGCAGGAACGATGAGCGGAGTAATGTATGCTCCTTTAACTGCGATTTTTCTGATTGCAGAATCAAGTTTTGGGTATGATTTATTTATTCCTTTGATGATTGTTTCGATTATTTCTTATTTAATTGCCAAATGGTTCTCTCCTATTTCTCCCGAGCTAAAATCATTGGCAGATCAGGGAAAAATTTTCACGAATAAGCATGACGAAAATTTATTGTTTTCACTAAAAACCGAAGATTTCATCGACCGGTATTCTCAGACAATTTCCGTTAATGCACCTGTTACAGAACTTTTTGATTTGGTAAAAAACGGAAGTAAAAACATTTTTGCTGTCGTAAATGATGACAAAACACTAAAAGGAGTTTTAACATTAGATGATATTCGACCTTATTTATTTTCAAATGATGAAGTTTCGGCAACTCTGATTCAAATGATGAAAACCCCGGTTGCAATTATTCATCCCGAAGATCAGCCTTTGGAAATTCTTAAAACTTTTGACGATACCGGAGTCTGGAATTTACCTGTTGTAGATGAGAAAAATCAATTCATCGGTTTTATATCAAAATCAACAATTTTGATGAGTTACAGACAGCTTTTGAAAGATTATTCCAACTAAAATTTGATTCCATTTTTAGCTTTAATTAAATATTTAAGACTTCTTTTCTTGGTTAAAAAATAGTTTTTATCGGTAAGTTTTCCTTATATTTAGGGAACAACTTATTTTTTATGAAAAATTTTATACTCGCCATTTTCCTCTTATTATTTCTCGTTAACTGCGACAACAAAGACAAAGCAAACGATTTGAAATTGAGAGAAAAACAATTATTAGATAAAGAAAAATCTTTCGCAGTAAAAGAAGCAGAGTACAATTCACTCATAAAAATGAGAGATAGTATCTTTGCTTTACAACACTCAGATTCCATAAAAATAGTGAAATGGCCAGATGAAATTACCGGGTCATGGATTGGAAAAGTAATCTGTACAGAATCCAACTGCAGTGATTATGTAGTGGGAGATCAACGAACCGATACTTGGGAATTCGACAGTGATTCACAGCAATTATTCTCCAAAATTATCAATAACAATAATTTAGTACGATTATACTCCGGAAAGTTTGAAAACAACGAAATCAAACTTAATTTTAAAACAGATTCCACTGCAAAAAAACAGGTAGACATGAACGTTCTCCTGAATGATATTTCAGACTCTAAAATGAAAGGCATTAGAACCATTGCGGTTGACAACTGCATGGCGAAATTTTCTGTAGAATTGGTACGTTCCAAAAAATAGACACAAATGACTTTACTAAGCATACACAACCTGAGTCTTCCCATCGAAGATCCGGTACTGAAGTTTCTTTTGGTACTGATTATTATTCTGGCAGCACCACTTTTACTCAATAAAATTAAAGTTCCGCACTTACTGGGATTAATCATTGCAGGAGCGGTAATCGGTCCGAATGGATTCAATGTTCTGGCAAGAGACAGCAGCATTGTAGTGACTGGAACAACGGGACTGCTCTACATTATGTTTCTCGCCGGTCTGGAAATCGACATGGGAGATTTCAAGAAAAATAAATGGAAAAGTTTAACGTTCGGAATCTACACTTTCGTTGTCCCTTTTGTTTTAGGATATCTAGGTGGAATTTATATTTTAAATTTTTCGGTTTTAACTTCCATTCTTTTTGCCAGTTTATTTTCTTCACACACATTAATTGCCTATCCTTTAGTCAGTAAATTAGGAATTGCTAAAAACTCAGCAGTTAATATTACGGTTGGAGGAACAATGATTACCGATGTTTTGGCGCTTTTGGTTCTTGCGATTATTGTCGGAATGTCTCAAGGTGATGTAGGAACAGAATTTTGGTTAAAACTTTCCATTTCATTTATTGTTTTTGCAGTGATTGTTTTGGTGATTTTCCCGATGATTGGAAGATGGTTTTTCAAAAAAGTGGATGATAAAATTTCGCAGTACATTTTTGTATTGGTAATGATTTATCTCGCTGCTTTATTGGCAGAATTAGCAGGAGTTGAAGCGATTATCGGAGCCTTTTTTGCGGGATTGGCTTTAAATAGATTGATTCCTCATACTTCTTCATTAATGAACCGTGTAGAATTTGTCGGAAATGCTATTTTCATTCCTTTCTTTTTGATTAGTGTCGGAATGCTGATTGATTTTAAAGTTTTCTTTAAAAGCTGGGAAACCTTGGAAGTTGCAGGAATCATGCTCGTTGCATCGATTGGAGGGAAATATCTTTCGGCTGTTGCAACGCAAAAAACTTTCAGACTTTCTAAAGATGAAGGGAAATTGATTTTTGGCTTAAGTTCAGCTTCTGCAGCGGCAACATTAGCTTCCGTAATGGTTGGTTACAACATTATTCTTTCTGAAACTGAAACCGGAGAACCAATCAGGCTACTCAACGAACACGTTTTAAACGGCAGTATTTTATTAATTCTGATTTCGTGTACCATTTCATCATTTATTTCGATGGCAAGTGCGCAGAAAATTGCAGAACAGGATAATGAAGAAACCGTTTCAGGAAACAGTCACGAACAGGAAAATATTCTTTTAGCCTTAAATTATGAAGCGACCGTCGATAGAATGGTAAATCTTGGAATTTTAATTAAAGCCCATTCAAATACAGAAAATTTATTTGCACTAAATGTGATTAATGCAGATAAAAATGAATCTTCCGTGAAAAATGCAGACAAACTTTTACATCAAGCAACCGATGCAGCTGCAGCAGCGGATGTGAAAATCCAATCTTTAAAAAGATATGACAACGATGTGATTAATGGGGTAAATAACGTTATTAAAGAACAAAATATCACCGATTTAATTATAGGTTTGGAAGATGAAAAAGGTTTTTCTCCTTCTTTTGCCTACAATCTTTATAATGGATATTTACAGAGTGACGACGTGAATGTGTTGGTATATCATGCGGCACAACCTTTATCTACTATAAAAAGATATGCTGTAATGATTCCGGAAAATGCGCATAGAGAAGCAGGATTTTTTCACGCTTTGTTGAGAGTTTGGAATATGGCAAGAAATTCCGGCGCTACAATCACTTTTTATGCAACAGAAGAAATTTTAGATATTTTACAAAAAATCATTAAAAAAGCCAACATCGAAGCAGAGTTCATCATCATGAACACCTGGAAAGATGGCGAAAAAACAGCAACCCAGCTAAAAGATAATGAAGCGCTTATTGTTTTTATGGCAAAAAGAGGCATGAAATCTTATATTCCACAAATGAGATTGATTCCTGAACTCATGAACAAATATCTCCACGATAAAAATTATCTGTTGATTTTCCCTTTTTCAGAGTTTGACAGTGCCAATTCTGAGAAAAGATCGGTAGGAAATCATGATGATTTTATGGAAATAGGAAATATAATTAAAAAGATTTTCAAGTAATTATGTAATAATTTGCGTAAATTTCAAATTTGATTTTGTTTAACATTTGAAAAATATTACTTTTGCAAAAGTTTAGAATGACTGAGAGATTGGTCGACAGGATAAAAACTGATAAACATTTACACTTATTTTTAAGCGTAGATAATACAGTCCTTACAGAACTACCAAATTTTATATCATGCCGAATTTAAAAATTCAAGAAGCAAAACTGCTTTTTAATAAGATTCGCTCCAACCCAAAAAGTTATGATTTAAAAACTAGTACGGAAGGGATTACAGGCAAGGATGATAAAATTAGTTTCAAACTTTACAGGAACGGGGAAAAAAGTGCTTTTGAAGTCACCATTGACGGACTCACTTTCACCAACTCAACTGGAGAATGGAACAATGCGATAATTATGTTGGAAAATATTATCAACAATATCGAAAAAGAAACTGAAAATAACAAAGTACAATTAGCACTAGACAAGCTTAAAAAGTACCTTTCAGAAGAAAACTAAAAATATTTTAAATTAATTAAAAATAAATTTGGTGGGTAATAAAAAAGTTTATAAATTTGCACTCACATTTAAACGATATGGCTAATCATAAATCAGCACTTAAAAGAATAAGACAAAACGAAGTTAGAAAAGTTCGTAACAGATACTATCACAAGACTGCTAGAACAGCTCTAAAAGTTTTAAGAAACGAAGAAAACAAAGCAGCTGCTACTGAGCAATTGCCAAAAGTTATCGCTTTGTTAGACAAATTAGCTAAGAAAAACATTATTCACAAGAATAAGGCAGCTAACTTGAAAAGTAAATTGACTAAGCACGTTAATAAATTAGCGTAATTATATAGTAGGCCCGTTCGTCTATCGGTTAGGACCTCAGGTTTTCATCCTGGTAAGAGGGGTTCGACTCCCCTACGGGCTACTAATTTTAATTACTATTAACCGAGTAATTAAGTAAGAGTTGAAACTTATAAAACAAAAAAACTAACCCTGTAAATTTATTTGCAGATTGGTAGATGGCCCGTTCGTCTATCGGTTAGGACCTCAGGTTTTCATCCTGGTAAGAGGGGTTCGACTCCCCTACGGGCTACTAATTTTAATTACTATTAACCGAGTAATTAAGTAAGAGTTGAAACTTATAAAACAAAAAAACTAACCCTGTAAATTTATTTGCAGATTGGTAGATGGCCCGTTCGTCTATCGGTTAGGACCTCAGGTTTTCATCCTGGTAAGAGGGGTTCGACTCCCCTACGGGCTACTAATTTTAATTACTATTAACCGAGTAATTAAGTAAGAGTTGAAACTTATAAAACAAAAAAACTAACCCTGTAAATTTATTTGCAGATTGGTAGATGGCCCGTTCGTCTATCGGTTAGGACCTCAGGTTTTCATCCTGGTAAGAGGGGTTCGACTCCCCTACGGGCTACAAAAAGAGATTTCAAAATTTGAAATCTCTTTTTTTGTTTAGATGCGGTCAAAAATCATACATGAAATCAGTTTAGTTAAATATAAATGTTATACTTTTGCAATTCATCAGATGATATGATGTTTTTGTTATGCAGATTCAAAGAAAAACTTTAGCGCAGGAAGTAGCAGAACGACTAATTGAAGGGATTTCCAACGATGAGTACACGATTGGGGAAAAACTTCCGATAGAATCTGAGCTGATGAAAATCTACGGCGTTGGTCGATCAAGTATTAGAGAAGCAATAAAAATATTATCCATTAAAGGAATTCTCAATGTGCAGCAAGGCGTAGGAACTTTTGTGGTTGCTAAGAATGCTCAGGAATCTTTAGAATCGCAAATGAATAAAGCGGAGATTCAGGATGTACAGGAAGTTCGCTCTCTGTTGGATTCAAAAATTGCAGCAAAAGCAGCAATGAACCGAAATGAAGAAGATTTAAAAAATATTAAAAAATATTTAGATCTAAGAACTCAGTACGCAGAAGAAAATCTCTCTACAGAATGTTATCAGGCAGATATCAATTTCCATCTGGCCATTGCAGAAGCTTGTGGAAACAAACTTTTAAAGGAAATTTATAAAGTCGCAACAAAACACATATTGAATTCTTTTGAAATCAGACATCACAACAATACCGACTCATTTAAAATTTCTCAAAAAATACATACCGATCTTTATCAGTCTATCGAAAATGGTAATGCTGAAAAAGCGTATATTATTGCACAAAAAATAGTTGATCAGATTTACTAAAAAAATTTAATAAAATTCATCAGATGATATGATGAATAAAAGTAATATTATGGAAAATATCTCTACAAAAACAATTGACACTACAAAAATTGTTTACCCTATCCTGTTCATGATTAGTTTTTCTCATTTTCTAAATGATCTAATTCAATCTACCATTCCTTCATTGTATCCCATAATAAAAGGAGAATTCAGTTTATCTTTTGCCCAGATTGGAATTATAACTTTGGTATTTCAACTCACTGCTTCTATTTTGCAACCATTTGTCGGAATTTATACGGATAAGAAACCCAATCCTAGATCTTTAGCCATCGGAATGGGATTATCAATGGCCGGATTACTTTTGTTGGCTGCTGCCCATCAGTATTATGTTATTCTTATTTCTGTTGCATTAATCGGAATGGGCTCTTCTATTTTTCATCCTGAAGCTTCAAGGGTTGCGCAATTAGCATCGGGCGGACAAAAAGGATTGGCTCAATCTATATTTCAGGTGGGTGGAAATTCAGGAAGCGCTGTCGGACCTTTATTGGTTGCGTTGATTATTCTTCCTTTAGGACAAGGTTATGTAGGATTGTTTGCCATAGCAGCTTTTATCGGAATTATTGTATTATGGAGAATCGGAAATTGGTATGCCGAAAGATTATCACTAAAAAAATCAGCAAAACATCCAAGCGACATTATCGAAATACAACTTTCCCGTAAAAAGGTTTTGTTTTCAGTGATTATTCTATTGGCTTTGGTATTTTCAAAATATATTTACCTGGCTTCAATGACCAATTATTTTACTTTTTTCCTGATCGATAAATTCCACATTTCGGTACAAGATTCTCAGTTATTTTTATTCATGTTTTTAGCAGCCGTTGCTGTAGGAACCATTTTAGGAGGAAAATTAGGAGATAAATACGGCAGAAAAAAAATCATATGGATTTCTATTTTAGGAGCCGCTCCTTTCACACTTTGCCTTCCTTATCTTTCACTATTCTGGACCATTACTTTTGCAGTTATCATAGGATTAATCATTGCTTCAGCATTTTCTGCAATATTAGTCTACGCCACAGATTTGATGCCCAATAAAATCGGATTGGTTGCCGGATTATTTTTTGGATTTATGTTTGGAATGGGCGGAATTGGTTCTGCAGTTTTAGGAGCCGTCGCAGATGACACCAGCATAGAATATGTTTTCAAAATCTGCGCATTTTTACCTTTAATGGGAATCATCACTGCATTTTTACCTAATATAAAAGGTCATAAAAAAT
The DNA here is from genome assembly GCF_026460945.1 of Chryseobacterium luquanense. GTDB lineage: Bacteria > Bacteroidota > Bacteroidia > Flavobacteriales > Weeksellaceae > Chryseobacterium > Chryseobacterium luquanense. The sequence goes on from NZ_JAOVZV010000005.1 coordinate 162,047, forward strand.
AGTCCTCAACACTGTGGATGAGGATTATTCCAATTAAAGAGTAGAATTTTAGGTTTAAGAAAGAATTACTGTAATTGCTTTATTCCTAAAATTCTATTTCTATTTATTTAAATTCCAAAGTTGATGACGAATCTTCTTCATCATTGCTTATACATGATGTGAATGTGAGAAAAGTAAATGCAATAAAGAATAGTGATAAAAATTTATAAATTTTCATTCTGATTTTGATTTTTAGTTGAATTGTTATTTTATGCTGCTTCTGCGATAGGGATGGTAGCGGTTATCCTTTTTGTCTTATGTGAATCGTTGTTTTATAGACTCACTTGGCAATACAAAAAGATATGAGCGGACAGCCCGACCCGAGCGGCTGGAATAGCCAGGGAAAGGGAATCGCCCAAAAAAGCTAATATGCATAACTAAAAAATCGGTGGTCTGAAAATGTTTCAGAAAGAGGAATGTGTAAACTGTTTTGTAAGTGAAATTCAGGTTTGGGAATGAGAGATGGTTCCCGATTGAGGTTTTGAAAATCTCTGTAGGAATGTAAAATCCAGTACTTTTTGAAGTGAATTTTTTCCTTTTGATAGTGGTGAAGAATCGGTATCATTTGTTTTTGCTAATTCTCTGGCCAAATAACATTTTCCGTTACAATGAAGGTCAACATTTTTCCTGTTGACGCAGAGTTCTTCACTGATGTATTGATAATCTACAGCATACTCCACCTACGGAATCAGAGGCATGAATACCGTGAAAAAGGTGAGAATATGCTGCAAATTAAATTCAGGCCTATTTTTTGCTTAAAGCTTCGTCATATCTTCTGCTGATTTCTTTCCAGTTGGTAACGTTCCAGATGGCAGTTAAGTAATCCGCTCTTTTGTTTTGATATTTCAGGTAGTAAGCGTGCTCCCAAACGTCGATTCCGAAGATTGGAGTTCCTTTTTCTTCCACAACATCCATCAGAGGATTATCCTGATTTGCCGTTGAAGAAACGAATAACTTCCCACTTTTATCAACAGACAGCCACGCCCAGCCAGAACCGAAACGCTCCGCTCCTGCTTTAGCCATTTTTTCTTTAAAGGCATCCATGCTACCGAAAGCATCAGTGATTGCTTTTGATAATTTAGCTGAAGGCTTTGTGTCTTTTTGTGGAGTCAGAACCGTCCAGAATAACTCATGGTTGTAATGTCCACCGGCGTTATTTCTTACCGCCATTGGCAAAGTTCCCGCCTTTGAAAGAATTTCAAACAACGACTGTTTCTCTTGTGGAGTTCCTGCGATTGCTTTATTCAAATTTGCCACGTAAGCCGCTGCGTGTTTTGAATAGTGAATCTCCATAGTTTGTGCGTCCACATTTCCCTCTAGTGCGTTGTAAGAATATGGTAAAGGTGTTTGCTTGAACTGTGCAAACGCAAATTGCGCCGCAAATACTGCAGTGAATGCAGCTACTTTAAAAATCTTCATAATGTTTTGTATGTAAGGTTAAACTTTTATTTTTTTTGGATGATGGGTGATGGAAGTCTTTTTTTGGTGTGATCGTAACTTTCCATATCCAGCTTCATGCTTCTGTCTTTATTTCAATAATTTCTTAATATCCTCAATTAAAATTTCTCTGTCGGGGTGAAACTTCCCGGTCAATTTAGGGATTTTTCCTTCGGCATCTTCATAATTCAATCCTGAATAATAGAGAATGGGCATATTTTCTTTGTTGTACCGACATCTGATGTTTCCGTCCTGATCGACTAATGCGATCATTCCGCTGTGATTGAGGTTTTCGCTTTCGTCTTCTTTATCACCAACATAGATATCAAACTGATCAGCTAGATTACCGATATAATCCCGGTCACCTGTCAGAAAATGCCAGTTTGAAGATTTAACGCCTATTCTTTGAGCATGACTTCTCAGCAATTTCGGGGTGTCATTTTCAGGATCAATACTGATGGAAATGATTCCAAAATCAGGATTATTGATCTCCTCTTCAATCGCTCTCATGTTGGAATTCATCACCGGACAAATCGTTGGACATTTGCTGAAGAAAAATTCAACCAAATAAACTTTTCCCAACATATCTTTATTCGTCACTTCTTTATGGTTCTGATCCGTCAGTTCAAAATCAGGAACCTTCATCACCGTATACAGATTGCTTTTGAAGTAACTCATTCCAAATCCTATTCCTAAAAAGAGTAAGGCAATAACTGCAACCGGAATGATAATCTTCTTTTTTGCACTGCTATCGGTCTTTTTATTTCTGGACATATTTCTCAGGATTTTTCTTAAACTCATCCTTACAGTAGCTACTGCAAAAACCGTACGTTTTATTTTTATAAACTGCAGTATCTTTCATATCAGATTCTGTTTTCATGTGACAGATAGGGTCAACTGCATTGGCAAACTTCACTGTTTTTACAGTTGATTTTGAAGCGTTATTCTTTGTTTTATGCTTTACTTTTGGGGTTTCCTGCGCACAGGCAAATAACGAAACGGACAGTAATGCCGTTAAGAAAATCTTTGATTTCATTTTATTTAAATTGAAATTAATAATTGATTTGAATGAAACTAATTAAAGCTTTAAACTAAATTTAATATTACTTAAATATTTGAACCATTAAGATCAGTTTAGTTGTTAAGATTGTTGAAGTAAATCGAATAGATTTTTAAGCATACAACTTACACCTTTTAATCTTCGATAGTTTATAGATTAAACACAACTAGAAATTTAGTTTAAATGAAGTTAGGATAATGGAGGATGGAAAATTCGTGAGAAATATTCTGAAGTATGAGAATCTTTGTAATCCGAATTAGGATTTTTTAATTGAATCTCTGATGATAATTGATTTGAAAAAGAAAAAATTTCGTGAGATAGAAACACATCTAATCCTGTAATTTTTATATTCTGAACGTTATTGGATTGCTTTTCAGTTTTTGCCAGTTCTTTTTTGACGAAACATTTTCCTTTACAGTCAGACTCAATAACTTTTCGGTTCTCACAAAGATTTTTCACAATATAGTCATAGTTGACCGCATAATTGACCAATGGCAAAACAGGACGGATTGCAATGGTGAAAACGATGAAAAAGGATAAGAGAAACTTCAAGTATCAAATCTTTACCACAAATATAGTGTAGAAAATTGAGTTGAGTGGTAACTTATGATGAATGTCAGTTTTGGTATTAAAATTGGATATTTGCATTTTTTGTCAAGAAAAAAATTTGAAAGCGCACAATTATATTTTCATTTAAATTATTTAAATTTATCCTATGAAAGTTTTAATTGTAAACGGTCCAAATTTGAATCTTTTGGGAACCAGAGAACCTGAAATCTATGGAAACATTTCCATGGAAGATTATCTGGAAAAGCTGAAATCTGAGTTTTCTTCGCATGAAATAAATTATTACCAATCAAACATCGAAGGTGAATTGATTAACAGACTTCAGGAAGATAATTTTGATGCGGTTGTGATTAATCCGGGAGCTTTCACACATTATTCGTATGCAATTGCTGATTGTTTAAAAAATATTCAGAAACAGAAAGTGGAAGTGCACATCAGCAATATTTACAAGAGAGAAGAATTCAGACAAAAATCTGTGACGGCAGCATGTACGGATGCGGTTTTGTCAGGTTTTGGGATGGAGGGTTATCGATTGGCGGTTTTGAGTTTGAAATAGTCTTCCAACAGCACATCAATAATTCTGCAAATTTCATCATACACTCGCAGATTTTAGAGATTACGCAGATTTTTTGATTCAATAAATAAAATAAAAAAGCCTCATCAATCGACGAGGCTCTTCACTATTTCTAAATGGTCTGTTCCTGTAACTGAGGACCAGAAGCAATCAGCTTTTTGGCTTCGTCATTACCGCAGTACTGCTCGAAGTTTTTGATATATTTTGCAGCAAGATCTTTTGCTTTCTCTTCCCATTCTGCAACGTCACTGTAAGTATTTCTTGGGTCTAAAATTCCTTCAGAAACATTTGGTAACGAAGTTGGAATTTCAAGATTCATCACTGGAATCGTAGTTTTCTCAGCATTTTCAATTGATCCGTCAATGATAGAATCAATGATTGCTCTTGTGTCTTTTAAAGAAATTCTTTTTCCGGTTCCGTTCCAACCTGTGTTTACCAAGTAAGCTTTAGCACCGTGCTCTTTCATTTTACCAATCAATGTCTTAGAATACATAGTTGGATGTAATGTTAAGAATGCTTCTCCAAATGCCGGAGAGAAAGACGGTTCAGGTTCTGTAATTCCTCTTTCAGTTCCTGCTAATTTAGAAGTGTAACCGCAAAGGAAGTGATATTGAGCCTGATCTTCATCTAAAATTGAAACCGGAGGCAAAACTCCGAAAGCATCCGCAGAAAGATAAACAATCTTACTTGCGTGACCTGCTTTAGAAGGCAAAACGATTTTGTTAATATGATAAATAGGGTAAGAAACTCTCGTGTTTTCTGTGATAGATCCGTCTGTATAATCAGCAATTCCCTCATTTACTACAACGTTTTCAAGAAGTGCATCTCTCTTAATTGCTCTGAAAATATCCGGCTCTTTTTCTGCTGACAAATCGATTACTTTAGCATAACAACCGCCTTCATAATTGAAAACTCCGTTGTTATCCCACCCGTGCTCGTCGTCACCAATTAAATATCTTTTAGGATCTGCTGACAAAGTAGTTTTTCCTGTTCCCGAAAGTCCGAAGAATAACGCTACATCTCCATCTTCACCAACGTTTGCAGAACAGTGCATTGATGCCATTCCTTTTAATGGAAGGTAATAATTCATCATCGCAAACATTCCTTTTTTCATTTCTCCACCGTACCAAGTTCCGCCGATAATCTGAAGTTTTTCAGTAAGGTTGAACATCACGAAGTTTTCAGAATTTAATTCCTGCTCTTCCCAGTTTGGATTTGTAGTTTTTGAACCATTAATTACTGTGAAATCCGGCTCTCCATAGTTTTCTAAATCGAAATGAGAGGGACGAATGAACATATTTGTAACGAAGTGCGCTTGCCACGCAACTTCTACGATAAATCTTACTTTAAGTCTTGTATCATCATTGGTACCGCAAAATGTATCGACAACGTAGATTTTTTTGGCATCAGAAAGTTGATTTAAAACTAAATCTTTACAAGATTCGAAAATTTCGGGTGTTGTAGGTAAATTTACCTTACCATCCCAGAAAATAGTATTTTTTGTAACATCATCCTCTACAATATACCTGTCTTTAGGTGAGCGACCTGTGAAAATTCCTGTTTTTACAGATACTGCACCAGATTCTGTTAATTCAGCTTTCTCAAAACCCTGATTTTCAGGTGACATTTCCGCTTGATATAATTCTTCGTAAGAAGGATTATAAATTAATTCGTAATCTCCTTTAATCCCTAATTTTTGTAAATCTTGGACGATTTTAGCGTTTTTCATTTTACTTATATTTTCTGTTTCTTTTTGTTGGTTTAACAGCAGTAATATTAACTAATTGTTAAACTTCGATAAATATAAACATATAAGTGAAAATGACAAATAAAAAATAGACCTTTTAACTAATTGATTAACAATATATTAAATCATCCCATTCGTAAATAGTGGTAAAACCTTTGCCCCAAAAATAGTCTTCAAAGCCATCAAATTTTGCACTCATTACAAAATCTCCGCCCCAAGCGCCTAAACTTTTGACAAATTTTGCACAATCTGCAAAATAAATTGATTTAACTGTAGGAATTTCAATAAAATCTGAAATTCGTTGTTCATGTAGCATAATTAAATCAGAAAATTTATCTAATTCATCACACAATAAAATATTTCTTGTGAGATTAGAAAATTCGTCAACTAATTTTTGAGACTTTATTTTAGACTTATAAAGATTGATTCCTTCCCGGCTGTTTTGCTTTTGATTTAAGTGAATGAAAATCAGTTCATTCTTAAATTTCGGATTAAAATTTACCTTTTCAAAATGAATTTCAGGTTTGTTTTGGAATAACACTGCAGATTTAGCATGAGCAACGGCAATATCATATCCACTTCCGCCCAAACTTATTGAATTTAAATGAAAAGGATTAATTTGAGACCATTCCGCCAAATTATTCATCAAAGTAGAACTGCTTCCCAAACCGTAATCGGCAGGAAACTGAAGGTTGGTTTTTAAATGGTATGTATCTGTTTTTTTAAATTTTGTTTCAGAAAGACCCTGAACGTTTTTGAGAGTTTTAAGAATAAACTCTGCGCTTGTAGTAATATTGGTCTCTAAAACCTGCCAATTTTTATAATCGATGACAGCTTTTAACCATAATTTATTCTGATGACAAGCTTCCCAGAAAACAATTGATTTTCCGTCTGACTTTTCTTCAAAAAAAAACTCCTGTCCTAGCTTTGTGGGTACAGCTAAGACAAGAGCTCCGTCTACAGCGAAATATTCTGAAGTAAGCATCAGCTTTCCCGGTGAATAAATTTCGCCCATTTTATTATAATTTAGATTGCAGAAGCAGAAGTTACTTCGCCATCAATTTTCTTGATTAAACCTTGAAGTGTTTTTCCAGGACCCACTTCTACAAAGTGAGTTGCACCATCTTTAATCATATTTTGTACAGACTGCGTCCATTTTACAGGACCTGTTAATTGAGCAATTAGATTTGCTTTAATTTGATCAGGATCTGTAACCGAAGTGGTGGTAATATTCTGATAAACAGGAATTGTTGCTTTTCTAAACTTCGTATTTTCAATTGCAGCAGCCAGTCTTTCTTGTGCAGGCTGCATTAAAGGTGAATGGAAAGCTCCGTTTACCGGTAATAACAATGCTCTTTTTGCTCCGGCTTCTTTTAATTTTGCACATGCTTCTTCTACAGCAACAGTTTCTCCTGAAATTACCAATTGCCCGGGACAGTTGTAATTTGCAGGAACTACAATTCCGCTGATTGATGCGCAGATTTCTTCCACTTTAGCATCATCCAATCCTAAAATTGCAGCCATAGAACTAGGATTTGCATCACAAGCAGCCTGCATAGCTTTTGCTCTTTCAGAAACCAGTTTCAAACCATCATCAAAAGATAAAACTCCGTTTGCAACCAATGCTGAAAATTCTCCTAAAGAATGTCCTGCAACCATTTCAGCTCCAAGACCGTTTACTGCTTTCAAAGCAGCAACAGAATGTATAAATATTGAAGGTTGAGTAACCTCCGTTTTCTTAAGATCTTCATCTGCACCACTAAACATAATGGATAGAATGTCAAAACCTAAAATTTCATTGGCAGATTCCATCAAATCTTTAATGTCTTTACGGGAATCGTATAATTCTTTTCCCATACCTACAAACTGTGATCCCTGCCCAGGAAATACAAGTGCTTTCATTTATTTATTTAAAAATTAATACAAATATAGTTTAATTATAAAGTTCCTAAAATTACGGAACCAATCTGATCACACGGAAACCAGTATTCACATAAGCTCCGTTTGCTTTAGATTTTACAAATTCAAATTTAGTAGCCAACTGAGTCTGCACTTTATTGATTTGCTTAAAGATTTCTCCTTTTTTGTTTTCTCTTGTCAACATATCGTTCACAACATCAAAACCAATTACCGCATATTTTCCGGGAGTTTTGCAATACTTAGCTTTGTAAGCAGCTAAAATTTCTTTTTCAAAATTTCCGTCAGCATTGATTTTTCTGTCCATTAAGTAAACCAGACTTGCCTGGCTCAACTCATCAACTTTCTTATCAAAACTTGGAGCAGCGTACATACTGAACGCTTTTACGCCTTGAACTTCTTTTGATAAAGCAATCACTTTATTAGAAAAAGCTTCACCTACTGCATCATTATCACTTGCCAAAATTGCAATAACCGGAGCAGATTGTCCTGTCATCATATTTTGATCCAGCTGAATGTCTGAAGCCGAATTTACAATCGTAATCTGAGCATTTTTTACATTTTTCTCAAGGCTGGACTTCAGATAGTTTGCATTTTCTTTTTTAGCGTCTGCAAGGATATAAATTTTCTGATCAGAATAAACCGATTTTACTTCTTCTGCAATTTTATCTGCATAAGTATGTTCATTGGTTTCAACAATAATTAAATTGCTGTAGTTGTATAATTCCGGAGAGTTTGCAAATGGCGCAACCACAGGAATTTTCTGAGTTTTAGTAAAATCTAAAAGATCAATTACGTTTGATTTAAAGAAAGGACCGATAATTAAATCGGTATTGTTAGGATTTATTTGAGATAAAGAGCTCTTAAATGAAGCTTCATTACCAGAATCAACAATTTTTATATCTAATTTTTGTCCGCCCAAAGCGTTTCTTTCGATGGCTAATTTAGCTCCCGTAAGAAAATCTGTTGCCATCGCACGATATTGAGTTTCGTTTGTGCTATATCCGAAAGGAAGCATCAAAACAACACTTAAAGCATCGCCATTTTTTTTGATATATGCTGCGTCAAGCTTTCTGATTTTTAAAATCATTCCACCTTTCAATCCTTTTGATAAATCAGGGTTTAAAGCAACTAACTCATCAATCGAAATTCCGAATTTATTAACAATTGAAAAAACAGTATCTCCTTGCTCCACAACATACGTTGCGTATTCATCCTGATTAGAATGAGAACTGGAAGAAGACCTTTCGTTTCCAGAATCTATTTTAGTTTTATTACTATTTGTAGAAGTCATTTCTGCAACAGTTTCAACCGGTTTTGTAACTGTAGTTGTTACAACTTGATTTCCACCATATTTTTTGATGCTGTCAAATGGTAAAGTTATTTCATCACCAATTTTTAAGTGAGAATCCAAATCAGGATTTAGTTTTCTCAAATCAGTTTCAGAGATTCTGTATTGTTTTGTAATACCGTAAACCGTTTGTTTAGGCTGAAGAATAATTTTTCCGGTTTTAGCAGATGTATTTGTAGCAGGAGTTTTTGAAGCGGTATTTACGCCACCTCCCGATTTTACATTAACAACATCTCCTAATGTAAGTTTTCCGTCTTTAACTTTAGGATTCAACTTCAACAATTCATCTACAGAAATTCCGTATTTCTTAGAAATATTATAAGGAGTGTCACCTTTTACAACAGTGTGTGTCTTCTGAGCCGTTAAACTCAAAAACATACACAAACCAGATAGTATAAAAAACCTCTTAATCATTTTCGATATTATAATTTACAAAAATACTTCTTTAAAATTAAATGGCAACAATTATTAGTTTTGAATCATCAACCACCATTTCTTCCAAACAAAATTCTATCCAAGAAAATCCAAAATCTGCAAAAAAGACCGAGAAATTGTAAATTCTTTCCTGCCAGGTTTTCGAAGGATGTACATCTAAAAATAACTTCTCCAAACGCTCCAACAATTCACTTTGTTTGATTTTTTCAGCCCGAATAAGTCTTTTCTTCATTCTTCCGAAAGATTTCAACTGTCTTGTTTCTTCCGCTTTTACTAAATTTCCAAAAGATTGTTCTGTAGTTTCAGCAATATTTTTCAATTCTGAAAACTGTTTCGTCAGAAGATTTTCTTTTTCATTAAGCAAAGTAAGGATTTCATTATTATCTAAAATCTTTTCATTGGTTATTTTACTAAAGTTTTGAAAGAAGTCTTCTATTTTTAGCTCCAGTTTATCAATTTTACCTAATGTTTTTTCTTTCAAAAACAACATTGAATTTCTTGGAATCAATATTGGGAAAGGCAAATTTAATTCAGCAAAATAATCTTTTAGTTCAAGCCAATACATAATTTCGGCATTTCCACCAATGTAAGCAAGATTAGGCAAAACTGTTTCCTGGTAAACAGGTCTCATTACTGCATTTGGACTAAATTTTTCAGGGAAATTTTCAAGTTCGTCAAGAATTTCTTCTTTTGTAAACTCAATATTAGTGTCAACAATTCTATATTTTTTACCTTCAAAATCTATTCTGTCTCGAGTTTCAGAAAGATAGAAAAGGTTTATTTCGCGAGGATTTACCTGAACTTTACCGTATTTTTCCGTCAGAAAATCAACTTTATCTTTTGAATTTTTATTTAGACTAAAATTTTCAATTTCATCTCTAAAAACATCTTTAATTTGACTTTTTAAAGCTTTAGAATCACCATCTAAAATCAACAAACCAAAATCTGAAAATAATCTGTTAACGAAAGTCTGAATCGCTTTCGTTAAAGTATTTCCTGCTTTATAAGCTTCTTTCAGCATTAAAATCAATTCAGTTCCGAAAATAGAATCTTTAAATTCTTTCTCAAATTCAGATATGAAAAAAGTATCGCTGATTTGAATTTTCCCAACTGCACTCCCTGACTTTTCATTGATTTCGTAATAATTATTTTCCGTTTTGAAATGATTAATTTCCGCAAAATCGTGATCTTCAGAAGCCATCCAATAAACCGGAACAAAATTAAAATCCGGAAAATTCTGCTTTAAATAAGAGCAGGTTTTTATGGTCTGAAGAATTTTATATACAAAAAAAACAGGTCCGGAAAACAGATTCAACTGATGCCCCGTTGTAATCGTAAATGTATTTTTTAGTTTTAAATTTTCTAAATTCTCAATCTGCTTCGATGAAACTTTAAAATCTGAAAGTTGAGATTTAATCGTTTCAGAAAGAATTTCTCTTTTTTCAGAAGTAAAATTGTTTTGTTTTAAATGAATTTGATTGGCAAAATTTTCTAGCGAAAAAGTTTGCGCTTTAAATCCATCAATATCATGATTCAGGAAATCTTTTATTAATTTAGGGATACTTTCGATTTCGCTGAAGGCTATTTTATTTATTGTTTTCAACCTGATAAAATTTTAGTTGAACAGATACCATACAATCCCTATATTTAGCCTAAAATCATAGACCGGATAATGTGGAAATGCGTATGCTTTGTTGTGTGAAATGAGCGTTCCGATTTGTTGACCTTCAATGAAGAAAAACATTCTTTTCACTTTCATATTAAAATAAAGATCGGCAATAGGCTGTCCTCCGATTGAGAATGAGTCTGAGCTTGGTAAAATATATTCGTTAAGAATTGGGAAATATTCTCTCGTTGCAAATTTTGAGAAGTAATATACTTTTAAACCAGCCTGAATTTCTGCAGAATTTTTGAAAGCTTTAGACTGAAAGAATAAATTGGCCCTTCCGATAAAAGAGGGCATTGGTAAAAGTTCCTTATTAGTTAAGGCATTTTGAAACTGCAATCTTGTATTTAAATGGAATTTACCATAACTAAATGTTGCGTCACCTCCGATTTGAGAAATATTCAGAGAATTTGCGCTTTGTCTTGGCATCGCAGCCTCATCAAAATAAGTATAGTTGTCGATTCTGAAATAGTTAGCAAATAATTCTGTCTTGAACCATTTCAAATTTAAACTGCCTCCAATTTCCGTAACCGACTGATTTTTTGCCTCTGAAAGGAAATAATTGAAATTATTGTAAACCGACGCATTGGCAAGATAATTAAATGAAGGATAAGCACTTTGGAAATTTACTTTTGCATTCACAAAATAATCTTTGATAGGTTCGAATTTGATATTGTTTGTTGTTTTTAAATAATCTCCAAACTGACTTCCCTTTGAAATTTCTAAAAATGAATTAACCTCAAATTTATCAAAAAGTTTGATTTGAATATTTCCCACAGCTCCAAGTCTGCTTTCTTTAAGTTCGGATGGAATTTCGAGATTCGGCAATGTAATCTGATTAACTCCAAATTTCAACATTTGATATCTTAAACCTGCATCTAACTTGAAACGCTCGTTATCGAAAACCAAACTCAAAGTATTGCTAAAGTTATTTGAATATTTTTTTGTGGCTAAAGGAAACCCATTAACAATTTCTGCCGGTGTAGAATACCAATATGGTTCTAAATTGTCTTGATTATAATAATATTTGTTGCCTTGATTAGAAATCGTATGTCTGATTCTAAAAGGAAATTTTTCAGCATTAAACGGTGTGAACTGATGACTCAAATAATATCTTCTAAAAGAATATTGTGAGCTGGATGACGTTAAGTTCACCTGAGCTCGATCTCTATTTCGAAACTCACTCTCTCCGGATTGGAAAAGATCATCGTTTATGATTCCGCCATTTTCCTGATTGTTCACATTCTGATGAAGGTAATGAGCAAACAATTCATAATTACCGCTCTTTGAAGTATAATGTCCTGAAAATAAAGTGTTGTTATTTGCCGCCAAAGAATTCCTATAAAATCCTTGAGAACGAAGTCCCATATAATCCAAAGCAAAATTGAATCTTTTACCAATATTTTGTGTATAAGTAGATTGCAATGCCGCGCCATTTTTCATTGCAGTATGATAAATAAATGTTGCAGTTGGTGTTTTTACATCGTAATAGTTGATGTCATTAACTCCTAAAATACCATACGATTTATTTGTTGGTAATAAGGAAAGATTCTGTTCAGCAATTACTTCATAAGACAAAGGATTAAATCCTGCACCAATATTTGCAAACTGTACTCTTCCAAAATTATCTCTGTTATTATATTGTGAAAAAATATAAGTTTTGTTGAATGTCATCGCTGTATCAAAAATTTTCTTTTCAGAATATTGAGTCTGATACTGATAATCATTAATAGTTGGTTTAAAAATCTTCAAAGAATCTTTTGTTCCCGAATCTACTATTAAAGTATCTTTCAATTTTTTCTCCAACATATTGGAGTCGGTTTTATTAACGATAACCTGAGCTTTAGTAAATGAAGCAAAGAAAAATATGATGAGGAAAAGGTATTTCATGTACATTTTTTGTACAGCAAAAATAAGAAATAAAAGGCAATAAAAAACCCCGTCTTGAGACGGGGTTTTTATAATTATATAATTAAATATTAATTTAGTGCAGGCCAATTACCATTAGCTTTTGTAAGGGTAGTAGTACCATATTCCCCATAAGATGTAGTCCATTTGAATGTTAATTTATTTCCATTCACAACTACATTACTAATTACTTGAGTATCTCCAAATTGGTTAGCACCAGCAAAAGATAAAGTATTACATTGATCTCTTAATCTTACACCTGTTGCTGAAGCTGGATTTCCACTATATAATACATTATAACCACCAAAGGTTGCATCACTAATTGAATACTCACCAGCAACTGCTGAAGCTGTTAGAGTTACTGATCCTGTTACAGGAGTAGTTCCAATACCACCTCCTTCTGGAGTAAAATAGTTAACAGTAGAATACTGATAAGTACCTGCTAATAAAGATTGACAAGCAAATTGTACAACAACCTCTTGTTTAAAACTAGCATTATTTAATGTAGAAGATTTAATTGTAAATACAGCCTGTTTTTTAGCAACCGCAGCAGCCTTAGTAATATTAATCTTAAATCCGCCTAGTACATTTCCACTCTTCAATACACTTGTATTCTCAACAATTGTAAAATCAGTACCTAAAACGGCCGTAGATCTAGCTTGGTTAAATTGTGCAGTCACATTATGATCTGCACTAACGGGACTAGTCACACCATAAGTAACTGAATAAACTCCATCAGCACCAGTTTGAGCAACTCTATCGAAATGCAATAATGACTCTCCTTCAAAATAAGGTTCATCATCCGGCTTACAACTTACTACAAAAAGCGTAACAACAGAAGCCAATAAAAAATAATTTAAAATTTTTTTCATAATAAATTTAATAAAAATTAATAACCAGGATTTTGTTGAACTGCAGAGTTTACATTAGTTTCGCTATTTGGAATAGGCAATGCCCATTTATAGCTGTTTAATGGTAAATTAACAGGATTACCGGCAGGATAATTTGCAGTTGCTGACTGATAATCTGAAGGATTTCTATCAATTCCAGAGTTAGCTAAAGTACCAAGTCTTTTAATATCAATAAAACGGTATCCTTCAAAAGCAAATTCTATTCTTCTTTCGTCAAGAATTGCTTTCCAAGCTGCTGTTGCATCGGTCAGTATTGGTAAAGCTTGAGCAGTCGTGTATCGAGAATCTCTAATCACTTTTAAAGCTGTTGCAGCACCTGTTAAGTCGGCAGCAGCTACTCTCGCCTCTGCTCTGATTAGATACATTTCAGACAATCTCATAACTTTGATATCATTGTTATTACCATTTGTCCCTGTACCTGCCCAAGGTGCAGCTCCAACCGTTAATGTACCACCATGTTTGTTGATAAGTAATCTATCTGAATTTCTCACATCTACAGAAGTAGCATAATTCGGATCAATAACAGAGTTAGGATTTACAAGTGTTCTATAACGAGTATCAGAAGTATTTAATTTATTAAATAATGCTCTACTAACTTCAAACCAAGGAGCACCAGCTATGGAAGGAGCACCATTATACCATGCATTATGTAAATTACTGGCTTGAGCATTTTGCGTATTAGTTCTTTTCAATTTGAAAATCACCTCTACATTAATTGCATTAGTTTCAGTAAGGAAAACCGATGGATAAGTAGCATATGTTGCCAAAGATAATCCAGAAGAAGTAATTACCGTATTTGCCCAAGTCTCGGCATTAGTATAATCTCCAGCATAAGTATAAGCTCTTGCCTTTAAACCTTGTGCAAAAGTTTTACTAGCATAGATACTTGAAAAAGCTGTTACTGGCAAACCATTAAAAATTGTAATTGCTTGATTCAAATCATTATGAATAAATGCATAGAATTCGGCATTTGTATTTCTTGGATAGTCATTATCATCAATCCCATAAATCTTGTTTGAAATAATCCCTGCAAGTGCTGTAGGATTTTTCATATCCGTAGTAAAATAAGATTGAATTGTCAAATGACAGTATGCTCTTAAAACTAAAGCTTCAGCTCTAATTTTATTAATCTTATTGATATCAGCAGTAGTAGTTGGTTTCAATTTATCAGCAAGCTGTAATATACGATTTGCTCTTGCAATAGTAAAATAATTTACTGCCCAAATATTATCCGGCCCAGCAGATTGTGGATTAAGAAAGAATACATAATCATCATTAACTCCCTGTCCTCCATTTTCAAAACCAATGCCAACTTCATCGGTAAAAATTGAAACAAATTCAGCTTGACTTCTACTAGTTAAGCCATTATATGTATTATTTAAAAATAATTGCAAATCATCTGCTGTTTGGATTGCTGTTTCCTCCACTAATGCACCTGGTGCATATGTTTCCATAAGTTCTTCACTACATGAAGTTGCAGTTAATCCAAAAACTGCTATTGCTATAAAAAATATCTTTTTCATTAGTTAAATTTTAAAAAATTAGAACTTAATATCAAATCCTAGTGTATAAGTTTTGGGAGATGGATATCTTCCTTGATCAGAACCAATATTACTCTCTGCATCAAATCCTTTCCACTTAGACCAAGTTACAAGATTTTCAGCTTGTAATGTAATAGAAATACTATTAATAAAAGTATTACTTATTAATGATTTCGGCACATTATATCCAACCTGTACATTTCTAAGTCTTAAGTAAGAACCATCTTTTAAAAATCTGTCTGATAGACCATCATAACTTAGATTTTCTGCTTTTAAAGAAGGAATATTTGTATTAGTATTTGTTGGAGTCCAAGCATTTAATAAATCCGCACTTACGTTAAAAGTTCCCAAATTCGTAGGATCCATTACTGATGCCAAATCATAATCATAACGGTAAACATTAGCTACATAAGTAAATGTAGTGTTTACAAACAAACCTTTGTAATCAAGATCGAAGCCAAAACCACCTTGGAACCTTGGATTAAATCCATATTTCAAAGGCTTCAAATCTGCAGTACCAGGAGTTTCAGTTGGATTTCCGTTAGCATCTTCAAACAAAAGATTACCGTTAGCTTGATTCACACCTAAATAGTGATATACATATGGTGCTTCAAAAAGTTGTCCATTTACACTATACTGTTGAGGAATTTCTCCTGAAATAAGCGGTTCACTAGGTAAATTATAAACTCTTTCTTTATTCATTGCACCATTACCTCTTAATGTAAGTTTTAGATTGCTATTTCTAATTACATCATATGCAAGATTAACTTCAATACCATTATTTTTTAAGTCAATAGGAGAGTTCATATTAACCGCACCTGTTCCAATTAAATAACTTTGTGGCCATGCATAGAAAATTTCCACTCCTTTTTTCTCATATACATCAAAAGTACCTCTCAATTTTCTACTAAATAATTCAAAATCTAAACCTGCATTCCATTGTTTAGTTGTTTCCCAATGTAAATCAGGATATCCTAAAGCAATACCTAAAGCTTGAGTACCCGCATAACTGTTCGAACCAGTAATATATGAGTCCAGATATGCTTTTGGATTAAGACCAGCAAAAATTGTTCCATCAACAATTCTTTGGTTACCAGCAGTACCGTAAGAACCTCTAAGCTTAAGAATATTTACCCAATTTACATTTTCCATAAAGTTCTCCTCATTAATATTCCATCTAGCTCCAACAGACCAGAATGTACCCCATCTGTTATCTTTACTAAACCTACTAGTAGCATCACGTCTTACGTTTGCAACAAATCCATAAGTTGTATTATAGTCATAGTCTAAATTTGCAAAATAAGAATACATGTTTAATCTAGACTGCGCACCACTCACATTAGGTACATTAAAATTATCTCCAGCAACAAAAGCAGGGTAACCAGTTCCTGTACCAGGAACCCACACTTTAGGATTTAATCCATTTTGAGTCATGCTGGTATTCTTAATCATATAATTATTATACTCATAACCTGCCAAAACATCAAAAGTATGTTCTCCAATTTTCTTATTATAATCTAATTGATATACATTATTAAAGTTAAACTGTCTAGAGTTTGTATTTGTTTCAAAACCTACCCAAGTTTGAGTTGGTTGTTTAAAATAAACTGAGTTCCATGCTTCAGGTCTTTGATAAGCATTACCATCCAACGTTAGTAATTGAGCATTAGCTCTCATTGTTGCAGTTAACTCATCCGTAATTTTATAATTTGCTTCCGATGTCAAATCCAATCTTAAATCATCAACAGCTGATTTATAGGTTCTTTCCTTATCCATCAAAAACAAAGGAGTATTTACTAAATTTGCTGAAATAGCTCCATTTGGCCTATATTGATCTGGTGAAATATATGGAGCACCTCTTAAACCTCCAATAATTAAGTTTTGATTCACTCCACCAGTACCTAAATTTGACGCTTGGTTATTTCGAGAAAGACCCGCATAAACACCAACTCTGTAAGTAAATTTTCCATCATTAGATTTCCCATTTACGTTAGTTCTTAAAGAGAATCTTTTCAAACCAGTTGTAGAAAGAATACCTTGTTGCTCTAAATAACCAACATTTGTATATGAGCTTAAATTCGCTCCACCGGTTGTAATTGCAAAATCGTGTCCTTGCAATAAAGATGGATTAAAGTAGAAATTTAACCAATCTGTATTAATATTAAAATTCGCAATATCAGCATCGCTCATTGTAACACCTTTACCAGCACTTGCTCTCTTCTCTAGAGTCAGCAACTGCCTTGCATCAGCCATGTTATATCTATTATTTTGCAAAGTAGAAACACCAATCTGAGAACGATAGTTAAACGTAGTTTTAGCTCCGAATCCACCTCCCTTTGTTTTAATAACAATAACACCATTCGCTCCTCTGTTACCATACATAGCTGTAGCTGAAGCATCTTTAAGTACTTCCATACTTTCTACGTCATTAGAGTTTAACGATCTAAAGCTATCAGCATTTGTTGGAAAACCATCAATTACATATAATGGATCTGTATTACCATTAATTGTACTAAAACCTCTGATAATAACAGTAGGCTTCGAACCCGGCTGACCAGTACCTGTTGAGATATTTACCCCCGCCAATTGACCTTGTGCAATATTCATCAAGTTAGCATTTGGACGGTTATTAATCTTCTCACTCTCAATTTTAGCAGTTGATATAACCGCTTGCTTTTTAGTAGTAGACTTTAATCCTACAACAACAACTTCCTCAATATCCTTTACAAGAGTATCTTTTTTAATGTTGCCGTTTTCCTGCGCAAATAAGGTAGCACTTCCTAAGAAGAAAAGAACTCCTGTGCTCAGTAACTTAAATTTCACATTCATATTAACAAATTTTAATATTATTTGGTGCAAATATGTTAAAAAATATTAACACCACCAAATTAAAATTGTTTTTTTTAATATTAAAGACATTTACCTAAAAACCTCGCAATAAATCATCATCAAAATTACATTAATACTCGCTTAGTTAGAATATCTTATAATTATTAACAATCCTATTAATTATAGATTAAATTTGATCATAAACAGAAAACACTTTGACAAATACATCAAAGTGTTTATATTAAGTAATTAATTTACTATAAAAAATTATAGTTTAATAAATTTGAAACTTTTTTCTATGTTTTTATTATCTGAATACAATAGTATATAATTCCCCTTAACTAATTCTCTTACGGACACTCTACTATTTTGTAAAATTTCTTTTTTTACAAGTTTTCCACTTGCATCCAATATGATTACAGTTGCGTCAACCCCTTTAGTATTACTAAGATTTATCCAATCAGAAGCTGGATTAGGAAACATTTCAATTTTATCACTCTTTAATGAATTTTCATTTGTACTCAAATTTGAAATATTACTTCCACTTGCAATCAGAGAAAATTTTTGAGACCCACCACTTAAAGAACCTTTATGTGTAACTGATATTGTGTAATTACCTGCAGGCAAAGAAATATCTACCCTCTCAAAATTATCTACATCATTAGTAGAGTTACGTGTTGCAGCACTAGAAGGACTAGACATACCTTGTAATTTCCAAGGATAATAAACAGTTCCATTAGCAGCAGTTATTTTTAGATCTAGATCATTTACCAGATATTTAGTTGTTGGGTCTATTTCTGAAACATTTACATTCTGATATTGTGGATCCGTCCAAGAAATTGATACTTTTAGCGATTGGGAACCACTTGCAGAAATTGATTTAGTATATGTTGCATTATTTAAAAGAGTATTCTCCTCTATTATAGTCCTATTTGAGCTTAAGTTTTTATCTCGGATAATTTTTGCAGCATTCTCAGCATTAATTAACCCCCATCCATAAGCGTAGTCAGGTCCATCATTTATCCCTGCTTCATCTGCTGTATGCAATATTAGACCTTTCACTGTAGCTGCTCTCATATAATTCGAGTAGAGCTGATTGTAATATTGTTGTAGCAATAAAACTACCCCTGTGACACCAGGCGCAGCCATAGACGTTCCAGAATCCGAACCAATAGCAGTATCCGATGAACTTCGAGTTGAAACAACATTTACACCTTTCATTGATATATCCGGCTTAATTCTTCCATCATCTGTTGGCCCATAACTGCTAAAACTTGACATTATAACACTTGATGGTCCTGTATAATTTGCCACATTTTGAACAGCTGCAACCGTCATTACATTTTTTGCAATAGCATCTCCAGCAATCATATCATAACCTAATTTAGTCATTTGCTGTGTTGAATATGGTGGATCTACATCATTTCTATTATTACCTGCCGCAAATACAGGAAGATAAAATGGATTGTTAAAACACAGTGCATCTACTTGTCTAGCATCAGATGCGTACGCTCCTAAAAACCAAATCTGATTATCATTTGATAAAGCTGGTCCATATGAATGATTTGAAACAACCATTCCT
Organism: Chryseobacterium luquanense; assembly: GCF_026460945.1. Taxonomy (GTDB): domain Bacteria; phylum Bacteroidota; class Bacteroidia; order Flavobacteriales; family Weeksellaceae; genus Chryseobacterium; species Chryseobacterium luquanense. The sequence goes on from NZ_JAOVZV010000005.1 coordinate 181,611, forward strand.
CCCGATGCCTCAGTTGTCATTTCTGAAATATCATTAGTCCAATTATAAGAGGATAGACCAGCATTAAAAGCTAATCCTCTTACTTGAGGAACAACTCCTGAGGCAACAATAGTTCCACCAACATGAGTAGCATGATCAGCAACTGCAGCACCGTCAATAGCATTAACTTTAGAAAACATTCCTTGTAAAAACTCTTGATGAGTAGTTCGAACACTGCCACCATCCCATATACCTGCAATCATATTTTGCCCCTGTATGTTTAGCCCTAAGCTTCCTCCGCTATAAAGACTAGATGCTCTTGCAGTGATAGCTGCACCTTGATTATATGTTTTTACATACAGTAAGTCTCCATTAGCTGAAACGTCTTTCAATTCTTTAATTCCAGATACACCAAATTTAGTAATTTTATTAGTTTCTGGATGTTGCTTTAAATAGTTCTCAACTCTAAGAAGTCTAGCATTTTCATCTTTTTCTAGTTCCGCTAAAAGTACTGCATTACCATACTTATCAGATTGTTCTGCAATTTTTCTTCTTTCCTCAGCAGTTTGTGAAAAACAAAATGCTGGTAACAGCATTATCAAAAAATACACCTTTTTCATTTCTTATTTTTATTCTAGGTTTTAAAATTAATTTTACAATAAAAATTCATTTTCTTTATAAAATCATGCAAAATTGTTTAAAAAAAATCAATTATACAAATATTTATCGTGAAATAGTAATAATATAATTTATAAATAGATATTAAAAAAGTTTTAATATAATAAAATAGACCGCTTATATAACGGTCTATTTTATTATTTCTATTTGTTATTTAAAAATACTATCAATTTTTTTAAGTCATTTTCATTATCGAATTTGATTTTATTTTCCTTGAAAAAAATATTCAATTCATCTTTTTTATCCGAAAATTGTGCGATAATTTCTTTTTGGTTTTTAGGATTTTTAATAAATCTATTGTCTACCTTAATATAAAAGACAGGGTCTAATTTTTTGAATAGAGCTGGCTTATCACTAGTATACGTATTTGAAGCAGGTATTGCGTCAATAAATTTGATTTTAGCTTTCTTATATAAACCAATTTTATCATCTATAATTCCATAAAAGTAACCGCTTAATTCATCAGCTGTTTCCAAGTACACTAGAGTTTGTTTAGGAGATAAAATTTCAATTCTGGAAAATTTAGAGTCCTTAGGAAGAACCATAACTTTGCCATCACTCTGAAATTCAATTTGATCAGCATAACCATTATACCTTACAGGCACTTTTTCATAGTTTTCCGCAATTTTTGCGAGTGAAAAATTAACATTTTCATATGGTGAGCCAACCACTTCATCATATGTTAAAGATCTACCAGATTTTTGAGAATTAATTCTTCCAGAGAATGTTGTCCCTTCTCCAAAATCAGATTTAGTAAGAACCATACCACCATTTTGTGCAAATGTCAAGCTGAAAGAAAGTAATACTATACAAAAGACTATTTTTTTCATTTTTTTATTTTTTTATTTTTTTATTTTAAATACCAAAAATACAAATTAAATTCATTAATGTTAGAATTATGAGCTTTTTTTTATATTATTTTAAGAATTTACTATAAGTAATTTGAATTTCAACTAATTTGAATTCATAATATATTATCAGATAAGTGCAGATTAAACATGCTTTCCAAGACTGGAAACCATTACTCCATATACATCGTTTAGTGGCTGTCCAGTGTCTTTCGCATTTTTCACTATGTCCATGAAATATGCTATATCAGCCGGCGAAAACATTTTAATACCATTCTTGTCTGTTTCATAGCCTTGGTCATCAAGAAATTTATAATTATTAACATGAGTATGTATATGTTATACTATCTTGCAGAATAAGTTAAATCTTTTACTATTTCATCTACATAAAAACTACGTTCATTGTTGTCAA
>NZ_JAOVZV010000050.1 GCF_026460945.1 Chryseobacterium luquanense
ATATATATATTTAATCACATTAATATCATTTGGGAATTTATTTTATTCTCAAAAATTAGATAGTATAGAATTTACTAGCTCTAATTCAATTATTATTGGGAGTAAAATCAATGTGAAATTTCAGCCTTTAAAAAATAATAAAAAGGGCAAGGTAAAAGTAATGGTCAAAAATAAAGAAAATTATTTTACACGAAGAATTTCAGGAAATGATTATAGAAATATATCGCAATATATTTTAAATATAAAAGAACCTATTTATATTTTAGGCCAAGATTCTATAAGAACAACTTGTCTCGATGGATCATTTACTACCATTACAGCTTTTAAGGATAATATTAAAAAACAATATCATATGGACTGTATATCATATAAGGATAAAGATAATAATGAAAAAAAAGATTTTTGGAATGCCGCACGATTAATAATGGAAAAGATGAAAATGAAAATAGAAAACTTATATTGATTTCCCGCTACGCAAAGTC
>NZ_JAOVZV010000051.1 GCF_026460945.1 Chryseobacterium luquanense
CATTGTTCCTTTTCCGGTAAATGTTCTGATTGCGTTGATAGATTTACCAGCTGTTGGATCAACGTTAAGAATTTCCTGATCTTCATGAGAAATTTTTACTGTTGGTGCTACGACATAGTTTAGCCCAATATTAGCCGGTGCTTTAAATACTCCGGAAGTACTGTCTACTTTAGCGTAAACTCCCGCCATTGTTGAAGATGGAGCCAACACAACTTTGTTAGACTCAATTGCTGCTTTAGCCAGGTTGTATAATTCAGAATCTTTAGTTTTCCAATACTCTAGAGTTTGACCTGAAATCATAATAACTTTTGAATCATAGTTATAAGTTAAAACCGTTTCTAATTTTGGATAATAAGCAGCACCATATTTTAGACGCTCACCGCTAGGACCAGAACTAGGACCTGCAGTTCTGAATGTAGAAACATCTCCAAGAACATCCATAATAACAAATCTGTCTTTCATTAATTCTGC
>NZ_JAOVZV010000052.1 GCF_026460945.1 Chryseobacterium luquanense
GGGAAAATGATCAGGTTTTGTGCCGCTCCTAGGGAGCTTAATATTTCCCCGCCAAATGTTTTTCTACAAAAGTGAACCTCCAAAGGAGCAGAAAATGCTTGGGAAATTATTAATACGCACATGATGCAACGATGGAATATCGTTTAGAAAAATTTGAAACAACTTAAAATACGTGAACAGGAAAAGAAAATTTGGTTTGGAGCTTTTTGAATAAGTAGAATTTGATATTTAAGGTGTTTTGAAATAATCAAAAAATTGAAAGGAAAATCTATTGGCGGGAAGTGTCGCTCCCATGGAGCTGTACATCCCAACCGTATTCTTAT
>NZ_JAOVZV010000053.1 GCF_026460945.1 Chryseobacterium luquanense
AGCAATATTCGTAACCACTGTTGTTCCTGAAACTGCCGTTGCAGGCTGAGTGATCGTTACTGTTCTGGTGATTGTACATGCATTGGCATCTGTTACCGTTACCGTGTAAGTTCCAGCTACTAATCCTGTAGCTGTGGAAGCTGTTCCGCCGCTTGGTGACCAGGAGTATGTATAAGGTGCTGTTCCGCCGGTTACAACAATACCTGCTGTTCCGTTAGATCCTCCGTTACACGAAATATTTGTCTGTGAAACTGTTGCACCCATTGCCGTTGGCTGGGTAACTGTAGCACTTACTGTTCCTGTACATCCATT
>NZ_JAOVZV010000006.1 GCF_026460945.1 Chryseobacterium luquanense
GCCTTGGTCATCAAGAAATTTATAATTATTAACATGAGTATGTATATGTTATACTATCTTGCAGAATAAGTTAAATCTTTTACTATTTCATCTACATAAAAACTACGTTCATTGTTGTCAAAACGATTCCCTTTTTTCTTTTTATAATCCCTAATGTCATTCTTTGGAACTGGAGACTTCCAATCAACAATAACTTTTGCTTTATTTCTCTTATTGTGAGGGTTAACAAGAATGAATTCTGTTTGTAAGACAGTAGTTTTTGACTCATTATATATGTTTTTTATTCTTGTAATTTTCATAGGTCTTCCCCAACAAACAAAATCAGAAAAAGGTTTATTTATTAAATATTTTTTATAATCTTCAAGATATGTATTGAGATGAATAAATGGGTCATCATCTTCTATTAATTTTGCTGAACGATGTGTAACATAAAAATCTCCAGTATAATTAAATTCTATATTCCTGATTCTAAACTTCCTGTACATATCCTCAACATCTCTCAAGGTACATAGCTCATTCAAATTAGGTATCTTTTCTTCCTTATAAGAGGTTGAGTTTTGCCATACAATATTAATTTTAAAGCTACTTTTGAATGCTGCTTTTATGTCAACAAAGTAAAATTGTGTGTCATAATTACATCCTCTTATTTGTGTATATAAGCTTTGAGGTTGTAGTTCAGTCATATCGTCTACCAACTTAGAAAATGGCTGATTGATATATTGAGCTTTATTCATCTCAAATTGTTTTAAATACTCTAGAGTATCTAATTGGGCTGATATTTTTAGAGTTATCAGTAAAAACGTACAAAAAAATATTTTATATAGTGTTTTCATTAATATTTTAATCAGAAATTAGTTTCTTATAACTAATTTTAATATTATTTATACACCTTTATGTCTTTTATTATTTTACTGCCATAATAATTTCTCTCATCATTGGTAAAGAAAAAATCATTTTTATTATCATAGTATTCTGTTTCTGATGATTGTAATGGAGTTTGCCAGCTAATAGTTAAATTAACATTACTTGAAAATGACTCATCCATTTCACAAAACATAAATCTTGTAAAATATATTAAATATCTGTTTTTGTGACTATCTATAGACCATACAGACATTGGCTGCATTTGTGTCATATCGTTTAATAATTTAGAGAATGGCTGATTAATATATTGAGCTTTATTGATTTCAAATTGCTTTATATAGTTTAAAGTATCTATTTGAGCTGATAATTTGAAACTTATGAATAATAAAGTACAAAAAAATATTTTATATAATGTTTTCATTTTATTTTTTTTAAAGGTTACAATTTTCTGTTCTATTATAAATTTTCTTTTTGGGATTGCTCGGATCTGGGAGCTCTTCTACAAATATAGCTTTAAAGTCTCCGTTAGCATCTCTTTTACTTAAACCTACTCCTGAATTATATTTTTTCAAGATATATGCCGTTGCTAATTCAAAACCTTCATTTTTTGATTTACTTTGTTTTCTAAAGTAACTTTTTAAATACTCAAAATCGTCGCCAATAACATTTCCATATTTCCAAATTCCATGTTCAGGATCTGTATATTCAGCTTCAGGATAAGTTTCAGCAAATTTTTTAAATTTATAAGAATCAACAATACTAAAAACATAATCATTACCATCACAACTAATAGTGTAATATAATGTAAATTCACTATTAATCTTGTTAGCTTTCATAAAAGAATAAATATCTGTGGCAGAAGGAGGAGCTGCACCTCCAGGACTATGGGTGTGTGCACCTGCATTTACTTTAAAATTAGGACTTTGCGCTACAATATTTGTTTGTGTGCCGGAAAAATCTTCAAAAACATTCGTAACCTGCTCATTGCCATTATTATCTACTCCTAAAGAAAAAGACTTTTCGTTAGCATTGGTTGCAATCCCCGTTTTCACCTCAGCAAGTCTACCACTTGCTTTTGGTTTCAAAATAAATTCTTTAGCTTTTATATTATTTTGTGAAATTTTATCGCACGGATTCCCTTTTACAGGAGGAAAATTCGGCAAACTCGGTGCCCCAATCGGACATCCATTTTCATCGGTAAAACCGGGTTGAGGGTTCGTTGGGATTGTTGTTCTGGTGCATGGTGGGTTGTTTGGTGGTGGTGTAGTTCCTCCGGGCAT
>NZ_JAOVZV010000007.1 GCF_026460945.1 Chryseobacterium luquanense
GGCTCATAACCCGGAGGTCGCACGTTCGAGTCGTGTCCCCGCTACCAACAGGAGAATCAGAAATGGTTCTCCTTTTTTGTGCTTGAAATTTTGCTTTTTTGGTTTATAAATTGCTTGTCGTATTATTAAAAATAAATAATTATGGCAGATATAACATTTAGAAAAGAAGATTTCATCAAGGATGGTGAAAGGTACAAAGTTGAAGTTGATCAGGGAGCTGGCAAAGGTGTAGATCATATTGTGCAGAGAGAAGATGAGAATGGTGAGTATGAAGTTATTCAGGCTGAAATTTTGAGATCTACAGATGAAAGAGTTTTCGTAGCCTGGAGCGAACCATTCAATGGCAAAGTTGTTTCAGACGAATACAAAAAATTATAACAAAAAAAGCCCCGTTTCAATGAAGCGGGACTTTTTTATGAATTATTAAAATTTTTATTTAATCAAAGTCTCAAATGGAGCCAGTTTAAAATCTTCAGATTTTACCTGCTCAAAATAAGATGATTTGCTGTTTCCTTTTAGTCTTCCCACTGCTTTTGAAGCTGCTGTAAAGTCAGTATCAATTTTAGTAGCAATTTCTGTTGGTTTGAAATCTTTTTTCACGCTGTCATCATCAACTCCTAAGTATCCGTTTTTCTTTGTGATATAATTGATGAAGTTATCGTAATTTCCTAATGTATTTTTGAAGTATTGTGTATGATAATTCATACATTTTGTCGCTTTCTTAGATTTATTAACGATGCAACTTGCCATATTTCCTCTGTAAAGATCAAATTCTAAAGCTACCGCATCATATTCTTTTTTAAGTGCGGTTATACCATTAGTAAGTATTGAATTGTCTTTTTGAGACTCGCTTATTTTTTTCAAATGTTCCAAAACCAAAGGAACGGTGTTTTCAATTTTTGTTTTTGCCTCTGTCACAGATCCGAAAACAGATGATGTTTGAGCTGAAGTTACATTAAAAATCAACAGCATTAAAACAGAAAGTAGAGTATATCTTTTCATTAGAAATTTTTAAAGCACTAAAATAAATATATTTTCTCATTCTCAGCACATTCATATTCATTTTATTTAATAAATTTTAACAAGTTTTAAGAATTTATATTAAAATTCAGCAATTCTATGATAATTAATTAGAGCATAATTCTGTTAATTGAAAATTTAACATATTTTAATATTTTGTAAAATATTGATTTTCAAATATTTATTTAAATTTATTTTTTATCACTAAAAAAATAGTTGTTCGAGTGAAAAATATTTCTACATTTGTATAACTAATTTATTAGTGATATGGATTTTTTGGTAACTTTATCACAATAATTAAAAATCATATTATGATCATCCAGACTTTAACAAAAGCAGAAGAACAGGTAATGCAGTTTTTGTGGAAACTCGAAAAAGGTTTCCTAAAAGATTTTTTGGATCTCTATCCAGAACCGAAACCGCATACGAATACAGTTTCTACAATTCTGAAAGTTCTAAAGGATAAAGAATTTGTTGATTATAATGTCTACGGAAGACAGCATGAATATTTTCCTTTGATAACAAAAGAGCAATATTCCGGAAAGACAATGAAAAGTTTGGTGAAGAATTACTTTAAAGGTTCTTACAAAAGTGCTGTTTCTTTTTTGGTTGAAAAAAATGAAATGACCGTTGAAGATCTTGAAATGTTATTAAACGAACTTAAAAATAAGGACTAAGATGGAAGCGCTGATTTTTTACTTCATAAAAGTTGTGATTTGTTCAGGTGTAATGTTTTTGTATTATCAGTTGTCTTTAAAAGACAAGACATTTCATCATTACAACAGATTTTACCTTTTGTCTGCAATGTTGATTTCAATTTTCCTGCCTCTTGTTAAAGTGGAAGATTTCACAATTGAGGTTAATGAAAATTTGTTTTTGTTGATTAGTAAGCTACAAAATTTAAATGCAAATAAAACCATAGACCATGACTACATTTATTTTAGAATTATTTTTTCAGCTTTGGGATTGGTTTCTCTCTATTTTTTAGGAAAATTTCTTTACGGAATTTTCAGAATCCAACAACTCAAAAGCCAGTTTAAGAAAGAAAGTTTTGAAGGGGTAAATTTTTACCAGACCAATCTTTCTGAAGCTCCATTTTCCTATTTCAAAAATCTTTTTTGGAAAAATACGATTGTCATCAATTCAGACATCGGAAAACAAATTTTAAAGCACGAAATGGTTCATATTGAGCAGAAACATTCTGTAGATAAGATTTTTATGGAGATTATCACCGCAGTTTTCTGGTTCAATCCGTTTTTTCATATCATCAAAAAAGAAATAAGCTTAATTCACGAATATTTGGCTGATAAAAAAGCCGTAAAACAATCGGACACAAAAGCATTTGCGCAGATGCTTTTAGCAAGCCACTTTTCCGGAAAAGAGTTGCCTGTGACCAGTCCGTTTCTAAGTTCAAACCTTAAAAAAAGACTTAAAATGTTACAAAAACCTCAAACAAAATTCGCTTATGCGCGAAGAATATTTGCTCTGCCGGTTTTATTTACCGTTGCATTTGCTTACATGGTGAATGCCAAAAACAAAGAAATAAAAGAAACCAATATTGAAATTGAAAAAGCCGTTGCTGAAATTAAAAGAGATACTTTATCTCCTAAAAACGAAACCGATCAAATTGTAAGATTACAGCAGGAAAAAATTTCAAAAGCCAACGAAAAATTAAAAATTCAATCTGAAAAACTAAAAACGTTAAGCGAAAAATCACAAGAAAAAGCTACTGAACTTCAAAAAATAGCTAAAGAAAAAGGTGAAAAAAGCTACGAATTTGAATTAAAAGCTAAAGAATTGAAGCAGCTTTCTGGAGAAATGGATAAGATTGCCCGTGACAAAATATATCAAACCGATTTTGAAGAGCTTTTAGCAAGAAGAGATAAAATGTTAGCTGAAAAAGATGCTAAAGTTATTCTTAAAGATATGCAAGTAAAAAGAGTTTTCCCTGATGGAGATAACTATAAAATAACTGTTCATGGGGAAGAACTTGATTTTGATAAAATGTTTAACTCCAAAGATTTTAAAGATTTAGAGTTAAGCGAAGAAAAAATTAAAGCAATAAAGGAGAAATTTAATTCACCTGAGTTTAAAGAAAAATACGGAAAACTTAATAAGTTTTACATTAATGGAAAAGATATTAATACTAATTCTGAAGAATTAAAGAAAATTGCAAAAAGTTATTCAGGAAATGGGTATAGTTTTTTCAATGGAACAAGTAATTTTTCAAAGAAAGAACTTACTAAAAAAGAACAGAGAAAGCTTGATAAATTAAATAAAGAAAGAGCTGAAGCTGAAAAGAAACTAAAAGAAATAAGAAAAGAACAAGCTGAATTGCAGGGAAGTCCTTGGATTGTTGCAGTGAATGCTCATGCTCCAAAAGTAAATTACTCAGCAACTTCTTCTTATACAGAATCTCCCATGCTTTCAAAAAGTAGAATAATTTCCAATGGTTCTACTTTTAAAACAAATGTGAAAGATATAATTGACATTAATTCTGATGAAGATATTAAAATTTTCATCGATGAAAAAGCAAGTTCTAACGAAGAGATGAAAAATCTCAATCCTAAAAATATCGAATCAATAACTGTAAATAAAACAAAAACTACAGGGAAAAAAGCAGGAGAAATTCATATTAAAACTAAGAAATAAATTACAAAATCATGGAAACCGCAATCTATTGTTTTAAGGTATTGATCTGCTCGGGAATTATGTATGCTTATTACTTATTTTTCCTGAAAGACAAGACTTTTCATCACTATAACAGATTTTATCTTTTGTTGCTGATTGTGGTTTCATTGGTTTTACCATTGCTAAAAATTGAATATTTTACCATAGAACTTAATGACAAAGTTTTTCTGATTCTCAATAAATTTCAAAATTTCACAGAGATAAAAAATACAAGTGATGAGAATGAGTTTTTAAAATACATTCCTCTTTTAATCGCTGGAATTACAACAGTTTTGTTAATTAAAATTTTTATTGGAATTATCAGAATCAACCGTCTTAAAAATAAATTCAGACAAGAAAAAATCAGTGGGATTAATTTTTACCAGACTAATCTGCACGATGCACCTTTTTCGTTCTTTAAAAATCTATTTTGGAAAGACAGCATTCTCATACAATCCGATTTGGGAAAGCAAATTTTAAAGCATGAAATGGTTCATATTGAACAAAAACATTCGTATGATAAAATTTTCATCGAAATCGTTACTGCAATTTTTTGGTTTAATCCAATTTTTCACATTGTTAAAAAAGAAATTAGTTTAATTCACGAATATTTGGCTGATAAAAAAGCTGTAAAACAATCTGATACCAAGGCTTTTGCAGAAATGTTGTTATCAAGCCATTTTTCAGGAAATATTTTGCCGGGAACAAGTCCGTTTCTGAATTCAAATCTTAAAAAAAGACTCAAAATGATACAAAAACCAAAAACAAAATACGCTTACGCAAGACGTTTTTTTGCGCTTCCAATTATGTTTACCATTGCTTTTGCTTATATGGTCGATGCAAAAAATAAGGAAATTGAAAAGCAGAATGAGAAAATAGAAACAATTGCTGATTTAATTAAAAATCAGGAGGAAATTTCATCTATAACTCATGATACGATTTCTGATGAAACAAATGTAACGTCAGAGTTTAAGGCAAATGATATTTTCATTTTTGAAGGTAAAAAAGTAAGTCAGGAGATATTTTCTCAGAAAAAGAATGCATTTATCGCTGATAAAAATTATTATTTCTCTGCAAACAAAAACTTTTTGAGTAATGATTTACCAATTATTTACGTTGGCGGGAAAAATAAAAATGTAAAGAAAGACGACCAGTTTATAGGAAAAATTGTTGCTGTTGTTTGGGATACACCTGCATTAGAAAAAGTAAAATACAGTGCTGAAGCAAATGATATTCCTTATCAAGAGCAGTTGAATAAAGCCCATGAAAAAGCTCTATATGTGATTAATGCTGAAATTGTTTCTAAACAAAAATTTGAAGAGTATTATCAGCAAAATAAAAATAAAACAATTGCTTTCAGTTCAAACTCTCATGTAAACAATGACAAAGACCACTGGGTTTTTGGGGAAAGAGAACAGTATGGAGTTTTTCATGCAACTGATATTTCTAAAATGAGTAAAGAAAATAGTGAGAAGTTTCATCAACTTGTCAAAAAAATAAATCCGAAATGGTATTATGAACAATACATTAACCAAAAATATACCACTCGTGAAAATGAAATAAAAAGACAAAACGGAGAAAAAGAAAATACAGGAAAAATTGTTGCAGAAGAAGTAAAAGTTTCAGCTAAAAGAGATTATGATAAAAATCCGTTAACTAAGGCAGAAATTAAAGAACTGAGAGATGATGCGGAAAGACTTCAGGCGAAAGTTGAAAAACAGTCTCAGGTTAACAGAGATAATATGATTATTTTTAAATCTGATCTTATTGCCTCGTATATTACCGGTAAAGACCAGCCACTTACAAAAGATAAAAAAAGTTACGCACCGGTAAATTCAAATACGATGGTAATGCCTTTAAAAGACGGTCAGTTTTTTATAGATGGAAAAGAATATACAAAAGAAGAAATAAAAATGTATATGAAGGGGTATGAAGAAGAAATGTTTGGCAAAGAAAAACTGGCAAAAGCACCTTTCAAATCTGTGAAAATGTATAGAACTCCTTATGGAGACAAAGGTTTTTCAAGACTTGACAAAATGGAATTTTTCACCAAATAAATTTTAGAATGAAATTATTAACCACTTTCAGTTTATTACTTATCGCAACTTTAGCGAACGCCCAAAACAAACGTTTCATTTACGAATACCAATTTATTCCGGATTCTACCAATGTATCTGAAGTAAAATCTGAGATGATGAATCTTGATGTTTCAGATGAAGGGTCTCAATTTTACAGTTATGACAAGTACAGTTCAGATTCTCTGAGAAGAGCCGAGATTAGGAAAATGGCTTCTAGTGGAGGTGCCATTTCTATAAGTGCAGATGCGGGGAAAGGATCAGTGAAATATAAGATTTCAAAAAAATATCCCGGTTACAACGTGTTTTTTCACAACAGAGTTCTTCTTGATAATTATAAGGTAGCCGAAGAAAGAAAAATCAACTGGAAAATCAGCTCAGAAAAACAAAAAATAGGAGAGTGGAATACGCAAAAAGCAGAAACTGATTTTAGTGGAAGACATTGGACTGCGTGGTTTACTTCAGATATTCCAATTCAGGATGGACCCTATAAGTTCCATGGTCTTCCGGGACTTATTGTGAAATTGGAAGACAAGACAAAATCTCATATTTTTAATTTACAGGGTATAAAAAATATAGAGGAACTTTCAAAAGACATTATTTCTGATAAAAATATTTCGATTAACCAAAAGCAATATGATAAGCTGATCAGAGATTTTGAAAAAGACCCTACGAGTGGATTAAAAATGATTCAGTCAGGCGGAATTACTATGAAAATGGTTGACGGACAAAATAATCACATGAAAGAAATGGAACAGCGCCAAATCGAAAAAATTAAAAAAGACAACAACCGAATTGAATTGGTTAATAAATAAAAACTATGAAAACAACTTTAAATTTAAGCTTTTTACTTTTATCAATATTAGTTTTTTCGCAGACCAATCGTTTCTTTTACGATTATAAATTTGTACCAGATTCTACCGATAAAGCTAAAATTATAAATGCCGTAATGCTTTTAGATATCGATCAAAAGGGCTCTGTTTTTATGGATAATCAGAAGTATATTGCAGATTCTACTCAAAATGCCGAATTGGCAAAACAAATGAAGCTCAATTCTGGTAGTTTTACCATCAACAGATCTGAGAAATCCGGACAAATTAGTTATAAAGTAACCAAACAGTATCCTGAGTTTAAAACGTATCTGTTTACAAGAGTTGCAAGTGACAGTTATAAAGTCGAAGAAAATAAAAAACCGGAATGGAAAATTCTTCCTGACAAACAAAAAATAGGAGAATATAATGCTCAAAAAGCAACGACCAATTATCTTGGAAGACAATGGACGGTCTGGTTTACAACAGAAATTCCTTTTCAGGACGGACCTTATAAATTCTACGGACTTCCAGGTTTAATCGTGAAAATTGAAGATAAAACGGGAACACATTCGATGACTTTAGCCGGAAATAAAAAAATAAATAAAATTGAAACTGAAGAAGTCGCACTTCCAAATGGAATGCAGATTTACGGAGTAGGAACAAAAGATATCGAAGCCACGAAAGAGCAGTTTAAAAAAGTATGGAAAAATTACAAGAATGATCCTACTAAAAATATGCGCGAAATGATGTCTAAAAATTCTGAAACCAATAAGGTTGTTTTCAAAACAAAATCTGCTGATGGACGAGAGATTTCAGATCCTAATCAGGTTTTCAGAGAAATGGAAAAAAACGCTAAAGAAGGTTTCAAAAAGAACAATAATCCGATAGAATTAGATTTATATTAAATTTTCACTTCATATTTAACAAAGAAAAGCAGCTTTCTCCGTGAGAGCTGTTTTTTTGTTTACACTGCTATAATTATTTTTAAAGCAATGTTCAAAAAGGATTTATAAAATGGTGTTCTTATTTTTCTATTCGCAAAGGCGCTTTATTCAGCAATAACTGATTGCGTACTTAGCTGAGTTGAACGCCCTTGCGAACGGGAAATATTTTCAAGATAAATGAATAAATGATTGCCACCTATTGCGTTAAAAAAAATCAAGCTCAAATTAAATTAGTTTAATAATTCGGTTTGAAATCACAACGATTAGGTTATTTTGCGTGTCGATTAGGATAAATAACAAAAATTTGTGGTTCAAAACCATATTGATCTGGTTCTACGCCCCATCGATTCGGTTGTTTAATGAAGTGATTCGGTTATCAACCGGAAAATTATGGTTCCGAACCCATACGATTCGGTTCGAAATTGAAAATGTTCTGGTTAAGAACGGAAACGTTTGGGAGAAAACCGAATCTTTTAAGTAAAAGACCGGAATGATTCGCTGAACAACTGAAACAGACCATTAAACAACCTAAACGGATATGTTTTTAAGTAAAAAAGCCAGCAAGATAAACTTACTGACTTTAAAAATTGTTTGACTTATTATCAAGAATTTACTTCTTTCCGGTCAACCACTGATCCTGAAGTTTCTGCTCAGCAGGAGTAGGATTAGCTTTAAACTGAAGCGTTTCCATAGTCATCTTGTCTAAAATAGCTTTTCCTTTTAACTCAATTTTATCTTCTTTATCGCCATTTTTACGAAGAACCGTTACCGTCACATCTTGTCCGTCTTTGATGGATTGAGCGTAACCGATAAATTCCTGCGCATTTTGGATATTGATTGCTTTTCCGTCTAAAGCTAGAACTTCATCTGTAATTTTAAAACCGATACTTCTTGAGAACGGAGAAAGTGCCGAACTTTCATCAAAAACAAATGTTTTATTTTTCTCGTTGTATCCTGTTTGTGCAGGATCTTTAATAAACCAGAACATTGGCGGAGTTTCCTGTTTGTTGATTTCAATACCCACTTCTTTAAGGTATTCAACATAAGGAGTTGGGTTGCTTCCTGCAATATACTTATTGTAAAAATCTTTTACCTGTGGAAATCCTGTGATCGTTACCAATTCGTCAATCAGTTTGTCGTCTTTAAATGGCTTATTTTCACCGAATCTCTGAGAGAGTTTTCTGATCATATCACGATAACCCATTTCACCGTTGGATAGTTTTCTCAGTTCAATATCCAGACACATCGTCAAAAGCGTTCCTTTTTCATACACGTTTCTGTACTGATCTTTGTATTGATCCTGAAGAATATTTTTACTCATCACTGTGAATGGCATCGTATCATTGTAACTTTTCGAGTTTTTGATTTTATCACCAATTCTTTGTAAAAATTGGTCTTTCGTAATCAATCCTTCCTGAATCTGGAATAAATTGGCAAAATACTCAGTTCCGCCTTCGTACATCCAGAGATGTTGAGACATTTTCGGGTCTGCATAATCAAAATAGTGAATTTCCTCAGAGTGTGTCTTTAAAGGATTTACCGTATGGAAAAACTCATGTGAAACAACATCTACAATCGCTTCATCAATTGCTTCTTTAGGCATCATTTCATGCAGAACGACACTTGTAGATTCATGATGTTCCAAAGCTCCGAAACCTTTAATCTGCGGACCTTGAGTTCCTGCAAGATATAGCATGATAGCATATTTCTTATTGGTATTCATATCACCCAAAAATTTCTTCTGAGCAACAACCATTTTTTCTAAATTTTCTTTAAAGTCTGCTGCTTTATATTTTCCCGTTGGAGAATAAACGCCTAAAACAAGATCCATTCCACCTGCATTGAAAGTAATGTAATCAGGTTTTGAATACATTAATGGAGAATCCGTAAGTTTAGCATAATTTGCCAAAGTGAAAGTGTCGGTCGCTTCAGATTTATCCTGATCTACTAAAGCGGTTGTTCCATAAAAATCATTTGGTTTCTGAATAATTAACTGATAAGGTACGTCCTGCATATTGTCGATATAACCAACAAAACCATGGGTATTGATCAAATAAACTTTTCCTTCCTCAATATCAGTTCCGGAAGGAGAAAATACAGCTTTGTGTTTTTGAGTTTCGTTTTCTTCATCAAAACTGTCGTTAACGAAATACGTGATTTTAGTTAAAGCTTTTGCATTTTTCAAAGAATACGTATTGTCATTTACTTTGGTAAAAGCGATTTCTTTTCCTTTGTTGTCTAAAAATTTGATTCCTTCTACAAATCTTCCGTAATCATCCACAGAATATGTTCCGGGAACGGTTTTAGGAAAGTGAAATTTTACGTCATTCGATTTCATTTTCGGAAATTCCATCGTTACGGCTACTTTATCATCTTTTACGTTGACCAAATCAATATTGGTTTTAATTGACTGTGCCTGAACGAAAGCTGTTGCCAGAATTCCTAAACTTATTGCTATTTTTTTCATTAGGTTTAATTTATAGATAAGTAGTTGATTTTAAATTGAATTTGTTACAAGCAGAAATATAATTTATTGCTAAATTTTCGTTAAAAAAGCAAAACCTAAAACCGGTTTTGCTTTTAATATTTTACTGAACTTTTTTATATCTGATGTAATAGTTTTTGCTAAACTGCACGGGATTTGAATTTTGTAGCTTTAAAATCTGCCAGTTTTCATTCGGAGAAATAGTTTGATTACCAAACCTTATCGGAAGATTTAAATTTTTAACTCCATTCACAAAACGATATTTTAATTCAGATCCATTTTGAGAATATTCCAAAACAGGAACATCGACCGTTCTTAAGTATTGGTTGAAAATACTCGAAAAATCAAATCCAGCCTTTTCAGAAATGTATTTTTCTACTTGTTCTGTAGTGACAGTTTGATGATAAAAATCTTTATTCAAACCTCTCAGAATTTGTCTGAATTTAGCATCATCATTGATAATCTGTCGCATTGTGTGAATCATACTTGCACCTTTTGCATACATATCGCCGCTTCCTTCATTTCTTACACCATATTTTCCAATAATAGAAACGTCGTTCATAATATTATGCTGAATTCCCTGTGCATAAATTTCTGCTGATTTTTTATCAATATAATTTTCGGTAAAAAGAACTTCAGAATAATTGGTAAAAGATTCATGAATCCACATATCTGCTTGATCTTTCGCAGTAATATTGTTGGCAAACCATTCGTGTCCGCTTTCATGAATAATGATGAAATCCCACTTTAATCCGACTCCGGTTTCTGATAAATCTCTTCCCAAATATCCATTTTGGTAGCCGTTTCCGTAGGCGACATTACTTTGATGTTCCATTCCCAGATGCGGAGATTCAACCAATTTGTAAGAATCCTCATAAAAAGGATAGGGTCCAAACCAATATTCAAAAGATTTCATCATCGGTTTCACCTGCTGAAACTGCTTTTTTGCTTTGTCTAAATTATAATCTAAAACCCAGTAATCTAAGTCAAGTTTTCCCTTTTCACCGTCATAAGAATCTTTGAAATTCACATAATTTCCAATACTTGGAATGATTGAATATGCATTAATTGGATTTTTCACTTCCCAAGTGAAAACGTTCTTATTATTTTCTGTTTTCTGATTGATTAGCCTTCCGTTTCCGACTCCAATTAAGTTTTTCGAAGTAATAATTTTCATTACAATTCCGGAATCTGGTTCATCACTCCAAATGTCCTTTGTAGGAAGCCAGACTGATGCGCCGATTCCTTCATCGGCAACGCTCATCCAAGGATTTCCTTTTTCATCGGTTTTGAAAATCCAGCCTCCGTCCCAAGGTGCATTTTTGGCAACAATTGGATTTCCTGAATAATTTATATCAATAGTGTATTTTTCTCCCTTTTTGAAAGATTTATTGGCTGAAATAAAGATGAAATCGCCGTCTCTTTTGAAGTTGCCGATTGTAGGAAAACTGCACTGAACCCTGTCTGCTTTCATCGGCTGTTGTAAGTCAATCTGAAAGACAGGATTCTTTATGTTTTTAGTGATTTCAAAACTGATTGTATTATTTCCTTTAATGCTTTTCTGTTCAAAATTGGGTTCTACAGACAAATCATACTTTTTCACATCCCAAAAATCACGGAATTTTGTATTTGAACCTTTTAAAGTATCTTGTTTTGTGAATGTTTTATTCTGCTCGAAAAACTGTCCGAAAGCAAGACTGGAAATCAATAGAAGAGAATATGAAATTTTTTTCATTTTAATGATGATGAAATTTGACTTTTGTCAAAATTAAAGAATATTATTAATATTGATTGGTTTTTAAGAGGATTGTAACAAGAAGCGGCGCAAAAAATCAAAGATTTTTGCGCCGCTTCTTGTTATTTATTTAGTTCAAAATTAATTTTGTGCTTTTGTCAAAGCTGCTTCACGTTTTTGTACTTTTCTGAATGTATAACCACACATCACGATGCTGAATTCATATAATAACAGCAGAGGTAAAGCTGCCATCATCATACTCAAAACGTCTGCAGGAGTAATAATTGCCGCAACAACCATAATTAAAACGATGGCGTGTCTTCTATATGTTTTCATGAATTTCGGATTTAAAATTCCAATATTGGTTAAGAAATAAATCAAAACCGGAAATAAAAATACTACTCCCATTCCTAAAACTACCTGTAAAAATAAGGTAGTGTAATCACTTAAGTCATAGAGTGGAATAATAATGTCTGAGATTTTAAAAATAACTCCAAAATTTACAGCAAAAGGTAAAATCAGAAAATATCCGCATAAAACTCCGGTCATAAATAAAATCCAAACCGAATTAATAACGAAAATGGAATTTTTCCTTTCATTCGGATGCAAAGCAGGGCCGATAAATCGCCACAATTCCCACACGATGTATGGAAATGCCAATACAATTCCTCCAAAAATGGAAACCGCCATCATCACATTAAACTGCTGGTATAATCTCTGAACACGCACCGGAAATTCGTCCGGTAAAGTAATGCTGTCTTCGCCCAAAATCCATTGTGAAAAGTCATTCACCAATTTAAATGTCGGGAAATCATTTCTTGTAGGACCAAAAAAGATATGATCCATAATCCAATTGATATTAAAACCGACAACAAATGCGGCAACAATGATTGCTATAATAGAACGGATCAAATGTCCTCTCAGTTCGCCAATATGTCCCCAAAAAGACATGTCTTTTTCTTCGCTCACAGATAATTTTTTAAAGTTTCAAATGTATGGAAAAGTTTCTTTATGCTGGAATTTTGAAATTGGATGCAGAGTTTTTAGATTTATTTTAAAAGTATAATTTTCAAGCTACCTCTTATTTGATTTTAATTTAAACCTAAATCTAAACCTCAACTTCAACCTAATTTATTCCTTCGTCTAATAATTTATGCAAATCTATAATTCCAAAATACTGACCGTTTTCTGTTACGATTAATTGTCCGATATTATTGTCTTTTAAAATTTTCATTGCTTCTTTTGCTAAAGCATCTTTTTCAATGGTTTTCGGGTTTGCAGACATAATATCTTTCGCTAAAATAGTAGAAATATCATCACCATTGAGAAGCATTCTTCGTAAATCTCCGTCGGTAATAACTCCAATAATCTTCTTTTCATTGGTTACAACAGTAATTCCATGGCTTGAAGAACTGATAGAAATAATCACATCTCTTATTGATGAATCTTCAGTAACTTGTGGTTTTTGCGAAGAAACAAACTGCTCAACTCTTGCCGTTAAATTTTTACCTAAACTTCCACCCGGATGAAATTTTGCAAAATCGTTTTCTTTAAAATCATTCAATTCCATTAAACAAATTGCCAGAGCGTCTCCCAAAGCCATTTGATTGGTTGTAGAACTTGTCGGAGCCAGTTTATTCGGACAAGCCTCTAAATCAACATGAGTATCTAAAATTACATCAGAATATTCTGCTAATTTACTTTTTCTATTTCCCGTCATTGCAATTAAAGCGGAAGAATAATCTTTTAAATAAGAAACCAAATTGGTGATCTCAGGTGAATTTCCTGAATTTGAAATGCACAAAACCACATCCTGCTTCTGAATAACTCCCAAATCTCCGTGAATTGCCTCCGAAGCATGTAAAAATTGTGAAGGCGTTCCCGTAGAATTTAAAGTGGCAACAATCTTATTTCCAACATGTGCAGATTTTCCGATTCCTACAACGATTAATTTTCCGGTTGCTGAATGAATTAGTTCTACGGCTTTTACAAATTCGTCTGAAATTCTTTCTTTTAATTTCTCCAGTTCAGAAATTTCTATAGTTAATGTGCTTTTTGCGATTGAGATTATTTTGTCTCTTTCCATTTTTATAACGAAATTAGTATGTAAATTACCAAAGAATTCAATTTATACTCAATATAAATTTAAACAGTAAAAAAAGCTATTGCTTTCATTTTAAGTAAAAATTTTATAACTTTGGGTTGGATGCAAATTTAGCAATACAAAATTAGATGAGCGCAAAAAAAGCCAATTTATCGGGCGAATTAAAAAAATACTTCGGATTTTCTACCTTTAAAGGACAGCAGGAAGAGATCATTAATAATCTCTTAAACGGAAAAGATATTTTTGTCCTGATGCCTACAGGAGGTGGTAAATCTCTGTGTTACCAGCTTCCAGCCCTTATTTCTGAAGGAACTGCGATTGTCGTTTCACCGCTGATTGCACTGATGAAAAATCAGGTAGATGCTGTAAACGGGCTTTCTTCTGAAACGGGTATTGCCCACGTTCTGAATTCTTCTCTAAACAAAACCCAAACCAAACAGGTTTTTGATGATATAAAAAGCGGAAAAACAAAACTTTTATATGTTGCTCCGGAATCTTTAATTAAAGAAGATTATCTTGAATTTTTGAAAGATGTAAAAATATCATTCTTTGCGATTGATGAAGCGCACTGTATTTCAGAATGGGGACACGATTTCAGACCTGAATATCGAAATTTAAAACAAATTATCGATAAAATTGCAGATGTACCAGTGATTGCTTTAACGGCAACTGCGACTCCAAAAGTGCAGGATGACATCCAAAAAACTTTAGGAATGTCGAATGCTTTAGTCTTTAAAGAAAGTTTTAACAGGGCTAATTTATTTTATGAAGTAACTCCTAAAGTTAATATTGACAAGGAAATCGTAAAATTTATCAATAAAAATAAAGGTAAATCTGGGATTATATATTGTTTAAGCCGAAGAAAAGTAGAAGAATTTGCACAGCTTCTTCAGGTAAACGGAATCAATGCTCTTCCTTATCATGCAGGTCTTGACCAAAAAGTAAGAGTTGCCAATCAGGATAAATTTCTGATGGAAGAAGCTGATATAATCGTTGCTACAATTGCTTTTGGAATGGGAATTGATAAGCCTGATGTCCGTTTTGTAATTCACTACGATTTCCCAAAATCTTTGGAAAGTTATTATCAGGAAACCGGTAGAGCAGGCCGTGATGGAGGAGAAGGTTATTGCCTTGCTTTCTATGATCCTAAAGATATTGAAAAACTGGAGAAATTTTTGGCTCAAAAACCTGTTTCGGAAAGAGAAATTGGTTTGCAGCTTTTAAATGAAGTGGTTGGTTATGCCGAAACTTCAATGAGCCGAAGACAGTATATTTTATATTATTTCGGAGAAATTTTTGATCCTGTAAATGGTGAAGGAGCGAAAATGTGTGATAATGCAGCAAACCCGCCAAAGCTGAAAGATGCTTCAGAAGATTTGAAAAAAGCATTAGAATTAATTAATGAAACTAAAGAGAAATTTAAGTCTAAAGATTTAATTTCTGTGATTGTCGGAAAAGAAAATTCGGTTACAAAATCTTATAAAATGGAGCAAAGTTCATTTTTTGGTTTTGGAAAATCTGAAAAAGATAATTATTGGAAAACAATTCTAAGACAGGCAACGGTTCAGAATTTCTTACAAAAAGATATTGAAACCTATGGCGTTTTAAAAATTTCACCAAAAGGTCATCAGGTTTTAGATAATACCTATAAAGAAAGTTTTTTAATTGCTGAAGACCGTGAATTTGACTTGTCTCAGACAAAAGCAGAAAGCGATCAGGTACAGCAACAATCTAGCGGAGGTTTAGACCAAAATCTTTTTGCACTTTTAAAAGAACTTAGGAAAAAAGTTGCCAAGAAACACGGGATTCCACCTTACACGGTTTTTATGGATCCGAGTTTGGAAGATATGACGGTGCAATATCCGATTACAGTTGAAGAAATTGCAAAAGTATATGGCGTAGGTGAGGGAAAATCTAAAAAATACGGAAAAGAATTTGCAGATTTCATTGCAAAATATGTTGAAGACAACAATATAGAACGTACTCAGGATATGGTCTTGAAAAATGTGGCTAATAAATCAAGTCACAAAGTTTTCATTATTCAGAGTACTGACAAAAAAATTGACCTTGAAGATATTGCAAGAGCGAAAAACCTTTCAATGAATGATTTACTGAAAGAAATGGAACGTATTGTTTATCAGGGGACAAAACTGAATATCGATTATTACATTGAAGAAAATTTTGATGAAGATATTGTAGATGAATTCATGGAATTTATGACAGAATCTGAAAGCGACAGCATGAAAGTTTTATTAGATGAATTTGGAGACGAATTGTCTGACGAAGAAGTAAGAATGCTAAGGATTAAATTTATCAGTGACGTTGCGAATTAATTTTTTCAGTTAAATCAAAATGGAAAATCCAATAGTAGAAGTGAAAAAAAGAACTCATTCAATGGATAAAAGAAATGAATGAGTTTGAAGATATTGCAGATTTGCTTGAAATTAAAGAAAAAATGATTTCAAGAAATGTAATTGCAGAACTTCAAACAGAGTATGTTGTAAAAGATGATTTTGATGAAAGATTTGCAAAAGGATTATCATCTGAGGAATCGAGGAAAAGAACTAGAGCTTTTATTGCAAGGTTACCTTGGAAGAAATAATTATTTATTCGGAGGAATTTCATCAATCTATTGAAAGATTAGTCGAAGTTTTATTCATCAAAGAATATTTTGGATTCGAAGTAGACTGTTTTTTGTATTCAGAGAAGATTTACGACTTTGTTGATTATAATATGATGAAACCAATTAGCAGAAAAACTCCTTAAAAATTACAAAAGTTTGGTAAGAAATTTATCAAGTATAAGGCAAATAACAACCATCTTGGTATATTTTTTCGATCAAAGAGGCAAGAAATTCTTAGTAAATCATATTATCAACAATCATTCTCAAGATTTTCCTGAGTTGTTTTAAAATGATTAAATTTATCATTAATTAGTTTTTCAGGATGAATAAGAAAATTTCTGTTATGTTTATTCTGCCGGATTTGGAAACCGGAGGTGCAGAAAGAATAGTTACTACTATCGCAAATCATCTCTCTAGAGATCGTTTTGAAACTAAAATTTTGCTTCTTCGTAAACAGGGCGGTTACTTGAATTTACTTAAAAAAGACGTTGAGATTATCGATTTGAATATCGAGCGAATCAGAAATTCTCTAAAACCAATTCTTTCTCAAATTTATCGCAGAAAACCCGATATTGTTTTTTCTGGATTTGGTGAAGTCAATGCGTATTTATCTTTATTTATTAAGCTTTTTCCGAAAACCAAATTTATTGCAAGAGAAACAAACGTTGTTTCTGAACACATTACAAGAAAAGAAATAAAATTTTTCTATAATTTCTACAATAATTATCAACAGATTATTGCGCAAAGCGATGATATGATGAATGATTTGGTAACCAATTTTAATATTAAAAAACACAAAATTACGAAAATCAATAATCCTGTAGATTTTGATTTCATTAATGAAAAACTTTTAATTTCAGCTAAACCAGAAAGTTTTAAATATAATTATAAAAACGTAGTTGCCATCGGTAATTTGTCGGCAAGAAAAGGTTTTGATAATTTACTAAAAGTTTTCTCAAGGCTTAAAAATGAAAAAATCATCCTTCATATTTTAGGGGATGGAAAAGATCGTGAGATACTTCATCAAATGAAAGAAGTTTTAGGTTTAAAACAGGTTATTTTCCATGGAAGACAAGAGAATCCTTATCAGTTTTTGAAATTTGCCGATCTATTTATTCTATCCTCGCGTTACGAAGGTTTCCCTAACGTTTTATTGGAAGCCGGAGCTTGCGGAACGTATTCTTTGGTCAATAATTGTAAAGGTGGAATCAACGAAATCATTCAGCACAATACAAATGGGGAAATTGCGGATATTGAAAATCCTGAAGATTTTTCACAAAAAATTCTTACCCTAATTCACAGGGATTATGATTCAGATTCAATAAAAAATTCTATAAAATCGAGGTTTTCAAAGGAAATTATTCTAGATAGATATGAGAAAATTCTGTTGGATTTGATGAACAAATAATATTTTTTTTAAAAATGCAAAGAATTATTTTCTTACTATTTCTACTAACTTTATTCTCCTGTAAAAAGCAAGAAAATTTAGTGATTAAAGAAAATAAAGATACAGTTGAATATGAATCTACAAATTGGCAAGAAGGTTTCGGATTAACGCATTCTATTGATCTCGATTCTGTTTGGGGTAAACCTGTGAGATATTATATCAGTAATAAAAATTTGGATTCAAAAGCTTTAAAGTTTTATTTAGGCAACTATAGACCTAAAGATGAACCTGAAACTGCGAGATTATTAAATTTGATTACAACAGATAATGATTCTTTAAGACCATTTTACCGATGGATTTTAGATAAAACAATACTTATTCAGGATGGAGCTTTAGGAGAGTACACTGGAGTTCCAGCTAGAAAATACGCTGAAAAATTCCCAAAAGAATTTTTTGAATATATGGATTTTGATCAATCTGGTGAAAAATATTTAAGTTGGTATAATTCTATTGCATACAGTGGTTTTTATGATTTTGAATACTATAAAGACAAAGATGGAATTAAGGGAAATCTTGTAAAAACAATGAATTCAAATTGTCGAAACTGTGACGAAACTATTAAGAAAAGAATTTTAAAATTTGCAGATGATTGTTTCTCACATGAAAAAACGACGAGTAAATAATCTTTATATTCCTTAAATTTGCATCTCATCTTATTTAAAATCAATACTTCATTCATGAATAAAATCCAAAAATTAGGTTGTATCTGCGAAAAACCTGAATTACATCACACTGATTACAGAACTTCATCTGTAGGAGTCGATGAAACTAAAGGAAGATATGCAGAAGTAAGTATTTTACAATGTAAACTTTGTCAGAGAATTTGGCTTAAATATTTGGTGGAATTTGAAAGTTTTTCAAAATCGGGAAGATGGTACAAAGGTATTATCGCAAAAAAAGAAGTTGCAGGAATGAAACCAGAAAATGCGGTTGAATATTTGGAAAATCTTGACTGGTATATTTACGGAGGTTCTTATTTTGAAAGCGCCGGAATATTTGGACAAGGCAAGATGAATGTTGATTTGTAAATTGATAAAAGCTGAAAGACATTGCAAGGACTAGAATTCTATTAACAATTACTGTCACATCCAACACCTGAAAACTTGACAAAACTCACTTTGTGGCGTGGTAATTAATCAGTAAATTTGTAATAATTAATCAACTGAATAATAAATAAATTAAAATATAAAATGAGTCAATTTGATGTTACCGTAATCGGTTCCGGTCCTGGAGGTTATGTAGCTGCAATTCGCGCTGCACAATTAGGTTTCAAAACAGCAATTATTGAAAAATATTCTACGTTGGGAGGAACTTGTCTTAACGTTGGGTGTATTCCTTCAAAAGCGCTTTTAGACAGTTCTGAGCATTTCGAAAATGCAAAACACAATTTCGAAAATCACGGAATTATCATTAACGAGCCAAAAGCAGATATCGCAAGAATGATTGCGAGAAAGAATGAAGTGGTAGAGCAGACTACAAAAGGAATCAACTTCCTGATGGATAAAAACAAAATTACTGTTTTTGAAGGTCTTGGAAGCTTCGAATCTGCTACTCAGATAAAAGTGACTAAAAACGACGGTTCTTCGGAAACTGTAGAATCTAAATATACAATCATTGCAACTGGTTCTAAACCATCTTCTTTGCCTTTCATTACATTAGATAAAGAAAGAGTGATTACTTCTACAGAAGCTTTGAATTTAAAAGAAATTCCTAAGCATTTGGTAGTAATCGGTGGTGGAGTAATCGGTCTTGAATTAGGTTCAGTTTATTTAAGATTAGGTTCTCAAGTTACTGTTGTTGAATTTATGGACAAGATCATTCCTACAATGGATGGAGCTTTAAGCAAAGAATTGACTAAAGTTCTTAAAAAGCAGGGAATGAAATTCATGCTTTCTACAGCGGTTTCAGCAGTTGAAAGAAACGGAGATTCTGTAAAAATTACTGCTAAAGATAAAAAAGGAGAAGAGGTTACAGTTGAAGGAGATTACTGTTTAGTTTCTGTGGGAAGAAGACCTTTCACAGACGGACTTGCTCTTGAGAAAGCGGGTGTTGAATTAGACGAAAGAGGAAGAATTAAAACCAACGATCATCTACAGACTAATGTTGCAAACATTTATGCAATCGGTGATGTCATTAAAGGAGCAATGTTGGCTCACAAAGCTGAAGAAGAAGGAGTTTTTGTTGCTGAAACTTTGGCAGGACAAAAACCTCACATCAATTATAACTTAATTCCTGGAGTTGTTTATACTTGGCCTGAAGTAGCTGGAGTTGGTAAAACTGAAGAGCAACTGAAAGAAGAAGGTATAGCTTACAAAATCGGAACTTTCCCAATGAGAGCTTTAGGAAGAAGCCGTGCAAGTGGTGATGTTGATGGTTTGGTGAAAATTATCGCTGACGAAAAAACTGATGAGGTTCTTGGTTTCCACATGATTGGAGCGAGAGCTGCAGATTTGGTTGCTGAAGGAGTCATTGCAATGGAATTCCGTGCAAGTGCTGAAGATATTGCAAGAAGTTCTCATGCACATCCAACTTACGCAGAAGCTATTAAAGAAGCTGCTTTGGATGCTACCGGCAAGAGAGCTCTTCACATGTAAGAGTTAAGTAATAAATACAAAGAGCCAAGTTTTGGCGGATATATAAAAAGAGAAGTTATTGCTTCTCTTTTTTTTGTATTTTTCAACAAATATCTGACAATGAAAAAACTGACATTATTTTTAATGGTTGTTATCTGCGGATTTATGTTTGGACAAAATGTAAATACTGTCAGAAAAATTGTTGAGCAAATCAATCAGACAAAAGGATTGAAAATTAAAAAAATTCCAAACTCCTACTATTTGGATAGAAATATAGTGACAGACAATGGAATTGAATTAAAAGGATATTATAAAAATAATAAACTTTTGAAAATAGAACATTGGGTAGGCTTATCTGCAAGGATAATTACAACCGAATATTTCTTTACAGAAAATGGTAAATTGGTTTTCGTGCATTCAAAAAAATATCAGACTGTTGATGAAAATGGATATTTAGAAAAACCTCAACAGTTGTCTGATCTAAGACGCTATTATGAAAAAGATAAACTGATAAAATCTGTTGGCGTATTGAATGATGATGAAAATACAGATTATTTAATAGAATCTAAGAACCTTATTAATGATTTGAAAAATTATAGTAATTAATTTTAAATCAATTCAGTAAGCTTAAACTCTATAACTTTGAAATTCTCCAACTCAAAAACCCTTAAAACTCTCCAACATATTTTCCTTACCTTTGCATCCTAAATTTATCATTGATGCAAATCGGAAAAACCCAAACTTTAAAAATTTCAGAAAAAAATCATTCGGGATGGATGCTTAAAGACGATTCTGGCGAAACCGCTTTTATGTCTAAAGTTTTCATTCGTGAAGAAAAAGAAATTGGCGACGAATTGGAAGTTTTTGTTTATCAGGATGATAATAAACTAAAAGCTACAACCGAAACTCCTTTGGCTGAAGTAGGTGAATTTGCTGTGATGAATTGTGTACAGAGTCTTCCGAGCGGAGCTTTCATGGATTGGGGTATTATCAAAGATCTTTTTATTCCGTATAAACAGCAGAAAACAAAGATTATTGAAGGGAAAAGATATTTGGTGAATCTTTATATTGATGAAGATTTAAAATTAATTACCGGAACTACCAAGTTTAAGAGAAATCCTCAATATCAGGATTTGCCTTTCCAAAAGGGTGATAAAGTTGAGTTGCTGATGATGAACGAAAGTGAACTAGGCTGGAATGTTATCATTAATAAAAAATATATCGGACTGATTTATACCACCGATGTTTACAAAAAACTGTATCCGCTATCTGAAGAAGAAGGTTACATTAAAGAAATTCGAGAAGACGGAAAAATAGATGTTTCTCTTCAACCTGTAGGCTTTGAAAATATTGATGAATTCAGACAAAAAATTCTAAACAAATTAGAAGAAAATTTCGGTTTACTACATCTTTCAGACAAATCTTCTCCAGAGGAAATTAAAGACGAACTGCAAATGAGCAAGAAAAACTTTAAGAAGGCACTTGGCGGTTTGTACAAAGACAAAATCGTTGATATTTTAGATGATAAAATAAGGTTAGTATAGAATTATTTCTCAAATATAAAATTGAAACTCCGAACATTTGTTCGGAGTTTTTTTATGATAATAATCACAAGAAATTACTTAATTATTTTGTTTAACAATTTTGTCAAAACAAATGATTGATATATATTTGCACAAAATTGTTTAACAAAAATGTCAAAACAAGAAAAGAAAGATCAAACCCAAGAGTTAATCAAGCAAACTGCAAAGAATTTGTTCTTTGTACAAGGTAAGTTTGATGCGACAACACAGGAAATAGCAGATGAAGCAGGTGTTAACAGAACACTGATTAATTACTATTTCAGATCGAGAGATAATTTGATTCAAATTATTTTTGATGAAGCTCATCGAGTAGAAAAAGAAAAGTCTGAATTGATCATGAATTCAGATCTTCCTTTTAAAGAAAAGATTGCCAATTTCATTGATGGCAGCTTACAGACAAGTCTTCAATATCCATATTTGGAAACCTACATTGTTTCTCAAATCAATAAGGGAAGCTGTCATAAAAGAGATGTGGAAGAAGAAGAACTAAAAAAACTGTATGCAGATATTGAAAAAGAAATGGAATTGGGAAACATCGAAAAAATGGCACCCGTACAATTTGTACTCAATATGATTTCACTTTTAGTATTCCCAAGTGCGGTGCGCCCACTTTTTCTGGAAAATATGATGATTGATGACAAAGAATTTGATTTACTGATTGCAGACAGAAAAGATATTATCTTAAATATGCTTTTTAAGAAATAATTAAAAACTGTTAAAGTATTTTAAGAAATGAATCGTCCTTTAGGAATAACATTATTACAACAAAAAATAAACGAAGTATAAAATTATGAACAGAAAACGTATAACTGCTAAAAAGCTCAAAATTGGAGTAGCTGCGGCATTTATGATGTTGGCCTCTTCATCAGCTTATGCGCAACAGCAGATTACTCTGCAGGAAGCCATTAAACAGGCGTTGCAAAATAAAGCTGAAGCCAAAAAAGCGGCTTTACAGATTAAAAAAGCGGAATACAAGATTGCTGAAGCCAGATCTGGCGCTTTGCCACAAATCGGTGCAACGGCAGGAGTTACTTACAATCCGGTAATTCAGGAGTCATTGCTTGAGTTTGGAGGTGAAAGAATCCGTGCTCAGCTGGGACAGGCTTGGCAATCACAAGCTGTGGTGACTTTAAATCAAACAATTTTTGATCAAAGAGTTTTTACAGGTCTTAAAGCAGCAAAATCAACAAGAGAATTTTATGTTTTAAATGCTCAGTTGACCAACGAACAATTAATTGAAAATGTAGCGACAGCATATTATCAGGTTTTTGTGCAGGAAGAAAATCTTAAAACTTTAAATGTAAGTTACACAAATACCGAAAAGGTAAGAAATGTAATTAAGAGTTTGGTAGATAATGGTTTAGCAAAAGGTATTGACTTAGATCGTACCAATGTACAGTTAACAAATATCAGTTCAAGCAGACAACAATTGGTAAATGCTGTTCAGCTTTCAAAGAATTCTTTGAAGTTCTACATGGGAATTCCGATTGATACTGAAATTGAGGTAGAAGAAAAAGCAATAGATCCACGACCTCAGCTTTTAGCGGAAATGGTAAATCTTGATAATCGCTCAGAAGTTAAAGTTTTACAGAAAAACAGAGAGCTTTTAGTATACAACAAAAAAGCAACGGAAGCGTATCTTTATCCTACAGTAGGATTACAGGCAAACTATGGTTGGGCAGGAATGGGTAAAAAATTCCCTCTCACAAACGGTTTGAATAACGGTGTTCTTTGGAGTGATTATTCAGCGATTGGTTTAAATATAAACATTCCGATTTTTACGGGTGGTTCTACAAAATCTAAAATTGCTCAGGCTGAAATCGATATTCAGGATTTAGATCAGGATATTCAGAATACACAGCTTCAGTTAAGTCTTGAATATAAAAATGCAGTTACCAATATTGAAAATTCATTAATCAATATTGAAAGCATGAAAAACAACGTAACGCTTGCCGAAAAAGTACAGAAAGACACTCAGTCAAATTATCAGTACGGTTTAGCAACACTGACGGAAGTTTTAGATTCTGAAAATGCTCTAACAGATGCAAAACAGAATTACACCACTGCATTATTAGACTACAAACAGGCTGAAATTAAATTAATAAAAGCTAAAGGAGAGCTTAATACTTTACAAAACCCATAATTGAAATGAAAAAAACTTTAATATACATCATCGTAGCCGCTGTACTTGTTGGTTTAGCCGCTTGGAAAATTTCCGACAATAAAAAGAAACAGGAAACAGAAGTAAAAGAAGTAGCAAAACAGGTTGATAAAATCAACGTGAATGTAATCACTGTTTCAAGAGAAAATATCGACACAGACTATTCAGCAAATGGAACTTTTATTCCAAAGCAGGAAATGCAGCAGTCTTCTGAAATTTCAGGACGTATTGTGAGCGTTTTGGTTAAAGTAGGTTCGAAAGTGGGAGCAGGACAAACTTTAGCAACTATCAAAAGAGATGCGATTGAGGTTGATGTTACTCAGGCTCAAAATAATTTACAGAATGCAATTGCAGATAACCAACGTTACGAAAATGCTTTCAAAACAGGAGGTGTTACAAAACAGCAATTGGATAACTCAAGACTTCAGCTTAAAAATATGCAGGCTGCAGTAAGAGCTCAAGGCGTTAAAATTAACGATACAAGCATCAGAGCTGGAATCAGCGGTACAATCAACAAAAAAATGGTTGAGCCGGGAATGGTTGTTGCTCCTGGAACAGCTTTATTTGAAATTGTAAATATCAATTCATTAAAACTTTCGGTTTTGGTTGACGAAAGCCAGATTGGAAGAATTCAATTAGGTCAGGAAGTGGCTATCAATGTAAACGTTTTACCTGACGATTCTTTCAGCGGAAGAATTACATTTATCGCACCCAAAAGTGATGCTTCTTTAAATTTCCCGGTAGAAATTGAAGTTCAGAACAGAGGAAACTTAAAAGCAGGTATGTATGCAACGGCTTTGTTTAAAACAAATAATGGAGCAGAAACTCAAAATATGTTAACAGTTCCTGCAGAAGCTTTCGTAAATGGAGTAAGTTCAGGGCAGTTATTTATTGTGAGCAATGGAACTGCTAAAATGATTAAAGTTCAAACCGGAAAAGTTTACGGTGATAAAGTTCAAATCTTAAGCGGATTGAATGGTGGTGAACAAGTCATTACAAGTGGACAAATCAACCTTGATAACGGTTCAAAAATCAATATCGTAAAGTAAGAGAAGATGAAGTTAGCAGAAATATCCATTAAAAGACCGTCCCTTGTCATCGTTTTATTTACGATTCTGACTTTGGGAGGTTTATTAAGTTACTCCATGATGGGGTATGAGTTGATTCCGAAGTTTGAAACCAACATGGTAACAATTTCTACCGTGTATCCTGGAGCTTCGCCTTCAGAAGTGGAAACTTCGGTTACGAGAAAGATTGAAGATGCCGTTGGTTCTTTGGAAAACGTAAAAAAAGTAGAATCTTCTTCTTACGAAAGTTTATCGGTTATCATGGTTCAGCTAAACACAGGAGCTGATGTAAACTATGCATTAAATGATGCTCAAAGAAAGGTAAACGCTATTTTAGCAGATCTTCCGGAGGATGCAGATCCACCATCATTACAGAAATTCTCATTAGATGATTTACCGATCATGACGTTGAGTATTTCCAGTGATAAATTGAATAATAAGGAACTTTATGATCTTTTAGATAAGAAAATTGAACCTATATTTTCCCGTGTAAATGGTGTTGCACAAGTTGATCTTGTTGGTGGACAGGAAAGAGAGATTCAGGTAAATTTAGATGAAAAGAAATTGCAGGGTTACGGTCTTTCAATCGGAGATGTACAGCAGGCAATACTTTCTTCAAACTTAGATTTCCCTACCGGAGCTTTGAAAACAAGAACTTCAAGATCTACCATCAGACTTTCTGGAAAGTATAGAGATGTCGCTGAAATGAATAGTCTTGTTGTTTCAAATAAAAACGGAGCTCAGGTTCGTTTATCTGATATAGCAACGGTTTTCGATACTCAAAAAGATATCGAGAAAGTAGCAAGATTTAACCAAAATTCTACCATTTTATTGCAGGTTAAAAAACAATCTGATGCCAATGCAGTATCGGTTTCAGAATTGGTTCAGAAAACAATTGGTGATGTTCAAAACAATTATAAAACTCAGGCGATTAAGATCAATATTGTAGATGATACAACAGACTTTACGCTTGAAGCAGCTGATCACGTAATTTTCGATTTATTCTTAGCGATTATTTTGGTGGCAGTGGTAATGTTATTATTCCTTCACAACATCAGAAATGCATTTATTGTAATGGTTTCTATTCCGATGTCCTTGATTGCAACGGTAATCGGAATGTATTTGATGGGATATACCTTAAACTTAATGAGCTTATTAGGACTTTCATTAGTAGTTGGTATTCTTGTGGATGATGCGATTGTGGTTCTAGAGAACGTTTACCGTCACATGGAGATGGGTAAAAGCAGAATTCGTGCAGCGTACGATGGTGCTTCAGAAATTGGGTTTACCGTAACGGCTATTACTTTGGTAATCGTGGTGGTATTCTTACCGATTGCAATGAGTTCAGGTCTTGTTGCTGATATCTTGGCGCAGTTCTGTGTAACGGTGGTAATTGCAACGATGTTCTCTTTATTGGCATCATTTACGATCATTCCGTGGTTGTCATCAAGATTTGGGAAGTTGGTACATTTAACGGGTAAAAATCCTTTCGAGAAATTTATCCTTTGGTTTGAAAAGCAATTGGATAAATTCACACATTGGATTACAGGAATTTTAGAGTGGGCCTTAAAATCAACTTTAAGAAGAGTAATGACTGTTATTGTTACATTTATTATCTTGATTTCTTCTTTCATGTTGGTTGCATTCGGATTCATCGGAGGTGAATTCTTCCCGAAAATGGATAGAGGTCAGTTTCTTGTTCAGATGGAATTACCAAAAGATGCTTCTGTAGAGAAAACCAACCAGATTACTTTAGCTGTTGAAAAATATTTGAGAGCAGATAAAGATGTAGTAGATATGATTACCACAGTTGGTCAGCAGTCATCAGGTTTTGGTGGAGCTCAGGCAACTTTGTATCAATCAGAAATTCAGGTAATTTTAGTTGATAAAGCTGAACGTAATGAAAGTACAGATATTAAATCTGCAAAAATAAAGAGAGCTTTAGAAGAAAAATTCACCGGAGTTGAATTTAAAACAGCACCAATCGGATTAATGGGAGCAGATAATGCGCCGATCGAAATGGTGGTAACTGCTCAAGATAATGCAACAGCAAATAAAGAAGCCAATAGAATTCTTGCTTTACTTAAAAAAGTTCCTGGTTCTGTGGATGCTGAATTATCAACCGACTCTGGAAGCCCGGAAGTTCAGGTGAATATCGACAGAGATAAAATGTCTTCTTTAGGCTTAAATCTTTCAAATGTTGGACAAACGATGCAGACTGCATTTAGTGGAAATACAGACGGAAAATTCAGAGCCGGAGAATATGAATATGATATCAACATCCGTTTTGGTGACGCAAACAGACAATCGATTGATGACGTTAGAAACTTAATGTTTACAAATCCTCAAGGTGAACAAGTAAGATTGAGCCAGTTTGCTGATGTGAAAATGGGTTCTGGACCAAGTTTATTGGAACGTAGAGACAAAGCACCTTCTGTAAAGGTAAAATCTAAAGTTGTAGGTCGTCCTGTAGGTGATGTTGCCAACGAATGGGCGGCTCAGTTTATGGATAACGAAAAAACAAAACCTGCCGGAGTAAGCTACATTTGGAGTGGTGATATGGAAAACCAAACTGAAGGTTTCGGTACGTTAGGAATTGCTTTATTAGCCGCTATCGTATTGGTTTATCTGGTAATGGTTTCGCTTTATGACTCATTCGTTTATCCGTTTGTTGTATTGTTCTCAATTCCATTGGCATTGATTGGAGTAATGGTCATTCTGGCAATTACCGGAAACTCATTAAATATCTTCACGATGTTGGGGATGATTATGTTGATTGGTTTGGTAGCGAAAAATGCGATTATGATTGTCGATTTTGCCAATATGAGAAAAGCAGCCGGAGCCAATACACATGACGCTTTGATTCAGGCAAACCACGCCCGTCTTCGTCCGATTTTGATGACAACGATTGCGATGATCTTCGGTATGATCCCGATTGCGATTGCAAAAGGAGCAGGAGCGGAGATGAACAACGGATTGGCTTGGGTAATTATCGGTGGTTTAACATCATCTTTATTCCTTACATTGATTATCGTACCGGTAGTTTACTCATTATTTGATTCTATCTTAAGAAGAATGGGTAAAGATGAAAAGCCGGATTATGATGCTGAAATGAAAGCAGATTATGAACACAAAGAACTAAGTGAAGACGGCTACACCCCGAAACACGTAGATTAATATAACAAACTCATTAACCTGAAAGCGCATCTATTTATTGGTGCGCTTTTTTATTTAAGTGATCTTGCTACATTTAATAAAATAAGAAATTTGACTGATTTTTATCGTCAATCGACAGCTGAGGTCCTCGAAGCAACGTTCTAAAAGTATTCCAATACGTTCCAAAGTACTCAGGATACATCTCTAACCCATTTGGTGGTTTCTTGAACCGTAAATTATATGTTTCACAACTCAATCTAGAGGTTCTGAGCCATAAATTATACGTTAACAACCAATGCTATCAGGTTATCCAACCCCAACCGATAGGTCTAGAACCGTTTCGGATATATCTTTAACTGCAACAGATATATAAAACAGATGAACGGAAGATTTTACAACCTCAACAGATATATTAATAACCTCTCCGGGTCTGTAAATAACCTAAAAGCATTGGTTTAAATATTAAAAATTCTTTGTGATTTTTGCTAAGTGAAATCGAAGATTCGACGGAGCCAAATGCCTTCGTAAACTTAAAAACGTTGAGTAGTAAAAAGAAATTTTTGTGGACTTGAGTTAAAAAGTAAAGAAAAAAGTCAGATTCTTCTGAGAATTTCAGAAAAACCTAACTTTAAGAACAAACTATATAAAAATTCTTTTGCCAGTTTGAAGTAAGAAATTATCTCACACTGACTATTTTATTAAAAACTTTACCGTTTTCTTCAACAGTGATAATGTATTGATCGGCTGTTTTTTTACTTAAATCAAAAGTAAGTTCAACTTCACCATTTAATGCTTTTTTTGTCGCGTTGTAGTAAAGCGTATCTTGAAAATCGGTTACTGAAATCTTAGCTGCGTTTTTTACACCCGATAGATGTACTTTAACCCTATTACCATTCACCAAAAATTCAGGCTTGAATACTTCAGAAACAGGTTCGTTTTCAATCAAAACTTTTTTATCAGAATCTACTTTGATTTTATATTTCTCAATTTTCTGCGGAGATTCAATTACTAAATAATAAATTCCTGAATCTAAATTTTTAAAATTGTATGATTTCGCAATATTTTTATCTGAATTTAATTCTTCAGAAAGTAATTCGCCATACACATCGCTGTAAATAGCAACTGAGACATCTTTGGCGTTCAACAACTCAAAATTGACCGTTTCTGCTTCAGTTTTTCCAAATGAAAGAGAAAAGTCTTTGTCTTTACTCATCGCACTCATTGAAATAGATAAGAAACCGATCACTAAAACTGAGGTAAATACTTTTTTCATAACATTAATTTTTTCATTTGTTAATACTGCAAAATTAGAGCATACCTTAACGCAGTTCTACTGCTTAATTTTCTAATATATATGCTATTTTAACCTTTAAATTAATTATTTAAATATTAATTGTTAATTTTGTATATGAATTAGTGATTGTGATATGAAGCATTCTCATCCCGCCTTCGAAGCTGTGAAACCTAATCTGGGAAGCAGTTTCACGAGTTTAAAGTTTTTGAAAAACGAAAATAACAAGTCGCATGTTTGGCACTATCATCCTGAAATTGAGTTAATTTTCGTTTGTGGAGGTTCCGGTAAGCGGCAGATTGGTAGTAATATTTCTTATTTTTCGGATGGAGATTTGGTTTTAATGGGAACCAACCTCCCTCATTGTGGAATGACCAATGAGAATACCAATAATGATTATGAAATGGTGATTCAGTTTAAACCTGATTTTTTGGGTGAAGAAATATGGGATTTGCCTGAAATGCAGAAAATTACCAATCTGCTGGAAAAGGCAAAAGCAGGAATTGTATTTTCAGAAAACATCAAAAAAGAAATTGGTCTGAAAATCACAGAAATGCATGAATCTTCTTCTTTGGATAAACTGATGAAATTTCTTAAAATTTTAGAAGAACTCTCCTCAACTCAGGAATACAGGATTTTAAATGCCGGAAAATATTATCTTCAGACTCAGGTAGAAGATAATGAGCGAATTAATCATATCTTTAATTATGTGAAAGATCATTTTAAAGAACAGATCACTTTGGATCAGATTTCTGATTTGGCAAGCATGAAAGTGCCATCGTTTTGCCGTTATTTTAAGAAAATCACCAATAAAACATTCACGCAGTTCGTGAACGAATATAGAATTACCCATTCTTTAAAACTGCTGGCTGAAAAACCATTAAGTATTACGGAGGTTTGTTTTGAATCGGGTTTTAATAATTTCAGTTATTTCAATAAAACATTTAAAGAATATACCGGGAAAAGCCCTTCCCAATACAGAAAAGAATTTAATTATTTGATTGAATAAGTTTTATAATTATAAGATTAAATATTTTTGAACCATTAAAAAAATTTTAGATTTTAAGCTTAATTAACTTAATGAAAATCAATTAATTGATTTCTTAAAAATATGAGCAGTCTTAATAAAAATCTTAATGTTAAAAGAAATAAACAAAGTTTATTTTAAATTAAGAGAGTTAAGTTTTGTCAAAGTTCATTTCTGTTTTAACAAAACGTAAAATAAAACTAACTATTTATAACAGAAACTAAATCAACGTTTAAGATTTTAACCTCTATATTTGTACAAGGTTTAACAAAAAGAAGAAGAAAAAAGAATTTTATGATGGATATAAAGCTGATTGTAACCGATATGGACGGAACTTTCCTGAACTCAAAATACGAGGTAAGTCCGGATTTTCCAAAGGTGTATGAAGAACTGAAAAAAAGGGATATTCTTTTTGTTCCTGCGAGTGGAAGACAGATGTCTGGAATCACAAAATATTTTGGCGATATTGAAAATGAAATAGGTTTTATCGCTGAAAACGGAGGGTATGTAGTTTATAAAAATGAAGAAGTTTTTGCGGATAAACTGAGTCAAAAATCCATTGCAGATATTATTCGTACGGTGAGGGAAATTCCTGACGCGAGAGCTGTTTTAAGTGCAAGGGAGAGTTCATACTACGAAAGTACAGACCAAAATTTTGTAGATTACTTCTCACAATATTATATTGAAAATCAGAAAAAGGAAGACCTTACGCAGGAAGTTGATGATTCTGTTTTTAAAATTGCTGTTTATCATCCTGTGAGCGCAGAAGAATTTTTGTATCCCGCACTGAAAAAGTTTGAAGATGAAGATTTAGTCGTTGTAGTTTCAGGTAAATATTGGTTGGATATTATGAATAAACACACCAACAAAGGAAATGCAATTGAGAAACTTCAGAAATCTTTAAATATTCTTCCTGAACAAACGATGGCTTTCGGTGATTATCTGAATGATATTGAAATGCTGAAAAATGCTCATTATTCCTACGCTATGAAAAATGCACATCCATCGGTAAAGGAAGCAGCAAAATATGAAGCTTGTTCCAATGATAGTTTTGGAGTTTTGGAAACGATAAAAACCTATCTCAACGGAAATTAAATTTCCACCATATAACAAGCAAAAACCGTATTCTCAGAATACGGTTTTATATTTTAAACTGCTGTTACAGCAAATTTGTATTTTCAAAACGGAAATTAATCAGCCATCACTTCACCAGACTTTCTGTAGATAAAATTTCCATAGATATGTCTTCTTGCAAAACGGCTTGGTGAATCAGCGTTCACCATTTTGATGTACGTATTTCTCGGAACTCCAATGTATTCAAACATTTTACCATTCAAATGCTGAACTTTCAAGATTGATTTTTCAAGATAAAAATCAGTGATAATAGAAGTAGTAATCGTTTCTGTGTATTCTTCTTTATATTTTTCCTGAGTTTCAGGGTTGATGCTTACCAAAAAGTGATAGGCTTCAATCACAGATTTACTTTTTTCTTCCGCTTCCAGTTTCCCTTCTTCATTATTCACAAATTTATCAGGATGCGTATCTTTCATCACATTTCTGTAAACTGTTTTTAAATCTTTCAAAGTAGCGGTATTGTCTACCTCAAGAAGTTTTCTGTAATCACCTATTTTTTTCATAACGTACAATCCTTATTTCGGGGTGCAAAATTAGTCTTTTTAATTTTAAAAACCGTAAGTTTTTGATTATTAATTTATTTGAGTGAAAATTAATTTTAAATTATTTAGTTATAGCAAGATCTTGAATTAAAGAAAACTCAGAACTGGTTGCAGTTTTATAAGATTACTATCACTAATTTTAGTCACAAAAATTTGAGCTCATAAAATTCTATTGGTAATATGCAGAACTCTTCTTTTAATGATTAATTTGAATAATATGTATGAGCTTATAATTTACTTAAGTCCGTTAAATAAATGCAGCTCCAGTCGCCCAATCAATCATGCTGATAATTTTATAAATTTTCTCAGGACATTTTTCACATATTGTCATGAATCTCAAATCCTTTTCCTTAATTAAAGTATCAAAAGTTCTAAGTTTTGTATTACAAACTGTACAATTTCCACTTTCATAGTTAATATTAATTGCTTTCAGTTTATGGATTTCATTAGTTAAATCACTTACTAACTCAGTAATAACCGTAAAATTTTCTTTAAAATGTACTTCTGAAAATTCTATCAATAACAAGCCTTCAAGTTCCATTTCCTAAAAAGTGAGTTGTCGATCGTCAAATGTTGTTACGATGTATTTTCTACAAAAATTTCTAATTCTATCTGTAAACGCTGACGCTTTAAAAATAAATTCAGAATTAGAATGGTTTATATCAATCATTTATTGTGATTTACAGTTAACAATACTCAATTAATTCACAAAACCTCCCTCATCATCTCCCCAATTTTCTCCTCAATAAAACCAACCTTATCCTTCTTCACCGCAGTCAGAATCATCTTCTGACTTTCAGGAATCTCAGAATATTTTTCTGCCCACAAATTAATTTCTATCAGCAAAGGAAGCAGATTAATGCCTTTTTCGGTCAGCTTATATAATACTTTTGCCTTACTGTCTGGGTGATCCTGCTTACTGATAATTCCGTTTTCCTCAAGCATTAAAAGACGTGAAGCGAGAATATTAGTCGCTATTTTCTCGTCAGATTTTAGAAATTCTCCGTACGTACTCTGTTTTTTAAACATCAGATCTCTCACAATGAGCAATGACCATTTGTCTCCCCACACGTCTAATGAGCTGCTGATGGGGCAATCTGATCTCTTTTTTGAACTCGGCATAAAATTATTTTTAAATAATTAAATAAAAACACTTGCGTTTTGAAAGTAATGTTATAGATTTGTACTTGCAAAACGCAAGCAAATTTACCGAATTAAATTTAAAATACAATGGAAAACATTCTTTTTGATGCTTACAAGAGTAAAAACTTAGATCTGAAAAACCGTATCGTGATGGCTCCAATGACCAGAAGCCGTTCTGATAATCCAGAAAATAAAGCAACCGAACTTACAGCAAAGTACTACCAACAGAGAGCTTCCGCTGGTTTGATTATTACAGAGGGTACATTCATCAGTCCGGAAGCAGTTGGTGTCATCAATGTTCCCGCAATATACAGTTCAGCACAAATCGAAGGCTGGAAACTGAGTACAGAAACAGTTCATCAGGAAGGAGGGAAAATTTTTGCACAGCTTTGGCACACGGGCGCATACTCTCATCCCGATTTGCACAACGGTCAGAAGCCTTTGGCTCCGTCAAACGTCAATCCTCAGCAACAGATTTTTACGGCTACAGGTTTTCAGACGAGCGAAGAGCCTCAACCAATGACTACTGCAGATATCAAACAGACCGTGAATGATTTCAAGCAGGCTGCAGTCAATGCTTTTGAAGCCGGTTTTGATGGAGTAGAGCTTCATGGGGCGAATGGCTATCTTCTTCAGCAGTTTTTCAGCAAAAATTCCAATCTCCGCACCGATGAATATGGTGGTTCGGTAGAAAACAGAGCGAGAATTCTTTTCGAAATTCTCGATGCCATCAAAGAAGTTGCAGATTTAAATAAGGTTGGACTACGTTTAAATCCTTCGCTTAACGGAATTATGGGAATCTTAGTCGATGACGAAACGATTGAACTTTACAATTACATCGTCAACCGCCTCAACGGTTACGATTTGGCATATTTACATTTGATAGAGCCTTTTACAGACGTTTCAGGAAATTCAAATGCTATTCAGGAAGTCGCAAAACATTTCCGGAAAATCTACAACGGAACCATCATTATTAACAGAGGCTTCAACAAAGAAACTGCCACAAAAGCGTTACAGGATGGCGATGCAGATTTGGTTTCTTTCGGAACTCCGTTTATAGCCAATCCCGATCTGGTAGAGCGTTTCAAGACCGATGCGCGACTCAATCAACCGGATCAGGCGACTTTTTATACGCCGGGTGAAAAAGGCTACACCGATTATCCGACTCTGAACAGTTAAAATAATTTGGGCGAACGGCCGGGCTTTCCGCTGTATCTTTTGTTTCACAAAAGGATGCCGCTGCAATCCCTGTCGCAAACCCTACCATAACCACAATACACAACATTTAAACAAAACAAAAAAATGAAAACAACAGGAAATACAGTATTCATCAGCGGCGGAAGTGCCGGAATCGGTTTAGCCATCGCAAAAAAACTGAGTGCGGAAGGCAACAGAATAATCATCAACGGAAGAAATGAAGAACGTCTTCGGAATGCCTTACAACAATTGGATAATGCGGTAGCAATTCAGGGCGATCTTTCTATTGAGGCAGACAGATTAAGAATCGCAGAAGATTTAAAAAACAATCATCCCGAAGTCAATATCATCATCAATAATGCAGGAGCAGCGTTTACTTATTTGCTGAACGAAACCCAAAACGCACACGAAAAAGCAGCGATCGAAATGAACACCAATTATTTCAGCGTGATTCACTTTACAGAACTATTACTTCCTCATCTGCTTCAGAAAACAGATTCAGCGGTAGTCAATATTTCTTCGATTGCAGTTTTTGGAAGTCACAAAATGTTGCCGACCTACGGTGCGACGAAAGCAGCATTGCACAGCTACACCCAGGCTCTGAGACAGACTTATGAAGACCGGGAAAATATTCAGATTTACGAGGTCTATCCACCCTTAGTTAATACAGAATTTTCGGCAGAAATCGGTGGAGCCAACGGAATTCCGGCCTCGGAAGTTGCCGATGAGTTCTTTTTGGCACTGGAAAAAAATCAGTTTGATGTTCCTGTAGGTGATACCAAACAGTTTTTCGCAAAAGAATTAGCTTAATCTACTGAGAAAAATTCTTTTTTGGATATTCAATAACTTAAAAGATGCTAAAACAGTTAAATTTTCAAAACATTTTTCTATTCGCAACTCTAAAGGGCTGAAACGCTCTGAAAATTTCATCGAAATTACACCCTTTAGGGACGGGGGAAAATAATTTTGATGAAATTTTTAGATACAATTTAAGTTTACTGACGGATTACGTGCACTTTAAAAACATTCAAATATGGAATTAAAAGGAAAAACAATTTTAATCACTGGCGGAGCTTCCGGCATTGGTCTGGAAGCAGCAAAACAGTTTTCAGAAATCGGAGCTAAAGTCATCATCACAGGCCGGAATCAGCAGAGATTAGATTTGGCTAAAAGACAGTATCCCAATCTTACGGTGATCAAAAGTGATGTTTCGGTGGCACAAGATGCGAGTGTGCTTTTTGAGAAAGTTTCTCAACTTGGCGGTATTGATATTCTGTATAACAATGCTGGAGTGGGATCTGCTCCGATCAACTTAGGTGTTCCCAACGAAAAGCATCTGGAAAACGCTGCTTACGAAATGGAAATTAATTATTTGGGCGTCATCCGGCTGAATAATATTTTCCTGAACATGCTTCAGTCCAGAAAACAAGCAGCGATTATTAACACGACTTCGATTCTAAGTTATGTTCCGTCATTGGTTGAAGCAACCTATTCAGCATCCAAAACCGCTTTGGCGTTTTATACAAAATCACTCAGAGAGCATCTGCGAATAAACAAGAGCAAAGTAAAAATATTTGAATTGCTTCCTCCGGTCGTTGATACAGAAATGACTGCGACCAGAAAAGATAAAAAAATCACAACTGAAGAATTGGTAAAAGGTTTGATCAATGGATTAAAAAAAGATCAGTTTACCATCAGAATTGGTGATGCGAAGTTGGTGTATTATCTGAACCGATTTTTCCCTAAATTAACGTTCGGGTTGGTCAATCCAAAAAATCAGGAACAAATTTTAAAACAAAACTCAAAACATGAAAGCATTTAGTATCAGCCATTACAAAAAAAACAGTGACCTGCAATTGGTGGATGTTCCCAAACCGGTATTAAAAGAAAATGAAGTGCTGGTGGAGATTCACGCTGCCAGTGTCAATCTTTTAGACTCAAAATTAAAAAGTGGTGAGTTCAAATTAATTGTGCCCTACAAATTACCGTTGATCCTCGGTCACGATGTGGCAGGCATTGTAGTAAAAGTCGGCTCAGAAGTGAAAAGCTTTAATGTGGGTGATGAAATTTATGCCAGACCTGCAGATTTTCACATCGGAACTTTTGCGGAATTTATTTCGATTGATGAAAAAGATGTTGCCTTAAAACCAAAAAACCTGACGATGGAGGAGGCAGCTTCCATCCCGTTGGTTGGGTTGACGGCTTGGCAAGCTTTGGTTGAAAGAGCCAATATTCAGAAAGGTCAGAAAGTCTTTATACAGGCCGGATCGGGTGGAGTGGGAACCTTCGCCATTCAGCTGGCAAAAGATTTGGGTGCGACGGTAGCAACCACAGCCAGTGAAAAAAGTTTTGAGTTTTTAAAAGATCTTGGTGCTGATGTTCTGATTG
The DNA here is from genome assembly GCF_026460945.1 of Chryseobacterium luquanense. Lineage (GTDB taxonomy): Bacteria > Bacteroidota > Bacteroidia > Flavobacteriales > Weeksellaceae > Chryseobacterium > Chryseobacterium luquanense. The sequence goes on from NZ_JAOVZV010000007.1 coordinate 37,178, forward strand.
ATTATAAAAAACAGAATTTCGAAGATATGTTGAGCGGTTACGATATGGTCTTGAACAGTCAGGATCCTAAAACGCTTGAGAAATCGTTAGAAGTTGTAAAACCCGGCGGTAAAATAATTTCCATTTCCGGTCCGCCAACGCCTGTGTTTGCAAAAGAATTCAACCTTCCATGGTATGTGAAATTTGCTATAAAACTGATGAGCAGTAAAATCAGAAAAATTGCAGAGAAAAAAAATGTGAATTATTCTTTTCTCTTTATGAAAGCTAATCGAAAACAGTTGGCAGAAATTACAAAATTGATAGAAGCGGGAAAAATAAGATCTGTCATCGATAAAGTATTTCCGTTCGAAAATACCAACGAAGCTGTAAAATACGTAGAAAGTGGCCGTGCAAAAGGAAAAGTGGTGATTAAGATGAAATAATCTTTTATAGAATAAAAAAGGCAGGAGTTTCAAAACTCCCGCTTTAATAATTTACTGAACTAAATTTCTTTCTTTTTCAAAAGTTTCAGATGCTTCCCTTGAAGCCTCTACCATCGCAATCAGCGCCTTTTCCGTTTCATCCCAATGACGGGTTTTCAAACCACAGTCAGGATTTACCCAAAGTTGCTGTGCAGGAATCACGGCTTGTGCTTTTTTCAGCAATTCCACCATTTCCTCTTTTGACGGAACTCTCGGCGAGTGAATATCGTAAACTCCCGGGCCAATCTCATTCGGATATTTAAAATCTGCAAAAGCATTCAGCAGTTCCATCTGACTTCTGGAGCATTCAATGGTAATGACATCGGCATCCATATCGGCGATATTCTGGATGATATCATTGAATTCTGAATAACACATGTGCGTATGAATCTGCGTTGCATCTTCCACGCCGCTTGCCGAAATTCTGAAAGCTTCAACCGCCCATTTCAGATAATTCTGCCAATCTGAAGTTCTCAACGGAAGACCTTCACGAATCGCAGGTTCATCAATCTGAATAATTCTGATTCCTGCTTTTTCCAAATCATTCACTTCATCACGAATCGCCAAAGCAATCTGTTTACAGGTTAAAGAACGCGGCTGGTCGTCACGCACAAATGACCACTGAAGAATCGTTACAGGTCCGGTCAACATTCCTTTTACCCATTTTTGAGTTAAAGACTGAGCGTATTCAGACCAGTAAACCGTCATCGGATTGGGTCTGTGAACATCTCCTAAAATTACAGGAGGTTTTACGCAACGGCTTCCGTAGCTCTGAACCCAGCCGTTTTGGGTAAAGGCAAATCCGGCCAGCTGTTCGCCGAAATATTCCACCATATCGTTTCGCTCAAACTCTCCGTGAACCAACACATCGATCCCGATTTCTTCCTGCCAACGGATGGTTCTTTCTGTCTCCTGTTTCAGTAAAGTATCGTACTGTTCGGCATCTAATTCTCCTTTTTTAAATTTTGAACGCCAGGTTCTCACTTCTTTTGTCTGCGGAAAAGAACCAATCGTTGTCGTTGGAAATAATGGAAGCTTCAATACTTTCTGCTGAGTTTCTTTTCTTACATTGAAGGGAGAATTTCTTTGTGCATTTTCCTCTGTCGTCACATCTACACGGTTTTTCACGTCCTGATTGTGAATTAGTGAAGATTTTTTACGGTTTTCAATCGCCTTCTTATTTTCAGCTAATTCCTGTAAAGTATTGTAATCCGGATTTTCTGATGCTAATTTTTTCAGGTTTACAATTTCATAAACTTTCTGTTTTGCGAAAGCCATCCACTGTTTAATCTCGGGAGAAAGAATCTCTTCGTTTTTCTCTGAATCCAAATCGAAAGGAGAGTGCAGCAATGAGCACGAAGGTGCAATGAAAACTCTGTCCGAACCGATTTTCTCAACTGCTTTTTTAATGAAATGCAAAGACTGTGTGAAATCATTTTTCCAGATATTTCTTCCGTCAACGATTCCCAGCGAAAGACTTAAAGTATTTGGAATTGAATTTAAAACTTCATCCAACTGTTCAGGCGAACGGACCAAATCAATATGCAGAACATCGATCGGCAGGGAAGTCGCTAATGAAAGATTGTCTTTTAAACCTTCAAAGTAAGTTGCCACGATAAATTTTAGATTTGGGAACTGTTTTCTGATTTCAGCATAGATGAACTTATAGGTTTCCTTTGCTTTTTCATTTAAATCTAAAGCTAAAAATGGCTCGTCAAACTGAATATATTCCGCACCGTGATTTTCAAGTTCTTTTAAAATCTGAATATAAACCGGCAGTAAATTCTGTGCTAAATCTAATTTATCAAAACCTTCTTCTTTTTCTTTACCCAATAATAAATACGTCAGTAAACCGGTGATTACGGGCTTTGCATTGATTCCAGCCTGTCTGGCACTGATGAATTCCTGAATAATTTTGTTGGAGAATAATTTGAACTCCTGATTTTTCTGAAACTCGGGGACGATGTAGTGATAATTGGTGTCAAACCATTTGGTCATTTCCATTGCCGTAATATCCAAACCTTCTTTCTGAAAGCCTCTTGCCATCGCAAAATACAGATCAGTTTCAGATTTTTTGAAAGCAATTTCCTGATAACGCTCCGGAATCGCTCCAACTGTAAGAGTCATATCCAAAACCTGATCGTAATACGAAAAATCGTTGCAGGGAATCCAGTCTATTCCTGCTTCCTGCTGTAATTTCCAGTTGTTTTGAGTAATGGTTTTTCCGACTTCCAGTAATTCGTCCAAAACAATTTTGCCCGACCAATACTGCTCGCAGGCTTTTTTGAGTTCTCTGTTGCTACCAATACGCGGATAGCCAAGAATGTGTGTTTGCATTTTCTTTTAAACTTTTAATAATTAATGATTTTAAAAGTTCTTCAGATGCTTCGAAATGCTTTGTTAGTAAGAGTTTTGAGAATTTAGATACTTTGAATGAAGGAGATTCTTTAATTGGTTTTTTTATCTGCTGCTTTTTAAACGCAAAGTTTTAACTTAAAATTAAAATATTTAAGCAGGCAAAGATCGAATCAATAAAATGATTTGATGAAGCTTGTGTTTATAAATGAGCTTCATCAGCGACAAAGTCGCAACTCTTTGCTACCTAAAATTATACGTTTACAATAAAAAATCTTTGCGTTTAAATTTAAACTCAATATATTCAATGTATCATCTATCAATCCAAAAACTCCAACCGCGAGAGCACTGATCATTCGGTAAAGGTAGGTCTCCTGACTTGTAACAGTTTCTGTCGTCCTTCCCATTTTCACAGTGGACATTCGTGGACAGAAGCTTTTGGGATATTACTTACAGTTGCGCGACAGCTCGTGATTTTCACACGATTCCCTTTTCATTCATTTTAAATAAAACCTTTCCGATTGATGAAGTATGTGAAAGAACAATTTCTTTGGTAAAGATAATAGTTAAGTGAATTGATTGGTTTAAATTTGAAAATAAAGGATTTTGTTTGGTTTAAATTATTTAAATCAGATTAATATTCTTTACATTTGAAAATTATAGTGTTAAAAAGAATATTATTCCGTGGACAGATTAGATGAAAAGGATATTCAGCTCTTGAGAATCCTTCAAAAAAATGCAAAACTGACCGTCAAAGAGCTCGCAGCCGAAGTAAATCTCTCAACATCGCCAGTTTTTGAGAGAGTGAAAAGACTCGAACAGGACGGATTTATCAAACATTACGCAGCAGTCTTGGAAGCTGAAAAACTGAACCGTGGATTTACCGTTTTCTGTCAGATCAAACTGAAAATTCATGACCGTGCAGTGGGAAATCAGTTTGTGGAAGATATTTTGAAAATTGATGAAGTTGCCGAATGCTACAACATCTCAGGCGATTTTGATTTTCTCCTGAAAGTTCAGGTGCGGGATATGAAACATTATCAGGATTTTGTTTTCAATAAACTGGGATCAGTAGATTCTATCGGAAGCACGCACAGCACTTTTGTGATGGCGGAGGTGAAGAATACGCATGGATTGAGTATTTAGAAGGAGAACTATTTACTTTTATTTACATAAATTATTTCCGGTTTTTTACCATCCAGATCTCTTTTTGATCTCCCAAATAATCCAACTTCAAGGTCATCTGGAGATTTGTTTTCTAGTTCAGCAGGAGAAACAAATGTGTACATTCCATACCCGTGTCCTGCAACAATCCAGCCCTCAGTTTTTGTTAAATGAATTGTATTAAAATCTCCTGCAGGTCCGCCAGCGAATACGGGTCCAAATTCTTTCATTATAGCGATTGCTTCATCATTTGCATTTTTTACTTTAGTTATATCATCAAAAATAATGTATGTTCCGTTTTTAAAAAGTACCCAATCCTGGAATTTAGGATTTATTGCTAATTTTACATTTTCAATTAGTTCACTGTCTGTCATTTGATAGGATTGATTTTTTTGCTTTTGATTATTTATTGTATCACTAATTTTTATTTGATTAGAATTGAAATTGACGATTTTATTGTTTTCATTTTGTGGATGACAATAAAGTAGTAGAGTCAATATTGTAATAATGTTAATGGCTTTCAATGGTGTTTTTTTACAAAAATAGAATTTTAAATCAGAATTAAGCATTGATAATTCATTTCAAAAATAATTACTCACCTCAATCAAATTGAAATCGGGATCTCTGAAATATACCGACTTGATTTTTCCCAGAGCTCCGGTTCTGTCAACAATTCCTTCGATAATTTCAATATTTTTCTGTTTTAATTCTTCCAAAACTTGGTGGATTTCTGTTTTAGCAATAAAACATAAATCTGCCGAACCGGAAGTCGGATATTCTGCTTTGGGTTCAAACTCTTTTCCTTTTTGATGAAGGTTGATTTTTTGATTTCCGAAAGTCAGAGCTTTTCTGTTGTCTCCAAATGTTACAACTTCGAAACCTAAAATGTTCGTATAAAATTCTATTGTTTTATCAATATCAGCGACGGTTAAAACAAGATGGTCAATATTATTTATTTTCATTTTTTAAATTAATTCCCTTTTCATAAGTATATTCTGATCCCTTATTTTTAATTGTAATATCATCATTTCCGGGTTTTTTTACCAAAATTTCAACGACTTTACTCTTTTCAATAATCATGTTTTCGGTGCTTTTCTTTACAATTTTATCATGTTTCAGATAATTTATAAAAGCAGTGACGTATAAATTTTTGTCATCAAATCCTGTTAACTGAAATTTCTCTATCTGTAATTTTTGACCATTAATTTTTAAAACGGATAGTAGAGATTGGTCATCAAACCAATTATGAAATCCGTTGTCATTTCTTATTTCCAGAAACTCTATGATGTTTTTGTTAATCGACAAATCAACCGAATCCTGAATTCTCTTTCTTCCAAATGATTGATTATAAAAATCAAGATGAATAAATTTCCCAAGCGTTTCGTTATTGATTTTCGATGTATTTATATATCGAATATTAGAACCATCCTGTGAAAAAAAATAGCAAGGAAATAAAAAGAAAAGAAACAATATTTTTGACTTCATAAGAAACTTATTCAGTATCAATATACGTTAATTTCGCCCCTTTAATATATTCTTCCAAAGAAATATCTTTCGTTGCTTTATCATTCATCAATTCAAAAAGATAAGTTGATGTTGAATTTAATCTGATGTCTTTCAAGGAAATTTTAAATCTTTTGGTTTTGAGATTTGAATTTAAAAAGGTCAATTCTGCAGTATTACTCAACTTAATATTATTTACATCAAAAGAAGCTTTCGGGTCTTTTTGTAGTTTTAAAAATCTTTTTTGGGTTTTATCGGTTGTTTCATCCAAAAATTTCTGCATTTGAAAATCGGTTAAAAGCTGAGGGTAAATTAAGCCTTCTTTTAGAATGGTTGCCATAATTTTATCTGCTTTATCGTAATAAACTGTTTTGTCATCAAACTGAACAAGATTATCTTTTACAAGAATTTTTCCTGCAAATTTTTTATAGTTTTTCTTTTTATAATCATTTTTAAAATGCTCTACAATGGCAACATCTTTTGTGCTTAACTTTTCAATTTTCTGAGCGAAAAAATTCGAAGAAAGCAATAATGAAAGCCCAATTGAGAATAAAAATTTCATAATATTTTAATTTAGGTGTGAATGTAGAATTCTACAAAATATTTTTCAGTCGAAGATGTTGCAAAAGCATAATGGTTTTCGCATCTTTTATTTCTCCGTTATCAATCATAGAAAGTGTTTCATTGAAATCTAATTCTAAAACTTCAATGTTTTCGCCTTCTTCTTCAAGTCCGCCTCCTTCATTGATTTTCATTTCATCAGAATATTCAGCAATGAAAAAATATAGAATTTCTGTTACCGAACCAGGCGACATATAGGCTTCAAAAATCTTTTTTACTTGGGAGATTTTATATCCAGTTTCTTCTTCCGTTTCCTTTTTAATGCAGTCTTCAGGATTATTGTTATCTAATAAACCGGCACAAGCTTCAATCAACATTCCGTCAGAATTTCCGTTGATGTACGTTGGAAGTCGAAATTGTCTCGTTAAAATTACTTTTTTGGAATCTGTGTTATAAAGCAAAATAACGGCTCCATTCCCTCTGTCATAAGCTTCTCTGCTTTGACTTTCGGTTTCTCCGTTTTGTTTTTTAATGTTAAAAGTTACTTTCTTCAAAGTGTACCAATTATCAGATAAAATTTCTGTTTTTTCGATACTTACATTCGTCTCTTGCATTCTATATTTTATGTCTGTTTATTATTAATTTATAATTCTATTAATCTTAGCTGAGTGAAACGCCTTTGCGAACTTAAAAACAGTTTATATTGTATAAATCTTTGAGTCCTTTGCGTTTAAAAATTAATAATAGAATTATTTCTTCAGCAAATCTTCCAAAGCCATTTTCAAATCAGGAAATTTAAATTCAAAACCTGCTTTTTGAATTTTCTCCGAAGAAGCCCTCGAACCTTCCAATAAAGCATCTGCCAATTCTCCAAATATTAGTTTTAAAATAAAACTTGGAACATTCGGCATAAATAAAGGTTTCTTTAAAACCTGAGCAATTAATTTCGTTAAATTTTCATTGGTTGTATGCTGTGGAGCAGAAGCATTAAAAGAACCTTCGATTTCAGGATTTTTTAAAGCAAATTCGTAAATCGAACAAATATCATCGATATGAATCCACGGCATATATTGTTTTCCGTTTCCAAGTGGTGAACCAATTCCAAATTTTATCGGAGTCATCATTTTTTCTAAGGCGCCTTCAGTTTTAGAAAGAACGACAGCAGTTCTTATTTTCACAACTCTTTCCGCAATATTTTCAACCTTAAATTCATCTGCAGCTTTCTCCCAAACAACAACAACTTCACTTAGAAAATCATTTCCTGAAGCATCATTTTCCGTAAAAATAGTATCTGTAGTTTTTGTTCCGTAATAATTAATTCCTGAAGCTGAAATAAATGATTTTAACTTTAAATTTTTCTTTTTTAATGTGTTTAAAATCAGTTTTGCAGAATCTACACGGCTGGAAATTAATTCCTTTTTTCGGTCTTCAGTCCAGCGCTTTTCAGAAATATTCGCTCCTGCAAGATGGATGATATGGCTTACGTTTTCAAAAGCTTTTTCATCGACAATTTGGTTTTCCAAATCCCATTCAAATTCGTTATCGGCTTCTTTTTTTCTGGTTAAAAACCGAATTGAGTATTCATTTTCTATTTTTTTTGAAAGTGTTCTTGCAATGGCTCCACTTGCACCGGTAATTAAGACAATTTCTTTCATTTTTGTGAAATTAATTTTTAACAATTAATATAAAATCTTCTTCCAATAGTTTATAGCCTTGGTCGTAAACGAATTTATATTCAGAACCATTTTTGTAAACTTTAATATTGGTAAAATATTTAAAATCAAAACCTAAGCCATCTAATTTTGACTTTGCAATTTTAGTTTTTCCATCAATATTAATTTCACTCAGAATACGATAATTTTTGCGGAGTTTGTTGTTTACATTCCGCATAAGATTGCTCGAATCTTTGTTCTGTTTATTGTTAAAAGCATTTCTGCAAGCGTCGTTACAGAATTTTTTATCAGACCTGCCGATTATTTTTTCGCCACATTCGATACATTCCATACTAATTAATTTTTCAGTTTGTGTTGATGTTTTTTCTTTAAAGCTTTAATAAATCTGCTGTGAGTAGGATAGCTTCGGTTTTTTGTCATATTATTAAAAACCAAAGCCACTAAAAGTAAGATTAAACAACCTGATAAAACAGGCGAAAGTACATACCAATAACCCAATTCAGGAATTTTTCCTGTAGAACTCACTGCAATTAATGCTGTTGCTCCACCGGGAGGATGAAGTGTTTTGGAAAATTGCATAAAAACTATCGATAAACCAACCGCCAAAGGAGCCGAAATCCAAATAATATCAGGAACAATTTTAAAAACTGTAACTCCGATTATTGCTGAAATCACATGACCACCAATTAAGTTTCTAGGTTGAGCAAGCGGACTTTGAATCGCTCCGTAAATTAATACACACGAAGCTCCAAATGAACCGATTAAAAAAATATTCTCCTGTTTAAATAAAAATTGTGATTGTAAAAAAGCGATAATTCCAATACCAAAAAAAGCTCCTAAAAATGACCAGAAATGTTCTTTATAATCGACTAATGTTTCTTTATAAATAACATATTTCGAAACTCTGAGCGTTCTTTTGAAAGTTTTTTTCACAATAAATTTATTTGGAATTTAAAGGTACAAAATATCCGTTTGTAAACGACTGTAAAAGTGTATAAAATGATTATTTGAATTTTTATCTAAGAAGATGTTTTGTTGGAGAATTATTGAAAACAAAAACGTGTTTTTGTCATTCTGAAAGAATCTGAGGAAAGATGTAGAGATGCTTTCAGCATGACAAACACAATGTTGAAATTTCTGAAAACTTAAAATATCTTTTGTGCTAAAAAGCAAAAGTCTTTCATTTTCCAAAAAAAAGTCTCACATTTGCGCCATCAATGGGGTGCTGCAACAGCGGCTGAGATGATACCCGGGAAATTTTTCCACACCTGATTCGGATAATGCCGACGTAGGGATTTTTATGATTTATCATCTCATCATTTAATTTATATAAGTTAATTTGATGCAGGAAATTTTACAACAGACAACATGGCAAGAATGGCTTGGTGTCTGCTTTTCAGTAGTTCAGGTTTTATTAGCCAGAAAAAACAATTCAAACAATTATCTTTTCGGAATTGCCGGAATTTCTCTTTCACTTTACGTGATGTTTTTCGCTAAACTTTATGCGGAATTTACCTTAAATCTTTACTATCTCGTCATGAGCATTTACGGATGGCTCTACTGGAAGTTTGGTAAACGAAAATCAGAAACGGTGATTTCTGAAACCACAAATCAAGAGAAATTGATTACTACAGGAATTGTGGTGGGAACTTTCGGCTTGTTTTGGTTTTTTCTAACGCAGTTTACCGATTCTGATGTTCCGATTTTAGATTCTTTGGTCAGTGCTTTTGCTTGGGCAGGAATGTGGTTGATGGCTCGAAGAAAAATCGAAAATTGGGTTTTGTTGAATATGAGCAACATCATCGCAATTCCGTTGTTGATTCATAAAGGTCTTTATCTGTATGCTGCTTTGACGGCTTTCTTATTTATTGTCGCTATTTCTGGTTATCTGGAATGGCGGAAGATTATTAAATCAAAAACCGCAACGGTTATTGAATAAATTTTCACGCAGATGTAGCAAGTATGCAGATTTTTTTGACTATATGTAAAATCTGCTTAATCAGTGAGAGATAAAAAATGAAAAAGCAACAATGAATAATAAGAACCTCTCAAAAAAAAATTTTGGAATAATGCTTTTGCATAAGGAAATAAGAGAAAAAATGCACGGTGTTTCTGAAGTTCCGCAATCGGTGATCTATCATATTCATCAGGAAAGATTGCTTCAGATTTGGGTTCCGAAAGTGTATGGCGGATTAGGATTACGGTTAAATCAAGGTTTACGGTTACTTTTTGATTGGTCAAAGATTGATGGAAGTTTAGGTTGGATGCTGACTTTATGCTCCGGAGCCAACTTTTTCTCAAGAAATTTAAAACCTGAAATTGCAAGAGAACTTTTCTCCAACTCAAAAACCTGTTTCGGAGGAATCGGAATGATTGGCGGAACTGCAGAAAAACAAACTGACGAAACTTTTTTGATTAACGGACTTTGGCATTTTGCAACCGGAGCGCCACACTTGAGTCATTTTACTTTAAATGCTAAATTGACTGAAAACGGAAATCCCTTAGTTGATGAATCTGGTTCTGAAATAATCAGGTCATTTGTTATTACTAAAAATCAGGCTGAAATCATCCCGAATTGGAAATCGATGGGAATGAAAGCAACCGGAACGTATTCTTTTAAAGTGGACAATGTAAAAGTTTCGGAAGATTACAGTTTTATTTATGATGAGTTTTTTACGGATGATGTTTTAGATAAAATTCCGTTCAGGATTTTTGCAGATTTGACTTTGTTGGTTAATTATCTCGGGATGGCTTATCATTTTTCAGAAGAAGCAGCTAAAATTCGACCTTATCTTAACCTGGATTTTTTTAATAATAAAATAGAAGAATCGATGGAGAAAGTAATTGATTTTGCTGATGAAATTGAATCTTTATTACATGATTCCAAATTAATTGTTTCTGAAAAGCAATCTGAAATTCATGATTATTCTTCAAATTTGGTTGAAAGTTTGTCGCATCAGATTCTTGATATTTATTTTCAGTTAGGAATTAAAGCAAGTCATACCGATTCTGCAGTCTATCAGGTTTTTTGTGATTATTTTACGGCAACTCAGCACTCTAATTTTAGGAGGGAATTTGGAGAGTGATTCTATAATAATAACAGAAGAATATAACTTTCGGACGCCACAATATTATTTGAAGGCACAAGAATATAACTTTCAGGCACAAAAATATAGTTTACAGATACAAGAATATGACTTACAGGTGCAAAAATATTGTTTACGGATGCAAGAATATAATTTACAGGTATGCCAATATTAAATACAGATGCAAGAATATAAAAACATTTAACTTAAATATTCAATTACTATCTGAGAATATTAAATTATAACGGCTCTACTTTATCGCAATGAAAGACAAAGTTTTTAAACTAAATGCTTTTCAAGTTAAAGAAGGGTATTTGACTACGTCGAATCTTCGATTTCATTTAGCAAAGAAATACAATTCACGGAAATATCAGATGTTTGAAGTATAAATTTAGGATTCAATAATTAATTATCTCTACAGTCTATTCGAATTTTCATTGACTGTATTTTCTTTATAATTCGATTTTCTCAGTTTGCCGAAATTGTATTTTACAGCGATTGAAAGAGTAGGAGTGTTGCCGAAAAAAGTTCCTTTGGATGTTATTTTTTGATACGTCATTTGTTGAATATAATCCATCTGTCTGAAGACATCATTGTATCGAAAGGTAAAATCAAAATCAGAAACCGAAGAAGTGAAGCCAAGGTTGACCAGACACATTGCATTGCCTTCATATAATCCTTCTACCCGTTTTGTAATGTAAGAACCATCCAATAAAAAGCTCAGATATTTCCGCAGAACAACTGTATTATTAGTCGAAAAATAAAGATATGGAGTAGACTTTTTTAAGATTGCCAAAGAGTCTTCTGTCTTGTCATAGTTTAATGAAAGACTGTTTTGTGAACTCCATTTTTTCCAATTAAATGGATAATCTAAACCTACGTTTGCACCAAGTTCTTTCTCGAAATTCACCATCGTGAACTTTGAAATATGGCTGTTTTCGTCATAAACCAAAGTGTAACCCATCGGATTTTTTGAAGAATAAACAGAAGCATTCAAAGACCATTTATTAATATTCATTGCAAAAGAAACCGTATTTGAATACGTTGGAATAAGGTCCGGGTTTCCTACATATTCCACATACGGACTTCCGTATAAACCACCAGAAGCCAGATTGCTGTAATTGGGACGGGAAATGCTTTTGCGGTAATTTAAGGTAAATGTTTTTTTATCGTCTTGTTCAAAGGTAATCTCTGCATTGGGAAACCAGTCGATATAATTTCTTTCTATTTTGGTTGAATTTTCTACGACATCAAAACCTTTCGCACGAGTAGTTTCCATACGTAAACCGCCTTTAAACTGCCATTTATTAAATGTAGATCCAAGATTTAAATAAGAGGCAATATTGCTTTCCCTGAAATTATATTTGAAATATTCTATGGGTAAGGTCTCAGAATAATTAGTTTTATTATCGGTTTTGGTTTCTGCTGTCGTAAAACTTCCGCCAAGTTCCATAAGATATTTTTCTCCAAATTTTTTCTCAACATCAATTCTTCCCGAATATACATTTCCCGAATAATGCTGATTTCTAAACTGATTAAATAAGTAGCCCGAATTGTTGATATCATTATAAAAATCGTAATCTACATTTTTGCTTTCTCTTTTGTACTGTAAACCTGTGAAAATGTTGGCGTCAATTTCTGTCAATTTTTTATTGTAATTAAAAATCGAATTGAAGGTGGCTCGGCTACTGTTTTGATGATTCAGTGTTTTAATATGATTAAAATTACCATTTTCAGAATAATTCGTCACGGTATTATTATCTCCTACATCGGGTCTAAAGTTCGCATTTACGGATAGCGTAACATAATCGTTTTCGTTAATTTGCTGATAAAAACTTCCTCCAAAAATCGTTTGTGGCCGCTTTGTAATCGACTTTATAATGTAATCTGATTTTATATTTTCGGAAGGAACTTGATAATCAAAACCATTGCTTTCCCAATGATTGATCTGATTGTAGGCTGCATTGAGTTTCCACTCAGTTTTATTTTTTTTATGTTGAAAATTGGCATTCAGATAATTGCTGAATTTTTTCTGAAACATTGCAGTTTCGGATATACTGAGTTGAGATCCGTCTTTTCTGCTTTTTTTGAGATTGATTTTAATAACTGCTTTTCCTTCAGATTCGTATTTTACAGAAGGATTTCTAATGATTTCTACCGATTTTATATCTTCTACAGAAATTCCGGATAAGGTGGTAAAATCAACTCTTTGATTGTCGATATAAAGCAGTGGAACGCCTTTTCCCACGAAGTTTAAACCTTCACCATTGGCATCAACTCTTATAAATGGCAGTTTTGAAAGTAAATCAATAGATGTAGGTAATTTATTTAATGGCGAATTGGCAATTTCTAAAGTAATATTTCCATTTTCCACAGAGAAATTTTTTCTTTTTTCTTCAATGGTAACTTCTTGAATTTCTTGAGTTTTTGGATGGTAAATAATAGTCAGTTCTGCATCTTTTTCCAAAAGAAATGGTTTTTCATTTTGAATGCTCTCTTCAGAAGATATTTGGATATGATAATTTCCGGAATTTAAATGATTGAATTCAAATTTTGCATCCTGAGTAATGGTTGACTTTATTAAATGATTTTCGCTGTCAAATAAATAAACATCAATTGGCTGATTGATTTTTGAATCTTTTTGGTTGAAAATTGTGCCTGTAATTTTTAATTCATTTTGTGCAAAAGTAAATATGGATGTAAAAAGTAAAACCTGGAAAAGTATATATTTCATTCTTGTCTTTTAGTTTAAAACAATCAAGTGTGATATTTTATTACATAGGTTTTCAGAAATTTTAATTTTTAATAGTCAACATAAATCTGCTCTAAATTTGAGATCATAAAAGAAATTATTACTGTGTGAGGGAAGAATATTAACAAAATATACCAACAATGTAATTCTTCATTTTGAAAAACTTTGTTGGTGGCAATGCTGATTTTCTGTTTAATGATTTATTTTTTTTCCAATACATTTTTCTAATTCGGTGAACATATCACTAATACTTAAAACTAATAAATCCGGGTGATCTCTCAACCATTGTGAATTTAGTGTAATCAAATCTTCATTTAAATTATAAAATTCATCGTTATTAAGAGAGTCTCTTGTAGAATTATCTCCGAAATATTCACTTTTTAAAAAATCCTGAAGTTGAGGTTTCGAAAGGGAATCTACTTTCTCACTTTGTTCAATAAATAGTTTTAAATGCTTTTCGGCGCCTATTATTTTCAAACCGCCTCTAATTTCATTGTTTAATTTATTTTCCCATTTTGAATTCCAGACAAATTGAGAAAAGTTACCATTATTGTATTGTGCGAGATAATAGTCGAGGTAGTAGCTGATTCTGGAATCAGGATGATAGAATTCCGGGTGAATTCTCTCATCTCTTAACAAATTAATTACAGAAATGTTTGATTCAATTAATTTGTATGGGTCGCTACTTTTGTAAGAGTTGTCTGAAACAATAATTTTATCTAATTTTTTCATTTTAAAGTTTTCTTATTCTTTTAATATTTCTGATAAAGTTTAAATATAAAACAATATATAAATAATTGAAGAAAAATAATAAAGATGATAATTAATTGATATTTAATTATTAATCCGTTTTCAAACGACTACAAACGAATTTAAATAGTTTATCACCGACTAAATTTTCGAATCTGACGAATCTTTGCAACAGAGATTTGAGAAAACAAGTGAACGTCTCTTATCTGAATATTAATTTAAAAAAATACAAAGTTATGTCACTAAGAAACAAAGTAACCTTAATTGGTTTCACAGGAAAAGAAGTTGAAACAGTAAACTTCGAAAACGGAGGAATGAAAGTTTCCGTATCATTGGCTACAAATGACCATTACACCAATGCAAAAGGCGAGAAGGTGGAAGAAACACAATGGCACAGCTTGGTTGCTTTCGGAAAAACAGCTGAGATTTTTCAGAAATATGTTCCGAAAGGAAAAGAGATTGCCATCGAAGGAAAGTTAACGTACAGATCGTACGATGATAAAGACGGCGTGAAAAGATATATTACAGAAATAAGAGTAGATGAACTTCTGCTTTTAGGTGGTAAATAATTGATCAACTTTAAATTCATAAATGATGAAAATAAAAGTTTTAAAAATCAGAATTGCTGACGAATTTCTACGTGAAGATCAAAAGGTAATTGATAATTTCTTGGAAAATCACGAAATTATTAAAACTGAAACAGCATTTATACATGACGAACAGTTTTGGTCGGTTGTACTGTATTTTAATGACATAGAATCTATTATTAATAAAACCAGTGTAAAAGATTCTAAAGCTGCAAAATATTCTGCAGAAGACGAAACTCTGAATCATGATGAAATAAAAATTTTAGATGCTCTCAAACTTTGGCGCTCTGAAAAAGCAAAAGAACAGAATCTTCCTACTTATTTTATTGCGACAAACAAAGAACTTATATCTGTTGCGAAATATAAACCAGCCAAGAAAGAAGAGCTTTTAGAAATTAAAGGTTTCGGAAAGCATAAAATTGAAAATTATGGCGAAGAAATTCTCGAAATTTTAGAAAGTGTATGAAAAGTGTATTTAACAATAAAACACAAATGATAAACCGAAAGCCAGAGAATAAAACCTCTGGCTTTTTGTTGGTTTAAAAGTCCTTTCAATTGCTTATTTTTGCAAGCAATTATTCATTACTTATTATTCATTACGCATATAATATGAAGCCAAGTTTAGCAAAAGGAACAAGAGATTTTACGTCTTTGGAAGTTTCTAGAAGAAAATACATCATCAATATATTACAGAAAAATTTTGAACTTTTTGGTTTTCAGCCTCTGGAAACACCAAGTTTTGAAAATCTTTCTACTTTAACAGGGAAGTATGGAGAAGAAGGAGATCGTTTGATTTTTAAGATTTTAAATTCAAGTATTAATGAAGCTAAAGATGACAAAAAAACTCAAATGCAGAATGATTTTCAAAAAGCTTTAGATAAACCTTTCAGCTCAGAAAATCTTACAGACAAAGCGCTTCGTTATGATTTAACCGTACCTTTTGCAAGATTCGTTGCAATGAATCATGGAAAGCTTACTTTTCCTTATAAACGTTATCAGATTCAGCCGGTTTGGAGAGCAGACCGTCCTCAGAAAGGGAGATACAGAGAGTTTTATCAGTGTGACGCCGATGTTGTGGGAAGCGAAAGTCTTTTGCAGGAAGTTGATTTGATTCAATTATACTTAAAATCTTTTGCTGAACTGAAAGTTTCAGTGACGATTCACATCAACAACAGAAAAATCCTTTCAGGTTTAGCGGAATATGCCGGAATTACAGATAAATTAATTGATTTTACGGTTGCTTTAGATAAATTAGATAAAATCGGTAAAGATGGAGTAGTGAAAGAACTTCTGGAAAGAGAAATTTCTCAGGATTCTATTGATAAACTAGATTTCCTGTTTAATCAATCTGATGATGCTTTAGAAAATCTTCTTCAACTTAAAGAAAAATTTGCAGGAAACGAAATCGGATTGAAAGGTGTTGAAGAATTGGAATTTGTGATTACCCAATCTTTAAATCTTGGGGTTGATATTCAAAATTTAGTTTTTGATATTACTTTAGCTCGTGGATTGGATTATTATACAGGAGCGATTTTTGAAGTGAAAGCGGATGAAGCACTAATGGGTTCTATCGGCGGTGGAGGAAGATACGATAATCTTACAGAGGTTTTCGGAGTGAAAAATATACCTGGAATTGGGATTTCATTCGGTCTAGACCGAATTTATCTTGTAATGGAAGAACTGAATCTTTTCCCTGAAGATGCCACTTCAAACGTAGAATATCTTTTTGCAAATTTTGGAGGTGAAGAAACTTTAGACGCTTTAAAACTAATCATTCAATTAAGAGAAAAAGGAATTTCTGCAGAATTGTATCCCGAAAATGCTAAAATCGGAAAGCAATTTACTTATGCAGAAAAGAAAGGGATTAAAAACCTTGTTTTCTTAGGTGAGGAAGAACTTAAAAATGGAACGGTAACTTTCAAAAATCTTGAAGCTGGAGAACAGAAAACGGTTTCTCTAGAAGAATTTTTAAAGAGCTAAACGATGAAGAAATTTTCCTTTTTATCGCTTTATTTCTTATTTAATCTGAGTTTAGCACAATATCATGAATCTCCAAAGATGCCACCTCCGGAAAAAATGGATTTGTCGAAAGAGAGTGACCGTGTTTTGCTAAGAGAAATTGATAAGATTCCCGATCATATTTTTTCATGGAATGTGAAAACTTTAATTATCAGTGAGTCTGATAATTTGAAATCTATTCCTCCGAAAATATCAAATTTTAAAAATCTTGAAAAATTTGTCATAACTGGAGGTCACGGTATTACAGATTTCCCAAAGGAATTTTCGTCCTTAGATCATCTTAAGGTTTTGAATATTCATAATATGCGAAGCGAAACAATGCCTTTACAGATTTTCAATTTGAAAGGACTTGAAGAACTTGAATTTATAAGATACAGCTACTTCTCTTTTCCGAAAGAAATAGGAAAATTGAAGACGCTGAAAAAATTAATGCTTACTCGAGGATTAGACCAAAGAAGCAGAGAAAATGTAAAATCGAAAGAGCTTAATTTGCCTTCAACGATTAAAAACTTGGTGAATCTTGAATCATTTTCTTGTTCAGCCAATTTAATGACCGCTCTTCCAGAAGAAATAGGAAGTCTAAGTAATCTCCAGGATTTATCACTTTCAAATAACAGTCTTGAAAAATTACCCAACAGTTTTTCAAAACTAAGCGAACTTAAAACGTTAAATTTACATGATAATTTTTTCAAAGTTTTTCCTGCTTCAATTTATGGACTTGAGAACTTAAAAAGACTGGATATTTACAAAAACAAGATTGAATCTTTTCCTTCAGGAATGTCTAAAATGAAAAGCTTAACAGGTTTATTCATCAATGATAATAATATTTCTAATGAAGATTTGACGGAAATCTATAACCTTGAAAATCTTGAGGTTTTAGATCTCAGAAACAATAAAATTACAGTCTTTCCTGCCGGAATTGAGAAAATGAAAAAACTGAAGACAATTTATTTAAAAGGAAATAGTGTTCCGAATTCTGAGATTGATAAAGTACAAATGCTATTACCGAATCTAAGAATTAATATGACAAACTAATCAGGATAGAAAGACTTGATAAGTATAAATTAAAATTCCGACTGCAAAACAGCCGGAATTTTTTTATGTAGAGAATTACTCTATAATATTTAAGAGAAACGATTAAAAACCTCGTGTAAAACGGATAAATCTTTTCTCATCAATAGCTTTATCCATCGCCATAAATTTCCAACTTCCGTTGTCACGATAAAGTTTACCCAAAACTAAAGTTCCTTTATTCTTTTTATTATTGTTGGGCTGAATTTTAAATTCAGAAAGCGTTTTATCAATTTCCGGACGATTAATTTTAAGTTCTATAGAATCAACTAAAGAGAAATCGGTTTGCTTCGCACTTCTTGCATCAATATTTAAATAAAAGAAAATAGTGTAAATATCATCGCTTATTTTTGCAGGATCTACTTCGATCAGTTTTTTATAATCAGAATTTTCATTTGAACTTTTGTCATAATGCTTAAAAGCACCATCCTTTGACTGAAATTTCCCTAAAGGAAAATTGTTTTGAATCAACCAACTGTTATATTTCGGCGAGTAAATCCAGTCGATTGCTTTTTTTTGTGAATCAAACATAACACAGGTAAAATCGAGGTCTATATCTGAACTTACTTTTCGTGTTTTAATTCCTAAAAAGTTACGTTTTTGCATTTCTACTTTTCCCCAATTAATTCCAAATGTATAACTTACATCATTGCTCTTAGAATCTTCAAAGATATTGATAGCCTGGCTTTTCTCTAAAATTGCGGTCATAATTTTTAATATAAATTTTCACTAAAAAAACTAATCTCAAGTTGTGCTTGTGTTTAAAACAAAAGTATTTTTAACGATAAAAAAATAAAATACAATTATAGTTTTGATTTAATATATTAACCAAAATTCATAAAAATAATAAAGGATAAGGTGTGGATTATTGTTTAATTCAATAATTTGAAATACAGTTGTTAATTTAGGTTTTTAGCTCTTAGTTTGGGACAAATTTAACATAGTTTTTTGAAATAAGCTTAATATTTTTAATTATTTAAGCAATATTTAATATTAAAATGTAGATTTTTTTTAACTATTGTTTAAATCAGTCAAATCAGAGAAAATTCACATATTAATTGAAAATTTGGGAATACTTATATAAATCAGGATTTAAAATCCCCCCTTAATTCTTAAAAATTTTTGGAAGATACCGTATTAGTAGATTTAGGTGAAGTTGATTTTCGTGATTTTCTCCAATCCCATGGCGCTATTGGATTTTTGTCTTTCCATAAACCAAGTTTTAGTTTTTGTGCTTGTTTTTCTAAAATATCGTAACTGTTGTCTTTTGAATATCTTTTGAAATGCCAAGCTAAACCATTTTTAACCAATTCTTTATTGATGTTTTTGCCATTAGATAAAATGATTTCTGCAATCAATCTTTTATTTCTGTCTTTCTTGTTGTCTGTTGAGATTTTCACCATTTTCCCAAAACATAAATCTGATACAAACTGTTTTGCATTATTTCCAAAAGGTTGTTTCTTTTCAGGGCAATCAATGTTTGATAATCTTACAACTTGTGGTTTTCCATTCATCAAAAGTTCAACCGTATCACCATCTTTTACACCAATTACTTTGTAGGTTTTGGTTTGAGAAAAGAGTATGAGTGGGAAAAACAGGAGAATTAAAGTTTTGTACATTATTCCAAGATAAGTATTTTATTGTTGTTATCCAAGGATTCTTAGTTTACTTGATAGGAACCTTTATTCTTATAAAAAATACTCTCAGGAAATTTAGAACCTAAGAAGATATTAAGGATATTGAAAATTTTAGTTTTTATAAGTCAGAATTTGCAATAGTAAATCTTTATTTATTAAAATAGTATCAGAATTATTTATTTTGAAAGCATTGATATTTCTTTCAAAAAGTAATTTTTTGTAATCATTTTTCTGAAATTGATAAACATCTTTAATGCTTTTATTCTTTTCGAAAATAACTTCAACAACATAGTTTATTTTGGATGTGCTATCGAATTTTTTAAACATTTCTGCTATGTTTTCCTTATTTTCTGCAACAGCATTGGGTATAGGATTCAATTTATTTGATACCGAATCTGAAATGATGGTTTCAGGAGTTACATTTTCTTTATTTTCAGGTATGTTAATGGGAATTTGTTCCTGTGGTTTTTCATAAAACATTGTGTAAAAAACGATTACTCCACCCATTAAAATTAAATTTAAAATTAATGAAATGATTTTGAAAATATCCAATTTTCTTTCTTTCTGCTCTTCTTCTTGAATAAATCTACTGGTCGGTTTGGGTAAAACTATTCTTGTAGTAGAAAAAGATGAAATTTCCCGTGCAGAATTTAATTTATTTTTCTCTTGAATAAATTCTTTTTCCAGTTGATTAAAAGAGTAACTGATGTCACCCAATTCTTTTTCCTGGCTCAATTTTGAAATTAATTCATCAGATTTTCTTAAAAAAGACTGATATAGACTATTCAAAGCTGTAAGATTACGATCTGATTCCTCAATTATTTTGCTGTTTTCAGAATGCTTTTGCTCATTTTGTTCGATTTTCTTTTTTAAAGTTTCAAATTCTCTTCTTCCTTCTTCTTCATGTTTTTGCTTTTTGTTTTTGAAACTTAAAATTGCATCTGCAGTTTTCTGTACTCTTTCTTCTTCTAATTTTTCAATTTCTCTGTTTAAACCATTATTGTCGATTAATCTGAATAATTTTTTTTGAGATACAAATTCGGCTATTTCCTTACTGTCAATAAAATAAATCGTCTCGTATTTAGGAAGTACTTGTAGAGATTTTTTGAATAAATTCTGGATAGAATTAGGATCTAATTTATCTGTTTTTATGACCAGACTCTGCCCGGAATTCTCCCAATCTAAAAAACTGACTTTATTGGTCTGATGTTCTAATTTTTCAAAATCTTTTGAAAAAATCTTTTGAAGGTTAAAATCTTTTGAATGATTGATATTCAGAACAAAATTATCTCCACTTACATTATTGTTTTTAAGGTTGATATGAATTTCGTGAAGCGAGCTTAATATCAAATTTTCTGGAAGAATTTCATTCGTAAAAACCAAACTTGTTCCTATAAATGTTCCGCTTCTGTTTGAGTTTTTCTCTTTTGCAAACGTGTAAACAGAATAAGACAGAATGGTATTGTTTTGTATAGATTCTTTTCGGATTGAGTAAATACGGTCATTCGGTGAAAGCAATTGAATAGCATCCGATTTTAAATCAAATTTTTTCAGAACTTTTTCCAAACTTTGATTTCCGTGGATACAGGATTGTGTAAAACCGTTTGGTGTACCAAAGGTAGCATATCCGAATACATTGATGTTTTTCATTATTTAGAAAAGCTAAATTTTATTTTTTCCCAAAATGTTCCTTCATAATCCAAATCATATCCTACAATGTTATGATACAGCCATTTGGCGATAATTTCAGCTGAATCAAGGTTAAGTAATGTGATTTTTTCCATACCCGCTTGATTTTGTACATTTCCTATTGTGAAATACGTTTTGCTTAAATTATAAGTATCAATTCTGTTGTTGGTCATACTCAATCTTTCACTAATGAAATTTTCTAGATGTTGTTCGTTATCAACACCCAAATTTCCAGATTTATCCCATTTTGAAATCACTAAAAGCACATTTACATTTTTCAGATTCTTCCCTTTTCTTTCCAGATAATCTAAAAACTCAACAATTTTAGCATCTTCATGATGGGCTCGGTCATAACTTGTCACAATGATAAAATTTAACGGAATATCAGAATTTAAATAAGCTTCAATTCCGTCTACATACTTTCCTCCACGAGAAATTTCGTTATGATTTTCACCTGCAGTTTCTAAAAATGATAAACTTATCGGCGGAACTTTTTTAGATTTATTATTAGGGTCAAATACAAAATCCAATCGTGTTACTTGATCTCTTGTTGTTCTGTTTGGAAGTATTCCTTTTTTTATATTTTCAAAAAAATCTGCAAGTAAAACATGTGCTTCACGAGAATTTGGACTTCCCAATTTAGGTCTTAAAACGCCGGCGAAAGAATTCAAATAATATAAAATTGCAGAAAGAATTACAGATTTTCCAGATGCTGAAGTTCCATAGAAAAACACAAAATTGCTGTCTTTATTTTGTACCGTAGTTGTACTTCCGCTAGAGGTCGGAACAAAACTATCGTCATCATCTACTTCAGGAGTAGAATATATCGCAGGATTTTCTATGGAATGGTGATTTAAATCTTGAAAATCATCATGCTTTTGAAAAATATTCTCATTATCATAATCATCAAATGAGAAAGGTTTATCTTTATTTATCATTTTCTATTTATTTGGAATTAATGTTCTGCCTTTTTTTCTGCTTCCGCCTAATACACTTCCATTACTATTATTATCTGCACTTGTGACCAAAAGAATAATAATTACGATTACAAAATCCAATAAAATACATCCTGCTAAAACAACAAACTGGTACATTCCGAAGTTTTTAACAGCGTGCTCGAAAGCATAACCGATTTTCCCTACGTCCTGAGTTTTAGAATTCAGAATTTCAAATTTGAATTTATCTTCACCCAAAACATTTGTTGCTCTGCTTCCAATTTTATTATAGTCGGTTAAAGCATTGTCAATAAGGGTTTGTGCTAAATCATCTTTATCTTTTTTACTTAAAGCCAGAAATTCCTGAGTTCTTTTATTCCATTTCAAAACAGAACTGTTGATGTCAGATTTTAGGTTTCTTTCATCCGGAGATAAATCCATCACCATATTGTCGATTTGATTTCCCATTCTTTGTGCTAAATCATCGTAATCATTTCCTACAGGTGTCAATAAATCAACCTTTTGACCTGTCAATTTTTCAATATCTCTGATTAAAGATTGAGCTCTTGAACCAATTCCTTGGTTTGCAGGATCAATAATTTGAGCCATCAATTGCTTTTTCTTAATTTCAATATTTCTGGCAGTTTCTTTTGGGTATTTATAACTTAGTTTAGATTCTATATTTGTTTCCAAATTGTTAAAATCCTCATTCAAAGTTCTCAATTCATTGCTGTAAATATCCGTTCGCATAAACCTTGTGTACAAAGCATTAAAGTTGGCAATGAAACAAAATGATGCAATAAAAATGTAAATACCGACCAAACTTCCCGTTGATTTACCTTCCAATTTTGCAGCACGCAGCATCCAGCAAAGAAAAAGCAGAAGAAGTGAAAGAACCAATGCGATTACAAAAGATGCATTTCCGAAAATTTGTTCAAGACCGAGCCAAGTTTGATAAAAACTTACGCTGATTAATAAAATTGCGAGCACACCCAAAAAAAGGTCAGATGCTCCTAAAGAAGAATTTTTACTCATGTTTGATATTTAAATGTTATTAATTTTCCTATAAAACAAAACTTTAGTACAACAGAAGCGTTGTTTTTGTATTGCAAACCTACATTGGTAAAACTTTTTTTCATTACGGTTTCCCGTAAATCAATTTATATTTTCAAAAAAATTATATTTACATCAAAGAAAAACTCAATGGAAAATTATTTAGAAATCAACAAAAAATCTTGGAATGCCAAAGTAGAACCACATTTGAAATCAGATTTTTATTTTGTTGATGAATTTTTGAAAGGAAGAACTTCATTAAATCCGATTGAAACCGAACTTCTAGGAGATATAAAAGGCAAAACAATTTTGCATTTGCAATGTCATTTTGGTCAGGATTCTATCTCGCTTTCGAGAATGGGAGCGAAAGTTACAGGAATTGATTTGTCAGATAAAGCAATTGAAGCCGCTAAAGATTTAGCTGAAAAATGCAAAACTGATACAGAATTTATTTGCTCAGATGTATATGATTTACCCAATAATTTAGACCAAAAATTTGACATTGTTTTTACAAGTTACGGAACAGTTGGTTGGCTTCCTGATCTTGAAAAATGGGCAACAGTAATTGATCATTTTTTAAAGCCGGATGGGAAATTTATTATGGCAGAATTTCATCCCGTTATTTGGATGTTTGATGATGATTTTAAAGACATTGCATATAATTATTTTAACGAAAAACCAATTGCTGAAACGTATGAAGGAACTTACGCCGATTTTTCAGCAGAAATCGTTCAGGAATATGTAATGTGGAATCATTCTTTGTCTGAAGTAATGCAAAATTTAATTAATAAAAATTTAGTGATAGAACAATTTCAAGAATTTGATTGGTCGCCTTATCCGTGTTTTAAACACATTGAAGAATTTGAAAAAGGAAAATGGCGAACAAAAAGATTCGGAAACAAAATACCAATGGTTTATGCCATTTCTGCACAAAAAAAGTCATCGTAATGATGACTTTTCTGTATATGAATGCTGAATGAATTTTTAAATGTTTGAAGCTGTATCTTCAACTTTAGCTTTAGCTTCGTCGAATTTACTTTGTGCTTGCGAAGCAACATCATTTGCTTTATCTTTCAAATCATTTCCCCATTTGTTCAAATTATCCTTTGCAGAATTGATTTTATCTTTTACCGCTTGTTGCTGCTCTGGAGTAGATTTTTTATACTTCCAATATGCTAAAGCACCAATTCCTAATAAAGCTAAAATTCCGTTTGTCTTATTTCCCATGATTTCTGATTTTAAATGTTTATAATATTAAATTTGTTATAAACAATGATGTAAAATCTATGCCAAAAAATATTTCGAAATAATAAAAATTTGTTAAAATTAATTAAAGATTTCAAAATTATTTCCATCAAAACTTGCAAAAACCATCGTGGGGTAAGAATCCTGATGATAAATATTTGCATTTTTATCAATAGCAATTGCGCCAGCAAAACCGTCGATTGTTTTTAACTCGGCAAAAGTTTTATCGAACGCTTCTTTTAAACTCATTCCATCGGTTACTCTGGTTACAATTTTCGCAGAAGTAGCATTACTTACTATATCTTCACCAACTCCGGTGCAGCTTACTGCGCAAAATTCATTGGCATAATTTCCCGCAACTGTGGCAGAATCAGAAATTCTTCCCGGAATTTCAAAACCTTTTCCTCCGGTAGAAGTTGCAACTGCTAATTTTCCGTTTTTATCTAAAGCAACGCAACCAACAGTTCCTTTTCCGCCGTTTTCAAGCTTAGCTTCGTACTCTTTTCTTCTTTGAGGAATTTCAGTTGAAAAATTTTCAAAACCATGTTCTTTAGCATAGTTTTTAGCTCCGTTTCCGCCTAAAACACGGTCATCTTCTTTCATCAATTCCTTAGCGACAAAAATCGGATTTTTCACATCCTGAATATTGATTACACCACTCATTTTTTGAGTTTCACCATCCATCAAGGCTGCACTCATTCTGATAATTCCATCACTTTGAATTTGTGAACCAATTCCGGAATTAAACAATTCATCATCTTCTAAAAGCGAAACTGCATAAGCAACAGTATCAACTGCTGAATTGGTTTCTAAATATTGATAAGCTTTTTCAGCGATGTTTTTTAAAGAATTTTGTTTTGCAACTTTCACTTCGTGACTTTGATCGCTTTCAGAGAAAAAACCACCGTGGATTATAATTTTCATGTTGATTATTTGATTTTTAAATATATAAAAAAAGTGAAGAAATTCTTCACTTTTAATTTATTTTTATGTTTGAGGTATGGGATTAAACTGTGAATTTTCTATCGTCAGTTTTCTTGTCGTTAAGTCATAATGATCATTCATCGACATGACGTGAACAGTAAGATTATCGATTGAAATGGGTTCACCTAAATTGATATTCGTCAAATTGGTATCTTTAATAAATCTTCCGTCAACAATAATCACCAATCCTGATCCCACTGCTGTCATTGTATCATTATGAATGAAAAGTCCGGTATCTTCACCCAAACCAATTCCCAAAGTTCTAGGATTATTTACAACAGCCTGAAAAAGTCTTCCGATTCTTCCTCTTTGTACAAAATGTGTATCTACAATTACATTATCGATTAAACCTAAACCTTGTGTAGTTTTAATTTCACCTTTTAATAAAGCTTCAGAACTGCTTCCCTGATAAATCATGTTTTCAGAGGCAGCTGCTGCTCCTGCAGAAGTTCCGGAATAGATAAAATCCTGCTCCTGATATTTCAGTAAAATAGCGTCATGAAATCTTGTTCCGCCAAGAATAGAAGTCAATCTTAACTGATCTCCACCGGTAAACATCACAACATCAGCTGCGTTTGCTCTTGCAACAATAGCATCAGAATTAGCTTCTTCACGATTGTGAATATCTAAAATGTTAACGTTTTTGGCTCCTAAAAATTCAAAAGCTTTTTTATATTCTGCACCCACAATTTGGGGAATCTGCGAAGCCGTAGTAATGACTTCGATAATAGAGTTTTCTTTGTTTTTAGATTCAGTAATGATTTTCCTTAAGATTCCTCTCTCAAAAAAGTTAAGATTTTTTTCAACATTCTGATCGTAATCGGTCTCAGAAAAGCTGCCTTTATTCACAGCTCCACCGATAATAATTAATTTTCCAACAGGTTTCATAGCCTGCAAATTTAAAAAATAATAAATTGTTAAGGAAATTTAAACTCAGTTTTAACGTATTTAGTTTGATTTATAATCGTTTACGAAAATTGCTTTTTTTTAATAAATCTTTAATAACCCTATGGTTTTTTTTAAGGTTTTACATTATCTTTGATTTAGAAAGATGTTTTTATTAATTATAAAAAGGTATAACTAAACTGTGAATCTTAGATTTTTTAATAATTAAATAATAATTGTTAAAATTTATGATTTCACTTAACAAAATGAAAAAAAATAAGTAGCTGCATATGAAAATTGAGAAGATACAGGCTTTACGCGGTCCGAATATTTGGAGTATAAGAAGAAAGAAGTTGATACAAATGCGTTTGGATCTCGAAGAATTAGAGAATTTTCCTACCAATAAAATTGAAGGTTTTCGAGAACGAATAGAACTTCTTATACCTTCACTTATCTCACACCGTTGTTCTGAGGGTACAAGAGGTGGTTTTTTTCATAGAATAGAAACGGGAACATGGATGGGACATGTGATTGAACACATTGCCTTGGAAATCCAGACTTTAGCGGGAATGGATACTGGTTTCGGAAGAACACGCGAAACAAAATCTCCCGGGATTTATAACGTTGTATTTGATTATATTGAAGAAAATGCAGGGATTTATGCAGCTGAACAGGCGGTAGAAATTGCTTCAGCTTTAATTGAAAATAAAGAATACGACATTAATGCTTGTATTCAGAAATTAAAAGAAATCAGAGAGCGTGTAAGATTGGGTCCTTCAACTGGAAGCATTGTTGAAGAAGCAGTTTCAAGAAAAATTCCTTGGATTAGATTGGGGAGCAATTCTCTGGTGCAGTTGGGTTATGGAGTGAATCAGCAGAGATTTCAGGCGACAATTACAGGTAATACAAGTTCGATTGCTGTTGATATTGCTTGTAATAAGGAATTAACTAAAAGAATGCTTCATGAAGCTGCAATTCCTGTCCCAATGGGAGATTTAATTGTTGATGAGGAAGAGCTTAAAAGTGTTATAAAAAAAATAGGTTATCCAATCGTTATCAAGCCTTTGGATGGAAATCACGGAAAAGGTTCATCAATTAATGTAAATGATTGGGTTTCTTCAGTTACGGGTTTAGAGCACGCTCAGAAATACTCCCGAAAGGTTATTGTAGAGAAATATATTACCGGATATGATTTTAGAGTTTTGGTAATTAATAATAAAATGGTTGCAGCAGCGAGAAGAGTTCCTGCTCATGTTGTTGGTGACGGAGAATCTAATCTTGAACAATTAATTGAAAAAGAAAATCAAGATCCAAGAAGAGGATATGGTCACGAAAATGTATTGACGGAAATCAATGTTGATAAAGATACTACAGAACTGCTTGAAAAACTTCAGTATACCTTAGAAACAATTCCTCAAAGAGGTGAGGTCGTTTATTTAAAATCGACAGCTAATCTTTCTACAGGCGGAACTTCTATCGATGTGACTGATATGGTGCATCCCGAGAATATCACTATGGCAGAAAGAATTTCTAAGATCATTGGTTTAGATGTTTGCGGTATTGATATTATGGCCGAAAATCTTACACAGCCTTTAAAGGAAAGTGGAGGAGCGATTATTGAAGTGAATGCAGCACCTGGTTTCAGAATGCATTTGGCTCCAAGTGAAGGTCTTCCGAGAAATGTTGCTGCTCCGGTTGTCGATATGCTGTATCCGCAAGGAAAACCATTTACAATTCCAATTATTGCAGTGACGGGAACTAACGGTAAAACGACTACAACAAGATTAATTTCACATATTGTAAAAAGTAACGGGTACAGAGTAGGATTTACAACATCAGACGGAATTTATATTCAAAATACGATGTTGACAAAAGGTGATACAACCGGTCCTATTTCGGCTGAATTTATCCTTAAAGATCCGACAGTAGAATTTGCCGTTTTGGAAACTGCAAGAGGTGGAATTCTTCGGTCAGGTTTAGGTTTCGGGCAATGTGATATAGGAGTTTTAACAAATATAAAGGAAGATCATTTAGGAATGAATGATATTCACAATCTGAAAGATTTAACCAAAGTAAAAAGAGTAGTACTCGACAGCGTAAAGAAAAACGGATGGAGCGTTTTGAATGCCGAAGACGAATATTCGATGAGAATCATTAATGATTTACCGAGTAATGTTGCGATTTTCAGTTTGGATGAAAACAACGAACATATCAAGAAATTTGCTAAAGAAGGTCGTACAACCTGCGTTTATGAAGAAGGTTACGTAACGATCAAAAAGGGCGACTGGAAAATAAGAATCGGGAAGGTAAAGGATTTCCCTATTACGATGGAAGGAAAAGCGAAATTTATGATTGATAACGTTCTGGCCGCAAGTTTGGCTTGTTATCTTTATGGTTTCGGGATTGAAGATATTTCCAATTCACTTCGTACATTTATTCCAAGTGCGCAATTGACTCCAGGAAGGCTGAATGTTTTTAAATTTAAAAACTTTAAAGTTTTAATTGATTTTGCCCACAATCCGGCAGGTTATGAAGCCATTGAAGATTATCTTAAAAACGTAGAATCTACCAAGAAAATCGGAATCATTTCAGGAGTTGGAGACCGTCGTGATGAAGATATCAGATTGTGCGGAAAAATTGCAGGAAGAATGTTTGATCATATCATCATCAGAAACGAGAAACATCTTCGTGGAAGAACAGAGGAAGAAATCAATGGTTTAATTATCGATGGGATGCAGACCTCAGGAAGAGATGTAAGCTATGAGACTATTCCTAAAGAAATTGATGCGTTAAAACACGCAATGGGAATGGCGGAAGAAGGAACCTTTATTACGGCTTTAAGTGATGTAATTTCTAATGCGATTGACCTTGTTCAGGAGTATCAGGCGAGAGAATTGCTTGAGGAGGATAGGATTTAAAAATAGTTTCTACATAATATAAAAACCTCAGAAATTTCTGAGGTTTTTTCTGATTTTATCAATTAAATATTTTATTATCCAAAAAACGCATGGGAACTTCCAATCCAAATGGCATCTTTTTTATTAAAATCTACGTTTACCATTGCTGCTTTGGTCATTCTTGAAAGATTTTGAAGCAAAACAGGTCTTTCCTCATTTTCTTTCCAAATATAAAGCAAACGAATTTCCGCTCTTGAAAATTCTCCGTTGGTATCTTCAAAAATTGGTTCATAATTCACTTTTCTCTGCAAAATATAGTTTTCTTTATCATTGATGGCATCCGTGATTTCTCTTGTCGGATTTAAATTGACACCACTTCCGGCGAAGGAAAATAAAGGTTTTAAAACAAAATTTTCTAAACTTTCATTTTCAGGAAACTCATGAAGGAAATAACTTTTCGGAACAAATTCATGCTGCAATAAAGGTAAAAGATATTTGGATATTTTGAAAAACCAATTCGGATGAGTAACCCATTCTACATCGACTTCTTCACGGAAATTAAATTCAGTTTTCAAGTCTGGAATTTTATCAAGCTCATCAAAAATTACACGGTTATAAATCTTTTTGATTTCGGTTAAAAATCCATTGTTTTCATAGAATAACTTCTTTCCTTCTTTTTTGACTTTTGTCAGACAAACCGTTTTAATACCTAAAAGTTTTTCGGTTAAAGCAAAATCAATAGCCGTTTTTTGTTTTTCAGGATAAATTTCAAGTAAGATTACGTTTTCGGGATTTTCATTTCCAACGATTAATTCATACAAATGTTTCTGATAATCTTCGTGTGAAATTTTATTCTTCAACACATTTAAAAAAGGGTAAACCTCACAAAATGTATCTTCATAAACATTCTGAAAAGCATATAGTGAAGGGAAGGCTTGTAGTTCAATGAGTTGAGGTTCAATTTTACCGTTTTCGCTTTTGCAGATTCCAAAATCTATCGTGAAAAAGTGAGGCTGTTTCGTATCATTCGGAACTTTACAGTTTTCGGGAATTGATTTTTCTAAAGCTCCTTCAGGTAAATTCTTGATTTGATCAATGATACTTTCACTTGCGGAAACCAATTTTTCTTTGAATTCCTGAGTTAAAAAGATTGGACTTTCAGAAAGTCTAAATCCCGGCTCTAAACCGCTTTTTTCAATCAGCAGAGATTTCATCTGATTGTATTTTTCCTGAGAGAATTCTTCGTTAAACTGTTTTCTGTAATTTTGAATCATGTTTTTTTTCTTTTGTGATTTAAAAAATCGAGCAATAATGCTCGATTTTAATTTTTTTTTATTTGAATTATTTTTATGCCGTAGCTGTATTTACTTTCAAAATGTTTTTCTTCGCATCACTTAAAAAGCGAGGTAAAATCTGAGATTGTGTAAGAACGATTTTATCTTCATCATTGATTCTGTCTACAGTTTCCAGATATTTTTCCATTCCGTAGTTTTCAATCATGGCTTCTTTATTTTTCTCGTCTTTAAGGTTTTCAATCATTCCGTCAGGATTTGCTTCCGGATGAAACTGAGTTCCAAAAATTTCATCAGAAAAACGAATTGCCATAATGGCTCTTTCTAAATTAATATTGGGACGGAATTTTTCAATTGCCACTATTTTCATTTCTAATTCTTCAAAACACTCCAACTTAGGTTCAATAAACTGATATGCTCTAGAATCTACTGCATAAAAAGGGTCGGGTAAATTTTTAAATAAAAACTCATCCTCACCTTCATCAGTTTTATGAATCGGCTGCACTCCAAAAGAATAGGATTTTCTTTTACAGATATTTCCCAAATCCCAATGAATACTCGCCAATTGGAAAGAATGACAAATTAAAAATAGATATTTCTTAGTTTCATTTTGTTTGTTGTGGAGATAAACAGCATCTAAAAAATCAGCAAATTTCTGCTCCCATTCAAAACCCTCACGGTGTGGATTTCCCGGTCCTCCAGAAGAAATAAATATATCAAAATCTTCAATATTCGGAATCTCGTTTTTAAATCTTATATCAAAACTTGCAATCGTAATATTTTCTTCTGACTGCTTTTTGAACGTTTCAGAGATTTCTTTAATATTTTTAAAACCTTGATTTGCCTGATTGTTATTCATATCCAGCAAAGCAATTCTTACATCTTTCATAACCTCATAATTTCTGCAAAGTTATGAAAATATTATATAGCAGCTTCGCCGTGAGTAATACCAAATTCGGTCTCAGAGATCATGTAATCAACTACTTTCTTCAAGTCGCCGGTTTCTTTATAAACCGCTAATTGTCGATCTGCACCGGTTCCGTTTTCTAAAATTTTCCAGGCATATTCCACTTCTTTTCTGCACCCCAATTCATCTACTACATCGTCAATAAATTCCAAAAGTTCTTTCAAAAGATCGGCATAAGGAACAGATTCTTCTTTTCCAAAATCAATTAGATGAGAATGAATCCCATCTCTTGAGGCACGCCATTTATTTTCATTCAGCAATAATCTTCTGTAGCTTCTAAAACTTAAATTCTGTTGATGCAGTTTATAAATTTTAGCCACTAAACTCTGCATAATTGCCGCCAAACAAACCGTTTCTTCGATTCTCAAGGGCATATCGCAAATTCTGAATTCAATGGTAGGGTAGAATGGATGAACACGCAAATCCCACCAAATCTTTTTAGCATTATCGATTGTTCCTGTTTTTACCAAAAGATCCACATAACTGTCAAATTCTGCTAAAGAATTGAAGTAACTCGGAATTCCTGTTCTTGGAAATTTAACGAAAATCTCTTGTCTATAAGATCTGAATCCTGTATTTCTACCAATCCAAAATGGGGAGTTTACAGAAAGTGCATAAACATGTGGAAGAAAATATCGCATTACATTTTGAATTCTTACACCTTCTTCACGATTGGGGATTCCGATATGAACGTGCAAACCGAAAATGAGGTTTCCACGGGCAACATCACCCATATCATCTACAATTTTATTGTAACGTTCTCCGTTTGTGATCGTATTGTGTTCCCAGTTTGAAAAAGGGTGAGTTCCGCCACCGGAAACACGAAGTCCCTGTTCGTGAGCTGTATTGATTAAATGACGTCTCAGATTGGTTAGTTCAGCCTGAGCTTCCTGGATGTTTTGGCAAATTCCGGTTTCCATTTCAATCATAGATTCGTGCATTTCATGCTTTAAATTTTCACTTAAAACAGCTTTTCCACCTTCAATGATTTTTGAAACATGAGAAATCAAATCGCGGCTTTCAACATCGATAATCTGATACTCTTCTTCGATTCCTATAGTAAATTGATGCATTTTTTTATCTGTGTTTTTGTATTTTTTATTTAACTGAATCTTTTACGAAAGTTCCCCAAGCGATATTTGGTTTTCCGGGAACATATTCTTTTGCTTTTTCAATAGCTAATTTTGCTGAATGCTCCACAATCCAAGCGAAATTTTCTTCTCCTACAGAGTTTCTGTCTGCATCTGGAGCCGGATTACAAAAATCAATTGCATAAGGAATTCCGTCTTTTACAGCAAATTCTACTGTGTTGAAATCATATCCTAAAGCCTGATTCATTTTGATTGTATAATCGTGAATCGTTTTCAGTAATTTTTTTAAATCTTCACCTTCAGTCTGATGAGTTGTTTCATATCTCAAATGAGGTGCATTTCTCGGCTCATAAGGCATAATGTGAACGTATTTTTGTCCTAAACAATAAACTCTGTAATAATCCTGAAAAACAATTTCTTCCTGAACCATCATCACCAATTGTTCTGTTTCGCTCAATTTATCCCAAAGATCCTGTGGGTTTTCAACTCTGTAAACACTTTTCCAACCACCGCCATCGTGAGGTTTCATATAAGCCGGAAATCCTACATAATCAAAAATATATTCCCAATCGTGTGGAAATTTTAGATTTCTAAAAGATGTTTCGGAAGTATCTGTAGGTCTTTCGTGTGAAGGAAGCAAAACAGTTTTAGGTAACGGGATTCCAAGTTTTGACATTAAAGCATTGTTGAAAAATTTTTCATCTGCGCTCCACCAAAAAGGATTGTTGATTACATAAGTTCCGTTCAATGCTGCATTTTTTAGATAAGCTCTGTAAAAAGGAACATCCTGAGAAATTCTGTCAATAATTACTGCATAACCATAATCTGCACCTTGTTCTAATTTATCTATATTTACTGGTTCAGCGATGATTTCTCCGCCTCCCAGCTCGTTAACTTTATCAATAAATGCCCACGGAAATGTATCTTCCATCCCGAATAAAATTCCTACTTTTTTTGCCATAATTTTGTTTTTAATGTTTAAATATTAAGATTTGAGTTGTTTTTAATTCTAAAAAAATGTTCCGATATAGGTTGGGAAAGTCATTCTCCAAAGCGGCCAATCGTGATTGATCCACTTTTTTTCGTCGTACCAGAAATCAATTCCTTTTGAGGCTAAAATTTCTGCCATTTCCACATTTTTATCTTTACAAATGTCTTCATCGGAAGTGCTTAAAACAATATGCATATGTTTGTATTTCCAAGCTTCGTCATTTTTTACAAATTCTCTCGGACAGTTAAAATAAACGAGTTCTCCGTCATAGCCATCCATGAAATTTCTAATGCTAAAAGCTCCCGAAAGACAGAATAAGTGAGAAATTACATCAGGAAATCTGAACGCAAAATTCGCTGCATGATATCCACCGAAACTTGCTCCAGCAATGGCAACACGATGAGTTTGATGAATTTTTTGAATATAGGGAACAAATTCCTGAATCAGAAATTGTACATATTTTTCATAATTTCTGATTCTTTGTTGTGGAGAAATTTTTTCGTCATAAAAACTCCACGCATCAATAGTTTGAATGTTGTATAATTTTACTTTTCCCTGTTCAACAAAATAATTGATGCTGCTGTTAAGATGAAAATCATGATTTTGCGTATATAAACCTTGTGAAGTAGGAAACATGATGATAGGGTAACCGAAATGTCCTGTAACCTCAACTTTAAGGCTTGTTCCCAAAATGTGAGAATAATAATCTGTGTGTTCTATCTGAGGCATATTTTCTTATTTGAGTTTTTATTTGAGTTAATTATATGAACTTAAAAAATTCAATTCCGCCGAGTTGATCATCTTTAAGTATGTCTAAAATAAGTGTTCCGTATTTTGGATGTTCTAAAATAATATTATCCTTAAATTGCCATTTTGATCCTTGTTTATTGGCATTTGTAGAATCAACAAATTTGTAATAAGCTTTGTTTTTCCATTCTCCAATTTCAATGATGTTTAAATTAATATTTAACTGAGATTCTTTTGGCAAATTAATTTTTATAAAATCTATAATTTCTTTAATATCAATATTTTTATTCATTGGAAATTAAGAACTCGGTTTATCTTTTGGAGGAAGTACATTCAACATTTCAGCATGGATTTTCTCTGCAGCAAAATCCAATCTTTCCTGTACAATTACAGAATCACTTGATTTGTAAACAATTCCTACGTGATAATCGATTGGTAGGAATTTTACAACTTCTTCACATTCAAAATCTTTATAATCTGGAGCTAAATCTTTAATCAGTGCGACAATTAATCCTGAATAATATCCGGTAGGTTTTGAAACTTCATAATGGGTACCTCTTAAAAGTGCGTCTTCGATTTTTGCCCACTCACGCCAAATATTGATATTGCTCGAGGCTTCCACCAAATCAGGAATATGTGCGCCTCCAACTCTTGAAGAAGTTTCCAGAAAATACCATTTTCCATCTTCTTTTCCACGGATAAATTCTGTATGAGTGGCACCATTCATCAATCCGAAATTATTTAAAACTTTCGCATTGGCTTCTTCTAAGGCTTTAAATTCGTCAGAATATCTGCCTAAAGTTTTAGTACGGAAAACACCGCCTTCATGAGAAACCTGCATTGGAGGAGCTAAGTATTTTGAAGCAGATGTGAAAACAATTTCTTTATTAAAGGTTAAACTGTCAACATGATAAACATCGCCTGGTTTAAAACTTTCCAAGAGAAATAAATGTCTTTCTTCGCCTAAATTTTCAAGCGCCACCCAAAGTTCTTCCTGAGTTTTTAATTTTTTGATTCCCGATGCAGAAGCTTCCGAACGTGGTTTTAAAACCCAAGGTGGAGAAACTTTTTCGGTGAAATCTTTTACTTCCTGATCGTTAAACACAGCAGTAAACTCAGGAACATTAATTCCTGAATCTTTTGCTTTTTGACGCATTGCAAGTTTGTCTCTGAAATAACGGTGCGTTGTTTGTCCCATTCCCGGAATACGGAATGTTTCGCGAATAAGCGCAGCTTTTTCAACATCATAATCATCCAAAGCGATTACGGCATCTACTTTTCGGGTTTTCATTAAATGTGAAAATCCCTGAATAAGATGGTCAAGATTCCATACCGAAGGTTTAATTTCCGGCATATAGAAAACTTCGTCGACAGCGTGCCATGGCCAGTTTTTTTCTTTTAAATTTTCCGATGTTACGAGGATGATTTTATTACCGAGCTTTTTCATCTCGTCCATAAAATCGTAACCTTTATAATAGCACGAAATACATACGATGGTTTTCTCCTTCATATAATGATTTTTAATTTTTATTAAATTATAAAAAATAAAAGCTTATGATTATTGATTATTTAATACTAAAAATAGATAATCGGTGTGCTTTTGAAAATTACTAATCAAGTATAAGAAGAAAATCTCTAAAAAACTAATTTTTAATGATAATTTTCGATTAAATCGGCTAATAATTGTACGCCAAATCCGGTTGCAGCTTTTTCTTTTGCATATCCCACATTTCCAAACGCAACTCCCGCAATATCAAGGTGCGCCCAATTTGGGTGGTTTTCTATAAATTGTTCTAAGAATTTTGCAGCAATAATACAATCTCCAAGAGGTTTCATTGAGATATTTTTAAAGTCGGCAACATCAGATTTAAAATCATCCAGCCAAACATCCCATAAAGGAAGATTCCATAGTCTCTGATTGATTTTGTCGCCTGTTTTAATTAATAAATTTTTCAACTCTTCATTGTTTGAGAACATCGCACCACAAGTATCTCCGAACATTCTTACAGAGCTTCCTGTAAGTGTTGCAAGATCAATTAAAATATCAGTTTTGTAATTTTTTGAAAGATAAGATAATCCGTCTGCAAGTGTCATTCTGCCTTCTGCGTCGGTGTTGAGAACTTCAATGGTTTTTCCGTTGTAAGCTGTGATTACGTCGCTAGGTAAATATGCATTTTCAGAAATTGCATTGTCGGTAATCGGTAAAATTGCTGTAATGTTAACGGGAAGTTTCATTTGCGATGCGTAAATAAGTGCTCCAAGAACCGCAGTTGCACCTCCCATGTCAGATTTCATGTAATGCATATTGTCTGCCGCTTTAATGGAAATTCCGCCTGTATCAAACAAAACACATTTTCCGACCAATCCGAATGTTTTTGCATTTTTCTCGGTTGTTTTATATTCTAAAATTGTAAAAGCAGCATCATAGGCACTTCCTTGATTTACAGCAAGAAAAGCTCCCAAACCAAGTTCTTCACATTTTTTTCTGTTGAATACAGTATATTTTAACTGATTTTTTTTGGCTAAATTTTTCAAATAAGTATTGAGAGCTTCAGGTCTTTTCAAGTTGGCTGGCTTATTAAGCCAATCCTGACAAGTCATTTGTCCTTCGCAGATTGCATCAATTCGCTCTGAAATGACATCCAGTTTTTTCTGACTTAAATTTCCAAAGTGAAGTTCGAAAGATTCATTCCAAAAAGCATGAATTCTACTGAAGGGATAATTGTAAGTTCCTAAGAAAAGGCCTTTTGTAAATTCTTCAAATTGTTTTTCATTAATAAAATCAGCAATAAATAAAGTCGGAACCGTCTGAATATTTTTTTTCTGATTCTGAGAAAATTTTACCCCGATTTGTTGAAATTCAAAATTTTGCAGTGTCTCTTTTCCTAAACCTATATAATAAGTAATAGTTTCTTCGCTGGTTTCAATGAAAACTTCATATTTTTTTCCGGTAAATAAAAGTGCAATATTTTTATTGAAATTTTTAGCATTTAAAGTCCATGAATCTTCTGTAAAAAGTCTAAAAACTTGAGCGTATTGTTTATTTTTTTTGTTAAATATTTTCATTTTTAAATGTATTAATTTTTAATATTTTCCTGATGCGGCTTTACTTCAACAGGATTTTCGGTGTTGTTATAGAAAAGCCATTCAATCGCTCTCGGAAATTCCTGCGACCAGTAAAACTCGCTGTGAGCTCCGTCGGGATTGATACTTGTTTTAAATTCAAAATCAAAAAGATTTTTCTTTTCCCAACGTTTTAGATAATTTTCAAAAACCTGAATTCTTTTAACCATTTTTGAACCTTCCTGTTCACCGCCATAAAGATAAATTTTAGTCTTAAAAGGGACTCTGAAATTCATCATCGGAAAATTATTATTCGGTTCTACCCAAAGTGATGGCGAAAAAATCAATAATTTAGAATACACTTCAGGATACAAAAATCCGCTGTAAATACTGATTAAAGCACCTAACGAACTTCCTCCGATTCCTGTATTTTCCCTGTCTTTTTTAGTGCGGTAACGTTCATCAACAAATGGTTTTAAAGTATCGGTAATAAATCTGATGTATTTTTTACCTTCCGAGCCGTTTGCAACATTATCATTGTCAAAAATATATTCTTTAATCCGGTCTTCACTTCCATGTTCTACCGCAATTACAATCATGTCACCACGACCGTATTCTGCAAGAATTGAAAGTTTTTTGTCTATTTCCCAATTTCCGTAAGGACTACCTTCATTAAATAAATTTTGAGCATCCTGAAGATAAAGAACAGGATATTTTTCTTCTGAAACATAATAATCGTGGGGTAAAAGTGCCCAGACTTTTCGGTAGCGATCAAGTTGAGGAATGTAAAATTCTTCTGAGATTACTTCTACAATTGGGAAAAACTCTTTTTTGAAAGGTCCCCAATTGAATCTCCATTTTTCGACGAAATCAGAACTTGGAGCAGATGATTTTTTAACTTTTCTGTTGGGGGTAATACTTCCGAATTTATCTAATTCTACATTTTCCCAGCCTCCTTTTGTAAATTTATATTCCACAATATCTGCAAGAATTTCGTCATCGATATTGATGTTGTAAGTGTTTTCATCAGACTGCTGAAGCTGAAAATTATAATCTTTCGGATTCCATTTGTTGAAATTTCCGGTGATGAAAATTGGTCTTGTGTCTTTTTCTGCCGTGTTGAGCGTAAATTTCATTGTGTGTTTTAAACGGTTTTAAAACTTATAAATTTATAAAAAATTTATTTAAGAAATCATATTAAAATTGATTAAAAATAGCTTTTACCAAGGGAAAAATTTATATATTTGATAGTCATCGTTATTTAATGAATAATATATAGTTTACGATTGATTTAGAATAAAAACCTATATGATGAATTTTGTGAAGACCTACACACTTTTTACAGAACATGATGTGTATCTTTTTAAGGAAGGTAAACATTACAAGCTCTACGAAAAGTTTGGCGCTCATTCGGTTGAGAAAGATGGGGTAAAAGGGGTTTATTTTTCGGTTTGGGCTCCGAATGCCAAAAAAGTTTCTGTTATTGGGAATTTTAACAATTGGAACCATCGGGAACATATTCTGTTTCCAAGGTGGGATCAATCGGGTATTTGGGAAGGCTTTATTCCTGCGCTCTCATGGGGTACGCTTTATAAATATGCGATTGAAACTGTTCAAGGGGAAATTTTAGAAAAAAGTGATCCTTATGCATTAAGCTGGGAGCAAAACCTTCAGGCTGCATCGATGGTTTCTACCAATTGGTATCAATGGGAAGATCGTGAATGGCTTGAAAAACGTTGGCAAAAAAATAGTCTGGAATCTCCGATTTCTGTTTATGAAATTCATTTAGGTTCTTGGATGCGAAATTCAGATGATTCTGAAAAGTTTCTAAATTACAGAGATATTGCCTCAAAATTAGTTCCATATGTAAAGGAAATGGGTTTCACACATGTGGAATTTATGCCAATTATGGAATTTCCCTATGACCCAAGTTGGGGTTATCAAATTACTGGTTTTTTTGCAGCAACTTCACGCTTTGGTTCGCCTCAAGATTTAATGTTTTTGATAAATGAACTTCACAAAAATGATATTGGTGTAATTTTAGATTGGGTTCCTTCGCATTTTCCTGGTGATGCAAACGGATTACATCGTTTCGACGGTTCTTATTTGTATGA
This sequence comes from Chryseobacterium luquanense, assembly GCF_026460945.1. Classification (GTDB taxonomy): domain Bacteria; phylum Bacteroidota; class Bacteroidia; order Flavobacteriales; family Weeksellaceae; genus Chryseobacterium; species Chryseobacterium luquanense. The sequence goes on from NZ_JAOVZV010000007.1 coordinate 76,750, forward strand.
ACATGAAGATCCTCGAAAAGGTTTTCATCCCGACTGGAAATCATACATTTTCAATTATGGAAGAAATGAAGTAAAATCTTTTTTGATTTCGAATGCTGTTTTTTGGCTTGAACGTTATCATGCAGATGGACTTCGTGTTGATGCAGTAACTTCTATGCTGCATTTGGATTATTCAAGAAATGAAGGGGAGTGGGAACCGAATATTTATGGTGAAAATGTAAATCTTGAAGCCAAAACTTTTCTTCAGGAATTTAATACAGCAGTTTATAAAGAATTTGGCAATAATGTAATGACAATTGCTGAGGAAAGTTCAGATTTTCCAAAATTGACAAAACCTGTTCATGATGGAGGCGTAGGTTTCGGAATGAAATGGATGATGGGTTGGATGCACGATACTTTATTTTATTTTAAAGAAGATCCGATTGCCCGAAAACATCATCATCACAAACTTACTTTTGCGTCGATGTATATGTACAATGAAAATTACATGATGCCTTTGTCTCACGACGAGGTTGTACACGGAAAAGCAAGTCTTATTTATAAAATGAAAGGTGATGAATGGCAGAAATTTGCCAATCTCAGAGCATTATATGTTTATATGTTTACCCATCCCGGAGCAAAATTACTGTTTATGGGAGATGAATTCGGACAAACGAATGAATGGAATTTTAAACAAAGTTTAGATTGGCATTTGTTGGAATATCCGGTTCATAAAGGTTTGCAGAATTTAGTGAAAGATTTAAATCATTTGTATAAAAATGAAACTTCTCTTTACGAAAATCAATTTAATCCTAATGGTTTTGAATGGGTTGAAGCTAATGATACCGATAATTCTGTATATATTTATTTAAGAAAAGGAAAGAGACGGGATGATGTTTTTATGGTTATTTTAAATCTTACTCCGCAGGTTTTAGACTATAAAGTGGGTGTGAATTCGGGGACGCATTGGGAAGTTGTTCTCAATTCCGATGACGAAAAATATAGCGGAAGTGGAGTAGAAGCCAATATTTTCCGAGAAGATCATGATGAATGGATGAATCGACCGAGATCAATCAGTTTAAATCTTCCTGCCCTTTCGGGAATTGTTTTAAAACAGAGAAAAGATAAAAAATATAAACTAAATAGGATTAAACAACACAAAAAATGACAATATTTCACCTCAGTACAGAATGTTATCCCGTAGCAAAAGTTGGCGGATTGGCAGATGTAGTCGGTGCGCTGCCGAAATATCAGAATAAAATAAAAGATATCAATGCCAAAGTAGTGATGCCTTGGTATAATAAACATTTTGTATACGATTACGATTTTGAAGTGGTTTTCGACGGCTTTATTCACCAGGGTTCAAATATGCTACAAGTTCAGGTTTTGAAAGAGGCAACTGATGTTTTGGGTTTTGAATTGTTTATGGTGAAAATTCCCGGATTGCTCGATCGCGAAAATCCCTACGGATATCAGGATGAAAGTTTTCAGTTTTTGGCTTTTCAGCATGGAGTTTTACATTGGTTATCAGCGATGAAAATTCGTCCTGATGTATTGCATTGTCACGATTATCACACCGGTTTGGTTCCTTTTATGGTGGAAAATTGCTATGAATTTGAATTTCTCAAAGGTGTAAAAACCATCGGAACGATTCACAACGGAGAATATCAAGGAATGATGAGTTGGGATATGGTAAGCTATATGCCTGCTTTTGATCATTACAAATGGGGATTGCTAGATTGGAACGGTTTCATCAATCCTTTGGCCTGTATGATTAAATGTGCAGATGCATTTACAACGGTTTCAGAAGGTTATTTGGAAGAATTATTTGTGAGTTTCAGAGGTCTTGAAAGTTTGGTAAGGGAAGAGTTTTCAAAAGCCTACGGAATTATTAATGGGATTGATACGGATGTTTGGAATCCGCAAACCGATCCTATGATCGATTTTAATTTTAATATTAAAAATGCTTTAAAAACTAAAAAGAAGAATAAAATTAAACTTTGTAAAGAATATGGTTTAAACCCAGAGCTTCCTCTATTTGCGTTTATTGGAAGGTTTGCTACAGAAAAAGGCGCAGATTTACTTCCGGATTTGATTTGGAGAAGTATTAAGCAAAGTTTTGGAGGTTTAAATATAATCGTTCTCGGCTCCGGAAATGCTTATATCGAACAACAATTGAAAGAAATGGACTCGGTTTACTCAAATTTTGCGACAGATATTGGATATAAAGAACATTTATCACATAAAATCTACGCTTCGGCAGACTTCTTGTTAATGCCTTCAAGGGTTGAACCTTGTGGTCTTAATCAAATGTATGCGATGCGATACGGAACAGTTCCTATTGTAAGTTATACAGGCGGATTGAGAGATACCGTAAAAGATATTACAACCGGAGGTTCGGGATTAAATTTCACTTATCCCGGAGTTGATGATATCATTCACGCAATCAGTCGTGGTTTAAATGTGTATAAAAACAAAGCTCAAATGGATGAATTGATTTTATCTAATATGAAATTTGATTTTGCATGGGAAAAATCAGCAGAAAAATACATAGCTTTATATAATCAGTAATTTAATATTCTGTCAAAAAACAAACAAACTATATAAATAATAAAAACGCAGATATTTATGAAACATAACGTCATTTCCATTGTTTTGGGAGGTGGAAGAGGAACAAGGCTTTTTCCGTTAACGTATTCAAGATCAAAACCGGCTGTTCCTATCGCAGGAAAATACAGATTGGTGGATATTCCTATTTCTAATTGTCTAAATTCAGGTTTAAATAAAATCTTGGTTTTAACGCAGTTTAATTCAGCCTCTTTGAACTCACATATCAAAAATTCTTACCATTTTGATATCTTTAGTAAAGGTTTCGTAGATATTTTGGCTGCTGAACAGAATGTTGACAGCGACAGTTGGTTTCAGGGAACTGCAGATGCGGTTCGTCAGTCGATGAAGCATTTGGAAAAATATGATTATGAATACATTCTGATTCTTTCTGGAGATCAGTTATATCAGATGGATTTTAATGAAATGCTAGATTTTCATCTTGAAAAAGGTGGAGACGTAACGATTGCTACAATTCCTGTAAATTCTAAAGATGCGACAGGTTTTGGAATTTTAAAATCTGATGATGAAGGAAATATTACTTCGTTTGTAGAAAAACCGGGGTTTGATGAGCTTAATGGTCTTGAATCTGAAGTTTCGGAAGAAAACAAAATCAAAGGAAAAGAATATTTAGCCTCAATGGGAATTTATATTTTTTCTAAAAGCATTTTAAAGAAGATGTTTGATGATGGAGCGGGAGATGATTTCGGGAAAGATATTATTCCAAATTCTATCGGAAAATATACTACTTTAAGTTATCAGTATGAAGGTTATTGGACAGATATTGGAACCATTGAATCTTTCTACGAAGCTAATCTGGATCTTTGTCATGATTTTCCACAATTTAATCTATTTTCGTCAGCGCCGATTTTTACACGTGCGAGAATGCTTCCGCCGTCAAAAGTTAATGGTTCTTACGTGAGTAAAGCTGTTTTCGGAGATGGATGTATTATTATGGCAGATAAAATCGAAAATTCAGTGATTGGAAACCGTACAAGAGTAGATAAAGGAAGTACAATTGTCAATTCTTACATTATGGGAGCTGATTTTTACCAAAATACAACCGATATCGTAATGAATGACAGAAAAGGTTTGCCAAATATGGGAATTGGAAAATACTGTTACATTGAAAGAGCAATTTTAGATAAAAACTGTTACATCGGTGACAACGTAAGAATCATCGGAGGTAAACATCTTCAAGATGGTGATTATGGAACTCATTCTGTACAAGACGGAATTGTTGTTGTGAAAAAAGGTGCAGTTTTAAAACCAGGAACTCACATAGGATAAATTCTTAAAAAAGATAAAAACAAGAGTGATCAATATATTGGTCACTTTTTTTATTTGTCTTACTTTTGTGCGATGCGTTTTTTTAAAATCATAGCGGTTATTGTAGTACTTTTGGTGGGAGCTTATGCTGCTTCAATGTACTATTTTGTTGACGAAAGTAAAGAATTTACTATCGAAAAGGAAGTGGATTACCCTATTGAAAAAGTTTTTAATCAGTTTAATAATTTACAGAACTTCACGCGTTGGAATAACTTTTTCTCAAGCTCAAAAACAATTGAGATCGATTATTATTCGCCTTACGAAGGGCAGGGAAGCGCAATCAGTTACAATGATCCGAAAAGTGAAGATGGCGGAGAAATGTTTATCAGATACGAAAATCCAAACAAAACTTTAAGATATCAGCTTTTTGAAGACGAAGATGAAAATCCGACTTTAATTGATGTGAAATTTACTGTTGTTTCTGCTGAAAAAACAAAAATAAAGTGGTTTGTGCATACTCCGAAGTTATCGCTTTTATCAAGAGCTCAGAATTTCTGGACGGAAGATAAATTTGCTGAAAACATTAACAAAAGTATGCTGAATCTTAAAAATGTTTTAGGTAATAAAGTAGAAAAAGACAATCAATTAGCTGCGATTAAATACGACAGTTTGATGGTTGAAAAAGAAGAAGAAAAGATGATTTTGGGAGTCAATGTAAGTGCTTCCAATAAAAAAGATGCTTTGTACAAAAACATCGTGATGAATTACAATAAAGTAAACAATTTTGTGTCGATGGATTTAGGTAAAAAAAATGATGAGGTGGGTTATCCTGTTTTGATTACCGATGCCGACAATTTTAAAGACAACGAAGTTTCTTACTTTTTCGGAATTCCATTATCTAAAAAAATAGGAATCGCAGATAATAATTTCAGTTTCAGATCGGTGAGTCCGACAGAAAATTATGTTATCTACTACAAAGGTTCTTATGCTGGAAGAGTAAAAGCGATTCAACAGCTGATGCAGAAAGCTAAGAAAGATGAAATGAGATATGGTGATGTTTATCAGATGTTTATAGAGTCACCTGCGGAAGGTCAGGATGTTAATATGAAAATTTCACTTTCGGTATATAGATGATTTATTCCCAATTATTGATTTTATAATTTTTTTAAAGGTTTGAGACTATCCTAACCCGTTTTTTTTTATTAAATTTGAGGATTAATTCGTTAAACAAAATTTAATAATAGATAAACTGTAATAATGGACAGATTTTCATTCCTAAACGCAGCTCATTCTCAGTTAATTGAGGATTTATACCAACAATACCTAAAATTCCCGGACTCTTTAGAACCATCATGGAAAGCCTTTTTTCAAGGCTTTGATTTTGCATTGGAGAACTATTCTGATGAAGAAGACATCCAGTACATCAAAAATTCGGGAAATTCTGCGCCTGCAGTTCAGCAGATTTCTCAGGCAGCTTCAAATGGAGAAGTTCCGGAGCATATCAAGAAGGAATTTAAGGTTGTAAATCTTATTGAGGCGTACAGAACGAGAGGTCATCTTTTCACAAAAACAAATCCTGTTCGTGAAAGAAGACATTATACTCCGACTTTAGATATCGAAAATTTCGGTCTTGACAAATCAGATTTAAATACAAAATTCAACTGTGCCGTTGAAACAGGAATGAAAGGTCCTGCAACTTTACAGGAATTGATTACACACTTAGAAAACATCTATTGTGATTCTATCGGTGTGGAATACATGCACATCAATAACGTTCAGGAAAAAGATTTCATTAAACAATGGATTCAGGTTAACGAAAACCATCCAAGTCTTAATGCAAACGAAAAAACTGAGATTTTACTTAAATTAAATCAGGCAGTTGCTTTTGAAAATTATCTTCACACAAAATTTGTAGGTCAGAAAAGATTCTCTTTAGAAGGTGGTGAAACTTTAATTCCTGCTTTGGATCAGTTGATTTCAAGATCTTCTCAACTTGGTGTTGATGAGGTTGTTTTAGGAATGGCTCACAGAGGTAGATTGAATGTGTTAACCAATATTTTCGGTAAATCTTACAAGCAGATTTTCTCAGAGTTTGAAGGGAAAGAATTTGAAGAAGATGTATTCTCAGGTGACGTTAAATATCATTTAGGTTCATCTAAAATTGTTAAAACTGCTTCAGGAGAAGAAGTTGCTATCAACTTGACTCCAAACCCTTCTCACTTAGAAACGGTTGCTGCTTTAGTTGAAGGTATTTGCCGTGCAAAAGTTGATGATAAATATAAAGATTTTTCTAAAGTTTTACCGATCATTATCCATGGAGATGGGGCTTTAGCTGGACAAGGTATTGCTTACGAAGTTGCTCAGATGATGACTTTGGAAGGTTACAGAACGGGTGGTACAGTTCATATTGTTGTAAATAATCAGGTTTCATTTACAACTAACTATATGGACGCAAGATCTTCTACTTATTGTACAGATGTTGCAAAAGTTACAGAATCTCCTGTAATGCACGTCAATGCAGATGATGCAGAAGCCGTGGTTCATGCCATTCATTTTGCTGCTGATTTCAGAGCTAAATTCGGGAAAGATGTTTACATCGATTTATTAGGATATAGAAAATACGGTCACAATGAAGGGGATGAGCCAAGATTTACACAGCCTAATTTATATAAAACAATTTCTAAACATCCGAATCCAAGAGAAATTTATAAAGAGAAATTACTTAAAGATCACGTTACATCAAACGATGTTATCGCTAAAATGGAAACCGAATTCAAAGAACTTTTAGATAAGGACTTTGATGCTTCTAAAGAAATTGAGAAAAACGTGATGGATGTTTTCATGTCAGAAGACTGGACAAACTATCCAATTGGAAAAAGAGGTGCAGTTCAGGATGCTGTTGATACAAAATATGACTTAGAAAAGTTGAAAGAATTGGCAATTAAAATGTCAACGCTTCCAGCTGATAAAAAGTTCTTAAATAAAATCACAAGACTTTTCGAAAATAGAATCAAAGCTATCGAAGGGAACAATTTAGATTGGGCTCTTGGAGAATGGCTGGCTTATGCAACGCTTTTAGTAGAAGGTCACAATGTAAGAATTTCCGGAGAAGATGTGGAAAGAGGTACTTTCTCTCATAGACATGCAGTTGTAAAAACTGAAGATACAGAAGAAGAATATGTTCCTTTGAAAGAAGTTTCAGAAAGCAGATTTGATGTATTCAACTCACATCTTTCTGAATATGGAGTTTTAGGATTTGATTATGGGTATGCAATGGCATCTCCAAATACATTGACGATTTGGGAAGCTCAATTTGGGGATTTCGTAAATGGTGCTCAAATCATTGTTGACCAATATTTGGCTGCAGCAGAAGAAAAATGGAAAATTCAGGACGGTTTGGTAATGTTATTACCTCACGGTTCGGAAGGTCAGGGTGCAGAGCACTCTTCAGCCAGATTAGAAAGATTCTTAACACTTTGTGCAAATGAAAATATGGTTGTGGCGAATATCACTTCTCCTGCAAATTATTTTCACTTATTAAGAAGACAATTAAAATGGTCATTCAGAAAGCCGTTAATTGTGATGAGTCCAAAATCGTTGTTAAGACATCCAAAAGTGGTTTCTCCGCTTGAAGATTTCTCAAACAAAGGATTCCAGCCAATTTTAGACGATCCTACTGCAGATCCTGCAAAAGTTGAAAAATTAGTTCTTTGTTCAGGTAAATTATACTTCGAATTATTAGCTAAAAAAGAAGAATTAAATTGTGAAAATGTTGCTTTGGTGAGATTTGAACAATTATATCCTCTTCAAAATGACGCTATCGAAACTGTTTTTGCTAAATATTCAAACAGAACTTCACTTGTTTGGGCTCAGGAAGAACCAGAAAACATGGGTGCATGGTCTTACATCCTGAGAAATTTCAGAGATACAGGAATTCAGGTAGTTTCTCCGGTACAGAGTGGTGCTCCGGCTCCGGGAAGTCACAAAATGTTTGAGAAAAACCAAAATGCTGTAATCAACAGAGTTTTCGACAGAGATGATGCTCCGGTTAAAAGACCGGTAACAGCTTAATAAAAAAAATAGAAGCTAGAAATTAGAGGTTAGAAATTAGTCTTTCATCTTTTATCTATTTTCTCAAAGTTTTAATAAATATCCATTAAAAAAATAAAAAATACGATATGTCAATTTTAGAAATGAAAGTTCCTTCACCGGGAGAATCAATTACAGAAGTTGAAATTGCAACTTGGCTTGTAAAAGATGGTGATTACGTAGAAAAAGATCAACCAATCGCTGAAGTAGATTCAGACAAGGCAACATTAGAATTACCTGCAGAAGAAAGTGGTGTGATCACTTTGAAAGCTGAAGAAGGTGATGTAGTACAAGTTGGTCAGGTAGTTTGTTTAATTGACAGAGACGCTGCAAAACCTACTGGTTCTGCTCCTGCTGCTGAAGCTCCAAAACAGGAAGAAGCACCGAAAGCTGCTGAACCTGTAAAAGTAGAAGCTCCAAAACCAGCTCCGGTTGCTGCTCAATCTTATGCAACGGGAACTCCATCTCCAGCTGCGAAGAAAATTCTTGACGAAAAAGGAATTGATGCTTCTCAGGTTTCAGGATCTGGAAGAGATGGAAGAATCTCTAAAACTGATGCTGAACTAGCTGCTAAACCTGCAATGGGGGGAAGCTCTCTATCTGCAACGGGTGCAAGATCTACAACAACAACTAAACTTTCAGTTCTTAGAAGAAAAATAGCTCAGAGATTGGTTTCTGTAAAGAATGAAACTGCAATGTTGACGACTTTCAACGAAGTTGATATGTCTGAAATTTTCAGATTAAGAAAGCAATATAAAGAAGAATTTGCTCAAAAACATGGAGTAGGACTTGGTTTCATGTCTTTCTTCACAAAAGCGGTTACAAGAGCGTTACAATTATATCCTGATGTTAATGCATCTATCGACGGAGACTTCAAAATTAACTACGATTTCTGTGATATTTCAATTGCAGTTTCAGGTCCTAAAGGATTGATGGTTCCAGTATTGAGAAATGCAGAAAATATGTCTTTCGCAAACGTTGAAGGAAATATCAAAGATTTAGCAATCAAAGTAAGAGACGGAAAAATCACAGTTGATGAAATGACTGGTGGTACATTCACGATTACAAACGGTGGTACGTTTGGTTCAATGTTATCAACACCAATTATCAACCCGCCACAATCTGCAATCTTAGGTATGCACAACATTATTCAAAGACCGGTTGCGGTTGACGGACAGGTTGTAATCAGACCAATGATGTATGTTGCTATGTCTTATGACCACAGAATTATCGACGGTAAAGAATCTGTAGGATTCCTTGTTGCAGTAAAAGAAGGTATCGACAATCCGGTAGAAATTCTATTGGGTGGAGACGAAAGAAAAGGTCTTGGATTATAATTAATTACTTTTATAATATCATATATAATCTCGCCTCCTAAAAAAGGCGAGATTTTTGTATCTATTGATTTAAATTGAATGAAAATGTTCTCTAAAATTACTTCAAATATCAAAGTTTCAGTTGTTCCTGAATATGATAGCAAGAACAGTTATCCTTCAGAAAACCGACACGTTTTTAAATACAATATTGTCATAGAAAATGATGGTGATTTCCGTATAAAAATACTTAAAAGAAAATGGCTTATTTTTGATGTAGGATTCGGCTTTACGGAAGTTGTTGGTGATGGTATTATAGGATTAACTCCAGAGATAGAATCTGGGGATAATTTCGCCTATTTTTCGAATGTGATGCTTCGTTCAGGAGTTGGAAATATGAGTGGAAAATATTTGGTCGAAAACTCAGAAACGAAAGAACAATTCGAAATTGATATTCCAAAATTTCATCTATTATCTGAAGTTTTAAGTAATTAAATTAAAAAGAATTTTGGTTAAGAAATCTTCTTTAATCCATTATGTAGTTGCGGAAAATTATAAAATTTTAATTTTTTGCTTCATATAATCAGAAACTTCATCATTGCTCGTAAGAATCAATTTTTCGAAAGCTAAAAGCGAAATTCTTGCACAAACTTCTGCGTCATCTCCTGCTCTGTGATGCTTAAACTTAATATTGTGATATTCAGCTAAATGTTTTAAGCCATATTTAGGAAGATAATTCCATGATTTTTTGGCTAATTGAATACTACACAGATAATTCAATTTAGGAGTATACATTCCATAATAATCAAGACATCCTCTCAAAACTCCTGCATCAAAACTTGCGTTATGAGCAATCATTAAAGTTCCATACATCATGTCTTTTACTTCGTACCAAATATCCGCAAAAGTAGGAGCGTCTTTTACATCACTAGGTAAAATTCCGTGTACATCAATGTTTCTAGGATGAAAATATGGAAAACTTGGTGGTTTTATCAACCATGTTTTAGTCTCAATAATTTCAGAGTTCTGAACAATACAAATTCCCAATTCGCACGCAGAATTTCTCTCGTGAGTAGCGGTTTCAAAATCTAATGCGCAGAAGTCCATTTTTGAATTATAAGTTTTGAATTAAATTATTTTCTTCCTAAAAAATGCCTGAAGATAAGCCATTTTGTTTTATAGTATTTTGATTTTTGATGTTTTTGACGACGTTTTAAAGTTTCCGGAAGTTGTGCATAGAACCCTAAATGACCTCTTGCAACGGCCCAAAGATGTGAAAACCCGTTTTTATATGCGAAATAGAATGAAGCAATTCCGTCTAAGCATAATCTGAACAATAGTAACCAAATCAACTTAGGAAAAGGTAAATTTTTCAGCATCATTGAAAGATTATTTCGGATGTTTAAATATGTTTTCTGAGCGCTTTGTTTATTTAAAGTTCCACCACCAACATGGTAAACTTCAGATTTTCCGGTGTAAAATACTTTCTTTCCTGAATTGATTAATCTCCAGCAAAGATCGATTTCTTCCTGATGGGCAAAAAATCTTTCATCAAAACCATTCTGTTCCCAAAAATCTATAGATCTGATAAAAAAACAGCATCCCGAAGCCCAGAAAATCTCAGTTTCGTCGTTGTATTGTCCGTTATCTTTTTCAAGATCATCGAAAACTCTTCCCCTGCAATACGGATAACCTAAATTGTCAATTAATCCACCTGCAGCTCCGGCAAATTCAAAATGATCTTTATTAATAAATGATAAAATTTTAGGCTGAATTGCTGCAATTGAAGAATCTCTTTCAAATAAATTTAAAACAGGTTTAATCCAGTTTTCTGTGACTTCAACATCAGAATTCAGAAGACAGTAATATTCTGCATTTATTTTTTTTAAACCTTCATTATAACCACCCGCAAAACCATAGTTTTTATCATTGATAATGATTTTTACAATAGGAAATTCTCTTTTTAAAATTTCTATTGAGTTATCTGTAGAGTTATTATCAATAACGTAAATTTCAGCTTCTTCAGAAAACTGTATAATGCTTGGAAGAAACTTTTGAAGCCAGTTTTTACCGTTCCAGTTTAAAATAACGACCGCAAGATTTTTATAATTTTCTGTCATTTATTCGCCGTCATAAGTTTTTATAGAATCCTGATATTTCCATTTTCTGTGTGACCAAAGATAATTGTCAGGATTTTTTTTGATTGTATTTTCAAGCAAATGATGAAATTTCCTTACCACTTCATTTTTTACAAACTTTTCTCCATCCGGATAAATTCTGTGATAATTCACTTGATAAAAGCCTCTTTTCACCTTCTTCATATCGCAATAAATGAATGCAAGATCCATTCTGGTTGCTAATTTATCATATCCGATGAAAGCCGGGGTTCTTTGGTTTAAAAATTTTAAACCGTAATTTACATGAGCAACGTGTGGAGTTTGATCTGCAACAAAAAGATAAATGGTGTCACCATCATTTTTGTTCCTGAAAATATTGAGAATTACCTCATTTGCTTCCAAAGGTTCATTTCCAAATTTACTTCTTACCTTCTTCATCTGATCTTCCCAAAAGCTACTGTTCACTTTTCTATAAACAGGATGGGAGTGTTTTTGTGGAGTTACCGGTGCAAAAGCATTCATCCATTCCCAATTGAAAACATGACCTGCCATGAGAATTATATTTTTTCCTTCAGCTTTAGCTTCATGAAAGAGATGCTGATTAATGTACTGTATTCTTACACGCGTTTCAGTTTCTGAAATACTGAAAGATTTTATAGTTTCAGCCAGATAATCTGAGAAATTTAAGTAGAATTTTTTTCTGATTTCAGCGATCTCTTCATCTGATTTTTCAGGAAAAGAATTTTTCAAATTTTGGGTAATTACTTTTTTTCTGTATCCTACGAGGTAGTAATTCAAGAAGAAAATAATGTCTGAAAATATATATAATATTTTCAGAGGAAGTTTTGAAATCAGGTATAATATTTTAATCAGGAAGTTCATAAAACAGGCAAATTTACGGATAATAAAATTATGGTTCTATTTTTGCTTATAAATACTATTATTTTTTTATTTTTATATTATGAAAAAATTGATGTTAACGGCTTTCATTGGATTGAGTTTCTTGGGATTTTCTCAAGATTTGAAAGTAGAGCCCAATGTGAGAGAGAAAGATAAAACTTTACTGGTAAAAACAGACCATGCAGAGCTAGATGCGAAGAAAAAAGCAGCAGAAGAAAAAGCAAAATTACCCAAGCCTTACAATCCTAAAGCTAATGCGGAGGAAGATATTCAACAGCTAATTTCAAAGGCAAGAAAAGAAGGCAAAAATGTAATGATTCAAGCGGGAGGAAACTGGTGTATTTGGTGTTTGAGATTTAATCAATATGTACAAACTACTCCAGAATTAAAGAAAATTGTTGATGAAAATTTCGTTTACTATCATTTAAATTATTCTCCGGACAATAAAAATGAAAAAGTTTTTTCTCAATATGGAAATCCTGGTGAAAAATTTGGTTACCCTGTTTTCATCGTTTTGGATGGAAATGGAAAAATGATTCATGTACAGCAAAGTGATGTTTTGGAGGAGGGAAAAGGCTACAGTTTAGACAAAACGAAAGAGTTTTTTAACAAATGGTCTCCATCAAAATCTTAAAAATACAAACCGGGAAAAGTCTTCTCGGTTTTTTTATTTTACATAAATCTTTTTATCCAGCTTAATTTTTTCTCTGAATAAGGTGGATATTTTATATTCGGTTCACCCCAAGTCGCTCTTTCTAAAATTGCTTTTTGGTGAGAGAAAGTTTCAAAACCAAATCTACCATGATAATTTCCTATTCCTGAATTTCCTACACCTCCGAAAGGAAGATTTTCGTTTCCTAAATGCATCATTACATCATTAATACAACCTCCACCAAAAGATAATTTTTGAGTGAAATTATCTTTTTCCTCAGAATTATTGGTGAATAAATAGGCTGCTAAAGGTTTTTCGTATTCTAAAATTTCGTTTAAAGTAATATTAAAATTAGTAAATGAAATAACAGGCAAAATCGGTCCAAAAATTTCTTCCTGCATCACTTCATCATTCCAATTGATATTTGCTAAAACTGTGGGCTCTATGTACAGATTTTCAGCATTAAAATCACCTCCGAAATAGATTTTATCCTTATTGATTAATTTAATGAGTCGTTCAAAATTCTTTTGATTGATAATTCTCGTATAATGATCAGAATTTTGCTCATATCTAAATTCTTGAATATATTTTCTAAGCATTTCCAGAAACTGCTCCTGAACAGATTCTTCGATAAGTAAATAATCTGGAGCAACACAGGTTTGTCCGGCATTTATAAATTTTCCCCATATAATTCTTTTAGCCGCAACCTCCAGATTAGCTTCCTTAGTAATAATTGCGGGAGATTTTCCTCCTAATTCTAATGTGACAGGTGTTAAGTTTTCGGCTGCTGCTTTGTAAACGATTTTGCCAACTTTCGTACTTCCTGTGAAAAATATTTTATTGAATTTGAGTTTTAAAAGTTCGGTCGTTTCATCAATTCCACCTTCATAAGCATACAAATATTCCGGCGGGAAATTTTCATTGATGATTTTCACCATTATTTTCATTGTATTTTCAGCAATTTCACTTGGCTTTAAGATACAGCAATTTCCTGCTGCTAAAGCTGCAATAATAGGAGAGAGGGAGAGTTGATAAGGATAGTTCCAAGCTCCGATGACCAAAATATTTCCTAAAGGTTCAGAATGAATTCTGCTTTTTCCAAATTGATTGACAAGATTGGTGCTTACTTTTTTAGGTTTAGAAAATGAGCTTAAATTTTTCAGGTAATATTTAATATCGTTTAAAATAAAGGAAATTTCTGTAGTAAATGTATCAAATTTAGACTTTCCGAAATCTTTATCAATTGCTTCATACAAAAGGTTTTCGTTTTCTACAATCAAATCCCGAAGTTTTTCAAGATACATTTTTCTGAATCTGATATTCTTCGTTTGTTGTGTTTTAAAAAACTCTTTTTGCTTTGAAACGATTTCCTGAATTTCCATAAATAAAATTTGAAGAGTTATAGCAATTCTTTTGCCTAAACAGGGTTTGTAAAACAAAAAACCACTTCAAATTGAAGTGGTCTGTATTTTAGAGAAATCTCTATAAGTCTTAAGCTTCTTCAGAAGGAGTTTCTTCTACTTTCGCTTTTGGAGCTGGTTTAGGAGCTGCAACTACAGGAGGTGCGTCAGATACAATGTCGAATTCGAAATTATACTCAACATTTCTGTGTAATCTGATGTTTGCAGTTACTTTACCAGTTCTCTTAATAGTGTTACCTGGAATTTTGATATATTTCTTGTCAACAGAAACTCCAGCTTTAGCAAGAGCAGCAGAAAGATCTGAATTATTGATAGATCCAAATAATTTGTCACCAGAACCTACTTTTGCAGGAATAGTGATAGAAGTTTTCTTCAATTGATCTACTATACCGTTTGCTGTAGCAATTAATTTAGCTTCTTCTTCTTTTCTAGCTTCCAAAGTAGCTTCAAGAGCAGCAATGTTTTTAGGAGTTGCTAAAAGTGCAAATCCTTGAGGTAACAAGAAGTTTCTTGCATAACCTGGTTTTACATTTACTGTGTCGAATTCAAGACCTAAGTTTTCTACGTCTTTTTTAAGAATAATGTTCATTGTTGTTGTCCTTTTTTAGATGTTTAGAAATTAGATGTTAGAAGTTAGATGTTAGACATTGTCTGCTATCTGAATCTGTTATCTGAAATCTAAAATCAAGTTAGAATTAATATGTATTCAGCAACAAAAGAAGAGATTGCTCTCTTCTTTTATTTATTTTGTCTTATTTTAATAAGTCAGCTACGTAAGGCATCAAAGCTAAGTGTCTAGCTCTTTTGATCGCAGAAGAAACTTTTCTTTGGTATTTCAAAGAAGTTCCAGTATATCTTCTAGGTAAAATTTTACCTTGCTCGTTTACGAATTGTAATAAGAAATCAGCATCTTTGTAATCAACGTGCTTAATTCCGAATTTTTTGAATCTACAGTACTTTTTATCAGTTTTTGTGTTGATATCAAGTGGTGTAAGGAATTTTACTTCAGATTCTCCTCCAGCTGAGGCTTGTTTAGCCATATCATCTATTGCCATGTCTTGTCTTTTTTAATTTTGGGTTAATAAATAATTAAGCTCTTGAAGCCTTGATTTTAGTTCTTCTAGTTACAGCGTACTCTACAGCGTGCTTGTCTAGTTTTGTAGTAAGGTAACGAATTACTCTTTCGTCACGTTTGAATGCCAATTCTAAATCAGCAACTACAGTACCTTCACCTTTAAACTCGATTAAAGTGTAGAATCCGTTCTTTTTAAGTTGAATAGGATAAGCTAATTTTTTTAATCCCCAATTTTCTCTAGTGACAATTTCACAGTTCTTTTCTTTCAAAAGATCTACATACTTGGTCACTGCTTCCTCCACCTGAGCCTCAGATAGAACGGGAGTTAAAATGAAAACAGTTTCGTAATTGTTCATAATGTTAAATGAATTTGTTAATTATTTCGAGGTGCAAAAATATGAATTATATTTATAATACACAATGTTTTATAGATTATTTCGAAATAAAAAAGACCTGTCAAAACAGGCCTTTAGATAAAACTTAAAATAAAAAACTACTATTTTTTAATAATTTTAGAAGATTGAATTCCGTTTTCGGTTTGTGCAGTAACGATATATGTTCCTGATGTTAATCCTGAAACGTTGATGCTTGATTTTTCAGTTTCTAAAACATTTTTACCACTCAAATCATAAATCTTTACCGATTTAATTTTTGAATCTGAATTAATATTTAAAATATCAGATACCGGATTAGGGTAAGCTTTTAAGCCTGAATTTTTCTTTGCGGCTTCATTTACTGCAAGTTGAGCATCTAAAACATTTATGGTGTAATCTTCAGCCTGTCCATAAAGACTTCCTGCACATGGATCCAAAACATCATCTTCATCAAATACTTTCTTCACTCTCATTCTTGTGTTTCCAGGAAGCGCATTTGAAGGTACCGCAATAGAATGTACCGCTTGTGTTGCATCTAATCCCGTAGAACCTGTAATTGTTTGGGTTACTTCATAAACCTCTCCCGAATCATCAAGTATTCCATTTTGATTCCAGTCAATAAATACAGTGAAATAATTTGTGTAATTTCCTGCAGTGTTTCCTTTTAATGTAATGTTGTAAGATTGTCCTTGAGTAACCGTTCCAATCTGATTTAAAAAGTATTCATGGGAATTCCCTAAATATTCTTCATCATCGGATGTGTTATTAATTCCAGCAAAATTGACTAATGTAATTGGCTCATCTCCATCATCACCCCAAGTGGCATCACCAAAGAAGAGTGGTCCACAATATGAAGGTGGTGGAGCGACATAAGTATAGTCCACTTTAATGTTATCCACTAAAAGAAGAAACTTATCATTGCTATTGTTTACAAAAGCGAATCTTACATTTTGCCCAATATAAGGCGTTAAATCTGCAGCTCTGCTTGTCCAGGATGAGTTTTCGGCGGTAGTGCTGTAAAGTTGTACTGTAAAATCTGCAACTGTATTACCTCCGTTTGGTGAAAGCATCACTTTATAACCGTCACGATACGTTGCATCCTGTGCTTTTGCATCCCAATATAAAGTGGGGGAAGCTCCTGAAACAGGAATTGTAGGAGAAATTAACCAATCGTTTGAAGTTCCGGCTGGATTGTACCAAGAAGTACTCATTGCTGCGAAATTTCCTGCAGGACCTCCAAAAGAACCAGTGGTACCGGCTCTGTCAATTCTATTCCAGCCGTTGGTGATGAAGTTTACACTTGTAGCAGGAATAAGTCCATCTACGTCAATTACAGTCCATGCTGAAATTCCCTGACCACTTCCATCAAAATTCTCCTGAAATATCTGACTGAAACCAAATACAGGAATTCCTAAAAGTAATACATTGAGTAATTGTCTTTTCATAATAATTATTTTTTTGTATTCTTTGACAAGTTAAAAAAAAATAATTAACAATTCTACTTTAAGTGAGTTTTATTTTCGTTTTTAAGTAAATTTTAATTTTTTCTAATTTCTGTTAAGAAATTTATTTTCAGAACATCATAAAGAGAATGTCTACTGACTAGGATAGATGTAATCGAAGAAATCATTCCTGCCAACATTAAATGAAAAATCAAAGAATGTCTGTCTGTCATTTCTAAAACAATAATTGCGGATGTAAATGGAGCTCTTGTAATTCCCGTTAAAAAGGCAACCATTCCTCCTAAAACAACAACATTGGTTTCATTTGGAGTTAGATGTATAATTCCTGAAATGACTGACCCTATACTCGATCCGGCTGTTAAAGCGGGTGCGAAAATTCCTCCGGCGCCACCTGAAGTAAAGGATAGAGCAGGACCCAACATTCTTAAAATGGGTACATACCAATCTTCATGTTTATCTTGTGTGAAAAGTACTCGTTCGATGATTTCTTTTCCTGAACCTAAGATTTCCCGGCTTATAAAAAATGAAACGCAAGCTATAATTAATGAGCAACCAACCAAAAAGAAAACATTGGCTCGGTCTGTTTTTAAATTTCTCTTCTTCCAGTCGTTCATTTTAAGCATAATTACTGAAAGCTGACTGGCTAAAATTCCGGCAATTCCAGCAACTAAAATGATAGGAAACATCACCATTAATGAAACATCATTGGTTTTAGGATATGCTAAGTATAAATAAGATCCGGCTAAAGTTTGCGCAGTCAAACCTGCAATAATTACCGCAGTGAAAAGTGCTGTTTTAAAATAATTAATGTGTGTTTTAGAAAGTTCTTCAACTGCAAATACAATTCCTCCTAAAGGTGTGTTGAAAGCTGCTGCTAATCCTGCTGCAGCGCCGGTCATAATCATGTTTTTCTTGGAGATTTTTGGCCACCATTTTGGAAGATATTCATTCACTTTTCTGAAAATAGAACCTGCAATCTGAATGGTTGGACCTTCTCGTCCAACTGCTCCGCCACCAATAACTAAAATGACAGATGAAAGAATTTTAAATACAATAATTTTTATGCTTAAAAGACTTCTGATTTTTTTGTGTTCTTTAGGATTTGCCAATTCTACAGCAGCCATAACCTGCGGAATCCCACTTCCTTTGGCATTTGGAGCAAATTCTTTTACCAACCACCAAGATAAAACGAAACCAATTGGGGCAATAATGAAAATCATCCAGTCGTGCCAATTTAAAATAAAATGAAGCAAACTTTCACCCCAAGAAAATATTTTAGCATACATCACGGCGAAAAAACCTGTAATCACAGAGCCAATCCAAAACGGAACCGCCTGAAGCAAATTGTGTTTCAGTTGTTCGTTTCGGATGTTATCAAAGGATTTTTTTAAGCCTTTTCGAATGTAGATTAATATTCTACGCATGCTTCAAATCTAATTTAATTTTTACAGATATAAAAATCTTATTTAATAGGGCTTTTTATTTATGTTTGTTTTATTTTTTTAAATCATATTTAAATGTCTAAAATTAAGGGAAGAATTTTAGAGATTTTACAAAAAACATCTACAACTGTAATTATACTAAATGTTTTACTTGTTCTATCTCATGTCTTTTTTTTACAGCAAAACGAATTTCTAAGCAATGATTTTTTTGAAAATTATCATTATTTGATTATTTTAAACATGATTTTAATGTTTATTACGATAGCATTATCAAATAATAAAGCAGTGAGAATAGCTTATATCATTGTTTTAATTTTTCTCTTAATCTTTCTGATTATCTTTTATTTTTTTGTGCTTTGGATGACAGGATTAGCAAAAGGATTTACTCATGGTTAATAAAATTTGGAATAGTATTTTGATGATACTTGCCTTAGGTTTAATTGTAGGGATTGTTTACAATGAAATTTCTTACGATCGTTTTTCAAAATATGACTATTATCTTCACTCCACTCAGGATGATGATGTTGTAGTGGGAATTCTTGAAAATCAATTTAATATAAAAGATAATGTCGTTTCTCTCTCGAAGGGACAAAATTCTTATTTGATTGAGAAAAAATCTGTTCCCGAAAAATTACATTTGCTATGGTTTAATTACATCGATGATAAATTTTATGAGTTTAATGGAAATTTACCCTACGAAATTATCCGACAAAAAATGAAGGATTATAATGATATTTCAATAAAAATAGGAAAGAAAAATTCTTTTCAGTTTATTGTAAATGAAGATTATATATTGAATTTAAAAGCTAAAGAAGTATCAAAACCTTGGTTTAATGAAAATTACGATAGAGAACAAATAGTATTTTTTGCCCGTGATAAAAAGAAAATTATACCTTACTTAAACCTTGAAAGTGATTCTGAATTTTCAGAATTTTCATCTTATCCGGTAACTTTCTATAACTTTTCCCACCTTTCCAATGATTATGCCAATTTATTGGTAAACGGAAGACTTTTCTATAAATACGAACCTTTAGAGAAAAGTCTGAATAGATATGAACCTTTAGAGACAAGTCTGATAGAGCAGATTGATCTTAGTTTAATCAAAAAAAATAAAGCAAAGAAAGGAAGCGAAGAATATTTCAATAAAACGATCTTAAAATTGAGAATTAATTTTGATCCTGATCAGTTATATGAAATTTTAAAATCCAATCCGATAGATAAATTTGATTTGAAGATTATTGTTGATAAAAATGATAGCCTGAAAAGTATTTATTTTATGGACCAAAATAAAATGATTAAGTTAAATACAGACACAAAATACGAACAGGAATCAAAAATAGATACAGCTAAAATCAAATAAAAAACCTTCGAAAAATTCGAAGGTTTCTATATATAATATTAACAGTAAGTAAAATTACTCATTGCTAATTACTCATTACTTATATTTCAGTATTCATATCCCAATTCTGTAGATAATCGTGAACATGCTTCAACATCATTCCACCTAGAGAGCCGTCTACAACTCTGTGATCATAAGAGTGAGACATAAACATTAACTGACGAATTGCGATTACATCACCGTCTTTAGTTTCAAGAACTGCAGGTTTTTTAACGATAGCTCCGATTGCCATAATTGCAACCTGTGGTTGAGGAATAATAGGAGTTCCCATTAAATTTCCAAAACTTCCTACGTTAGAAATCGTGTATGTTGCACCTTGAGTATCTTCAGGTCTTAATTTTTTGTTTCTTGCTCTGTAAGCCAAGTCGTTGATCGCTTTTGCCAAACCTGACAATGATAGCTGATCTGCATTTTTAATAACTGGAACAATAAGATTTCCATCTGGTAAAGCTGTTGCCATACCGATATTGATGTTTTTCTTTTTGATGATATTGTCACCGTTGATCGAAACATTGATCATTGGGAAATCTTGAATAGCTTTTACGATCGCTTTTACAAAAATTGGCATGAAAGTCAGTTTTTCACCTTCACGTTTTTCGAACATATCTTTGTTCTTCGCTCTCCATTTTACAACGTTGGTTACGTCAGTTTCGATGAAAGAAGTTACGTGAGGAGCAATTTGTTTTGCTTTCACCATGTTTTCAGCGATAATCTTTCTCATTCTATCCATAGGAATGATTTCGTCACCCGCAGAAGTAGAAATAGTTGTAGCCGGAGTTGGACTTGCAACAGCTTTTGGAGCTGGAACTGAAACCGCTTGTTGTACCGGTGCAGTTTGTGGAGTTGGTTGATTTCCTCTGTTGGCAACGTGAGCTAAAATATCTTCTTTTGTAATTCTTCCTTCTAAACCGTTTCCTTTAATAGTTTTTAGTTCAGATTCAGAAATGTTTTCTTGTTGAGCGATAGATTTTACAAGTGGAGAAAGGTATAAATCTCCCGAAAATTCTACATGAGAGGTTGCAGTTGGGTTCAAAGGCTCTTCAATTGCCTTGATTGTTTCTGCATCAGGAGTTGAAGTTTCAGTTTTTACCTCTTCTGAAGCTGTACTTCCGCCTTCTCCTTCAATTTCTAAAATAGCGATGGCTTCACCTACTTTTGCAACTTCGTCTTTCTGTTTAAGGATTTTTACGATTTTCCCCGAAACCGGTGTCGGAACGTCTGAATCTACTTTATCCGTCGCAATTTCTACTACCGAATCATCTTCCTTTACCTGGTCGCCTTCATTGAATAACCAAGTGATAACTGTAGCTTCCATCACGCCTTCACCCATCGAAGGAAGCAATAATTTGTATTCTGCCATTTTTAAATTTTAGATTTTGACAAATATATAAAAAAAATCGGTTTTTTTATGAAATAGATAATTTTAGAAAAATTCAATGTAAATATTTTCTCCCACGTTCAGTCCGAAAAGGGTTTTTGCGCCGTTCTTTTTGCTGCCTTTGTAAATGGTTAATTCCAATTGGTCGCTGTCGTTGAAGATCGCTGCAGATTGCCCGTGATATTCGGTTTCTCTTTCCCAATCGGCTACAACTTCGGTATGGCTTGAATAGATTTTTGAAAGACTTAAATTCCTGAATTTGATGGTAAAACTCTCAAAACCTTTCGCCAAAGTCTCAAAAGAATCTTTATTGATATTCGAAATTATGTTTCCGAAATTATCAATGTACATTACTTCACCAATAATCATTTTTTCAGACTCATTATAAACCGGTTTCGGGAATAAAAGCTGCTTTACGGAATCTATTTTTCGCCCGATAACTTCCGGAAGTCCACCGTTTGCCAAATGCACCGCAACAGGAACAAAAACATCAGTAGAAGTGAAGTTTACAATATCGTCAAAACGATTGTTTAAAGTGATTTCGTAGATGGCTTCAGGTTTAATGTCAAAAAAAATTAAACTTAAAATTCCGTTGTCAGCCGCCAAAAAGTAATGTCCGTCTGCTTTGTAAAGAATATTTTTTCTTGATTTATGAAAAAAACTGTCTACAGAAACAATATGAATGGTTCCTTTCGGGAAATATTGATAAGCATTTCTTACAATATAAGACGCTTGAATCAGGTTATATGCCTGAATATCATGGGTAATATCAACGCTGTTAACTTCAGGATTCAAAGACAGGATTTTTCCTTTCATAGCCGAAACTCTGTAGTCTAATCGTCCGAAATCTGAAGTGAGGGTAATAATTGACATGAATAAAAGAGATAGAATTGCAAATTTATCTAAAATAAAAGGAAAGAAACGGCTATTGTGGAAAAGAATTTGATTTAAAATTAAAAAAAAACTTCTAAATTTAAAATCTAAAATAAAAATATTTGCATGTTTGAATTAACGTATGAATTAGAAGATATTGATGCCAAAAATTTCTACGGAGTTAATAACCAATATTTCAATTTAATAAAATCGAGCTTTCCGACACTTAAAATCACGGGTCGTGATCATTTTGTCTTTGCGATGGGAAATCAGGAGGCTTTAGACATATTTAAACAAAAGCTAGACGATATTGTTTCGTTTATTTCCAAGAACAATTCTATAGGATTAAAAGATGTTGAAAACTTCCTCAACCTTAAGGATGAGAATGAAAAGCATTTGGTTTTTGATCAGGACATTATCGTAAAAGGTGTTAACGGAAAAATTATTAAAGCTAAAACAACCAACCTTAAAAAACTCGTAAAAGAGAGCGAGAAAAAAGACATGGTTTTTGCAATCGGACCAGCCGGAACAGGAAAAACATACACCAGTGTTGCTTTGGCAGCGCGAGCTTTGAGAGATAAAGAGGTTAAAAGAATTGTCTTAACAAGACCTGCTGTTGAAGCCGGAGAAAGTCTTGGTTTTTTACCGGGAGATCTTAAAGAAAAGCTTGATCCGTATTTGCAGCCTTTATATGATGCACTTCGTGATATGATTCCTCATGAGAAACTGGAAGGTTTTATGGAGAAAAAAGTAATTGAAGTAGCTCCTTTGGCTTTTATGAGAGGTAGGACTTTGGATGATGCTTTTGTAATTTTGGATGAAGCTCAAAATACAACTCATGCTCAAATGAAAATGTTTTTAACGAGAATGGGGATGAATGCTAAATTTATAATTACGGGAGATCCTACTCAGATTGATTTACCTCCAAAACAACATTCTGGTTTGAAGGAAGCGATGAGAATCTTGAAAGACGTAAAAGAAATTGGATTTGTATATTTAAATGAAGAAGATGTCGTAAGACATCCTGTTGTAAAGAAAATTATTTTGGCTTACAACGAAGAAGACAAGCGTAATAAAGAATAATTTCAAAAAAGTTTAAAGAAATTTTAAAAACATTTTTTAGTTCTGTAAAAAGTGATATATTTGGACTCTTAAAATTTGTTAAAAAACTTTAAATTATGAAAAAAATATTACTTATTGCTTCTGTTGCTGTAATGGGAATGAGTGTACATGCGCAAGAATTTAGATTTGGACCTAAAGTAGGTTTCGCAATGTCAACACTTAAAATTGATGAGAATCAGGATGATCTAGGTAAAAGAAGTATGGACCCTAAATACACTTTCTATGTAGGAGGTATGGCAGAATATAAAATCAATGATAATTTTGGTTTTCAGGGGGAGATTTTGTATTCTCCGCTTGGAGGAAAAGAAAAAATTGACGGAATAAATGCAGGAGTACTTTTTGTAGGTGAGCAAACTAAAGTTAATTTAGGAACTGTTTTAGTACCAATTTCAGCAAAATACTTTATTACAGAAGGTTTTTCGGTTGCTGCAGGTGCAAACTTTGGAATCATTCTTACAGCGAAGCAAAAAACTGTAATTGGTTCTGATTTTGTAAGCATAGATATAGAAGATGAAAACGGTTCTGGTGAAGTAGATATTAAAAAGGATATCAAAAAATTAAACCTTGCTCCATTTGTAGGTGTTGAATATATGCTGGAAAACGGACTTTTCTTCGATGCAAGATACAGCTTAGGAGTTTCTAATCTTTCTAATGATGGAAGTGGAGGTAAAATAACTAATAGCTTCGCACAAGTTGGTGTAGGTTTCAAATTTGGAGGGAACTAAAAAATTATTAATCAAAAGATTATAAAGCAAGGCAATTTTTGTCTTGCTTTTTTTATTTAATTAAAATTCCTGCGGCATTGTGTTTGCTATACAAGAAAATCATTGAGTTAATAACATATTTAAATTATTAAAATGAAAAAATTACTATTACTAGGTGCTTTTGCACTGTTAGGAGGAGTTTCGCAAGCGCAGACAGGTTTTAAATTGGGTGGTCATATTGGTGCTCCTGTAGGTGATGCTTCAAGTGTTTCGTCTTTTACTTTAGGTGTTGATGCCGCTTACATGTGGAATGTTACAAAGGGTTTAGATGTAGGTATTGCTTCCGGATATTCGCATTTTTTTGGTAAAGACAGATGGGAGGATTTTGGATTTATTCCTTTGGCGGCTTCCGGAAAATACAGATTTAATGGTCTTCCGCTTTTCGTAGGTCTGGATTTGGGAGGAGCAATATCTACTAAAGATGGTATTGATAGTGGTATTTATGTATATCCAAAGGTAGGATTTCAGTTGCCGAAAGCAGAATTATACTTAGGTTACCAAAATATCGGAAGTGAAAGAGGAGATTGGGAAAGAAGAGACAGAAGAGTTGATTCTAATTTTGGTGCTATTAATTTAGGTGTGAATTTCTTTTTGAAATAAATAGTTAAGCAATAATAATGGGCTCTGATTGAAAAATCAGAATTTTTTTATGTTAATTTTTGAAAAAATAGCATTTATATCTCTTATGTGCGATTTCTAAATGATAAAACATAATATTCATGAGTGATATTAATCACATTAAGAAATTTTAATATTGAAAATTACCCTTATAAATTTGCACTCAAGAAAGTATAAAATTATTATAAAATGAAAAAATTATTAGTAGCTAGTGCTGTTGCACTTTTCGGTTTATCTAATGCACAAATCGCTAAAGGAACTGTTTATTTATCAGGTACTGCAGGTTATTCTCAAGTAGAGACTAACAACGGAAACTTGAAAACTGAAGAATTGAACATTGTTCCTACAGCAGGATTTTTCGTAGCACCAAACTTAGCAGTAGGTTTAGGGGTAGGTTTCCAAACTGTAAAAAACACTACAATTTCTACTACAACAACTCCATTATCTACAACAGTAAACACTGCTGAAGAAAAATACCCTGCATTTGTTGTAGCTCCTTTCGCTAGAAAATACTGGACTTTGTCTGACAAATTGTATTTCTTCGGTCAGTTAGCTGTACCAATGGCATTTGGAAAAGCTGAATCTGAGGTTTCTTCTGTAACTACAACTGGAACTGTTACATCTAGTTCTTCTATTTCTACTGAAGCTAAATACACTTCAATCGGAGTAACTGTAAAGCCAGGTTTAGATTATTTCTTAAACAAAAACTGGACTATTGAAGCTACAATCGGAGAATTCGGTTACAACAACTTCAAACCAAAAGAAGGTGATGCTACAAACAACTATAGCTTCGGTTTAAACCTAGCTAACGTAGGTATCGGTGTTAAATATGTTTTCGCTAAATAATTAGTAAACATAAATAAATCTAAATCCTGAGAATTTTTCTCAGGATTTTTTTTATTTTTGCAGACTCAAATATCAATAACTATGAAAAAATCATTATTAGTGGGTGCAATTGCACTTTTCGGGCTTTCAAATGCTCAAATGACTAAAGGAGACTGGGTAATCAGCGGAAACACAGGAATGGGTTTTAATAATGTGAATACAACCTACAAAGCAGATGGACAAACTGAAGACGGTCCTAAAGTAAGTACATTTTCTGTAACTCCATCTGTAGGATATTTTGTTATCGACAAATTAGCCGTAGGAATTGACCTTGGTTTTACAACAGCTACAACGAAGTATGAAGGTTTAAAAGCAACAGTTTCTAGCTTAACGGTAATGCCTACTGCAACGTATTATTTTACAAACGATTCTAAATTTGTTCCTTTCTTGGGAGCTGGAATAGGTTATGCGTCTGTAAAAAACAAAGAGTCTATAGATTTTATGGGAGTTTCAGAATCTGAAGAAATGACAACTGACGGTTTAGCTTGGAAAGTAAAAGGAGGAATTACTTATATGGCAACTCAGTCATTGGGTATTAACCTGGGAGTTTCTTACGATCAGTTCTCAAACAAAGAGACTTATTTCGGAACAGAAGTTAAAACGAATGTAAAAACTTTTGGAGCAAACATCGGTTTCTCATATTTCATCAAGTCTAAAAGTCAAAAATCAGATAAATAATATTTGATTTAATTTGAATATCAATCCTGAGATTATTTCTCGGGATTTTTTTGTTTAAAAGTTTTATAAAATCTTTATATCTAAATAACTAATTTTGATTTTCTTTTTCAGCGAAACTTGAAAACTTCCGAAACAAAAAAATACCGACAATATATATTAAGTGCGCTTTCTGTACTCACCGTTTCTGTGCTTTGTTTTTTGATACGAAATGAAATCAACTACAGAGTTTCAGCATTGATACTTTTATTGACAGTTTCAGTCATTGCAATGCTTTTTGATATTTTTCCGGTGCTTTTAGCAGCTTTTTTAAGTGCACTGATCTGGAATTTTCTTTTTATTGAGCCTCAATTTACTCTGGAAATTCGAAGTACTGAAGATCTTTTAATGTTTCTCTCTTACTTTTTTGTTGCTTTATTAAATGCTGTTTTAACCTTTAAAATAAGACAGGCCGAGCGAAAAGCCAGGGATAAAGAAGAAAAAGAACAAACCATAAAACTTTACAACACCCTTTTAAACTCACTTTCTCACGAATTGAGAACCCCAATTGCCACAATTTTAGGAACTGTTGATACATTAAAAGACTCCAATGAAAAACTAAATCCTACACAACGATTGGATTTATTTAATGATATTGACATTGCAACCGTCCGCCTCAACCGACAAGTGGAAAATATTCTCAACATGAGCCGCATTGAAAGCGGAATTTTAAAGCCAAAATCAGATTGGTGCGATATGAATGAACTGATAAATTCTGTTATTCAGAAAATCGAAAATTGTAATGGTCATCAATTAAATTATAACGTTGATGAAAATCTTCCCCTTTTTAAATTGGATATAGGTTTTACCGAACAGATTTTGCTCAATCTTTTGCATAATGCCGTTCAATACACTCCACCAAATTCAATTATAGCAATTAAAATTTCCCACGAATCTGAAAACTGCAAAATCATTATCTCAGACAACGGAAACGGAATACCGGAAAGTGAACATCAATTAATTTTCGATAAATTCCGAAGACTTCCTGAAAGCAAAACTGGTGGAAGCGGATTAGGATTGTCCATCGTAAAAGGCTTTACAGAAGCTCAAAATGGAACAATTTTCCTTCGGAATAATACTCCTAACGGAACAGTTTTTACGATTGAAATTCCTGCAGAAACCTCTTATATAAACCATCTGAAAAATGAATAAGTACGAAATTTTGGTCGTCGATGATGAAGTACAAATCAGAAAACTGCTTCAGATTACTTTGGAAAGCAATGATTATAAAGTTCGTCTCGCAACTACGGGAAAAGAAGCGCAAATTTCAGCAGCCAATCATCCACCCGAGCTGATTATTCTCGACCTCGGACTCCCCGATAAAAGTGGTCATATCGTACTGAAAGAACTTCGGGAATGGTACAATAAATCAATTATTATTCTTTCGGTCATTGATAACGAAGAAGATATTGTTTCGGCTTTGGATAATGGTGCTACAGACTATTTAACGAAGCCTTTCCGCACTGCTGAACTCATGGCAAGAATTCGTTCTGCCATCCGAAGAAACAGCACTGAAAACGACGAGTCCAACATCAAAATTGGAGAACTGGAAATTGATATCATTTCCCGAACCGCTAAAAAGAATAATGAAGTACTGAAACTGACTTCCACAGAATTTAATTTACTTTCTCTTTTTGCCCGAAATGAAGGCAGGGTTTTAACGCATCAATTTATTTTAAAAGAAATCTGGGGCGTCGGTTTTCAGACCGAAACTCAATATTTACGCGTTTTTGTCGGAACTTTGCGTAAGAAAATTGAAGACAATCCCAATCATCCGAAGTATATTGTGACGGAAAGTGGAGTGGGGTATCGGTTTGGGAAGTGAAATAGAATTATAAATGACTCTATAATTTATAAATTTTTCCAATAATATATAATCAAAAAAATAGGAACAAAATAAGATCTTAATTTATTAAACTATCCCTTATTACTTTTTAACAATATTTCTATCATTTCTTTATAGTAACCTTCCTTGTCTAATTCATTTACTTTTAAATAATATTCATTTCCTAATTCAATATTCCCTTTATCAACTTTAAGATAATTAGCATACATTAAAATTGCAGGTATGTAATTTTGATTTACAGATATTTGGACATGCTTTATGAATTTTGATTTATCTTTTAAACGATAGATGCTGGCTAGGTTACTGTGTGCTTTGTAATTATTTGCATCAAATTTTAGAATACTTTCATTAATTTCTATGGCCTTATCAATATTTTTAAAATGGTTTTTATATAATACACCTAAATTTAATAATGGCATTTCAGCAAATGGATCAGCTAAAATTGCATTTTCATATGCATATTTAGCTTCATCATAATTACAATATTGTATTTCATAAACCTGTCCCAAGTTATTCCAAGCAGAGACATTTAGATTATTAAGTTCAATGGCTTTTTTGTAATTCTCCACAGCTTTTTCTTTCTGTTTTAAATCTTTATACGCTGTAGCTTTTATACCGTAGCAAAAAGAATTTTCGAATTTATAGGTTTTAATAAACTTATTAATTTTACTTAATTTTTTATTTGGATTTTTTTCAATCTCAATAGGAATTAATTGTAATAATTTCTCATCGTCTGGTTGTATTTTTACTTTATCTAATAATTCTTTATATGAGTTAGAAAATAATTTTGAAGGTGTTATAACAAGTATATCCTTTAATTTTGTAAGAAATGAATCAATATTTTGAGTGATAATTTTAATGTTTTTAAGTTCTTCTAATGATGAAATAGCATTCGTAATATCAATGTCTGCTATGCTTTGCGAAATAACTTTATCTTTTTCTTGCCAATATTTTACATATTCAATTCTATCAATTATATCATAATATTTCGCATCGATATTGATTGGTAAAATTTTGTTCCAAATTGATTTTTCATCTTTTAGTAACTGCATAACCTCAAACATACAATTTACAGATTTAAGATAATCTTTAGAAATTAATAAAATTGAGTATTTTGAATCTCTTATTTTAAACATAAAATCTTTTAAACTATCCTTGTATTTTACTTCATGATTATCTTTAAGAATTTTTAAACCTATTAAAGTTAATTCTGAATAAATTTTATCAGCAATATCTTTATTATTCCATGAATAAGATATAAAAATGTCATGATCCATAAAGTGTTTTAATTTTATGTAATAATTAAAGTTAAAATTATCATTTTTTTGCTAAATGAACAACTTATAATTCATTGTTTTTTGAAATCTTTATCTTTATAAAATCTTTATACAACCCACCCAAAACTTTACATTTTACCAACAGATTTCAGAGCAATTTTGTACCTGAAAATTAAATGTAAAATTTGTGAAAACAGACATTAAACAAAAAGTTACGCTCGCTTCGTTGGTGGTAGCTTTGGGAATTATTTATGGCGATATCGGTACAAGTCCGTTGTATACTTTTAAAGCGATTATCGGGGAAAGAAACATCAGTGAAATATTGGTTTTAGGCGGAGTTTCCTGCATTTTCTGGACTTTGGTTCTACAAACATCTGTAAAATATGTCTGGCTCACCTTGAAAGCCGATAACCAAGGCGAAGGCGGAATTTTCTCCCTTTATTCTTTAGTCAGAAGATATGGTAAAAAAATGGTGATTCCCACGATGATTGGTGCAGCTGCATTGTTAGCTGACGGAATTATCACACCCGCCGTTTCGGTGACTTCGGCAATTGAAGGTTTGGGAATTATCAAAGGAGTAGAACACGTTCCCGTTGTCCCGATTGTGATTGCGGTCATTTCTCTCATTTTCTTTTTGCAGCGTTTCGGAACTCAGAATGTCGGTCGGGCTTTTGGCCCAATTATGATGGTTTGGTTTACGGTTTTGCTGGTTTTGGGAGTAAGTCAGATTGTGCATTATCCATCGGTGATCAAGGCTTTAAATCCGTATTACGCTTACGAACTTTTATCGCAGTATCCTAAAGGTTTTTGGCTTTTGGGAGCGGTATTTTTGTGTACGACCGGAGCGGAAGCTTTGTACTCAGATTTGGGGCATTGCGGAAGAGAAAATATCAGAATTACCTGGGGATTTGTAAAAGTTTGCCTGATTGTGAATTATCTCGGACAGGCATCTTGGCTTCTTCATCAGGGAAGTCCTTTATTAGAAGGTAGAAATCCGTTTTTTGAAATGATGCCTTCATGGTTTTTGATTCCGGGAGTGATTGTTTCTACTTTGGCAGCAATTGTGGCTTCTCAGGCTTTGATTAGTGGCTCATTTACTTTAATCAATGAAGCCATTAACTTAAATTTCTGGCAAAGAGTAGCGATAAAACAACCTACCGAAACGAAAGGACAAATTTATATTCCGAGTGTAAATAATCTGTTATGGATAGGTTGCGTTCTCGTTGTTTTGTATTTTCAAACGTCTTCAAGAATGGAAGCTGCGTACGGTTTAGCCATTACTTTAGCGATGATGATGACCACATTTTTGCTTTCCTATTTCTTAATTTATAAATTGAAATGGAATAAAATTTTTGTCTTTTCATTGCTCTTAGTTTTTGCGATTATTGAAATTTCATTTTTTATAGCCAATTTGGTTAAATTCCAGGAAGGCGGTTATATCACGGTTTTTGTCGGTGGAATCTTTTTTATGGTGATGTACGTCAGTTATTTTGGTCGAAAAATCAACAACCGGTACACCAAATTTACAGACCTAGGAAAGTTTGCCAATCAGATTGTAGATTTAAGTCACGATACCGAAATTCCTAAATATACAACGCATCTTATTTATTTAACGAAAGCAGATAGAAGAGATCAGATTGAAGAAAAGATTATCAACTCTATTTTTGATAAAAAGCCTAAAAGAGCCGATGTGTATTGGTTTTTCCATATCAACCGCACCAATCATCCTTATACTTTAGATTATGAAGTTTCTGAATTGGTTGATGATAAAGTTATAAAAATTGTCCTGAATATCGGCTTTAGAATTCAGCCAAGAACTGAACTGTATTTCGAGAAAATTATTGATGATTTAATTGCTAATAAAGAGCTCAATCTCCACCTCAGAAACAACGGGACTACAAAGTATAATCCCACCATTGACTTTAAATTTATTTTACTGGAAAAATTTCTTTCCGTTGAAAACGAATTTGCTTTAAAAGAAGGAATTATCCTCAATTCTTATTTCTTCCTAAAACGTTTCGGGCAGAAAGATGAAGATGCTTTCGGGTTGGATAGAAATGATGTTTTGGTAGAGCATATTCCTTTGGTTTATCAGCCTATACAGGTTTTAAATTTAGAAAGGAAAGCTTAATGTTTTTGAACCATTAAGAGATTTAAGAAGTTGAAAATTATTAAGTTGAGATTGGCTTTAAGTTTCAATTTTCTCAAAGAAAATATTGATTTTCTTAATTAATTTTAACAACTTAAGAATTCTTAATAATTTAAATTATAAACAAAAAAACTCTCAGAATAATCTGAGAGTTTATATTTATAGAAATCTGTTCAATTATTTTCCGAACATTCCACCCATTCCTGGCATATTTGGCATTTTGCTCATCATCTGCATCATCTGTTTTCCTTGAGGTCCCTGCATCATCTTCATCATTTTTCCCATTTGGTCAAATTGTTTCATTAATGCGTTTACATCTTCAATTTTTCTTCCTGCTCCTTTCGCAATTCTGTTTTTTCTCTGAGTATTGATAATAGAAGGTCTTCTTCTTTCATCCGGAGTCATAGAATGGATGATTGCTTCAATATGTTTAAATGCATCATCACTAATTTCAACATCTTTAATGGCTTTTCCAACTCCCGGGATCATTCCCATCAAGTCTTTCATATTCCCCATTTTTTTGATCTGATTGATTTGCTTTAAGAAATCATCAAAACCAAATTCGTTTTTAGCGATTTTTTTGTGAAGTTTTTTTGCTTCTTCTTCGTCAAATTGCTCCTGAGCTCTTTCTACTAAGGAAACAACGTCTCCCATTCCTAAAATTCTGTCGGCCATCCTTTCCGGGTAGAAAAGGTCTAAAGCTTCCATTTTCTCACCTGTAGAAATGAATTTAATTGGCTTTTCAACTACTGAACGAATTGTAAGAGCAGCTCCACCACGAGTATCACCGTCTAATTTCGTTAAAACAACTCCGTCAAAATTTAAAGTATCATTGAAGGCTTTTGCCGTATTTACCGCATCCTGACCTGTCATTGAATCTACTACGAAAAGTGTTTCATTTGGTTGAATGGTTGTATGAACAACTTTAATTTCGTTCATCATCTGCTCATCAATCGCCAAACGACCTGCTGTATCGACGATTACAATATCGTGACCGTTTGATTTTGCAAAAGCAATCGCATTTTTAGCAATACTTGCAGGATCTACAGAACCTTCCTCCGTGAAAACCGGAACTCCGATTTGTCCACCAAGAACTTTCAACTGATCAATTGCAGCAGGACGATAAACGTCACAAGCCACCAATAAAGGCTTTTTTGTTCTTTTCGTTTTTAAATAATTAGCAAGCTTTCCGGAAAAAGTTGTTTTACCAGAACCTTGAAGACCGGCAATCAAAATAACAGAAGGTTTTCCTGAAAGATTAATTCCTTCCTGAGAACCACCCATTAAATCTACCAACTCGTCGTGAACGATTTTCGTCATCAACTGTCCCGGAGTAAGCGAAGTAAGAACGTTTTGTCCTAAAGCTTTATCCTGAACTCTTTTGGTAAGATCTTTAGCAACTTTATAGTTAACATCGGCATCTACCAATGCTCTACGAATCTCTTTTACGGTTTCCGCAACGTTGATTTCAGTAATTTTTCCACGTCCGGAAATATTATGAAGGGCTTTGTCTAATTTATCCTGTAAACTATTAAACATATTAATTGTAAATTATAGTGTGCAAAAATAGGGAATTTCATTCAGCTATAAAAGCGGTATTGAATGTTTTTGGTTTGCAATGTCTTAGAATGATTTGTAGAACATCATTTTTCCATTGAGATTTTTCATTTTATTATTAATTTGTTACCAAGAGATTTCTTGCGGCTTTTTCGCTGCATTTTTGATATTTTGAGTATGCTTTTGCGGCTCTTGTTCTGATTTGTTCGTTGTTTTCATTCAATACATAACCTGAAATTGCATCATGTAAAGTGTATGCTTCCGGGCTCATCAATCCCGTTGTCCAAACCAAAGGATTTACATTAGATTTTGCTAAATGTGGTGCAAAATATTTCTTGCTGTAACACGCCAGAATGATGACGTCACGTTTTTCTTTATCTGTGTTTTCGAAAGTTTCGTTGAGCTGGAAGTCCATTAAACCATCGTGTCCTATATAAGCTAATAATTTTGAATTTCCGCCGATTCCGATTGTAGTTTTTCCTATCTTTAATGTGTCCTTAGATTTTCCGGAGCTGCTGTTGAGAAAATCAATGGTAGATTCTTTGATGAATTTGCCATCATAGGCATCGGCAACCAAATAGAAATTTTTTGTGACGTGTTTGAAAATAATTCTTTCTAATTTTTCAGATTTTAATTTTCTACTTTCTATCAATTTCCATTCTTTACTTTTTTTGAAATAAGAACGTACTCCAAAAGCGCAACCCCAGTATAGATTATTATCTGGGTCTTGTCCGTTTCCAATTTTTTCAGGAACCGGAACAATTCCCTGGTATTTATTATCACATAAGGCTACAAAAATGTGAATAGTTTTGGTATCAGAATTAAAAGAAATATTTTTCTTTTCTGCAGATTTATTTTTTGAAGTTAATGTTTTACTCTGTGTCTCATTACTACAAGCCAGGAATAGTAAACTTAAAAATAATAAGGGAAAGTGGAGGAGTTTCATCATTTTGTGAGAGGTTTGATTTTGAGTGATTATTTCAAATGTTCTTTAATCTTATTTTATGTCTTTCTCAAATATATAAAATTTAATGCATTAAATTAAAGCAGTGTTAGGCAATGATTCTATTCATGTGCAGAAATTCATTTTGTAAAGAAGCGTACATTTTTAAATTTTAAAATGTCGTTAACTGATATTGATAAATTTTGGTAGTTTTGCAGCCAATGGAAAAATTGATTGTTGTTTTAAAAGGATTAGGAATTTTTTTGCTGATGTCTGCTGTATTATTTATTGTACAATGGCAATTGGCAGAAAAAAATGTGTTGGTGCTCAATTATAAAATCCATTTTCTAATATTTTTTGTTACGCTTATCAGTTTATTAACGATTTTAATTGTTTTTGCCCTTGGAAAAAAGAATGTCATAGGGTTTATTTTCCTTGGGTTTGTCGTTTTTAAATTTTTCGCAATGGGTTATATTGCTGTATTTCAGAAAGAATTTAGGTTGAATATTGTGCCTTACTTCGTTCTGTATTGGATCTACCTATTAATCGAAGTAGTTTTTGTTTTAAAATTAGTTAAAAAACAAGACTAATATCATGTAATATAAAATTGAAGAATAACTAAAAATCGAATAAAAATTTATATTTTTGCAAAAATTTTAGAAATAAAAGTCTAGTCATGAGTTTTAAAAAACTGTTAATCGCCCTTTATCTTTTTGTCTTCTGCTTCTCTTTTGCAGAAACACATGAAGGTACTGCGGAAGCTGCAAAGGATGAAAAGTACAATCCGGTTCCATTTATTATGCACCATATTGCGGATGCACACAATTGGCATCTTTGGGGTGAAGGTCACAATTCTGTAGGGATTTCTTTACCTGTAATTCTTTGGGATAACGGTTTGAAAGTTTTCAGTTCTGAAAAATTCGGACACGAAGAAGAGAAGGTTGCTGAAGTAGATGGTAAGTTCTATAAAGTACACCATAATAAAATTTATGAGACTAATGCTGCAGGTGATTTAGAAATGCACGAAGAGCATCCTACAAACAATGCTCCTTTAGATTTTTCTATTACTAAAGTAGTTGCTCAGATGATTTTAGCTGCTGTGATTTTATTAATCATTGGTTTTGCATCTGCATCGAGTTATAAAAAATCTGCTGTTCCTTCAGGGATTGCAAAATTCATAGAGCCGATAGTGGTTTTCGTAAGAGATGAGATTGCTTTACAGAACATCGGATCTGTAAGATATAGAAAATATGTACCATATTTGGTTACTTTGTTTTTGTTTATCTGGGTTCTTAATATCTTAGGATTACTTCCGGGAGCTGCAAATACAACAGGTAATATTGCCTTTACAATGGTTCTTGCAGTATTTACTCTATTAATTGTAAACTTAAGCGGTAGAAAAACATATTGGATGCACATGTTTGATCCATTGGGAAGTAATATGCCTTTCGCTGGAAAAATCTTGGTATACATTATATTAGTACCGGTAGAATTATTAGGAATTATTACTAAACCTTTTGCATTGATGATTCGTCTTTTTGCTAACATGACAGCAGGACACATCATTATCATGAGTTTAATTGCTTTGATCTTCATCATGCAGACATATATGATTACTCCGGTATCATTAGGTTTATCATTATTCATTTATGTATTGGAAGTATTGGTGGCGGCTTTACAAGCTTATATCTTTACGATGTTGACAGCATTATTTATCGGGTCGGCTGTAGAAGAGCCTCACCACGATAATCATTAATTAAAATTAAATTATAAAACAACTTTTTAAATTATAATATTATGACAGGTAGTATCGCAGCAATCGGAGCTGGTTTAGCAGTTCTAGGTGTAGGATTAGGTATTGGTAAAATTGGTGGTAGCGCAATGGAAGGTATTGCAAGACAACCAGAGCAATCAGGGAAAATCCAAACTGCAATGATTATCGCAGCGGCTCTTATTGAGGGTGCTGGTCTATTCGGTATCGTAGTAGCATTACTAGGAAACGGATAGTAACAAACAGAATTCTACAAACGGTTGGTTTGTAGAATTCTTTTAAAAAAGTTAAAACAAATTAAAAAAATAATTGATATAAAATGGAATTATTAACTCCTTCAATTGGTAACATATTCTGGACAGCAGTAGTATTTTTATTGCTTGTACTTCTTCTTAAGGCATTTGCTTGGAAGCCTATTCTAAGTGCGGTGAAAGAAAGAGAAGACAATATTCAGAATGCTCTTAATCAGGCTAAATTGGCTAAAAAAGAGATGGAAGATCTTAAAGCGGATAACGAAAGAATTATGCGTGAGGCTAAAATCGAAAGAGATGCTATCTTAAAAGAAGCCAGAGAAATTAAAGACAGAATCGTAGCTGAAGCTAAAGATGCTGCTAAGTCTGAAGGAGATAAATTAATAGAAGCAGCAAAACAAACCATAAATGCTGAGAAAAATGCTGCAATGGCAGACATCAAATCTCAAATTGGTACTTTGTCTGTAAATATCGCAGAATCTATCTTAAAGCAAAAGCTTGAAAATAACGAAGCTCAAAACGAGTTGGTTCAGAATTATTTAAACAAATCAAACCTTAACTAAGAATGCTTACATCTAAAGTAGCTAAAAGATACGCACAGGGTTTGCTGGAATTCACAAATGAATCCGGACAGACTGAAGCGGTTTTTTCTGAAATGAAAGATGTGGTGAAGCTGATGTCTGAATCTAAAGATTTGAACAAATTTTTCTTGACACCTTACATCGATGCAAATAAAAAAACTGAGGTAGCAAACGAAATCTTCAAAAGCTTTTCACCTGTTTCTCAGAATTTGATTAGATTAATCATCAAAAACGGAAGAGAAAGTCAGCTTAAAAATGTTGCACAGCAATTCATCAACAAAGTGGAAGACATCAATGGTGTTCAAAGAATCACTTTGACTACTGCAACACAGCTTTCTAACGAAAATATTGAGCAGATTCTAAGATCTACGAATCTTGTTAATCAAACTGCAACTTTCGACCTTAAAGTAAATGTAAACCCTGATATTTTAGGAGGTTATGTTTTAAGAGTTGGAGATCAGCAGGTAGATGCATCTGTAAAATCAAAATTGAATAAGATTAAAAAAGACTTTCAGTTAAACTAAGAAAAAAAACCATATAATGGCAGAAATAAATCCGGCAGAAGTATCTGCGATCTTAAAACAACAGTTGGCCAACTTCGATACTCAATCTAATGTTGAGGAAGTAGGTACAGTTTTAACCATAGGTGATGGTATTGCTCGTGTATACGGGTTAGAAAATGTACAATACGGTGAATTGGTAAAATTTGCTAGCGATGTAGAAGGTATCGTACTAAACTTAGAAGAAGACAACGTAGGGGTGGCTCTTTTGGGTGAAAGCAAATTGGTAAGAGAGGGAGATACAGTAAGAAGAACAAACAGAATCTCTTCTATCAAAGTAGGAGAAGGTATGTTGGGTAGAGTAGTTGATACTTTAGGTAACCCAATTGATGGTAAAGGTCCTATCAGCGGAGAATTGTATGAAATGCCATTGGAAAGAAAAGCTCCGGGTGTTATCTACAGACAGCCGGTAACTGAGCCTTTACAAACTGGTATTGTGGCAATTGACTCTATGATTCCTGTAGGAAGAGGTCAGAGAGAGTTGATCATTGGTGACAGACAGACAGGTAAAACTACTGTTGCTATTGATACGATTATCAACCAAAAAGAATTTTTTGATGCTGGTCAGCCAGTATATTGTATATATGTTGCAATCGGGCAGAAAGCTTCTACAGTAGCTCAGATTGTAAAAACTTTATCTGATAAAGGTGCTTTAGCTTATACAGTAATTGTTGCAGCTAACGCTTCAGATCCGGTTCCAATGCAGGTATATTCTGCTATGGCAGGAGCTTCTATCGGAGAATTCTTCAGAGACACTGGTAGACCAGCATTGATTATCTATGATGATTTATCTAAACAAGCTGTTGCTTACCGTGAGCTTTCTCTACTATTGAGAAGACCACCGGGTCGTGAGGCTTATCCTGGAGACGTTTTCTATCTTCACTCAAGATTATTGGAAAGAGCTGCAAAAGTAATTGCTGATGATAAAATTGCTAGCCAAATGAATGATTTACCGGAGTCTTTAAGACCTCTTGTAAAAGGTGGTGGTTCACTTACTGCACTTCCTATTATCGAAACTCAGGCTGGTGACGTTTCTGCGTATATCCCGACTAACGTAATTTCTATTACAGATGGACAGATTTTCTTGGAATCTGATCTATTCAACTCAGGGGTTCGTCCTGCGATCAATGTTGGTATCTCTGTATCAAGAGTAGGAGGTAATGCTCAGATCAAATCAATGAAAAAAGTTTCTGGTACTCTTAAATTAGACCAGGCTCAGTATAAAGAATTAGAAGCGTTTGCTAAATTCGGTTCTGATCTTGATGCTTCTACTTTAGCAGTTATCTCTAAAGGAGAAAGAAACGTTGAGTTGTTAAAGCAGCCAGTAAATTCTCCACTTCCTGTAGATAGCCAAGTTGCTATGATTTATGCAGGTACTGAGAACTTAATGAGAAACGTTCCTATCAAGAAAGTAAAAGAATTCCAAATTGAATACATTGCTTTCCTTAGATCAAAGCATCCTGAAACTATGGCTGCTCTTAAAGCTGGAAAAATCGATAACGATATTACTGGTGTTCTTAAGCAGGCTGCTAATGATTTAGCTGCAAAATATAACTAAAAATTAGTTGATGGTTTTTGGTTGATAGTTGACAGAATTTTCTAAAACTAGCAACCAACAACCGACAACCAACAACTAACCCGATATGGCAAACTTAAAAGAAATACGAGGAAGAATCAGTTCAATTTCATCTACGATGCAAATTACACGTGCTATGAAAATGGTTTCCGCTGCGAAACTTAAAAAAGCACAAGATGCCATCGTCATGTTGAGACCTTATTCTGAAAAACTTCAGGAGATCATTCAGAATGTAAATTCTAGTTCAGATCCTGATCAGGTTTCTGTTTACGCTCAGAAAAGAGAAGTAAAAAAAGTACTATTTATTGCTGTGACTTCAAACAGAGGTTTGGCAGGTGCTTTCAACTCATCTGTTGTAAAAGAACTGAATCACCAGTTTCAGAATAATGCTCAGTACGAAGTTGAAGTTCTTACCATTGGTAAAAAAGTTTATGATGCTGTAAGAAAAAACCGCGCAGTGTTTTCAAATGAAAGCGCAATTTTTGATAATCTTAATTTTGATAAAGTTGCCAACATTACAGAAGGCGTAATGTCTAGTTTTATTGAAGGTAAATTTGATGAAGTTTATTTGATTTATAATAAATTTATCAATGCTGCAACTCAGGAAGTCATTACAGAACAACTTCTTCCAATTTCAATGGTTGAAACTGAAAAAGAAGAAGGTCAAACAGAAACTGACTATATCTTTGAACCAAATAGAAACGAAATTTTAGATAATTTAATTCCGAAATCTATTAAAACTCAGGTTTTCAAAGCAGTTTTAGACTCTGTGGCTGCAGAACACGGTGCGAGAATGACGGCAATGCACAAAGCAACCGACAATGCTCAGGATCTGAAAAATGACTTGGTTATTTTCTACAATAAAGCAAGACAAGCTGCCATTACAAACGAAATCTTAGAGATCGTTTCAGGAGCAGAAGCTTTGAAAAACTCGTAATAAAATATTCAAAAAATATGAAAGCATCGATATACTCGGTGCTTTTTTTGTTATTTTTATTTTATATATCTTTGCATAAATAATTATAATTTCTAAATGGATTCGGACATAGTCAGGCTTTTGCTAGCCTTGTTTCTTGTATTGTTAAATGGCTTTTTCGTAGCCGCAGAATTTTCAATTGTTAAAGTTCGTTATTCACAAATTCAAATCAAAGCTGCCGAAG
Source organism: Chryseobacterium luquanense (assembly GCF_026460945.1). Lineage (GTDB taxonomy): Bacteria > Bacteroidota > Bacteroidia > Flavobacteriales > Weeksellaceae > Chryseobacterium > Chryseobacterium luquanense. The sequence goes on from NZ_JAOVZV010000007.1 coordinate 116,875, forward strand.
GTGATTCTATGGCAAAACAGGCAGAGCATATTATCAAGCATCTTGATGAATATCTTTCTGCAACCCAGCTTGGTATCACTTTAGCGTCTCTTGCATTAGGTTGGGTAGGTGAAAGTGCAATGCACCATGTTATTGATAATTTATTCCATTCTTTAAATATTAATTTTAGTGAATCAACAGTTACAACAATATCTTTGGTTTGTAGTTTCTTGATAATCACTGTGATGCATATCGTTTTCGGCGAGTTGATTCCAAAATCTATTGCGATCAGAAAGGCAGAAGCTACTACAATGGCTACAGCCGTTCCTTTGAGAGTTTTTTATACCGTTTTCAAGCCATTTATCTGGTTGATGAATTTAATGTCAAATGGATTTTTAAGATTAATAAAAATTCATCCGGCTTCCGAACAGGAAATTCACTCTACAGAGGAACTTCAGCTTTTGGTTAAACAATCTGCAGACAGTGGAGAAATTGAAGAAGAAAATTACGAAATCATAAAAAATGCATTTGATTTTACCGATCATTCGGCGAAACAAATTATGGTTCCGAGACAGAATATTACCTCTATCGATTTTGCTGATGATTTAAATGAAATTATCAATAAAATCATGGAAAGCGGATATTCCAGAATTCCTGTTTATGAAAACTCAATTGATAATGTGATTGGTGTTTTTTACACCAAAGAAATCATCAGAGAATTTGTTAAAAGGAAGGGAGAATTAAGTCACGATGATCTTAGAGAATTGATGCGTGATTCATTTTTTGTGGTTGGAAGTAAGAAAATTTCAGATTTATTAAAAATTTTCCAACAGAAAAAGCAACATTTAGCCATCGTAATTGACGAATTTGGTGGAACTGAAGGAATTATTACTTTAGAAGATATTTTGGAGGAATTGGTAGGTGAAATTCAGGATGAAGAAGACGATGAAGAAAAACTGGTTGATAAAGTAGGAGAAAATACCTATTGGGTAAAAGCCACACAACCTTTAGATGAAATCAACGAATCTTTGCCTAAAAAACTGACTGTTTCTGAGGAAAGTGAGTACAATACTTTGGCCGGATTTATTTTACATGCTTTGGAAGATATTCCTGAAGAAAATCAGGAATTCGATCTTGAAAATTATCATTTTAAAATTTTAAAAATGAATAATAAAAGCGTTGAAATGGTGGAATTGGTTTATAATGAGACCAATAATATTGTAGATGATATTCTAGACAAATTAGGAGAAGATTAAAAATTTTTTAAACATGATTTTTTATAATAGCATAAAAGATTACGAAGATCCGAAACGTAAGTATGAAGAAGACGTTCTTGTTTTGGATGAAATAGACGAAGTTTACAAATTAATTTTGCATAATGACGACATTCATACTTTTGATGATGTAATCGAAGCCTTAATTCAGATTTGTAAGCATGATCCGATTCAGGCAGAACAATGCACAATGTTGGTTCATTACAAAGGAAAATGCACAGTGAAAACCGGCTCTATGGATCTTTTGAAACCGATGCACGAAAAATTAATTTCACGAAGCTTAACAAGCGAAATAGTATAATACAAACTCCGGCAATAGCTGGAGTTTTTTTTGAATCTAAACTAAGGTCTAAATTCTAATTTCTCACATCTCATTTCATCTAAAATACTATCTTTGTAAAAACTCTAAAGAAATAAACAGAATGCTTGTAATAGGAATTGCCGGAGGTACTGGTTCTGGCAAAACTACTGTTGTTGATAAGATTATTCAACAGCTTGACATTGAAGGAATGAATATTCTTTCTCAAGATAATTATTATAATGATAATCATAATCTTACGCTTACAGAAAGAGAAGCTTTAAATTATGATCATCCAAAATCCATCGATTTTGATTTATTGCTACAACATGTAAAAGCTTTAAAAAATAACGAATCGATTGAACAGCCTATTTACAGCTTTGTAACACACGGAAGAACAGGAGATCACGTTACGGTAGAACCAAAAAATGTTCTCGTAGTAGAAGGAATTCTGGTTTTGACGAATAAAGAATTACTGAAAGAATTTGATTTGAAAGTATTCGTTCATGCTGATTCAGATGAAAGACTGATTAGAAGGATAAGAAGAGATACTCAGGAAAGGGGAAGAGATTTGAACGAGGTTTTACACCGTTATCAGACAACGTTGAAGCCAATGCATCAGGAATTTATCGAACCTTCGAAAAATGAAGCCGATTTGATTATTCCAAACATGAGACAAAATTCTGTTGCGATTGATTTTTTAACCACCGTTATTAAAAATTCATTAAGAAAACACTAAAAAATGGCTGAAAAAGAACTTATTAAAGACATTAAACCTAAATCGGAAATCTTTAAATTTATTCAAGAATATGTTTTGAATAAATATGTGATTGCGATTTGTCTTTTTTTGGTTTGGATGATTTTCTTTGATAAAACTTCATTCTTGGTAATCAACGAGTTGAATGGCGAAATTAATAAATACGAAGAGCAGCTGGATTATTATAAATCAGAATACGAAAAGAATGATAAGTTCTACAAAAAACTGATGAATAATAAATCTGAAAAAGAAAAATACGCAAGAGAAAATTACTTCATGAAAAAACCGAATGAAGAAATTTTTATCCTCGTTGTAGACAGCGCAAATATTGCGAAGAAATAAATTTTTAAGTGAATTATGAATAGTCAATTAGCTTTGCAGTCAATTTTTTTTAATTAATCTGCGAATCAAAATCACTTATTATCCATTACCTATTACTCATCAATTATGTCAAATACCGAAACCTTCTCAAACTGGGAAAATCTTGTTAAAAAACAGCTTAAAACAGAAGATATTTACACGATTCTTAAGAAAGAAAATTTAGAAGGAATTGATGTAAAACCTTTTTATGATTATGTTGAAAAACCAATGTTAAATCTTCCAAAAGTGGAAGAAAGTACGCATTTGGTTGCAACGTACCACGAAAGTCTTGAAGATGACGTTTTTGCATTTTTATTAAATGAAAATGTTGAAAATCTTATAGGAAAAACTGTTTTTGTTAATAATAAAGATTTGGCAGAACACATTAGCCCGCAAGATGAAGATCAATATTTTTCGTTGATTGATGTTTTTGATGAGAAAAATGCTGAGATTAATGATCAGTTGGTAAAAGAGCTTTTAGCAAAAGATTTTAAAAGAAATATTTGTATAGATATTTCGCTTCATCAAAACGCAGGAGCTGCAATTTATCAACAATTGGGAATTGCTTTAGCAAAAACTAAAGAGCTTATTGAAGTTTATGGAGCTGAAATCATCAGTAAATTGATTTTCAGAATCGCTGTTGGAGGTAATTATTTCTTTGAAATGGCTAAAATTCGTGCTTTTAAATTGGTTTTTAATCAATTGTCAAAAGAATATAATTTAGACGAAATTCCATACATATTTGCTGAAACTTCACTTAGGAATAAAGCAATTTCAGATAATGAAAATAATCTTATTCGCTCGACTTTAGAATTGGCTTCGGCAATGATTGGCGGAGCAGATGCAGTGTACAGCACAAATTATTTAGTTGAGAAAAGCACAGATAATTCGGAAGAAATTTCCTTTAAACAACAGATTGTTTTAGCTTATGAAAGTATCATCAATGTTTTTGAAGATGCCTCAAACGGAAGTTATTATATCGAAGATATTACCAATCAGATTACGGATAAATCTTGGAATTTATTTGTTGGAATTGAAGAAAATGGTGGCTATCTCGAACTCTTAAAGAAAGGAACTATTCAAAAAAAGATTTACGATCAAGCAGTTGAAGAGCAAAAATGGGTTGAAGAAGGTAAAATCAAACTGATTGGCGTGAATTTATATCCAAAATTAGAAATTAAAAAATCGATTGAGGAATTATATAATCAAAATGAATTAAAAGCGGTTCGTTGGGCTGAAATGTTTGAGTAATGAATGAAAAACTGACCGATTTATTTGAATATACTTATCATTTTAACAATGAAATGATAAAAGTTATTACTGAGAATCTCCCGAGAATTGAAGAAAAAACAATCAGTTTAATTAATCATACTTTAAATGCTCAGCAAATTTGGAATTCAAGAATTTTAAACGAGAAAACTTTTGACGGTTGGCAAATAAATGTTTTCGAAGATTTGAATAAAATTAATCAACAGAATTTCCAGAAAAGTATTAAAATTGTTAATCAATTTAATTTAGATCAGAAAATTCAATACCAAAATTCAAAAGGAACAAAATTTGAAAATACTGTTTTCGAAATGCTTTTTCAGGCAATTAATCATTCAACCTATCATCGAGGTCAAATTAATTCTCAGTTGAAGCAAACCGGAATAAACCCAATACTTACAGACTACATTTTTTACAAAAGATAGATTTGAAAAAAGAAATTTTAAATCCAGAAATTCAAAAATACATCAATGCAAATCTAAACGCAGATTTGCATTCTTTGTTGTTGAAAAAATCCCTGTTTCCAGAAGTTTCAATGCATGAAATTGTTCAACAAATTAAAGGAAAACAGGTTGCGCAAAAGAAATTCCCTTTTTTATTACAAGACGGAATTATTTTTCCCCCACAATTGAGTTTAGAACAATCTTCATCAGAAAAAACGGCTGTTTATAAATCGGAAATATTAAAAGGAAAGAAATTTGTAGATTTAACAAGTGGTTTTGGGATTGATGCTTTTTATTTGTCTAAAAACTTTGATGAAATAACTTTAGTTGAACAAAATACCGACCTTTTAGAAATTGTAGAACATAATTGGAATATTTTAGGTAAAAAAGCAAAGTTTATCAATCAAAAATTAGAAAATTTTTTAAGTGAAAATAAAGATAAATTTGATGTAATTTATCTCGATCCTGCTAGAAGAGATCAGAATAAAAATAAAGTATTTCTTTTGGAAGACCTTTCGCCAAATATTTTAGAAATTCAGGAGCAGTTACTTTCAATTTCTAAAGAAGTGATTATAAAATTATCTCCATTAATAGATCTTAAATATCTGATTTCGGTATTAAAAAATGTTTCAAAAATAGAAATTATTGCCGTTCGAAACGATGTGAAAGAGATTGTTGTTTCTCTTACTAAAAATTATTCAGGAGAAATAAATTGCAATTGTATTAATCTTGAAAGTGAAGAAAAAGCATTTAGTTTTGCAATTAATGAAGAGAAAAATGCCGAAGCAGAGTATTCCGAGCCTGAAAGATTTATTTATATTCCAAATAATGCAATTCTTAAAGCAGGAATTTTCAATTTGATTTCAAAGAAATTTGAAATTAAAAAACTGCATCCAAACACTCATTTATATACTTCTGAAATTAAAATTGATTATTTTCCGGGGCGAACTTTAGAAATGGAAGTGATTGATTCAAAGCAAATTAAAAAGAAAGAGCAGTTTAATCTGATTTCAAAAAATTATCCGTTAAAACCTGAAGAAATTAAGAAAAAATATCAGGTAAAAGATGGGGGAGAACACTATCTTATTTTTACACAATCCAAAAAAGGTAAAATAATATTAAAATCAGTCTAAAAATGTTGCCGAAAAATGCAATATTTCTTACTTTTGGGCAATTAAAAATTCAGGGATTGAATCATTTAACACAATTCCTTAAGATCTTAAAAATAAAAATCTGCATATGAAAAAATTAGTTATCTGTTTAGCTCTTGCAACTGTAGCGGTAAGCTGTAAAAAAATTCAGGCTGGAGGAAATAAAAATGTTATCAAGTTGGAAGAAGGTACAGAAAGATATTCTGATGATCATCAAGGTGGTGCAGAATCTCACGGAAGTGCACATGAAGCTGCTCCTGCTCATGCACAGCCAGCTCACGGTGCTCACGAAACTGAAGCTCCAAAAACTGATTCTACAGCTGCTGTAAAGCATGAAGAAACTGCAAAGACAGAACACTAATTTTTCTGAAAATAAAATAAAAATCCTGCTTTTTGCGGGATTTTTTTGTTGAATAAACATTCAAGCACTCTAAATTAAATTAAACCTTTTTGTTTGCGGTGATAGACAATTTTTTTAATTTTAACAAAATTTAATTTACAATGCAAGAAACATTAAATTACATCAACGAAAACAAACAGCGTTTTGTTGATGAATTGTTTGAGTTACTTAGAATTCCTTCTATTTCTGCTGATCCGGCATATAGCAACGACGTTTTAAAATGTGCTGAAGTTTGTGCAGAACACCTTAAAAATGCAGGAGCAGATAACGTTGAAGTTTGTACTACAAAAGGTTATCCTATTGTTTTTGGTGAAAAACTAATCGACGAAAAGCTTCCTACGGTTTTGGTTTATGGTCATTACGATGTACAACCTGCAGATCCTTTAGAATTGTGGAAAAAACCACCTTTTGAGCCTTATATTGAGAAAACTGAACTTCATCCTGAAGGAGCTATTTTTGCAAGAGGTTCTGCGGATGATAAAGGACAGTTTTTTATGCAAATCAAAGCTTTTGAAGCCATGATGAAAACGAATTCTCTGCCTTGTAATGTGAAATTTATCTTGGAAGGTGAGGAAGAAGTAGGTTCTGTAAGTTTAGGAAGTTGGGTAAATGAGAACAAAGAAAAGCTTTCTTGTGACTGTATTTTGATTTCTGATACGCATATTTACAGCAACGAGCAACCGACTGTTACAACAGGTCTGAGAGGTTTAAGCTATGTGGAAGTTGAAGTAGAAGGGCCAAACAGAGATTTGCATTCCGGGCTTTATGGAGGTGCAGTTCCAAACCCTATTCATGTTTTATCACGGATGATTGCTAAATTAATCGATGATGATGGGCGTATTTTAATTGATGGTTTTTATGATAATGTAGAAGCGGTTTCTGATGAAGAAAGAGCAGAAATGAATAAATTGAAAGATAATCCTGCAGAATTTAAAAAATCAATTGGTTTGAATGATGTTGAAGGAGAAAAAGGATATACAACTTTGGAAAGAACTTCTATTCGCCCAACATTAGACTGTAACGGAATTTGGGGCGGTTATACAGGTGAAGGTGCAAAAACCGTGATTCCTTCTAAAGCTTCTGCTAAAATTTCTATGCGTTTGGTTCCTTATCAGACTCCTGAAGAGATTACAGAAAAATTCACTAAATATTTTGAGAAAATAGCTCCGGCAAATGTAAGAGTGAAAGTAACTCCTCATCATGGTGGAATGCCGTATGTTTTGCCAACAGATACAAAAGAATATTTAGCGGCTAAAAATGCTATGCAAACCGCTTTCGGGAAAGAAGTTCTTCCTTACAGAGGTGGTGGAAGTATTCCTATTACATCAATGTTTGAGCAGGTTTTAGGTGCAAAATCTGTTTTGATGGGATTTGGTCTTGATTCTGATGCAATTCATTCACCAAATGAACATTACGGTTTGTTTAATTTCTATAAAGGAATTGAGAGTATTCCTATGTTTTTCGAAAATTATTCGAAATAGTAAAAAAACGAATTAACTTGATAAATAATGATCCTTAAGAAGTTTTTCTTAAGGATTTTTTTATTTTAACATTTTTTTACACTAAGATGTTTAAAGATTTTTTATATTTACATTCAAATAATTAAAAATTAAGTTTATGAAAAAAATTCTATCTACTTTATTGTTGACTTCTGCAACAATGATGATGTTTGGGCAAGCTCAATCAATAGCTAATGATAATTATAACTCTTTAACTGCTGGAAATGTAGGTACTGATGTTACAGGTGCAACAGTGGGGCAAGGCGGATATTATATTGGGAATGGAACTCCAGCAGATTTTCAAATAGTAGTAATTGATGCTGCTCACGGTAACTCTTTACGATTGACTTCTGGAAATGGCGCACCACCTGCAACTGGAACAAATACTAACAATAGATTTGCATTTAAAAATATATCTACAACTGCAACAGCATCCAATAATATTTTGAGTGGTGCATTAGAATTTTATACAGGTCCAGCAACAGGTGCTGGAAAAATTCAATTTGCTCTATATGATGCTACCAATGGCATTGTAGGTATTAATTATGATTATGCTACTAAGAAAATAAGTGGTATGGGAAGATTAACACCTGTCCCAACTGCAACCGTACCATCACCTACGGCAGCTTTTTATAATATTGGTATAGGAACTTCTACATTTGCGGCTAATACTTGGGTTTCTGTATCTTTTACTTATAATAAAACTACTGGAGCTTACACATGGACAACTCCAGAGGGAGCATTTAGTTTTAGTAATGCAGCTTATACTTTCACTACGGGTATGACTCCTACCGAGTTTGATGTCGTTTCTCTTACTTTAGCTGGAAATACTATCGCAAATCAAGCAGCAGTTGATAATGTTAACTTGCAATATACAAATGCAGCAACATTAGGTATTAAAGATGTTAAAACTGTTGGAAATGTAGGAATAGCGATTTCTCCTAATCCAACTTCAGATATCTTAAACATCAAAACAGACTCTAAAATCAATGCAATTTCTGTTATAGATTTTACAGGTAGAAAAGTGAATGTGAAATTAGATGGAGATAAAGTAGATGTAAGAAGTCTTCCTGCAGGAACTTATTTAATTAACATTGAAACAAAAGATGGTATTTCTACAGAGAAATTTATTAAAAAATAATTTTTGATAATAACATCAATACATAAAGCACTCCAATTTGGAGTGCTTTTTTTACATAATTAATTTTCGTTTGTTGGAGATTTATGGTATTTTTAAATGTAAATTCTACTATAAGAGAATTAATAAATTATTATTTAAGAATAGAGAAAAATATATTAACTTTATCGAAAATTTAAAAATATTATGAAAAAAACATTACTATCTTTAATGCTGTTGGGATCTATTTACGGAACAGCACAGATTCTTCAGCAAGAAAATTTTGATGCACTCAATACTGCTACTGCAATAGGGCAATCATCACCAGTATATGCACTTTATGGTGGTGCTGCTTCAGATTATTCTATTGTAGTTTCAGGAACTGGAAAAGCATTACAAATTTCTGTTCCCGCTACTGCAAGCGGTTATCGTTATATGTGGAAAAATGGTTTAGCAGCGGCTTGGACTACAAGAACTGCTGGGAACAATGTTTTCCAGGTTGAATATGATTATTTTACAGGAGCTGCCTCTACAAGCGATAATGGCGGTGGAATAGAAGTTATTGATGATCCTGCAGGAAAGGTTTTTTGTGGATTAACAGTACATCAAGCTACTAAAACTGTTCTTGGACTATATACTACATCTACTGGTACAAATTCTAGTACAGATGTTGGTGCTGGTACAACTCCAGCAGCTGTAACATTACCTGCAAATACATGGGTGAGACTTGGATTTGCTTATAATGCGACAAATGGTACAGTAACGTTTAAAGGTCCCGGATTTTCAAAAGTAATTACAGGGACATTGATTACATCACCAGCTGAAATAGATTATGCAGCTTACGATTTGGTTGGAACTAATACGGTTACATCTACTCATTTGTTTGATAATATGATAGCGAGAGCAGTAGCAACAGAAAGCTTAAATTTAGCAACAAGTGATGTGGTATTAAAAGAACAGTCTGTATCTATATTCCCAAGTCCTGCAAATGATTTTATTACTGTAGAATCTAAAGCAAAAATTTTAAATGCTTACATTTATGATATGACGGGAGTAAGATCTGATGCTAACTTTGCAGATGGCAAAGTAGATGTAAGAAAATTACCAAGTGGAGTTTACATGCTGGGTTTAAAAACAGAAAATGGTTTATTGACCAAAAAATTCATCAAAAAATAGTAGCTTATTAAATACATTATAAAAAATCGTTCTTTTTGGAACGATTTTTTTTTTTTTTGAATGCATTGTGAATAATTTTTTTTGTTTATTTAAAAAATAAATAAAATGAAAATATTAAACATGAAAAAAATAGGGTTAATTGGTATATGTGCCTTTTTTTGAAATTTTTTATTTTAAAAATAAATAAAAAAAAATCGTACTTTTTGGAACTATTTTTTTTTTTTTTGTTTCAATGCATTGTGAATAATTTTTTTTGTATATTTAAAAACTAAATAACATCAAAATATTAACCATGAAAAAAATCGCTTTACTGGCTATCTGTGCCTTGTTTTCAAATTCTTTATTTTCACAACAGTGGGATGGACCTCAAAATTTTACGGATCCTATTTCCAGAAATGGAAAAGTAAGTATTGGTCCTACTATTGGTAATTCTTTAGTTAATATTGGGGGGCACTTAAGATTAGCTTATTTTCAGGAAAACTTAATTGCAGGCAGTGACAGTCCTCGTTTGTATTTCGGATATAAATCGACAAGAGGTAACCTGTCTGCAGATTCATATTTTACCATGCAGTATTTAAATGATGATCAAAACGGGATGGCAATAAGTACAAACCCGGGATTGTATATCTTTCCGTCATTTGAAAATACTAACATTTCAGGTATAATTGATGAAAGACATAAAATATTTTATGTCTCCTACCTGAATGGAAAAATTGGGATGGGTACTAATGCAATAAACCAGTCAAGCGGAGATGGATATCGTCTCTTCGTTAAAGACGGCATCAAAACCGAAAAAGTGAAAGTAGAAATTGCAGCCAATAATGGTTGGGCAGATTATGTTTTCAAGAAAGATTATAAACTGATGTCTTTAAATGACTTGCAATCTTACATTAATGAAAAAGGTCATTTACCAGAAATTCCTACCACGGAAGAAGCTATTGCTAACGGTATTGAACTTAAAGAAATGAATATTCTTTTGCTTAAAAAAATAGAAGAACTTACTTTATACACGTTACAACAGCAAAAAAATATTGATGAACAGAATATCCGTATCGAAATGCTTGAGAAGAAAATAAATACATCTAAGTAATTCAGTAGTTAATCAATTAATTAAAAAAAACTTTCCAATTAATTTCTGTCATTTTGAGTAATAAATGTCAGTGTAGTTGTCATTATTCTTTGATACAGCACTCATGTGGGTTAAATAATTCAGTAATCTGTTAAAGAATGAATATTTTTTAGCTGCGAACATTTACGTAAAACTCAGTATTAAAACAATAACTAAATCATAAAATTTATACCATGAAAAAAATCTTTCTATTGGCAGCGTGTGCCTTATTTTCAAATGCTTTATTCGCTCAGCAATGGGATGGACCGCAAACTACTTCAGATCATATTTACAGAAGGGGAAATGTAAGTATCGGAACTGGTACCAACATTGATAAACTAAATGTTGGTGCAGGAAATATTAGAATATTGTATGATAGCAGGATAGCTCCTAATGTAAGAAATAGCTTAATCTTTGGAAATGGTCGACAAGAAGAAATCGATTTTTATATTACGAAGCTTGCAAAAGGTCTGCATATTTATCCTCTTTATTTGCAATTAGATAACAATATTGCACCACCAACATTTTATATTTCAAATTCCTCAAAAATTGGTATGGGAACATATGAGGTAGACTGTTCAAGCTGCCAAGAATATCGTCTTTTCGTAAAAGACGGCATTAAAACCGAAAGAATAAAAGTAGAAATCGCTGCCAATAACGGTTGGGCAGATTATGTTTTCAATAAAGACTATAAGCTTATGCCATTAAATGATTTGCAAGCTTATATTTCTGATAAAGGACATTTACCAGAAGTTCCTACCACAGAAGAAGCGATTGCTAATGGTATTGAGCTTAAAGAAATGAATATTCTTTTGCTTAAAAAAGTAGAGGAACTGACGTTGTATTTGATCGATCAGAACAAAATCAATCAAAATCAAAAAATAGAATTAGAATCAAATCGAAGAGAAATCGACGATATGAAAAACAAGCTTAATTCTTTGCTTATCAATCAAAATAATTTGTCTAATAATAAAAAATGAAAATATGAGAAAACATACAATATTTTTCATTTTTATGGTTTGTCTGACCAATATTTTATGTCAAACAAAAGGACAAACTAAAAATGATAAAATCTATATGAGCCCGGGTGGTACATTAGATAACATATTCGATCATTATGGTAACAAATATGATCCTTCTGATATTCTCATTGGCAACGAGAGAGAGAGTTTGAGCGGAACAGCAAACAAATCTACAAATCCGGCACCAATGTCTTGTGGCTTTTTCAATTTATACTTTGAAACGGGATCAGGAATGGAAGACGCATCAAATCCGGCACATATGGCAAGAAGAAATGTAGTATGCCGTGTTTTTAATGATCTTTCAGACTTTATAAATTCTCCGTTAAAAACAAACGGATTAAATAATAAGGTAAATATATGGGTAAGAAACATCAATAACGCAATACCTGCTCCAAATACTCCAAGTGGAGTTTTGGGTCTTGCAAGCTCTTTCTACAGCATGCCTTATAATGCTACAGCAGGATTTGGTGGTATTTCAGATAATGAAATGTGGAAAACAATTCATTTAGGTACCGATTCATATGACGGTGTTTTTTCACCGGTAAACTCAAACGGATCAAGTTCAGGAGTTTCCGGCTTGTTTTACCATGGGATGATGGCCTTCAATTTTTCAGATTCTTCAATAAACTGGAATACTAATCTTTCAGTTGCATCTTTTCCTGGTTTATACGATTTGTATTCTGTGGTTTTGCACGAGATAACCCACGCTGTAGGATTTTCAAGTTTAATCAATGCTTCTGGTAATTCTAAATTTGGAACAGGATTTAATTACTTTACCCGATATGATGCGTTTTTAAAGAACAATACTGCTGCAGAGTTTTTATTAAAAAAAGCTTCTTCAGCTTGTGGAGAAATGTATAATTATTCGTTTAATAATGTTTTAAGCAATAGTATACTGAGTCCTCCAAATAATCTTTGCAGTAGTAAAATAAGATATGTCGGACTTTCAAATGTTCCCGTATTTACTCCTCCAGGATTTACAGAATCAAGCAGTTTAAGCCATTTTGATGGTAGTTGTGTATCGCCAAATCCGAATTTTGTTACGGAAAGTGCTTACGCAACCAATTCGATTAGAAGATATCTTAAACAAGAAGAGAAAAATGTATTGGTGGATCTGGGATATAGTGTAAGCAGTACATTTGGGGTTAGTACAACATATAATGGTACGACCAGTTATTCGGGACAATTAACAGGAATTACTGTTGCTGGTTCTAATGACGGAATAAACTATACAAACGGAACAATCACTTTTACTGGAAATCCAGGAGCAAATATCAATTTATCAAACCTTCTGAGCAATGACTTTGATGCTGCGGGTTTTGAATGTCTTGAAGATATTTTTGATTCTACGGCAACGCTGTCAGTTACTTCAGGTACAGCAGGTACATCTGTTACTTATTCAAGTTCTGTAGCTGGTTTGCATTTATTAAGATATATTCCTGTAAATTCTTCCGGAAAAAAAGGAAATATTACGTACGTTTATGTTTATATTAATGAGCAGAATAACTGTACACCGCCTACAGGAACGGGATGTAATCCGAATGCGAATTTGGTCATTAATCCACAATTTGAAAGCTTTTTACCTTCACAAGGTATTGGAAATATAAATAAAGCTTGTAATTGGTCAGATGCTCATATTATCACTGGAGGTGCAGATTATTTTAATGGAAGTTATACAGATCCTGCGATAAGAACTCCTTGTAATATGATGGGTTACCAACCAGATAATGTTGCTAATAACAAAGGATATGCAGGAATGGTGGTAAGAAAAAGTTACGGAAATTCAATATATTCTGAATCGATTAAAACGACGCTTGCAAGTCCTTTATTGCCCAATACCAAGTACAGATTAAGCTTTCAGGTTTCTTTAGCAGAAGGAAATAGTAAAAATGCGATTAAATTTCAAGCCTATTTATCTAATAATAACACTTCTTACCCGGGATATGGTGAAATTCCTATCACGAATCCTGCTATGTTATTTACTGATTCTAATTATGCTACCAATGCAAGTATCTGGAAAACCATTACTTTTGATTTTACGACAGGTAGTGTTGCAGGTCAGACAACATTATATTTAGGAGGATTGAGTAATATTGATTTTGTTTCTAATACTCCATCTCCACAAGGGGTAAATGGCTGTGGTTATAATAATTATAATGACAGCAGTGTGCCTAATGATTTTGGCGCCTGTTATTATTTTGTAGATAACGTATCAATCATCGCTTTAGAAAATACGATTGATATGACACTTGATCTTCCACAGTATATTTGCCCGAACAACGTGCTTAGTGATTTATCTCTTTATCTGACTGGTTCTTATTTTAACGGAACATTTTCTGGAAATGGGGTAACAGGAAATACTTTTAATGCTAATGCAGCTGGTCTTGGTACACATACAGTTTATTATACATATACCAATACTTCTGGCTGCATAATTACCATTTCGGACGTTATTTTCGTTACCGATAGAGAATCTATTTGTGGTCCAGGAAACAATTGTCCTCAGTATTATTCGTTTTATACAACAGAAACCAATCCTAATGTCGGTTATCAGGCTTCAGAATATATTTACACTGGAAGTCATTATCTTGTACAGTCAGGTAATTCGGTTGATTTTAAGGCGGGTAAATATATCCTTATGGAACCTGATTCGGAAATAGAATATGGAGCTTCATTTTCAGCAATAATTGAAGACTGTCAGACAAATGTTAGCAAACTGGATTCCTCAAAACCATTATCTGAAATAGGACAATCTCAAAATGAATTGCAGCTTTACCCAAACCCAGCAGGTGATTTCTTAAACATTAAAGTACAATCACAAATTACTAAAGTTGAAATCTATGACACATCTGGTAAGAAAGTTAATTTTAGATTAGATGGCAATAGGGTAAATGTTAGTCATTTGGTTTCAGGTAATTATGTTATTACAATAGAAACCAAAGAAAATAAGTATACCAAAAAATTCATCAAGAAATAAATTACTGACTAATTTCACTCTAACAAAACGCTCCAAATTGGGGCGTTTTTGCTATTTTAGAGTTTTAAAAATTAAAAAAATGATAGAAAATAAAGTTGCTTATATTACAGGTGGAACAAAAGGTGTGGGATATGGAATTGCAAAAATATTACTTCAAAATGGTGTTTCAGTTGCATTTTCGGGAAGAATAAAAGAAGATGTTGAAAAAGTGGAGAATGATTTAAAACAATATTCTCAGAATGTTTTAGGATTAGTTTCTGATGTAAAAAGTATTGAAAACGAATATGATGCTGTTAAAGATATTATTAAAAAATTCGGAAGGTTAGATTTCGTCATTGCTAATGCTGGTTTAGGAATTTTTAAACCAGTTGATGAATTAAGTACAAGAGAATGGAACGAGATGATCGACACCAATTTAACCGGAGTTTTTCATACTTTAAAGGCATCAGTTGAAGAATTAAAGAAATCAGAAGGCTATTATATTACCATTTCAAGCTTGGCAGGAGCAAATTTCTTTGAAAACGGAACGGGTTACAACGCATCAAAATTCGGTGTTGTAGGTTTTACACAAGCTGCAATGATCGATTTAAGAAAATATAATATTAAATCTACTGTAATTATGCCTGGTTCTGTTGCTACTAATTTCAACGGAAATATTCCTTCTGAAAAAGACGCATGGAAAATTCAGCCGGATGATATGGGAAATCTCGTATTGGATATTTTAAAAATGAATCCAAGAGTTTTACCAAGTAAGATTGAGTTTAGAGCAACAAAACCAAATGCTTAGAAACATATAATGCGCTGAATAATAAATAAATAAGTATTATGCATGCATAATATATTTTTTATTTATATTTACAAAACTTAACAAACAAAAATAGCTTCTGAAAATCTAACCATTTTACGAAGCAAAACAGAAAAATATATAGTAATGAAAATATTAGTTTGTATCAGTAGTGTTCCGGATACTACTTCAAAAATCAACTTTACAGCAGACAAATCTGCATTCGACAAAAACGGTATTCAGTGGGTTATCAATCCTTTGGATGAGTTTGCTTTAACAAAAGCGATTAAGTTACAGGAGTCTCAAGGAGCAACTGTTACTGTAATCAATGTTGGTGATGCTGTAACAGAACCTGTAATCAGAAAAGCTTTGGCAATCGGTGCAAATGATGCGGTAAGAGTAAATCTTGATCCAAAAGACAGCTATTCTACAGCAAAAGAAATTGCTTCTGTAGCTCAGAACGGTGGTTATGATTTAGTTCTTTGTGGTAAAGAATCTATCGATTACAATGGTGGTTCTGTTCCCGGAATGGTTGCTCAATTGTTGAATCAGCCTTTCGTAAACGCTTCAGTTGGTTTAGATGTAAACGGAAATGAAGTGACTGCTGTAAGAGAAATTGAAGGAGGTAAAGAAACTATTTCTGTGAAATTACCTGCTGTAATCGCTGGTCAGAAAGGTTTGGTAGATGAGAAAGATTTGATTATTCCAAATATGAGAGGAATTATGTCTGCAAGAACAAAACCTTTGCAGGTTGTTGAGCCTACTTCTTCTGAAGTGAAAGTTCAGGGAGTTTCTTATGACTCTGTTCCACCAAGAGCAGCTGTGAAAATAGTTTCTCCAGATAACTTAGATGAGTTGGTAAGACTTCTTCACGAGGAAGCTAAAGTAATTTAAAAAAGATAACAGATTTCAGGTATAAGGTCATAGTTTAAAACTATTTTTAACTTAATTCCTAACATCTAATTCCTAAAACCTAAAAATTAAAAAAATGGCAGTATTCGTATACGCAGAAAATATAAACGGAATTTACAAAAAAGCAGCTTTTGAAGCAGTTTCTTATGCTAAAGCAGTGGCTGATCAAGCAGGAGATACCGTTACAGCAATCTCTGTAAACCCAACAGATTCTTCAGATTTATTGTATAAATATGGAGCAACAAACGTAATCAACATCAAAGATGAAGGTCTTAAAAATTTCTCGGCAAAAGCTTATGCACAAGCTGTAAGTGAAGTTGCCGACGGAAATATTTTAGTATTCCCTCACACAACAGATGCTTCTTCTGTAGCTCCAATGTTGGCTGTAATGAAGAACTTTTCTTTAATTACAAATGTTTTGGAAGCTCCGGAAAGTCAGTCTCCGTTTCAGGTGAAAAGAAAAGCTTTCTCTGGAAAAGGTTTCATGCACGCAAAAGCTGAAGGAACTGGTGTAATTCTTACGGTTTCTCAAAATGCTTTCGGTGTTAAAGAAAATGCAGTTTCAGGTTCTGAAGAAGTTAAAAACCTTTCAGTAGCTAACGAAGATACTAAAGTAATTTCTCACGAGCAGAGTTCAGGTAAATTAGACCTTAAAGAAGCTGAGGTAGTAGTTTCTGCAGGTAGAGGGATGAAAGGTCCTGAAAATTGGGGAATGGTGGAAGAGCTAGCAAACGTTTTAGGCGCTGCAACAGCTTGTTCAAAACCGGTTTCAGACATCGGATGGAGACCTCACACAGAACACGTTGGACAAACCGGTAAAGCAATTGCTCCAAATCTTTATATTGCAATCGGTATTTCTGGTGCAATTCAGCATTTGGCGGGAGTAAACTCTTCTAAAACAATCGTTGTAATCAATAGCGACGCTGAAGCTCCGTTCTTCAAATCAGCTGATTATGGTGTAGTAGGAGATGCTTTCCAGATTATTCCTGCATTAACAGAGAAAATTAAGGCAATCAAAGGATAAGAAAGTAATTGTAAATAGTCTAATTCGCTTTACTCGTCAATTTTTTAATTCAACTAATTCACTTGCAAAGCAAAATTTACTATTGACCTTTGACAATCAGCAATAATATAAATAAAAGCTCGGCTTCCGGGCTTTTATTTTTGTCTAAAAAGTAAAAAAAACTTTGAAAAATTAATTTATATTTGTAGCCATGGATTATAAACAGCTAATCATACGCGGAATATCGTACAGTCAGACACAATCTGGAGCATACGCATTGCTATTGGAACATGAAGAAACAAACGTAAAATTGCCCGTAGTTATCGGGAATTTTGAGGCACAATCCATTTCTTTAGGCCTTGAAAAAGATATTCATCCGCCACGTCCGCTTACGCATGATTTATTTACGAAATTTATCGTTTCCGCCAATTATCAGTTGGTTTCTGTAATTATTTATCAGATTGTAGATGGCGTTTTCTTTTCAAATATAAACTTTAAAAATTCCGAAACTGAAGAAGAAATGATTCTTGATGCAAGAACTTCCGATGCAGTTGCAATGGCAGTAAGATTTGATGCGCCAATTTATACTACGCAGCAAGTTTTAAGTGAAGCTGGAATTTTATTGGAATTAGAAGAAGTGGCTAAAGAAGAAGAGCATTTTTCTGAAACCATACAGACGGAAGATAGTTTGAAATCTATTTCAATGGATGAACTGCAAAAATTGCTTGACGAAGCTGTAAAAGAAGAAGATTTTGATACCGCTCTTGAAATTCAGGAGGAAATCAAAAGGCGAAAAAAGAATATTGATTAAAGATATTATAATTAAAACATGAATTTAAAATTACGATTGACCATCCTGAGCTTTCTACAGTTTGGGGTTTGGGGGGCTTACCTAACTTCGATGGGGAATTATTTAGGCTCGGTTGGATTAGGTTCTAAAATTGGACTTTTCTATGCAATGCAGGGAATTGTTTCTATTTTTATGCCTGCCATTATGGGAATCATTGCAGACAGATGGATTCAGGCTCAAAAACTTCTAGGTATTTCACATTTTCTTGCCGCAGTTTTTTTAATTTGGGCAGGATATTACGGAATGTCAGCAGGTGCAGAGGTGGAGTTTTCTAAACTTTTCCTACTTTATAGTTTAAGTGTAACTTTCTATATGCCCAGTATTGCATTGTCAAATTCAGTGGCGTACACGGTTTTGGTTAATAATAATTTTGATACAATTAAAGCATTCCCGCCAATTCGTACTCTAGGAACTGTAGGATTTATCTGTGCTATGTTATTTGTGAATTTTGCAGGAATTAAAGATGAGAATTTCAGCTTCAATTTCTCCAATGAAAGTAATTTCCCAAGTTTTCAGAACAGTTACAGTCAGTTTTTTGTTTCAGGTGTTTTAGGAATAATTTTATTCATCTATTCATTTACTTTACCTAACTGTCCTGTTAACAAAAGTGATGAAAAAAGAACTTTGTCTGATGCTTTAGGTTTGAAAGCTTTTGCTTTGTTTAAAGAGAAAAAGATGGCAATCTTCTTTATTTTCTCAATGTTTTTAGGCGTTTCTTTACAGATTACCAATGGTTATGCAAATCCATTTATTACAAGTTTTAAAGAAATTCCTGAATTTGCCTATACATGGGGTGCAAGTAATGCAAATGCGTTAATTTCTCTGTCTCAGGTATCAGAAACGCTTTGTATTTTATTAATTCCATTCTTTTTAAAACGATACGGAATTAAAAAAGTAATGTTAATGGCAATGTTTGCATGGGTTTTAAGATTCGGATTATTCGCAACCGGAAATCCGGGAGGCGGAGTTTGGATGTTTGTACTTTCTATGATTGTCTACGGTATTGCATTCGACTTCTTTAATGTTTCAGGTTCGTTATTTGTAGATAAAGAAACAGATAAAAGTATTCGTTCAAGCGCACAAGGTGTTTTCATGATGATGACCAACGGTTTTGGAGCAACAATAGGAATGTTGGGAGCTCAAGAAGTTGTAAATCACTATGTATTCTCTCAAACTGATCCTTCATTACAACTTGCCGGATGGCAAACTTCGTGGTATATTTTTGCAGGCTATGCATTGTTGGTTACCATTGCTTTTGCGATTGTTTTTAAACATAAACATGATCCCAACCAAGTAAGAGAAATAAAACATTAATTAATCTCCTTTATTTAAAGAATATGAATTGCACTTTTGAAAAAAAAGTGCAATTTTTTTTATTTTTAGGCAACCATTTTCATATTTCGCCGTCTTATCAATAGAAACTAATCAATGAAGCATTTAGAAGAGAATTTTAAACTTGCCAAAAAACAGGATCGGAGAGCTCAGAAAGCGCTTTACGAGTTGTTTTCAGCTAAAATGTTGGCGGTTGCAAATTCTTATACGAATAATATTCACGATGCGGAAGATATTTTAATCAATGCTTTTCTGAAATGTTTTAATAAAATCAATGACTGTCAAGACTGGAAAAGCTTTCCTTTCTGGTTGAGAAAAATTGTAGTGAACGATTCGATAACTTTTGTCAGGAAAAACAAAAATATTTTATACGCAGATATTGAGATTGCAGATGATTATTCCGAAGAAGAACTGAATGAAAATCTGATTGAAATTAATATTGAAGAAATTTTTTCTCAAATGCCGACAGGTTACCGATTGATTTTTAATCTCTACGTATTTGAAGATAAAAAACATCAGGAAATTGCAGAGATTCTCAATATTTCAGAAGGAACAAGCAAAAGTCAGCTCAGCAAAGCCAAAAAATGGATTGCTGATTATTTAAAATCAAAAGAAAATGGACAACAAAATACTGAAACAATTAAAAAATAATTACGAAGACCTGGAAATAAAGCCTTCTGCCAATCTTTGGGATCAAATAGAAGATGAATTAGATAAAGGTTCTAAAACTGTACAAAAATCATCATTTCAGTGGTGGAAATACGCTGCTGTGATTGCTTTTTTGATTTCAGTTGGAAGTCTGTTTTATTTTAATTCCAATAAATTTTCTGATATTCTAAAAACAATTGCAACTGAAAAATCTTCTGGAAATATAAGAAAACCGATTGAAGTAATTGAATCTGTTACTGATTTAAAAAATGAAGAAGTAAATAATGAGTCAGAAATGATTGTTAAATCAGAAAAATTAGAAAAAAAATATTCAGAAAAATTAGTTCAAACTAAGTCTGATGTTTTAAATGAAATTTCAATAATTACTAATACAAATCCTCAAATTAGTATAAAGCCTGAGATTAATAATAAACCTGAACAGATAATTTCTGAATCTCCTCAACTAGCGACAACACAACCTGCTGTAAAAGAAACCAAAGTAAAATATATTACGGCTAATGATCTTATTTTTCAGCGAAAATATAGTATTGAAAAGAAAGATGATGCGCATGAAAATGTGAAAAGACTGGGAATTATTAAGATCAACAGAATAAATATAAGCCCGGAGTTTATTACCATTTTTAACAGCAGTAACAGTACAAGCGAATAAAAATAATTCATCAATTATGAAACAAAAAATACTACTAACAGGAGCTTTTATGTTTCTGTTCTCAATCGCCTTTTCCCAAAGCAAAGTAACTTTGAAAAAACAGATGGAAAATTATACAAACAAAGTCGACAGTCTGGTTACTGAAGAACGAAACAAAATGAATGCTGAATTTGATGAACTTGAAAAGAAAATGAAGGCCGGCGAAATTTCTGAAAACGAAATGAATGAGCAGAAAAATTTAACTGCCATTCGATATGAAGCAATAATTAATGATGAGATTGCAAAACAGAAAGACGAGTACGAAGAAATAACTGGCAAAACAGTAAGAAAAGCACTTTTTAAAAGTAATCTTAGTTCAGAAAATAAATTATTCCGAACGGCTAGAGGCGCTTTGCTGGATCTTACATTTGAACAACCCGAATTTGATGAGCCTGAAGATCCTAAAAACTATTTGGAAAGTTTTGGATATGTTGCAGGAATTTCACTAATAAATTTCACAGATAATAAATTTTTTGATTTTTCTAAAGGAAATGAGCTGAAAAACTCTACGTCTGGAAATTTCACTTTGCGTTATGAGAATCAGTTGGGTAAAACTACAAGTCCCGTTTTTTATCGTGTAGGATTAGGCTGGAGACTTGAAACCATCGTTCCTTCCAATGACAAAATTTTTGCGCAGGATGATAAAAATCTTTACATCACAGATTTTACGGGGAATAACTTTAAGAATGCATGGTTAAGAACAGACTATATTTATATTCCTGTGGAAGCAATATTTGTTTTAAATCCAAAATTTAAAGATTACGAAGGAGTACGTTATATAGATAACACAAAAAAACAATTGCGTATTGGTGTAGGTCTTTATGGTGGAACCAAAATAAATGACAGAATCCATCTTCAGTACAAAAATGATTTTGGAAATCGTGTGTACAATCGAGATGCAGTATCAAAAGGATTAAATCCATTTATATTTGGAGGAAAAATTTCAATAGAATATTTCGGGTTTAATATTTACATAATGAAAGATTTTACATCTGTTTTCAATAATGAAGCATTGATTCGTAATAAAAAAGGAGTGCAGATTGGAATAGATCTTTGGGCATTGACATTTTAATTTTCAGAATATTATTATTATACTCTTAATAATAATAGCCTGCTAAACACTAAATATGGTCTTCGGATTGGTTTAGAAATTACCAGTATTAATTTTAAGATATTCATAATAATTAAATTAATATTAAATAATCAATAATTTTTATGTTGTATTTTTGCCTAAATAATATTATCAATCTTAAATAAATGATTTTAAAACATACTTATAAAAAGTATGTTTTTTTTTGTATTTTGGCATTGTGAGATTCAGTTAAAATTGTAAAATCAATAATGAAAAATTTACAGCTTTTAGGATTAATTTTAGTTGTCATTGGAAGTTTTCTTCCCTTAGTTCATGTACCAATCATTGGAAACTGGAATTACTGGAAGGTAGATTACTATTTGGCAGGAGCTTGCTGGGTCTTCTCGGCTTGCGCATTATTTGGAATTATTAGTAACAGTCAGAAAATTGTAAAATTCTTCGGCATTTTATTAATTCTGCTATTTGCATTTACCATTTTTGCTACAAAATATCAAGCGTTCAGTTATTTTAGTTTTTTACCTTTTAAATCGTGGACAGAAACTCTCGCTGCAACCATCAAGTTACAGTGGGGCTGGATTGTTGAGTTTTTAGGAGCATTTATTTTAGTGTTTGTGAAAAGAAAAAAAGAAGTTCAATAGAAAGAAAAATTAATTATAGAATTAAAATAAAAAAGAAGATATGAAAGAAGTATTCATTGTTTCCGCAGTTAGAACTCCAATGGGAAGTTTTATGGGAAGCTTATCAACAGTTCCGGCTACGAAACTGGGAGCAACAGCAGTAAAAGGAGCTTTAGATAAAATTAATTTAGACCCGAAAAATGTTCAGGAAATCTACATGGGGAACGTTCTTCAGGCAGGTGAAGGTCAGGCTCCGGCAAGACAGGTTGCTTTAGGTGCTGGATTGTCAAACGAAACTCCATCTACAACAATCAACAAAGTTTGTGCTTCAGGTATGAAAGCTGTAACAATGGCTGCACAAGCGATAAAAGCAGGTGATGCAGACGTTATCGTTGCAGGAGGAATGGAAAATATGTCGATGGTTCCTCATTACTACAACGCAAGAAACGCTACAAAATTAGGCGATGTAAAAATGCAGGATGGAATGGTTTTAGACGGTCTTACAGACGTTTACAACAAAGTACACATGGGAGTTTGTGCAGAAAAATGTGCAACAGATTATAACTTTTCAAGAGAAGATCAGGATAATTTTGCTATTGAATCTTACAAAAGATCTGCAAAGGCTTGGAGCGAAGGAAAATTTGTTGAAGAAGTTGTTCCGGTATCAATTCCACAAAGAAAGGGAGAGCCGGTAATTTTTGCTGAAGATGAAGAATATAAAGCGGTGAATTTCGATAGAATGCCTACACTTCCTACTGTTTTCAAAAAAGAAGAAGGAACCGTTACAGCAGCCAATGCATCAACTTTAAACGACGGTGCTTCTGCATTAATTCTTGTTTCTAAAGAAAAAATGGAAGAATTAGGTTTAAAACCTTTAGCTAAAATAGTTTCTTACGCAGATGCAGCTCACGAGCCTGAAAACTTTACAACAGCTCCTTCAAAAGCTTTACCGATCGCTCTTAAAAAGGCAGGGTTAGAAATTTCGGATATTGATTTCTTTGAATTCAACGAAGCATTTTCTGTAGTTGGTTTGGCAAATAATAAAATTTTAGGCTTAGATGCTGCTAAGGTTAACGTAAACGGTGGAGCAGTAGCTTTAGGTCATCCACTTGGAAGTTCTGGTTCTAGAATTATTGTTACTCTGATCAATGTTTTAAAGCAAAATAACGCTAAGTATGGTGCTGCAGCTATCTGTAATGGTGGTGGTGGTGCTTCTGCAATCGTTATTGAGAATATGTAATTATTGTTTTTAGATAAATCTTTGAAATCCGGAAGTGTAATATTTCCGGATTTTTTGTTTCTCTAAATGTGGTAAAATAGGATCTAACTTTAACAAATCAATAAAATTTAACCATAAAAAAATAAAAACTGCCGAATGTTCAGCGGTTTTTCTATTTTTGTGCAACTAATTAGTTTGAAAATGTCTGAAACTGAAATTCAACCGACTCAAAATATAAAGAATAATCCGAAAATCATGAAAGCCTGGGCTGTCTATGATTGGGCAAACTCTGTATATTCTTTGGTTATTACCTCTGCAATTTTTCCGATTTATTATACCATTCTTACGACTGCTTATAATAAAAAAGAATTTGTTCCGGAAGCGGGAGAAGTACAGGAAATTCCGGTACGTCACATGATTAAGATTTTTGGGGAAGGTTATGAGCCGGAAGCGGTTTTAAGTTTCTCTTACGCAATTTCATTCTTTTTGGTAGTATTATTATCGCCTTTCTTATCGTCATTGGCAGATACTATCGGAAACAAAAAATCATTTCTACAGTTTTTCTGTTACTTGGGAGCAACTTCTTGTATGGGATTGGCGATGTTTACAGGAATGGAAAATGTCTTTTTGGGATTGCTTTTCAGCATCACGGCAAGTGTCGGCTTTTGGGGAAGTTTGGTATTCTATAATTCATTTTTGCCGGATATTGCAACTCCAGATAAGCAGGATTCATTGTCAGCAAAAGGATATATTTACGGTTACATCGGTTCGGTTGTGCTTTTAATTATCTGTTTGATTTTAATTCAGGTGGTTGCGAAAGGTCCTGATCAGGCTAAAATTTATATTAGAGTAAGTTTCTTATTAACAGGAGCTTGGTGGTTTGGTTTTTCACAATATACTTTTAAACATTTACCGCAGTTTGGTGATGTGAAAGAGAAACTTCCAAAAGATTTAGTTTTATTAAATTATAAAAACATCTTCAAAAGACACGAAGAGCAAGGTGGATTTTTTGAAGTATTAAAAGATAACATCAGTTTCTATAAAGATATTGCCAAAGAGAGCTTTAGAGAATTATTCAGAGTAGGAAATAAACTTTTTTCAGATAAAGCTTTAAAGTTTTTCCTTTCTAGTTTCTTCTTTTACAGTGTCGGAATGCAGACTATTTTCTTAATGGCAGTTCCATTTGGAAGCACTGTGATTTTCCCGAAAGAAGCAGATAAATATAAATTAATCATAACGATTTTAGTTATTCAGATTATCGCCATTTTTGGAGCATTTTTATTCTCAAGATTATCAAAAAAAATTGGCAATAAAAATGTCATTACAATTGCAGTTATCATTTGGATTGGATGTTGTCTTTCTGCATATTCTTTAAATAAAGAAAACCC
>NZ_JAOVZV010000008.1 GCF_026460945.1 Chryseobacterium luquanense
TCAGATTATCGCCATTTTTGGAGCATTTTTATTCTCAAGATTATCAAAAAAAATTGGCAATAAAAATGTCATTACAATTGCAGTTATCATTTGGATTGGATGTTGTCTTTCTGCATATTCTTTAAATAAAGAAAACCCTAATGTTCAGCTTCAGTTCTATGGATTGGCTGGTTTGATTGGTTTGGTAATGGGCGGTCTTCAGGCAATGTCGAGGTCAACCTATTCAAAATTATTACCTGAAAATTCAATGGAAAATACTACGTATTTTAGCTTCTATGATGTTCTTGAGAAATTGGCAATCATTCGTGGAATGCTTATATTCAGTGTGTTTATACAGAAGTTTCACAATATGCAATATGCTTTTATATCGATGTCAGCATTTTTTGCGACAGGTGCAATTTTAATAAGATTCTTGAAAACAAAGATATAAGATGTATATTGGCTTAAAATTTGTTAATATTCAGCAGAATTACACTAACTTTGCATAAAGATTTTAACACATAATGACGAACCCTTTATTTTACGCTAAAATAATCCTTTTCGGAGAATACGGAATGATAGAAGACTCACAAGGCCTTGTAGTTCCTTACAGCTTTTATAAAGGCACATTGAAGTTTTCAGATTCAGATTCAGAGTTTGAAAAAAAATCAAATTATCATTTACAGAAATACGCCGATTTTCTTGAAAATTTAAATCTACCTGAGCAATTTAGATTAGATGTAAGTCGTTTTAAAGAAGATATTTCAAACGGACTTTTCTTTGATTCAAATATTCCCCAAGGTTATGGAGTTGGAAGTTCAGGTGCTTTGGTTGCAGCAATTTTTGAAAAATACTGTTTTACAAAACATAATCCGGACAGCATTTCTAAAGACGATTTAAAAAATATCAAAACTATTTTTGGCGAAATGGAAAGTTATTTCCACGGCAAAAGTTCTGGTATGGATCCTTTGATTTGCTACATGAACCTTCCGATTCTTATTGAAAATAAAGAGAATTTAGACAAAGTAGCGATTCCAAAAGGAGAAGAAGGAAAAGGTGCAATTTTCCTTATCGATTCCGGAATTACAGGTGAAACAGGACCAATGATTCAGATTTTCTTTGAAAAAATGAAGACCGAAGGTTTCCGGAAAACGCTTAAAGAAGAGTTTATTCGTTACAATAATGCTTGTATTGATTCTTTTCTTAAAAAAGATATGAACCCATTTTTTAGAAACCTGAAAAAGCTTTCTCATTGGGCTTACGAGCATTTCCGTCCGATGATTCCTGAAAGTATTTTTAACATTTGGAAAAAAGGTTTAGATTCTAATGCTTATTATCTTAAACTTTGTGGAAGCGGAGGTGGAGGCTACATTTTAGGGTTTACCAAAGACTACGAAAAAGCAGAAAAAATGCTTGACGGTTTCCAAAAAGAAGTGATTTACAGATTCTAAAAAGCGTTGGAATGAATTCTGAAAAAGAAAGTTTCCAACAGAAAAATTATATCCAAAAATCTCTATTTTACAGATTATCACAATTCGTGGGCTTTCTCTTAGGCGCACGTTTTTTTGTGGCTGTTTTGCTCACTTTTGCACTTTATGTTTCCACTTTTTTTCTGTTTAATCAGGAAGAATCTTTTCGGAAATTTGTCTTCGATTTCAGAGTTCATGGTATTATTTTCTGTACTGTTTTAAGCATTTTAGCAGGCGGAATCATCAATCAGTTCTACGATTTTGAAAAAGATCATATTGTAAAACCTTTCCGTACCAGAATTCAGAGTTTTATTAAGCAGAAATATTTTTTGTATGCCTATTTGGCTTTAACCGTAATTTCACTGGGAATAGCTAGCTTTATTTCTTATAGAGTTTTAATTTTCTTTGTTGTCTATCAGTTCTTTATGTGGTTTTACAGTCATAAACTGAGCAGAATTTTAATTTTAAATAATTTCACTTTTGTAAGCTTAACATTATATCCATTTTTCGGAATGATGGTTTATTATCAAACTTTTTCCAGAAAAGTTTTTTTAATGGCTATTTTTATTTTTTTAATTCTTTTGTGCATTGATATTGTAAAAGATACATTAACTAAAAGTGTTGATAAAGCTTTTGGATATACAACAATTCCAAATTATTTTAAAAGTAAAAATACCAAGATAATTCTCATTTCATTATTAATTGTCACAATGGCTGTTTCGATGAAATTAATTGTTAAAACGGGAATAGAAGGTTTTATGTTTTATTATTTTACAGGAGGATTGTTTGTTATGATTGTCTGCGTTTATTTACTTTTAAATTCTTCAAGACATACTAAATTTTTAACACTCAATATTTTACGTCTTTGGGTGTTCATTGGAATTCTTGCCATGTTGCTCAACGGAATTGAAGGTAAATTGTAAAAAAAAAGCTTTAAAAAAGCTTAGGTTATTCTTACATTTGCAAAATTAAATTAACAAAAAAGAATGCCCATTTTTAACGATACTAAAGTTGCATTTGCAGACAAAACTGATGCTCAGTTGAGAAAAGCGTATTGGATGTTTAAGATGATTGAGCAACCCGCTTTAACAAATCTTGGAACTTCTGTCCTTAATTTTACCGTTCATAATAATTTTCCGTTTGTCAATACCATTGTCAAAAACACTTTGTTTGAGCAGTTTGTTGGTGGTGAAACGCGTGAAGAAAGTATGAAAGCAGTAAAGCAGCTTTTCAAAAGAGGGGTTGGAAGTATTTTCGATTACTCAATTGAGGGGAAGGAAGACGAAGAAACTTTCGATGCGGTTTGTAAGGAAATTAAAGATATCGTTAAATTTTCTGTGGGTAATCCTGCTATTCCTTTTATTGTTTTTAAACCAACTGCTTTCGGAAGAATTGATTTGTATGAAGCTGTAGGAAAAAAGACTGAACTTACTTCTAGCCAGAAAGAAGAATGGGCGAGAGTGGTAAAAAGATTTGATGAAGTTTGCAAACTTTGCCATGAGCATGACAAAAAAGTAATGGTAGATGCAGAAGAAACCTGGATGCAGGATGCAGCAGATCAACTTTGCGAAGAGATGATGGAAAAGTACAACCAGGAAAAACCAATCGTTTGGAATACCATTCAAATGTATAGAACCGGTCGTCTTGAATATATGGAACAGAATCTTCAAAGAGCAAGAGAAAAGAATTATTTCATAGGTTATAAGATTGTTCGTGGTGCTTACATGGAAAAAGAACGTGCGAGAGCTGCAGAAAAAGGATATGCAGATCCGATTCAACCGACAAAAGAGGCTTCAGATAAAAATTACAATTCAGGAATTGATTTTGTAATGAATCATTTAGATAAAGTTTCGGCATTCTTTGGAACCCACAACGAAATTTCTTCTGAATTGGTGATGGTTAAAATGAAGGTTAAAGGACTGGAGAATAAACATCAAAATATCTATTTTGGGCAACTTTACGGGATGAGTGACAATATCACCTTCTATTTGTCTGATAAGGGCTATAATGCTGCAAAATATCTTCCTTACGGTCCTGTAAAAGACGTCGTTCCGTATCTTACGAGAAGAGCAAGAGAAAACACTTCAGTTGCCGGACAAACCGGAAGAGAATTAGGTTTGATAAAAAAAGAACTGGATAGAAGAAGAAAATAATTTTCTTAAAATATATCAAAAAGCTCAGTCGTAATGATTGAGCTTTTTTATTTTTAAAAATTCTTGAGCTAATCCTAATTTTTAAGGCTCAAAACTTTCAAATTTACCATTTTCATAAAAGATAACAATACGTTTTATGTTATTTTCTTGATTTTCAATAACTTGACTTAAAATTTCCTCTTTTGGTTTTTCTAATCGCTGAGAATCGATTATTTTTTCATTGGCTTTACTTTGATACATTTTAACCGATTCTGAAGGCCTTGTAAAAATTGGTTTTTCCTCTTCAATAATTTCTTCTTCACTTCCAAAATCATCATCATCATTCATCATCGTAAATAAATCGGGCAGAGAAGTTGGTTTTAATTTTTCTTCCGTGACTGGTTCTTCTGTATCGGGAAGTTCAGACTTTAGCATTTCACCATCACCATTAACTAGCCAATCCCATAAAATTTCAGGGAAACGAGATTTTATTTTAATGATAAATTCTAGGGAAGGTTTATTTCTTCCGGAAGTTATATGAGAAATAGATGAGCGTTGTACATCCACTTCATCTGCAAATTCAGATGGAGTAAAACCGGAATATTCTATAACTTTTGAAATTCTTTCATTTAAACTCATAAAATAAGCTGTAAAATTACTTTTACAAATGTAAATAATAAATTTACAAAACACAAATACAAATGTAAACAATTAAAACTTATGAGATATACATAAGTAAATAGTGTTAAATATCTAAATAGCAGTAGTTTAAGATATTGATAAAATTTATTTAGATAAATTACTTAACAAAATTTCCACAATAGACTTCGGATAAATTATCACTTAAAGTAAAAGATGAAGTAAAATAAGTAATAGAAATTAAAGAAATGATAGTTCATATATAGTACGGTTAAATTTCTTCTTTTTATGATTAACAGGGTATTTATTCCTTCTTTGAAGAGCTATGGAGTAGGAGACGGTTTATATATCGACTAAACGCCTAATTTATGACTGCTCCTCTCGGTAAGTTTAAATCTTAAGGTCATAATCTGTCATTGGTAAACACTTTTAACAATATTTTAAGATACGATCCCTTCTATAAATCTTTTTGTTTTATGGTTATGTTATATCTCTTATTTAAAGGTTTATTTACATCGATTTTTTGAGAATTAATTTTATGTTATCCGCAATTAACATTTGTATATTATAGTTTAATTATTAGTTTTTCCACAATTGATTTGTTTAAGTTAATTACGCTCATTTTCATCAAAGCGCCCTTATTCGCACTTAAAGTATATATATTTATTAACTTTATGTAAATTTTGTAAAATACTGAAAATTAAACTTTTAAATAATTTATATTAAATTATCGTTAATCCACAATTTTACTAACAGACAATCTGTCAATTTACATTGTTTAACAATGTTACAGTTGTTAATTTTAGTTTTACATCTAAAATGATTAATTTTGAAAAATGTAAATTATTATTGAATGAGTTTTGAACATTTATATATTGCAAATCCCGATTTTCCTAATCGCTATATTTCTCCCGAAAAATTATTTTATTACTTACAGACAAACCTCAAAGATTATATTCAAGAAATTGGAAAGTCGTATTTAGATAAGCCTATTTTTAAGCTCAGTATTGGAACAGGTAAAATCAATGTTCTGGCCTGGTCACAAATGCACGGAAATGAGTCAAACGCTACCCATGCAATGCTTGATTTACTAAAAAGTCTGGAAGAAGCTTCAGATTTAAAAGAAGAACTTTTCAGAAATATAAGTCTAGATTTTATCTTTATGTTAAATCCGGACGGATCGCAGAAATGGACAAGGCTAAATGCTTCAGAAATTGATCTCAACCGCGATTTCCATAATGAAGCGAGTAAAGAGATTAGATTCCTGAAGAATTTGGCAGTTTCAAAAAAGTATGATTATGCATTAAATCTACATGAACAACGTACTATTTTTACAACAGATGGCATTCATCCGGCAACGCTCTCCTTTTTGGCGCCTTCAGAAAATGTGGAACGTACTGTTACGGAAAACAGAAAAAAATGTATGGCAGTAATTGCCGATATTTATACTCATTTAAAAGAATTAATCCCGAATCAGATTGGGAGGTATTCTGATGAGTTTTATCCGACTTCAACTGGTGATAATTTCATAAAAGCTGGAATGCCAACAATTCTTTTTGAAGGTGGACATTTTGTTGATGATTATTCAAGAAAAGAAACAAGGAAGTATTACACAATTGCTTTGTATTATGCTTTAAAAGCAATAAGCGAGTTAAATTCCGATACAAGAGGTTGGGAGGTTTATCAGGAAATTCCCGAAAATCAGGAAACGCATTACGATATTATTTACCGAAATGTAAAATTAAATACAGACCATGAATGTATTTTGGATATTGCGGTTCAGTACAGAGAAATTTATGAAGATGGAAAAGATGATATCTCATTTATCCCTTTTGTGATGGAAGCAGGTGAAGTAGATAAGAGAAAAGGTTGGCTGGAAATTGACTGTACAGGAAAAAGATTTGTTTCAGATACAAAATATCCTAAACTTGATGCACAAGTAAATTTCAAAATAGAAGACTAAAAAAGCGGAACAATTTGTTCCGCTTTTGTTTTAAGTTATATCGAATGTTAATTAACAACTTTAATTCCGTTCGCTACAAATCTGATTTCTTCTTTTGGTTTTGTAATCGCATCAATTTCAGACTGAGGCTTTTTAGCATCTTCTGCATAATGTTTCTGCTCATCGATAGAAGTTACTTTTCTTTCGGCATTACCTTCTAAAACTACGTTTTTACCTTTCAAAGCTGTCGGCACGAAAAAACCATAATCTTTCATTTTAACGAAAAACTGAGTATCGTCTTCAGTTTGAATGGTCAACCAGCACCCTTTTTTGTCGCAAACGTCAACCACTTTTCCTTTGATGGCAACATTTTCAACTTTTTTGTTGTCTTTTTTCAATTTTTTAGCAAGTTTATCAACGCTCATCGCTTTAGATTCTGTTGATGTAACTGTAGATCCGTAAGTATCACCTACAATTGCGTTTCCTGCTGGAGGTCCGAATTTCTTTCCTTCCTGTGCAAATGCTAACGTTGAAGCACTTACAGCTACTAAAAATAATATGGATTTTAATTTCATTCTTAATATTTTTTCCAAAATTAGTAATAAAATTTGAATTTAGAATGATTACAAACTTGATAAAAAACAGGTAATTTTTAATTGTAAAACAAAATCGAAAATCTATTGCATAATTAATTATATTTGAGCGTAATAATTAAATATGCAGAAAAAACTGAAGCTTTGGGACGCTGTCATGCTTGTAATGGGCTCCATGATTGGAAGCGGAATCTTTATCGTAAGTGCCGATATGATGCGGAATCTTGGCTCAGGATATTGGTTGATAATCGTTTGGATCATTACAGGGATAATGACTGTTGCTGCTGCAATAAGTTATGGCGAATTATCATCGCTATTCCCAAAGGCTGGCGGACAATACACTTATATTACAGAAATTTTCGGAAAGAAAATGGGCTTTTTGTATGGATGGGGATTATTCACCGTCATACAAACAGGTACAATTGCTGCTGTTGCCATGGCTTTCGGGAAGTTTACGGCGTATTTAATTCCGGATTTAAATAATGCAGCTCCCATTTTTCAAAGTGGAGAATTTCAGATTACCTGGATTCAGATTTTAGCAATTGCAGTGATTATTTTACTAACATATATAAATACAAGAGGTGTAGAAAGTGGAAAAATCTTACAGAATCTATTCACAGGTTCAAAAATTCTGGCGTTACTGGGTTTAATAGCTTTAGGTTTTATCCTTGTAGATTTCTCTCATTTAGCAGAGAATTTCGGTTTCGGAACAGATTCTTTCAGTAATTTAATTAAAGATAAAAAAGGCAATTTCTTACAATCGGGTTGGGAACCTATTTCCGGAATGACTTTAATGGGCGGAATTGCAGCTGCAATGGTAGGTTCCGTTTTCAGTTCGGTTGCATGGGAAAGTGTAACATTTGTATCTGGAGAAATTGAAAATCCTAAAAAGAATGTTGTCAAAGCTATGATTTTAGGAACTTCTGCGGTAATGTTGTTGTACATCGCAGTAAATTTCGTGTATATTAATGCTCTAGACAGAGATTCAATTGCTTTTGCAGCCAATGATAGAGTAGCAGTTGCTGCTTCACAGAATATTTTCGGAAGTGCGGGAACGGTCATTATTGCAGTTCTCGTAATGGTTTCTACTTTCGGTTGTAATAACGGATTAATTTTAGCCGGAGCAAGAGTGTTCCAAACAATGGCAAAAGACGGTTTATTTTTCAAATCAGCTATCGAAAACAATAAAAACCAGGTTCCGTCAAACGCTTTATGGATGCAGGGAATTTGGGCTTCCGTACTTTGTCTGAGCGGACAGTACGGAAATCTTTTAGATATGATTTCGTTCGTCATTGTATTATTTTACATGATTACGGTTTTCGGAGTAATTTATTTAAGAATCAAACAACCTAATCTTGAAAGACCTTATAAAACGTGGTTATATCCAATCACTCCTATTGTGTATCTTGTAATCGGAACGGCATTTTGTATCTTATTGTTAATCTATAAACAGCAATATACTTGGCCAGGATTTTTGATTGTTATGCTCGGGCTTCCCGTTTATTATCTTATTAACAGAAATAAAAATGCAGATTCTTAATTTTTTAGGAGCTTAATCCCGCTTTCACTACTCGCTTTTTCGTGGTTGTTTCGCCAAGCTTCACAACCACAAAAAGAGCTCAAACAAACCGTTCAATCGGGGCTAAAAAGTAATGCATTTGATTGTTAAGGATACAAACAAAAGTTTAAATCTATCTCACTAAAGCAAAAACCTTGTGCAGTAGAATAAAAACCATCGGTACTAAAGTAAAAATCTTCCTCATTGGAATAAAAACCTACATAAGTACAATAATGACCTACTTAATCACATAAAAGAACCGGGAGAGTACAATAAAAATCTACTGTACTGGAATAAAAATGTACTGTAGTAGAATAAAGAACTGCAGTAGTTGATGAAAATTTAAGATAAAATGAATTCAGTTAATGTTAACCCTTTTAAATCTTTGTATTTCGGAAATAAGTGAAACGTCCTTGCCTAGCTTAATAAAATTATTATAAAAAATCTTCGTATTTCTTTGCGTTTAATAATCTTATGATACAAATCAATCATGCCAGGTTTTAACCTTGAAATGGTTTTTACAGCGTCGATAAATTTTATGGCAATTAAAGCTGAAAGAAATACAAAGCTTTTTGTCTCTAAGAACCCCTCTAATAAACAGAAGATTTCAATTCTTCAGCAATAAATTTCAGGTTCCATGAGGTATTATTTAGCAAAAATGATTAATTTGGTATTTCGTTTTATACAACACCAAAGAAAATAACGAAATATCACTTATGGACACACCAAATTACAGAATGCCTTTTGTACCGTCTACTCTTATGTCCGAAGGTGGAAGTATCGATACCTGCGACATGGGAGAAAGCATTGCTCACAATATTATGCTTTTAATCACGACGAAAAAAGGAGAAAACAGATATGATGACAACTACGGAAACGATGTCTGGAATCTTGAATTCGATAACGGCGTTACATCAGCAGTTTGGGAAAATGTATTCATCAAAAGTCTTAAAAGACAGATTTTAGAATATGAAACCCGAATCGTACAGCCCCAAATCGATGCTCACATACAGTTTGTAGAGCATAACTATGATACCAAAGAACATACGGAAATCAAGAAAAAAGTAAGAATCGGAATTAATGCAAAAATGGAAGCTACAGGTGAGCGTTTCAGTTTTTCTACCGAGCTTTTCCTGAGCCCGATGTCCATCGATTAATATCTATCTGTAAAAATATCTTATGAATTTAGATCAGAATATTTATTCCAAAGAATCCGTAAAAGCGAGAATGCTTCAGAATGCTACAAAAGTTTGGGGATTAAAAAGTCCACAGTCATTAGATCCTTTTGTAAAATTACTCATTGATGCATTCAGTACAGAGGTTTTTAAAGCGAATAACGAAATTCAGACTGTTAATGCAAGGATTTTAGAGAAACTTGCTAAACTATTAACACCGTCAATTTATACCCATCCTATTCCTGCTCATGGTTTAGCATATACTGCACCCGATGAATCTTCAGAAATTTTGCTGGAGCACACCGAGTTTTTCTTTAAAAAACACATGAATTCCACCATAAAATCGGAATCAGACAAGCAACTGAACATTCCTTTTACTCCGGTTGGAAGTGTAAGAACCAACAAAGTACAGACTGCAGTTATGTTTGTAGGGAACACCTGCTACAGTTTAGATGAAAGATTAAATAAAATACCAATCTCAAGAGTTCAGGGAAGACCGGAAGATTATAGAAAAGTGACGATTGGAATTGATGTTTCAAAATTTACCAACGAAAAGTTTCCTAAAACGTTAAGCATTTACTGCTCAAATCCTGCATTTGAACATTTAGATTTTGTTTATAAATTATTGCCTTACAGTACCGTTTCAAGCAACGGAAATCCGATGTTTATCAAAGAAGGAATTTCTTACATAAAAAACCCTCAAGTAGAAGGGTACGAACAGATATTTCACGAACAGTCAATAAAATCCAAGATTATCGATGATATTAAAAGCATTTATCATCATAAATTTATTGAAGTAACAGGGCTTTCAAGAGATTTGTTTACGAGGAGCCTTCCACAGGATTTAGATTTCCTGAACGGAAGAGAAGAGATCGAAAAATACCTGAACGGAAAAGAATATCTGTGGCTTACTTTTGAGTTTCCACCACAGTTTTCGTCTGAGATTTTAGATAATTTTACTTTTGTTCTCAATGCTTTTCCTGTTTACAACCGAGGCTGGAAAAAAACAGAATACAGCTTAGATATCATGGGAAATAATATTCCTTTGATTACCGAAGATGCAGAACATTTCCTTTATGTAGATGAGGTTCAGGACGGAGACGGAAGAAAATATACAGAAATTCCTTTCACCCCTTCAGACAATCTTAAAAAGGGATTGTACACTGTAAGAAAAGGCGGGATGGAGCGTTTCAACAACCGAAACGCAGTCGACATGATTTCCAATGTTCTGGAATTGACTAGAGATGAAATTGCAGCGTTTTCTTTACTAAACCGGGATAATGTAAAAGGAATTTTGGGCGAAATGTCTGATAAGATGAAATCGATGGTGCAGAAAGTAAATAATGCTAAAAGAAGCATCAGACAGGAACTTAATTATGTCATTATGGAACCTGTTGACAAAACAGACCACACTTACGCTTCATTTTGGATTACCCATTGCACTTTTGCCAATCATATGCGTCCCGGAACTGAGCTTTCAAACCAATTGAAATCACAATCGATGATTTTGTTGACAGAAACCATTGGCGGAGCAGAAGAGCAGAAAGGTTCAGACAGTATTCAGGCTTACAAATACGCTTTAACGACGAGAGACAAAATTATTTCTCTGGAAGATGTGAAGAATTATTGCAGAATGGTTTTAAAAGACGAAATGAAAGACGTGCGTGTAAAACGTGGAACCATGATCAGCAACAAGCCAAAAGAAGGCTTTATAAGAACTGTAGAAGTAGAGATTGTTCCGAATAATTATTCGTTTTACGGAAGAATGTATTGGGAAAACATGGCAAATATTCTCCGAAATCAAATTGTCTCCAAAGCAATTGACGGAATTGAATATCTAGTGAAAGTCAGCAATGAAGACACCGATTTTTTTGAAAATTAATTAAATACCAAACTATAAAATATGAAAAAAGTAATGATGTTTGCACTCGCATTATCGCTGAGCGCAGCAACGATAAGCTGTAAAAAAGGAATGGATAAAATAGGAAATGCCGTTCTGAAAGCTGGGGAAAATGAATCGCAGGCAATTATTGATTTTAATAATGATTTTTTAGATTCTTATAAAACTTCATCCAGACATATTGAGAATATCGTGAAATATGCAGAATCAGCGGTGAAAAAATCTCATGGTGAGACAGTTTACAGTATGCCGATGGTTATCAATTCAATGGATTATTCTTTAAGTAAAATAAAAGATGTTCCTTCCGGTTTTGAAAAAGACAAAACATTAATTGAAACCGATTTTAATACTTATAAGGCAAAAAGAGAAAGCATTGAAAAAAAGTATGAAGAACTGAAATCTTATATCACCTCTGAAGACTACAAAGATGATAAAGGTGCTAAAGCTGAAGCGTTGCAAAAAGATATTGAAGCAGAAGCACAGGCATTTTTCACAGCAGGAGAAAATATTTTAACGAAGATAAAACCGGCAACAGATGCTGCAGAAGAAGTCATTCTGAAAGATCACCCAATGAAAGAATTTATAGTTTCTTCTAAATCTCTGATGAGTTTTATGGATTCTGTGATGGATCTTTTAGATAAACAGTATGCGGGAAGCTTCAATGAAGCCGAAGCTCAGAAAAAATATGATGAATTTGAGAAAATCGTAAGCATTAATTCGAGTAAAGTTTTTAATGTAAAAGAGCAGCAATACGCTTACAAAAAAACAGAGCTTGAAACGTTAAACAAAAAAGCATCAGATTTCTTAGATAAATACAGAAAACTGATTAGAGATTCTAAATCAACAGGGAAAATTCCGGACAGTAATATCCAGGAAATGGATTCTGCTTATGAATCTGTTCTGAATTCTTATAACTCGTTTGTAAAATAATTATTAAAGAGAAATTAAGAAAAAATAATTCCGAAAAACTTTAATTTATCTAAGTTTTTCGGAATTTTAAATTAAATAATCTGATTCATCAGAATCACCTCCCTGTTTTCCAGTAAAGGAATAATCTGCTTTACCACAAAATTTTGATAATGCTCAGAATGACGGTGAATTTCTATCGCTGATTCATTTTCATAGCCTTCAAAAAGAATTAATGTATTCTCATCAGTTTTACTTTGATGAATTTTGTAAAATAAATTTCCTTTTTCTTCAGAACTTTTTTGGGCAGCCTCTTTCATAATTTGCAATACAGCATCCAGTTTTCCTTCTTTTACCTGCCATTTGGCATATACGTAAATTGCTTGTTCATTCATCTTTTTAGTTTTAAATTAAATTTTTAGATTCTAGAATCGCTACCATTTTTTCTCCGACCCCTTTTGCTGAAGCTGGATTTTGTCCTGTTACCAGATTTCCGTCAGCAATACTGTTAGCTGACCAGGCTTCCGCAGCATGAAAAATTGCACCTTGCCCAGTCAAAGCAGTCTGCAAATCAAAAGTAACATCAGCTTTTGCATAATTATCTTCTTCTTCAGTAGTAAAAGATGCGATGTTTTTACCATTCACCAGATAAGTTCCGTCGCTCAATTTTACATTGAGTAAAGAAACGGGACCATGACAAACTGCTCCTACAACACCATTTCTCTCGTAAACCTCGGCAATTACTTTTTTAAGTTCAGTATTTTCAGGCATATCGACCATCGGAGCTAAACCTCCCGGAATGAAAACAGCATCATATTCATCGGTATTTACATTTGAAAGTTTTGATGCGCTGTGCATATCTTCCCAACCTTTTCCTGTTAGAAATTTTAAATTATCAGGATCATCGGCTAAATTTAAAGCATCTAAAAATGGTGATTCACCTGTTAAACTTGCGAAATCTATTTGATAATCTGCTTTTTCGAATTCTGCATAAGGATGGGCTACTTCAGATAAGAAAGTTCCTGTTCTTCTGTTATTGGGACCGATTGTGTTTGCATTAGAAACAATAATTAAAACTTTTGGTTTCATGACTTTGAATTTTTTAGTTAAATAAATATTTTGTTTGATCTTTTTGAAATCGTTTTAATTTCTATAGCAAATGTAGGTCTGTTCAAAGCTTCAATCGAAGGAGGGAAGTCACAAAAAAAGTGTGATCGAAATCACACTTAATCTTTGAATACTTAAATCAATTAAAATTTATAAATATCGGTTGTGTATTTGAAGAAGTAATTAAGGAATTGAAAATTAAAATAATGGTTTTTCTTTGCTAAATGAAATGCCATTGTTTATCTTAAAAAAGAATTTATTGTAAAACCTTTGTCTTTCTTTGTGATTAAAAAACGCAAGGAAAGACAAAGAATTATAAAATAACACTTAGATATAGTTAAATAATGGCGTTTCACTTATTTTTGAAAGACAAAGATTAAAATGCAAAGAGTTGTAGAAATTATTTTGTATTTGAATAAAGTCGGCTTAAAGTTTCCCGACTTACCCCCAAATATTCTGCAACATATTTTTTAGGAATCTGTGAGATCAAATCCGGATATAATTTTGAAAACTCTTCGTAACGTTGTTGAGGTGTGCTTGAAAGCAGAAGAATAATTCTCTGTTGTAAGGCGATATAACCATTGGTAAGCTTTGTTCTGAAAAAATATTCCATTTTATGAAATTCTGAAGCTAACTTTTCTCTGCCTTCTAAAGTGAGACACGCAACCGCTCCGTCTTGCAAACATTCTACAAACATCGTTGCATTTTTTTGTTTAAAAAAACCTATGTAATCGGTCATCCACCAATCTTTTTTTGCAAACTGAAGAATGTGTTCTTTTCCGTTTTCGTCGATGTAAAAAACTTTATAAATTCCATCAAGAGTAAGAAATTCAAATTTTACTTCATCACCTTCATGCACCAAAAACTGATTTTTGCGAACATTTTTAATCGTAAAAAATGTTTTTATATCATCGAATTCTTCGTCTGTCACAGAAATAATTTCCTCAATGTGCTCCCGTAGTCTGTTCATGTCTGTATTTAAATCACTGTAAATTTAAGTAAAAACAGGAATAATTTTTTAAATCAATTGTAATCTTAGAAAGAATTA
Source organism: Chryseobacterium luquanense (assembly GCF_026460945.1). GTDB lineage: Bacteria > Bacteroidota > Bacteroidia > Flavobacteriales > Weeksellaceae > Chryseobacterium > Chryseobacterium luquanense. Next base: position 14,449 of record NZ_JAOVZV010000008.1, read on the forward strand.
AAATTCAAGTCTATTTCACTTATTTGAATCTAAAATTCCTAACATTTTTTAACATCAAAAAGTCCATAAAATTCTGTAATTTTGCACATCGTGATTTTCATGTAAAGTCACCCCAAATTATGAGTGAATCAAAAGAATATATAGAAGTTTACGGAGCCAGAGAACACAATCTTAAAAACATTGATGTTAAAATTCCGCGCAACGAATTGGTCGTGATTACCGGGCTTTCGGGAAGCGGAAAATCATCATTGGCTTTTGATACTATTTTTGCGGAAGGTCAACGTCGTTATATTGAAACGTTTTCTGCCTATGCAAGACAGTTCTTAGGTGGTTTGGAACGTCCAGATGTTGATAAAATCGAAGGTTTGTCTCCCGTAATTGCCATCGAACAGAAAACAACAAACAAAAACCCTCGTTCAACCGTTGGAACCGTTACGGAACTTTACGATTATCTACGTCTTTTGTTTGCAAGAGTTTCTGATGCGTATTCTCAAACGACAGGAAAGAAATTGGTAAGTTACACTGAAGATCAAATTCTTGAAACGATCAAAGAAAATTATAAAGGCGAGAAGATTATGCTGATGGCACCTGTTGTGCGCTCCAGGAAAGGGCATTATCACGAACTTTTTGTGCAAATGGCGAAAAAAGGATACGGACAAGCCAGAATTGATGGTGAATTGACGGATATTGAATATGATTTAAAGCTTGACCGTTACAAAACCCACGACATCGATATCGTAATCGACCGTTGGATTATCGGTGAATCTGCTTCCGAAACAAGGATGGAAAAATCGCTTCGAACTGCAATGGAAATGGGTGAAGGTTTGATCGGAATCCAAAAACTGGGAACTACAGACATCGAATATTTCTCTAAAAATTTAATGGATGCTGAAACCGGTCATTCATTGGCTTTACCGGAACCAAATACATTTTCATTCAACTCTCCGAAAGGAAGCTGCCCGAGTTGTAAAGGTTTAGGAACAATTAAAAAGATTAATACTGATTATTTTGTTGAAAACCCTAAATTATCAATCAATCAGGGTGGTTTATTGCCATTAGAAGATTTAAAATCTAATAAATGGATTCTTTCCCAGATTAAAAATATTCTTGAAATTTTTGGTTTAGGATTGGCAACTCCATTTAAAGATATTCCGGCAGAAGCACTGGATTATATGTACAACGGTTGCCACAAAGAATTTAATAAAGACTTAAAATATGCAGGAATAACCAAAAAAATTAAAATCAGTTTTGATGGGTTGATTCCTTTTATGGAAGAGTTGATTGAAGAAAAAGAATCTTACGAAGCGATTTTGCTGGAAAGACATTTCACGACAGAAGAAACTTGTCCGGATTGTAAAGGGACTCGTCTTCAACCTGGAAGTTTAAGCTTTAAAATCGACGGAAAAAATATTGCTGAAATTAACGCTTTAAGTTTATCAGATTTAAAAGATTGGTTGAGAGATGTTAAAGATAAATTTTCAGAAAAAAACGGAATTATCGCTCATGAGATTTTAAAGGAAATTGAAACCAGACTTCAGTTTTTATTGGATGTCGGTTTGGAATATTTAAGTCTGAGCAGAAGTTCAAAAACACTTTCGGGTGGAGAATCACAAAGAATCCGTCTCGCAACGCAGATTGGTTCTCAGTTGGTGAATGTACTGTATATTTTAGATGAACCAAGTATCGGTTTGCACCAGAGAGATAATGAACGTTTGATTAATTCATTAAAAAATCTCCGTGACATCGGAAACTCAGTGTTGGTGGTAGAGCACGACAAAGATATGATCATGGAAGCTGATGAGGTTTTGGATATTGGTCCGAGAGCCGGAAAATTTGGTGGAGAAATTCTTTGGCAGGGAAAACCTGCAGATCTACTGAAAGCAGATACCATCACTGCAGATTATATCAACGGAAAAAGAAAAATTGCCATTCCTGAAGTTAGAAGAGAAGGAAATGGTAAAAATATTATTCTAAAAGGTGCAACAGGAAACAATCTTAAAAATGTAACGTTAGATATTCCTTTAGGGAAATTGGTTGTTGTGACAGGGATTTCGGGAAGCGGAAAATCTTCTCTGATCAACGGAACTCTATATCCGATTCTGAACAAACATTTCTACAGAGCTGTTCAGGAACCTTTACCGTACAAGAAAGTAGAAGGTCTTGATAATATCGATAAAATTGTAGATGTTGACCAGACTCCGATTGGCAGAACTCCACGTTCAAATCCTGCAACATACACCGGCATGTTTACTGATATCAGAAATTTATTTTCTGAATTACCTGAATCTAAAATCCGTGGTTACAAACCAGGAAGATTTTCTTTCAACGTAAAAGGTGGAAGATGCGAAACTTGTCAGGGAGGAGGTTTGAAAGTCATTGAAATGAACTTTTTACCCGATGTTTATGTGCATTGTGAAACCTGCAACGGAAAACGTTTCAACAGAGAAACTTTGGAAGTGCGTTACAAAGGAAAATCAATTTCCGATGTTTTGGATATGACAATAGATGAAGCGGTAGATTTCTTCCAGCCGATTCCTAAGATTTTTTCAAGAGTGAAAACTTTGCAGGATGTTGGTTTGGGTTACATCACAATGGGGCAACAGTCGACCACACTTTCCGGAGGTGAAGCGCAGCGTATCAAATTAGCAACAGAATTGGCAAAAAGACAGACCGGAAATACATTATACATTCTTGATGAACCAACAACCGGACTTCATTTTGAAGATGTTAAAATTCTGATGGATGCGATAAATAAGTTGGTAGAATTAGGAAATTCATTCATTATCATCGAACATAATATGGATGTCATCAAATTGGCAGATCATATTATTGACGTTGGTCCTGAAGGTGGAAAATACGGCGGTGAGATTATTGCCAAAGGAACTCCGGAAGAGATTATCAAGTCTAAGAAAAGTTTGACAGGGAAGTATTTGAAGAAGGAGATGTAGTAAATAACAATGAAAGGTTACTCAATTGTTATTTTGAATTTTTTACTGATGACAATCTTATCAGGGGTAATTTCTTTTTTGTCATTTCAGCTGGAATACTTTTTAGGATGGTATTCAGGAAGTAGGTATGAAGATTTTACATATATTTCAACAACTGATAATAAAGAATTTTTTCTTGATTTTATAAAGTTAGAATTCTATTACTTGTTTATTGCAATAATCAGTTATCCATTTTTTATTTTTCTTAAAAGTAGAACTCAAAAGAAAAATTTGAAACTGAATTTGATTGTTTTGTGTAATTATGTCTTTTTTATTTTGCCATTAATCTTTAATGGAATTTCTTTTTCATCATATATTTATTTGATTGTTTTAGGGTTAATTTTAATTATACTTTATGTTTTTTGGAAATTAATAATAACTAAAACACATTACTAAATTGATATAATAGTTACAGCATAAATGTAGGTCAGCTTTTCAAAAAGTTGACTTTTTTATTACTAAAATCAATTCCAATGTTAATAATTTAATTATTTTTAAAATTTAAATAATTGATTATCAGAATCTTGTGTTTCAATGTTAACTCAATGTTAACTCAATGTGAAATTTGTATGAATATTTTTTTATATCTTTGAATTAGAAATCAAAACAAGTTTAATATCTAATTTAAAATCAAATGATTATGAAATCGCTATTTACAATTTGGAGGTGAAAACTTAAATGAGTGGTGATAACATATGACAATAAAAAAACAAAAAAAAAATCTACATATGAAAAATAAAATCCAAATATTCGTTGCTTCTCTTTTCGCATTAGGATTAACTGTAATTGCAGGAAATGTAAAAGCCCAAACTACTTCTGGTAGTCCGATTCAGGAAGTTCAGTTAAATAAAAATGATGCTTTTAGTGAGATTAGAAATCTTTTAATGGCTAATTTTGATTTTACCAATTCAGATTATAAACAAGGAGTTGTAAACTCTGAAGTGAAATTTGATATTGCTGAAAACGGTAAAATCGTAAATGTTCGTTCAAAAGGAGACTGCAAAAATGTAAGTAAAGAAATCGAAAATGTATTATCTCATCTTATGTATAAAATCGACGCAAACAAACTTAATGAAAATATGTTGGCTTCATCTTTTGTAATGCCTGTGAGAGTAGACATCAACAACAGATAATTCAGTAAAAACAAACTATATAATTTCCTTTAAACTGCTTGAAAGAGCAGTTTTTTTATTTGTACTAATTGGTTACATTTGATCTAAATATTACAAACCGTGAATCCTATTTTAGATGTCGTTCTTCGCTCTGTATGCGTTTATCTATTTATGATGATTGCGATTCGGTTGTTTGGGAAAAACCAGCTTTCACAGCTTAATGCAGGAGATGTTGTGTTGCTACTTTTAATCTCAAATGCAGTACAAAATGCAATGGTCGGACAAAACAGTTCCTTAGAAGGCGGGATTATTGCTGCTTTGGTACTTTTTATTGCCAATTTTATTGTGAAAAGATTAATGTTTTCCAACCGTAGTTTTGCTAGTTTGATGGAAGCAGATCCTGTAATTTTAGTGAAAGACGGTGTAGAAGATTCTGTTGCGCTGAGAAAAGTCAAAATTAGTTTTGATGAACTGAATGAAGCAATCCGGGAACATGGTGTGGAGACAATGGAAAATGTAAAACTCGCTATTTTGGAAGTCGACGGAAACATCAGTGTGATTTCTCAGGATAAAACAGATAAGCAGACTCATTATTCCAGAATCAAAAGAAAAAATAAAAGAAAATACCATTAAAATGAACTACGAAATAAGAGAAATGCTTCCTCACGACGATATAAAAGTGTTAGAAATTCTTAAACAGGGAATCGACAGCGGAATGGCAACCCTTGAAACAGAATTACCGAGTGCTGAAGCATGGAATACCGCTTATTACAACGATTGCAGATGGGTTTTAGAAAATGAAGCTAGTGAAGTGGTTGGTTGGTGTGCTTTAAAAACAATAAGTAAAAAAGATTATTTTAAAGGTGTTGCTGAGGTAAGTATTTATTTGGATGATAATTACATTGGGAAAGGTTTAGGTACAATGCTCTTGAAAAAGCTGATTGTAGACAGTGAAAACCACGGATTTTGGACTTTGCAATCCAATATTTTTTCGGAAAACGAAGCGTCTATCAGATTTCATCAGAAAAATGGTTTCAAAATTATTGGGAAGAGAGAGAAGGTTGCTCAACTTCACGGTCAATGGAAAGATCTTATTTTTATGGAGAGAAGAAGTGAAAACGTATTTTAAACTTTAAGCCGACTTGGCATTTTGATTGTATCATTTATTTCATCACTTTAAAATTTATTATTATGAAATTAATTAAAAATACAGTTGCAGCCTTCATTTTAGCAGGAATGTTTTCATCATGTCTTCCGCATCCAAGCCAAAGACCAATGCCGCCTGGTCACGATAAGAAAGTTGAAAAATTAAAAGAAAGTCATCCGAGAAACAGAAATAGATAAAGATAATTCTATTATTTTTAAATTATTAGTTTTAATTATTCTGAAAAGTAATTAAATTATCTTAAATAGTATTAAAAAATCAATGATAAAGAATTATTGGCATTAGTATTGATAATTTTTTTCCGATAATTTGAAATTGATTTTTATGAAAGTACTCACTAAAGTAGTTGGATTGTTGTTTATCGTTTTTGCGGTTACATTTTTTCAGGCGGAACCATTACAAAAACGTCATCACGGTCCACACAAGAAGCATTATCGTGGTCATTATAAGCCAAAGTATAAAAAAGTTGCTTATTATCGAAATGGGCCAAAATATTATCACAAAAAACATTATTACAGACCTGCAAGACCTTACAAACACTATTCTCACAAGAGACATCCACGTGTTTATCAGAGTAGACCTGTAGTTATCGTAAACTTATAAAATCAAAAGCTGCCTAATAATTTTAGACAGCTTTTTATTATTTGGATGAAGATTTTATTAAAATTAAATTTTCTTTTTCTTAGGATTTAAAGAAGTATTGAAAACCATAACGTTTTGCCCGAATTTTGTTTCAATTCTATCGGTAATATTTAATAATTCACTCTCCATAAAATCTGTTCGTTTTTCTTCATCTTCAAAAATTAACAAGAGATTGTAATTTTTCCCTTCGTCTATGAAATCGCTGTGAACTTCAGATAAGATATATTTATCAACATCCAGAAGGTTTTCGGTCATTAAAACTAAAGTTTCATCTACATATTTTTCCCATTCTTCCAGACTGTTATTTACACAGTGAAAAGTTATACTTAATACACTCATATTTTAATATTTTTTAAGATATTTTGCTTCAATTCTCAGGCAAAAATCGGCAAAAATTTTGTAACTTAGCCCGTTATTAATAATACAAAATAAATAGTTTTCAGGCTTGTTTTTAAAAGTCTGATTATCATTACAATAAAACTTATATATGCAAAAAGAAGGAGAAAGATTAATTCCTATCAACATTGTTGATGAAATGAAATCATCTTACATCGATTACTCGATGTCGGTAATTGTTTCAAGAGCATTACCGGACGTAAGAGATGGCCTTAAACCTGTACACCGAAGAGTGTTGTATGGTATGTATGGTTTAGGGGTTTTCTCAAACAGAAAATATTTGAAGTCGGCAAGAATTGTTGGGGATGTTTTAGGTAAATATCACCCACATGGAGATTCTTCAGTGTACGATGCTATGGTAAGAATGGCGCAACCTTGGAGTTTGCGTTATCCACAAGTTGACGGACAGGGTAACTTCGGTTCAATGGATGGTGATCCACCTGCAGCAATGCGTTACACCGAGGCAAGACTTAAAAAAGTTTCAGATGAAATTTTATCAGACCTTGATAAAGATACTGTTGATTTCCAGAATAACTTCGATGACAGTTTGACGGAACCAACCGTAATGCCTACAAAAATTCCGAATCTTTTGGTAAACGGTACTTCAGGTATCGCAGTAGGTATGGCAACAAACATGGCGCCACACAATCTTTCTGAAGCAGTAGACGCAATTACTGCATATATTGATAACAAAGAAATTACCATCGACGAATTGATGCAGCACATCGTTGCTCCGGATTTTCCAACAGGTGGTATTATATATGGTTATGACGGTGTAAGAGATGCTTTCCACACAGGAAGAGGCAGAGTAATTCTTAGAGCTAAAGTAGGTTTTGAAGAAGTTCATAACAGAAATGCAATTATCGTAACTGAAATTCCTTACCAGGTTAACAAAGCTGAGATGATTGCCAGAACAGCTGAATTGGTAAAAGACGAAAAAATTCTTGGAATCTACGAAATCAGAGATGAGTCGGATAGAAACGGGATGCGTATCGTTTATGAATTGAAAAATGATGCAATTCCGAATGTTGTTCTGAATATGTTGTATAAATATACTTCACTACAAACTTCTTTCAGTGTAAACAATATCGCTTTGGTACATGGAAGACCGGAACAGTTGAATCTTAAGGATATTATTCATCATTTTGTTGAGCACAGACACGTTGTAATCGTAAGAAGAACTGAGTACGAGCTTAAAAAAGCGAAAGAAAGAGCTCATATTCTTGAAGGTTTCATGAAAGTGATCGGAACTCAGGATTCTTTAGATAAAGCGATTTCGATTATTCGTCACAGTTCAAATCCTCAAGCTGCAAAAGAAGGCTTAATTAACGAATTCGAACTTTCAGAAATTCAGGCTCAGGCAATCTTAGATCTTCGTTTGGCTCGTCTTACAGGAATGGAGCTTGATAAGATTCGTGATGAGTATGATGCTATTATGAAAGAAATTAAAGATTTAGAGGACATTTTGGCAAATGAACCAAGAAGATTCCAAATCATTAAAGATGAATTACTTGAAGTAAAAGAAAAATACGGTGACGAAAGAAGAACTGAAATCGATTATTCAGGAGGTGAAATGTCTATTGAAGATATTATTCCGAACGAATCTGTAGTTCTTACGATTTCTCACGCAGGTTATGTGAAGAGAACGTTGCTTTCAGAATACAAAATTCAAAGTAGAGGTGGTGTAGGAAATAAAGCGGCTACAACAAGAGACTCTGATTTCTTGGAGTACATTGTTTCTGCGACAAATCACCAATATATGTTGTTCTTTACCGAAAAAGGTAAATGTTATTGGTTAAGAGTATTCGAAATTCCTGAAGGTTCGAAAACGGCTAAAGGAAGAGCGGTACAAAACTTAATCAACATCGAGCCGGACGATAAGATTAAAGCATATATCAGAACCAATGATTTGAAAGATGTAGATTACATCAACCAAATGAGCGTTGTGATGATTACTAAAAACGGTACCATCAAAAAAACTTCATTAGAAGCATATTCAAGACCAAGAGTAAATGGTATCAACGCAATTGAAATCAGAGAAAATGACCAATTATTAAGTGCTTATCTTACCAATGGTGAATCTCAGATTATGATTGCTACTAAAAATGGTAAATGTATTCGTTTCCCTGAAGAAAAGGTAAGAGAAGTGGGTAGAGGTTCAATCGGAGTTCGTGGTATCACGATGGAAGAGAACGATGAGGTTATTGGTATGATTGTTGTCAACGATCTGGAAAATGATACCGTTCTTGTAGTTTCTGAGAAAGGTTATGGTAAGAGAACAGCAGTTGAAGATTACAGAATTACCAACAGAGGTGGAAAAGGGGTTATCACTTTAAATATCACTGAAAAAACAGGTAATCTAATTGCAATTCAGAATGTAACTGATGAAGATGGATTGATGATTATCAATAAATCGGGAGTTGCTATCAGAATGAATATGGATGAAATGCGTGTAATGGGTAGAAATACTCAAGGTGTGCGTATGATCAATCTTAAAAAGAATGATGAGATTGCAGCCATCGCAAAAGTTGAAATGGATAAAGATGTAGAAGAAGAAATTCTTGAAGGAGAAGAATCTGAAGATAGTATTTCAACAGAAGAAAACACTTCGCCACAAACAGAAGGCAATTCAGAAAACGAAAATCCAGTTGATGAAACTGAAAATTCTAATTCAGAAGAATAATATAAATTTAAAATAAATTTCACCTATGAAAAAGCTAATTTTAGGTATAGCAATTATAGCTTCAACTTTTGCTTTAGCACAAAAGAAGGAGAAAAAAGATCCAGCTGCTTTAAATACTGAAATTCAAGCTGTTAATAAAACAGCTATGGATGCATATAATGCAAAAAATTATACAGTTGCAGCTCCAAAATTCTTAGAACTTTATAATTTGTTGAAAGACAATGGGCAAGAAGATAAGACCTATATGTATTATTCAGGGTTAAGTTATGCATTAGCAAATAATCTTGACGAGTCTATAAAAATTTATACAGAACTTGTTAATTCAGGATATACAGGTGTTCAAACTACTTATACGGCTAAAGATAACAAAACTGGTCAGGTTTCAGGTTATGATAAAGCTACTTGGGATCTCCTAAAAAAAACTTCTTCTAAAGATTATTCAGATTTTAAAGCTGAGCAATCTAAAAGTGTAGAACCAGATTTATATGAAACTTTGTCAACTTTGCTTCTAAATGCTAAGAAAAATGATGAAGCTTTAGCGATTATTGAAAAAGGATTAGCAAAATATCCAAACAATGCTAAACTTAAAGAATATCAGGGAAGTGCTCTTTATGCATCTGGAAAAACAGATTTGTTTATGAACAATCTTAAGGATCAATTAGCTAAAAATCCAACGGATGCTACTAATTGGTATAATTTAGGTGTTTTGCAGTCAAAAAACCCAGCGACAGTGAATGATGCAATTGCTTCATTTACAAAAGCTTTGGAGTTGAATCCTAAAATGTCTAATGCTCACCAGAATTTAGTGTATGCTGCAATTGGTGATGATGCTAAAGCTGTAGAAGAAATCAACGGAATTAGAAAATCAAATCCAGATAAAGCGACAGAATTAATTGAAGCTCGTAAAGAAAGATTCGCTAAAGCTTTACCTTATGCAGAAAAATGGTATCAGGTAGAACCAAATAATATTGATGCAGTACAAATATTGAAAGATGTTTATGCGATGCTTAAAAATCAGCCTAAAGTTGCTGAAATGAAAGCTAAAGAAGCTGCTCTTCAAGCTACTGCGCCAGCAAAATAATTAAAATAAATCTTTTTATTAGATATAAAAAAATCCGTTTCTATTTTAGAGACGGATTTTTTAGTTAGAGACTTTAATCATTGGTTTTCTCAGCAAAACAAAAAATATTTCCCAATTTTATACTTGAATATCCATTACTCTTAATTTTAGAAGAATTAATCATTGCTTTTGCTAAAACATCTGTAGGTAAAGGTTTCTGGCTTTCAAAAAGCCCGAGTGTATTTGCAAATTTTATTATTCTGCTTCCTAAAACTTCTCCGGTTCTTTCCGAATCTTTTCTTTCAAGCATTCCTGGTTTAAAAATAGTTATTTTGTTGAAATGTAACTTTTTTACGGCTTCTTCCAATTCACCTTTCATTTTAGAATAAAATATTTTAGATTTAGGATTTGAACCATAAGCAGAAACTAAAATATAATCATCCACATTATTTTCTTTGGCAGCTTTTGCAAATTCATACTGGTAATCGAAATCAACTTTTCGTTGAGCTTCCTTACTTCCAGCATCTTTTAAAGTTGTTCCAAGGCAAGAAAACGCCACATCACCTTTTACAGAATCTTTCCATTCATCCGGTTTTTCAAAATTTACAACATGTATTTTTAATTTATCATTTTGAATATCAATATTCTTTCTTACAAAAATATTCACTTCTTCAAAATCTTTATCATTCAGCAATTGATTTACTAAATCTTTTCCTGTAGCACCTGTAGCGCCTATTACGAGAGCTTTCATAATAATGTGGTTTGTATGATGGTATTTTCTTTCTTAAATTTACTAAATTTGAGAGAATTATTAAGATAAAAGATAAAAGATAAAAGATAAAAGATAAAAGATAAAAGATAAAAGATAAAAGATAAAAGATAAAAGATAAAAGATAAAAGATAAAAGATAAAAGATAAAAGATAAAAGATAAAAGATATTCTAAATAAATCTTAGATCAATTATAATTTATCACCTGTTAATTATTTCTCATTACCTATTGCTTATTACTCATACTAAATGGATGCCAACGAAATTTTAGATTATTGCCTTTCAAAAAAAGGAGTGACAGAGACTTTTCCTTTTGATCAGGAAACATTGGTGATGAAAGTAGGAACAAAAATGTTTTTACTCATGTCTTTAGAAAAACAACCTTTAACGATTGCAGTAAAGAATGATCCGGAATGGAGTTTAGAGCTTCGTGAACAGCACCCACAAATTACAGGAGCATTTCACATGAATAAAACGCATTGGAATTCTGTTTCTTTAGATGGTTTAAGAAGAGATTTAATTTTGAAAATGATTGACCAGTCGTATGATTTGGTTTTTAAATCTTTGACGAAGAAAGCAAAGGAGGAAATATTGAGTTCATAAATAAATTACTTTTTATTAAAAATAGTAACAAAAACAATTCTAGTAAAAAATATAATTTATTTTAATTAAGTGAATTAAAAACATTTATAAAATACCATCAATAAGCTATTTAACATAAAAAATTTTTCTAAAAAAAGTGATAATTAATATTGTGTACATGGGTTTTTTTATTTTTCTTTGAAGCGTTAAAACCAAATTGCGCAACAAAGTTTAAACACAAATTTTAATTTTAACTTTTAAAAATTTATTACAATGAAAAAAATTATTTTGGGACTGTTTTTAACAGTTGGAGTTTCAGGTATTACCTTGGCAAATACAGCTGACGACTTAAAAGAAAAAAATGAAAAAAAATCAGAAGCTTCACAAAAAGCTAAGGGTGTTTGTGAATATACTACAGTAACCAGTTATGTAGATACGTGCGGATCACTTCAGGGAAGATCTTCTTCATGGCCAACTTGGCAGGAATGTCCTTCAGGTGTTCAAACCGGTACAAGAATTACGACTCCTGTAACGGTAGTGGTAGGTCCTGTAAAAAAGTGTGACTCTATTCAACCCACAGAACCTGTAACGGGAGGATAGTATAATCAATAATTATTATATAAAATGAATAAAAAAATTATTTTAATATTTATTTTTTTTATAAGTTTCATGTGCTTTTCACAATTAACTGTACAAAATTGTATAGAATATAAATTATTATGGCTAGGAGAAAATTATAAATCATTTTCTTTTTCGTCTGATAATAATAATCTCTCTTTGTTAACAGATAATATTGATTTTAAAGAAGGAGATTTAAACTACTTAGCGGATAAACAGCATCCAAAATTTCTAGTAAATTATAATAGAAATGAAGATACATTTTATCAAGAAAATGCATTTGTAGGAAAAAATGATAAATTAAAATATAAATTGGCGATTGATAAAATCAAGCCAATTAACTGGGCTATAACAAAAGAGGTCAAAAATATTTTGGGGTATAATTGCCATAAAGCCACTGCAGAAATTAGAGGTAGAAAATGGGAAGTTTGGTTCACTTCAGAAATTCCAAACCCAATTTTTCCTTGGAAATTGAAAGATACACCGGGTGCTATTTTAGAAGCTTATGATTCTGAAAAAAACTTTTATTTTAATGCAACTAAAATTTCACTGAACAAAAATTATGTATTACCTAAAAAGTTAGAATCATACTTTATAAATGAAAATAATTCAGAAACTGTTTCTTATTTAGATGCTTTTGATGCCGATACAGAACAACTTAAAGAATGGCAAAGTCAGCAAATAGCAAATATGAACCAAAGTATACCACATGGTCAAATACCTTCTCCAAGATCAGCTAGTTTCGAACTTAGTATTGAATAAATATTCAAATAATTATTGTTTACTTTATAATTATTAAATTTTTTTGGTTGCAAAGCTTGTAAACAGACTTAATGAAATTATTATGCTTACTCTTTTTCATATTGTTTTTAAAAATCTCTGCCCAAACGGAGGTGAAAGGAGTAATATGGTCAGAAAATGAGCAACCAGTTTCAAGAGCCAATGTGATTCTTACTGATTCACAGGATAACATTATAACTTTCGTCTTTAGCAATAAAGACGGAAGTTTTTTATTAAATACAGACAGATTCGGGAATTTTAATTTGCAGATTTCTGCGATGGGCTACATTTCTAAGAAATTTCCTATTTCTATTATTAAAAAAGGTGAAAGTAAAGATTTTAAAACAATCAATCTTGAGACGGATAAAATAAAAGAAATAAAAGAAGTGGTTATTAGCAGAACATCGACAATCAAAATTAAGAAAGATACGATAGAATATTCTGCTAAAAATTTTTCTAATGGAACTGAGCAAAATGTAGAAGACCTCTTAAAAAAACTTCCGGGAATTACTGTTCTTAGTGACGGTAAAATAAAATTTGGAAATAAAGAAGTTTCCAGAGTGATGATAGAAAATGATGATCTTTTTGAAAGAGGCTATCAGACACTTACTCAAAATATGCCCTCAAAACCTTTAGATAAAGTTCAGGTTCTTAAAAATTATTCTAAAAATAAACTCCTCAAAAATATTGAAGATTCAGAAAGTATTGCCCTTAATCTTACTTTAAAAGAAGATGCCAAAGGTAAATGGTTTGGTAATGTAATACTTGCTTCTACAAGTTATAAAGAAGATATGAGGCAGGGAAAGCTTAATGTGATGAATTTTACCAAAAGAAGGAAAGCTTATCTTTTATTTAATGCTAATAATTTAGGCTTGAATGAAATGAATGGTGTAGAATATCTTATAAATCCGAGTTCAGAAAATGATGTGGAAAATGTAGGAACCAATATTAATACGCTCTATACAATAAACCTTCATCAGAAAAATGTCCAATTTAATGATAAGCGCACAAATTTTAATAATGATAGGTTGGCTTCTTTCAACTATATCTACAATTTTAAAACCGATTGGAAGCTGAAATTGGTGACTATTTTCAACGAAACTGAAAATAGAAATTATATCAATTCATATTACAAATTCAATTTTGATGGTTTGGATTTCATTAATAATGAAGACAAAACATGGAAACAGAATAACCGAAATATTGTTGGTAAATTAGAATTATCGAAAGATTTTAAAAATAATTCTAATATTCAGTTTTATAATAAAATTTCATCCTTGAATGAAAATAACAACAATATTTTTTTATTTAACGAACAGATAAATAACCAAATTGGAAAGAATGAACTTTTTGCTAACGAAAACAGGCTGACCTTTACCAAAAAGATCGATTCTTCTAAAGCTTTGGTTGCGGTAGCAAGATATATTTTTCAAAACAGACCCTACGACTTTACCGATGAAAATGATGTGTTTTCTCACATTTTGAATAATCCTGAAGCTCAAAAAGTAAATCAAATGATCGAGTCTAAAATGAATTTTGGAGGTTTGAAATTTTCATATCTAAAAAAATATGCTGAAGAAAACAGTTTGGAATTGCAGTTAGGAAACGAATTCAGAAAAGATTATCTAAACTCAAATCTTGAAGTTTTCAATTTGAACAATGAAGTTGTAAACTTTAATCGATCAGGTTTTATTAATAATACAGATTATCTGCAGAATACTGCTTTCGGACAAATAAAGTATGGTAAAAAAAGTAAAAAATGGAGTTATGGTTTTACTGTATTAAACCAAATGATACATTCTGATTTAAATCAAAATAAACAAGACGGGTTTTATATTTCTCCTTCTGCAAATATTGGATATCAAAACAGAAAAATAGGAAATTTCAATTTGAATGCGGGAAGAAAATTTTCTACGGTCAGCATCAACGATGTTTATACTAATTATATCTATCAGGGAAACAGAAACTTTAAGCAGAACAATATAGGTTTTGCTGTTTTACCAGATTATAATTTAGGGTTTAGTTACAATGTTGGAGAGCAAATGTCTCAATATCTTAATTTTAATATTAATTTTTTAAGAAGTGAAGATTATCTGTCAAATAATATGATTGTAAATCCAAATTATACTTTCAATCAAACTATTTTGGTGAAAAATAATAGCAATTTTTCTTCAAATTTAGAATTAAGAAAATATTTAAAGTTTATAAAATCAAGACTAAGTATTTTAGGTTCTTATATGTTATCAGATTATGAAAACAGTGTTAATAATCAACCTTTAATAAAAACAAAGTTTACAAATTTTAAAACTGGATTTGAAATGAAATCAGGCTGGACAAAATTTATCAATTACGAATTGGGTTATGAATGGGCATTCAATACTATTTCTTCTGAAGTGAATTCCAACGATTATTTGGATCAAAAAGGTTTTGCTAATTTATATTTTATAATAGGTGCACAATTTAGAATAGAATCATATGTAAAATACTATAAATTTGGAAATACAGATCAGAAAACGACTCAGTTTTGGGATATTAAAGCAAATTATACTTCAAAAAAATATAATATGAGTGTTTTTGTTCAAGGAAATAATCTTTTAAATTCGAATAGTATTCAAAGATATTCGATATCTAATATTAGTGAGAGTTTGTACACTCAAAGATTAATTCCGCGCCATATTGTTTTGGGAATTAATAAAAATTTTTAAAATTCGAAAGCTTCCGTCAATCTTTTATCTTCATCCAATCTTTCAATCAATTTTTCAAGACCTTCAAATTTTATTTCCTCATGCAGGAAATCTCTGAACTTTACAGTAATATTTTCGTCATAAATATCTCCAGCAAAATCAAGAATATAAACTTCAACGGTTAGTTTTTCCCCATTTACAGTTGGGTTGGTTCCAACGCTCAACATTCCCTTATATTGCTGATCTTTTATAAAAACTTCAACAATATAAGCTCCTTTTTTAGGAAGTAATTTTATGCTTTCAGTTTCGATATTGGCAGTTGGATAACCAATCGTTCTACCCAATTTTTTCCCATGAACAACAGTTCCCGAAATAGAGTAGGAGTAACCCAACATTTCATTAGCTTCTAAAATATTTCCACTCAACAAAGCATTTCTGATTTTTGTTGAACTGATATTATTTTCGTGAATGTTTATGGCTTCCATTTGTTCGACTTCAAAATCTAATTCCTTTGAAAGTTTTTGAAGCAATTCAAAATTTCCACTTTTATTTTTTCCGAAAGAATGATCGTAGCCGATAATTAAATATTTTACATTCAATTTTTCAACTAAAATCTGCCTTACAAATTCTTCTCCCGTAAGATTTCGAAATTCTTCATCAAATTCTTTAAGAAATAAATTATTGATGCCATATTTTTCCATCAATAAAGTTTTTTCGTCCAATGTATTCAGAAGTTTTAAATCTTCATTAGGATTAAAAACAAATCTTGGATGTGGCCAGAAAGTAAGAACTGCAGTTTCCATATTATTATCGATACCCACTTTTTTAAGCTCATCAATAATGCATTTATGACCAAGATGAACTCCGTCAAACATTCCTAAAGATAAGGCTAAAGGCTTTTGAGAAGGATAATCGCTGAAATTTCTGAAAACTTTCAATATGGAAAAATTTTGACTGCAAATATAAGTATAATGTGTCAATGTAACAATTTAGCAGTCTAACAATATATTGAAACGATATCATAGCCATTTAAAATGCAACAATCCGGCAAGATTCCAAAGATGTGATGTATAGTTGTATAATTATTTTTGATAGTTGTTGGTAGTTGGTAAACTTTTATAGTATTAAATTGTTACATTTTACCAATTTGTAAATTGGTAAAAAAGCATGATAAAAATCTTTTTTTTAGCAATTGCAGGTTTGTGAAGAATCATTATATTTGCACCAAGAAAAAATTTAGCAATGGCAAACCAAATTAAAGGAAAAATTTCTCAAATTATTGGTCCTGTAATCGACGTAGTTTTTAATAATGTAGAGGCTATACCAAGTATCTACGATGCTTTGGAGATTACAAAAGAAAACGGTGAAAAAGTAGTATTAGAAGTAGAGCAGCATATCGGTCAAGATACAGTAAGATGTATCGCAATGGATGCAACTGATGGTCTTAAAAGAGGTCAGGATGTAATCGGATACGGAAATCCTATTATCATGCCAATCGGTGATGCAGTAAACGGAAGACTTTTCAACGTTGTTGGTGATGCTATCGATGGGCTTCAAAATATTTCTAAGGAAGGTGGTCTTCCAATTCACAGACCAGCTCCGAAATTTGATCAACTTTCAACTTCTGCAGAAGTTTTATTCACAGGTATTAAAGTAATCGACTTAGTTGAGCCTTACTCTAAAGGAGGTAAAATTGGATTGTTCGGTGGTGCAGGTGTAGGTAAAACGGTATTGATTCAGGAGTTGATTAACAATATTGCAAAAGGACACGGTGGTCTTTCTGTTTTTGCCGGTGTAGGTGAAAGAACGAGAGAAGGAAATGACCTTTTGAGAGAGATGCTAGAATCTGGAATTATCAAGTATGGTGATGAGTTTATGCACTCTATGGAAAACGGAGGTTGGGATCTTTCTAAAGTAGATTTAGAAGTAATGAAAGATTCTAAAGCTGCATTCGTTTTCGGACAGATGAACGAGCCACCTGGAGCAAGAGCAAGAGTAGCACTTTCTGGTCTTACTTTAGCTGAATATTACAGAGACGGTGGTGAAACAGGACAAGGTAGAGACGTACTTTTCTTTGTAGATAACATTTTCCGTTTTACACAAGCTGGTTCTGAAGTATCTGCACTTTTGGGTCGTATGCCTTCTGCGGTAGGTTACCAACCAACTTTGGCATCTGAAATGGGTGCAATGCAGGAAAGAATTACTTCAACTAAAAATGGTTCAATTACTTCAGTACAAGCGGTTTACGTACCTGCGGATGATTTAACTGACCCGGCTCCTGCAACTACCTTTGCTCACTTAGATGCTACAACAGTATTAGATAGAAAAATTGCTTCATTAGGTATTTACCCGGCTGTAGATCCATTGGCTTCTACGTCAAGAATCTTGGCTCCGGAAATTATCGGTGAAGAACATTATAACTGTGCTCAAAGAGTAAAAGAAATTCTTCAGAGATACAAAGCGCTTCAGGATATCATCGCTATCTTAGGTATGGAAGAACTTTCAGAAGAAGATAAATCTGTAGTTTACAGAGCTAGAAAAGTTCAGAGATTCTTGTCTCAGCCTTTCCATGTTGCAGAACAGTTTACAGGTATTCCTGGATCTTTAGTTGATATTAAAGATACCATCAAAGGATTTACAATGATTATGGATGGTGAATTGGATCACTTACCGGAAGCTGCTTTCAACTTGAAAGGAACTATCGAGGAAGCTATCGAAGCTGGAGAAAAAATGCTAGCCGACAACGCATAATAAATTAATTAGACACAAGATGTCAGATTCTAGACATGAGACTTTTATGTCTGAAATCTGAATTCTGAAATCTTTAAATCTAAATTAAAAATGAATATAAAAATTTTAACACCAGAATACGTAGTTTTTGAAGGAGAAGTAGATTCAGTATTGCTGCCGGGAAAAAATGGTGAATTTCACCTGATGAAAAACCACGCAGGAATTGTTTCTTCATTATCAGGTGGTAAAGTAAAGCTATTCGCAAAGTCTATTGACGAAGCTTATGCTAAAAATTTTACTAAAGAAAATGAAAATCAAACTGAAGTTTTTTCTTACACAATCAAAAGCGGTGTTGTAGAATTTAATAATGATAAAGGAATCATCCTTTGCGAATAATTAAATTGAGAAGCTAAATATATTTTCAAGAAAGTGTAACTTTGGTTACACTTTTTTTATGCTTTGTAAAAATTTGATTTTATGAAAAGAAATTTAATCATGTTCTTTACAGTTTTGGGCTTTATTCTAAATGCTCAACTTATTAAAACGAAAAGAGGCATTGTAAGCTTAGATGGAATTCACGTTGCGAAAATCACAAGCAAATCCGGAGAATATACTTTTATGGATTTGAAAGAAACCCCGATTTTTACGATGCAATTTGTTGATAAAAGTATTGTAGACTCAGTACGTGATAGTTATGTGAAATTAAATCGTGTCTACAACCGTGAAAAAACGCTGGATATGGATTATATTTCTCCTTCAGCATTTTCGGGCGATGAGAAATCTGCAGTTTACACTTGTATTAAGGCTTTGAAAATTATTGATGAAAGAGGAATCAATATCAAAAATTTGGATGAAGTTTTTAAAAATATGCCAAAAAGAAAACTCGATGCCAAGACGAAAGAAGCTTACACAATCCGAACAAAAATTGATAAACTCAATATTACCGTTAATAATGTGGGTGAAATTTTAAGTAATGGAGTTCCCGTTGGATATTTTACGAATTTACCGGTAAGTTTTGGTTCCGAAGATACGATTTCTGACAAAACTTTTGTTGATATTGAAATGTATGATGCTAAAAGTAAGTTAGTTGGAAAATATAGTACAACAACCAAAAGAATTACCACAGCCGGAGGAAAAGTTTTTACTTTATACAGAGAAATGTCGGGACGTGCTTCTATTTTAAAGTTTCCAACTTACAAAGCTCTAGCAGAAAGAATGGCAATTCTGGATCCAAATTTTATTAAAATTAAAGAAAAAGTAGAAGTTGGAGAAGTTGTAAAAGATGGAGTGGAAAAAGAAAAAAAATAAAATTTATAAAATCTTTAATTAAATAGAGCAGTACTTTAGCCTGAATAATTTAAATTCAATTGGCTTTTAATCAAATCACATAAATCCTGAAAGCAATGTCGGGATTTATTATTTTAGTTTGTCACTTCAGATGAAGCCAAATATTAATTTTTAAAATACTGATAACGAGATCTTATGGAGTAACGATTCGATATGTCTTTTATTTTAATAAGAAATATTCAAAATTTATAGCCTTAAAATAATTCCATTCTCTTTTAATTGTTGAATAGGTTTTGAAAACCAAAATAATTCAAAATCATCAAATTTTTCTTCAAAATTAAGCTTAAGTTTCTGAAGCGTAATACGTTTCGGGTTGTCAAAAGTATTTTCAGAAATAATTTTTATCAACCAACCTGCCTTTTCATGTTCCAATTCGACTTTTACAATATTTGTTCTTAAATGGAACGTAATTCTCGTGTACGCCCAAGAGTTTTGCTTTTTTGTTTTTATGTAATTCTCAGCGATTACGTTTTTAGCTAAAAATATTATTTTAGAATTGCCTTTAAAACTGAATTGGTCTTCATCCAAAAGACTGTCATGAATATAATCAGAATGAATAGTTGTTTTAGGAATTTTAAAATCAAACCAATCCTGCAACGGGATATCAAAATTAATTCCGTGCATGAAATTGAAAAGAGATTTTTTTAAACCGAAACTAAATTTACTGTGATCGATTCCTGTTTTATCTTTAAAGTCGATATCATTGTTGGCAAACTTTATTTCTTGTTTTAATGGAATCACTCCAAACTCTTCAGGATTTTGCCCAACCGGAGAATGTGCAGTCATCGCAAACTGATGCCAAAAACCACTTTGTAAAATTCCCATTTCAAAAAGCTGACGAACCATTTCCAAAGAATCCACTGTTTCTTGAATCGTCTGAGTTGGATAACCATACATTAAATAGGCATGAACCATAATTCCTGCTTCCGTAAAATTTCTTGTTACTCTGGCAACTTGATCTACAGAAACACCCTTATCAATTAATTTTAACAATCGGTTACTTGCAACTTCAAGTCCACCTGAAACCGCAACGCAACCTGAAAGTTTTAATAAAAAACATAAATCCTGAGTAAAGCTTTTTTCAAAACGAATATTGGTCCACCAGGTTACGACAAGATTTCTTCGTAAAATTTCCAGAGCAACTTCTCTCATTAAAGCTGGAGGAGCGGCTTCGTCTACAAAATGAAATCCGGTTTCGCCAGTTGTTTTAATTAATTCTTCCATTCTGTCAACCAAAATTTTGGCAGAAATGGGTTCGTAAATTTTAATGTAATCTAAAGAAATATCACAGAAAGTACATTTGCCCCAATAGCAACCATGCGCCATGGTGAGTTTATTCCATCGTCCGTCGCTCCATAAACTGTGCATAGGATTGGCAATTTCAATGACAGAAATATATTGATCTAGCTGCAAATCAGTATAATCGGGAGTTCCAATTTCAGATTGTTTATAATCGTGCTTGGTAGAATTATTTTTGTAGACAACTTTTTCATTTTCAAGTAAAAAAGTTCTTTTGAATTGTGATTCTTTACATTGCTCAGAATGACAAACATTTTCGTAAACCAATTCAAGAGGAACTTCACCATCATCTAAAGTAATGAAATCAAAAAACTCAAAAACTCTTTGATCTTTAATTTCTCTTAATTCGGTATTCGGAAAACCACCACCCATCGCAGTTTTGATGTGAGGATAATTTTCTTTTATAAATTTTGCTGACCGAAAAGCTGAATATAAATTTCCGGGAAACGGCACTGAAAAACAAATAAGTTTTGGCTGAACCATTTCCAGTTTTTCGCGAAGAATTTTTAAAGTGATGTTGTCAACAAAAGTTTGATCTGAATTTAATTTAGCATACAGTTCGTCAAAAGAATTGGCAGATTTTCCCAATCGCTCGGCATATCTACTGAAACCGAAATCAGAATCGATGTGTTCAACTATATAATCAGATAAATCTTCTAAATATAAAGTAGCCAGATGTTTAGCTTTGTCCTGTAAACCCATATTTCCGAAAGCAAATTCCATATCGTCGAGCTGATTGAAACGGGAAGCTTCGGGCAAAAAGTTCATCGAACAAATCTGTCTTGCTAAAGTAGGATTTCTATTCTGTAAAAAAAGAATAACCTGATCGATGGTTTTAATATATTCATCTCTTAAAGCAAAAATTCTCTGAGAGTTTTCTGAAGTATTTTTTAAGTCTATAGATTTTGCAAAAATCTTTTGGATACCTTCTTTTGAAAACAATTCCAAAATCACTTCAATCCCCAAATCGATCTGATAGCTTGATATATTTTTGGTATTTAGAAAACCTTTAATATATGCGGTCGCCGGATAAGGAGTGTTGAGTTGCGTGAAAGGTGGAGTAATAAGAAGAAGATCTTTCAAAAGTAATTTTTTGCAAATTTATGGGTTTAAATGGAAAAGGAAGAACATTTTTTTGAATGATTTGAAAAATTAAACATTAAGAAAGTTTAAATGGTAAGAATAATTAAGTAAATATCTAAAGATATTATTAAGCAGACCGCTTCATTCAAATTTATTTGAATCTTAATAAACTTAATTTTTTCATTTTCTTGATATTTTAAAATTTAAACAAAAAACCGCTAGGAAATTCTAACGGTTGTTTTTATATTTAAATGAAAATCAGAATTACATTTGTTTGTATTCGATGTTCATTTGTTTTTCCATTTCTGCATACTGTCCAGATTCTAATTTTTCTTTGATGCCTTCAAAAGCCGCCAAAGTTTCGTTAATTTCTGAATCTGTGTGTGAAGCTGTAGGAATTAATCTTAACAAAATCATTCCTTTTGGAATTACAGGATATACTACCACTGAAGTAAATACTCCGTAATTTTCTCTTAAATCTTTCGCTAAAAGCGTTGCTTCAATCGTTGTTCCCTGAATGAAAACTGGTGTTACACACGTATTGGTGTTTCCAAGGTTGAAACCTCTTTCTTTCAGTCCGTTTTGAAGTTTAGTCACATTTTCCCACAATTTATCTTTAATTTCTGGGCGAGTTCTCAATAGTTCCAATCTTTTTAAACCTCCGATTACCATTGGCATTGTCAAAGATTTAGCAAAAATCTGAGAACGAAGATTGTATTTTAAAAATCTGATAATCGTTTCATCTCCTGAAAGAAAAGCTCCGAAACCTGCCATAGATTTAGCAAACGTTGAGAAATAAACATCGATTTGATCTTGACAACCTTGCTCTTCACCAGCTCCAGCTCCTGTTTTACCTAAAGTTCCGAAACCATGTGCATCATCAACCAACAATCTGAAATTGAATTTAGACTTTAAGTCACAAATTTCTTTTAGTTTTCCCTGCATTCCTCTCATTCCGAAAACCCCTTCAGTAATCACTAAGATTCCACCGCCGTTTTCTTCAGCAACTTTGGTTGCTCTTGCTAAGTTTTTTTCTAAGCTCTCAATGTCATTATGTTTGAAAGTAAAACTTTTTCCCATGTGAAGACGAACTCCGTCAACGATACAAGCGTGAGAATCTGCATCATAAACGATAACGTCATGTCTTGTCACCAATGCATCGATACAAGAAACCATTCCTTGATAACCGAAATTCAATAAATAAGCAGCATCCTTTTGAGTAAATTCTGCCAATTCTTTTTCCAGTTGCTGATGTTGTTGAGTTTCACCGGACATTGCTCTTGCACCCATCGGATAAAACATTCCGAATTCTGCTGCAGCTTTTGCATCAGCTTCCAAAACTTCAGGATGGTTACAAAGACCTAAATAGTCATTGGCACTCCAGAAAATTACATCTTTACCTTGAAATTTCATTCTCGGACCAATAGGACCTTCCAATTTTGGGAATACAAAATATCCTTCTGCGTAATCTGCAAACTGACCTAGAGGTCCTGGATTTTGTTTAATTCTTTCAAAAATATCTACCATTGTAATTAGTAAGTTTTATGTAAAAAAGCCTTTTGTGATTTACAAAAAGGCTTGATTTGTATCTTTTTTTTAAATTCTATTTGATGATTTCTGTCTTAAAGACTTCTTCGTAATTGTGGAAACAATTGTTTATGAAACCTTGTTCAGCCATCCATTTATCACTGTAAACCTTAGTGATATATCTTGATCCGTGATCCGGGAAGATTAAAACTACCAAATCATTTTCTGTAAATTCGTGAGAATTAGCATATTGAATTAATCCCTGTGTAACAGCTCCGGTTGTGTAACCTCCCATTATTGCTTCTTTCAATGCAATTTCGCGGGTTCTGTACGCAGACATTTCGTCGTTTACTCTTACGAACTCATCCACTTTATCAAAAAGAAGGGCAGAAGGAATCAAATTTTTTCCCATACCTTCAATTTGGTAAGGGTGCACATCTTCTTTGTGAATTTCTCCCGTCTCGTGGTAACTTTTTAAAATTGATCCGTCAGCATCAACACCGATAATTTTGATATCAGGATTTTTTTCTTTTAAAAATTTTGCAGAACCTGATAAAGTTCCACCAGTTCCTGTACAAGCAAAAAGGTGTGTAATTTTACCTTGTGTTTGCTCCCAAAGTTCAGGACCCGTAGTTTGATAATGTGCATCAATATTCAACTCGTTAAAGTATTGATTGATATACACAGAATTTGGAGTTTCAGCGGCAATTCTTTTTGCTACTTCATAATATGATCTTGGGTCATTCGCAGGCACATTCGCAGGACATACATAAACTGTTGCACCAAGAGCTTTAAGATAAGCAATCTTCTCAGGTTTTGTTTTGTCGCTCACCGCCAAAATACATTTGTATCCTTTAATGATGCAAACCATAGCAAGTGAAAAACCTGTATTTCCGGAAGTGGTCTCTACAACTACAGAATCTTCCTTTAATAAACCTTTTTTCTCAGCGTTTTCTATAATATGAAGTGCGATTCTATCTTTAGTGGAATGTCCAGGATTATATGACTCTAACTTGGCATAAATGATTGCAGGTATTTCTTTTGTGACGGTATTTAATTTTACCAAAGGAGTACTCCCAATCAAGCCAAGAATATTATCGTAAACATTACTCATTATTTGTTATTTTTCAATAAAAATCTGACCGCAAAAATACAAAAAAATAAATTATTTTTAAACTTTTAGTTCATTTTAAGTTCGCAAATTATATAAATACGTGATTTATTTTTGCTTTCAGCTATCCGAAGTACGCAAAAACTACGCCGATTTTTTTAAATTTTGTTAAAATCAATATAAACTAATCTAAAAACCTTATTTTCGCATAATTGATTTTATACTATGAAAAACTGGACTTTTAGGCAATGGAACACCGTTCTCGGATGGGTGACTTTCGTCATTGCATTTTTCACGTACTTATCGACCATAGAACCCAACTTTAGTTTTTGGGATTGTGGTGAATACATTTCTTCAGCAGTAAAATTAGAAGTAACTCATGCTCCCGGAGCGGCATTATTTCAAATTGTGGGAGCAGTAGCTGCCATTTTTGCTTTAGGTAAGGGTGAAAATTATTCAATCGTTATCAATGCAATGTCTGCATTATTCAGTGCATTTACAATTTTGTTTCTGTTCTGGACGATTACTCATTTTGTAAGAAGGCTTCTGAACAAAGATTTTGAAGAAATTACAAGACATCAGGAAACTTCAATCCTTTTCGCAGGAGTAATTGGTGCTTTATGTTTCACTTTTTCAGATACTTTTTGGTTTTCTGCGGTGGAAGGTGAAGTTTATTCAATGGCGTCTATGTTTATTGCGCTTTTGGTTTGGTTAATTACTAAATGGGAAAATGAATATCTGGAGAGAGATAACGAAAGATGGATTATTTTAATTTTCTTTATTTTAGGACTTTCTGTGGGAGTTCATATGATGGGAATGCTTGCAATTCCTGCCGTATGTTTAGTATATTATGCAAGAAACTACAAATTTACTTGGTTAAATTTCCTTTGGGCAAACTTAATCACTTTAGGAATATTAATTTTAGTTTTTAAAATTATTTTCCCGGTAATTATGTCATTATTCGGAAAATTAGAAATATTCTTCGTGAATGGTTTAGGACTTCCTTTCCACTCAGGAACGATTGCCGGCTTTATCATTATGGTTGCGCTTTGTTATTTCATAATTAAATATGCGAGACAAGCGAAGAAAAATATTTTCCAGACTGTAGCTTTATCGGTAGTTTATATGATTATTGGTTTTTCTTGTTGGATGGTAATTCCGATCAGAGCAAATGCAAATCCGCCAATGAACCTTAATGATCCGGATACTGCAATTGGTATGCTTGATTATTATAACAGAGAACAGTATGGAGACTGGCCAACAATTTACGGTCAAAACTACACCGCTTTCTTAGATGCAAACGGAATTCAGAAGAACGAGGACGGAAGTTTTAAAACAACCAAAACGGGAGAAGTTTACGAAAAAGACGAAAAAGCGGGTACTTACAGAAAAACAAGTGAGCGTTTTAACTATGTTTTCGACAAATCTCATGTAAGTTTAATGCCGAGAATGTTCAATGACGATAAAGATGTAATGGCTAATTACATTTCTATGTACGGAGCGCCGGATTTTAAATTTAACTATGCTAATGAAGATATTGCAGATAGTCCTGAAGCAGAAGAAATCTTTAAAGAACTTAGAGCTAAATATGAAGACGGATCTATTACTGCTGCAGATTATTTAAAAGTAAGACCTTATAATTTAATTACAGTTCAGAAGCCTTCTTTGGCTCAGAATATGGAATATTTTATTTCATTTCAAAATGGATATTACTTCCTTAGATATTTGATGTGGAATTATGTTGGAAGACAGAATGACCTTGAAGGAAACAGTGAAAATACAAAAGGAAACTGGATTTCCGGAATTGCTCCAATCGATAATGCACTTTGGGGAAATCAGGATGCAATGCCTGCAAAATTCAAAAACGAAAGTACTGTAGCTTTCTTCTTTTTACCGCTACTTTTAGGGATTTTAGGATGTTATTTCCAGTTTAGCAGAGACTTCGGAAGATTCTACGCTATTTTGTCTTTATTTATTTTAACAAGTGTCGGAATTATTTTCTATACAGGAGTTAAACCTTTCGAGCCAAGAGAAAGAGATTACGCAATGGTGGGATCATTCTACGCATTTGCCATTTGGATTGGTTTGGGAGCAGGAGCTATTCTGTGGTATTTACAATCTAAAGTAAAGTCAAACGCTGCAAATATAGGTTTTGGAGTTATTTTATTGGGAGTTCCTTTTATGATGGGATTCCAGAATTATAATGTTCATGACAGAAGCAATAGATATACGGCTTACGATTATTCTTATTCAGTATTAAAATCATTACCAAAAGAAGATATTTTATTTGTTTACGGAGACAATGATACGTATCCGGTTTGGGCAATGCAGGAAACTGAAAGATTCCGTGATGATGTGAAAGTGGTGAACTTTACTTTGCTTTCAACGCCTTGGAATATTGATCAGGTAAAAAGAAAAACATATAATGCGAATGCAATTCCAAGTCAGCTTTCTCACGAAGATTACAGAGATGGTGTAAACGACCAAATCTATTTGATGAAAAACAACGATTGGAAAAATATTATTGCTAATCTTCAACAAGCCGGAGCTCCGGAAAGTGCAATTGCTCCATTCCAGAAATATCTGGTGAAGGATTCCATGACTTTGAAAGAGGCAATGGATTTTATTAAAACTAAATCTCCTGAAAAAGATGAAGTTCTAAAAATGATTTTTGGAGAAGAGCGTTATGACAAATATAATTTCCTTCCGGTGAATAAATTTGTAATTCCTGTAAACAAAGCGAATGCTGTAAAAGCGGGAATCATTAATGCTTCAGATCTTCCAAATACTGTGGATTATATTACGGTTGATTATAAAGCGGGAACTTTATATAAGAACAACTTGATGATGTTTGATATTTTGGCAAATTTCGACTGGAAAAGACCAATCAATTTCTCTTCAGGAGGGGTTTATGATAAAGAAAATATCTTTTATCTAGATGAATATCTTCAGTTTGACGGTTTCAGTTACCGATTGGTTCCGATTCGTACGCCGAGAAGTTCAGATGGGGAAATGGGAAGAGTAGATGCTAACTCATTATATAATGTTGTAAAAAACTTCAGATGGGGTAATTTCAAAGATTTGAATGTACATTTTGACGAGACTGCAACTTCAAATATTATGAGCTACAGAAGTTCAGCAAGTAGAGCAGCAGCTGCATTAGCATTATCAGGACAAAAAGCAAAAGCTTTGGAAATATTAGATATTGCAGCAAAAGAAATTCCTGCTGAAAAATACAATGATCCTCGTTCTTTAAGCTCAATGGTTTATGGATATATCGTTGCCGGACAAGAAGAAAAAGGATTAAAATTGGCTGAAGTTCTTAAAAAAGGAATTTTTGAAGAATATGATTATTACTTAACATTAAGCAAGGCTGAACAAAGATTTGTTGGAAGAGCTTTAGGATCAAAACCAATGGAATATTCGTTAGTTGTGACTTCAGTTACCGATGCTTACAAGAAATTAGGGCAGAACGAAAAAGCTTATAATTATTTAGTGAAATCTATTGAACCTATTGACAAGAAATTTAATGTTTTCATTAAAGATCTTCAGCAAATGGGCAAAGAAAAAGCAATGAAAGAATCTGAAAACGTACAGCGAATCACACCTTTCTATCAATATTTATTTGATGTGATGGAACCATTTGATTCTACTTACTCTAAAGAAAAAGAAGATCAGATTACCACTGCAATTATCAAAGCAACACAATAAAATAGATACTTAAAACGGAACTTCGGTTCCGTTTTTTTTGTGTTGATATTCCTGAAATTTAGAATTATATTTGTGCAACTAAAAAAACGCAATGGCTGAATCTCAAAACAAGAATCTCCCAATCTACGCTGTATTTTTTGCAATCATTGCAAAGCTTTATTTTCTATTGACGCACCACATTCAGGAGGATGCTTTCATCACTTGGCGAGTTGCTCAAAATCTGATGGATTATGGGGTGATTGGTTTCAATGGAGATACAAAAATATCGGCATCAACAACGCATTTGTATGTTTTCGTTTCCTATATTTTCAATCTGATTTTCGGGAAAGAAAATTTTATTGAGCCGTTGCTTATATTTAATACAGCACTTTTTACAATTGGAAGTTTATTTCTGTCTCATGTTTTGTTCAAAAACAATTGGCATAAAGCGATTTTCATCTTTTTATTTGGGATTTTGCCGCCATCAATAAAAATTTCAATTCTTGGAATGGAATACGGAATTCTGTTTTTCCTTGAAATGGCTTTACTATATTATGGCTTTAAAAAAGAGAAAAAATGGGCATTTCTTTTACTTTCAACTTTGATTTTATTTACCAGAATTGATACCGTAATTTTCCTTGGAATTGTATTTTTAGTTGACATTTTCTGGAATAAAAAAATAAGATGGAGTTATATTTTAGGTGGAATTTTGGGGGTTGTAGTTTGTGTTTCGTTCAATTGGTTTTACTTTGGTGAATTGGTAAATAATACGATTGTTGCTAAAAAATTGGCTTACGACAAGGTTTATACTTTATATCAAAATTTCGAATATTTCAGATTAAATTATGGAAACTTTTGGGGAATGCTAAAATTACCTGGAAACTTTAATCCAGTTACAATCGTTATTATTCTTTTTGAATTGCTTTGTTTTATTTATTTAATCAGGCAACGAAATAAAAGAAATTACTTTTTATGGATCATTTTTCTATTTGCATGGTCAAAACAGATTATTTTCCTTTCTCAAAAAAGCCTTTTCGATTGGTATTATTGGGTTCCGCAGATCTTACTTTTCGTTCCGATTTTAATTTTTGTATTAGAGCAGAAAGTAAAAAGAAATATTTGGTTGACTTTGTTAATTTTAATCTATATTTTACCAATGTTGGCTTTTCAAACAATACATTCTATCGCAACAGGAAATGGTGAGTGGAATTACAGAAGATCAATCGGGTTATTTCTAAATACCTACGAAAAAGATAAAAAACAATGGATTTTGCTGGAACCGGCTGGTTATGTTCCGTATTTTTCAGGCTTAAAAACGATTGATGAAGTGGGTTTGGTCGACAAACAAATTCAAAAGGAAATTATAAAAGACAAACCTCATTATTGGTTAAACACCGTTAAAAACAGAAAACCAAAATATTTACTTTCGTACAATAATCTATTTGAAGGAAAAGATGCAGAATATTATAAAGAGAATTACCGACTTCTGAATGAATTTAGAATAAATAATTATCTAAAAAGTCAATATTCGATTTTAGAAAAAATTTATAAACTGAAACCTTCAGGAACAGACTATAATTTATATGAAAAAATTAAAAAATAATGTGACTTAAAGATGGATTTTGGGAGCTTAAAGTTTTACAATTACGAAAATTCTTCATCTCTAAAACACTACAACTCTCAAACTCAATATTAACCTCAATCTCAACTTAAATTAATGAAATACTGTGCTTTTCTACGCGGAGTCAACGTAAAAGGAACCAATATGAAAATGGCAGAAGTCTGTCAGGTTTTCAAAAATGCCGGAATGGAAAATGTAAGCTCGGTTTTAGCGTCGGGAAATATTATTTTCAGTTCCGATAAAAATGCAAAAGACTTAAAAGAAATTCTAGAAAAAGCAATGTCTGATTACTTTAACTATGAAGCTTTTCTTTTTGTTAAAAATTCAGAAGAAACAGAATTGTTTTGGACTAAAAATCCATTTGAAAAAAATGAAGCCTTTCATACTTATGCATTTGTTGGAAACGAAAATGTAGAAAATGTTCTGATGAAAGAATTTGAAAGTGCTTCAAAAACAGAAAACGAGAAAGGCGAAATCGTTAACAATATATTCTATTGGCAGATTCCTAAAGGAAATACACTAGATTCAAGTTTTGGAAAAATTTTAGGTAAAAAAAGTCTGAAAGATCAGTTTACCAGCAGAAATATCAATACTTTTGAGAAGATTTTAAAGAAATTTTAAAAACACACTTATGAAAAAAATATTTATCAGTTCATTTTTAGTTTTAAGCTTGCTTGCTAGTTCGCAAACAGTTTCAGACTTAAAATTTGATTCTAATGTTGTAGATTCAGAAAATTCTTATGTTGCATTACCTAAGAAAGAAGCTGAGACAAAATTTAGTTATGGTTTTATTTATTACGATGAAATGGCGGGATATTCATTTAGAAGTTTAGGAGATTTGGTTGAAGAAAATGGAAAGCTGAAAGTTACAACTGATGAATTTCATAAAACCTCAATGTTGACTTCAAGAATAGGTAATTTTAATCTTAAAACAGCCAAACTCAGTAATGATGTTGTGAAAAAACTAAATTTAGAGTCTCCTCCAAAATGGATGGAATTTTACAAGAGTTCTAAGCCTGAAAATGAAAAGCAATTAAGCAGAGCAAGTGGACTTAATGGAGCCAACTTTCCTCAACTGGCATTGCCAAAACTTTTAGAACTTTATAAAAATAATTTTAAGACAGAAGCGTTATATTTTGAATTGATTTTTTCGTATAATGCAATGGGAAAATTTGCAGATGCTGAAAAGATTTGTACTGAAGCTATAAAGAATAAAAAAGCTGATGATTTAGTAAAGAAAGAATATATTTATGCACTTGTGCATCAAGAAAAATTAAAAGAAGCAGATGTTTTTTTAACACAAAATCTATCTACTTTTAAAACAGATAATAATAAAATTGAGGCGATAATTAATACAGTAGCAGCAAGTGCTCAGAATAATAATTTAGGAATTGCTGAGAAATGGTTGAAAGAACTAAAATCTCAACCCAATACGAATCGTTATCAAAGGAATATCGATCAATTAGAAAGTATAATTAAAGAAAAACAAAGTAAAATTCAATGATTCAACATTTAGATAACATACAACACAAAGACTCCAAAAACTTTTTTTTAATTGCCGGACCTTGCATTATTGAAGGCGAAGATATGGCTTTAAGAATTGCCGAGAAAGTAATTGAACTGACCAATAAATATAATATTCCGTATATTTTCAAAGGAAGTTTTAAAAAAGCGAATAGAAGCAGAGTAGATTCTTTCACAACCATAGGTGAAGAAAAATCTTTGGAAATCCTTAAAAAAGTAGGAGAGACTTTCAATATTCCGACAACGACAGACATTCACGAAAATGAGCACGCTGCTTTAGCTGCACAATATGTGGATGTTCTTCAGATTCCTGCGTTTTTGGTTCGTCAGACAGATCTTTTGGTTGCTGCAGCAGAAACAGGAAAATGTGTAACGTTGAAAAAAGGGCAATTCCTTTCTCCGGAATCAATGAAATTTGCGGTTCAGAAAATTACAGATTCAAACAACGAAAAAGTTGCAATTATTGAAAGAGGAAATTCTTTCGGATATTCAGATTTAATCGTTGATTACAGAGGAATTCCTACAATGAGAAATTATGCACCGGTAATTTTGGATGTAACGCATTCTTTGCAACAACCCAACCAAAGTTCGGGAGTTACAGGAGGAAGACCAGATTTAATCGAAACAATTGCAAAAGCTGGAATTGTAGTAGGAGCAGACGGACTTTTCATTGAAACGCATCCAACTCCTGAAACAGCACTTTCAGACGGCGCAAATATGTTAAGACTGGATTTATTGGAAGATTTATTACAAAAACTCACAAGAGTAAGAGAATCTATACTATAATTGTTAAAAAATACTTAATTTTAGAAATTCTAAATAATTCCTTTTGAAAAAACTAGTTTTACCACTAAGCCTTATAGTACCGGTTTTAGTATTCTCACAAACAAAAAAGAGAGATACTACAGCAAGAGTTACCAATATTGAGGAAGTTGTTTTCCAGAAAAAAGTGACCGGGAGAACCAACGATGTGACCGCAGTAAGAATTTCAGCTAAAGATGCCAAAAATGTTGCAAGTATTTCTGGCGGTGTTGAAGGAATTCTGAAAACGCTTCCATCGGTGAATTCAAATACCGAACTTTCTTCGCAATATATGGTTCGTGGTGGAAACTATGACGAAAACCTTATCTACATTAATGATATTGAAATTTACAGACCTTTCTTGATTAGAAATTCTCAACAGGAAGGTTTAAGTATCATCAATCCTGATATGGTTTCTACGGTAAATTTTTCAGCTGGAGGTTTTGAGCCAAGATATGGTGATAAAATGTCTTCTGCCTTAAATATTTACTATCGTGAACCCAAAAAGTTTGAACTTTCTGGTGAAGCGAGTTTAATTGGAGGAAGATTAACGACAGGTTTTGCATCTGGGAAAGAAGATGAAAACGGTAATAAAAAATTCACTGCTTTATTTTCGGGAAGATATAGAAATACTAATCTGGTTCTGAATACTTTAAATGAAGATACAGATTTTAACCCGGTTTACTATGATTTTCAGTCTTATCTGAATTATCACGTCAACAGCAAGCTTTCACTGTCATTCATCGGATATTATTCTAAGAATGATTATGATATGATTCCGAAGGAGAGAAGCGTAGATTTCGGTTCTGTTAATCAGCCAATCAATCTCTCTGTTTTTTATAATGGTAAAGAAAATGACCAATATAAAAATATGATGGGAACTGTTTCAGCGAACTATAAAGCTTCCGATAAATGGAGATTTACCTTAGATAGTTTTGCATATCAAAACCGTGAAAAAGAATATTATTCGATTGCTTCGAGCTATATTTTGCAGACTTTTGACCCTATTACAGGAAATCCGATTACTTCGTATGATGTTGGCGGACAAATTGAGCATGCAAGAAACGACTTATTTGTAAAAACTTATGGAACACAATTCAGAACCCGTTTCTCACCCAATGTAAATACGGATATTGAATTAGGTTTTAAATATGAAAAAGAAAACCTGCAGGATTTAACCAACGAATGGAAATTGGTAGATTCATCAGGTTACAGCATTCCGCATCCAATTGATGATCCAAGAATTCCTGATGCTTCAGATCTAGATTTATTTTACAGTATTTCGGGAGCCAATCATATTCAGCCAACAAGATTGTCGGCTTATGCACAGTATTCTCAGAAATTTTTCTGGGGATCAAGTAAAGTTTTGGTAAATGGTGGAGCAAGAGTAGCGCATTGGAGTTTTAATGATGAAACTATTTTCTCACCAAGAGCTCAGTTTGCCATTAAACCTGAATGGAATACCGATATGTGGTTCAGACTTTCGGGAGGAGTTTATTATCAGGCGCCTTTTTATAAGGAAATTAAAGACTTGAATGGTAATTTTAATCCAAATATTAAATCTCAACGATCAATTCAGGCAATTTTAGCCAATGAATTAGAGTTTGAATATGATAACAGACCGTTCAAATTAACGACAGAATTGTATTATAAGAAAATGGATAATGTGATTCCGTATTATATGGATAATGTGAGAATTCGTTATTCGGGAAAAAATAATGCTTCTGGTTACGCTTACGGAGTGGATACAAGATTGTTTGGTGAATTTGTTCCTGGAGTAGATTCCTGGTTGTCTGCAAGTTACGCAAGAGTTTTTGAAAATATTGACGGAAGAGGTAATATTCCAAGACCAACAGATCAACGTTTTAGATTTGCCATGTTTTATCAGGATTA
This sequence comes from Chryseobacterium luquanense, assembly GCF_026460945.1. Classification (GTDB taxonomy): domain Bacteria; phylum Bacteroidota; class Bacteroidia; order Flavobacteriales; family Weeksellaceae; genus Chryseobacterium; species Chryseobacterium luquanense. The sequence goes on from NZ_JAOVZV010000008.1 coordinate 48,553, forward strand.
TATGCCTAAATTCCCGCAAATGCGTGTGAATCTTACCCTAACTTATGCAATGGGATTACCAAATGGAGCACCGGTTTTCACAGATCCTTATCAGTATCAAAAAACTCTACCTTCTTACAAGCGGGTAGATTTAGGACTTTCGTATGCGTTTGTAGATGCTAAAGAAAAAAAACAAACGTATGGTTTCTTGAGTAACTTTGATGAACTAACTTTAGGAGTTCAGGTTTTTAATGCTTTTAATATCAATAATACTGTTGCCAATCAATGGATTACTGATGCAAATAGTAGTATCATGTATCCTGTTCCGGTACGTTTAACGGGAAGGTTCTTTAATGTGAAGCTTGAATTTAAAATAAAGTAAACTATTAATAAGTTATGTATTTATTGACTGAAAGCACGGATGCACGAATATTATTTTGAAAAATATTGTAATTTATTAGTGCATTCATGTATTTTTAAATCATAATAAATATGTGAAATTAAAATGAAAAAATACCTCATTACGTTTTTGTTTTCAGTATTTGCCGTTTTATCTGTAAATGCGCAATCGAAAACAAATCCTCAACTTTCAAAATTGTATCAGAATTATATTGCGGTAAAATCTGCTTTGGCTTCTGATGATTTTAAGAAAACTTCAGTTGCAGCCGGTGAATTTCTGAAAACAGCTTCTTTACTTAATTCAAAAACTCTGGATGAGAAAAAGCTGAATTCTTTAAAATCAGAATCAAAAATAATTGCTGCAGCTAAAAATATTGATGCGCAGAGAAAACCATTTTACAAGTTATCTGAAGTGATGATTGCTATTGCTAATGAATATAAAATTTCCGATAAGACCATTTATGTGCAATATTGTCCGATGGCGGAAGGCAGTTGGCTAAGTAATGAAAAACAGATCATCAATCCTTATTACGGAAGCTCGATGCTGAAATGCGGCTCTGTAAAATCTGAAATTAAATAAATGAAAAGAAACTCATAGCGGGTTTCTTTTTTTATATCTCCAACTTTAAAATCTTTTCAATCATTTTCTGATTCATACTTTCTGGAATCGAGCGCAGGAGAAAATTCCTGATTTGATTTCTTTTTTCCCATTGCGATATATTGCCAATTGTCCAGCTGTTTCTAACAACATAATCTACTTTTTTTCTTCGAATTTTCTGAAATTCCTCAAAAACCGAATTGAAATTTTTATTCTTTTCTAAAAATTTTCCAATCACATAAGCATCTTCAATTGACTGACAAGCACCTTGTCCCATATTCGGAGTTGTAGCATGGGCAGAATCACCTATTAAACACAGATTTTCGGTATGCCATTTTGGAATACGAGTGAGGTCGATAATATCGTTGAGAATAATATTTTCTTTTTTTGTTGTTTCTAAAATTTCTAAAACTAATGGGTCAAAGTCTCTGAACGTTTCAACCAAATCTAGGTCTTCTGTAAATTTATTTTCATTCACTAAAGCGTACCAATAAACTTTTGTTTCAGAAATTTTCACAAAACCAAAACGTTTTCCTTTTCCCCAGATTTCTAAAGCATGATGATGGTATTTTTCAGGAAGATTAAAATCAGTTAAACCACGCCAGCATTTTTGTCTGGCATTTCTAATGTTTCCTGTTTTAAAAATTTGATTTCTAACTTTAGAATGAATTCCATCAGCTCCGAAAACGATTTCACTTTCAATTATATTTCCGTTTTCAAATTCTAAATGATAATTTTCTTTCCTTGAAATCTGTTTTAAAGAATGATTTAATTTGATATTTTCAAAGCCTAAATTTTCAGCTAAAATTTTCTGAAGTTCAGCTCTGTGAATCGCAACATTGCAGGAATTGAATTTCTTTTCCAAAGCCAGAACATTTGTTGTAGAAATGGTTTTCAACTTCTCATCGGTAATCGAAATTGCGTGAATTTTGTTTCCAGCATTTTCAATTTTCTCTTTTAAACATAATTTGTCGAAAATTTGCATTGCATTGACCGCCATCATAATTCCGGCTCCGACAGGTTTTATTTCTGGCGCAGATTCATAAATGGTAAAATCTAAATGGTGTTTCTTGAGAATATTTCCTAAAGTCAAACCGCCAATTCCGGCTCCTATGATTGAGATTTTATTCACTTCTTAAAATTTAATGTCACGAATGAGCGAATATTATGAAATAAGAAATAGAAAATTCGTGTATTCGTGTCTAAAATATCATATTTTAATAAAATAAAAAAAGCAGAGTCTGAAAAAATCAAACTCCGCTTTATAATTATTTAAACTAAAAATTACTTACCTAAATAAGACTTCAAAATCTTACTTCTGGTATTGTGTTTTAGTCTTTTGATTGCTTTTTCTTTAATCTGACGAACTCTTTCTCTCGTAAGATCAAAAGTTTCTCCGATTTCTTCCAAAGTCATTGGATGTTTTCCGTTCAATCCGAAGTACAATCTTACCAAATCAGCCTCTCTAGGTGTCAAAGTATTTAATGCTCTTTCAATTTCAATTTGAAGAGATTCAAGCATCAAATCTTTATCCGGGCTTGGAGATTCTCCAGAACGCAATACGTCATAAAGATTAGAATCTTCACCTTCAACCAATGGTGCATCCATAGACAAGTGTCTTCCGGAGTTTTTCATTGATTCTTTGATGTCTTCTTCACTCATGTCAAGAACTTCAGCCAATTCTTCCGGAGAAGGTGGTCTTTCGTTTTCCTGCTCAAGGTGTGCGTAAGCTTTGTTGATTTTGTTGATTGAACCGATTTTGTTCAATGGCAATCTTACAATTCTAGACTGTTCTGCCAAAGCCTGTAAAATCGACTGACGAATCCACCAAACCGCATAAGAGATAAATTTGAAACCTCTGGTTTCGTCATATCTTTTTGCAGCTTTCATTAATCCTAAATTCCCTTCATTGATCAAATCGGGAAGAGAAAGTCCTTGGTTTTGGTACTGTTTAGATACTGAAACTACGAAACGAAGGTTGGCTTTAATTAATTTCTCCAGTGCGACTCTATCGCCTGCACGGATTTTTTGTGCCAAATCTACTTCTTCGTCTGCTGTAATCAGTTCTACTTTACCAATTTCCTGCAAATACTTGTCTAATGAAGCGGTTTCCCTGTTGGTAACCTGCTTGGTTATTTTTAATTGTCTCATTTATTCTGTTCTCAAAAATAGAGTTGCTATTATATTATACGTTTGAAACAATAAAAAGGTTACACACATTGCAATATTTTTTTATTGAGTTCATTTGAAAGAGGAAAATTAGTTGTAAATTATTCCGCTTAGTCCGTCCGAAATCTTTTTTGTAAGATTTTAATTTTTTTAGAAGCTATTTCCCGCTATCCACTGTATCTTTTTGGTAGCGGTCTCCTCTTCGTTCCGCCCGCCACCAAAAAGGATGTCGTTTCTATCGGGGCTAGTTACAACTCCACACCAAAAAAGTAGCGATAATAGAATTATAACGTCAGTTCGAGTAGATTTTGAAAAAATTGTATCGAGAAGTTGATTAATTTTAGGTTGAGAGCTCTCGATACATTTTTCTCCATTGCATTTCGAAAAACACTCGAGCTGACGAAACAAAAAAAAGCGAAACCGAAGTTCCGCTCTATAATTTAAAGGCAAAAAATAAAATTAACTTTTAAAATTCACCATTGACCCTTCACTTTTTTTAGAACAAATCATTCAACAACTTCGCCAGTCTCAATCCTCCGTACAAAAGCTGTCTTTCCATAATATCATTAAATTTATACTGATAATCATAAGACAATTTAGAACCATCCGGAGTTTGTGCATAAATTTTATTGGCAATCTGATGAGAATCGTATAACCAGTTTTCTAATGTTCCAGATTGAATTTGTTTTACTTCATCTTTCGTTTTAATATCTAAAAGATGTGCATATTCTGTGTAGCTGTATTTTTGTGAATCAACCAACTTTCCGTCCCAGACTGAGTGCAGATTTGTTTTATCTCCAAAATAAGTAACGTTAATTTTATTTCCTCCTAAATCTTCAGATCTTCCTGTATGCATTGGCTGTGCTAAATCTCCCATCATATGAATAAGGAAAATCAAAGCAATTTTTCTGTCTTTTTCAGAAGTTTTTTCATCCTTAATCTGGCTAGACAAAACCTTAATCTGAGAATAAAGATTTGCTCCAGCCTGAGCTTTCAGATCTTTTTCGAAAGCTGTAAAATCTGTTTTAGGATCAATGTTTACATAATGCCAAGCTGAAGCCTGTTTCCATGCTCCTGTAGTATCAGATTTAATAAAATCAGGCCAGTTTGCCCAATATGCCATTCTTTCCTGCCCCAACATTTTTCTGATTTCTCGCTTTGCTTTTCCAGAGAGATGGTTTTCTGCAATTTCTGCAATCACTCTGTGCCCAGTCAAACCCCATGCATACGAATAAACCGAACTTGCAATGAACGTCAAAAGCAGAATTTTAGAATAAATACTTTTCATTTCTTTAATTAATTTTCGAGTTGCAAAGATAAGTCAGCCTTATGGAAATTTAGGTTTAAAATGATTATTTGTTGGTTGTTGCACTGTTAATTTTATGTAAAACTCATATTTAAATTTCAGGGTTAATTTTAGTTGTAATTTAATGTATATTTAGCTTAATAAAGATTAATACATAAGAAAACCAATAATTTAGATTTAATTTTAGCTTTTAGCATAAAAATTTAATACAAATACTTTTTCAATATAAAGAGATATTTTATCTTTACGATACCAATCATGATCACAGAATATAAATATGTACGACAACAGCACGATAGATATGCATTACAACAAGCTGCAGACAGATTTTAGAGCTGAAGCAGTTGCTGTAAACCTCTTAAAATATCACAGATCTGTAAGCAATATTTTTATTGAAAGAATAGGAATAAATGACAGAGCTTATCTTAAAGATATAAAAAGTATTTCTAGCCATTATTTGGGATTTGACGAAGAAGTTCTCAGTATAAAAACATACCGTGAAGGAATCTACGATTATCTTCCTGAAGGTCTTTTCCATCCGCCTTCACTCAATACGTCGAGAAAAAATGTGGAAAGTGTTGTAAAAGAAATTCGTAAACAGAAAAGGGTAGAAGATGATGCCAGAAAGTTTTTCAGACCTTTTGAGCTGGAAGTTTTCTTTACAGAAATCAGTGCTTTGCTGAAAGAATATGATTTCGATTTGGCAAGTGAGACAGATTCTCTTCTCCATATTTTCAGCGAACTATGGCCGATTATCAAAATGCTTGATAAGCAGAATGCCTATATTTTCCTTCATATTTTACCGTTTTTTCATAATATAAGAGGTGATAAAAAATGGTTTGAGCGTTGTATGACCGCTTTCTTGAAAGTTCCTGTCGAAATTACTTTTACACCCAACGAAATCGACAGGATGAAAGAAGATGATTCTTCCATACTTTTGGGAAATTCCAGACTGGGAGTGACTTACATCGCAAGCGGAAAGCATATGGATGGCGAAAGAAACTGGATTGTAAACATTGGCCCGATTCCTTATGACGAGATGAAAAACTACATTCCCGGAAATCCTTTTAGGAAAGTTTTGCAAGCTTTGTACGATTATTGCCTTCCTGTTTCTGTAGATATTGAAGAAAATTTTATTACAGAAAAAAAAGACTATTCTTTTGTGCTCGAAGACGACCAAAGAAATGCAAACAGGCTCGGTTATTCTACGTTTCTGTAAAATATTTTAATTATATTTACAATTCATCAATCAACTAAATATTAAAAGAAATAAATGGAAATTTCTTCAGTAAAAGGTATATTTTTAAGGTATATTTTAGTGCCGCTTATTGCTGTCATAATGATGGTGATTTTGGGTGTAATCAGAAAAAATCAACCTGCTGTAAAAATAAGAGTCATTATTGTATATGTACTTTTATCTAGTTTGTGTCTTGCATTGCCTGGTTTTTTTGGTTTTGCAGGAAATTCATTTAATCCTTATTGGTATTTAATTTCACAGATTATTTATCTCGTGTTCGGGATTATTCATGTGAATTTAATGCATAATTTCTTCAGAAAACATTTCAAGTCACAGACAACAAGTATTTTATTTGAATCTGTTTTATCAGTAACCTGTGCCCTTGTAGGAGCTTATCTTTTCTTTTTGATTTTCGGATGGATCAGCAAAGGAGCGGGATATCCTGTAATGTCTGCAACCAGCGTTCTTATATTTTTTGTGCCAATCGTTTTTTATTACTGCTATATCATGTTTATCAGTATTCCGGTTGATATTTACAAAACCTGGAGATATTCTCCCGACCAAAAACCACCTGATTTTGATGGTGCAGATTTTGACCGTTTAATGGTTTTAAATGTTGAATTGAGTAAAAATCTAGAAGACGCAAACCGTTTTAGAATTAAAGCTAAAACTCTACCGACCGGAGTAACATTCGGAGACTGGTTTTTTAGAGTTGTAGACGATTACAACCATAAGAACCCAAAATCTGTTATTCATTTAACAAACGAACAAAAAGAATCTTATTACTGGATATTTTATACGAAGAAATCGTTTTTCAGTTTTCGAAAATACATTGATTTCGATCAGGATATTACTACAAATACAATTTCGGAGAACGAAGTTGTTATCTGTAAAAGAGTAATTCAGCACGAAGAAGAAGGAAAAAAATAAATCAAATCACACCAATAAAAATATTACAATATGATACAGCCCATAAAACATTTTGCTATCAACTGGGTTGATGGAATGAAAGTCTCACAAAGACATCTTAATGATCAGGATAACTTTTTAATAGACACGATAAGAGATGCAAATTCTCTTGCGATTACCAATTATAATTATGGTTTGCTACCATTGTCAAATGAATTTACAGATAAAACGATCTTTGATGTTCATAATACAGCGACAAACGATGTTCAACTGTTTATCAAAAACTGCAGCGCTGTAACTTTGGCTGGATACAGATTGGAACTAAAAGATAGAAGAGTTAGTGTTAAAACTTTGGCTAAATCTTTAAATATCGATGAAAACCAAATGGACGGAGAATATTATATTCTAATATCTGTAAATCCTTTTGATAAAGTGCCTTTCGGAGATATCGACCCAGAAGAAATTCCGCCGAGACATCCAAATGCGCATTCTAATTATCACATCGAATTGCTTCCTGTAAGTTCGTTGAACAGTAATTATTCTGGAGGAAATTATCTGGTTGTCGGAAAAGTAGATTTTAAAGGAAACATTGCTCAGGTGAATACCAATTTTATCCCGCCCTGTACGTCGATTCAGAGTCATCCTGTATTGATAGATTATTACAACGGATTTGCGAAATCTATCGGAAATTTACAGCAATATGCATTTAAAATCATTCAAAAAGCTTCCCATAAAAATCAAAACACTTCTTTAGCGTTAAATGTAAAAGCTTTGTGTAATGTTTTGGTGAATACTTTTGGAGATATGTATTTTCAGTTCAGAAATATCATTCCATATCAACCACCAGTTTTTTTAATTGAAACTTTTGCGAAATTAGCGTTGAGAATGTACAATTCGACTCAGATTTTAATTCCCGGAGAATTGGAGGAAATGCTGAATTACAGCTTGGAATGGAGTGAAATTGCACCGCATACTTTACTGAATCAGCTTTCAACAGTTGCGGAAACGAATTATGACCATCACAATTCGGGCGAACCACTTTTACACATTAGTTTGATGCTGAAAAGCCTTGAAAATATTTTCTCAAAACTTAGCGAACTTGATTATATCGGACAGAGAAAAGAAAACATTATTGTCAACGAACAGGAGGTTTCTTCAAATACCAATCCGAAGAGAGGTTGGAGTGTTTTAGACTAAAAATAAATTTTAAAATAGATAAATCCCGATACTTCAGATTCGGGATTTTTTGTATAAAATTGTCAAATAAAATTTCAATAAATCTACACGAGATAAAATTCAAATTAAAAGAAAATCAGGCAGATTTAGAGGTTAAAAAAATAAAAATGAATACAGATAAAATAAGACAAGAAATAAGAGGTTTATCAGATGGGAAACTTTTCTTCAATAATGCGGGTTCATCATTGATGCCCAATGTTGTGGTAGATTCAATGATTGATTACCTGAAACAGGAAGAGCAGTTCGGAGGTTATGAAGTTGCTAACAGAAATGCTAAATTGCTTGAAAATTTCTATACTGAAACTGCAAAACTTATTAATTGTAAACCGTCCAATATTGCCTTTATGACGAGTGCCACAGAAGCTTTTGCCAAGGCACTTTCGAGTATTATTTTTAAAGAAGGAGATGCCATTATTACAACCATTGATGATTATATTTCCAATCAGATTACTTTTATTTCACTTCAAAAAAGATTAAATGTAAAAGTCCTCAGAGTAAAAAAACTTGAGAACAACGAACTGGATTTGGAAGATCTTGAAAACTTAATCAAAGAACATCATCCGAAATTGGTCGCTATTACCCACATTCCTACAAATTCAGGATTGATTCAGGATGTAGAAAGTGTCGGAGAAATCTGTCGTCAATATGATGTTTTGTATTTAGCAGATTGTTGTCAATCAGTTGGACAAATGGTTGTTGACGTTGAAAAAATAGGTTGTGATTTTCTAACTGCAACGGGAAGGAAATTTATGAGAGGACCAAGAGGAAGCGGATTTTTATATGTTTCAGACCGAGTTTTGGAACAGGATTATGCACCTGTTTTATTGGATATGAGAGGAGCTCACTGGTCTGAATACGATGATTATGAATTATTTAAAACAGCTAAAAGATTCGAGCATTGGGAAGTTTCTTATGCCGCAGTTTTGGGAATGATGGAAGCTGTAAAATATGCCGACAATATTGGTTTAAGTCAAATTGAAAATTACAACAGAAATTTAGCAGAAACACTTAGAACAAATCTTGCAGAAAGTGGTTTTAAAGTTCTAGATTTTGGAAAAAACTTAAGCAGCATCGTTACTTTCTGCGGTTCGGATAATGACCTGGAGAATATTCAGAATGTTTTGAGAGAAAATAATGTTTTCTTTTCAGCAAGCTACAAACATTCTGCATTGATTGATTTTACTGACAAAAAGGTTGAAGGAGCAGTAAGACTTTCGCCTCATTATTTCAATACATTAGAAGAAATCGAAAGGGTTTCTGAAATCTTGAAAAAGAGCTTAGATAGGTAATTCTTTGAGGCTTTGCTGAGTGAAACGCCTTTGCGAACTTAAAAACGTTGAATTGCATAAAGAAAAATCTTTGCGCACTTTGCGTTAAAATTAATTATTATGATAAAACATGCAATTAATTACTTTTCATTAAATTCGTGAAAAATCAAAAAGAAAATGAAGATCAAGTTAACCATCTGCCTTCTTGCGTTTCTCAATTTTTATGAAGCTCAGGAAAATATTACGTATCAAAAACCATCTGCTGAAATTCTTAAACTGGCGGATTACGACCGACCACCAAGTGTTTTGACCAATTCAAAAAAAGATTGGGTAATTTTTACTTACCGTCCGACTTACAAAACTTTGGATGACCTCAATCAACAGGAAATGAAGTTGGGAGGTTTAAGAATCAATCCGGGTACGAATATTTCGAGTACAATTACGTATTCAAATAATCTTAAAGTTCGTAAGATGAATGATAAAACGGAAATTCAGGTTAAAAATTTACCTGTAAACCCTAAAATTACCAATACATCATTTTCACCTGACGAAAAGAAATTAGCTTTTACCAATACAACCGATAAAGGTGTTGAACTTTGGGTAATTGATTTAGAAACTGCAACGGCGAAAAAAATTACTAAAGACAACCTGAATGCCAATTTGGGGAATCCATATACTTGGATGAAAGATTCTCAGAGCTTTTTAATTAAAGTTTTGCCTGAAAATAGAGGACAGCTCATCGATTTTTCTAAAGATTTACCAACCGGACCGATTGTTTCTACGGCAGACGGAAAAGTTTCACAAAACAGAACGTATCAGGATTTGCTTAAAAATCCGCAGGATGAGAAGAATTTTGAAATGCTTACCAACTCAGAATTGTATCATGTAGATTTGAATGGTAATCTTAAAAAATTCAAGGATAAAGATATTTTTGCAGGTTTAAGTTATTCTCCCGATGGAAATTATTTGCTGGCAACGACGATTAAAAAACCGTTTTCTTACATCGTTCCTTTGAGCAGATTTCCTTCGACTGCAAAAGTGTATGATGCAAAAGGAACAGAAGTAAAAGTGGTAAATGAAGTTCCACTTACCGAGATTATGCCAAAAGGTTTTTCATCGGTCAGAATCGGAAAAAGAGATATGACGTGGAGAGCAGATCAACCATCAGCTTTGGTTTTTGCTGAAGCTTTGGATGGAGGAGATCAGTCTAAAACCGTTGATTTCAGAGATGAAATTTTCACATGGAATGCTCCGTTTAATGAACATCCAAAATCTTTCTTTAAAACAAAACAGAGATACGAAGGAACAAGTTGGACGAATAATCACTACGCAATTGTATCTGAAGGTTGGTACGATACCAGAAATACAAAATCTTATCTGGTTGATTTAAATGATGGTAAATCTCAGGTAATTGAAGACAGAAATTATCAAGATGTTTACAATGATCCGGGAAATTTCAACACAACCAAAAATGATTTTGGAAGATATGTTATCGACATGAAAGGTGAAAAATCTTATCTTATCGGAGCCGGATTTACAAAAGAAGGACAACATCCTTTCATTGATGAAATGGATATGAAATCTTTAAAAAAGAAAAGACTCTACACATCAAATCTTAAAGGAGCAAAAGAAGAAATCATTGATATTCTTGACCCTAAAAAAGGAGAGGTGTTAACGATTCAACAGTCGGCAAGTCAGTACCCGAATTATTTTAAGAAAAATATTAAATCTAATAAATCTGAGCCTGTTACGAATTTTGCCAATCCGTTTGAAAGCATCAAAGATGTTTATAAGGAAGTAATTACCTACAAAAGAAATGACGGAGTTACTTTAACCGGAACGCTTTATTTACCTGCAAACTACGACAGAAAAGGGAAAAAAGAAAAGCTGCCGTTGTTGATTTGGGCATATCCTACAGAATATAAAGACAAAAATACAGCAGGGCAAAACACTCAAAATCCGAACGATTTTACGTTCCCATATTATGGTTCATTTGTGTATTGGACTGCGAAAGGTTATGCCGTATTGGATGATGCAGCATTCCCAATTATTGGAGAAGGAAAGACTGAACCAAATGATACTTTCATTTCGCAATTAGTTGCCAACGGAAAAGCTGCTATTGACGCTGTAGACCAATTGGGATATATCGACAGAGCAAAAGTTGCAGTCGGAGGACATTCTTATGGTGCATTTATGACAGCAAACCTTTTGACGCATTCCAAAGATTATGCATGCGGAATTGCAAGAAGCGGAGCGTACAACAGAACCTTGACACCATTTGGTTTCCAAAGCGAACAGAGAAATTACTGGGATGTTCCGGAAATTTACAATACAATGTCTCCGTTTATGAATGCCGATAAAATGAAAACGCCGATGTTGCTGGTTCATGGTGATGCAGACAATAATCCGGGAACATTTACTTTACAGACCGAAAGATACTTCCAAGCTTTGAAAAACCTTGGTGCTCCGGTGAGAATGGTGCTTCTTCCGAAGGAATCTCACGGTTATGCCGCAAAAGAAAATATTCTTCATTTGCTTTGGGAACAAGATCAGTTTTTAGAGAAATGTCTTAAGAAATAATTAAATAAAAAACTCGTTCTGTGGAGCGAGTTTTTTTATGATTTACCCTTTGTACATTTTAAAGTACTTTCGTCAATTCGAGTAGATTTTTGAAAAAAAATCGTATCGAGAAGCTTGTAATATTGAAGATAAATCTAATCTCGATACATTTTTTCTCCACTTTGTTACGAAAAAAACACTCGAATTGACGAATTCAATATTAAAATTTTTCAAAATGCATAACGGGTTAATTAATTTTAAATAATTCATGTTAAGTTCATTTTAGTTTTTGTAATTTTCTGCTGATAAAATGAGTATAAACAATAGATTCCGAAAGGATATCTATCAGAAATAAAAATTTATGTTAAGAACGAATCAATCTTTTTTAAATTATTTAGAAATCCTTTATAGTAATCAGGAACATAAGGAAAACATTATTCTAGAATCTTTTGAGAAAGACGAAAAATTATTGACGCAAGGCGAAGTTTCCGACAAAATAATGCTTATTAAAAGCGGAATCACCAAATGCTTTTTTACGGAAGAAAATAAAGAGGAGTACATTGTTGAGTTTTTAGGAAAAGGCGAAATTCTTGGCGAAATAGAAATGATGAAGAATGTTCCGTGTATTTGCAGCATTGAAGCGATTACAGAAGTGACTGTTTTTACCATAACGATTCCATACTTCCAGTCGTTGATTAAAAGTGATCTTAATTTAAATAATTTACTGTTGGATGTTTTTGCCGAACGTATTGTGAACACTTCAAACCGATCTTCTTATCAACAACTTCATGCTACAGAACATACGTTGTCTCAACTTTTAGATTTAAAAGCAAAAGAAATGAAAATTTCAAAAGAAGACATGGCTTCCTATTTGGGAACGACTGTAAAAAGTCTTACCAAAGCCATAAAAGATTATGAAAAGAAAAAGACATTGTAATTAAACTCCCAATTAAATCTTCCAGTATCTTTGTGGAAATTCTGTTACAAAATGGATGAGCTTAAGTTCAGAGATGCAAAATTAGAAGACTTAAAAAGGATTGTTGAAATCTACAATTCAACCATAGAATCAAGAATGGTTACAGCAGATACAGAACCTATTTCTGTGGAAAGCCGACATCAGTGGTTTTATGAACATACTCCTGAAAGAAGACCGCTTTGGGTAATCGAAGATGCTGAAAATAATATGGTAGGTTGGGTAAGTTTCTCGTCATTTTACGGAAGACCGGCTTACAATGGAACCGTAGAAATCAGTATTTATATGGATGAAAATTTCCGAGGAAAAGGCTATGGTAAAACAACTTTGCAATACTGTATCGACAATGCCGGAAAATTTGGAGTGAAAACCTTGTTGGGGTTTATATTTTTACATAATGAACCTAGCATAAAACTCTTTCAGTATTTTGGTTTTGAAGATTGGGGAATTTTACCAAATGTAGCAGTTTTAGATGGAGTAGAGTGTACTTTGAAAATATTGGGGAAAAGAATTTCAGTGTAAAGTTTTTTATTGTTATGTCAAAAAAAGAATCAAATGAAAAAAATAGTACTATTTATTTTTTCTTCATGTTTTAGTTATGCTCAATTATCTCCAGAAGTAAATAACCTCTATCAACAACTTTCTAAAAGTGAGAGTTATGAAGCTAAATATATTGGCTTTGCAGCTGATGAAAGTAATATTTATAATATTGCTCAGAAAATAGGCACATTGGCTTCGGATAATGAATTGGAGTTTATTGCATTCAATGGTAATGTAGTGGCTCAATCTTATGTTGCAAAAATATTATTGCAAAGAAAATCGGACAGAGTTTTAAAAATATTTAATTACTTTTTAAAAAATAATAAACCAATAGAAATTGCTTCAGGATGTACTGGTTATGAATCTTTTTTAGCTGACGAAATATATAGAAGTACTTTTGAAGAAAAAAATGTAATAAGTCAGGCTCAAGGTTTCAAAAAATATAACGACAGTATTTTAAATAGTAAAAGTTTACCACATGGTTTTGATAAATCTATTTTAGAAGACCTTAAAGTAGAAACCAAATGGAATAATTCTGAAATTGATTCTTTGCTTTTAAAAATGGAAAAAGCAATCTTGAATGATCAAAATTCATCACAAAGTTTGGTTGAATTAGTTTGTGAATATAATTTTTATACTGAGCAGAAAAAGGCATATTATCGAAATTTGCTGTATTTTGAAAAGAAGTATAAATCTGACATGATTAAACAGTATCTTGATTATTGCAAATAAAGCTGATCAGAATGAATACTAACTTTAAAGATTTTGTTAAAGATTCAATCCTACTAACTTATTTAGGTCATGATGGAATTTTAATCTAAAAAGAAACTTCAAATCATTATTATAGCGTTGTAAATTCTATTTTATATTCAGCTGCTTCGAATTGATATCCGTCTTCAGATTCTGTATTTCGATTGGTGATATAAAAATCATAGGTTGTATTTGGCTTAAGAGCCACAGTTTCCAAAATAAGTGTGGTTTTATCATTTTCAAAACCAAGTTTTTTCTGAAGTGGAAAATGTTCTTTACCATTTTTTGAAAAATTAAGAGACACATCTTTCATTTTCTTAGAAAAGGTAATCTTAATCTGCTTTGTCGCTGTATCTACATTCTTGCTATCATTATCAAAAGGTTCAATTTTTACAACCTTTGGTATATTCGATTCGTAATTTTTGATAATTTCGTCCTTATTGATTGTGTTGCCAAAGAATTTAGACTTTTCTACAAATTCATCAATAGCTTTTTCATTACCGAAATCCAATTCAATAATATCTTTTACAGCCTGTTTTTTATCGAAATGATTTTGATAATATGATTTTGAAATTTCATAACCCATAAAATAACCCAAATCTGGATTGGCAGATTTTTCGCCATTATAAAGCCATTTATCATTACGGTTAGAATACATTTCAGCTTTAAAATCTTCTTTTACCTTAGACAGATTAGATTTTCCATATTCAATATAAAACGTTTTAATAGGTTCTCCTAAAACTAATTCAGCAATAAAATCACAAGAACCTTCTTTTATCGAATGTCCCAAAAGATTTACATAGCCTTTTTTTTGATTTGTATGAACATATTCATGAATCGTTAGATAAACAACATCTATGTATTTCTTATGTTTAAAAGTATTTTTCAGCCAGTCAGAACTTAGCTCAGAAGTATCTGTATTGGGATTTCCAACCAAAATTTCAGAGCCGATTAATACCATATCAGAATCGGTAGTTCCACCGGATGCTAATCCACCAATGGTAAAATAAATGTTGGCTGGCTTGAGCTCAGGATAAATTTTGTTGAATTTTTTGATATATTTTTCAATCTGCTTTTGCTTAGATTTTATTTCTAAAGTTGAATTTCGTATAGAATTCCAATATCTCGGTAACTTTTCAATATTTTCAACAAAGAGACTGTCGTTGAGGTTTCTCTTTTTCATGAAAGCTTTTAATCCATAAGAAGCTTTATCGATGTACAAGGTATTGATTAATTCATATTTTTTATGGGTATTATCAGTCTTTTTAATTTGGTCGTAAGCTTCCCAATAATGATTGATATCGCTTGTAAAAATGTAATTTTTTTTCTGAGAGTGAAATTTTGAAATGCTTAAAATAAGCAAAGCAGAAATAATTCTTGATTTCATTTAAAATGGCGTAAATAATTTCTGTAAAATTATCTAAACTTCTTCGAAAATCATAGAATATTTCCAATTAATTCCATTAATGTTGATTTTTTAATTTTAAATTTTCCGGCATTCATCGCTTTTTAGATAAAATTATTTAAAATTAAAACTTTGTATTTTTAATTCTATATATCACGCCATCTTTCCCATCAAAGTCAAAATTCTTTTCATAAGAAAGTCCTATTTTTTCTAAAACTTTGATGGAAGCTGTATTTTCTTTCATAGCTCTACCGACAATCGTATTTAAATTTAATTCATTAAAGCCATAATCGATACAGGCTTTTGCGCTTTCTGTAGCAAATCCTAGATTCCAGAAATGTTCAAAAAAACGAAAACCAATGTCTGTTTCATTTAGGTTTTCGTCATACTTTAATCCGCACCAACCGAGAAATTGATTTGTTGATTTATCAATAACTGCCCATCTTCCATAGCCGTTTCTTTGATAATCGGAATAATTCTTCAGGAAATCTTTAGCTTCATCAATATCTTTAAATGCAGAATTTCCAGTGTATTTTATAACGTTTGGATTTAGATTTAATTCATAAAAAATTTTAGCATCGCTGATATCAAATTCTCTGAGCAAAAGACGATCTGTTTCTAGTATTGTTTTCATCGATTAAAATGTAGTATTCTAGGAATAAAAGATTTTAAAATCATTTTATTGTATTAAAATGTCCAGTTTCTTCAGTCTGGATCAATTTTATTTGCTTAAACTTTTTATTAATTTCATTAGCAAAACATTTCTTTATATCAGCATTTAATTCATTTTTGACTTGAGAAAAATCAAGATATATGATTTTTGAATTTGGCAAATCATTGATTTTATTTTCTAATTTACCACAACTTAAATAAGAAAATGATAAATCATAAAATTTTACAAAAAGAGGATCATAATTAATGACTTCAAGAACATTTTCATCATCAACATAAAACCTGCTTTCAAAAATATATTTATCAACAATAGAATTTGGTCTATATAGTAATTTAAGATAATCAAGTAACTCGACTATTATACTTCCCTCTAGTGAAGTTTTGTCTGGACTCCAAATTTTTACAGGTTTCCCGTCATACAAATCAACAGAAAATGTAATACCATCGTAACCTAATTTTTCCTCATCGATTTTCTTTGAAAGCTCAGCTAATTTCTTAAATTTTTCTACTAAACTATTTTTAACTTCATTATCTAATATGACTTCAAAGCTTGAATTAGAGAGCAATTGGTTATTATTAGATAAATTATCATCATTGTAGTATGATTCAGGAAAATCTGTTTTTTTTTGGTTTCAGAGAATTTAAAATATAATAATTATTCTTAGTAGTAAATCTTAAAATATCACCTTCAAGTAATTCCAATGTGAAACCATCATGAAAAGAAGGTGATGAGTGAAAAATAAACCTGTCAGTTCTCTGTGTGAAAAACTTCGAAAAACAAACCAATAATGTAAGCACTAAAAACTTCTTTATCATCTTAAATATTTTTCTAAAGTTATTTATTTTTTTAATAAAAAAGCGATCCAAAGACCGCTTTCAATTTATATTTTATTTCCTTTAATCCGTCTTGCAGACATATTCAGGAATCGTTTGACCAACATACATGCGGAAATTGTTAATCCCAATCCGAGCGCAATCCACATTCCGAAAGCACCCATTTTTAAGGTCACACAAAGGAAATATCCTAAGGGAATGGTAATCAACCAATACGCAATAAATGTAATTATTGACGGGATTCTCACGTCCTGCAAACCTCGCAACATTCCTAAAGCCGTTACCTGAATTCCATCCGAAAGCTGAAATAAAGCAGCAATAATCATTAGTTTTGATGCTAACATAATTACTTCAATTTCGTTAGCTTTTGTAAAGAATGTAGGCAGAATATCTCTTGCTAAAACGAAAATGATTCCACAAATACACATGAAAAGAAAAGCAATTTTAAGGTTGTTGATTCCTATTTTTCTTAATTCAATAAAATTTTGTTCACCCAGCTTTCTGCCAATCATCACTGTTGAAGCTACACTGAAACCAATACATAAGTTAAAGGTAAATGAAGCTACACTTAAGGCAATTTGATGAGATGCAATTTGGTGGGCTGCAAATTGTTGTGCCATTGCATCATCTCCAAAGGTTATACCGCAGATAAATGCTGCTCCGGCAAAAGCGGTAACTTCGAAAAACATTTGTAAAGCTGTAGGGAAACCTAATCGAACCATTTTTTCAAACATTTTCTTTGAGAAAACCTGCATTTTCAATGAAAATTCTTTGATGTATTGTTTGGTTTTTGGTTCCTTCATCAGTACAAAATAAAGGAAAACTACCATGGAAATTCTGGCAATTAAACTTGCTAAAGCAGAACCTTTTACTCCCATTTCAGGGAAAATCCAGAGTCCTTTGATTAAAACGTAATTCAAAACAATGTTAATCACGTTTGCAATAATAGTCGCTTTTGTAACTCCAATTGTGTAAGAAAGTCCTTCAGAAACTTCTCTCAAAGTCTGAAACGCCATAAACGGAATAATGCTGATTGCCATAATCCAAAGAAAATCTACAGTATCAGGAATAATTTTCGCCGGTTGTCCCGAATGATAGAGTAGTGGTAATCCTGCGAACAATAGCAACATTAGGATGATTCCGACGGTCATATTAATTACAAATCCATGACTGAAAACCGAATTAATAGTTTTATGGTCATTCTGAGAATGCGCCTCCGAAACCAATGGCGGAATGGCAAATGAAAATCCCAATGCCAAGACAAACATTGAGAAGAATACGGCATTTCCTAAAGAAACGGATGCCAAAGCATCTGCGCCCAACAATTGCCCTACAATGATGTTATCGAAAAGATTTACAGAAGCCTGCCCAACCTGCGTAAGCATTACCGGAAGAGCCAATGTTAACGCTTCTTTCGTGTAATTTTTATTTAAAAAGCTCATAATAGTTCAAAAAAAAATCTGCAGCATAAATACTGCAAATTTTTTAAATATATTTTAATTTAGAATTAAATTATTTTCTCACAAAACTTGCAACGTCTTCTTCAGAAACTGAGTTTCCTCCAAGAATAATAAGTCTTTCCACAACATTTCTCAGCTCTCTGATATTTCCAGTCCACGAAAGTGCTTTTAAGGCATCAATCGCTTTATCGTCGAATTTTTTAACGGCATTACCTTGTTCATCAGCAATTATTCCCGAAAAATGACTCACCAAAAGACAGATATCTTCTTTTCTGTCATCCAATGGCGGAACGTAGATTTCAATTACAGAAAGTCTGTGGTATAGATCTTCTCTGAATCTTCCTGCTTCAATTTCTACCTGCATATTTTTATTGGTTGCAGCCAAAACTCTTACGTCAACTTTGATTTCTTTATCGCTTCCTACAGGAGAAACTTTGCTTTCCTGCAATGCTCTCAACACTTTTGCCTGAGCAATAAGACTCATATCTCCAATTTCGTCTAAGAAAATTGTTCCTCCGTTTGCCTGCTCAAATTTTCCTTGTTTGTCCTTAATTGCTCCTGTAAAAGAACCTTTTACATGTCCGAAAAGTTCAGATTCAATCAATTCAGAAGGAATTGCAGCACAGTTTACTTCAACCATTGGTCCTCTCGATCTTTCACTTAAATTGTGAATAGAATGAGCAACCAGTTCTTTACCCGCACCATTGGGTCCTGTAATCAAAACTCTGGCATCAGAAGCTGCTACTTTTTCAATCATATCCTGAATTTTCTTCAACGCAGCAGATTCACCAATCATTTGATATTTCTTGTTGACTTTCTTTTTCAGGGTTTTATTTTCAGTCTGAAGATTTTTGTTTTCTTTCTTTAAGGTTTCCTTTACCAAAGCATTTTTTACACTTGTAATCAATCGGTTAATATCAATTGGCTTGGAAATAAAATCGTATGCACCGTCCTTCAAGCAAGAAACTGCAGAATCGATGTCGGCATGACCGGAAATCATAATGAATGTAGATTCCGGTTTAAGAGCTAAACTTTGCTTTAAAAGCTCAGTTCCTGAAAGTTTTGGCATTTTGATATCTGAGATAATCAATGCGAAATCTTCTTTCTCTATATGTTTATAGCCTTCTAAGCCGTCGTCGGCAATGACAAATTCATAGTCAGTTAATTCATCCGAAAGGATACTGTGGAGTACTCCGGAGATTGCTTTTTCGTCTTCTACAATAAGGATTTTTTGCATAGTCGCAAATTTAGGTATTTTTTGCTTGAGTATTAGCAAAAATCATTCCCAAAAGTCTATATTGAGTAATCTCTTCGTCCAAAAATTGCAGAACCTACACGTACAGAATTGGCGCCACTCTCAATCGCAATAGGAAAGTCATCGCTCATTCCCATTGATAAGGTTTCTAATTTTCGAATTTGATTTAATTCATCGAAAAGATTTTTTAATATTGAAAACTCTTTTCTGATTTGAGTTTCATCTTCTGTAAACGTTGCCATTCCCATTAAACCGGTAATCTCAACATTGGGAAAATCTCCGTTAATGAATTTTTGAAATAAATCTTTTGTTTCAGAAATTTCCAATCCGAATTTACTTTCTTCTTCAGCAATTTTCACCTGTAACAAAACTTTAATTGCACGTTTGTTTTTTGCAGCCTCTTTATTGATTTCATTTAAAAGTTTCTCAGAATCTACACTTTGAATGGTATCAATAAATTCTGCAATATATTTTACTTTATTGGTTTGAAGATGACCAATTAAATGCCACTGAATATCTTTCGGTAACAAAGGATGTTTTTCGGTCAGTTCCTGTACTTTATTTTCACCAAAAACTCTTTGTCCGAGATTATAAACTTCCTGAATTGCAGAAACAGGATGTGTTTTTGAAACCGCAACTAATTCAACATTTTCTGGAAGTTGACTTTTTATATTATTATAATTTTCCTGAATGCTCATAAATGCAAATTTCCGAATTTTAAAAGAAAAATGAATGATTTATTATTTAAAATAGATCCCACAAATCGCATAGGTTTTCGCAGATGTTTATGTTTTTAAAAATATTCTTAATCATCCGTGCAAATCTGTGCAATCTGGGGGATTTTAAAATTAATTCAGAACCTCATTGATTTTCGGATAAGCCGATATTTTCCTGAATACAAAACGATTTGATTTTTGTAATTTTTCAATAAATAAATCGAGCTCATTAATAGAGTCTGCATCGGTAAGATATTGATCGTGGGTAAGAAAAACCAAATGTCTTGACGTTTTTTCTAAATCATTGAAGAAAATACTGTCAACTTTTTTCAGCATTTCCTGATGATTCCCTTTAAGCTGCATTTTGTTATTGGGTTTCCATTCAAGATCCCAACCGATTATTTTGTAACCAGCTGTTTTTAGTCTATCGGCTGCTTCGGATGAACTTTTAATATCAGTAACATTGATATTATTAAGTCTCCAAATATTTCTTCCAGGTGTTCTTGCTATTTTTCCGGGAAGTTTTAAGCTGTCTTTTGCAACATCAAAATCTTTTAAAACAGCTTCAGGATTTTTATAGAAATCTGAATATTTGTTGTGGGCATGAGCGTAACTGTGATTGGCAATTTCAAGCAATCCATCGGTTCTCATTTTTTCGAAATCTTCTTTTTGTTTTTTACTGTCTGAAGCGTGTTTTCCTACAAGAAATGCAGTTGCAGTGATATTTCTCTTGTGTAAAATTTTCAAAAGATTTTCGGTTCCACGATTGGGACCGTCATCAAAAGTAAGATATATAACCCTCTTATCGGTTGGTACATTTTCATCATCTATTCTGGGGACTTTTGCGGTGGGAGGCAGATTCGAAAGAATTTTTTCAGTTTCTTTAACTTCGATTTTTTGGTTGCATCCTGTAAATAGGGTTGATGTCACAGTTACCACTGTAATCATCCTTAGAAAAGTCTTGCACACAGACTTTTCCGCAAAAGTTTTTTTCATAAAGATTAATGGAAATTAAGTTGTTAAAAATTGTTAAATTTTACAAAATTTAGTTAACAAATATAATACCATTTTTTCTAATAATTTCACGTTTTAATGAAATTTTAGTTAAAATTATTTTGAAGATATTTTTTCAGTTGAATTGCATTTTTTATGGCAGCGGTTCCCCAAGTATTATTAAAGAAAATAAAACCTTTTCTTCCTGATTTTAATATGTTTTCAGCTAAAACATTGAGTTCAGATTCAGAATATTCCGATTTATAAAGCACAGGTTTTCCATGAAGACGATAATAAAATAATTCTGGATGATTAACAATAAAATCATCCGGAAGATTTCCAGGAAAACTTACACCCGAGAAAATAATATTTTTTGTTTTTAAAGCTGAATAAGTTTCATCGTTCCACCAAGAATTGTGACGAAATTCAATCACATTTAAATACCCAAAATCTAAATTTTTTAAGATTAAGTCTAAATTTTCATTTGTATTTTTAAATGAGGGCGGAAATTGATATAAAAATCCTGAAAGTTTTTCTTTTAAGTTATTTTGAATATGCTCACAAAACCCCTGAATCTCTTCTTTACAATCTTTCAAACGTTTTTCATGCGAAATTGTTTTTGGAATTTTTATAAAAAATCGAAAATCGTCCGGAGTTTCATTAAACCATTTCAACAAAGTTTTTGCAGTCGGTTTTCTATAGAAAGTAGAATTAATTTCAACAGCAATAAATTCTTTAGAGTACAGAGTCAGAAAGTCTTTACTTTTGGCATCTTCGGG
Organism: Chryseobacterium luquanense; assembly: GCF_026460945.1. GTDB lineage: Bacteria > Bacteroidota > Bacteroidia > Flavobacteriales > Weeksellaceae > Chryseobacterium > Chryseobacterium luquanense. The sequence goes on from NZ_JAOVZV010000008.1 coordinate 70,590, forward strand.
ATATAATGAACCTTTCCAATCATTATTGTAAAAGCCTGAGCAACCGATGTAAATATTTTCTTTTTCCATATTTTATTTGTCTCTCACAGATTTTATAGATGGCGCAGATTTTTTATAAAGATTATTAAGATCTGCTAAATCAACTTAATCTGCGAGATGTTTAATTATTTGATATCCAAATCAACAGAATTCAATCTCAGTGAATTTAAAATCACAGATAGTGAACTACAACTCATTGCTGCTGCTGCAATCATTGGTGACAATAGAATTCCAAAAAACGGATACAACAATCCTGCCGCAATCGGAATTCCTAAAACATTATAAATAAAGGCGAAAAATAGATTTTCTTTGATATTTCTCAATAGCTTTTCGCTCAAAATTTTGGCTTTCGCAATTCCTAAAATATCGCCTTTCAACAAAGTAATTTCTGCGGTTTCAATTGCAACATCAGTTCCTGTTCCCATTGCAATTCCAATGTTTGCCTGTGCAAGAGCAGGAGAGTCGTTGATTCCGTCGCCGGTCATTGCTACAATCTTTCCTTGTTGTTGAAGCTTTTTTACTTCATTTAATTTATCTTCCGGAAGACAATTGGCTTTAAAATGTTTAATTCCCAATTCATCTGCAACTGCTTTTGCGGTATTTTCGTTGTCTCCGGTCATCATGATAACATCAATTCCATCATTTAACAAATACTGAACGGCTTTTTTTGAACTTTCTTTGATTTTATCAGTAAAACTAATAAATCCTAAAACTTCATTTTCCTGAGCGATGTATGAAATCGTGTGAGCTTTTGACTGAATTTCCGTAGCTTTTAATTTTAATTCTTCTGGAATTTGAATTTTATTTGAAACTAAAAGATTTTCATTTCCTAAGTAAACCATTTTTTCATTGATCATTCCTTTAGCTCCTTTTCCGGAAATATTTTCAAATTTTTCAACTTTTTCAGCAGAAATATTTTTGTCTTTTGCTTTTTTAATGACAGCATTCGATAAAGGATGTTCTGAATTTTGATTTAACGAATACGCTAATTTTAAAATTAAATCTTGATTGAAATTATGAGTTGTTTCAATATGTTCCAAAGACGGTTTTCCTTCAGTTAAAGTTCCTGTTTTATCGGTGATTAGAACGTTTACTTTATTCATTAATTCAAGAGATTCGGCGTTTTTGATAAGAATTCCGTTTTTAGCTCCTTTTCCAATTCCGACCATCAAAGACATCGGTGTTGCCAAACCTAAAGCACACGGACAAGCCACGATTAAAACCGCAACAGCATTAACGAAAGCAAATAATGTCTTCTGATTTTCAGGACCGAAAATCTGCCATAAAATAAATGTAAGAACTGCAATAAAAATTACAGCCGGAACAAAAATTTTTGCCACTTTATCAGTCAGTTTCTGGATAGGAGCACGGCTTCTGCTTGCATCATTCACCATTTTTATAATCTTGGAAAGCAGAGTTTCATCACCCACTTTTTCAGCTTTCATTATGAAAACCTGATTTCCGTTGATGGTTCCTGAAGTTACTTGATCGTCAATGTTTTTCTCAACAGGAATAGGTTCTCCAGTAATCATACTTTCGTCAACGACGGAACTTCCTTCAATAACCTTTCCGTCAACAGGAATTTTTTCGCCAGGTTTTACTTTCAATAAATCACCAATCTTTACTTCGGAAAGCGGAACTTTTTTCTCTTCATTATTAATAATTAAATTGGCTTCATCGGGAGAAAGATTCATGAGTTCTTTGATGGCATTTCCTGTTTTTTTATGAGCTAAAGCTTCCATTAACTGTCCAAGAATTACCAAAGTCATAATGACGCAAACCGCTTCAAAATAAAGTGGAATTTCATGATTGTGTCCTCGAATTTCATGAGGAAGCAAATCGGGAAAAGCTAATGCAACAACACTAAAAATAAATGCAGCACCAACTCCCAAAGCAATTAAGCTGAACATATTTAAATTCCATGTTTTAAAAGAAATAAAACCTCTTTTCATTAAAAACCATCCGGAATAAAACAAAACTGGGAGCGTGAGAATCAATTCAAAAATCCCTTGAATTTGATGGGAAAAAGGAAAATCAATGAACATTCCACCCATTGAAAGGATAAAAACAGGAATTGTAAATGCTAAAGAAATGATGAATTTTCTTTTTAAAATTTTGTATGTATCATCTGTTTCTTCTTCACCTTTTTCAGGATATTTTACCAGATCCATTCCGCAAACTGGACAACCAACATTACTGTCATAAGTTTTGTCTCCTTCACAAAACATTGGACAATAATATTTTCCAGCCATATCGTCGGTAACTTTTGGCACTTCATGTTGAGGATTGTGATGATGGGAATGAGATGAAGAGTTTTTAACCAAATCTTCCGTAATTTCTTCTAAATGCATGTGACAAACCGGACAATCGATTTTTTCATCATATATTTTTTCATCTTCGCAAAACATCGGACAGTAATATTTTCCGATATTATCTTTGAAGTTTTCAGGAAGATTGGAAGAGGAATAAGTGGGTTTATAATTCGGATCTTTTGCCAGTTTTTCTTCAATCGGAACTAAGAACATATTACAAGTCGGGCATCTTTTTCCTTGTTGGAAATATACTTTATCGTCTTCGCATTCCATCGGGCAATAATAAACCGAGGACGGAGAAATACGATCTTGTGGTTTAACAAAAGTATTATCTGGTTTTTTTGAATCTTCAAGCTTGTAATTTCCAACCTCAGAAAGTGATTGATTGAGTTCTATTAAATTAATTTCTTTATCTGATTGAATTTCAACGGTACTGTTTTCAAGATTAACATCAGCTGAAACTCCGTCTAAACTGTTGAGTTTTTCTGAAATCTTTTTCTGACAACCCGAACAGGTCATTCCTAAAACTTTATATTGTCGGTGCATTATTCTAAATTTATAGTACAAATTTCCGAAAAGGATTTTGTAAGCTGTTATAAATTTAGGGATAATGTTTACAATATCTTGGTAGCTGTTGTGTTGTAGAGTTTGGTAGTTTTAGAATAAAAGTGATTTTTTTCCTGATTTGATTATCAAATTTATTTTAAATTCGAATTAAACTCTAAATCTCTCAAACTTGATCAAGAGGTTTTCTGTTGTGAACTTTCAGCTTCTTAAATTCGGTAGGAGTAAAGCCCGTAATGCTTCTGAATTGTGAAGATAAATATTGAACACTTTTGTAGCCTAATTTTCCGGCAATTTCCGTCAGATTAAATTCGTTATAAAGCAATAATTCTTTTACCTTTTCAATTTTTTGAAGAATGAAAAACTGTTCAACGGTGATATTTTCGTTTTGTGAAAATGTTTTAGACAGTGAACTGTAATCTTTGTTTAACTCAGAACTTAAGAATTTAGACAGCAAAAAATTCTCATCAACATCCAATTTTCCGATCTTGATGATGATTAAATTTTTAATTTTATCAACGAGCTGTTGCGAAATATCTTTAATTCTTTCAAAACCAGTTTCTAATAAACGATTTTCTAGCGAATCTATATCTTTTTCAGAAATTTCAGAATCGGTTTCTACTTCACCTAAACTGATGTTGGTGATTTTTATATCAAATTCATCAAAAATATTGGAAACTGCAGAAATACACCTTCCACAGACCATATTTTTTATGAAGATTTTCATAATTCTTCTTTAGACTTTATTCTGTCTTTTACAAATTCAACCTGAGTTTTCCCATGTGGAGCAGGGTTTCCGTCTTCGTCAAGGTTGACCATAACGATTCTATCAACAGTAATAATGGTTTGATGCGTCATTTTATTTCGAACCTGACAAGCAAGTGTAAGAGAAGTTGAACCGAATTTTGTGACTTCGATTCCGATTTCAATAATATCACCTTGTTTTGCTGAGCTTACAAAGTTGATTTCTGAAATAAATTTGGTAACTATTTTTTTGTTTTCGAGCTGAATAACAGCATATAAGGCAGCTTCTTCATCAATCCATTGCAGTAATCTTCCACCAAAAAGTGACTGGTTAGGATTAAGATCTTCGGGCTTTACCCATTTTCTAGTATGATAATTCATGTTTTAGAATGTTTTCAGTACAAATTTAGGTTTAAAAAAGAATTTTTCAAAAAAATATTTAATCAAAAAATCGTCTGTTTTAGCAGTATCATGAAGAGTTTAGAATAGATTTGAATTAAATGTTTAAAATGTTTTGATTTATTGTTTTTAATTGTATCTTGCACCTGTTTATATTTGGAATCAATATCATGTTCATTTATTATGTTGCTTTTCTTTTATATACCAAGACTTATATTAATTTTTAATTTTTTTTAAAATGAACATTTTTGTTTCAAACATCAATTACGCAACTAAAGAATACGAGTTGCACGACTTATTTGCAGAATTTGGCGATGTATCATCTGCTAAAATCGTAACAGACAGAGAAACTGGTCGTTCTAGAGGTTTCGGTTTCATCGAAATGGGTGATGAAGAAGGAGCTCAAGCTATTGAGGCTCTTAACCAAAAAGAACTTAACGGTAAAATTCTTAACGTGTCTGAGGCTAAGCCAAGAGAAGAAAAACCAAGAAGAAGCTTTGATAATAACAGAAGCGGTGGTGGAAGTTATGGTAACAACCGTGGAGGAGGTAACTCTGGTGGTGGTTACGGAAACAACAACAACCGTGGAGGTAACGGAGGCGGCGGAAGTCGTTGGTAAAAAATTGAAGCGGCTTTTTAGCCGCTTTTTTTTGTCTTTATTTTTAAAATTGATTAGTAGTGTACATATTTTTTCTGATAACTAAAACACTCATCAACTAGTCATCATTCTTTTTCTTCTTCTTTTTCTTATCTTTTCCTTTTTTGTCTTTTTTAGGATTCAAAATTTCTTCAGCGTATTCCAGTTTAGGTTCTTTAGTTTTCACAGGTTTCATTTCAATTTTTAAATCAAAATAAGACTGTAAATCTTTTTGTGAAATGAGATTTTCATTAAATAAGAATTCCAAAATTTCTTTTTCTGAATTATTGAAAAATTGATGCGAAAGTTCTTTCAATAAAAACTTTTTATAATCGTCAAAAGGTACAATTACGGAATATTTGAAAATTCGTCCTTCCTTTTCTGTTGACAGATATCCTTTTTCAACCAATATTTTTAAGTACGTTGATACGGTATTTTGATGGGGTTTCGGTTCAGGATGTTGCTCCATCACTTCTTTTAAATAAAAACTTTCTAGTTTCCAAAACAGCTTCATTAGATTTTCTTCGGCAGAGGTAAGATGATTTATTTTCATACTTAAATTTAAATTTAATAAAAATAGAGTAGCGCTATTGTAAAACTATTTACTTGATAGTAGTTTCCAAAGGTATTACCTCAGTAGGTAAATCATTGCGCTGATATTTATTGTTGCAATAAAGATAAATAAAAGAAACCAAAACAGCGATTCCTGCACCCATAAATACTTCTTTTACTGTGTGTCTTTTTAAAATTATCCTCGTAATTCCTACTAAAGCCGCAATTGAAAGCCACACGAAACCAATTTTCAAATCAAATGCAAAAAATAATGCTGCCACAAAAACATTAAAAGCAGTATGCATGGAGCTTTTTATATATAGATTACTGAATTGTAAAGCAAATAAAAGAATTAGAATGAAGAGCATTACAAAATCGATGAATCCATTTTTTATATAATTGAATGCTAAATAAGAGATAATACATACGGCAATGAAAATATATAGCGTTTTTCGCTGAACTCTATTAGAAACATCCATATTCGTATATCGACCTGTTTTTACATTCCAGACAATCCAAATAATTACAGGCAGAATGGTAATAAGTAAAATTGGTAAAAAGTGCGTTAAAGCTTCTTTAAAGTTATAATTTTGAATACTGAAATAGACAAAATAGATAACCAAAGAAACTAAAGGATTAAAAAAATCTGAGATAATTCTTGAGATAATATGTATAAATGAAGTCTTTTTTTCTTCCATAAAGTAGTTTGAAATGTAAATATAACATTATAAGTAAAAAAACTATTGCTGTGCATATAATAAAAACGAAGTTTTTTTTATATTTTTGCTCAACTATTTCATAATAAATAAGCAAGAAGCTCGCACATGAAAGAATTTTCTAAAGAGGTATACCTTAAGTGGTATGAAGATATGACAATGTGGAGAAGGTTTGAAGACAAATGCCGTTCTCTTTATCTAAAACAAAAAATCAGAGGTTTTTTACATTTGTACAACGGTCAGGAAGCTATTCCTGCAGGTTTTACACATGCAATGGATTTAACAAAAGACAGTATGATTACTGCATACAGATGTCACATCCATCCAATGGCGATGGGAGTAGATCCTAAAAGAATCATGGCAGAACTTTGTGGTAAAGCTACAGGTACTTCCGGAGGTATGGGTGGATCTATGCACATTTTCAGCAAAGAACACCGTTTCTACGGAGGTCATGGTATTGTTGGAGGACAAATTCCTTTGGGAGCAGGTATTGCTTTTGCAGATCAGTATTTCGACAGAAAAGCAGTAAATATCTGTTTCTTCGGAGATGGTGCTGCAAGACAAGGTTCGCTTCACGAAACTTTCAATATGGCAATGAACTGGAAACTTCCTGTAGTATTTGTAGTTGAAAACAATCAGTATGCGATGGGAACTTCTGTAAAAAGAACTGCAAACCACGAAGACATCTATAAATTAGGTTTAGGATACGAAATGCCTTGTCTTGCTGTAGATGCAATGGATCCTGAAAAAGTGGCTGAAGCTGCTTACGAAGCTATTGAAAGAGCCAGAAGAGGAGATGGACCAACTTTCATCGAAGCAAGAACCTATCGTTTCAGAGGTCACTCTATGTCTGATGCTGAACCTTACAGATCTAAGGATGAAGTTGCTATTGCAAAAAAAGATGATCCAATTGAATTAATCAAAGCGAGAATCCTAGAAAACAAATGGGCAACTGAAGAAGAATTGGAAGCTACAGATAACAAATCTAGAGATTTCGTGGAAGAATGTATCGAGTTTATGGAGAATTCTCCGTATCCGGATGTTGAAAAAGTGTACGAATACGTTTACGCTCAGGAAGATTATCCGTTCTTAGATAAATTAGAAAACTAAAAAATAATAATTAATAATTAATTTGATGTTTGAATTTGAGTTTCCCTAATCTCAAATCTCGAATCTCAAATCTCAAATCAATATATATTATGGCAGAAGTGATTACAATGCCACGTCTTTCCGATACAATGACGGAAGGAAAAGTGGCTAAATGGCATAAAAAAGTAGGAGACAAGGTAAAAGAAGGAGATATTTTAGCCGAAATAGAAACTGATAAAGCAGTACAGGATTTTGAATCTGAAGTTGAAGGAACACTTTTATATGTTGGAGTTGAAGAAGGTTCAGCTGCAGCTGTAGATTTGATTTTAGCTATTATCGGAAACGAAGGAGAAGATATTTCAGGATTAACAGGTGGATCTGGTACTCCAAATGTTGCCTCTGAAGATAAAAAAGAAGAACCAAAAGCAGAATCAAATACTACTTCAACTGAAGAAACTTCTACAGAAGTTCCGGCTGGAGTAGAGGTGATTACAATGCCTCGTCTTTCTGATACAATGACGGAAGGTAAAGTTGCTAAATGGCATAAAAACATTGGAGATACAGTAAAAGAAGGTGATCTTCTTGCTGAAATCGAGACCGATAAAGCTGTTCAGGATTTTGAATCTGAATTTAACGGAGTTTTGTTAAAACAAGGTGTTGAAGAAGGCGGAGCTGCTCCTGTAGATACAGTTTTAGCAATTATCGGACCTGAAGGAACTGATGTTTCTACGGTTGGTGCTCCAAAAACTGGTGAAAAATCATCAGATAAACCTGCAGAACAAAAATCTGAAACTAAAGCAGAAGAGAAATCGGTTGCACAAACTACGAATACTTCTTCATTAGATAGAGTCGCTATTTCTCCTTTAGCAAAAAAAATGGCTCAGGATAAAGGTGTTGATATTAATTCTGTACAAGGTTCAGGAGAGAATGGGAGAATCGTTAAAAAAGATATTGAAAACTATCAACCTTCTGCAAAACCAGCTGCTTCAGCTCCAGCAACAAATGCTGCAGCACAAGTTGCATTGAGTTTTGTGCAAGGTGAAGATACAGAAACTCCAAACTCTCAGGTAAGAAATATTATTGCAAAACGTCTTTCTGAAAGTAAATTCTCTGCTCCTCACTATTATCTGATGGTTGAAATCAACATGGATAAAGCTATTGAAGCTAGAAAAGAAATCAACTCTTTACCAGATACTAAAATTTCTTTCAATGATATGGTGATTAAGGCAACAGCAGTTGCTTTGAGAAAGCATCCACAGGTAAATTCTAGTTGGGCTGGAGATAAGGTAATTCACAGAGGAAATATTAACGTTGGGGTTGCGGTTGCAATTCCTGATGGATTGGTTGTTCCGGTTCTTAAGAATACAGACCAAATGAATTATACGCAAATTTCAGCTGCTGTAAAAGATATGGCTGGAAGAGCAAAATCTAAAGGTCTTAAAGCAAACGAAATGGAAGGGTCTACATTCTCTATCTCAAACTTAGGAATGTTCGGAATTGAGACTTTCACAAGTATCATTAACCAACCAAATGCTGCAATTCTTTCTGTAGGTGCAATTATCGAAAAGCCAATCGTTAAGAATGGACAAATTGTAGTAGGAAACATTATGAAGCTTTCATTAGCTTGTGACCATAGAGTAGTTGATGGTGCTACTGGAGCTCAGTTCTTACAAACCTTAAAAATGTATTTAGAAAGTCCTTTAACTTTGTTGCTGTAACTTTTTGAAATATAAATAATTAAACCTCTCAATTCGAGAGGTTTAATTATTTAAGCTTTAAATACAAAATCAAAAATTAAAAAATCTCGACTATTATTTAGTCGAGATTTCATTTATTTAGTTCTCCAATGATCTTTGTCTTTTGGTGGATCTTTTGGCCCGTTCTCGTCTGTTGGAATAATTGCAATATCAAAATTTGAACCAAATGCCGAAATATCAATAACTTTTGGAGGAGTTTTAATTGTATCTTCAGATGTTGTTTTCCAATGATCTTTATCTTTCGGAGGTGGATCAGATATTCCTGTTGATGGTATTGAATCTCTAGCGACAATTGTTGCATCACTCATAGAAGAAGTAATCTCTTCATTTTCTTGCAATACCTCATCCTGCCTGCAAGCAATGCTTGAAAGCGCTATAAGAAGCATACTAAATGCGATAAATTTTGTTTTCATTTTATTCTAGGATTAATGATTAAATAAGGTTTTATTTATGGATTCGAAATTAATCATAAAAACATATACATTACAAGTTTAGCTGGGTTCAATTTATAAATTTTTACCTTATTTTTTTTGATGAAGTCTTTTATTAATATAAAGAACTAAACTAAAATTGTTTATTATAAATAGTTTTCCTTATTTTTGAATAAAATTCTCAGAAAATATCTGATGATAAAAAAGGTTATTTTATTTTTGTACTGCTTCATTGCAGTCTTAGCATATTCGCAGGACTATTCATCACTTCAAGAGAAATACTCTACTTATGAAGAAAATGATTCTAGAGCTCTTGTGTATGTTAATCGTTACATCAAAGTTGCAAAATCTGAAAAAAACTACTCAGAATTATTTCAAGCTTACAAAGATGCTTACAGATTTTCCGAAAATCAAAAAATGAAGTATGCAGATAGTGCCATTGCGGCTGCAAAAAATTCAGGAGATTCTGAGTTGATTGGTAGTGCATTTCTCACTAAAGGTTCAATTTACTATTTTAATCAAAGAAAATTTCAATTTGCTCTTGAAGAATATTTAAAGGCATATGAGTATTTGAAAGATTCTAAAAATGACTATCTAAAATATCGCAATGTTTATTATATCGGTGTAGTTAAAAGTTATTTGGGATACTATGCTGAAGCTTTGAAAATATTTGAAGAATGTATTGATTTTTTTGAACCTAAATCCAGTGGTGATATTCATGACAATCAAATTTATAATAACACGAAAGGGTACTTAAACTCATTGCACCAGGCAATTATTTGCTATCAGATGTTAGGAAATGATAAAAAAGCTAATGAACTCCTTGATTTGGCTTTGAAAAAGACACCAAAAACTAAAGATTTCTATCTAGAAGAAAGTTACTTCAAAAAAAGCTTGGGAGTTTCAGAATTCAAGAAGAAGAAGTATACCTCTGCAATTTTGTATTTTGATCAAGCTATTACGGAAATTAAAAAAGTAGATGATTTTACTTGGGCATCGTATATATATTTCTATAAAGGAAAGAGTTATGAACTTTTAGGTGATCAAAAACTTGAAATAGAAAATTACAAGAAAGTAGATTCTATTTTTAACAAAAACAAATTTATTCTTCCTGAGCTTAGAAGCAATTATGAAGAATTGATTGAATTTTATAAAAAAGATAACAATCATAAAGAAGAATTATATTATACCAACCAGCTTCTAAAGGCAGACAGTGTAATTGCTTCAGATTTCAAACATCTTTCAACCCGTATTTATAAAGAATATGATACGAAGATGCTTCTCGAGACAAAAGAAAATTTAGAAAAGACAAATTCATATAGTAAATTATTGATATTTATTTGTCTTGCAATTATTACAGCTTTGGGATTTGTTGTGTATTACAGAGTAAGAAAGCAAAAAAATATCCAAAAAACTTACGAAGACTTACTTGTAAAACTTGAAGAAGCAAGCAAAACTGTACCTGTCTCAATTCCGGTTAAAGTTGAAGTTATAGAACCGACAGACTCTAATGATAAAAGCATTAAGTTTGATAATAGTATTGTAGAAAAGCTTTTGAATGATATTCAGGTTTTTGAAGCAAATAAAGGATATTTGGAACAAGGCTTAACTCTTAAAAAACTTTCAGAACAATTTAAAACAAATACTTCATACCTTTCTCAGGTTATTAATGAATATAAAGGAAGTAATTTTAATACATATATCAATGTTTTAAGAATCAATTTTGCAACACAGAAGATTTATCAGGATAAAGAATGGAGGAAGTATTCTATTGAGCATATTGCTTCTGCTGCAGGTTTTAGCAATAGACAAAGTTTTTCTAATATTTTCCTTGAGCATAATGGAATAAGACCTGCTGATTTTATTAAGAAAAGAATTAAAGAATTAGAAGATCAGAATAATTCTTAATTACAGAAAAATAATATAAAGACTCATAAAACGAAAAACGAACCTTAATTAAGGTTCGTTTTTTCTATTAATATAATGTAAATGATGGTGTCTTTTTTTTAAATTGTAGAGAACAGGGTTCTTCTCCCTAGATTGTCAGAACCCTGATGTTCTACATGAAAACTGAATGATGAAAAGTTATTATATATGAATGATTAAGTGTCTCGTTTTATCTTTAACAAATATATAATCATAAAATCTCATTAACAACTTATTGTGGGGGGTATTTATAAATATTGACATAAAAATTATAAACTCTAATTAAGAATATTAATGTTAATTAATTGTTTATCAGGGTTTTATATTTGTTATTTTGTGAAATTATTTTACTTAGTTATTGTACTTTTAATAATACTAAAAAAAGTATTTTTGTTCGATTTTGTTTAAAAATATAAAATGAAACTGAAACTTAATAATGAAATAAATAAAGATTGTTGAAAATTGTAATCAAATTATCTTTATATAAACTTTAGATGAATTATAAAATAAAAAAAGCGAGGTAATATTTACTTCGCTTTATAATTTTAATTTTATAGATAAATTTAATCCAAAGGTTTTCGCCCAGATATAATATTATATAGAACTACAATAATTGCAATAACTAATAAAACATGAATTAAATAACTGGTACTGATTCCTGGAATAATATTTAAAATTCCCAATAACCAAACAACAATGCAGATCACTGCAACTAGCCATAATACACTTTTCATAATAATATTTTTTAAGGTTTATGTATTGTTATTAGCATATTGTGTGCCTTTCTTATTAAACTTTCAAATAATTTTAAGTGAACTAGTTTTCTAATTTAAAATTTTAAAATCTCACAAAAAGAAAAATCCCCAGTTTACAATAAAACTATGGGGATTTTAGATATTAATATTTATAATGAATGTGGTGTAAAGAGTTTGATTTCATCTCATCATTTGCTTATTAAAGAAATTGCAAAGATTATGCCTTTTTAATAACTAAGTATTTATATAATAATAAATTATTGAATCTTATCGTAAGGATAATGCTTTAACATTAATTTAGACTTAACCGTTAAGAAAGATTCTTCTGAGAATCGCCGAAGAAAAAAGGTTTAAGTATATCTTCAAAATTATAAAGCCCTTTTGAGTAATTTTTTAAATGTTTTGCAACAAAAAGCGCACCGCTTCCAAATGCTTCCCGAGAAATAGATTCATGAACTAAACGCACTGTTTGATAAGGGAATCCAAAGATTACCTCATGTTTTCCTACAATTCCTCCAGCTCTTACAGAATTAATGTTGGCTTCTTCAATGTCTAAAGTTTCAGCAATTTTTATTGCAGTTCCGGAAACACCAGATTTAGCTTTAAAATGCTCTTCAACGACTTCAATATCAACATTTGGTGCAATATTTTTAAGAAGACTTGCCGCAAATAATAAATAATTGACTCCCAAAGTTATATTAGGTGACCAAAATACTGTATTTGTTTTTGCCAATTCATTTAAAAGTTGTTGTTCTTGAGTTCCGTAATGAGAAATTGCAGAGATTATTTTTATTTTCTTTTCGGATGCAATTTTTCCATATTTATAAATGCTTTCAGTTGAGGAAAAATCGATGATAATATCTACAGGATAGTCTGTGAAAAATTCACTGAGATTTACATTTTGCTCTGAATGAATTTCTGCTTTATCGGTGGAATCCGAATCAAGAAAATCTTTAGCAGAAGAATTTTTCATATTTTTACTGCTCCTTAAAACCCATTCAAGAGTGAAATCTGGGTTTTGTAATATTACATTTGCTACTGCTTTTCCTGCTTTTCCAAATCCTATTAAACCTATTTTCATAATTAAAATTTTGTAGAGTTAGTAATTTCTTTTTTGTAAGATAGGCATTTTATTTTTTTACTATGTTTATAGCATGACCGATTTACACAATGGGGCAGAAAGTAGTAAAGTTCAGATTTGAAGAAAATTTCGAATAGTAATGAATGATAAATTCAATGTAATGATTAAAGAAATACTGTGTTTAAAGCACTTTAGACTTATTATAAAAATTAAACCCTCCCTAAAAAGGAGGGTTTAATAAAAACACAAATGATGAAAAAAAAATTTTCATTTCAAATATAGGCAAATTTTTTAGATTAGGCTAAATTATTTATCAAAAAGTAAATATTTATTTTTGATACAATTAAGATGATGTTATTTCAAAATATAAAAAATCATGAATTAAGACAATAGTTTTGTAAATTTTAAAACTTTAATTTTAAATAGGCAAAGTTTAAATACTTGTGATTCAAATCATAGATTTGTGATTAAAGTCTTGCAAATTTGAATATTGGCAAGATTTATGCTATGATTTTTCAATTCTTGTTTAAATTCTAAATAAAAGTTATTTATTGCATAATATACTGATATAATTCATCATAGATATTATTGTAAGAATACAAATTTTAGAATGGTGAATTTTCATTATATCGTAAGGTATATATTGAATTTGTGTTAAAATTTACCAGAAATATTAAACATAGAATTGATTAATGTAAAACAACCCAAATGATCAATGAAAAAACAATTAATTCTAAAGATTGAAAGTTTCTTAGAAAACTATAAAGTATTCAATCAATTCCGTTCAAATAAATCAATAATATCACTCTAAATAAAGGTTAAGATTAATGAAGCCTAAAAAAGTTCCAGGAATTCCTTCACAGGTGAAAGGAGGTTTTCATGATACAGAAAGCATACACAAAATTCATAATAATCAGGAAATTGATTCAAAATTTGATATTCTTAAAGAAAAATTTTTTGACATAAATAAATGGGGAGATTACTGTAAACAAGGTTCAATAGAATTTACTCTTTGCGATTCTTCGGGAAATGTTGTTCATAGAATCCCCCAAATAGGTGATTATATTAAAATTCTGCTTGCAAAAATTAGCAATCCTAAAATAGAAGATTATCAATGGGTACAAATTGATATGATTGACAAGAGTAATCCTGATCGTTTGATGATTCAATGCAGACCTTCAAAATTGCCCGGAAATAATTTTGCCGGAAAAACGATTCATTTTTATGCTGCAGGATCTTCTTCTACATTTGTTATTTCTAAAGGTAAAGATTATATCAAAATGGCAATTTATGGCAGAAATGAAAGCCCAAATAAGAATACAGACTTTTTAAGCAGTATTAAAAATAGCTTTATTGCATTAGGCGGGATGGCTGGTTCTTCCAAAATTCAATGGCAATGTCTCGCAGATGGATTAATCGGCGAAAAATAAATACCACATTTTACAACATGGATTAATATAAGCACACATTTTGCTTCTATATCAAAGAAAAACAACATAATTGTTTTATGTTGTTTTTTTGTATTTAATTATAAATCAATTTATATGAATGTCGAAGTTTTAGGTTTGGTTGCAGGAGGTTTAACTTCAATTGCGTCAATGCCACAATTAATTAAAGTCATTAAGACCAAAAACGTAGAAGATATTTCCTGGTTGATGGTTGTTATTTTGATTGTTGGGCTTTCGCTTTGGGTTTGGTATGGTATTGAACAATATGAATTACCAATTATCTTATCAAATGCTTTTGCAGTTTTAGTGAATCTTAGCTTATTTATATGTTATTTAATTTTTAGAGAAAAATAATATTACTTTAATAAATATAGAAGGAATTTTAATTAACATCAGTAAGTAAGAATATTCTGATCATTAAACTCATGAAAAAGTAATTTATGATTAAGGTCATAAAATAAGATTTTTTAACTTCATAGTTTTGATTCATAGATAAGTATCAATCCAGATTTATATCTATGTTTTTAACTCAAGTTTTAGGCTGTCAATTTATTGGCGGTCTTTTTTATTCTCTTAAATTAAGATTTTAAATGATACCACAGATTTAATTGTGGCAAAAGTTTTGTTTATACAATCTCAAAATATTATTTATGAAAAATTCAGTAAAAATAGCTTTAGGAATTGTTACAGGTGGAGTTTTAATTTTTTTAAATCAAAAAAGAAAACAGAGAAAAAATAAAGGAGAAATTTTTACTGCGCCCGATGGAAACCAATATAAAGAAAATCAAATGTACAGAACTTCAGAAGGTGAAGTTTTTAGAAACGGTAAGAAAATGCGTGTTCAAGTTCCGGTAAATTCTTCTCGCAATCAAAGTAAAGTTGATTCAAATTTTAATAATCAACATTTAAATGAAAGTTTTAATTCTTCGAAAAATAATGTTACTTATCATCAAAGAGGAGACAGACACCAATAAGTTTTAGCAATCATTAGCGTTGTAATTGGCTTTCTCCAGTTCATCTTCCATTTTTTCGATCTCAGCTTTAGTTTGTTTCATTTTTTGTAAGCTGACTTTAAGTTGCTTTTTTCCGTCCGGAGAAATCCATAAACCTTGAAGATTGACTGAATTACGTTTTAGTAACATCAATCCAGTATTATAATGCTCAACAAAAGTATATTGTTGAGCTTTTTCAGAAAAAGTAGTGTCGAGAAGAATCCAATTTCCGCTTTTATTATCTGTGTATTTGTAAATTCCCGAAGCAATAATATTCGGACAACCCGTTTCTTCAATTTTTAAATAAAAGGAAATATTTATCTTCCCGTCAATAGTTCCTACATATTTTTCTTGAGCTAAAATCTGTTGCGCATTAAGAATTAATGAAGAAAATACTAAAATTAAGGTTGTAATAATTTTCATATTATTCTTTTTTAAATGTTATTTTATTTTTTCCTTGTTCGAAAAACATTTCTGATTTTTCAGGATTAAAAGTTAATCTAAGTCCGGCTTGATCAAAAGTAAATAAATTATTCTCAAAAGATTCTGTTGCAAATTTACCCTGACCTTCTCCTTGAGCAAACAAAGTATTATTTTCTTTCGTAATAGTAATCTTTATTGGAAATTTTTCTGATGAATAAACTCCCGAAAATTCTAAATCTGCCGAAGTATAAGTAAATTTTTTAAAATTGGTACTAATAATTTTTTCATTGTTAAGAATTTTTCTCACAATCGACAAAGAAAAGCTACTTTTAGAAGTTTCTATGTTTTGTAAAAGTATAATTGTGTGATCTTTGGATAAATTTCTTTCTATGTAGGTAAGATAACCTGACCAACTTCCAGAGTGAGCCACTACCATATCGTTATTTTGTGATGTGCAACTTGCCACCCAAAACCATAATCGGTTAATTTTCCGTTATTCAGTTTTGCTCCCTGAAATATAATTGATTTATCTTTTTCATTAACCAATTTGTCGGTGTACAAACTTCTGTCCCATTTTAATAGATCGTCAGTAGTAGAATTTACCATTCCGTAACCAACAATTCCGTCAAGATAATAAGACAAATAAGATTTTCCTAAAACATCAGGTGAAACGATAAATACAAAATCATTTTCAATAAATCCTTTGGCATAATTTTCTACAACTTTTGGCTGAAATCTGCTTCTGTAAACAAACGTATTTTTCATTCCTAAAGGTTTGAAAATTTTTGTTTCCAAATAATCCCCAAAAGTCTGCCCTGAAACTTTTTCTATAATGTAACCTAAAAGTGCATAGCCTGTATTGCTGTATTCATATTTTTCATTAGGTTGAAAATTTATTTCAGGTTTATATTTTGCAAATTCTGAAATAATATCATTGTTTGTTGCAATTTTTTTCTTGTCCCAATTCTTAGAAAATAAATTGATATAATCGGAAAGACCGCCTGTGTGATTCAGCAGATTTCTTACCGTAATATTTTTGTAAAACGAAAGCTCAGGAATATATTTGGAAATAGGATCATCATATTTTAGTTTTCCCTGCTTTTCAAGTAAAACAATTCCCATTGCAGTAAATTGTTTGGAGACCGAAGCCAATTCGAAAATCGTAGTATTATTCAGAAGTCTTTTCGATTCATAATCTGCCACTCCAAAACTTTTCTGAAAAATAATCTTTCCTTTTTCGGCTATTAAAACATTTCCATTAAATGTTTTGTCTTCATATTTTTTTGTGAAAAGGCTGTCTAATTTTGCCGTTTTATTTTTGTCTTGAGCATTGGCGCAAACTGTGATTGAAATTAATATGGGAAGGAGGAACTTATTCATTATTTAAATTGAGTTTTAGAAATATTTATTTTCACTAAAATGTGATTTTTTAAAGATAAATGTTTTATTAATTGCTTTAGATAATTTGTCGTCTGTTTGAATGATTTGTTGCAAACTTATTCATAAAAAGCTAAATTTTACCTTGGCTTATTTTTTGAATCTCTCAATTAAATTATAATCATGTTTTTATCTGCATTTTTAAGTTTCAGCTGGAAAGAATTATTTCTGGGAACAGAAGACTGGGGTTTCCTTTTGGAAATTGTTCTTAGAACAGTCATCATGTTTCTCACCATTATTATAAGTCTTCGTGTTTTAGGAAAAAGGGGAGTGAAGCAACTTTCTATTTTTGAATTGGTTGTGATTATCGGTTTAGGTTCTGCAGCTGGAGATCCGATGTTTTATAAAGAAGTCGGAATTGTCTCTTCTATGATTGTTTTCATAGTAATCATCATACTTTATTCAACAATAACCTTGCTAATCGGAAGATTTAAAAAACTTGAAAATCTGTTTGAAGGAAAAGCAATTTGCTTAATTGAAAATGGAGTTTTTGCTATTGATAATTTTAAAAAGGAAAATTTAGGAAGCGATGAGTTTTTTGCTGAGTTAAGAGTGAAAAGTATTTCGCATTTAGGTCAGATTGAATTTGCAATTGAAGAAGTTTCCGGAGAAATAAGTGTATTTTTCTTTGAAGACGAAAAGGTGAAATTTGGACTTCCTATTATGCTTAATTCTTTAGATCATCCGATTCAAAATATTCACATTTCAGGTCACTATTCGTGTACTTTTTGTGGATTTACTGAAGAAAAAGAAGTTGGTTCTGCAGGAAATTGTAAAAAATGCGGTAAAAAGAATTGGGTTGAAGCCAGTAATAAGAAAAGAATTAGCTAAAACAAAAAATCCCTGACCTTCGTCAGGGAAATTTAAAATAGATATATATAATTTGATTTGCCTTTTAAATAGCTGCCTTATGAAAAGATGACTTAAAAAAAGCAGTTGTTTCTTTACCAAAAAGCGATGAAAAAATATTCTGAAATTCGTGAATATATTTACATCTGATTGTATTTCCGTAGATTTTAAGCCCTTCGACAAGTTTTTTTGAGCTTAAATCAATGTCATATTTTATAAACGACTCTGGTCTTTCGTAGCGAATTTGATGATCTGAAGTATAAGTTCTCATGAAACCAAATTTTTCTAACCAATCTTCTGTAATCTTAATAGGATTAATTTTCTCTGCTGATAATGACACACTGTGCAAATCATTCTCAATTTTTACAAAATAATCATTGTTATTTTGGTAAATTTCGGTAATTGTAAAAATCTCGTTTTGGTATTCAACCAAATTTTTAATTTTTAGATCAGTAACTTTCATATTATTTTGTAGTGTATTTGTTATTATGGTACGTAAGTTACTATTGGCAAATACTATGCCTTGCATTGTTGGTGTGGTACCTAAAGTTAAATCTGATGATTAAATTTTTGTAAATAAATTTTTAATTTAGATAAGATTAATCTTTTACCGCCTTTTTATAGGTTTCTAAAGCTCTGTTTCTTGCAAATGTATGCTCAACGATTTGTGAAATTTTAGAATAATTTTCGGGTAACCATTTTTTGATATATTTTTGATCTTTATCAAATTTTTTGGTTTGTTCGCTTGGATTAAAAATTCTGAAGTATGGTGCCGCATCACAGCCACAACCTGCTGCCCATTGCCAGTTTCCGTTGTTGGAAGAAAGTTCATAGTCTAAAAGTTTTTCAGCAAAATAAGTTTCACCCCATCGCCAATCAATCAAAAGATGTTTTGTAAGAAAACTCGCAACGACCATTCTTACACGATTATGCATAAATCCTGTTTCGTTGAGCTGCCGCATTCCTGCATCTACAATAGGATAACCTGTTTTTCCTTCAGACCAAAGTTTAAATTCATCTTCATTGTTTCGCCATTCAATTTTTTCATATTTTTCTTTAAAACAATTTTTAACAACCTTTGGAAAATGATAAAGAATCTGCATGAAAAATTCTCTCCAAATTAATTCATTCAGCCAGGTTTCATTGTATTCAGAAGCGTATTTTACACATTTTCTTACTGAAATTGTACCGAAACGTAAAGCAATTCCCAGCCGTGTTGTATGATCCAAAGCCGGAAAATCTCTGTTTTTATCATAAGATTCTATGATTTTTTTATCTAAAATCGGTTCTTCAAAATTCAGGTCTGTTTTTTTAAAACCAATTTCTTTTAAACTGTGAATATTTTTAACTTTATATGAATAAAAATTATCAAAATTTGTCTGGGTTGAATGAATTTCAGTCTGATAAAATTTTTCTTTCCATTTTTTTGAGAACGGTGTGAAAACGGTGTATGGTAAACCGTCATTTTTTACAATTTCATCCTTTTCGAAAATTACCTGATCTTTGAAATCTTTAAATTCAATATTATTTTTCTTTAGAAAATCGGTAATTTCTTTGTCCCGTCTTATTGCTTGTGGTTCGTAATCTCTGTTGCAGAATACTGTTTCAATATCAAATTCTTTTATAATTTCTTTAAAAATTTCAACAGGTTTTCCATGATATGTTTTAATACCGGATTGATAATTTTTTAATTCTTCATTTATCCGATCTAAAACCTGATGAATATAATCAACTCTGCGATCAGATTTATTTTCAAGTTGGTCTAAAATTTCACTATCAAATATAAAAATCGGGAGAACTTTTTTATCTGATTTTAATGCAGAGTTTAAACCTGTATTATCCTGAAGCCTCAAGTCCCTTCGAAACCAGAATATATTAATCTTGTTCATTTTTTTTAAATTTATAAAAGAAGAAAAGATTCCAAAGAATCATTTCGTAGCCGTAAACTGTGTCTTCAATTGGGATCGTTAAAATTCGGAAACCAATAAAATCTTTAGGATTGTAATTAACGATTGGAGAATCAAGTCCGGTTCCAGTAAGGATTCCATTGACTGCTAAAAATCCGGGCATCAAAATCAGATAAATGAAGGAAGCTTTACCAATCCATTTTACTTTTAAAACAAAATAAAGAACAATTAAACTAATTGCAGTTGTCAAAAAGGTAACGAGAGAATATATTTTGTCTCTAAAAATAATTGCTAAAATAAAGCACGAAATAACTGAAATAACTACGAAAATCTTCTCGATAGAAGGTTTCCAATCAAGCTTGAAAAATTTATCTAAACAAAAATAAGTGAAGATGCATGAAAACGGAATGCAGATAAAAAACAGTAATTCTTCGATGGGAAGTCCGAAAAGTCTTTTTCCGATTAAATATTGATCATTAAACCACCAAACTCCATTTGTTGTAAACCAAATATCCCAAGCAATAAAAAAAACGGCAACAATAGTTGATGAGAGCAAAAATGCTCCAAAATGTCTGTGAAATTTAATTTTCGCATGAAAAGAAAATAAAAAACAGATAATAATGGTGAAAAAATTAATCGTCAAATACGTGTATTGCCACATTTACGTTTTATTTTTGTTGAAAAACATTTTGAAATATTTCACAGGAACCCATAGAAATCCGAAACATTCTCCATATTCTTTTCCTGTGTGTTTATGATGTTGTTTATGACCTCTTCGAATTGCCAATAAATAAGGATTTTTTGTATTCTTCAAAATCTTGAAACGTTGATGAATAAAGATATCGTGAACGAAAAAATATGCCATTCCGTATAAAGTAATTCCTATTGCTATATAAAAATAAGCGTTGAAATTATTGATTGTTCCGTAGTACATTAAAGCAATAGTTGGAATTGCAAAAATGGCGAAAAAGTAATCGTTTCTTTCCATATGTCCTTCGTTGCTATGATCGTGATGGTCGCGGTGAAGCGTCCACAGAAATCCATGCATAATATATTTGTGAACAAGCCAAGTAATTCCTTCCATCAAAAAAAATGTCGCTACTATAATTAAAAAATTCATACTAATTTTTATTAAAAGTTTCTTCCAAAATTTTAAATCGATAATCGAAAATATGCTCTAGTTTTTGCTTAATCATTATACTATGCGCAATTTCTCCTAAAAAACCAAATGGCAATTCGTAACTAATCGTGTCCTTCATCAAAACTCCACTGTCATTTGGAATAAACTCATGAAAATGGTTCCAAAGTTTAAAAGGGCCTTTTCTCTGAAAATCGGTAAAGCTGCTTTGATTTTTGACTTGAGTAATCTCAGTTTGCCAATTTAATTTAATTCCAAAAAGTGGCGAAACATAATAATCAATCAACATTCCTTCATAGATTTCATCATCTGAAAGTTTGGTTCTTACAACAAAATTCATGTCTTTTGGAGTAATCTCTGAAAGATTATTGGCTGATGAAAAGAATTTCCATGCTGTTTCTAAATCACAGTTCAGTTGTTGCTGACGTTCAAATTGATGAATCATAATTTTATTTATGTTAATATTTAGGTTTTTGAAAATTTACAGAAATGACATTTTATATTGTACATAACTGCTCATCATGAGAGAAAATTTCTTGCCATTTGAAATTCTTATTCTCTGATTAATTATTTTATTGGCTGAAGTTCTTTTTATTTTTCTAAAAAGTGAAATATAATATCGGTAAGCAAGATAAACGCCAAATCTTGAAGAGTTTGGAAGTTTTTTTATTCCTTCCAAAGCTTCTTTAAATTCAGCATAAATTTCTTGTTCAATCTGAGCTTTTACCACATTATCGAAATATGAAATATCAACATTTGGAAAATAAGTCCTTCCCAAAATTTGATAATCATCTTTCATATCACGTAGAAAATTGACTTTTTGGAAAGCTGAACCTAGCTTCATCGCAGTAGGTTTTAATCTTTCATACATTTCTTTATTTCCATCAACAAAAATGTGAAGACACATTAAGCCAACAACTTCTGCAGAACCGAGAATATATTCTTTATATAGATCTGAATTATAGTCTATTTTCTGCAAATCCATTTCCATGCTTTTAAGAAATTGATAAATTAATTGCACATCAATTTCGTAATGATGAATGGTCTCCTGAAAAGCCTGTAAAATAGGATTCAACGAAATTTTCTCTTCCAAAGCCTGATTGGTTTGCTCACGAAATCGCATCAAAAGGGTAGTACGGTCAAAATCATGAAAGCTGTCGACGATTTCATCTGCCAATCTTACATAGCCGTAAATGGCGTAAATAGAATTTCTTATTTTAGGGGAAAGCGCCAAAATTCCCAAAGAAAAACTTGTGCTGTACTGTTTTGTGGTCTGTTTACTGATCTTATAAGAAAGTTCATCGAAAAGTTTTTTCATATCTTGAGTTATTTGGTGGCTTCTTTTGCTGCTATTTTTCCGGAAATAATTGATGGCGGAACTCCTGGTCCCGGAACCGTTAGTTGTCCTGTGTAAAAGAGATTTTTTACCTTTTTATTTCTCAGTGAAGGCTTCAGAACTGCAGTCTGGCTCAGCGTATTTGCCAAACCATACGCATTTCCCTGATAGGCATTATAATCTTTTTTGAAATCATTGATGCAATAGCTCTTTTTATAATCTATTTTTAATAAAAGATCTGATGATTTGGTATGTTTTTCCAGTCTCAGTATCATTTCTAAGAAATATTTTTCCCGTGTTTCTTCGTTATCTTCAATTCCTGTTGCTATAGGCATTAAAAGGAATACATTCTCGCAATTTTCAGGAGCTACATTTTTATCTGTTTTTGACGGACAACAAGCATAAAATAATGGTTTTGTAGGCCATTTTTTATCTTCGTAAATTTCTGAGGTATGCAATTCCAAATCGTTTTCAAAAAACAAAGTGTGATGTTTTAAATTTGGAATTTTTTCTTTAAATCCTAAATAATAAATCAGACATGAAGGTGCAAAAGTTTTCTTTTTCCAGTAGTCTTCGCTGTAATTTTTATATTCTTTTTGAATTAAATTTTCCTCAGTGTGGTGATAATCGGATGAAGCAATTACGGTGTCAAATTCAATTTCCGTTCCGTTAACTACTATTGATTCTGCTTTTCCATTTTTAATTTTAATTTCTTCAACATTTGAATTTAAATGAAATTTTACCCCTTGTTCTTCAGCGATTTCAGACATCGCTTCAATTACTTTGTAAAAACCTCCCATTGGATACCAGGTTCCTAATTTATAACCGCCATAATTCATTAAACTATATAAAGCAGGAATATCCTTTGGAGCAGCTCCCAGAAAAATTACCGGAAATTCCATTAACATTATTAATTTCGGGTTTGTAAAATATTTTCTTACAAAACGATGGAAATTAGATAATAAATCTAATTTTAAAGCACTTTTTGCAATTTTAGGAGAAACAAATTCAAACCAGGAATGACACGGTTTTGTGACGAAATCTTTCATCCCAACTTCATATTTATACTGCGCATCATCCATGAATTCATCTAATTTTTTGGCAGCTCCTTTTTCAATATTTTCGAATAGATCACGCATTTCAGAATAATCTTGGGGAACAGCCATAACTCCATCAGAAAAAACCATCTCAAATTGTGGATCTAATGAAATCAATTCATAATAATCTGAAGAAGTTTTCCAGAAATCATTGAAAAAATCTTCAATAATATCAGGCATCCAATACCAACTTGGGCCCATGTCAAAAACATAATTGTTATCCGTTTTAAATTGTCTCGCTCTTCCCCCGAGACTGTTGTTTTTTTCAAAAATATGAACTTCATGACCTTCTTTCGCTGCATAAGCTGCAGCAGATAATCCTGAAAATCCTGAACCGATAACTGCTATTTTTTTAATCATAATTAATTATCATTA
This sequence comes from Chryseobacterium luquanense, assembly GCF_026460945.1. Taxonomy (GTDB): domain Bacteria; phylum Bacteroidota; class Bacteroidia; order Flavobacteriales; family Weeksellaceae; genus Chryseobacterium; species Chryseobacterium luquanense. The sequence goes on from NZ_JAOVZV010000008.1 coordinate 94,594, forward strand.
AATGAATTTTCTTTGAAGACTGTATCTATTAAATTTATGCTTTCAATATTTCTGCCAAAAATGGGATTATGGAAATGATCGAGCTTATTTAATAGTTCTATTAATGTGTATTTTTCGTCTTCGCTTAGATTTCCACTTACAATTTTTGAAGCATTTCTAATATTTTTCATCTGTTTTTCAAGTACATCAATTCCTTTTTGAGTAATGCTGATTACTTTTGTTCTTTTATCTGTCTTAGAATCAACCTGTTTTACCCAAGCATTTTTGATGAGACGATTGATGATAAGATTTCCTACAGGTTTATCCTGAATGTTTTTTTTGATAAGCTCTGTTTTAGTCATTTCCCCGAAAGATTTTAGATTAATTAAATAAATAAATTCTTCCTGGGTGGAAAATTCAGAACCCACAATTGCCGACTTGGAGTAAGTTTTTGCATATCGGTTTAAATGAACGAGTAGTGTACTAATCACACTTTCCGGACTTCTTCCATTTTCTTTCCCCTCCCAAACAATATTTCTTGCTGAAGGTTTTATATTGTTTTGCTGATTTTGGATCCATTTTTTAAATCCTTCAATATCAGAAATATATTGAGAATTTTTATTCTCAGAATCGAATTGTTCTAAGAGCTGAATAGCATCTTTTACCAATGTGTAATTCATATCTAAACTATTTAATAGTATACAAATATAATTTATTTATTTTTAATAATATATTTATAAACTATTTTAATGTTCAAATAAAAAATAAGACTTTGAAAAAATCAAAGCCTTACTCTTCTAAATTTAATTTCTATGTACGATTTATTTCTTCTAATTTTTAATCACTTTTTTCGTGATTTGTTTTCCGTTTTCAAGATTGATTTTCACAAAGTAAACCCCTTTAGGATAAGATGTTAAATCAACTTGCTGATTGTCTGATTTTGCACTCAAAACTTGTCCGACAGTATTGGTAATTTCCACGGATTTTACTTTTGAATCTCCTTTGATATTTACAATTCCTTTAGTTGGGTTAGGGTAAATATTAAGTTCATTTTTCTCTATATCGTTTACAGATAAAGAGCCAAGTGAGAACTTTTTAATCTTAATTCCGGTTTGAGAATAGGTAAGAACCAAAGAATTTGTTGCTGCATCAAATTGTAAATCATTGTAAGTTGCCGTTCCATCAGATACAAAATCACCACCTAAAGTTACCCAGGTATTTGTAGTAGAATTATATTCGTATACTGTATTTTTACCGCTATTTATAGCCCATCCACTTGCTACAGTATATAATTTTCCGGCAGGAGTTACTGCAATTGATACGTTATAGAGATCATTTGAAATTCCAAAATCAGCGTTCCCAACTTGTACCCAGTTTGTTCCATTAAATTTTTTCACATTCAATTTCCTGTTATTGGATGAAGGTGAAGAATAAACAACATATAATGTATTATCTGAGCCAATTGCAATGTCTGAAGTTGCATTTGTTCCTTCTGTGAATGTCGTTCCAACATTTGTACCGCCAACTAATGTCCATGCATCTGTTGCTGAAGCTGTTTGACTGTTTTCATAAACTTTTACACCAGAGACATTGTGAGTAACGTAAACTTTTCCATTCGTTCCTATTACCATCTCTGCATTATAAGGAACTCCACCTGCAATACTCGCTGCTCCAACCTGTTCCCAAGCTCCATTTACAAACCGCTGAACTGTTCCCGAACCATAAGAACCGTATGCAAACAAAACATTTGTAGGTGAAACTGCCGAAGCCTGATAATTTGTCGTAGATGTAGAAACACTTGGTAAAGAAGACCATGCAGATCCTTCAAATTTGCGTGCTTCGAAACCTGTCCCCTGATTTGTATAATATAAAATACTTCCAGATGGATTGATAGCTAAAGAACTGTATGTTGCTGCTCCTGTCGTTATTCCTGCGCTTCCTCCAAGATGCGACCAAGAAGTTCCGTTAAATTTTTGAACGGATCCCTTGCTAACCGAAAGATCGTAATAAGAAACATAATAGTTTCCCTGTGCATCAATTATAAGATTATTAAAACTTCCCGTTCCTGCAGAAATATTTGCAGAAGAACCAACATTTTCCCATTGCTGAGCATTGACGGAAATTACATTTGCCAATATTCCTAAAGTTGTAAGAACTTTTGCAAAATTAAAATTGGAGATTTTTACCATAAATATTTGTTTTAATCAAGTTTAGATTTTACAAATTGGTCTGAAAAGCAGTTCAGATTTTAAGCCAATTGTTATCAGTTTATCTGTCGGCAAATATATTATGTGTAAAATTACTTTGGAAGTGTTTTTATGAAATGTTTGTTAAATTACATACTCATTACATACTTTTTTAGGGTATTGTGATTATTTTTGGATATTTTTAGAAGATAATTCAAAAATTGATAATAGTGAAAAAGTGTAAAATTAGCTAGGATTTAAAATAATTATATTTGATCGATCCAATAATAGATGTCAACATTTTGTGGAATGTCTAATTTTTTTCTGATTCTGTATTTTTTATTCTGAACCGTTCTGGTTTCTATGAAACTGATCTTTGCAATTTCCTTGGTTGTCAATTTCATTTTTAAAAGAGCACAAAATTCGATCTCCGACTGTTGCAGATCTGAACTTTTTGCTAATAGTTTTTTAGAAAAATCTGGATAAACATTTTCAAAAGCAAATATAAATGCAGGATCTCTTTTTTCTAAAAGTTCCATCAAATCATGATAGGCTTCGCTGAGATTGAAGTCGGGTTTTGCTTCAGATTCGGTTGCTGTATTTTTATTCTTTCTTTTGTAAGTGAAAAAAGCAGTAGTGCCGATTGCTGCTAAAACAGGAATAACCCAATACCATAAAGGATTTTGAGAGTTTTCCTGTTCTTTTTTATCTTTATTAATAACTTCCTGTAAAGAATTGTATTTGCTTTTTAAAGCTTTTAATTCATATTGCTCAATCTTAGTTCCATAAAAATTTGCGCTGTCTTTCACATTGAGAATTTCGTAAATTTCTTTGAGTGAATGATAAATCTGATTGGCATTAATCTCTGTTCCATCTTTGTTGCTGATATAAAGTGCTTTATGGAAATTTTTTAATGAACTTTCATAATTTTTTTTATCCTTATAAACTTTTCCAATCACAGAATAGTTGTCAATCATCGATTTGTCATCAGCAACATCACCAGGTTTTATCAGAATCGATTTTTTTGCATAGTGATAAGCAGAATCTATGTTGTACTGACTATAAATATTAGCCAAATTTGCATAATTTAAATACTGGAAATTATCACGTTCATATTTGTCTTTAAGTTGTTTTCCGCTTTCAATTTCTTCATAAATTTTTTTAGCAGCTTCTTTTGGTTGATTTTTATCTAGATAAATATTCGCAAAACTATTGAGGACATTTGATTTTGCATAAAATATTTTCTCACTATTCGAATCTCCTTTTTGAAGAATTTTGTAAGCAGAATTCAAATAGGCAATGGCTTTATCTGGAAATTTATTGATAGAATAAGTCTCAGCAATATAGATATTAGACATTGCTTCAAAATAAATATCTTTATATAAATGAGATTTTTTCTGAAGATTTTCACTCGTAATAATCAGACTGTCCATCATATTTTTACTGTAGAAATATCGGCATTTTCTGTCGAGAAGTTTCATTTCAGAAATAGAATCTTTTAGAATAACAGATTGTTTCAAAAGACCATTTAATTCACTGTAAGCCTTATCAATATTGGTTTTATAGAGTTTAGAATTATTTGTAATCCTGATTTTCAATTCTTTGGCGGTCAGTTTTTGCTGGGCTGCTGCCAAAAAACTAAAAAATAAGGTAAATAAAAGAAGTGTTTTTCTAAACTCAAACATTATAAATAGATAAATATTTATGAAATTAAAAACGTAAATTTAACAAATAAAGATTTAAAAAACTACCAAATTGATATGATTTTTAATAATAAATTTATAAAAATGCAATAATATCTGTAAATATTTGGTTTAGCGAACTGTACAGTAATAGATTTGAATTTAAGTATTATTTATTGCATAATTTGATGTAAATATTTACTTTTGTAGAGAGTTTAAAAAACTCACAGGTTTTCAGATCATTATCACTTTCATAGAAATATGAGAGAAAATTTTATTGTTAAAATAATGATTAATAAACCCTTACACAGCTTTCACATTCCCGTTATGGGATTATCTTACACAATAGACAGCCCGATTCGTGTCGCACAATACGGAATTTCCTCAGTCATATCGATTATTGACGATGAAATTGTAGAAAAAATGAAAAATTTCTACAGCAAAAAGTTCAATCTCAACTATTTTGGAATTTCAACAAAAACCGAAGATTACAGAGCGAAGAGAATTACAGATTATCTTGATATGATGGATGATATTGTAACTGAAAAATTTGAATCTTTCAAAGAAGAACTTTCTAAAAATACCGATGCTCTCAAAAACTTCATGACGATGCTTCCCAATACATCTGAATTGAAAAGTGGTTTTCAGAATATTCTAAATCAAGGAGATTTTTTAGCTTTAAATATGAAAAATTTCCTTGAAAAGAATCTCGTTCCCGGAAGTATTGATGTGAATATCATGACCAAAGTAGATAAAGACAATTATAAAAAAAACGAACAGCTTCCGGTAATTTATAATGATGCACATGCTTCTTTGCGTGGTTTTGCTCAAAGTAAAATTTCGTCATCAATGGTACTTTCCGCTGGAATGAATCCTCGATTATACAGTTATATCGAAGAATTTGATGATTTTTTCCCGGATTCTAATAACTTTATTAAAAAGAAAATCATTCTTAAAGTCAGTGATTTCCGTTCTGCGATGATTCAGGGAAATTTTTTGGCTAAAAAGGGACTCTGGGTTTCAGAATATAGAATTGAATCTGGTTTAAATTGCGGTGGTCACGCTTTTGCTACAGAAGGTTTGTTGCTTGGTCCTATTATGGAAGAATTTAAGACAAAGAAAAACGAATTAATTTTTTCTGCACATTCGTTGATGATTAAAGCTTTAGAACAAAAAGGAAAAAATATTCCAAAAGAGCCTTTAGAAATGAAAATTACCGTTCAAGGTGGAGTAGGAACTTCTGAAGAACACAATTTTCTTTTAGAAAATTATAAGGTTGACAGCGTTGGTTGGGGTTCGCCATTTTTATTGGTTCCTGAAGCGACTTCAGTGGATTCTGAAACCCGAAATCTTTTAGCAAAATCAAAGCAAAATGATTTTTACCTGAGTAATATTTCCCCTTTGGGAGTTCCGTTTAATACAGTAAAAGGAACATCAAACGAAATTATAAAAAATCAAAAACAAGCTAGAAATAAATATGGAAGTTCTTGTCCGAAAAAATTACTGGCATTAAGTAAAGAATATTCACCACAGGGAATTTGTACGGCATCAAAAAAATATCAAGACATTAAACTAAATGAACTTGAAGATTTAAAAAATGAGTTAAACGAAAAGCAATTTCAATCTAAAAAAAATGCAATTACCGAAAAAGCTTGCCTTTGTGTAGGTTTAGTAAATTCGGCATATCTAGAAAACGGCATTGAAATCAAAGGTGAAAAGCAAGGTGTTGTGATTTGTCCGGGACCGAATCTGGCGTATTTCGATAAAGAATTATCGCTTTCAGAAATGGTTGGTCATATTTATGGAAATAGGAATGTGCTTTCAGAAATTGATCGGCCCAATATGTTTATTAATGAACTAAAAATGTATGTTGACCATTTACAAAAAGAAATTTTAAATTTTTCAGGAGATGTAGTTAATTCTCAAATCAAAAAATGGAATACTTTTAAATCAAATCTTTTTGAAGGAATCAATTATTATGAAGAACTTTTTAAATCTTCAACTTACTTTAAAAGTCATATAAATAGAATTCATACTGAACTTGAATATTATAAAACAGAATTAGAGAAGATTAAAATCCCTAAATTGAATTAATTTCTGATACCCTGCGATAATTTCAAAGGGTATTTTTTTAGATATAAATCAAAGTTCGCTCAACTTCTTACCAATATCTTTTAAAAATCTATTGTTTTTAGGTTCACCAATAATCTGACTTTTATAAGTACTATTTGAGCCTGAAAATAAATATGAAACAATACATGCAATGGCCACATAAACACCGCATTCATTTCCAAATAACTCAATCGCCATAATACTACACGCAATCGGAGTATTAGTCGCTCCTGCAAAAACTGCTACAAAACCCATACCCGCCAAAAGTGCAATAGGCAAAGGAATGAAATAACCTAAAGCATTTCCTAGAGTTGCACCAATAAAAAATAACGGAGTAACTTCTCCACCTTTAAAACCAGCAGCCAAAGTCATCATTGTAAAAATCATTTTTAATGCAAAATCATAAGCAGGAAGTTGCTGTTCGAAAGAATCAACAATTGTAGGAATTCCTAAACCGATGTATTTTGCTGTTCCAATTAACCAAACCAAAACTGCGATTATAATTCCGCCAATGAATGGTCGAAGTGGAGGATAATTAATTTTAGATTTAAAAATACCTCCGATTTTATGAATGGTTGTACTGAAAATAGCTGCACAAATCCCAAAGAAAATTCCGGCGATGACGGTATAAAGAATATTTAAAAATGAAATTTCGGGAATAAAATTAATCTTGTACTGAGTATGGTGCGTATTCCATAATTTTGTAATTAAATCTGCAATTACAGCTGCAGAAATTGCCGGGAATAGAGCGTTATATTTTAATCTGCCAACAACAAAAACTTCCAACCCGAAAATTGCTCCCGCTAAAGGCGTTCCGAAAACCGAACCGAATCCTGCTGCAATTGCAGAAATAATTAAAATTTTTCTATCGTCTGTTGATAATTTTAATGGTTTTGAAAATTGATCAGCAATTGCTCCTGCCATTTGTAAAGCAGTTCCTTCACGACCAGCTGAACCTCCGAAAAAATGAGTAATCATAGTTCCTAAATAGACAAAAGGCGCCATTTTTAAAGGAATAGTTTTTTGAGGATTGTGAATAGTTTCAATCAATAAATTATTCCCACTTTCAACGTCTTTTCCAAAGTAATGATAGAGTAATCCAACTAAGAATCCGCCCAAAGGTAAAAAAGCAATCAGCCAAAGATGATTTTCTCTGAATTGCGTTGCCCATTCTAAAGTCTGAAGAAAAAATGCAGAAGCACTTCCTATTAAAATTCCAATTATGAAAGTGATAAAAAGCCATTTCAGCACAAAAAGTGCAGAAGGATATTTTCTGAAAAATAATTTAATTAAAATAATTAGAATTTTAAAAACTGATTTTTTGTTATTTCTAAACATAATTTCCTGATTAAATGGTAAAACATTCAATTAATCAGGCGCCATCAGCTTTTCAAGGCGGTTGGGTAAGGAAGACACCATTTCCTTTTTCGAAAGGACAAATTTACAATAAAATATAATTTCTCAGATAATTTAATTATAATTTTCAGTTCTAAATTAATTCAATCGAAATTTTCTATAGCAGAAATCTTTATTAAAACTAGAGTGTGAAAGGATTTTTTAAGGTTGTTTCATAAATTAGCAATACTATTAAAATTTAATACAATCTATTTATGGAAAGAAGAAAAATAAAAAATACTGATCTTTTAGTAGCACCAATTAATTTTGGTGGAAATGTTTTTGGGTGGACTTTAGATGAGAAGCAGTCTTTTGATATTTTAGATCGGTTTACAGCAGGAGGTTTTAATTTTATTGATACAGCCGATACTTATTCTTGGTGGGTAAATGGAAAGGGTGGTCAGTCTGAAGAAATCATTGGGAAATGGATGAAGCAGAGAAACAACCGAAACGATTTTGTTATTGCCACAAAAGTGGGTTCGGAAACAAAAGAGCATGGTTTTGATATTAGTAAAAAACATATTTTAAAGTCGGTTGACGAATCTCTTACTAGGCTTCAAACCGATCATATTGATCTTTATTATACCCATTTTGATGATAACAAAACTCCGGTTGAAGAAACCTTAGAAGCATATGATGAAATTATTAAAGCCGGAAAAGTTCGTTACATTGCCGCTTCAAACATTTCACCGGAAAGGTTAAAAGAATCTTTTGAAGTTGCAGAAAAAAATAATCTTCCAAAATACGTTGCTTTACAACCGCACTACAATTTATTGGAAAGAGAAAAGTTTGAAACTCAATATGCTGATTTGGTTAAAGAATATGATTTGAGTGTTTTTACCTATTGGTCATTGGCGGCAGGTTTCCTTACCGGAAAATATCGTAACGAAGATGATTTAAATAAAAGCGCAAGAGGAGAGGGGGTGAGAAAATATCTAGATGAAAAAGGTTTGAATGTTTTAAAAGCTTTGGATGAAATCAGTGTGAAACATCAAACGAGTCAGGCTTCGATTGCATTAGCTTGGCTTTTAGCAAATCCTTTAGTGACGGCTCCCATTGTAAGTGCCACAAGTGAATATCAATTAAAGACATTGTTTGCTGCTCCGGAATTAAACTTAAGTTCAGAAGATATTGAACTTTTGAATACAGTAAGTAGATAATTAAATAAGTTTAAAATTGAAACCTCCTGTAATTGATTTTCAGGAGGTTTACTGATAAGTACTTTAAAATTGTAAAATGTTTTTATCTAAATCTTGATAAAGTAAAATTTTCCAATGATTTTCTGTCGCTTCTTTCTGCCATTTGATGCGTAATTGCATTGCTTTTTTATCATCATAATCACTTTTGTAGGCAACATGATATTTCAAATAAGATTCCACCAACAATTTCAAAATAGATTTCTTCATTTATATTTCCCTGATCTTCATTCATCAAACAATATTTTGTTGTTGAATTAATGATTCTAAAACTTCAAAATCAAAAGAAGGATTTCCGCAACTTTCGAAAGCAAAATCGAGTTCTCTGTTTTGAATATACATTTTAGCATTTGGAAACGTAGGTTTAAAACCGTTATCTGTTTTCAACAACATTCCGTTGATGTGATCTTTATGTAAATGAGACAGAACGATTTTAGTTATTTGGTCAGGATGAATATTTTCTATCTCGAGAATTTCAGTGATAACTAATTTTCCGGCTTTAGTTTTCCAACCAAAACTGGCACTGATAAGAATGTAATCATTTTTTGTAATAATTAAAAAGGCTGTGTCGACATTTTTATTCCTCTCGCTTCAGGATTTTCTTTCAGAATTTTGAATTTTTTTAATTTGCCAGCAATAAAATTGTCTTCTTTTAAAGGAATGATTTTCATTTTTAATTAGTCAGTCTCCAAATAATATTTTTGGTAGCAATATTCGGAGTTGCAAAGGTAGAATTGATAGTGTTTTTGTTTAAAAAAAGTCTTTTAATCTTATGATTATTTAAATGAAAAAAATAAAAAAATTAAAGATAAAAAAAGAATTTTCCAATGAAAATCAACATTGGCACTAAAAGTGCAACAGAAGGGTGAAGCTTCCCAAAGAAACACTAATTATTTTCTTGAAATTTATTATTTGATATTCAAAAAAAACGTAATTTTAATTAAGGATAGTGAATTATTTTATTTAGTGAGAAATTTAATCATAAATGATTTGTTTTACATTATATCATTGTAATCAATTGTTATTTTATAAAGAAATTTCACTTCTGTAAAGTTTAATAGAGAATATTAAATTTTACTTCATTTTTTATTAATCTTAGATGTAGTATTTTTGCACTTTTTATTTTAAGAAAAAATACACTGACAAGGAAATAAATTTAGGTTTTTCTACACTTAGTGAAACCGGATGAGAAAAAAAATCGTAAATAAGAAATATATGTTCCACAATTCTCACTAAAGAGATGTATATTTGTGAATGTGAAGTTCTATTAAGTCTTTTGTAAACAGTAGGTTACAGGCGATTTAGAATTTTTAAATATTATTGAAAAGTTGCTTATAGCAAAAATTAAATAGAAAACGATGCCTAGAAAAGTTGTACAAGGTCCTATTAGGGACAAAGAAAAAACAAAACAAAAACTACTCAATGCAGTAGGAAAGATTTTGAAAACCAAAGGATATTCCGGATTAATGGTAAGTAAAATTGCTGCAGTTGCAGGGTTTGACAAAAAATTAATTTATGAATATTTTGGAAGTACTGATAAGCTTATTGATGAGTATATCAGATCGCAGGATTACTGGAGTAAATTTGAAGCAGGTGATGATGTAGACTTATCAGACGGAGGAAAAGAATTGTCTAAAATGGCAATTGTAAACCAGTTTGAAAGTTTAAAGAAAAACAAAGAACTTCAAAAAATCCTTGTTTGGGAAATGTCAGAAAGCAGACCTATTCTGAAGAAAATTTTAGATCAGAGAGAAGAAGTAGGAGAAGTATTATTCAAAAATATTACAGATCCTCATTTCGGAGACAAGTCTGAGGAATATAGAGCTATTACAGCACTTCTAATTGCCGGTTCTTATCATTTGAATTTATATACAGGTCATAACGGAAGTACGTTTTGCGGTATCGATATGAAAAGTGAAGAAGGAAGGAAGAAGATTGAAAAAGCTATTGTAGATATTATCGACTTCGCTTACAATAAATAATAATCTATTGCCCAAACCTTAGCAATATTTTACATGAAATTTGAAGATTTTAATTTTTAAATTAAAACTATATTTCTTACTTTTGGGCAATGGAAAATTTTATCGTATCTGCAAGAAAGTACCGTCCGCAACAGTTTGATACTGTTGTTGGGCAATCTCATATTACAGATACGCTGGAACATGCTATTGAAGAAAATCAATTGGCACAGGCGCTGTTGTTTTGCGGACCTCGTGGTGTCGGCAAAACGACTTGTGCCAGAATTTTAGCAAGAAAAATCAACGAAAAAGATGGTTCTGTCTCAGAAGATGGTTTTGCTTACAATATTTATGAGCTGGATGCGGCGTCTAATAACTCTGTTGACGATATTCGTGAGTTGATTGATCAGGTGCGCTTTGCACCACAAGTTGGCCAGTATAAAGTCTATATTATTGATGAGGTTCACATGTTGTCTTCTGCTGCGTTTAATGCCTTTCTTAAAACTTTGGAAGAGCCACCTGCTCATGCAATCTTTATCTTAGCAACCACTGAAAAGCATAAAATTATCCCTACAATTTTATCGCGTTGTCAGATTTATGATTTTAAAAGAATTACAATTCTTGATATTCAGAATCATTTAAGAGGAATTGCAGAAAAAGAAAATGTAAAGTATGAAGATGATGCTTTGTATCTGATTGCACAAAAAGCAGATGGTGCGTTGAGAGATGCACTTTCTATTTTTGACAGACTTTCTACCTTTTCTCAGAAAAATATTACGCTTGCTAAGGCTGCTGAAGTCTTAAATATTTTAGACTACGATCAATATCTGAAAATTGTTGATTTAGCTAAAGAAAATAAAATTCCTGAAGTACTTTCTGCTTTTAATGAAATTGTAAAAAAAGGTTTTGATCCACATTTATTTATAGCGGGATTGGGAAATCATTTCCGTGATTTGATGATGGCTCAAAATCCGTCAACCATGGATTTGATTGAAGTGGGAGAGCAGACCAAAGTTAAATTTACAGAACAGGGACAAAAATGGAGTCCGCAACATTTAATTGACGGAATCGAAATCTGTAATCATGCAGATATTAATTATAAAAATTCAAAAAATCCTAGACTTACCGTTGAAATTGCGTTAATGCAATTGTCTTCTCTTTCTGCCGGTGGCGAATTAGCTAAAAAAAAAAGTTTATAATATTAGCTCCATTTCTGGATGAGAAACAGGAAGTAAAATTACCAACTCAAATTCAGGAGAAAAAAAGTGAAGAAATAAAAGTTCAAACTAAAGTTGCTGAACCTGAAAAAACATCACAACCTGTTACTAAAGCTTCCAAGCCTTTATCTAAACCCAATATTTCTTCGGGTTTCAGTATCAATTCATTCTTAAATCAAGAAGAGAAAACTGAAGAAAAAGAAAATACTACTGTTGTCAACTCCGAAAATCTGCCGGAACATCATTTTACAGATACCGATATTCAGACAGAATGGACTGTACTTTTAAAACAGCTTCGAACCAAAGACCCGGTAATTTTTAATGCAATAAAAGCTTTTAAGCTCATTAAAATTGACGAAAAAATCATTGAGATTTCTTATCCGTCAGATTCTGCTAAAATAGAATTTGATAAAATCAGTATTGAATTTTTTAATCATTTTAAACATAAAGTACATAATCATTCTATCGAGTTTCAGTTTAAAAAAGATCATGAAAATCTAAAAATTGAAGTGATGACTAAGAAGAAAATTTTTGAAAAATTTATTGAAATGAATCCTCTTTTAAAAGATTTAGATGATTTAATGAGGTTTGATTTGTCATAAATTTATATATTTGCTTAATATTTACAAAAACAAAGATAAAATACAGTATAAAATTGGAACATTCCAAACTTCCATATACTCCTGATTTTACTCAAACAATCAGTTTTGCACCTGCTTATTTCTTAAGCAGTTATCTTTCTTTTGCTACATTTTATTATAGAAATTTTAGAAGTTATTATCGATTTTATTGGTATAGCTAATTCAATTTCTTTCTTAAAAACTATAAGGAACTCTGTGTTAAGATTCCTGATTTCATAACAATTTTTGAACTACATTTTTTTGAAAGAATTATAAAGTAACTTTATAATACATATACTATTGCGCTTAATTTAAAATAAAATTTACAACAATATGAACTTAAGAGATTTGGAAAACAGCTGGATAAAAGATTTTCACCAGCCTCTCATTATCGCTGGACCATGCAGTGCGGAAAGTGAACAACAAATGCTGGAAACAGCAAAAAGAATTAAAAATACCAATGCGCAGGTTCCTATTTTCCGTGCAGGAATTTGGAAACCAAGAACAAAACCGAATGGCTTTGAGGGAGTTGGAGTAATTGGTTTAAATTGGCTAAAAAAAGTAAAGGAAGAATATGGTTTTAAAACCGCTACAGAAGTTGCTAATGCGCATCACGTTGATGCAGCTTTAAAAGCTGATGTTGATATTTTATGGATTGGAGCACGTTCTACAGTAAATCCTTTCACCGTTCAGGAAATTGCGGAAGCTTTAAAAGGAACTGAAAAAATAGTTTTGGTTAAAAATCCTGTAAATCCGGATTTAGCATTGTGGATTGGTGCTTTGGAAAGACTTTTAGGGCAGGATATTAAAAATTTAGGAGCTATTCACAGAGGTTTTTCAACATACCAGAAAACGAAATACAGAAATAATCCGAATTGGCAGATTGCTTTAGATTTTAAAAGTCAGTTTCCAAATATTCCGATTTTAATCGATCCTTCACACATTTGCGGAAATCGTACGGGATTGGCAGATATTACGCAAGAAGCTTTGAATGTGGGTTACCAAGGTGCGATTATTGAATCTCACTGTAATCCTGATGAAGCTTGGAGTGATGCTTCCCAACAAATTACACCGGAAGTTTTGGGTGAAATGATTTCAAATTTGAAAGTCAGAAATTCAGGATTAGCTGGTTTTGATCACGAAATGGGAAGACATAGAACTTTGATTTCCGATTTGGATTTTCAGTTGATTGAATTACTTTCTCAAAGAATGAAAATTTCATCAAAAATTGGAAAACTGAAAAAAGAAAATGATATTGCGATTTTTCAACCGGATCGTTGGAAAGTTATTACAGAATATGCTATTCAAAAAGCTTCTGAGACAGGAATGTCGCAAGATTTTATTGAAAAGGTTTTTAAAGCGATTCACGAAGAATCAATTGAGGTTCAAAATAGTATTATGATTAACAGATAAGCTGGTTTTGGAAAAGTAGTAGGATTTAGAATTTGTTTCAGACTTAAACTAAATCCTATTACCTAAACCTAATTCCTTATATTTGCAATCTATATATGAAAGGAAAAATCATTAAATCTACAGGAAGTTGGTATCAGGTTTTGGAAACAGAAACCGGAAAAATTTTTGAAGCGAGAATTCGTGGGAAATTTAAACTGATAAAAACCAGACTTACAAATCCTTTAGCCGTTGGTGATTTTGTAGAATTTCAGTTGGAGCAGGATGATGTTGCATGGATTACGAAAATTGAGCCCCGCAAAAATTATCTTATCCGAAAATCTGTAAACCTTTCAAAAGAAGCGCATATTATTGCTTCGAATATTGATTTGGCTTGTTTTATTTTTACTTTAAAACATCCCGAAACTTCTCTCGGTTTTCTAGACCGTTTTTTAGCTTGTTGTGAAGCTTACAATATTACTCCATTGATTTTATTCAATAAAATGGATGTTCTTTCTGAAGAAGAATCTGAAATTGTAAAAGATATTGAATTTCTTTACAATGAAATCGGGTACGAAACTTTGGAAATTTCTTCTTATTCAAAATTAAATCTTGATGATCTGGTTGAGCTTCTCAAAGATAAAACTTCTGTATTTTTTGGTCATTCCGGTTGTGGTAAATCAACTTTGGTCAATGCAATGCAGCCAAATCTGAATTTAAGAACTTCGGAGATTTCTGATACTCATTTAAAAGGGAAGCATACAACTACTTTTGCACAAATGCATTTTTGGGATTTTGGAGGAAATGTTATAGATACTCCTGGAGTTCGAGAATTTGCGATGATTGATATTGAAAAGGAAGAAGTACAGCATTATTTTCCTGAAATTTTTAAAAAGAAGGAACAATGCAAGTATCATAATTGTATGCATATAAATGAGCCAAAATGTGCCGTTTTAGAATCTTTAGAAACTGGCGAAATTCAATCTTCAAGATATTCCACTTATATTAAATTGATGGAAGAGGCGGAAGAGAATACTCACAGATAAGTAATTTTCTTACATTTTTTAAGCTAAACTTATTTCTTTGTTTTATTTTGAAGCAAAAAGAGTATTTATACTCATATTTGGAATTATAAAATTGTGAATTATATAATTTAAATGCTAATTATTAGCAATAAAAAACCCAGCCGAAGCTGGGTAAAAACTAATAACCATGAAAACTCAAATTAAACATGAGAATCGAATTAATAGTTACAATTACTGTGCCAAGAAATTACTCTCAATTCTTAATAAAAGTTATTTTATGTTAAAATTAATTTAAAATTTATTTTAGATATTTTTTGTAATTTTGTGCCATTAAAAAAATATTCAATTATGTCAAACATTACATTCACAATGATTAAGCCAGATGCAGTTGCTGACGGTCACATTGGTGCTATTTTAGGAAAAATTTCAGAAGGTGGTTTTAAGATCAAGGCTTTAAAATTAACTCAGCTTACTGTTGCAGATGCAAAAAAATTCTATGAAGTGCATGCTGAAAGACCTTTTTACGGAGAATTGGTTGATTTTATGAGTTCAGGTCCTATTGTAGCTGCAGTTTTAGAAAAAGACAATGCGGTTGAAGATTTCAGAACTTTAATCGGAGCTACAAATCCTGCTGAAGCGGCTGAAGGAACTATCAGAAAAATGTTTGCTAGAAGCATTGGAGAGAATGCAGTGCACGGTTCTGACTCTAACGAAAATGCTTTAATTGAAGCTCAGTTTCATTTTTCAGGGAGAGAGATTTTTTAAATAAATCTATATAAAAAAAATCCGGAAATTTTTCCGGATTTTTTTTTGTTCTAATAATTTGATAGTCAAATATCTGCCATTTAGTCTTGATTTGTAAATAAGGTATTTCGCATTGATTACTATATTGTTTAGATTCAAATTAATTAATATTTTTAAAATTCAATTATTTGCAATTGATCATTCAGTTATGTTTGAAGAAAAATTAGAATAAATGCTTATGAATTAAAATTCCGTGTTTTTACGGATAGGATGATGTGTCATATTTTTTCATCTTTACATCAAATAAAAACAGAGAATCAGATTCCTAGGCATCGAATCTAAAAAGAAAACTAATGACCATAATAATTAAATTATCTCTTTGTAAGAGAAGAAAGACAGTTGATTCAACTGTCTTTTTGTTTTATTGAATAAGGCTATTTCAAATTTCATGAAATAGCCCTTTTTATATTTGAATTTTTAATTTAAACCTTTAAAAGTTCAATAGTTCTTTCAGGGTTTTCTGTTGAAAAAACGGCATTTCCGGCAACCAATACATCTGCTCCAGCTTCAAATAATTTAGATGCATTATCTAAATTTACTCCGCCATCAATTTCAATTAGAGCTGTAGAATTATTACTTAAAATAAGATCTTTAGTCTCAGCGATTTTCTTGTAAGTATTTTCGATGAATTTCTGACCTCCAAATCCTGGATTTACACTCATTAATAAAACCAAATCAACATCTGCAATAATATCTTCAAGCAATAATACAGGTGTTGAAGGATTTAAAACAACTCCAGCTTTTACACCTTTGCTTTGAATATGATGAATTGTTCTGTGAATATGCGTACAGGCTTCATAGTGTATAGAGATTAAATCTGCTCCATGACTGATAAATTCATCAACATATTTTTCTGGCTCCACAATCATTAAATGTACATCAACAAATTTTTTTGCATGTTGTTGTACGGTTTTCATCACAGGAAACCCGAAAGAAATATTCGGAACAAATCTGCCGTCCATCACATCGATGTGTAACCAATCTGCCTGAGAATTATTAAGCATTTCGATATCTCTCTGCAGGTTCCCAAAGTCTGCGGATAAAAGGGAAGGAGCAATAAGTTTCGTTCTCATTTTTACTTATATTTAGATTTTAGAGGTAGAAAATAAGAGCTAGACTGGAACTAACTTTTAATATCTAATTCTAACTTCTTTCTTAATGATATTTCAATTTCATTTCTGGTGTAATCTTCAAAAGTGTTTCGTAAATCAATTGAATTACGTTTCCAACATCTTCTTTAGATACCATTTCCACTGTTGTATGCATGTATCGCAAAGGTAAGGAAATCAACGCACTTGGAACTCCACCATTTGAATGTGCGAAAGCATCTGTATCTGTTCCTGTTGCGCGACTTGCTGCAGCTCTTTGAAAAGGAATCTTTTTAGTTTTTGCAGTGTCAATAATCAATTCTCTGATGGTATGATGTACACTGGGAGCAAAAAATACAACTGGGCCGTCTCCACATTTTTGATCGCCTTCCTTTTTCTTTTCAATCATTGGAGTCGTCGTATCATGGGTAACATCTGTAACGATTGCGATATTTGGTTTAATTGTATCTGCGATCATATCTGCGCCGTACAAACCAACTTCTTCCTGAACTGAATTGGTAATGTATAAACCAAAAGGAATCTGTTTTTTGTTTTCCTTTAAAAGTCTCGCAACTTCAGCAATCATAAATCCACCAATTCTGTTATCTAAAGCCCTGCAAACAAAATAACGATTGTTCATTTCGAAAAATTCATCTGGATAAGTAATCATGCATCCTACGAAAATTCCTAAATCTTCAACTTCTTGTTTTGAAGTTGCACCACAATCGATGAAAATATTATCAATTTTTGGAGTTGGTTCGTTCTGATTTGCGCTTCTTGTGTGAATTGCAGGCCATCCAAAAACTCCTTTTACAATTCCTTTTTCTCCATGAATACTTACAACTTTCGAAGGCGCAATAGTTTGATCTGAACCTCCGTTTCTGATAACATAAATTAGACCATCGTCGGTAATATAATTTACATACCAGGAAATTTCATCAGCATGAGCTTCAATGACTACTTTGAATTCTGCTTCAGGATTGATAATTCCGTAACAAGTTCCGTAATGATCGACTTCAACTTTATCTACATACGGAGTGATATAATCCATCCATATTTTTTGACCTTCATGTTCGTAACCAGTTGGTGACGAAGTATTTAAATATTTCTCTAAAAATTTCAAAGATTTCTTCTCAAATTTCATATAAAAGGAATGATTTTTGTTATCAAATTTTGTTATAATACGTGTAAAAATAATGAAATTTCATAAAATTGCCTGCCTTTTTCTGTTCTTTTTTGGTCTTACTGTTTTTGGGCAGCAGAGAGATTCTATTATTGCAAGATCTCTGGCGCAGTATCCGCAAGATCAATTACAGACTGATGAATTTGGAAATAAATTCTATTATGATGAAAGACAAAAGGCCAAAATCTACGAGATTAATGGTGAAACGGTAGTTGTCATGGATGAATTGGTTCTTCTAAATAAACCAAAATTCAACAATCAGCTTGATAAAAACTATTACTTTTTTTTAAATAAAAAATTATATCGAGTTTATCCTTTGTTTTTAACGGCATTGCAGCAATATAGAGATATTCAAGGAGAAATGAATAATCTTGACACGGCAGCAAAGCGAAAATATGTAAAAGACAGACAAAATATGTTAGCTGATCAATATGAAAAGCAATTAAGGGATTTAACGACAACTGAAGGTCAGGTTTTTGCTAAATTATTGAACAGAGCAACCGGAAAAAACGTTTTCGAAATCATTAAAGAATTACGTGGAGGATGGAGTGCTTTTTGGTGGAACGTAAAGGGTAAAATGGCAGATATTGATTTGAAAGACAGGTATAATCCTCATAAAAATAGAACCGATGAGTTCTTAGAATCACTTCTTCAATCCAATTGGAATTCCGGTTATTTGCAACCTTATCCAGGAGCAAAAGATTTTAAAGTATCAAAATAATAAAAAAATTCCTGTAAATATTTACAGGAATTTTTCTTTCAGTTTATCGAAAACAATTTTATCAATAGGTAGTATAAACGGATTTTCAGAAGTATCTATCGGAATCCAATCTATTTTTTCAATACAAGGATCGAGAATGATAAAATCTTCTTCGTTGGTAATATTTACCATATAATATATAGTAAGCAATTGCTCGTTAGATTTAAACCTTGAAACCAAAAAATCTTCCTGAGTATAAAGATGTTCTACAATTTCTATATGTACATTCAGTTCTTCCTCAAATTCACGTTTCAAACAATCTGTTAATCCTTCACCATATTCCAATCCGCCACCTGGGAATTTCATCAAGGGTTCACCTGCATATTCTTCAAAAAGCGTTAGAACTTTTTTATCTTTTACAACACAGGCGTAAACTCTTACATTAATATTGTCAATCATAAATAATAATTTGCTTAGCTAAAATAAGGAAAAATGTTTTAAGTCAGAAGTTATTAATTATGAGTTATAAGTTTTAAAAAAGCTATAATTATTAAAACCACTACATTTATATAGCTAACAAATTCATAATTAATAACTCAAAACTTTATAGCGTTAATCATTTCTCTCTTTCCGGGAGGTCCCTGTTTTTTTTCAACTTTAAAATTAAGCTCTTCTAAAATTCTTCTTACACTTCCTTTTGATGAATAGGTTGTTAACAATCCATTTACATTCATTTTGTCGGAAACCATTTCAAATAAAGGCTTTTCCCAAAGATCAGGTTGAACTCTCGCTCCGAAACAATCATAATAAACTAAGTTAATCTTCGGTAAGTCAATGTTTTTTAGATCAAAAAAGTCACATTGAATCTTATGTAGGTTAAAACCTTTAGTAATTTCAACCGATTTTTCCCAATCCGATTGATGAATTTTTTGATAAATATTTTTTAATTCAGAGTTATCAAACAGTTCGAAATACGCTAAATTTTCTATTTCAGACTCTTTTATTGGATATTTTTCGAGGGTGAAATAGTTGATGACATGATTTTTGTCAGTTTTTAAATATTCATTAATTGTTACTAAAACATTCAAACCTGTTCCAAAACCGAGTTCTAAAATGTTAATTTCGCAATCATTTATTAAAATAAGTCCATTTTTAATAAACACGTGTTCTGCTTCTTGAAGTGCTCCGTGATGAGAATGGTAATTTTCATTTAATTCACTGATAAACAAAGTTTTACTACCGTCATTGGTTGTCTTAATCTCTCTTTCCAAAGTAATTTTTTTCAAATTTAATCTAAAATTTTTATATTTGGAAAATTATGTTAAATTTGTAGAACATCATAAAAATTTTAAGAAATGATAATTCAAAAAACAGAAAACTCTAGAATTTCTACATTCGATCCTAATAATTTTTCGTTTGGAAATACTTTCAGTGATCACATGATCATCTGTGAATATGAGAACGGTAAATGGGGCGATGTGAAATTGGTTCCTTATGGTCCCTTACTGTTTACTCCTGCAATGATGGGGGTAAATTACGGACAAGCTTGTTTTGAAGGTATGAAAGCTTACAAAGACAACGACGGACAGGTTTTCCTTTTCAGGCCCGAAAAGAATTTTGAGCGTATCAATAAATCTGCAACTCGTTTGGCAATGCCGGAAGTTACAGAAGAAATGTTTTTGGATGGATTAAAAGCATTAGTTGATATCGATAGAGATTGGATTCCTCAAGGAGAAGGTAATTCGTTATATATCAGACCTTTAATTTTTGCTACAGAAGAAGCTTTGAAAGCGAGAGTAGCAAATAAATATATGTTTGCAATCGTTGCTACACCTGCAAAAATGTATTATACAGAGCCGGTTTCAGTAAAAATTTCAGATCATTATTCAAGAGCTGCAAGTGGTGGAGTAGGTTCTGCTAAAGCTGCTGGAAATTATGCTGCATCTTTTTACCCAACTCAGTTGGCTATCGATGAAGGGTATGATCAAATTATCTGGACAGATGATGCCACTCACGAATATTTCGAAGAAAGTGGAACGATGAATGTTTTCGTAAGAATCAACGATACTATTTTTACACCGCCAACTTCTGAAAAAATCTTAGATGGGGTTACAAGAGACAGCTTCATTGCATTAGCTAAAAAAAGAGGTTTCGAAGTAAAAGTTGAAGCTATTAAAGTAAAAGATGTAGTTGGAGCTCAGAAAAACGGAACTTTGAAGGAAGTTTGGGGAGTAGGAACAGCAGTTGTTACAACAGTTTTCCAGGCTTTAGGTTATAATGGTGAAAAATTAGAATTGCCAAGACTTTCAGATGAAGAAAGTTTCGCAGTAACATTGAAAAATGATTTGGTTAATTTACAAACTAACCTTTCTGAAGATCCTTTCGGATGGAGAGTTTTGGTTGATCATGCTTTAGAAACAGTTTAATTTTAGAATTAAATATCAATATAAAGTCGGGAATTGCTCCCGACTTTTTTGTTGTTTGAAAATGTGAAAAATTTTCCTAAATTTCATTATTGTCAACTTTATTTCTGGATTTTAAAAGTATAAAAGCTAATCCTAATCCAAGTCCGGCAACCAAAGCAATTTTAGTTTTCTTTCCGGGAACAGGAACAATAGTTTCACCATAAATTCGATGCGGTTCTGAAGAAGGTTCAAGAACGTTACCTGATGTAGGTTCACCATTCTTCAACTTCATCATCAATCTCATTCCTGCAGAAGCAGTATTAATAATCATTTTTGGAAACATTTCATAAAGATTTACTAAAACTCTCGATTTTACATCCGGAAAAAGATCTTTCTGAGGTTCTTTTGCCAATTGTACAATTTTCTCAGCCGTATCTCTCGGATCTGATGCAAATGGCGGAACTTTAAAATCTAGTCCTGAAAATTTTGCAGAGTGAGAATTTCCTGTAGAACGCTGAATTTGTGGATAAAGATTAGCAATATGGATGTTTGCATAATCTGAAATTTCACCATGAAGACATTCCATCATTCCACGGATTCCAAATTTTGTTGAAGAATAAACTGCGCTGTAGGGAGCGGGCATAAATCCTCCAATCGAAACATTATTAATTAAAATTCCTTCGTTTTGTTCTTTAAAAAGAGGTAAAACTGAATATGCTCCATGCATATATCCGAAAAGATTGGTTTTAATAACCTGTTCGTGAACATCCATCGGGATTTCTTCAAATTTTCCGCTTGCCATAACTCCGGCGTTATTTACCCAGATATCGATTCTGCCAAATTCTTTTACAGCAGTTTTTAGCAAATTATCTACTTCTTCAGCTTTTGAAACATCAGTAGAAACGGCAATAGCATTTACACCAAGATCATTACAGATTTTTAAAGTTTCATCCAAAGCTTCCTGACCTCTTGCTGCAATAACGATATTGCAACCTTCAAAAGCAAAAGCTTCAACAGCAGCTCTTCCTACACCGCTGCTTCCGCCTGTTATAACGACGGTTTTACCCCGAAGACTTCTTTTTTCTAAACTGTTTTGTGATTTCATATTGTGGTATTTTATATTTAATATTAAATGTTAACAATAACCTATCTATTTTTACACCAAAAAGAGTTTTTAGCTATTAATTTTAAATGAAAACATTATATAATAAAAAAAACACGAACTTAAATTGTCCGTGTTTGATTTGAAATAATATTTAAATTGAGTGTTTTATCTGTATAAATCGAGTTCCAGAAAATTATTATTTTTCTGTAGTTCTTCTTTTCTTTCTTTTTCAACTAGTTTTAGCATCTCATCCTGTGAATACGTTTTTCCGTCAAAACTCACTGATACTGATATCGGAGCTGAAATATCTGACGAGCTTGAAATTTTACGCATATCTTTAACAGGATCTTTCTTATAATCTGCCCAAAGCTTTCTGAATTTTTCTTCATTTACTACGATTTCTCTGTTTTTCTTGTTGAGAATTTCATCAGAATCAACGACTAATTTTTTTGTTCCGATGAGCGTAAATTGATGATCTCCTTTAGAGTCTTCAGCTTTTACAATTAAACCGGGAAGACCGCATAATTCGTGAGGTCCGTCTTGGATTGGAAGTTCAGGAGCAAACCAGACATTCCATTTTCTTCCGTGGAAAATTGTTGTTGCTTTTTGAACATCATAACCTAAAACTTTAGATTTTTCTTTGCCGATTTTCCAATCTAATTTTTTATCATTAATAATTAAAAATTGATTTGAACTAATGCTTCTTTTTAATGTTCTTTTATAATCAGGATATGTTTTTATAACCTCTGTGCTTACTTTCGACTGTTTAAGATTTGTAAAATCAAAATGAGACTGTTGCGTTGCTTTTGCATTTTTAAAAGTTGCTGTCATTGTAGAATCATAAACTTGTTTTACCTGACTGTAAAATTTAGACCCTTTTGGTGTAGTCTGCAAAACCATGTTTTCAGAATCAGATTTGTCGCAATTTAGCGAGTCTGTTTTAAATTTGTATTCGTAAATAAACTGGTTAGATTGCGCAAGACAGAGCCCTGTAATCAGTAATAACAGGATAGAGAATTTGATTTTCATATAATTGATTAGTATTTAGAATGTAACGCTTTCTTCTTTATAATTGTAAATAATTACATGTGAATCTTCTCTTTTACCTGTTTTGTGAACAGATTTTGCTGCAAGTATTTTAAAGTTTTTCGGATGATAAATGGTGTATGTTCCATTTTCTGGATCGTAGATTACTTTTTCGGCGTTTTCAAAAGAAATATTTTCATCTTTCATCATGACATTTCCTTCGTAAATGGTAGTTTTTTCTTCTACATTTTTTTTAGATTTATCGGATTTAAATGTGAATGATTTGATGGTCTGTTTTTCCTGAGCAGTTGTATTCTGAGAAAATAAAAGAAGCATAAATATGCTTGAAATTGTAAACAGTTTTTTCATATATTAAATTTAGTAAAACGAAAATACAGATAAATCTCAATACAGTGGAAAATTTAATATTTCTTTATGAATTATAAAGAGACTTTAACTATATTTATCGTGATAATAATTAAAACAGATAGTTAAGCTGGGTAATTTTTTCTATTTATATCCTTTCAATTTTTAATTTCTCTGTTTCTTTTTAAGCTTTTCGATGAAATATTATTTTCAAAAGTGAAAGGAACAGATTTTAAAGTCATATTTTTTCCTGGAATTAGAACATTGAAATGTAAGTGTTCACCAGAAGTAAAACCTGTAGCTCCGCTCAAACCTATCGGTTGATTTATCTTTACAGCATCACCAACTTTTACAAAAGCTCCGTCTTTTTTTTAATGAACATAATCTGTAAATAATCCGCTGTGAGGATGATAAATGGTGATAAAATTAGCATAAGGAGTCCATTTTATATCATCTTTTCCAAATTCATAATCCTTAATTACGCCTACAACAAAACCATCATCTGCACTTGTGATTGTATCGCCAACTTTCAGATTAAAATCTATAGCATATCTTGAACCGTCTTCATTATGGCTAAAATTTTCGTTACTTGATTGCATAATGCTGTATGTTTTTCCTTTAGGAAAGGGAAGTGCAAGTTTGTTCTGCTTAATTTTTTTTCTTACATCTCCAAGTCTCTGTTTGAATCTAAAATTAAATTGTGAGTCATCCAGTTTTTTTGCTGATAATTTGATAGTAACTTCTGAATTCTCTTTGATAACTAATTGAATATTGTCATCAATAATCTTTTTATCTTTTAAATATTCCGAAAAAACATTTACTCTTAACGGAGAATATAAAGGATTTTTAATAGTTAAAGTAATTGTATCATTTTTATATTCAAAATTTCTATAGTTAGAAAATTGATAATACGTTTCTTTTGGAATTTCCTGTGCGTTATGAAAAGAAAAACAAAAAAGAAGAATGAAAAATATTTGTTTATGGAAATTCATGTATTGTATTTGCTTCAAAAATAAAAATTTTATCCCATTTTTTTGAAAATTAAAATACGGCATCTTATTTTTGGCTACAACAATCTTTGATTCGGTCACATTACTATTTTCATCATTTACCAACTTTGTACTGTAAAAATTAATCAATTAAAATTATTTAAAAATGAACACAAAAAAAGTATGGTTTGTAACCGGAGCATCAAAAGGTTTAGGTTTAACATTAGTAAAAAGATTATTGAATGAAGGATATTCTGTAGCTGCAACTTCTAGAAACCTATCTGAATTAAAAACTGCAGTCAATTCTGAAAGCGAATCTTTTCTTCCTCTGGAAATGGATTTAATCAACGAAAAAAATGTAGCCGAAGCAATTCAAAAAACAGTAGAATATTTCGGAAAAATTGATGTCGTTGTAAACAACGCAGGTTACGGACAATTGGGAACTTTGGAAGAATTAACTGACGACGAAAGCCGTAAAAATTTCGACACGAATGTTTTCGGTTCTCTGAATGTTATCAGAAAAATAATGCCACATTTGAGAGCTCAAAAAAGCGGTTCAATTATTAATATTGCTTCAATTGGCGGTCTTACCGGTGAATTTGCAGGTTGGGGAGTTTATTGTGCGACTAAATTTGCTGTTGTAGGATTCACAGAAGCTTTAGCGGCTGAAATAAAAGAATTTGGAGTGAATGCAACAGTTGTTTATCCGGGATATTTCAGAACAGATTTCCTTACCGGAGGTTCACTTCGCACTCCTGAAACCGAAATTACTGATTATACAACAGCAAGACAACTTCAAGTTGCGCACGAAGACGAAATTAATGGAAATCAGCCGGGAGATCCTGAAAAAGCTGCGTTAGCGATGATAGAATTGGCAGAAATGGAAAATCCACCAGTTCATTTAGTTTTAGGATCTGATGCATTTGGTATTGCAGGAAATAAATTAAATGCGCTTCAAAGTGAAATTTCTGATTTCAAAACTTTGAGTACATCAACAGATTATTAACTTTGTAAAGGCAACAGTTTCTTGCTGTTGCCTTATTTTTAAATTATGAATAACAGAAAATTATATTCCGTCAATAGTATCTCTGAGTTTCATAGAATCTCGGGATTGCCAAAACCGCAACATCCGCTCATCAGTTTGGTAGATTACAGCCTTGTAGATTATCAGATTGAAGAATCCGAAATCAGCTGGGTTCAGGATTTGTATTTTATGGGTTTTAAAAGAGACATTCAGGGGAAACTTCATTACGGGCAAAGTCAATATGATTTTGATGAGGGTTTGATGTGTTTTATTGCTCCTAGACAGGTGGTGAAAATGATAATCGGCAAGTCTGATGTAAAACCTTCAGGATATCTTCTCGCTTTTCACCCTGATTTTATTTGGAATACCTCTTTGGCAAAAATTATTCACAAATATCCGTTTTTTGGTTATGATGTAAATGAAGCTTTATTTCTTTCGGAAAAAGAAGAAGAAACGTTAATTGGTATTTTTAAAAGTATAGAGCAAGAATACCAATCCGGAATAGATCAGTTTACTCAAAACATCATTATTTCGCAGATAGAAGTAATTCTCAATTATTGTGAAAGATTTTACCAACGACAGTTTATTACACGTAAGAAAACCAATCATCAGGTTTTAGATAAGCTCGAAATTTTGCTTGAAGAATATTTTACCAATGAAAATATCATTAATAATGGACTTCCAACTGCGCAATTAATCGCCGAACAGTTAAATGTTTCGACCAATTATTTAAGCAGCTTGTTAAAATCTCTTACCGGACAAACCACACAGCAACACATCCACGGAAAACTGATTGAAAAAGCCAAAGAAAAACTGTCAACAACAGAACTTTCTGTAAGTGAAATTGCTTACGAACTGGGTTTTGAACATTCACAATCTTTCAGCAAATTATTTAAAGCTAAAACTGATATTTCGCCTTTAGAATTCAGGAAGTCTTTCAATTAAAATTTTAAGATTACATCTTTTCAGCTACAACAAATTACTTTTTGGATACAGATCCCAACAGATGAAAACTGAACTTTGTATCATTAAAAATATTTAAAATGAAAGTATTTGTTACAGGCGCTACAGGTTTCGTGGGAACTGCTGTAGTACAGGAATTATTAAAAGCTGGTCATACTGTTTTAGGATTGGCAAGATCAGAAGAATCGGCAAAAAAATTAATTGGTGCAGGAGCGGAAGTTCATCATGGAGATCTGAATAATTTAGAAAGTTTAAAATCTGGTGCTGAGATTGCTGACGCAGTGATTCATTTAGGTTTTGTACATGATTTTTCGAGATTTGAAGAAATGTGCAAACTTGATGGAAAAGTAATTGAAACCATCGGTGAAACGTTGATTGGAACGGATAAACCTTTTCTTATAACTTCAGGAACTGCTTTGTTTTCCAGAGATGGCTTAACCACTGAAAATGATTTGTCGGCAAACAACCCGCATCCCAGAATTGCTACAGAAAATGCAGCCGATGAAATGGCAGCGAAAGGTGTGAAAGTTGCGGTGATAAGATTATCGCCATCGGTTCATGGAGAAGGAGATAAAATCGGTTTTGTTCCATTATTAATTAAAATTGCAAGAGAAAAAAACGTTTCAGCGGTGATTAATGACGGAAATAATCATTGGCCGGCTGTTCACAGGTTTGATGCTGCAAAATTATATCGTTTGGCTTTGGAAAAACCATTTGAAGCAGGAATAAGATATCACGCCGTTGCCGAACAAGGAATTCCATTTAAAGCAATAGCTACAGAAATTTCAGGAAGATTGAATATTCCTTTAATTTCGATGAATTCTGAAGAAGCTGCGGAACATTTTTCATGGTTTACGCATTTTGCGAAATTAGATAATCTAACTTCAAGCGAAATAACAAGAAAAACCTTAGATTGGAATCCGCAACATCCGACTTTGCTTGAAGATTTAAATGGTTCTGTTTATTTTCCTGAACCTCAATAATTTGTATCTTTAATTATTAAAATCTGATTTAATTCTAAAAATTCAAATCATGTCTGATAATCAGCCCATAAGACTAAAAACAATATCTGAATTTCATACGTTACGGGGTTTACCAAAACCAAAACATCCATTAATCAGTGTGATTAATTTTGAAGATATGAAGAAAACTTCAGAAATCGGAAGGCAAAATCTGATGTTTGATTTTTTTATGATTTCCGTAAAACGGGATATGAGTCACAAATACAGATACGGTCAACAGGATTATGATTTTGATGAAGGCGTGATGTTTTGTATGGCGCCACATCAGATTTTGAGTGTAATAAGAGAAGAACAGGGTAAAAATCCTTCCGGATGGATGTTGATGATTCATCCGGATTTTCTTTGGAACACATCTTTGGCATCATCTATCAAGAAATATGAGTTTTTTGATTATTCGGTTAACGAAGCTTTATTTTTATCTGAAGATGAGGAAATAAAAATTCAACAAATCATCGAAAATATTAAGCAGGAATATCAATCGAATATTGATAAATTCAGTCAAAATATCATTATTTCGCAGTTGGAAACTTTGCTGAATTATTCCGAACGTTTTTATCAGCGTCAATTTATTACCCGTCACAAAGCTCATCATCAGTTTTTAGAAAAGCTTGAAATTTTGCTTAATGACTATTTTAAAGGTGAAAATATTATCAAAAATGGTTTGCCGACAGTTCAGTTTTTGTCTGAACAATTAAATATGTCGCCACAATATATGCGAAGTCTGCTCAAATCTTTAACCGGACAAACCACACAACAGATTATTCACGAAAAACTTATTGAAAACGCCAAAGAAAAGCTCTCAACAACCGAACTTTCCGTAAGTGAAATTGCTTATGAACTTGGGTTCGAACATTCTCAGTCTTTCAATAAATTATTTAAAGCTAAAACTGATATTTCACCTTTAGAATTCAGAAAATCTTTTAATTAAATTATTTTACGAGTTCACTTTCTAAGACAACATTTTTAACCAGACTTTCAAAGTAATAAAATAAATCGCTATTCTCATTCATCTGATTTTCAAGAATAATAATATTTAAATCTTTTTATGTTTTTGAGAAAAAGTATTGATACTTAAAGAAAAAACAATAAAAGCAGAAATTATCTTTTTTGAAATCATTATTTTGTGAATTTTAAAGATTCCAAGAATACTTATTTGAATGATTATCTAAATCTGAAATATTCATTTTATTTATATATTCTAAAAAATGGCGTGTTAATCATTATCTTTACCTAAGTTTTCTCATCAAAGAGATTTTCAAACTTACATTTTCATGCTCAATTCTACTCAATCAACTATTTCCAGAACGGTAATCTGGTCAATGTCAATTATTTCAGGTCTTGTCGTTGCCAATAATTATTACAATCAGCCTTTGTTAGGACTTATTTCAAAAGATTTAAATGTTACCGAAAGTGCAGCAGGAAAAATCTCTGTTTTAACGCAAATAGGGTACGCTTTCGGATTATTGCTGATTGTTCCGTTGGGCGATAAATTTTTAAGAAAAAGACTGATTTTAATTGATCTGATTTTAGTTTTTACAGCACTCTTGTGGATGACTTTCGCAACAGAATTATGGATGCTGTATGCAGCAAGTTTACTCATTGGAACCACTTCTGTTATTCCTCAGTTATTTGTACCAATTGCTGCAGAATTGTCTTCAGAAAAGGAAAAAGCAGCAAATATAGGACTGGTTGTTTCAGGATTATTATTAGGAATTTTATTATCTCGTTTTATTGGCGGAATTGTAGGAGAAATGTGGGGCTGGAGAAGCATGTTTGGAATTGCAGCGGGATTAATGCTTTTAGTGTGGGTTTTTGTCTACAAAATGATTCCTGAAATGAAACCCAATTTCAAAGGAACTTATTTCGAACTGATGAATTCTGTCTGGAATCTTGCAAGAACACAACCTGTTTTACAATTGGCATCTTTCCGTGGAGCAATGGCTTTTGGGTCGATGTGTGCTTTATTTACTACTTTAGTTTTTCACATGGAAAGACCACCGTTTGAAGTCGGAGCTTCTATTGTAGGAAGTTTTGGTTTGGCAGGTGCAGTTGGAGCTTTAGCCGCTGCAAAGGTTGGAAGTTTACAGAATAGAATGAGCATCAACAGAATTATTTTATATGCTCTTTTGATTTTGATTGGAAGTTGGGGATTTACTTATTTTGCAGGAAATACTTATTGGGGGCTTATTGTAGGAGTAATATTTGTTGATTTAGGAGTGCAGTCAAGTCATATTATGAATCAAACCAATTACTTTTTATTAAAAACCAATGCGGTAAACCGTTTAAACACTGTTTATATGGTTTCTTATTTTATCGGTGGTTCAATTGGAACTTACACTGCTTCTGTTGCATGGCAATATGCAAAATGGGAAGGTGTTTGTTTTGTGGGAGCTATGATGGGCTTGTTGGCTTTGGGTGCACATATTTTGTTTGCTAGGAAAATTAATGCCAAAAAATAATTAATATATTTATAAACAAAAGTAAAAATGAAAATAGAAATCTGGTCAGATGTAATGTGTCCGTTTTGCTATATCGGAAAGAAAAATTTTGAAAAAGCATTGGAAAATTTGCCTTTCAAAGATGAAGTAAAAGTAGAGTGGAAGAGCTTTCAGCTTGACCCGACTTTAGAGCAATCAGAAACAAAATCTACTGCCGAATATTTCAGAGAGAAAAAAGGTTTTCCTGAAGAACAGGCAAAACAAATGACGAATCAGGTAATTCAGATGGGAAAATCTTCCGGAATTGATTTTAATTTTGACAAAGCTTTGATTACCAACACCTTTACCGCTCACAAACTTCTTCATTTAGCTAAAAAATACAGTAAGTCTTCAGAAATGGAGGAGGAGTTATTCAAAGCTCACTTTTTAGATGGAAAAAATGTCGCAGATATTGAAACTTTGGTTTCTTTAGCTGTTTCATTGGGAATTGATGCTGAAGAAGCAAAAAACTCTTTAGAATCAAATGAATTTGATTACGAAATCAATCAGGATATTTTGGAAGCAAGAAATAACGGAATTACCGGTGTTCCATTTTTTATTCTGAATGGAAAATACGGAATTTCAGGAGCACAACCTGCAGAAGTTTTAAAAAATGCTTTGACTCAAACTTACGAAGAAACCATTGTTCCTTTTAAGGATAATTATTCTCAAGACAATCTTTCGTGTGATGCAGATGGTTGTTCAATTTAACATAATATAGTTTCATGATTTCATTAAATAACGAATTAACATATCCGATTTCAGAAACACTTTTTGTTTTTGCGTTGGATTATGAAGCAGGAAAAGTTTTCGATCACACCAGGAAATTGATTACAGGAATTGGAAAGGTAAACGCAGCAATTGCACTCACAAAAGCCATTCAGGAAAAGAAACCAAAACTGATTGTCAATCTCGGTTCAGCAGGAGGTTATGGCTTTTCAAAAGGTGGCTTGATTTGTTGTACAAAATTTATTCAAAGAGATATGGATGCTCAAGGTTTAGGTTTTAAAAAATTTGAAACGCCACTTTCCGGAATTCCAATAATTTTGGAAAACGGCCTCAAAATGGATAATTTACCAGAAGGAATTTGTGGAACGGGAGATAGTTTTGAGATGAATCACATCAACACAGAATATAATGTTATCGACATGGAAGCATATCCTTTAGCACTTATTGCGATGCAGGAAAATATTCCTTTTTTGTGTTTAAAATATATTTCGGATGATGCAGGAAGTGACGCAGCCGAAGATTGGTCGGTTCAGGTTCATCTAGCTTCAGAAGCTTTTAAGCAAATTTTATTTACAGAGATTTAAAAATTTAATACCAATCTAAAATCAAAAGATGAAAGCAATTATCTTAGAAAACGCAGGCGGAACAGAAAATTTAAAGATTACAGAAATTGAAAAACCATCGATTAAACAAGATGAAGTTTTAGTTGAAGTAAAATCTATAAGTATCAACCCAATAGATGTAAAAACCCGTTCAGGTAAAGGAGCTTATCAAAAACTAAAAGATGAAAATCCGTTGATTTTAGGTTGGGATATTTCTGGAATTGTTGTTGAAAGCAATTCTTCAAAATTTAAATTGAGTAATGAAGTTTTCGGGATGATCAACTTTCCAGGACATGGAAAAGCGTACTCAGAATTTGTTGTTGCTTCTGAAAATAATTTGTCATTAAAACCAAAAAACATCAATTTTGAAGAAGCTGCAGCATCAACTTTAGCGGCTTTAACGGCTTTACAGGCGATTCAAAAAGCAGAAGTAAAAGAAGGTCAGAGCGTTTTAATTCATGCGGCTTCGGGTGGAGTTGGGCACTACGCCGTTCAGATCGCTAAACATTTAGGAGCTTTTGTTACAGGAACTTCATCAGAAAAAAACAGAAATTTTGTCCTTAATTTGGGAGCCGATCAACATATTGATTATAAAAATTTTGATTGGGGAAAATTTGAAGAAAAGTTTGATTTTATTTTAGATACGATTGGCGGCGAAAATATCGATAATTCCATAAAAGTTTTAAAAGAAAACGGTATAATCATTAGTATTCCAAGTGGTTTGAATGATGATGTGGAAGAAAAAGCAGCTTCTGTCAATGCAAAAGGTTTTAAAATGTTAGTTAAGTCTGATGGAAAAGACATGGAAAAACTTGCCGAATTTTTGGAAAAAGGAGTTTTGAAACCTTACATTTATCAGGCTTTTAAGTTTGAAGAAATGGCAAAAGCACACGAAGAATTGGAAAAGGGAAGAACGGTGGGGAAAATTGTGGTTAATTTATAGATTTGAGGTGATTTTTTAAGATAATTTTAAAACAGGTTTCAGAATTAAATAAATAGTTTTACCATGAAAACTTCAACATAAATGAATCAAGCATATAATTTCTCATCATAAAATTTCGTCTGCTATTTTAACTTATGTTTAACTTCTAAATAAAGTTATTTTGGGAAGTATTTGAGAGTTTTAGCCGTACATTTATCAACTATAAATTTATAAATGATGGGGATACTTGATATGTTTACGGAGGAGATTGCAATAGACTTGGGAACTGCTAATACTTTAATCATACATAATAATAAAATTGTTATCGACGAGCCATCTATTGTTGCTATTGACCGTTTAACGGGAAAAGCAATTGCAGTAGGAACACAGGCAAAACTGATGCAGGGTAAAGCTCATGAAGATATTAAAGTGATCAGACCACTTAAAGATGGTGTTATCGCAGATTTTCATGCTTCTGAGCACATGATAAAAGAATTTATAAAACAGATTTCTGAAATCAAGGGAAAATTTATAAAACCGGCACTTAGGATCGTCATTTGTATTCCATCCGGAATTACAGAAGTTGAAAAAAGAGCGGTAAGAGATTCTGCCCAGAAAGTAAATGCAAAGGAGGTAATATTAATTTACGAACCAATGGCAGCGGCTATTGGAGCAGGTATTGATGTTGAAAGTCCTGAAGGAAATATGATTGTAGATATCGGAGGAGGTACTACAGAAATAGCGGTTATTGCATTAGGCGGTATTGTTGTAGATAAATCAATAAAATTGGCGGGAGATGTTTTTACGAATGATATTTCGTACTTTATCAGATCGCAGCATAATTTGGACATCGGTGAAAGAACAGCTGAAAGAATTAAAATCGAAATTGGTTCTGCTTTAGAAGAATTAGATTTTCCTTTAGATGATATTTCTGTTCAGGGAAAAGATTTAATTACTGGTAAGCCGAAAGAAATTATGGTTAGTTATAAGGAAGTTTTCAGAGCCTTAGACAAATCTATTATGAGAATTGAGGACGCAATTTTGGAAACTCTTTCCGTTACACCGCCAGAACTTGCAACAGATATTTATAAAACGGGAATTTTTCTTGCAGGAGGAGGCGCATTGCTTAACGGATTGT
The DNA here is from genome assembly GCF_026460945.1 of Chryseobacterium luquanense. Classification (GTDB taxonomy): domain Bacteria; phylum Bacteroidota; class Bacteroidia; order Flavobacteriales; family Weeksellaceae; genus Chryseobacterium; species Chryseobacterium luquanense. The sequence continues at coordinate 127,896 of NZ_JAOVZV010000008.1, forward strand.
CAGAGAGAATTCACAGAAAAACCGGGTTGCCTGTATTTGTAGCTGAAGATCCTTTGCGAGCAGTAGTTCGTGGAACTGGCATTGCGCTTAAAAATAATCATAAGTTTAGATTTCTGATGAAATAAAAGTCTCCAGATAGATCGAAAATTTTCTGCAGAGATTTTATTTAAAAGAAATATCTTATTTATCAAGCTTCACAGACTCAAAACAAATAACTTATTGTATAATAGATTACTAAAGTCTATATTTTTAAATTGTATGAGTTGGAAAAAATATTCAATTTAACATAATATAAATTATAGGACTTTTTATAATCCAGGAAAAGGATAGTATTGCAGAGAATGTTTAGCATAATAATTGTTACTAAGTTATTCAACTAGATTAAATCAGTATTTAAAATTGATTTTAATTTATTTGAACAATAATTTTTAATTTCTTTTTAAATTGAAAACTGTTCAACGAAAAAGTTTTAACTGATTCTAAGCGATTAGGAATTATTTATTGAAATTTATCTATAAATTAATCATTATAAAATTTAACATAATATTGAAATTATGAAAAAGTATATTTTTCTCAGCGCATTTTCTGTTTTGTTGATGAACTGTAACAAAAAAACTGAAACAATAAATCCTGTAACAACCACAGATTCTGTAGAAACTCCTACAGAACCTGTGATAGATTCTTTAGGTTCAAAAACGTTCTGTTATGTAGGAGCTACCGGAAAAGACAGTGTTTTTATAAGTTTGGATAATAATCTCGGAACTTTTTCCGGGAAAATGGCTTATAAAAATCATGAAAAAGATAGTTCAAAAGGTGAATTGTCCGGCTTTAAATCTGGTGATACTTTAAAATTAACTTACGAGTTTGCTTCCGAAGGAACAACAAGCAAAAGAGATATTTTCTTTATTCAGAAAGGAAATACTTTGATAGAAGGAATTGGAAATCAGAAAGATGAAAATGGAAGAATGCATTATGCAGACGAAAAGAATATTTCTTACAAAGACGGTCAAAAATTGCAAACTGTAGATTGTAAATTCGTTTCAAATGCATTAAAATAAAATTCAATGATAATTAAACCAAATATTTATGCAAAATTTTAATGTGAAACCATTCATAAAAAATGAACTTATTGAAGAACTAAGAAAAAAATTTCCACAATATAAAATTCAAACCAGTTTTGGAGCATTACAAGTTCGTACCAGTGGTTTTACACTTACAGGAAATGTCAAAATCGATACTAACCCCGATACAGGAAAAATTACAACGACGACTCAGCTTGACTCCATGCCTTTTTTAATCATCATGTTTCCGATTGGGCTTTATGTTCTTGCGAAAAAACAGAAAATTAAAGCTTTTGAAAACGAAATTATCGAAGGTATAAAAGCCTCAATGAACTAGATATTTTAGATAGAAAGCAACTCAATTGAGTTGCTTTTGTAATTATAATTCACTGTTAGAAGTTTTAATAAATTCTTTAACAGCTTTATCCTGAGTATTCCAGGAAGTTATTAAGCGTATTGCTGAAAAATCTTCATCAATATTTTTCCAAATATAAAATTCAAACTTTTCAGATAAAACTTCAATCATTTTATTACTTAAAATCGGGAAAATCTGATTGGTATAAGTTTCAGATAAAAACGGTACTCCCCTTTCAGACAAAGCATTTTTGATCTTCATTGCTTGATGATTGGCATTTTTAGCTAAATCAAAATACAGATCATTCTGCATCAATTCCAAAAACTGTATTCCCAAAAGTCTTCCTTTTGCCAGCAACGCTCCTTTTTGTTTAATATTAAACGCAAAATCCTGCTGTAAATCTTTATTGTTGATGATAATTGCCTCACCCAATAAAGCTCCATTTTTAGTTCCACCCAAATAAAAAATATCAGTTAATTCCGCAATGTCTTTTAATGTTAAATCACTGATTTCAGAGCTTAAAGCGTGACCTAATCTCGCTCCGTCCATAAAAAGATAAAGATTATTTTCCTTACAGAATATTGAAAGGTCTTCCAGTTCTTTTTTAGAATAAATCGTTCCTAATTCGGTTGAATTTGAAATATAAACCAGTTTTGGCATTACCTGATGCGGAATATTTTTATGACTTTCCAAAACAGGGATAATATCTGAAGGATTCAGTTTTCCATCTTCTTTTTCTATGCTTAAAACTTTGTGTCCGGTTGCTTCAATTGCCCCGGTTTCATTATTTAAAATATGCCCTGTTGCTGCAGAAATTACACATTGATAAGGTCTTAAAATCGAAGAAATAACAATCAGGTTTGCTTGAGTTCCTCCCGAAACAAAATATACTTCAGAATCAAGATTTTCAATTTTATTTTTAATTAAAATTTTTGCTTTTTGAGAATATTCGTCTTCACCATATCCGGCTTGCTGATCGAGATTATTTCGAAGAAGAGATTCTAAAATCTGAGGATGACACCCTTCGGAATAGTCGTTTTTAAAAGAAAATTTCATAGTGTAAAATTAAAAAATCTTAAAATAACAAGACCAAAATTTAAAAAATATTTTGTTAGATTTGTAATGAAAATCATCTAACATTTTGAAAACAACATTAACAGAAGAAAATTATCTGAAGGCTTTGTTTCACCTAGTTGACCATGAAGGAAAAGTGACGATTAACGAATTGAGCAAATTTTTGAACGTAAAAATGCCCAGCGTTAATAACATGATGAAAAAATTCGCAGAGAAAAACTGGGTAATTTATGAAACTTACAAACCACTTAAAGTTACCGAAAAAGGAAGACGCGAAGCTGCTTTGGTAGTAAGAAAACACCGTTTAACCGAAATGTTTTTGGTTAAAAAAATGAATTTCGGCTGGGAAAATGTACATGAAATTGCAGAACAATTGGAGCATGTACATTCAAACGTCTTCTTTGATAAAATGGATGAAATTTTAGACTACCCTAAATTTGATCCGCATGGTGAACCAATTCCGGATAAAGACGGAAATATTATTTCGCAGGATTTACTAAAATTAAGCAACTGTAAAGTTGGTGAAACTGTAGTTTTTGCTTCTGTTACCTTATCTGATGACGCTTTTCTTAATTATCTTACGGAAAGAAATCTCCTTTTAAATACTAAGATTAAGATTATTAAAATTGAAGATTTCGACAAATCTGTCACAATAGAAATTTCAGGAAAAACTGAGGTTCTCAGCAAAAAAGCAACAGAGAAAATTTTAGTTAAGCATTAAAAATAAAAAAGCGGATTTTTAATCCGCTTTAAAAATATCATTTAATAATTATTTCAAATACTTAGTAATTGCCTCATCAGTTGGCTTCACTTTACTTACAAAGCTGTCGATTAATTTACCATTTTCATCAACTAAAAACTTTGTAAAATTCCATTGAATTTCTGTGTCTTTTACACCATTTAAGCTTTTTTCAGAAAGGAATTTAAAAATTGGAGCAGTGTCATCTCCTTTTACAGAAACTTTAGCCGCTAAAGGAAAAGTAACCCCATAGTTTTTCTGACAAAAAGCACCGATTTCCACATTTGTTCCAGGTTCTTGTCCGCCAAAGTTATTTGCAGGAAATCCAATAACGACAAGTTTGTCTTTATATTCATTCGACAACTTTTCTAGATCTGCATATTGTGGGGTAAATCCGCATTCTGACGCTGTATTGACAATAAGGATTTTCTTTCCTTTATAATCTGCAAAATTGATTGTTTTCCCTTCTTCAAGACCATCTACTTTGTAATCGTATATTGTTTTTGACATAACTTGTTTGGTTTTTACTTTAGAAACTTCACTTTTTTTCTGAGCGCAACTGTTAGAAAATGCGACAAAAGAAATTAGGACTATAAAAAACTTCTTCATTTTTGAATATTTATTTTAAAATTTAAAACTGTTTGCAGGAAATACTTTATTGATTTCTGCTTTATTGATAAGCATCACATAGTCACCATCTTTTTTAGCGCTTGATGATTCTAATCGGAATGGCATCATCAAATTTCCTACCTTTTTGTAATCTGAATATGTTAAAGTTTCCTCTTTTTTTATTTCTTTTAAAAGCATGAACGATTTTGTATCGAAATAATAGTAGTTTTTATTCACGTTTTTCGTAAGTTCTACTTTGTGACAGTAGATTTCTCCTACTTTTTCTTTACCTAAATATTTAGCTTCAAAGCCTTTATTTTCCCAATCGATGAAGTCATTATCAAAACTTTCAGGAACGTATTCTTTATACTCCTGAAGTTTATTGGTTGCATAATTCATTGCATAACCTTTGGAACCATCGTAACCTTCAATAGAAGTTTCTTTTCCACCAATTGTAATTACTGTTTTGGTTAAATTTGGTCTTTGCTGATATATTTTGATAGGATATTCGTCTTTAATTCCTAAAATTACTCTCCCCTGAAGTAATACTGAATTTAAAAGTTTCCAATTGGTTAATCCTCCCGATAATTCTATGTTTTTATCAATAATTTCTTTAGCAGTCTGAGCAAAAGATAATTGCGAAATAATCAGAACGAAAACGATAAGTAATTTCTTCATTAAATCAATTTATAAATCAAATATAAGCCTTTCTTGTCTAATGTAACAATCTATGAATCCAACCGTGTAACAAAATATCTAAATTCTGTAATGTCTTACTGCTTGGTGACTTTTCTTTACCATCTCAATTAGACTTTCAACTTTTTACCAGGCTCTTTTTACTTTAAACTTGATGTTACAACAACTTTTTTGCCTTTTCCAAATCCTCAGGTGTATCAATTCCGACTCCTATAAAATTGGTTTCTATCAGTTTGATTTTCATGCCATATTCCAAATAGCGGATGCACTCTATTTTTTCTGAAATTTCCAAAGGTTTCATTTCCAGTTTTGAAAATTGAAGCAATGCATGTTTTCTGAAAGCATAAACTCCAATATGTTTAAAATAATCAACATCGTATGAAATTTCTCTGTGAAAAGGAATCACGGAACGGCTAAAATATAAGGCAAAACCGTTATTGTCCGTAATTACTTTTACGTTATTCGGGTTTTCAATTTCTTCTTTTTCGTGAAGTTTTATTTTTAATGATGCTAAAGAAATTTCCTGATTGTCATCTTCTTTAAAAACCTGAATCAGTTGTTGCAAAGGTTCCAATTTTAAAAACGGTTCGTCTCCCTGAACGTTGATAACAATATCACAGTCGATATTTTGAACAGCTTCTGCAATTCGGTCGCTTCCTGTTTCGTGTTGACCTGTCATTACAGCTTTTCCGCCATGATTTTGAATTTCATTAAAGATTAATTCAGAATCTGTTGCTACAAAAACTTCATCAAAAAGTCCGGTTTCCACAACGTTTTGATACGTCGTTGTAATGACTGTTTTTTCACCCAAAATCTGCATCAGTTTCGCGGGAAAACGACTGGCTTCGTAACGTGCAGGAATAACAGCGATAATTTTCATTATTTAATTTTTCTTATTTATAATTAATTGTAGTTCTTCAACAGTGAATCTCACGCAGCCCGACTTGAACGGAGCTCTTTTTTGCAGAAACAAAGTGTAGGCAAAAAAGCGGGAGTGGAAGGCGGATAAAGCTGCCCAAATAAATTCGTTCGAAAACATGAACAAAAATAAAAATTGCCGAAGTACAAACCTTCGGCAATTTATGTGATTTTTCTTAAAACTCAAATTCTCCAATCAGAATTTTGCTATCATTTTCACGTTTATTTTCTTTCTGGCTCTGGAAAACAGCAATTTTTCTTTCCTGTCTTCCGTCTGAATAATACAAGTAAACTTCAGCCATAATTGTCGTTGGTCCTGAAAGAATATTCTGTCTTTCGCCAAAGAAATTGGTTTTGATTTTATACTTTCCTTTAACCGCTTTTTTCAGTAAAAACTGCTCCGGCCCGAAACCTTGCGTGAAATCATTGCTCAGTCTTCCACCGATTGCAGTTGATTTATGCTGGTACGAACAGTCTTCTCCTTTCGGATCTGTCACCCAAAGATCGATATCAGTGTTATCTTTATTCCAGTTGATCACCACACGAATATCTACCGGAAGATCTGCTTTCAGACGGTCATCAATTTTGCTTCCGTCAACATTTTTATTTTGCTTTAAAATATTGTTGATTTCCATAATCAGGATTTCTTCAATTCCGTTGTCTCTTATTGAAATTTCATCTGTAAATTCCTGATACAGCAGAGATTTATAAATATTTAAAGCTTCCTGCGGCTTTTTATTATCAACCAAAGCTAAAGCGTAATCTCGGAGACTCTGTGCATCAAAAGGTCGCCATTCCAAAATTTTCTGTGTAATCCACAGTTCTTTATCGTAATGACCTCTCTGTTTTAAAAGATAATAAATGGTTTTGTACAATTCTTCGTTTTCCAAATCTAATTCAGCCAATGTACTTAAAACCTTCAATGAAAGTTCTTTATCTCCTTTTTTGAACAGCAATTTAGAAATATCAAAATAATAAGATACCTGCTTCTCATGTTTTGAACGGTTTTCTAAATATTTCTGATAAATCACCTCCGTAGACTGCAAATTCTGGAAATCTTTCATGTATTCTGCAGTACTTTCTACATCCACCAAAGTGATTTTTCCTTTTGGTTGAAATTCTCTTTCTTCCATTTTAGCCGAACTTGAAACTTCCACTGCATAATCAGCAACAGGAGATGCCTGAACTTCCCTAACTGCATTTGGCGGTGCAGGTGCATCAACAACAGATTGATTAGTAACTCTCGGATATTTCTTTTTTTCTGCAGGTTTAAATTCTGTATTCCACCATGTTTTTAATTCTCTTGTTTTATCAAAGGCTTTGGATAAAAGATTTTTTCTCTGTTCCAAAACTCTGCCTTTGTTTTGAGAAATAATCTTATTATAATCAGCCAGTAATTCCTGTGGTGGCGTAATTTTGTATCGTACGTAATCGTTAATATCATCCAAAACAATCAAACTCGTATTTTTACTTACAACCCCAAACTGCTCACTGATATTTTTAATTTCCTGACGGTTTTTAGTAGAATTCAATTCCAGTTCATTGATTTTTCTTTGTGCCCAAAACTGAGCAATCTGCCAATTTTCCAGCTGTTGTGCTTTTGAAAAATCAACAGGCGTTTCAAATTTATCGTTTCCTACCAAAAAAACAGCAGTTAATTTTCCGGCATTTCCTGAAGAAATTCCAAAAATATTAACTGGTTCGCTGATGGCTGAACCGACATTGGGAAATAACTCCTGCATATTCGGATTTTCTTTAAATCCTAAAAAACGAACGGGCAATCTTTTGTAAGTTTTTAAAGCAGACTGCGTGTCCAGTTCATTTAAATTAATAAAATTTCCACTGGATTGATTCGCTAATAATTTAAGTAAATTAAAATCTGAAGTTGGCGTGCTGGTAATACTGTTTAAAGGCTTTTTAAATTTCATCGTTAAATCTCCAAAATTGGAAATTCCGTCTGAAAACAAAAGATACTCTTCTACTCCATTCATTTCCTTTAAAGCTCCGAAATCTGTTCCGCCATCATATTTTAGATTGAGAATTTTATTTTTCAGTTCGCTCCAGTTTCCTTGAGAAATACTGAATTCTTCAGCTTTGTCAAAGGTATTATTCAATAAAGAAAAAGAGACGGAAACATTTTTATTATCTGCAAAATATGCATCTAAAAACTGAAGTTCCTTATCCCGGTTTCGTTTCGAACCGCTGAAAGAATTATCCCAAATAATCGCAATTTTCTGAGATTTCGGTTTTTCTTTTACCGGAAAATCCAGTCCGACATTTGCTGCAAAATAAAATTTATCTCCTGAAGCTTTCTGCAAAACGACATTCGATGAATTTTGATTTTTAGGAATGGTTACTTTTAAACTTTCGCTGGGTCTAAAATCAATTTTATTGATTTCTGCAATCCATTGATTTCCCTGTTTCTGAAAAGCAAAACTTCCATCCGGATTTTCTAATATTTTAGGAACGTTTGCTGTTTCACTGATCCAAACCTTCAGATTAAATTTAGGAATCGTCGTTGCATTCGCAAAGCTTAAAAAATACTGATAATCGGAAGCAAAGTTTTTCAATTCCTGATGATAGGTGATCTGAATGGTTCGGATTCCGTTTTGTGGTAAAGGATAAATTCTTGTTCTGAAATTATTTCCTTCCACCTTTTCAATGATTCCCGGATCAACATTTCTTTTTTCAATGCTTTCAAAAACTTCTTTGGCTCTTTCCTTCGGAACGGGAACTGCATTTCTCAGTTTTCCATTGATATCCAAAGCATAACCGCTCACCGAAACCCCTTCCGGAAGTGGAAAAGTGAGTGTTCCTTCTAAAATTCTATTACTTGGATTATAAAATGTATACGTTGCTGTAGTGGTCGCCAGGTTTCCTAAAATTTTTGTATCGATTTTAGCTTCCTGAAGAATAACAGGATGTTTTTTTTCGTTTCCAACTTTCAAGGTTGGGATTTGTGCAAAAGCAACACTGAAAGCGAGTGTTGCCATAAGACTGATTATTTTTTTCATTTTATTTGGTTTTTATGCATTATATTATTCTTTGGTCTCTTGAGCAGATAAACCACCATAGACGGTATAGATTTTTTTAGCGATAATTCCGAAATTATAGCCCTGTACTTGTTCAACACCACTGAAATTGACTGCGATTAATTGTCCACAATTATTAAAAATCGGGGAACCGCTTGCACCATGCGTTGAAGTGACACTGTACTGAATTTTTGTTCCGTCAGATTCTTTACTGATTTGTCCGTTATATAACTGTACTTTAATTCCGGAAGTAGTTTGTGCCAAATCTTCGCCCAAAGGATAACCAATCATTACCGCTTTTTCACCAGGACGCAAAGTTTGGTCGTCGGTTATGGCATTGCTGAGATTAATAATGTTGACTACTGTATTAGGGGTCTCTTTTGTTGCTAACTGCAAAACTCCCAAATCAACTGACGAATCTTCAGACACTTTTTCGATAGTGCAAGGCAGCCATTCTTCGGCAGAATTATGTAGAGCGACAGAAATATCGACCGTTTTCATATATACATCAATTTGGTCTTCTGAAACGTAATCCTTCTGAGGGATTGAAGCTGCAATATCACCAGAAGTGGCAGCAGAATCTACAGCACCATCATTTGAACTTACAAATTCTTCGCCTCCGCCTTCTTCACTGTCGCCATCATTATCTCCGCCTTCTTCACCATATTCTGAAGATGCATTCCCCCAATTGGATGCGATAAAAGTTTCGTAACCATCTTCAGAAATATCTGTTGTAAGAATTGACGCAATTTTCCTGCGGATATTTGAGGCATCAGTATTAATTTTATCACTGTTTTCGGGAGAAATCCACGGTTGGAGAACATGGCTGTTGGAAATCATATTTCCCTGCTTATCGACAAAAAAAGCTGTTCCAAAAAGGGTTTCTTCAGTCGCTTCAGGAATATTTAATTGTATTTCTTTTCCTTTAATTTTAGCAAAAAAAGCATATCTGTGTTTTACCATTATGACTGCATCTTTGTAAGCATCATAAATTTTGGTATCACTATCTAAACATATGTTTTCGACGATAGGCTCAACCTGATGACTTTTGTAATAATCATATGCAAAATAGGAAGCTCCGCCCAAAAGAATGATTCCACCTAAACTAAAAAATGCAATTTTATAAGGATTCTTTTTCTTTTTTTCGGGTCTGGGTAAATTTTCTTTTGGTTTTTCTTCTACAAACTGTTCCTTGGTTTCATTTACAGGTTTTTCAGAAATGAGATTTTCTGATTCAGGATTTTGTGCTTCCGAAAAGTCATCAGAATGCGAATTATTGTTCTGTTGTGCTTGATTTTTATCCAACTCATTCTGGTTGGATTCATTTTTTTCATGATCCATTTGTGTTAAAATATTAATGTTTTATAATAAAAAAGTTGATTCTTACATTAAGAATCAACTTGTGGTATAAATTTAGAAAAATATTTTAGATTATTTCAAATTATTTAAAGCATTCTCCAACTTCGGCATCATTACTTCAATTTCACTGATATCTAAACCTCCAACAGAAGCTCTGAACCAAGGCTCAGATTTTGCTTCTCCAAAAGCTGAGAAAGGTACTAATGCAACTCCCGCTTCATTAATTAAATAGAAAACCAAGTCTGAAGAATTTTCAATCACTGTTCCGTCCGGTTTTGTTTTTCCGATATAATCTAATTTAATAGTAAGGTACAAAGCTCCCATCGGTTCGATACTTTCAACTGCCAAACCTTTTCCTTTCAAATCCTGAATTCCGTTGTGAAGAACTTTTAGACTCGCTTCTAATTTCCCTTTAAAATCATTGATAAATGTGTTTACATTATCAGCATTCTGGAAATATTTTGCAGTGGCTTCCTGCTCCGGTTTTGGAGCCCAAGCTCCAACGTGAGTCAATAAAGCTTTCATCTTATCGATGATGTTTGAAGGACCAAATCCCCATCCTACTCGAACTCCTGTCGCTGCAAGACATTTAGAAATACCTTCGATATAAATCGTAAACTCTCTCATTTCAGGGAAAAGAGAAACCGGATCAACGTGTTTTGCACCGAAAGTAAGATTAGAATAAATCTGATCATACATTAGATACAATGGCTTTTCGTCTGCACCTCTTTTGCTGTTTTCCTCCAAAATCATTTCACAGATTTCTCTCAACTGAGCTTCTGTGAACATAGTTCCTGTAGGATTTAAAGGCGAACAAAGGGCTAAAAGAACAGCACCATCTAAGTGAGGTTTTAATTCTGCAGCAGTCGGTAAGAAATTGTTTTCCGGAGTGGTCTTCACTTCAATTGCATCTGCAGAAGTAAGATATGCGTAATGATTGTTGTTCCAAGACGGTGTAGGATAAATTACTTTATCACCTTCATCAACAATCGTTTTATAAACTGCATAAATCAAAGGTCTTGAACCAGCAGTAATTAAAATATCATTTGCTGAATAGTCTAAATTCCATCTTGACTTTAAGTCTTTAGAAACTTCAGTTCTTAAAGACAACAATCCGTTTGCAGGCGGATAATTCGTCAAATTATTCTGATATGCTTTCTGAATTTCTTCTTTTAATTCTGCAGGGATCGGATACAAATTAGAATTCAAATCTCCAATCGTAAGATTAGCAATCTCTGCTCCTTTCGCCTTTAAATCATTTACTTCATTACCAATTTTTACAATTTCAGAACCAATGAGGTTCGCTGCTAATTTTGAAACTTTCACTTTTTATTATTGTTAGATATTAGATACTACATATTAGATGTTAGATTTAAAGTTGAAATCTAAAATCTAATTATATTAATTCAACTGAAGATCTTTTCTTACTTCTTCTATTTTTTGTTCTAAAGATTTTAAAGTCTCTTCAAAATCTTCTTTTGATGTAATATTTTCTTTAACAGAAACATAAAATTTGATTTTAGGTTCTGTTCCTGAAGGTCTTACGCAAACTTTTGTTCCGTCTTGAGTGTAATAAATCAACACATTAGATTTTGGAATATCATCCATGACGTGTTTTTCATTTTCAGAAACAACGAAATTGGTCTGCTCTTTAAAATCTTTAACTTCTTCAACTAAAGAACCAGCCAATGATTTCGGTGGATTTTCACGGAAATTCTTCATCATATTCTGAATTTCTTCCGCTCCGTCTTTACCTTTTTTAACGATATTGATTAAACCTTCATAGTACATTCCGGTTTCCTGATAAATTTCAATCAGATATTCATACATTGTTTTTCCGTTGGCTTTGCACCAAGCTGCAATTTCGCAAGCCAAAACAATACTTCCGCACGAATCTTTATCACGAACGAAATCTCCGGTCATAAATCCGAAGCTTTCTTCACCACCGCAAATGAATTTTTCCTGACCTTCAAAATCACGGATCATTTTTCCGATCCATTTGAAGCCAGTTAATCCAACTTTGCAGTCAACACCGAATTTTTTAGCAATGTCAAAGAAAATATCTGAAGTTACAATCGTAGAACCGATGAATTCTTTTCCGGTGATTTTACCTTGTTTTTTCCATTGGTCTAAAATGTAATACGTCAAAATCGTGTTACATTGATTTCCGTTTAATAACTGAATTTCGCCTTCTAAATTTCTGACAGCAATTCCCAATCTGTCTCCATCAGGATCTGTTCCGATAACGATATCTGCATTAGTAATTTTAGCTAAATCCATTGCCATTTCCAAAGCTGCAGGTTCTTCTGGATTTGGAGAATCTACCGTCGGGAAATTCCCACTTGGAATCATCTGTTCTTTAACCAAATCGATTTTCTTGAAACCTGCCTTTTCCAAAGCTTTCGGAACAGTTGTATAAGTCGTCCCGTGGATTGATGTGAAAACGATATTTAAATTTCCTTTTTCAACATCTTGGTAGGTAGAGTTTTCAATACAGGCATCGATGTACACTTCATCCTGCTCCTCTCCGATCCACTCGATTAAATCATCATTTCCGTCAAATTTAATTTCTTCAAATTTCACAGAATATACTTCATTGATAATCGCTTCGTCATGTGGCGGAACGATTTGCGCTCCGTCATTCCAATAAACTTTATACCCATTATATTCTGGCGGATTGTGAGAAGCTGTCAATACAATTCCTCCATTACATTTTCTGTCACGCACGGTAAAAGACAATTCAGGAGTTGGTCTGTGATTTTTAAACAACAAAACTTTAATTCCGTTTGCCGTTAAAACATCTGCCACTAATTTCCCAAATTCTTTTGAGTTATTTCGTACGTCATAAGCAATTGCAACACTGATTTCTTCACCTGGAAATTGCTGTAACATATAATTCGCAAGTCCTTGTGTTGCTTGACCTAACGTGTACTTATTTAAACGGTTGGTTCCTACACCCATAATTCCTCTCATTCCTCCTGTACCGAACTCTAATTCTCTGTAAAAAGAATCTTCCAGGTCCGGAGAATTGCTGTCGATTAAAGTTTGAACAGCATCTTTTGTTTCTTTATCGAATGTATCACTTAACCAAAGCTGTGCTTTTTCTAATGTTGTCATATTTGTATTTTGTCCGTTTTTATAGTTTGAATTTAATAAGAATTTTTCTTCATTGTCATTTCGAGGAACGAGAAATCTATTTTTTAAAAGAGATTCTTTTCTCCACTTCGTTTCGCTTAGAATGACATATAGTTTAATTTAATTTTTTGTTTTCAACCTTAGTTGTTTTCTCAATTTTAAAAGCTCTGATTGGATCATTATAATACACAAACTTCGCTGTGTTTTTTACATTTCCTTTCAATGAATCTTTAACGTTAACTTCCGCATAATTTCCGTTTTGAGAATCTATATTAAGATTAACAATCTTCCAATATGGTGCTATTAAACTTGCTGTATCAGATATTTTTATAACCGCATCTTTCGTTTCACCTAAAAAATTAGCGCGGCTTCTGTTTCTCATGTCAATTTCTGCTCTTCTTGAGTTTATTGAACCCATAAAAGTAGCGTAATTTTTTAAATTTAATCTAAAATTATCGGTTTTAATCTCACTAGAAATGTTCATTTCCACAGAATCTGAAAGCGAAACTTTCTCTAGATTATATTTTGAATAAATCGTAACATTGTAGAAATCTATCCCTTTTACCCCTCTACTTTCTTTAATTGAGAGTGTTTTATCATCCACATCAATATTCAGATTATCTGCAATATTTGGATAAGTTTCTACTTCTACAAAATTTTTAGGTCCTCTTGCATAAAATACACGAAACTTTCCTTCCAAATCAAGGTTTACAAATTCTTCTACATCAATTTCTTTCTTTTCCAAATTTCCTTTAGGAGAAATTTTACCACAAGAAACCACTGCCAACAATAATAAAGTATACACTGTATTTTTCATTTTCAAACTAATATAGTTGATATAAAACTGCAAAAATTACAAAAATTTCTATTCCCATTAAAACATACAAAGCCAATACTCTCCAAAGTAAACCTGGTTTTGAGTATGATTTTTTGAAAGCATTCCAAAAAGTAATTGCCGGAAAGAGAATAGAAAGACCGAATATAATTTTGTCGATGAAATTGAAAATCTTTGAAACAGGTTTCCATAAACCTATCAGACCTACAATATCACTCAACAAAAATAAGATTAAAATTCCTAAAAGACTAACAGTTGCAATGATAAAATGCTCTGCAATGTTGAGCTTTAATTTTTTAAAGATCAAATATCCGTTAATTGCCAACATCGGAATGATGACAAACAGTATTATTTTGGAATATTTTGAGAAAAAATCTTTTACATTTGAAATATCATCTGAAAGAACCTGAGCCGGATTAAATTGCTCGTAGTAATGATAACTCAAAACATTAAAACCAAAAAGAATCAGTAACAACGATATAAAATTGTTGTATCTGATTCTTTTTCCTGAAATATAATCAATCGCCGTTTTACCGGAATGAAATAAATATCTTTTAAAGTTGAGAAAAATTTAGCTTCAACATGCCAAATCGAATCTAGGATATCATTTTTAATGAGCGAATTAACTGTAATTCTTGCCGTGTCTGAATTCTGTCCGCAATGAGAACAATACTCACCGGAGAGAAAATGATCGCAATTCAGACAAGTTTTATTGCTCATTTTAATTCATTCAAGTAAAATTTTCTGTAAATATTGGATACCCTATCAAATATAAAAGAATAACCGAATCTATCGCTATCAAAATTTTGGTTAAAATAAATTTCTGACTTTTTACGATATGCTTTTCAAAATAATAGTTGAATACAAAAAGTAAAGCGGGTATTAAAAATATAAAAGCCTTTTTCTTAGCAACTTCCGTAACAGATTCTATTACTCTGAAATATTGCCAATACAATCCTATGAAGAAAAAGATAATTAAAACATTTATTAATATCAGAATTACTTTTTTAATCATTCTAGATTACTTCGTCGATATTATAATTCTTATGTTCTCTGTTGGTTCTGATAATCATTTCGCCTAAAAATCCTGCAATGAAAAGCAAAGTTCCCATCAACATCATCGTTAAAGCAATAAAAAACCAAGGATTATTCGTAATCAAATGTCCGTAAATTCCTCTTGCAACATCGATTAATTTTGAAACTCCCAGCCAAAACGCAGAAAGAAAACCGACGATAAACATAATCGTTCCAACAGCTCCGAAAAAATGCATTGGTCTTCCTCCAAATCTGCTTACAAACCAAAGTGTTACCAAATCTAAAAATCCACGAACGAATCTTTCGGTTCCGAACTTTGAAGTACCGTAAGGTCTAGCCTGATGCGGAACTTCTTTCTCTGTAATTCTTCTGAAACCTGCATTAGCAGCCAAAACAGGAATGTAGCGGTGCATATCGCCATAAACATCAATCGATTTTACGACTTGTTTTTTATATGCTTTCAGACCACAGTTGAAGTCATGTAAATACACTCCGGAAACTTTTCTTGCTGCTGCGTTGAACAGTTTTGAAGGTACATTTTTGGTCATCACATTGTCAAAACGTTTCTTTTTCCAACCTGAAACGATATCATAATTATCTTCAATCACCATTCTGTACAGTTCAGGAATTTCTTCCGGAAAATCCTGTAAATCGGCATCCATTGTAATAATTACATCACCGTTGGTTCTTGCAAAAGCTGCGTGTAAAGCTTGCGATTTTCCATAATTTTTGGAAAATTTTATTCCGTGGATTTGAGGATGTTGCACTTTCAGATTCTCAATAATGCTCCACGATAAGTCTGTACTTCCGTCGTCGATAAACCAAACTTCATATGAGAAGTTGCTGGTTTTGCAAACGTTATCAATTCTTGAAAAAAGTTCTTCCAAAGATTCTTCCTCGTTCAGTAACGGAATAACTATAGATAAATTCATTTAATTTTAATAAAAAATTATGCTTGATTAACGACTTCCTGATGGTTTGTTTTCTTTCTGAAAAACGCCCCGAAAAAGACAGACAAAACTACGTAAAATATAAGTATTGCTGCAAAATATCCCGAAAAATGACTCAGTGTCAACATATCTTTGTTTTTTATTGTTGCAGGATCAAACCTCTGAAGACTTTCCTGATATTTCTGCTCCAATTCGTCAATGTCTTTTTGATGCTTTAAAATTTGCTTTGCAGACTGATATTCTTTGTCTAATTCAGATTTTTGTCTTGCCACATATTGATAGTTCAACAGTTTTTTTGCATCAATATCGATGAAATTTAAGAAGGTGAAAATGCTTACAATCGATAAAATTCCGCCAATAAACATTGGAACGAAAGCTCTTTTAAAAGCTTCTTTAAAATTCATTTGATGTTTATTCCAGTGAGATTTTACAGACCAAAAGGCAAATAAAACGTAGAGAACAGGTAAAACAAACGCATTGACTTTCAATGTAGTATCAAAATATTCAACTCCTGAAAAGAAAGAATACACTACAAAAAAGATAACCATTGTAATGGCATAAAGTAAAATTCCTAAGGTAACTGGACTTTTCGTCATAATTCTGATTTTTAGAAAATTTCTTAAAAAATATTGGTCTAAATTTCAGCGTTTTAGCTTTAATAAAGGCTTTTTTGAAGATTTTTTCTGTAATAATATTTTTAAGTTTAAAATAAGTTCCTATCTTTGCAACGGCAAGTCCTAAACAACCAGCTCCTGAGAATCCTCCAGGGTGGGAACGCAGCAAAGGTAATTGGTTGAGCGGTGTGATTTAGGTAGCTTGCCATTTTTTTTATTTTATAGAAAAGAGATTAAGATGATTTTATTAAAATTACTTAATCTCTTTTTTTTGTTTATATATCGAAGCTTTCGCCCAATTTAGGTAAAACTAGTTCTATATTTTTATCAGCAAAATGTTTCGTTGCGCTATCATGATTAATTTCAATTGCTGGGAAAGTATCAAAATGACATCCTATAACTTTCGGAGTTTTTAATAATTCTGAAGCTGCGAAAGCTGCTTTTCTAGCACACATCGTGTAATGCCCACCAATCGGAAGGATTGATAAGTCTAAATTTCCGTACAAAGCCGAAAACAACTGCATATCTGCCATTACTCCGGTATCTCCAGCTAAATATACATTTTTCCCTTCCGGAAGTCTGAAAATATACCCTACAGGAACTCCACCATAAGTTCCGTCAGGAAACGAACTTGTATGATGAGCCGGAACCATAGAAATTTTTAAATCATCGATTTTTGCTGATCCTCCTAAGTTCACATCATCTGTATTTTTAGCATTTTTAAAATAAGCACAGATTTCGGGTTGACCGATAATTGTAGCTTCAGGATAATGTTGCAAAACTTCTCCTACATCAGCAATATGATCTCCATGAGCGTGAGTCAACAAAATATAATCGATTTTCTGAGCTGTAATATCAAAACCTGATTCTGCTTTTTTGTAATTATAAAAAGGATCACATAAAATCGTTTTGTCTTTATACGTGAACAAGAAACAGTTTTGTCCTAAGTATTGTATTTTCATTTTTAATTTATTTTTTGAATATTGCTAAAAAATATTTTTTATTTTAAACGCAAAGAGCACAAAGTTTTTTTTAATTGATTCGACGTTTTTAAGTTCGCAAAGGCGTTTCACTCAGCAAAGTTTTGAAAACTATTTCGATGGAAATTTATCTTCAATCAATCTCAGGTTAATTCCATGTTCAAGATAGGCTTTGCAACCATCTAAAACTGTTGTAAAACCTCCCGTATTATCATTGATTATTGCTAAAAGGTCGTCTTCGATTTGAAAATATCCGTAACTTTTGATGATGACAAGAGTTCCTTTTTCCATTTCTTTAAATTCATAATCAACGTTGGTTGCAGGACTTCCCCACTGTGTTTTTATCAGTTGATTTGGAATAATCTGATGAACTTTCACTTCAGATTTCGCACCGCACATTTCCCATTCCCAAAGAATTGTTTTGCCTTCTTCTAGCTTTCCGCTTGATTTGGTAAACCAAAAATTGGTTGTGATTTCCGGATTTATAAATGCTTCAAAAACTTCATTGATTGGTTTTCTGATTAACATTTGAGCTTGAACAAATATTTTAGTTTCCATAACAGAAAATTTAACTGAAATAATTAAGACCTATAGCCGTTAAAACAGCCATCATCAAAGTCGTAATTCCTACCTGTTTCAAAAATGGATCGAGTTGTTTTGGTTCTTTTACAGCCATAATGTTTCTTCTAAGTTTCATAATCGGAATCAACAAAATCATTACAATAAACACGTAATAATTTTGCATCTGAATAAAATTATTAATTCCTAAAAACACAAGAATCAGAATTAAAGGAAGTTGTAATAAAACCATTTCATAGATCATTGCATTTTTAAATCCTATTCTCAATGCAAGACTATTTTTTCCTGATAATCTGTCGCTTTCAATATCTCTCATGTTATTCAGATTAAGAACTGCCATACTCATCATTCCAATCGCTGTTCCCGGTAAAAGAATATCCCAAGAAAACGTTTTTGTAAACAGAAAATAACTTCCGCAAACCGAAACCAAACCAAAGAATATAAATACGAAAACATCACCCAATCCCATATATCCGTAAGGTTTTTTACCAACTGTATAGCCGATTGCCGCCAAAATACTTGCTACTCCCAATCCGATAAAAATATAAAATTCATTCATATATTCAGGTATAAAAGCAATGTATAAAAGGGCAATTGTTGCTACAAAAGATAAAATTGAGAACAAAATCACTGCATTTTTCATTTGTTTTGCTGTAATTCTTCCTGATGCGACCGCTCTAGCTTCAGCTTCCCCAATTCTTTTCGCATCAGTACCTTTTACGCCATCTCCGTAATCATTCGCATAGTTTGATAAAACCTGATACAGTAAAGTCACTAAAAGTGCCAAAGCAAAGATTTTCCAATCCCAAATTCCTCCATCTTCTTTGAGTCTCCATTTTGCAATGAAAGAGCCCATTATAATTCCGCTTAATGATAACGGCAATGTTCTAAGCCTTGCGGCTTTTATCCAATCGTTCATAATTGTAATTGATAAGAGATAATTGATTAATGATATATTGATCATCATTAATTAATCACCATTTATTTTTTTTGTATCTCTATTTTATAGATGCAGTAATTCAACAATTTTTTAAGCTTTATAAAGTTTAAAGCAACTATTTTGAATCGTCCAGCAGAGGTATAAAAAGTGATACTTCCCAAGTTTGTTTTTCTTTGCCAAAAATACTGAGAAATTTTCACAGTCTGAAGCTTTTCTATCTCGAAAGTTCGGTTATCAATGTCCCAAATTCCTGATTTTAATCGGATAAATCTTTCGCTATAGAATAATTTTAAGTTTTTGAAATAAATCAGGATGAAAATTTCAACTATAACAATATAAATAATCGTTAAGAACCAATACTTTAATAATAAATTTTCATCAATAATGAAAAATAAAACCAAAGGCAAAATGATAAACTGAAAAGTATTGACAATGATTAATCTGAAATTTGGCTTTAAACAATTTTCGAAAACAGGATTTTCTTTCCAAATTGTAGAAATTAATTTTGCCTTTTCATCATTTGAAATTCCGGGAACGGCAGAAATATTTTTCTCTTCTTCGTTTTTACCGATTTGAAGAAATTTCACAAAAGAAATCTTCATTTTTTTCTGAATCCAGTTCTGAGTTTCAGTAATGACCTGAACTTTTGATTTATTAACGATTGAATTTCGAGTCGTAAACAAACCATATTCAAAAGAAAAGCTCTGATTGTTTTCGGTGATTTTAAAATTGAAATATTTGATTAAAGTTTTAACCGAATTAATAATGATACCTAAAATAATTACAGCTAAAACAATTCCCAAAATCATAGGAATTGAGAAAGCAAGAAACTGAGATTCGATGGTGTCATAATCCAATTTTATATCAATTTCTACTTTTTGTAGCAAATTATTGATTTCAGAAAAACCGTAAATCAGCAAACTTACCAACGCCAAAAAACTTTGAATATAATTGGCAGTAATGCCATATTTTAAAATACTCAGTGTAGAAATTTTAAAACAACGAACATTCTTAACAGTCTCATTTTTGGTGATTTCAATACTTTCTTCTAAAGTATTTTCGAGTTTTGATTCTGCTAGTAGGTATTTCTTTAAATCAACCGCATTTTGTTTTGTCAAAGCCGAAATTTTCACTTCTTTTTCAGAACTTCCGGGAGTATCGATTTCAAGTTTATAAATATTAAAAAACCGATGTATAAAAGGTTGAGAAATATTAACTTCCTGAATATTTTCTTTTTTAATTTTAGTAACCGATTTATTGATTATTCCTTCATGGATAACAAACTCTTCGTTTTCTTTGTCGATGTAATATCTAAAATTATAATATTGTAAAACTGCAGCAACAATTAAAACAGCGAGTCCCGCAAGAATCGCAAGAATAATCATCCATGACTCTACCCTATCTTTTTTCACGAAAAAAAGAATGACAAAAACCCATAAACTTTTGATGACCATTCCAACATTGTATAGGAAAAGGAGAACAATACCGGTTTTGGATTGTCTTTGAGGCTGAAAAAAAGAATTATGCATTTTCTCCTCCATCTTCTCTATTTTCCTTTAAAATACTTCCACGGATATGATTATTGATTCCTTCTGCAACTTCTTCCGGTAAACCATTGATAGTGAGATCTCCGCCATTGACACCTGCTGTAAAAACAGAAACTGATTTTAACTGTAAGATTTTAGAAAACCAACCCTGCTCTACTTTGATGTGCTGAATTCTATTGAAAGGAACAATCATTAAAGTTCGTTTCAACCAGCCGTGTTGATATACTAAATCGTGCTCACGAATTGCATATTTTCTGAATTTAAAACCGATTAAAGTATTTAGAAATAGAAAAGCAATGATCACAAAAACTCCGATAATAATTGCCCAAAACTGAATTTCACTTAGATCAAAATAAAAGAAATAAAAAGCGATACTAACGATGCCAACTAAAAAAATAGAGAACAAAGCAATATTCAATAAAATAATCTTAAGGTATTTTGGCGAGACCGCTGTCAGTTTTAAATCACTAAAATCAGGAATTTCTAGGTCAAAAATCTGATGGTTTTGAAAGTTTTGATTCATAATGTGAAAAGCTCTCGCTGATTTTGCAGATGACGCAGATTTTTTATCATTAATATCTGCAAATTATTAGGAAAGATAAATTAAATATTAAAACTTAGTTTTGGTCTGAGCATAGCACAGTAAATTAACATTAGAAAGCCGAAAATAAGATAATACGATTCTTTTGGAGAATAGTGAATAAGTTTGTTCCAGAAGTTTGATGTTCTGTAATTGTAGTCATTCATATCAAATAATCCAGTTCCACAACCTATTCTTCCATCTATTCCGTAAAAAACATCATTATCTGCTTTTCGGTAGAGAACGTAAAAACTATTGGTTTCATCCATATCAAAACCATATCTTTCCTGTTTTGTTTTTAATGAGATGTTGAGTAAATTAACGATATCTGCGTAAACATTTTTGTCGGAAAGCTGAAATCTTATACCGGTTTGATCAATATCATTTTTTGCTAACTTATTAATTTCTTTGATGAAATTTTCTTCAGTTTTTGTATCAAAACCAGGCTTTACATTGATTGTTTTGTAAGTCCAACCTTCTTTCGGAACTTGCGTATATTCTGGAATTTTCTCCCCCTTTTTAGCTTTATAAGGAAGTCCAATATCCAATACTCTCATGTTCATTTGATTATAAACAGGATTTGCATAATACAGAAATAAAAGAGGAATTATAAGCGCACTGATCATTCCGGCAACATAATATATTTTTTTATGCTTTCTCATTTCAATTAATTTAGACTTCCCTAAAATTACAAAATAATAGGTAATGAAATCACTCATTACCTATTACCCATTCTTTATATTTAAGAAATCCACTGATCTTTTCCGAAATCCGGTTTTCTTTTTTCAAGGAAAGCATTTCTGCCTTCTTTTGCTTCTTCTGTCATGTATGCTAATCGGGTTGCTTCACCGGCAAAAACTTGCTGGCCAACCATTCCGTCGTCAGTAAGGTTCATTGCAAACTTCAGCATTCTGATAGAAGTTGGAGATTTTGCTAAAATTTCCTGAGCCCATTCGTAAGCGGTATCTTCAAGCTCATCGTGTGGAATTACTGCATTCACCATTCCCATATCGAAAGCTTCCTGGGCAGAATAATTCCTTCCTAAAAAGAAAATCTCACGTGCTTTTTTCTGACCTACCATTTTCGCCAAATAAGCAGAACCGTAACCACCATCAAAACTCGTTACATCAGCATCGGTTTGTTTAAAAATTGCATGTTCTTTACTTGCTAAAGTTAAATCACAAACTACATGAAGTGAGTGACCGCCACCAACTGCCCAACCCGGAACAACTGCAATTACCGCTTTTGGCATAAAACGGATCAATCTTTGAACTTCCAGAATATTCAAACGGTGTCTTCCGTCTTCGCCTACATAACCTTGTTGACCTCTTGCTTTTTGGTCGCCTCCGCTACAGAAAGCCCAAACTCCGTCTTTAGAACTTGGTCCTTCTCCTGAAAGCAAAACCACGCCAATTGACGGATCTTCTGATGCATCATAAAAAGCATCATACAATTCTGAAGTTGTTTTTGGTCTGAAAGCATTACGGATTTCCGGTCTGTTGAAGGCAATTCTTGCCACACCGTTGCATTTTTTATAAGTAATATCTTCGTATTCCTTTACGGTTTTCCACTCGATCATTTTGTAAAAATTTTCCCCAAATATACGGAATTAGGGAGAGAGTTTTGTGATACTCTTTGTTGAAATATAAGTAATGAGTAATTGGTAATAAGTAATGTGTTGTCAATTCGTTTCCTATCTGAAAAGGACGGTTTTTATTGAAATAATTCAAGAATATAAAGTTTGTTTAAGTAAATTGCCTAAAGAAAAATTTAATCAATGAAAATTTTCAAACTTTTTATTTATTCGCTTATTATACATTTCGTTTTATTTTCCTGCAAGAAAAATATTCCTTTTGATATGTCCAAAATACATGGTCAGTGGAAAATCAAAAGTGATACGATGCAAACAGGAGAAGTTTTGATTTTTAATACTGATAAAACTTTCACTTATAAAAGTGTTGGTCATATTGCAGAATCTTTTTCCCATGGAAACTGGAATATAAGAGAAGACTCTTTAATTCTTAACTCCATTATGCCAAATGAGTGTTTTTACGTATTTCCTTTTATTGAAAAATGTAAATCTTCACATGCTCTTACAGATGAATTAATCTACAAAACAAATTTAGAGTGTGAATCTCCAGCTTCAAATAAATTTTTCATAGAATTTAAAAATTCAAAATTTTTGATTAAAAAAGATTCGTTAATTCATTTTCTGGCTAATAAAAACTGTGAAGAAGTTCCAGAGAAAATTATTTTGCATCGTTAAAAAATAAAAGCCTACCCTCACGAATCGGCTTTTTCAATTTTACAATTTATCCAAAATCTTCTTAGGAAGAATTTTTTCTAATTGCTTTTTATATTCTTTATCTGCAAAAACGACTTTCCAGTTTTTCTTGTCTTTCGAAACGGCAACCATTTTCATGGGAGCGTTGATTACATAAGCTCTTTCTTTAGCCAAGTATTCTACAGTTCCTTTACCGTATTTTTTGGTAAGCATTTCTGAAATAGACTTTTTCATTTCTTCACTCATCGAGCTTACATCTGCTTTCAGTTTTAAATAATAACTTGAGATTGAGAAATTTTCTCCTTCAATCAATTCCGGTTTTCCGACTGAAATAAATTTCATATCCAAAACATCAATCTTTACAAATGGATTATTGTAGGTCATATTCAGCATTTGAGTGAACTGATCCTTTTTTACAATCGTAAAAAATTTGGGATAAATACTGTCAACCGTTTGATCCAGCTTTTTATATTTAATCGTGTTCACAAAATAAACCATCGATTTTCTAATTGCCTGATCGTCTGTATTAGTCTTTGTCTGGGCAAAACAAAATAGAGAAATAAATATGAATAATGTAGTGATGAATCTTGTCTTCATTTTAAATTATTTTAAAAAAAATATTGAGGTTTAAAGATTTAAAAGTAATAAAAAAACCGCCCTTTACAAGACGGTTTCAAATATTTTTATCAGTGTTGATTAAGGTACTTTTACCAATTCAACATCGAAAATTAACCAAGCGTTTGGCGGAATTACTCCTCCTGCTCCATTAGCTCCATAACCCATTGCAGGTGGAATCAATAAAGTAGCCGTTTCACCTTCTTTTAATAATAAGATACCTTCGTCCCAACCTTTGATTACTCTTCCAGTTCCTACAGGGAATTCAAGAGGTTCGTTTCTTTTGAATGAAGAATCGAATTCAGTACCATTTGTTAGTTTACCAGCATAATGTACCTGAACGTTATCTCCTGCTTTTGCAGATTTTCCGTCGGTTTTCTTAGTGATTTTATAGTAAAGACCAGATTCTGTAACCTGCATTCCAGCTTTTAATTCTTCTAAAGCTTTCTTTGCTTCAGCTTCAGCTTTTTCAGCCATTGCTTTGTTGTTAGCAGCAATTTTATCTTTTCCTTCGTTGAAAGTTTTTGCAGCATCATAGTTCTTGTACTCATCACCTTTGCTGAAAATACTTACTTTTTCAAGTACAATGTCAGTTTTTGGCTTATCCTGAGCTCCTTTTTCTACAGCAGCGATTGCATCAATCGTTTCCGTTCCGCTTACTACAGATCCGAAAATAGTGTGTCTTCCGTCTAACCAAGGTGTAGCAACTTCCGTAATGAAGAACTGAGAACCGTTTGTGTTTGGTCCTGAATTCGCCATAGAAAGAATACCTTTTCCTGTATGTTTAAGGTCGTTTTTCTCGTCTTCAAATTTATATCCAGGATCTCCGGTTCCGGTTCCTTTTGGATCACCACCTTGAATCATGAAATCTTTAATTACTCTGTGGAAGATTGTTCCGTCATAAAAAGGAACTCCTTTCGCTTTAGATTTATTATCAATTTTACCTTCTGCAAGACCAACAAAGTTAGCCACAGTTACCGGTGATTTTTTGTCTTCAAACTTTACAATCAGGTTACCTTTTGTAGTCTGAATATTAGCATAAAGTCCGTCTTTAAGCCCTTCGTAAGTTTCTTTGTCTACGTTCATTTTCTTATAAATTGGGGTACAGCTTAAAAGCGAAATGCTTGCCGCTGCTAAGATTATATTTTTGTTTAAGAATTTCATTTTACAGAACTTTTAATTTTATAATTAAAGGAATATCGTTATCAATTTTATTTTCGTCACCATAAGTGCCGTAAGCTAATGAGGAAGGAACGAGAAGGGTTATTTCTTCTCCATTCTGCATATATCGGAGTGCATTTTCTACGGCTTTAAGCTCATCAAAATGTCCGAATCTTGCATCATTTCTGCTTATAGATTTATCATAAATTTTAGTCTGATCAAAATCGTAAAGATCGTAAGAATACGAAACCGGAGAATCATCAGGTCTTCTTTCTCTTTTGTCTAAACCGTCAACAGTTGCCCAATAATTTAATTGTGTCGGGAAGAACTTTATGTTCTGACCTTTAATCCAATCCTGAATTTGCTGTCTTTCAATCGTATTGAGATTTTTCATACGGTTTTTGGAAACATCAAGATCACTTTGGCTCAAAACGCCACCAACCGGAGGATGCACCGGATTATTTCTTTTACAGCTGAATAAGCTTAAAACGGATATGAAGACTAATTTTTTCATAAAAACTTTTGCGAAAATAAGCATTTCGGGAATCAATAACAAAAGTTGTTGAATTTATTGAAATAAAACTGAGATTTAATTTTACTTACAGGTATTCAGATTAATTTTTTCTATGTTGTTTGCAGTGATAAGCTCTTTATCAAAATCATTGTAACAAAATGTATTGATATATCGATTCCCTTCTATTTTAAAATAGGTTAAAGGTTTCCCGGTGGTTTTTGTATTAAGGTATTTTATCCTGTTGTAAGAACAGTTGATCTCGGTAAGCTGTTTAAAGTTCTCAAAATTTAAACGTGATATTTCGTTATAAGAGCAGTCTATTCTTTCCAAATCTTTCAGATTGGTCATCTCAAGATTTCTAAGAAAATTATTTTCGCAACGTAAAATTTTTAGATTTTTTAAATGATTAATGGAGATTTCTGTAAGTTGGTTGCTTTCACAAACCAAATCCGTAAGTGCAGGAGTTTGAGATAAATCAAGTGATATTAAATCATTAGTTCCACAATGAAGTCTTTTCAGATTGGGAAGGCCTACAAGTTCAAGTTTTTTCAGAGAAGACCAACTGCAATCAATAAACTCTAATTTAGGCATATTTTTAAATGAAAGCTGACCGAGAGATTTATTAAATCCACAATCGAGATAAACTAAATTTTTTAGATTTTCAACACCATTTAAATCTTTCAGCGTTTCTGCTTTAATCATCAGCGTTTTAAGATTCTTAAAAATTTCAATTCCTTTTAAGGTAACAACTGGTGTTTTTTCAATGTTCAGCTGAGTAATTTTTTCTGCTTCTGCAGCTGAAATAATTCCGTCTTTGTTGGCATCAAGTTTTAAAGACTGATAGGAAGAATCTACAGCAATACTGTTTTCTTCGTTGGCGGAAAGAAGATATTTCAATAAGTTTTGATCAACTATTGCATTCTTTTTTTGAGTTTGTGCATTAAGAGATACACCGATTAAAAGCAACAATAAAATTTGTAAATATTTCATAGTGTTTTATTTGACGATAACTCTCCAACCTTCGCCTTTTCCGAGAAGCATGAGATCATTATTTTTTAGAGGTACAATTTTTAAGAGTCTGTTTTCTGCATAAGTAGAACCGTATTTCAGAAGTCTGTCTTCTAACAGTTTTCCATTTAAATCAAATTTCAGATATACAGAAGAAGTTCCGGTTTGGTGCATTTCACCTACCATATGTAACTCATCATTTACAATTGCGGCGTCATAAAGCATTTCTGTAAATTTTCCTTTGTCTGGAGAAGGAATGTAGTTGAACTCTTTTACCTTTTCAAAGTTCATATTAAAAACTTTCACAGTGGCATTTCTTATGTTAATCTTTTTCGCTGTAAGTTCATCTGTATATTTTATGCCTGCAACATAAATCAGGTCTTTGTGCACAATTACTTTTCTACTCAGAAAATCTGATTCAGATATTTTTTTATGCTTTGTAATTTTGTGTGTTGAGAGATCATATTCCAGAATATACGTTTTGTATTTGGTGGCATAAATATTTTCTTTATCTCTTTCGTCGACGCCGTTGGTAATGATATACAGCTTATTGTTGACCAACGATGCCGAAAAATCATATTTATTATAGAAATCAAACGGAGGTTCGATATAGCTGATCACATGATTGTCTATTTTCTGTAAATCGTTCGAGATAAAAGTAACATTCAGCTCAAGATCACGATAAAAACCAGAGTCTGAAATAACATAAAAGCCGTCTTTTATATTAAAAACCATAGGATCCTGGGTAACACTTGCAGATACAGATTCTATTAATTTGTCCTGTAATACATCAAGATTATCATTAATTTCTCTCAGCCATAAATAGGCACGGTCATCTATTTTCTTTGAGCCTAATTGTATAAATCTGTTATTATTGATGCTGTAAACCGTTTTCATAAAAGATTCTTTCTTGTAATCTTTATTTTCTCCAAGCGTGGTTTTCTTCATCAGTTTTCCGGTCTTATCGATTTTAATGATGGCGGAATTGTGTTGGGTATTATCTTCTTCTACAAAATTTTGCCCTGCAATGAGGTAGCCGTCCTTCGTTTCCACTCCTGCTTTTGCAAAATTATTATCTATCGGAAAATAGTTGCTGTTGAGTTTAAAATCTTTATCATTATTAATATTGGTATTCTGTGCAAAGTTGATTGCTGCAGCGGAAAGTCCAACAATAATCTGAGTTTTAAAAAGTATAGTTTTTATGGTCATACAATGAATGATGAGTTTTTGAACGACGACAAAATTGTAAAAATTATTTAATGTGGACAAATGTTCAATAAAAACGAGAACCTTTAGAGATTCCCGTTTTTTATGTAACCACCCTGTCAAAAATTCTTCGAATTTTTGACACCCCTCCTTTGGAGGGGAATTTTTGCAATTCGATTAGCTGTTGTTTATAGGTTTATTTTGCGTAGAATTTTTCGCAGCTTTTACCTGTTCATTTAAATCGAGGTATAAAAGTTTCCAGTCTGGGACGTCTTTCATGGCGGTAATGATGTTGAGAAAAGATTTTATTGTTTTCTCTAAATCTCTGCGGATTGCCGTTGCACTTTTCATCTGTCTGAGTTGGGCATTTGCTCCAGCCTGTTCGGCAAATATCAGTTCGAAAGCCTCATGTTTAGATTTCATGTTATTAAAAGCAGCTACCAGTGATAGCGTATTGAGTTTTTGAATATTTTCAGGTTTTTCAAGATCTTCGATGAGTTTTTTCATTTGAGCGGTTTGGGTTGAATAACTCTCTCTGTCCATATCTATTCCGTAGAGTCTGAAAATCTGATAGAGATCTTTGGCAAACTGAAAGTTGGATAAAGTCGTCATTTTTCGGTAACCGTTCAGAAAGTTTTTCAAGACTTTGAAAGCATTGTCTCGTTCTGCGTCTGCATCGGCAACGCTCACTCCTTTACCGCTGTAGATTTGTTTGGTGTAAACCTCATCGTAGTCTGCATACATCGTTTTGAGTTCTGTAAGCAAAGGATGATTGCTGATTACAGGGAAATTTCCTGATTCTGAAGAATTGATCAATCTCTGAGAAAGAGTAGCCAAATCTTTGGTACTCAGTTTTGATAATATAATTTTCATACAAAAATGTGTTTTAATTGTTAATAATATAATAATTACAGGTTT
The DNA here is from genome assembly GCF_026460945.1 of Chryseobacterium luquanense. Lineage (GTDB taxonomy): Bacteria > Bacteroidota > Bacteroidia > Flavobacteriales > Weeksellaceae > Chryseobacterium > Chryseobacterium luquanense. The sequence continues at coordinate 156,640 of NZ_JAOVZV010000008.1, forward strand.
TAAATGTAAATAAAATGTTGTTTTGTTCCAAACATTTTGTGGGAAACAAAACAATTTTGTGTTTAGTCTCAAACAAACTGCGGGAGACTTCCGCTAATTGTGTTTTGTTACCAACAGTTTGCGGGAAACAAAAGTAAAAGTTGTTTGGTTACCAACGGTTTGTTTGAGACTGAAGGAGGAGTTGTGTGGTTTGAAACGGATGCTTTTGAATGGTTAAATTTTCCGTAGAAATACTTGAGGTTTTGAATTAGTTAGTTTTTATTTTTACTGCTTGAAAGAAAAATATTTTATCTTATCCTCATTTAATAATAAAAACTATGGAACTTAAAAAGTATAACGAAAAAAAAGACTTCTTACTATTGTTTATTATTCTACTTAGTGTCGTTTTGTTGATTTATTCATTTTATTATATTTATCAATATTATGGAATGAATAATTTAATTATTTCTGTACCTAAAAATAGAAATAATGATGGAGAACTATTAAATCCAAATGAAATTGGTGATAGCATAGGGGGAACATTAAATCCAATAATTGCTATAACTGCATCAATGTTAACATTTCTTGCTTTTTATATTCAATATAAAGCTAATAAATCCCAAAAGGAGATTTTTAATTTAAGTTTAGATAATGAAGTTTCAAAGCTAACCAGAGAGAAGGACATAAAAGAATCAGAGGTTATAAAGTACTACCAAACCAATCTAAAAATCTTCAAAACTTTAATAGAATCAATGATTGTTTATTTTGAAGAGAATGGAAGGTTTGCAAAGAAATTTATTGAAGAAGAAAGAAATTTTCTATTAGGAAGTAACATATTAAGATATTCTACAGATTCTAGTTTTAAATATTTTGAGAAATTGGAATTTCGCGAAATTTATAATTCTATAGTTTATTATTTTAATGAAAGATATCCAAGTATTGATTGGGAGGATGATTTCATTGAGGTATTAAATATAATAGAATTTTATAATGAGTTTTTAAATGAATCTCGTGATACATTCAAAAAACATTCAACATCAAAATACAAAAATTTAACAGAAGTTGGATTAAAATTAGATGAAAAAATGGGTGACGTTTTTATTGATGAAAAATTAAATACTCATAGTTCTCTTTTGTCATATTTAAAAATTATTCATAATCGAGATGAAAAGGGAAATTTTATTATTCCAAATGAAATTTTCTCTCAAAAAGGTGTAGATTTTCAAAGTTTACAGATTGAGTTTTTTAATAATTTTATTCCTCATCTTAAAAGTTTATATGATATTTATAAAACACCATATTACAAAGATATGTTAGAAAGTTTTAGCAAAATGAATAAAAGTATTGGAACTGAAATTTTTCAGACAGATAATTATTTACATAATTTAGAGTTAAATTATCAGCAATATTACAATTTGGAAAATACGGATTATCCTTTACAAAAAGTTAAAGAATTTATTGCTAAAATTTATTTTGATTAAAATAGATGTTTTGATATAAAATTGTGTGTTAAACAAAAAAAAACCTGCTCAACAGCAGGTTTTTACATATATAAAATTAAAAATCTTAATGTCCAGATTTCGCATCCGCATCCTGTTTCACATGCCCTAAATATTTGGTACAGTACGCACCAAAAATCAAGATTAACACATAACAAAAAACAGGAATGATGAATGAATTCTGAACCCCGAAAATATCGGCTAAATATCCCTGGAAAATAGGAACAATCGCACCTCCTAAAATCGCCATTACCACCAATGATGAACCTTGGCTGGTATATTTTCCTAATCCTGAAATCGCCAAAGTATAAATATTAGAGAACATAATCGAGTTGAAAATTCCAATTCCTAAAATGCTGTACATTGCCAGTTCGCCATGATTTAACATCGCCGAAATCAATAACAAAACATTGATTCCTGCAAAAATAGATAAAGTTCTTGCCGGAGCAGATTTTCCTACAAAAAATGCAGCAAAATTTAAAACAATAAATACTAAAAAGAAACTAATTTGTGAAAACGTCAAATCAACAATGCTGAAAATTACTAAGAAAACCGCTGCTGCAGCTCCCAACATATACAATGCTTTCTTCGTCTGACTGATTGAATGATTTAAAGAAATTGCTCCCAGGAAACGGCCGATCATTGCACCTCCCCAATACAGAGAAAGATAGTTTTTGCTGACTACTTCATTAAGGTTCATAACCTGAGGCTGCTCAAGGAAACTGATAATGAAACTTCCCACCGCTACTTCCCCACCTACGTAACAGAACATCGCCAAAACTCCGAACAAAAGATGCGGGTACTGAAGTGCTCCCAAACCTTTTACAATTTCCTCTTCTTCACTCTGAAAAGAAGGAAGTTTTACCTGAGAAATCAATAAAGCCACCAGTAATAAAATTCCCGCAAAAATCAGATAAGGAATTCTCGTTGCCACCGCAGAGAACGAACCATCATCGGCAGAGAAAAATTCAAAGATCAAATGACCGCCTAACACAGGAGCAATTGTTGTCCCGAATGCGTTGAACGCCTGCGTCATATTTAGTCGGCTCGATGCCGAATCTTCTGAACCCAAAAGTGAAACATAAGCATTTGCGGTAATTTGCAAAACCGTAAAGCCTAATCCTAAAACGAATAATGCTCCTAAAAACATTCCGTAAGATGAGAACGTTGCTGCGGGATAAAATAAAATACATCCAAATGCTGCAAGGAAAATTCCGAATAAAATTCCTTTTTTGTACCCTACTTTGTTAATGGGATCACCACTTATTGTGGATACTAAAAAGTAAATTAATGAACCTATAAAATAAGCTCCGAAGAAACAGAACTGCACCAACATTGATTTGAAGAAGGTCAGATTGAAGAGCTGTTTCAGGTATGGAATAAGGATGTCATTCATACATGTAATGAATCCCCACATAAAAAATAAAAGCGTAATGGTAATCAATGGAACGGTATAATTCCTCTTTGACTTTACTTCATTTTTGATCATATACATTTAATTTAAAAAAGAGGTTAAAGATAACCTCTTTTGTTGATATTATCTTAATTTGAGACAATAAATTTTATACTAATTGTTCACATTTTATTGCCAGAATCCGTCAATTCGAGTGAAATTCTGAAAGAATTTTATATCGAGAATCATTTTTTTTAGACTAAAATTATCGATACAATTTTTCCACTTTGTGGCAAAAATCACTCGAATTGACGAATTTTCCCTTCAAATTAAGCTGTTGTTATTTAACAATTAAGGTTTCAAATCTTCAAACTTTTTATCAGCAGGGAAAACGTGTTGCACTTTTTCCACCACCAATTCTTTTGGTAGCGAGAAATCTGCAGTCTGTTTAATGTCCAATGAAGACGCTCCTACAGACACTTTGTAATTTCCTGCTTCTGCAACCCAAGCGGATTTTGCGGTGATGTAAGAAGCCAAATCTTTCGGATTTAAAGTCAGAGTGATGGTTTGAGATTCTCCGGGTTTTAAATCTTTTGTTTTGGCGTAGGCTTTCAACTCAGATTTAGGTTTGTCGATGGATTGGTTAGGAGCGGAAAGGTATAATTCTACCACTTCTTTTCCTGTCACTTTTCCGGTATTTTTAACTTCAACCGTTACTTCTAATTTATTATTGAAAGTTTTAGAATTCAGTTTTAAATTGCTGTAAGCAAAGTCGGTATAAGATTTACCGAAACCAAATTCATAAGAAGGTTTCACATTGAAGGTATTGAAATAACGGTAACCCACATAGACCCCTTCCTCATACGTCACTTCTTTCGGATTATCGACAGGAACGCCAGGGAAATTCTTTGCTGATGCGTGGTCAGAATAATTGACGGGAAAAGTCATCGTCAGTTTTCCTGAAGGATTTACTTTTCCGGAAACGACGTCAGCTACGGAATGACCGCCTTCCTGACCTGGCTGCCAAGCCAAAAGAATAGCATCGACTTTGTCTTTCCACGAAGCCGTTTCGATGACGCCACCGATATTTAAAATTACCACGACTTTTTTCCCTTTTGCGTGGAATGCTTTGGAGATTTTATCCAGCATTTCGATTTCTTCCGTTGCCAGATTGAAATCTTCGTTCACCACTCTATCGCCGCCTTCTCCGGAGTTTCTTCCTAAAGTTACGAAAGCAATTTCTGAAGTTTCTGCTTTTTTAGCGATGAATGTATCATCCATTTTCATTTCAAGAAGTCTTTCAGGCAATGCTAAAATTCCTCTTGCTTTTCTTCTTTCTTTTTCGGCTGTGACTTCTTTTTCCGCGTGAGGTTTGTACAAATCAACCAATTCTTTGTCTAATTTGTAGCCAGCTGCATTTAAGCCTTCCAATAAAGAAACCGTGTGTTTGTTGTTGACACTTCCACTTCCCGTTCCGCCTGTAATCCAGGCATAAGAAGTCACTCCGAATAATGAAACTTCTTTCTGTTTATCGGCAAATGGCAACGCATTTTTCTCATTTTTAAGCAAAACCATTCCTTCTGCAGCAGCGTTTCTCGTCACTTCTGCATTTTGCGTTAAGTTAGGTTTATCGCTGTATTTATACTGTGCGAAAGTCGGTGTTTTGAAAATATATTCCAGAATTCTTTTTGCATTTAAATTTGCTACGTCCTGAGACAATTTACCGGAATTTAAAGCTTCCAACAATACTTTTTTCTGCGCCGGAATTCCCGGCATTAACAGGTCATTTCCTGCATTCATTTGTTTTACCACATCGGAAATTCCGCCGTCTTTAATCGATTCAAATCCCGGGAAACCTCCAAACCAGTCGGTCATTACAATACCTTTAAAGCCCCATTCATTTCTCAAAACCTGAGTCAGTAAATCTTTAGAATCTGAAGTGTAAACGCCATTTAGTTTGTTGTAAGACGACATCACCGTCCAGGGCTGAGATTCTTTCACCGTAATTTCAAAATTTCTCAGATACAATTCTCTCATCGCTCTTTCAGAAACGTGTGCATTGATGGTCAAACGGTTGGTTTCCTCATTGTTCGCAGCGAAGTGTTTGATGGAAGTTCCGACACCTTGAGACTGAATTCCGTTTACAATAGCAGCAGCAGTTTTCCCTGAAATTAAAGGGTCTTCAGAGTAATATTCGAAGTTTCTTCCGTTCAATGGATTTCTCTGAATGTTGAGAGCTGGAGCCAAAAGTACATCGACTCCATACTCCTTCACTTCATTCCCCATTGCTTTTCCAACTTTTTCCAGCAAATCTTTATTCCAAGTTGAAGCTAATGCAGTTCCCACAGGAAATGCTGTTGCATAATACGTTTTTGAATCATTATCTCTTGTTGGCTGAATTCTCAAACCAGCCGGACCATCGGCAACAATCGTCGCAGGAATTCCGAATCTGTCAAAAGAATCTGTTCCACCGGCAGCTCCTGGAACCAAACCTTGTTTTGAATCTCCAACAGGACCTGTCAGTACTTCGATTCCTGGCATTCCGGTTCCTATTAATAGATTCACTTTTTCTTCGTTGGTCATTTGCTTGATGATGGCGTCGATTCTTCTGTCAACAGAAAGTCTTGTGTCTTCCCAAACATCTAATTTCCCGTTTTTGTTGGAATCTTTAAATGTTTTTCCGTCAACCGTTACCGTTGCATTTTTAGTCTGCGCATTCGCAAACGGCGATGCCGCCAATAAAGCCAGGAATAATCCTGAATATTTTGCTTTCAGAGAAAGTCCTATCAGCGTTGATATATTCTTCTGCATAATTCTATATTTTTTTTACTTTTTGTTATTGAATAATTTTAGTTTTGAGTAGAAATCTTCGAACATTAATAGAGTGTCGAGTTGGGTGTACACTCTAATGTTTCTTCCATTCGGATTGTATTCGTAAAGTCCATTATCATTGATTTTCGGAGCATTTTTGATAACGTAAGAACTCGATGACGGGTCGGCTTCAAATGATGATTGTAAAGCCGTAAGCAAAACCAAAGGTGAATCTCCCATTATATAAGTCTCCCCGATTTTCAGATTGAATTTCTGAACCATTTCCATTAAATCCTCGATTTTTTTGGTCAGATAAGCTCCGGTTTTTCCTTCTGGTTTAACTTTCGTTACGAGTTCTGCGTAAGACATCAAAGTCTGTCGGTAAGCATTCCTCGGAATTTGCCAAATATTTAAATTCGATTCGTTGAAAACAACCTGTGCTGCTTTGATATCGATTCCTAAATTATATTCTAAAGGTGTGTAACCTGGAGGTGGCGTTGCCAAATCTTGATATTCCGGACCTCCAATCCAAACGACAACAATTTTGTCAGCGATTTTTGGTTCGATTAAATAAGCGCTCGCCACTTCTGTCAAACCTGCGCCGCAAACCACGAATAAAGGATTCTTTACATCTTCCTTCATCGCCTCTGCAACGATGGCTTTTGCACCTTCGGAAGCATTGGGTGTTTTCAAATCCTTCAATTGGTCATTGGAACCTTGCAGAACGTTGAATCTGTTTTTCAAACTCATTACTTCCAACATTTCGTTGACTTTCTTCACAGCATTTTCCGCGGTAATATTTGATTTATCAAACGGGTCGCCTGGTTTCAGATGAGAACCGATAATTCCTTTTATTTCTGTAGAAGGCGAAAGAATCTGATGAACGAGCTGAAACAATCCGTCGGGGTCGCCACCAAAATCGTTGTCGACAATGACACGATAGCGAGGTTTTACGTATTTATCCATTTCTGAAATCACGGGAGACGACTGTGCGGACACAGCCATTGCCGCAAAAAAAGAAACGATATTAAAAAATGATTTCATTCTTTTAGGTTGAACCACAAAAGGCACAAAAGTTTTTTGACACATTAGTCACATCAGATTTAAGTTTTAAAACTTTGAAAATAAAAGAACACATTAGCTGAAAATCAAAGATTTTCAAAAGGTTTTATGCTCTTTAAAAAGTTTAGTGTTCAAACTTTACAATTAATAAAGCTTTTGTGACTTTTGTGGTTAAATTTTAAGGTTTATAAAAACTTGTGAAATTTCAGCCAGTCTAAATACACATCAGACCATTTGTCAACAGGCAGATTCTGTTTTCCCATTCCGAAACCGTGACCGCCTTTTTCGTAGATGTGAAGTTCGGTGGGCTGTCCTGCTTCGAGCCATTTGTTGTACAACAGAACTGATTTCGGAGCGAGTTTCAATTGGTCATCACTTGCAGCACAAATAAATAATGGAAGCGATGCTTTAGGTATTTCCGTGTCTAAAATCTCCTGACTTGGTCCGCCATAAATAGAAGCTGCGAAATTTGGTAACGTTGAAGCATCTTTGCTGTGAAGAACGCTTTCCAGAATTACACTTGCCCCAGCAGAAAACCCGATAACCCCCAATTTTTCAGGATTGATATTCAATTCTTTGGCGTGGGTTCTGATGTAAGTAATTGTGGTTTTGATGTCCTCTCCTGCCATTTCCTTGATAGGAGCTGTATTTGCATCAAAAGCTTTTCGGTCTTTGATGCTTTCCATCATTTCTTTGGCCGGGTCGTTGGATTTTGTTTCCAATAATCTGTATTTTAAAACGACTGCTGTGATTCCGTTTTCTGCTAATTTTTTGGCAACATCAATTCCTTCTCTGTTGATGGATAAACTTTGAAAACCGCCACCCGGAGCAACAACGATTACCGTTCCGTTGGCTTTCGCTTTATCAGCTTCGAACAATAACATTGAAGGTTGCGCGACGTTGAAAACGACTTCGGTTTTGAACAATTCATTAAATTGCTGCGCTTCTTTCTGCGTCCAGTTTTCTGTTCCCGGCGCTTTTCCTTTGTATAATGGAATTGATTTTTGAGCGTTGATGGTGCTTAATCCTAAAAGGAATGCACTTGCTATGATTAATTTTTTCATTTTGATTTGATTTTAATTTTTAAACGCAAAGTGCGCTAAGATTTTTTTTAGCAATTCGCTGTTTTTAAGTTCGCAAAGGCGTTCTACTTAGCAAAGACAAACAATTAGATAACAGTTTGGTTGTCATTCCGTAGGAATCTAAGCTCAGTATTTCAAATATCATTATTGAGATTCCTACGGAATGACAAAAATGCCGTTGACTTATCTCAATAATTTTAACAGTGAATCTCACGCAGCCCGACTTGAGTGGAGCTCTTTTTGTTATTGCGATTGCTGAAAAGTTCAACTTGTTGACTCAGTTTCTTCGCAATGACAAAAAAGCGGGAACGGAAGGCGGAAAAGCTGCCCAAAATATTCTAGTAAAAAGAAATGAGACCGCACATAATGCCCGGTCTCAAGACATCAATTAACCTATTTTTGATGAACTATTGCTTATGATATTTTTGAGTTCTGGCATCTTTAATCACACCAGACCAGTTCATTCCATACCCGAAATCGTAGTTGTGACTTTCGGAATCTTTGTGCGTTTCCATATCGTAAGGAACATCTTCTTTCTGTTTTTCAACCGTCGCCATATTCGCAGGCATCTGAAGCGGAAGCAATCCTGAAGGCTCGTATTTTCCGGTCACGATATCCACAACAGCCTGATTTGACACGTTGAAATTCATCAGAATTGCGTCTGCGTGTTTTTCGAATTCATTAAAAATCATCGGCTTGGAAGCGGTGATGGAAACGATTACCGGCTTTCCGTTCATTGCTTTGTACGCATTTTCAATGGCTAACAAATCCGTAAAATTGGTCGCTGTAGATGTTTTGTTTTTGAAGGTTCTGTCGTGTACATTGGGCGCAACAACAGGGTCTCCTGCTGCGATACTTTTTTCACGGGCTTCTGTTGCGGTGTACGTTTGGTACTGAAGAGAAATCGGGACATAACCGTTTCCGCCTTCTTTGGCATCAACATCGCTGTAACCGCCTTCTTCACTGTGAGGACTTTTCACGAAAACCAAGGCAAAATCAGCTTTTGCAGGGTCGTCGGTCACGTTAAAATGCTGCTTCACTTTTTCGATATCGACAGGATATTGCAAAGATGGTCCGGTATAAATCCCCCACCAGTTGAAGGTTGCCGGAGAATATCGCTTCGGAATGTAAGCCGTCTTTCTTTCTTTGATAGGAAGAATATTGGCTTTGTTTTTAAGCATCACGATGGATTTTACCTGAGCTTCGTAACCTGCTTTCATAAATTCTGGATTACCAACTATTTTCTTGGTTTCTTCCGTGTTTACGTAAGGGTTTTCAAACAATCCGGTTCTGAAGAAATTTCTCAACAGACGAACGGCTGACTGCTCAAATTTTGCACGGTAGGCTTTTTCGCCGTGTTCCTTAACGCCCATTTGGTAGGCTTCCAGAACTGGAGCTTTGTCATTGTTTCCTCCAAATTGGTCAACGCCAGCTTCCAAGACTTTGTAATGACGTTCTGCGATGGACAATTTTTCTGCGCCCCAAGGTTTTCCGGCAAATCCTCCCGGAGATTTTGGTTCGTCTGCGGTGATGAGCCAATCGGTGCAAACTACGCCGTCGTATTTGTATTTTCCACGAAGTAAATCGGTGATGAGATATTTGCTGTAACCGTTTCCAACGTTTTCTCCATTTTTCGTATCCTGATTAAAACTTATCGTATAATAAGGCATTACCGCAGAAGCTTCTTTGGTTCCGCCATTCAGTTTGAAAGCCCCTTCAGTAAAAGGTTTTACGTGGTTTTGGAAATTATTCCCCGGATAAACTGCGTATTTTCCCATCGCCCAGTGACCGTCACGACCGCCTTCTTCAGGTCCGCCGCCTGGCCAATGTTTGACCATTGCATTTACACTTTTGCCTCCCCAACCGTTTTTACTTCCGATGGTTGTCTGGAAACCGTCGATGTAACCTCTTCCCAAATCTGCTGTCAACTCAGGACTTTCCGAGAAAACGTAAGCAATTCTGTACCAACGGGGTTCTGTTCCCAAATCGATTTGAGGAGATAAAGCCGTTGAAATTCCCAAGGCTCTGTATTCCTGCGCGGCGATGTTTCCGAATTTCTTCACCAATTCCGGGTCGAACGTTGCGCCCATTGCCAAACCGTCCGGCCAAAGAGAGATTTGTCCGCCCGCTCCTTCATTGAATTCTGCCGTTACGGTTGCCGAATGTCTCGGGTCTGTACTGTTGTTGGCAGGAATTCCCAATCCTAAACCTTCGATGTATGCCTGAATATTATTGCTCCATTTTGCTGCGATTTCCGGAGATTCTACTGTCGTTACCAAAACGTGACGAAGATTATCTTCCTTTAAAAATTTCTTCTGCTGGTCTGTTAAATCGAAAGCTTTGGCGCCGCTTTCTTTATAGAACATTCCGTTGTACTTTCCTGCTCTGAAACCTTCTGCAGGCGCCGGAACTGATTGGTGACCGCTGTACAACATCAATCCAGCAATCTGTTCCACCGACATTTTTGATGCTAAATCTTTGGCTCTTTCGTCAACCGGAAGTCTCCAGTCTTCGTATTTATCAAGCTTTCCGTTTTTGTTTAAATCTTTAAATTTATTTCCGCCAACCGTCAAAATCTTCACTCCTGAATCTGCAGAATATCCTAAAACCGGACCTTTGGAATTGGTCACAGTTTGAATGTTTTGAGCAAATGTTGTTACTCCTAAAAATAATGCGGCAACATTTAAAACTGTTTTTTTCATTATTAAAATTTTAGAAATTAAAGCTTACAGAAAACTGTCCTGTCAATGGCATAATGTATGTTCCTGTCAACAATTTTCCGTAGTATGGATTGGCATCGGTAATCAGTTCAGCTCCGTTGATGGTGCCGCTGGCTCCTCTCTGGTTTAAGAAGTTGATAACGGTTGCGCCAAGGTTGATGTTTTTGTTCACCGTATAACTTACTCCGCCGAAAGTTTCCCATCTTGGTGCGAAGTATAAAGCGTTTGTAAGGTTTGCATATTGTTTTGAGAAATATCTGAAACTTGCCCAGAATCTCCATTTGTCAATCGTATAACTTGGGTCGATTTCCATCAGCACTTTAGCAACTCCTAAAACATTATTGTCGTTGTAATCGTAAGCTGTTCCGAAAGCATTGAAATTGAATTTCTTGTAAACAGGATTCTGTAAAGTCAATAGATAATGTAGGTTAAATCCTTTGAAAGGTTTTACCACAAAATCGGTTGTCCATCCAATCGTCTGAATATCATAGTAAACCGTAACGTTTTGAGCCTGAGTCGTATTCGCTGGGTTGACCAAGTTATATCTGTTCAGGTTGTTGTTCTTTTTAAGATAAGTCGCCTGAGAAATCAACTGAATGTAATCTGTATTCCAGAAAATTCCCAACGCTCCCAACGGACTTTTAATCTTGTTGGTGTTAGGTTCGAAAGCCTGAGAATAACTTTCCAGTCTTCTGTTTTCTTCAGTATATAAAGCGTTTGCGATAACACCGAAGTTTTTGCTGATGTTGTAAGTCGCATTTAAACTACCTCCAATCTGGTAAAAACTTTGATTGATTTGATTAAACTGGCTCGGGTCTGTGAAATTAAATCCAACTGTTCTCGGCGTTAAAGAATATTCTCCATCCAGGATGTGGTTTTTCAAATGCAAACCGTAGCTTAGGTTGAAATTATCAGAAACTTTCCATTCGTCTGTTCCGTACACTGAAAGTTTATTTTCCGTTCCACTGTGGAATTCTCCTCCTGCATTGTAATTATAAAATCCGTCTGCATCAGTTGTCGGGCCAATCAGTCTTTGAGGTTGTGGTTCAGTAGTCTGGAAGAAAAACGACCTGTTCGACGTGAATTTATCGATATTATAATATTGTTCTAAAATGCCAACGGTCACATTGTGATTTCCCAATTGTTTGTTCAATGAAAAACGTCCTGCGATATTGGTAATCGGTGTGGAAGGCGTGTGCATTGCTAACTGAGTTCCAACCGCTCCGGTGTACGCCTGACCTGTTGAAGCAATCGTGTAACCTGAAGCCGCATCAGCATTGAAAATACTTAAAGGAATGATGTTAGAAGATTTCGCGGTAGCAAAGTGTGCTCTCGTTGAGAATTTGAAATTCCAGCCGTTGTTCAGTAAGTAATTACCGAAGATATCGATGTTGTGAGATGTATTTCTGCTGTCGTTTCCATCCATATTTGCCCAGTAGGTTTGTCCGGAAAAGATGTCTTTCATTTTGATTTGTCCATCTCTCACCACATAAGAATCCCTACCTATTCTGAAATTGTCGAGCTCAGTTACTTTACCTTCCGGTCCGTATTGGAAAACGGCATAATTGGTAATGCTGTAAGAATCCGCGTATTTGTATTGAATCGAGATTTTTCCTTTATCATCATTAAAATATTTGGTAACTCCTGCTCTGAAAATCTTTGTTTCATCTACATTTCTTGTAAAACCCAATTTATAAGTGCTCGGGTCGAAGTTGGCAAAAGCGCCAACGGTGTACGTCCAGCCATTTTTAGAAATCGGTCCGGAAACATTCACGTCTCCTTGTAACCATCCAAAAGTACTTGTCGTGAACTTTCCTTTTAATTTAAAATCTTTGGTTCCGGTTTGAGAATAAGAGTTCACTGCAAAACCAAGGTCGCCCATTGTATTTGCAAGCTGGTCCATTTTCAATAATCCGGTTTTTTCCAAGCCTACGCTCTGTCTCCAGGTTTTGTTGGGAAGCTCAGGCCAGAAAAAATAAACGGCAGGCAAATCGTTTTCAAGAATTGTAATTCCACCCACTGTTGATGGCAAACCGATATTCACGTCCCTTGGACTCGTGTTGTTGGCTGCGTTCAACATTACGTTTCTGTTGTTGTCTTCTTTGGACGACGTGGTCACAGTTTTTACGCCTTCTTCATTTTTAGCAGCAGCATTGATAGCGGTTTTCACTGCAATACTGTCAGTCTTTTCCTGTCCAAAAACTGTGGCGAAGGAAAGTATCAGTCCAAGAGCTGAAATTTTAGTTAAAGATTTTCTCATGTTTTATTATATAGTTTGTTTCTGTTTTTATAAGACAAAATTTATCCTTCAGCCGAAGTTTTTCAGCTGTTATTTTTTAGATTTTTTTTAAATTAAATTTGGAAAAGATAAATTTTGAGAACGATATTGTCCTAGTAGATAAGTGCTGTTAAAAATTTACCTTGCAATATTTAACCTGGTGCTAAAAAAGGATAAAATATATTCATGATAATTGTTTGTTCTTTAATGCTTCAATAAGAAGCATTACAAGTCTACAGTAAAATTTTAAAATGAACAAAAAAATTGTTAATAAAAATTAATATTGTTTATAATTAATTGATTATAAGTTTATTAAAATTAAATTTATTAACTAAAAATCATTAGTTCTTAATGAATCAATGATAAAAATCATAATTAAAAACTCCCAAAATTGATGTCAAATCATGAAATTTAGCATAACAGTTAAATTTTAATGTTAAATTTGTCTTATTAAGAATTTCTTATTATTAATATGGATCCACAACAGCAATTTTTAAAAAAGTCCGAAGAGGCTAAAGATTTATTTATTCCGCATTTATCGACTGATCCCGTAGTTTTTGGGTTTGATCAAAGTGAGCTTAAAGTATTATTGCTTCAAATGACCTACCGCAAACAATGGCTTTTACCAGGTGGATATGTAAAAAAAGATGAAGATTTGGATGCTGCTGCTGAAAGAGTCTTGAGAGAAAGAGCAGGAATTTCAGATGTTTATTTAGAAGAATTTGCAGTTTTTGGTAAAAAAAATAGAAGTGAATTTTATTTTGAAGATTTTGATGAGTCTCTATGGCATAAGCAAAGATTTATTTCTATAGGATATTATGCTCTATACAATCCTGACAATGCTAATCTGATCATCGATGAATTTAGTGAAAAATGTGAGTGGATTTATTTGAGTCAGCTTTCAGAAATTGAATTGGCGATGGATCATCGTGAAATTATTGAAAAAGCTTTATTAACTTTAAGAGAAAGAATTTCATACAAACCAATTGGTTATAATCTTTTGCCTGAGAAATTTACGCTTTCAGAATTGCAGAAATTGTATGAAACCATTTTAGGAAAAGAACTCAACCGAGGAAATTTTTACAGAAAAATAAAGAATTTGGGAATTCTCAGAAAACTAGATGAACAGCGTCGCGGTGGTGCTCACAAGTCTCCAGATCTCTACTCTTTTGACGAAGAAAATTATAAAAAAGCTTTAGAAAACGGCTTAAATAATTGGTAGCAAAAAAATCCTGAATTAATCAGGATTTTCTTTTATGGTAAGTCTAATTGTCTCTGAAACTCCTCAATATATTTTGCCAAATGTAGTCCGTCTGCCAAACCGTGATGCGCTTCAATGGAAACCGGAAGATATTTTTTCCCTTCACGAATACTGAATTTTCCGAATGCAATTTTAGGAATACATTCTTTAGGATCAAAATTGGTAGGATGTAAAATCGTTGAAAACGAATTCCATGGAATTGTTGTGTGTCTGATGTGATTGATTGGCAGAATGTCATTGCTAATGCCTAATCCCGTTGAATTTTGTACAGCTTTTATTTCTTTTTCCAACTCTTCATTAAAAGTTTCGAAATTTTCCGAATAATGAAAAAATGAAAATCCGAATGTTCCATCAGCTCTTCCAATTGTTCCTCCAACGTGTACTTCATCATACAAAATCACTTTTCCATCAACAATTCTGAGTTTTAGTTCATCCACCGTATTGATTGCCACCATTGATTTATAAAGATAAACAGCATAAAATGATTTGCCTTCTTCTTTGGCTTTATCGTAAGCTTTTGTGCAGTCTACTTCCGTTGTAAATCCGAAATACGGACTCTTCATCTTCGAAAAAAATTCAAAATGTTCCTTTCTGTTCCAGCTTTCAATATCTATTACCTTCATTGTTTTACTTTTTGCAAATTTCAGTAAGATTTATTGATTTTAAAAATAAGATTCGAATAAAATTATACGTGATTTTGTAATTTAAATTCAGAAGGATTCATCTTATTTAAATTTTTGAAATAATTGGTTAAGTGACTTTCATCTGTAAACCCAAACTCAAAAGCAATCTGCTTCATCGTCATCTGTCCGGACTGAATTCTTCTTTCAATTAATTTCAGTTTGTAATCCGTAATGTAATTTCGGTAGGTTACGTCAAAATTTCTTTTAAAATAAGCACTGAAATAGGTTTTTGAAATATTAAAATGTTCAGAAATAGTATTTATTCTGATTTTTTCAGGCATATAAATATGCTGATGAATGTAGGAAATCAGATCATCTTTTTGCGGCGCTCCATTATCAATTCTGATATTGAGTCTTAATGATGCCTCCCGAATCAATCCGAAAAGTGAAAGCACCTGAAAAAACACAATCGGTGAATCTGAAATCCTGTGGTAATCGCTGTACTGAAATATATTTTCAACAGTCTTTCGAAGAATGGTTTTGCAGGGTTCATCAAAGATCAGTTTTTCTTCCTTCAGCAAATGATTTCTCATAATTTCTGTTGGAGTTGCTATGACGAGATGATCCGGAGACAGATGTTTATTTCCTTTAAAATAAGCATCATTAAACTTGATAAAATAAAAGGTGGTCGATTTTTTGATTTCAAATAAATGCTCGTCATCAGGAGAGATGAGGTACAAATCTCCTGCTTTATAAGGAATGACAATCTGATTGATATGATGATTGCCGGAACCTTTTGAAATGTATACCAATTCGTAGTATGTATGACTGTGCCTCGGAAAAGGATACACTGTTGCTTCGAAAGTATCAATCTCTAAAGGTTCAAACTGTTTTCGTTTCATAGTTTAAATTTACAACTTGTTAAACGATTTCTACAAGCAAAAATCTTTTTTTATTGACAAACTTTGTAGGAAGTCTTGCTGATTAAAGTTTAAAATAGATTCTTTTTTAAGTGAGATAAAGACTTTTCAGACACATCAATTAAAATATTATATATGAATTTTATTAAAAAACTATCAGGGATTCTGGTGGCTGCAACCGTTCTTTTTTCGTGCAGTCAAAATAAAAAAGAAAGTTCCAATACTGAGAATAAAAACATTCTTTTTGAGAATGTGATGCTCATCGATGGCAAGGGCGGTCAGCCCATTCAGAACACTAAAGTGCTGGTTAAAGATGGAAAGATTGCTGCTGTTGGAAACGATATCTCTGATGACGACGCTCAGAAGATCGATTTAAAGGGAAAAACAATGATTCCTGCATTGATTTCTGCCCATTCACATGTGGGAACTTTAAAGGGAACGACCACAGTTCCTGAAAATTATACGAAGGAAAATATTTTGTCTCAACTAAAGAAATATCAGAATTACGGCGTACTCAATGTCATGTCTATGGGAACTGACAGACCTTTACTGTTCGAAAGCGCTTTAAGAGAAAAATCTGCGAAAGGAGAAATTGACGGAGCAAGAATTCATTCTGCAGGATATGGCTTCGGTGTTACTGATGGTGCTCCACCACTCGATTTTGCAATGGATAAAGTGTTCAGACCGAAAACTGTGAAGGAAATTCCTGCGCAGATGGACAGTTTAAAAAAGATTAATGCTGAGCTGGTGAAAATCTGGGTGGATGATTTTAACGGAAAATTTAAAAAGAAAATCAGTCCGGAAATTTATAAAGCCATTATCACTGAGGCACACAAGCGGGATCTGCGTGTTGCGGCGCACGTTTATTATTTATCTGATTTAAAAGAATTGGTGAAGGATGGAATTGATGTGATCGGTCACAGCGTTAGAAGCGAAGTGATTGATGATGCGACTTTAGTTCAGATGAAAGCAAAAAACATTATTTACATTCCTACCCTTTCTCTGGATGAGTTCGCATACGTCTACGCCAAAAAACCGGAATGGATTAATGATGAATTCTTCAAAAAGTCACTCGAGCAAGGCGTTTATGAGATGATCACTTCAGAAAAGTATCAGAATGAACTGAAAAATTCTCCTGCCTTTGCCAAGAATATGAAAGCTTTTGACATCGCAAAACAGAATCTGAAAAAAGTTTTCGATGCAGGAATTCCCGTGGCAATGGGAACAGACAGCGGTGCAATGCCTTTGAGAGCTCAGGGATTTTCAGAACATCTGGAATTACAGTTAATGACAGAATCGGGATTAACTCCGCTTCAGGCAATTACCGTGGCGACGAAAAATTCGGCGCAAGCTTTAAAAATTGACAAAGATTTTGGAACGATTGAGACTGGGAAAATGGCAGATTTTATCATCTTAAATTCAGATCCTTCAGAAAATATTAAAAACACGAGAGACATTTTCTGGGTTTATAAAGCCGGAAAAGAAGTTAGTAAAGGTCCAATTGCAAAATAGAAGGTATGAAAAAGTTGATATTGAGTATATGTTTTGTTGGAATTTCTCTTTTAACAAATGCACAGTCGAATTATGAATTGGTAACTAAAATTTCACCACCCAATCCAGATCCTTCAGGAATTGCAGTGAGCTCAAAAGACCGGGTATTTCTAGGATTTCCACGTCATGCAGACAATCATAAAGAATTGGCCCTGGCAGAAGTGGTCGACGGTAAATTAATTCCTTTTCCCAATAAAGAATATGTTTATCCGGGCAATAAGGATTACAAAAACTGGTTGGTTTCACCACACGGAATGTACATCGATAAAAATGATGTTCTATGGGTTTTAGATGACGGCAAACGTTCCGGGCTGAAAGAGATCCCTGAAGGTGCTGCCAAGGTCGTGGGAATTGACATCAATACGAAAAAAATTATTCATACTATTATTATTCCCAAACCGGTTTTGTCGGATGACGCGCACTACAACGATCTCCGCGTGGATTTGTCTCATGGCCCGAAAGGCACTGTCTACATTGCAAATTCAGGATTTGGTGAACGGTTTTCTCTGGTTGTCTTGGATGTTGCTACAGGAAAAGCGAAAGAAGTTCTCCTGAACCACTATTCCACTTCTCCTGATAAGGGTTTTGTAGCATTTTTGGAAGGAAAACCATTGAAGTATGATTTCAAAAAACAAAAATTTCCTTTAGGCGGTGCAGATGGAATTGCAATAAGTCCGGATGAAAAAACATTGTACTGGACGGCTATCAGCAGTAGAAAGTTATACAGTATTTCAACAGATCTTCTGAGCACTATTGATTCGACTGAACAGGAAATTGAAAATGCAGTAAAATTTGAAGGTGAAAGACCCGCCTGCGATGGTTTGGCAGAAGACGAAAAAGGAAACATTTACTTTGGAGCATTTGAACAGCAATCTATCGTGAAGAGAAATTCAGCGGGAGAATTTTCTGAGATTTCATACGACAAAGAAAATTATGTCTGGCCAGATGGCCTGGCTTACAGAAACGGTTACATTTACATAACGCTTGGTCAGTGGAATCGGCTTCCCGGATTTAATGATGGAAAAGATTTAAGAAAGCCGCCTTACTTAGTCGTTAAAATTAAGACAGAAAAATAATAAATATAACATTACACCTTATACAATAAAAATTATGGAATACAGAAAATTAGGATACAGCGATTTAGACGTTTCAGCAATCACTTTCGGAGCTTGGGCTGCCGGCGGATGGATGTGGGGTAGCACAGATAGAAAAGATGCAATTGATGCGATCAAAGCTTCTTATAATGTCGGTGTGACTTCGATTGACACGGCTCCGATTTATGGACAAGGCGTGAGTGAAGAAATCGTTGGTGAGGCTATCAAAGGCTATTCAAGAGATAAAGTTCAAATTCTGACCAAATTCGGGATGCGTTGGGATTTGGCGAAGGGCGATTTTGGATTTAACAGCTTTAAAAATGACGGTGAAGCTATTGATATTTACAAATATGCCGGGAAAGAAAGCATCATCTACGAATGCGAACAGAGTTTAAAAAGACTGGGCACAGATTATATTGATCTGTATCAGATTCACTGGCCGGATTCAACCACGACGATTGACGAAACGTTTGAAGCGGTTTCAAAATTAATTGAGCAGGGGAAAGTTCGTTTTGCAGGCGTCTGTAATTATGATGCCGCTCAAATGGCTGAGGCTGAGAAGACTTTGAAATTAGTCTCCAATCAGATTCCATTCAGTATGGTGAATCGTGGAGTTGAAGAGGAAACGGTTCCTTACTGTATTGAAAACAGCAAATCTATTTTAGCATACAGTCCGTTGGGAAGAGGTTTGCTGACGGGAAAAATCACTTCAGATTACAAATTTCAAGACGGCGATCACAGAGCGGGTCATTCTCATTTCCAGCCAGATTTTATTGAGAAGACGAATAAGCTTTTAGATCAAATAAAACCGATTGCAGAACAGCACAATGCATCTCTGGGCCAACTGGTTTTAAGATGGACGATTGACAGACCAGGCATCACAATTGCATTAGCAGGAGCAAGAAATGCAGAACAGGCTGTACAAAATGCAAAAGCGATCGATATTAAATTAAGCAAAGAGGAACTGAAAACAATTGATGAATTGGTGAATGCGTTTTAAATTAAATTAATTTCCTGGATTATCTGACTGATCTGATTTGATAGAGAAATTTGTTTGACTAAATTTTAAACGCAAGGTTAGACAAGGAATTTTATTCTACTACCGATGAAGATAAAACAAAGGCGTTTCACTTAAGAATGAAATACAGGTTTGTTTATTAAATAAATTAAGCTGTTTTTTTGTAAGCTTAAAAGCGATGTGTTTGTTAAAAATCTTGTCAGGCAATGCTTTTAGATAAATAGAATAACATCACACCAAGAAAATATTAAATATGGAAAGAAGAACATTCATTAAAAACAGCGGACTTGCCGCAGCAGGATTGATGGCTTCATCTGCCGTACCTGCGTTTGCATCACAACTATTAAAAGAAAATTTTATGG
Source organism: Chryseobacterium luquanense (assembly GCF_026460945.1). Taxonomy (GTDB): domain Bacteria; phylum Bacteroidota; class Bacteroidia; order Flavobacteriales; family Weeksellaceae; genus Chryseobacterium; species Chryseobacterium luquanense. The sequence goes on from NZ_JAOVZV010000008.1 coordinate 176,293, forward strand.
AACAATTTGAAAATAAAGAACTGGGAAAAAGATTCAGACCCGAATATAAATCAGGATTTGGCGGTGTCGCTATAGGAAATGGTTTCAATGTCAATCCCGATATCGAATGTTTACAATCCATTGAAGCGGCCTGGAATGCGGGAGTCCGTTATTTCGATACTTCTCCCTGGTACGGTTTGGGACTTAGCGAACACAGAATGGGATTGTTTCTGAGAGACAAAAAACGCGATGAATTCACTCTTTCTACAAAGATGGGAAGAATACTTAAACCACATGACGATTTTAAACTGGATGGCCTGTGGAAAGGAAAACTCAACTTTTCTTATGAGTACGATTACACAGCCGCCGGCGCCAGAAAAAGTGTGGAAGACAGTCTGAACAGATTGGGAGTTGCCTCATTAGACATCGTTTTCATCCACGATTTGTCTCCGGATAACAAAGATATGAAGGGTGATTGGGTAAAATATTTTGATATTGCAGCCAAAGGCGCCATGCCCGAGCTGATAAAAATGCGTGAAGAAGGTTTGATTAAAGGCTGGGGTTTTGGAGTCAACACCATCGAACCTATTTTAAAAGCCATCGAGGTTTCGGATCCTGATATTTTCCTTTCAGCATGTCAGTATTCATTGATTCATCACAAAGACGATCTGAATAAAGTATTCCCGAAGGCTGCTGAAAAAGACATTTCAATTGTTGTGGGAGCTCCTTTGTGTGCAGGTTTTCTGTCAGGTAAAGACCGGTATTTATACAATGGCGATTTTCCGGCTGGGGTGAAAGAAAAACTGGTGGCACTACAACGTGTTGCCAATAATCATAAAGTAGATCTGAGGACGGCTGCGCTTCAGTTTGCGGCAGCTCCTGATGTGGTTTCCGGCGTGATTCCAGGGGCTCACACGGTAAAACAGTCTGAAGAAAATGCGGCATCGTTTAAAACGAAAATTCCTGCAGGATTCTGGGCAGAACTGAAAAAGGAAAAATTAATTGAAGAAAATGCTCCAACACCAAAAGCTTAATTATGGAAAAAAGAAATAACAGATACCATATTGATCTGAAAGAATTAGAATTAAAAGATGGCTCGATAGCCGGAAAGAATCTTTCTTTTGAGTTTGAAAACCATGATGATCTTTTTAAAATTTTCTATTTAATAAAAACTAAAAATCTCTTTGAAGATGAAAAAACGTCTCTTGAATTTACATTAGGTTTGAAATTATTTACAGAAGTTTTAATTAAAAATAAAAATCACCCGCTGTTTGAAGATTTAAGTCCGGCAATTTTAGAATTTATGAAAAAACTTAAAAGTTATTAATTTAGATAGTAAAATATGAGCACAGAAAAAATAGGCTTTATCGGCTTGGGAAATATGGGACATCCAATGGCGAAAAATCTGGAAAAAGCAGGGTTTCCATTGACCGTTTACAACAGAACTGCGGGGAAAGCGGAAGAGTTTAAAGCTGAGTCAAAAGTAGCTGGTGATATAAAAGAACTGGTAGAAAACAGTGATATCATTTTCACAATGCTGACCAATGATGAAGCTGCAAAAGATGTTTATAGACAGATTTTAGAACTGAATATTTCAGAAAAACTGTTTGTCGATATGAGTACAATCTCACCTGAAGCGAGTACAAAACTTGCAGATGCCGTTAAAATAAAAGAGGCTTCTTTCCTTGATGCTCCAGTTGCGGGAAGCACAAAACCGGCTGCCGAAGGAACTTTAATTTTCATGGTCGGTGGAGATGAGAATGATGTGGAAAGAGCAAAACCGTATTTAGAAAAACTTGGGAAACAGATCAAACATTTAGGCAAAAACGGAAAAGGTCTGGCGGCAAAACTGTCTGTCAACTATTTTATTTCAACGCTTTATAAGGGTTTGGCGGAGACGATTCTGTTCTCAGATCATTTGGGAATTGAAAGAAAGGATATGTTGGAAATCATTAACGAAAGTGCAAGCGGAAGCGGTGCGACCAAAGTCAAAACGCCTCTTTTGGTTGAAGACAATTATCAGCCTGCATTTTCTTTAGATTTAATGTTGAAAGATATTCTGCTGGCGAAAAATGCCGGTGCTGATTTTCCTCTGTCTCAAACTTTAATTGAAACTTATCAGTCCGCAAAAAACGATGGCTTCGGGAAAGACGATGTGATTGGAATTATCAATTATTTAAAAAAGAACCAAGGCCAGAAATAAATATGATAAACTAAAGATAAGATAAATTTCAATCAGCCATCAACTGACATCCAACACCCATCCTCAAGCATCCAACCAAAAACAAAAACTATGAAAGACTTCAAAATCTTATTCTTTTTCCTGAGACTTCCAATCGCCATTTCACTCGCCGGTCACGGCTTGGTACGAATTCCAAAACTGCAGGCTTTTACCGAAGGCATGGTAAAATCTATGGAGAAATCTGCAATTCCTGAAGTGTTGATTACACCTTTCGGATATCTGCTCCCATTTTTAGAAGCGATTGTCGGAATAGCTTTGTTGATTGGTTTTAAACCTAAATTAACCATTTATGCATCACTTGCCTTGATGAGCATTTTGATTTTTGGAAGCAGTTCCGTCGAAAACTGGTCAGCCATTGAAGCACAGCTACTCCACTCACTGTATCTGTTTGCGCTTTTGTGGTTTTATTTAAAATACAGTTCAGAAGAACATCAACCCATTATATAACAATATGAAAGAAAGAATTTTAGAAGGCGAATTATGGACCGCCAAAAAAATAGAAAACAATTATATCGTCAGTATAAAAGATCAGTCGAGCATTGTGCAGGCGCTGAATGATTTTGTATTAAATCAGAACATCAAATCCGGTCAGATCACGGGAATTGGCGCCGTGAGTGAAGCAACTCTCAGATTTTTTGACTTTTCCACTAAAGATTATGTAGACAAAAAGTTTGACGAACAGATGGAAGTGACCAATATCTCGGGCAACGTTTCTGTGGCTGAAAATAAGCCGCTCCTCCATTTACATATTACTTTGGGAAGGCAGGATTATTCAGCGATTGCGGGACATTTACAGGATGCAAAAATTCGCGGAGCCGGAGAATTCTTTTACTATCCAATGGCAATTCCCGTTTTTAAAACTAAAAATGAGGATATCGGAATCAATCTTTATGATTTTGAGAAGTCGGACGATAAACCTTAATTTTGATGTATATTTTTCTGCATGTTTGATATTCTAATTTCTCATATTCAAAACAAAGTAAACTTAACCGGTGAAGAAAAAAGTGAATTACAGTCTTTCTTTTCGGTAAAAAAACTGAAGAAAAGACAGTTTCTTTTGAAAGAAGGAGACATTTGTACTCATCTTTCTTTTGTGAGTAAAGGTTTGCTTAAATCTTATTATGTAGGTGAAAAGGGCGGAGAAAACATCAATATGTTTGCTTTTGAAGGTTGGTGGATTTCAGATTTTAAAAGTTTTATCAGTCAGGAAAAGGCTGTCTTGAATATTGATGCTGTAGAGGAAACAGAACTGCTGATGATCAGTCTTGAAGATTACGAAAAACTGACGTTAAAAATTCCCGTGATGGACCGATATTTCAGAATTTTGTATCAGAACAGTTTGGTGACAAAAGATTATCGTTTAATTGCATCAAACAGTTATACCGCAGAAGAGAAATATTTGGAGTTTTCAAAGAAAAATCCTGAAATAATCAAAAGAATTCCACACAATCTCATTGCTTCATTTTTAGGTTTAGCTCCGGAAACCGTCAGCAGAATCCGCAAGAAACTTTTATTAAAAAAGCTATAATTTTGAACTTAAAAATCTTGAATCTTGAATCTTGAATCTTGAATCTTGAATCTTGAATTTTGAATTTGTCGAAACTCATGACCCAGATCAAGTGCTTTCGCCAATGATCACCATAACTTTGTAGGAGAAATTTTACAGAATGGAAAACAATAAAAATATCGCCTTAGTTGTTGGTGCCACCGGAATTACCGGAAGCAACCTCGCCAACGAACTTATTTCTCAGGGATGGACAACCTACGGAATCTCCAGAAATACCAATAACAATGCCAGTGGATTAATTTCTGTGAAAGCAGACCTTCTTGACGTTGAAAGTCTGGAAACTGCCTTAGAAAACATCACTCCTACTCACGTATTTTTTACAACCTGGATGCGGAATGACACCGAAGAAGAAAACATCCGTGTCAACAGTGCTTTGGTAAGAAATCTTTTAAACGTTTTATCTCCAAAAAAATCAATTCAGCATGTTGCTTTGGTTACAGGACTGAAACATTACCTCGGACCGTTTGAAGCCTACGCAAAAGAAGGAAAACTTCCGGAAACGCCTTTGAGAGAAGAGCAACCGAGACTTCCGCTTCCTAACTTTTACTATGCTCAGGAAGATGAAGTTTATGCAGCGGCCGAAAGGGATGGTTTCAGCTGGAGCATTCACAGACCGCATACTGTAATCGGTTATGCAGTGGGAAATGCCATGAATCTGGGAACAACCTTAGCAGTGTACGCTAGCATCTGCAAAGAGACTGGCAGAAAATTCATCTGGCCCGGTTCACCCGCACAGTGGAACGGAATTTCCGATGTAACCGACGCAGGAATTTTAGCAAAACAGCTGGTTTGGGCATCTACAACAGAATCCGCAAAAAATACAGCATTCAATATCACCAACGGAGATATTTTCCGCTGGAAATGGTTGTGGTACAGACTGGCAGCATATTTTGGCGTTGAAGCAGTAGGTTTTGAGAATGAAATCAGACCTCTCGAAAAAGAAATGCAGAACGATCAGGAAATCTGGAGCAAAATTGTAGAGAAATATGATTTAAAAGAAGCAAATATCGAGAGATTATCTTCCGCATGGCACACCGATTTGGATTTAGGAAGGCCTCTTGAAGTAATGACCGATATGACCAACAGCCGAAAAGCAGGCTTCAGAGAATTTCAGAATACCGAAGAATCTTTCTTTGACTTATTTAAAAAATTAAAAGAAGAAAAGATTATTCCTTAAGATTTCAAAAGAGTTGTTTTAAAAGCAGCTCTTTTTTTTGTTTGATAAAATTTGTTCCTTTGCGAAAACAGATCCGTTGGTATTTTATGAAAAAATCTCAGGAAACCCGCTTAAATATTCTTCAGAAAGCTTTTGAACTGATTTACCAAAAAGGCTATCAGACAACAAGCGTTGATGAAATTATCGCTACAACTCAGGTTACGAAAGGTGCTTTTTATTATCATTTTAAAACCAAAGACGAAATGGGTCTGGCGATTCTCAATGAACTGATGATCCCCAATTTTAAAAACAACTTCATCCAGCCTTTTCAAACTGAGGGAAATCCTTTGGACACGATTTATAATTTACTTCATTATTTACTGATGGAAAGTGAAGATTTAAAAGTGGAATACGGCTGTCCGGCCTCCAACTTCACTCAGGAAATGGCCCCGTGGAATATTGATTTTACAAAAGCTTTAAATAACCTTTCTCTTGACTGGGAAAAAACAATGATTGACTCCATTGAAAAAGCCAAGGTGGACGGAGTATTAAAATCTGATGTGAATGCGAAAGAGGTTGCTGTTTTTGTAATATCGGGATATTGGGGTGTACGTAATTTGGGTAAACTTGAAAACTCAAAATCTGTATATCTTATTTATTTAAAAGGACTTAAGAATTATTTTGAAAGTCTGAAATAATTTTTTTCTTAAAAACATACTAATTAGTATGTTTTTGATTTATCTTTGCTGCATTGAAATTTATAACAATGTACCAAACGCTTACATTTCTCCATTCCATATTTCGCTGGCTGGTTTTACTAAGTTTGCTCTACTCTATTTTCAGAGCTTATCAAGGTTACTTTTCCGATAAAATCTTTTCAAAAACAGACGATTCCGTCAGACACTGGACGGCGACCATTGCACATATTCAACTGGTTTTGGGAATCACCTTATATTCTCAAAGTCCCATTATCAAATATTTTTGGAAGAATTTCACCGAAGCCCGAGAATCTTTTGACTTATTTTTTTTCGGACTGACTCACATTTCACTGATGTTGATCTCCATTATTCTAATTACCATTGGTTCCTCCATTTCAAAAAGAAAGTCCGATGACAGGGAGAAATTTAAGACAATATTAATTTACTTCGTTATCGCTTTAGTGATAATTTTCATCGCTATTCCGTGGCCCTTTTCACCGCTTGCCAACAGACCTTATTTCAGATAATTATGATTGATTTACTTAAAACCAAAATCGGACGCCTGAGAATCATTGCCATTCTTGAAGGAATTTCGCTATTAACATTAGTATTTATCGCCGTTCCCTTAAAATATGGATTTGATAATCCCGCTTTCGTCAAAATGATGGGACCGATTCACGGTTCATTATTTCTGCTTTTTTTATTCAATACGTTAAGTGTTGGTATAGAACAAAACTGGAAGTTTAAAGAAACAACCTGGAAAGTTCTTTTAGCGTGCATCATTCCGTTCGGAACATTTTATATCGATAAAAAACTACTAAGCAAACTATGAAGAATATCTTGATTTTCTGTGGAGTAATCTTATTGATTTATGTTGTGTACAGAGTTTATCAATATCAGACTTTGGACGATGGTTTAGACAAAATGATTAAAAACGGAGCCGTCATCCTAGATGTTCGCACTGAAAAAGAATTTGAGATGGGACACATTTCCGGTTCACAGAATATTTCTTTAGGAAACATCAGAGAAAGGTACACTGAACTTGACCCGAATAAAACCTACATTACCGTCTGCTCTCACGGTTTACGAAGTGTAAAAGTTGAACATATTTTAAAAGAAAAAGGTTTCAAAAAGGTTTACAACGGCGGTGCGTGGAGTGATTTGCAGAAAAGTATTGAACAAAAGTAATTTGGTTAGGTTTTTGAATATTCAGAAACACACTAATCATCACACTTTTGAAACTCATCACATTCACAAACAAAGGTATTTACTGTCCGCAGGGTAAATTTTATATTGACCCGTGGCGACCTGTAGATTATGCGGTCATCACGCATGGACACGCCGACCACGCCCGTTGGGGAATGAAAAAATATCTGTGTCATCATTTCACAAAACCTATTTTACATCAAAGAATTTCTCCAGATATTGAATGTCAGACCTTGCAGTATGGCGAGGTTTTAGACATTAATGGTGTCAAACTTTCGATGCATCCAGCTGGTCACATCATTGGCTCGGCGCAGATTCGTTTGGAATATAAAGGTTATGTAAGCGTGATTTCGGGTGACTACAAAGTTCAGGATGATGGTTTGAGTACACCTTTTGAGTTGGTAAAATGTAACGAATTTGTGACGGAAAGTACATTCGGACTTCCCATTTACAACTGGCTGGAAGTTCCGGATTTAAATAAAAGACTGCAGAATTGGGTTTTAAGAAATCAGGAAAATCAGAAGACTTCTGTGTTCATCGGATATTCTTTGGGCAAAGCACAAAGAATTATGAAAGCCGTAGAAGGAATGGGAAAAATCCAAGTTCACTACTCGATTGGCAAACTGAATAAAGCCTTTGAAGAAGTCGGAATTGTGCTTCCGGATTATGAAGTTCCCGATTTCAGGGAAAGCATCAAACATGTTGCAGGCGATATTGTGATTGTTCCTCCGGCGCTGTTAGACAGCAATGTCATCAAGAAAATTCCTGATGCGGCAACTGCAATTTGCTCCGGTTGGATGCAGGTTCGCGGTGCGAGAAGGTGGCGTAGTATGGATGCCGGTTTTCCAATGAGCGACCACGCCGACTGGAAAGGTTTATTACAGGCCATCAAAGCGACCGAAGCAGAAATCGTTCACGTAACGCATGGACAAACCGAGGTTTTTTCTAAATATTTAAATGAACTCGGAATTAAATCTGATGTTGTGGAAACTTTGTATGGGGACGATGATGAAGAGGTAACTGAAAAAGAAGTAGCAAAAGATAATAATTGATTCTAAATAACCTTGTCAAGGTTTGAACCGTGGCAAGTTTGGTGACAAACTTTAAGAGCAGATTTCAGATTTGAAAAAGCTGGAATAGTTTATAACAGCTCCGTAGGAGCCACCTGTTAATAGCAGATTAGAATAAGAATTATAAGAGCTCCGTAGGAGCGGCCTGTTAATTTTTTTGAACATCGAATTGCTCGCACCCCGACTTGAACGGAGCTCTTTTTGTGAGGAGGAAAACGAGCAAAAAAGCGGGAGTGGAAGGCATAAATGAGATGAAGCACAGACTTTATCGAAATTTACGAACAAAGTTCAAAGCTGCCCAAATAAAATAAAAGATTAGAATGAAAAATTTCGCAGAACTCATCAACGCCCTCGAAAGTACGAATAAAACAAACGCTAAAATCGATGCCATCATCGATTATCTGGAGCGTGCGCCTGATGATGATAAATTGTGGTTCATCGCCCTGTTTACGGGAAAAAGACCCAAGCGAAATGTGAACACCAACTATATGAAAGAATGGGCGTTGGAAATTACCCAACTGCCATTCTGGCTTTTTCAGGAAAGTTATTCTTCAGTCGGCGATTTGGGTGAAACAATATCGTTGATTCTTCCTCCTCCCACTGAAAAAATAGAGAAAACTTTATCTGAATGGATGACGGAAATCATCGGACTTAAAACGAAAACTGAAGCCGAGAAAAAAGAATTTGTTCTTAATTCCTGGAACGGTTTGGATTATACGGAACGTTTGATTTTCAACAAATTACTGGGTGGAAGTTTCAGAATTGGAGTTTCTTCGAAAACTTTAATTAATTCCCTCACAAAATTTTCCGGACAGGAAGCAAGTACGTTGATGCACAGTTTAATGGGAAAATGGCAACCTGATGAAGTTTCGTTTCAGGAATTGATTTCGGCTGAAAATATCAATCCTGACAACTCAAAACCCTACCCTTTTTGTTTGGCTTATCCGCTTGAAAAAGAGCTGGAAGATTTGGGAAAACCTGAGGAATGGCTCATCGAATACAAGTGGGACGGAATCCGTGGACAAATTATCAGACGAAACGGTGAAGTTTTCATCTGGTCGCGTGGTGAAGAACTGGTTACCGAGCAGTTTCCCGAAATTGCCGAGACCGTAAAAGCGATGAAAGGTAACTTTGTGATAGATGGAGAAATACTTGCGGTAATGGAAGGTAATGTTTTAAATTTTAATGAATTACAGAAACGTTTGAACCGTAAAACTTTAACTAAAAAAATGCTCACCGAGATTCCGATTGAAGTTTTTGCTTATGATATTTTGGAACTGGAAGGAACTGATTTAAGGGAAAAACCCATCTCCGCTAGAAGAGCAATGTTGGAGGAATTACTATTAAATGAAGAGCCGGGAAACATTAAAATCTCTCAGGCTATTGATTTTGAAGACTGGAGCAAATTAGATTTAATCAGAGAAAATTCAAGGGAAATCAACAGTGAAGGATTAATGTTGAAACAGAAAAATTCACACTACCATTCCGGACGGAAGAAAGGTGACTGGTGGAAATGGAAAATCAGTCCGTTGACCATTGATGCAGTTCTGATTTACGCTCAAAAAGGTAGCGGACGACGAAGCGCTTACTACACCGATTACAGTTTTGCCGTGAAAAGTGGCGATAAATTGGTTACCATTGCCAAAGCCTATTCCGGATTGACGGATAAGGAAATTATGGAAGTCAGCAAGTTTGTCAATAAAAATGCGATTGAAAAATTCGGTCCCGTCCGAACTGTGAAAGCTGAATTAGTTTTCGAAATTGCGTTTGAAGGAATTGGCTTCAGCAATCGACACAAAAGCGGTGTGGCATTGCGTTTCCCAAGAATTTCAAGATGGCGAAAAGACAAAACCGTGAATGATATTGATGATATTGAAGAGATTAAGAGACTGATACAGTAGATTTGATTTAAACCACAAAAGTCACAAAAGTTTTTGTGATTGTTTTAATTAATGAGAATCAGAAGTTCAAAAAAGCTGATGCCAAAGCCTTTTTTGAACTTTAAAAAGTATTAATTTAAAACTTTTCTTTTGTGACTTTTGTGGTGAAATATTTATTCAGTTAAAAAATGAGCAACTACGAAAATACCGAAGGCTTTAAAATCATTCAGAACTGGATGATGGAAAAAGGCAACTCACCATTTAAATTTCAGGTCGATACCTGGAAGAAATTTGGCAGTGGCTATAGCGGAATGGTGGTAGCTCCGACCGGTTTTGGGAAAACGTTTTCGGTATTTTTAGCTTTGGTTTCAGATTTTCTTACGAATCCCGACAAGTACAAAAAAGGGCTTAAAATGATTTGGATTACGCCACTTCGTTCCCTTTCCAAAGACATAGCCAAAGCAATGCAGGAAGCGATTGACGAGATTGGTTTAGACTGGGCTGTTGGCGTAAGAAACGGAGATACTGACCCAAAAGTCCGTCAGCAACAAGTGAAAAATATGCCTGAAATTCTGGTGGTCACACCTGAAAGTCTGCACTTGCTTTTAGCTCAGAAAAATCATCAGCGATTTTTTACGAATATGCATTGTGTTGCTGTGGATGAATGGCACGAATTGTTGGGTTCAAAACGTGGTGTGATGGTTGAATTGGGAATTTCACAGCTCTTTCATTATGTTCCGAAACTTAAAATCTGGGGAATTACGGCGACCATCGGAAACCTCGAAGAAGCGCAGGATGTTTTGATTCCGTATGACATTAAAAAAACAAAAATTACAGCTAAGGAACTTAAAAAAATTGATATTATCTCTGTGTTTCCAGATGAAGTTGAACTTTTGCCGTGGGCAGGGCATCTCGGACAAAAACTGGCGGATAAAGTGGTTCCTATTATTTTAGAATCGAAATCGACTATCGTCTTTACGAATACGAGGAGCCAGAGCGAAATGTGGTATCAGCTTTTGCTAAATGCCTATCCCGATTTTGCCGGACAAATCGCCATTCACCACAGCTCGATTGATGCGCATCTCAGAATTTGGATTGAAGAAAATTTAAGTTCAGGGAAACTGAAAGCCGTCGTTTCCACATCATCTCTGGATTTGGGAATTGACTTTAAACCTGTTGATACAGTCATTCAAATTGGCTCTGCGAAAGGCGTTGCGAGATTTCTGCAACGTGCGGGACGAAGTGGCCACTCCCCTTTTGAAACATCAAAAATTTTCTGTGTCCCCACGCACTCTTTGGAACTAATTGAAGTTGCGGCTTTGAAAGAAGCTGTAAAACAGAAAGTGATTGAGCCTCGAGAACCTGTAGTTTTGTGTTTCGACGTCCTGGTTCAGTTTCTGATGACTTTGGCGGTTGGTGATGGATTTTTACCCAACGAAGTTTACGAAAGAATTAAAAAAGTCTATACTTTTCAGGAAATCAGAGATGAGGAATGGAAAGCGATGATTGATTTTCTTACGATTGGAGGAAGTGCTTTAAAAAGCTATGAAGAGTATCATAAGGTCGTTGTGTTGGAAGACGGTTTGCACAAAGTGACTTCCAGAAAAATTGCGATGCTCCACCGGATGAATATGGGTGCGATTGTCAGTGACGCAATGCTGAAAGTTAAATTTATTTCCGGCGGTTACATCGGGATGGTCGAGGAATATTTTATTTCAAGACTGAAAAAAGAAGAGAAATTTATTCTGGCCGGCCGGGTTTTGGAAGTGGCGATGATTAAAGATATGACGGTTTTCGTGCGGGCTTCCAAAGGAAAAGCGCAGGCTCCGAGTTATCTGGGCGGAAGACTTCCTTTAAGCTCAAATCTGGGTCATTTTTTAAGAGAAAAATTATCAGGAGCATTGAATCCGAAGGCTTCTGAGAAGGAACTTAAATTTCTGCATCCACTTTTGGCGAATCAGGAAAAACGCTCTCATATTCCAAGAGAAGATGAATTTTTGATTGAATTAATTAAAAACCGTGAAGGCTATCATTTGTTTATGTACCCTTTCGAAGGGCGTTTGGTGCACGAAGTGATGGCGGCTTTGATTGCCTACCGGATTTCCAAACTGGCTCCGATTTCTTTTTCGATGGCGATGAATGACTACGGTTTTGAACTGTTCAGTGACAAAGAAATTCCTGTGACTGAAGATAATTTAGATAGAATTCTGACCAGAGATAATCTGATGGTTGATGTGATTTCCAGTATCAATTCAGCGGAAATGGCAAGCCGTAAATTCAGAGATATTGCGGTGATTTCGGGAATGGTCGTACAGAATTTCCCCGGACAGCAACGTTCGAATAAAGCTTTACAAAGTTCAGCCGGACTAATTTTCAAAGTTCTCGAAGATTATGACCCGAATCATTTTCTCGTGAGACAGGCTTACACAGAAGTTTTTAATATGCAGTTGCAGGAGCAAAGATTGGTGGAAGCTTTTAAAAGGATTGAAAAATCGAAGTTTATTTTAAAATATTCCAATAAATTTACACCTTTGAGTTTCCCAATAAAGGTCGACAGTTTAAGACAGACATTGACGAGTGAAAATCTCGATGCGAGAATTCAAAAATTAATTAAGCAATCCGGTAGAAATATTAAAGACGATTGAGTCGAAAGATATCCGTAAAGTTGTCATTCCAAAGGAATTTCAACGTTGCCGATATTAAAAAAATTAAGTTATTGCAGAATGAAAAATGATAAATTTAAATGAATATAGCGACTAAAGATATTACGATACATAACGAAATTTTTACCTTAACTAATCAACGCGCGCTATACTGGGAAAAAGAAAAAGCCTTAATTTTTTCAGATTTGCATATCGGAAAAACCGCTCATTTCCGTAAAAACGGAATCGCTTTGGCCAATCATATTATGAAAAATGATTTGGAGCGTTTATCTATTTTAATTGAAAATTTTCAGCCCGATAAATTTATTATCGTTGGCGATTTGTTGCACGCAGGAAATAATTCTGATGTAGATGAATTTTGCGCGTGGCAAAATCAATATCCAGAGATTAAGTTCTGTCTCGTAGAAGGCAATCACGACAGGATTTCGAAAACTTTAGAGAAGAAATTATGTTTGGATTCGAGAAGTGCTTCTTTGGAAATTGATGACATTGCTTTTGTCCACGACTTTGACCGTTCAAATCCAAAATTTCAAATTACGGGACATATTCATCCGGGTTTAGTTATTAATTCTCCTGTAAAAAGAATAAAACTCCCCTGTTTCGCCCAGACTTCAAAACAATTATTATTACCTGCCTTCAGCGAATTCACAGGTCTTGATACAAAAAACATCCCTAAAAAAGGGATGTACTTTGTCTTTACAGATTCTGAAATCTATGAGATTTAATTTTTTAAATTTGATCAAACCATTTGTAGATATCAGTATCAGACGAAATGTTGAGTTTTTTTCTGAGTCTGTTTTTTCTGTTTTGAATCGCTTTTGGTGTCACAAAAGTATAAGTTGCAACTTCTTTGGTGCTCAATCTCAATTTGAGATATATGCAGAAAATAATTTCAGAGTTTTGTAGGTTTGCATTAATGACCGAAAGTTTTTCAAAAAACTTTGGATATGCAGATTTAAATTTACTCAATAATCGTGGCGAATTTTCTTTCGCAAGTCTAATGATTTCTTCGTCTGCCGCAATTTTCGCGTTGTAATTTTCTGCGTTTAGGTCTTGTACGTTTTCGTTATTTTTATTCATCATATAGCAGAATTTTTCTCTATCATTACTTTAGTTTTGTTTTTAAAACTAAAATTTGATTAACATTCTTACAGTCAGTTATTTCTTCTTTTTAAAATTGAAGTGTTTTTAAAATTTAATTTATTTTAATAAGATTTTATCAATTGATTTGCCATTCTCAATTTATAAATCCAAATGTATCAGAATTTTTAGTTTTCTTTTTATGATTCTAATCAACAAAAACACGATTTATCGATTCTTACTTTTATAAAATTAATTCAAACATAGATTTTTGTTTGAAATTTTTATCTGCGATAAAAAATAAGGCTTTAATTTCGAATGTGGTATCTGTGTGGTATATGAATAATTCACTTTTGTAAAAATTTACATTTTCTTTACAATTCTAAAATTTACAGCATCATTACGTTTTAGAATATATTATGAATTTTTTTTATTTGATTTAATCCCTATAATATGATAAATGAAGATCTATTATTTTCTTTTGGTGCAGATTTAAAAACTTATGACCCCGAAGACATTATTTTTTCTGAAGGAGAAATGCCTAGTTATTTTTTTCTGATTTCCAACGGTAAAGTAAAATTGAATAACTATAATGAAGGAGGAAAAGAATTTATTCAGGGAATACTTTTACAAGGTCACAGCATTGCTGTATCTACTCTTTTTACAGAAAAATCCTATCCAATCAATGCGGTTGCGATTGAAGAAACTGAAGTGGTAAGACTTCCAAAAGCAAATTATTTTGAAATTTTACGAAAGCAACCAGAGTATTATTCTGATATTATAAGCTGTCTTTCAGAGCATATGCATTATAAATTTCTGATGATGCAGAGTATGGCTTTTCAAAATCCTTCTCAAAAGCTCTTGACGTTGATGGATTATATTAAATCTCACCATCATGATCAGTCCCAATATGCGCTACAAATTCAGTTAACAAGACAGCAATTGGCTTCACTTACGGGATTAAGCGTAGAAACAGTGATCCGTGTAATAAAAAATATGGAAACGGAAGGCATTCTAAAAATACAAAACAGAAAGATTTTTTATTAAATTTAATGAATTCTAAGTGGCTTGGTTTAGATAATGTTCTTGATAATCTTTCTGTTTAATTTTATTTCAGAATTAAAAGCTTGTTGATTTCGCTTTTAAAGCAACCCAAAATAAATTCAGTATAATACTCTTGAGCCCCTAAAGCCTGTGTTTTTGGGTGAAGCTCTAATTTTTTAGATAAAATAATTTCACCTTTGTAAGCAAAAGAATAATAAGAATAAATTTTGTAAGTTGAATTTCTGATTGGGTTTGCATAACCTGTAACGGCAATAGACCAATCGGTTTCAAATAATTTGGCAACATTCAGCGCCATTGTTTCTGAAACACTCTCGGAAACGCAATCACAGAGATCTGCTTCATTTTCATCGACGTTTAGAAGCTTAACTTTTTGCGCTAAAGAATAGGCTGTGATTCCGCCTTTGTAGAACATTCCTGCATTTGGCATTTGTGAAAAAGCCAATTGGAAAAGTCCAGATGTTACACTTTCAGCAATAGAAATGGTCTCATTGGTTGTAATCAATGCTTCGCTGATATAATTGAGTAAATTTTGTTGAAATTCCATGATATAAGTGATGTGTATTTGGTAAAATGTTGGTGTAATCCATTGGTTACAATAAAGATTTAATAAATTACCTCTTCCTCAGCAAAAGAAGTAATATGAGAAAATTAATTATGATGAAGATATCTGAAATTATATCAACTCTGTTTAAAAATCTCAGCTTCAGATTTTTGTAGTTTAGGTTTCATATTGATTTGTTTATTTGGTGAAAGGTTATGTTATTTGCAAGCAACTTTACAAAGAATCATATTCAAATATAATCTTCAAAACATTTATGAACTTATGATTTGAGTCATAATTCTAATAACAAATCTTACGTTCGTGAATTTTTACCAAATCATCTTTTTCCATTTTTTTGATGGTACGGATGATGGTTTCTACACGCAATCCTGTAAGATCTGCAATTTGCTGTCTTGTAAGTTTTACATTAAAAGAATGGGTATCACCACACTCTGAATAGCTTTTAAGATAATCAAAAAGCCCTGTAATTCTTGCAGCCGGATTCTGTGATGCCATATTTTGAATCATAATCATCTTAAAATAAAGTCTATGTGAAAGACAGGCATTCATTTCCATCGAAACATGAGGATGCTCTTTAATTAAATTGATAAAATTCTTTCTGGGTAAACGGATAACCGTCGTAGGTTTTAGGGTAATAGCATTTACGGGATATCTTTTGTCAATAAATAGCAGCGGATCGCCAAAACTCTGTCCGTTTTCTAAAATATTGTGAATAAACTCCTTCCCTTCTTCATTGTAATTATTCACTTTTACAGAACCATCCATAATTTGAAAATAATAAGAAGGCGAGTCTCCTTCGCGGAAAATAAATTCTTTTTCTTTGTAAATTTTAATTTCGGCACTGTAAGATTTCAGCAATTGCTCATCAATCTTCATGCAACTAATCGTTTTCATGGTATAGTATTTTAAGTTTAATACAAAATTTTACCATTTTCGATCAACAATTTGCCGTCTCTTTCCATTTTTTTTAATGCTCTGATCACAGTTTCTACACAAAGCCCGGTAAGATTTGCCATTTGCTGTCTCGTTAATGGGATCTGAAAGGTGAATCTCTTTTCTCCACAGCCAAAACTCTTCATGTAATCCATAAGAGTTTTTAGTTTCACCGTAGGACTTTGTGTACACATATTCTGTGCCATAATTTGTTTGAAATATAGTTTTTCTGAAAGTGATTTATTCATTTCAAAACAAACTTTGGGGTTTTCTTCTAAAAGGGTTAAAAATTTTTCTTTTGTAAGGATTAAAACTTCGCAGTAATTTAATGCAACTGCGTTCATGGGATACGATCGATTAATAAAAAGTAGAGATTCCCCAATACAATCTCCTTTTTCTAAAAGATGCTGAATGCTTTCTTTACCGGACTCGTCGTAATTGTTCATTTTTACGTTTCCGTAAACAATCTGGAAATAATGATTGGCAGATTCTCCTGCTGTGAAGATATTTTCTGATGAAGTATAATTTTTTGTAACCGCACCTGCATTTTCGAGGATTTTATTATTGATTACCATAGTTTTCTCAATATTTATAATGAATTGTGATGGTAATCCTCACAAAAGATATTAGTAAATATTAGGTGAAAACAATGTTTACAGTAACGGTTGGACTCGTTGAAATAAAAAGTGTCAAAACTTAGATATTTTACTGAATTTCAGTATTTATATTTTAAATAATAGAATTATCTACACGTTTAAAGGTGTAAATTTTAAAGTTTTAATAAATAATTTAAAACTTAGTACAAAAGCTAGATATTTACAAATTTCAAATAATTATTTTCTTTTTGTAGACGTTGAATCTTTTAGTGTTCAGAATTGTCTGTAATCGTAGAAACGGGCATTACACCTTAAGTAACAAGAACAGGTTCGAAGTCATTGTATCTGCAGATAAAGAATCTTATATATTTGGTCTGGATTTTCTTTACTTTTTTAGAAACAACAGGACAAGAATTCCCAAAGCTACGATTAGCACTTATTTTTTCATAATATTTATTTTTGGCTTAATTTAAATACTCAGTTATTTGATTTTCAAATAATTATTTCTACTTACCTAACAAATCTATTATTTAATAATGAGCTAAATTATGATTACAGTCATAATAATTTCTCAAAACTATAAGATCTAGCTAAATAATGGTTGTTTTGATTATTTTTCACATAAATCTAATATTTATTTTAGCAAATTTATATTTTGGTTAGGTTTTTGAAGTGTCAAAATAATACAAATACAATCTATTTGTAAAAATCATCCAAACAATCACAAATTATTATGTCAACAGAAAACTTAACTCATTTAGAAGCAGTAAAGAAAATTAAAGAGCTTACAGAAAAAGCAAAATTCTGTATGTTTTGTACCAATTTGGAAACTCTACCAATCAATACCCGACCGATGGGATTACAGGAAACTGACGAAAGCGGAAATCTTTGGTTCATCAGTAGCGATTCTAGCAACAAAAATTTTGAAATAAAAGACGACAAAAGAGTGCAGCTTTTATTTATGAATAATTCAGATTCAGAATATATTTCTATATTTGGAGAAGCTTCTATCTACAAAGACCGTTCAACTATTGAAGAAAAGTGGTCTGCCATGGCAAATGCATGGTTTGATGGAAAAGATGACCCGGATGTTTCAATCATTCGAGTAGAACCGAAAGACACTTATTATTGGGATACAAAAGCAGGGAAACTGGTAAGCCTGATAAGTTTTGTAGCCGCAGCTGTTACTGGAAATAAAACCGACAATTCAGACGGTGTTGAAGGGAACGCTACCCTATAAATTTTAATAAACTATTCTTTATTATAAAACTTTAAAACTAAGAAAATCATGATATTCGAAGATGATCCGCACGCTGTTGTTCATGAGACGAATAATAAGCCAATAAGCAATTTTGCAATGATTACACAGGTAATTCAGTTTAATGGGGATAAATCTTTTATACTCAATTCTCTGCAGAAAATTAAGAACAGTACCATTTGTGAAATTAAAAAGAAATTAATTGATACCTTCATTACAGAATATGCGGTAGATTTCAACGGATATGTTGAAAACGACAGTTATCATCTTCATTCTGACGGTTATCAGTTGTCACCTTCTTATGCGAAGCAATCTTACGAAAAAGTTTTAAGGGAACAGGAATATCTTAATAGAATAATCACCACACTAAACAACGATTAGTTGTTTGGTGTGGTGATTATAATTTGATCTAATAGTTAATTATTTATCGGTAACAAAATTCTTTTTTGCCAATTCTTTTCTTACGCGGCTCAAACTTTCCGGTGTAATTCCTAGATAAGATGCAATCATCCATTGTGGAACCCTCAGTAAAAGATCAGGGTACATTTTAATGAATTTCAAATAACGTTCTTCAGCAGTTTCTCCTAACAAAGAATTGATTCTGTCTTGTAAACTTTTTACGTGTTTTTGAATAATTAAATCATTCTTTTCAATCGTATTGGGGAATTCTTCCAAAAGTTTACTAAAAAAATCAGGCTGTAAAAACAGAACCTCAGAATCTTCAACAGCTTCAATATAGTATTTTGATTTTTCATGAAAATAGAGACTGCTTCGGTCACCAATCAGCCAATTTTCCGGAGCAAATTGTATAACGTGCTCTTTACCGTTTTTATCAATAGAATACATTCTCAGAAGTCCTTTTTCAACAAAAAAAGTATTTCGGCACACTTCACCTTCCTGTAAAAGCATTTCGTGTTTTCCTACTTTCTTCAATTCATACTGAATACTGCATAAATTTACTTTTTCGGCAGGAACTTCAAAAACTTTTGCTAAATATTCGTTTATATTGCTCATAAAATTTGGCTTAAAGAAATATCCTGATGTGATGCGTTGCTGATGGCTTTTCCGTTTTCGATAACAATCAATTGCGGACTTTCGTGACGGATGCCAAAATCTTCAGCGATTTTATTGGAGATTGGTCTGAATGCCAAAAGATCAAGAAAATAAAAACTTACATTCTGATCTTCAGAATTTTCAATTTCTTTCTCAAAATTTTTCAAAACCGTTTTACTGATGAAGCAACTTGTAGAATGCTTGAAAATTGCTACTTTATTTTCATAAGATTCTTTAATTGCTTTTTCTAAATCTTCCTCAGATTTTATCGTTTTCCAGAAAGATTTTGTTTCTCCCTGCTCCTGTTTTCCGCCAAATATTTTATCTAAAAAACTCATACTTTAAATTGTTTTAAGTGGTGATCAAGATGTTTATACTCCATAAATCCCCAGTCTTTTTCTTTCATTTCACCAAAAAGTTCATGTTTGGCTGGTAAAAGATGTTTTTTGGAAGCCAACTGATATTCGTCTAACCTCTGTAAAAGATTATTTTTGGCTTCCTCAAAGTTACATTCAAAATTAACGATTACTTTTTTAAAAGTAGGCATATTTCGGGGAATTCCGTTATTGAAAATCTGCATTTCTTTTTTTACGAAAATTCCAACAGATTTAAAGATAATATTAGTTGGCGGAAGAATTATTTTCTTTAAAGCGATCTGCAGAATCAAATCACAGTGTACCAACATCTGAGAAACGCTCATACTCCCCCATTTTCTCTCTGAGTTTTCAGAAAGTTGGGCAATTCTCTGTTTTATTTCGTTAAAATCATTTTGGTTGTGAAGACTTTTATACTGCAATTTTCTTGGTTTTAATTCACCGCATTCTTCGATATTAAGCTAATTAGGGAAGAAATCAAAACAGCATTTTCATCTTTTAAAAAATAAAGCATTTTATTTTTATACTGATCTTCTTTTGAATAGATAATCAAATAATGATTGTACTTTTTTATCCCCAAATCTGAATACGATATTTCTTTATTATCAAATTCTATGCAAGTGTCTCTGAAGAGAATTCCGCCGAGATTGAATTCTTCATTATTATTGTATTGACGGATGTATTTATTTAAAATATCATCAAAATAACAATTCCATAATTCATCTATAATATCACAAAAGAGCTGATGTTTTTTATCTAATTTTCTTCCGTAGAAAAGCTTGAAAGAAATTTTTAACTCTTTACCTAAATTAGTTTTAATAAAAATCTGGTATTCTCTACCGACATAAAATTCAAAACCTCTGATGAAGTGAATTCCGTAACGGATCCCTGCAATTTCATTTTTAGGAATTATAGTGAATAAATCGTCAGTATGATCTTTATTTTCGAACTTTAAAAATTCTTCATCAATAATGAGTTGACGTTTCCTTGTATCAAACAAACCTCTTACGATGGTAAATTCTTTCATAAATTTAGATCTATCGGAGAATTATATCTGATTAATATTCAATTTGAATGGTAAATCTGCACAATTAGCGAGAGAAAATTAATAACCGTGCAATTCAATTCCTTCCGTTCTCTGCAAAGTCACTTTCTTTCCCATTTTCTTTTGAATCACTCTGAAATGCTGCAATTCATCATCTGTTAAAATGTTAATTGCTGTTCCTTTTTCTCCGGCACGACCGGTTCTACCAATTCTGTGGATGTAGTCTAAAGGTGAACGAGGTAATTCGTAATTGATAACACAAGGCAAAGATTCAATATGAATTCCACGGCCAATCAAATCGGTTGCGACCAAAATTTGTGCACCGTTAACTTTAAATTCTTCCAGATTATTTTTACGTGCACCTTGTGATTTCTGACTGTGAATTGCGACTGCTTTTATTTTATTTTTTTTCAGTTTTTCAACCAAATTATCTGCAGATCTTGTAGATGAAACAAAAATCAACGCTTTTTCAACTTTCTTTTCTTTAATTAAATATCTTAAAAAAGGACCTTTATTTTCAGGAGAAACATGATAAGCCAATTGCTCGATATTATCAATTTCAACTTCCTCTTTTTTAATTTCAATAATTGTCGGATTAATTGATAAACGTTCTTTCATTTCAGAAACTTTATCATTTAAAGTCGCTGAAAATAAAGTGGTCTGTTTTGCAACAGGCATCATGGCAAAAAGTTTATTCATTTCTTCACCGAATCCAAGCTGGAACATTTTATCTGCTTCATCAATCACTAAATGCTGAATTCCAGAAATACTTAATGCATTGTGATCAATCAAATCCAATAAACGACCGGGAGTCGCAATAAGAACTTCCACGCCATACATTCCTTTCATTTGGGGATTGATAGAAACTCCACCATAAACTGCCATTGTACGTATTTCACGCTTCAAATTATCAGTAAAAGCTTTGAATACCTCATCAATCTGAATCGCTAATTCTCTTGTAGGAACCAATATTAAGACCTGAATATTACGGTCTTTTTTAACCTCTGCATTTTGTAGCTTTTCTAAAATAGGCATTACAAAACAAGCGGTCTTACCGGAGCCAGTCTCTGCAATTCCTATCAAATCTTTTCCCTGTAAAATAACCGGAACAGCCTGCTCCTGAATTGGAAAAGGTTTCAGATAACCCAGTTTTTTAACAGATCGAATAATATTGTGTGATAATCCTAACGATTCAAATGACATAAAATAAATATTTGTTGCAAAGATAAACTATTGCAGTTTGGTATTGTTGATCTAAACGCTTTTCAGAATGTATTTTTATTTTTTGAAATGCCGTTTTGTCCGATATTTCTTTTTTGGACAAATTTTTGAGGAATAATTTTTATAATTTTATCAAATAAACGAGACAGCTATATATGAAAAAAGCATTAATAATCGTCGATGTACAGAATGATTTTTGTGAAGGTGGAGCTCTTGCAGTTCCGGGTGCGAATGAGGTGATTCCTTACATCAATCTTCTGATGGAGGAAAACGACTATGAACAAATTGTTCTTACCCAAGATTGGCATCCTGCAAATCACAAAAGTTTTGCAAGTAACAATAACAGAAAAGTTGGAGAAAGTATTATTTTAAATGGTATTCCGCAGTTTATGTGGCCAGATCATTGTGTGGAAGGAACTTTCGGAGCAGAATTTCATAAAGATCTGAATCGTGATAAAGTAACACATATTATTCAAAAAGGAAAAAATACTGAAATTGATGCATACAGCGGTTTTCAGGATAACAATCATTTTATGAAAACCGGATTGGATGATTTCTTAAAGTATCACGAAATTCAATTGGTAGAAATCGTTGGTTTAGCAATGGATTATTGTGTGAAATTTACCTGTACTGATGCCGTTGCGAATGGTTACATTACTTGTCTTCACTTCAATGGAACTCGAGCTGTTAATGTGAAACCTGAAAATGGAAGAGACGCTATTTATGAAATGATTCAAAAAGGTGTGACAGTTTTGGGATAGTTTTTTAATTATAAATTATTAATTATGAAGATGAGTTTCTGAATGAAATTTTTCTACTCATAATTTCACTACACAAAAAAGACGTTGAAAATATTCAACGTCTTTTTTTATGTAAATTTTAAGTTAAGAACGAATAAAAATGTATAATTCATCATTCAAAACTTATAACTCTTTAAAGCATTTTCAAGTTGTTCACTTCTTGTTCTGTTAAAATCCTCCAGTGACCTCTTTTGATATTTTTCTTGGTTAATCCTGCAAACATTACTCTGTCAAGCGCTTCAACCTCATATCCTAATCTTTGGAAAATTCTTCTGATTACACGATTCCAACCGATATGAATTTCAATTCCGACTTCATTTCTCGGCTTTCCTTCGATGAAAGAAATCTGATCTACCATTGCAACCCCTTCATCCAAACGAATTCCTTCAACAATCAGTTTTAGATCTTCATTTGTCAATTTTTTATCTAAAGTTACATGATAAATTTTCTTGGCATCAAAAGAAGGATGCGTTAATTTTTTCGTCATGTGACCGTCATTTGTCAATAATATAACTCCGGTTGTAGAACGATCTAATCTTCCGACAGGAAAAACTCTGTATGGAGAAGCATTTGCAACTAAATCCATTACAGTTTTTCTAGCTTTATCATCTTTTGTAGTAGAAATATAACCTTTGGGCTTATTTAAAAGTACATAAACCGGTTTTTCTGGAGTAATATTTTGTCCGTCGAAAACTACTTTATCAGATTTCTGAACCTGATACCCCATTTCAGTTACCACTTTCCCATTCACTTCTACCAAACCTTGGGTAATCAGTTCGTCAGCTTCTCTTCTGCTGCAAATTCCTGAATTGGCAATATATTTATTAAGACGAATCGTATCTTTATGAACGTCTTTTTCAATCTTACTTAATCTTCTCTTCTGTACAAAAGATTTGGTTTTATCTTCTTTGTCTTCTGTTGTTCCTGGTCTTCTTCCGTATTTTAGGCTGCCTCTTTCGTATTTATCTCTGGTATCAAAACTACCGGGTCTGCTGCCACCTCTACTTGGAGCTGATTTGCTGAAAGGTTTTCTCTCTTCACCTTGGGTGGTGATAAAAGGCTCTTGTTCAGTTTTTCCAAACTTTTTGTCCATTCTAGCCTGGTAACTGTTGTCACTACTCCTTTTGGAGTCTGAATTCCTTTCTCCTGCTTTAGGAAAAGGTTTTTTGAAAGGTTTTGATCCTGAATTTCCTGATCTTGAAGCACGAGATTCATCAGAACTATTTCTTGTTGAACTTCTTGGTTTCTTTGGTCTTCCTGAATTATTGTCTCTGCTCATGCTAAATATTTGTGCAAAGATAGTAATTTAATAACGAGTTAAAAATTAAGAATCATAACTTTGTAGCGCATTATACCTTTAAATATTAAAAAATCATACGATGATTACCATATTAGACGAAAATTTTTCGCAGCTCAATCAATTCATGACCGAAAAATCATTCAGCAAAGTTTTTATTTTGGTGGATGAAAATACGCATGAATATTGTCTTCCATTACTTTTAGGAAATTTAGAAACAGATATCGCTTTTGAAATTTTAGAAATTGAAGCTGGTGAAGAAATGAAAAATATTCAGACAGCCAACCAGCTTTGGGAAATTCTGACCGAAATGCAAGCTGACCGAAAAGCTTTAATCATCAATCTTGGAGGGGGAGTTATTACAGATATGGGCGGTTTTGTAGCATCAACCTACAAAAGAGGAATTCAGTTCATCAATATTCCAACTACTCTACTTTCAATGTGTGATGCTTCAATTGGTGGAAAAACGGGAATTGATTTAATGCATTATAAAAATATGGTGGGAACATTTTCTTTCCCCGAGCAAATCTATGTTTATCCCCGATTTTTAGATACACTTCCTGCAAAAGAAGTAAAAAGTGGTTTTGCGGAAATGCTAAAACACGGTTTAATTGCTGATAAAAAACATTGGGAAGATTTAATTCAGTTGCAGCATTTAGATCCTGTTGGAATTGAACCTTTCATTCCACAATCAATGGAAATTAAACAGGAAGTTGTAAATGCTGATTTCCACGAAAAAAATGTGAGAAAAACTTTGAATTTCGGTCATACGATCGGTCATGCGATTGAAAGTTTATGTCTTCAAAGTGAAAATCCGATTCTTCATGGTGAAGCAGTTGCTTTAGGAATGATCTGCGAAAGCCACCTTTCTTATCTTGAAGGTTTAATTTCTAAAGAAGATTCAGGTTTAATTATAGAAAATATTCAGAAATATTTCTGCTTTGTTGATTTAACTGATTTTAAAGATAAAGATATTTTCAGTTTATTATTAAATGATAAGAAAAATTCAGATGCAAAAATTAATTTTTCTTTGCTTTCGGGAATTGGTTCTTGTGTATTTGATCATCAATGTTCAACAGAAAACATTCAAAAATCTATTGATTTTTATAAAAAACTGAGTGAGTTTTAATTTTTAAACTAAATTTTTAGATAATAGATTTATAAAATTAATATTCATAGCATATTAGTTTTTTCGGTCATAATTTGTTTATTTTCAATTAATTATAATAATAACCATTTATTATTGTGAATCGTTTTATTCTTTATTTTTAGGCACAATTATTTTTTTGGCAAGCAATTTGAAAGATACGACTCGTCAAACTGAAAAAGTTTGGTAGTAAAATTTAAAATTAGAATTAGTAAAATATTAAAAAATTTAAGTTATGAAAAAGTTAATCTTAGGAATTGCAGTTTTGTCAACATCTTTGGCATTTGCTCAGACAACACCAACTTCTACATCATCTTCATCTCCGGTAAGATTTGGTCTTAAAGCAGGAATGAACGTAGCTTCTTTATCTAAAGATGCAGGTTTAGAAGATCAAAAATCTAAAATTGGTTTTAATGCAGGTGTATTTGCAAACATTCCTATTGCAGAATCTTTTAGTATTCAGCCAGAGGTTTTGTATAACCAGTTAGGAGCAAAAGTTGAAAGCAGAGACGAATTTACAGTGCTTGGTACAACAACAAGAAATGTACAGTCTTATTCTACAAATTTAGATTACATCTCAGTACCGGTAATGTTCCAGTATAATTTTGTACCTAATTTCTATATAGAAGCAGGTCCTGAATTTGGATTTATGGTTTCAGCGAAAAATAAAGGTGACAGAACTACAACTGTAACAAATGCTTCAGGAACTAGTACTTCTACAGCAAGCTACACAGATGATATCGATAAAGATAACCTAAATACATTCAACTTCGGTGTAGGTATTGGTGCAGGTTATTATTTTACAGATAATATCGGTTTAACTGCAAGATATACAGCAGGTGTAACTGATGTTGCGAAAGACAGACCAAGTGGTTCTGATGCTATTAGAAATAACAACTTCCAAGTTGGTTTAGCATTCAAATTCTAATAAGAAACAATCTTAATTTCAATAAAAAATGTCAGACTTAGAAATAAGTCTGACATTTGTATATTAAATCATTTATACTTAACTAAATAATTCTATTTCCTCACCCTTTGCAACAGGATATTCCTCAGTAAAACATCCGAAACAATGATTGGAAGAACCTAAAATTTCTTTTAAATTATCTGTACTCAAGAATTCCAAAGAATCAACGCCTAAATAATCTCTCAATTGCTCGGTAGACATATTTGCCGAAATCAAATCATCTTTCGATGGCGTATCAATTCCTAAATAACACGGTGCAATAATTGGCGGAGAAACACTTCTGAAATGAATTTCCTTTACACCAGCTTCTTTTAAAATCTTTACCAATCTTTTTGAAGTTGTTCCACGAACGATTGAATCGTCAATAATTACAACTCTTTTTCCTTTAATTTCAGAAATAATTGGATTCAGCTTAAGATTCACTACCCTTTCTCTCATTTCCTGGGTCGGTACGATGAAACTTCTACCGATATATCTGTTTTTAATCAAAACCGGACGGAAAGGAATTCCCGAAGCTTTAGAAAAACCAATTGCAGCAGGAACTCCCGAATCAGGAACTCCAATCACGAGATCAGCTTCTACAGGAGCCTGTTCCCAGATTTTCTCACCAGATTTTTCTCTGATTTCGTAAACATTGATGTTTTCTAAAGAAGAGTCGGGTCTAGCAAAATAAATATATTCAAAAGAACAAATTCTCTGCTTTCCTCTTGCTTCATCTGCCATGTAAGAATTAAGTTTACCTGGTTCGTTTTCGTTGGTATAAACGATTTCTCCGGGTAAAATATCACGAACATATTGAGCTCCGACAGCATCTAAAGCCACAGACTCAGAAGCAACAACATAAGAATTTTCGCTGGTTGCTCCCAAAACCAAAGGTCTGATTCCGTTGAAATCTCTGAATGCGAAAAATTTATTTCTCGTCATGCCAACCACAGAATATGCTCCTTCAATTTTTTCCATGGTCGCTTTAATAGCTCCACGAAGACCTAAATCAAGATTTTTTTGAATTAATCTTAAGATAACCTCAGAATCTGAAGTTGCTCTGAAAACTACGCCTTCAGCTTCCAATTCTGTTTTTAATTCTCTCGCATTGGTAAGGTTACCGTTGTGAGCAATAGAAAGTATAATCTGGTCATATTCGTTTTTGGCAAAAAATGGCTGAAAATTATATTTCTTTTTGTCTCCTGCAGTCGTGTAACGGGTGTGACCGATTGCAGAATTTCCCATAAAAGTTTCAGGATCTTGGATCTCTTTATAAACATCCAAAACCAACCCTTCATCTTTCATATTGGTGATTTTTCCGTCTTTAAGAACAGAAATACCACAAGCTTCCTGACCTCTGTGCTGTAAAGCAAAAAGCCCGAATTGCGAAAGAGAAAACGTATCTAAATCATTATCAGAATACATTCCGAAGATGCCGCACTCCTCGTTCGGAGCATCCAGTCTTTCTTCTTCCTGCGTTCTGAAAAGATTTCTTCCGTAGGTTTGAGTTTCAAACTGTTTTAAATATTCACTTTTATGAATGTCTAAACTTTTCATTTCTATTTTTTCTAAATTAGAAGTTAGATATTAGATGTTAGAAATTAGTCTAAGTTAACTTCAATTATAATTTTAAACTTGTCTTTAATGAATAAATCATTTTCTGTATCTCAGTTAAAAGTTCTTTTACAGGAACTATTTTAGTTTCGGAAATAAAATTTAAATCTATTAATAATTGTAGTTGTGTTTGCAACTCATAAGTTGAGCCAAACGCAATTCCAAGAAATTGATAAAATTCATTTTTATTATTTCTTCCTGCTCCTTCTGCAATATTTGAAGGTATTGAAACAGCACATCTTCTAATTTGAGACAGTAAACCAAATTTTTCTTCATTTGGTAATTCTGCAGTGACCAAATAAACTTCTTTTACTAAAGCCATTGATTTACTTCAAACTTTAAGATCCTCTATCCGGTGCGATTTCATACTAACCTCTAATATCTAACTTCTAACTTCTAAAAATTTACTTACCAAGTAAATTTTTCAATCGATTGTAAATTTCTACATAAGCTTCAGTAACTTCTCCTAAATCTCTTCTGAATCTATCTTTATCCAACTTCTTCATCGTGTCTTTGTCCCAAAGTCTGCATGTATCAGGAGAAATTTCGTCAGCCAAGATGATTTCGCCAGTAGAAGTTTTTCCTAATTCAATTTTGAAATCAACCAAGATGATATTCATTTTATCAAAAAGATCGATCAGAATTTCGTTGATTTTTCCTGTTAAAGCATACATTTCGTTTAATTCTTCATACGTTGCAGCACCTAAGAAAACAGCGTGGTGATCGTTGATTAGTGGATCTCCCAACTCGTCTTTTTTGTAGCATATATCGAAGATGGTAACAGGAGATTTAATTCCTTCTTCAACACCTAATCTTTGAGCCATACTGCCTGCAGAATAGTTCCTTACCACCATTTCCAAAGGAATAATTGATACTTTCGTTACCAATTGCTCTCTTTCGTCTATTTGTTTGATGAAATGAGTTTTGATTCCTTTTTCATTTAAATATTCAAAAATAAGAGTAGTGATGGCATTATTCATTTCACCTTTTAAATCTACTGATCCTCTTTTTTGAGCATTAAATGCAGTTGCATCGTCTTTGAAACGTACTACAACTTCTTCAGGGTTCTCGGTTGCAAATACTTGTTTTGCTTTACCTTCATACAACATTTCTAGCTTTTGACTCATAATTTTTACTTTTTACTTTAGAAAACTTCCAAACCAAAGTTTTCTGTTATAGTTAGATTTATTACTTTTTTATTTAATTAAAATTCCTGTTAAAACAGCGATTCCGAAACTTAATAATGTACCTATTAATACATATTCTGTTAGTTTTCTCTGTTTTGCCTGTGCCAAATCACTGAATCTGAAAACAGATTTTGCTGCCACCATAAATCCTACGCCTTCCCAATGATTGACAACAATAAATGTGAAGACTAACAATCGTTCTAAAATTCCGATATATTTTCCTGCACTCGATAGAGATTCGGTTTGTACATTGTTTTCTTCTTCCGTTACCGGTGTCCAAGATGACAATATTATTTTGATGAAAATTGAAGCGGGTGTCGTTAAAAACAGAGCTCCCATTATAGTTTTTAAGAAATTCTGATCTTTTAAAAATTCAAAATTAAATTCATTGAAATAAAGAGAAACTCCACCAATCACAGCTACATGAAGAATTTGATCGATGAAAAACCATCTTTTTTTATTCTGATTGTTCTGAAAAGTTAATTTACACGTATCAATAATAAAATGAGAAATTCCGACCAAAATAGCAACCCACCAAAGTTTCAGATCCCAAAGGAAAATTAAACTTAAAATGATATGAATCAAAACATGAATGTACAAATAAGAACTTTTCAGTTTTCGGTTTTCTTTATCTGCAACCCAAGAATTTGGCTGAAGAATAAAATCTCCGAGTAAATGTGCCAATATGAGTTGAATAAAAATCATCTTACAATTCTGAAATTTTCTTTCTAAAATATTGATTGGTTTCTACGATAAGCTCGTAGTTTGCACGTTTCAGCCTTTGGCTGATTGATGACTGGGAAATTGCAAATTTCTTTGCCAAGTCTTCCTGCGTAGTATCTTGCTTCATAATCATTTCGTGAATGATTTCTGAAGTTGCCATCGTCCAGTTGTCAAAATCTTTTGATGCCCATTTTAAAAGGATATTCAAATCTCTGTCAACAGAATCGTTGGAAGTCTTAATAGAAACGGTATGACCATCACTCTTCAAATCATTAAGCAATCTTCCTGAATTGACATAAGCTGAACCATTGGACTCGGTGATTTTCTCAGACGAGAAATTTTCCTGACCAATACCAATTGCCATTCTTACATCTAAATTTTCCTGACTTTTTATTAATGATTTGATAGCTAAGAAACGCCAAAAAACGTCATCGATATTACATTTAAACTGGAACTCATCACCTCTGTATATTTCCCATGTTTGTGGGGCACTCCCCCAGTTTTCTAGGAGATTTTTAAGTTTGGTAATCCAAACTTCTGTGTCTGCATGTTGCGAATTAATAATATCACCAGTGATGACCGCTATCATTTTGCAAATATAATCATTATTACTTATAAATAAAATATATAAGTGAATTTACTTATATAAAGAAAATATTAGTCTTTAAGCTTATAATTTTCAAATAGAAATTTAAAATACAAAAGACTCTGCCTGAATTTAAGCAAAGTCTTTTGTAATCTTGTTACTATTTTTAAACTTATTTTTTAATAAACTGATAAATTTTATCGTCAAGTTTCAATAAATAAGTACCTGTTTTTAGATTCTGAACAGAAATATTCTTTTTGTTTTTAAAGGGAGTTTTCTCTGTATAAATTAATTTTCCTGAAAAATCTAAAATTTGTGCAGTTTGAATATTTTCAGTTTTTCCGCTTATAAAAATGTTATCATTAACAGGATTTGGATAGATTTTAAATTCTTTTCCAGCTAAAAATTCAGCTTCAGAAGTTGCAAGCGTGCCTAAATTTTGACAATAATTACTCGCATAAGAATCCCATTCTGCAATATCAAAAGTTGTTGCAGGTTGATTAATTACTGCTTTTCTATACAATGAAACATTTCCTAAAACCGAAGAGTTGTTTTGTGAGGAAACCCCGATTGCATCTACTGTTATAGATTTATATCTCAATTCTAAATACTGACTTCCAGAATACGTCATTTGCGGAGCTGCAGTAATAAATTTCGCCTGACTAATTGTGAAACAGGAAAAATTAGCTTCAGGATTTAGAATTACAAAAGTTTCATTGTTCTGAACAATTCCATCCAATTCAAAAGGTGCCGGAAAATAATAATTTGTTCCACTCGGAAACTGAATTGACAATCTGTAATCATTTAAATTGACCGCATGACCTGTTTTATTGGTGATTTCAATCGCTTTATTATTAGATGTTCCCTCAAGATATTTTGTCACCATTAAATCTTTAGCATAAATATCTGTTGCTAAAGTTGTTGCTGAAGCTGTATTGCTGTCTCCAGAAAGTAAATATCCGTTATCATAGGCTTTAACGGTATATGTGTAAGCTGTAGAAGGTGTTAAGTGGTCTGCGCTGAAAGAATTTCCTTTTGAGGTACCAATTAAAGTTCCGTTTTGATAAATTTTGTACCCAATTACATCTGTGCTTGTACTTGGTGTCCAAGTTAATGTTGTAAAATAAGCACTGTTTTGACTTACAGTTAAATTACTTGGATTTGACGGTGCTACAGAATCTGGAGCTTGCCCCCAAATTGCATTCACCCAAGCCGGATTATCAATAAACGGATTTCTGTTTTTCTGTAAATTATAAACCGAGTTATTCCTGTCAATTTCTCTTTGAGAAACAGGATCTTGCTGATGCCATTGAAGAAGCATTGCAATATATGCAGGTTCAAAAGATCTTTCTTCAGTTCCGTCTAAAGGATTGGTGTCGGAAGCCGGATTTGCACTGTTGTTATAATTAAAACTTCCTAATTTTCCTTCGTATCTTACAGCAAAATATAATAAACTTCTCGCTACATCACCCTTAAATTCATTAATTGGTTCATAAACACGACCTGTATAAACATAATTAGGGATTGCGCTATTTGATATTTTTGAGCTATTTGTAAAAGTGTAGTAATTTGTTGCTCCCGCAATTCCGTAAGGATAATTGCTTCTTAACTGATTGATTCTTGCATCGGTCGGAACTACATAAAACAAATCTGAATACATCGGATAATTACTGTAGAAGGTGCTTTGAGGCATCATGTGCTCTCTATTCCATCCTAGTCCTTCTGCTCCGGAAGATCCAATAATGTTTGCTGTTGTATATTCGTAAGCATCCGGTCCGGAAGGAATTTCAGAATACATATCTAATAAAATAGTTGTATTCGAAGGTCCGTGATCATAATATATATCTAAATCAGTTTGATTATAATAATTTGTCAAATCACCATAATGCCAATTGATGTTTTTATTAGAAATAATATCATGCAGTTTAGACTTCAGCGCATAACCCGTTAATCCTGTCGTTCCATCATAATATCCTGTCGGAATCTGAGCCGAAACATAAGCCGATATTAAAACTATAGGAAGTAGAAGTTTTTTCATTTAATAAAAATTGGACGGCTAAAGTATGAAATTTATATATTGAAAACCAAAGATTCTCATTAATATTATGTTAATTTATGCAATATAATTTGTTGTAAATTAATAACTTAATTATAGTATTGCATCTTAATAATAAATAATTTTCGTATTTCGGCAATTTAAGTATCTTTGGCGCATAAGTATAATGTAATATGAACACAGAAACGATTAACAACATTAAAATGATCGCGGAAACAGCAAAGGAATTTGCTGAAAAGAATATCAGACCCAATATTATGGAGTGGGACGAAAGTCAGACTTTTCCTAAAGAACTTTTTCATCAGTTAGGTGATATGGGTTTCATGGGAATTGTAATTCCTGAGCAATATGGTGGTTCTGGTCTTGGTTATCATGAATATGTTGCTATTCTAGATGAAATTTCTCAAGTTGACCCTTCAATAGGTTTATCGGTTGCAGCACACAACTCGCTTTGTACCAATCATATCTATGAATTCGGAAACGAAGAGCAAAGAAACAGATGGCTTCCACAATTAGCGACCGGAAAGGTAATCGGAGCTTGGGGATTGACAGAACACAACACGGGTTCAGATTCAGGTGGAATGTCTACTACTGCTGTAAAAGACGGTGACGAGTGGGTAATTAACGGTGCTAAAAACTTTATCACTCACGCAATTTCTGGTGATATTGCTGTTGTAATGACAAGAACTGGAGAAATCGGTGCTAAAAACAATTCTACAGCTTTCGTTTTAGAAAAAGGAATGGCTGGTTTTACTTCTGGTAAAAAAGAAAACAAGCTTGGAATGAGAGCTTCAGAAACTGCAGAACTTATTTTTGATAATGTTCGTGTTTCAGACGCAAATCGTTTGGGTGAAGTTGGAGAAGGCTTTAAACAGGCTATGAAAATTCTTGACGGTGGTAGAATTTCTATTGCTGCATTGAGTTTAGGAACTGCAAGAGGAGCTTACAAAGCTGCTTTAAAATATGCTAAAGAAAGAAAACAGTTCGGGAAATCTATTTCAGAATTTCAAGCAATTAATTTTATGTTGGCAGATATGGCAACAGAGATTGATGCTTCAGAATTGTTGATTCAAAGAGCTTCTACATTGAAAAACGCAAAGCAAAAAATGACAAGAGAAGGCGCAATGGCAAAATTGTATGCTTCTGAAGCTTGTGTAAGAATTTCTAATAATGCTGTTCAGATTTTCGGAGGTTACGGTTATACAAAAGACTTCCCTGCTGAAAAATACTACAGGGATTCTAAATTGTGTACAATTGGAGAAGGTACTTCTGAAATCCAAAGATTGGTTATTGGTAGAGATATTACAAAGTAATTGATGTAATAATTCACTTTTATATAAGAAAAAGCAATAGCATACGATATTTTCGTATGCTATTTTCATTTTATAGAGAAATATTTTAAGGTATATTAAATGTATTGCATATTATTTTATTGGTATAGTCTAAAATTTTCTTAAATAATTTTGTTTTTGATAATATAATTTTTATTAGCTTTGATATTCCACAATCAAAATAGATATTATATGAAAAAACAACTATTTGTGATTGGAATGCTTATTTCAGGCATTTCTTTCGCACAGACAGACCGTCTTTGGTCTGAAACTTCCAGAAAAACTAATTCAGAAATTTTTGAAAACAAATCTTCAATCACTAATCCTAAAATCTATAGTTTAGATATCAACGGATTGAAAAATGTTTTAGCAAGAGCACCAAAAAGATTATCGGTTGGAGAAAAATCAGAAATCATTATTTCTTTTCCAAATTCAGACGGTAAATTGGAAAATTTCAAAGTAAGAGAAAATTCCAATTTTGATCCCCAGCTTGCTGCAAAATATCCGGATATCAAATCTTATATTGGAGAAAGTTTTGGGGATTCAAATTCAACGGTGTACTTCAGTATTTCTCCGTTAGGATTGTCTTCAATGGAAATTTATGGAGATAAATCAGCGGTTTTTATTGAGCCTTATTCTAAAGATCTTTCAACGTATGTGGTTTATAAAAAATCAGATAAAAAAGATGATTTAAACAAATTTGAGTGTACGGTAATTGACGTTGCTCAAAAAGGAGTTTCAAGCATTGACAATCTTCAGGCAAGACCAAATGCGGATGATGCAAAATTAAGAACTTTCAGACTTGCACTATCCTCAACGGGAGAATATACAACCTATTTCGGAGGAACAAAAGCACTAGCTTTAGCTGCCATGAATAATACAATGACTCGTGTAAACGGTGTATTTGAAAAAGATTTCTCGGCAAGAATGGTTTTAATTGCCAATAATGATGCAGTAATTTATACCAATGCTTCTACAGATCCATATTCTGCTGCTGCACAAATGAGCAATTGGAATTCTCAACTTCAATCAACTTTAACTTCAGTAATTGGTGAAGCAAATTATGATGTCGGACATTTATTCGGAGCTTCCGGAGGTGGCGGAAATGCAGGCTGCATCGGTTGTGTTTGCGTGAACGGCTCAAAAGGAAGCGGTTATACTTCTCCGGCTGACGGAATTCCTTCGGGAGATAATTTTGATATTGATTATGTAGCTCACGAATTGGGTCATCAGTTTGGAGGAAATCACACCTTCTCTCATTCTAACGAAGGAACAGGTGTCAATATGGAGCCGGGTTCAGGCTCCACTATTATGGGATATGCGGGAATTACAGGTCAGGATATTCAGGCGCATTCAGATTCTTTCTTTCATGCTGTAAGTATTCAGCAGATTACGGATAATATTAAAGCTAAAACATGTCCGACAAGCACGAGTACAGGAAATTCTATTCCTACAGCAAATGCAGGCTTAGATTATACAATTCCAAAAGGAACACCTTTTATGTTGACGGGTTCGGGAACTGATGCAAATGGAGACTCTTTAACTTATATTTGGGAACAGATGAATAATGCTTCATCTTCTCAAACGGGAGCAAGTTCTGCAGCAAGTGCTACAAAAGCAACAGGCCCTACTTTTAGATCATGGACACCACAGACTACTCCTATAAGATATTTCCCGAGAATGGCTTCAGTTTTAACAGGAGCAACAACTACGGCAGGTTCAGAAATTACTGTTGAAGCATTGTCAAATGTTGCGAGAACATATAATTTTAGATTTACGGTTCGTGACAACAGATCGGGAGGTTCTGGGAATAATTCTGACGATGCGGTAATTACAGTAAACGGAACTGCAGGACCATTCAGTGTGAGTTCTCAAAATACTGCGACCACTTATTCAGGAGGAACTTCTCAAACGATAACATGGAATGTTGCAGGAACTACCGCAAATGGTGTAAATGCTGCAAACGTAGATATTCTTTGGTCTACAGACAGCGGAAATACTTGGGCTACTCTACTTTCAGGA
Organism: Chryseobacterium luquanense; assembly: GCF_026460945.1. GTDB lineage: Bacteria > Bacteroidota > Bacteroidia > Flavobacteriales > Weeksellaceae > Chryseobacterium > Chryseobacterium luquanense. Next base: position 211,653 of record NZ_JAOVZV010000008.1, read on the forward strand.
ACTCCAAATGATGGTTCTCAGGCGGTAACGATTCCAAATGCTTCTACAACTACAGGAAGAATTATGGTAAAAGGTTCGAATCATATTTTCTTTGATGTAAATAATGCGAATATTACTGTAAATGCAGGTTCTGGAACTTCAGATACTACTCCACCAACTGCTCCAACTTTAGTGGCTTCAGGAACAACTTCTACAACAACGAATCTTTCTTGGTCAGGAGCAACAGATAATATAGCGGTAACCGATTATGATGTTTACCAAGGTACTTCACTCATTGGCTCTTCGGCAACGACTTCTTATTCTGTAACAAGTTTAACACCATCTACAACCTATAGTTTCACTGTTAAAGCAAAAGATGCAGCTGGAAATAATTCTGTTTCTAGTAATACGGTTTCTGTGACAACACTTGCGGGAAGCGCGGTAACTTATTGTTCGGCAACTGCAACTAATACTGCAGATGAAAGAATTGGAAATGTAAAGTTCGGAACGATTAACAATACTTCAACAGGAACTGCAGGTTACGAAAACTTTACTTCAGTTTCTACAAATGTTACGAGAGCTACAGCTTACACGATTTCTGTAACTCCGGTTTGGACTTCAACTAAATATAATGAAGCGTATGCGGTTTACATTGATTACAATAAAGATGGAGATTTCACAGATAGCGGAGAATTAGTGTGGACAAAAACAGGTTCACAAACAACTCCGGTAACAGGCTCAATCACAATTCCATCAACTGCAACTCTTGGAACAACCAGAATGAGAGTTATGATGCAGTATAACTCTGTTCCGTCATCATCATGTGGTTCTTATACTTACGGACAGGTTGAAGATTATACTTTAAATATTGTTTCTTCAGGAAGAGGTGATGATTTTGATGCTAAAGATTTGATTACTGATCTTAAATTATATCCAAATCCTGCAAAAGATATTCTAAATGTATCCAATACTACAAGCGATGATTATAAAATATTTGATATGGCAGGAAAACTAATCAATTCTGGAAAACTTGAAAGAGGTTCTGTAAATGTAAGCAGTCTTGTAAAAGGAGCTTATATGATTCAGGTTGGAGAAATAACTAAAAGATTTATTAAAAACTAATTACCATCTTAATTAACCTTGAGATAAGGAGGCTGTTCGGAAACGAGCAGCTTTTTTGCATAATAATGATTTGTGGGATTCGTAAAACGTATTAAAAACCTAACATCTAATATCTGATATCTAATATCTAATTTTTATATTTGCCTTAAATAAAAAATTTCATGGATAAAATTGACAGCCTGAACCAAGTAGCGGAATTCCACACAACCTTTAAAGCGCCTATTTTAGATACTCCGCAAATTCCTTCTCAGGAAAGATGCAACCTTAGAGTTGAACTTTTGCAGGAAGAATTAAACGAATTAAAACAGGCAATCGCCGATAATAATATTGTAGAAATTGCTGATGCTTTATGTGATTTGCAGTATGTTTTGAGCGGTGCGGTTTTAGAATTTGGTTTGGGAGATAAATTTGTTGAGCTATTCAATGAAGTTCAGCGTTCTAATATGTCTAAAGCTTGTGATAATGAAGAACAGGCGAATGAAACCGTTGACTTTTATAAAGAAAAAGAGGTTGAATCTTTCTATGAAAAATCAGGAGAAAAATTTAATGTGTATAGAAAAGTAGACCATAAAGTTCTGAAAAACAAATACTACTCTCCTGCAGATTTAAAAACAATAATTGAAAAATAGATGAAAAAATTAATTACGAATATTTTTACCGTTTCAGTGTTGACTGTTACTGCACAACAGCTTTCTGCCCAAAAAGCGGTGGTAAACCGTGAAGTTGAAACGACGAATGACGGAAAGATGCTTTTGGGAGCACAGTTGAAAGATCAATTCGTTAAAGAGCCATATTCAGAATGGTACACAAAGGAATTTAACGAGTATCAAATAGATCAGAAAGCAGTAAGTGAACTGAAGAAAAATAAAATTACGACTTATGATCTTGTCGTTTTTATAGGAACATGGTGTGAAGACAGTCACCGTGATTTTCCAAGATTGATGAAAATTTTGGAAGAAGTAAAATATCCGGATTCCAGATTGACGATTATTGCGGTGAATCGTAAAAAAGAATCTCCAAACGGAGAAGAATCAAAATATAATGTTTCTAAAGTTCCTACAATCATTGTTCAAAAATATGGCAAGGAAATTGGAAGAATCATTGAAATGCCGACAAGCGGTTACATCGAGAGAGATCTTGTTGAGATCCTGAAAAAAGATGACCCATCGGTAATCAGAGAAATATTTAAAAAAGAAAATTGAAAAATTTAAGATTAATTATTCCGTTTGTTGGAGGGATTCTGCTGATGTCGATTCTGTTCTTCAGTTTCAAATCTTGTTTTAAACCAACTGAAAAAACTGAAAAGTCAGATTATTATATTCTGACCAATCAGATTTCCAAAATGAATAAAATGGTTGTTTTGGAACAGGATTTTTCTGCAATGCAGAAAACAAAATTCGGCTATGAATTTCTGGGTAAAGAAATGACAAGCAACAGTATTATTACTTATACCAAAACGAATGCGCAGGTTTCTTATGATTTGAATAAAATGAAAATGGAAGTGGATTCTATTAATAAAAAACTTATCATTACCGATCTTCCGAATGCAGAAATTAGAATTGTACCCAGTGTGGAAATTCAGTCTTTAGATGATTCTTTTATCAACCGTATTTCTGAGCAGGATATTAAAAATGTTCAGAATAAAGCAAAACAGACAGCCATAAAATCTGTTGATCAAAACAAACTGAGAAGTGAAGGTCACCAACAATTAATGGAAAATCTTAATAATATTTTTGTTTTGGCAAAGGCTTTGAATTATAAGATAGAAGATCAAACCGGGAAACTCGGCGTTCTTGGACTCTAAAAATTCAAAACTATGGATTCAACAGAAGATAAAAAAAAGAAAGAATCTGCCAATTCAGCAGAAACAAAAAAGCAGAATGAAGATTTTCGTGATCTTCCAGCTTCATCAGAAAAACAAAATCCACCGGATGTTGATAAAGAAGACGTTCAGAAATCTTCAAAAAACAAAACGGGAAAAACAGATAATACTAAGTGAAAGCTTAGTATTTTTTTTGTTTAGAAGTAGATCTAATTTTGAAAATTCAATTTTAACAAACGCAAAATTTTAAAATAAATTGCATTTTTCGTGAAATATACTGTCAGTATTTCTTAAAGACGTAAAAAATGCGTATTTTTGCATCTTAAAATTTCTTAGTAAACAATGATAAAAATTACACTTCCAGACAATAGCGTCAAGGAATTTGAAGGAGAAGTTACTCCTTTGGATGTGGCAAAATCTATAAGCGAGGGATTGGCTAGAAATACCATTTCCGCAGTTGTAAACGGCACACAAGTCGAAATTACCACGCCTATAACCACAGATTCTACGGTACAGCTATTAACCTGGAATGATGATCTTGGAAAGAAAGCTTTCTGGCATTCTTCTGCCCATCTTTTGGCGCAGGCTATCCTTGAATTTTTTCCTGATGCTAAGTTAACAATTGGTCCTGCTATCGAAAACGGTTTTTATTATGATGTAGATTTCGGAGACGAAAGTTTATCTGATAAAGATTTCGAAAAAATAGAAAAGAAAGTTTTAGAAAATGCTAAAAAAGGATCTACATTCTCATTATATCCAGTTTCTAAAGAAGAAGCTTTAAAAACGTATGCTGACAATCCTTACAAAGTTGAATTGATTTCTAATCTTAATGATGGTGAAATCACTTTTGTAAGACACGATAACTTTACAGATCTTTGTCGTGGAGGTCACATTCCAAATACATCAATTGTAAAAGCTTTTAAAGTTCTGAATGCTGCAGGTGCTTACTGGAGAGGAAATGAAAAAAATCCTCAGTTAACGAGAGTGTATGGTATTTCTTTCCCAAAACAGAAAGAACTGACAGAATATCTTGAGTTATTAGAAGAGGCAAAAAGAAGAGATCATAGAAAATTAGGTAAAGAATTAGGGATTTTTGCTTTCTCAGAAAAAGTAGGTGCCGGTTTACCGCTTTGGTTGCCAAAAGGTACAGCTTTGAGAAAAAAATTAGAAAATTTCCTATCTGATGCTCAGAAAAAAGGTGGTTATGAATTTGTTATGTCTCCTCACATCGGAGCTAAAGAATTGTATGTAACTTCAGGACACTGGGATAAATATGGAGCAGACAGCTTCCAGCCAATTAAAACTCCGAATGAAGGAGAAGAATTTATGCTGAAGCCAATGAACTGTCCGCATCACTGTGAGATTTACAAAACGTCACAATGGAGCTACAGAGATTTGCCCAAAAGATATGCCGAATTCGGAACGGTTTACAGATATGAGCAAAGCGGTGAACTTCATGGTTTAACAAGAGTTCGTGGATTTACTCAGGATGATGCACACTTATTCTGTACTCCGGATCAGTTGATGGACGAATTTAAGAAAACTATTGATTTGGTTCTGTATGTTTTCGGTTCATTAGGTTTTGCTGATTTTACGGCTCAAATTTCATTAAGAGATCCTGAAAATACTGAAAAGTATATTGGAAGTGATGAAAACTGGGAAAAAGCTGAAAATGCAATTGTAACTGCTGCTAAAGAAAAAGGATTGAATACCGTGACGGAATATGGTGAAGCTGCATTCTACGGTCCAAAATTGGATTTCATGGTGAAAGATGCTTTAGGCAGAAAATGGCAGTTGGGAACAATTCAGGTAGATTATAATTTGCCGGAAAGATTTGACCTTACTTACGTTGGAAGTGATAACGAAAAACACAGACCGGTAATGATTCACAGAGCACCATTTGGTTCTATGGAACGTTTCATTGCTATATTATTAGAAAATACTGCCGGAGATTTCCCATTGTGGTTGGCTCCGGATCAGTTTACGATATTGCCAATCAGTGAAAAATATGTAGATTATGCTAAAAAAGTTTCACAACTTTTAGAAAATCACGATATTAGCGGTCTGATTGACGACAGAAATGAAAAAACGGGTAAAAAAATCCGTGATGCAGAATTGAAGAAGATTCCATTCATGCTTGTAGTAGGAGAAAATGAGGAGAAGGATGGCACAATTTCTGTAAGAAGACGTGGTGAAGGAGATCTTGGAGTAATGAGTCTTGAAGATTTTGTTACTTACTTTAAAGAAGCATCAAAAACCGGAATTGAGTATCAAGCTTAACCCCGAATAATTATTTTGAATGAGAATAATATCATTCAACAGATTTTTAAATAGAAAGTTAACCAATAAAATTTAATACAATAGCACAACGATTTAACAACAGAGGCCCACAAAGACGTCCTGTACAAGAGGACTTACACATGATAAACGATAAGATTCGCGTAAGAGAACTTCGTTTGGTGGGCGATAACGTAGAGCCGGGAATTTTCCCTATCGATAAAGCAAGACAAATTGCTAAAGAACAGGAACTTGACTTGGTTGTAATTTCAGATAAAGCTGAACCGTTTATTGCGAGAATATTAGACTATAAAAAGTTTTTATACGAGCAAAAGAAAAAAACAAAAGAACTTAAAGCGAAACAAATCAAAGTTGTCGTGAAAGAGATCCGTTTCGGACCTCAAACTGACGAGCACGATTATGATTTTAAGAAGAAACATGCTGAAAAGTTCTTAGAAGAAGGTTCAAAATTGAAAACCTACGTATTTTTCAAAGGCCGTTCTATTATCTTTAAAGATCAAGGTGAAATTTTACTTCTAAAATTAGCTCAGGAATTGGAGCATGTTGGAAAAGTAGACCAGTTACCAAAGCTTGAAGGTAAGAGAATGATTATGATGATGAGTCCTAAGAAACCGGCTAAATAATACATAATGACACCAAAATATTTGAAGTTTATACTTTGATATTTTTGGTTTACGATATATAAAAGAGATTTTCTTTGAAAGTCTCTTTTCGTATTATTATTTTTCGTAATTTTGCACACCAATTATATGCGTGAGGGATAGTAATGAAAAGCCCACAGCAAGCGACGGAAATGTTGCTGAGCGAGGACTTGTAATGAATAGCCCGACCCGAATGAGTGAATGCAGCGAAGCGGAATGAATGAGTGAGGGACACGCCCAAAAAGCTAATAGCCAAAAGCTTTTAGCCGATAGCTAAAATATTGATAACAAAAACATAAAAAAGCAAACAATGCCAAAATTAAAAACGAAATCAGGTGCTAAGAAACGTTTTGCTCTTACCGGTTCTGGAAAGATCAAAAGAAAAAACGCTTACAAAAGCCACATCTTAACTAAGAAAGAAACTAAGCAGAAGAGAAATCTTACTACTACTTCTTACGTAGCTAAAGTGGATGAGAAAGGCGTTAAACGTCAATTAGCAATTAAGTAGTTTTTATAAATCTTATTCGGTTTATAAGAATTCAAACAAATTCAACATTTTAACCCTGAAACGGTGCACCAAAGAGTAACAAAAGTTGCCGCCCTTTTCAAAAAAACAATTTAAATTATGCCAAGATCAGTAAATGCCGTAGCTTCTAGAGCTCGCAGAAAAAAATTAATGAAACAAGCTAAAGGTTTTTTCGGTAGAAGAAAGAACGTTTGGACTGTTGCTAAAAACGCGGTACAAAAAGCAATGCAATATGCTTACCGTGGAAGAAAAGAGAAAAAGAGAAACTTCAGATCACTTTGGATCATGCGTATCAACGCAGGAGCTAGAGAGCACGGAATGTCTTACTCTCAGTTTATGGGAGCTCTTAAAAAGAACAACATTGAGCTTAACAGAAAAGTTTTAGCTGATTTAGCAATGAATCATCCTGAAGCTTTCAAAGCAGTTGTAGATCAAGTAAAATAATGTAAAATTTTTTGTTATCAATATTAAATCCTGAGTTTTTTGCTCGGGATTTTTTTATTATCTACATTTGCTTAATATTAAAAAGTAGTACATTTAAAGTGAAAAAATTAACAGGTCTTCTACTCCTTTCTTTGGCTTCATACGGTTTGCAGGCACAGAGTTTTATTCAGGCTTACCAGACAAGAGCCAATCAGATTACGCAAACGAATATTACCACGTTGCTTCAGGAATTTTCGAATCTTGGTGTAAAAACTACAGGTTCTACGGCAAATACAAATACGCTGAACTGGCTTAAAGGTAAATATCAGTCTTTTGGTTACGATACGAGTCAGATTACAGAAGATACTTTTACCTACGGAAGTGCCACTTCCAAAAATTTAATCATTACTAAAACAGGAACAGTTTATCCAAATATTTACGTTATCATTTGTGGACATTATGATACCATTACCGGTCCCGGAGTAAGCGATAACGGAAGCGGAACTTCTATTTTACTGGAAGCCGCAAGAATTTTGAAAGATGTTCCTACAGAATATTCGGTGAAGTTTATTCATTTTTCGGGTGAAGAACAGGGTTTGATAGGAAGTAATCATTATGTGAATAATGTTGTTTTTAATAATAACGTTCGTCAACTTAATTTGAAAGTTGTCTTTAATATTGACCAGGTTGGAGGGAAAATTTCAAATCCAAGTAATACGATTGTTTGTGAAAGCGATCAAACTTCAGCGGGAGGAACAGCCAATAATGCACCATCACTTGCAATGACTCAGCAATTGGCAAATTGCACGACGCTGTACTCTCCTCTCCAGACAACTCTGTCAAATGCCTATGCATCAGATTATGTACCTTTTGAAGCTAAAGGAGATATTATTACAGGTTTTTACGAAACTCCAGTGAGTGGAAATCAACATACTGTAAATGATACTTTTGCGAATATTGATCCTGTATATGTTTTTAATGTAGGGAAAGCAGCAGTTGGAGCGCTTCAGCATTTTGCTGTGGCAACCTCTGTTTTAAGTACTAATGAAACTGCTGTAAATAAGTTAGAATCAATAAAGATTTATCCTAATCCTGCAAAAGATTTCCTGAATGTAGAAGTTCCAACTAACATTAAAAATTTCTCTCTTGAAATCAATGATATGAGCGGAAAATTAATTTCTACTCATGAAAACGAAAACAAGATTAATGTTTCTAAATTAACAAGCGGAGTTTATCTTTGTACCATAAAGTCTGATGGTGAAATAATAACTAAAAAAGTGATTATCGATAAATAAAAATAAATTGAATTTTTAAAAAATCATTTATCAATTCAAACTTTTTATTAAATAAAAAATAATGATTCCTTACTTTCGTTTGGAATCATTTTATTTATACATTTGCAAAAATTAAAAAGTGAAGAAAATACTTGGTATTATTGTTTTGTCTCTAGGACTTCAGAATGTAAATGCACAAAGCTTTATTCAGGCTTATCAAACGAGAGCAGAGCAGGTAACTCAAACCAATATCACTACCAATTTGCAGGAATTTTCGAATTTCGGAATTAAAACTACGGGTTCTGTAAATAATACCAATGCATTAAATTGGCTTAAAAATAAATATGCCTCTTACGGTTATTCTACAAGTCAGATTGTAGAAGATCCTTTTTCTTATACGCAAGGAGGCAATACTATCAATTCAAAAAATCTTGTCATTACAAAAACCGGAACGGTTTACCCTAATAAATTTGTGATTATCTGTGGACATTTCGACAGTATTAATGGTCCCGGAGTAAATGATAACGGAAGCGGAACTTCAATTATTTTGGAGGCAGCAAGAATTTTGAAAGATGTTCCGACAGAATATTCTATTAAGTTTATTCATTTCTCAGGAGAAGAACAAGGCTTGAGAGGAAGTACTCATTACGCAAATACTGTAGCTTATCAAGGTACAAATCGTGTTTTAGATATCAAATTGGTTTTCAATCTTGATCAGGTTGGAGGTAAAATGGGTAACAATAATAATACGATCTACTGTGACGAAGATATGGGCGGAAATCCTAATAACACTGCTGCTTCCGTTGCTGCAACTCAGGAATTGGTAACCCTTACAGGTCTTTATTCACCGTTATTAACTGATATAGACGAAGCTGAAGATACCGATTATATTCCTTTTGAATTGAAAGGTGAAGTGATTACGGGATATTTTGAAAGAATTAGAAGCAATTATCCTCACACCGCCAATGATACTTTTGCTAATACAGATCCCGTTTATATTTACAAGGTTGGAAAAGCGTCAGTTGGTGCTCTACAACATTTTGCCGTTGCATCTACAACGATTTTATCCACCGCTGAAAATTCTGTGAATCAGCTTGAAGAAATATCAATTTATCCTAATCCTGCAAAAGATTTTTTAAATCTTGAACTACCAAAGACGGTGAAAAATTTTAGTTTTGAATTAATAAATTTACCTGGTCAAATGATAATGAAAACAGAAAATGAGTCTAAAATAAATATTTCTGGCATTGTAAAAGGTGTTTACTTAGCAAAAATAACAGCCAATAATCACACTGTCGTTAGAAAAGTAATCATCGAATAATACAACTTTAAGCCTGCAATTTGCAGGCTTATTTATTTCTGTCTAAAAGTATTTCTTCAATATCTTCTAAACTGATATTTTTAGCTTTCAATAAAATTAAAAAATGATATAGCAAATCTGCAGCTTCATTTTTAAACAGATCATCATTATTATCTTTTGATTCAATTATCAATTCTACAGCCTCTTCTCCTACTTTTTGAGCCATTTTATTGAGCCCTCTCTGAAATAAAGAATAGGTATAAGAATCTTCAACTTTATCATCAATTCGATGGCTGATTTTTTCCTCCAGTTCATACAAAAATCCTTTAGAATTTTTTTCTCCAAAACAACTGAAACTTCCTGTATGACAAACTACATTTTTAGGAATTACTTTAATTAAAATTGAATCATTATCACAATCAATTTCAATATTTTTTACAGTTAAAAAGTTTCCTGATTCTTCTCCTTTTGTCCAAAGTCTGTTTTTTGAACGGCTGAAAAAAGTTACAATTTTCTCTTCTTTTGTTTTGGCAAAAGCTTCTTCATTCATATACCCCAACATTAGAATCTGTAAAGTTCTTTCGTCCTGAATGATTACAGGAACTAAGCTATTATTATTTTTATCAAAATTTATGTTCATCGTATTTCAATTTTTTTAGATTTTAAATCATTTTTCAAATCCTGAATTTTCACTTCTCCAAAATGGAAAATACTTGCAGCCAAAGCTCCTGTTGCTTTAGTTTGATTAAAAATATTTTCAAAATCCTCAGTTTTTCCTGCACCTCCCGAAGCAATGACGGGAATATTTACATTTTCAGAGATTAATCTTGTTATTCTTAAATCAAAACCATTTTTAGTTCCGTCGCCATCCATCGAGGTTAAAAGAATTTCTCCGGCTCCCAATTCTTCTGCTTTTTTTGCCCAATCTAAAGTTTTCAAATCGGTCATTTCTTTTCCTCCTTTTACAAAAACCCAATCTGAATCATCAACAAGCTTTGTATCAATCGCAACCACAATACACTGACTTCCAAATTCTTTCGCTAAATCAGAAATAAGCTCTGGATTTTTCACAGCAGAAGAATTAACGCTGATTTTATCTGCGCCAGCTTCTAAGAGTTTTCTCACATCTTCAACAGAAGAAACTCCTCCTCCAACTGTAAAAGGAATACTGAGTTCTTTAGCTATATTTTTTACCAATTCAACGAAAGTTTTACGTTCTTCGATAGTAGCAGTAATGTCGAGAAATACTAATTCATCTGCACCTTCATTCTCATATTTTTTTGCTAATTCTATTGGATTTCCTGCATTTCTCAACCCTTCAAAATTGATCCCTTTTACCGTTGTTCCATCTTTTATATCCAAGCATGGAATAATTCTTTTTTTAAGCATTTTCAATAAAATTTTGAAGTTGTTTTAAACTTATTCTCCCTTCATAAATCGCTTTTCCGATAATCGTTCCGGAACATCCGATTTCTTTCATTTTAAATACATCTTCAATACCCGAAATTCCTCCACTTGCAACCAGTTCAACAGAAGTTTGAGCTAAAATCTCCTGATACAATTCTGTGGAAGGTCCTTCCAGCATTCCGTCTTTTGATATATCGGTACAGATCGTATTTTTTACACCTTTTTGCTGATATTGGAGAATAAAATCAATGACATTTTTGTCACTTTTTTCGAGCCAACCGGATGTTTTTATTTTTCTATTTTCACAATCTGCTCCCAATATAATTTTTTCTGACCCAAATTTTTGAATTAAATCGAAACAAAACTCAGGATTTTTGACAGCAATACTTCCGATTGTAATCTGTTTTGCGCCTGAATTAAAAGCAATTTCTATGTCTTCTAAACTTTTTAAACCACCTCCAAAATCGATTTGTAAAGATGTTTCTCTTGCAATATTTTCCAATAGTTTCTGATTGACAATATGTTTAGATTTTGCGCCATCCAAATCAACCAAATGAAGAAATTTGATTCCGAAGCTTTCAAATTCTTTGGCAACTTCTATAGGATTTTCATTGTAAATTTTCTTTGTCTGATAATCACCTTTTGACAGACGTACACATTTTCCTTCAATAATGTCAATAGCAGGAATAATTTTCATACTTAAAGTTTTAAAAAGTTATTTAATAATTGACTTCCAATTCTACCCGATTTTTCAGGGTGAAACTGCATCGCATAGAAATTATCTTTCTGTAAAGACGCACTGAAAGGTAAAATGTAATCGCAGACAGAAGTAGTATTTTCTGATAATTCACAATAAAAGCTGTGAACAAAATAGACATCGCTTTTTTCTTCAACTCCAGAGAGAACAGGAGATTTAAAGTTTGAAATCGTATTCCATCCCATGTGTGGAACAATTTCTTTAGCAGGAAATTTCTTTACATTAATATCAAAAATTTCCATTCCAACAGTGTTTCCTTCTTCGTTATTTTTACACATCAACTGCATTCCAAGACATATTCCCAAAACAGGTTGCTTTAAAGTTGGAATTAATTGGTCCAAACCTTTTTTCTTTAAAATTTTCATCGTTGAAGATGCTTCGCCAACTCCCGGAAAAATCACCTTGTCAGCATTTTTTATCAGTTCAAAATTATCGGTAATAATAGAATTTGCACCTAATCTTTCAAGAGCATTCTGAACGGAATTTACGTTTCCACCGTTGTATTTTATAATCGCTATCATCTTATAAACTTCCTTTTGTTGACGGTAAATTAAAATTCTGATCAGATTGATTAACTGCCATTTTTATTGCTTTAGCAAAGGCTTTAAAAATTGATTCTATCTTGTGATGCTCGTTTTCTCCCTCAGATTTAATATTTAAATTGCATTTTGCAGCATCTGTAAACGATTTAAAAAAGTGGTAAAACATTTCTGTTGGTACATCACCGATTTTTTCTCGTCTAAAATTGGCATTCCAAACCAACCATGGACGGCCGCCAAAATCAATCGCTACCTGAGATAAACAATCGTCCATTGGAAGCAAAAAACCATATCTCTCGATTCCTTTTTTCTTTCCTAAAGCTTTTAAAACTGCCTCTCCAAAAACAATTCCGGTATCTTCGATTGTGTGGTGTTCGTCAACTTGTAGATCTCCGTTCACTTTAATTTTTAAATCTAAATTTCCATGTCTGGAAATCTGTTCAAGCATATGATCAAAAAAGTGCAAACAAGTTGAAATTTCAGATTTTCCGCTTCCATCAAGATTAACTTCAATTTCAATATCCGTTTCATTGGTTTTTCTTGATACTTTAGATTTTCGTGGAGTCTGTTTTAAATATTGATAAATTTCACTCCAGCTTTCAGTTGTTAAATCAGCTTCTTTATTTTGAATTTTATTAATAAAAATAGATTTAGAACTTAAATTTTTTGCTAACTGAATGTCTGTCAGTCTATCTCCGATCACGAAAGAATTTTTAAGATCATAATCTCCGTAAATATATTTTCCAAACATACCAATTCCTGGTTTTCTGGTAGCTAAACTTTCGCTTTCAAAACTTTTATCAATCAATATATCATTGAAAACTATTCCTTCATTTTCAAAAGCTTCCAACATTTTATCCTGAGGCTTTTTGAAATCTTCAAACGGAAAATTGCCCGTTCCTAAACCATCCTGATTGGTTACGATTACTAATTCATAATCTAATTCTTTTGCAATTTTTGCTAAATTTTGAAAAACTCCCGGATAAAACTCAAGCTTTTCTAATGTATCAACCTGAAAATCTGTAGGTGGTTCCATAATCAATGTACCGTCACGGTCAATAAATAATACTTTTTTCATGTTCTAAATACTTTTTAAAATAGTAATCAGCGTTTCATTTTCATCTCGGTTTCCAACATTCAGTCTGATGCAATTCGGAATCTGAGGAAACCTTTTGCTGGTCAGAATTTTATTTTTAATCAATGTAGAATATACTTTTTCTCCATTTTCAAATTCAATCAGAAAAAAATTAGCATCCGTAGGAAATACTTTTGAAATACATTCTAAATTTTTCAACTGATCTTTGAGCCAGTCTCGTTCTTTCAGAATTTCATTTAAATTATTTTGAAAATCTTCGATCTGATCTAACTTTTCTAAAACTAAATTTTGACTCAAAACATTCACATTATAAGGTGATTTCACTGTGTAGATAAGATTGGTAATTTCTATGGACGAATAAGCAATTCCAACTCTTGCTCCCGCCAAACCCCAAGCTTTTGAGAATGTTTGCAAAGCAATTAGATTTGGATATTCATTGATTAATTCAAGACTTGACTTCTGCTCTGAAAATTCAATATAAGCTTCATCGACAACCACAATTCCGTCGAAATTCTGGAGGTAAAATTCAATGTCCTCGATTGAATTTCCCGTCGGATTATTGGGTGAACATAGAAATAATATTTTTGGTTGATTTTCTTTTATTATATTTAAAAAATCTTCCTTTATAATTTCAAAATTTTCATTGAGATTGAGCTGAACAACTTTATTTTCATTGATTGCGGCATAAAATCCATACATCGCAAATGAAGGATTCATCATTAAAATTGAATCAGTTTTGGGCTCACAAAAAACTTTAATAATTAAATCAATCAATTCATCGCTTCCATTACCTATTGAAATTTGATTAGGTGAAATAAACTTTATTTCTGATAGTTTTTGCTTTAATTTTTTCTGTGTAGAATCCGGATAACGGTTGAATTCACCAAACGGACTTTCGTTAGCATCCAGTAAAACAGGATTTTCAAACTCATTCTGATCTCTGAAACTGATGTAAGGTTGCAATTCCAAAATATTTTTTCTAACTAAATTATCGATATTAAATTCTTTCATTTTCTTGATTTAATCTGATTGAAACGGCATTTTTGTGAGCAAATAATCCTTCTGCTTCTGCCATAATTTCTATTGTTTTTCCTAAATTTTGAAGTCCTTCTTTTGACAAGTGCTGAAACGTAATTTTCTTTACAAAACTGTCTAAAGAAACGCCGCTATAATTTTTTGCAAAACCGTTTGTAGGAAGTGTGTGATTGGTTCCGCTGGCATAATCTCCGGCACTTTCACAGGAATAATTTCCAAGGAAAACCGAACCTGCATTTTGAATTCTGTTAATGTAATTTTCAAATTGTTCAACGGCTAAAATCAAATGTTCAGGTGCATACAGATTAGTGAATTCTAATGCTTCCTCCATAGAATCCAACAAAATAAAGTAGCTGTTGTTCAAAGATTGCTGAGCAAATTTGTTTCTTGGAAGTTTCTCAATCTGTTTTTTAACTTCCTCAATCGTTTCATTTAAAACCTTCAAATCTGTTGAAATAAAAATGACCTGACTGTCAATTCCATGCTCAGCCTGAGACAACAAATCTGCAGCACAAAACTCAGGAATAGCATTTTCATCAGCAATCACCAGAACTTCACTGGGACCTGCTGGCATATCGATGGCCAACCCAAAATTCTGAGTAAAATCTTTCGCTGCCACTACAAATTGATTTCCCGGACCGAAAATTTTATAAACATTGGGAATACTTTCTGTGCCTAAAGTCATGGCTGCAATGGCTTGAGCACCTCCCGTTTTAAAGATCTGACTAACTCCGCAAAGTTTTGCCGTATAAAGAATTGCGGGATTAATATTTCCGTTTTTATCCGGCGGAGTACATAAAATAATTTCCTTACAACCAGCTAATTGTGCGGGAATCGCAAGCATTAAAACAGTCGAAAATAAAGGGGCAGTTCCGCCCGGAATGTAGATTCCAACTTTTTCTATCGCTCGATTTTCTCTCCAACAAACCACTCCTTTCGTAGTCTCAATCTTTTCAATTTCAACGATTTGGGAAGCGTGAAATTTTGTAATATTCTCTTTAGCTTGTTGAATAGCATGTTTTAATTCCTCACTTGTTAATTCTTCTGTATTTTCTATTTCCTCTTCTGAAACTTTAATATTTTTAACTTCAGCATTATCAAATTTTTTATTAAAATCAATTAAAGCCTGGTCTCCATTTTCTTTAACTTGATTAAAAATATCTGCAATGATTTCCGTGAGTTTTTCTCTTTTGAAAACAGGTCTTTTTATTAATTCAGACCAATTATTTTTATCGGGATATTTATAAATTTTCATATCAAATTACCATTTTATCGATTGGAATTATTAGAATATCCTGTGCTCCTTTCTCTTTCAGTTCGTCGATTACTTCCCAAAATCTTTCTTCATTAATTACAGAATGAATACTGCTCCAACCCTCTTCTGCCAAAGGAATTACCGTAGGGCTTTTAAGGACAGGAAGTGTTTTAGAAATAATCCTGATTTTGTCATTCGGGACATTCATTAAGATATATTTTGAATTTTTCGCCTTTAAAACAGCTTTAACTCGGAATAAGAATTTTTCTAAAATAGCTTCTTTATCTTTATTTAATTGAAATGTTTTTGCCAGTACAGCTTCTGATTTTAAAAGCGTTACAGTTTCTCTCAAACCATTTTTAAACAGAGTACTTCCGGAGCTTACAATATCACAGATTCCGTCGGCAAGACCAATGTTTGGAGCAATTTCCACTGAACCTGAGATCACGTGAATATCAGCGGAGATACTGTTTTGTTCGAGAAAATTCTTAAGGGTATTTGGATATGATGTAGCAATTTTTTTACCTTGAAAATATTCCAAATCATCGGTTTCAATTTCTTTTGGGACAGCCAGTGAAACCCGGCATTTTGAAAATCCTAGCTTCTGGATAATTTCAATGTTCTTTTGTTTTTCAAACAACAGATTTTCACCGACAATAGCAATATCCACGATTCCATCTTCCAGATATTGAGGAATATCAGAGTTTCGCAGATACATAATTTCGATGGGGAAATTTTCTACAGAAACTTTTAACTGGTCTTTTCCGTTGTTGACGAAAATCCCGCAGTCTTTGAGGAGTTGAAGAGATTCTTCATAAAGCCGTCCGC
The DNA here is from genome assembly GCF_026460945.1 of Chryseobacterium luquanense. GTDB lineage: Bacteria > Bacteroidota > Bacteroidia > Flavobacteriales > Weeksellaceae > Chryseobacterium > Chryseobacterium luquanense. The sequence goes on from NZ_JAOVZV010000008.1 coordinate 227,955, forward strand.
TTTTTTGTATGGCAATTTTTAGTTTACTCATTTTACTTTTGTTGAGTCTGAGCAAATAAAAACTGGTTGAATTGAAAATTTCCCGGGATAAATTTTAAACACAAAAAAACCGTCTATTTACTCAGACGGTTTTTAAATATTTTTGATTTTTTAACACAAAATATATCGATCAATTCCGCCTAACAGAGATGATGATAATAATGATGTAGTGTTAAAAAATTTGGTTTCATTGTTGAAATTTTGTGATACAAATGTAGAACTTATTTTTAAACTGTAAAGATTTTATTGCAATATTTTTTTGTAAAGGCTCATTAATTGACTGGCAATTGGTTCATCATTAAACTTCTGAACAAACTCAAAACCCTTATCAGCACGACGTTTTCTTTCTGATTCATTATCCCAAAGAAATTTTATTTTTGATTGAATATCTAAATAATTATCAGGATTTATGTAAACAGAATCTGATCCACCCGCTTCAGGAAGACAACTCGTATTGCCTGTAACAGCCACTGTTTTTGAGAAAAGTGCCTCTATCAAAGGAATTCCGAAGCCCTCAAAAAAGCTTGGATAAACAAAAATATCCGCTGATTTGTAAATGACTGCCAATTCATCCATTGCAACATTTTCTAAAAAATAAATCTGGTTCTCCATTTTATTTTTCTCAATAAAATGCTTTATTTTTTGAAAATACTTTGTTTTCTTTCCAACAACAACCAGAGGTATTGATGTGTCTTTTATTGCTTTAACAATACTGAATAAATTTTTACGTTCTTCAATCGTTCCGACATTTAAAATAAACCGTTCAGGAAGATTAAATTTTTCTTTAGTTTTTTGTGAAAATTCCTCAGTTTGTTGTTCTTTAAAAGCTTTATGACAGCCTTGATAAATAACTTCAATTTTACTATCCGGAATTTTCAGATATTGAATAATATCTCTTTTGGTCTGCTCTGAAATGGCAATGATTTTATCTGCTGCATTTGCCGCTTTTTTGAATTTCCAAAAATGGATTTTTCTGTCAAAAAAAGAATAATATTGAGGATATCTTACGAATATCAAATCGTGAATAGTAACGATTTTTTTGATGGGTTTCTTGTCCCATTTTAAAGGTAATTCACCCGATAATCCGTGAAAAATATCCGCATTTTCTTTCTGCGCATCTTTCCCCATTTTGAATTGGCGAGACATTGTTCCTTTTGAGGTTTCTAAAAAGATAACGTTGGAGCTTTCTAAAATATCAGATTCTCTTTCAGATTTGTTTTTATTAAGTAACAGGTATTGGTTTTCAGGATAATATTTAGATAAAATCCTGATTAAATCTCTCGAATAATTCCCTAATCCTGAAGTATTATGAAAAAAACGTTTGGCATCAAATGCTATCTTCATTCTCAGGTTTTATAATGTTTTGGCTAAGCTGTTTTTTCTTCCAGTGTTCAGCTTTATCTTTATATAAAAAGAATTTTCCCAGCTTATATTTAAACTGCATATTATTATCATAATGCGGTCCCATAAAACGATGTGGAATGTTCGGATTTTCTCTTAAGCAGGCTTTGATTGCATCTGTGTAAACTGTTGGTCCTGTTGTTTTATGCACATTATGAGGATGTGGATTGTTTTTGATATTATCTAAAATCATCTCCAAAGTTCTCTGTAAAAATGGGTGTCCTGCAGCATAAGCAAGACCCCATTGTACATAATATGTTTGTGGAATTTCGTCCGTTACCAAAGCAACATCGTCTTCACGAATAAACTTTTTAATTGGCTTATTAATTCCGCTATCTACATCTAAGTAAACACCACCTTTTTTATAAAGAATGGCATATCTGAAAAAATCTGCTTTGGCAGCTCCTATCGTCAATCTATTGTAAGCTTTCAGATATTCCGGTGGAAATTCATCTTGAAAGAATGCCTGAATTCTGTTATCATCATAAAAATGATATTCATACTCGGGATTTTTCTTAAGCATTCTTTTGATATGAAATTTCGTAAGCCAAGGAAGCTTATCGGTTTTAAACGTCTGAAAAATTTGTTTAGGAATTGCCATTTGCAAGAAATTTAAACAGCTACATTATTTTCTCTTAAAGCATCATTAAGAGATGTTTTTTTATCTGTAGATTCTTTTCTCTGACCAATAATCAAAGCACAAGGAACCTGATATTCTCCAGCTGGATATTGCTTGGTATAACTTCCAGGAATTACCACTGAACGAGCAGGAACTCTACCTTTGATTTCAATTGGAGTATCTCCTGTAACATCGATAATTTTAGTTGAAGCTGTTAGAACAACATTAGCTCCCAAAACTGCCTCTTTTTCTACGTGAACTCCTTCTACAACGATACATCTTGAACCAATAAAACAATCATCTTCAATAATTACCGGAGCAGCCTGAAGCGGCTCCAATACGCCACCGATTCCAACACCACCACTCAAATGAACGTTTTTACCAATTTGTGCACAACTACCAACTGTTGCCCAGGTATCAACCATCGTTCCTGAATCTACATAAGCGCCAATATTTACATAAGAAGGCATCAAAATAACTCCAGATGCAATATAGGCTCCTTCTCTTGCAATTGCATGTGGTACAACTCTCACCCCTTTTTCAGCATAGTTTCTCTTCAAAGGCATTTTATCATGAAATTCAAACGGGCCTACCTCGATAGTTTCCATTTTCTGGATAGGGAAATACATTACCACAGCTTTTTTTACCCATTCATTTACCTGCCATCCGTTTTCTGTAGGTTCTGCTGTACGAAGTTCACCTTTATCAACCAAAGAAATAACCTCTCTAATTGCCTTTTGGCTGTCTTCATTCTGCAATAATTCTCTGTTGTCCCAGATATTTTCAATAGTTTGTTGTAACGACATAATACTGTTTAAAATTTATTTAAAAAATTCACTGCCAAATATACAAAAAAGTTGTGCAAAAGTGATGATTTAGAATGGATGTAGATGATTAAAATTTCATTAAATATTCCTACAAAAATCTTCTTACTTTGGCTTTATATTGAAGATAATCTTTGCCGTGTTGATTTAATAAAAAATCTTCTTCCAATCTGATTTGAGTTTGAATTAAAATATTAGAAACAACAAAAAAGATAAGTGAAATTAAAGTAGGTAATGTGAAAAACAAACCTATTAAACTTAGTAGCATTCCAAAGAAAATAGGATTTCTTGAATATTTGAAAAGCCCAGTTGTTATTAATTCTGTCTTAAGTTCTTCATCAATTCCGATTCGCCAAGAATTTTTCATCTGAAACTGAGCAATCAAAACCCAAATTAAGCTTAAAACCATTAAACTCATTCCAAAATATTTAAAAATATTATTTCTTAATAAGCTGATATTAAATTTTAAAGAAATATCTTGGGGGAAAATGAGCAGTAAAATCATATAAACGAAAAGTAGAAATAAAGCAATTTTAAAATACTTTCCGATCAATCCGTAAGCAGAATCATCTTTTGGCAGAACATTCGGATTTTTACCAATCCTTTTTGAAACGATAAAGCTTGTTCCAAAAAACGCTGTTAGAAAGAAAACAATAAAGAACAAAGGAGTGAAAACTCTGATAAAGTCTGTCATAATTAATAATTTTGACAAATGTAGAGTTCAATGAAATGCAATTCTATTGCAAAGTTTTACAAGACCCTTTGTGCATGAAGATAGGCTTTGTTCCAGTATTTTTCATTTAAAGAAGAAATGATGACACCTTTGGAAGTTGAAGCATGAATGAATTTTACTTCGCCATCATTTTCAATCGTGTGAACAATTCCCACATGGGAAACCCGACTTCCGCCTGAAGTGGCAAAAAATAAAAGATCACCCGGTTTTACAGTTGCAATATCAATCGATTTTCCTGAATCTGCCTGATCTGAAGATCTTCTTGGTAAATTAAAATTATTTTCCTGAAAAACTTTTACGGTAAATCCTGAACAATCGAAACCTGAAGAAGAGTTTCCTCCAAATTTATAAGGAGCTCCCAAATATCTTTCTGCATCCTTTAATAAGCTTTTTACAGAACCTGCAACTTTTCCGTCAAAATTAGAATCTAATTTTCTTAAGTTTTCAGATTTAGACATTGTTTTGGAAGGTGTCTTTTTTGATTCAGCTACACCTTTTGAGCTTCCGCAAGATATAATTGTTGCAGATGTTATTGCTAAAACAGCCAGTCTTTTATATAATTTAATTTCCGAAAAACGCATTTTCTTATTCATTTGAAAATCAATTAGATATTAATTCAATACAAATATAAATTAAATATTTTAATTATACAATAACTATACTACAACTATACTTTAATTATATAATAAATATTATTTTAATTCATTTTTAATCTCTATATTTGAGCCTGTTTTAGAAAATATGGCGACTTACGAAAGTTTTATTAAGCTCAACGGAGCAATTGGAGATTTGGTTTTTTATAATCTGAATGGTAAAAATATTGTCCGGAAAAAAAGTGGATTTAATAAAACAGCCTACAAGAAAAGCCCGACTTATGAAAAGGTCAGACAAAACAGCTCAGAATTTGGGCACTGTTCGAAAGTTGGGAAATTAATCCGTTCTGGTATTTCGAAATATATTGAGTTGGCGGAAGATGCCCTACTCTACCAGAGATTTGCAAGGACGATGACGGAAATTAAAGATTTAGATGCAGAACATGAAAAAGGAAACCGAAAGGTAATGTTTGGTTTAAAAACTAAAGAAGGAAAAATCATACTTCAAAACTTTGAACTGGGGAAATTTCAAAGTTTTAGACAGGATGCACATATTTTATTAGGTTTGTGGGATAAAAGCCTGCATTTAGATAAAGCAATTATCGCTGACGAAATTATGATTGTAAGTGTTAAAATAGATTTTGAAAATTTTCTCACGGAATCTTTTGAGGAAAAAATATTCTTACATGAAAATCAAAATGAAATGGTTTTTGAAAACCATTTTTCAGAGGAAGATGAAGTGCTTCATTTTGTTGTAGCAAAAAAAGATTCTCAGATTATAAAAATGGGATTTGTTTAAAATAAAAAATCGGCTGCAAACTTTGTTTACAGCCGATTTTAATTTATAATAGTTTTATCTACTTCGTTTTGTCTTTTGCTCCAATCCAAGAACCGCTTTTTGAGGGAGTTGGAGAATCGTTTCTCCAGTTACCGTTACCTTTTTTCTCAAGATTTAGTGTTCCCGAAAATTCTCCGTCTGCCGGTAAAACCAGTTCTGCTGTAAGTTGTCCCGATCTGTCTAAATTTCCTGAAATATTGTAGTTTACATTACTATTCTCATTATACATTGTTCCTGTCACTTTTCCGTCACTGGCAACTACAAATTTCCATAGACCTTTTTCTGTACCTTCGTAAGTACCCGACCAAGTTCCGATATAGTCTGTAAGCGTTTCGTCATCTGAAGTACAACTGATAAGGCAGAAAGTTGTCAATAAAAGTAAAAAAAGTTTCTTCATAGTTTACAATAGTTTATGAAATAAGTTTATTTAGTCAATATATCTTTAAAAAAAGTCTTAAAATTTCAAGATAGTTTTTGAAATTGGTGCTATCTCTACATTTTTAGAATTGGGCAAATATATCAATTTAATTTTATAGTTTAATCTTTTAAGATGATATTTTAAGTAATTCGGAATAAATTTATTTTGAAACATTATTTTTCATAGCATATTTTTTTCTGCTCTCAAAAGACCTTGTTTAAAGGAAAACTATTTTTAATCTGTAACAAAATTGAATTATGATTTGAATCATAAACGTTTGGTTAATATAAGATTTAGATTTGAGGCAATTAATAACCACAGAGATTTAGATTCAATTAAGTGTAAAAACCTTCCAGAATTGGAAGGTTTTGTTTTTTTATCTAAAAAATTTATTAATTTAAATTCATAAATAATATTTACATTTGTACCACTTCAAAATTTGGGGGATTAGCTCATCTGGCTAGAGCGTTAGACTGGCAGTCTAAAGGTGACGGGTTCGATCCCCGTATCCTCCACTTTTCAAAACCTAAGTCTTAATATTCTTTTTAGTAACTATAAATTACTTAATTAAGGCTATTTTTATTGTTTTAATAAGAAATCTTTAATTGAAATTATTAATTTGTATTCATTTGAAAGAATTTTAAAATTGTAGTTAATTTTATGTATTATTCCGAAATATTCTTCAGAAAAAGCACTTATGAAATTGAAGAAAAAGATATTATAGATTTCTTTGCTCAAAATCAAGAGGAAACATCTGTACTTGAATTTAAATCAGGTGATGTTGCTCTTGAAAAAATATATAGAGAAGTAACTGCACTACACAATTCACAAGGTGGCTTAATAATTATAGGTTCGCCTAGACCAACAAAAGATAAGAATGGAAAGGAAACATTTCAGGGCTCGTTAACAAGAAGTATTCATAGGCATAAAGATTGGTTATATCAAAAAATTTCAAGCAATATATCTCCAGTACCTACTGAATTACGTATACACGATGTTTCAATTGAAAATGGAATAGTTCAAATAATTGATATTCCCAAAAGTAATAATCCGCCGCATCAATGTTTAAATGACGGAATTTATTATTTGCGATTTGAAACAGAAACAAGATATGCTCCTCATGGTCTCGTAGAATCGTTTTTTAATAGAAGACAAGAACCTACGGTAGATTGTTTTATTCAAAGCAACATTATTACTAAACAAGACAAGAAACAGATACAAGTTACTCTCAAGATTATAATTAAATCTAAACTCCCATTAATAGGTCTTCATTATATAATTAATGTAGACAATGTTTACAAGGCTGAAGCTTTCGATGAAACAGTTGACGGATGGTATCCATTACGAACTATAGTAAGTAATAAAGGAATAAGATACTCTCGATCGGTGGATAAAAATAATATTGTACTTGTTGAAGGGGTCTCGTATGAAAGCGATTATTTATTATCTAATCTAAATGAACCATTATTAATATCTATATTAATTTGGAGTTCAAACATGAATTTGAAAAAGTTTTATTTTATTATTTCCCCTAACGATAATAAATATTATAAACTACCAATACATGATGATTCTAACCATGAAGTCAACTTTGCTATTAATGAAATAGTTTCGAATGCTAAAAGTAGAAATGAAAATATTGATGAAAAAGGTTTTTTAAAATTAATAGCAAAACTTTATGAAAATAAAGTTCAATCTTAATTAAGGTAGATTAAATTTTACGTTTATTTAAAAGATATTATTCTTTAAATCTTTGGAACTAAAAGATTTTTATGTTCAATAAGTTTTTATCAATTTTTTATTAAAAAACGTGCACTGTTTCCAGCACACGTCTTAACAAGATTGAATATATAATAACTAACTTTTCTTTATTTCCATCCACCACCTAAAGCTCTGTATAAATCTACGGCAGCTTTCATTTTACTGTATTGTGCATTAGAGATATTCAGTTCGGCATTCAATGAATTGACATTGGCGTTTAATACTTCAAGATAATTAGCCATCCCATAGTTCACCAATTCCTGAGAATATTCTACTGAGTTTTGGTAAGCATTCAATTCTTTCGTTTTTAAATCAATGAAAGAATCCTGTACAGAAAATACTCTGATAGCATCAGAAACTTCTTTTCCTGCAGTAAGAACGGTTTTTCTAAAATTTAAATATGCCGTTTCCTTATTTGCCAAACTAACTTCGTAGTTGGTTTTAATCTGTCTTTTATTTAAAATCGGTTGTGCTAAACCTCCGATCAAACTTGCAAATAGTGAATTGACACTGAATAAATGATCAATATCCACTGACTGTAATCCACCGCTTCCTGTCAGTTTTAAAGTCGGATAAAACTGTGCTTTTGCAGAATTTGTTAATTCAAAAGCATTCATCAGATTAAATTCTGCCTGCATTACATCAGGACGGTTTGCCAATAAATTGGCAGGATAGCCTAATGCAAAGTTTGCAGGAAGTGTTTGTCCTTCTAAAGTTGACCTTTCAATCGCTTGTGAAGGTTCACCCATCAAAAGACTCATCGTATTTTCCAGTTGCTGAATCTGAGTATCAATATCAATCAACAAAGACTGAGCATTGTAAACCAAAGCAGCACTTTGCTGAACGGCAACTTCTGTCAGCGTTCCGGCTACTTTTAAAGCTTTCGTAGTTTCAAGATTATTTTCACGGATTTTTATCGTCTCCTGAATGATTTTTTTCTGATCATCTAAAGTCAATAACTGATAATAACTTGAAGCAATTGATGAAACCAAATCACTTTTCACAGCCTGGTGTGCCGCAATATTTCCTAAATACGTTGCCAGCTGAGCTTTTTCCTGAGCTTTTAATTTTCCCCATAAATCTGCTTCCCAAGCGATGCTTCCGGTAATGTCAAACTGGTTCACATATCTTCTCTCTCCAATGATCTGCCCAAACTGAGTGTTCAAAGACTGCGTCTGAAAAGTATAACCAGGCCCCACTGTTAATGTAGGTTGGTAAGCGGCTTTGCTCTGTCTCAAATACGCTTCTGCAGAAGTAATGTTCTGCAGAGCGATTCTTATATCTAAATTGTTTTCTAAAGCTTTTGAAATATGCTTTTGAAGAATAGGATCGGTAAATATTTCTTTCCAGGAAACATTCGCCGTGCTTGTGCTGTCCTGCGGAAGCATATCTGTACGGAAAAGTTTTTCATCTACTACCGCTGCAGGTCTTTCATACTCCTTTCTGACATGACAAGAAGTAATAACCAGAGCGGTAAGCACTGAAAAAGCAGTTCCTTTTATTATTGATAAATTTTTCATTATTTAAATCTTAAAGATTTCTTATTCAGCTAAATTGATGTCTTTTGGTTTGATCGGCTTGATTTTTTCCTGCAAAGTCTGGAAAACCACGTACAACACAGGGATTACAAATATTCCTAAGATCGTACCTATCAACAATCCAATAGAAGCACCTGTTGCGATGGATCTGTTACCAACTGCACCAATTCCGCTTGCCAAAACCAAAGGTAATAGACCACAGATAAAGGCTAATGATGTCATCAAAATCGGTCTCAGTCTCGCTTTAGCTGCGTTGATGGCTGATTCCACGATCGTTTCACCATGATGTCTTCTCTGAACCGCAAATTCGATAATCAAAATCGCATTTTTCGCTAACAATCCGACCAACATGATTAATGCAATCTGGAAGTAAATATTGTTCTCTAATCCCATTATTTTCTGTCCGAAATAAGCTCCCATTACCCCAAGAGGAAGTGAAATTACCACGACTAAAGGCAAAATGTAACTTTCGTACTGAGCGGAAAGAATGAAATATACAAACACCAAACTCAAAGCAAAGATCAATAAAGTCTGAGATCCTGAACTTAATTCTTCTCTCGTAAGACCTGTAAATTCAACATCATAATTCTGATCCAAGGTTTCTTTAGCAACCTCCTGAACCGCAGTAATCGCATCACCAGAACTGAATCCGGCTTTGTTGGCTCCTGTGATTTTTACCGAAGTAAACAAGTTGTAACGACCAACAGATTGTGGACCATAGGTTTTTGTCAACGTCACAAACTGTGAAATCGGTGACATTTCTCCTGAACTTGTCTTCACATAATATTGGTTAAGATCTTCTGCACTTACTCTGTTTTCAGGAAGTGCCTGAATCATTACTCTGAACTGTTTTCCGTACTTGGTAAAGTCAGCACCATAAATTCCACCAATGTAGCCTTGCATCGTTGCCAAAATATCATTTACAGAAACTCCTTTTTGTTTAGCTAAAGGAACATTGATTTCCATCATGTACTGAGGATATTTGGTATTGAATGAAGTCTGAGCAAATTCAATTTCAGGTCTCTGCATTAAGTTTCCGATGAATTCGTTGGTTTTAGCATCCAATTCAGCAAAATCACCTCCTGATTTATCCAAAAGTACCATTTCAAAACCTGCACTGTTACCGAATCCCGGTACACTTGGAGGTTGGAAGAATACTACTTTCGCATCAGGCACTTTTCCTGCAAGACCAAATAATCTCTTAGAAATCTCTTCAGAAGATAATCCATCTCCTTTTCTATCGTCAAATGGTTTCAGTTTAATAAAGGCAAGACCATTATTACTACCGTTTCCGGATAATAATCCTCTACCCGTAGAAATCGTGACATTCTGAATTCCAGGGATTTTCATGGCATCTTTCTGCAAAGTCTTCAGAACGTTGTAGGTTCTTTCCATTGATGCGCCTGGAGGCAACTGTACATCAGTAAAGATAATTCCTCTGTCTTCTGTAGGTACGAAACCTTTTTTCATACTTCCGTTAGCCCAATAGATAATTCCACAAGTACCCACAAGAATAAGTAAGGTCACCCATTTATGTTTAATTAAGAAATTGAATCCTCTTCCGTAACGGTCTGTAGCCGTTTTAAATCCAATATTAAATTTATAAAAGAACTTCTGAATGAAATTTTTATTTTTATAATCTTCGTGATGCTCTTCGTGTGGTTTTAAGAATAATGAACATAAAACCGGACTCAACGTCAATGCATTAACAGCTGAAATAATGATTGCAATAATCAAAGTGATTCCAAACTGCTGATAAAATACTCCGGTTGGTCCTGTAATAAATGTCACCGGAATAAATACTGCTGCCATTACCAAGGTAATCGAGATAATCGCTCCTGTAATTTCATCCATCGCCTCTACGGTTGCTTTCTTCGCATTTGAAATACCGTTTTCCATCTTGGCGTGTACAGCCTCGACGACGACGATCGCATCATCGACCACAATACCAATCGCCAATACCAATGCGAAAAGCGTTAAAAGGTTTAATGAATATCCAAATAAATTCAGGAAGAAGAATGTACCCACAATTGATACCGGAACTGCTATCGCAGGAATCAAGGTTGATCTGAAATCCTGTAAGAAAATATACACCACAATAAATACCAGGATAAATGCTTCTATCAAAGTATGAATTACTTTTTCAATAGATGCATCCAAAAATTCGTTGGTGTCAAAGTTGAAAGTGTATTTTACACCTTCAGGATATGAACTTTCATTTTCTTTAAGCTGCTTTTTAATGTTTTCAATAATCTCCTGAGCATTCGATCCCGGAGTCTGGAAAACTCCCATACTGATCGAAGGATTGTCACCATTTTCACCAATTCCAGAATAAGAAAGACCTCCCAATTCAACTTTCGCAACATCTTTCAGCATTAAATTCTGTCCGTCAGGAAGAGATTTAATGATAATATCATCGTACTGTTCTTTTTCACTGAATTTCCCGACATATTTAATGATATATTCAAAAGAACTTCCGCTGTTTTGCCCCAAAGAACCTGCAGCTGCTTCTCTACTCTGATCGTTAATTGCATTCGTAACTTCCGTTGGAGTAATTCCATACGCTGCCAGTTTTGCAGGATCCAGCCAGATTCTCATTGAGTAGTTTTTTCCACCAAAAACGTTGGCTTCACCTACTCCATTGATCCTCTGAAGATTTGGGATAACGTTGATATTCAAAAAGTTTTGAAGATAAACATCATCAATATTTTTATTCTCAGAATAGAACGACAGATACATCAGTGCACTGGTCTGCTGTTTCTGAGTTACTACCCCAGCTCTTGTAACCTCACTTGGAAGTAAAGGGGAAGCTCTCGCCACACGGTTTTGAACGTTTACCGCAGCGATATCTGCATCAACCCCTTGTTTAAAAAATACCTGAATCTGAGCCGAGCCGTCGTTACCTGCTGTCGAAGTAATATAATCCATTCCTTCAACACCATTGATCTGTTCTTCCAAAGGAACAACTACACTCTTCATTACGGTTTCAGCGTTGGCTCCGGTGTAATTTGCTCTCACACTCACTGTTGCCGGTGCAATGTCAGGATACTGTGTAACCGGAAGCGCTGTCAATCCCAAAACCCCGAGAATAACAATCAGGATGGAGATTACAGTGGATAAAACCGGTCTGTTAATAAAGTTCTTTATCATTTTAGAATTTCGGTTTTACTGATTGTACAAGGCTATCCATGCTTACTTTTTTAGGTTTTACGGCAGTACCCGGTTTTATATTTCCTGTTCCCGCTGCAATAATGACTTCACCTTTTTTAAGTCCGGATTTTATCAAAGCTAAATTGTCGATTCTTTCAATGACTTCTACAACCGTATTTCTTGCCGTATCTTTTTCAACTTTATAAACGTAAACAATACCTTGCTGCTCGTAAGTTGCACTTTCCGGAACCACCAAAACGTTGTCAAATGTCTTAGGGAATCTTATCGTTCCGCTGTTTCCGTTGCTTAAAAGTTTCTGTGCATTTTTGAATGCAACTCTGAACTGAATTGTACCCGTTGTAGCGTCGATAGAACCTGTGATGGCTTCAATTCTTCCTTTTTCAGGATATAAGCTTCCGTTGGCAAGTTGCAATTCAACCATTGGAAGGTTTTTAATTTTTTCAGGAACACTTGCTCCGACAGATTTTTCAAGGAAGTCAAAATATTCTTTTTCATTCATTGAGAAATAAGCGAAAACTTCTGAAGTGTCTGAAATCGTCGTTAGTGCTGTTTGGTCTGTTGGTCCGACTAAGCTTCCTACTTTTAATGGTAATTTACCGATCACACCAGATATAGGCGCACGAATAATTGAGTAATCAACGTTAGCTGCTGCTCCTTTATAATTGGCATTCGCCTGCTGTCTTGCAGCAATTGCCTGCTGAACCTGAGCCTGAGCCTGAGAAAGATTTGCCTGAGCAGTTTGAAGCTGAATATTACTGATGATGTTTTTTTCAACCAAAGGTTTCAGCTTATTGACTTCAACCTGTGCTGCATTTACTGCTGCCTGAGCTGCTGCAATGTTTGACTGTGCGGCACCTACTCCCGCTTTGGCTGCTGCTGCAGTTTCATTTAATGTATTGGTTTCCAGACGGAATAATGGCTGTCCTTTGGTTACATATTGTCCTTCATCCACAAGAACCTGAGTAATGTAGCCTGATATTTTTGCTCTCACGTCATTGTTTACTCTACCTTCAATACTTGCAGGGAAGACATCATATCCCGTTATATTTTTATTTTCTACCGAAATTACCGGAAATGGTTTTGGGCCATCCTGTTTCGGAGCTTCTTTTTTGCAGGCAGTCAGAGAAAATGCTGCTACAGAAAATAGTATAAGCTTGTTTGTCATTTTTATAGTTTATTAAGAGATTCCTGAATATTTACGATACTTTTATTTAAAAGAGATTTATAAACCTCCATTTTTTGGTCATAGTCTTCATCTTTTATTTTTCTGAATTGATTAAGATCGTCTAAGAGTTTAAGCTCATCCTGCATTTTCTGAACTATTTTTTCAAATCTGATTTTTTTATAATCATCATTGGCGAAAAAATAACGTTTTCTCTCATCCATTTTATTGACATCGATAATCAATTCTGAATTTATAAGTAAGTTGAGACTGGTAGAAACAGAACTTTTGCTTGCCGAAAAAACTTCGACAAACTCATCAAAAGTAATTCCCACCTTCTCAAAATCGAAAATCAGGTAGGAATAAATTTTTGAAGCCAAAGGTGGCAGATTGAGAATAGTGCCGTAAAATTTTACCGCATCCTGAAAGATTTTCTCATCTACTTCCAGACTTTTTTTCATTATAGAATAATTTTGAACAAATTTAAAAATTAGTTCGGAACTAAACGAACAAACTCAATAGAGTTTATAAATAAACAGTTTCTTAAAGAATCAATGAAAACAGATTTAACTTTTTGCTGTTTTTTAAATCAACACTTTTTCAAAAGCTTTTCGCACACCGCCTGCAAGAAAAACTTCACCACAATACGAGTAGCCTTTGGATTCCAAAATTTTTAGCATGGCGAGATTGTCATAATTGGTATCTACTTTTATGCTGGAAACATTTTGTGATTTTGTAAAATCTTCAATATAATCGAAAAGTTTTTTTGCAAGTCCCTGTCCTGCAAAGTCTTCAGAAACTGCTACTCTATGAACTACGACGAATTCTCCATTAGTAAGCCACTCACCTTCAATGGAGCTGTAAGCAGGTTCATCATTAAATATTAATGCTACAAAAACAGCTACTTCACCATCAACTGTAAGAACGTAACCAAATTCTTTTGATACATCACTTTCTACCGTTTGTAAATTCGGATAACCGTTTTGCCACTGTGCACTTCCGTCTACCCTTCTTCGTTCGATAGATTGCTGGATAATTTTCCATATAATATTGATGTCTGTGGTATCTGCTTTTCTAAAATGGATTTCGTTTTTATGAGTCATATAAAGTTTTTATTACAAACTTGTAAGTTGGCAAATAACATAATTAGTGCCAAAAAATTCATATTAAAATTTTATTAAGAAAATAATAATTTGTTGCTGAGTGCTAAAAAAAAACCGAAAATTAAAATGAATTAATTTTCGGTTCCGAAGTAGTAAAATTTAAAATTATGAAATTGTTTTTATTGATTCTGATTTTGTTGAAGATAAGCATCTATAATGTCAAATGCTTTCTTTTCATCCTGCAGATCTACCATCACTTTTAAAGTTGTTGCTGTAGGTGTTGTAGTAAAAGTAAGATAATTATTTTCTACATCATTAGTGATCTGTGCATCTTCTAACTTTGACTTTATCAACTGTATTTCTGCAGGCTTGTCACTTTCAAAAACTGATACTCTCGTGTTTCTTTCCATATAAAATCCATTTTGAGTATCTAAATTTAGAATTTTTTTTTCAGAATTCCAAATTTGGAGTTTTAAATATTATTAATATTATTTTCAATTTTGTCTAAAGCAATTTGAATTTCCTCTTTAGTAACATTTAAATGTGGTCTGAATCTTATTGACTGATCTCCGCAAGAAAGGATAATTAAACCGTCATTATACAATTCATTTCTCATTTGATCTCTATGTTCTCCTGAAGGCAAATCTATTGCGCACATCAAACCTTTACCTCTTGCATTAGATAATTTTTCAGGATATTTCTGAGCTAAGTTTTGTAAACCTTCCAAAAGATATTCACCAACAATATTGGCATTTTCTAAAAGATTTTCTTTTTCAATAACTTCCATTACCAATTGAAAACGAAGCATATCAATAAAGTTTCCGCCAAAAGTAGAATTGATTCTTGAGCTTTCACGGAAAACATTATTAGGAATTTCGTCAAATTTTTCTTTGTTCGCTAAAACTCCACAAACCTGAGTTTTTTTACCGAACGAAATAATGTCAGGTCTTACACTTAAATGTTCAAAAGCCCACATTTTACCGGTAATTCCGATTCCTGTCTGTACTTCGTCAAAAATTAAAAGAACTTCATGCTCGTCGCAGATATTTCTTAAACCGACAAAAAATTCGTCTCTGAAATGATTGTCGCCACCTTCAGCCTGAATCGGTTCTATGATAATACAAGCTACTTTATCAGGATTTGAAAGAATTGATTCTGTGATTTGGAGCAAAGCTAAATTTTCATTTTTAATGGTTTCCTCTAAATTTTCTTCAGTAATCGGGAAATGTAATTTAGGATTCAAAATTCTCGGCCATTCAAACATCGGGAAATATTGATATTTTCTTGGATCTGAAGTGTTGGTTAAACTTAAAGTATACCCACTTCTTCCGTGAAATGCCTGTCTGAAATGAATACAAATTCCCGCTTCAATATCTAAACCTTTTTCGAAATTTTTTCTTGTTTTCCAATCGAAACAAGCTTTCATAGCATTTTCAACACCCAAAGCTCCACCTTCAATAAAAAATGCATACTGCAATTCTTTAGGTAAAACTACTCTTTCGAAAACTTCAAGAAAATGTGCATATTCTTTAGAATAAACATCTGCCAAAGTTGGTTTGTTGACAGCCATTTTTCCCAGCCATTCAGATTTTTCAACTAAATAAGGGTGATTGTAACCGATAGAAGCAGAGCCGAACATTGAAAACATATCAAGAAAATTTTTTCCTGAAACCGAATCATGAATCCACGATCCGTGAGAATTTTCAATATCCATTACAAAGTCAAAACCGTCTGCTAAAACGTGTTTTCCTACGGTTTCTTTTATTTTATTTGACTGAATTTCTACTGTATTGTCCATATAATTGTGATTGAAAGATTGAAATATTTAAAGATTTAAAATAACTGAGGACAACATCTTAAATCTTTAAATAACTTGAATTTTAATTATAATTTATAAATCAAATTTAATTCCCTGAGCCAATGGAAGACTTGCTGTGTAATTAATGGTATTGGTTTGTCTTCTCATGTAGTATTTCCATACATCAGAACCGGATTCTCTACCGCCTCCTGTTTCTTTTTCACCACCAAAAGCACCCCCAATTTCGGCACCTGAAGTTCCAATATTAACGTTTGCAATTCCACAATCTGAACCTGCATGAGAAAGGAATAATTCTGCTTCTCTCAAATTCTGAGTCATAATTGCTGATGATAAACCTTGAGGAACATCATTCTGGATTGCAATTGCTTCTTCTAAAGTTGAGTATTTAATTAAATATAAAATAGGCGCAAAAGTTTCGTGCTGAACGATTTCGAAAGAGTTTTTAACTTCAGCAATACAAGGTTTTACATAACAACCAGATTCGTAGTCTTTTCCTTTTAAAACTCCACCTTCAACAACAAATTTACCGCCTTCTTTTTTACACTTTTCAATCGCTAATTCATATTGATTGACAGCTTCAACATCGATAAGCGGCCCAACGTGCATGTTTTCGTCTAAAGGATTTCCGATTTTTAATTGTCCGTAAGCTTTTGCCAAACGGTTTTTCACTTCGTCATAAACAGATTCATGAATAATTAATCTTCTTGTAGAAGTACATCTTTGACCTGCAGTTCCTACAGCTCCGAAAACAGCTCCGATAATTGACATATCCAAATCTGCGTCTTTAGAAATAATGATAGCATTGTTTCCGCCTAATTCAAGGATTGATTTCCCAAATCTTTCAGCAACTTTAGAAGAAACCATTCTTCCAACTCTTGTAGAACCTGTGAATGAAACCAAAGCGACGCGTTTGTCGTCAACCAATTTCTGTCCGATTGTATGATCTGCAACCAACACACTTGAAATTCCTTCAGAAAGATTATTTTCTGCTAAAACTTCATTCATAATATTTTGGCAAGCAATTGCACAAAGCGGAGTTTTTTCTGATGGTTTCCAGATGGTAACGTTTCCGCAAATCCAAGCTAAAGCTGTATTCCAAGCCCAAACTGCAACAGGAAAATTAAATGCTGTAATGATGCTGACAATTCCAAGCGGATGATATTGCTCGTACATTCTGTGTCCCGGTCTTTCCGAATGCATTGTGTAACCGTGAAGCTGTCTTGATAAACCAACTGCAAAATCGCAGATGTCTATCATTTCCTGAACTTCACCAAGACCTTCCTGTAATGATTTACCCATTTCATAAGAAACCAGTTTTCCAAGATCGTCTTTATATTCTCTTAATTTTTGCCCGAGTTGACGTACAATTTCGCCTCTTTTCGGCGCAGGCATTGTTCTGAATTCTAAGAATGCTTTTTGAGCAGATTCTATTACTTTGTCGTAATCTTTTTCGTTCGACAATTTTACTTTTCCAATTAATCTTCCGTCTGCCGGAGAATAACTTTCTATCGATTTTCCTGATGCAAAGAATTTTCCGCCAATGGAAGTTCCTTTATTTTCATCTTTGATTCCTAAATTTTTTAATGAATTTTCAATTCCGAAATCTTTGATTTTTTTTGACATAAAAATTTAACTTTTCGTTTTGCCTAAGATAGAAAATATTACTCAACTGGAAAATTTTAATTTTTTTTAACCTATTTATTATTTGGAATCATTTTAAACATGCCTATCTTTGTACACCAATATTTACTACTCTGAAATGGAAAATAAGGAAGTTTTAAACGAACAAAATGTAGAAAAAAGTACAAGGTGGAAAAAAATGCTGAAGAAATTCGGGATTTGGGGAATTGTATTTTTTACGGTAAAAGGTATCATCACTTCTACCCTTATTTATTTCATGGGTAAAAACTTCTGGAGTATCATCAGCGGATACTTTACCGGTGCTGCTGAATAAAAAAAAGCAAAGAAATTATTCTCTGCTTTTGATTTTTGTTTAAAACTAAATTATTCTTTTTTCTTCCTTCCCGAATTGATTAGACTCTGACTAAGAAGATATTCAATTTGTCCGTTGACGCTTCTGAATTCGTCATTTGCCCATTTTTCAAGAAGTTTATAGGTAGACTCATCTATCCTTATCACGAAAGATTTTTTGCTTTTGTTTTCGGGAGAGTTTTGAGCTTTTTCTGATTTCATTTTGTCTGTTTTTCTTATTGCTTTGTTTTTAACGCAAAGAGAGCAAAGATTTTTTTATAATCTGATTTTTTTTAAGTTCGCAAAGGCGTTTCACTCAGCAAAGAACACTGTAATTTTAATTATTTACAACAATCTCTTTGTTATCAATCTTAGCTCAACCTTAATTATACAAAGTTCCTGCATTTAAAATTGGTTGTGCTGCTTTTTCGCCACAAAGAACGACCATTAAATTGCTTACCATTGCGGCTTTTCTTTCATCATCCAATTCTACGATATTTTCTTCTGAAAGTTTCTTTAATGCTAAATCTACCATTCCTACTGCACCTTCAACGATTTTAGTTCTTGCTGCAACAATTGCTGTAGCCTGTTGTCTTTGTAGCATCGCTCCTGCAATTTCTGATGCATAAGCTAAGTGCGAAATTCTCGCTTCCTGAATAATAATTCCTGCTTTTGAAAGTCGGTCTGTTAATTCCTGTTCAAGAATTGAATTGATTTTATCTCCTCCTTCTCTTAATGTAATCGGAGCATGATCGTCTTCTAAATTATCATAAGGAAAACTCATCGCCAAATGACGAACTGCTGCTTCACTCTGCATTTTCACAAAATCTGAATATCTTTCAACATCAAAAGCAGCTTTATAAGTATCGCCTACTTTCCAAACCATTACAACGGCGATTTCGATTGGATTACCCATTTTGTCGTTAACCTTCAAAGTCTGTCCCTGTAAGTTCTCTGAACGTAAAGACATTTTTTGAGATGAATACAAAGGATTGATAAAGAAAAGTCCGTTGTCTTTTACAGAGCCTACATATTTTCCGAAGAAATTAAGTACTCTTGAATGATTAGGCTGAATAATCATTAAACCTTTCAATAAAAAACACGTGATAAAAAATGAAATAATTGAAATGATGATATACGTGACATCTGGATTTTCTCCATCATTTATACCATAAATAAAAAGATAAGCTGAACCTCCCAATAAAAGAAGAGAGATTACTAATGCCAAATAACCTGACATTGGTTTTAAAGATTTTTCCATGATTATAATTTTTAAAGTGATATTATTTTGATATCATAAAGATATGTATAAGTTTTGAGTTATTAGTTATGTGTCTAAAATTATTTAATTGTATTTCACAACAAAAAATCCCGAAAAATAACTTTCGGGATTTTTATAAATATATATGAATGATTTATTTTTTCTTTAAAGCAACAAACTTAAAGTAAGATACTAATGCTAAAGTAAACATTGTTGCTAAGCCGATATATACCCAAGCCGGAATTGGAACAGGATCTCCTGCTGCATAAGAGTGAAGTCCACTTAAGTAATAATTTACTCCGAAATACGTCATGACCATCGAACAGAAAGCAAACATTGTCGCGACACTGAATGCCCATCTGCTTCTTAATCCCGGAACCAATCTCATGTGTAAAACAAATGCATAAACCATAATCGAGATAAATGCCCATGTTTCTTTCGGATCCCAGCTCCAATATCTTCCCCAAGATTCATTTGCCCAGATTCCGCCTAAGAAGTTTCCTACTGTTAATGCAAAAAGTCCTATTGTTAAAGACATTTCAGATACAATTGCCAATTCTTTTAATGTAGAATCATTATGTAATTGAAACTGTTTTCTATCTGTAATGATATAGAATACCAATGTAATTACGGCAATAATCATCGACAGTGCAAAGAAACCATAACTCGATACAATAATGGCAACATGCACAACTAACCAATACGATTTAAGAACTGGCGCCAATGGTGTGATCTGTGGGTTAAGTGCTACTGCTCCGTGAGCAAAACCCATCATAATTACCGCAACCATAAATCCAGCTGCTGGAATTAATGCATTAGAATGGTTTTTATTTGATAATTTCTTTTCAGAATCTTGTTGTTTCAATTTTGGATTTCCAAATCCGAAATAGAACATCATCCCCGCTGAAACTCCTATCCATGAAATGAAAATAATTGCTTCGTAACCATTACTCCAAGGAGCATGACCAGAAATATACCATCTTGCAATCAGTCCTAAAAAGTGAACAATATAACCAACAAGTCCGAGATAAATGATTGCTTTGATAATATTATTAAGGATTTTGGTCGGCTTAAATAATTCCACAAAACCTAAAACAAATACCAATCCACCAATTACCGTATAGAAAATTAACAAGAAAAAGTTAATGTTTGCTTTATTAATGAAAACTTCTAAATCTACTTTTTCTTTTGCAGGAACAACTGCTTTCCCCCATTTCTGCTGATAGTCTGAAAGTTTTTTCAATTCAGCATCTGCTTTGCTCCAATCTCCTGTTTTTTGAGCCTGAAGTGCTTCTGCAAAATACGGTCCCATTACTTTTTGAGATTCCATATCCGGTTCCATTTTCTGGTCAAGCCAAGAATGCCAAGTGTGATTCGGGTCATTTTTTACAGGAACAATTCTCATAAACTGTCCACTGAAAAACTCATTAAAAATCTGAACTTTTTCGTTTAATTTAATAACTTCCTTGTCATACTCAGACTGTAATGCCGGTTTTTTACGGAATGCGGTGTTATATTCTTCATCTAAAATATAAGTAAGATTTCCGTTGGCATCAGATGGAAATAAATTCATCAAAGTTGTATAGCCATCTTCATCTGCCTTCACGCGTTTTAAAAGTGCTTTCCCTCCTTTTGCATCTACTTTTATAAGAGGAACCATCGTCCAGCTTGGTGTATCTGTATTAATTGATAAAAACCACTGTTCAGCTGTTAAGTATTTTCCGTCAGTTCCCTTAAATTTATCTTTTTGGTAAAGTTTTCTTAAAATATCTAAAGCCTGTGTATTAATCGGAACAATTCTACCTTCGTAATTTTGCACCAAAAGATAGCCAAATCTGTCTGCGTGCTCTTCACTAATTTTATTTCTCGAAATAATTTCGTCTGGTGAAATAATTTTCATCTTCGTCAAAGGAGCAGCTAAAGAATTAGAATTCTGCTGATTTCCTTGTGGTTGAGTTGTTTGAGGGGCTACTTCATGAGTATGATTATCTCCTTCTTTATGTACATGGGTACCACTTCCATCGTCTGTTCCATGCATTTCAATTTTCTGAGCGCTTAATGTTAAGCTTAAGAATAATAAAACAACTGTTGTTGCTCTTTTCTTATTGATGTCTTTCAGCATTTTATTAAGTTTCCAGAAGTGTGTCCCTTTCCAGAAAAACATCACAAACATACCTCCGAATAAGAATGTATAACCGATGTAAGAAATCAATGTTCCCCAATAATCGTGGTTTACAGAAAGTAAAGTTCCCATTCTATCCGGTGTATAACTTGCCTGGAAAAAACGGTAACCTTTATAGTCAAGGATATTATTCATGTAAATTTTATAGGGTGTCTGTTTTCCTTCGTCAATTACTTTTACGTGACTTTCATAAGCACTTGGAGATGAACTTCCCGGATATGTTTCCATTACAAAATCATCAAGTTTAATTGCGAAAGGTGTGTTATAGATTTTAGGACCAAAACCAACCATAATATTCAATCCATCCATTGTTACTTGCTTGTAAGAATTAGGATTTCCTCTTTCTACAGAAAGCTCTACAATTTGCTTTGTTTTTGGACCTTGAAGTTCGATAGTCATTGCATCAGGAACATTCTGGTCTTTCTTTTTATCTCCTTCAAAAGCTATCAATTTTCCTTTTCTAAGAGGTTCAGGAACAACTAATTTTAGTTCATTAATATTATATAAACTTCTTAAAACCAAAGGTTGAAACTGGTCTTTCGTAGTATTTCCAGTTGCCTGAGTTGCCATTGTCATGTATGTTGCATCAACAGGAGTTTTAATGAACATTTGACCATTTTCCTGTTTGAATTCTACTGCTCCATCAATAGCTCTGTTGAAAGTAACCAAGGTTCCGTTGATTGATTTTGTTTCTCCGGATTTGATGTAAATATTCTGTCTTCCCGTTTCTGCTGTAGAAACTAAGTGAAGATATTCAACACCATTTTGATCAGCAACTAAACTGTCTTTTTTTCTTTGAACATAATCTAAGGTTTTCACTTTAATTTCTTGTCCGTGAAAGTCATAGGTTGCATTAAAATCTTTGTGCAAAGGTGACATCAAATAAGGTACATCCTGATAATTCAGTACATCACCTTTATTTTCAATCTGAATCTTAAAAAACTGTTTGTCTGTTACAATTTCGTTTGAAGTTTCACCTTCTCTAATGGTCATTTGTCCTTCAAAACTGATGTATCTTGTAATCGCACCACCAATGAAAATAAAAATAAAGGCAAGGTGGAAAACCAAAACCGGCCATTTTTCTCTTTTCCAAAGACGGTAACGCGCTATATTTCCACAAAAGTTTATGATAAGGAGAAGCATAATGAGTTCAAACCATTTTGCTTCATAGATTAAGGCTTTTGCAGCAGGTGTTCCATAGTCGTTTTCAAGGAACGTTGCATAAGCCATAGAAAACGCGTAAACCAGCAATAGAACTGCCATTGTTCTGGTTGAAATAAGAATATCTTGGATCTTCTTCATATTTTTTTTACTTGACATGCAAAAATAAGCATGATAAACCGAAAGGCGGATAAAAAAAGCTGTTTTTTGTCATTTTAAAGGGGATTTAGCTTATTTTGAAACATTCTTAATAAGTGAATTTTAATTAAATAAAACATAAAATCAAGTTACTATTTCAGTCATAAAATATCACATCAAAAAACAAACGTGTTTTCTTCTAAAAAATATTTAAAATCTAAAAAAAACATTAAATTTGCGCAGACTGACATTATGGAAAAGAAAACACCAAAAAAACAACCAGAACTGCCTGAAACAGGCAAAATCTTATCAAAACCACGTATTTTTTTCGGATTAACATTTATTGTTTTTGCCGGAGTGCTTACGTTGTCTTTTATTTCCTACCTGATGAATTGGAAGGCAGATCAAAGCCAAGCCGGAACAATATTAGACAAGACCATAAAATCATCCAACATATTCGGAAAGCTGGGTGATTGGCTAGGTAATATTTTCATTTTTGAAAGTATAGGAATTGCTTCATTTATTGTTGCATTTCTTTTCGTTGTGTTCGGAACAATGATTCTTAAGAAGAAAATTTTCAAACCTTGGATGACTTTCGGGCATTCTTTATTCTTTATTTGCTGGTTGCCAATTTTATTGGGTGCAATTACGAGAGGTAACGGAAATGGTGGTGTTTTAAGCGGAGTTTACGGTTATCAGATTATGGATTCTCTTTCCGCAATCATAGGAGATGTGGGTCTTTGGGTTGTTTTAATTGTGAGTATTGCACTTTATTTTATTCTTGAATTTAATCTTCGTCCAAGTTCTATTAAAGCAAAACTAGATACGATCAACGAAAATACGATTGGAAAAGTAAAATCAATGTTGCCTAATTCTGAGCAAAGTTTTGATGCGGATCAGGAATTGGAAGAAGAAATTAGAGCAGAGGAAAAAGAAAAAGATTTAAATATTACCGTAACAGATATTTCGGAAAATAAAAAAAATAAAGAAGTTGCTGTAAAATCTGAACCAATTATTCAGGAGAATTTGAATGTTGCAAATGTTGAAACAATTGTAACACCCAATCAAACTTCTTTTGAGCAGGAAAAAGAATTAGCACCGATTTTAAATCTAGACTTAGATACAAAACCAATTATTCCTACTGTAAAACCGGAAGATGCTTTTGAAGTTCATTCTAATTTTTCTACTCCGTCACAGGATGATATTAAATTTAAAGTAGAAGTTGCTCCTGTAATCGATATTATTGATGATGCTGACAAGCAATCTCAAGATTTGGTTGACAAACACGGTTTGTATGACCACAGGTTAGACTTGGCTAAATTTCAAATGCCTCCAATCGATTTATTAAAAGAATATGGTAATGAGGAAATTTCTATTAATAAAGAAGAATTAGAAGAAAATAAAAACAAAATTGTTGGTCTTCTGAAGAATTTCAACGTCGGAATTGCTGAAATTAAAGCGACGATCGGACCTACAGTTACTTTGTACGAAATTGTTCCCGAAGCTGGAATCAGAGTTGCTTCTATTAAAAAATTACAGGATGATATTGCCTTGAATCTTTCCGCTTTAGGAATCAGAATTATTGCACCGATGCCAGGAAAAGGAACAATAGGAATTGAGGTTCCAAGAAAAAATCCTACGATGGTTTCTATGAGATCGGTGATTGCTTCTCAGAAATTCCAAAATACAGATATGGATTTGCCTGTTGTTTTCGGTAAAACCATTTCTAATGAAGTATTTATGGCAGATTTGTCTAAAATGCCTCACCTTTTGATGGCAGGAGCAACCGGACAAGGAAAATCTGTCGGAATCAATGCTATCTTGACTTCCCTACTTTACAAAAAACATCCAAGTGAACTGAAGTTTGTGATGGTAGATCCTAAAAAAGTGGAACTTTCTTTATATTCAAAAATTGAAAGACATTATCTGGCAAAACTTCCTGATTCTGATGATGCTATTATTACCGATACCAATAAAGTAATCAACACTTTGAATTCTCTTTGCGTTGAGATGGATCAGCGTTATGATTTGCTTAAAAATGCTTTCTGTAAAAATTTAAAGGAATACAATAAAAAATTTAGTGAAAGAAAATTAAATCCTGAAAACGGACACCGTTATTTACCATATATCGTTTTGGTGGTGGATGAGTTTGCAGATTTAATTATGACCGCCGGAAAAGAAGTTGAACTTCCGATTGCAAGATTGGCGCAGCTGGCAAGAGCGGTAGGAATTCACTTAATTGTTGCAACACAGAGACCTTCCGTAAACGTAATTACGGGTATGATTAAAGCTAATTTCCCTGCGAGAGCGGCATTTAGAGTAATTTCAAGTGTAGATTCGAGAACGATTTTGGATTCTACAGGTGCAGATCAGCTGATCGGAAAAGGTGATATGCTTTATTTTAACGGTAATGAAATTTTAAGACTTCAATGTGCTTTCGTTGATACTCCTGAAGTTGAAAGACTGGCAGAATTTATCGGTGAGCAAAAAGGGTACGCTTCAGCATTCATGCTTCCTGAATTTGTTTCTGAAGAAGCAACCAGTACAGTCGGAGCATTTGATCCCAACGAAAAAGATGCGTTATTTGAAGATGCGGCAAGAATTATTGTTTCAACACAGCAAGGCTCTACGTCAATGCTTCAAAGACAGTTGAAATTAGGATATAACAGAGCCGGAAGAATTATGGATCAATTGGAAGCAAGCGGTATTGTTGGTGGATTTAACGGTGCAAAAGCAAGAGAAGTTCTTATCAGCGATTTGTATTCTTTGGAACAGTTTTTGGAAGATCTGCGAAATTAAATTCAGAAAATCAATATTTTTAACTTTTAAGTTTAATGAAAGTCTAAAGAATAGAAAAATTAGAAAAATCAAAATGAAAAAATTAGTTTCAAAAATAGTTTTAGGAGCATTTGTAGTGGGAAGTATGAGTTTGGTTCAGGCTCAGAAAATTGATGCTAAAGCAAAAAAGATACTTGACGATATTACGGCAAACTACAATTCTAAGAAAAATTCTTATTTTAAATTTGCTTTCGGAAGCGGAATGAACGGAGCTGTTTCTAAAACAGAGCCCGGAATTTATTATTCTGCAGGAGATAAATATAAGTTGAAAATCATGGAAACAGAACAGATTTTCGACGGAAATAAAATCTACAATATCAATACAGAAGATATGGAAGTTACCGTTGCAAAACCAAACGGAAGCAGCACGATGTTTTCTCCTATCAATTATTTAACGTCTTACAGAAAAGATTACAATGTGGCGTATAGCGGTAAAAAAACAGTTGATGGCGTAAATGCAGATTTAATTAAACTGACTCCTGTAAAAGCAAACGGATTAAAGTACATATATCTTTATGTAGATTCTGCGAAAAAGCAAATGCTTAAGCTTGAACAGCACGGAAACAATAAAGACATCTCTGTAATTTCTATCAAAGAATATAAAGAAAATCAGCAATTAGACCCGAATATGTTTGTTTTTGACAAATCAAAATTCAAAAATTATCTGGTTACAGAATTATAATTCTAAATAAATATTAAAATTTCAAGTCACAAAGAAAACTTTGTGGCTTTTTCATTAATTTTGGCGAATGTTTAAAATATTAGACCGATATATCATCAAGACCTTTTTTGGTCCGTTTTTATTTATATTCAGTGTTCTGTTTTTTATTTTTATTGTAAACATTATCTGGATTCAGCTTGGTCAGTTTATGGGTAAAGGGTTAACCACTTTACAGATCATGAAACTCCTTTTTTATCTTGGAGTAAGTGTTGTAAGTATGGTTTTGCCTTTAACGGTTCTTTTGGCGAGTATCATGTCTTTCGGTGAACTGGGAGAACGGTACGAACTTGCAGCGATGAAAGCCGCCGGAATTTCTTTAACGCGAGTAATGATGCCGCTTTTGGGTGTAACTGCTGTTTTAGCAGTCATGCTATTTTTCTTTTCAAATAATATCATTCCCGATTTTCAGCGAAAAGCAAAGAATATGCTTTTTAATATCGCTCAAACAAAACCTGCATTGAATTTCACTCCAGGACAATTTATTGATCAGATTCCCGGTTATATGGTGAAATTTGATAAGATTCAGGGAGAAGAAGGTCGAGATTTAGACGGAATTTTCATCCATAAAAAAGCAAGTAATTTTGAAAATCAGCAAACAATTGTTGCAAAAAAAGGAAAATTTGCCAATGCAAAAAACAGAAACTTTATGCAGCTTCAATTATTTGACGGATATATTATTGAAGATTCTCACGCCGGAAAATCAGATAATGTAAGAGCTAAACAACCCGATCAAGCCATTAAATTTGATACGTTGGTTACTCATTTTGACATCAGTGAATTGATTAATAAAGCCATCGAAAAAGAACAAATTACAGATGATTATCGTTTTCAGACCTATACAGAACTTTTAGCGACCATTGATAAAACTAAAAAAGATAACACCAAGACTGCAGAAAATATCAGTAATGACATTATCAATCAAACCAATTCTGTTATTACTTACATGGAGAAAAATAAAACTAAAGCTCCGGTAAAATCTCAGTATAAATTAGATTCAATAAAAGGTGATAAAAAACTTCAGATATTGACTAATGCCTATTCAAGATTGGATAATTTGAAAACCAATTTAGATACAAAAAATAAAGAGCTTGATCCAAGTGTAAAATATTTCAGTAAAGTGGTAATTTATCAGCAGAGAATCCTCACCTACTCTTTTACATGTATCATTTTCTTTATGATTGGTGCGAGTTTAGGATCGATTATCCGAAAAGGAGGAATGGGAGTTCCGGTAATTATCGCAATTGTGATATTCATTATTTTCTACGTCATCAATGTTGGTTTTGAAAACGTTGCATGGTCAGGAAAAATGAGTCCATATCTTGCAGCTTGGCTTCCAAATATTATTTTATTCCCTTTTGGAATTTTAATGACTTACAAAGCTTTGACAGATTCTCAACTATTCGATTCTGAAAAGTACAAAACCTTCTTCAAACCGCTTACAAAAGTTTTCGTCAAACAGAAAGAACATAAACGCTATCAATAATGATTAAATCCGGAAGTTTTTCCGGATTTTTCTTTCTAACAAATAACAAAAGGTGTTTTACATTCTTTCTCTAAAAATTTAAAAAAATTGAATATTAAAATTTCTTTAAAAGATTGGTCTTGCTTTACTACATTTGAACAGAAAATTATTTTCTAAAATTACTTAATCAGCATATTTTTTGCTTCTCTCAAAAACCAAATCTTAATTAATGAAAAAACTTATTCTTTTACCAAGTCTTATTTTTCTATTTTCGTGTGAAAACAAAAATAAAGAATCAATTGACGTAAAATCTTCTTCAGATAGCTTACAAAATATTTCAACAAAAGATTCTTTAAAAAATAATTCCCCGCAAAATATAGATGAAATCAAAGTAGAATATGAATCATTAAATAATCAATTAATTGCTAAGAAACTAGATTCTGCAAGTTTTGATTATGAGTGTGATGAAATTTCGGGGAATGTGGTTTATTATAGCTCAAATGGAGAATTGAAAAGCATCAAACATTTTTATGCAGACAGTCATTTTTCTTCTGTAGAAAATTATTATCTGAAAAATGGTAAACCTTTTTTTATATTTAAAGATGATACTGTTTGGAATTTTGACGGCGGAACTCCCGAAAAACCCGAAACAAAAGATGAAGTAGAACAGCAACGAATTTATATCGTCAATGAAAAACCTGTCGAATGTTTAGAAAAGAAATTCACTATAAAATCCAGCTCTAAAAATAATCCGAAACCTGAAAATGTTCAGAATATTCAAAGTAAAAACTGTTCGTATTCAGAATTACAGAAAATTTTTGAAGTTCTTCTAAAAAATAAAGACAAGAAAGGAAAAACTACTTGTATTCAATAAAAAAGAAAAAGAGGCTTCATCACTGAAACCTCTTTTATATTTAAAAACCGAAAGTTATACTTTCATAATTTCAGCTTCTTTTGTCTTAAGGTGATCGTCACAAAGTTTTACGTGCTTATCTGTAAGTACTTGAATTTCTTCTTCAGTTCCTTTGATTGCATCTTCAGAAACTCCTTCCAGTTTCTTTAGTTCTTTGATTCCGTTTTGTCTTGCGTTTCTTACAACGATTTTTGTATCTTCAGTTTCTCCTTTAGCCTGTTTTGCCAATTCTCTTCTTCTGTCTTCCGTCAGAGGCGGAACGTTAAGGATGATATTTTCCCCATTATTAGAAGGTGCAAATCCTAAGTTAGAATTAATAATAGCTTTTTCAATAGCGTTGATTGCCGTTCTATCCCAAGGTTGAATAGAAATTGTCATCGCATCGGGTACAGAAACGTTAGCAACCTGATTAAGAGGAGTTGGAGCACCATAATATTCTACCATCACATCCTGAACCATGCTCGTAGATGCACGTCCCGCTCTGATTCTTTGAAATGCATGATCCAAGTGCTTTATAGCTGCTTCCATATCATGTTTTACAGATTCTACGATAAGATCTAATTCTTCCATTATATAATAAAAATTTGATAAGTTACACATTGATTAAAGATGAGTAATAAGTAATGGGTAATAAGTAATCATAATGCTAAAAACCTAATCCCTGAAATCTATTATCTTCTATCTAATTATAAATTAACTAATGTTCCTACATTTTCTCCGTCTACAATTCTCAATAAATTACCGTCTTTATTCATATCAAAAACAATAATTGGCAATTTATTTTCGTGGCTTAAAGTAAAGGCAGTCATATCCATCACCTTAAGGTCTTTTTCAAAAACTTCTTCGAAAGTTAAAGAATTATATTTTACTGCATTTTCATTTTTCTCAGGATCGCTGTCGTAGATTCCGTCTACTCTTGTTCCTTTTAAGATAACATCAGCTCCGATTTCGATAGCTCTTAATGTTGCTGCAGTATCTGTTGTAAAATATGGATTTCCGGTTCCTGCTCCGAAGATTACTACTCTACCTTTTTCAAGATGTCTTACAGCTCTTCTTTTAATGAAAGGTTCTGCAACTTTGTCCATTTCAATAGCAGATTGAAGTCTTGTTTTGATTCCTGCATCTTCCAAAGCGCCTTGTAAAGCCATTCCGTTGATTACGGTTGCAAGCATTCCCATGTAGTCACCCTGTACTCTATCCATCCCTTTTGCAGCTCCTGCTACACCACGGAAAATATTTCCTCCTCCTATTACGATTGCTATTTCACAACCTCTGTCAACCACTTTTTTGATTTCCTGAGCATATTCCATCAGTCTATCGGTATCAATACCATATTGTCTGTTCCCCATTAATGCCTCACCGCTCAGTTTCAGAAGGATTCTTTTATATTTCATCTTAAATTTTAATAATAGTTTTTGAGAATTAATTTCCTTAAAAATTAACTTTGCAAATATAATCATTATAAATATTGAAAAAAGAAAAATATTATACATAAATAATGGTAGAAATATTTTGATAAGTAGCAAAAAGGATTATTTTTGCATTAATTAAATACTGATTTGAAGAAAGTTCTAATTTTTTCACTATTTCTTTCGGGAATTGTTTCATTTGCACAATCTGGAACAAACGTTTACTCTTTCTTGAATATTCCCGTTTCTGCGAGACAGGCTGCTTTAGGTGGCGACGCTATTACCATGAGAGATTACGATGTATCTTTTGCGATTGCCAATCC
The DNA here is from genome assembly GCF_026460945.1 of Chryseobacterium luquanense. Taxonomy (GTDB): domain Bacteria; phylum Bacteroidota; class Bacteroidia; order Flavobacteriales; family Weeksellaceae; genus Chryseobacterium; species Chryseobacterium luquanense. Next base: position 258,353 of record NZ_JAOVZV010000008.1, read on the forward strand.
GGCTTTGTTGAATAAAGATTCAGATAAACAACTTTCTGTAAATGCCTCGACTTATTTAGCAGATTCGAAATTCGGAACGGTTGCTTTTGCTAAAGATCTTGATAACGGTCACATGGTAACTTTAAACGCAAGATATTTAAGCTATGGAAATATCCCGAGAACCGACGAAAGTGGTTTTGAAATGGGAGAATTTTCAGCTTCAGACGTTGCTGTCGGAGCTGGTTATGCTTATCAGTTTGAAGAAGATTGGACGATTGGTGGTGGATTAAATTTTGTTACTTCAAAAATCGATACGTATACCTCTTCTGCAATCTCTGGAACTGCGGGCGTTACGTATCACAATAAAATAAATAAAGAAGTTGCTTCAGTAGTTTTTAGAAACTTCGGTTATCAGTTTAAATCATTTAATGGTGAAAGAGAAAACCTTCCTTTTAGAATAGATTTAGGATATACAAGAATTTTAAAAGCGATTCCTTTAGCGATTACAATTACGGCGCACGATTTACAGAAATTTGATATTTCTACTGATTATAATATTAACGGACAAGAAGTTGGTTTCGGAAGAAAACTTGCCGATCACTTTTCTTTAGGTGCTGAACTTTTCCCTGAAAAAGGGTTCAATATAAGATTAGGTTATAATGTAAGAAGAGGAAATGAATTAGCTGTGGCAGATCAAAGAAACTTCACAGGTATTTCAGGAGGATTTGGTTTAAAAATATCAAAATTCCGTTTAGATTATGCTCATGTAAGATATCATAACTCTTCCAATGTGAACCAAATTGGTATTTCTGTTGACTTAAGTGGTAACAGAGGACAATAAATTTCATTTAAATTTAAAATTATTCAGGTTTATACTTGAAACCTTCTTGATTTTTTCAGAAAATTTCTTGAAATTTGTGATATGAAAAAACCAGTAATTGCTATTGATGGCTATTCTTCTACAGGAAAAAGCTCAATCTCAAAAATTATTGCCGAAAAATTGGGAATTGTACACTTAGATACAGGTGCACTTTATCGTGGTATCACTTGGTTTGCATTACAAAACTGTGTAGATGATAATGGAAATATCGATTTACAGGAACTTTTCAAATCATTTCATATAATCAAACTTGAATTTAAAAAAGTGGAGGATGAATTGGTTTTATATTTAAATCATATTAACGTCTCCAAAGAAATTCGTACTGCTGAAGTTTCAAATAATGTAAGTTTGATAGCTAAGCAAAAAGAAGTAAGAGATTTTTTGTTAGAAACTCAAAGGTCAATCGCTAGAAATGGCGGGGTTATTATGGATGGAAGAGACATCGGAACTGTAGTTTTACCTGATGCTGATTTTAAATTTTTCCTTACTGCAAGTATCGATGAACGCACAAAAAGACGATATAATGAGCTTCTTGCCATGGGAATAGAATCTGATGAGGCTGAAGTGAAAGAAAACCTTATTGCAAGAGATAAAATTGACAGTGAAAGAGAAATCGCACCTTTAAAACAAGCTGAAGATGCAATTTTGATTGATAATACAAAGATGACAAAAAGTCAAACTATTGACGCTATTTTGTTACAGATAACAAAAATCAATACTTTTTACTAGATAAACCTGCTTTGGTATGTTAATTGTAACCTTTTAAAACGTAAAACTAGTATTTATTAACTATTAAAAAAACAAAAAATGTCTAGAAAAGAAAACAATACAGCGGGTATTTTAGCAGGACTTTTAGCAGGTGCTGCAGCAGGTGTAATTTTAGGAATGCTTTACGCTCCGGAAGAAGGTAAAGAAACAAGAAAAAAAATCAAAAATAAAGCAAACGATCTTAAAGATCAGGCAAAAGATAAGTATGGTGAAGTTTCTGAAAGAGTAAAAGACCAGTATGGTAACATCTCTTCTACTTTCAAAGAAACTGCAAATAATGTTGCTCACACTGTGAAAGACGGATACGATAAATACAAAGATCAAATTGTTTCTAAAACGACTGACATGGTAAAAGATGTAGAGTCTAGCCTGAACGATCTTAAATGATAATATTTAATTTTAATTAAATAAAAAAGGAACTTTAGTCTAAAGAGTTCCTTTTTTTGTAACTTTTAAAAAAATAAAAGGATGATAGAAACTATAAAAGAATACGCATCAAAAAGAATAGATTTGCTTAAAATTGAGGCTACAGAAAAATCTTCAATTTCGGCAGGTGTTATCGCTTATCTTGTGATATTATTGGTAGCTTTTGCCTTTTTTATTATTCTTTTTAACTTCGGGTTGGCTTTTTTACTGGGAAAAGCTCTCAATAATACTTCTTATGGGTTTTTAATTGTTGCGGCATTTTATTTTGTAATAATGATTTTAGTTGCTACCTTTAAGAAACGAATCGTGCATATGGTTGCAAATAGAGTAATTGAATTTTTAAATCACTAAACTATGGGAAGAAATTACGAGAGTCTGGAAGAATTAAAAAGGAAAAAGAGACTTTTAAAAGGTGAAATAAGTGATTTAGAAAATCTTTTAACTTTTAAAAACACAAAAGAAAGTCTAAGTGCATTTACAAATGGGCTTACAGATCAGTATCTAAAAGAACAGATTGATGAAGAGGGTGAAGAAAAAACAGTTATCAGAAAAGATGTTATCGCAAAACAGATCACATCTGAAGTAAAAGACCTTTTTCTTAGCAGGAATACGGCAATGGGAATTGCAGGCGGAGCTTTCAAAGGTGATGCAATAGATACTGTTATAAAACTTGCAGTAACTGCCTTTGTTGCAAATTATGCAAAGAAAAATATGAAAAGTTCAAACTGGAAAAAGAAAATTTTAGGAGCTGCTTTAATTTATGTTGCGCCGATGGCTTTAAAATTTGTTCGCACCAAGTTGGAGGCTTATCAAAAAACAAAAAGTGTTTCCAGCATGGAGCAACTTATATAATCTGAGAAGTTAGAATATAGAGGTTAGAAGTTAGTGTAAAATAAAATTTGTTTTACTAATTTTTAACCTCTAATTTCTAATTTCTTTTTTATTTTGAAAACATTTGTCCCAAAATTATCCCTGCAGCCATTGAAACATTCAGACTTTCTGTAGACTGCGATTTCCCAAATCTTGGAATACTTATTTTTTTGTGAAGAAGTTTCTCTGTTTCGTCACGCATTCCGTTTCCTTCGTTTCCTAAAATTAAATTGATCTTTTTTGGTTTTTCAAAATTGTAAATATTTTCGCCATCCATATCGGTTCCAACATTAATATTTTCTGTATTTGAAAGGTATTCAACCAAATTACAGTACACGATATTCACTCTTGTAAAAGATCCCATTGTTGCCTGAATTACTTTAGGGTTATAAAAATCTACCGTATCTTCACTGCAAATAATTTGCTCTATTCCGAACCAATCTGCTAAGCGTATAATTGTCCCTAAATTTCCAGGATCTTGAATTCCATCTAAAACCAGTTGGAAATCTTTATCCTCAAACTGCGATTTTTCTAATAATTCACATACTGCCACAGAATCTTTAGGATTTTGCAGAAAACTTATCTTTTTGAGTTCATTTTCAGTGATGTGTGTAAATTGTACCTCTTTGGACAGAAAATTGTTAGGTTCTGTAGAAAATATTTCTTTAATTTTAAAGTTAGAATTAGGAAGTTCAAGAATAGTTTTATTCCCTTCAACCAAAAACAAATTGTATTTTTGCCTGAACTTCTTTTTATCTAAAGACTGTAAAATTTTAATTGTATGAGCTGTAAGCATTTTAAGAATTCTCCTCAAAAATATTATAAAATAATATCATTTGCAACATTTGTTGGTTTACTTTATGCGTGTAGTACCACAAAAAAAGTTCCGGATGGAGAATATCTGCTTACTCAAAACAATTTTGAGTTTGAAGATAAGAAACAGTTTTTCGATGAAGAACTGAAAGATTATGTTCAGCAAAAGCCCAATAAAAAGCAATTGCTTTTCATGCCTTTGAGTCTTCTTTTATATAATGCAGCCAATCCTAAATACGATACAATTCTTAATGAATACATGACTTATCCGAGTGAAATGAGAAATCAGAAACTTCGGGATTCTCTTTTTATTAAATACAACATGCAAAGCAGTGTTGGGAAGAGTCTTTTTATGGATAGATTGTATCATAATTGGGGAACTCCGCCTGTAATTTTAGATCAGACAAGAACTGAAAAAAGTGCTCAGTCTATCGAAAAAAGAATGACTTACAGAGGTTTTTGGGATTCTGAAGTAAAGTTTGCTCACAAATTAGATTCTGCCAATAAAAAAGCATCCGTACAATATTCAATTAAACACAATAGTCCTACTATTATTAAAGAATATTATTACAATATTCCAGATCCGGGAATCAGAGGACTTTTTCAGCAAAGAATTAACGAAAGTTTAGTAAGAAGCGGAAGACTGCTTGATCAGACTTTTTTAGAAAAAGAAATTGTACGAATTAATGATTGGATGCGAGAAAATGGATATTACCGTTTTAATGCTGGAAATGATGAGGTTGGTTTCATTGCAGATACTTTGAGAAGCAGAAAAGAAGTTCCTTTGGTTTTGGAAATTCATAAAGATTCGATAGATCGACCTTATAAAAGAGCTACTTTCGGAAATATCGATGTTGCAATTGTTGATCGTAACAGAGATTTTCCGAGACGAACCGTTAAAGACAGTTTAAGAAGAGTGAGATTTCACAAAGTAAATGATAATTATAAATCTGCAGCGCTGTGGAGAGCTGTGATTGTTGATAATAAAGCAGTTTATGATCAGAAAAAATTAGATCTTACTAAAAGAAACTTTTTGGCTATGAATAATTTTAGCATTTTAAAAGCCAGGGATTCTTTGAGACAAGGTGGCGGAACATCTCCAAATGATAGTATTGTAGATGTTTTATATGTTCTTAAACCACTTGATAAATATCTTTTAAAAGGTGGAACAGATCTAAATTATTCTCAGTTTTTAAATTGGGGGATATCTCCTTCTGGAGATTTGACAACAAGAAATATTTTCGGAGGAGCAGAAAACCTTACGACAAGTCTTGCAGGAACTTTTGGATCTATCAGAAATCCTAAAAATTTAGATAAAAGAATTTTAGCATATGAATATTCGGCGCAAGCTTCATTAAGCTTCCCAAGGTTGCTATTGCCATTTAATTATTATAAATTAATTCCGAAAAGATATACTCCAACTTCATCGATTGTTTTGGGAGCGTCGGTACAGAATAATATCGGTTTGGGAAGAACCAATTTCAATACAGGTTTAAATTATTTTGCCAACGTTAATGATCAGGTTTCTCATAGATTAACGCTGTTTAATACACTCTTTAGTTTAACTAAAAATAAAGATAGTTATTACGACTTTTTTGTGAGTGATAATGCAATTCGAGAGACTGTTTTTAGTGATTATTTTAATTATAATCCAACAGCTCAACAGGAACTTCAAGCAGGAATATTAACAAGAGATCAGGTTTCTGAGCAGATTATTAAAGATCTTGGCTATGTTGCAACGCTTGATGCTAAAAAGGCTGATGATTTATTATCTTTTCTGGGAACACTTACTAATAAAGACAGACAAACGCAGGATGTTTTAATTTCATCGATGGTGTATAATTTTGTTTATAACGAAATTGGCAAAAAAGATTACCCAAACGCTTTTTATTTTAATGGAAAGGTTGAATTGTCAGGGAATATTCCAAGTCTTTTTAATCAGAAAAGAAATGATGGCGGTGGAATTTTAAGAAGTCCTGAAAGAACAATTTTTGGAATTCCCTATGCTCAGTTTGTGAAATTTGATTTTGATATAAGAAAATATTTTAAGTTCAATGGAGATCAGACTTTGGTTCTTCGTCAATTTATTGGTTTGGGAATTCCCTACGGAAACTCTTCTACAATGCCGTTTGTAAGATCTTACTTTAATGGTGGAGCCAATGACATTCGAGCTTGGGTTGCATTTGGAGGTTTAGGTCCGGGTGGATCTCAGATTGATGAAAGGGTGCGTACTTATTTGATGGGAAATATAAAACTGACCACAAATATTGAATATCGAGTTCCATTTACAGATATGTATCAAGGCGCAATTTTTACCGATATTGGTAACGTTTGGAATACTGAAAACAATGGTTTTGACGATCAGTTTAAATTTAATAAATTCATCAGAGAAATGGGAATAGGAAGCGGATTCGGATTAAGAGTGAATGTTGCTTACATCACATTAAGAGTAGATTTAGCCTACAAAATCTATGATCCCAACAAAACGGATGGTGAAAGATGGAGATTTAATGACATTAAACCATTGAAACCAACTTTAAATATTGCCTTCGGATATCCTTTCTAATCTGGAGAAATTCCCAAAGTAAAATAAACTACAGCAGCCACTCTTGCGAGAATTTCGCGGGATTGGTTTCTGTAATAACTTTCAGGTTTTGTAACATCTTGTGCATCAAATCCCAAAGCATTCATATTATTGTTTCTTGCAAAAAACAAAGCTCTTAAATTGTGAAATCCTTGCGAAACTATAATCACATTTTTCTTCTTGTAAATGTCTTTGCAACGTAAAATGCTTTTATAGGTATTAAATCCTTCCGGATCTTCAATAATAATATCTTCAGGAACACCTTCTTGGTAAATCAGATAATTTTTCATTGCAGCGGGTTCGTTGTATCCTCGGCTTTTTTCGCCACTTACGATAATTTTTTTAATTTTTCCGTGATGATACAGCAGTGCAGTTGCATCCATTCTTTTGGTAAAATAAGGATTTGAAAGTCCGGAACGCATTCTTGGTGATGTTCCCAAAACCAAAGCTATTTCACGGGGAGGAATTTTTGAGATTTTATTATATGTTCTACCATTGGTCAAACCGAAAACCCAAGCATTCGACAAACATATCAGAAGAAAAACAATTTCTACTGATACGAAGAATAATTTGAATATGTATCGGATGATTCTCAATTAAAATCAAAGTTAAGTTTTATTTTCTTTGTTTTTGCAATAGACATACAAGCTAAAATTTTCCCTTGTGCTTCTTCTTTTTCGGTTAAATATTCATTTTCGAGCAGTTCAACTTCGCCTTCTTCCAAAGTACATTCACAACTTCCGCAAATCCCTGATTTACAGGAATACGGAACAGGAAATCCTTGGGTTAATAACTGTTGCAAAATTTTCTCACGATTATCTTGTAATTCAGACTTATACAATTTTCCAAGCATCTTAAAATCTACCTGAACATCTCTAATCAAAGGGAATTCTTCTTCTATTGGGTAAATATCGTCATTAAACTCTTCAAATAATTCAAAATGAATATTTTTTTTTGGAATACCATGATGATAACAGGCGTTTGCCAAAGTTTTAATCATCTCTCCTTTTCCACAAATCAAAACTTCATCTACGGCATCCCAAATCGTAGATTCTTCATCAGTATCATCCAAATGCAAGATTTGATTGATAATTAAATTTAATTTTTTTGCATCCAATCTTCCATAAAAAAGCTGATCTGCTGTTTTTTCTTGTGAATAAAAATAGAAAATCTGCAGTCTATCGTTGTATTTTTTAGCTAAATCATCCAGCAAATCTCTGTAAATTAAATCCCCAGTATTTTTATTTCCAAAAAAAAGAAAAAGTCTAGTTCGTGGTTCGTTATGAAGGATATTTTTGAAATGGCTTAAAATCGGAGTAATTCCTATTCCTGCGGCAAAACCAACAATCGTTCTGAATTCATGAGGTTTTGAGACTAAAGTAAATCTTCCGTTTGGTTCGCTTATCAAAATTTCATCGCCAATTTCGTAATTGTTAAATAATTGAGAAGTTGCTCCTTCTTGTGAATTTATTTTTATTCCTAAACTTATTTTTTGCTCATACGGAGCCGACGTCATTGAATAATCATTAATAACATCTTCACCATGAGATTTAAATTTTATGCTAACGAACTGCCCTGCTTCAAATTGAAAATTATCTTTCAAATCCTCAGGAATTTCGAGCTCCAAAGAAAAAGTATTTTTGGTCAGCTTTTCTTTTTTAGCTATTTTTAACCGATGAAACTGCGTCAGTTTCCCTTTATAGATTTGTTGTTCCATACTTCATTTCAAAAATAAATAAAAAATAATTATGAAATCGTCATTGCGTCAATTTTTCTTAAAACAGAATTAATTGAAATGCTGATGATGGAAACCTTAAAACCAATAAATATTTCCGTATGAAAAAAATAATTTTATCAACGCTTTTGATTACCGCTTTGGTGAGTTGTAAAAAAGAAGCCGAAAAAACGGAAGATAATCTTACCACAATCGATTCTATAGATACTCAAAATACTGCGGAACGTGAACCCGTAATCAATTCATTGAAATTTTTGTCAACAAAAGAAACTTCAGATTATTTACAGAAAAAAAATGACACATTATACATTACAAATTTCTTTGCGACTTGGTGTGGACCATGTGTGAGAGAAATTCCTTATTTTAAAACAAAAATTGAAGAATTAAAAGATAAACCTGTAAAAATTACTTTTGTAAGTTTAGATCAAAAAGAAATCTGGAATACGGAAGTTCCCCGTTTTACAACACAACACGGAATTCAAAATCATACGATTTTATTAGACGGACAACTTTTGGATGCTAATTTTTTCCAATCAAATTTTAAACAATGGGATGGCGGTGCAATTCCGTTTACTTTCATGAGAAGAGGCAATAAAACCGATGAAACTTTGGGAATGATGAGTGAAAGCCAACTAAACGAGAAAATATCTTCTCTTTTGAAATAAAGTTTAGTTAAAATCTCTCATGTCTAAAAAATTTAAAATTCTGTGTTTTCTTTTATTAATCGCAATAATTCTAACGGCGATTATTAATTTGAACACAGGATTTTTAAGTCTAAATTCTCTGGATTTTTTCACAGAATCTTCCAATAGTCAGATTGCTGAAATTCGGGTAAATAGAGTTTTAGTAATGCTTTTAGCAGGAATTTCCATTCCGACTTCAGGTTTTTTGATGCAGGAATATTTCCAGAACCCTTTAGCTGGACCTGATATTTTAGGAATCACTTCTGTATCAAGTTTATCAGTCGCTTTTTATATATTTTTTTCAAATAGTGTTATTCTTCCCGAATTTCTTCAAAATAGCTTTTTAAGTTTAGCCGCAATTGGAGGAAGTTTGTTATTGATGTTGGTTTTACTTTCCATGTCGAATAAATTTCAGGATAAGTCTTACTTAATTATTTTTGGTTTTTTGGTTTCGGCTTTTGCAGGAGCTATTGTTTCCTTACTTCAGTTTTACGCTGAAAATCAAAGCTTAAAAAACTATATTTTATGGTCTTTCGGAGCAAATAATATGGTAACGAGAAATCAGATTTATGTTTTATCAATTTTAGTTTTAATAGGATTATTTATCTGTTTTAAAACGATAAAACCTTTAATTGGAAATTCGTTGGGAACTTCTTATGCACAAAGTTTAGGCGTAAATTTAAATCAATTAAAAATCTTTATTATTGTTGCATCTTCCCTACTTTCGGCATCAATTACAGCATTTTTAGGGCCTATTTTATTTATTGGAATCATAGTTCCGCATTTTTGCAGACTGATTTATAATCCTGCAAAACTTTGGCAGCAATGGATTTTGAATATGTTTTTGGGAGTATTGATGATGCTCCTTTTTTCAATTGTTGCAGAAAAAACACAGATTCCTTTGAATGTGATAAGTTCAATATTTGGAATTCCTGTGATATTGATGATGCTTTTGAAGCAGAATAAAGTGTGAAATGGTGAATAAAGTCAATGAGTGAATTGTCAATTTTAAATTCTCTTGAAGATTTTGTTAATTGAGCAGATGATTAAAAGTATTTTAATTAAACTTGGATAATATAAAAATGATACGTCCACTTTGTCATTCCGTATGAATCTAAACTAACTTTGTAGAGATGCTTCAGCGTGACAAATAAACCGGAAATAAAATATGCACCTACAAATCAACCAGGCAAACATTGGCTACAACAAAACCTTAATTTTAAATGCAAATGCCAATTTGAATTTAGGAGACGTATGTTTGTTGATTGGCAACAATGGTGTTGGGAAAACCACTTTAATTAAGTCTATTTTACATCAAATTCCGTTATTAAATGGAGAAATTTCTATTAAAAATAAAAATATAAAAAATCTTTCCGTTAAGGAGATTGCAGAAAACATTGCGGTCGTTTTTTCAAAATCGATTATTCCACAGAATTATACGGTTGAAGATTTGATTTCGTTAGGAAAATACATTTATTACCCATTTTATTTTGAGCTTAAAGATGAGGATAGAGATGAAGTTTCAAATATTATTGAAGAGCTAGATTTATTACAATATAAAAATACTTTACTCAAAAATCTCTCAGACGGAAATCTTCAAAAAGCCTTTATCGGAAGAGCTTTAACACAAAACTCCCCTATTATCGTTCTTGATGAACCAACAACTCATTTAGATGAAAAAAATAAATTAATCATCTTAAAAACCCTTAGAAAATTAGCCAAAGAACAAAACAAACTCATTCTTTTTTCTTCTCACGATTGGCGACTGGCGAAAGAATTTGCAGACAAAATTTGGTATGTAAAAGATAATCATTTGTATTCCGGAATTGTGGAAGATATTTTGCTCCATCATGATGAATTAACAAGTATATCTTTATTTCAAATTAATGACAATTTCGTTGCTCCAAAGATTATTGCTCCAGATTTTTATAAGGAAATGTTATATTCTTTACTTCAAAAAAACTTTCAAAAAGACCTTTCATCTTTAAATTTCGAATTTCAGGACAACTTTTGGTTAATTTCAAATGATTCTATAAGACACCAATGCGAATCCTTTGAAGAAATCGTTAATTTATTGAAAACCATTTACTGATACGATATTTTATTTGTTCAATTCATATACTATGCATGCATAGTATTATGCTTGTCATATAATTTAATTAACTTATTGTCAGATTGTTAACAAATTTTAACGTTAATAAATACTATGCATGCATAATATTTGCTACATTTGATAAAACCGATTAGCAAAAAAAATTATAATGGATAATAACAAAGATAAAACCGAAAATGTTGATCTCATTTTGAAGCAGACTTGGTTAGCTGTTTCCAAAATGTACACTGAGCTTGCTCAAGAACATGATTCTACTGCTGTTCAAGCACTTACTCTTCTTAAAATTGACCCAAAAGAAGGAACAAGAAGTACTAATTTGGGACCTAAAATGGCAATTGAGCCAACTTCCCTAACAAGAATCATCAAACTTCTAGAAGACAATGGCTATATCTATAAAGAAAAAACGACTACTGATAAAAGAGAGGTTATCATTAAACTAACTGATAAAGGATTAAGTTCCCGAAATATGTCTAAGGAAGTTGTTGTCAATTTTAACAAAAAAGTGATGGAAAAAATAGCTCCTGAAAAATTGGAAACCTTTAAAGAGGTTATGACAGAAATTATGAAAATAGCTACAGATATAAACAACCGAAAATAAATAATAAATATAATCAAATGAAAAGAAGAATCAAACACGTAACGGTTCTTGGTTCAGGAATTATGGGAAGCGGTATTGCGGCTCACTTTGCCAATATTGGCGTAGAAGTTTCGCTTTTGGATATCGTGCCTTTTGAATTAACTGAAGCAGAACAGAAAAAAGGTTTGACCAAAGATGACAAAGCGGTAAGAAACAGAATCGCTTCTGAAAACTTTGAAAAACTGAAAAAAGCAAGTCCGGCTCTACTCTATTCTCCAAAATTTGCGGATAGAATCAAGGTTGGAAATTTTGATGATGATTTACCAAAAATAAAAAATACAGACTGGATTATTGAAGTTGTGGTTGAAAAACTAGACATTAAAAAATCAGTTTACGAAAAAATCGAACAGTTCAGAAAACCGGGAACTTTAGTTTCTTCAAACACTTCCGGTATTCCAATTAATATTTTGGTGGAAGGAAGAAGCGATGATTTCAAACATTATTTTGCAGGAACGCACTTCTTTAATCCTGTAAGATATCTTCCTCTTTTAGAGATTATTCCAACAACTGATACATCTCCGGAGATCATTGATTTCTATATGAATTATGGAGCCAAATTCTTAGGTAAAACAACCGTTTTAGCAAAAGATACTCCTGCATTTATCGCGAACAGAATTGGGGTTTTCTCAATGATGGATTTGCTTCACAATGTTCAAAAATTAGGTTTAACCGTTTCTGAAGTTGATAAATTAACAGGTCCAGTAATCGGTCGTCCAAAATCTGCAACATTCAGAACAGCGGATGTTGTTGGTTTGGATACGTTGGTGATGGTTGCAAATGGTGTTCGTAATAGCGGTACGGAAGCTAATAATTTCAATGATGTTTTTGCACTTCCAGGTTACATCCAGAAAATGGTTGATAACAAATGGTTAGGTTCAAAAACAGAGCAAGGTTTCTACAAAAAAGTGAAAAATGCAGAAGGAAAATCTGAAATTCACGGATTAAATCTTGATACTTTAGAATACGAACTTCAAGGGAAATCTTCTTTCCCAACTTTAGAATTAACTAAAAATATTGATAAGCCAATTGACAGATTCAAAGTTTTAATTGGTGGTAAAGATAAAGCTGGAGAGCTTTACAGAAAATCTTTGGGTGCGTTATTCGCTTATGTTTCGCATAAAGTTCCTGAAATCTCTGATGAAGTTTATAAGATCGATGATGCCATGAGAGCAGGTTTCGGTTGGGAAAACGGTCCGTTTGAAATCTGGGATGCAGTTGGCGTTCAAAAAGGTATTGAATTAGCTAAAGATGCAGGTTACGAAGTTTCAGACTGGGTAAAAAATGTAGAGACTTTCTATAAAGTTAATGATGAAGGACAAAGCATTTACGTTGATAAAAACTCAGGAGAATACAACAAAATTCCGGGTCAGGATTCTTTCATTATTTTAGATAATATCAGAAAAAACAAAACGCTTTGGAGTAATTCGGGAGCTTCGATTGAAGATTTAGGCGACGGAATCATCAACTTCGAAATCCGTTCTAAAATGAATTCTCTTGGAGGCGAAGTTTTAGATGGATTGAACAGAGCGATTGATTTAGCTGAAAAAGAATATGATGGATTAGTAATCGGAAATCAAGGGACAAATTTCTCTGTTGGAGCAAATTTAGCAATGATTTTAATGATGGCTATCGAGCAGGATTGGGATGATTTGAATATGGCAATCGCGTATTTCCAAAAATCAATGATGAGAGTTCGTTACTCTTCTATCCCTGTTGTTGTTGCTCCTCACGGAATGACGCTTGGTGGTGGTTGCGAAATGACCATGCATGCCGACAGAGTTGTCGCAGCAGCAGAAACGTACATAGGATTGGTTGAAACCGGGGTTGGTGTAATTCCTGGTGGTGGTGGAACGAAAGAATTGACATTGAGAACATCAAGAGAATTCCATAGCGATGATGTTAAAAATAACAGACTTCGTGAAGCTTTCATGAATATTGCCATGGGTAAAGTGGCAACTTCTGCTTATGAAGCTTACGATATGGGAATTCTTGAAAAAGGAAAAGATATCGTGACAGTTGATAAAAGAACGCAGATCAAAACAGCAAAAATGTTGGCAATAAGTTTAGCCGAACATGGTTATACTCAACCGATCGAACAAAAAGTAAAAGTTTTGGGTAAAGATGCATTGGGAATGTTCTACGTTGGAACTGACCAAATGTTGACAGGAAACTTCATCTCTGCACATGACAAGAAAATTGCAGATAAATTAGCGAATGTAATGGTCGGTGGAAATCTTTCTGAACCAACAATCGTAACTGAACAATATTTATTGAATCTTGAAAGAGAAACTTTCTTACAGCTTTGTGGTGAGAGAAAAACATTGGAGAGAATTCAGTATATGTTACAAAACGGAAAACCATTAAGAAATTAATAACTCCAAATTAACACAAACTTTGTCATTCCATAGGAATCTAAACTTAGATGCTTCCAAAATGACAAAGTGTATGTTTAAATCAAATAATTAAAACAAATGTCAAAACAAGCATACATAGTAAAAGGATTTAGAACAGCGGTAGGAAAAGCGCCAAAAGGCTCCCTTCGTTTTACTCGTCCTGACGTAATGGCGGCTACAGTTATTGAAAAATTAATGGCTGAACTTCCGCAATTAGACAAAAACAGAATCGATGACCTTATCGTAGGAAACGCAATGCCGGAAGCTGAACAAGGCTTGAACGTTGCCCGTTTGATCTCTTTAATGGGATTGAATACAGACAAAGTTCCCGGAGTTACCGTAAACAGATATTGCGCATCAGGAAGTGAGGCTATTGCGATTGCTTCTGCAAAAATTCAGGCAGGAATGGCTGATTGCATCATTGCTGGTGGTACAGAATCAATGTCTTATATTCCGATGGGTGGCTATAAACCGGTTCCTGAAACGGAAATTGCAAAAACAAACCCAGATTATTATTGGGGAATGGGTTACACTGCAGAAGAGGTTGCAAAACAATATAATATTACAAGAGAAGAACAGGATCAATTCGCTTTTGAATCTCATATGAAGGCTTTAAAAGCGAATCAGGAAGGTAAATTTGCCAATCAGATTGTTTCAATTCCTGTTGAATATAATTTCTTGGATGAAAACCAGAAAATGCAGACTAAAAAGTTTGATTTTTCAGTAGATGAAGGGCCAAGAGCAGATACTTCATTGGCTGGTTTGACTAAATTAAGACCTGTATTTAAAAACGGAGGAAGCGTAACTGCAGGAAACTCTTCTCAAATGAGTGACGGAGCAGCTTTCGTAATGGTGATGAGCGAAGAAATGGTAAAAGAATTAGGTCTTGAACCAGAAGCAAGATTAGTAGCTTATGCAGCTGCAGGTCTTGAGCCAAGAATCATGGGAATGGGACCGATTTACGCTATTCCAAAAGCTTTGAAACAAGCAGGTTTAGAATTAAAAGATATTGAATTAATCGAATTAAACGAAGCATTCGCATCACAATCTGTTGCTATCAAAAAAGAATTAGATTTAAATCCTGATATCTTAAATGTAAACGGAGGAGCCATCGCTTTGGGTCATCCACTTGGATGTACAGGAACAAAATTAACGGTTCAACTTCTTGACGAAATGAGAAAACGCGGAAACAAATATGGAATGGTTTCTATGTGCGTTGGAACAGGGCAAGGCGCGGCTTCAATCTTTGAGTTATTATAGATGAAAAGAACAAAGAATAAAGAGAAAAGACAGAGGTGAAACATAATTTTAAGAATTTAAACATTTGGAAGTTGGCTATTGAACTAGCTAATGACACTTATATTCTTACTGATTGTTTTCCTAAAAATGAAGAATTTGGATTAAAATCTCAACTTAGAAGATGTTCTGTTTCGGTTGCTTCAAATATTGCTGAAGGATCAAGCAGAAGTTCAAATAAAGATTTCAATCGATTTTTGGAAATAAGTCTTGGATCTCTTTACGAATTACAAACTCAAATTATAATTTCTTCAAACAGAAGTTATTTTGATTTGTCTAAACTTGAAAATATAGAAAATAAAATCACAGAATTACAGAGAATGATTTCTGGCTTTCAAAAAAACTTAAAGTTGTAAGTCTTTATTCTTTTCTCTTTATTCTTTAAATCTAAAAAATTAAAACAATGAGTGATACACTTAATAAAACATTAAAAGGCGGTGAGTTTTTAATTAAAGAAATTCCAGCTAATGAAATATTTTCTTTGGAAGAACTTTCAGAAGAACAAAAAATGCTTCGCGATTCTGCGAAAGAATTTATAGATAGAGAAGTTATTCCGCACCACGATCGTTTTGAGAAAAAAGATTATGCATTGACAGAAGAAACAATGCGCAAATTAGGCGAAATGGGACTTTTAGGAATTACAGTTCCTGAAGAATACGGAGGTCTTGGAATGGGATTCGTGAGCACAATGTTGGCTTGTGATTATGTTTCAGGAGGAAATGGTTCATTAGCAACAGCTTACGGGGCACACACCGGAATCGGGACTCTTCCTACTCTTCTTTACGGAAGTGAAGAATTAAAAAAGAAATATCTTCCGGATTTAGCTACAGGAACAAAATTTGGAGCTTATTGCTTGACTGAACCGGATGCCGGTTCTGATGCAAACTCAGGAAAAACAAGAGCAAAGTTGTCAGAAGATGGGAAACATTATATCATCAACGGACAAAAAATGTGGATTTCCAATGCAGGTTTCGCAGATACTTTCACTTTGTTCGCTAAAATTGATGATGACAAAAACATCACTGGTTTTGTAATCAACCGTTCAGAGCTTGAAAATCCTGAAAGTTTGACTTTCGGAGAGGAAGAGCATAAATTAGGTATTCGTTCGTCTTCAACTCGTCAGGTTTTCTTCAATGATATGAAGATTCCTGTAGAAAACATGTTAGGTGAAAGAAACAACGGTTTCAAGATCGCTTTGAATGCTTTGAATGTTGGTAGAATTAAATTAGCTGCTGCAAACCTTGACGGACAAAGAAGAATCTTAAACCACTCTATTCAATATTCAAATGAGAGAAAGCAATTTGGAGTTTCAATATCAACTTTCGGAGCAATCAGAAAGAAAATTGCTGAAATGTCAACCGGAGTTTTCGTGAGTGAAGCAGGTTCTTACCGTTTAGCAAAAAATGTTGAAGATAAAATTGAAGAATTAGTTTCTGGCGGAATGGATCATCAGCAAGCTGAATTAAAAGGTGTTGAAGAATTTGCAGTAGAAGCTTCTATTCTTAAAGTCTTCGTTTCTGATCTTACACAAAATACAGCAGACGAAGGAATCCAGATTTATGGTGGAATGGGATTCTCAGAAGACACACCAATGGAAGCTGCATGGAGAGATGCCAGAATTGGAAGAATTTACGAAGGAACCAACGAAATCAACAGACTTCTTGCAGTTGGAATGTTGATCAAGAGAGCAATGAAAGGAGAATTAGATCTATTATCTCCGGCAATGGCAATCAGTAAAGAATTGATGGGAATTCCGTCTTTCGAAGTTCCTGATTATTCTGAATTGATGAGCGAAGAAAAAGCGATTATTGCCAATCTTAAGAAAGTTTTCTTAATGGTTTCCGGTGCTGCTCTTCAAAAATATATGATGGATATTGAGAAACAGCAACATTTATTATTAAATGCTTCTGAAATTCTTAACCAGATCTATATGGCAGAATCTGCGATTTTAAGAGCTGAGAAACACTTCTCTGCTGATTCTGTGGAAGCTGCAATGGCTCAATTAAACCTTTACAAAGCTATTGACAAGATTATTGCTGCTGCTAAAGAAGGAATTGTTTCTTTTGCAGAAGGTGACGAACAAAGAATGATGCTTTCTGGTTTAAGAAGATTTACGAAATATACAAATACTCCAAATGTTGTAGCATTAACTGAAAAAGTGGCTGCACATTATATTGAAAAAGGACATTATTAGTCTTTTATATATAAATTTGATTTTAAAACGTCTCAATTTTGGGACGTTTTTTATTTTAATTATTTTTAAATAATAGTAAATTCAGAATTCGTAATCACGATTAAAAATCTCAAATGTAATGAACAAATAATATCAGTTGTTTTATAATAAAATATGAAGTTTTAAGTCACTATAATTTAACCTTATAAAATTTAAACAATGAAACTATTATTAATTACAATATTAAATTCAGTAGCAATCTCAGCACAAATTTCTCCAATAAAATCTTTAAAAATTGATTCTGCAAAATTATTAAAATTAGAAAAACCTTTTATTTTAAAGCCATCCGCTGTATCAGATTTTGACAGTTCAATTGCAAAATTGTGCAAAATGCCTGTTGTCAAACCAAAAAATCCAAATTTATATTCAAGCCTAAAAACTCTAAATGGAAATACTACTCTATACAAAACACCAAATTTACTAGATGTAGCTCAACCTCCAAAGTTGGCTGCGAAATAAATTTCTTTAAATCAAATTGTTAATAAAATCTCCTAAACTTTTCATTAAAATTATAGAGTTTTTCTAAGCTGTTTTATATTTTTGTATTCTATTTTTCTAATAAGAATGACAAAAGAAGAACTTTTAAATAAAGCGATAAAAATTGCTGATAAAGCACATAAAGGGCAAAAAGATAAATATCATGCGCCGTATATTGCTCACGTAATGCGTGTAATGGAATACGGTAAAACGATGGATGAGAAAATTGTAGGCGTATTACATGATGTAGTCGAAGATCATCCCGAAGAATTCAGTTTTGAATATTTAAGATCTGAAGGTTTTCCGGAATATATTCTATTTGCAGTGAGCTGCCTAACAAAATTTGATCCTGAAGAAATCTATGATGATTTTGTAAAAAGAACCGAAAGATCATCTCTTGCAGTTGCCGTAAAGCTAAATGATCTTCGTGATAATATGGATTTGAGAAGGGTAAACCGTGAATTAACATCAAAAGATATTCATCGTTTCAATAAATATTTGAAAGCGTATCGATATTTAACAGAGAAATATTAGATTAATCAGCTCCCGGAAAATGATAGGTTTTGTTTTTATGATCATTATCGGTGTCGTCGATGTTGATATTTAAAGCAAGGTAAACGAAATGAACATTTTTATTTCCTTTTGCTTCAAATTCTCTCTGCCAAAGATAACCGCCTAGAACTCCGAAGTTTTCATCAATTTGATAACCGAAGCCACCATAAACTCTGTTTCTTGCAAATGAAGGTTTCATTGGTGTAACAACAAAAACTTCGTCATAAACGTTTGCGAAAACAGTTCCGGGTGCAATTTTTTTAGCATTTAAAGGGACTGAAACGTTCAAACGATAACGGTAACGCATTCTCTCAGAATTTTTTTCAGTTTGAGGTTCATAAAACCAAGATTTTTCAACACGAAATCTGTTTTCAAACTTTACTCTTCCTTGTTTAAAATCGATAACATCCTGCAACCAAACTCGAAATTCTTCTTTGTTAATTGCGTGATCTTTGTAAGTTGCGTAACGTCCTAAACCGATAAATGGTTTGTGATTTTTTGTAAGATTATAACCTAAACCTCCTTTTATTTCGTAATAATCAGGGTAAGTGTATTCTTCAATTCCTCTGGATTGCCCTTCAGCATAAAGGAAAAATTTTGGATGAAACTTATAGGTGATGGTGAGTGCATTAAACGATGAGATGTGCTCTTGCGCTTTGTAAATACTTAAACTTAAAAGTAAACCCAGACTTAAAATAAGTTTCATCCAAAAAAATTTTTGCAAATTTATATTATTTAACTATTCTGTAATATTAAGTTTACTTAATATTAATATTGTAAGAAAAACCAATATGAAACCATCTTTGTGGCATTGGTACTCCAAAAGTTTCTGTATAATCAGAATCAGTTACGTTATTGATTAAAACATAAACTGAAAAGTCTCTCTTATTAAAACTCAGTTTTTCATCAAGCAAATGATAACTTCCTAAATTTACTCGATCGTTATATCTATAAACCAGTTCATTGGTAAAATATTTCAGAAATTTTGTCTGAAGTTTTGCTACAAACTGATGTTTCAAATTATCAAGTGCATAACGGGAGTTCAAATCATTTAAATCCTTCAATTTATTGTCGATATACGTGTATCCCAAAGTATATTTCATCCAATCGAAAACCTGATGCCCGACTTCAGCTTCAATACCTTTAATTTCAGTGTCTCCAATATTTCTTGAATACCAAACCGGATCTTCTAAAGAATTTTTAGTCCAGTCGATTGAATTATTAGAATCTCTGTAGAAACCGCTTAGTTTTGCTAAAATGTTTTTGTTTTGGTATTGATATCCAAGTTCTGCATAAATAGCGTTTTCCGGTAAAAGATTAGGATTTCCTTGCTCTGTTTTGCTTGTATAATACAAATCTGTGAACGTAGGAACCCTGTGAACTCTGGAGATATTTCCGTACACTTTATTATTCTGATAAAATGTATAACCAACGTCTAATCCCGGATAAAAAAAGTTTCCATGGGTAGAATAATTTGCCCAAGAAGCTCCCGGACTGATGTTTAGTTTTTTATCAAAGAAAGAAAAATGATGCTCGAAGAAAACCTGAGTTACAAACCGTTCTCTGTCTCCCAAATTGTTACTTGCCAAAAATTCTTTTCTCAATTCAACACCTAAACCTGTTGTTCCCAAACTTGAAGTATAGCTGGAATTCACTTCTCCTCCTACATTATTTCCGATATGCATATTTCTGTAGATTTCAGGCTTTTCTCTGTTAAACAGATACATATCCTGCCCTCTTCTCCAATAAACATTAGAATTAAGCTTTAATTTTCCGAAAGTTTGTTGGTGTGCAAGGCTCAAAATTGATGATTGTAATTCTTCATATTGCTCCGTTGCTTTTGGTGAAGAGTAAAATCCGTTGGCGCCAAATTTCTTTTCAGAAAAACCGGCTTGCAATCTGATGTCACCATTTTTTATTTTTAATTGATTTTGATAGAAAACATTTCTGATTTCAAAATCAGTATTATGTCTGTAACCTTGTGATGAATTTGAATTTGCCTGTAAAGTATTTGAAAACTTTTCGTTTCCAAGATTTGCATTAAATCCGAAACCGTATGTTTCGTAATCTCCTGCATTGGCACGGATTTTCACATTCTTTCCAATATGAGTTTTAGTAATAATATTGATTGCTCCGGCATAAGCATTTTGTCCAAATCTTCTTGCAGCAGGACCTTTGATGACTTCTATTCTTTCAACATTATCTAAATCAACAGGAATATTTAATGAATTGTGACCGGTTTGCGAATCATTCATCCTGATTCCGTTGATTAAAATTAAAACCTGCTCAAACGAACTTCCTCTGAAACCGACATCACTCTGTACTCCATTTGCACCTCTCCTTCTGATGTCCATTCCTGGAATTTGCTGTAGAATCTCATCAATACTTGCAGCCGGAGAATTCAGAATATCTTCTCGTGTAATCACAGAAATATTCTGATTGGCATTTTTATAAGTGGTTGCGATAAATTTTCCCTGAATCTCAACAGAATCTATATCTGAAGTTTTTATCTGTGCATTTACCGAGCAAAGCGAAGCAAAAAAAATTACAGTTCCGAGTTTCTTATTCATATTACTTTAGTTTATTTTTTGAAGCTTTCAAAATTAGCAGACTTTCTCAGAACCAAAAAATGATACATATCATAAAAAAAGATGCATAAAAAATATGCATCTCCAAAGTGTTTTTAAACTCTTTTTTATCTTTTTCTCATTAAATGTGTAATAAAATGTTGGAAAAATTTTCTCATACTTATTACTAATTTAGGAATGCAATTTTACACGAAAAATATTTACAAAGCAAGAGCAAATGTTTCAAATTCATGTAATTTTCAAAAAGAAGCATTAAAAATTATTTTACAAATTGATTCATAATGATTTAAAATTTTCTTATTGATATTTTGAATATAGCAGTAGGTAATTCTTTTAAATAAAATCCATCAAAAATTCGTATTTTTGCTAGTCTTAATTTTACTATGGCTTCAACAACAGATATAGATATAAAGAAACAGGTCTTCGTTAAAAACGCACACCTTAACAACCTGAAACATATTGATGTTTTAATTCCGAAAAATAAATTAATTGTCATTACGGGAGTTTCCGGAAGCGGAAAATCTTCTTTGGCTTTTGATACAATCTATGCGGAAGGACAGAGAAGATATGTGGAAAGTTTAAGTTCTTACGCACGTCAGTTTTTAGGTAAATTAGAAAAACCAAAAGTTGATGATATTAAAGGTTTAGCGCCTTCTATTGCGATTCAGCAAAAAGTAATTTCTTCAAATCCACGTTCTACAGTCGGAACTTCTACGGAAATTTACGATTACATGAAGCTTTTGTTTGCAAGAATCGGAAAAACATTTTCTCCGGTTTCGGGGAATGAAGTGAAAAAAGATTCGGTGACTGATGTTATAGATTATATTAAAACCGCAAAAAACAATGTTCCGTTCTTATTAACTGCTCCGTTAGATTTTGATGTTGAAAACTTTACAGATACTTTAAATGTTTTAAAACTTGCAGGTTTCACAAGATTAGAAATCAGCGGAAATGTTGCCGGAATTGAAGATTTAGAAAGTTTTGGTTTCACTCCCGAAAAAGGAATGGAAATCAATTTGGTGATAGATCGTTTTTCTTACGAAGAAGATGAAAGTTTTCTTCAGCGTTTGGCAGATTCCATTCAGATGGCGTTTTATGAAGGTCGTGGATATTGTTCATTAAAAAATACCGAAAACGGCACTGTAAAAGAATTTTCAAATAAATTTGAGCTCGACGGAATAGAATTTCTTGAGCCTAACGTTCATTTTTTCAGCTTTAACAATCCTTTTGGCGCTTGTCCTACTTGTGAAGGTTACGGAAAAGTGATCGGAATTGATGATGATTTGGTCATTCCAAACAAAGCTTTGTCGGTTTTTGAAGATGCAGTTGCTTCATGGAAAGGTGAAACTATGAGCGAATGGAAAAAAGATTTCATTAAAAAAGCAAAAGACTTCCCTATTCATAAGCCTTATCATCAACTGACCAAAGAACAGAAAAATTATCTTTGGAAAGGTGATGGAAAATCAAGTTTCCCTTCTTTGAATAATTTCTTCAAAATGTTGGAGGAAAACTTGTATAAAATTCAATATCGTGTGATGCTTTCTCGTTACAGAGGAAAAACGCTTTGTC
The DNA here is from genome assembly GCF_026460945.1 of Chryseobacterium luquanense. Taxonomy (GTDB): domain Bacteria; phylum Bacteroidota; class Bacteroidia; order Flavobacteriales; family Weeksellaceae; genus Chryseobacterium; species Chryseobacterium luquanense. The sequence continues at coordinate 280,949 of NZ_JAOVZV010000008.1, forward strand.
CGACTTGCGAAGGTTTGCGTCTTCGTGAAGAAACAAGCTGGGTGAAAATCGACGGAAACAATATTCAGTCGATGATTGAGCTTCCTTTGGATGAACTTTTACCATTAATTCAAAGCTTAAAACTTTCAGAACACGATAAAGAAATTGCAAAAAGATTACTCTACGAAATTACAACGAGAGTTGAATTTTTATTAAAAGTTGGTCTGGGATATTTAACAATTAACCGAACTTCGAACACGCTTTCGGGAGGTGAAAGTCAAAGAATTAATTTGGCGACAAGTTTGGGAAGTTCTTTGGTGGGTTCAATTTATATTTTGGATGAACCGTCGATTGGATTGCACTCAAGAGATACCGAAAATTTAATTGGAGTTTTAAAAAATCTACGTGACATTGGAAATACCGTAATTGTTGTTGAGCATGATGAAGACGTCATGAGAGCAGCAGATTATATCATTGATATTGGTCCTGAAGCCGGATATTTAGGCGGAGAATTGGTTTTTGCAGGTGATTATAAAGAACTGAAAGATGCAGATACGCTGACTTCAAAATATCTTACAGGAAGACTGGAAATAAAAGTTCCTGAAAAACGCAGAAAAGCTAAGGAATTTATTCATATAAAAGGTGCTAGATCAAATAATTTAAAAAATATTGATGTTGATGTTCCGTTGGAAAGTTTAGTCGTTATTTCAGGAGTTTCCGGAAGTGGAAAATCAACTTTAATGAAAGAAATTCTGACGAATGATATTCAGATTCAATTGGGAATGGGCGGAAAGAAAGGCGATTATGATTCTGTAGAATTTCCAAAAAAATTAATCAAACACATCGAATTAATTGATCAAAATCCTATTGGAAAATCTTCCCGTTCAAATCCTGTAACTTATCTGAAGGCTTATGACGATATTCGTGATTTGTTTTCTAAGCAGAAAAGTGCGAAAATGATGGGTTACAAGCCAAAACATTTCTCTTTCAACGTTGATGGCGGAAGATGTGACGAGTGTAAAGGTGAAGGAGTAATCAATGTTTCCATGCAGTTTATGGCGGATATTGAGCTTGAATGCGAAACATGTAAAGGAACCCGTTTTAAAAATGAAGTTCTTGAAGTGAGATTCGACGAAAAAAATATTTCTGATATTCTTCACATGACCGTTGACGAAGCTTTAACGTTTTTCAGAGAAAATAAAGAAGATAAAATCGTGACAAAACTAACTCCGCTTCAGGATGTTGGTTTAGGATATTTGCAGCTCGGACAAAGCTCTTCTACTCTTTCCGGAGGTGAAGCCCAACGTGTAAAACTGGCTTCATTTCTTGTAAAAGGTGTGACTACAGATAAAACCCTGTTTGTTTTTGACGAACCATCTACAGGATTACATTTCCATGATATTCAAAAGTTATTGAAATCTTTACAGGCATTGATCGATCTCGGACATTCTGTGATTGTTATTGAACATCAACCTGATATCATGAAATGTGCAGATCATATTATAGACATCGGTCCGGAAGCAGGAAAATATGGCGGAGAAGTAGTTTTTGCAGGAACCCCGGAAGATTTAGCAAAGAATAAAACTTCGCATACAGCAAAATATATTGCGGAGAAATTATAATTATGGTATGAGATTTCTCTTTTCAATATTAATAATTTTATTCATTAGTTCATGTAAAAAAGATGATAAACAAAATAATGAAAAGAGAGATTTTATTGTTTCTAAATTTAATGATGATATTAATAAACATTTTGAGGAAGCTAAGCTTAAGAATCCTGAATTAGCTGAAATTAAAGAAATTAAATTTTACGATTATCCAAAAGGAGCAGTTAATTTCATTATTTTAAACAATGGAATAGTTTATTTCTACAACGAAGAATTGATATGGAATTGGTGTGGATGGAGCCCTGATAAAACAGAAGTATTAAGAAGAAAGCTTAGCAAAGATAGTTTACATCAAATCCATTACAATCAAATATATTCTTTACTTAAAGATAAATCTTTTGAGAAGAGCATGAAAAATCATCAAGGTAGACTTCAAACTTTGTCATTCTCTTTTGAAAATGATACGATTAAAAATTTTGATATCTACAAACTATTGAAAAACATTGACAGTTTAGGTTATCATTCATATAATATTAGAAGAATAGCACCTTTTGAAAGTGAAGTGATAAAAAATAACTAGGTTTATTAACTTTTATCCACAAAAAAATGTGGATAAGTTGTGGATTTTAACATTAAATTTACATTTCGTATTAAAAATATTCCTACATTTACTATGTAATAAAAATGAAATGAATCTTTTTCTTGCCTTTTTCGAATTCGAAATCGCAATTAAATTTGAAATAAAAATTTAAGCACAGCATCGTCGGCTGTGCTTTTTTGTTGTTGTCTAATTAAAAAAATGAGATGTATTTATCTACTGAATCCGCTTCTAAAGAGCGGATTCTTTTGCTTAAGGTTTTTCTTTAGAAATCCAAATTCCGCTGATCACGTTTTGATCTCTGTAAATCCAGACACTTACAAATTTGAGATCTTTAGATTTTTCAAAATCAGCATCAAAAACAATATATTCTATCGGATCTCTGTCTTTTGTAAAGTCTTGAAGATATGCCGAATTAAATTTTTTAATAGTGATTTTTCCATTATTTTGTAATGACTCTTCACAATTTTTCTCATAATTTTCATTTAGTTTTCTTTCTAATCTTTTGTCTAAAATAAAATTATTAAATTTTGAAAAGTCTTTATTTTCACATTTTGTAAAATATTCTTTGATAAATTGTTCACTAATCTGAACTCTTTCTTGACTGATTTTTGAGTTGCTAATTTTTGAATAAGATTTTTGAGAGAATAAAATAACGGAACAGCTTACTGCAAGAAGGCAAAATAATTTTTTCATTGTTTTTGTGTTTAATCATTTCAAAAGTAAGAATTTATTTGATTGAATTTTCACGTTTCAAAATAAAAACCGACAAGCAAAACTTATCGGTTCTTGAAAAATGAAAAATTAATATGGATATGAACTATTTGATGTTTTTAGAATCGTTTTAATTCTGAAACAAATTTATATTTATTTAGAATAAATATAAATAAATATTCAACTGACTTTTATCAGTTTCTCATATTTAGTTCATCTTTCTCTCTTGTAAGCTGATCTAGTTTTTTCAATAATGTTGGGATTCTAAAATTTCCGTGCATATTTTCTATTTCAGATTGAGTTTTGTCAACATTAATTCCAATCGCAGTAAGAAATAATGGAGTTTTGCTTTCGCCACGTAAAACAATTCTTCTTTGATGATCTTCACTATTAAATCCGTTTTTTGCAATACCAATAATAGGATATTTTTCATCTAAAGATTGATAAAGATAGCCACCTAAACCAAATTTGCCGTCATTATCTAAAGTCACATAACCATCTACAATAATTAAATCACCGTGTTGTAACTCAATTTTCTTTAATAAACTCAGAATGCAAGGTAATTCTCTTTTATAAAATGCTCCGCTTTCATAATCGGAAGTAATCTCTGTATTTTCAGAATAGATAAAACTTTCAGTCTCAGAATTCCAGTTTTCGAATGCGATGCAGACTGTTTTAGCGAAGTTTTCGTAATAATAGGTGTCGAATGCGTAAATCATATTTTAAGAACTAAAAAACTCTCCAAAATGCCACAAAACTCCAGCGGGATCAAGCAGAAAACATTCTTTTCCCCAATCCATTGTTTTTGTTGGAATTAATTTTATTGACTTATATTTTTCTTTCAAATTTAAAGCAGAAAGCTCTTCCCAATAAAGATCTACATTTTCTATTTCAAGGAAAATCATGGTATTTTCAATCCATTCTTTTGCATAATAATCCTGAAGATAAAATGCAAAATCTCCTTTTTTAAACACTGAAAATTTAGGATCAATTTCGACTTCTTCGAATCCTAAATCTCGATAAAATTCTCTGCTTTCAGCAAAATCTTTTGATCCGATAAAAGGTCTTATTGATTTTATTTTTTGATTCATATTATTTTTTATTTATCCAGTTATCAAAAGTCATTTCGAACTTAATTTCGTTTTTTCCGTGTATTCCTATTTCATTCCAGCCGGTTTTCCGATAAAACACTTCTGCTCTTGTATTTGGTGAAGTTCCAAGCCATACATTTTCTTTTGTTTTACTAAAATACCAATCCAACATCATGTCATGTAATTTTTTTCCGATTCCCATCTTTTCAAAATCAGGATCTACAAACAACGCCCAAATATTATTTTCTTTTAAATCTACAATAGAAAAGCCTGTGATTTTCTCATCAATTTCGCAAACCCACCCCTTTCCTCTTTCGGTCATAAATTCTTCACAATCTTTATCAGTAACAAGATCAGGATTTGACAAAGTATTTTCTTTAACGGAATTTCTCACCACCTGAATTTGAGGAATATCTTCTATTTTCGCTTCACGAATAATCATATTCAAAACTTTTCTTATTATTTTTTATCAACGACAATTCTCTCTTTACGATTTGCCAATTCCCAAGCTGTTGCAAAAACCAATTGAGTTCTTTTTTGCAATAAATTAAAATCAATTTTTTCAACATCATCGGTTTCCTTGTGATAATCTTCATGAATTCCGTCAAAGAAAAATGCTACAGGAATTCCATGTTTTGCAAAATTATAATGATCAGAACGGTAATATAATCTGTCGGGATCTTTCGGATCGTCGTATTTATAGTTTAATTCAAGATTATTTGTCTTTTTATTTGCTGCTTCTGTAATGATTTTTAATTCTGAACTTAACATTTCAGAACCAATCACATAAACATAATTCTTACCTCGATTTGCAATATCATCTCTTCCAATCATATCAATATTCAAGTCAGCAACTGTATTTGCCAAAGGAAAAACAGGATTATCAGAATAGTACTCCGAACCGAAAAGTCCGTGTTCTTCTCCCGTTACATGAAGAAATAAAATAGATCTCTTTGGTCCGTTACCTTTCTTTTTAGCCTTTTGAAAAGCTTTTGCAATCTGCATTACAGCCACAGTTCCGCTTCCGTCATCATCGGCGCCGTTGTAGACCACACCGTTTTTAGTTCCGATATGATCGTAATGGGCAGAAACAACAATGATTTCTTCAGGTTTTTCACTTCCTTCAATAAATGCTAAAATATTTTCAGAATCAGGTAAATTTCCACCACCTCTTTTTTTCATGTAAGAAGAAGGAACTTTCTGATAATATGAACCTAGTTTTTCAGGAAATTCAATTCCCAAATCTTTATAAAATTTGACGATATACTCTCCTGCTTTTTTCTGACCTTGACTTCCAGTGTCTCTTCCTTCCATTTCATCAGAAGCAATCACATATAAATTTTTCTTTAAATCATTATACTTAATTTGCTGATATGCTTTATTAAAAGCTTTATCACTTTTAGAATTGCTTGAACTGGTGTTTTGATTTGAATTCTGCTTATCACTTAAATGTATAGAGCTTCCACAGCTCGTAAGAATAATTACTGAAAAGATAGGAATGAGAAATTTTTTCATTTAAAAATTTGTTTGTTTAAAAATAACAAAAAAAATCCAACTGTAAATTGGATGCTATTTTTTTATATATTTGATAAAAGCCTATGGAAAAAAATTACGGATTTAATGATTATAAATTTTTCACAGAAATGTCGGAGCTCGCTTCGAGACATCAGAGTTATGATTTGTCATTAGGTCTACCTGATTTTGAAATTGATCCTCGTTTAAGGTATTATCTGAAAGAGTCTGCAGATATGATCAGTCACAGCTATGAATCACTTTCCGGAAATCCTTTGCTGATTGAAAGTATTATTCAGTTTAATTTAAATCGAAAAAACAGCGTAAAACTTAAAAAAGAAGAAATTAATATTGTTCCTTGTTCTACTTTTGGCTTGTACACTTCTTTAAAATCTATTTTAAATATTGGTGATGAAGTAATTGTTATTCAGCCATCTTACTATACTTATGCGCCTTCGATTGTTTTAAATGGCGGAGTTCCTGTTTATTACGATTTGGATGTTGATTTTAAGGTTGATTGGGAAAAACTTCAAGACTGTATTAGTTCAAAAACTAAAGCAATCATTGTAAATTCACCTCAGAATCCCACCGGAAAAATCTGGATTAAAGAAGACTGGAATCAGCTTTATGAGTTAATAAAACATCAGGAAATCTATCTTATTTCGGAGGAAATTTATGATATTTATTGTTATGACAGTGAAGAACATTACAGTTCATTCTTGCATCCTGAACTAAAGAAAAGAACATTTTGTATTTTTTCATTTGGTAAGATGTTTCACGCAACCGGTTGGAAAGTAAGTTATCTTTTAGCTCCTGAAAATTTATTAAATTACTTTAGAATTCATCAGCAATATATTTCTTATAGTTCAAATTCTCCTTGTCAATATGCAATAGCAAAATATCTTGAAGTTTTTGATCCTGCTGAAAACCAAAAAATAATGCAGCAAAAACGTGATATTTTTAATGAAATGTTACAATTCACACCTTTGAAAATTGAAGAAAAATCGCAAGGTGGATTTTTTCAGATCGTTAATTTCAGGAATGTAAATAAAACTATGACAGACGTAGAATTTTCAAAATGGCTGACTGTTGAAAAAAAAGTTTCCTGTTTACCGCTTTCGGCTTTTTATAATTCTAAACAAGATTCTGATTATGTAAGGTTTAGTTTTGCTAAAAAAGATGATGTGATTATTAATGCTTTGGAACATTTGAAAAAAAACATATAATGAAAAAAGCACCGCAAATGCAGTGCTTAGTGTTGATTTTAATTTAAAGAGCTAAAACTCTTATATCTATCCTTCGGTTTTTTGCTTGACATTCTTCGCTGTCATTTTCAGGACAAACCGGGTGTTGAGAACCATATCCTTCTGTTTCTACCCGATCTCCGGCAATTCCCAGTTCAAGTAATTTCAATTTTGCAGTTTGTGCTCTTAAATTGGATAGTGAAAGATTACTTTCTTCACCTCCTATATTATCTGTATAACCACCTAATTTTATTCTTAAATTCGGATATTCATTCATAATTTCAGCCAGATTAGCTAGTTGAATTTCTGAACCAGCCTTTAAGTCACTTGAACCCGTTTCAAAATATAAATTTTCAATGGTGTACCATTTATTCGGATCTAAAACCGCCTGACTTTTCTTATAAACATCCTCCTGTAAAAAGTATAATTGGCTTTGGTTACCTAAGGAAATTGTTTTACCACTTTTCAGTCTAACTTCCTGAACATTTCCGGTATTATAAACAAAATCGCCATTTTCATTTAATTGACCATTAATTCCTGAAGGTGCAATCACTGCGTTATTTCCTGAGATCGTTTGATTTTCTGTGTGAATTCCGGATTTACCAAGTAAGCTTTCAATTTTAGCTTTTCTGTTTGCTTCAATTTTATCTTTATGCAAAACTGCCAAAGTTGGTGCAATAACCAAAGAAACAATCGACATTAGTTTTATTAAAATATTCATTGATGGCCCGGAAGTATCTTTAAACGGATCTCCAACTGTATCTCCTGTAATAGAAGCTTTATGCGGTTCTGAACCTTTATAATAAGTTTGTCCGTTGATTTCTACTCCTTTTTCAAAAGATTTTTTAGCATTATCCCAAGCTCCACCTGCATTATTCTGGAAAATCCCCATTAAAACTCCGCAAACTGTTGCTCCGGCTAAAAATCCCCCTAAAACTTCTGGTCCAAAAATAAATCCAATTAATAAAGGTGAAACTATCGCAATTGCACCAGGAAGCATCATTTTTCGGATAGATGCATCAGTAGAAATAGCGACACATTTTTGATATTCCGGTTCTGCTTTTCCTTCCAAAATCCCGGGAATTTCTCTGAACTGTCTTCGGACTTCTTCTACCATCGCCATTGCAGCTTGTCCAACCGCAGTAATAGCCAAAGATGAAAATATGAATGGAATCATTCCACCGACAAATAATCCAGCCAAAACATCGGCTCGGTAAATATCAATTCCATCGATTCCTGCAATTCCTACGAAAGCCGCAAATAAAGCTAAAGCCGTTAATGCAGCAGAAGCAATCGCAAAACCTTTTCCCGATGCTGCAGTGGTATTTCCTACTGCATCTAAAATATCTGTATTCTCACGAACTTCTTTTGGTAATTCACTCATTTCAGCAATTCCTCCCGCGTTGTCTGCAATTGGTCCGAAAGCGTCAATTGCTAACTGCATTGCTGTAGTTGCCATCATTCCGGCTGCTGCAATTGCAACTCCGTATAATCCAGCGCATAAATAAGAACCGTAAATTCCTCCTGCTAAAACTAAAATCGGTAAAAGAGTTGATTCCATTCCAACCGAAAGTCCGCCAATAATGTTGGTGGCATGACCTGTTGAAGATTGTCGTACAATACTTAAAACCGGCCTTTTTCCCATCGCTGTGTAGAATTCTGTAATAATGCTCATCAAAGTTCCTACAACTAATCCTACAATGATTGCTCCGAAAACTCCCATTTTGGTAAATTCAAAACCTCTTAGAATCATTTTTTCAGGTAAAAGATAGGTGACCAAAAAGTAAGATGCGATTGCAGTAATTACAATACTTCCCCAGTTTCCTAAATTTAGTGCATTCTGAACGTTTGAAGTTGATGCTCCTTCATTATCATTAATTTTAACGAATAAAGTTCCGATCATAGAAAATATAATTCCTGTTCCGGCAATTAACATCGGTAAAAGAATCGGAGCAAATCCTCCGAAAGAATCTACTGAGATTGTTTCTCTTCCTAAAACCATCGTTGCTAAAACGGTTGCAACATAAGATCCAAACAAATCAGCTCCCATTCCTGCAACGTCTCCAACATTATCTCCAACATTATCAGCGATTGTAGCTGGATTTCGAGGGTCATCTTCGGGAATTCCGGCTTCTACCTTTCCAACTAAATCGGCTCCGACATCAGCAGCTTTAGTGTATATTCCACCGCCAACTCTTGCAAATAGAGCGATAGATTCCGCTCCGAGAGAAAATCCGGTAAGAATCTCAATAGTTCTTTCCATTTCATGGGAATCAACAGTTGAATTAGGAGCAAAAATCTGTTTAATAATTAAATAAACCGCACCCAATCCTAAAACTGCTAAACCTGCAACTCCCATTCCCATAACAGAACCTCCGGTAAATGATACTTTTAAAGCTTTAGATAAAGAAGTTCTAGCTGCTTCTGCAGTTCTTACATTAGCTTTTGTGGCAATTTTCATTCCGATGAAACCAGCTAAAGCTGAAAGTATGGCACCAATGACAAAAGCAATTCCGATGCTCCAGTGCGAGTTGGAATTGGTCATTCCCATCACTGCAAGTAAAATAGCTACGATAATGACGAAATACATCATGATTTTGTACTCGGCCTTGAGAAAAGCCATCGCACCGTCAGCGATATGCCCGCTGATAACTTTCATTTTTTCATTTCCTGCATTTTGTCTGCTTACCCAATTACTTTGGAGAAAAGTATAGATCAGGGCAATAACGCCAAAAATTGGCACTAACACAAATAAGTCCATAGTTTAATATTTTTTTGGTAATAGAATATTAAATATACTTAATAATTTCCATCAAACCATTTAAAATATTATAGGTTTTGAAAGTTTAAGAAAGTTTAGATAAGATTTAAAACAAAAAAGCAGATGAAAACTCACCTGCTTTTATAATTTTATTGACTAAGGAGCTATCCTCCGTATTTATCAGAATAGTCTTTTTGAGAAGCTATAATTACTTTATGTGCATGATCTGCTCCATAAACTTCCTGGATTCTGCATTTTGCAGGCTCATCCGGTAAGTTTTTGTAAGTAAGGAAATAGTGCATCAATCTTTTTACTTCAGCTTCTGGTAATTCTGAAATATCTCTGAAATGCCCGAAAGCGTGATCACTTACCATTACTGCAACGATTTTATCATCAGCTTCACCTCCATCAATCATTTTGAAACCTCCGATTGGAATAGCTTCCATCAAAAGTCCTCCTGAATGAATATTATGAGAACTTAAAACACAAATATCCAAAGGATCATGATCTCCCATTGTAACATCGCTTGCACCACTTTCTACAGCTAATCTCATTACTTCTGCGTCACAGTAAGTTCTTGGAACAAAACCGTATAATGCAGGAATAATGTTTGAAAATTTCTGAGGTCTGTCTACTTTAAGGTAACCAGTTTCTTTATCTACTTCATATTTAATGGTGTCTGAAGGAACTATTTCCACGAATACGTTTACAACGTTTGGCGCATCTTCTCCTGCAGAAATCCCATGCCACGGATGTGCTTTAAAATTTGGAATCATTATTTATATTTATTATTTAATTAAGCTATTATTAAAATTTCTCTCCTTAAATCTTCGATGGTGGCACCTATATAATCATTATCATTCATGTAATTCATAATGAAAACGGTTTTATATTCGTTAAGATTCGGATTATTATTAAGACTTTCGTATGTTTTGTGAAGCAAATCTATGATTGCATTTTTAGAATCTACAATATTCTGCCATGAATTTTTTGTTAAATAAAGCTGTTGAGAAGCATTATATTCAAATTCTTCGGTAATTGTTTTTTCAGTCAGAAATACAAATTCATGAGCGGCAAGATCTTTATCAAATTTTAAAATAAGATTGGAAGGTTTTATTCTTTCTAAAAAAAGGGTCATTCTTTCATAAGAATGGGTTTTATTTTCAGAATTTGATTTTACAGAAAGTAATTTAATCTCCTGATTTTTTAAGTTGATGTAAGTATATACAAATTGTCTCAGCAAAACCAAAAACGGTATTGCAATAACTAATGCGGCTGCATAAGGTAAATAGTCTAAAAAATCTGTCATAATTTGAGGAAGCAAAATTAATGATATTTTCTGAATTTACAGCTCAAATAATGCAGGTCTTTGAGTTACTTCGTGATAACATATACTTTTGTCATCAAAATAATGATAAACAAGACTTTTTCGGGTTTTGGTTTTGTCTAAATGTGGTTCTCCACCATGAAGAATATTGGCATGCCAAATCAAAAGATCTCCTTTTTTAGCTCGGAAAACTTCTTTTTTAAAACCTAATTCTTTCACTTTATTCTCAAGGAATTCTTCATAAGCTAAATAGCTTTTTTTACCGATTTTAAAAGCCGTTCCTTCATTATCATAATCAGAGTTCAGGAAATATGGCAGTTTATGACTCCCCGGAATATAATGCAAAGCACCATTTGTTTCATCCACATCTTCCAAAGCAATCCAAACTCCTAGAAGTCCGCCTAAAGGATAAGTCGTCATATGAATACTGTCAGAATGTGTTTTTTGCTGACTTCCGTTGATGAAATTGATACTTTGGAATAATTTAGCATTTCCATCAATTAAAACAGATAAAAATTCAAGTAAATTCTTATCGTTTCCAATATTTTTAATGATTTCTGAATGATGAATAACGAACATTAATTTTCCACCGTAACGGAATTTTATCGTCCCATCTTTCATTAATTTTTCAATTTCATTATTGATCTGATCTGCGGTTTCAGGTTTCAAATAATTTCTCAAAACTAAAAAACCCTGATCGTCAAAACTTTCAGCACTCATTTTATTTTCCTCTGAAAGATTCTTATAAAATTCGGTATTAAAAAGTTTTTCTTTATCAAACGTTCTCTCATTTTCTGGTAAATGAGCAAAATCTTTGCTTGAAATGCTTGAGAAATAAGATTTATCGAGTCCGTATTTTTTATAAAGTGGGATATTATGCTGTAATTTTTTTCTATTGAAAAAATTATAAATCATGTAAGGCAATTTATAATTGCGAATCTTCTTTAGCATTGCTATTAGTTTGTAAAATACTTGTATAAATTTATGAAATATATTTAGAACTAATCTAAAGAGCGTGGTTAAATTATCGTTTCATGATAAACTTCAAGCTTAACCATTTTTTGAGAATATCTTTCTTGGAATAATCTATCATATGATAAGGCCGAAGCTCAGGTCTGAAACCTCTGAAAAATTCTTCAACATTAGGAAGATCACTTCCTTCAAAATCGAAAATTTTAGTCTGGATATTTTCTTTTATACAATTGTCTATCAAGACAGAAGCTCCTGATAATTTAACCGATTCTTTATCATTAAATGTTCCTAAAAGTGCCACCGTAAAATCATCAAAATAAGTCACAATAATGTTGATAATTCTTTTATTAAGATAAAAAGCAGAGAACTTCAAACAGCCTGCTTCAAACATATTTTTAAAAATTAAAACAAACAATTCTGTATCTTCTTCTTTATCAGCACCCAATAAATTACCTCTAATAAAGCTTTCAGCTTGATTAAAATTGATTTCTTTAATTTCAGAGTTACTCAAAACATGTTCGTCTAATCTGAGTTTTCTCTTTCTTTTTGGAGAATATTTTGAGTAAACCTTTTCGTACTGGTCAGGGAAAATCAGAAAGTTGTTTTTAGATTTTAATGAAGTTTTAAACTGATTAAATTCATTAAAAGTATAAATTCTGATGAGATATTTTTTCTCTAAAAAACTTAAAAACAATTCATTAAGTTCAATATTGTCTTCCTTTGAAAAAACGCCTAATTGCTGACAAAGCATAGGATTGTGAACTATTTTTACACCAGATTTATAAACATACGGAACCGGCATTACTGCTTCATAATCTTTATAAACGAGCAATTCCCATTTTTTATCAGAACTAATATCTAAAAATCGTTTTGTTGCAGAATATTTTCGTTGTATAGAACTTTCAAGGCATTGAGAATATTTTTCAAAATCAATTTCATTATATTTTAATCTTCTAATCATAATAATCCTTCGTCTGCAAAACTCAGATATGAATTTTGGGTAATAATTAAATGATCCAAAAGCTGAATATTCATCAAATTTCCTGCTTCTTTCACTTTTTTGGTTATGCTAATATCTTCTGCGCTTGGTTTTAAATTTCCTGACGGATGATTGTGCGAAATAATAATTCCTGTTGAAAAATGCTCTAAAGCTGTTTTGAAAAGTATTCTGATGTCTACAATCGACTGATTGATTCCGCCTTGAGTAAGTTGGGCAATGTGAATTACTTTATTGCTTTGATTCAGAAAAAGTGCCCAAAATTCTTCTGTTCTTAGATCAGATAAATGCAGTTTTAAGACATTATAGGCGTCTTTACTGCTCGAAATTTGAGGTTTTTCAGGGATTTCCTGAGCTGCTCTTCTTCTTCCGATTTCCAAAGCTGTTGCAATTGAAATAGCTTTTACTTCACCAACTCCTTTAAATTTAATTAAATCTTTCACCGTCAATAAACTCAACTGATGCCAATTGTTATCAACCGAAGCTAATATTTTTCTTGCCAATTCAACAGCGGTTTCATCTCTGCTTCCACTTCCCATAATGATTGCCAAAAGTTCAGAATCGGATAACGAATTTTTACCTTTCAGTAAAAACTTTTCTCTCGGTCTGTCGTCTTCTGCCAAAAATTTTATAGACATGAATTTAGTTTAAAGGTTTCTGGTTATAGATTTAAGTTAATAAAAAGCATATAAAATGATGCTCTTTTTTGATTGGTCTAAAAACTTTGCTGTTTGATTAAAAGCTTTTGTAGAAAGCATAGGACAACCTAAACTTAAACACGCTAAATCTTGAGATTCCTGATCTGAAACACAGCCAAAAGAATGCAGAACAATGGCACGCTGCATCGCATTGTCATTTGTTGAATCCAAACCTTTCAAACGATAAGCTTTGCCAAATTGACCAACATAACTTTGCTTGATTTCATATTTTCCTAAAGAAGATTGATAAGAGCCTTCAACATTGGAAAATTTAAGCTGATTTGATTTCGGAATTACAGATCCTGAACCGTGGGAAACAATTGCTTTTTGAACAATTTTGTTGTTTTTTAAGTCATAAACAAAATACCGGTATTTCCCGGAATGAACTTTAAAATTAATAAAAATTGCAAAATCTTGATTATACTCTTTATTTTTAATATAATCTCTCAACTCAGAAATTTTCTCTTTTGGCAAGACATCAATATTTTCCTGAGCTTTTGACTGACTGCAGGAAATTAATAAAAGGAATGCAAAAAGTAAAGATTTCATATTTGTTTAAAGTTATTCTTAGAACATTTTTTTACCGCAAAAGATTCAAAAGATTTTTATTCGATTAATTTATTCAAAAGCTAACAAAACGATTGTGAACTTTTTTTCTATATTTTATAAACTTTTGAACAGCCATTTTTCAATCATTTCTTTTGAATCTTTTGCGGTAAAAATATATTAATATAATATTATTCGATGATTAATCCGTCTTTCATGACCAACTTACGGTCGGTAATTTCTGCCAACTGAGGATTGTGCGTCACAATTACAAAAGTCTGATTGTATTTATCTCTCAAATCAAAAAATAACCGGTGAAGATCATCTGCGTTTTTTGAGTCTAAATTACCTGTCGGTTCATCTGCATAAATAATCTTGGGAGAATTGATTAAGGCTCTTGCAACCGCAACTCTTTGCGCCTCACCACCCGATAATTGATTGGGTTTATGATGAATTCTTTCAGCAATTTTTAAATCTTCAAACAGATGATATGCTTTTTCTAAAGTTTCTTTTTCGTTGGCTCCTGCAATTTTTGTTGGCAGTAAAACGTTTTCTAAAGCGGTAAACTCAGGAAGCAACTGATGAAACTGAAACACAAAACCAATATTCTGATTTCTGAATTTTGAAATCTGTTTATCGCTCATGTAAATAAAAGGCTGGTCGTTCAAAAAAATCTCCGTATCGTATTTTTGAGGATTTGATGGAGTATCTAAAGTTCCCAAAATCTGAAGAAGTGTAGATTTTCCGGCTCCGGATTCTCCTACAATAGAAACAACTTCCCCAGTTTTAATGTGAATATCAACTCCTTTCAATACTTCCAGATCTCCATAAGATTTATGGATATTACTCGCTCTAATCATGTTTCAAAAATAGTGTTTTTTTCTTTTGTTTTAAGGTTTTAAAAAGAGGTTTTAGAATGAATGATCTAAGTTTCAATTATCAATTTTTTAATAATAATTATTTATGCTTTTTTAATTAAAATTCTAAAAGTTGTACCTTTTCCTACTTCTGTTTGAGAAATTTTAATATCTCCGTTATGATATTCCTGTACTACTCTTTTTGCTAAACTTAAACCTAATCCCCAACCTCGTTTTTTAGTTGAATATCCTGGTTTAAAAGCATTTTGAGCTTGATATTTTGTCATTCCGCTTCCATTATCTTTTACTTCCACCAAAATATTTTTATTGCGCTCGAAAACCGACATTTGTAAAATACCTTGACCTTTCATGGCATCAACTGCATTTTTAACAAGATTTTCTATCACCCAGCTCATCAGAATTTTATTGTGTGGAACCAATATATTATAGGTTGGAAGCAAAAGTGTAAAATCGATTTTTCTAGAAATTCTCGTTTTCAGATAATCGTAATTTTCTTTAATAGTTTCATTGAAATTCGTATCATTCAACTCCGGAACCGAACCTATTTTTGAGAATCGTTCTGAGATAGTTCTAAGTCTTTCAATATCTTTTTCAATTTCAATTACGCCATCAGAATCAGGGTTTTCTAACTTCATAATTTCCATCCAACCCATCATTGACGATAATGGAGTTCCGATTTGATGCGCTGTTTCTTTTGCCAAACCAGCCCAAAGATAACCTTCATCAGTTTTTTTAACAGTTCTTAAAAACCAAAATGAAAATAAGAAATAGCACAAAACAAAAAATCCGAGGAGAAAAGGAAAATATTGAAGATTATTCAACATTCTTGAATTGTCATAATACACAAACTGATCATTTCCGCCCTGAACTTTTATTTCAATTGCGGGATATTTTTTCTCCATTATCTTGGCTTCGGCGACTATATTTTGAGAATCATCTCCAATTTCTTGCGACAGATGTTTGTACTCAATAATCTGATCATTTTTATCTAAAATAATCATCGGAATTGTCGTATTTGAGCTGTAAATGGCAAGAAGTAATTCCTGAACTTCTAAACTTGGTGTAACATCCTGTTGAAATTTCAGAGCTTTAACCAAAATGTCAACTTGCTTTACTTCATCTTTCTTCAAATAATTTACCACCAAGGTAGAAGTAATAACGATGGATACAACAACCAATGTCATCAAAGAAAAAATAAACCAGTTGTTGAATCTGGCAAAAATGGATCTTTTTTTCAATCTGAATTATTTTAAAACATTTAAAATTTTCTGAAGCTCGGTGCTTCCGCTTCCCTGATAATTATTGATGATGATTGCATAAACATATTTTTTTCCATCTTTGGAAGTGTGATAACCTGCATAGGATTTTGTATCGCGCATCGTTCCGCTTTTCATTTTCATCCCGTTATCCTGAGTTGGAAATCCATCATAGTAAGAATCGTACCAGATTTGTTTTTTAGCATAAATTAAAGCCTGAACTTCTGCTTTTGCTGAAACATAATTTTGTGGTGAAAGTCCGCTTCCATCAGCAAAATTAATCATATTGGGATTAATTCCTTTTGATTTCCAAAATTCATTTAGATAAGAAATTCCGCTTTTAAAATTTGGATTTCCTTTTTTCTCTTTTCCTAAAGTTTTAATTAAATTTTCTCCGTACAAATTCACAGATTTTCTTAGAAACCAATAAACGATTTTATCTAAAGTCGGCGATTCATAAGTAAGAATGATATTGGTTTTGGGAGCCTCCAAAGTTTTTTTGTCCTCAATTTCCAACTGAGAATTGGTAACAACTTTTCCTGAAATTTCAATTCCTGATTCTTTTAGCCATTTTTGAACCTCAATACCCAATTGCAAAGGCGGATTTGGTACAGAGCCAGAAACAGTAACTGTTTTAGCGGGTAAAGTTCCATTGATTAAAGCAACGTCAGAATGTGGTGCCGTAAAAATCAAACTTTGGTCTGAACTTCCTGCGACTTTTACATCATTTAACCATTTTACGCCCTCCAAAGGATAGGAAAAACTTTTAATATCACTTCCGCTCATGTTGATATCAAACTGGTTTTCACGCCAATTGACTCCCCAAACTCCGGCTCCGTAATAATTTCCCAAATCATCCCATGGCCAACCTCCGGGAATCGTCTGATGGTCAAAATATGAATCATCAATCACTAAATCACCAGAAATTTTTGTAATCCCTGATTTTTTTACGGCTTCAATCAGTTTTTGTCTGAAATTTTCAGGTTTGTAACCTTCATAACGCCAACTTCCTAAAGTTGGGTCACCGTTGGATGTTATAAACAGATTTCCGTTTAAATTTCCGTTAGAAATATTTCCTGAATACGATGAAGTTGTTTTGTAAGTATAATTTTTACCTAAAGTTTCCAACGCTGCTGCTGCAGTAAAAATTTTCTGAGTTGATGCTGTCGAAAGTCCTTTATTTCCCTGAAATTCATAAACCAGGTTTCCACTTTCATCTGAGACATAGAAAGATAAATTTGATGAAACTGCCAATGAAGAATTCATCAGATTTTTTGTGACATCATCTAATTTTTGAGCTATATTCTGAGCAAAAATAATTTGTGTGGAAAATACTATTAAGGCAAACGGTTTTTTCATGAAAGAAATGTTTATTCAAATATAATTTTAAATTATTGCATTTTTATTTATAAATCCATTTCTTGTAATTCTTTCTTGTATTTTTCGAGTTCTTCATCATTAAAGAGAAATTTATGATCAGGAAGTTTTTCAAATGATTTGTCAAGCTGACGAACTTTTTCGTTATCATCTTCATCGATAAAAATATCCATCTGAATTTCTTTTAAATATTCTAATTTGTTTTCATAATATTCTAAAAGGGAACTATTCCATGATTCTTTACGGCATCTTAAACAACGATTTTCAAAAACTGATTTATATCCGCAAATTTCACAATTTTTTAAATTTTCAAACATTGACTTAATGTATGTCTTATCTTTATTTGAAAAAAGATGCTGAGGAATTGAATTTAATAACAAATAAAAATTTGGTTCCCAACGGGAAAATTGGAAAGTTTTTTCATTATTCGTAAACGTTGATGAAATATACAATGTCATTTGGCCGTAAGAATTCTGAATCTCAATTCTACTAATTTCATCAATATTAAAAATATATTTGTCATTAATTTTCACATCATCATTATCAATTTCAAGAATATTAATCGTTTCTAAATAATGCTCAAAGCATAGGGTTGTTTCCCAAGAATTTACACATCTACCTTTTCCTTCCTTTCCGCATTTCTCACAAGTTTTCCCTGAGAGTCTTATGTATTTACTTTTAATTTCCTGAATCTTTTTATTTAAAGCTTCATCAGGAGATGAAATGTAGCAACGTAATCCTCCAAATTTTTCTTTTCCAAATACTTTTTCATCTAAATTCCAGCCAGCAATACAAAATTCATACAGCATATCCCGAATTAACGAATGCCACCCTGAACCGTTTATCGAAAAGTTTGATAAATTACTTTCAACAAATTGATCTATTTCGTCTTTAGAAGATTCCATCATGATTAAAATTCTGTTCCCGATTCAATTTCGTAAGGCTCTTTTCCTTTCTCAAAAATTCTGGTCAGCTCATTTCCTTCAACAGTAATTTTGTCACCAATTCTGCGAATCCAGTTTCCTTCACGAAGTCCGACAACTTTGATATCATTCTGTGTTAAAAATTCTTTAATTCGGGTTTCTCTGGTTTCTCCATTATGTTTCAATTCAGGATTCGGATCTAAATAATGCGGATTGATATTAAACGGAACCAATCCCATGCAATCAAAACTTGGGGGATAAACAATCGGCATATCATTCGTTGTTTTCATATTTTGTCCGCCGATATTGCTTCCTGCACTACAGCCTAAATAAGCTTTTCCGCTTTCTACGTTTTGCTTTAAAACGGACATCAGATTTTCTTCATGTAACGTTTTAACCAGCAAAAAAGTGTTTCCACCACCTGTAAAATATCCTTTTGCTGAATTTAGAGCTTCGGTTTTATCTTCAAATTCATGTAAACCTTTTACTTTAATATTTATTGTTTCAAAAAAAGATTTTGCTTTTGCTGTATAATCATCGTGAGAAATCCCGCCGGGTCTTGCGAAAGGAATGAAAATAATTTCATCGATTCCTTTATATAATTCAATTAATTCGTCTTTTAAATATTCAAGATATTCTCCGCCGAAAAGTGTGGAAGTTGATGCTAATATTACGTTCATAAAATGAAAATATAGAATTATTATGTAAAACAAAGATAAACTCAAAGCATATATAAATCAAAAAATTCGCTAAAAATCACATTAAAACCGTTAAAAAACTCCAAAAAAACTTAAAGGCTCTAAAAGAATCGCAGAAAAATAAATCTGTAACTCCTACATTAGCAATAGTAATTTTAAAATAAAGAATATGAAAACGGTTAAAATTAATATCAAACAATTATTTGTAGGTTTAATCATGTTAGGAAGTACGGGTGTTGTCTTTGCACAAACTGCAGAACCTGTCACAACGACTCAAACACAGACAAATCCTACGATTGAAGGACTTAAAAAACAAATTGAAACCAATCCTAAAGATGTAGAATCACTTGCTAAATTGGCAACAGCTTATCAGGATGCTACAGATTGGCAAAACGCAATTGCTACATGGAAAAAATTATCTGTACAATTGCCAGATTGGGCTCCATCGTATTACAGCCAGGCTTATTCATATCAATCTGCAAAAGATAATGAGAACGCCAAACTTGCTTACGAAAAATATATTGCAACAGTAAAGCCTGAAGAAGTTGAGGCGAGTAAAAAGAATTTAGCTTATGCCTATTTCTTTATTGCCTTTAACGAACAAAAAGATAGTCCAGATAAAGCAAAAGAGCATATTGCAAAATCTTTACAGTATGATCCGAGTAATCAGGATGCTGTAAAATTAAGTCAGACTCTGAATTCTTAATATAAATAAAACCGAGGAATTTATTTTCTTCGGTTTTTTAATTGATATTTTTTCCAAAAAAATTTGTTTCACCATTTAAATGCCGAATAATCTTCTCAATATTTCTTTGAATACTTGCTTCAGTTTTTAAATTATTAATGTAGCGAATCAACTCTATTTTTCTTGATGGAGTTAGTTTTCAAAGTTTTTAAGAGCAACAGAATTTTCTTTTATTGCCTTATCTAAACCTGGGTGAATTGAAATTGTTCGGTCAGAATCATCAAATTCGATAGAAATTTCAAGAAGTTCACCAATTCTTTTCGGAGAATCTTTCAGCATGGTTAAATTAATATACAACCTCCATTCTCCAAGATATTTCATTAAGTTTTGCTTAAATTCTTTTCCATTTACAGTTCCTTTCACAGGAATCGGACTTTTATTTTTTCCTGAAGTTTTAAATATTTTCTCTAAAATTTCCTTAGGAATAAAAACAAATGGATTGATTCCGATGATTTCCAGTTTGGTTGTAAATTGATTTTTCATAATTTCAAAGTTAATATTTGATTGTAAATTTGCGTTCATTAATTAAGAATTTGGTAACTCTTCAAAATAATTTTGCACTCAAAATGGATTGCCTATCTTTGTGAAATCTATAATAATTTAAGAAAAAATGAAATTTTTTATCGACACTGCTAATTTAGAGCAAATTAAAGAAGCTAAAGACCTTGGAATTTTGGATGGTGTAACAACCAACCCATCATTAATGGCAAAAGAAGGAATTCAGGGTTCTGAAGCAATTAAAAATCACTACAAAGCAATCTGCGAAATCGTTGATGGAGATATTTCTGCTGAAGTACTTTCTACAACTTACGAAGAAATGATCAAAGAAGGTGATGAATTGGCTGCAATTCACCCAAATATTGTGGTGAAAATCCCAATGATTAAAGACGGTATCAAAGCGTTGAAATATTTTTCAGATAAAGGAATCAGAACCAACTGTACTTTGATTTTCTCTCCTGGACAAGCTCTTTTAGCTGCAAAAGCGGGTGCAACTTATGTTTCTCCGTTCTTGGGAAGATTGGATGATATCACAACTGATGGTTTAAATTTAATTCAGGAAATCAGATTGATTTTTGATAATTATATGTACGAAACAGAAATTTTGGCAGCTTCAATCCGTCACTCAATGCATATCATTGATTGTGCAAAAATTGGTGCAGATGTAATTACTTCACCGCTTCCTCCAATCTTGAGTTTGTTGAAACACCCTTTAACAGATAGCGGATTGGCACAGTTTGTTACAGATTCTCAAAAATTAGCTTAATTTATTTAAGTTTAAAGCATAAAAAATCCCGGAACAATAATTTGTTTCGGGATTTTTTTATATTATGTTGTTTTACCAATCTGAAGCTCTTCTTCGTTTTTCGATCATATGATCTACAGAAAATTTTCCTGCACCTACAGAAATGATTATTAAATATATCGAAAGATATAATAAACTCAATTCTCTTTTGTCAAACGGATCTGCTCCATGAACTACAAATCCTGCAATGATCATTGTAAACAGTAAAAATCCTGCTGCAACTCTTGTGAATAATCCTAAAATAATAAAGATAGAACAGACAAATTCAGCAAAAACCGTTAAAACCAGCGAAACTGTAGAACCAAGCCCAAGAAAATCATAAAACTGTATTTCTCCACCATTAATCAACGTCTGAAGTTTTGGAAATCCGTGAGAAATCATCGCAAACCCTACAAACAATCTTACAATAAATATAACGACATCTAAAATGATGGGATTAGTTTTTGTGTTTAAGTAGCTCATTGTATGAAAATTTAAACTAAAGATAATGAAAATCTTTTATTACAACGATGGATATTGACTTTTTAGTCTATCTGTACCCAAAATTCTTTAAATCTCTGTCGTTTTTTCTCCAGTCCTTTTTCACTTTTACAAAAAGATTCAAATGGATTTTTTTAGCAAAGAATTTCTCCAAATCAATTCTTGCTTCAGTTCCTACTTTTTTTATTGCCTCACCTTTATGACCAATGATAATCCCTTTTTGAGTATCTCTTTCTACATAAATAATAGAATCAATAAAGATAATTCCTTCTTTTTCTTTGAACATTTCTGTCACAACTTCTACTGAATAAGGAATTTCTTTTTCATAATTTAAAAGAATTTTCTCTCTGATTGCTTCATTTACGAAGAAACGCTCCGGTTTATCAGTGTACATATCTTTATCATAGTACGCCGGACTTTCAGGAAGCATTGATTTTAATTTTGGTAAAATAATATCCAGATTAAAAGCATTTAATGCAGAAATAGGAAGAATTTCAGCTTTAGGAATTCTTTCATGCCATTCTGTTGCTATTTTTTCAAGACCTTCCTGATTTGTTTGGTCAATTTTATTTAATAATAATAGAACCGGAACAGGAATTTTATTTAATTTATCAATCAAAAATTCAGATGGTTCAGCTTTATCAGTGACATCTACAATGAAAAGAAAAACGTCTGCATCCTGTAAAGAATCCTTCACAAAATCCATCATTTTTTCCTGCAAACCGTATTTCGGATCCAAAACTCCAGGAGTATCAGAAAATACAATCTGTAAGTCTTCTTCATTATAAATTCCAAAAATTCTATGTCTAGTTGTCTGAGCTTTCTGCGTTACAATAGCCAACTTCTCTCCCATCAATTGATTTAAGAGTGTTGATTTTCCGGCATTTGGCTTTCCAACGATATTTACAAATCCTGCTTTATGCATAAAAAAAATTTAAATCGCTTTTATTACGATTTGCAAAGTTACTAAAACAAAATTTGGATTTTGGACTATATCTAAAATTAGATGCTTAAAAAAGTCTATTTTTGAAAAATAATTAATCCTGACTTTCTCATGGAAATCGATCAGATCATCAATACCATCTTTCCGCTTCCGGAATTGTCTAAATTCAATTTAACCCAACATATTTCTGAAATTAGCCATCCAAAAGGTTTTTGTTTGATGGAAGCCAATAAAGTTGTTCCCTATATTTATTTTCTAAAAAAAGGAATTGTTCGCGCTTATGCATCAACCGAAAATAATGATATTACTTTTTGGTTCGGGACAGAAGGAGAACCGGTAGTTTCAATGAAAAGTTATGTAGATGAAAAGCCAGGTTACGAAAGTATAGAACTTCTGGAAGATTGCGATTTTTATGTTTTGGAAACTTCAAAGCTGAAAAATTTATTTAATGAAGATATTTACATTGCCAATTGGGGAAGAAAATTTGCAGAGCGTGAACTTGTAAAAACAGAAGAATTGATTATTTCCAGACAATATAAAACAGCTTTGGAGCGATATAAAGATTTGCTCAAAGAAAAACCCTATTTGCTTCAAAGAGTTCAGCTTGGTCATATTGCTTCTTATTTGGGAATTACACAGGTAAGTTTGAGTAGAATCCGTGCTGAGATCAAATAGCATTTTAAATTATTATCACGCAGATTTTGCAAATTATGCAGATAAAAAAATCCGTTTAATCAGCAAAATCTGCGTGAGTTCTTTTGTAATTATCAAAATGAAATTTATTTCTAATGATTACATTTTTTAACATTTGTAAAATTTTAAAACAGTTTAAAATCTCAATTTTGCAGTATAAAACTATTTAAAATGAACTGGATTATTTTAATCATCGCAGGATTATTTGAGGTTGCATTTGCATCTTGCCTCGGAAAAGTAAAAGAAACAACCGGAAACGAAATGTATTGGTGGTTCGGAGGATTTTTAGTTTGCTTAACAATCTCAATGCTTTTACTCATCAAAGCCACAGAAACTTTACCTATAGGAACGGCTTATGCAGTATGGACCGGAATTGGTGCTGTAGGAACCGCATTGGTTGGAATTTTAGTATTTAAAGACCCTGCAAGTTTCTGGAGAATATTTTTCATCTGTACGTTAATTGGTTCTGTGATTGGCTTGAAAGCCGTTTCGCATTAATTGTTTGTTTTAATAAATTTAACATTTATCACTATTTGTAGAGTATTTATTTTCTATCTTTGAAATAAAAATACTATGATAAAAACTATACTCTTTTTAACATTGGCAAGCAATTTAATTTTTGCTCAGAATTCAGATCTTTTTAACAACAATTGGTATATTTCACAGATTGTTACTAATAACCAAACAACCATTAGTCCAACAATGCAAGTCTCAATTGGTACTTCACATTTCAACAGCAATACTAATTTTGTTTCTTCCTATTTTAATACAGCGGGTTCTATGATTACTTTCAATACGCTTACAGACAGCTTTACAAGACAAGGTGGTGGCTGCACTCTAGCCGTATATAATGGTACAAATGCAGCGGCAGCTCAAGCGTATGATCAAAAAAACTGTGATTTTTTTATTAACACAAGCTCAGGCACAATTTTCAATTATCAAATTATCAACAACAGCAATTTAAAAACACTTATCATTACCAATGCCACAACAGGAGATAAAATATATTATAACAATTCATTTCTAGGTACAAAAGAAAATGCCTTAAAGAAAACATTTAAAGTTTATCCTAACCCTTCAAGCGACTTTTTGATTGTTGAAGATTTAGAGAAAAATTTAAAAGTGAAAATTTATGATCTGTCTGGAAAATTATTATTTGAAACCTTATCTTCCGGAAAAACATTAAAAGTAGATGTAAGTAATTTTCAAAAAGGTCAATATCTTTTAAATATTGAAAATTTTAAATCTGAATTTTTTATTAAGAATTAAAATCTAACTTAACAAACAAAAACGGCTTCAAAATTTGAAGCCATTTTTATTTCTTTAAAACGATTGGTAAAATCTCGTTTTGTCTTAAACCATATTTTCTTATTTCTTCATCAGAAAATTCTTGGGAATAAAAGTTCGCTTCAACTTCAAAACCAGCTGTTTTTAGACGGTCAAAATAATCCATTCCGTACCAACGAACATGATCGTATTGCCCAAAATGTTTTTGGCGTTCTTTTGGATCTGTAATGGAGAAATCTTCATAAGTTTTCTCCAAAGAGTTTTTCATCGGAACCTGTAAAATCCCCCAACCTCCGGGTTTCATCACACGATAAAGTTCACTCATCGCTTTGGCATCATCCTGAATGTGTTCCAAAACATGATTACAGAAAATAATATCAAAACTTTCATTTTCAAAAGGTAAATTTAAAATATCAGCTTTTACATCTACAATCGGTGAATATAAATCTGCCGAAATATAGTTGAGATTACTCATTCTTTTAAACTTTCTCAAAAATTCCTGTTCGGGAGCGATATGTAAAACTTTATAATTTTTAATGAAAAAATCGGTTTCATTCTGAAGATAAAGATACATTTGACGGTGTCTCTCAAGACTTAAAGTTCCGGGAGATAATGCATTTTCTCTCTGTTTTCCATATCCATAAGGAAGAAATTTTCTGTAAGATCTACCATCAATAGGATCGAAAAACTGATCTCCTTTAAAGAACTGGTAAATCAACGGTCGCGCCCAAATGCTCATTTTAATCAGCATAGGACGTGGAATTTTATTTAATAAAAACTTAGTCAGCTTTTTCATTAAAAATCCAATTGAAATGGCTTTTCTTCATCACTTACAATTCCCAAAGCCTCGTAAATATAATCAAATGTTGAAAGCAAAACCGGTTTACCGTTAATCACACAAACGTCATGTTCGAAATGTGCAGAAGGTTGATTATCAAGTGTTGTAACCGTCCAACCATCGTTATGGAATTTTACTTTTTCAGTTCCTAAATTAATCATTGGTTCAATAGCAATTGCCAAACCGTCTTTGATAACTTTTCCGCTTCCTTGTTTCCCGTAATTCGGAACTTGAGGATCTTCGTGCATTTTCTTTCCTAAACCATGACCAACAAGCTCTTTTACCACACCATAACCTTCTTTCTCACAATGTTGTTGAATAGCATGGGAAATATCTCCAATTCTTTTTCCTCTGATGCATTGCTCAATTCCTTTGTAAAGAGATTCTTTGGCAACTTTTAATAACTTTTTAGTTTCAGGTTTCACTTCACCAATTTCAAAAGTATAAGCATGATCACCAACGTAACCGTTAAGAATTGCACCACAATCAACAGAAAGTACATCTCCTTCTTTAATTTCTTCATTATTTGGAAAACCATGAACAACTTGTTCGTTTGGCGAAATGCAAAGAGAATTTGGGAAACCTCCGTATCCTAAAAATGCAGGTTCAGCACCATGATCTTTAATAAAATCGTGTGCTAATTTATCTAAATATAAAGTAGTAATTCCCGGTTTGATTTCTTTTGCCAACATTCCTAATGTTCTGGAAACCAATCGGGCACTTTCTTTCATAAGACGAAGTTCGTCTATCGTTTTTAATTGAATCATTATTTAATATAGATGTTAGATATTAGATGCTAGATATTAGATTTTCAACTTAATGAATAAATTTTTAATTCTAAACACCCTTATCTTTTTGATAAAATTATTAAAAGCGATATTAAAACTAATTTCTAACATCTAACTTTTAATTTCTCTTGAAATTACCAAAAAAGTCCTTTTTTCTTTTCTTTTTTTAGTTTTGAATAAGCTAAAACCTCTTTTCCTTCAACTCGGAATTCAATTCTTTCGTTGATGATGTTGTAGATTTCGCCCCAACCCGGAAAGCCACCAAGATTTCTGTCGTCAATAAACCAATCCGCGTCTAATTTTCTTGACTGTGCTTCAGAATCGAAAACTTCTCCTTCAAAACTTGAGTTAATTGCGTAGAACTCAATACCATTCTGTCTGCAGAATTCTACAGCTTCATCTAAAGTTTTTCCGTGTCTGTATGTCCAAAGTATCAACCTAAAACCTTGAGACTGAAGTTTTTTAAGTGTTTCGAAAGCGAAAATTTTAGCTTTTCCAATAGCCGGATATGCATCGTCTACGATAGTTCCGTCAAAATCGACAGCAATTTTCTTATTATTTAACATTTTGTTGCGTTTTTAGCTGGGCAAAGATACTAAATAAATAAAAAAGAGTGTCGAAAAACATTTGACACTCTTTTTTATAATTTATTGTTAAAATCTAATTATTTTTTAACCCAAGAGAATTCGTACTGTAAATCCGGAGTAGAAATTCTGTCTGTAATTTTCTGTAATCTTGATGGAAGTTTCATCAAGTATTCCTGTGCTTTTTCAGCTTTTTCAGTAAGACCTGTAATATGTTCAATCTTCCATTCATCCAGAAGATCTTTCATGATATTGATATAATCCTGACCTGTATACACCATGCATCTTTGTGCTGCATCTGAAAAATGCCCCCAAAGTTCACCAGCTTTTTGACCAGACTGTCTCATCATGTGAGCCGGCATAACAATTTTTTTACGCATCATATCTTCAAATGCCAAAATCATTTCCGATGGATCCAATTCTAAAATTTTTGCCACGAAATGTTTATATGCTTTCGCATGTCTTGCTTCATCAGCAGCAATTACACCGCACATTTTTGCTAGTTTACCGTTTCCGGTTTGTTTTGCTAAAGTACCTACTCTTCTATGTGAAACGTTAGTTGCTGTTTCCTGAAAACTAGTGTAGATAAAGTTTCTGTAAGGATCCATGCTTGTTCCGATGTCAAAACCATCACTAATCAGATATTGGGTGGTAATTTCCATCTGTCTCATGTTTACTCTACCACATAAATACAGATATTTTCCAAGTAAATCACCGTGTCTGTTTTCTTCGGCAGTCCACGATCTTATCCAGCTTGCCCAGCTCGGACCACTTTTTTCCTGATCAATGCCGTCAACGCTCATTAGCCAAGATTCATAAGAAGGTAAAGCTTCCTCAGTAATACAGTCGCCAATCAACGTTACGAAAAGGTCATAAGGCATTTCTTGAGCGAAAGTCTGAATTTCTTCTAAGTCATATTTAAAATCAGAGCTAGAAGGATCTGGTAAATAATCTGAAGGCTGCCAAATTTTCTCAATTGGAGTCAAAAACTTATCGAGAAAAGAACCTACTTCCTTTTCCAAAATACCCATTACTTCTTTTCTTACGAGAGCATTATACATCAAAAAACAAATTTATAATTTACAAAGATAAGCTTTATTTGTTATTTGTGACATAATATAATATGTAAGTCATACTATTTCTGACATAAATCATAAAAAATACCGCTATTACTATGGTAACGGTATTTTTACAGTATTATTACTCAATTTAGCTCACTAAAATATCTCCTGTCATAATTGCTGGAATTTCAACACCCATCACTGATAAAATTGTTGGTGCCATATCTCCTAATTTTCCTGGCTTTAAATTCCAGTTTTTTTCTTTATCCATCACAATTAAAGGAACCAAATTGGTTGAATGTTGCGTGTTGGGAGACCCATCTGCATTAATCATTACATCAGAATTTCCATGATCTGCCAAAATGAAAACAGCATAACCATGTTCATAAGCCATATTTGCTACTTTTTCGATGCATTTATCAACTGTTTCAGCGGCTTTTACAGCAGCCTCAAAAACTCCGGTGTGACCAACCATATCTGTATTTGCAAAATTTAAACAAATAAAATCAGCGGTTTCGCTTTCCAATTCCGGTAAAATTGAATTGGTGATTTCATATGCAGACATTTCAGGCTTCAAATCGTAAGTAGGAACGTCTTTCGGACTCGGACAAAGCAATCTTTTTTCGCCGTGAAATTCCTCTTCACGACCTCCCGAAAAGAAGAATGTAACGTGAGGATATTTCTCTGTTTCAGCAATTCTAATCTGAGTTTTCCCATTTCTTTCTAAAACTTCACCCATTGTATCTTTTAAAACTTCTTCATCAAAAACAACATTTACATTTTGATAAGTTTTATCATAATTCGTCAACGTTACATAATGAAGATTTAGCTTTCGCATAAAATATTCAGGCATATCGTGCTGACAAAGAACTTCTGTAATTTCACGACCCCTGTCTGTACGGAAGTTGAAACAAATCACAACATCATTATCAACTATTTTTCCAACCGGAACAATGTTTCCAATCTGAGTTTCTTTAACTAAAATAATTGGTTTGATGAATTCATCTGTAATATTTTCGTCATAAGAAGCTTTAATTGCAGCCAAAGCATTTGTAGTCTGCAAGCCAACTCCTTCTACCATTGCATCGTAAGCCAATTTCACACGTTCCCATCTTCTGTCACGATCCATTGCAAAATATCTTCCGGTAACAGAAGCTAATTCACCCGTTGTCTCGTTCATGTGATTCTGAAGTTCTTCAATAAATCCTAAACCAGAATGCGGATCACAATCTCTACCGTCTGTAAAAGCATGAACATAAACATTTTCATTTAAGCCAAAATCTTTCGCAGCAGACAATAATCCTTTTAAATGATTGATATGCGAATGTACTCCACCGTTGGAAACCAAACCGATAAAGTGGACATTTTTATTTTCGAGTTTTGCATAAGCAAAAGCTTCCTGAATTACTTTTTCATGTCCTAGAGTTCCATTTTCTACGGCCATATTTAGCTTTACCAAATTCTGATACACTACTCTACCTGCTCCCAAATTCATGTGACCCACTTCAGAATTCCCCATCTGTCCCAACGGAAGACCAACCGCCAAACCGCTTGCTTCTAAAGTTGTGTGAGGAAATTTCTGATAACAGCTATCTATGAATGGTGTATTTGCCTGATCTAATGCAGAAACGTTAGGATTTGTTCCCAAACCCCATCCGTCAAGTATTGCTAATATTGCTTTTTTAGACATTTTATTTTGATTTTAAACAAACAAAGTTACCTATTTTTGAACGATATGAACAATTTTCAAGGTTTAAATTTTACTTAAAAGTTTAAACAAAATCAATGCAAATCGTAAGTCTAGCCTACAAATTTTTAAAATGATATTTACTATTGAAATTTAATTATCAGGAATTAGAAATATTATTTTTAATTTTGTTTTATGGATTTACGAGATCAACTAAAAAACCTTTTTCCAACCCATGAAGAGCAGGATTTTCAGATGCCTGAAGAAGAATTTAAGCAGAAGGAACCTTTGGTTTGCAAATTTGAAAAGAAAGGCAGAAACGGAAAACCTGTAACGATTGTAGAAGGTTGGGAAGGCAGTGAAGAAGATTTGAAAAAGATTTCAAAAAAAATAAAAACCACTTTGGGAATCGGTGGTTCTGAAAAAGATAACACAATTATCATTCAGGGAGATAACCGTGATAAAATCATGGCGATTCTGAAAGATTTGGGTTATAAAACGAAAAGAGTCGGGGGATAATTTAAAAATAAATCTGTGTTTGAGGCATCAAAGCTTTAAGCTTTTCTATTGTTGATTTATCCATAGGATTTCCTGCTAAAATAAGGGTTTTAAGATTTTTCAATTGAGCGAATTCTTTAGGAAGATCTTTTAACTGATTGTGTGCAAGATTCATGCTTACAACATTTCTCAATCCTTTTACTTTTGGTGAAATTTCTTTAAGATTGTTCTCACTAATATTTAAAAACTCCAGATTTTTAGATTTAAACATCATTTCCGGTAGTTTTACGATTGAATTTTGTTGTAATTCAAGATATTTCAGCTTTTCAGGAAATTTCACATCTGTTAAATCATTGATCTGATTGGCTGCAAGATTGAGATATTTTAAATTTTTAATCTGATCTAAATCTTTCGCTACAAAACTAATTTGGTTGCTGGAAAGATTGATTTCTTCCAACGCCGAAATTTTAATTAAAGCTTCAGGAAAAACATTCAGATTATTGGCATCAAAATGAGCTACTTTTAGATTTTGAAGCTTTGAGAAATTCGGATTTATTTTCGTTAAGCTATTCAGATTCATCGAAAAGCTTGTCATATTTATCAGTTCGCCAATTTCATCAGGAATAAATTTGATGCTATTTGCGTTTAAATTTAATATTTCAAGTTTTTTAAGCTTAAAAATTTCATCGTCCATTTTCTCTAATTTATTTCCCATTAAATTCAGAAAAAAAAGAGAATCCATTTTTGAGAGCTCAGGAGAAACATTGAAAATACCTTTATCTCTGAAACTCATACTGTAAATGGTTTTCTTGCTTTTCAAAGCATCATCTACATCTGTATAAGTAGGATATTTTAAAGGATCAATCTGTGCATAAATATTCGACAGAGAAAATATTGCAATGAGATAAAGTATCTTTTTCATAATAAAAAAAGCCACCGACAAAGAAAATGTCGGCAGCTGAGAAAGAAAGTTAGTAATTATTTTTTAAGAATTTTTACAGTTTTCTGGAAACCGTCTGCTTCGATGTTCAACATCAAAACTCTTGAAACCTGAAGTTGAGAAGTGAAATCTAATTCTAATGAAGAATTTGATCCTGTAAACTTCTTGCTGTAAACAATTTTACCATCCATACTGTAAGCTGTTACAGAAAGGTTTTTAAGTGCTTTTGGAGAGTTTATTTTTACCAAACCTGAAGTAGGATTCGGAGAAACTGTAACTTCTGTTTGAGCAACAGCTTCTGTTGTTCCTAAAGTTCCGTTTGTTCCTAAAAACTGCTGAAGCGCTATAACCATTGTCGCAGATTTACCTTTATAATCGATTGTATTTCCAGTTGCGTCAATATCTGTAGAAATCGTAGAATCCGGATGCTGAACAGAGAAAAACCCGAATTTATGATCTGGAGTAAACGTCAATCCTGTTGGTTCCGAACCTGCAGGCATAGAAGCAAAAAGTCTTACATTAGGATTTGCCTGAGTGTGAGTAGGCGCAACTACCCAAATATAATTTTTCCCTCCATCCTGAAGAACCCAAAGATTTCCAAGTTCGTCAAATGTTAAGTTATCATTACCATCCCCCCAAGTTTCAGTTTTAACTCCTTGAGCGGTGTTGAATGAATATTGTGTATTTAATCCGCCAACGAACACTTCTACTTGTGAAACAGTACTTCCATTGTCCTGCATACGATAAACTTTATTCAAGCCTTTTGCTGTAAAGTAAACTTTTCCGTCAAGTGGGCTAATTTCAACATCTTCAATACCGTTAAATGATGTTCCGCCAAGAGATTGTGCTAAAGCTGTTGTATTATTTTGGTCAGCCTGAGTTTTGTTAGGAATCTGAACCCATGATGCAGTCGTTACAACCGGATCTCCGTTTGATAATCCCTGATCTAATTTCAATACGTATAAATTTCCGGATGCAAGATTGTTTGGCGTATCCATTACATATTTATAAACCATGTTTGTTCCACCATCTTCACCATAATATGCGGTAGTTCCTGCATTATTAATCACTACATTTTCATGATTCATAATTCCCATCTGCCAAAGTTTATCTTTGGTTCCATTGGTATTATGAGACATAACCTGAGCTGTTGCAGGATCAATTTCTACCAACCAACCGTAATCTTTGTATCCGTCTGCATTGGTATCGTTTCCTGTAACAGATTCTTCTGCGGTAACAATTGTTCCCCAAGGTGTAACTCCTCCAGAACAGTTTCTGATAGTTTGTACTAAGCTTGTTGCAGAAAAACTGACACCTCTGGATTTTGTTAATTGCCAAAGTTTTGTAGAAGTATTATAATTGATTTCTGCCATTGTTACTCCACCAGGATTGGTTTCATGATTTACAGATAAATAACCATTTTCGCTGCTTGTATTTTTAGGAACATAACCTGTAAAATCGTTTTGTCCGCCAACTAATCCTCCACCTTCTGTATAAGCATCACCTTCTTTAAGGATCATTTGGAATCTATGCTCTGCAGGGATAATTAATTTTGCAGTTTGACCAGTAGGAACAATCGATGTAAAACAGCTAATGTGAGTTCCTGTACAAGTATTTACAGGAGGTGTAGGTATTGTAGCAACCGTTTTAAGATAAGCATCAATAGTTAAATCAGAACTCGAACCATTTCTGTTGTGCAATTCGATTGAAATTCTGTTAACTCCTTGTACAAATTTACTTTTCAGAATAGAAAATACGTTGATTGCAGTCTCTGAGGCCCCATCGATTGTTGTAATAGAAGCTGTATTGTGTGTAATCGTTCCTGTAGGCATATTATCTCTAACAACCTCTTCACCATTCAAATAAACCACGATACCGTCATCTCTTCTCACACCAAATTCCATAGTATTGGTAAGATCTGCTAAGTTTACAGTAAAATCTTTAATGAAATATGCAGTAGGTAAACCCGTAGCGCCATTGTGTATAGTGGTTGTTACCGGATCACCATAACCTAATGGTCCATTACCCGAAAACCAAGCTGAAGCATCAAAATTGGTGTTTTTCCAATTTGCCGATGGTGCTGCGTCGAGATCATAAAATTTCCAAGAGCTTTGCAATCCAAAAATTGTAGTCTGAGCTTGTATTGCAGAGCTTGTAAGGAAAGCCAGCATCGCAACTGTAAGTAGTTTTTTTTTCATTTTTAATACTTTTTATTTTTCTGTTGCAAAACTATTTTATTATTGCGAAGCCTCTATTAATAAGGTTTTAATTAAACAGGCATGAAAATTAACAAATCAAAAACCTAATGTTACGGGGATTAACTTTATGTTAAATTATTTTGGAAATTAAATTCTATATAGCAGATTTTATTTAAATTTTGTCTTGCTGATGTCCGTTAAAGAATTTAGAAAAGCGATAATCTGTTTAATTTCTAAAGGGGTAAGTTCCAATTTATCGGCCGGTAAAGTTTGATTTTTTATTTCTAAACCAAGACCTTCTGCTCCACCTTCATTGTAAAATTCTAGAACCTCTTCCAAAGTATTGAAAGCTCCATTATGAAAATAAGGTTTTGTAAGTGCAATATTTCTTACCGTAGTTGTTTTAAAAGAATTTTCATAAATCCAGGAATCTTCTTTTTTGACATTACTTTTTATTCTTCCTCTGTCTGAATCTATTTCTAAAGGCAGGTTTTGAATTGGTTTCTTAGTAATTCCCAAAACTTCAGATTCATTTTCATTGAAAAACGGAGGAACAAGCCCTGAGAAAAGAGGTGCAAAATGACAAGTTGCACAATTGGCTTTTCCCATAAAAAGATTAAAGCCTTTTTTTGCATCATCAGAAATTTCTTTCTCATTCCGCATAAATCGGTCAAAATCACTATCGAAAGAACTTAATGAAGCAACATACGAACTCAAAGCTTTAGAAAACGTCTGTTTATCAATATTTCCATTTTTATAAGCTTTTTTAAATGCTTTTTTGTATTCTGGATTTGTTTTTAGTTTTTTGATGATACTTTCGTAGCTTGTATTAAATTCTTCAGAATTATAAATAACGTGTTCTGCTTGTTGTTCCAGATAATAAGCTCTCATATCATAGAAGAATCTTTTAGCAAAAACAGCATTGTATAAGGAAGGTGAATTTCTTAAAACGGTTTTTCCTTCAACATTACTTAAAGATTTAGATTTGAGATCTGTAAATGCGTTTTCTGGAAGATGACAGGTTGCACAGCTCATTTTTCCGTTGTCGCTTAATGTCTCATCATAAAATATTTTCTTTCCTAAACTTCTCAAATCATCATTATCTTCAGAGTCTTTTAGCAATGTAAAAAAGTAAGGATTAAGAAAATCACTGCTGAAAAAATTCTTATTTGAAGCATTCCAGCCTGAAAACTCCTGCAAATCATCTTTATTCCCGTCCCATTTTCCCAATTCTTCATAAATAGGCTGTAAATGTTTTTTATAAAATTCAATTCTGTCGAACGTTTCAAAATCCTTGTTTTTCGAAAGATAATTTACAGCATCAGAAAACATCCTATCTGCAATTTCAGTATTGTAATTTTTAAAGTAAGAATCGTTTTGAATATATTTTTTCATTCCCTTAAAAGCGTGACTTGCTTCTTCAGAAATATTTAAAGATCCTGGAGTGTCAAAACCAGTAAGTCCCAAAGTGTAAATTCTGATTAATTCAATTCTTAATGGAAGCGTTTTATTTTTGCCTTGACTTGTTCCGTTTTTTATTGAATTTAGATAAAAACTATTGTAATTATTATAAAGAAAATTAGTGATATCAGTTATTTTATCTTTTTGCCCGTGTGCTTCATCGGAAAAAATTAATTCATCTAAAACCTGCAAACCTTCAGGAGGCAAAGTATAAGCCGTAGTTCCTGCTGCTTCAATTCTAAATAAAGGTGCCGCATTAAGATGCGTTTTTGAAAATTCAGGATAATGATACGCAATATAAAATTCTATTTCTTTGTAAGAGTTTCTTGTTTCGCTTAATGATTTTTGAAGTTGTTCCAGACTGATCTTATCTTCTTTAAAAAGATCAGTATCAGATTTTAGGTTTTCAAGTTTTAATTTAAAATCAGATAATCCTACTTTCACAAAATTATTTTCATTCGTATGACCTTTATCGACCGTTTTGAATGACATCACGGAAACTCCGATTAATAAAGCTAAAATAAGAAGTGGATAAGATTTCATTAAAAAATTTTAACCGCAAAGCTATCATCTTTACATTACCACAATTTTAACAAGTAATTAAATAATGTTTATATTTTAATTCATTTAAATTTTATTATTTTTAAATCCCCAAAAATCAAAATAGACATTCA
Source organism: Chryseobacterium luquanense (assembly GCF_026460945.1). Lineage (GTDB taxonomy): Bacteria > Bacteroidota > Bacteroidia > Flavobacteriales > Weeksellaceae > Chryseobacterium > Chryseobacterium luquanense. Next base: position 316,307 of record NZ_JAOVZV010000008.1, read on the forward strand.
TATAAAATAATTTAAAAATAAAATATGTTAAATAAACTTGCAGCTTCCGAGTTGGTTCTGAACGATGACGGAAGTGTTTATCACCTTAATCTTTTACCCGAAGATATTGCCGACAAAATTATTCTGGTTGGAGATCCCGACAGAGTTCCGAAAGTTTCTAAATATTTTGATAAAGTAGAAATTAAAAAAAATAAAAGAGAATTTTATACGCACACCGGAACTTTGCGTGGCGAAAGAATTTCTGTAATGTCAACGGGAATCGGAACTGAAAATATCGACATTGTAATGAATGAACTTGATGCTTTGGTGAATATCGATTTGAAGCAAAAAGAATTTAAAACAGAACACAAATCTCTGGAATTATTCAGAATGGGAACTTGCGGAAGCGTAAATCCGGATGTTCAGGTTGATAATATGCTGGTTACTCAAAATGTGGTTGGATTAGATGGCCTGATGCATTTTTATCAGGATTATCAATTTGAAAATGAATTTTCTAAGCAGTTTTTTGATAATTTTCCTTATGAAAAAATAAAACCTATGCTTTATTTTTCAGAATGGTCTGAAGAATTAGGTGATTTATATAAAGACGCAAAATATCACGGAAATACAGCTACTTTCCCCGGATTTTACGCTCCACAAGGAAGACAGCTTCGTTTAAAATCTTTGGATGACAAATTCCTGGAAACCTTAAATGATTTAGGAATTACTAATTTTGAAATGGAAACATCTGCGATTTATGCTTTCTCAAAATTATTAGGTCATAAAGCAATTACCGTAAATAATGTTATCGCCAACAGAAGACGTGGTGAATTTTCTTCAGATCATCATACTTCAGAAAAAAATCTGATTGAATGGGTTCTGGATAGAATTATTAAGTAATAAAAAAGGATTTCAAAATTGAAATCCTTTTTTATTTTAAACTTAAAACTTACAGAAAAAACTTTGAAGTAAAGAGGAATATTTAATGTTTTTGTGTGTTTTAGATATAGATTTTAAATGACACAACTAATACATTTAATTCGATTTTAATAATGAAATAATAGTAAATTAATAAAAAAAAAATTATGAAAATTTTAACAATGAAAGGAATTATTAGGAATGGTTCTTGTTTAGTAATATCGTATAACACTTAAATAATACATTATTATGGAAAACCAAGATTATAACAAAGCAGAAAAAGCAGTAGACAATACTGAAAATTCTTTAAGAAATGCAGCAACAGATGCTAAATGGAAAATCAGTGATTTGGCAGACAAAGCAAGAGATTATATCAACGAAAAAAGGAACAATGATGAAGAAGCAAGCCAGGAAGATTGGTTCGACAGGGTAAAAGCTAATGCATCAGAAACTTGGGAAGATATTAAAGACGGTGCAAATGATGCCTGGGAAAAAACAAAAGATGCAGCAGAAGACGTAAAAGCAGAATGGAATAAAAAAACAAACTAAGTTTATTAGTCTTTTATATATTATCAAAGAAAAACGGAGTCTTTTTAGGAAGGTTCCGTTTTTTTATTATGCTCTAAACACAAATTATTGTTACATTTGTAGCTTAATAAACATTAGAAAATTATGTCATACGGTTTACTTAAAGGCAAGAAGGGAATTATTTTTGGAGCCCTTAATGAACAATCTATTGCATGGAAAGTTGCAGAAAGATGTCACGAAGAAGGCGCTGAGTTTATTCTGTCAAACGCTCCAATCGCATTAAGAATGGGAGAACTAAACGGTTTAGCAGAAAAGACAGGTTCTGAAGTAATAGGTGCAGATGCAACTTCTATTGAAGATCTTGAAAAACTTTTTGATGCTGCCGTTGCAAAATTTGGTAAAATCGATTTCATCCTTCACTCCATTGGTATGTCTATCAACGTGAGAAAAGGAAAGCATTATACAGAAATGAACTACGATTGGTTGGAAAAAGGTTGGGATATCTCAGCGGTTTCTTTCCACAAAGTAATGAGAGTAGCTTACGAAAAAAACTGTATGAACGAATGGGGAAGTATTTTGGCGCTTACTTATATTGCAGCTCAAAGAACATTCCCAGACTACAACGATATGTCTGATAATAAAGCGTATCTTGAAAGTATCGCAAGAACTTTCGGAAACTATTGGGGAGAAAGAAAAGTGCGTGTAAATACTGTTTCTCAATCTCCTACTCCAACTACTGCAGGAAGCGGTGTGAAAGGTTTCGGAGGATTCCTGGGTTATGCTGAAGATATGTCTCCACTTGGAAATGCTACAGCTCTTGAATGTGCAGATTACTGTGTAACTTTATTCTCAGATTTAACTAAGAAAGTAACGATGCAGAATCTTTTCCATGATGGTGGATTTAGTAGTTCTGGAGTTACTCAGAAAGTAATCAGCAAATATGATGTTGAGTAATTTTAAATAATCATATAAAACATATAACCCAAAGTGAATTTTTACTTTGGGTTTTTTTATACAATTAACAAACAGATGAAAAATATTATACAAATCTTCATTCTCGCTGTAATTCTTTTCAGTTGCAATAAAGAAAAGAAGGCACAAGAAAAACCATCAGTTCAGAAAAACATTATTGATATTAAAAGTTTAAAATACTTTGAAGTCGGTTACCTAGATAAATTTGAAGCACTTCCGTCTCTCGAATTTTCGGAAATTACCAGAGATGAATATGATAATTTAAAAAGTACTTCTAATTCCATAACTAATTCTCCGTTACCAATTAAGGACAATAATTATTTATTGGAAATAAACAATAAGATTCTTAAACTTAAAACTGACGAAAATGTGTCTAAAGAAGGAGAAAACAAATATGAGTATCTAGGATTTTACCCAACTTTAAATATGTATGCTTTTTCAGCTAATAGTTCAAGCGACAATTTAGGCTTTAGCGAACTTGAATTAATCAATAAATCCGATTTTTCAGCATGCCGTATTATTTCAGTTGGAGATGATAAAGTAGAAAATCCTATCATTTCTCCTCAGACAAAATATTTAGTTTATCATTACAATTATGTGTATGATGATCATAAAAGCTTTGTGGGTGTTTTAAAAATTAATTCTGATAAAACATTTACAGAATATAGAAGCTTTTCATCAAATGATTTTAACATTTTGGAAACAGCTTGGTTTGCAGAAGATTTTGTTGGCATAAAAGTAACTTCTGATAATGGTAAAACTTTCAATTACTACAAAGCAAGCTTATCTGCTATTAATAATAAAGAAAGTAGTTATTCTAAAACTTTTGATGGAAATTATTCTGTTTACGTGGAAACAGAAGCTACATCTACCGGGATGGCTTCCATCAGTTACTCATTTAAGATTAATGGTAATAATGCAATATTGGAAACAAATACATATCATGAACCTATACGATGTAACGGAAAATATCTTATCAAAATCAACAATAATATTTTAGAATTATCTTATAGTGATGAAGAGGAAAATTGTAGATCTGATTCTCCGGTTTTCTACATTAAAAAAGAAGAAAATAAGTTTTTTATAAAAGGTGTCGGTGGTGAATCCACTTTTTACGAATGGATTCTATTAAAAAAGAATAATAATTGATACTTTTTTCAAAAATCAAATCGGCGGCACCAAAGGTGCCGCCGATTTTTAATAATAAAAATATATTAATATGAAGTGTGCTATAAAATTACAGTCTGTATAGAATGTGCGGGTGCAGATAATTTGGCAGACATTCCTTCAATCCAAAGATTGGTGTCGATATCATTATCAGAGTCGTTCATGATGACGGTTACCAATTGTCCGTTTTCATTCATAAACGTTGTGGAAGTTAACGCTGCTCTGTTCGATGAATTACCAATTCTCTGAGCATTAGGCTTAACGAATTTTGAAATGTGGCCTACATAATAGTATTCATAAGTGTAATGAACTTCGCCTGTTTTAATATCGGCAATAATTGGGGCGAAACAGAAATTTCCAACATGATTGGGTCCGCCTGTTTCATCCAGAAGAACGTTCCAGTCAGTCCATAATGCGGTTCCTTTATTGAAATCGTTCATCATATTTCTTCCGTATAGTTCGCCTAAGCTTACATCGTAAATTTTAGTTAAATCAAACTGTTCTTTACAGCCTTCAGTAAACGCTAAAAATTTATCAGGAAAAGCTCTCTGTGTTTCCGATAAATTATCAAACAACTGAGTTTTGTTGTTCCATGTTTCGTACCAGTGATAACCGATTCCATGGGCATATTTTGAAGTTTCAGGATCACTTAAGGTTGTTGTGGCTCTTTGGTAAATCAAATCCCGGTTGTGATCCCAAATCATTACTTTTTTATCTTTAAATCCATTTTTCCAAAGTGTCGGGCCTAAATTATTTTTAAGGAATTCTCCTTCTTCTTCAGCGGTATAAATACAAGACTCCCAGGTCTGCGTTGCCATCGGCTCATTCTGAATGGTCAGTCCCCAAACATTGATTCCTCTTTTTTCGTATTCTTTGATGAATTTAATATAATAATCTGCCCAGGTCTGGTAGAACGGGTTTTCCAGTCTGCCGCCTTTCAGCATACTTTTATTAGATTTCATCCATGACGGCGGACTCCAAGGTGAAAAGTAAAAAGTATAATTGTTGCCGATTGCCTTTTGAGCTTCTTTGATCATCGGAATTTTATACTTCTCATCATGAGAAACATTGAATGACTTTAAAGTCTGATCATTTTCTGTTACATACGTGTAAGAATCGCTGGAAAAATCACACGAGTTCATATTAGTACGAACAACCGTGTATCCTAAACCATTCTTACCATAATAAGCTTCAATAATTTCTTTCTGCTTATTTTTTGGAAGTTTATAAAAAGTCTCTGCTGAAGCATCTGTAATAGCACCTCCGATTCCGATTAATTTCTGATATTTAAAATCAGGATCAACAAAAATGCAGGCATCTGTTTCTTTTGGCTGACCCATTTTCTCGAATTTCACCATTCCTTTGTCAACCATTTTTTCATTGGTTGTAGAGTTCGTGAAAATCACTTTCGCAGATTTTCCTGCATTTTTTTTCCAGTAATTTTGTGCGTTTGCATTAAAAGCAATTCCGATTACAAAACAACTTACTACTAGCTTTTTCATTTAATTCTTCTTCTTTTTCAATTTATATTTAACAAGCTCCCGTTTAAATTTTCAGGGAAAATTTATTCGTTCCTCCAGAGAACGCAATTTTATTTATATCATTATTGTTTTTGATAGACTCTCACATAATCAATGAAATATTTCTGAGGAAAAACAGAATCATCAATTCCTTCCTTACCACCCCAGAATCCACCTACTGCCAGATTTAAAATAATAAAATAAGGCTGGTCAAAAGGCCACGCTTCATATGTTTTTTCTTTATTTTCATACGTAAAAAACTTCTGATCATCGATATATACATCAATTTTTTCAGGCGTCCAATCTGCTTTGTAAACATGAAACTTTTCACTGACATCTTTTACAAACAAAGTGTCTGTCTTTTGAGTATTGATGATATGATTGTACTTTTTGGTGTGCACTGATGCATGAACAAATCCTTGATTGAGACCTACGTGTTCCATAATATCCAGTTCACCGTCATCCGGCCATTCTTTCATATTTTCGCTCATCATCCATATGGCAGGCCATGTTCCGCGACCTTTTGGAAGTTTAGCACGGACTTCAACTGTTCCATATTGAAATGAGAATTTCCCTTTCGTCAAAAGCCTTGCTGAAGTATATTTATTCTTTTCCCAGTTTTCTTTTTTGGCTTCAATCAAAAGATTTCCGTTTTCTACTCTTGCGTTTTCCAATCTGTTTTTGGTATAAAACTGAGCTTCATTATTTCCGTAACCGTTGCCACCGACATCGTAATTCCATTTAGTGGAATCCGGTAAACCTTTATAATTAAACTCGTCGCTCCAGATTAATTTTCTGCTTGAATCGGGTTTGTAGGATGCACAGTTCAATGTTGAAAAAACTAAAGTTCCTCCGATCACGATATTGATGATATTTAGAAATTTTATTTTCAATTTTTAAGTTTTATTTTTTAAAAAGATTTTCAACGCAAAGATTTAATTAAATAATTATGATTTTAATGAGCAAAGTTTAAATCAATTTCATTGATTTTATGAAGCTAGCTTAATCAGCGACTTGTCGCAACTCTTTGCTCTTTAAAACTTACAGTTTCAATATTTAAATCTTTGCGAAAAAATAAATATTTTTTATTAACAAAGTTTGTTATGTTGAAATTTCTAATTCAGATTCTTTCAGAATAACAAGAATTACACTCAGTCTTCTACCACCAAAAGCGGGTTTCATCCCGCTCTCAGTTTTATAAACTCATATTTATTTTTCCCAAGTAATTCTTTTTGTCTGAACATTTTGAGAATCGGTTCCTATCATAATGTCAAATTCTCCGGCTTCCCAATCATAGTTCAAAGCATCATCATAGAATTTTAAATTTTCAGGAGTCAATGTAAAATTGATTGTTTTATTCTCTCCTTTTTTAATGAAAACTTTTTGAAAACCCTTTAATTCTTTCACAGGTCTTACCACTTTTCCCACCAAATCTCTAATGTACAGCTGCACCACTTCTTCCCCATCGTAATTTCCAGTATTTGAAACGTTTACAGTGATTTTTAACGTCTGATTTCCATTAAGATTTGTCGAACTTAAATTCATATCAGCATATTTAAACTGAGTATAGCTTAAACCATATCCAAAAGGAAATTTCGGATCGTTATCCAGATCGATGTATGCGGAAACATAATTTCTGTCCGTATCATTCTTTGCAGGTCTTCCCGTATTGTAGTGATTGTAATAAATCGGAAGCTGACCCACCGTTCTCGGAAAAGTCATCGGTAGTTTCCCACCTGGATTAACTGTGCCGAAAAGTACGTCAGCAATTGAATTTCCTGCCTCTGTACCAAGCCACCAAGTGTAAACAATGGTCGGGATATTGTCGGCAGCCCAATCGAAAACCAATGGTCTTCCTGCGTTGATCATTAAAACGATCGGCTTTCCGGTTTTAGCAATTTCCTTCAGTAAATCTTCCTGCACACCGGAAAAATGAAGATTGCTTCTGCTTTTTGCTTCACCGCTCATGGCGTGACCTTCGCCTAAAGTCATAATCACAACATCTGCTTTTTTTGCCGTTTCCACAGCTTCCGCAAACATTGATTTGTCCTGATCATCGACGTTAGCGCCTTTTGCATACAGCAATGTCGAGTTTTTGTCTAACTGATTTTTAATACCATCAAACTGCGTTACAATTCTTTGGTCATCATCTTTAAAAGCCACAGACCAAAAGCCGTGATTAGCGACCGTCTCTTTTCCGAAAGGTCCAATTAATGCTACGGTTTTTGTCGACTTTGAAAGCGGAAGAATATTCTTTTCATTTTTTAGCAAGACAATACTTTTCGAACCAAATTCTCTTCCGAATTTTCTGTTTTCCTGATTGTGTAACTGTTCTTTCTGTCTCTTCTCACTGCTGAATCGGTAAGGATCATCAAATAATCCCATCTCAAATTTTTTAACCAAAATTCTTCTTGCTGCATCATCAATTAATTTAGGATCCACTTTTCCTTCCTGAACTAATTTCGGAAGTTCGGCCATGTAGGCACGGCTTTCCATATCCATGTCGCTTCCAGCGTTGATGGCTTTTTCTGCGGCTTCTTTATTGTCTTTGGCGTAACCGTGAGGAACCATTTCACCGATGCTTCCCCAGTCCGAAACCACAAAACCTTTATAGTTCCATTGACCTTTTAAAATATCTCTTAAAATATATTGGTTTGCTGTTGCAGGAATTCCGTTGATATCATTAAAAGAATTCATAAAAGTTGCCACTCCAGCTTCTGCAGCCGCTTTGAAAGGTGGCAGGTAGGTTTCATGAAGCTGTCTCAAACTCATATCAACAGAGTTATAATCTCTTCCGCCAACTGCTGCTCCATACGCTGCAAAATGTTTTGCACAAGCCATAATCGCATCAAGATTTCCAAGACCTTTTCCCTGAAAACCTTTGATTCTTGCTAGACCAATCTGAGTTCCCAAATACGTATCTTCTCCCGAGCCTTCCATCACTCTGCCCCATCTCGGATCTCTGGCAATGTCTACCATTGGCGCAAACGTCCAGTGAATTCCGTACGCAGAGGCTTCTGTTGCAGCGATTCTTTCAGATTTTTCAATTAAATTTAAATCCCAACTCGCCGCCTGACCCAAATTCACCGGGAACGTTGTTCTGTAGCCATGAATGACGTCCTGACCGAACAACATTGGAATTTTTAATCTTGATTTTAAAGCTAATTCCTGAAATTTTCTGGTCTCCTCTGCTCCTGCCACATTCAGCATCGAACCGACTTTCCCTATTTTAATTTCATTTAAAACATTTGAAGAATTGGAATTCTGAGGACCTGTGGCATATTCAAAACCACTGTACTGTACGAGCTGCCCGATTTTTTCTTCTAAAGTCATTTTAGATAATAAATCGGAAACTTTCTGGTCAATTGTTTTCTGTCCGAATGTGTTGAATCCGAATGCTGTAAATGCTAATATGAAATAAAGTTTTTTCATTATAATTTAATTTTGCTCTGACTTTAAATTTTAACGCAAAGGGCGCAAAGTTTTTTTTTGAAAATGATACTGTTGATTTTTAAGTTCGCAAAGGCGTTCTACTTAGCAAAGAACAAGAGTTTTCATTCTAAAAACTTCTACATGTGTCATTTTTAGAATTTAAAAAACATATGTAGCAACCGAACTTGCAGTAATGTTTACAGGAGCCGTTTTGTTGTTATATTTAATATTAAAATTTTCGTCTTTTTTGCTGTAATTCTGAACAATCAAAACAGTCTTTCCTTCGGGAGTTTTAAAAGCAACTGTTGACAGATTATCTGTCTGCGTAGAAGAAATTCTTTGGGAATTTGCCGGAACAAATTTCGAAGCATGAGCAATGATATAATATCCTACATTTCTTGTAAAGTTTTCTTTATCTGAAACAGTAATGGCACCTTTACATTCTGTACAACCTCCCGGAGTATGGGGTTTAAATTCCGGATCGTTAGCCAAGTTCCACTCTAAAGCAATTTTGCTGTAATTTCTCATCGAACCAATCACAACATTTTTGGTATGCCAGTTTAGATCTTCATTGAAAGTGCCTTTTGCACCGGTCCATTGTTCTGTGAAATATAAATTTTTGTTTGGGTGAGCCTTATAAACTGTACTTAAAGCAGAAATATCGCCTTCGTACAAATGGAAAGCCGAACCGTCAATATATTGATTGGCTTCCGGATCGTTTAAAATATTAATAGCATACTCAGGTTTGTTGCAATTGTGATCGTAAACAACAATTTTGGTTTTAATATTATTTGATTTAAAAATCGGTCCCAAACTTTGTTTAATAAAATCTCTCTGCTGATCTGAAACCATCAATAAACTTGGATTATTTCCGGGATGTAACGGTTCGTTCTGAGGAGTAACAGCATCAATTCTAATTCCCTCTTTCTGCATTCCCTGAATATATTTGACAAAATAGTTTGCATACGTATCGTAAAACTCAGGTTTCAGGCTTCCGCCGATTGATTTTTCGTTGTCTTTCATCCAAACAGGAGGCGACCAAGGAGCTGCAATGATTTTGATCTTCGGATTGATGGCTAAAATTTCTTTTAACATCGCAATTAAATCTTTATCTCTTGCCAGACTGAATTTTGATAAAGTGGGATCAGTTTGACCTTGAGGCAAATCGTCATAAGAAAAAACTTCACCATCCAGATCAGAAGCGCCGATGCTTAATCTCAGATAACTGATGGAAATTGAGTTTTCATCTTTACCGAAAAGTTCGTTCAATAATGCTTTTCTTTTTGATGGAGAAAGACGGTTGATTACTTCAACACTTCCGCCTGTTAATGTATAACCAAAACCATCAACATATTGAAACTTTTGAGAATCATCAATTTCAATATTCTGAAAATTATTGGATGTGTTTACAAAAACCAATGGTAATTGTTGCTGCAATTTTATGCTTTCATCTCCTTTCGTCAACCAAGATTGAACCTGGTCTTTAGTATTGACTGTCGATTTGCACGAAGTTAAAGGCAAAAGTACCACACCGCTAAATAGCAGTGCAGTACTTTTTAAAAAGAAACTATATGATTTTTTCTTTAACATATTTAGTAACCGGGGTTTTGAGTTAAGTTAGGGTTGTTATCCAACTGTGTTTGTGGAATTGGCCACAATAATCTGTTTTGATTCAAATTATTTACATAGGGTAACAAATTACCAGCTGCATTTCTTTGTTGAGAAAGGATTTCGATCGATTTTCCGGTTCTTTTCAAATCAAACCAACGGTGACCTTCGAATGCTAGTTCTAATTTTCTTTCTTTAAGAATTTTATTGATTCCATCATCTGTACTTGTTATCGTAATAGGATTTAGGCTTGAGCTGGCTCTGTTTCTTACTTGGTTAACCAAAGTCGCAGCATCTGTAAAATTACCTTGACGAACCAAAGCTTCTGCTCTAATTAATAATAAATCTGCATATCTCATTACATAAAAATTCTGATGACCTGTAGTAATTCTCATTTTATACATAAAAGGAAAATTATTGCTTGCCCAGAAATTATCAGACCAGCTTACTGTAGTTGGGGAAAACCAAACACTTGAATTTTTTCTAACATTATCCCCTTCTGTATTAAAAGTATTTACTAAATCATAAGAAGGTGTATTGAATTTTTTCCAATCTGTACCATAGAACATTGAAGATCCCCATGCCCAAAGATTTCCGGCATTACCGTTAGATTCAAAAATAGATTCTGCATTCGCTTCATGATTTCCATCAAAAAGGAAATCATAGGTAGGAAGTAATGAATATCCTTGTCCCATTAATTGTGTTGTATAATCAACCACTTTTGCATAATCTGGATTTGGCTTTGTTGCGTAAACTTTTGCCAATAGAGCCATTGCTAAACCTTTTGTAGCTCTATATTTATTTGAACTTGCAGGTGCATTTGCCAAAGCCCCTTCTAAATCTGCAATAATTTGAGCATATACTTCATTTACAGGCTTTCTTGTTGGATAAACTTGACTATAAACCTCGTCAAAATTTTCATCATTTACTCCAATTACCGCTTTTGTAACCAATGGAAAATCTCCCCAAAGCTGAACTCCATGAAAATTGTACATTGCCCTCATAATAGCTGCTTCGGCTTTCATTTCTGATTTTCTTGTACTTGTAAGGGCAGGATCTGAAATATTATCTACATAATTTAAAATTTTGTTAGAATTATTAATAAATGTAAATAAGTAATTCCAGTCTCTGTTTACATTTGAGTTGGTAGCAATAATTCGGTACTCATCCATTTGAAAGTTTTGTACATTGTCACTTCCTGCATGAGCAATTTCGGTTTGTCCGTCACCATTGAAAAAATAATCTAATTGCCAATATTCGTTACCTAAATCGGTATAGATAGTCGTCATTAAACTTTCAGCTTCTGCAGCAGTTGTATAAGGAGTTTCACTAAGTGGAATAGCTCTATCTGTTAAAGGCTCAGTATCTAAATAGTCACTACATGAATTAGTTCCCAATGTTAAAGTCGCACCAAGGAAAAAATAATATATTGTTTTGTTAAATTTCATAACTGTTATAATTAAAAGTTTGCTTTAAGACCGAAAATAAATGTTCTTACTTGAGGATATGTCCCATAATCTATACCTGAAACACCGTTTGTTGTGTTAAAAGCATTTACTTCAGGATCAAAACCTGTATAATCTGTCCAAGTCAAGAGATTTTGACCAGTAACGTATAAATTGATTTTACTCACACCTTTGAACGGACTTAAAAAATTATATCCTAATGTAGCACTCTTAATTTTAAGGAAAGATCCGTCTTCTACAAATCTGTCTGAAACATACTGAGAACTTGCAGAGTTAGCTCTTGGAGTATTTGTAATTTGTCCTGGAGTAGTCCAACGGTCTAAAACTGCAGTTGATTGATTTTTAAAATCATTCATCATTTCTAAGTCAAATCTTGATGCATTGTAAATTTCACCTCCATAAGATCCAGTAACCAATACATCTAGATACCAATTTTTATAAGAAAAATTATTGCTGAAACCGAAAGAAAAGTCTGGGTTTGGATTTCCTATAAAAGTTCTGTCTCCTGTATCAAAATATCCGTTTCCATTAGTATCTTTATAGATAAGATCACCCGTTTGAGAATCTACATGATCAACTTGATAACCATAAAAAGAACTTATTGGCTGACCAGCAGTAAATCTCACCAAATTAGCTCCTACCGTTTCTATATTAGCTCTATCTAAAACAGGAACCCAATTTAGCTGTAAAACTTTATTTTTTGTAAATGAAATATTAAAATTAGTATTCCAAGTAAACTCACCTTTAAAATTTTGGGTATTCAAAGAAAATTCCAAGCCTTGATTTTCCATGCTTCCAACATTTCTATAAAAAGGTACTTGCGCAGCACCCATTGGTATTTGAATTATTAAATCATTTGTCTTTCTCTTATAAGCATCAACACTTAGTTTAATTTTATTATTTAAAAAACCAAAATCAACTCCAATATTAGTATCATTAGTTACCTCCCAAGTTAAATCTCCACTATCCCATTGTCTTGTAAATACAGACCCAGCAGGGCCTAATTCTGTAAATCTTTCTAGATTAAAATGAGAATATGATGGAATTCCAGAAACATTACCCGTTTGTCCCCATCCTCCTCTTAATTTTAATTCTGAAATTATTCTACTATCAGATAAGAAATCTTCATTAGAAACTACCCAAGATGCTGAAACACCTGGAAAGAAACCCCATTTATTTCCTGGAGCCAAAGCAGAGCTTCCATTATATCTGAAAACTCCCATTACAGTATATTTGTTATCTAATGTATATAATGCTCTTCCAAAAAATGAAAGTTCTCTTAGATGTTCTTTTACTAAACTTTCATGTTTATTTACTGCTGTATTAAAATCAAACATCGTGGATCCTTCTGGAAAGCTGTCTCCCCAATAGTTATGCCACGAATTTCTTTTCTCATGAACCTGTGTTCCTCCTAATAATGATAAATCATGTGCTCCAGATTTTAAAGTATATGTTAAAGTATTCTCAAAGTTCAGGTCTTGATAGCTTGAATAATACTTTCCTCCAATTCCTTTTTGCTGTCTTCCGTAGCTTGTTTGATAACCATCAGTAAACTGGTCATTTGTACTTTCGATCAAATCAAATGAAACTGTTGGTTTCCAAACTAAATTTTTAAGAATACTTACTTCCAATCCTAAATTACTCATGAAACGATTCGTCTGAGTTTCATTTTTTCTAGATTGATAAGCAACAGGATTTTCCCAAGAAGATTGAAATGGATTTAAAGCAAACTGACCATCTTTATATCCGTCTAAGAAATTTCCATCTGTATCTTTATCTCTCACGGCAAGCTGACTTCCGTAAATTGGTAAAAAAGAAGGCGTATTTAATGCACTTAAAATAACTCCACCCCTAGAAGTACCTAAATTATCATTTGTATTTTTAAGAGTTGTATTGATATAATTAAAATTACCTGTCAATTTCAACCAATTGGTAATTTTAGCATCTAAATTCATCTTTGCGGAAATTCTGTCAAATCTTGCAGGATCTATAATACCGTCAATTCCTTGATAACCTAAAGCCGTATAAGCTCTTACTTTTTCGTTTCCAAAAGAATAGTTTACATTATAGTTTTGATCAAAACCCGTTCTAAAAACTTCGTCTCTCCAATTAGTATTAATTCCTGCATATCGAGGATTATTAATTGTTGTTAAATAGGAAAGATTAATTTCATTCATCAGTGTTTTATACTGATCCAAATTTAAAACATCAATATTGTTTACCGTTTTAGACATTCCCCAATAGGCATTAAATGCTAACTGTGGTTTATTGGCTTTTCCTCTTTTAGTTGTTACAATCACAACCCCGGAAGACCCATTAATACCATAAATCGCTGCAGAAGTTGCATCTTTCAGAATCGTCATATCTGTAATATCATCAGGATTGATTCCGCTGATGTCAAACGTCTGAATACCGTCAACTACATATAAAGGATTTACGCTTGACGAGATCGAATTGTTTCCTCTGATCTTTACATCAATTGCTGCACCGGGCTTTCCCGAAGATTGTATTACATTTACACCGGCTGCATTTCCTTGTAATGCCTGTCCCACATTATAGATTGGTCGGTCATCAAACGTTTCAGCTTTTACAGTAGATACCGCACTTGTAAGGTTTGATTTTTTCACGGATCCATAACCAATAACAACGACTTCCTCAATTTTCTGCTCTTTCTGAACAGTGTCTTTCGGTGTTGTTTGTGCATGGAAATTGGCTGTAAAATAAAGAGCTGCAACAAGCCCAATACCTCTTGATATTTTTACATTCATATACAGTTTGTTTTTTAATTCTCAAATTGAGACAATAAAAGTATATATTTTTTTTAATAATTAACATTTTATTAATAAATATTTTAATATTTCCTGTATTTTTGGGCAATTAAAGACATGTAAAATAGATGGAAAATTATGAAAACTCCTAAAATCTAACTAAAAGAATTCCCCAAATGACATCTAAGCAACCCAATATTACGCTTCCATTGAAACTCACATTCCTGATTTTTTCAATGGTTTTAAATTGTATGGGTATTGTGATAATACAGCTTTCAGCGCAGAAAATTGGGTATGATAAACTTGGTTTTTTAGAGTCTTTTAAAGATTTACCTATTGCGATTTTTTCTCTTTTTGCGGTTAATTTTATAAGTCGTTTAGGAACAAAAAAATCACTCATTTTCGCTCTGCTTTTAGTTGGAATTTGTTCTTTATTTCTACCTTTTGTAGAAGTCTTTTGGTTTTTTAAGCTTTGGTTTGCTATTATTGGGACTTGTTTCGCTATCGGAAAAATTTGTGTTTATGGAATTATTAGAAACAATATGACCGAAGAACGCTCGTTAGCAAAAACGATGAACAGCGTTGAAGCTTCTTTCATGATTGGTATTTTTGTAGTCAATACAGGTTTCGGATGGCTTATCTCGAGTCAGTTTGGAGAATATTGGAAATTTGGTTTTATTTCTATTTCCCTCATTTCGTTTTTTACTGTTTATTTATTTCTTAAGTCTAAAATTGTAGAACCTGAAGTGAAAAGCAAGAGAATAATTCCTGATTTATCAGGATTTGGGAAAACTCCTTTCATTCTATTTTTTGCAGTTAGTTTTTTTATCATTTTCATTGAACAAAGCTTTAATTCATGGCTTCCAGCGTTTTACAAAGACCACCTTAAAGTAGATTCTTTCTTCGCACTTCAGGCATCTTCGTTTTTAGCTCTTTTTTCTTACTCAGGAAGAGCAATTACTTCACGTATAATTCAGCGATTTTCTTTGTCAAAATATTTTATGTTTTGTTTGTTGATGATTATCTTAGTTTTAGTTCTTATTTCAACAATCCAGTTTTTCTTCACTGAAAACGCAAGAATATTATTATTCCTCTTTCCCGTCATCGGATTATTTTTATCACCACTCTATCCTGTTATTAATTCAAAAATGATTGCTAAAATTGATAAAGATAAAATTAATACTTTCACATCTTTAATCGTTATTGTCTCTTCAGTAAGCAGTTCGTTAAACTCTATTTCAATCTCAATACTATTTAAAAATCAAGCACTTAATTACTATTCATTATATATTTTAGGAGCTGTAATAATGGTTACTTTACTTTCCTACTCTTATTTTAAGCTAAGCATAAATAAAATTTAAAAAATAATTTTATTTTTACCGCATGAAAACTGATCACAATAAAAACATTGAAACTTTAAAGGAACTAATTGATAGCAAGGATCTTATCCCGAATGTGTCGGTAGATTGCACGATTTTTGGCTTTCATGATGATATCTTAAAAGTGCTTCTATTGAAGTATCACGATCTAGATTTGTATTCACTTCCGGGTGGTTTTGTTTTTATTGATGAAGATTTAAGAGAAGCCGCAGATCGTGTTTTGTATGAAAGGACACATTTGAAAGGTTTGTTTTTGGAGCAATTTCACACTTTTGGACGATTAAACCGAACTGAAAATAACGTTCACAAAACATTAATCAACAATAAAGGTCTTGATGTTCCCAAAGATCACTGGATTTTACAGAGATTTATCACGGTTGGTTACTGTAGTCTAATTGATTTTTCGATGGCAAATACTTTTCCCGATGCTTTTAACGAATCTTGTGCCTGGTTTGAAGTCAGTAAGCTTCCACAAATGGCGTTTGATCATGACAGAGTGATTGCTGAAGGTTTGGAGTATTTACGCAAAAATATTGATACTCAGGTGGCTGCAAGTAATCTTTTGCCGGAAAAATTTACGATGAAAGATCTTCAGTCTTTATATGAAACTATTTTGGGCGAAAAATTCAGACGGAATAATTTTCAACGTAAAATACTTAGCACCAACTCTTTAGAAAGAATGGAAAAACTATATGATGGCTCTGCAAACAAAGCTCCATATCTGTATAAATTCATAAAAGAATAAATTTTTCTTCCTTGTTAAAAGTTTTTTTTTGAGCATTCCGAAAAAATCTTATTTTTAGGAAAATTAATTTAAATGTCATACTATCCTCTTACAAGCATTCCCGATTACTACGGAATTGATGCTTTACTTACCGAAGAACACAAACTTATCCGTCAATCCGTAAGAGATTGGGTTGAAAGTTTTGTAATGCCGAATATCGATGAAGCCGCTCAAAATCATACTGATTTACCAAATCTGATGAAAGAATTGGGGAAAATTGGCGCTTTAGGACCTTACATTCCCGAAGAATACGGCGGTTCAGGGCTTGATCAGATTTCTTACGGTTTGATTATGCAGGAATTGGAAAGAGGAGATTCAGCGGTGCGTTCTGCAGCTTCTGTACAGAGTTCTTTGGTGATGTTCCCTATTAATGAATTTGGTTCTGAGGAACAAAAAAGAAAATACTTACCAAAGTTAGCTTCAGGTGAAATGATCGGATCTTTCGGTCTTACTGAGCCAAATCACGGGTCAGATCCTAGTTCTATGGAAACTTATTTTAAAGATATGGGAGATCATTATCTTTTGAATGGTGCTAAAATGTGGATTACCAACTCTCCTTTGTGCGATATTGCAGTTATTTGGGCTAAAAATGAGGAAGGAAAAGTACAGGGATTAATCGTTGAAAGAGGAATGGAAGGCTTTACTACACCCGAAACACACAATAAATGGAGTTTAAGAGCTTCTAAAACCGGTGAGTTGGTTTTCAATGACATAAAAGTTCCTAAGGAAAATCTTCTTCCGGGAGTTACAGGCTTAAAAGGACCTTTATCTTGCTTAAATTCTGCACGATACGGAATTTCGTGGGGTGTAATTGGTGCAGCAATCGACTGTTATTGCACAGCTGTTCAATATTCTAAAGAAAGAAGACAGTTCGGAAAACCAATCGGATCTTTTCAATTACAACAGAAAAAATTAGCTGAATTTTTAACAGAAATTACTAAAGCTCAGTTACTTTGTTTGCAATTAGGAAACTTGAAAAATGACCACAAAGCAAGTCCGGCTCAGATTTCCATGGCAAAAAGAAATAATGTAAAAATGGCGATTGATATTGCAAGAGAATCACGTCAAATTCTTGGCGGAATGGGAATTATGGGAGAATTCCCAATGATGCGTCATGCTGCAAATTTAGAATCAGTAATTACTTATGAAGGAACACACGATGTTCATTTGCTGATTACAGGTCTCGATATTACAGGCTTTAATGCTTTTTAGATAATAAATAATGGAAATTGGAGTTCTCAGAATCCCATTTTAAAAACAAAAAAAAGGTGACTGATATTATCGTAGTCACCTTTTTTATGGACTAAAAGTTCTTACATTTTCTAAAAAGCTTATTTCCGGATTCAAAATTTCGTGAATCAGATTTTGTATTGAAACCATTGCATCATCAAGATTTCCTAAGGCAAACTCTAATGAAACCACTCCTTTTTTAGCATCAGCAAAACTCCAGATTCCTGTTTGTACCGGATAACCCCAAAATTCGGGTAGGCTTTGAATTACGTATTGATACAGGCAAAGCTGCATCGCTTGTTTTCTGTCGCTGTTTTGAAAATAGTCAGATTTATTAAGTTCGTCAATCTTGACGGTTAAATTTTTAGTTTTAGCGGTTTTGTAATCAATAATTCTGATGGTTCCGTTTAGTTTATCAATTCTGTCAATAAATCCGAAGAAAGAAACTTTGTCAGATTTTTCTTCATTCAGATAAAAATCTACACTCTCAAATCGTCTTTCAATATCAATTATTTCTAAAGAATTACCATCTTTTATTAACTCCAAATCATAATTAAGAATATTCTCAATTACTTTCTTGGCAATCGCTTTATGAATGAAATTCATTCCTTTATTGTAAAATTCAGGTTGATGTTTTAGCTTTTCAATAGCTATATCAATAAATTCATCTATTCGTTTAATTGAATCTTGTAAATCTTTTAATTTTAAAACTTTACCTTTTAATACTTCATAAAATTCTTGAAGTGTATAATGTACTAAATTTCCGTAATTTCTGATTGATAACTCCTCTTCAATTTCATCAGCTTCGGAGGTATTCAGAATTTTAGAAAGATAAAAATCAATTGGATTATAGAGATAGCTCGTCAAGTGCGAAGCGGAAACTTTTTCTTTCCATTTTAAAAGTTGTTGTTGAACAATCTCTGTTTTAAAAACTTCGATAGGCTGACTTAAAATGGGCTCGGAAGAATTTTCAACAATAACGTGTTCGATATGATGAGAACTTTCCATTTCGATTTGAGTAATAAACCTACTCTTTTCACCGGTATTTACACCGGAGCTTAACGCATTAAAAAGCAAATGAACATTCTTCGCATCCTGAATTAATCGGTAAAAATGATATGCATAAATACTGTCATTTTCAAGGAAAGTATGCAAATCAAAATGTCTTCTGATATCAAAAGGAATATAGGTATTCTGAGAATTTCCGAGAGGTAATTTTCCCTCATTGACAGACAAAAGAATCACGTTTTCAAAATTTAAAAGACGTGTCTCCAATAATCCCATTACCTGAAGACCTTTTAAAGGCTCACCTTGAAAATCAATACTTTCTGAATTAATATGCTGATTAATCAGAATTTCAAGCGTTTCCATCTTGATTTCAAAACCGTAAGGCGTGATTTGATTTTTGATAATTCGGAAAGCATTTTCAAAATGAGAAACATTTTCATACTGAATATCATCAAGTTCCAGCCATTTTATCTTTTGACAAAACAAAATTAAATCATCCAAAAACCGATAGCCTGATTCTGCTTTTTGAAGCAAATTGAAATAAGAAAGATTCTCTAAAAGCTCTTTGATCAGTTTTTGAGAAATATAAACAATGTTTCTGGCTTCTATTTCAGACTTAAAATTGTTGATAATTTTCTCATCTTCATCAGATTTCGGAAGCTCTTCGAGAATCGGAAAAACGTCGCGGTAATAATATGAACTTTTACTTTTTTCAAGCTGTTTCTGAAGATAAAAAAGTTGTTTTACTGCATTTGAAAATGACAGGTTTTTCAACGGAAAACCCATGGTAATATTAAGGTTTTCAACTTCATGCATTACATCTAAACTTGCAGGAAGAAGATTTTCATCCAACAAAACCACAGCTGTATTGGTAAATGTTTTATTGTCAATGTTTTTAAATAATTCAGGAAGAATTTTTGTTTGGGTAACATTTCCTGAAACTTCGTAAACTTTTATATTTTTAGCCTGATTAAAATCGTCTTCAATCCAGTGAAAAGCTCTGTTCTCATTGAATTCTTTCCATGTTTTATGACTTCTCAGGAATTTTCCGGCTTCCTGCCTTTCATCATCAAAATAATATTTATCCCCTTGAAAAAAACATTGTGCTTTATCCCATTGTAAAAGATTTCGAACTAATTTTTCTTCAACCGGTGTAAATGCATTAAAACCACAGAAAACAAAATTTTCGATATTATTTTTAGCGAAATTTTCGATTTTAGCTTTGGCAGATTCGTGAATCATTCCGGGAGTCGCCCAGTTTTTCTCTTTTAATTTCTTTTTTAAAACCGGCAGAAAAACATTCATATTCCTCCAAAAATTCAAGAATTTTTTCCTTGGAACTTCATCATCATCTCCTAAATCCTGTGCCCATTCTTTAATACGTTCTTCATCAAACATATATTGCAGAACAGCTTGATCAGAATCTGAAAATTTCAAAATATCATCCCAATCTTTCTGAAGCGTCGGAAACCATTTCAAAAATTCAGAAAAATCATCATTAGGAATTAGATTTAAACTTTTGTAAACATCAAACGAAAAAAGCCACAAAGAAATTCCCTGAATAGTCTGCTGATCAACAATATTTACAATCAGCTCTTCAATCGTATAAAAGTTGGGAAGAAATCCTGAATAATTGTTTTCCTCTAAAATTTGACGTATAAAAACGATGGGTCTTTTACCCGGAAGAACAATATTAAATTGTGATAAATCAGAATTTTGAATTAATAATTCATCGATAATTTTGTTTAAAAATTTCAAAGTTTCTGATAGTTTTTTAGTTTTTCAAGCTCTTCGCTTATCAAAATATTGTATTCCGCTTGCTTTTCTTTATTCATCCCATGCTCCGTAATACGGTCATAAGTTGCTTGAAATCGTTTATATTCTGAAGAAATTTTAGCGTAAATTGTTTTAAAGAATTTATTGTAATCCGAAGTCGTTTTTATTTTTTCTGAAACTTCTTTTCTTAGTTTTCTGGCGTGAATTTCAGCAATATCGAAATGTTTTTGTTCGTGAACAAGTACATAATCGTTAATCTTTTTATCGTCTTTCCAAGATTTATCTTCATTAAAAATCGTTTGAATCTCAATTTTAACCGGAACTTTAGGATCACTTGACGTAATTGCTGAATATTCCCAACCACAATGGGTATAAGCTACAACTGTGGAACCTCCTAAATTGTTGGTTTTGCTTTTAAAATTATCCCAAACTAATTTTTGATCTTCACTCCAGTTGATTTTCTGAGCTGATAAGATATTGAATATCAATAAAAAAACTATTAAAAAAAACTTCATTTATTCTACTACAATTGTTTTTGTAATCCACTCATTATTCCCTTTCCAAAATCTAAAGGTGTATTTTCCTTTTTTCCGAGGACTGAAATTTATTTGATTGGCCGATTTATGACTTGCCTGCGAACAAGGTCCATTCGTGCTAAATTGATAAGCAGTAATATCTCTTTCTAAATCTGAGAGATGTACATAATCGTAACCATAAAATCCTTGACAACCCGAAGCATAATTCGAATAAGTTCTTATACTCTGAACTGAAAAAACATCCATTGTATCGTTTACGATTTTCACGCTGTCAATTTTCACTTTATCTACAGATTCTATCGTCTGATAATCGTCGTCATCTTTACAGGAAGTAAAAAGCAGACCTAAAACAACAGAAGCAAAACTTATTTTTAAAAGAGATTTCATGATGCAGGATTTGATAATTTGGAAATATAAATTTAGCAAAAATAAATTCTAATTAATATTTTATTATGAATTAAAATTACCTTTTGATAAATAAACTACTTTTTTTGTATCAAAAAACTCTTCGTCAAAATAATTTTTAAGACTAAAAAGTTCGCATCTTAATCCAGCTAATTCTTCAGCAAGATCTCCACCTTTTAAATATAAAACTCCGTTGTGTTTTGGATTAAACTGTTCTTTTTCAAATTTTCCTTTTAGCCATCTTAAAAATTCAGGCATTTGCGTCACGGCACGGCTTACTACAAAATGAAACTTCTCTTTTACTTTCTCGGCCCTACCGTGAATCGCAGTGACGTTCGTTAATCCAACTCCTTCTGCAACAGCATTTACAACAGTAATTTTCTTACCAATAGAATCAATTAATGTAAACTTTGTTTCTGGAAACAAAATCGCCAAAGGAATTCCAGGAAAACCACCACCCGTTCCGATATCCAAAACTTTTGTTCCGGGAGCAAATTCCATGATCTTTGCGATGCCTAAAGAATGGAGAATATGCTTTTCATAAAGCGATTCCATGTCTTTTCGGGAAATAACGTTTATTTTTTCGTTCCATTCTCCATACAGTGCTTCAAGCTTTGTAAACTGCTCGATTTGTTTCTCTGTAAGATCCGGAAAATATTTTTGGATAGTTGATATCGACATAAAAGTAATTGTAAAAGGCAAAAATAAGTTTTATTCACATTTTATTCAAATTAAGTTTTTATATATATTTGTTAAAAAGACAAAAACAGTATATGGATAAACTTTCAGACAGAGTAAAAAGGCTAGGTTACTCACAAACATTCGTCATGTCTAACAAAGCAAGAGAGATGAAAGCCAGCGGAATAGACGTTATCAGTTTAACGCTTGGTGAGCCAGATTTTGATGTTCCCGACAATATAAAACAAGCTGCTTTTGATGCAATCAATGAAAATTACAGCCACTACTCTCCTGTTCCGGGGTTTTTAGAGCTTAGACAGGCAATTTCTGAAAAATTAAAAAGAGACAATCAATTAGATTATAAACCGACACAAATCTGTGTTTCAAACGGTGCAAAACAGGCAATTATTAATGTTTTGGCAGCAATTATAAATGATGGAGATGAAGTTATTCTTCCAACACCATATTGGGTAAGTTATGATGAAATGGTAAAAATGATGGGCGGAAATTCTGTAATGCTTCCAACTTCATACGTTACTGATTTTAAAATCACTGCAGAACAGCTTGAAGAAGCAATTAATGAAAAAACAAAAGCCATTCTTTTCAGCTCACCTTGTAATCCTTCTGGAGGATATTACACGTACGATGAATTAAAATCTTTGGCGAAAGTTATTGCGAAATATCCTCATGTAACGGTAATTTCAGATGAAATTTATGAATACATTAATTATGAAACTAAGACTAGTTCAATTGCACAGTTTTCTGAAATTTACGAGCAAACAGCTGTAATCAACGGAATGTCTAAAGCCTTCGCAATGACAGGTTGGAGAATCGGTTATTCAGCTTGCCCGGAATGGTTGGCAAAAGCATGTGAAAAAGTTCAGGGACAAATGACAAGTGGCGCAAATACAGTTGCTCAAAGAGCTTCAATTGTTGCTTTAAAAACCGATCCTTCAGAATACAAATACATGATTGATGCTTTTGAATCAAGAAGAAATCTTGTATTTGATTTAATGAAAGAAATTCCGGGATTCAAAGTGCTTTTACCAAAAGCTGCATTCTATTTCTTTCCTGATATTTCTTACTATATCGGAAAAACTTTAAATGGAACTGAAATAAAAGATGCAGATGATTTTGCAATGTTTATTCTGGAAAATGCTCACGTAGGTTGTGTTGGTGGAGTTTCATTCGGCAGTCCGGAATGTATCAGATTTTCTTATGCTGCTTCTGAAGACGAATTGAGAGAAGCGATGCGAAGAATTAGAGATGTATTGGAAAAGGCTGTTTAAAATTTAATTATTTTCAAAAAAAATTCAGGTTTAAAAGCTTAAATCTGTTTTTTTTGATAGACAAAAGCTTTACCATATATCTAAAATTTAAACTCTAAAAGATTGTAATTATTAGCTTTTCAATTTAATAATTGAATTTTTCCTCAAAAACGATTATAGATTTTATTTATCAAAAACTATTTTTCTAATAGATAAAGCAATGTATATTTGCACTATAAAATTATCAATCAAAAAAAATAAAAAATTATGTCTTTAGTAGGAAAAAAATTCCCAAATGTAGCGGTAGATGCAATGTCGGAAATGGGTGATGATTTAAGAATCAACATCTTTGAAGAAGCTACAAACAACCAACAAAAAGTTATTTTATTCTGGTATCCGAAAGATTTCACTTTCGTTTGCCCGACTGAACTTCATGCTTTTCAAGAGGCTTTACCTGAGTTTGAAAAAAGAAATACTAAAGTAATCGGTGCTTCTTGTGATACAAACGAAGTACACTTTGCTTGGTTAAACGTTGCAAAAGATAACGGTGGTATCGAAGGTGTAACTTACCCGCTTTTAGCTGATACGCACAGACAATTGGCAAATGCTTTAGGAATTGTAGATCAGGATTTCGAATACAATGAAGAAGGTGAAGAAGTTTTTACAGGTTCAAATGTAACTTACAGAGCAACTTATTTAATTGACGAAACTGGAAAAATCTTCCATGAGTCTGTAAATGATATGCCTCTTGGAAGAAACGTAAAAGAATATTTAAGATTAATCGATGCTTACACTCACGTTCAGAAGCACGGTGAAGTTTGTCCTGCAAACTGGGAAGAGGGTAAAGATGCAATGAAAGCTGACAGAACTTCTACTGCTGAATATTTAGCGAAAAACTAAGATAGTACTGTAATTTGAAAGTGAGATAATTTGAAAATTATTCGTGTAATTATTTAAAAATTATCTCATTTTCTATTTCTTGATATTTTCAAATTAATAAATTCCCAAATTTTTAAATTAAAATTATGTACACAGAATTAACAGAAGATACTTTACAAAATATTGTAAGCGATAACGAAAAAGTTGTCGTACAATACGGAGCAACATGGTGTGGAAACTGCAGAATTATGAAGCCGAAATTCAAAAAATTAGCTTCTGAGAACGATTCAATACCTTTCCTTTATGTAGATGCAGAAAAATTGCCGGAAAGCAGAAAATTAGCAAAAGTTGATAACTTACCTACTTTTGCGATTTTTAAAAATGGTGAATTGGTGAATCAAGTTCAGTCTAATCAGGCAGAAAGTTTAATTAATTTATTTAACGAATTGTAATTATGAAGTTGCCAATTATCAGACAATTTTACCAAAATCAAACTCCTGAAAATTTAGAAAAAACTTTAGAAGTTTTAGAAAGTTTTACTGAATTCAGAGGAACTACAGAAGAAGACATGAATGTTGCAGGAGAATTAATTACTAACATTTGTGGGGCTCTAGAAGTTCATTCTAATGTTCAAAACGGAATGAGTGAAAAAGATGCTTTAAATTCTTTTGCTCAAAAGGTTTTAGGATCAATTGACAAATAAATTTTATGATTGAAAGATTTAAGAATTTAAAAATTTCAAATATTATTTAAATATAAACTTTTCGAAGTTTCACAATATTTCAATAAAAAATCCCGATGAAAAGACATCAGGATTTTTTTGGGTTATAAAAAGGAATTTTAGTTTCGATTAACTCGTAATTTAAAATTCATAATTTATTATTAAAATTAGCTTCTTCTGCTCATCAAAATATTCAGAATATACCAGAATAAAAGCATGATTGAAGCAAAAAGCTGTAAAGAAGCTCCTACATATTGATCTGTTGCATAAGCATCTTTCAATTTACTGGTTTGATAAAGAATTGTTGCTGAAGCCAAAATCACCATTCCAACAGAGAACCATAATCCAAGGTTGAACCCGAAAATCATTCCACCAACGATTAATCCGATGGCAATAAATCCTCCAATTGTAATAATATTTCTAAGGAATGAAAAATCTCTTTTAGAAGTAAATGCTACAGCAGAAATCCCTGCAAACATTGCCACAGTAAGTGTTGCAGCCTGAAAAATTACAGATGCACCTGCATAAACTACTGCAATATATATCAATGGTAAAAATATTGCCGCCTCAAAAAGTACATAAAATGCCAATCCCATATACTGAGTAGATTTACTTTGCGAAAGCGACCATTTTGTTGCTAAAAAAGAAGCTAACCAAAATACACCGATAATCAACAGCCAAAGATAACGCTGGCCTAACATTGCGAGAATTAATTGTTCAGGAACAACATTTAGCAAAACTGTTTCAACACCGATAAATGCTAAAATTGCTAACGCTACATGAATATAAGTTTTCCTGTAAAAATCACCTCTTTCCAAATCTGTAGAGTGTGATAATAAAACATCAGTTTTCATAATTTTTGTTATATTAATTTAATTTTTTATTTATTGTAATCTGGTTTTACACCAAGAATTTTACCGTCATTTTCAAAAATAACCGTAATCAAATCTCTTGGCGGATCATTTTTATCATCTGTATATTTATACTGAACCGCAGGATAAGTCTGATTATCGGGTAGCTTTTGATAACCTGATTGATAAACTTCAGTCTTTCTTTCAAAGCTTATTCCGCCGGAAAGTTTCTGAATCATATTTTCATCTACCAGACTCTTTACTTTTTCAGAAATATGAGAACCAACCGCTTGCTTATCTGCTGTTTTTAGTGCAGAAATAAATTTAGAGAACGACTGATTATACAATTCAATTTTATCTTTCGGGATAGAAGCAGAAATATCCATTGCAGGATTTTGAACTTCCACTTTTTTCACCTCTTGTGCGAAAGCTGATGAAACCGAAAACATACACAGAGCAACAATTATTTTTTTCATTTTAAGACAGGTTTTAATTTGGCTGACCTAATTTAAGATAAATAAATTAAATGACCTCCAAAAACTTCATGGTATCTACATTGTCTGCATATGTATTCAATCCAGGATTTTGAGCTTCCCCAAATAAAATAGAATCAATGTCCAGCTCATCTTTTGCAACAATACACTGAATATTTTCTTCATTTTCAGCGATAAAATCTTTCACTTCATCCAAAGAAGAATATCTGCTGAAATTAATCACAGAAAGCGGACTGAATAACTGAGCATCTTCTTTCAGCATCACAAAATTATTATCCCAGAATTTATCCTGATTCAAAAGATAAACTGCTCTATTATAATCATAATTATTAGCATATTTATTATGATTGATAATTTCTTTAAAATCTAAGAAACTTTCAAACAATCTGTCAATTATAAAATCGTCGGGAATAAAAACTCGTGTCACATTTCTGCATCCTAATCCAAAATACTGGAAAATATCCTGAGCTAATAATTTTAATTCTTCTTCAGTTTCATCTCCTTTCAAAACCGCTACAGAAGTTCTGTTTTTTCGAATAATGCTTAAATGATTTTTAAAATAATACTCTAAATATCTTGCTGTATTATTACTTCCTGTCGCAATTACCGCATCAAAATTCTCCAATCTTTCAACAAATTCAAAATAAATTGTTTCTTCAGAAAATTCTTTCCATTTTTTTAACAAAAAAGGAATCATCAATCGGTCTTTTGAAGAAAGCTTAATTAAAGGAATATGATTACTTAAAATCACAGAAATTACATCATGCCATCCTACCAGAGGAATATTTCCGGCAAGAATCAATCCCACTTTTTTTGTAGTTTTTGATGGTGAATAATTGCTCAACCAGTCATTAATCTTCTCTTGAGTCAACAATTCCGACCATTGCTTTAAAGCATATTTCTGATTATCAAGTGTAAACCAAGGATTTTCAATTTCACATTTTTTTAATAGTTGCTGAAATTCAACATCATTTTCATTATAATCTTTAGAATCTTTTGTTAAAAACTCTATTATATAATCACTAAGTTTGCTTAGTCCTAAAACTCTTTTTTCAATATTCATAATTACTGTAAAATTGGGGAATATTTTGTAATTTTGTGCAAATTTAAAAAAAATTAGCGATGGCTATTAAAATAACTGATGAATGCATTAATTGCGGCGCTTGCGAACCGGAATGTCCAAACAATGCAATATATGAAGGAGCGGTAGATTGGAAAGCATCCGAAGGTACTGAACTTTCAGGAACCGTGACCTTACCATCAGGTCTTACGGTTGACGCAGATTCTCCACAAGAACCTGTGAGTGACGATGTTTATTTTATTGTAACAGATAAATGTACAGAGTGTAAAGGTTTTCATGAAGAACCACAGTGTGCAGCAGTTTGTCCGGTAGACTGCTGTGTTCCGGATGAAGATCATGTAGAATCTGATGAAGCTTTGCTAAGTAAAAAAGCTTTCTTACACGGTGAATAATAACTACCGTCTCATAGATTATGAGACGGTTTTATTTTATATTTAAATTTAAATCTCTTCAATTTAGTAATAATCAAACCGCAGATTTTTTCTATCTTGAATAAAATTTGCAAAAAAACAAAAAGTAAAATTATGAGCAAAAAGCACAATTTCAGCGCAGGACCATGTATCTTACCTCAGGAAGTATTTGAAAAATCGGCAGAAGCGATTTTAGATTTCAACGGAATTGGTTTATCACTTCTTGAAATTTCGCACAGAAGTAAAGATTTTGTTGCCGTGATGGATGAAGCTCGTGCCATTGTAAAAAGACTGATGAATCTTGGTGATGATTACGAAGTTTTGTATTTGGGAGGCGGTGCAAGTTTACAGTTTGTAATGGTTCCTTACAATTTGATGAAAGTCGGCGGAAAAGCAGCTTATCTTGATACAGGAACTTGGGCTGCAGGAGCTATAAAAGAAGCTAAAAAAGTAGGAAGTGTAGATATTGTAGGTTCTTCAAAAGAAGAAAACTATTCTTTCATTCCTAAAGATTATAAAATTGGTTCAGAATACGATTATTTCCACTGTACTTCAAACAATACCATTTACGGAACTCAGATGAAAACCTTCCCTGAAGTAGATACTTTAATGGTTTGCGATATGAGTTCTGATATTTTTTCAAGACAATTGGATTTCTCAAAATTTGATTTGATTTATGCGGGAGCTCAAAAAAACATGGGACCTGCAGGAGTAACTTTGGTAGTTGTAAAAAAAGAAATTTTAGGTAAGACAGAAAGAGAAAATATGTTCTCTATTTTAGATTATAATCAGCATATTTCTAAAGAATCGATGTATAATACTCCGCCTGTATTCCCTGTTTATGCATCTTTATTGACTTTACAGCATTTAGAAAACAATGGTGGAATTGCAGCTGCAGAAGAAAGAAATGAGGCTAAAGCTAAATTATTATACGGAGAAATTGATTCTAACCCGTTATTCGAAACATTTTGTGTAAAAGAAGACCGTTCTTTGATGAATGTTTCTTTTAAATTAATTGATGAAACTAAAAAAGAAGAATTTGATGCTGCGTGGAAAGCTGCAGGAATTAGCGGTTTAAACGGACACAGAAGTTTGGGTGGTTACAGAGCAAGTATGTATAATGCTTTGCCGATTGAAAGCGTGCAGGTTTTGGTAGATGTAATGAAGTCTATAAAGTAGCATAATCGTCTACATTCAAAATAGTAGAATATTATTTTCCATTATTTTAAATTTTCTTAATTTGCGCAACTATTTATTATTTTAAAAATTCAGCCTTTAAAATCTTAAATTTATAAAAAAACAATGAGAGTTTTAGCTAACGATGGAATCTCCAAAGCCGGAGAAATCGCTTTAAAAGAAGCAGGAATTGAGTTACTCGATAACAGAGTTGCTCAGGATCACGTTATCAATTTCATCAATGAAAACAACGTGGATATTCTTTTGGTGCGAAGTGCAACTAAAGTTAGACAAGATTTGATCGATGCTTGTCCGAATCTTAAAATCATCGGAAGAGGCGGGATCGGTATGGATAATATCGATGTAGAATATGCAATTGAAAAAGGATTATATGTAATAAACACACCTACAGCTTCCTCAAAATCGGTAGCAGAATTGGTTTTTGCGCATTTCTTTTCTTTAGCACGGTTTTTACACGAATCTAACAGATTGATGCCGTTGGAAGGAGATACTCATTTCAATGCGATGAAAAAATCGTTCAGCAAAGCGTACGAGCTTTCAGGGAAAACATTAGGAGTAATCGGTTTTGGAAGTATTGGCCAGGAAGTAGTGAAAATGGGAATTTCTTTAGGAATGAAAATAAAAGTTCTTACAAGAAAACCCAGAACAGAAGTTTTAACCTTAGATTTTTTCGACGGGCAGACTTTACATTTTGAAATTACTTCCACAAACAATACCGATGAATTTTTAAAAGACACTGAATTTATCAGTATTAATACTCCACAAACAGACGAATATATTATTGATACTCCGCAGTTTGAAAAAATGAAAGATGGTGTATTCATTGTTAATACAGCAAGAGGTGGTGTTATCAACGAAGTAACTTTGCTTGATTTTATAGAATCTGGGAAAGTTGCAGGAGCAGCGCTTGATGTTTTTGAAAATGAGCCCACTCCGGAATTAATTTTATTGATGAATCCGAACCTGTCTCTTACGCCACATTTGGGAGGAAATACCGTTGATGCACAAGAAAAAATAGGTGTAGAACTTGCCAAACAAATTATCGAAATTAAAAAGAAATTATAAACTATATATGCCAGTTTTTAAACCTTTCCGCGGAATCAGACCTCACAAAGAACATGAGGCCACATTTCCCACTCATCCTTTAGATAATTTCACACAAGCTGAAATTGCTGAAAAAGCGCAAAAAGAAAAAACTTACATCAATATGATTAAACCTTATGTTGTAAGTAAATCTAAAGATGTTGACCGGAATTTAAGGAAAATCCGTACTACTTTTGAAGAGTTATTGGAAGATAAAACTCTGGTTCAGGACAGTTCTGCTTATTATCTTTATGAGCAGATTTATCCTAATAAACAAATCTTCCGTGGACTTTTGGGACTTACATCTATTGAAGATTTCTGGGCCGGAAAAATCAAAAGACACGAAAGTACGATTCCTCAAAGAAAAGAAAAGCTGGCGCATTATCTTGACAAAGTAAATCTTCAGGCAGAACCTGTTTTGCTGACTTATCCATCAAATTCTAAGATTGAATTACTGATGAATCATGAAGAGAAAAATGTTCCGATTTTCAATCACGTTGACACCATTGGAATCAGACATAAAATCTGGAGAATTGACAACCGTCTTAAACTACAGCAATTCAAGGAAGTAATCGATCAGATTGACTCTTTTTATATTGCAGACGGTCACCACAGAATTGGTTCTACAGCGCTTCATGCACAGCGTTTAAAAGATAAAAACAAAAAACATAACGGTACTGAAGCTTATAATTTTGTATATAGTTTTATCGTTTCCAACCAATCTATTAAAATCCACGACTACAATAGGATTTTAAATAATATTGGGGATTTATCTACTGAAGAATTTCTGAAAAAGCTGGAAACCTATTTTCTTATTCACGAGAAAGAAGAAACTCCGTACTACCCTTCTCAAAAATTCCATATTTCGATGTATTTGGATGGGAAATTTTACTCTCTTCACGTAAAACATGACCTTCGTTCTCAGGAAATGTCTCTTGATAATTTAGATCATCATCTTTTAGACAAGTATATAATTAAAGATATTCTTAACATTAAAGATTCAGACAGTTCTGATCAAATCACTTACGTAAAAGGAAGTTCAAATATTGAAGGAATTAAACTTTTAAAAGAAAAAATAGACAAAGGTGAAGGAAAAGTAGGTTTTGGAATCTATCCCGTAAGCTTCAATGATATGATTAAAATATCTGATCTAAAGCTAAGTATGCCTCCAAAATGCACATTTATAGAGCCAAAATTGGTTACAGCATTATTAATGTACGATATGAAGCCTTAAATATCTATTTTTTCTTTATTTTTATGCTCCGAAAAGAAAACGCTCAGTAAAAATGAAAAAAGTATTACTCATCATATTTCCACTCTTTTTGAGTGGATTTTTATTTTCTCAGAAAAAAACTCCGGCAAAAA
This sequence comes from Chryseobacterium luquanense, assembly GCF_026460945.1. Lineage (GTDB taxonomy): Bacteria > Bacteroidota > Bacteroidia > Flavobacteriales > Weeksellaceae > Chryseobacterium > Chryseobacterium luquanense. The sequence goes on from NZ_JAOVZV010000008.1 coordinate 347,810, forward strand.
AGCTAAGAGTAATTCCTAAATTCAATTATCACGAAGAATTTAAGAAAATCTCTGACGAAATTTTTCTTCACGGAACCGCTTATGATAACTTAGGCGAATTAACAAAAGGAATCGGGCCAAGATTTAGCGCAACACCAGGTTATACAAAAGCTGCAGAATGGGCTGAAAAAAAACTCAAAGAAGCCGGCGCAGAAAATATCTGGAAACAGGAAGTAAAAGTTCCAATCTGGATCAGAGGAAAAGAATCGTTGCAAATTAAAACCTCAAGCGGTGATTGGAAATCTATCAAAATGCTGTCTTTTGGGAATTCTGAGGGTACTAAAGGTAAAGATTTGGTTGGAGATATTCTTTTAGTAAAAGACGTTCAGGAACTGGTAAATCTTAGAGTTGCAGATGCAAAAGATAAAATAATTTTCGTTAATTATCCGATTGATCCGACTGTAATCAGCACGGTAGATTCTTATATGATTGCTGCAAAATCAAAACTTATTTCAGCATCTGTAATTGGACAAAAAGGAGCAAAAGCTTTAATTATAAGATCTTTGACGACCGCTTCAGACGATATTCCTCATGCAAAACAGGTTTATTATGAACCGGAAGATAAGACGAGAATTCCTGCAATGACAATCGGCGTTCGTTCTGCTGATGAACTGGAAAGTTTACTCAAAAAAACTACAGTAAAAGCTAAAATTAATATGTCTGCCGAATCAAAAGGCGAAACAATTAATCATAACATTATCGGAGAAATTCCTGGTAAAAAAGATTCAAAAGTTATTGTTCTCGGTGCACAGTTAGATTCATGGGATTTTGCTGAAGGAGCGCATGACGACGGAACCGGCGTTGTACAATGTCTGGAAGTTTTAAGAACTTTTAAAGCTTTAGGTTACGACAATAATCATACGATAAGAGTTGTCCTTTACGCCAATAGTGAAAATGGCGGAATGGGACGGGAAACTTATGCAATGAGCGTAAAAAAGAAAGAAGAAAAACATGTTTTGGCTTTAGGAACCGATTCCGGAGGATATTCTCCACGTGGATTTTCATTAGATATGTCTCCACAAAGAAGAAAGCTGATTTTTGAATGGAAAAATTATTTCTTACCGTACGGAATTTATGATTTCGACCAAACTTATGCAATTCAGGATATTGCGCCTTTGAAAAAATTAGATATTCCTTTGGCCGAAATGGTTGTCGATACTCAAAGATATTTCGATTACCATCATTCTGAAAAAGACACTTTCGACAAAGTCAACAAAAGAGAATTGTTACTCGGAGCTGTTGCAATGTCTCAGTTTGTTTTTATGATTGACAAGAATTGGTAGAAAAACTAAAATTATAAAAATGGAAATCAATCAATTAAATTTAAACCCAGAGCAAATATCGAATGAAAAAGTAAAAAAACTGTATCTACAAGTGCAGGAACTCATCGAAAAACTGAATCATAAAAATATTCCATCTGGAACTGTACAATTTATCAACCAGAAAATCAGTGATGTAAACGCAACAGTTTTGATAGGCTTTCAACTTCAAAAGCTCCTTAAAAGCACTCAGACTACCATCATCAAAAAGCTGGAAACTGATCATAAAGTTGTTCCAAAGAATTATTACAGAAACCTTTGGACTGCTTTAGGAATGTCTGCTTTTGGATTACCTTTCGGTTTATTGTTTGGTTTATTGATAGGAAATATTGGTTTAATGGCAATTGGTTTACCCATCGGTTTGGCAATTGGTGTCGGCGTAGGAACATCAATGGATAAAAAGGCATTGAAAGAAGGAAGACAAATAGATATTGAACTGAAATTTTAGTTTTTATATAAAATTATTAATAAAAACTAAGCTTTAAGTCTGAAAAAAATTAAAGATGACTCACAAATATATTTACGGTAAAACATGGAAATCAATCAATTAAACTTAAAATTTGATCAGGTCAACAATCCTAAATTGAGTGATCTTTATTTTCAGATGCAGGATATTTTGAAGAGAACTAATAACAAAAAATTACCTACTGAAGCAATTCAGTATATCAATCATATAGTTGAACAGATAAATTCATCAACATTAAAAGATAAACCATTATTAGAGTTACTAAAAGAAAAACAAAATTATATTGTAAAATTCCTTGAGAAAAAGCACAATATTGTTACAAAAAATCTTTACAGAAATATGTGGATTAGTCTTGGAGCAATAGTTTTTGGCTTACCAATTGGCTTTTTATTAGCTTATATATTTAATAATGCTAGATTTTTCGCATTGGGGCTTCTCGCAGGAGCGGGAATAGGTACTTTGGTTGGTATTTCGATGGATAATAAAGCTTTGAGAGAAGGAAGACAACTTAACATCGAATTAAAGTATTAATTTTTAGTGTATTCAAATTAATCATGAAACATATATTATCAACTGTCATTTTATTTTTAAGTCTAAATTCTTTTGGACAGACCAAAGAAGATTCCATCCAATTCAGCAGAATTTCAACGGAGATTTTAAATAAAGGAAAATCATACAATGAATTAAGAGATTTAACGAAAAATATTGGTCACAGATTGAGCGGTTCAGAAGCTTACGAAAAATCGGTAAAATGGGCAGAGCAAAAGCTGAAAGAAGCAGGAGCCGATAAAGTATGGTTACAAGAAGTGATGATTCCGGTTTGGGAACGAGGAAAAGAATCTTTAAAAATAAAAACTCAAAACGGACAATGGAAATCTTTAAAAATGCTTTCTTTAGGGAATTCTGAAGGAACAAAAGGAAAAGATATTTCCGGAGAAATTATCATGGTAAAATCTTTAGACGAATACGAAAAACTCAGTCCCGAACAAATAAAAGATAAAATTGTTTTCTTTAGTTATCCGTTTAGTCAGTCTTATGTTCAAACTTTCAAAGCGTACAGTGATGCAGCGGTTTATCGTTCGACTGCAGCTTCATTAACGGCGAAAAAAGGTGGAAAATTTGCCATTGTTCGTTCGCTTTCATCAGCATTTGATGATGTTCCTCATACCGGAGCGATGCGTTATAATGAAAATGTAGAAAAAATTCCTGCCGTTGCAATCGGAAATACAACCGCAGATGAATTGGAAAATCTTTTAAAATCACAGAAAATTACCGCAAAACTCAATTCAAACTGTGGAATGAAAGGTGAGAAACTCTCCCACTCTGTTATTGGTGAAATTACAGGTCACAAAGACCAAAGCGTCATCGTTGTTGGCGGACATTTAGATTCTTGGGATGTTGGTGAAGGAGCTCATGACGACGGAGCAGGAATTGTTCAAAGTATCGAAGTTTTAAGAACTTTTAAAAATTTAGGCATAAAAAATAATCACACGATCAGAGTGGTCTGTTTTGCAAATGAAGAAAACGGCGTAAAAGGCGGTCAACAATACGGAAAAACAGTAAAAGAAGCCAACGAAAAACATCTTTTTGCTTTGGAATCTGATGCAGGTGGATTTACTCCAAGAGGAATTGCTCTTGAAATGGATGAATCTAAAATTAGCCAAATTAAAAGTTGGTCGTCTTTATTTTTACCTTATGGAGCTTATGATTTTGAAGGAAGATATTCAGGAACAGATATTTATCCGTTGAAAGACATGGGAATTCCAACAGCTGAATTGGCTCCGGATTCTCAAAGATATTTTGACATTCATCATACCGAAGAAGATACTTTTGAGAAAGTTAACCGTCGCGAGTTGCTTTTGGGAGCAACGATCATGACGCAGATGATTTACATGATTGATAAGAATTGGTAAAAGATAAAGTCATCGATTTGAGGATTTTTCTGTTTATTGGAAATTGAAAAACATTCTTTTTAATTTATGATAAAAATTATTACTCTGCCAATTCACATCAAATTTCTTTGAATGATTTTGGTTTGGAGGCATTGAAATTTTAGCATGAAACATAGGAGAATTGTGTTTTATCTGCTGATAATATGTAATATCTAAATCAGACTTTTTCAAATATTCAATTTCAATAATTGTCTTATTATTTTCAGCTTTAAAAACATACAAAACAACATCATAAAGATCATTAAAGCACTCATTCAAAGTTTTTGTAGCGAAATTCAAATTTTGAGGGATTTTTTTTGAATTATACTTTTTTTAGTTTTCTCAATTCATGAAAATTATTGTATTCTAATTTATTTACATCGGTCAAAATATACAGACAATTGTTTGAAACTATATTCCAGCATTTTTCATTTACTAATTCTAGCAAAAGATTCGTAGTAATTTTAATATTTTTTTCTAAAATTTTATAATCCATTTTAGTTATTAAATAATGAATAGGAGATTATTTAATTAATTCAAATACTCTTTTTTATCAACCGTAAAATCCAGAATTTGATCACCTCTTTTTATCTTGATTTTTATTGATTTAAAATTTTTCTCTACTCGATTTAGTAAATATTCGCAAGAAGAAATATCATTTAAGTTTTCAAAACTGGTATCATTGATGCTTAAAATTTCATCATCAATTTGAATGGGAAAATCTTTTTGCTGAAAAACCAAAACTACTTTTGCTTTAAGGTTAACAAAACGATAAGCAAAACCAAAAGACTGCATTTTTGAAGGAGTATCTATAATGCGGTGCAGATAAATTTTATTATTTTCCCAATCGATGATAAATTTAAATTTCTTTAAAAATTCGTTTCCAAGAAGACTAGAATTTCCTGTCGTTACAATTTCATTTTGAAATTTATGTTGAGCTAATTCCAGTTCTTTTGGTCTAAAATGATACGAAGAAACCGGTTTTCCTGCGCCAAAAGCTCCTACAGAATTTATCCCAAAAGATTCTACAGACTTTACAGTTGCATTTTTAGAATTGTACTCACTATCCGAAATCTTTATACCACCAGTAAATCCTGTATCAAAAGTTAGATTAATTTTTTTGTCTAAAATTTTAGATTCTATAATAGGTGTTTTCTGAGACAGCGAGAAAAATTTAAAAACCGTTTCATAATCTTCAATCCGGAAATTTTTCAAATCTGTCGTTGCTTCCAATGTATTTTCAGAATAATTCATTCTCCAAAACAGTTTTGCCATTTGATTTGCACCAATGACGCCGTCAATTTTCAGACATCCAAACTCATGACCCTGCAAATCCATCACCATCGCTCCCACATTTTTGAAAATTACCTGATCAATTGTCATTTCTGGCAACTCAGTAAAAATCTGTTCCTGCTTATTTTTCTGCGAATCTCCTACTCTACTTTTATGCTTTTTCTTAAGATTCATTTCATCATACACAGAATGAGAAATCACAGTTGGTGCACCTGTATCGAACAAAAACTGATAGGGCTTTCCATTAATAATAACCTTTACCAATGGAATCTCATTTTCAAAAGTAAGATTAATTTTCTCTACCGGATTTTTCAATATTGCTTCTCCTTTTTCAAAAAATTTCCTTCCTTGAGCTGAAACAGTAATTGTGAAAAATATTAAAACAAAAAATAGAACTTTCTTCATGGATTATTTTTGATAAAAATAGTGTTTTTGAAATCAAATTTTAAGAATTAAAATTAATAAAATAAACATTTCCTAGAGAAATTTAAAACTAAAATACGGTTTTCCGTAAAAAAGTAAAATGCCATTTTCATATCATTGCACATCAAACAAAACTAGTAACCATGGAAATTATTTTAATTTTTATTCTGGGCATTTTGGCCGTTTATTTTTATACTAAATTAATAAAGCTAAAGAACGAAATCAAAACCAAAGATTTAAAAATCTCTGAACTAACAAAAAATATTAATCAATTTCAATCTTTAATATCAAAATATCAGTTTGAAAACAATTCATTCAAAAACAAGCTACAATTGGCACGAACAGAGTTTTCAAATCTTCAAATCAACAATCGTGAACTGAAAGATAAAATTGCCGAATTAAGCAAATATCAAAATATTATCGATGTAAAAATTGAGTGTGAATATTTACTCAAAAAGGCTCAAAAAGATTACGAAAGATTAAGAGAAAAAGGAAATCAGGAATTATCTGAAGCACAGGAAAATGCAAAAGAATCACGCAGAATTACTAAAGAACTTACTGAAAAGAAGCAGCGTGAAATTGAACTTTTGTATGAAAATGCAGTGAGAGAATCGAAAAGAATCATTGAAAATGCAGAAAATAAGGCTGAAACAATCGGTGGTGATGCGTATCGAAGTCTGAGAGAAGCCAATAAAATTGCAGACAGAATTCAGGCAATGAAAAATGTAATCAAAGGATATGGGAATGAATATTTAGTCCCAAATTACACACTTCTAGACCAACTTGCAGAAGATTTCAGTCATAAAGAAGCAGGAGAAAACTTGAAAAAACTTCGTCAGAATAATAAAATAATGATTGTCAACAGACAAGCCGGAATTTGTGAATATATGGATGAAGAGCGACAAAAAACAGCGGTAGATTTTGTGATTGATGCATATAACGGGAAAGTCGATTCTATTTTGTCGACCGTAAGATAAGATAATTATGGAATTTTAAAACAGAAAATTGAAGATGCTTTCCAGCTAGTTAATTTTAATGGAAAAGCTTTTAGAAATGCTAGAATCTCTGAAATTTATCATCAGGCGAGATTAGAAGAACTGAAATGGGCAGTTGTGGCGCAAGAATTACGAGCAATGGAACTTGAAGAGCAAAGAGAAATCCGAGAACGAATTCGTGAAGAAGAAAAAGCCCGTAAAGAATTTGAAAAAGCAATGAAAGATGCTGAAAAAGAGGAACAGACTTTAAAAAAATTGATTGAAAAAGCTGAAGCACAAGTTTCTAGAGCCAATGAAGAGCAAAAAGCACTTTTCCAGCAAAAACTGGAGGAACTTCAGGGGAAATTGGAGGCTGCAGAAGAAAAAAATCAAAGAGCGATTTCTATGGCACAACAAACGAAAACCGGAAATGTTTATATCATTTCAAATGTAGGTTCTTTTGGCGAAGATGTTTATAAAATCGGAATGACGAGACGTTTGGAGCCTTTGGATAGAGTTCGTGAGTTGGGTGATGCAAGTGTTCCTTTTGAATTTGATGTTCATGCCATGATTTATTCTGATGATGCACCTGCTTTAGAAAGACAGCTTCACAAGAAATTTCTTAAAAACCAGCTTAATAAAATCAATCCACGAAAAGAATTTTTCAGACTTGAACTTAATGATTTGAAAAATCACATCGAAAATATGGGTATAAATTGTAAATGGACACTTCTTGCCGAAGCAAAACAATATCGTGAAACTTTGAAACTGGAAGAAGAAATGAAAACAAACAAGTCTATGGAAGCCGAATGGAAACGTTTTCAAGAGGTTACAGATCCTGTAATTTATGATGAAGTGATTGAAGAAGTTTAGAGGCTCACTCCTATTTTAGTCTGAATAAACTTTTTTGAAATATTTTTAAAATTTTATTTGCCAGAATTAAAAAACGTCTTATATTTGCACCACTGAAAACAACGATATTCTCGAGGTTTTTGGAGAGATGGCAGAGTGGTCGATTGCGATAGTCTTGAAAACTATTGACTGTAACAGGTCCGGGGGTTCGAATCCCTCTCTCTCCGCTGGTAGAGATACTAAAATAAGCCAAAACGCTGTAAACATCAATGTTTACAGCGTTTTTTGTTTTTTACGAAGTATCAAAAAAAAGTCAAAATGGGTCACGATTTGTATGACCTTTTTCGTGACCTATCCTGAAAATTTGAAAATAGGTCACGAAAAATTCAGGGAAACCCGACCAATAGGCTGTTTAAAGGTTGTACATCTTGCAAAAAGTGGTAACAAAAAGTAAATTATTAATTAATTAAAGTTATCACGTTATGAACAAAACATTCAACCTCTTGTTCTTTATTAAAAAGAATAAAATCAGAACAAACGGAACAGCACCCATCTACTTACGAATCACGATAGATGGCAAGGCAGCGGACATTGCCGCTAAAAGGTACATCGACCCACAGAAATGGGATTTTAAAACACACAAGGCACTAGGTAATACCCAAGAAGCCAAAACATTGAACCTCTATCTTAAAACTTTGGAACAGCGAATTTACGATTCTCATTACCTGATGCTGAAAGAAGAAGACTTTGTAACATCAGAGAGTTTAAAATCTAAACTGCTTGGAACCGATATTTCCACAAGAATGCTCATTCCTATTTTTCAGGATCACAATGATAAAGTAGAAGCCCTGGTTGGTCAGGATTTTGCCCCGGAAACATTGGAGCGTTATAAAACATCGTTAAAGCATACGCAGGAATTCCTAATCTGGAAATATAAAGCCTCTGATATCGATATTACAAAGATCGATCACGCTTTTATTATGGATTATGACTTCTGGCTTCGCAGTGTGCGTAAATGCGCAAACAATACCGCGGTAAAGTATATCAAGAATTTCAAAAAAATCGTTCGATTATGTATGGCAAATGGATGGCTCTCAAAAGATCCTTTTCTAAGCTATAAAGCAAAGCTTAAGGTAGTGGAACGTCCATATCTTACCAAAGAGGAAATTCAGACGATTTATGAAAAGGAATTTGCATCAGACAGATTGATTCAGGTGCGTGATATTTTTCTTTTTAGTTGCTATACAGGTTTAGCGTATGTTGATGTAAAGAAATTGACGAAATCTAACGTCAATATTGGAATAGATGGCGATCAATGGATATTCACACATCGTCAGAAAACTGACACCTCAACCAGGGTTCCATTATTACCTTTAGCACAGGAACTGATTTTAAAATATGAAGACCACCCAGAATGTGTAAATTCAAATGTCTTGTTTCCCGTTCTCAGTAATCAAAAAATGAATTCCTATCTCAAAGAAATTGTGAACGTCTGTGGAATCAATAAAGAGCTGACGTTTCACATAGCAAGACATACTTTCGCAACTACTGTTACATTGTCTAATGGTGTTCCGATTGAAAGTGTAAGCAAAATGCTCGGTCATACCAATATAAAAACGACTCAGCATTATGCGAAAATCTTGGATAAGAAAGTGAGTGATGATATGTTAGCTTTGAGAAGCAAACTTTAATGGACTAAATAAACTATTCATAATGCTCTTATAATTTTTTTATGCAACGTTACGCAAATGCTAAAATGATAGATTAATAACATTTTATTAACCATATAAAATACTAGAAATAAAAAGAGGAGACCAAGAAGGTCTCCTTTATCTATACACTAAATTATTCATGATTTACATATCTATTCTATGACTATTTTTTATAATGCTGTTGTATAATTCTTATCATTTTATCTTGATGTTGTTTAATATTTTCAATGTCCCAACTATTTATGTCTTGTGACGAATATACTTTCGCTAATTTTAGGGAGTCATATGTTCGCTTGTTGTCAAAGTCTACTTTTTTCTTTCTTACATCTTGATTGTTGTATGAAGAATTTTCACCTACAGATAACAGTCCTAAATTGCCAAAACTGTTTAACCAATCAAATTCAGTATTTTCTAATTTATTCCCAAATTCGTGGTTTTGAGGAAAAACATGTTCTATTGAGTTTTTTGAAGTTATTCTATAATTTTTGAACTCAGATTTTTCACGGTCTATCCAATCTTTCCAGAGTAAATATTCTAATTTATAAAACCAATAATGATGAAAACTAGTGCCGTGCGATATATCAAGAATACTTAAAGATTTTAAATCAATTTTTTCATTACGTTTCACTTGTGAAGCCAACTCTATTGAAATTTCTTTTTTGTCGCCAGGCAACATTAGATTATCGATTTTTTCTAGCTCTGCAATAATTTGTGTATTGCTTAAATTTTCATTTTCTAACAAAAAATATAGAAATGGTGTCAGCCAATATTGTTGAGTAAAACCACCTGTAAAATACAATACAGATTGAAGCATTTGCGAAGATGAATAAGATAAATTAGTTCTTGAAAAATAGTTTTTATTGTAACTTCTACTTGTAGTAATTTCTGTCAAGAGCAATTTCTCGTCATTGTCATCATCCTCTTCAAATCGCCATTTTACAATGTGTTTGTCAAATACATGACGTATTTTCCATAACAATTCAAAAAAATATTCAGCTTCTTCTGATGTAGAAAAAGTCTCAAGTTTTATGGTAGAAAGTATTGTTTTGGGGTCTATGGCATGTTCAAAGTTTTTACGTTGTTTTTGCAAATTGAAAATTCTATATGAATGAATAAGCAAAATATTAAACGAAATAATAGAACGACATTTAGAACTATTGTCAGTATTTGTAATGTCAACTTTTATATCAACTTCTTCGTTGTTGATTATTTCACTAATAGTTTTTGCCTTATGGCTATTTTCAGAAGCATTAGTGTTCTCACTTTTAAAGAAAGATTCCTCATAAGATTTAAAATTTTCTGATTTAATATTTGCTCTTTCTATATTAAAAACATCGGAGACATTTTTTTCAAAATAGTTGCTCATATCTTCACAGGCTTCCCAAATTTTAGAATACTTTATACGCGAATTTTTATTTACTTTTTCAAGTAATCGTGCTTTTAGAATATCTGATTGTTGAAGTTGAATACCCGATGTACCTAAAGCCGTAAATAATGAATTCAAATCTGTATTTTTAGGTGCGACATTGAAAATAAAGTATACATTTTTGTAAATATAATTGCCAAAATCAGCACGTTGTTCTTCTTTTATTTCTGAAGTGATAAAGTGTTTTATAGTTTCAACACCTTTGGCTATAAATTTTAAAAATTCCTTCTGGCTAACGTCTGAAAACTTTATATATGAACTATTGTCTAATAAACCTTTTAAGTAATTAGCAACTTCAATTCGTATATCAAAATCAAAACGAATGTCCTTTGTGTTATTGGAATGAGCAATCTCCAAATAATCTGTTATATCTGTTTTGATATTTAATAACTTAAAAGCATTAGCAATCAACCAAAATGTAGTGAAACGTTGTTGACCATCTATCAATTCATATTGTTTCTTACGAATTTTGTTTGAAGATTTAATTACGTAAGTATTTCCTACAAAATAATTTGAGCTGTCAAAACTTATATTAATGAAAATATTTAATATGTCGTCCAAGAGTTTTTTTATTTCTTCATCGTCCCAAACATAAGGTCGTTGGTAAACGGGAATAATAAACTCAAAGTTTTCTTTTACAATATCTTCAATGGTTTTTATGTGGGTTTCAAATTTCATCTTTATGGTTTCTTACAATTTCTTCCATTTTAACTTTTAGTTTTTCATCAAAATTTAACTCGCTGGGATTATCTAATGAAAAGAAATCACAACACTTATTAAAAAAACGTTGTTTTACATGACTACCATTAATTTTTATTTCCTTTATTTCATACTCTTTCAAGTAAGAAATGATTTCTTGATAATTATAAGCGTGAAAAATACGTTCAATAATCTTTGTACTATCCACGTAATTCCTTACTGTTGGTTCGTAAATTCGATTTTGTTCAATTAAACGTAAGCTAAAAATATGTCGGAACAGCCACAGAGAAAATTCTAATAAATTGTCCGTTCCAAACATATCTACAAAGCTTAGTAAACATAATTGATAAAAGCTTCGCAAATCAACAGTGCCATCAATTTGCTCTATCATTTCATTATTGAAGTTTGAATAAAAGTCTACTCTGTTTTTTGTTTCAAAAATGGAATTATATGCATTTGAAAAACTCATCAAATAATTGAGGTAATTTTTGCCTTCATTCAAAGGCTGTCTAATAGAGTATTTGTCTGAAATTATACGGTGTGTGTTTTCTTCAATTTCAACCAATGAATACCCAATATCTAATTTTTCCTTTCCTATGTTTTCAGCAAAATCCTCTGTTAATACATTTTTCCAATTTTCAGCACTTGCAAATTTATCAGGGATATTTTTTGGCTTCAAATAATCAATTCTACGTGCTTTTGCTAATAATTTATTTACAGCTTCTAAATTCCGTTGTCGTTCTTCCCAGTTATAAGCATACTTATTTCTTTCAGAAATTTTTGTAATGCTTCGTAAGTGATGTGCTTTTAAAATATCGGTGCCAGATAAACGTTTCCCACCGGTATTTAGCGTTTCAAAAAAGTTATATGCTAAATCTTCATTCTGAACAATTACGATAGTCACATTAATTTCGTTTAAGGAAATCAAATCATAGTTATTTTTTAAAAAATAGCTATGATTTGATTTTATGTTTTTTAAAGAAATTGGGTGGTTATATTTTATCCCAAAATCTGATTTTGATTTGATTAGTGATAAAATTTGTAATGTTGTAAGCCGTTGCTGTCCATCAATAATTTCAAGTAAGTTGTTTTTTTTGTGCAGAACAATAGTACCTAAGTAGAATAATGGTTTTTCATCAGTTCGTTCTTGATGTTGCTTTAATTGCACTAAAAGTTTATTTATTTCTTTTGGTGTCCAAACATAAGGTCGTTGATATTCGGGAATGACAAGCGTTTGTTGCTTATCAAATAATTCTTTTAATGTGAGGCTTTCAACTTCTATTTCTTTCATTTCCAATTTTATCAGAGCACAAATTTTAGATACATCAATTTTTATATCATTATGTTTATTATTTTCTGTTTTTATATTTAAAGAATGTTTGCCTTGGAATTGCCCTTCAACAAAAGTCAACGATTTAATTAATGTCGAAAGAGGGTTAACATAAAAGTTCAATAGAATTACTACTATTGAACCTTGCACAAATTTCCAAACAAAGCCCTTTAAACCTACATTTTAGCAAGCCTATATTATCTATAGTTTTTATTTTTAAAGTTTAGTAGGTTTTTCCCAAACTCAGCAATATTACCAACTAATTTTACATTACCATTAGGAATTATACTACTAACATCACTAATACGAGATAATAATTTATTTATTTTTTCTTCGTCAATTTCCTTTTTAGAAACCGTTTCAAAAATTTCAATGTGTGAATATGCTGTTGGAGTATCATTCATAAACATAATATATTTATATCCCACATTTAAAACATCTTCACTACCAAGCATCTTTTTTACTTGTTTGATTTCTTGATATGGGTGTATTTCTATCCTGTAATTTGAACGTTCTATTCCTTTTGCAATTCCTTTGTCATATGTTCTTTCTTTTTCAATTAAGAATTCATCTTTTAGGTTGAATATTTCAGTTTTGTACTTTGAAATATTTATATCCAATTCGTTTTTTAAATTCTCTATTTCTTGTTCTTTTGTGCTAATAATATTTTGAAATTTTTCAATAGTTTTTATTGAATTTTGTTCGTATTCTTCATTGTTTCTTAAAAGGTCACTATTTTTTTTAGAGAGCATTTCATTTATATTTTTGTAATTTAAATTTGAATTTGCTTTTAAGATTTTTTGATATTTTAAGTAATAGATAATTGATAAAATAAGAAATAAAGTCGTTAGAATTATGTATAATGTGTTCATATAATTTAAATGTTAATTTATTACTATTCTTTGTTAAAAACTATAGATAACGGTCCTCGGCGACGATATGGCAAATAATTAGCACAAATAAATCAAAGTGCGAAGGTGGGATTTTGCACGACTCTTTCATAGAAGTACTTCAGACTCCCTATTATCAAAAGATGTTAGCAATTTTAATAATATGCTTGTAAACGAAGTGGTTAAGTTTGTATATTTTTAAAATAACCAAAATCTTCATCAACAAGAACCCTTCTATCTAACCCTAAATTCATTTCTTCACAAGCTGTTTCTGCTACTAAAGAGCAAGAAAAACAAGCAGATAAATTCAAGTCAAAAATTCCTTGACCATCAGACTCCCAACACAATGGATCAGATGAGCAGTCAATAGACCTTTCAAGTCCTTTTTTTATTATCTCAAGTATTTTTTCTGGTTCTCCTTGGGAAATTAATCCTCCCATACTACCTTCTGAACCTTCTGCTGTGTATATAAGTAAACCCGACATTTGCTTTTCAGGGTTTGTAGAGATGTACAGTCTCTCTTTTAAACTAGCTGTTGGATAGCCACAAGAAAACTCTAATTCTCTCATCATCAAATGTGAGAATGAATGAATTAAAAAATGCTTGTATTTATTGTTGTAGATTTTCATTTTGGAACTAAGTCCTTGACTATTGTGGCTCGGAAGTTCCTTCAAATATTTTTCAAATCGATTTTCTAAAACAACTATATTATCTGAAATCCATCTATCAATACTCTCATTAGAGAATTCAAAGAAGAGACCTTCTCCTAAAGTTTCATTTGCAGGCAGAGTAAACAATTCTTTAGAATCAATTGAAAATATATTTTGTCCACTTGAAGATTCTCTCACTTCTCCATTTACAACAATTCTTTCTTTGGGTTTAACTCTTGTGAAATCCAATTGTACGTTTGTTACTCTTAACTCTTCTACCTGCTGAATCTTTTTGAACAGATTAACTAACTCATTTGGTAGCTGTATATCTTTAAATCGCAAACCTTTATTTATTTCAACATCAGGCAATATTGAATGAATAGAAAAACATCGGTATTCTTGCCACCTATACTCTTCGTGCTTATCACTAATTTCAATATTATTTTTATTGTTTAAAAATTCTGATTCTAATTGAGTTCTAAATAGACCTTCATTTTCAAGATTAATATCGTTGTCAATTATAAAGTCATTGAAATCAAATTTTGTTCTCCAATATTCATTCTTAGTTATTGCTGTACGTTCAAAATATTTTATATACTTTTTCTCAAGAATATTTATTGCCTCAATTAACTCTTTTGGTTTATTCTCTGCAATGTGCATCGGGATAAATAGACTTGAAAATCCATTTGCATAGTAAACATTATTGGCTGTTACTAATGCAATCCTCATTTTTTCACGACCATTTTTATTATCGTTTCTAATAAAACAATTTTCATATGGAGTAATGGAAGGATTTTCACTATCTAATTCCCAAGGTTTTTGACCAATGCAATATGGCTCTAGACTATTGATACCCTCAAGATTAATTTTAGGTTTGTTATCTGAGCCAGACCCTAAACCACAGCTGTTACATTCAATATAGATGCTTCCATACCCTTCAGATTTTGTTTTACTTTCTGTCCATTTAAGTTTTGGGTTACTACAACAAGGACCTACCATCTCACTTGACATCAGATTTTGCCCTTTGTCTTCATCAGATCTAAGTCTTAGATACTTTTCTGTTTTCCATCTTAAATAATTGGCCCAAGGAATATCTGAAAGATGACCATTTGGACAAATCAAAATAAGGTTAGTCTGTTCTAAAGTTTTGTACTCTCTAATTTTGATGGTATTTCCATC
Organism: Chryseobacterium luquanense; assembly: GCF_026460945.1. Classification (GTDB taxonomy): domain Bacteria; phylum Bacteroidota; class Bacteroidia; order Flavobacteriales; family Weeksellaceae; genus Chryseobacterium; species Chryseobacterium luquanense. The sequence continues at coordinate 362,993 of NZ_JAOVZV010000008.1, forward strand.
CTCGTTTTTTGAATTTAATTCACGAATAAATGCCTTTTTGCTTAAAGCATCTCTGGGTGGGGCAAAATTCTCGAGTTTTAACGTGTCAGGATATTTGCGACATTCTTTTTCCCAAATAGTAAGCCATTCTCGAATCAACTTTAATTCTCCATCAGAATTTTTAAACCATTTTGGGAAGTGAGTTCCACTAATCATATAATGGCTTGAAACTCCATCATATTGTTCTCCTGCATTTTTTAACGCAGTTTTAATTGGATGATTTTTCCAATTTGGAGTGTTGAATGATTCATTCAAAGCCATATGTGGTATTCCAACCAAACAGACTAAGTTTTCAAGATTTTTCTCTGATTTAATGAACTTAATAAATCTTTGATCATCAATAAATTCTAATCCTCTATTTGAAATTTCATACTTGCTTAATTCATATACTCTTCTGTCATCTGTATTATTCGTTCTAATATTTTCAATTTTAGAATTTACCCATTTAATGAATTTCCATTTATGAATATCAGAAATTAGAACATAGGAACCCAGCTTAGTTGTAATAATTGAACCAACACCAGATGTTGAGGAGAGTAGCTTGTATTTCCCAACCCCTTGATTATATTGATTTTGCTTTAATACTTTCATTTACAATGAGTTTATTTTAATTGCTGCCTCTGGTTCAATTACCCTCAAAGACATTGGTACTTGCCATTTTTTGCTATGAATATTCCCTTCATATTCATCTATATCGACATAGAGCTGTTCCTGTGAAGGGGTTGACTTTGCCGATTTGTTATTGAATACAAATATTTTTTTATTGGTTAAATTCTTATTTGATTCTTCTTTCCATTCTGAAAATGCCTCTTCAATCCAACTTTTAATATGTACAATATTCTCTTGTCTCAATAAGTTGCTTATTAAGTTGTTATAAGTAGACATTCTTATTTTTCTCCTCTCAAAATAAGTCATTAAATCTGAAACTATGTTTGAAAGTTCATTTTCTGAAATCGATGAAATATCGCTTGCTGAACGTCTTTCAGTAAACCGAGTTGTATGTCGAATCATTGTTGCTAAATACAAACCCATATATCTTTCCACTGCTTTTTGTGTAAATGGAGTTATAGAAATTGGTTCAACATAACTATACATTTTTTCGTGAAACTCAATAAATTTTTCATAATGAGAAATATCTCTTGCTCTAAAAGGGTGATGAACTGTTAAAACAAGTCCATAATCATTTCTTGCTACACGGCTACTTGCCTGAATATATTCTGCCGTATTACGTGGCATAGAATTCATAATTATGGTATTGAATCTTGAAACATCAATACCAACTGAAATCATATTGGTTGCGACAACGAATTCTGGAGGAACTTTACCTCTACTCAATTCATTATTTTCATTACTAGCGAAACGCTTTTTAGCATTCCATTTTGTTTCAACACTTTTTAGTTCATTCTTAACTTCTTCACCCGAAAGTCTTCCCGTTAATTCAGACTCTTGTATCGGGCCGTAAGTGTAAAGTGAATGCATCAACTTTTGTGGTCGTACGACTCTTGCAAATACTCTGCGAAGTTCCTTCAAAATATATGTTTGAACTTGAGATTGGGTTTTGCCAACTTCCTTAAGACTATTGAAATAACTTATTGTAGTGTGATAATAATCCATTGCTTTTTCAAAATTTTTGTATAGATCAAAGTCAATCGGATCCTTTTCTCCCAACTCCTCTAATTCAAAAATAGCTCTATGAGTCATTATGATTGCTGCTAATCTCATCTGCATCCAAATCTGAGTTCTTCCAGTTGGCAAAATACCAATGTACTTTCTTTTAGAAAGGTATTCTGGTGATTTGTCATCGATACTTTTAAATCGCCTTTTATAAAAAGCAAAGAAGGAATCATCACATTCAACTCCTGGTTTCGGGAATAGATTTACTTTTCTATCAAAGAGTGCTGCAATTTGAAATTGTGTATTTCTTGTAGTGGCTGTTGATGAAATGATTTTTGGTCTAGTTCCGTCATCTCTTGTACAAAGCTGATCCACGGCCGATTCAAACAATGCAACAGCAGAACCAAGAGGGCCAAGTAATAAATGTAACTCGTCTTGAATAATTAAATCAGGAGGTAGGTATCCATCTTTTGGTTTACCCTGTTCCCAAGAACAATTCTTGTTTCCAAATATTCTTCTAGAATCTTTATTTATACCTTGTTTAGATCCGTCAATTTTATGAGCTAACTGAGCAAACTTATCTACTGTGCCAAAAAGTAAGGCTGGCGGATGCTGATAAATAGTTTCGTCAGATAAACAGACGGGAATTGGACCTTGGTAAAGCTTTCTTGAACTTGGTCTTCCCTTTCCAAAACCAAAGGAGCATAATTTAGTATTTGAACAGTATAAATGAAGCCTATTTTTTTCAAAAACGGTAGCAGTTGTATCCGAGTGAGTTGTTGTCTCGGCTTTTAATTTCGAACCACACCAAGGGCATTTATCTAAAGGTATTTTATTCTTTTCTTCTTTGTTTATTTTTTCAAATTCGGCAAGTAAAGAATCTTTATTTCTATCATTGGAATCGTGTAATAACTTATTTGGTAAAGAATTATTACCAACCCACAAGCCAATATTTATGGGCTCATCACCTAGTTCATAAGTACCCCATCTTCTAATTAACTCCAAAGCCATTATAACTAAACTTGCCCTTTGAAATTGTTGCATCGTTAGTAATCGAAGTGTATATCTCATTATGGCAGCCGTACCACCACCTTTTTCTTTGAATTCTTTTCTTCGATTGATTATAGTGAGAGCAATTAGACCGAGATATGCTTCTGTTTTTCCGCCTCCAGTTGGAAACCAAACTAAATCAACCCAATTGTTTCTTTTATTCCAATTTGTATCATCTTCGGATTTAAATATTCCATCTAAGTTTAATAATATAAAAGCAAGCTGAAATGCTCTCCATCCTGCCGGTTCGGTATATGGTGAGAATAATTTATCATCTGCATTAATATAAAACTCAGGATTAAAATTAGTGAAATCATCCTTAATCATCAATGAAATTACTTTTCCATCCTTTGCTTTAACTGAATGCCATAATTGCATAAACATTGCTGCATTCATTAAACGAAATGAATTTAGCTTTTCTTCATTTTTATTGCCTGAAAGGAAATTATTTATATTTTCTTTCATCCGCTTATAATCCTCAACACACTTCTCCAATTCTTGATTTGCAATACCAGAAAAATCTCCTTGATATTTTTCATCTTTCCTTTTAAGTTCAATCCAGTTTCCGTAAGAGTCTACAAATTCGTTTAGCCCATTTAAAATATCATCATTCGATGCATCTGAAAAAGTAGAAAGCCATTTGAATTCTTGAGATTTTGAATTTTCCAAGAATAAAGGAGAAATAAAACCTTCTTGTTCATCATTTATTCTTTTGCTTTTATCTCTAGGAATTGGATCAATATCAGGAGTCTCACAAAAAGGTAAATATTCTGTTTCCACCATACGCGGCTTGCTTAACTTACTCCACTTGACAGAACAATTATGACCAATTGCAAAGTCTTTAAATTGGTCGTAAATAAATGAAGTTGTTGTATCTTCAGAATAAGTGTTGTCACTTTCTTGAGGATATTCGTGATTGCTGTATGGTATTAAATCTTCACATTCAATAGAAAGATTAACACCAAAGAATGATTTTTGATTTACTAATTCATTAAATGTTGAATAATATCTGTTGTCATTTTGTTTTGCTTCGTCAAATGCAATACTTGTATTAATTAATTGAATTTTTAGAAATACTTGTTCGCTTTTTCTTCTTGAATCTCTACTTAGCTGAATGTTAGCGGATATTGAGGCATAATCTTCTTTTTTATCATCTAAATTAAATCGGAAAATGTCTTTCAAGCCATCAGAGATTGTTCCATCTTCTTTAATTACTGAAATATTGACTTCATCAATAGATTTATTATATAAATAGGATATTTTTCTAAGTTTCGTTGGAAAGTTTATGTTGTCTAATTTTATAATTCTTTCTACTGGAGTAGACTGCCACAGACCATATCCGCCTGAATAGACATCCAACAAATTTCTGAAATGGTCTGTAATGCTTTCTACAAGCTCTATTTTTTGCGTTACTTCATAAAGTTTTGCTCTGGTCTCATCATTTGTAATGCTATTTTTTAACTCGTAATAAATAGATGACTTTAAATTACTCAAATAACAAGAAGCTTTTGTTAATTGTGGTATTGTTGAAACGGAATTGGATAAATCAAAAAGCGTTTCAGCAATTTGTTTTTGTATTTCTCTAATTTTTGTTTTTATCTGAGTGATTTCTTGATTTGATAATTTAGATAATAATAGAAAATGATTTTCATTGATTGTCTTTATTCTAAAAAAGTTAAGGTCATACTTGGTAATAAATTTCTGAATTTCTTCGTGATTAACTTCACATAGAAGCCCATATTTATTATTGAATTTGCCTTCCTTATCTTGTTTTAGCTTTTGATAATAACGAAAATTAATCTTGAACTCAATTGTTTTTTTACTTAAAAAATTCCCATCTAAGCAACAAGTTAAACCCATTGTTCTTGGAAACATTTGATTTAACTCAACTTCTTCTGTGGCTTCGATGTCTTCTGAACTATTATTTTGGGAGTCTTGTTCTTCAGCTTCATCTTTTTTATCTGCTTGTTCGTTGTTATCTAATGCTATTCCTTCCTTACAAGTACTACTTTTGTCTTCCGGAAACAAAATTCCTGTACTATATATTGCAGCAGGTACTATATCCAAAATTTCTGAAGAATAGTTTAATGGTTCTTCTTTAATAAGAACCTTATCAGTAAGAGCTTCACTTTCTAAATCTACATAACGATAGCCATTTATTCCCGGGCCTAAAGTTTGTTCTCGAATAAAACGCTCTAATGAATTTCTTTTATCTATAATTTTACTCATTGCTTAGTTTTTCAATGGTTTCAAGTTCTAGTAATTTTAGCTCTGGTTGAATAAGTTCTGTTAATGTGACTAAATTATCAGCTAAATAATTTTCGTCAATTCCAAGTTCTTCTAACGGATGATTAGATTTGTAGAATCCTAATCTATTAGTAATTATCTCTCTTGCATTTTTATCATTATCAAAACATCCATCATTGCATAAATCTTTTAGTAATTGAATCATTTGTCTAGTACTTTGACGACTTGATTGTTTAGAGGCGTTCCGAATTCTTTGTATAATGACAAAGTAAATTTTTGGAATTTTTAGGTACTCACATAATTCAATAAATGTTCTCTTGCTTAATGGTGCAATTGATTCGCTTTGAGGATTAATCCAGCTATTCTTGAAATGAAATTGTGAAACAATTTTTAAACCTTTAGTTTCAAAATGTTTTTTCAATTCAAAGTAAAGTGCATCTTCTCCTAATTTCTTAGCAAGATTTTTCAAGAGCACTTTCCAAAGTCTTCCAGCAGTTTCATCGCCTAGATTGAATTGTTTTCTAATGACCTCTAATTCTTCCTCCTGTTGTTTCTTGTCAATTATTTTTTCATAAATATTTATGTCATCCTGGATTTCATCTAAACTCTGAACATACACCTTGCTGTCATCGTTTTCAAGAGATATCAAGAAGTCTATCTTAACAACTTTTCGCGTTATATTTTTATCATCCGAAACAATGAATAAATTAGAGTTATTAAATGTTTTAGCTCTTTGATTTTTAAGTTTAATTTTAAACGAATCTCTTTGTTCTGAATTTGAATACTCGCTTTCTAAATTCCAGTCAATATTTAATTTTTTTTCTGGCTTTAATGTCTGTATTGTATTTTGGAGTTTATTCCACTCAAAATGATTCTCTCTGATTGGATGAGTTAGAAGTTTATAGTATTCCTTTAATAAATAGTATTTTGCCCATTTATAGTGATGACCAAACAAGAAATTAGGCAATATTATGCTAACAATTTTTTTAGAATCAAATTCTATCTCTAGTAAATTTGGATATTTACCTTGGTCACGGTAGGATATTATAATAAAACAATTTGAATCTAAATTTAATAAATCTGACCAAGTTTTTAAATTAATTGACTTTGTTAAACCAAGACAAGTAGTAATCATTGATAATAACTTCACATTTCTCAATATTGCTTCATCAAAAATAATAGTCTCCGTATTTGATAAGTTCTTAATGATTTTCAATTTACACTGAGAATTTATTATCAAATCTAGAGTGATGGAAAGGGCTTCTTTTAATGTCTCAATATCCTCATCTCTTAATTCTAAAATTGCCATTTTAGTGCTTGAAGAAATTAACTCTGATGATTCTTCTTTTGAAAAAAGATCTTCAATTATATACCTTTTTATAACATCAGTATAGCAAATGGAATAGATATTCATCAGCTTTATTGACCTTAATTCATATAATTCTCTAATACTTGTTTCTAACAAGAATGTATCCCAAAAACTTGATGATTCAAAACCAACGAATTCAATAGATATTGATGATTTTTCTTTTCTTTTGAGAACAAAATCTATTTCCGATTTGTTTATTGTGTAAGAAGAATTAGTAGGTAATTTAAATTTGTCTTTGACTAATTCTATTTTATTTTTCGTATTATTTATTGATTGATATTCTTTACCAAATGTGATAATCAAATATTTAGTGAACCTAGTTTCATAATCAGAGTTCCATTTGTTTATTTCCTCAAATGAAAAACTAGACATTAGGCTTTTTCGCTCGCAATCAAAAAGGACAATCGAATCTAATTCATTAATAATTTCATTGCTGATTGTATCTATTTCATTCAGGGTTTGGGTTGCATTTAATAAATTAATACTTTGATACTTGCTGGTAATGGCAATAGCAAATGGTCTAAATCTAAATAATTGATTAAGTAAATGACAAAAACTTGTTTGAGTGTTTAAAAGTAATTTTGGCTTGATAAAAGAGTTTTGATCAAATCCTTTATAAAAGTCAACGAGTGATTTATTGTTATTTATTTCTTGAATCCATTCTTTCCAAATTTTGTTTTTCTTTTGTGCACTTGCTCCATCTGGGCATTTGGAGTTTTTAGTCTTTAATGAAAATAATAGTTCATATAATTCGTTGTTTACTCCTCCATTTTGTATGATTTTATTTTGATAATTTTTAAATGATTTGATACTCAAAAATTCCGCAATAACTAGTTTTTGACATTCACTAAATTCATCTTCAAAATGTATATGTAAGGGAGTTACACCGTCATTATTGGACGAAAAAGTTTCATCGAGTACATTATTTAAGTAGTGAATGACATCAGTAAATTCTGCTCTTAAATCATTCTGCATTAAGCTGACAATGCCATCTAATTTGCTTGGCTTTTCATTTAAAAATGAATACAAGTAATGTGAAATATGTTGTTTTATAAATTCCATTATTCAACAATAATTATTTCAACATTTAGGATAGCCCTTGTAATTCCTACAAAAATTTCGTATTTATTGATTTCACTTGGTTTGGAAATCACTAAAAAAACATTCTTTTTTTCAAGTCCTTTGAATTTTAGTACGGAAGAAAATCTCAACTTGTTTGCTGTATCTCCGACATTTGTTTTTGTTAATTCTTCAACATCTTTTATAATTAGTAATTCTCGTAAATCCTCTTTTCCTCTGTAGTTTCCTCTCAGAAAAGTTGATTCAATTAAAATAATGCAATCCTTGCCTTGTAATGATGAATCAGTTTCCCTAATTGGAGTTAAAACATTTTTTACGATATGGGACTTTACATTTTGTAAATTTTTATAGCGTTTTATAATAATATTTGGAAATTTTTCTTCAAAACAATCTTCTTCAAATATTTGCGGATACTGTAAAATTTCTGATGATAACCTGCGAATATCAGGATTTTGTGAACTTCGTTTTACTTCATTAACTTTAAAATGACAATAATATTCAGTCAGCAAGTCGGCAATTTCTGAAACACTACGACCACTTGATGAATAACTTTGATCAATATCTAATAAAACCAGAGAGTTTCCATTTAGCAACCCTTGTCCATTAAACCCAGAAAATTTATTAATAAATAAATCCAAACCTCTGTCAAGTAAATCTTGGGCTTCATCAATTACAATAAAATCGTACGGTTTTATTTTATCATCTTTTTCAAGCCTCTGAATGGTATTTTTTACCAAATCGTAAAATTGCTCCTCATTCAAAGAACTAAATTCTTCGAAATCTAATAATGGATTACATTTTTGAAAAAATCTAAAAAAGGTTGTAACTTCTATATTACTCGAAAACTGTCTTTCTGTTAACAAAGATTTGGTATAGTGCATTAATAGATTGTTCCAACATAAATATATCCCATTTTTATTATGCTGTTTATCAATAAAAGCCTTTGCAATCGTTGTTTTACCACATCCTGGAGGTCCTTCAATCATTATCCTTGGGTTTTTATATAACCCATCTAATATTTCAATATTTTGGATACCAAGCCATTCGAGTGTATTAATGGTATTTAATTGATTTCTATCACCAATAATTGGACTCAGTATTTTTTTGATTGCAACATATTCCTTAGGTGAAACTTCATTATAATTTCTAAAGTGTTTTTTGTGTTTATTTTTAGAGTATTCAAACACATTCACTAGAAACTTCTCGATTAACCCATCATAATCTTTTGCAATAAAAGATGTCCACAATAATTTGTCATCAATCAACTTGGATTCAAAAGGATAATCCACGTGTGGGAAAGCTATTGCCTCACAAAAAAAACAACCTTTTAAATTATTAAGAATTTTGTCTTTTAAAGTATATTTATAACCTTCTGCTTGTTTAAAGGGATTTTGCTTAATTGGAGTCTCGAATTTCTTTCCGTAAAAAAAGGTGTTGTCCTTCGTTGAAATAGCACCTCCTTTTACCTCTAAAACTAATAAACCATATTTGCAGAGAACCAAAAAATCTATTTGAGAACTTGTCTTTTTATAGTAATTAAAGTTATCAGAGTGCTCGGGTAATTTCAAATCGTGCCAAACGTCCCAGTCTAAATTACTTTTACTTAAATCGTTCCAAAGTTGTCTATAAATATCGATTTCACCACGAAGTGGTGAGCCATCATCCTTTACGATTATGGTCTCTAAGGCATCTATTGGATTATTTGGATGGAATCGTACTGGCATAATCACTTTCCATTTGCAATTGTTGAAATTTTATTGATTGCGTATAATGCGAAAAATTGTTTCAATGGGACTTTGTCTTTATGCTCGAATATTCTCAATTTCTTTTGTTCAATTTCAACATTCTCAAGATTGAGTTTATCAATTAACTGTTTAACTGAATCAACTAACTCAGTTGGTTCACTATATTTAGTGCTTGATTTTTGTAATTCATAAAGTTTTTGTAGTTCGTTCGAACTCCCAATCTTATCAGAAAATCCATTATTGATATGTTTCAAAAACTCTTTTCCACCTTTGTATTCTTTTATTATTTCTTCAAGGTTGTTGTAATACTTATCATTGATTTTTTGAATCGGAAATCCTTTACCTGTACCATATTGAATTGATGTAAACCATTTGCCCTCGGCTGATTTAGAGTTGTTCTCAATATCGTAATTGGATAAAGTAACTGTCAAATTTCCATCTTTTATGGTGTGCCTTCTAAATCTTGAACCATGGTTTTTTATGGGAGGTTTATCAAACGTCCTCAATTTGTATGTGTTAAGATTTATTACCCCATCAATATAGGGCTTATTATTTAATACAAGATTATTTGGTATTGTAAGTTTAAATTCATCTAAAACGATTTTAGCGAATGCTCTGCTTACTGAACAACAAACTGCATTACCAACTAAACGCCATTTATTTTTATCTGTCCCTAAAAATTGATAAGTGATTGGAAACCCCATTATTATTGCTGCTTCTCTAACTGTTGGCAGACGAAATTCGCCATCTCCAAATCTGTCGAGTTCAGTTTTATAAATAATAGACTCTCTTGAGTTTGCGATTTTTGTTGCTGTAATAGTGCGGCTAGGTTTGCTTTCATTTTCAGGAAATGACATTTTCCCCATAAATGGATGATTAGTTTTCCAATATTTAGAAAATTTCCATTCAACTTTATAAATTCCTGTATCATAGAAATGATCAGTTAATTGGTTTTGCAAAATTTTTAATTGATACTGCGGATCAGTAATGATTTTATCTGAATTTTTGGTAAAGGGATTGGGAAAGTTTTTTTTCATCTTTCCAATTGTCAAATAATTCTCTTTTCCATCTAATCCATCTGAATGGGTTGTTGTTGGGATAATAAGTTTACCTTTTTTAATAATTTCACCTGATATAACTCTTTTTCTAGCCTGAAAAGAACCATAATTCGCAGAATTAATGATAGCCGAGTTTTCGTATAGGTTAATTGCAATTTTTAAAGGGCTTATCCTATTTTTATTTGCCCATTCAGTTAAACCTAAATCCTTGAAGGTATAAGCTGTTTGTAAATACCTTTTTGAGTTTACTACGTTTTCCATAAACCAAGCCTTAAGTATTGAGTTAGGCTGATGTTTTTTAACCGCAACAATTCTCAAAAATGTTTCCGTTAGTTCAACCCCTAACGATTTGTCTGCATTACCAGATTTATTAGAGCTTGAAAAACTAACACAAGGAGGACTTCCTAAGATAATTTCTGTATTCGGTAAATTTTCAATTTCATCAATTGAATTTTTAAAGTCTAGAATGTTTTTTACCTCACAACTCAAATTGAAGTTATGATTAAAAGTATCTACAGCCGGTTTCCAATGATCGAAACCATAAATTATTTCGTAACCCATTTGCCTGAATCCTTCAGAAAAACCTCCTGCACCACAAAAGAAATCTATAACTTTAAGTTTTTTCATTTACGATTTTATTGTTAATTGTAACATTGCTAAAAAATACATTTTGCATATATAATATTGTTGTCCTGATTTTTTTATTTAACCAATATTAAAGATTTTAATAAAAAAGGGTTATTAATTCGTAGAAGTTTTCAAATATAGAAATTGCTTTAATAAAAATATTATGGATTTCCGTAATTGATAAAAATAAGTAGTATTTCAAAATTAGATATCAGTATTTTTACTGAATTTTCTTAATAATGTTATATAATTTATCCTAGCAGACTTATTTAAAAATCATTTTTTATATTCTTTGCACTGAAAATTAATAATCTACCATTTAAAATAGAGTCAATAACCTTTTCTTTTCCATATTTTTTATATAGAATATTAATTATTGAAGTTCGCTGAGATTCATTTTTAATCATTATATATCTTAAATCGCTTATCTCATTAATTTGTAAGGCTAATTCAGGAAAATGAGGTTTTTTTCTAAATTCATTATTTTTTAGTAATTGAAATTCGTTTTCGTTTTCATGTATTATATTACTTACATCTTCTGGAAGGTTTGGAATATATCTCCATTCCCTTTCCAAGTAAGTAATTATTTCTTTTTCTTTGTATTGAACTTTCCAGTTTTTAAAATGCTGAATTGCAGGAACTGTTATTCGATTAACCTCTTGAATTATTTTTTCATATTGAGAATAATCAGTGTTATCATTATTACCGTTTAACTTTGCTTCAATTATATTTGGAAGCATTTGTTCTATTAGATTCCAAATTTGAATATTATTAATATTATTATGAATGTTACGAAATTTTGTGTTTTCATGCGTATATACTACTGGGGATATAGCATTTTTAATTGCCCAATCTAAGCTCATTCCAATTCCGTAATCTCCATACCTTGCGTAAAGTTCAACATCTTTTATTGAAATATTACAAAAGCTAACCATAGGAATATAATAATTGTTATCACCAACTTTTTCAATACAGTATGATGGTGCGAATCCATTTTTTAGCACACTTTTTAGTAGAGATATCTTTTTTGTGTAATGAAAGATATGGTTAATCTTCTTTTGTTCAAAACCCATAATTTATACATGATATCGCTAATAATAGCAGATAACTTTCAAATGTAGTCAATTATAATTTACCTTAATTTTATTTTTAATAAATAAAAATCCCAGCTTTTGCCAGGATGTTAATACTATTTTTATCAATTAAATTGATTTAAAGATAATTTTTTTATTTCACGAAAAATATAGAATTAAGATGATACTTTTTAATACTGGTGCCATCTTTATATTTGCTTAGTATTGACAACTCATTCTGGTTATTCAATTCCAAAAGTTTTGAGAAAATGGTTTCAACTAAGTCGCAAATATTCCAATAGTAAGCTGTAGTGAAATTTTTATTATTTTTTTCTTGATTTCTTTTCTCAATATGATAAGTTTCTTCAGCGGTTTCTATAATTTTATCAGAAGTACTTGAATAATCTAGAATAAATATTTCAGTATCATTTCCTAAGCTGAATTGATGTGCTAAAGAATTTCTTAGATTTTTCAGTGAATTTATAATTTTATTATCTAATTCTGTGAAATTACTTAAAGCATTTTTAAATGCGTCATTGCTATTTTCATTTCCATTTTTGTGATAAAACATATTTCCAATCAAGTCAATGATTATTAAATAATTAGTTATTGCTAGAAATTTATTACTTAAAAAAGTTTTGTTTTCAATTTGTTTATCTAAGATAACCACATCATATTTTTTATCTAACTCACCTGTTTCAATATTTCTATTGCTCAATTCCCGAGCACCTCGAAGTGCGATAGCAAGAGTAGATACTGATTTATCTTCACTAATGTTAATATTTAATAATTGATTTATAAATTGTTTTTCTTCCATTTACTTAATTATTATCTTCTTGATTATTTTTTACTATCACAATAGATTCAAACTAACCCATTTTTTTCATTATATATACTATCATGTTACTTTGGCGATATCATTTGAATAAAAATAGCTAATTGTTAAGTTTCTTTTGTTTCTTGATGAGGTTAATAATACATTATAAATGAATTTAATATTGAGGGATATACTAAATTGTGCAATTTGTAATATGTATTTAATCTTTTAACATATGAGTTTCCCAATCTGTATATTCTAAGTCATCTTTAGCAATTTCCAGATGATTAATTCCTCCCTGGGTTAATTTTCCAACTTTTTCTAAATGATCAAATTTTACTTTTTTTAATAAATAGAGTGGTGCGAAGTATGATTTAGGATATTTATCAGATTTTCCAAATCCTATTTCATAGCCTTTCTCAAAATGGTATTCTTCGAATTCTTTATTAGAATATTTAGGAATACTTGAACAAGTAATCATTATACCATTAATATTTATGCCTTCATTTTCCCAAAATACAAAAGGATGATTAAATGATTCTGTATTATAATGTTTTTTGAATTCTTCCCTTAATCTATAAATTTCACCTTTTTTCATATAGTTAATAATTATATTTATTGATTAAATATACAATAGCTCCTCCTCATTTCTTACAATTTTATATAAAACAATAAATTACGACTTATAAAATACACATGAATAATTTATTTTCTTAATTTTTCTACGATTATTTTTAGTGAATAAACAATTAAAAACCATCATCAGGATAAGCTATATAACTGATATCATCCAAACAATTTAAAAGTCTATATAGGACGTCTGTCAATTTCTCATTTATTAGTAATATGACATTGCTGTTTTCACCATCCATAATTAGAAATTGATTATTCTGAAAAATAAATTTAACACCTTCAAAAGTGTATTCAAAAGCGCTTCCAAAATATAAACCACTTGAATGCGAAAAACTGTTTCTAAGTTTACTACAAAATTCTAAAAAAGCTACATCTTCTTTGTAATTACTAGAATAGCAATCCTTAATTCTATTTGAAATATATCTAAATTTCCTACCTAGAGGTATAAAAGATGATTTACGCAGTTCCGATAGCAGTTCACTAAAATTCTCAGGGTTTAGCTCTTTACAAACTCTGAGAGTTTTTTTATTAAGATCATCGATAATTTTGTTCCTATCTTCCTCATTTACAGATTCTTCAAAACATAGATTGATAGTTGTTTCAAAATTTGTAAATGATTCTAATAGTAATTTTTTGTTTAAATCATTTTGATAGGCTTGTGCTAATAAATGATGGTCAGCTATTTCATATACTCTTCTTATATGTGTATTCAATGAGAATATTTCTTCTGTAAATTTTATATTTCCTTTGCCGATTTGTTTTGAGATTTCAAAGAAGACCTTACCTTTGTAAAAGTCATAAACAATTGCATAGAGATTTTCAAAATATGCTTTTCTAGCATCGTTCTCTTTAAACTTTAAGTTGTAAATCGTTTGTTTTAATTTGTCACTGAGTAAAAGCAATTCGTCCAAAGTCATTTTTATAATATTTTACATGCTAAATATACTTAATTTTCAGAGATTTATGGCTTGCTAATACAGAGATGCATTAGTTACTCGATCAAACAATCCTTTGTTCTCTTTACTGTATTTTTTATGTCCCTCTATAATTTCAGAATTCGGGGTTTCCTCCTATTGAATAACAGGGCAAATAATAAGGAAGTCATTTATGATATAGTTTTTCAACTTTTGAAAGAAAGATTCATAATACTTTAGTTTAAATGGTTTATTTAGGATTACAACTACTTACTAAATATATAAAACATTAAATTTAATTTTTGAGGTTTTCCATAAAAACAAAAAACCGATTATAATATTCTTCTATCTTTATGAAAACATAATTACAAAAACACTATACATCTACAGCATTCTAGTTATTCTTGATATTATTGTACTTTCAATTTCGGTTTACTCCTCATAAAGGATTAAAAAAATAGATATGTACTTTCAACAATTTTAAGACAGATACTAAAAAAGATTGATTTGAAATTTAAAACCTTATTCTTTTCAACGATTCTTTATTTGAGACTTTTGAAGAGAGTTTTAATGTCATTAGCTTACTTGATTTTTTAATCTTTCAATAGACATGTCTTCAGGTAGTCTATGTAGCATTCTATGACAATTAGAACATACTAATGCAAGATTGTCTAATGTTGTTTTCTGATTAATTTTGTAAGTTGAAAGTTGTTGAGTGTGGTGACATTCAATAAATCCTTTTCCTATTTCGCCATATTTTTTACTAAAATCAAATTCACAGACTTCACAAGCTAGTTTACCATTTTGTTTTAGGATTTGCTGTTTCTTTGAATCAATAAGTTTTTGATTCCGTTCTCTTAACTTATGTAATTTAAAAAGAATTTCACCTTCAACCGCTTCCTTAATGGATGTTTTTGGCTCTTCCTCAATTTGATAGATCTTAGAACTTAAATCATCATCACTTAAAGTTTCAATAATGACATTGGAAATATTTGTTAATAGATTTCTACTGTTTTGAAATTCAAAAAAAATTTGTTTGTCTAATCGAGAGGTTCTATCTAAACCTTTTGCAGGATTATTGGAATCAATTGAAGTGAAATTACTTAGCTTCATTGCAACGCCATTAGGATTTCTAAAATCCGAATTTCTGCTTTGGTTGGAATGTAATGGTAATTTGTTTAAAATTTTGGACAGATTTATAATCTCGGAATTTGTACTAACAAATGATTTGGATTCCAAATTATAGTAAAGATTTAATGTAAGGATAAGTTCATCCCTATGCCATTTTGGGTTTTTCATGATTATTTTATAGTTTTTTATTATTTTGATGACAAGTCGTTTCGAAAGCTTTTAACACAAATAAGAATAGCATTTGAATATTTGATTTAGATGATTTACTTAGTTTCTTCAAAAATAAAATCCCGACTCTCGTCGGAATTTTAATCAATTTTGAAGTTCAGTAAATCTTTAGGAGATACATTTAAACCTCTAGCTAAGTCTATCAAGGTAGTAAATGCAAAATTTCTTTTCCCATTTTCTATATCGCTTACTGTCCCTTTAGTGATTTTACTGCTATTAAGAACAACATCATCTTGAGTTAGTCCAGATTTAATTCTTAAATCTTTAACGTGTTCTCCAAATTTTCTTAGTATTTCATCTTTTAAACTGTCCATTTATTAGCACTTTATACAAAGGGCGTAATTTTTTTTGCAAATTTTGTTATAAGAACTTGTAACAAAATGAAAAATTCTTATATTTGGAAATAATTACTTATTAAAGTAATTTTGCGATACTTCAAAGAATAATAGAAGCTATTGCTTAGAATCTCAAATTCGAAAACTGGTAATTTTTAACATACGAGATGATAAGCAGAAAGCTCACGACCTAGGCGTGGGCTCTCTTATCTGTATGTAAGGTATACCAGTGCCCCGAATTGGATAATGTAGAGTTCCATGCCGTTTTATTTTCCAATGCAGTCCTCATTTTCTACACTCTAAGCACCTTCAAAAACATAGTATCAGATTAAACGATACAATGAGGTGTACAACTCATTGCGGCTTTACAGCTTTCACGGGACACAATTTTCATTCATATTAATTTTTTATGATTGTTTGGGCAGGAGATTTTTCTCTACTAAGGAAGTCTCCTCCCAAGCATATCATTTTCAAACAGCAACTAAAAACAAATATCAAGACACAGATCATTTAAAGCAACCATTAGAAAAAGAAAAAGCCCTTTCCTCAGTTTGTAGACCACAGGAAAGAGCATAATCAGTCATTAATAATCATTAAAAACCTATTCAAAAATATGAAAAATATTTTTTGCAGGGGGCTTATGTCCCTTGTTTTCACAATCGTGTTTACGACTACATCGTATGCACAGAATAAGTCTCTAAAAATAGGAGAATCTCTTCCCGAAAGAATTTGGACAACTCCTTTTTTTAATAACCATCAAGCAATCAAATGATTAGAGGGGAGGGGTGTTGAAAAATAAATAGACGAAACGAAATAAAAATCCCGCATAATTGAATATTGATACGTTTTCAATATTAATGTGTTATTATAATTAAATTATTCACAAAATAAAAAAAAATCCTGCTTAATTTGCGTTTGTAGATAAATATCTACAAAAATTATCTGATATGAACCAATAAGAATTAATGAAGTGTAGAATTTGGGGATTAAAAATTTTTCTGAAATTAATAATATTTTTAAAATTTAAACTATTAAAAATAAAACCGCAATCTCATTTCAAAATATTCCAAAAGCCAAAGTCTGAAAATATTTTCAATGTGGTTGCACCAATACTCTTGCAAAAATGCGTTTCCAACCAACGGAAGGAATTGAATTTTTGAATCTGATTGTTGTTGTTGTTTTGTTCTCTGTTGAAATATGGGAAAATCCTCCGCTTTCTTAGGATAGTTTTTAATCCAAAGTTGCATAATTTTGGTATTCTCTTTGAATATTTTTATCTTATTTTCGTTATAGTTTTTTTTCCTTCAGCAGGAATTTCATTTAAAATATCTTGACGCAGTTCACTTTTTGCTTTGATGCTTTCTTTGTACCAATTGGATGCGAAATTGATAGAAATAATCAACACCAAAACTGTGAAAATTGCAACACCAATTCCGCTCCAAATAAATTTCTCCATTCTTTTTGCTGGTTTTTGAAGACTTTCCAAATAATCGCTGGTTTTTTGTGAAATAACGGCTTCTATTATAGTGACAATATTTGTGAAATGTTGATTTCTTGCAAGTTGTTCTTTTTCATAAAAAACCGATACCTCCTTAGGAATTTCTTTTATGACTTCATCCTGTGCTTTTATTGTACATTTCCCAGAAATATCAATTCTGTTGACAACAAAATGAATATGCTTTTGCTTCGTACTGTTATGAATATCCAATCGGGATTGGTTGTTTTCTGTCACTCCAATTTTTTCTAAAGCTTTGGTGGCGATTTCTAAAAATTCTTCATCCGTCAATTTTCTGCCGATTTCGTTCGGTTGAGAAATATAGCCTGTCAAAGCCCATTTCTCAACTTTAGGGTTTCGATTGGCTACGATTTTCATTTCGAGAAATTGACCTTCAGCAGTGTCACTCAAAAGATAATTCGAAGCTATCATCTCTGCTGTTCCTTTATCGTTTCCATTGTATTGCAAAGCTATTTTCGTGATGGTTCTCGTGGTTGCGGAATTATTCATTTTTCTAAATTTTAGAGTACAAATATTGATGGATCAAATCAACTACATTCTCAATTTTTGCTAAAATTTCTTTCTTGTTTTCAAAAACATTCCATTCCCGATTTCGAAAAAGATTGGTGATTTTTTTGAAGTGATTTCCAAATTGAAGCAGGTTTTCATCAGTTTTAAATTCATTGACTTTTAGTTCTTTTTCCAACAAAACATTCCGGATATAGGTTGATAATTTGAGTGAATATTTTTTTCTGTTTTTTGAATCAGGGTTTCATATTCGGAATTGGTCATTCGTATCGAAATCACTTTATCTAGTTTTTTATTTTCTTTAGTCTTCAAGCCACCTTTCCAATCTAATTGCTAGAAGTGTTTTTTTTCTGAGCAATCTGCAATTCATTTTCTTTGGTAACTTCGTATATAAAAATCCCAATTTTGCAATCAGCGGATACGCTTATTGTAAACTTTAGGTACTTTTTGCACTAACTACCCAATGCATTTTACCTGCGTTTATTTTACTCACTTTCGCCTGTATTTCACTTGTATCTGATTTGATGGGTTTTTGTGAATCAACCAATCATTAAATTCTTTAAATCCTGAATATAAAACCCTACAATCTTCTGCTATTTCATTTTCGTTTTAATCATTTCAACGGCACGATTTCCTGCTTCGTCATTGTCAAAATAAAGCTCGATTTTTCATAGTTATCAAGTGCAATTTTAATATTAGAAATCATTGATACGGAATTCAAAATGATATAATCGGAAGGTCTTTTTTCTAAAAATTTTTCTACATTTTTAATTGAAAGAAAATCGAAAAACCCTTCGAAAATCCGAAGCGAATCTGAGCCATTTTTGATTGTCGAAATATCTTTTTTGCTTAAACAAATTTTGGAGTATTTATTGCGGATTTCGTAACTACTGGAATTGTTTTTAAATCCATTTCCGAAATAATTTTTATCGTTCATTCGATAATGAATCTCTTTCACAAATTCGATTTGGTTATCTACTTTTCTTTTCCTTCAAATATTCCAAAAGTGCAGAATGATGAATATTTTTAATTTCGATGATCTCATAATTTTAGGAAGATTTTCTAATTTCTGATTAGAAAAGGTTTGATTTTGAAAAGAAGAAAAATTCTGCTACTCTGCCCAAACTAAAACTTCGCTTACTGAAGCGTTTAAATATTTCTTCATAAAGTCGGTAATGTTCCCACCAATGCCTTCTGAATGAAGATACCAGACGTTGAGTCTTCTATCCAATTTAAAAGAGGCTTGGGATTCGCTGGCAAAAGTATTGAGATACCAAGCTTCTTTTTCATTTTGTTTCGTTGGAAGGTGTCCGAGAATAAGGAGGGCTTCTTTCATAGAATCTTCCTATTTGTTCTGCTTTAATGTTACCTTTTAAAATATGTGAGCGCACGGTTCGATAATCAAGTTTAAGAATTTCTGAACACTCTTTTATAGAGTACAGTTTCTTTTTCAACTCGATGTCCAAGTTCTTTTTTGAGAGAATAGAGTATCTCTTTTACTTACCCTAATTCATCAATAATAGATTGGTTATCTGCATAACGATATTGTTTTATTTGCAGACAAAATTGTATTATTATGATAACTAATCATACAATTTACTGAATTGCGTAAAGTTTAATAGCTGATATTAAATAGTTTAGATAATTCCTGATAGATAATCTCTTCAAAATCATTTGGTTTCACAAGAACTGCTCTTGAAAATGTCCCTTTGTCAAAATTGGTATGATATTCATTTTCCATTGCCTCAATAATAGTGGTGTCTTGAAAATCGGGATTGATAATGTGATTATCTTTTAAGAATTTGTTTTTCTTTCTAAAGCAAAATACAAAAAAAGGGTTGTTTCAGCACCGCTAAGAAAATTGCCCTGCAACTTCATTAGATTACTTGAGCTGATTTGGTTGGTGGATTCTTTTTTATATTGGTCTAAAGTCCTTTGAGCTCATAATTACCTTGTCCAGAACTTTGTTGTTCTTTATTATCATAATAAAGCTTATTCGGGCGATATGTGAAAATATTCTTTCTCAAAATTCAGTTTTCTTCTTATCCGTTTATATTAGATTTTAAGCTATGATCATTTAACTATTATTTAATTTGTAATAACTAAATATCTATAATTTTTAAAGACCTTATATTGAGATGAAACAGTGTACTTTATTAAATAACCATATCATACTTGTTTATCATATAATTATTTAATTGCATCACGGACAAAAACGGAATATTCAGTCTGACCATTGGTAAATCCTGACTATCCTTACTTAGCAAGGCAGGTTACGCAAGTCAGTCACTAAATACCATTTCAAAAAAAAATTCTTTATCTACGAAGATTACAGAAATAGAAGAAATTTCTTTATCGACAGGGCATCAGAAAATTTCAAAAGAAAGGTATACGGGTTCTCTTTTCATGAGTGGACAACAAATTATTACAACAGCAGGAAGTAATTCGATTAAGAAAAAAATATCCGTTACCGTTAAATTGAAAAATAATTAATTAATAACAATAAAGGCTTTGGTCATTTCAGATAATGTTATTAGATTTGATAAATTTATCCAAATCATGAAAAAGCAAATCTTTATTGCTGCGCTGTCTATGGGAGCAATCGCTTTAGGAACCAACCTGGTTCTGGCACAAAATTCTGAGCAGGTTAGCAAATCAGTTAATATTATTTTATCAGACGTTATTGCAATGGACATAGGCACTATTGCTTCAGAAGGCACTGTAGATTTTAATTATGGGACTACAGCAGATTATAATTCATCAAAAAACGTAACTGTTCCTAACAGTTTAGTCATCATTTCTTCCAAAAATTTTGATGTAAAAGTAAAATCTGAAGGTTCTCACTTTGTAAGTGGCGCAAATGTAATTCCAGTAGATATCTTACAGGTAAAAGCAATACCTGGTGGAAGTTTAGCGGGAACCCTAAATGAGGTCACCTTATCTACAACTGATCAGGTGCTGGTAAGTAATGCAAGTTTAGGTGCCAAACGATCTTTAAATATTGCCTACTCTATTTCGGCGGAAAAAGCATCTAAGGTACTTCTGGGGAAACCACAGGGTACTTACACGCAAAAAATAACTTATACTGCCACTGCACTATAAGTTAACAAAAATATTTTAAATAGAAAAGCCCTCAACACTTGAAAGTGTTGAGGGCTTTTCTATTTAAGCCAAATGAATAATCCTTGTAGTTATTTTACT
>NZ_JAOVZV010000009.1 GCF_026460945.1 Chryseobacterium luquanense
ATGAAGTTGGCAAAGCTGCGGAGCGAGGAGTAATAGCAGATAGCCAGATAAAGCTTCTAAACTCTTCATGAATTTTTTATTATTCTGCCTAGTTTTATGAATTATTAAATATTATAATTCTATTTTTTAATAAAGTCATTTAATGAGTTTAAGTCTAAAGATTTCTTTTTAAGGAAAAAGTTTTGTAATTGTATTGCAAAGCTATAATGACAAGAAAGAATATATGTATATATATAGAAATCATTAGAAATTCTAAAGACGTCAAATTTAGTTATATAACAAAAACTTTCTATTCAGATAACGATTGATTAGCTTATTACTTCTATGGCTATATTACAGTTGAAAATTGTTGCTTAAATAATGTTTAATGATACAGTTGATAAGTTAATCATCATAGTCTTACAGGATGTAAGATTTTAATAAAAATGTTTTGACGATGATATTAGTAAAAACTTACAATTCATTTTAGCACTCAATGAAGCTAAGTCGATGGAAATTGAAATGAAAAGAAGGAAGGCTTCAAGTCGTGAAAGCATTTCTGAAATACATGTTGAAAACTCAAAGAAATAGTTTCAGCTTATTTAAGCTAACAAACCTTTAGTTAGATTAAGAGGTTGTTTGCAAAGACTTTTCTTCAAATAATTGAAAGTGAAATCTTATATTAGCAATATTCTTCCAAGTTGCATATTTAAAAAGGAAAAATCCGATTAGCATTCCGAAAGTATTCAAGAAAATGTCATCAATATCGGCAATTCCGCGACCTGTAACATATTGAAGAGTTTCAACAGAAGTTATAATTAATAAGAAATAAAAACTTGTTGGAATAAATTTATTAAACTTTTTTAAGCATAATCCCAACCAACCGAACGGGCTAAAAACAAATATGTTTCCAATGATATTGACTAAGAAATCTTCATTATTGATTTTTGTATCTGTAAAGAATTTTTGTATGGTCATGAAAGGCTCCATTTGAATGTAAGAAACATCTGAGGCTTCTCTTCCTGATCCAAAAAACATCATATAAAGCAAAAAAATGGTGTAAACTGTAATAAATACTGCAAAATATCTTTTCATAGGTTTCCTTTTGAGGGATTAGTAATAAAAAAGAGTTTTGTAGGTTTAGTTTTTAAGTTTTTATAACATCAAATATCTGACCTTTAGTATAAGCTTTAAAAGACTTTATAATTCTTTAATACTATTTAACATAATATAAAAAGCCTCACTATAAAGTAAGGCTCATTTGTTTTAATATGGAAATTTAATTAAACTTGAATCACTCCCAAGTTAAATTTCTCGGTGATCGGCGAATGATTTGCTGCTTCAATTCCCATAGAAATCCATTTTCTGGTATCAACAGGGTTAATAATTGCATCTGTCCATAATCTTGCAGCAGCGTAAGTAGATTCCGTTTGCTTTTGATATTTTTTAGTAATCGAATCTAAAATTTCGTTGTGTTCCTCTTCAGTAATTACTTTTCCTTGTTTTTTCAAAGTAGATTCCTGAATTTGTGCTAAAACTTTCGCAGCCTGAGTTCCTCCCATAACCGCTAAATCTGCCCATGGCCAGGCTACAATTAATCTTGGATCATATGCTTTTCCGCACATTGCATAATTTCCTGCTCCGTAAGAATTTCCTGTAATAATCGTAAATTTAGGAACAACAGAATTAGAAACAGCGTTGACCATTTTTGCTCCGTCTTTAATAATTCCGCCGTGTTCAGATTTTGAACCAACCATAAATCCTGTCACATCCTGTAAAAAGATCAAAGGAATTTTTCTTTGGTTACAATTCGCAATAAATCTTGTCGCTTTATCTGCAGAATCAGAATAAATTACTCCACCAAACTGCATTTCTCCTTTTCCGCTTTTTACCAATTTTCGCTGATTAGCAACAATTCCTACAGACCAACCGTCAACTCTCGCTGTCGCACAAATGATAGTTTTACCATAATCCGGTTTATATTCTTCAAATTCAGAATTATCTACAATACATTTAATGATTTCTAAAGTGTCATATTGTTCAGCTCTTGAAGCCGGCATAATTCCGAAAATATTTTCGGGTTTTTCTTTAGGAGGGAAACTTTCGATTCTGTCAAAGCCTGCTTTTTCATAGCTTCCGACAGATTTCATAATATTTTTAATTCGGTCTAAAGCATCTTTATCATCTTTAGCTTTATAATCGGTAACTCCAGAAATTGAACAATGCGTTGTCGCTCCACCTAAAGTTTCATTATCAATAGTTTCTCCAATCGCAGCTTTCACCAAATAACTTCCAGCCAGGAAAATAGAACCTGTTTTGTCAACAATCATCGCTTCATCGCTCATAATCGGAAGATATGCTCCTCCTGCAACGCAACTTCCCATCACAGCTGAAATCTGAATTATTCCAGCAGCACTCATTTTAGCATTATTTCTGAAAATTCTACCAAACATTTCTTTATCAGGGAAAATTTCGTCCTGCATCGGAAGGTAAACTCCTGCAGAATCTACCAAATAAATAATTGGAAGTCTGTTTTCCATTGCGATTTCCTGAGCTCTCAGGTTTTTCTTTCCTGTGATAGGAAACCACGCTCCGGCTTTTACAGAAGCATCATTGGCAACAACTAAACATTGCTTTCCCGAAACATAACCCATCATTACAACAACGCCACCACTTGCACAGCCGCCGTGTTCTTCATACATTTCATAACCTGCAAAAGCACCAATTTCTATGGAATCTGAATTTTTATCAAGAAGATAATCTATTCTTTCTCTGGCTGTCATTTTCCCTTCGTCACGAAGTTTCTGAAGTCTCTTTTCGCCACCGCCTTTTTTAATTTCATTCAGCAAACGGTTGATTTCAGATAATTTTAATTTATTTTGATCTTCTCTTTTGTTAAATTCAATATCCATGAAATTTATATTTTAATCTGCCTAAAGATACTATTTTTAGGTAAAGTAGTATAATAAGAAATTTATCTATTTAAAGTTTTGGTTTTTAGTATTTTATGAATTTTTTAACGGAATTTGTGTTTTTTTTGGTTCATATTTTGCTAACTTTACAATAGAGTAAATGAGACGAAAGTTTCTACTCTAAGTTCCTAGTTTATTTTTTTAATAGTTTATTATTTGAAGGCCCTGAAAGTTGCATAAACTTTCAGGGTTTTTGGATTTCAGAGTTTTCTTTTCATTCAATTATATCTAAAAATAATATCTTTTGATTTGTATTTTTTTAAATTTAATGGAAAGCTATTTGTAAATTTGTATGTTTTAAATTCGATGGATAAATATGCAAAAATTAGCACTTTTCAGATTACATTTAATTGTTTTTTTATGGGGCTTCACAGCAATTTTAGGTAAACTGATCACGGCAAATGCTCAGATTCTGGTTTTTTACAGAATGCTTTTTGCAGCTGTTTTTCTATACGCTTTTATCAGAATATATAAAAAAGAAAGCATTCGGGTTCCGAAAAAACTGTTTTTTCAGTTAGCGGGAGTTGGTTTTTTCATGGCTCTTCATTGGTACTGTTTTTTTTATTCGATTAAAGTTTCCAACGTTTCTATTGCGCTGAGTTGTCTTTCTCTCTCAACTTTATTTGCTTCAATTTTAGAGCCGATCGTTTTTAAAAGAAAAATAGATGTTTCTGAAGTCATTATGGGAATTGTAATTGTAGCCTGTATTTTATTAATATTTAAAACAGAGTTTCAATATAAAGAAGGTATTTTATACGGTATTTTGTGTGCGATTTTTGGAACAGTCTTCTCTGTTTTTAATGGAAAACTATTTGGAAAAACGAGTTCTGGAAATATTATTTTCTATGAAATTTTCTCTGGATGGTTTATTTTGATGCTGTTTTATTTGATAACAGGACAAATCATGCAGATGAACGAAATAAATTACAAAGATTTAGCGTTAATAGGCTTGTTGGCCAGTGTGTTCACAGCGTACCCAATGTTTGAATCTGTAAAGCTGATGAAATACATTTCGCCTTTCACACTAATTTTAACAGTTAATTTAGAACCAGTTTACGGAATTATACTAGCTTTTTTTATCTTTGGAGAATCGGAAGAAATGAGTCCTGTATTTTATGGGGCATCTTTGGTGATGATTTTAGCAATTGTAGCCAACGCACTGATAAAAACTAGAAAACAAAAAAACATTAACTAAGCATCAATTATACATGATGAAAAAATATCTATTATTAATATTTTCCCTTTTATTTGGGTTTTCTCAATCTCAGATTATCAGAAAATATTCCAATGAATTTCTAAATATCGGAGCCGGAGCAAGAGGTATCGGTATGGGAGGTGCAGTAATCACTAGTCAGGATGATGTGTATTCTCCGATGTGGAATCCCGCCGGTTTGAACGGTATTACAAGAGATTGGCAAGGTGCGGCAATGCACGCAGAATATTTCGAATCTATAGCAAAATATGATTACTTAGCCTATGCAAAAGTTTTAGAAAACGGAGTTTTCGGGGTTTCTGTAGTTCGTTTAGGAGTCGATAATATTTTAAATACCACTCAATTAATCGATACGGAAGGAAATATTGATTACGATAAAATCACAAAATTCTCTCAATCTGATTATGCAGGAATTATATCTTACGCATTCAATCCAGGTGGAAATCCAAAGTTAGATGTCGGTGTTAATGCAAAAATTGTTTACAGAAATGTAGGTAAATTTGCAAGCGGTTATGGTTTTGGTTTTGACGTTGGAGCAATTTATAAAGCTGACAACGGTTGGAAATTTGGTGGAGTTCTTCGTGATGCCACTACAACGGTCAATTTTTGGAGTGTTAATCAAAAAGAATTGTCAACAATCGTAAACGGAGAAGAATTTAACCCTGCTCCAACAGATAAAATGGAATTAACGATGCCAAAATTAAATGCAGGTGCAAGTAAGTTATTTCAAATTAACAGCAGTTTGTATGTTTTACCGGAAGCTGGAATTAATGTAGATTTTGCTAAAACAGCTGCGCTTCTTTCGACAGATTTCGCAAGTATTACACCGTATGCTGGAGCTGAATTGGGGTATCAGAAAATGATTTTTGTGAGATTGGGGGTTAACAGATTTCAGTCGATTACAGATATTGAAGATCTTCAGAGAAAAGTTTCTTTCCAGCCAAGTGCAGGTATAGGAATTCGTTACAGAGGTTTAACATTGGATTATGCAATCAGCAATTCAGGAATCGGAGGTTCTAATTTTTATTCTAATTTCTTCTCATTAAAACTAGATATGGGAGAATTTAGAAATGACTAATTATTTTTAATTATAAATTTTATGAAAAAGTTATCAATCATTATATCGTCTTTTTGTGTAATGTTATCGTATGCACAGAAAGTTTCAGATTATAAATATGTAGTTGTTCCAAGTACGTTTGAAAGTTTTAAAAAAGAAAATTACGGTCTTACTGCTTTTTTAACCAATAAATTAAAATCAAAACAATATACTGTAATTTCTGAAAATAGGGGGCAATGGCCGGAAGAAGCCAATGCAAATCCATGCCGTGTTTTGAACGCTAATATTACTAACGACAGTGGTTTTCTGAGAAATAAATTAATTTTAGATTTTAAAGATTGCAACAGTAAGGTAATTTCTTCCGAAAAAGGAAGTACATCAATCAAAGAATTTGAAGAAGGTTTTAAAGATGCTTTGACTAAAGCTTTGGTGAATATTCCTGTTTCTAAACCTGTGGAAAATTCAACTTTTACACAGCAAGTTCAGGTTACAACTGAAACGGTAAAATCAACTCCTGAAAGTAGCGCTCCAAAATCTCAACTTTCAAAAGCAGAGAAATTCAGCAACGGAAAACTAAATCTTCAGAAAATCCAAATAGATACTACTCAGTTTA
Organism: Chryseobacterium luquanense; assembly: GCF_026460945.1. Taxonomy (GTDB): domain Bacteria; phylum Bacteroidota; class Bacteroidia; order Flavobacteriales; family Weeksellaceae; genus Chryseobacterium; species Chryseobacterium luquanense. The sequence continues at coordinate 5,835 of NZ_JAOVZV010000009.1, forward strand.
TTTTAGTTGACGGAAACAGTTCTATTCCTTTTGCTACCTTTAAAGAGACAACGAAAAAAGATGTTTTCAGGGTGAAATTAGGTTCAGGAGAATTAACAACAGGATATTTTGAAAATGGAAATTTAGTAATTGAAATACCAAAAGGTAGTGATGAGTATTCTAAAGAAGTTTTTGCTCCCGTAAAATAAGCTTAAAATCTTTTCGATAAAATATAAAAAAGCCTTACCCGATAATTTCAGGTAAGGCTTCCTTAAAATAAACCATAAAAAACTAAAACTACGGCATTAGAACCGTATCGATTACATGTATTACTCCATTTGACTGATTTACATCGGCGATTGTAACTTTTGCTTTGTTACCTTTCGCATCGGTCACGTATAAATCTTTTCCTTTTGTCCAAAAAGTTAATTCTTCACCTTGAACTGTTTTCATCATCGCTTTACCGTTTCCTGCTTTTACTGCTGCCCAAACTTGTTTAGAGCTGTAATTTCCAGGTAAAACGTGATACGTTAAAATCTTGGTAAGCATTGCTTTATTCTCAGGTTTCACTAAGCTTTCTACTGTTCCTGCAGGCAATTTTGCAAAAGCCGCATCTGTTGGAGCAAAAACAGTGAATGGACCTTTACTTTGCAATGTTTCAACCAAACCGGCTGCTTTTACTGCGGCAACCAAAGTTTTGTGATCTTTAGAATTCATCGCATTTTCAACAATGTTTTTAGAAGGGTACATTGCTGCTCCACCTACCATTACTGTTTTTTCTTTCATTTGCTGTGCAGCTGCATTTCCACTGAATGCGAATGATAAAGCCACCATTCCGAATACTGCGATTTTTGATCTTGAGTTCATTTTCTTTAATTTTAAATTATTATTACTTGAGTGATTTTTAATTTCTGTTCTTATCATCATTTACGAAGAGCAGATTGCTTTAGATTTAAAAATTTCAATTTTAACAATAATTAACTGTTTTTCAGATGGTTAATTTTTATTTGTGATTTTAGATTAGAATTAAATGGATAATGAGAATAAGTTTTGAGCCTATACTTATAAGGAAATCAACTGAAAATAAATAAATTGTAAAGTTTTTATAGATTTCCCTAATAATTTGTTTTGTTTTATTATATTTGAAATGAAAATTATTCACAATTAAAACAAAGTATTCAGAGGACGAACTTATCGTTTTGTTGAGAGAGCAAAATGAATCTGGTTTTCATCATTTGTATGATAACTATTCTGGTGCATTGTATGGTGTGATCCTAAGAATTGTTCAGTCTAAAGAATATACAGAAGAAATTATTCAGGATGTTTTTGTAAAAATCTGGAATTCGATCCATCAATATGATTCTGCGAAAGGTAGATTTTATACTTGGATGATTAATATTGCAAGAAATACAGCAATCGATTATCTTAAATCTAAAAGCTTTCAAAATCAACTTAAAAACCAACCTCTTCCGGATTTCGTATATGAGAATGCGGAACTTACAACATCCAATAATGCAGATTTTATTGGCTTTAATAAAGTGCTTGAAAGTTTGGAATCTGATAAGCAGGAACTTATTGATCTTGCCTATTATCAAGGATACACGCAGAGTGAAATATCAGAAAAGCTGAATATGCCTTTAGGCACCGTTAAAACCAAAATGCGTAATGCATTGATGAAATTAAAAGACTTGTTAAAAGATTATCAATAAATTGGATAGTAAAGAATACATATCATCCGGAATTCTAGAATCTTACATTCTAGGTCTTGCTTCTCCCGAGGAAGCAGGTATTTTGGAGTGTGTGATGAAGAATAATGCAGAAGTAAAAGCCGCTTTTGAAGAAGCGCAAAAAACTTTCGAATTGCTTGCTACAGCGCAAGCAGTGACACCACCCAATGATTTAAAATCAAAAATTTGGGATAAAATACAACTTGAACAAAAAGTTGTTGAGCAAAAACCTGTAGTTCCAATCAATAATGTTGAGCCACAAGTGGAAATTCAACAGTCGATGCCGGAAATCAGAGTTGAAAAAAATAACAATTGGAAAAACTATGCAGTTGCAGCATCAGTTTTATTTTTAGTAAGTATTGGAGGAAATCTTTATTGGATGAACAGCCAAAAAGAGATTAAAAATGAAATTGCTGTTTTAAAATCTGAAAAGCAATCACATAACCTTGCGATGCAAAATTTAGAACAAAAATTGCAGGTTACTTCCAATCCGAATATGCTGAAAATTGTTTTGGCAGGTGTAGAAAAACACCCAAAATCAAACGCTGTGGTATACTGGGATAAAACTTCTAAAGATGTTTACCTAACTTCAAATAACTTGCCAAAAGCTCCTGAGGGAATGCAATATCAACTTTGGGCAATCGCAGACGGAAAACCGGTAAGCGCAGGAATGTATTCTGATGAAAAAGATGCAAAAATTGCTCTTTCAAATATTCCAAATGCGCAGGCTTTTGCTATTACTTTAGAAAAAGAGGGCGGAAGTGCAGTTCCTACAATGGAAAATATGTATGTAATGGGCGGAGTTTAAATCTCGTCTTAATAATAAAAGAAAATCTCTTATCGAAATGATAAGAGATTTTTATTTTACTCTGCATTGAAAAAATCCCAGATAACTTTTGCTTTAGATTTTCCTAAAATTTCTTCTAAAGTTTCAAGATTTGATTCTTTAATTCTTTTGACTGATTTTAATTTAGATAAAAGTAATTCTATTGTTCTTTCGCCAACTCCCGGAATTTCTTCCAGCTCAGATTTTATGGTTGAGTTTTTTCTTCTTGTTCGGTGATGCCTTACTCCAAAACGGTGAGCTTCGTCACGCACCTGTTGTAAAATCTTTAATGTTTCAGATTTTTTATCTAAATATAATGGAATTGGGTCTTCAGGAAAGAAAATTTCCTCCAGCCTTTTTGCGATTCCAACAATCGTTATTTTGCCGTAAAGTCCGAGAAGTTTTAAACTTTTCACTGCGGAAGATAGCTGCCCTTTTCCACCGTCAATCAGAATTAATTGAGGCAAACTTTCGCCTTCTTCCAACATTCTTTTATAGCGTCTGAAAATAACTTCCTCCATTGTTTTAAAATCATCCGGTCCGACAACGGTTTTTGGATGGAAAATTCTATAATCGGCTTTGCTTGCTTTTCCGTTTTTAAAAACAACACACGCAGAAACGGGATTCGTTCCCTGAATATTCGAGTTGTCAAAACCTTCAATATGTCTCGGTTCTACAGGCATCCTTAAGAGCTTTTGCATTTCTGCCATAATTCTGTTGGAATGTCTTTCCGGATCAACAATTTGAACCTGTTTTAACTTTTCAATTCTATATTCTTTGGCATTTTTTTCTGAAAGTTCAACGATTCTTTTTTTGTCACCCATTTTCGGAACAATCAGTTTTACATTCGGAATTTCAACACTCAAGTGAAAAGGGAGCAAGACTTCTTTTGAATCAGAATTAAATTTCTGACGGATTTCAATCAAAGCTTCTTCCATAATTTCTTCATCCGTTTCTTCAAGCATTTTCTTTATTTCTGTAGTAAAACTTTGAATGATATTTCCATTTCTGATTTTGAAATAATTAACGTAAGCTGCTGTTTCATCACTCGTCATTGCAAAAACGTCTACATCATCAATATCTGGATTTACAACGGTGTGTTTTACCTGATAATCTTCCAGAATATTCAATCTTTCTTTAATCATCTGAGCATTTTCAAACTGAAGATTCGAAGCATACTTCGTCATTTGATTGATAAGATATTCTTTAGCTCTACGGAAATCACCTTTAATGATTCCGCGAATGGCATCTATTTTTTCGTCATAATCTTCCTTGCTTTCCAAACCTTCACAAGGTCCTTCACAATTTTTAATGTGAAATTCCAGGCAGACTTTATATTTTCCTTCCTCAATTTTGGACGGAGCTAAATTTAAATTGCAGGTACGAAGTTTATAAATATGCTTTATTGTATCCAACAAAATCTTTGCAGGACGTACTTTTGCGTAAGGCCCGTAATATTCCGAACCGTCTTTTATTTTATTTCTTGTAAGAAAAATTCTTGGAAAATTTTCTTTTTTAATACAAATCCAGGGATAGGTTTTGTCATCTTTCAACATCACATTATAAAACGGTTGATGTTCTTTTATCAGATTATTTTCCAATAAAAGTGCATCATATTCGCTGTTAACGATGGTTGTTTCCAAACGGTTAATTTTCCCAACCATAATTCTGGTTCGGTATCCGGAAAGTGTTTTGTTGAAATACGAAAGTACTCTTTTCTTCAGATTTTTTGCTTTACCTACATATAATAGATTTTCGTTTTTATCGTAATATCGATAAACACCGGGTTCGGAAGGTAAAGTTTTAAGCTGTAATTCTAAAGAAGGATTCATAGAACAAATTTAAGCAATTTCAATGCACAAAAAAAGCTGCAGAAATTTCTGCAGCTTTGAAATATTTTAAGATTAAATTTTATCCGTTGCTCATTTCAGTATATTCATTGACCAAAAAGCTGAAAAATCCCCATTCTACAGATTTTTTAGGATATTTTTTCATAAATTCTGCATTGTCACCAAATAAGAAATCATAATTGTCTTCAAAATCATCTTTATGAAGCCAAAGAACTTTCTCTCCTTTTTTTACATAATACGATTTTGCAAGTCCGCCACCGAGCTGCATCCCAAATCCTACAGTCATACCCGAAGTTTCCTTTGCTCTCGGATCATTATAAACAGAAATAATTTCGCTAAATTCAGGATTTATAAGTTGCATTAAAAACTCTTTATCATCTTTTTTGTTTTTCAACGAAACGGTTTGGTTTACAAATTGAATTTGACCATCAGGCGTATTTTTACTCAGTTTTTTAGTGTTTAAGCTTCTTAAGTTAGTCATGTGCTTTCCAACTTTCAAGATTTTCGCCAATTTCGTAGGGTAAATGTACATTTCGTTCACATTGTCTGCGTTGAAAACCATCTTCTTTTTCGTAACACTGTCTTTTATAGAAATTTCGTAAATCTGACCTTTTTTTGTTTCAATATTGTCGCAATATCCTTTGTTGACAGTTCCGTCTTTTGAAATGATGGTTGAGATTTTTTTTGTTGATGGGCCAGGAAATCCTTCGTTAAAAAGATATTGTTCCATTTTTTTAATTTGTTCTTTTGTGTATTTTACTTTTTCCTGCGCAAAAGTTGAAATGCTCACCAAAGAAAGAGCCAATAATAAAGCTTTAAATTTCATACATTTAGTTTTAATGTTAGGTCGTAAAAATAATAAATAATTTGCTTGTATTTAAAAATAAATTAAGACCTCTGTTTTGCGTTTTCAGTTCTCTTCAAAATGTGTATTTTTAGGCAAATTTTTTAAAATGATTTACGGTATAGATACTTTCAGTTTTCATGATGTTTTGGAAATCTGCAAGAACCCAAATAAAGCTCAATTAAATAGTGCTGCGAAAGAGCAGATTATAAAATCTCAGAATAATGTAAAACAAATTGTTGAATCAGACAAAACTGTTTATGGCATCAATACGGGGTTCGGACCACTTTGTGACGTGAAAATTTCTGAGGAAGAAACAGCGCAATTGCAGTATAATTTAATTATTTCTCATGCAGTAGGAGTGGGGAAACCTATTGATAAAGAATTTTCAAAAATTATGATGATTGCGAAGGTTCATGCTTTGTCGAAAGGTTTTTCGGGAGTTTCTCTGGAAGTGATCGAAAGATTTATTTTAATGCTTGAAAAAGACATTATTCCGGTAGTTCCTGAACAAGGTTCTGTAGGAGCTTCAGGAGATTTAGCACCACTTTCACACTTGGTTTTGCCACTTTTAGGACTTGGTCAGGTTTGGGTTGGAAACGAAATCTTCGAAACTGCAGAAATTTTAGAGAAAAATAATCTAGAGCCATTGGTTTTGGGTCCGAAAGAAGGTTTGGGATTAATCAACGGAACTCAGTTTATTTTAGCTCATGCAATAAAAGGTTTGGAAAAGTTTGAATATCTTTTGGATTTAGCAGACATGACCGCTGCAATGAGTCTTGAAGCTTACAGAGGTTCAGCAAGTCCGTTTAAAAAAGAACTTCACGACATCAGACCATTTGAAGGAAGTAAAAAAGTGGCGGCAAGAATGCTTAAATTTTTGAAAAATTCTGATAATCTTAAAGCTCACGAATATTGTGACAGAGTTCAGGATCCTTATTCGATGAGATGTGTTCCACAGGTTCATGGTGCAAGTAGAAATGCTTTTGAACACCTTAAATTAATGGCAGAAACGGAATTGAATTCTGTCACCGACAATCCAATTGTTTTAAGTGCTGAAGAATCTATTTCAGGAGGAAATTTCCACGGACAATTAATGGCAATGCCTTTAGATTATGCAACTTTAGCGGTTGCTGAATTAGGAAATATTTCAGACAGAAGAAGTTATTTATTATTAGAAGGAAAATATGGTTTACCAAGATTGTTGACGGAAAGTTCAGGTTTAAATTCTGGATTTATGATTCCGCAATATACTTCTGCAGCTTTGGTAACAGAAAATAAAACGCTTTGTTTTCCTGCTTCGGCAGATTCTATTCCAACAAGTTTAGGTCAGGAAGATCACGTTTCTATGGGAAGTATTTCAGGAAGAAAATTCAATCAGGTTCTTGGAAATTTGGTAAATATTTTAGCTGTTGAATTGATGTTTGCAGCGCAAGGTTTAGAGTTCAGAAGACCTGCAAAATGTTCAAAAATTATTGAAGAAAACTTTACTATTCTTCGTTCAAAAGTTGACAAACTTGAAGATGATAGATTGATTGGAAAAGATATGTTGGCAATTGCTGAATTGATTAATGAAAGAAAATTTGTGGTGAATTTTTAAGATAAATAAAAATATTATTTAGATAATTCTCTTTTTAATTCAACAGAGTCGGGCTTTAGCTCGACTTTCTTTTGTAATATATTACTGGTTTTTAATCAAAACTTAAAAACAAATTACCACTTTTCAGTCAGATATTTCCAATACCTTTTCGGAACATGCTGAATATGAAGTTTTGTATTTTTCCTTTCTTTAATGTTGGTTTTTGTAAAATAACTTTGCCACAGCGTCTGATATTTTTTTTCTTCCTCGTGGAATTTTTGCTGATATTGGTTTAAATCTAATTTCTCATCAGGATAAAAAAATTCGCAGTTTTCCAAATCATAAAATAAACCGTAATGTCTTCTCAGGTCATAAATCATCCATTTTTGGTCGGCGTAACGGTCTTTGAAATGTTTTCTGATTAAAGGCAAAACATTAAAATCCGGATCTATTTTAGCAAAATAAATATCATCTTGCAATTTTTCAAACCGCACAAAAGCAGTCATCCTGTGTCTTTCTCGACTGACTGATTTACAGATTTTTGAAATTTTTAAAATGTCATTATCTGCAAAATTCTGTAAAACATTTTCTTCAGGATGTTTTATCGATTGTTTTACTGCAGATAAAATGAGATTTTCCATTTCCGAATCTTCAGATAAAAAAACTTTCAACAATTGATTCATTCCTGGTTTTCCGATATTCTGCTCTAATTTATTTAAAACTCTTTCCGATTTTTCCTGTTGCGTAATCACCTCGTGAATCTCGGCAAACATATTTTCCTGCTGAAAATTTTCTCTGCTACAAATTTCCACATCTTGATAACGATATTCGAAAACTTCAAATATCGCAGTGAAAAGTCCGTCGAAGCTTCCGTCGTAGAGGAGAGTGGTCATTTTTTTAATTTGAAAATATGTAAATGAGATAATTTGAAAATTTTAGAAATGAGATCAAAACTTTTTAACTCGTTTTGAATGAGAGTTTGTGAACTTCGTGCAATCTATGTTCAAATTAAAATAAAGTCAATTGTTGCGAAAACTGATTCTGAAATTTAGACTGACTTCCGCCAATAATCAATTTTCGTAAATTCAAATCAGTTAAATGTCTTAAAAAAATATTTCCGTACGTAAAATCAATGAAATATTTTGCTCGATTGACAGCAGCTCCTAATTTTTTAAGATGGTCAATATTTAAAACCTGAAATTTTCTTGCACTCACAATTTTCTGTGCAGTTTTTACACCAATTCCCGGAATTCTTAAAATCATTTTATAGTCTGCAGTCTGCAAATTCACAGGAAACTGATCCAAATGTCGCAAAGCCCAGCTTAATTTCGGATCAACTTCCAAATCCAGAAAAGGCATATTAAAATCTAAAATTTCATCAGCTTTAAAACCATAAAAACGCATCAGCCAATCTGATTGATACAAACGATTTTCTCTCAAGACAGGAACTTCTGCAGTAATCGCAGGTAAACGATTATCAACCGTTACAGGAATATAACCTGAATAATAAACACGCTTCATTCCGTAATTTTTATAGAAATGATCAGCAACTTTAATAATTTGCAAATCATTTTCATTGGTTGCACCCACAATCATCTGAGTTGATTGTCCGGCTGGAGCAAATTTCGGGGTACTGCGGATTAGTTTTTTCTCGTCTTTATATTGCTGAATTCCTTTCTGAACGATTCTCATCGGCTGAAGCATATCTTCACGATTTTTATCAGGTGCCAATAATTTCAGTCCAGATTCTGTCGGAATTTCAAGATTTACAGATAATCGATCAGCGTAAAGTGCAGCTTCATTCATCAAATCATCACTCGCTCCAGGAATTGACTTCAAATGGATATATCCATTGAAATTATGTTCATTTCTCAGCTTTTTTGCGACACGAACCAAACGTTCCATCGTTGTATCTGCGTCTTTGAAAATTCCTGAGCTTAAAAATAAACCTTCAATATAATTTCTGCGATAAAAACTTATGGTTAAATCAACGACTTCTTCTACTGTGAAAGCAGCCCGTTTAATATCATTCGATTTTCTGGAAACGCAATAAATACAATCGTAAATACAGTGATTAGTTAAAAGAATTTTTAGAAGAGAAACACAACGTCCGTCTTCTGTATAAGTGTGACAAATTCCGCTTGCTGAACTGTCGCCTAAGCCTCCGTTGTTTTTCCTTTTTCCACCGCTTGAAGAACATGAGACATCATACTTCGCTGCATCGGCAAGTATTTCAAGTTTCTCTTTTACACGGTCGAAATTCATTTTGTAATAGGTTTAAATCAGATTGAAATATTTGTTTTTCAAAACAAAAGTAAGTCCAAAATTGAGAAAAGTCAGTGTTTTTAAAACAAACTTATCCACATATTTCCAAAGCAAATTTAGTATATTTACGGTCATTAATTTATGCGTGAAGTCGTAAACCTGCGATTTTATATAGCTACAAAACTACTCATATGAATCATAAACCCGTTGAAGGTTTTTCCAAATTAACAAAACAAGGGAAAATCGATTGGCTTGTTAACGAATATCTTGAAGGAAACCAGGATTATCAAAATATATTGAATCAATATTGGAATGAAAATGCAGATTTACAGAAGCTTCACGACGAGTTTTCTGAAAATACGATTTCCAATTTCTACATGCCTTACGGAATTGCGCCCAATTTTTTAATTAATGGAAAATTATTCGCTTTACCAATGGCGGTGGAAGAAAGTTCGGTAGTTGCAGCCGCTTCAAAAGCTGCTAAATTTTGGATTGATAAAGGTGGTTTTAAAACGACAATTATTAATACCGAAAAATTAGGTCATACTCACTTTATCATCGACGTTGAATCTCACAAACTGCAGCATTTTTTTAATTTCAATTTAAAGAAAAAACTGTTTGATGCAACAGAAGCGATTACAACCAATATGAGAAATCGTGGAGGTGGCATTTTAGATATAAAATTGGTCGACAAAACTTCTGAAATGCCGAATTATTATCAATTGAAGGCGAGTTTTGATACTGTAGATTCAATGGGAGCGAATTTTATTAATTCTTGCCTGGAGCAGTTTGGAAAAACATTGAAACAGGAAATTGCAGTAAGTGAAGATTTTACTCAGGAAGAGAAAAATTCTTTGCAGATTGTAATGAATATTCTTTCTAATTTCACACCGGATTGTATTGTCAGAGCAGAAGTTTCATGTAAAATTGAAGATTTAAAAGACGACAGCGGAATTTCAAACGAAGAATTTGCAAGAAAATTCAAACAGGCGGTTACGATTGCTGAAATTGAACCCTTCCGTGCGACGACGCACAATAAAGGAATTATGAACGGTGTTGATGCAGTGGTTATCGCAACCGGAAATGATTTCAGAGCAACAGAAGCTTGTGCACATGCTTATGCCTCAAAGGACGGAAAATATTCTTCGTTAACGCATTGTACAATTGATAACGGAGTTTTCAGATTTTGGATCGATCTTCCGATTTCTGTAGGCGTTGTGGGTGGTTTGACGAATCTTCACCCTTTGGTAAAATTCTCTTTGGCACTTCTCGGAAAACCTTCTGCTCAGGAATTGATGAGTATTTTGGCGGTTTCGGGATTGGCTCAGAATTTTGGAGCATTACGTTCTTTGGTGACAACGGGAATTCAGAAAGGTCACATGAAAATGCATTTGCTTAATATTTTAAACCAAATGGGAGCAACGGAACATGAAAAGCAACATTTTGTAACTTATTTCAAGGATAAAACGGTTACTCATCATGAAGTGATCAATGAATTTAACAGATTAAGAGGCCAATAATGTTTGGAATTATTGTCGCTGCTTTAATGCTAGCTTTCGGAATTTTTTTGAAAGTAACCAAACATCCGGGTTTTGCCCAGAATAAGAAATTCGCATGGATTTTTATTGCAATAGGAATAATGTCATTACTATTTAAGATTATAAATTATAAATGAAAACAATTACTTTAGTCTTCGGTGCCGCTTACGGAATGTTATCCGTTATATTAGGTGCTTTCGGAGCACACGCTTTAAAGAAAATTTTATCTGTGGAAAAACTGGAAAGTTTTGAAACAGGAGTAAGATATCAAATGTATGCAGCCTTCTTTTTGTTGATTGCAGGCTATATTTTAAAATTCGACACCTCATCTCAAAAATGGATTTCTATCTTAATGATTGCAGGAACAATGCTATTCTCTTTCAGTATTTACGGTTTGAGTTTGCAGGATCATTTTGGTTTAAACCTTAAATTTTTAGGACCGATTACGCCACTTGGAGGATTGTTTATGATACTAAGTTGGGGAATGCTTATTTTTTATTTTCTTAAAGTGAAATTACAATAGTTTACATTCTAAAATTAAAAAATGAATCATCGATTGGTATGGTTTTTCACAATGATTATTTATTTTCTAAGTATTCAAAAAATGAATGCGCAAGAGAATATCGGAGATCCATGAGAAATTCATTTGATTGTTAATAACATCAGGTTTAATAAAGGGAAATTAGAGCCGAAAAATAATCCCACCATGATTTTATCGTCACTTTTCTGTGTGGCATCGGGTGGAAGTTTGGGTACAGAAGCGCCTTTGTTTCAGGTTACAGGTTCTACAGGTACATATTAGGGGAAGCTTTTCAGATTAAAAGGCGAAGAATTGCGTTCTTTGAGTATTGTGGGAATAGCTTCAGGTTTTACTGCGCTTTTCGGTGCTCCTCTTGGAGGAAGTTTATTTTCTCTGGAGATTCTCATCACAAACACGCTGTAGAATATTTATAAAGCAATTATTCCGGCTTTGGTGGCGAGTTGCTTCATTTATCTGATGTTTGCTTTAATTATTCATTTGGGAATTGGGGCGACTTGGGATTTGAAAGCTTATCATTACACCGGAGTTTATGATTTTCTTTACGCTTCTCTGTTTGGAATTGTAGGAACTTTATTTGGGTGGATTTTTATTTTCGTTGTTAAATTTTTCAAAAAAGCTTTTGAATACAGAAAATTTCCGATTTATATTAAAACTCTTGTGGGCGGAATTATTTTAGGAATTATCGCTTTCTACTTTCCATTAACCAGATATTTCGGGCATCATGAAGTGAATGAATTGATTAATGGAACTTAAACTCTGAATTCTTTAGTTAAAATTTTAGCAATAGCCATTACAGTAAACTCCGGATGGAGAGGTGGTTTTATCATCTCACTTTTCTTTGTGGGAACAACTTTAGGGTTGATTATTCATAACTTATTTCCTTCAGTTGACACGACTTTGGCTATTGTAAGCTGTATAGCTGCAATCAATGCGTGTGTAACGAGAACACCGATTATTTTGGGAACTTTAACCGGTTTCACCTATTTTGTTCCGATACTTTTTGCAAGTTTGACAGGATATTTCTTAGCTCCTAAAATTCCTTTCATTGGTTCACAATCAGAAAAATTAGCAGAAGAATAGAAATATTTCAGACAAAAAGTAAATGAAAGAAGAAATATCATCTTAATTTTTAATCTAATAAACTTGAATTTCCGTGTCTTTTTATTAAATTTGTCAACCTTTAAATATTAAAATAAAATAATAAAAATAATATGAATCTTCACGAGTATCAATCAAAAGAGATTTTATCAAAGTATGGAGTAGCTATCCAACGTGGTTTCGTTGCAAACAACGTAGATGAAGCTGTAGCAGCTGCAGAAAAATTGACTGCTGAAACCGGAGCTCAGGCTTGGGTTGTAAAAGCACAGATTCACGCAGGTGGTCGTGGTAAAGGTGGTGGTGTAAAGTTCTCTCCAAACATGGATAAACTTAAAGAAAACGCTGGAAATATCATCGGAATGCAGTTGATCACTCCACAAACTTCTGCTGAAGGTAAATTGGTAAATTCTGTATTGGTTGCAGAAGATGTTTATTATCCTGGAGAATCTGAAACTAAAGAATTTTATGTTTCTATTCTTTTAGACAGAGCTGAAGGTAAAAATACGATTGTATATTCTACTGAAGGTGGTATGGATATTGAGCACGTTGCAGAAGTAACTCCTCATTTGATTCACAACGAATTAATTGATCCAACTTTAGGTCTTCAAGGTTTCCAGGCTAGAAAAATTGCTTTCAATTTAGGTCTTGAAGGGAATGCTTTCAAAGAATTCACAAAATTCATTTCTTCTTTATATAATGCTTATGTAGGAATTGATGCATCTCTTTTCGAAATCAACCCGGTTTTGAAAACTTCTGATAACAAAATTATCGCTGTAGACGCTAAAGTAACTTTGGATGGTAACTCATTGTTCCGTCACAAAGATCTTGAAGCTTTAAGAGATACAAGAGAAGAAGATCCTATCGATGTTGAAGCAGGTGAAGCTGGTCTTAACTTCGTAAAATTAGACGGTAACGTTGCTTGTATGGTAAACGGAGCTGGTCTTGCAATGGCAACTATGGATATCATCAAATTATCTGGTGGTAACCCTGCAAACTTCTTAGACGTTGGTGGAACTGCAGATGCAGCGAGAGTACAGACTGCTTTCGGAATTATCTTGAGAGATCCAAACGTAAAAGCAATTTTAATTAATATCTTCGGAGGTATCGTAAGATGTGACAGAGTTGCTCAAGGTGTTGTAGATGCTTACCACGCAATGGGAAGCCTTCCTGTTCCATTGATCGTAAGATTACAAGGAACAAATGCTGTAGAAGCTAAAAAATTAATTGACGAAGCTGGATTGCCAATTCACTCTGCAATTACTTTAGAAGAAGCTGCAAACAAAGTAAAAGAAGTTTTAGCTTAATATTTAAGTTAACTTTAAAATATAAAATCCGTTTTCGTAAGAAGACGGATTTTTTTTGTTAAAAAATTATTTTTGTGGTATTTTAATTGTTAATTTTAGGCTAAATTATTTAAAAAAAAGATGAAAAATATTTTTTTAAATACACAATCACTAAATATTAATAATTAAAAGTTAAATTAATGAAAGCAAAAACACTCATTATCTCTTGTCTGTTGATTGCAGGGCAAGGTTTTGCCCAAGAGAATTATTGGTTAAAGCAAAAAGAAAATAAAGCTGAAAGAGGGGAATTGAAACCGAGATGGGTAACACCTAAAAATTTCTCTCTCTATCAATTAGATTTAGATAAAATAAAATCTGACCTGAAAAATGCACCACAACGTTTCTCGAAGAATGAAAGTTTAGTTATAAAATTCCCGGATTCTAATGGTGGAGTAAGAGATTATGTTGTTCAGGAAGCATCTGTTATGGCTCCCGAATTACAGGCTAAATTTCCCGAAATAAGATCTTACACCGGTTGGGAAAAAGGAAATACTTCGAATACCATTCGTTTCAGCTTAACTCCGCAAACAGGAATAAGCGTGATGTATTTTGATGGATGGGATGTAAGTTATTTGGATAGTTATACTCAGGATAATTCTTCATTTATTTTATATAAAAGAAAAGATCTTCCAAAAAATGACCGACTTTTTGAATGTCATGTTGAAGATATGTTAGATGAAAATGCAAATATTTCAGTACAGAAAAAAGCTCCTTTAGTTTCTGACGGACAATTCAGAACCTATAGATTAGCATTGGCTGCAACTGGTGAATACACTACATTTCATGGAGGGACAGCCGGAGCAATGAGTGCAATGGCAACTACGATGACAAGAGTAAATGGTGTGTATGAAAAAACAATTTCTGCTACAATGGTCATGGTCGCAAATACCAGTCTTTTGATATATACAAACGGTAATACAGATCCTTACACAAACAATAACGGTTCTACAATGTTGGGCGAAAATATTTCAAATGTAAATAGTATTATAGGATCAGCTAATTACGACATTGGTCACGTTTTCAGTACTGGTGGAGGTGGAGTAGCGTATTTGGGTTCTGTTTGTACTACAAATAAAGCAGGTGGTGTTACAGGTTCAGGAGCTCCAGTCGGTGATCCTTTCGATATTGATTATGTAGCCCATGAAATGGGACATCAATTTGGTGGAGCACACACATTTAGAGCAAATACTGGTTCATGTCAAGGTAATGCAAGTACAGCTACAGCGTATGAGCCAGGAAGTGGAACTACAATTATGGCGTATGCAGGGATTTGCGGAACCAATAATAATGTTCAAAACAATAGTGATCCTTACTTCCATGCGGCAAGTGTGGTGCAAATGTATGCGGTTTTGCAGAGATCTACCGACTGTTCTGTGAAAGTTTCAAATAATAACGGAGTTCCGACTGCAGATGCAGGAGCAGATTATATTATTCCAAAAGGAACGGCTTTCGTTTTGACTGGAACCGGAACCGATCCGAATAATGATCCTATTACTTATTTATGGGAGCAATATAATAATACAAGTAACACGCAACCACCGGTTTCGACTGCAACGGTAGGTCCGGTTTACCGTTCGTTTCTTCCGTCAACTTCTCCGATGAGATATTTCCCGAATATGACTTCGGTTTTGGCTAATAATTTAGTTCCGAAATGGGAAGTTACACCGAGTGTTGCAAGAACTTTGAATTTCGCTTTATTGGTAAACGATAATAAAGCAACAGGAAATCAGGCTGCAAATGACGCAATGGTTGTAACGGTTACAAATGACGGACCTTTTGCGGTGACTTCTCAACCAACAAATACTTCTTACAGCGCACAAAACCCAATCACAGTAACATGGGATGTTGCAGGAACGAATACTGGAACTGTAAATACTCAAAATGTTACCATTCTTTTATCGAAAGACAATGGAGCGAACTTCAATACTGTTTTGGCAGCAAGTGTTCCTAATAACGGTTCGGCTGTAGTAAATTTGCCTAATGAAAATGTAGCTTCCGCAAGAATTATGGTGAAAGCTGTCGGGAATATTTATTTTGCGTTGAATCCTTCAAATTTCTCGATTCAGTCGTTTCTTTCCACTTCAGAAAGTACGGTAAAAACTTTTGCAATTTATCCTAATCCTGTAAAAGATGTTATTAATATTAAATTTAAAAATAAATCAGATCAGGCAAAATATACCATTTATGATATTTCAGGAAAATTGATTAGTTCAGGAGAATTGAAAGGTGATAATCAAATAAGAACAGACGGATTTTTATCAGGAAATTATATTCTTTCCTTACAAATGAGTAACGGTGAAGTTTATAATGAAAAACTGATTATTAAAAAGTAAATAATAATCTTAAAATATAGAATACGGTTGGAGTTATCTGACCGTATTTTTTTTGATTTAAATAAAACAAAAAACCATTTAAACATTGCTTAAATGGTGTAATTAAAAATAAACTTCTCATCAAGGAATTTTGAAACCTGTTTTCATTAATTTCAAAAATCGGTATATTTTTTACTGTTGTATTAAAAAATTAATTTAAAATAAACTATTTAAACCTTTTGGAAAAGAAAATTTTCATGGTTATTAGTTTATACAAAGATTCTAAATTATTTAACATGAAAAAATACCACTTAAGGCGTATTTTTATGAAAATTTAACTATTTTTAAATAACTAAAACTGAGCCAATGAAAAAGTCTGAAGAAAACCATCCGCTTATTGAGATCTGGAAGACTTTTCCCGGAGCAAGAAATTTTAATGTTTTAGAATATAAAGTACCGCCAATAGAGAGAATTATTGGAGAAATGTTTTCGGTAGGAGAGTTTTATTATTACGTTTTGAATTTGACGGATAGTACTCTGACAAATCATCACGAAAATATTCTTAAAATGCATGGACTGAAAAAATATCCATCTCATCTTAAAGAAATTATTGATTTGATTCATCCCGATGATCTTCCTTTTGTGATTAAAGCAGAGCAAACTATCGTTGAAAAAATGGTGGAAATCGGAAGTGAGCATCAACTTTTTTTAAAGCCAAGTTATTGTTTCAGAATGAGGACAAGGAAGGGAAATTACGAACTTTTCCATCATCAGGCGATTCATACTTTGGAAAATGAAAGTTCCTTTTTAATACAATCTGTTAATATTCATACTAACATTCAACATATTACATCAGAAAATTCTTTCATTGTTTTGTTGACCGGGATTGGTTCGAGGAAAGATTTTCATCAGTTTAAAATTGAACACAATTTGCTTTCTTTACCGGATTACGAAAATGAACTCACTAAACGTGAAAACGAAGTTTTATCATTGATTGCCAAAGGATATTCAGGAAAAGAAATTTCTACAGTTTTAGTACTTTCCGAGCATACCGTTCGTACACACAGAAGAAATATTTTAAAGAAAACCGGTTGTAGAAATAGTAAAGAATTGGTGAAAAAAGCTTTTGATTTAGGATTGATTTAATAAGGTTTAAATTTAAAACTGACAAATCTCACAAACAATTTTCGGCTTAAAACTTGTACCTTTATCAGTG
Source organism: Chryseobacterium luquanense (assembly GCF_026460945.1). Taxonomy (GTDB): domain Bacteria; phylum Bacteroidota; class Bacteroidia; order Flavobacteriales; family Weeksellaceae; genus Chryseobacterium; species Chryseobacterium luquanense. The sequence continues at coordinate 22,953 of NZ_JAOVZV010000009.1, forward strand.
ATGGAACAGCACAATTTACAGCCACGATTTAAAGATTCACCTCACTTTACAGATTTTTGGACGAAAGGAAACGGAAAACAATTGACTGAATTTTCCGGAGCGGAATTGAACTTCAAAGACTTTGAAAAATTTTCACATTTCTATTATCATGTAGACGAAATAGGGGATGAGGTTGTAAAAGACATTTATTTAACTAAAAAATACACTGAGGCGTCAAGAGAAATAGAGCAATACATCCGAAATGGAGTTTCAGAAAATGATGAGGTTCCACAAAGTGTAAAAAAAATGTTTGTTCAGACTCAGGAAATTCCAAATTGGCTTGATTATGATTTAATTAAAAGCGGAGCAGAATTGTGTATGCGAAGCAATCTCGATTCTTTAATTTCACTTAGAGATTACTGTTTAATTGGCGGTTATGACTACGCTTACCTCAACAAACCTCTGATTGCGACCGAAGCTCTAAAAAAAGGAGCCGTAAAAAGACTTTCCGAAACATTAGATTTTTGGGTAAATGTAACAAGATATGATGCGTTAGAAATTCACAAAAAAGGCTATGAATTTGCCATTAAAACAAGATTAATTCATTCCTACGCAAGACTTTCTATCAAAAAACATTATAAAAAATGGGATACAGAAAACTGGGGCGAACCCATCAATTCTTGGGATATGATGGCAACTTATGTGGGGTTCAGTTTGGTTTTTCTTCACAGTTTATACAAATTGGGAAATACTTTTTCTGAAAAAGAAGAAAAAGGCTTATTTCATCTTTGGAAATACGTAGGATATTTATTGGGTATTCCTGAAAACCTTCTCCCGGACAACAAAAAACAGGCGACGGAATATTTCTATTTATGGACTTCTATTCAGCCTCCTTCAGATAAAGATTCTGTTTTACTGGCACATTCTTTACTCAACGAATCGTTAGAAAATCCGATTTTGAAATTTGAATTTCAGAGAAAAAATCTACGTTATTTACATATTTGCTGTACGTGGTTTTTGCTGGGCGAAAATGTCTGCAAAAGATTAAAAATTCCCGATGTTCCGTTCAAAAGCGGTTTCCCGATGACCAAAAGAATCATCAATAAAATTTACGATTCAACAGTAGGTCGCGAAGCAAGAATAAAAAAAGGAAACAAAGATCAAATGAAAGTTTTAAAAGACTATTTGAATATTACTCAAAATTCAAATTTTCATTAAATTTAGGCTGATTACACATGACTTGTTTTTTTTGGAGCTGTTTCCAGCTTTCACGACTCGCTTTTTTATGGTTACTTCGACAAGCTCAGCAACCATAAAAAGAGCTCAGACAAATCGTTCAATCTGGGCTAAAATACTCAGCAAATATTAGAAAGTTTCCCCTCAACAAAAATTTGAATCAGCATTTGTACTTTAGCAAATCTTCCGTGTAAATTTTAACAGTTTTTAGAATGTACTTATGATTAAAATATTGGTTTTTGAGATTAAATTTCTGTACTTTTGATAAATTATATTTAATCGAATGAGCAACATAGATGATAAGAAAAAAGCACTTGCTTTAGTGCTTGACAAGCTAGATAAAACCTACGGAAAAGGTACGGTAATGACTTTGGGAGATAGTGCAATTGACACCACCATCGAAGTTATTCCTTCCGGATCATTAGGATTAGACATCGCTTTGGGAGTTGGCGGATATCCAAGAGGAAGAATTATCGAAATCTACGGACCGGAATCTTCAGGTAAAACAACTTTAACGCTTCACGCAATCGCAGAAGCTCAAAAAGCAGGCGGAATTGCAGCTTTTATAGATGCAGAGCACGCTTTCGACAGAGGTTACGCAGGTAAATTAGGAATCGATCTTGAAAATTTAATTATTTCTCAGCCAGATAACGGAGAACAAGCTTTAGAAATTGCAGATAACCTAATCCGTTCTGGAGCAATCGACATCGTGGTCATTGACTCTGTTGCAGCTTTGACTCCAAAAGCAGAGATTGAGGGTGAAATGGGAGATTCTAAAATGGGTCTTCACGCAAGATTGATGTCTCAGGCTTTGAGAAAATTAACAGCAACGATTTCAAGAACAAAATGTACCGTAATTTTCATCAACCAGTTGAGAGAAAAAATCGGTGTAATGTTCGGAAATCCAGAAACGACAACCGGAGGTAATGCATTGAAATTCTACGCTTCAGTAAGAGTAGATATCAGAAAAGCATCTGCGCCAATTAAAAATGGTGACGAAGCAGTTGGAAGCAGGGTGAAAGTTAAAATTGTGAAAAACAAAGTAGCTCCACCTTTCAAAATGGCAGAATTTGACATTATGTATGGTGAAGGTGTTTCTAAGACAGGTGAAATTTTGGATACTGCAGTAGATATGGGAATTGTGAAAAAAAGTGGTTCTTGGTTCAGCTACGGAGAAACTAAATTAGGACAAGGTCGTGACGGAGTAAGAGATTTGTTAAAAGACAATCCTGAACTGGCTGAAGAGCTTGAAAATAAAGTAAAAGAAGAGATTATCAACAACAAGAAATAATTTGTTTTGATTGAAATACAAAAGACAGCTGAAAGGCTGTCTTTTTTTTATAAAGAAGGTTTAAAGAAACTTGTATAGCCTTTAACTACAATTATGCAGTATTCTTTATTTCGTAACATATATTGAACTGAACTATTAAATATGTTTTATTCGGAGAAACTGATGATAAAAAAATGCCAATCTGTCACTTTCCGTTCAATGGTATTTTTTTTGAGAATTGATAATCAAATTTAAAAATTAAATACAATGACAAAAGGAAATATCAATGTTTCGGTGGAGAATATCTTTCCACTAATTAAAAAATTTCTTTACAGCGACCACGAAATATTTTTAAGAGAATTAATTTCAAACGCAACCGATGCAACTTTGAAATTGAAACACTTAACCTCAATCGGAGAAGCGAAAGTAGAATACGGAAATCCGAAAATTGAAGTTAGAATTGATAAAGAAAACAAAAAACTTCATATTATAGACCAAGGTTTAGGGATGACTGCGGAAGAAGTTGAAAAATACATTAACCAGGTCGCATTTTCCGGAGCTGAGGAATTCTTAGAAAAATATAAAGATTCGGCTAAAGATTCGGGAATTATTGGACATTTTGGTTTAGGTTTCTATTCTGCATTTATGGTGGCAGAAAAAGTGGAAATTATTTCTAAATCTTTCAAAGATGAGCCAGCAGTTCATTGGATTTGCGACGGAAGTCCGGAATTTACTTTAGAAGAAACGACTGCGAAAACCGACAGAGGAACTGAAATCGTTCTTCATATTGCCGAAGATTCTACAGAATTTTTAGAAGAAAACAGAATCCGTGAATTGTTGACGAAGTACAACAAATTTATGCCGGTTCCTATTAAATTCGGAACAAAAACTGAAACTCTTCCTTTACCGGAAGGAGCTGCAGAAGATGCAGTTGCAGAAACGGTTGAGGTTGATAATATCATCAATAACCCAACTCCGGCCTGGACTAAAGCGCCGAGCGAGCTGAAAGACGAAGATTATAAAGCGTTCTATCACGAATTGTACCCGATGCAGTTTGAAGAGCCTTTGTTTAATATTCATTTAAATGTTGATTACCCTTTCAATTTAACGGGAGTTTTATTCTTTCCGAAACTGGCGAACAATTTAAATATCGAAAAAGATAAAATCCAGCTATACCAAAATCAGGTTTTTGTAACTGATGAAGTTAAAGGGATTGTTCCTGACTTCTTAATGTTGTTGAGAGGTGTTATTGATTCTCCGGATATTCCGTTGAATGTTTCGCGTTCTTACCTACAAGCTGACGGTGCGGTGAAGAAAATCTCTTCTTATATCACTAAAAAAGTAGGCGACAAAATGGCTTCATTAATTAATGAAAACCGCGAAGACTACAACAAAAAATGGAACGATATTAAAATCGTTATTGAATACGGAATGATTTCTGAAGATAAATTCTTCGAAAAATCTGACAAATTTGCATTGTACCCTACAACTGACGGACACTATTTCCTTTGGAATGAACTGGAAGAAAAAATCAAATTTAACCAGACCGACAAAGACGGAAATTTGGTGATTCTTTATGCAACAAATGCAGATGAACAACATTCTTATATTCAGTCTGCAAAAGATAAAGGATACGAAGTTATTCTTCTAGATTCTCCGATTGTTCCTCATTTAATTCAAAAATTAGAAACTTCAAAAGAGAAAATTTCTTTTGCAAGAGTTGATGCCGATCACATCAATAATTTGATTAAAAAAGACGAACCAGCGATTTCTAAATTAAATGAAACTGAAAAAGAAACGTTGAAGAAAAATGTTGAAGAGTCAATCAATGACAAGAAATTTACAGTTCAGTTAGAAGATTTAGACAGCACTGATGCTCCGTTTACAATTACTCAGCCTGAATTCATGCGTAGAATGAAAGACATGCAGGCAACCGGCGGTGGCGGAATGTTCGGAATGGGTGGTTTCCCTGAAATGTATAATCTGGTGGTGAATTCTAACAGTGAATTTGCAACTAAAATTCTGGCTAATGAAAATGTTGAGGAGAAAAGTTCTCAGATTAAATACGCTTTGGATTTGGCTAAACTTTCTCAGAATTTACTTAAAGGAAAAGAGCTGACAGACTTCATCCAGAGAAGTTACAAGCAATTGGAGAAGTAAATCCAACTAACTTATATTGAAACCCGGAACGACTAAGTCGTTCCGGGTTTTTTTATGAAAAAATTAGTCACAGAAATAGTAAATTTGGCTTTGCTTAATAAAACATGGATAAGTTCAGCTTTTTAGAAATTACTGCTTGCATCGGAATTTTCGTCATTTTATTTCTTGCCGTGTTTTTGCTGACCGTGAAAACGAAACATAAAGTAGGAAACCGGCTTTTCGCATTTTTTCTTATCGCCAATGCGATAGATGCCAGTAAATTTTTGATTCATAATATTCCTGAAAATCTCCTCAATCTCGAGGCTTTTCGTTGGAGCATCGTCTATTTGGTGCCGGCTTCGTTTTATCTCTATGCAATGTCGGTTTGCTATTCTAATTTCCGTTTAAAACCGAAACATTTACTGCACGCTATTCCATTTCTTGTTTACAATTTGTATCTAATGTCGGGGATATATTTCGGGAATACGGCAATGAAATTGGAATTTATAAAGGGTATGAATCAGATGCCTATCAACCATTTTTTTCAATTTCTTTTCGAGTTATTGTTTCAGGTGTATTTTATTGCTTCATTTCTGGTTATTAAAAAGTCCAGAACAGTTTATCTTGAAAATTATACGAATCCGAATATTTCTGTAATCAGTGCGCTTTACAAAATAACAATTGTCTATTATCTCTTACATTTTTTGGTGCTTCTAAGATGGCTGGTTACTTCTACCATTGGTTTTGGAGAGGTCAGAGCCTGGATTGTAACCCTTGATGGGTTTTCATTTTTATTTTGTACTTGCTGGTATTTGTTGACTGCATTAAACAATCCTGAATTTTTCAGAGGCGTGAATTCCCATCTGAAACCTATCACAGAAGTTGTCCCGAAGCAAAAATATTCCCCTTCAATTGATGATGAAAAAAATAAACAAATAGAATCTTTAAAAGATTTTATGATTTCAAATGAACCTTATCTGGATTCGTCTCTCACGATTCAGGATTTGGCAGAGCAGGTGAAAATACCGGTCAAAGATTTATCGGCATTGATTAATCTGTATATGAACAAACATTTTTTTGATTTCATTAATGAATATCGAATCGAAAAAGCGAAGGAAATATTGAAAGATCCTTCACAAAAAGACCTGACTATTCTGGAAATTCTTTATCAGGTTGGTTTCAATTCCAAATCTTCATTCAGTACTTCATTTAAAAAACACACGGGGAAAACGCCTACAGAATTTCGGAAAAGTTCATTTTAAGTATTGAATTTATTGAAAAATGAGTTCGACTTTTTTTAATCGGTCGCATATCTGTGCTTTCTGACGCATCTTTGCATCAAATAATACAATCAAAATCGATTATGAAAAATTTTCTGTCTGCAATTTTTATGCTTTTATCCATTGTTATTTTTAGTCAAAAAAAGGAAAGTCTAAAGATTGAATTAAAACAAAAAATCGATAATTATTTACAACAAACCATTAAGGCAAATGAAATTCCCGGTTTGGCAGTTGGCGTTGTAAAAGATGGAAAAATAATCTTTGAAGCCTATTACGGAAAAGAGAATGTTGAAGGAAATAATCCAATTAATCAAAACTCGCTTTTCAGAATCTATTCTACCTCAAAATTGATTTCTACTGTCGGTGTTTTTCAGCTCATCGAAAAAGGTCAGTTATCATTAGATGATAAAATTTCAAAATATCTTGAAAATCTTCCGGAAGAATGGCAGGAAGTGAAAATTAAAAATCTTCTGTCGCATTCATCGGGAATTCCGAATATTATTCGATATAAAGATATTGCGGTAACGGCGACTGATCAAGAGAAAATAGAAAGATTGTCTAAGGAAAAAATGGAGTTTGAAACAGGAAATCAATTCAGTTATAACCAAACAAATTATTGGCTGTTGACGATGATTATTGAAAAAATAACGGGAGAAACATTTGAAGATTATATTTTTAAGAATCAATTTCCAAATTCAAAAGATAAAATATTATTTTCATCAAACTCGTCAGAAAATATTCCGAATAGGGTTGTGAAAAATTTCTACAACACAAAAACAAAACGCTACGAGAAAACATCTGAAAATGATGGATTAAGAGCACATTCCGGAAATGGAGTCAACATTACCTTACCAACTTTTTTGGATTGGAGTAAAAATCTTAACAATAATATTCTTCTAAATTCAGAAACCAAAAAATCAATGTGGGAACTGTTTGAATTTAAAAATAAAAAAGACCGTTTTGCTTACGGTTGGGATATTACTAAAGTTAACAATCACGATTCTTATGGCTTTTCCGGCGGAAATGTAAGTGCATACAGAAGTTTTCCGGATCACAATTTGTCTGTCATCGTTTTGTCCAATGGCTACAGATATGCTCCAATTCAGGATCAAATTATCAATCATATTGCAGGTTTGATTGATAAGAATCTTATTGACGACTATTTGCTTTCAGAGGAATCAATCATTTCTGAATTTCTGAAAGTTGAAAATCAAAATGTGGAACAAAACTATCAAGCGTTAAAAAAAACGAATCCGGAATGGAATTTTGAAAAAACACTGAATTCCATTGGTTATATTTTAATTGGAAATGACAGGCTGAATGACGCTACAAAAGTTTTCGAACTCAATGTGAAAGAAAATCCAAACTCGGGAGATGCTTTTGATAGCTTGGGCGAAGGTTATTTCATCGCGGGGAAATATGACATCTCCAAGAAACATTATTTAAAATCTTTGGAATTAAATCCGAAAAATGAAAATGCTCGAAAAATGCTTTCAAAAATTGAACAACTTTTGTCCACGAAAAATTAAATCAATCCAAAAAATCACTAATGAATAATACAATTGTAACCTTTCTTTTTCTTTTTTCAATCCATATATTTTTTCAAGAAAATGAGAAAAATAGTCAATTCGTTAAACAACAAAAATCAGAAATCAAAGCTAATAAAACGAATAAAATATTAATCAGTCAAATTGATTCCTTAATGGCAAAATCTTATGAAAGAGGTTTGTTCAATGGAAATGTACTTATCGCTAAAAATGAAGAAATAATCTATCAAAAATCATTTGGTTTTACCGATGAAACGAGACTAACTGCTTTAAATAATCAATCAATATTTAACATTGGCTCTATTGCAAAGGAGTTTAATGCTGTTTCAATAATGATTTTAGCGGAACGTAGTCTTCTCAATCTTGATGACCCGATTTCCAAATTTAATTTGGGTTTACCAAAATGGGCGGAGAAAGTGAAAATACGTCATCTGATTAATTATGCAAGTGGTATTCCTCCAATAGAGTCGGGTCTAAATCCGGTAAGTGATGCAGATGCGTGGAGGATTTTGAGAAGCAGTGATAATTTACTATTTGAACCTGGAACAAGTTACAAATACGATAACGGCAATGTGTTTTTGCAAAGAAGAATTATTGAAAAAGTAACAGGAATGTCATTCCAGCAATTTGTCATTAAAAACATTGTTAAACCTTTGAAAATGACAAATTCAGTTTTTGACCCAAAATTTGGTTATAAAAATAGAACGTCCTGTTATGATTTTGACAACGTAAGATGTCCAGAAATAAATTTCATTAGTGGATGGCTTTGGGTAGACATCAATGATTTCTATAAATGGATTGAGGCTATGAACTCTAATCGTTTAATATCCAAAAAATCCTTTCAGACTTTGTTGAATAATCCCTACGCAAAAGATGAAGGCGGTTCACTCGGCAGATACTTTGAGAAAGAAGAACTACAAAGACACAACGGCGTATCATATAAATTTGAATCCATCTTTTTAAACGATTTTAAAAATAATATTACGATAATTCTAGTGTCCAATAATCTAAATAGAGTTTGGGATTTGGGATATACTATTCACAATCTGATGTTAGGAAAAGAGTACAAAATTCCTAAAAAATCTGTTTATCTGGCGATAAGACAGGAATCTCTTTACAACATAAATAAAGCTATTGAAAGGTACTATTTACTCAAAAAAAATTCTGAAAAAGAATACAGTTTTAAAAACTCAAACGAACTGAATAAATTAGGATATGAACTCTTAAGACTTGGAAAAAACAATGAGTCAATAGAAATATTTAAACTGGCTACAAAAGAATTCCCTAAAGATGCCAATCTCTTCGATAGTTATGGAGAGGCTTTGTTACGCAATAATCAAAAAGATGAAGCGATAAAAATGTATAAAAAATCGGTTGAGCTAAATCCGAAGAATGAGAATGGTAAACAGATGCTTTTGAAAATTGAAAATGAAATGAATGAATAATATTTTTCTAAATTTTAAAAGTTTCGGGGGGGCC